>NZ_CM147919.1:0-3246443 GCF_055809665.1 Aeromicrobium sp. 10G20-16 | reverse complement strand
GCGAAGGCCCGCAGGTCGGTGATGCGACCGTCGAGGGGCAGCTGGTCCATCTTGAAGTCGCCGGTGTGCAGCGCCACGCCCGCGGGCGTCTTGATGGCCACGGCCAGCGCGTCGGGGATGGAGTGGTTGACCGCGACGAACTCGCACTCGAACGGCCCGAAGTGCTCGACGTCGCCCTCGGCGACCACGTAGGTGGGCGCCTCCTTGAGCTTGTGCTCGCGCAGCTTGGGCTCGACGAGGGCCAGGGTGAGCTTGGACCCGATGATCGGGATGTTGCCGCGCTCGCGCAGCAGGTACGGCACGCCGCCGATGTGGTCCTCGTGCCCGTGGGTGAGGACGATGCCCACGACGTCGTCGAGCCGGTCACGGATGTGACCGAAGTCGGGCAGGATCAGGTCGACGCCCGGGTGCTGCTCCTCGGGGAACAGCACGCCGCAGTCGACGATCAGCAGCTTGCCGCCGTACTCGAAGACGGTCATGTTGCGGCCGATCTCGCCGAGGCCGCCGAGCGGGATGACGCGCAGGGCGCCTTCGGGGAGAGCGGGAGGTGCGGACAACTCAGAATGCATGTGGCTCACAGGATGGACTCAGTTCATAGGAAGTGTGGTCAGTCGAGCAGCCCGGAAGCGGCGAGGGCGTCGCGCACGATGGCGACCTCGTCCTCGGTGGCTTCGAGCAGGGGGGCACGCACGGTCCGGTGGTCCAACAGACCCATCACCTGGAGGCCGGCCTTGGCCATGATGACGCCCTGTGTGAGCGTCATCGTGGCCCGGACGAGCGGGATGAGACGTGCATTGATGTCGCGAGCGGTGGCGACGTCGCCGTCGACCATCGCGGCGACCAGATCGGCCCACGGACGGCCGGTGAAGTTGCCACACGTGCTGACGACCCCACTGGCTCCGTAGGCCATCCAGCCCAGGGTCAGCGCGTCGTCACCGGAGTAGAGGCGGATGCCGGTCTCGCGCATCAGGTACGCGCCGCGCTCGAGGTCGCCGACGGCGTCCTTGACCGCGACGACCAGCGGGTTCTCGCGCAGGGCGGCGTAGGTGGGCTCGGCGACGACCGTGCCCGACCGGCCGGGATGGTCGTAGAACATGACCGGCACGTCCTCGCCGGCCCGCGCGATCTCGTGCACGTGGGCCACGACGCCGGCCTGCGGCGGCTTGGAGTAGTAGGGCGTGACGATCAGCAGGCCGTCAGCTCCGGCCTTGCGCGCCTGCTGGGCCAGCTCGACGGAGTGACGCGTGTCGTTGGTGCCGACCCCGGCGACGATGGTGGCCCGATCACCCACGGCCTCGACGACGGCCGCCAGCAGGCGACCGTCCTCCTCGCCGGTCGTGGTGGGCGACTCGCCGGTCGTCCCGCTGACCACGAGGCCGTCGTTGCCGGTGTCGACCAGGTAGGTGGCCAGCTCCTGCGCCGCGTGCAGGTCGAGCTTCTCCGTCGGCGGTGAACGGCGTGACCATGGCGGTCAGCACGCGCCCGAAGGGCGCGGCCTCGGAGGCGAGCGGCGACGTCATGGGTCGAGGCTACCGCTTCGACGTCCCCACCCTGGTGGAGGATGTCGGTGTGACCACCGACGTGTACGGCACCGACCTCGCCTCCACACCCCGATCCGGCCCGGCGGGCGACGGCGTGCGCGACCTCACGATGACCGATCGCTGGAACACGCCGCTGGGACGGCCCAACGGCGGCTACATCCTCGCGGCCATGCTGCGCGGTCTCGGCGAGGAGATCGGGGGTGCCGACCCGCTCGTCGCCGCCATCACCTACCACTCCGCCCCCGAGAACGGCGCCGCCGAGATCCGCACCCGGCCGGTCCGCATCGGGCGCCGCGTGCAGACCGGCGACGCCACTCTCGTGCAGGACGACCGGCTGGTCGCCCAGCTGACCGCCAGCTTCGCCGCACGCACCGAGGCCCGGCGGGTGCAGCTCGCCGTCCCACCGGCGCTCGAGGCCCCCGATCACTACGCCGATCCCCGCGATCACGGCATGCCAGGCGGCGGCATCTTCGACCGCGTCGACTACCGGTTCTCGACGGTGCCGGGCTTCTTCCTCGGCCGGCCGTCCGGCGACCCGACCTTCGAGCTGTGGCAGCGCCGCAGCGACGGAGGTCAGGTGGACCACCCCACGCTCGCGTTCTTCTGCGACTCCTTCGCCCCGCCGATCCTCGAGCTCGGCGAGGACGTGCAGAACTCGATGACGATCCAGCTCACCGTGCACTTCCACCGCCTCCCGGCCACCCCGTGGGTCGCCACCCGCCTGACGACCCGGCACCTGCACGACGGCTTCCACGAGGAGGACTGTGAGCTCTGGGACGAGGACGGCAACCTGCTGGCGCAGAGCCGTCAGCTCGCGATGGTGGTGTGACACCGACGCTCGCCCCCGGCGTGCCGCCGGAATAGCCGCGGGGCGTCGACGGTTGTCTCCAGGGTGACCCAGCAGCCGATGATCGACCGCCGCTCGGTTGGTCTTCGGTCCGAGCGGGGCCCCATCCTCGGGGCGGTGATGCTCACGACCGGACTGGTCGCGATCGACTCCACGATCCTCGCGACCGCCGTTCCATCGGTGGTCGACGACCTCGGCGGCTTCAGCCAGTTCCCGTGGTTGTTCTCGATCTACCTGCTCACCCAGGCGATCACGGTGCCGCTGTACGGCAAGTTCGCCGACATCGTGGGTCGCAAGCCGATGATCCTGCTGGGCGTCGGCATCTTCCTGCTGGGATCGGTGCTGTGCGCCGGCGCCTGGAGCATGACCAGCCTGATCGCGTTCCGCGCCGTGCAGGGCATCGGCGCTGGTGCGGTGCTGCCGATCGGCCAGACCATCATCGGCGACATCTACTCGGTCGCCGAGCGTGCGAAGGTCCAGGGCTATCTCGCCAGCGTCTGGGCCGTCTCGTCCGTGGTCGGCCCGACGCTGGGCGGTGTGTTCTCGGACTACTTGTCGTGGCGGTGGGTGTTCATCGTCAACGTCCCGCTCGCGCTGGGCGCCATGTGGGTGCTGGGACGCCGCTTCTCCGAGAACGTCGTGCGCCGCCCGCACCGGATCGACTACGCCGGCGCGGCCCTGCTCGCCACGGGCGGCTCGCTGCTGATCCTCGGTCTGCTCGAGGGCGGCGTCGGATGGGCCTGGGGATCGGCGACCGGGCTGGTCGTCCTGGGGTCGTCGGCCCTGCTCCTGGTGGCCTTCGGCCTGGTCGAACGTCGCGCCGCCGAGCCGATCCTGCCCCTGTGGATCTTCCGCCGGCGGGTCTTCCTCGGCAGCAGCTCGGTGAGCCTGCTGGTCGGCGTCATGCTGATCGGCCTGACCTCCTACGTCCCGCTGTACGCCCAAGGGGTGCTCGGCACCGGTGCCCTGGAAGCCGGCTTCGCCGTCGCCGCCCTCACCCTGGGATGGCCCCTCTCGGCCGCGCTCGCGGGCCGGCTGTACCTGCGCATCGGCTTCCGCGACACCGCGCTGACCGGAACGACGCTCGCCATCACCGGTGCCGTCCTGCTCGTGACCGTGACGCCGGACGGCGCCGTCGCCCACCTGGCCGGCGCCTGCTTCGTCATCGGTCTGGGCATGGGTCTGATCGCGGCGCCCACGCTCGTGGCGGCACAGGCGTCGGCCGAATGGAACACCCGCGGCGTCGTCACAGGCACCAACCTGTTCGCCCGCTCCGTCGGGAGCGCCGTGGGCGTCGCGGTCTTCGGCGCCCTCGTGAACGCCGCGATCGTCAGGCGCACCGGCTCGGTGCAGGCCGACCTGGAGAGCCTGCCGGCCTCGGTGCTGGCACCGTCGGTGCACGAGGTCTACGTGGGAGCGGTCGTGGTGGCGCTCGCGATGGTGCTGGCCGTGCTCGTCATTCCCCGACGCGTCGAGTACAGCGACTGACCACCGCTACGACCCACCGCTACGACGAGGTGTCGGTGATGCCCTCGTAGAGACCGACGACGTTGCCGTCGGGGTCCTCGAACACGGCCCACCAGCTCGTCTCGGAGATGGGCGACTTCTCCATCAGCACGCGGGCACCCCGCTCCGTGGCGACGGCGAGGGTGTCGTCGATCGAGTCGACCTCCACGTACGAGCGCGGCTGGGTGAAGTCCTCGCTGCGAGGGGCGAGGCCGCCACCGCTGATCTGGTTGGGCGCGCGCCACATCGGGTAGCCCTCGTAGCCGGGGATCTCGGCGATCTGCCAGCCGAACAGTGCCCCGTAGAACTCCGAGGCCCTGGCCGTGTCGGCGACCGGGATGTCGATGTGGGTGATGTCGCCGTGGGGCATGGTTCCTCCTGAGGGTCCGACCAGTGTGCTCTCCCCCGGGCGCATCGTCCAGCAGTCAGGCTCGCTCGTACGTGACGATGTCGAACCCGTCGTGGGGCACACGACCGACCTCGGACCAGCGCTCCCAGTCGATGGCCGGGAAGTAGGTGTCACCGTCGGGCGACTGGGCGACACGCGTGAGGCTCATGACGTCGACCAGGTCGCGGGCCAGCACGTCGGCATAGACCTGCCCGCCCCCCACCACGAACACCTCGTCGTCGAGCTCGGCCGCCCTGGCCAGGGCGGCGTCGATGCTCGGGGCCGTCTCGACCCCCTCCGCGGACCAGTCGGGGTCGCGCGTGACGACGATCGTGGTGCGGCCCGGCAGCGGACGACCGATCGACTCGAACGTGGCACGACCCATCACCATCGGGTGGCCGAGGGTGAGCCGCTTGAAGTGGGCGAGGTCCTCGGGCAGGCGCCACGGCAGGTCGCCGTCGACACCGATGACCCGGTTGGCGCCCATCGCGGCGACCAGGGTGATCGTCACGTCAGACCGCGATCGGGGCCTTGATGAGCGGATGCGGGTCGTAGCCGCTGACCTTGACCGACTCGATCGTGAAGTCGTCGAGAGACGTGACCGACGGGTCCAGCCACAGCTCGGGCAGCGGACGCGGCTCACGGGTGAGCTGCTCGCGCGCCTGGTCGAGGTGGTTGGCGTACAGGTGGGCGTCACCGAGGGTGTGCACGAAGTCGCCGACCTCGAGCCCGACCACCTGGGCGACCATGTGGGTGAGCAGGGCGTACGACGCGATGTTGAAGGGCACGCCGAGGAACACGTCGGCCGACCGCTGGTAGAGCTGGCACGAGAGGCGGGCGACGCCCTCGGCGTCCTCGGCCACGTAGAACTGGAAGAACGCATGGCACGGGGCCAGCGCCATGGCATCGAGGTCGGCGACGTTCCAGGCGCTGACGATGTGGCGTCGCGAGTCGGGGTCGGTCCTGAGCTGCTCGACGACCTTGGCGAGTTGGTCGATGGTCTGCCCGTCCGGCGTGGGCCAGGATCGCCACTGGTGGCCGTACACCGGGCCGAGGTCGCCGTTCTCGTCGGCCCACTCGTCCCAGATGCTGATGCCGTTGTCGCGCAGGTACGCGGTGTTGGTGTCGCCGGAGATGAACCAGATCAGCTCACCGACGACCGACTTGAGGTGGATCTTCTTGGTGGTGACCAGCGGGAAGCCCTCGCGCAGGTCGAAACGCATCTGGTGGCCGAACACGCTGCGGGTGCCGGTGCCCGTGCGATCACCCTTGACCGCGCCCTCGTCGAGGATCCGCTGCATCAGATCGAGGTAGGCCTGCATGGGGCGACACTACCAACGGTCGGCGACACACCATGGCACGACGCGACGACACGACGGCGGGTCTGAGCGAGGCGATGTGACAACATCGTCGGGTGCCCGCACCCCAGGAGAGCCAGCCGGCCGAGGTCCGCAAGGTGGTCGTCGTGCTCCTCGCGTTCGCCGCCGGATTCGTGGCCGTCGTGTTCGTCATCCTCGGCGGTCTCGACGCCGACCTGCCCCCGGTCTGGCTGATCGTCCTCCCCCTGGTGGTCATCGCGGCCTGCGCCGTCGTGGCCGAGCGCTCGTGGTTGAAGGTCAAGCCCCTCGATCCGTCGTCGCCGGACGTGCGGCGTGACTCGATCGACGCCCTCGTCGCGCACACGGTGCGCAAGTTCATCTTCTGCGAGGGCGCGCTGCTGTTCACGGTCCTGCTGTCGTTCGCCTTCGACCACGGCGGGTGGCTGCTGCTGACCGTCGGAGTCGTGGGCTGGGTCGTGCTCGCGTTCGAGACCTGGCCCAGCGCTCGCAACCTCTCGCTCGTCGAGGCCATGCTCGACGCCGATGGAGCCCGGTCCGGCCTGCTCGAGCGGTTCGAGGCCCCATGAGCGGCACCATCGAGCCCGGACCCGACGTCAGCGCCCGGCTGGCCTGGCCCGACGACGCAGCAGCGATCGCCCGGGTGCAGGTGGCGGCCTGGCAGCGCAACTACGCCGACGTCATCGGCGCCGACGCCCTGGCGACCCTCGACCCGACCGAGATCGCCGACCAGTGGGCCCGCACCATCGCCACCCCGCCCGACGCCCGGATGCGCGTGCTCGTGGCGCTCGAGCGCGTCAACCTGCACGGCTTCGTGCTGGTGCACCCGTCCTTCGACCCGGACGCCGACCAGGTCGCCGACGGCGAGATCGGCGAGTTCGCCGTCGACCCCGCCCACCGCGAGGCGGGTCATGGCTCACGGCTGGTCAACGCCGCCGTCGACACCATGCGCGCCGATGGCTTCAGCCGAGCCGTCTGGTGGGTCGACGCCACCGACGACGACCTGCGTGCCTTCGTGACCGAGTCGGGCTGGGAGGCCGACGGCGCGCACCGCGAGCTGGCGGCCGAGACCGGAGCTCACGTCAAGCAGGTGCGGCTGCACACGAGCCTCGGGTGAGCTCCGCGGACTCCAGCCGCTCAGGCGTGCACCCGTCCGACCGGGCGGTGATCGCCGACTCGCTCGGCGTCTCCGCTGCCGTCGGTCTCTACGGGGTGTCGTTCGGCGCCATCGCGACGTCCTCGGGCCTGTCGATCTGGCAGGCGTGCGCGCTGTCCCTGTTCGTGTTCACCGGTGCGTCGCAGTTCGCGTTCGTCGGCGTGGTCGGTGCGGGCGGCTCGGCCATCACCGGCGCCGTCACCGCGATGCTGCTGGGCAGTCGCAACATGTTCTACGGCATCGCGCTGGCACCTCGACTGCGGCTGTCCCGGGGCGCTCGCGTCGCCGCGTCCCACCTCGTGATCGACGAGTCCACGGCCATGGCCATCACCCGCACCACGCTGCGGCACACGCGTCTCGGTTTCTTCTGGACCGGCCTGGGCGTGTTCACGCTGTGGAACCTGTCGACGCTGATCGGGGCGGTCGCCGGTGAGGCCCTCGGCGATCCGCGCACCTACGGGCTCGACGCGGCCGTCGGCGCGGCGTTCCTCGGTCTGCTGTGGCCGCGGCTGTCCAGCAGGACCGGACGCGTGGTCGCCCTGGTGGGGGCGGCGGTCGCCACCGGCCTGGTGCCGGTCACGGCAGCCGGGGCACCGATCATCATCGGCGGTGCCGTCGCGGTGGGGCTCGGGCTGTTGTGGCGCTCCGAGGCTTCCGACCCGGAGGCCACCCGATGAGCCCCGTGTGGATCGGCATCGTGATCAGCGCGGTGGGCTGCTACGGACTCAAGCTGACGGGCATGTCCGTGCCCGACCGCGTGCTGGCGCACCCCCTGACGGTGCGCATCTCCGACCTGATCCCCCTCGGACTGCTCGGAGCCCTGATCGCCGTGCAGGTGCTCGCGGACGGCACCCGCCTCACCGTCGACGCCCGCCTCCCCGCGCTCGGCGTGGCCGCGGTCCTGCTGTGGTTGCGCGTCCCGTTCCTGCCCATGGTGGCGCTGGCGGCCCTCACCGCCGCCCTGCTCCGTCAGCTCTGATCACGCTGGGACTGACGTTTCGACGCGACACGCCAGCGTGTCGACGTCATCACGTCAGGCTCAGCGGGAACCGAGGCCGAGGACGGTGTCGAGGCCGACGGTGAGACCGGGGTGGTTCGCGACGGCCCGGACGGCCGCGACGACGCCGGGCATGAAGGACTCGCGGTCGTGGGAGTCGTGGCGGATCGTGAAGGTCTCGCCCGCTCCCCCGAGCACGACCTCCTGGCTGGCCACGTAGCCGCGGGCCCGCAGGGCGTGGACAGGGATGCCGGCCACCGTGGCGCCACGGGCGCCGTCGGGGTCGGTGTGGGTGGCGTCGGGCAACGCGGGCGCACCCGCCTCGGCCCGTGCGGCCGCGATCATCTCCGCCGTCCGGGTGGCGGTGCCGGAGGGAGCGTCCACCTTGTCGGGGTGGTGCATCTCGACCACCTCCACGGACTCGAAGTACGGGGCGGCCTCCGCGGCGAACTTCATCATCAGCACCGCGCCGATCGAGAAGTTCGGCACCACGAGCACTCCGGTCGAGGGTGACAACGCCTCGACCTCGGCGAGCTTGGCGTCGTCGAACCCGCTGGTTCCCACCACGACGTGCACACCGTGCTCGATGCACCATCGGACGTGGTCGAGCGCGACGTGCGGCTGCGTGAAGTCGAGCGCCACCGTGGCGCCTGACGCGGCGATCTGGTCGAGTGAATCGTCGACCTCGACCTGTGCCACCACCTCGAGACCGTCGGCGGCCGAGATCGCCGCCACCGCGGCCGATCCCATGCGACCCCCGGCTCCCAGCACTGCCACGCGCGTCATGACGTCAGCCTAGCGAGGCGACGACGTCGGCCAGCACCTCGATGCCCGCCTCGACCTCGGCGAAGGACGTGGACAACGGCGACAGGCCGATCCGGACGAGGTCGGGCTCGCGGAAGTCGGGCAGCACCCCGCGCTCGGCCAGCACGGCCGTGACCTCGCGAGCGCGAGGATGACGCACGGTCACATGTCCCCCGCGCGTGGCGGAGTCCCGCGGCGTGGTCGTCTCCAGGCCGTTGGCGTCGAGCAGCTGCAGCGCGAACGTCGTCAGGTCGATCGACTTGGCTCGGATCGCGTCGATCCCCGCCTCTGCGGTGAGGCGCACCCCCTCCTGGACCGCGATGATGCCCGCGACCGGCGGCGTGCCCGACAGCATCCGTCGGATGGACGGCGACGGCTGGTACCGGTCGCCCATCGCGAACAGGTCGTCAGCACTCCACCAGCCCTCGATCGGCTGACGCACCGCGGACAGCAGCCGTTCGGCCACGTGGACGAACGCAGGTGATCCGGGTCCGCCGTTGAGGTACTTGTAGGTGCACCCGACCGCGAGGTCGACGTCTGCGGCGTCCAGGTCCATCGGGACGACGCCCGCCGAGTGGCAGACGTCCCACAGCGCCAGCGCACCCACGGCGTGGATCTGCTGGGTCAGGCCGGGCAGGTCCAGCAGCACCCCGGAGCGGTAGTCGACGTGGTTGAGCACCACGACCACCGTCCGCTCACCGACCACGTCGGTGAGGTCGGTGGGGTCGTCGGTGAAGACCACCTCGAGCCCGCGGGCGCGAGCCACGGACTCCACCAGGTAGCGATCGGTCGGGAAGCCGGCACGCTCGACCACGATCTCGGTGCGACCGGGCCGCAGGTCCGCCGCGGCGTGCAGCAGCTTGTAGAGGCAGACCGACGTGGAGTCGGCCACGACCGTCTGGCCGGACGCCGCCCCCATCAGCGCGCCCAGCTCGTCACCGACGTGGACCGGCAGGTCGACCCACCGATCGGCCCAGCCACGGATCAGGTCTCGACCCCACTCCTCGCGCACGAAGGCCTCGAGGCGGTCACGCGTCGCGATCGGCAGTCGACCGAGCGAGTTGCCGTCGAAGTAGGCGATCAGGTCGTCGTCGATCACGAAGCGCTCACGAAAGCTGGCCAGCGGATCGGCCGCGTCGAGCTCGGCGGCAGACGTCAGGTGGGGCGAGGTCACCGCCCCATGGTCTCGCGAGTGGCGCATTGTGTTCACCGAGTGGCGCGGAATGGTCCGTCTGAGCAGCGAAAATCAGCCGGTTTGCGCCACTCGCGGGGTGGGGGGAACGGGACCGCGACGGGTGGGGAACGACGACGCCCCCACCCGCGAGGTGCGGATGGGGGCGTCGGTCGAGCGATCAGGCGTCCGCGGGCTCCTCGGCAGGAGCGTCCTCGGCCTTGTCCTCGGTGACCGGGACCAGCGAGATCTTGCCGCGGTCGCCGAGCTCGGCGATCTGGACCTGGATCTTCTGACCGACCGAGACGACGTCCTCGACGTTGTTGACGCGCTGGCCACCGTTGAGGTCGCGCAGCTTGCTGATGTGCAGCAGGCCGTCCTTGCCGGGGCTCAGCGAGATGAACGCACCGAAGTCGACCGTCTTGACGACGGTGCCCAGGTAGCGCTCGCCGACCTCGGGCATGGTCGGGTTGGCGATCTGGTTGATCGCGTCCCGCGCCGCCTCGGCGGCGCCGCCGATGCCAGCCACGTAGACCGTGCCGTCGTCGTCGATCGAGATCTTCGCGCCGGTGTCAGCCTGCAGCTGGTTGATGATCTTGCCCTTCGGGCCGATGACCTCGCCGATCTTGTCCACGGGGATCTTGATCGTGAGGACCTTCGGAGCGTGCTCGCTCATCTCGTCCGGCTCGTCGATGGCCTCGGCCATGACGTCCAGGATGGCGATGCGCGCGCCGTAGGCCTGCGTGAGCGCTCCACCGAGCACGTCGGCGGGGATGCCGTCGAGCTTGGTGTCGAGCTGCAGCGCCGTGACGAACTCACGGGTGCCGGCGACCTTGAAGTCCATGTCGCCGAAGGCGTCCTCGGCTCCGAGGATGTCGGTGAGGGTGACGTACTGCGTCTCACCGTCGACCTCGCCGGAGATCAGGCCCATCGCGATGCCCGCGACCGGTGCGCGCAGCGGCACGCCGGCGTTGAGCAGACCCAGCGTCGAGGCGCAGACCGAGCCCATCGACGTGGAGCCGTTGGAGCTGAGCGCCTCGGACACCTGGCGGATCGCGTAGGGGAACTCCTCGCGCGTCGGCAGCACGGGCAGCAGGGCCCGCCCGGCGAGCGCGCCGTGGCCGATCTCGCGACGCTTGGGCGAGCCCACTCGTCCGGTCTCACCGGTGGAGAACGGCGGGAAGTTGTAGTTGTGCATGTAGCGACGCGTGGTCTCGGGCGAGAGCGTGTCGAGCTTCTGCTCCAGGTCGAGCATGTTCAGCGTGGTGATGCCCAGGATCTGGGTCTCACCGCGCTGGAACAGTGCCGAGCCGTGCACGCGGGGCACCACGCCGACCTCGGCGCTGAGGGCTCGGATGTCGGCGAGCCCACGGCCGTCGATGCGGATCTTGTCGCGGAGCACACGCTCGCGCACGACCGACTTGGTGACCGAGCGGATGGCCGCGCCGATCTCCTTCTCGCGTCCCTCGAACTGCGCACCGATCTGGTCGAGCACGTCGGCCTTGATCTCGGACTCGCGCTCCTCGCGGTCGGCCTTGGACAGGATCGTCATGGCCTCGGCCAGCTTGTCCTTGGCTGCGGACTCGACGGCGGCGTAGACGTCGTCCTCGTAGTCCAGGAAGATCGGGAAGTCGCGGACCGGCTTGGCAGCGGTGGCGGCGAGCTCGCTCTGCGCCTCGCACAGCTGCTTGATGAAGCCCTTGGCGGCGTCGAGGCCACCGGCGACGATCTCCTCGGTGGGAGCCTGCACGCCGGCCTGGACCAGGTCCCAGGTCATCTCGGTGCTCTCGGCCTCGACCATCATGATCGCGACGTCGCCCTCGTCGGTGATGCGACCGGCGACGACCATGTCGAACACGGCGTTCTCGAGCTGGCTGTGCGTCGGGAAGCCGACCCACTGGCCGTCGATCAGCGCGACGCGGGTGGCGCCGACCGGACCGGTGAACGGCAGGCCGGAGATCTGCGTGGAGGCCGACGCGGCGTTGATGGCCAGGACGTCGTACGGGGTGTCGGGGTTGAGCGCCAGGACCGTGATGACGACCTGGACCTCGTTGCGCAGGCCCTTCTTGAACGTCGGGCGCAGCGGCCGGTCGATCAGGCGGCAGGTGAGGATGGCGTCCTCGCCCGGGCGGCCCTCACGACGGAAGAACGAGCCGGGGATGCGTCCCGCGGCGTACATGCGCTCCTCGACGTCGATGGTGAGGGGGAAGAAGTCGAAGTGGTCCTTGGGATGCTTGCCGGCCGTGGTGGCCGACAGCAGCATGGTGTCGTCGTCGAGGAACGCCGACACCGAGCCGGCGGCCTGCTGGGCGAGGACGCCGGTCTCGAAGCGGATGGTGCGGGTGCCGAAGGAGCCGTTGTCGATGACGGTCTCGGCGGTGTGCAAGGTGGGTTCGGACATGAAAGTCCCTTCTGCAGGCAAGAACCTGCTGTACGGGACGAGAGTCGCGGTGACCTCGATGGCGGACTGCTCCCTCGGTCGCCCCGGAGTGGGCGGTGCCGGTCTTCGATCGAGGCCCGCGGAACTCGCACGACCCACAGGTCGCATCGGCTCCGGGAGCCACTACCGAGGACCGAGCGTGGATCGCGGGTGCGATGTCCGACGGCTCTCGTCGTGATGTGTTCTTCAGTTGTGAGCATACGAGCGAGGCGGCCACCCCGGATGGAATGACCGCCTCGTCGTGTCAGCGGCGCAGGCCGAGTCGCTCGATGAGCGAGCGGTAGCGCTCGATGTCGGTGTTCTGCAGGTAGTTCAGCAGGCGACGACGCTGGCCGACGAGCAGCAGCAGTCCGCGACGGCTGTGGTGGTCGTGCTTGTGCTCCTGCAGGTGGCCGGTGAGGTGCGCGATGCGACCGGTCAGCAGTGCGACCTGGACCTCGGGAGATCCCGTGTCGTTGTCGCCACGTGCGTAGGCCTTGATGATGTCTGCGCGGTCCATGTCAGCGACAGTGGGTGCAGCGGTCTTCTTCGACACATTTCTCCTGAGTGGGTGTTGTTGCACGGCGCGCCCGGGCATGTTCTCCGGGGCTCTGCGAATCCGTGGCCGATCGACGGCGTTGCCCAGAATATCAGCGCGGACCCGATGGAGGCGAATCGCCGGCGAGGGTGCGCCTCCTAGGCTTCGGGCATGTCTGTCCGCTGGGTCGTCGGTGTGCTGGCCGCCGCCGCGCTCCTCGCGAGCGGGTGCGGCGGATCCACGCCCGTCTCGACGCCCTCGACCTCGACGCCCGCTCCCCAGCCCAGCGCCACCCGGCCCAGCGCCACCGAACCGAGCACCCCGGCGCCGCTGGAGGGCCGATACGTGGCGATCGGCGACTCCTACACCGCCGGTCCGGGCATCTCACCGGTCGACGAGACGTCAGGCTTCTGTCTGCGCTCGAGGGCCAACTTCGCCTCGTTGCTCGCGGCCGACCGTTCCACGAACCTCGTCGACGTGAGCTGCTCGGGCGCGACGACCCGCAGCGTGACCCGGGGCTCCAACGGCCTGACCGGCAGCGTGGCACCGCAGCTCGACGCCCTGACGGCGGACACCACCTTGGTGACCGTGGGCGTCGGCGGCAACGACGGCGGACTGTTCCAGACGCTGCTGCAGTCCTGCGCACGGAGCGCGGCCGCCTGCGAGCAGTACGTGGGCGGCACGGCTCCTGGCGTTCTGTCCACCACGACCACCTCCGTCGCCGGTGTGCTGGACGACGTGAAGAGGGCTGCGCCGCGGGCGACCGTGGTGCTGGTCGGGTATCTGCGCCTCTCCCCCGCGTCCGGCACGTGCCCTGCGCTCGGGATCGCCGCATCGGCCGCCGACACCGTCCGCACCGCGGAGACCGACCTCGACGACGCCTTGCGCGCCGCGGCGAGACGGGCCGACGTGACCTTCGTGTCCATGCGCGCTGCGTCGGAGGGTCACGACGCATGCGCTGGCGACGCTGCCTGGACCAACGGCGCGACGGCAGCCGATGGCGAGGGCATCGTGTACCACCCACGGCCGGCCGGGATGCGCGCCGTCGCCGACGAGATCGAGCGCACCTTGGGCTGAGATCAGGTGATCAGGCGCCGGGTGGCGGTCACGTCCTCGGCCATCTGCACCAGCAGTGCGTCGACGTCGTCGAACGCGACCATGCCGCGCAGACGCTCGACCAGCTCGACCCGGATGGTCTCGCCGTAGAGGTCGAGATCGTGTCCTGAACCGGTGGGGCGGTCCAGCACGTAGGACTCGACCCGTCGGTCGTGCTCGCCGAAGGTGGGGTTGGTGCCGATCGAGATCGCCGCGGGCAGGGCCTCTCCGGAGGCTCGAACGACGCGTCCTGCGTACACACCGTCGGGCGGCACGACGTAGGTGTCGTCGATCGGGGTGTTGGCCGTCGGGTAGCCGAGCTCGCGGCCACGCTGCTCGCCGCGCACCACCTCGCCGACGACCTCGTGCGGCCGGCCGAGGATCTCGGCGGCGCCCCGCAGGTCACCGTCGGCGACCAGCCCGCGCACGCGCGTCGACGACCACGGGTCACCGGAACCGGCGAGCGCCAGCCCTTCGGCGGTGAAGCCCTGTCCTGCGCCGAGCTCGACCAGGGTCTCGACGTGTCCCGCTGCCCGCGAGCCGAAGCGGAAGTTCTCGCCCACGACGACTCCGCGCATGGACAGCTGGTCGAGCAGCGCCCGCTGCACGAACTCCTCCGGCGACCAGGCGGCCATGTCGCGGTCGAACGCCAGCACGCGCACCTCGTCGGCACCGTGCTCGCGCAGCAGCTCGACGCGCCGCTCCAGCGTGGTCAGCTGCGGAGGCACGCTGTCCGGGGCGAAGACCGCCGTGGGGTGCGGGTCGAAGGTCACGGCGACGACCGGCAGACCGCCACCCGCCTCGCGCGTGCGAGCCAGCACGGCCTGGTGACCTCGGTGGACCCCGTCGAAGGCACCGATGGTGAGGACCGAGGGCTCCGTGCGCGGTGCTACGGTCGCGCCAGCCGTGTCTCGCCAGATCGTCACGGCAGAACTGTGCCACATCCGAACGACCTCACAGCAGAGGACCGAGGGGGCGCAGGATCGCCTCGTAGGCGCGCGCCACCCTGGGGCGGCGGTTCCACTGCTGGAGCGTCAGCCGCTCGGAGCGCTGCAGGTCGTCCTCGAACACCGACTGCATGCCGGCGGCGAACCCGCGATCGAGGATCTCGAGGTTGATCTCGTAGTTGCCGAACAGGCTCAGGCGATCGATGTTGGCCGTGCCCACGGTGGACCACTCGCCGTCGATCGTGGCGGTCTTGGCGTGCACCATGTGGCCCTCGTACCGGTGGATCTGCACGCCCCCGCGCAGCAGCTGGCTGTAGAAGCCGCGAGAGATCCAGTCGGTGATGACGTGGTTGGACACCCGCGGCACCAGGATCCGAACGGTCACCCGACGCTTCGCCGCCTCGAGCAGCGCCTCGAGGATGTCGCGGTCGGGGATGAAGTACGCGGCCGTGATGTCGATGCTGGTGTGGGCGCGGTCGATGGCCTCGAGGTACATGGCGCGGATGGGATAGATCAGCTGTCGGGGCACGTTGCGGTGCGCCCGCAGCTGCGGACCCAGCTCGCCCGGCCGATCGGCGCGAGGGGTCCTTGTGGTCGGCGGGTGTTGATCGTGGCGTGCGCGTTCCAGAAGTCGATGAAGGCGTTGTCGAGGTCCCAGACGCCGGGGCCCGTCACCTTCACGTGGGTGTCTCGCCACTCGGTCGCGTAGAGCGAGCCGATGTTGTAGCCGCCGATGAACGCGGCGGTGTCGTCGACCACCAGGATCTTGCGATGGTCACGTCCGTAGCGCCGGGGATCGAACACCCTCCAGCCGACGTTCCACAGCGGGTACCGGAACACGCGGATCGGCTGGGGAAAGTCGAAGAATCGGCGCCCGACCACCACGTTGGCGAACCCGTCGTAGACCACGCAGACGTCGACGCCGCGGTTCGCAGCGTCGACCAGCGCCTGCTTGAACGCCTGTCCCATGGCGTCGTTCTTGATGATGTACGACTCCAGCAGCACCCGGGTCCGTGCGCCACGGATGGCATCGATCATGTCGTCGAACAACGTCGCACCGTAGGTATACGTGGTCAGCCCGACGCCGCCCTCGACCACGTGCTCGCGCGGGCGGGTGGGCGGCAGCGGCTCGACGTTGGTCTGACGCCACAGACGGCGCACCCGGTCTGCGGCCATCAGCGAGGCGACCGCGGCGATCTGCATCAGCAGGAAGCCCACGACTCCACGCCGCAGGAGCCCGCCGGTGGATCGTCGCATGCCCATGCTGCGACCCTACTGAACGCCGCTCCCGTGCCTGCGTGACTCGCCAGCGGACGTACGTGACTCGCCAGCGGACCTACGTGACTCGTCGGCGGTCAGACGAAGACGGCGACGGCGCGGGCGGTGGACCCGCGCTGCTCGTAGAGGGCGAGGAACTCCCCTGCCGGGTCGAACAGGGCCACGGGGCCGGCGGCGCCCAGGTCGACACCGGTCAGCACGCGACCGAACCGGACGTCGGTGGCTTGCGTGGCATCGAGATCGACACAGGTGAAGGCGCTGCGGGCCGCCATGTCGAGGTCGACCACGCTCAGCTGCTGCGCCAGCTCCTCGAGCGTGTGAGCGACGTCGAGCCCGAAGCCGCCCACCCGCGTGCGGCGCAGCATCGTCAGGTGTCCGCCGACGCCGAGCGCGGCGCCGAGGTCACGGGCGAGCGCGCGCACGTAGGTGCCACTGGAGCACACGACGCGCACGTCGACGTCGGTGACAGACCCCTCGGGGCGCACGTCGGTGACCTCGAACGTCGACACCGTGACGGGGCGGGCCTTCAGCTCGACCGACTCCCCCGCCCGGACCCGGGCGTAGGACCGCTGACCGTCGACCTTGATGGCCGACACGGCCGACGGCACCTGCTCGATCGCTCCGGTCAGCGGCAGCACGGCCGCCTCGATGGCCGATCGGTCGAGGTCACCGGCCGGAACCTGCTCGAGCACGTCTCCCTCGGCGTCGTCGGTGACGGTGGTCTGACCCAGCCGGATCGTCGCGAGGTACTCCTTGTCGGCCAGGGTGAGGTGACCGAGCAGCCGGGTGGCGCGGTTGATGCCGAGCACCAGCACGCCGGTGGCCATCGGATCGAGCGTCCCGCTGTGCCCGACCTTGCGGGTGCCTGCGAGACGGCGCATGCGACCGACGACGTCGTGCGAGGTCCACCCGGCCGGCTTGTCGACCACCACGAGTCCGGAGAGCGGAGTGCCCGAGGTGGCGTCGGCGGTCACTCCGCGGCGTCCTCGTCGTCGTGCTTCTTGTAGGGGTCGGGGTCGCCGGCGTAGGAGGCTCCCGCGGAACGGGTGGAGACCTCTTCGTCGGACGCCTTGGCCCGGGCGAGCAGCTCTTCGATCTCGCGGGCCGTCTCCGGCACCGCGTCGAGGAAGAACTCCAGGCTGGGCGTGATGCGCGTGCCCAGCTGCTTGCCGACCTCCGAGCGGATCAGTCCGGTGGCGCTGCGCAACGCAGCGGCGGTGTCGGCACGCTGGGCCTCGTCGCCCATGACGGTGTAGAACACCGACGCCTGCTGGCCGTCACCGGTCATGCGCACGTCGGTGATCGTCACGAACCCCAGCCGCGGATCCTTGACCCGCCGCTCCAGCATCTGCGCGACCACGACCTTGATCCGGTCCGACACCTTGGCATTCCGCTGACCCGCCATCATCACACCTCGAATTTCTTCCTAGAGCTACCTGGACGCGCCACCCCGCGACATGGACCACGTCGGCACCCGGCCATGGAACGCGCCCGACGCGGCCCGCACGCTCAGGCGACCCCGTACGTGCCAGCCGCGCTCGTCGGGCGCCCGACTCCTGAGAGAGGCGACCCGACGAGCAACAGACAGCCGACCTATTTACGCTCGATCTCCACCATTTCGAAGGTCTCGACCACGTCGCCGATCTTGATGTCGCCGTAGCCACGGAGCACCAGACCGCACTCGAAGCCCTCGCGGACCTCGGACACGTCGTCCTTCTCGCGCCGCAGGCTGGAGAAGTCCAGGTTGTCGGCCACGACCGAACCGTCACGCAGCAGACGCGCCTTGGCGTTGCGGCGGATGGTGCCGGAGGTGACCATGCAGCCCGCGATGTTGCCGATCTTGCTCGACCGGAAGATGTCGCGGATCTCGGCGGTGCCGAGCTGGCTCTCCTGGAACTCGGGCTTGAGCATGCCCTTGAGCGATGCCTCGATCTCGTCGATCGCCTGGTAGATGACCGAGTAGTACTTGATCTCGACACCCTCGCGGTCGGCGAGCTCGGTGGCCTTGCCCTGGGGGCGCACGTTGAAGCCGATGATGACGGCGTCCGACGCAGCGGCCAGGTTGACGTCGGTCTCGGTGATGGCACCGACACCACGGTCGATGACCCGCAGTGCGACCTCGTCGCTGACCTCGATGTTGGACAACGCGTCCTCGAGCGCCTCGACCGATCCGGCACCGTCACCCTTGAGGATGAGCAGCAGCTCGTCGGTCTCGCCCTTCTCCATCGAGGACATGAAGTCCTCGAGGGTCCGGCGGCCGGTGCGCTTGGCGAGCGCGGCGTTGCGCTCGCGCGCCTCGCGCTTCTCGGCGATCTGACGGGCGACACGGTCGTCGTCGACGACCATGAAGTTGTCACCGGCGCCGGGCACCGACGTGAGGCCGAGCACCAGGGCCGGACGCGACGGCAGCGCCTCGGTGATGTTGTTGCCGTGCTCGTCGAGCATGGCGCGAACGCGACCGAAGGCCGAACCGGCCACGATCGTGTCACCGACGCGCAGCGTGCCGCGCTGGACCAGCACCGTGGCGACCGGGCCGCGACCGCGGTCCAGGTGCGCCTCGATGGACAGGCCCTCGGCGTTCTGCTCGGGGTTGGCCCGCAGGTCCAGGGCTGCGTCGGCGGTCAGGACGATCGACTCCAGCAGGTCGTCCAGACCCGTGCCGGCCTTGGCCGAGACGTCGACGAACATGGTGTCGCCGCCGTACTCCTCGGGCACCAGGCCGTACTCGGCCAGCTGGCCGCGCGTCCTGCTCGGGTCGGCGTCGGGCTTGTCGACCTTGTTGACCGCGACCACGATCGGCACGCCGGCGGCCTTGGCGTGGTTGAACGCCTCGACCGTCTGCGGCATCACGCCGTCGTCGGCGGCGACGACCAGGACAGCGATGTCCGTGGCCTGCGCGCCGCGGGCACGCATGGCGGTGAACGCCTCGTGACCGGGGGTGTCGATCAGGGTGATGCGACGCTCGCTGCCGTCGACCTCGGTGGCGACCTGGTAGGCGCCGATGGACTGGGTGATGCCACCGGCCTCCTTGTCGACGACGTTGCTGCTGCGCAGCGCGTCGAGCAGCTTGGTCTTGCCGTGGTCGACGTGACCCATGACGGTGACGACCGGCGGACGGGCCTCGAGGGCCTCCTCGCCGCCTTCGTCGTCGCCGAACTCCAGCGAGAACGACTCGAGCAGCTCGCGGTCCTCGTCCTCGGGCGAGACGACCTGCACGTCGTAGTTGCAGCTCCTCGCCGATCAGCTGCAGCGTCTCGTCGTTGACCGACTGCGTGGCCGTGACGACCTCACCGAGCGCGAACAGCATCGCGACCAGCGACGCTGCGTCGGAGTTGATCTTCTCGGCGAAGTCGGTCAGCGAGGCACCGCGGGCCAGGCGCACGGTCTCGCCGTCGCCCTTGCGCAGGCGCACGCCTCCGATGGAGGGAGCCTGCATCTGGTCGAACTCTTGACGCTTCGCGCGCTTGCTCTTGCGTCCGCGGCGCACGGGGCCACCGGCGCGACCGAAGGCACCCTGGGTGCCACCGCGCTGGTTGCGGCCGGGTCCACCGGACCGCGGGGGTCCGGAGAATCCTCCGCCACCGGGACGACCGGGAGCACCGCCACCGGCTCCGCCGGGACGGCCACCGAAGCCACCGCCCTGACCTCCTCGGGCCGGAGCGCCGGGGCGGCCGGGAAGCTCCGCCGGGACCACCGCGACGGGCGGGCGGACCGGACAGGCCCGACTGCTTGGGCATCATGGCCGGGTTGGGACGCGGCATGCCGGGGCGTGGCGTGGGCGCGCTGCCATCACGTGCCGACGGCGGGCGCGGTGCACGCGGCTGCTGCATCCCCTGGGTGGACGAGAAGGGGTTGTTGCCGGGGCGTGCGCTTCCGCCGGGCCGGGGGCCCGGGGTCGGTCGCGGTGAGTCGTCCGACGACGTGGCGTCGCCGGCGCGAGCTGCGGGAGCCTCGACGTCCGGCGTGGGCGTGCTGCCCGCCGACGCAGCGGGGGCCTCGGCAGCAGGTGCCTCGGGCTCTGCTGCGCGCACCGGCGGACCGGGGCGAGGTGCCGTGGGCTGGCCGGCCACCTGCGTGGCGGCCTGCGCGTCCTCGGCGGCCTCGGGAGCCGGCTGCTCGGCGGGCTCGGGCGTGGGTGCGGCCTTCTGGGGAGCGGCGGCCTTCTTGGCCCCTCCGCCCTTCTTGGCGGCGGCAGCGGCGAGCGCGTCGCCGTGCTCCTCCTTGAGGCGCCGGATGACAGGTGCTTCGACGGTCGAGGAAGCCGACTTCACGTACTCACCCATGTCCTTGAGGGTGGTGAGGACGACCTTGCTCTCGACGCCGAGCTCGCGGGCGAGCTCGTGGACTCTGACAGCCACTTTTCTCCTTCGGGCGGGCCGATCCGAAGGAGGATCAGACCCTAGTTGGCGAACAAACTCATTGCGGAGTACTCATCGGTCTTCCATGAGCGGATGCTCCGATTTCGGATCTGGGAACCCCTCGCCTGATGGCTGAGGGCGTTCCGTGGTGGTTGAGGTGATGTGCTGCGTTGCACGGCGAAGATCGACGGGCCCCTCGACTCGAAGAGCCCTCATCCACGCCTTGCGGCGCGTCGCCAGCTCCAGACACCGGGTCGTGGGGTGCAGGTGCGCCCCTCGCCCCGGCAGCGAACCGAGCAGATCGGGCGTGACGACCAGGGTCGTCGACTCCTGAACCGCGACGAATCGCACCAGAGTGGCGGTGTCCGCTCGCTCACGGCAACCGATGCACGTGCGGACGACCGAACCCACTCTACCCGTTTCAGCCAACGGGGTCGCCACCGGCACCGCGCGCCGGTGTCGTCGGGGCCGCCGCGGGGGTGTCCGACCGGATGTCGATGCGCCACCCGGTGAGCTTGGCGGCGAGGCGCGCGTTCTGCCCCTCCTTGCCGATGGCCAGCGACAGCTGGAAGTCCGGGACGACCACGCGGGCCGAGCGCGTCGCCTCGTCGACGATGGTCACGCTCTTGACCTGCGACGGGGACAGGGCGTGCCCGATGAACTCGGCCGGGTCCTCGCTGAAGTCGACGATGTCGATCTTCTCGCCGTGCAGCTCGTACATCACCTGCCGCACCCGCTGGCCCATCGGGCCGATGCACGACCCCTTGGCGTTGATGCCCGGAACCGTGGCGCGAACGGCGATCTTCGTGCGGTGACCTGCCTCGCGCGCGATCGCGGCGATCTCGACCGTGCCGTCGGCGATCTCCGGCGCCTCGAGTGCGAACAGCAGCTTGACCAGGTTCGGGTGGGTGCGGGACACCTTGACCCGGGGTCCGCGCATGCCCATCTCGACGTCGTAGACGTAGGCCTTGAGCCGCTCACCGTGGGCGTAGCGCTCCTCGGGGACCCGCTCGTTGGGTGGCAGGATCGCCTCGATCTTGCCGAGGTCGAGCCGGACGTCACCGGAGTCACGGCCCTGGGCGATGACGCCCGAGACGATGTCGCCGACCTTGCCGGAGAACTCGCCGAAGGTGGACTTGTCCTCCGCCTCGCGCAGGCGCTGCATGATCAGCTGGCGAGCGACCGTGGCGGCGAATCGCCCGAAGTCGTCGGGCGTGTGGTCGAACTCCTCGGTGAAGCGAGGTGCGGGTGGTGCGGCCGCGACCGGCGCCGACTCCTCGGCGGCGTCCGTGCCGTCGTCGGCACCCTCGGCCTCCTCGGCCGGCTCCGGCGTCTCCAGACGCTCCCTGGCCCACACGGTCACGTGGCCGGACGTGCGGTCCAGCTCCACGCGCGCGGACTGATGGGCGTCGGGCGACTTGTGGTAGGCCGACAGGAGGGCCGTCTCGATCGCGTCGACGACGACGTCGACGCTGAGCCCCTTCTCGCGCTCCAGCAGGCGCAGGGCTGACATGTCGATGTCCATCTCAGCGGTCCTCTCCGGTTGCGGCCGGCTGGTTCAGCTCGGCCTGGATGACCGCCGACTCGATGTCGGCGTAGTCGATGTGTCGGGTGGCGGCCTTGGTGGCCAGGTCGGCACCTGCGTCGTCGCTGTCCGCGATGCGCCCTTCGAGCACGGCGGAGTCGTGGCGCTGCTCCGACGCGCTGCCCTCGATCAGGCGAACCCGCACCAGGCGGCCGGCGTTGCGGCGCCAGTGGCGCGGCTCGGTGAGCGGGCGATCCACACCGCGCGAGGTGACCTCGAGCGTGTACGGGGCAGGTCCCATGAGCGAGTCGTCGTCGTCGAGCACGACCGACAGGGCGCGGGTGGCGTCGGTGATGTCGTCGATGCCGACACCGTCGTCGCCGTCGATCGCGACGCGCAGCAGACGCCGCTTGCCCCCGGAGGAGAAGCTCGACTGCCTCCAGATCGAAGCCGAGCGCGGTCACGCAGGCCCTCACGGCCTGTTCCAGCGAGTCCGTCATGTGCCACCGCCCGTGTTCTGTTGTCGACCCCGGCCGTGCAGGCGGGTGTCTCGTGCGACCGCCGAGGCGGAGTGCGGTGAGTCTATCGAACCGGCGAGCGTCCTCGCGCCATCACGGTGGGCACGTCACCGGACGACGTGATCGGCGATCGCCGCGACGGCGGTGTCGACGTCCTCGAGGTCGTTGTACAGGTGGAACGACAGGCGCAGTCGCCCTGCACGGGTGGCCGCCGCGATGCGGTGCCGCTCGAGGGCGTCCGCCGCCCCGGACCCCACCGGCACGGACACGATCGCCGAGTCCGACGGCGGCAGGCCGACGCCTTCGCGGAAGCGATTGGCGAGCTCGAGGTCGTGGGCGTGGATCCGTTCGACGCCCACCGACTCCAGGAGCTCGAGAGCCGGCAGCTGACCGACCCACGAGAACCACGCCGGTGACACGTCGAGACCGCGCGCGCCCTCGGCGAGGCGCAGAGGTCCTCCGTAGAGGCTCTCCCAGCGGTGCTCGCCGGCGTACCAGCCGGCCTGGTCGTGCGGGAGACGCGCCGCCTCCTCCTGCCCGACGGTCAGGTACGCGGTCCCGCGCGGTGCCATCAGCCACTTGTAGCCGCCGGTCACCGTGTACGTGAACCGACCGGCGTCGATCGGCAACCAGCCGGCGCCCTGGGTGGCGTCGACGAGGACGCGGGTGCGACCGCCGGACGCGACCGTGGCGAGTGCGTCGAGGTCGGCCACGGTGCCGTCGGCGGACTGCGCCGCGGAGACGGCCACGAGGTCGGTGTCCGGTCCCACCGCGTCCGCGATGTCGGCCAGCGGCACCTCCCGCACCCGGACCCCGCGGCGGGCCTGGGCCAGGAACGGGAACACCACGCTGGTGAAGTCACCGGCGGCGCACACGACCTCGCCGCCGTCGCGGACCGCTGCCGCGATCGGGGCGATCATCGCCGACGCCTGGCTGCCGATCGCGACCTCGGTGGCGGCCACGCCCACGAGCCGTCCGAACCCGGCCCGGCACGCCGCGATGGTCTCGTCGGTGTCCGGCGCCTGCAGCGCGCCGCTGCGCCACCGGTCCAGCACCGCGGTGACGGCCTGCACGGTGGCCCGGCTCGGCAAGCCCGCCGAGGCCGTGTTCAGGTACACGACGTCGGGATCGAACTGGTCGGCCACGAGATCGACGAGGGTGCCGGGGTCACGAACGCTCATCTGCCCAGATTCCCACAGCGTCGGCCGACCGACCCTGCACTACCGTGTGGTCGTGGTCGGACGGCGCGTGCTCCTCGGTTCAGGCGTGGTGGCCCTCGGCGCCGCGGCCGTCGCCGGAGCCGCTGCGACCGACACCCTCGACGACGCCCTGCGTGCCGTGGGCGTCCGCCCCAAGCCCGAGCCGGACTCCGGTGACCTGCGCCTCACCGCCAGGGCGCGCGCCGATGCGGTGCAGCTGGTGAAGCTGACCGGACCCGACACCGCGCCCGAGGTGGTCGCGGCCCTCACCGAGCAGCGTGACGCCCTGCCCACTCCCCTGCCGGACGTCTCGGCGGTCACCGGTGACCTGGGCGCCGCCTGCCTCTCGGTGGCCGACGCCCGGGCCGAGGACGCTCTCGCCGCGGTCTCGACAGACCTCGCCCAGGTGCTGGCCTCGATGGCTGCCGGACTGGCCCAGTGCGCCCGGGCGTTGGAGGCCTGATGGACACCACCCGCGAGGCGGCCCTGATCGCCTGGCTGACGCTCGAGCGCGAGGCGGTGTGGTTCTACCCCTTCGCCGGCGCCCGCGTGCCCGCCGTGGCCGACCAGGCCCGCGCGGCCGCCCGTGCCCACGCCGTCACGCGCGACCGCCTCCTGGCCGTGGTCGCCGACGACACGACCACCGCCCAGCCCACCTACGACGTGGGCCCGATCGACTCGAGGACCACGGTCGCGGCGTCAGCGCGCAGCCTGGAGCAACGCATCCAGGCGGCGTGCCTGGCGGTGGTCGCCACATCGGTCGGCAAGGACCGCGAGATCGCCGTCAGCGGTCTGCGGGTGGCCGCGTTGGCCGAGATCGCCTGGTCAGGCGCTCCTCGGGCGTTTCCCGGGATGGCCGACTGACTCAGGTCAGGCGGGCGACGATCTCGGTGAGCGCGACGTCCTCGCGCTCGCCGGTGTCGCGACGATTGAGCTCGACGACACCGTCCGCGATACCCCGCCCGGCCACCACCGTGATCGGGATGCCGATCAGCTCGGCGTCCTTGAACTTCACGCCGGGTGAGACCTTGCCGGGGCGGTCGTCGAACAGCACCTCGAGACCTGCTGCCTGCAGGTCGACGTAGAGCTGCTCGGCGGCATCGGCGATCGCCTGGTCCTTGCCGGCGAGCACGAGGTGCACGTCGAAGGGCGCCAGCGCGGCCGGCCAGGCGAGGCCGAGGTCGTCGTGGGCGTACTCGGCCACGGCGGCCACCGCACGGGAGATGCCCACGCCGTACGAACCCATCGTGACGGTGACGAGCTTGCCGTTCTCGTCGAGCACCTTGAGCCCGAGCGCATCGGCGTACTTGCGGCCGAGCTGGAAGATGTGTCCCATCTCGATGCCGCGCGCCAGGGCCAGCGGACCCGACCCGTCGGGCGCCGGATCGCCGGCGCGCACCTCGGCGGCCTCGATCACGCCGTCCGCGGTGAAGTCGCGGCCGGCCACGAGGTCGATGACGTGCGAGCCCTCCACGTTGGCTCCGGTGACCCACCGGGTGCCGTCGACGACGCGGGGGTCGAGCAGGTAGCGGATGCCCGACTCGCTGTCCTCACCCAGGACCGCGCCGGACCCGGGCGCCACGCGCACGGGCCCGATGTAGCCCTTGACCAGCGCCGGGTTGGCCGCGAAGTCCTTGTCGTCGAACGGCTCGACCTCGGCCGGCGAGACGGCGGCCTCGAGCCGCTTGGCGTCGACCTCGCGGTCACCGGGGACGCCGATCGCGAGGGGCTCGCGGGTGCCATCGGGGTGGCGCAGGATCACCAGCACGTTCTTGAGCGTGTCCGACGCGGTCCACGGGCGGTCGTCGCGCGGGAACGCCTCGTCGAGGTGGGACACGAGCGTGTCGATCGTGGGCGTGCCGGGAGTCTGCTCGGCGTGCGCCTCCGGCAGCCCGTCGAACGGCACGGGGTCGGGTGCCACCGTGGTGACGGCCTCGACGTTGGCCGCGTAGCCGCCCGGCGACCGCACGAAGGTGTCCTCCCCGGTGTCGGACACGGCGAGGAACTCCTCGCTGGCCGAGCCACCCATGGCACCGGACTGTGCCTGCACGATGACGTAGTCGAAGCCCAGGCGGTCGAAGATGCGCACGTAGGCCGCACGGTGCGCCTGGTACGAGGCCTCCAGCCCGGCGTCGTCCACGTCGAACGAGTACGAGTCCTTCATGATGAACTCGCGACCGCGCAGGATGCCGGCGCGCGGACGCGCCTCGTCGCGGTACTTGGTCTGGATCTGGTAGATGCTCAGGGGCAGGTCCTTGTACGACGAGTACAGGTCCTTGACCAGCAGCGTGAAGAACTCCTCGTGGGTGGGCCCGAGCATCATGTCGTTGCCCTTGCGGTCCTGGAGCCGGAACACGTTGGGGCCGTACTCGGTCCAGCGGTTCGTCGCCTCGTAGGGCTCGCGGGGCAGCAGGGCCGGGAACCGGACCTCCTGGGCGCCCATGGCGTTCATCTCCTCACGGACGATGGCCTCGACCTTGGCCAGGACCCGCAGGCCCAGCGGGAGCCACGAGTAGATGCCGGGAGCGACGCGACGGATGTAGCCGGCGCGGACCAACAGCTTGTGGCTGGGCACCTCGGCGTCGGCCGGATCGTCGCGCAGGGTGCGGAGGAACATCCGGGACATGCGCATGGCCCGACCCTATCGGCCGGGGGTCGGTGTCAGTGGCCGCGGGCGACGCGAAGAGCCGCCCGCAGCAGAGGCACCTGCAGCGGGAGACGAGCCACCAGCGCCGCCACGAACCAGATCGGCCGTCGCTGCCGGACCGCATCGACGGTCATCTGCGCGTTGGCCGGCCAGACACCCGCGAACAGGCCGAATGCCACCGCTCCCCCGGCGCGACGCGTGGTGGGGTGCAGCAGCAGCGCGCCGGCAGCGATCTCGACGACGCCGGACCCGATCACCAGCTCGTGCTTGTACGGCAGGGGCTTGGGGACCATCGGCCGGAACAGCTGTGGGCGTACGAGGTGCAGCACGCCGGCGCCGACGAGCAGGCCGGCCAGTGGCACAGGGGCGCGGTCAGAACTCACGGCAGGCCCCTCACAACACGCCCCTCACAGCAGGATCGAGGCGAAGGTCGACGTCTGCTCGAACCCGACGCGCTCGTAAGCGCGTCGGGCGGCGACGTTGTGGTCGTTGACGAACAGCGTCACCACCGGGGCGATGCTGCTGCGGGCCTGCTGCACGACGGCGGCGAGCGCGCCGGCCGCGATGCCCTCGCCCCGGCGATCCGGACGCACGTACACGCCCTGGAGCTGGCAGGCCTCGGGCGACACCGCACCGACCTCGGCCTTGAACAGCACCGATCCGTTCTCGATGATCCCGAACGACCACCCCTGGGTGACCAGCTGGGCGACCCGGGCGCGGTAGCCGCCGCCGTTCTGCTCAGGATCGACACCGACCTCCTCGGTGAACATCGCGACGCTCGCCGGATAGAGGATGTCGATCTCGTCGAGCAGGAATCGCCGCACACGGGGGTCGGGCTCGACCGGGCTGTCGGTGCCGATGGCCATGAACGGCTGGTCCAGACGAGGCGACCGAGCCGGCCCCCACGAGGCAGAGACACGGCGCCACAGGTCGATCACCGGTCGTTGCGGGCCCACGATCGACGACGGGCGCACCCGATCGGTCAACAGCCGCTGGGCGAAGGCCTCGACGGCGGCATCGGTGGCCTCGACCGGCACGATGTTCGCCCCGGCGTGGCAGGCCGACACCAGCCGGCCGTCCTCGAAGTAGCCGAGCACCTGCCCGCCGAGCCAGCGCTGATTGAGCCGCGTCGCGTCGACGCGCGAACGCACGAACAGGTTCACGAGCGGGTCGCGGCGGATCAGCGACAACAGCTCGGGCATGTCCTCGGGGCCGAGGGCTCGGGTCGACGACGACGTCTGCAGCACCGCACTCCTCCCGCCCGACGTGGTGCGCTCAGCGTACGACCACGAGGGTCAGCTGACGCTGACGGATGCCGTTCCGCCCTCCACCGGCTCCATCGTCTCGGCGATGCGCATGGCCTCTTCGATCAGCGTCTCGACGATGTCCTTCTCCGGCACGGTCTTGATGACCTCGCCCTTGACGAAGATCTGACCCTTGCCGTTGCCGGACGCGACGCCGAGGTCGGCCTCGCGTGCCTCGCCCGGCCCGTTGACGACACAGCCCATGACGGCGACGCGCAGCGGTACCTCGAGTCCCTCGAGCCCGGCGGTGACCTGCTCGGCCAGCGTGTAGACGTCGACCTGCGCGCGGCCGCACGACGGGCACGACACGATCTCCAGCTTGCGCGGGCGCAGGTTCAGCGACTGCAGGATCTGGATGCCGACCTTGACCTCCTCGACCGGAGGCGCTGACAGCGAGACACGGATGGTGTCGCCGATGCCCTGGCTCAGCAGAGCCCCGAACGCCGTGGCGCTCTTGATCGTGCCCTGGAAGGCCGGTCCGGCCTCGGTGACACCGAGGTGCAGCGGCCAGTCGCCGGCCTCGGACAGCAGCTCGTAGGCCCTGACCATCACGACCGGGTCGTTGTGCTTGACCGAGATCTTGAAGTCGTGGAAGTCGTGCTCCTCGAACAGCGACGCCTCCCAGACGGCCGACTCGACCAGCGCCTCGGGCGTGGCCTTGCCGTACTTCTCCAGGATGCGCTTGTCGAGCGACCCGGCGTTGACGCCGATGCGGATCGAGGTGCCGGCGTCCTTGGCCGCCTTGGCGATGGCCCCGACCTGGTCGTCGAACTTGCGGATGTTGCCCGGATTGACGCGCACCGCCGCGCAGCCGGCGTCGATCGCGGCGAACACGTACTTGGGCTGGAAGTGGATGTCGGCGATGACCGGGATGTTGGAGTGCTGGGCGATCTCGGGAAGTGCGTCGGCGTCGTCCTGACTGGGGCACGCCACGCGCACGATGTCGCAGCCCGCGGCAGTGAGCTCGGCGATCTGCTGCAGCGTGGTGTTGACGTCGGAGGTCAGGGTCGTGGTCATCGACTGCACCGAGATGGGGGCGTCGCCGCCCACGTCGACCGAGCCGACCTTGATCTTGCGGGTCTTGCGCCGCGGCGCCAGCACCGGCGGCGGCGCCTCGGGCATGCCGAGGGAGACCGGGACCGAACCTGATGACGTCATGACAGCCTCACGGGATTGACGATGTCGGCGTACACGAGGATCACACTCATCAGGATAAGGACCATGCCCACGCCGTAGGCCACCGGCAGCGCCTTGGCCACGTCGACGAAGCCCGGGTCGGGTCGCCCCCTCAGCTTCGCGATCCCGCGTCGCAGCGCCTCCCAGAGGGCGCCGGCGATGTGCCCGCCGTCGAACGGCAGCAGCGGAATGAGGTTGAACAGGGCCAGGAACAGGTTCAGCCCGGCGAGCAACGACAGCACCCGGGATCCCCGCTCGGCCCAGGACGGGTCGTCGTAGGTGACCAGCTCGCCGGAGATGCGACTGGCACCGACCACGCCGATCGGACCGTCCGGATCCCGTTGGGCGCCGAAGGCGGCCTTCGTGACGTCGACCATGCGCGTGGGCAGGTGCCAGATCGCCGACGCGGTGTCCTTCGTGTACGTGCCGACCGTGGTGAGCACGTCCAGCGGGTTCCCACGCTGGGTGGTCAGCTCGGGACGAACCCCGAGAAAGCCCACCTCGACGGTCTTGTCGGGGTTGTCGAGATCGGTGCGCGCGATGACCGTGGGGCGGATGGAGACGCTCTGAGTCTGCCCGTCGCGCACGTACTGGATCTCGGCGGGATCGCTGCCGTTGGCCCGGATGTCTCGGCTGAGCTGCTCCCACGACGTGATCTTCTGGCCGGCGAACGAGGTGATCACGTCACCGCGCTGCAGGCCCGCGATGCTCGCGGGTGTCCGCGGGTCGGCCGCGGTGCAGGTGCGCCCGGCCTCGGCGTCGCTGATGGCGCAGTCCGACACGGCCTCGACCGTGGTGCTGGGCCGCAGGGCGCCGAAGCCCATGATGACGATGCCGAACAGCACGACGGCGATCACGACGTTCATCATCGGCCCGCCGGCCATGACGATGACCTTCTTCCACCACGGCAGGCGGTAGAACAGCCGCGGCATGTCCTCGTCGGTGATCGTCTCGTACTCGGCGTTGCGGGCGTCGGTGGCCAGCTGGGTGAACAGGCCGGTGTTGGACTCGCGGACCTCGTGCGGATCGGCGTCCTTGGCCGGCGGCAGCATGCCGACGAGCTTGACGTAGCCACCGAGCGGGACGGCCTTGAAGCCGTACTCGGTCTCGCCGCGCCGGGTGGACCAGACCGTGTTGCCGAAGCCCACGAAGAACTGGGTGACCTTGACCCCGAACTTCTTGGCCGGGTACATGTGCCCCAGCTCGTGCAGCCCGATCGAGACGGCGATGCCGACGACGAAGAACAGCACGCCGAGGGCGTAGATGAGCGCGGTCATCGGCTGTCTCCCACCAGTTGTGCTGCACGCTCACGCGCCCAGCGGTCGGCACCCAGCACGCTGTCGAGCGTGACCGAGTCGGTGAACCAGACGGGATCGGCGAGATGCTCGTCGAGCACCGCGGCCACCGTGTCAACAATGCCGAGGAACCCCAAATCGCCGGCCACGAAGGCGTCGACGCACACCTCGTTGGCCGCGTTGAAGACCGCCGGTCCGGTGCGGCCGTACTCGCCGGCTCGGCGGGCGACCGAGACGGCGGGGAACGCCTGCTCGTCCAACGGGAAGAACTCCCACGAGGCGGGCGACGACCAGTCGCACCCGGGGGCGGCGCCGGGAACCCGGTCGGGCCAGGCGAGCCCGAGCGCGATCGGCAGCTTCATGTCGGGAGGCGATGCCTGCACCATGGTGGCCCCGTCGGTGAACTCGACCATGGAGTGCACGATCGACGGCGGATGCACCACGACCTCGATCCGGTCGAAGTCGATGTCGAACAGCAGGTGCGCCTCGATGACCTCGAGGCCCTTGTTGACCAGCGTGGCGGAGTTGATCGTGATGACCGGCCCCATGTCCCAGGTGGGGTGGGCCGCAGCCTGCTCGGGAGTGACGTCGGCCAGCTGCTCGCGCGTGCGACCGCGGAACGGTCCCCCGCTGGCCGTGACGATCAGACGCCTGATGTCGTCGCGTCGCTCGCCGCGCATGGCCTGGGCCAGCGCGGAGTGCTCGGAGTCGACCGGGACGAGCTGTCCGGGCTTGGCCGCACCCGTGACGAGCTCACCGCCGATGATGAGCGACTCCTTGTTGGCCAGCGCCAGCGTGGTTCCGGCCTCCAGCGCAGCGAGGGTCGGCAGCAGCCCGACCGCCCCGGTCATGCCGTTGAGCACCACGTCGCACGGCGTGCGGGCCACCTCGATGGCCGCGTCGGGACCAGCGAGCAGACGCGGCACGCGGGCGTCGCCCTGGTCGTACCCGCGCTTCTGCGCCTCGGCGTAGAGCGCCAGCTGCACGTCCTGCGCCGCCTGCGCCTGGGCGACGGCGACGAGCGGGACGTCGAAGGCGATGGCCTGCTCGGCCAGCAGCCTGGGGTTGCTGCCACCCGCCGCCAGCGCCACGACCTCGAACCGCTCGGGGTTGGCGGCCACCACCTCGAGGGCCTGGGTCCCGATTGATCCGGTGGACCCGAGAATGGCGACACGCTTGCGCATGCCGCCATTGTCCCCCACGGACGTCAGGTGCGGGTCACTTGACCTCGGAGCGACGGATCAGCCAGACCCCGGCCGCCAGCGGGATCACGAACCAGATCAGCCCGGAGGTGCCGAGCTGCGCCCATTCCTGACCCGAGACGCTGTCGTTGAACAGCTTGCTCTGGGCGAAGTTGAAGTCCACCCAGGGCTGCAGGCTCTTGAACCAGTCCTGCAACGCCGCCAGCAGGCTGAAGATGCCGGGCAGCACCAGGCTGTAGACGAAGTAGCCGACGATCGCGGCCGGCGTGTTGCGGAACAGCGCGCCCAGGGTGAAGCCGAGCAGCAGGCCCAGGATGTTGGCCAGCAGGATGAACAGGAACATCCGGACCGAGACGTCCCAGTCTGCCGAGATCCCGTTCACCGCGGCGCCGATCACGTTGCCGACGGCGCCGATCCCGAAGGCCAGCAGCACCGACACGACGCCGACGATGACGGCAGCGGCGATCTTCGCGTTGATCACCGATCCACGGTGCGGCACGAGGGTGAAGGTGGTCAGTCCGCTGCGCTGGCTCCACTCGCCGGTGACCGAGAGGATCGCGACGACCGGCAGCAGGACGCCCAGCGGAACGCCGAAGGCCGTGGCGAACGTGCTGAAGCTGATGACCGAGTCCGGCGCGAACGCGATCACGGAGACGGTGGCGATGACCGACAGCACGACGATGCTGATCATCAGCCAGCGTCCGGCCCGGGTGTCGAACATCTTGCGCAGCTCGACCGAGACCAGTCGGCTGAACGGGATGCCCGGGACGTTGGTGGAGAGCGTGTCGGTGGTGATGACCGACGGGGTGGTGGCGCTCATGCGAGTGCTCCTTCGGTGGTCTGGTCGCGCTGGGAGGCGGAGGTGAGCTCGAGGAACATGTCCTCCAGGCCCGCACCGGCAGCGGGGCGGAGCTCGACGAGGGCCACACCGGCGGCGAGGGCGGCCTGTCCGACCTGCTCGGCACCGAGGGCGACCTGAAGTCCACCCTCGACCGCGGTGGGTTCCTGTCCGGACTGCGCGAGCGCATTGTGCAGTCGTTGATCGTCGACCGAGTGGACGAAGGTGGAGACGGCCCCGCCACGGGCGCGGGCCATCAGCTCGGCCTTGGTGCCCTGCGCCACGATCCTGCCGTGACCGATCACGATGATCTCGTCAGCGATGATCTCGATCTCGTGCAACAGGTGCGAGCTCAACAACACCGTGCCCCCACGATCGGCATACGTCCGCAACAGGCTCCGCATCCAGTGGATGCCCGCCGGATCCAGACCATTGGCCGGCTCGTCCAGGATCAAGATCTTCGGATCACCGATCAACGCATTCGCGATGCCCAGACGCTGACGCATCCCCAACGAGTAGTTCTTCACCCGCCGCTTGGACTCCTCCGGCGTCAAGCTCACCAACGCCAACATCTCGTCCACCCGACTCATCGGCAGACCCATCGTCAACGCACTCAACGTCAAGATCTCACGACCCGTACGACCCGCATGCTGCGCCGACGCATCCAGCAACACACCCACCTGCGTGCCCGGATTCGGAATGTCGCGATAATCCACGCCCCCGATGCTCGCCGACCCAGCAGTCGGCGGAGTCAGACCCGTCATGATGCGCATCGTCGTGGACTTGCCCGCACCATTCGGACCCAGAAAGCCCGTCACAGCACCCGGCCTGCACGTGAACGAGACGTCATCGACAGCCCGATAGGGCCCATACGTCTTCGTGAGGTTCTCAACAGTGATCATGAGTCCAACTGTGCACCACGGGACACGCCACGTGAATCAGCCGATCGGTCACATCCGGGTAGCCGAAAGTCGCAGAGACCTACTTGACCTCGGAGCGCAGGATCAGCAGCACGCCCAGGGTCAGGGGCAGCACGAACCAGATGAGGCCCGACGTGCCCAGCTGGGCCCACTCCTGGCCGGTCATGCTGCCGTCGAACAACGGACCCTGGGCGAAGTTGAAGTCCACCCAGGGCTGCAGGCTCTTGAACCAGTCCTGGAACGCCGCCAGCAGCCCGAAGATGCTCGGCAGCACGAAGCCGTAGACGAAGTAGCCGACGATCGCGGCGGGCGTGTTGCGGAACAACGCGCCGAGGGCGAAGCCGAGCAGCAGGCTGAACAGGAACGCCAACCCGATGGTGAAGAACTGCAGCACGCTGACGTCCCAGACGGCGTCCAGGCCGTTGATGGCCGCTCCGACGACGTTGCCGATCGCACCGATCGCGAACGCGAACACCACGGCGCCCAGTCCGACGACGACCGAGGCCACGACCTTGGCCCACACCACTGAGGCCCGGTGCGGCACGAGGGTGAAGGTGGTCAGTCCGCTGCGCTGGCTCCACTCGCCGGTGACCGAGAGGATCGCGACGACCGGCAGCAGCACGTTGAGGGGCACGCCGAAGGCAGTGCCGAAGGTGCCGTAGGTGATCACTCTGTCGGGCGCGAACGCGATCACGGAGGCGGTGGCGATGACCGACAGCACGACGATGCTGATCATCAGCCAGCGTCCGGCCCGGGTGTCGAACATCTTGCGCAGCTCGACCGAGACCAGTCGGCTGAACGGGATGTCCGGGGTGTTGGTGGAGAGCGTGTCGGTGGTGATGACCGACGGGGTGGCGGGGGTGGCGCTCATGCGAGTGCTCCTTCAGTGGTCTGGTCACGCTGGGTCGAGGACGTGCAGCTCGAGGAACATGTCCTCCAGGCCCGCGCCCGTGGCGGGTCGCAGCTCGATCAGGGCGAGCCCGTGCTCGAGCGCGGTCTGTCCGATGTCACTGGCGTCGGCGGTGACCTGGAGTCCACCCTCGACGGTCGACACCTCGTGGCCGCGGGCCGTCAGGGCCGACTCCAGACTGATGTCGTCTGCGCCGTGGACGAAGGTGGAGACGGCCCCGCCACGGGCGCGGGCCATCAGCTCGGCCTTGGTGCCCTGCGCCACGATCCTGCCGTGACCGATCACGATGATCTCGTCAGCGATGATCTCGATCTCGTGCAACAGGTGCGAGCTCAACAACACCGTGCCCCCACGATCGGCATACGTCCGCAACAGGCTCCGCATCCAGTGGATGCCCGCCGGATCCAGACCATTGGCCGGCTCGTCCAGGATCAAGATCTTCGGATCACCGATCAACGCATTCGCGATGCCCAGACGCTGACGCATCCCCAACGAGTAGTTCTTCACCCGCCGCTTGGACTCCTCCGGCGTCAAGCTCACCAACGCCAACATCTCGTCCACCCGACTCATCGGCAGACCCATCGTCAACGCACTCAACGTCAAGATCTCACGACCCGTACGACCCGCATGCTGCGCCGACGCATCCAGCAACACACCCACCTGCGTGCCCGGATTCGGAATGTCGCGATAATCCACGCCCCCGATGCTCGCCGACCCAGCAGTCGGCGGAGTCAGACCCGTCATGATGCGCATCGTCGTGGACTTGCCCGCACCATTCGGACCCAGAAAGCCCGTCACAGCACCCGGCCTGCACGTGAACGAGACGTCATCGACAGCCCGATAGGGCCCATACGTCTTCGTGAGGTTCTCAACAGTGATCATGGGACGAGACTCCCACCCGACGCCGGCCAGGTGAATCAGGGTTTCTCCTGAGCCGGCCCGGTGCGACCCTGCACCGTCCCCCCTACCGTGGTCACATGACCCGCCACCTCACGTCTGCTCTCGACGTCGTGCTCGACAAGTCGCTGCTGCTCGGATACACCTCGATCGGCCCGAGCCTTCGGCGGCACTGGTGGCCTGCGGACGCTGAGCCTGGGTCGCTGGTGGGCCGCCACGTCGTCGTGACGGGTGCCAGCGGGGGGCTGGGCCTCGCCGCCGCCGCCGGGATCGCACGGCTCGGCGCGACGGTGCACCTGCTGGGCCGCACCGAGTCGCGACTGATCGATGCCGCGGAGACCATCCGTCGTGCCCAGCCCGACGCCGACCTGCTGCCCGAGGTGTGCGACGTCAGCGACCTCGACGCCGTGCGCGCCTACGCCTCCGACCTCGCCCAGAGGGTGCCGGTGCTGCACGGCATCGTGCACAACGCCGGCGTGATCCCGCCGCAGCGCGTGACGTCGGCCCAGGGACACGAGTCCACCCTGGCCACGCACGTGCTCGGCCCTCTGCTGATGACCGAGCTGCTGCGTGACCAGCTGGCCGCCGCAGCCGACTCGAGGGTCGTGGTGGTCTCGTCGGGCGGCATGTACTCGGCGCCCCTCGACGCGACGATCGGTGACGACATCGAGTACGAGCGCGGCACGTACGAGGGCATCCGCGCCTACGCGCGCACCAAGCGGCTGCAGGTCACCATGACCGAGCTGCTAGCGCAGCGGTACGCCGGCGACGGCATCGCGGTGCACAGCATGCACCCGGGCTGGGCCGACACTCCCGGGGTCACCGACTCGCTGCCGACGTTCTCCCGGGTGCTCGGACCGGTGCTGCGCTCCGCCGAGCAGGGCGCCGACACGATCGTGTGGCTCTCCGCGGCGGACGCGGCCTCCGACTCGACCGGCCTGTTCTGGTGCGACCGCCGCCCTCGCTCGACCTCCTACCTGCCCGGCCGGTCGGACGACCCCGACGCGCGCCGGTCGTTCTGGACCTACGCCTGCCACGCCGTCGGCATCGACCACGTGCCGGCCTGACCCCACACCGATGGCGCCCGCCGTACGGGGGTGGTTGAGGGTGACCGGGGCGGAGGGTCACACTGGCGCCATGAGCAACGACCAGGAGCACGACCGCCTGCAGCGAGCAGGCAAGGACCACCTGTGGATGCACTTTGCGCGGCACGGTGCGTACGCCGAGCACGACATCCCCGTCATGCAGCGCGGCGAGGGCATGTACGTGTGGGACACCCGCGGCAAGCGATACCTCGACGCGCTGTCGGGATTGTTCGTCGTTCAGGCCGGTCATGGCCGTCAGGAGCTCGCCGAGGCGGCCGCCAAGCAGGCCCGCGAGCTCGCGTTCTTCCCCGTCTGGGGCTACGCGCACCCCACCGCGATCGACCTCGCAGAACGACTCGCGGGGTACGCGCCGGGTGACCTGAACCGGGTGTTCTTCACCACCGGCGGCAGCGAGGCGGTCGAGTCCGCATGGAAGGTGGCCAAGCAGTACTTCGCCCTGCAGGGCAAGCCGACCAAGACCAAGGCCATCAGTCGCCGCGTCGCGTACCACGGCACCACCCACGGAGCGCTCTCGATCACCGCCGTCGCGGGGCTGAAGGAAGCGTTCGAGCCGCTGGTGCCCGGCACCGTGCACGTCGCCAACACCAACATCTTCCGGGCGGCCGAGGAGGGGTACGCCGGATCGGTCGACGACCTCGAGGCGTACTCCACCTGGGCCGCCGACCAGATCGAGCGGGCCATCGTCGCCGAGGGGCCGGACACCGTGGCCGCGGTGTTCCTCGAGCCCGTGCAGAACGCCGGTGGCTGCTTCACTCCCCCGCCGGGCTACTTCGAGAAGGTGCGCGACATCTGCGACCGGCACGACGTGCTGCTGGTGTCCGACGAGGTCATCTGCGCCTTCGGGCGCCTCGGCGAGATGTTCGGAGCGACCCGATTCGACTACCAGCCCGACCTGATCACCTGCGCCAAGGGCATCACGTCCGGCTACGCACCCCTGGGCGCCATGATCGCGTCCGACCGGGTGATGGAGCCGTTCCTGCAGGGCAAGAACAGCTTCGTGCACGGCTACACCTTCGGCGGCCACCCGGTGTCGACCGCGGTGGCCATGGCGAACCTGGACATCTTCGAGCGCGAGGACCTCACCGGTCACGTGCGCGAGACCACCGGGTCCTTCCGCAGCACGCTGGAGAGCCTGCTCGACCTCGACATCGTCGGTGACGTGCGCGGCGACGGCTACTTCTTCGCGATCGAGCTGGTCAAGGACTCCGCGACCCACCAGACCTTCGACCGAGCCGAGACCGAGCAGCTGCTCCGTGGCTTCCTCAACGGCCGGCTGCTGGAGCAGGGGCTGTACTGCCGCACCGACGACCGCGGAGACGCCGTCATCACGCTGGCGCCACCCCTGATCGCCGAGCAGGCCCACTTCGACGAGATCGAGCAGATCCTGCGCTCGGTCCTCACCGAGGCGCAGGATCGCGCCTGGGCCTGACGGTCAGGACAGCGTGCCGCCGTCGAGCAGAGGGCCGAAGACGTCCGGGTGCGCCGCGAGCATGCGGTCGGCGTAGCCCTCGGGGTCTGCTGCCGGTGCTGGAGCCGGGTCGTTGCGGCCGGCGTGGAGCAGGACGTCCCACGGGACCTCGGTGTCGGGCGTCCTGAGGATCGGCGGCTGCCCGGTGAGCGCCATGTCGGCGGCCGGATCGTGCTCGGTCCCGAGACGGGCGATGGCGAGCACCGCGATGACGTGCTCGCGGCGCAGATCCAGGTCGAGCGTCACGCGAGAGCCTGCGGCCAGACCGATCTCACTCAGGGCGCCGGCGATCGATGCCGAGTCGTGCAGGAGCTGGGCATAGGTGATGGGCCGTCCGACGCCTGCGTAGGCGACGTCGTCGGCGCGGCCGTTGATGACGTGGTGGTCGAGGGCGCGGAACGCGAGGCTGCCGGTGGCGCTGTCGGGCACGCTCACTCCCCCGTGAAGACCGGTGGGCGCTTCTCGGCGCGGGCTGCGGCCGCCTCGCGCACGTCGGCGCTGGCCCAGACGCGCTGGAAGCTCTGCTCGACGACCACCTCGTCGCCCGGGCTGCCGTTGAGCACCATCTTGTTGTGCGCCAGTGTCAGCGGGGCGAAGGTGGCGATCTGCCCGGCCCACTGGTGGGCGTCGTCGAGGGTCCCGGCCCGGTCGGCGAGGCCACAGACGAGGGCCTGCTCCTGGTCGAGGATCTCGGCGCCGATCATCAGTCGACGTGCCGGTCCGGAGCCGGCCAGCTTCTCCAGCGTGCGGATGGTCCAGGCGTCGACCGCCATGCCGTTGCGCGCGGTGGGCACCCCGAACCGCGACGACTCGTCGGCGACCCGCAGGTCGCAGGCCATCGCGAGCTGGGTGCCGGCGCCGATCGCCGGACCGTTGACGGCGGCCACGATCGGGACCGGGACCGATGCCAGGTGGTGCAGCATGCCGTAGAGGGCGTCGAGGAACTCTCCGCCGTAGACGCCGTCGAGGTCGGCTCCGGAGCAGAATGCCGTCCCTTCCCCGGTCACGACGATGACCCGGGCACCACTCGTGATCGCTTCGTCGACGCCGGCGTGGATCGCTCGGCACAGGTCGAGATTGAGCGCGTTGCGGCGGTCGGGCCGACGCAGGGTCAGCGTGGCGACAGGTCCGGCGTGGTCGAGCGACAGCACCTGGTCGGCGTCGGTCATGGTCCTCCTCGGGTCGGCTCCACGCTATCGAGCCGGCCCCGTGCCGCGGCAACCGAGTGGCGCATCGTGAACCGCGAGTGGCGCAGTCTGGTCGAGATCCGGTGCCGAAATCGACCAGACTGCGCCACTCGCGGGGGTGGTCAGGGGGTCCGCAGGCGCTCGAGAACGCTGGCGACGCCGTCGTCGTCGTTGCTGGCGACGGTCTCGTCGGCGACGGCCCGCACGTCGTCGTGCGCATTGGCCACCGCGAAGGCCCGGCCGGCCCACCGCAGCATCGGCAGGTCGTTGGGCATGTCCCCGCATGCCCACACCTGGTCGGCGGTGAACCCGTGCTCGGCGCACCACGCCGCGAGGCCGCTGGCCTTGGTGACACCGGGGGCGGTCATCTCGGCGAGTCCCATGACACCGCTGAATCCCAGCTCGGCCCGGTCCCCGACCACGTTCGACACGAGCCGGTGGAACTCGGGGCCCTCCACCTGGGTCGACCGTGCGAGCAGCTTGCCGACCGGCCGATCCGTGACTCCGGCGTGGTCGATCAGCACGTACTCGTCCACCTCCGGGTCGACGAACCCGACCTCTCGCCCCATGCCGTCGGCGCGCTCGGCCGCGAACCCGATGCCCGGCACCGCCGACCTCAGGTCCCTCACCAGGGACAGGACGTGGTCGTGGTCGAACCCGCGTTCGGTGACGACTTCCCTCCGCGGGACGTCGTAGACGAAGGCGCCGTTGCCGCAGATGGCGATGCCGTGGTGGCCCACGTGGTCGACCAGCTGGTCGAGCCAGCGCGGAGGTCGGGCCGTGACGAAGACCGTCGTGACACCGGCCGCCCACGCGGCCTCGAGCGCGGCCCGCGTGCGCGGCGACACGGTGCCGTCCGACCGGAGCAGCGTGCCGTCGAGGTCGGTGGCTAGCACTCTCACAGTAGAAGGCTAGTCAGTGGGCGGGAGGCCATGAACGCGGCAAGAACTACAGATCACCGTAAAGTCGCGCCCGGCATGAACATTGGCGTATGGCAAGACGCCTCAAAATTTCGGTGTCACGAATGCGGAGACATGGCCGACACCGACGATGTAGCCGTTGGTGCCAAGTCTGCCGACCCTTGCATTCGCTGCAGAAATCTTCGTGTCCCGCACAACGACGCCGTTGATATTCCCGTGGGTAATGTCGATGGAGCCATTGCTGTGGACCGCAGTAACCAACCCCACGTGATTGGCGTAGTTCGAACCGTTGAATCCAAACACCACCGCGTCTCCGACTTTCGGCGCATACGTCGTCGACCTGTGCACCGTGCCGCCATGTTTTGATGCGGCAGTAATAAAGGTTGCCGAGGACGCCGAGATTCCCGAGATCCTCGCCCCAGCCTTGCTCCAGGCCCAGCGGGCAAACTCCGAGCACCACGCGCTGGGAACTCCACAACTACCCAGGAATCCCTTCTTGCCGTCAGTCCGATTTGTGGAGCACGGGCCGAGACCAAGGTTCTGAGTCGCGACGGCCGCAATTCGCGCGGTACTGGCGACCGGCTTCTTGGCTGTCGTTACCCGCACGTAGGCCGACCACTTGGTGCCCTTGTTGTTCGAAGCCCCAACTTGAATCGTGTATTGGGTCGAGGCGCTCAGTCCTCCGATCGTGGTGGACGTGGCGTTGGCTCCGGCCCGGGGTCCGGCCTTCCAGGTCCTTCCACCGTTGGTGGAGTACTGGGTCTTGAAAGATGTCTCGTTGTTGGACTTGTCGACCCACGAGAAGCTTGACGGACGACGCCGTCACCGAACTCGCCTTCGGGCTGCTCGGCTGAGCAGGGATTGAGCAATACGTCAGCCCCAACGAAGTCGCGTTCTTGGCCGTGTAGAGGTCAGCATCGATGGCGTAACCGGTCTTTCCACCGTAGGTCACCTTGAAGTAGTACGGGTCGGCCTTCGCCACCGCCCCGTACGCCTTCTCCCCGACCGCCAAGCACTGCAACGTCAGTTTCTTGCGAGCGGGGATCCACAGGATCGGGCGGACGCCGGAGACCTTCGCTGTTGGTTGAAGCTGGGTCTTGACCGCGGTCGTGCCGGTCGACGTGGCCGCCTCGGAGGGGCTTGCAAGGAAGATACCCGTCACCAAGACCAGCGACATCGGGAGAACGAGTAGTTTGCGCGACATCGGTGGTCCTTCGGCGACGGGCCACCGTGAGAGGTGGCAGAAACGTGACGAAATTGAACCACGCGCGCAGACCTCAGGTTGGACATTTGAGACAGGACGTTAGTACTCAAATCTGGACATCGTCCTGACCGTCCCTTGTCCGTCGAGGCGCTGGACTACACCTCAGTCGCAGCCAGCTGTCCGCAGGCGGCGTCGATCTCGTCGCCGCGGGTGTCGCGGACGGTGGTGGAGATGCCCTTGGCCTCGAGCCGGCGGACGAACTCGTCCATGTCCTCGTCGCGCGAGCGCGTGAACCTGGCGCCCGGGATCTCGTTGAGCGGGATGAGGTTGACGTGCACCCAGCTGCCCGGGCGGTCGGAGCCGCCGCCGAACGAGAGCAGCACGTCGGCGAGCATGTCGGCGCGCCAGCCCTGGTCGTTGATGTCACGCATCATGGCGTACTCGATGGAGACCCGGCGTCCGGTGAGCGTGGCGTACTCCCATGCGGCCTCGACGGTCTCGTTGACGCTCCAGCGGGTGTTGATCGGCACCAGCTCGTTGCGCAGCTCGTCGTCGGGCGCGTGCAGCGACAGCGCCAGCGTGACCGGGATGCCCTCGGTGGCCAGCTGCTTCATGCGCGGTACCAGCCCCACGGTGCTGACCACGATGTTGCGCGCCGACATGCCCAGACCATCGGGAGCCGGGGCCACCATGCGGCGGACCGCGCCGATGACGGCCTTGTAGTTGGCCATCGGCTCCCCCATGCCCATGAACACCGCGTTGGACAGCCGGCCCGGTCCACCCGCGACGTCACCGCGCGCCATCGCGCCGGCGGCGTCGACCACCTGGTCGACGATCTCGGCGGTGCTCATGTTGCGCTGCAGCCCACCCTGACCGGTGGCGCAGAAGGGACAGGCCATGCCGCACCCGGCCTGACTCGACACGCAGATCGTGGCGCGACCGGGGTAGCGCATCAGGACCGACTCCACGAGCGCGCCGTCGAACAACCGCCAGAGCGTCTTGCGGGTCTTGCCCTTGTCGGCCTCCATCACCCGCACGGAGGTCAGCAGGTCCGGAAGGAGGGCGTCGACGATGGCGGTGCGCGAGCCGGCGGGGAGATCGGTCATGCCGGCCGGGTCGCGCTCGAGGCGCGAGAAGTAGTGGGTGGCGACCTGCTTGCCCCGGAACGCCGGCTCGCCGAGCGCGGTGATGACCTCGGTGCGCTCCTCGGCCGTGAGGTCGGCGAGGTGGCGCGGCGGCTTCTTGCGTCCGCGGGGCTGCTCGAACACCAGCGGCAGCGTCTTGGGCAGATCAGTCACCGATCCAGTGTCCCATCCGCACGGCAATCGCCCGAATCGTCAGTCGGCGCGGCTCACCCTCGGGGAAGGTCGGCCACGAACTGCAGCTTGTCGAGCACCGGCGCGGGGATGACGAACGGGTACAGCGCGCCCTTGCCCATGCTGCGGTTGATCTGGTTCAGCGCGATGCTCAACGGCACCCAGACGCCGACCACGAGGTCCCGGAACGAGGTGAAGTCCTGCGGGTTGCCGACCGTGGACAGCCCGTGCGCCGACGCGGTCTCGATGGTGTCGCAGATGTGCAGGTAGTGCGCGAACGTCTCGGCGAAGTCCTCGAACGGGTGCATCGTGGCGTACATGCTGATGTAGTTCTGCTCCCACCCGGCGGGAGGGCCTTCGGAGTAGTGCCGCTCGATCGCGTCGGCGTAGCTCTCCTCCTCGTTCCCGAACAGCTCGCGAGCCTGGCCGATCAGGTCGCCTCGCACGTGCTGCCACTCGATGTAGTGGCCCACCTCGTGCCGGAAGTGACCGAGCATCGTGCGGTACGGCTCGTCGAGCTGGACCCGCACCTTCTCGCGGTGGGCGTCGTCGCTCTCGGCGAGGTCGAGCGTGATGACGCCGTTGTCGTGGCCGGTGGTGACGTCCTCGTCGACGCTGGACAGCAGGTCGAACGCGAGCCCGTTCTCCTCGTCGACGCTGCGCGGGGTGATGGAGAACCCGAGGGTGTCCAGCTCGACGACGAGACGGCGCTTGGCCTCCTCGGCGACCTTGTACTCGCGCAGTCCGACCGCGTCGGCATCACTGGGTCGGGTGCGCGTGAGCCCGCAGCTGAAGCAGTACCCGCCGGGGAACTCGGTCAGCCAGGTGCAGCCGGACAGGTTGAGGTTCTTGCAGACGTGCCAGATGTCGCCGTCGGCGTCGACGTACTGGCCCTTGTCGTCCACGGGCACGATGGCGCGCTCCTCACGCGAGAACCCCAGATTCGTGCGGCACGACACGCAGATCGAGTTCTCGAAGAACAGGGAGCTGCCACAGACACGACACGAGAACGACTTCACTTCCCAAGTGTGTCAGGGTCGGTGCCTTCGCACCGACGGCGGCAACGCGGCGCAGGCCTTCCGAGTGGCGCAGAGTATCCGCCGAGCGGCGAGATGGCCGGAGCGGCGGGTCAGATCGGGGCGACGTCGACGGAGACGGTGAGGGTCGAGGTCTTGGCCTCGGTGAAGATGACGCCCTTGACCGGGGGTACGTCGGCGTAGTCGCGTCCCCATGCCACCGTGACGTAGCGGTCGTTGACCCACTGGTCGTTGGTCGGGTCCACGGCCAGCCAGCCACCACCCGGCACCCACACGGCGACCCAGGCGTGGGTGGCGTCCGCACCGACGATGCGCTCCTTGCCCGGCGGCGGCGTGGTGGCGAGGTAGCCGCTGACGTACCGCGCGGCCATCCCGTGCGATCGCAGGCACGCCAGCGTGAGGTGGGCGAAGTCCTGGCAGACGCCCGCCCGCTTCTCGAACACGTCGTGGATGGTCGACGTGACGGTGGTGGCCGTCTTGTCGTAGACGAAGTCCGCGTGGATGCGGTGCATGAGATCGGTGACCGCCTCCCCCACCGGACGACCGGGCTGCAGCGAGACCGCACCGTACTCGGCGGCGTCCTGCGGATGGTCGATCAGCGGAGATCGCAGGCTGAAGTCGGCCGCGCGCCACGCGTCGGGCACGTCGGGCCGGTGGGCCGGGCGTGCCTGCTCCCACGGCTGCGCGAGCGACGCCTCGTCGTGCACCGGCGTCTCGGACTCGACCTCGCTGGTCGCCAGCACCACCAGCGTGCGGTGCGGCTCGGTCACCTGGAAGTAGGTGGCGGTGTTGCCGTGGTAGTCGGCGTCGATCGAACGATCCGCCGGTGCGGGGTCGATCTGCACGTCGTGCTGCAGCACCCGCTGGCAGTCCATCGTGCGCGGCACGAGGTAGGCGATCCCGAGACTGTCCGACACGTCGTCGTCGTAGGTGTACGTGGTGCGGTGGTTGATGCGGTAGCGCATGCCCATCACTCGCGGACCGTCGCGAAGCCGAACACCCGCGGCACGGGCGCAGGGGCGAAGTGCACCTGACCGATCGAGTCGGCCAGTCGGCTCAGCGCATCGAGGTAGGCGTCGAGGAAGCGTTCCAGGTTGGGTCGGCGCTCTCCTTCGATGGCCACCAGCGCGGGGATGTCGACCCGCTCGAGCTCTTCGACGAGATCGTCGAGGAGTCGCTCGGGGCGGCTGGCGCCGGACGACTCCGGCAGCGCGGCCAGGTGCTCACGCATGCGCGCGTGGCCGAAGGCGAGCGATCGTGGATTCTCCGGATCGAGCAGCAACAGCTCGAGGACGCTGGACACACGCACGTACCCGCGATACCGACGTTGATGGGTGACGCTGCTCTCGGCCGCCGTCAGCACCGCGCTGAGCACTTCGCGGTCGACGTCGATGCCGCGACGGACCGTGGCCGTGTGGCGCAGCAGATGGGTGAGCTGCAGGCCGCGTTCCACCGACCGACCGATGCCGATCAGGTGCCATCCCGGGTCGCGCATCATGTTGGCCGTGACGCCGTGCAGCGCCAGGATCCCGGTGAGCATGCGGCCGGCGCTCTCGGAGATCTGGTGGCTGTAGGGGTAGCTGCGCAGCGCAGCGGAGGCGCGGTCCGTGCTGCCGAACGCGTGCCAGGTGTCGGGCGAGAGCTGGTCGCGCACGCTCTGGGCTGCGTCACGCAGAGCGCTGATCGACTGGGCGACCGATCCGGGCCGGTGCGCATCGAGCAGCACCGAGCGGAAGCGCTCGTCGTGGTCGTCGGTGGTGGACCGTCCGGCGAGCCGCTCGATGACGCCCATCATGACCGCAAGGCTGGCGCCGCCGGCACTGTGCGGGCGGTTGCGGAAGTCCTGGGCCGAGCCGTGGGCCGTGATCACCAGCCGCAGCATGTCCTCGGCCCGCTCGCCGTAGCGGCCCAGCCAGAACATGTCCTCCAGGATGCGAGGCACCATGGCCGCCGGAGCACGCACGTTGGTCAGGGGCAGCACGTCGGCCAGCCCCTGGTCGGGGTCCTCGGGGCGCTCCTTGAGCACCCAGACGTCCTTGCTGGAGGCCGAGACGACACCGTCGTACACGTTGGCGAGCCCGCCCACCATGGGCCGGTAGCCCGAGCCGTACTTCATCGTGAAGGTGCGCAGCGACAGCGTCATCGGCTGCACGCCGCGCGCCTGCAGGGTGGGCGACTGCGACAGCGCGACCGGTTCCTGGCCGACATAGCGGTAGGGCTCGGTCCGGATCATCTCGCGCAGCGTGTCGTGCGGCAGATGGCCGAGATCGTCGGGGCCGTCGATCGAACGCACCACCACCGAGCCGAGGCGGTCCAGGACCTGCTCGCGGGACCGATCGTCGCCGCACCACCACGTCTGCACCGACGGCAGACGCAGCGGCTCGTCGAGCAGCACCTCGCACAGCTGCGACAGGTACGGCATCAGGGCCGGGTTCTCCAGCACACCGGCGCCCAGCCCGTTGACGACGCGCACGGTGCCGCGCCGCACCGCCTCGGACAGACCCGCCACGCCCAGCTGGGAGTCCTTCCGCAGCTCGAGCGCGTCGCTCCACGCTGCGTCGACCCGGCGCAGGATGACGTCGACGCGTTCGAGCCGCCCGACCACCCGCATCCAGACCGCGCCGTCGCGCATGACCAGGTCGCTGCCCTCGACCAGCGGGAAGCCGAGGCTGGAGGCGACGAAGGCCTGGTCGTACGCCGTCTCGGAGTGCGTGCCGGGCGACAGGACGACGACGCGAGGATTCGCGCGGTCGTCGGGCCCGGCCTCGATGAGGGTGGCACGCAGCGCCTGGAAGAACGGGGCCATGCGGTGCAGGCCGGCTCGGCGGTACAGCTCGGGCATGACCCGGGAGATGACCCGACGGTTCTCCATCGCGTAGCCGATGCCGGACGGCGCCTGGGCCCGATCGGCGAGCACCTGCCACTCGCCATGGGCGTTGCGCCCGAGGTCGGCGGCCGCGACCAGGAGCGGCTGAGGGTCGCGAGCCGACGCTCGCGCCGCGACACGCAGGAAGCCGCTGTGTCCGAAGACCACGGCCGGCGGCAGGACGCCCGAGGAGATCACGGTCTGCGGCCCGTAGAGGTCGACGAGAATCGCGTTGAGCAGCTCGGTGCGCTGAGCCAGCCCCATCTCCAGCGGCGCCCACTCCTCGGCCGTCAGCACCAGGGGCATCGGATCGAGCCGCCACGCCTCGGGATCGCCGTCGGGCGGCGTGTAGGTGACGCCGTCGTTGGCCAGGAACCGCTCGATGTCGCCCTCGACGCGGCGCAGCTCGGTCTCGGTCAGCTGGACCGCGCTCTCGGCCAGCGGCGCCCAGGCCGGTCGCAAGGACCCGTCGGGTGCGATGACCTCGTCGTATCGGGTGGTGACCTGAGGGGTCAGCGCGGGCTGGCTGACGGCTGCCGCATAGTCACCGAGCGCCGTCACCGACCAGCCTCACGCGTGCGCAGCACCCGGCGCAGGTCCAGCGTGTGCGGGTACTCCGGCGTCTCGGCACGGCGGCCCAGCGCCGTCATGGCCGCGACGTCGACACTGCCGGCGGTGTGGCCGAGCGCCTCGAACCGTCCGCTGCGTCGCGACTCGGCCTCACGCGCGTTGACCGGCGGGTTCTCGTGGGCCCGGCCCCCGGGGTGCACCACGTGGTAGGTGGCGCCACCGAGCGAGACCGCGGCCTGGATGTCGACGACCTCGAAGGTCAACGGCGAGTGCACCTCGATCGAGGGGTGCAGCGCCGACGGCGGCTGCCACGCGCGATAGCGCACTCCGGCGAAGTACTCGCCGGCGCGACCGGTGGGTGTGAGGGGCACGGGAACACCTTGGCAGGTGACGACGTGTCGTCCCGGAACCACGCCGTCGACCATGACCTGCACGCGCTCGACCGAGGAGTCGACGTACCGGGCCGTGCCGCCCGCGGTGGCCTCCTCGCCCAGCACGTGCCACGGCTCGATGGCGTTGCGCAGCTCCATCGTGATGCCGGCGATGCTCGTCGAGCCGATCCGCGGGAACCGGAACTCGGTGAACGGGTCGAGCCAGGTGGGGTCGAAGTCGATGCCGAACGCCCGCAGGTCGGCCACGACGGCTCCGATGTCGGCGATGGCGCCCTGCGGCAGCAGGAAGTCCTCGTGCAGCGCCGTGCCCCAGCGCACCAGAGGCTGACGGTAGGGCTGCTCCCAGAACATCGCCACCAGCGAGCGCACCAGCAGCGACTGCACCAGCGCCATCTGCGGGTGCGGCGGCATCTCGAACCCGCGCAGCTCGAGCAGGCCGAGCCGGCCACGGGCCGAGTCGGGGCTGTAGAGCTTGTCGATGCAGAACTCGGCGCGGTGCGTGTTGCCGGTGAGGTCGGTGAGGATGTGCCGCAGCGAGCGATCCACGAGCCACAGCGGGGGTGCGGGAGCGTCAGATGACTCCGCGGCCAGCCGGTCGATCTCCGACAGGGCGATCTCGGCCTCGTACACCGCCTCCGGGCGCCCCTCGTCGAACCGTGGCGCCTGGCTGGTGGGGCCGATGAACCGGCCGGAGAACAGGTACGACAACGCCGGGTGGCGCTGCCAGTACGCCACCATGCTGGCCAGCACGTCGGGACGACGCAGCATGGGCGAGTCGGCCGGCTGGGCGCCACCGAGGGTGATGTGGTTGCCGCCGCCGGTGCCGGTGTGTGTGCCGTCGAGGTCGAACTTCTCGGTGGACAGCCGCAGCTCGCGGGCCGTGCCGTACAGCGACAGGGTGAGGTCGCGGAGCTCGGCCCACGAGCCGGACGGCTGCACGTTGACCTCGATGACACCGGGGTCGGGCGTGACGACCAGCTGGGTCAGCCGTGGGTCCGGCGGGGGTCCGTAGCCCTCGATCACGACCGGCTGCGCGAGCGAGGATGCGGCGACGTCGATGACGTGCAGCAGGTCGACGTAGTCCTCGAGCCGCTCGGTGGGGGGCAGGAAGACGTGCACGTGGCCCTCACGGCCCTCGATGGCCAGGGCGGTGGTGGGCTGGTCCTCGACCGACACCACGGGCACGGAGGGGATACCGGCGTGAATGGCAGGTCCGGCCTCGAGGTACGACGGGTCGCCGCTGGCCTGGGGGTCGGTCCAGCTGATGGCGTCGAGCGGCAGCCGCAGTCCGACGGCCGACGTGCCGGGGATGAGCACCAGCCGTCCGCGGCGCAGCGACCAGTCGGGACTGACCCACTCCTCGCCCGTGGCGATCGGCAGGACCCAACCGGTGGGCTCGTCGACACCTTCGTCGAGCTCGGCCACCGTCGCGGCGGTCGGAGCGGTCGGATCGGAGTCGGGGCGCTCGCCGTCGGGTCGGCGCAGGTCGGCGGCCAGCTGGAGCAGCGGATCCTCGAACGCGGGACGCAGCTGCTCCGGCGGCAGACCCAGCAGGCGGGTCATCTCACGGGCCAGCTGCTCGGCACGCACCGGCGCGTCGTCGACGGCAGCGGACTCGTCCCACGGGTCGGCCAGCAGGGTCGGGTCGGACCAGATGGCGGTGCCGTCCTTCAGCCACTGCATCGCGATCTGCCAGCGTGGCAGCGGCTCGCCCGGGTACCACTTGCCCTGACCACGGTGCACGACGCCGCCGGCGGCGAACGTCTCGCGCAGCGTGTCGGCCAGCTGGCTGGCGAGGCGACGCTTGTCGTCACCGTCGGCGTCGGTGTTCCACTGCGGCGAGACCATGTCGTCGAGCGACACGAAGGTGGGCTCGCCACCTTGGGTCAGGCGCACGTCGCCCGCATCCAGCCGGTCATCGACCGCCTGTCCCAACGCATCGATGCGCTGCCAGGCCTCGTCGGTGTACGGCTTGGTGACCCGCGGGTCCTCGTGCACCCGCGTGACGGTGTTGGAGAACGAGAACTCCACCGACGTCGGCTCGGTGAGCCCCGAGATCGCCGCGGACGAGGAGGGGTGCGGTGTGGCGGACAGCGGGATGTGGCCCTCGCCCGCGAACAGCGCCGACGTGGGGTCCATGCCCACCCAGCCGGCGCCCGGGACGTAGACCTCGGTCCAGGCGTGCAGGTCGGTGAAGTCCTCGGCCGGACCGTTGGCACCTCCTCCGAGCGCCTCCTGGTCCGACGTCAGCTGCACCAGGTAGCCGGACACGAACCGCGCGGCAAGACCGTACTGGCGCAACAGGGAGACCAGCAGCCACGCGCTGTCGCGGCACGATCCGATCGCCCGCCCGAGCGTCTCGTCGGGACTCTGGACGCCGGGCTCCATCCGCACCGAGTAGGCGACGTCGCGATTGACCGCCGCGTTCAGGTTGGCCAGGAACGTCACGATCGGCACGCCATCGGGGTCGACCGGCGGCAGCGCCTCGCGCCACGCGGTCACCACGGGACCGGGTTCGCCCTCACCGCCCTGCTCCGCCACGGGCCTCAGGTACGGCGCCAGGTCGGCGGCCAGCTCGGGCTCGTACGAGAACGGGAACCGCTCGGCGTACTCCTCGACGAAGAAGTCGAAGGGATTGATCGAGACCAGGTCCGCGACCAGGCCGACCGTGATGTCGAGCTCGTGGACCGGCTCGGGGAAGACCAGACGGGCCATCCAGTTGCCGAACGGGTCCTGCTGCCAGTTGATGAAGTGGGGAGCGGCGACCCCGCTCGCGTCGCGGGTGGGCGTGACGTCCAGGGCGTACGCCTCGATGGGGGTGCGCGTGTGAGGGGCGGGCCGCAGACGCACGACGTGGGGCCCGAGTCGCACCGGTCGCTCGAAGGAGTAGGTGGTGCGGTGCTCGAGCGCGACCTTGATGGACATGGGACCAGCCTGCCTCGTGGGTGTGTCGCTCAGGTAACCGGGACCAACGTGTACAGCACGAGCCAGGCGATCGGCGCGACGGCGATCAGCGAGTCCAGGCGGTCCATGATGCCACCGTGGCCGGGCAGCAGATCGCCCATGTCCTTGATCCCGAGGTCGCGCTTGATCAGCGACTCCGACAGGTCGCCGAGCGTCGCGAAGACCACACCGGCGACGCCGAGGAGCACACCGGCCCACCACGGGCCGTCCAGGACGAGCACGACGAACAGGGCGCTGGCGACGACCCCCACCGTGAGCGAGCCGGCCACGCCCTCCCAGGACTTCTTGGGGCTGATGGTCGGCGCCATGGGGTGCTTGCCGAACAGGACGCCGGCGATGTACCCGCCGATGTCCGACGCGATGGTGGCCAGGATGAACGCGACCACCCGCCACGGGCCGTCGTCCTCGACCAGCATGAGCACCACGAACACGCCCATGAGGTACAGGTACGACAACGCGAAGATGCCGGCCGTCGTGTCGCGCACGAAGCCGTCGGCCCCGTCGCTCAGTCGCCAGACCAGCAGTCCGATCACCGTGAGTGCCATGGCGACCGCTGCCGTCTCCATGCCGCCGTAGTAACCGCCGATCAGCATGATGTTGCCGCCGGCTGCCACGGGCAGCAACGGCATGGCGATACCCGCGGTGCGAACGGCTCGGCCGAGCTCCCACAACCCGATCGTCAGGGCGATCGCGACGACCGCGACGAAGACGTCCTTGAACAGGAACAACGAGGCGAACACCATCGCGACGAGGCTGAGCCCCACCGCGATGGCGGCGGGCAGGTCCCGTCCGGCCCTGCTCTTCGCGGGAGCAGCGTCGTCGGTGGAGGGGTCGGCCGAAGGTGGATCTGATGCCTGTGGCGCAGGCTCAGACCTCAAGGAGCTCGGCTTCCTTGTTCTTGAGCAGGTCGTCGACCATGTCGACGTACTTCTTGGTGAGGCCGTCGAGGCGCTTCTCGGCGCCGGTGTTGTCGTCCTGGCTGATCTCGGAGTCCTTCTCGGCCCGGTCCATCGCCTGCTTGGCGTTGCGGCGCACGCCGCGAACGGCGACGCGGCCGTCCTCGGCCTTGGACTTGGCGAGCTTGATGTACTCCTTGCGTCGCTCCTCGGTGAGCTCGGGCAGCGTCACGCGCAGCACCTTGCCGTCGTCGGACGGGTTGACGCCGAGGTCCGACTCGCGGATCGCCTTCTCGATGGCCGCCTTGGCACCCTGGTCGTACGGGCTGATGATCACGGTGCGCGGCTCGGGGACCTGGAATCCGGCCAGCTGCTGCAGCGGCGTGGGGGTGCCGTAGTACTCGGCCGTGATCTGGGAGAACATCGCCGGATGGGCGCGGCCGGTGCGGATGGCCGCGAACTCCTCGCGGGTGTGCTCGACGGCCTTCTCCATCTTGGACTCGGCGTCACGCAGGGTCTGATCGATCACGATGCTTCCTTCTTCCGTTGCGCTGCACGCCTAGTCGGCGTGGACCAGCGTTCCGATCTTCTCACCACGCAGGACTCGCGCGATGTTGCCCTCGCCCTCCATGCCGAAGACGATCATGGGCAGACGGTTCTCCATGCACAGCGCGAACGCGGCCGCGTCGACGACCTTGAGGTTCTGCTGCAGGGCGTCGGCGAACGTCACCTCGTCGAGCTTGCGGGCCGAGGCGTCGGTGCGCGGATCGGCGGTGTAGACGCCGTCGACACCGCTCTTGGACATCAGGACGGTGTCGGCCTTGATCTCGAGTGCGCGCTGCGCCGAGACGGTGTCGGTGGAGAAGTACGGCATGCCGGCGCCCGCGCCGAAGATCACGACCCGGCCCTTCTCGAGGTGGCGGATGGCGCGGCGCGGGATGTACGGCTCGGCGACCTGGCCCATGGTGATGGCCGACTGCACGCGGGTGTCGATGCCCTGCTTCTCGATGAAGTCCTGCAGCGCGAGGGCGTTCATGACGGTGCCCAGCATGCCGATGTAGTCCGCGCGCGAACGCTCCATGCCGCGCTGGCTCAGCTCGGCCCCGCGGAAGAAGTTGCCACCGCCGACGACGATGGCGACCTCGACGCCCTCCTGGACCGCCGCGGCGATCTGCGCCGAGATGCCGTTGACGACGTCGGGATCGATCCCGAGCTTGCCGCCCCCGAACACCTCACCGGACAGCTTGAGCAGGACACGCCGCACGGGACGCGCAGACTCCGTCGATGCTTCGTGCTCGGCAGTGGTCATGCGCGTCCTCTCCTTGCGGCGTCCGTCAGGAGCCGACCTCGATGTGCGCGAAGCGCGTGAGCTTCACGCCGGCGGCGTCGACGACGGCCTGGACCGTCTTCTTGTCATCGGTGACCGACGGCTGCTCCAGCAGGACGACGTCCTTGAAGAAGCCGTTGAGGCGGCCCTCGGTGATCTTGGCGATCGCCTGCTCGGGCTTGCCCTCCTCGCGAGCGGTCGCCTCGGCGATCTCGCGCTCCTTGTCGACGATCTCGGTGGGGATCTCGTCGCGGGTCAGGTAGCGCGGGCGCATGGCCGCGATCTGCATGGCCACGGAGCGTGCCACCTCGGCGTCGCCGCCCTCGAACTGCACCAGCACGCCGACGGCGTGGGGCAGGTCGCTGGCGCGGCGGTGCATGTAGGTGGCGACGTCACCGTCGAACGCGGCCACGCGGCCGAGCTCGAAGCTCTCGCCGATGACCGCGGCCAGGTCGGCGATCGACTGGGCGACGGTCTTGCCGCTGGACAGGGTCGACTCGGCGAACTCCTCGGCCGACGCCGGCTTGCTGGCGTCGGCGGCCTCGGCCAGCTCCTGGGCGAGCGCGATGAACTGCTCGTTCTTCGCGACGAAGTCGGTCTCGGACTTGAGCTCGACGATCGCGGTGCCGGAGTTGGCGACCAGGCCCGAGGAGGCCTCACGCTCGGCGCCGCGCTTGGCCGCCTTGGCCGCACCCGAGATGCGCAGGGCCTCGACGGCGGCGTCGAAGTCGCCGTCGGCCTCGGTCAGCGCCTTCTTGGCGTCCATCATCCCCGCGCCGGTGGCGTCGCGGAGCTTCTTCACGTCAGCGGCTGCAATGGCCATGTGACAGGTGTCCCTTCGTGCGTGTGGGTGGGGTGGCGGTCAGGCGCCGGCGCGGGTGAAGCCGGCCGCCTCGGCCGACTCGGGCGTGTCGAACCAGACCTCGGCGATCGTCTGCTCGTACCACTGGCCGTCCTCGGTGTGGTACTTGCCGGAGTCGGCGTTGCCCTTGACCGGGTAGCCCTTGGGGGCGTTGCCGCTCTTGAGCGGGGCCTTGGAGCCGGGACCGAACGGGGCGGTGGCGGTGGCACCCTCGGGCGGCGTGACGCCGGCTCCGGTGGTGGTGGCCGGCGAGGCGGGAGCCTCCGCGGCCGGGGCGGCGTCGACCGGGGCGGTCTCGGCGGCAGCGGCCTTCTCGTCGGTGGCGGGAGCGTCGACGGCGGCGGCCGGAGCAGCGGTGGCTGCAGCGGCGTCGGCGTCCTTCTTCTCCAGCAGCTCGCGCTCCCAGTCGGCCAGGGGCTCGTCGGCGCCGAGCTCGGTGCCGGCCTCCTCCTCGCCGGTCTTGCTGCCACCGCGGGCGATCAGGCCCTCGGCGACGGCGTCGGCGATGACGCGGGTGAGCAGGCCCACCGAGCGGATGGCGTCGTCGTTGCCCGGGATCGGGTAGTCGACGTCGTCGGGGTCGCAGTTGGTGTCGAGGATCGCGACGATCGGGATGCCGAGCTTGCGCGCCTCGTCGACGGCGAGGTGCTCCTTCTTGGTGTCGACGATCCAGACGGCGGCCGGGGTGCGGCCCATCTCGCGGATGCCGCCGAGGGTGCGCGTGAGCTTGGCGTGCTCACGGCTCATCTGCAGCAGCTCCTTCTTGGTGCGGTTGGAGCCGGCGACGTCGTCGAAGTCGATCTCGTCGAGCTCCTTCATGCGCTGCAGGCGCTGGTGCATCGTCGAGAAGTTGGTGAGCATGCCGCCGAGCCAGCGCTGGTTGACGTAGGGCATGCCGACGCGCTTGGCCTGCTCCTCGATCGGCTCCTGCGCCTGGCGCTTGGTGCCGACGAACAGGATCGTGCCGCCGCGGGCGACGGTGTTCTTGACGAACTCGTACCCGGCGTCGATGTAGGCCAGCGACTGCTGCAGGTCGATGATGTAGATGCTGTTGCGCTCGGTGAGGATGAATCGCTTCATCTTCGGGTTCCACCGACGGGTCTGGTGCCCGAAGTGAACGCCGCTCTCGAGCAGCTGGCGCATGGTGACGACGGCCATGGTCGTACCTCCTTGTGGCACACGTGTGCCATTCCTGGTTGTGTTCCACCGACGGTTGTCGGCGGCCTGGCACCCGTGCAACGTGGCCCGCTCCTCACCGTGGTGGGGAGACCAGGACCGCGTCCGGCTTTCAGCTCTCGCGTCAAGACGGGGACGGGCGCGCGAATTTCACTTCCGAAGAAGTGATGGCACCACTGTACGGCAGGTCGCAGCCAGCAGAGAAATCGGCGGGATCCACAGATCGAGGAATCGACCGCTCCGTCCACAGCTCGCGTCCGAGCGCTGGCACCGCACCAGCGCAGGATCGAGTCTCGACGCATGCGAAACCTTCGTGTCCTGCTCGTCCTGACCGTCATGGCGGCCTGCACGGCGATCGCCATCCCGGCCGTCGCTGCGGAGTCGTGGACCTGGCCCGTGGGACGGGCCGGCCTCGGTCGCACCTTCGACCCTCCGGCCACCGAGTACGGGGCCGGGCACCGCGGCATCGACATCGCGGCGCGCGCCGGCACCCCCGTCCGGGCGGTGGCTCCGGGCACCGTGGCGTTCGTCGGCCGGGTGGGATCGGTCGACGTCGTGACCATCGACCACGGCGACCAGCGATCGACCTACCAGCCCGTGAGCGCCGGCGTCCGCCAGGGGGACGCCATCGAGCGCGGCCAGGTCATCGGCACGCTGCAGCCCGGGCCGAGCCACTGCCCCGGCCCGTGCCTGCACCTGGGACGCGTCGCCGACGACGAGTACCTCGATCCTCTCGACCTGCTGGGCGGCGGACGGTTCCGGCTGATCTCCCCCGAGGGCCCGCCACCGCCGCCTCCTGCCGGTGCCGGCGGCGTGCTCCGACGGCCGGTGGCCGGCCCCGTGTCGTCGCCGTACGGCATGCGGGTGCACCCCATCACCGGTGTGCGCAAGCTGCACGACGGCACCGACCTCGCAGCACCGTGCGGCACCCCGGTGCACGCGGCCGCAGCGGGAGTCGTGACGCGAACGCCCACCGACGGCGCCTACGGCCGGCGGGTCGTCATCGACCATCGTGGTGACCTCGAGACCGGGTACGCCCACCTGTCGTCGCGATCGGTGCGTCGCGGCGACCGGGTGTCGGCCGGCCAGGTCGTCGGACGCATCGGCGCCACCGGCTTGGCCACCGGGTGTCACCTGCACTTCATGGTGCTGCGCGGGGGCCACACCGTGGACCCCGCGCAGCTCCTGTAGCAGCTGGACGAGAGGTCAGCTGACGTACTCGGTCTCCAGCGTGATCTCGACGCCGGACAGGGCCTTGCTCACGGGGCAGCCGGCCTTGGCGTCGGCCGCGGCCTTCTCGAATCCGGCCTCGTCGAGGCCGTTGACCTCACCGGTCACCTTGAGGGCGATGCCGGTCAGCTTGAAGCCACCGTCCGAGGAGTCCGGGCCGAGCGAGACGTCGGCGGTCACCTCGAGCGACTCCGGCGTGCCGCCCGCGGCCGCGATCAGGGCCGAGAGCTGCATCGCGAAGCACGACGAGTGCGCCGCGGCGATGCAGCTCCTCGGGGCTGGTCGTGCCGCCGGCGTCGTCAGCAGCGCGCTTGGGGAACGAGACGTCGTACGTGGCGATCTTGGAGCTGGTCAGCTCGACCTGGCCGGAGCCCTCCTCGAGGGTGCCGTTCCAGGCGGTGCGTGCGGTACGTGTGGGCATGTCTGCTCCTCTGATGGCGGATGCTCGGTGTCGTGCACCAGAATGTCTTGTGCACAAGATGAACGTACACACGTGATATCGTCCACGCAAGGCAGGAGGCCCAGATGACGACCACACCCACGGCGCGCAGCGCCACGATCGACGACCTGCTGTGCTTCGACCTGTACGCGGCATCGCGGGCCGTCACCGCCTGCTACCGGCCCCTGCTGGGCGAGCTGGGCCTGACCTATCCGCAGTACCTGGTCGTGCGACTGCTCAGCGACGGGCCGGCCCGCCCGGTGTCGGCCATCGCACGCGAGCTGCACCTGGACCACGGCACGCTCACTCCCCTGCTGCGCCGTCTGGAGTCGTCGGGGCTGCTCAGCCGCACGCGCAGCACCGACGACGAGCGCGTCGTCGACATCGACCTCACCGCCGCCGGACGCGAGCTGTCCGCACGCTTCGACGACCTCGACTGCCAGATCCGCGACGCCATGGGTCTCGACGAGTCCGCAGCCCGCGACCTCCAGTCCCGCCTCCGCACCCTGATCGACGCCCTCCCCTGCTGAAGCCCCGAATTTTGCGGGCTGAAGCACCGTTCCTCAGGTCGAGAACCGTGCCTGGGCCCGCAAAATTCGGGGCTTTAGGCGCGGGGGTGGGCGAGCTTGTAGGCGCTGCGGAGACGCTCGGTGCTGACGTGGGTGTAGATCTGCGTGGTGCCGAGCGACGCGTGGCCGAGGATCTCCTGCACCGACCTCAGGTCAGCGCCCCCCTCGAGCAGATGCGTGGCCGCGGTGTGCCGCAGCGCGTGCGGACCCAAGTCGGGTGTTCCCTCCACGGCTGACAACCGATCGTGCACCACCCGGCGCACCGCTCGCTGATCGATGCGGGCTCCACGGACGCCGAGGAACAGGGCGGAGCCGCTGCCGTCGACGACGAGTTCGGGACGGCCGCGTTCGACCCACAGGTCGAGGGCATCGGAGGCCGGACCGCCGAACGGCACCGTCCGCTCCTTGCGGCCCTTGCCGAGGACGCGCACCACGTTCCGGCCGCGATCGACGTCGTCGACGTCCATCGCGGCCAGCTCACCCACGCGGATGCCCGTCGCGTAGAGCAGCTCGAGCATGGCGAGGTCGCGCAGGCCTGCCGCACCGTCGGTGACCAACGCCTCCGTGGCGGCGTCCAGCACGGCGCGGATCTCGACCAGCGACAGCGCCTCGGGCAGCTCGCGGTGCGCCTTGGGGCTGACCAGGAGCGCACCGGGATCGGCCTCAGCCCGGCCGGTCCTCGCCAGCCACGCCGTGAACACCCGCGCCGCCGTCCCGCGCCGAGCGATGGTGGTCCTGGCCCGGCCGAGCGTCTGCTGGGTGGCCAACCAGCTGCGCAACGAGCGGATCGTCAGGTCGGCCGGGTCGGCGATCCCGAGGCGGCCGCAGTGCTGCGCCAGGTTGGCCAGGTCCACGAGGTAGGCGCGGACCGAATGGGCGGACAGGTCCCGCTCGGCGACGAGATGCTGCTCGTACTCGCCGAGGACCCGCGCCCACGCCTCGCTGAGATCCGGCGCATCCGTCATGACTGCAGTCTGCCGTCGAGGAGCTCGAGCTCCTCGGACCGCGTGAGACCGGCGCGCCGTGGACGATCGAGTCCGCGCTCGCGCTCGTCGACCAGGACGTCGGCCAGCGTGTCCTCGAGCGGTCGACGCTCCAGCCCTGCGGCCAGGATGCGGGCATCGTCCATCAGGCCCATGCCGTGGTGCGACGCAGGGAGCCACAGCGGGAGTGAGCGGTCGCCCATCCACGGCTGGACGCCGTGGTCAGCGAGGACGTCCGGTGCCACCGACACCTGTTCCCCGGCGGCTGCGGTCGCCCCGGAGAGGTCCAGCAGCGCACCGACCGTGGTGGGCCGATCCACGGCGTTGACGATCCCGGATCGACGTGCGAACGACGCCACGACGAGCCACTGCGCGAGGTCGCGGACGTCGATGACCTGGGCTGGCTGGGTCGGCACGTCGGGCACGAGCACCGGACCATCGCCGGCCAGCGTATGACGGGCGACGTAGTAGCCGAGGCGATCCGACGGGTCGCCCGGCCCGCCGATCAGACCCGCTCGCACGATCAGCGAGCCCGGCAGGGACTGCACAGCGCGCTCGCAGGCGACCTTGCCCTCGCCGTACTGCTCGGGTCCCACCTCGTCGCCCTCGGCCGGATCGAGCAACCCGGAGTCCTCGGTCAGAGGCCCACTCTGGTCCGCATAGACCGAGCAGGTCGAGACGAACGTCCACTGCGACGCGGCGTCGCCCAGCGCCGCGACGGCCGCACGCACCTGCCCCGGTTGGCGAGCGACGTCGATGACGACATCCCAGCGCTGTCCCGCGACGCGATCGTAGGCGTGTGGGCGTGCTCGGTCAGCCACGACCAGCGTGGCGCCGGCCGGCACGTCTCCGGACTCGCCGCGCGCCAGGCACGTCACGTGATGACCCCACCGCACCGCGGCCCGGACCACCTCTCCCCCGAGCCACGAGGTCCCGCCGAGCACCAGCACGTCTCCCATGCTCGGAGCGAATCACGACCGGCGAGCCGGCGCCAGGGGTGTTCACGCCTGGCGTACACACTCACGCGGGCTGGGTGAGGCCGACGACCTCCTCGACGACCTCGGCGCCGCAGGTGACCAGCACCGCCTTGCCGGCGCGCACGGCGGCGTGGGCGCCGGCCGACCGTTGTGACGTGACCGGACCCGGCACCGCCATGGTGGCGCGTCCGAGCAGGTCGGCCCAGTGCAGCGTGTTGAGCGAGCCGCTGCGCTGCTGGGCCTCGACCACCACGGTGCCCTGCGACAGTGCCGCGATGATGCGGTTGCGCGACAAGAAGCGGTGCTTCAGCGGCGAGGCCCCCGGGGCTTGCTCGCTGACCACGAGCCCGCCCTCGTCGACGATGCGGTCCAGCATCGTGGTGTGCGCCTCCGGGTACACCCGATCGGCACCGCAGGCGAGGACGGCGACGGTGGGCCGATCGACGACCAGTGCGCCGCGGTGGGCACAGGCATCGATGCCGTAGGCCGCTCCGCTCACGACCGTGTGGCCGCCGGCCGCGAGGTCGGCGGCGATCTCACCGGCCAGCTCGGCCCCGTACGTGGAGCACGATCGGGCGCCGACCACGGCGACGGACCTGTCCACGAGCTGGTCGATGCGCGCTGCTCCACGGATCCACAGACCCAGCGGCGCACCTGCGGTGTCCTGCAGCGGCTCCACGTGATCCAGATCCTCCAGCTGTTCGGCCACTGAGGGTCACCGGGACACACCCATCGCAGCCCGGCTGACCCCGCACGATCGCGCGCCTGGTCGCGCAGTCGTTCGAGCTCGTCGGATCGGTCGCTCCACGACGTGGGCAGCTCGAACCCGTCGAGTCGCTCCCGGCCCAGCACGGCCTCCAGCACCCGTGACGGCGGGTGGACCTCGAGCAGGTCGCGCAGGCGTGGATCGCCCGGCTCGACCAGGAGGCTCAGCCCGAGACGTGCCGCGGCCTGGGTTCTCATGACGCCTGCACCAGGTCGCGCACCGAACCGCCGAGCGGGGTGCCCCGTCGCAGCGCCAGCCCGGCCTCGACGTCCTCGACCGTGGGCGTCTCGTGACCGGCGAGATCGGCTGCGGTCCAGGCCAACCTCAGCACGCGGTCGGCCGATCGGGGGTTGAGCGCGTGGCCCCGCAGCTGGGCGTCGATCAGCTCGCGTCCGGCCGGCAGCACCGGCCACTGTCGCCGCAGGTCGGCGCCCGGGACGTCGGCGTTGACCTGCCACGGGGTGCCTGCAAGCCGCGCGGACTGGCGTTCGCGAGCCGCGGTGACGGCTTCCTTGAGCGCTGTGCTGCTGCGCCCGTTGCCGACCGCGGCGGCCAGCTCGGGGCGCGCCGGCGCGGTCAGGGTGCGGTGGATGTCGATGCGGTCGCGGATCGGCCCGGACAGACGATCGGCGTACCGCCGGCGCATCAGCGGCGAGCACCGGCACTGCTCGCCGGCTGCTCCGTCGAGTCCGCACGGACACGGATTGGCCGCGAGGACGAGCTGGAAGCGGGCGGGATAGGCGGCCGTCTGCGCGGCTCGGGAGACCACGATCCGTCCGCTCTCCAGCGGCTGTCGCAACGCCTCGATGACGTTGGAGGCGAACTCGGGCGCCTCGTCCATGAACAGAACGCCGCGATGCGCCAGCGACAGCGCACCCGGACGAATCACCCGGCTGCCGCCTCCGACGATCGACACCGCGCTGGCGGTGTGGTGCGGGTCGAGGAAGGGCGGGCGCACCAGCAGCGGGGAGTCACTCGGCAGCACACCGGCGATCGAGTGCACCGCGCTGACCTCCAGGGACTGCTGGTGCGTCAGATCCGGCAGCAGCCCGGGCAGCCGCTGCGCCAGCATGGTCTTGCCGATTCCGGGCGGACCGGTCATGAGCAGGTGGTGGCCTCCGGCCGCTGCCATGACCACCGAGAGTCGCGCGTCCTCCTGCCCCGCCACGTCCAGCAGGTCGAGGTCAGCCAACCGGTCGGCCGACGTCCAGGCCGCTCCCCCGACCTCCTCCAGCGGCGGGACCGGCGGATCGTCGGGCTCCTCGGTGCCGGTGAGCAGGGCGACGGTCTGTCCGAGCGACCGCACACCCACGACGGTGACCGCGTCCACCAGCTCAGCCTCTGCGACGTTGACCTCCGGGACGAACACGCGATCGAAGCCCGCCTCGGCGGCCGCCAACGTGGCGGGCAGCACGCCGCGGATGGCGCGCAACCGACCGTCGAGCGCGAGCTCACCGAGGAACACCGCGTCCTTCAGGGCCGCTGCTGGCACGGTGTCCTGCGCGGCCAGCACGGCGAGGGCGATGGCGAGGTCGTAGTGCGATCCGCTCTTGGGCAGCGTGCTCGGAGCCAGGTTGATGGTGACGCGCTGGTCCGGCCACGACCGCCCGGAGTTGGCGATCGCCGAGCGACACCGGTCGCGGGCCTCGTTGACCATGACATCGGCCAGTCCGACGATGACGGTGCGCGGAAGACCACCGGAGATGTCGGCCTCTACCTCGATGGATCGGCCCGCCAGCCCGTCGAGCGTCACCGAGTGGGTCACGCCGGCCACCTCAGGCCACCCCCGCGATCCGCTCGACCACGGGCGCACCGGCCGTGGGCAGCACCACCGACACGACGTCGATGCGCACGGCCGGTGGATGGACGTCGTGCACGGCGAGCCACTCGGTGGCCAGGCGACGCAGCCGAGCCGCCTTGTGCCCCGTGACGGCCTCGAACGGACCGCCGTACCGCGTGGACGATCGCGTCTTGACCTCGCAGATCACCAGGGTGGACCCGTCGCGCGCGACGATGTCGATCTCGCCGAACCGGCAGGTCCACTGCCGCGCGAGCACGACCATGCCGAGCGACTCCAGGTGTCGGGCCGCCACCTTCTCGCCGTAGTCGCCGAGGCCCTTGTTGTGTGCGTAGGTCATGCCACGACCCTCGCCGCGGCGCGGTTCGGGAACCATCGTGCGTCTGCCCGCTGTGGACATCGAGGGCGAGCCCGACTGGCTGTGGACGGATAGGTTGGCCGCGTGGAGATGATCGCTGGCCCCCGCACGGGAACCCTCGACGACGCCCAGGTGCTCGATGCCTATCCGTGGCCCGACGGCCGCAGGTGGATCCGGGCCATGATGGTCACCACCCTGGACGGCGCCGCCGCCGGGCCCGACGGGCTCAGCGGGTCGATCTCGTCCGACGTCGACAAGCAGGTCCTCGACGCCGTGCGCCGCCTCGCCGACGTCGTGCTCGTGGGCGCCGGCACCATCCGCGCCGAGAAGTACGGTCCCATGAAGGCCAAGCCCGACGACGCCGAACGGCGCGCGGCGAGCGGCCAGGCACCGGCACCGGTCCTCGCGATCGTGACCGGTTCGCTCGATCTGGACCTCGACGACCCCCTGTTCACCGAGTCGACCATGCGCCCGTTGGTGATCACCGGCTCGACGGCCGATCGCCCACGCGTGGAGAAGGCGCGCGAGGTCTGCGACGTGGAGGTGACCGACGACGAGCACGTCGCGGCCAGCACCGTCGTCGACGTGCTCGAGAAGCGCGGGCTGCGCCACATCGTGTGCGAGGGCGGCCCGACCCTGCTGGAGTCACTGGTGGCCGACGGCCTGCTCGACGAGGCCGACATCACCGTCTCCCCCACGTTCGCCGGCACGGCGCAGACACCTCGCACCCACGGACTCGACCGGGTGGCCGAGTTCGAGATGCGCCACGTGCTGCACGCGGAGAAGCTTCCTGATGGTGCGCTACCTGCGACCGGAGTCGGCGTGATCGGTCTGCGCGAGCTGGTCGAGCTCGCCTCTCGCCATGCCGACGACCTGGACCATGCCGTGGCTCCACTTCGCATCGGCGACCGCACCTTCGAGACCGACACCGAACCGGTGGTCATGGGGGTGGTCAACCTCTCGCGCGACTCCACGTACCGCGAGAGCGTCGCCACCACCACGGAGTCCGCCATCCGCCGAGCGCGCGTGCTCACCGCACAGGGCGCCCACCTGATCGACCTCGGCGCCGAGTCCAGCAACGCCGACAAGGCGCGCGTCGAGCCGGCTGACCAGGTCGACAGCCTGGTGCCCGTGATCGAAGCGCTCGCCACCGACGACATCGCCGTCTCGGTCGAGAGCTACACGCCCGCCACCGTGCGATCCGCGCTGGCCGCCGGCGCCCGCGCGGTGAACCTCACCGGTTCCACCGACGACGACGCGATGTTCGACCTCGCGGCCGAGTTCAGCGCCACCGTCGTGCTGTGCCACGTGAACGGAGCGCACGCCCGCGCAGTCGACTCGCTGCGGGCCAGCGACGTCGTGGCCGACCCGTTCCCCGAGATGCTCGACCAGTTCTCCCGACGCATCGACAACGCGCGCACCCATGGCGTGGAGCACCTCGTGCTCGATCCGGGTGTGGGCTTCGGGTTCGCCATGGACGACCACGTGGCCCGTGCACGCCACCAGACATCGGTGCTGCTCAACTCGTTCCGGCTACGTCGTCTCGGGCTGCCGATCTGCCACTCGGTGCCGCACGCGTTCGACCTGTTCGAGGACCAGTTCCGCATCGCCGAGAGCTTCTTCGCCGTGCTGGCACACCTCGGCGGCACCGGCATGTACCGCACCCACGAGGTGCCGCAGATGGTCGCGGTGCTCGGTGCACTGCAGCGGCTGGACGTGCAGACCGACTAGAGCCCTGGGGTGGGCTACTTCGCGTCGGGGACCTTGACGTCGGAGTCCTGCAGCTCCTCGACGTTGACGTCCTTGAAGGTCAGCACCTTGACGTTCTTGGCGAACCGGGCCGGCCGGTAGATGTCCCAGACCCACGCGTCGGTCATGGACACCTCGAAGTAGGCGTCGCCGGTCTCGGAGCGCACCTTCACGTCGACGGCGTTGCACAGGTAGAACCGGCGATCGGTCTCGACCACGTACTTGAAGATCGAGACGACGTCGCGGTACTCGCGATACAGGGCGAGCTCCATCTCGGACTCGTACCGCTCCAGGTCCTCGGTGCTCATTGCTCGTGCCTCGTACTCATTGCTCGTGCCTCATGCGTGCGCCTCCATGGCGGCCTTGACGTTGACGTACTGGGTGCGGTGCTCCGAGCACGGGCCGTGGTCGCGCAGAGCCTGCTGGTGGGTCGGCGTGCTGTAGCCCTTGTGCGTGGCGAAATCGTATGCCGGGAACTGCTCGTGCAGCTGCACCATCATGCGGTCGCGTGTCACCTTGGCGATCACCGAGGCCGCCGCGATGGATGCCGAGACCCGATCGCCCTTCCACACCGCCAGACCGGGCACGCCCAACCCGTCGACGGGAAAGCCGTCGGTCAACACGTACGACGGCCGCACCGACAGCCTCCACAACGCCCGCCGCAACGCGGCGATGTTGGCCTGCTGCAGACCCATCCGGTCGCACTCGCCGGGTGCGACGACGACGACCGACACGTCGGCAGCGCGCTTCATGATCAGGTCGTAGCAGGCTTCGCGGCGCTTCTCGGTGAGCAGCTTGGAGTCGGCCAGTCCGGGGATCGCGCGATCGAGCACCACCGCTGCCGCCACCAGGGGGCCGGCGCACGCCCCACGACCGGCCTCGTCGACCCCGGCGACCACGTCGAAGCCCTGCCGCGACAAGGCCCTCTCGTAGCCGTACAGGCCGGCGTCACGGCGCACCGTGGCGCCACGTGCCAGTCGCGTCATGGGCTCTTGACGTCGTCGAACGTGCTGGGCGAGCGGATGAAGCCCGCGCGGCCGAGCGGCCACACGCGCAACCACGCCTTGCCGACGACGGCGTCCTGGGAGATGAATCCGCCGCCGGGATCGCCCAGGTGGGCTCGCGAGTCGGCGGAGTTGTTGCGGTTGTCGCCCATGACCCACAGATACCCCTGGGGCACCTTGACCTCGAACGGCATGGTGCGGGTCGCGGTCTCGTCGAGCAGGTAGGGCTCGTCCAACGGCGTCCCGTTGACCGTGAGCCTGCCCTCGGCGTTGCAGCACTTGACGGTGTCGCCCCCGACGCCGATGACTCGCTTGATGAGGTGGCCGCCGGTGGGATACAGACCAATGGCCTCCAGCGCGCGCTGCAGCCCGTTGCTCGCGCGCCGCGAATCGGCCTCGTCGAGCCAACCGCCGGGATCGTCGAACACCACGATGTCGCCGCGGTGGACGTCTCCGGCCCAGTACGACACCTTTTGCACCAGGATCTTGTCGTCCGGCTTCATGGTCGGTTCCATGGACTCGGACGGGATGTAGAAGGCCTGCAGGAAGAACGTCTTGACGATCACGGCCATGACCATGGCGGTGACGACGAGCAGGATCGACTCCTGCCAGACGGGAAGCTGACGCTTCTTCTGGGACGTCGCTTCGCGATGTTCAGTCACACGCTCGACTCTATCCGGTGAGTGTGCAGGTGGCCGTGCGGCCGGGCCGACCGCGGAGAGCGCGATCAGACGTCGCGCTTCTCCTTGATCTTGGCAGCCTTGCCGCGCAGGTTGCGCAGGTAGTAGAGCTTGGCGCGACGCACGTCACCGCGGGTGACGACCTCGATCTTGTCGATGACCGGGGTGTGCAGCGGGAAGGTGCGCTCGACGCCGACGCCGAAGCTGACCTTGCGCACCGTGAAGGTGCGGCCGATGCCGGAGCCCTGCACCTTGATGCAGACGCCCTTGAACACCTGCACACGCGAGCGCGAGCCCTCGATGACCTTGACGTGCACGTCCAGCGTGTCGCCGGCGCGGAACTCGGGGAGGTCGGTGCGCAACGATGCTGCAGCGACCTGATCGACGATGTTGGTCATGGGGGGCTCCTCGCTGGTGCCACAGGTCACCGACGGATGTGGTGAGAGTTCGAGAATGTCGGCGTCATCTCGACGTCGCCCCTGCGGCAGAGACGTCGGCGCCGACCTCCAAGTTTGCCACAGACACCGCCCGACCCCGAAATCGCCCACCCGGGGACCTCGTGGACGACAGCGCGCCCGCCGGGAGTCCCGACGGGCGCGCTTGACGTGCTGGGTGATCAGCTGAGGGCGTAGCCCTCCTCACCGTGCAGCACCGAGTCGATGCCGGCAGCCTCCTCGTCCTCCTTGATGCGGAAGCCGATGGTGGACTGGATCGCCTTGCCGAGGATGTACGCGACGACGAACGAGTACAGACCGATGGCGACCGCCGGGACGAACTGGACCACGAACTGGTCGAGGTTTCCGCCACCGGTGAACAGGCCCGTCTCCGTGGCGAAGAAGCCCAGGTACAGGGTGCCGATGAGGCCGGCGACGAGGTGGATGCCCACGACGTCGAGCGAGTCGTCGAAGCCCAGCTTGAACTTCAGCTCGATGGCGACGGCGCACACAGCACCGGCGAACAGGCCGAGCACGATGGCCCAGATCGGCGTCAGGTTCAGGCAGGACGGGGTGATCGCGACGAGGCCGGTGACGACACCCGAAGCGGCGCCGACCGAGGTGGCCTTGCCGTTCTTGAAGTGCTCCACCGTGATCCAGCCGAGCAGAGCCGCGGCGGGGCAGACGATCGTGTTGACCACGATCAGGGCGGCGTCGCCGTCGCTGGTGGCCGCGCCGGCGTTGAAGCCGAACCAGCCGAACCACAGGATCGCCGCACCGATGAGCACGAGCGGGACGTTGTGCGGCTTGTTGAGCTCCTTGCTGAAGCCGACACGCTGACCGAGCACCAGAGCGAGCGCGAGACCAGCAGCACCGGCGTTGATGTGCACCGCGGTGCCACCGGCGAAGTCGATCGTGCTGACGTCGTAGCCGAAGTGACCGCCGAGGCGGCCGACCCAACCGGTCATGCCGTTGTCGTCGAAGGAGAAGACCCAGCCGGCGACCGGGAAGTAGACCAGCGTCGCGAAGAGCCCCGCAAACAGCATCCAGGGGAAGAACCGGGCCCGGTCGGCGATCGCACCCGACACCAGCGCGACCGTGATGATCGCGAAGGTGGCGCCGAACGCAGCGCCCGCGAGGGTCACGCCGTCACCGGCCTTGGCCGCATCGGTGAGACCGAAGTCGCTGAACGGGTTGCCGAGGACCTCGGCGATCCAGTCGCTGCTGCCCCCGCTCAGGGTGGCCATGTTGAAGCCGTAGAGCATCCACAGGACGCCGACGAGACCGATCGAGCCGAAGCTGAGCATCATCATCGAGACGACGCTCTTGGCGCGAACGAGACCGCCGTAGAAGAAGGCGAGGCCTGGCGTCATGAAGAGCACCAGTGCTGCTGTGATCAGCAGCCAGAAAACGGGCAGTTCCATTGATTCAACTCTCCTGAGAGGGGGGTCCTCGGGGTGGACCCTGTGCAGGGCAGTGCAGCGTCGTTGCTGCGAGGAATACGAGCCTCAGTGTGGGTGCCCGAGGTTTTCTCAGCCTTGCTTCAGCATTGCGCGCGTGTTACGCCTGCCCCCTGCGGGTTACTTCGGTGTTTCGGCCCGCTCAGCCCTCGGAACGATCCCGACGCGCCCGGGTCCGCTCCTCGGCTCGCTCGCGTCGCCACGCGGCGATCGCTGCATGGTTGCCCGACAGCAGCACCTCCGGCACGTCGAGGCCGCGCCAGGAGGCGGGCTTGGTGAACACCGGGTACTCCAGCAGACCGTCGTCGCCGTGGGACTCCTCGTCCAGCGACGCGGGGTTGCCCATGAAGCCCGGCAGCAGCCGCACGACCGCCTCGATGATCGCCAGAGCGGCGACCTCTCCCCCGTTGAGCACGAAGTCACCAAGAGAGATCTCCTCGACCCGGTGTGCCGAGCCGGCGTGGTCGATGACCCGTTGATCGATGCCCTCGTACCGGCCACAGGCGAACATCAGGTGCTGCTCGGTGGCCAGGCGCTCGGCATCGCGCTGGGTGAAGGTGGCTCCCGACGGGGTGGGCACGATCACCACGGTGTCCGGGCAGGCGAGGGCGTCGAGCGCCTCACCCCACGGCTCGGGCTTCATGACCATGCCGGCGCCACCGCCGTAGGGGGTATCGTCGACGCTGCGGTGACGATCGTGGGTGAAGTCCCTCAGGTCGTGGACGGCCAGGTCGATCAGACCGGCCTCGCGGGCCTTGCCCGGCAGGGACAGGTCGAGCGCGTCGAGGTAGGCGGGAAAGATCGAGAGGACGTCGATCCTCATGACTCCGGCGCTTCCGCGGTGGCCTCGACGGCGGCCTCGGGGTCGATCAGGCCGGGGACGTCGGCGACGGTGACGAATCCGCCGGGCACGTCGATGTCGGGCACCAGCTCGGTGACGAACGGCACCAGCACCTCTCGACCGTCAGCGTCGACGGCGAGGGTGTCCTGGTCGGGCAGGTGCAGCACGGCGCTGACGGTGCCGACGACGTCGCCGTCCGGTCCGCCGCGGCGGACCTGCAGCCCGACCAGCTGGTGGTCGTAGAACTCGTCCGGGTCGTCAGGCAGCTCGGCGGGATCGATCTCGGCCTCGACGGTGACGCCGTGCAGCGTCTCGGCCGCGGTGCGGTCGGGGATCTGCTCGAACGCGACCAGCAGCTTGCCGGAGTGCCAGCGTATGGCCGACACGGTCAGGGTGCGCTGACCACAGACGAGCGACGAGCCCGGGGCGAAACGCCGCTCGGGCTCGTCGGTGCGCACGTCGACGCCGACCTCGCCACGCAGACCATGGGCCCGCGTGATGCGGCCGACGACGACGAACATGGACACGGGATCGACCTGTCGACGCGCGACGTCAGCGACGTCGGTCGACGTCCACGAAGTCGATGCGCGCACCGCCGCGACCGGCGATGGCACCTGCCACCTTGCGGATCGCGGTGGCGGTGCGGCCCTGACGGCCGATGACCTTGCCGAGGTCGGCCGGGTTGACCCGGACCTCGAACAGCTCGCCGTTGCGCGTCTGCTTGGCCCGGACCGAGACGTCGTCAGGTGTGTCGACGATGCCGCTGACCAGGTGCTCGATGACCTCGTCGATCGGAGCGGCCATGCTCAGGCGCCAGCCTCGTCGGCCTTGGGCTCCTCAGCCTTGGGCTCCTCAGCCTTGGGCTCCTCAGCGGGAGCGTCCTCGACCTTGGCCTCCTCAGCCGGGGCCTCCTCGACCTTGTCAGCCTTCTCGGCCTTCTTGGCGGCGGCCTTCTTGGTGGTCGCGTCGGTCTTGGGCTCGCTGTGGAGGTCCTTGAGCGCGTCCTGGAAGATGTCTTCCTTGCTGCGCTTCTCCTCGGCGACCTTCAGCGTGGACGTGCCGCCGATGTCGCCGGTGATCTTGAGCAGCGCGGCGACGGCCTCGGTGGGCTGGGCGCCGACGCCGAGCCAGTACTGGGCGCGCTCGCCGTCGACCTTGATGACCGAGGGCTCGGCCTTGGGGTTGTAGGTACCGATCTCCTCGATGACGCGACCGTCGCGCTTCTTGCGCGAGTCAGCGACCACGATGCGGTAGAACGGCGTACGAACCTTGCCCATGCGCTTCAGGCGAATCTTGACTGCCACGAGTGTGGTGTCTCCTTGGTATGTGATGGTGTGAACGGCTCGATCCGCGTGGGGACACGGTCAACCTGCTCGGTGGGCCGGTGCGCTGAGGATGAGAGGGGCCTCGTGCGCTCGGACTCAATCTCTCATTCTGCCAGACGCCACCGGCAGGCTCCAATTCGGCTCGGTCGCGCGACGGTGGTCGCTCAGAACGCGCCGTGCCGCCCCGCGCCGTCGACGAAGCGTCCGGCGCCGGCCTCGCCCTCGCTGAACACGACAGGGACGCCATGCACGGCCTCGGCCCTCAGCGCGTCGGCGAGGTCGAGGTCGGCCTGCGCGTACACCGAGGCGCGATCGACGAGCATGCACTCGTGGGGGAACGCGGCGATCTGATCGGCGATCTGGTGCGCGACCGTGAGCGACTCCCCCACCGGGACCACGCGGTTGGCCAGGCCCATCTGCAGCGCCTCGTGGGCGCCGACGGGCCGGCCGGTGAGGACCATGTCCAGCGCACGCCCCTGCCCGACGATGCGCGGCAGCCGCACCGTTCCTCCGTCGATCAGCGGCACGCCCCACCGTCGGCAGAACACGCCGAACACGGCGTCGTCCTCGACGACCCGCAGGTCGGCCAGCAGAGCCAGCTCGAGCCCACCGGCGACGGCATGACCCGCCACGGCCGCGATCAGCGGCTTGGTCAGCTGCATGCGGCTCGGGCCCATGGGGCCAGCGCCCCAGCCGGTGGGATCCAGGTCGGGGCGGCGGTCCGGGTCGGAGACGGCCGACAGGTCCGCCCCGGCGCAGAAGGTGTTGCCGGCACCGGTGAGCACCGCGACCTTCAGGGTGTCGTCGGCCTCGAAGCGTTCGAAGGCGGCCAGCAACGCGCGGGCCGTGGGACCGTCGACGGCGTTGCGCACGTCGGGCCGGTTGATGGTGATGGTGCAGACGTCGTCATCGGTGTCGAACTGCACGGCATCGTTCTGCTCGGAATCGCTCTGCTGGTCCATGGTCACGATCGTGCCCCAGCGGGGCGGGTCACCGGGTGCCGGGTCCTACCGTCTCGACCGCCTCGGCGATCAGCTGCTCGAGCGCGTCGTCCCACTGGTCGAGGTGGCGCAGCGTGACGCGGTGGGTGGTGACCTTCTTGGTGCTGGCGAACGACGTGCGCAGCCGAGGGTGCTTCGCCTCGCGCAGCAGGTCGACCTGCACCTCGAGGTAGTGGCTCTTCATGTACGCCGACGTGAAGATCCGCGCCCGCTTGTACTGGATCGTCGACGTGTGGACCTCCTCGGTGACGTCGTCGAAGGTGCGGCAGAAGTCGCGGTAGTGGGTGAGGAAGGCGAGGTCCTCGGCGTCGAGGCCGTCGGTGAGCTCGCTCCAGGTGCTGATGGCCATCGTGTGGCTCCCGTCGTGCTCGCGTACAGGTGATCACGACGATAGGCGTGCGGTGTGACAGATGGCGCGGTCAGGCGGATCTGGCGCGTTCGGCACGCCGTCGCCTGATCGCGATGTCCATGCGGTGGACGCGGACGGCCTCCCGATGGATCTGACGCCTCCGGCGCAGGTCGGCGAGCGGGGTGCGGTCGTGCCGGTCTGCGAACGCGAAGCCGCCGTGCCCGTCGGTGCGGATGACGAGCAGGTCGCGATGGACGAGGTGGTGACATCGTGAGCAGAGTCCGACGAGGTTGTCGAGGTCGGTGCGTCCGCCCCGGGACCACCAGACGACGTGGTGGATCTCGAGGTGGGTGTTTCGGCAGCCGGGGGCTGCGCACTGACCCTCTTGCCGGGCGAGGACCGCGCGGCGCTGCTTGCCGGTGGCCAGACGCCGTGTTCGGCCGACGTCGAGGACCTCGGATCGGCGGGTGATGAGCGGCGTGGTGTCGGCGTTGCATCCGACCATGGCGAGCAGCCCGGGTCCGACCGGTCCAAAACCGACGAGGGTGGCGGGGACCATCGGATCGGACCGCGTGCCGGGCGTGCGGGTGGCGGCCTGGTGCAGGGTCTCGGCATCGGCGATGACCGAGAGATGAGGTCGGACGCCCTTGTCGGAGGGCAGGCCGGCCGCCAGGATCTGCTCGCAGAGCTGGTCGACGGCGTCGATGCGGCGCTGCGCCCCGTTGCGCTGGTCGTCGGCGTCGGCCGGCGCGGAGAGCGAGTCGAGGACGGCCTTGAGCTTGGCGCCCACGTGGATGGGCAGCAGCCCGTTGACGTGGTAGCCACGAGGCACCGGAGCGACCTGGAGATCGGCCGCCTCCATGCCCTCGGCCCAGGCGCGGTCGAGCTCGTCGGGGTAGACGGCCTCGCGCAGCGCCTTGACGACGCGGAACAGCTCGCCCGGCTCACAGGTGTGGGCCACCTGCAGCAGCGGCTGCATCATCTCGGTGACATGACCCTCGCCGACGTGCTTGAGCCCATAGGTGAAGACGTTGATGTGGGCGGCTCGGATCTGACCACTCACGGCGGCCTCGGCGACCTCGGGCAGGCGGGCGAGCGTGGCGGCCGACCGACCCAACGCGGCGGCGTCGCGGGCGGAGAGCCGCAGGTGCAGCCGAGCCCAACCAGTGACCGACGAGGCACCCTCTGCCTCGAACCCGCGCGACTCGGACAACGCGGCCAGGTGCTCCGCCTTGGCGACGTCGAGCGCATCTTGGGCGGCCTGGATGGCCCGCAACGCATCGGCGTCAGCAGTCGAGCCCGCCAGGCGCGCCGCCTCGCGCAATGTGTCGACCACGACCCCCCGGTTCATGCATCCAGTGTACTCGAACACGTGTTCGATTGTCTAGGTTCTCAGGCGCGTGTGGACACCTCAGCCGGCGGGAGCGGCGAACTGGGCCTGGTAGAGGCGCTGGTAGGCGCCGCCGGCCTCGACCAGCGAGTCGTGGGTGCCCTGCTCGACGATGCCACCGTCCTCCATCACCACGATGTGGTCGGCGTCGCGGATGGTCGACAACCGGTGCGCGATCACGAACGACGTGCGACCTGAGCGCAGCTGTTCCATGGCTGCCTGCACGAGCGACTCGGTACGGGTGTCGACCGAGCTGGTGGCCTCGTCGAGGACCAGGATCGCCGGATCGGCCAGGAACGCGCGAGCGATCGTGAGCAGCTGCCGCTGACCGACGCTGACACCGGCACCCTCGTCGTCGATGACGGTCTCGTACCCGTCGGGCAGGGTGCGCACGAAGTGGTCGACGGACGCCATCTCGGCGGCGCGCATCACCGCGTCCTCGGACGCGTCCTCGTCGCCGTACGCGATGTTGTCGCGGATGGTGCCCTTGAACAGCCAGGCGTCCTGGAGCACCACACCGAAGTCGTCGCGCAGGTCGGATCGACGCATGTCGGCGATGTCGACGCCGTCGAGCAGGATGCGACCGCCCTGCAGCTCGTAGAAGCGCAGCAGCAGGTTGGTCAGGGTCGTCTTGCCGGCGCCCGTGGGCCCCACGATCGCCACGGTCTGGCCCGGCTCGGCGACCAGGTCGAGGTGCTCGATCAGCGGCTCGTCGGGCAGGTACGAGAACGACACGTCCTCGAACACCACGCGCCCCCGCAGCGGATCGGGGTTCGGACCGTCGAGCGGCTCGGCGGACTCCTCCAGCTCGTCGAGCAGACGGAACACCCGCTCGGCCGACGCCACGCCCGACTGCAGCAGGTTGATCATGCCGGCCAGCTGGGTGAGCGGCTGGGTGAACTGGCGCGAGTACTGGATGAAGGCCTGCACCTCACCGATGCTGAGGTTGCCCGACGCGACGCGCAGTCCACCGATCACGGCGACGAGCACGTAGTTGATGTTGGACACGAACATCATCACCGGGGCGATCACGCCGGAGATGAACTGCGCACGGAACGCCGCGTTGAACAGCTGGTCGTTGCGTCGGTCGAACTCCTCGGCGGCCTCCTTCTGACGTCCGAACACCTTGACGACGTCGTGGCCGGTGAAGACCTCCTCGATGTGGCCGTTGAGCCGGCCGGTGCTGGACCACTGCTTGACGAACTCCGGCTGCGAGCGCTGGGTCACGTACCGCACGATCAGCAGCGCCACGGGAATGGTGAGCACCGCGACCAGGGCCAGCAGCGGGGAGATGGTCAGCATCATGACGAGCGTGCCGACCACGGTGAGCAGGCTGGTGAGCAGCTGACTGAGGGTCTGCTGGAAGGACTGGGCGATGTTGTCGATGTCGTTGGTGGTGCGCGAGAGGATCTCACCGCGCTCCGTGCGGTCGAAGTACCGCAGCGGCAGCCGGTTGACCTTGTCCTCGACGTCACCGCGCAACGTGGCGACGGTGCGCTGCACCACCAGCGTGGTCATCTGACCCTGGAACCACATCAGCACGCTGGCCAGGACGTACAGGACGAGCACGCCCGTGAGGACGAGACCGAGGGTGCGGTAGTCGATGCCGGCACCGGGCTGCAGGTCGACCGAGCCGACCAGGTCGGCCAGGGTGTTCTGGCCACGGTCACGCAGTCCCGCGACCACCTCCGCCTTGGTCTGCCCGGCGGGGAACAGCCCGGACAGGTAGCCGGTGAAGACGATGTCCGTGGCGTGTCCGAGGATCCGCGGGCCCACCACCGACAACGTGGTGCCGACGACCCCGAAGCCGACCAGCATCCAGACGAGGCGCCGATCGACCAGGAGCCGCGTGGCCATGCGCCGCAGCGATCCGCGGAAGTCGTCGGGCCGCTCGTGCCCGGTCGCCCCGCCCATGGGGCCCCTGCCGCTCATCGGGACTCCTCCAGCGTCAGCTGCGACAGCACGATCTCGCGGTAGACCTCGCAGGTCTCCATCAGCTCGGCGTGGGTGCCGGTGCCGACGACACATCCCTCGTCGAGCACGACGATGCGGTCGGCCGACCGGATGGTGGACACGCGCTGGGCCACGATGATGACCGCCGACTCGCGCGTCTCGGCCGCCAGCGCCGCCCGCAGGGCGGCGTCGGTGCCGTAGTCGAGGGCCGAGAACGAGTCGTCGAACAGGTAGATGGCCGGCCGCTTGACGATGGCGCGGGCGATGGCGAGCCGCTGCCGCTGCCCGCCCGAGACGTTGGTGCCGCCCTGGGCGATCGGCGCCGCGAGTCGTTCGGGCATCCGCTCGACGAAGTCGCGCGCCTGGGCCACGTCGAGCGCGTGCCACAGCTCGTCATCGGTGGCGTCGGGCCAGCCGTAGCGCAGGTTCGACGCGATGGTGCCCGAGAACAGGAACGGCTTCTGCGGCACCAGACCGATCGCTGCCCACACGTCCTCGGGATGCAGTGAGCGGACGTCGTGACCGTCGATCTCGACCGCACCCTCGGTGGCGTCGAACAGCCGCGGGACCAGGCCGAGCAACGTGGTCTTGCCGCTGCCGGTGGACCCGATGATGGCGGTGGTCTCGCCCGGACGCGCCGTCAGGTCGACCTCGTGCAGCACGTCGGCCTCGGCGCCGGGATAGGCGAACGAGGCGGCCCGCAGGTCGACCCGACCGCCGGCGAGCGTGCGGCGCTCGACCTGCCCCTCGAGCAGGTGTGGCGGCAGCACGCTCGGCTCGGTGTCGAGCACCTCGGTGATGCGCTCGGCCGACACCTCGGCGCGCGGCCACAGCATGAGCAGGAACGTGGCCATCATGACGGCCATGAGGATCTGGACCAGGTAGTTCTGGAACGCGGTGAGGGTGCCGACCTCGAGGTCGCCCGATCCGATGCGGTAGCCGCCGATCCACGTGGCCACGGCCACCGAGACGTTCATGATCAGCATGACGATCGGGAAGAACAGCGCCATCAGGCGGCCCGCGGCGATGGCCACCTCCATGTTGGCGCGGTTGGCGTCGTCGAAGCGCTCGGCCTCCTGGTCCTCCTTGACGAAGGCACGGATGACCCGCACGCCCATGATCTGCTCGCGCATGACGCCGTTGATGACGTCGATGCGTACCTGCATCTGACGAAACAGCGGCCGCAGGTGGCGAATGACCGTGCCGACGCTGACCAGCAGCACGGGAACCACCACGACCAGCAGGCCCGAGAGCTTCACGTCCTGGCGCAGCGCCATGAAGATGCCGCCCACCGCCATGATCGGCGCGGTGATCAGCATGGTCAGGCCCATGAACACCAGCATCTGCACCTGCTGCACGTCGTTGGTGGAGCGGGTGATCAGGGTGGGGGCGCCGAACTGCGCCATCTCGCGGGCGGCGAACGTCTCGACCTTCGCGAACACCGAGCCCCGCAGGTCGCGCCCCATGGCCATGGACGTGCGGGCCCCGAAGTAGACCGCCACGACGGTGCAGACGATCTGCAGCACCGTGATGGCCAGCATGATGCCGCCCGTGCGCACGATGTAGCCGGTGTCGCCCTTGACCACGCCCTGGTCGATGATGTCGGCGTTGAGCCCCGGCAGGTAGAGGTTGGCGAGGGTCTGCACCAGCTGGAAGAACAGCACGACGGCGATCGGCCCCTTGTACGGCGCCAGGTGCGACCGCAACAGAGGAATCAGCACCGTTGCAGGTTACAACCTTCGCCGGACCGGTCAGGCAGTCGACCTGTCACGTATCGTGCACCCATGGGAGCCACACGGACACGGTGGGCCTCCGTGCTGCTGGTGATGGGGGCGGCGCCGTGGTTCGCGGAGCTGTCGTGGGGTGGCTATCCACTGGTCTACCTACCGGTGGCCGTGGTCTTCGTCGGCCCGATGTACGGCGGTGCCGTGCTGCTGATCCGCGAGCTCGCGATCCGCACCGGCCGGGGGTGGCCGACGATCGTGCTGCTGGCGACGGCGTTCGGGGTGCTCCAGGCCGGACTGGTCGACCAGTCGCTGTTCAACCCCGCCTACGGTCGCTTCGACTTCCAGCACCCGGCGCACGTGCCCGGCATCGACGTCAGCGCCTTCTACGTCATCGCCTTCGTCACCGGTCACGTCGTGGCCAGCATCGCCGCACCGCTGGTGGTCGCCGAGGCGTGGTCCTCGCGCCCCGCGGCGTCGTGGCTGAGTCGACGCGGCGTGCAGGTCGTGGCCGTTCTCTACGTCGTGGCGACCGTGATCAACCACCTCGGCGTCAAGGACGAGGACGGCAACGGCTTCCAGGCATCGCCGTTGCAGTCCGCCGTCGCAGCCGTCGTCGTGCTGGCGCTCGCCGCGGCCGCACTGACGTGGCGCAGACGCCCGCGGACCGAGGCGCGGGTACCGCCGTGGTGGGTGCTCGGCGCCGTCGGCTTCGTCGCGTACCTGCTCTACCTGCCGGTCGAGAGCACCGGCGGCGTCGTGATCGCCCTGGCCGTCATCTCGACAGCCGTGGTCGTCATCGGTGGGTGGTCACGCAGCGTGCGGTGGTCGCCCGACCACGTCTTCGCCCTGGTGACCGGGACGATCCTGACCGGGACGGTCGCTCCGTTCTGGACCGACCCCTACGACGGGACGGTCAGCGCCTCCGCCGACCGGGTCGCGGACGTCACGGCAGCAGCGGTGTGCGTCGCCATCGTCGTGGCCACCGTCTGGGCCCGCAGCAGGATCAGACGACCAGATTCAGCAGCAGCACGACCACGAGTCCGCTGACCGAGAGCACGGTCTCCATGATCGACCAGCTCTTGATCGTCTGACCGACCGTCAGGCCGAAGTACTCCTTGACCAGCCAGAACCCGGCGTCGTTGACGTGGGAGAAGAACACCGATCCCGCACCGACGGCCAGCACGAGCAGCGACACCTCCGGGCCGGCGAGGTCCGACGCGATCGGCGCCATGATGCCGGCTGCGGTGATGGTGGCCACGGTGGCCGATCCGGTGGCGACACGGATCAGCACGGCGACCAGCCAGGCGAGCAGCAGCACCGAGACCCCACTGTCGCGCACGAAGTCGGCAACCACCTCGGCGATCCCGGTGTCGATCAGCGTCTGCTTGAAGCCACCCCCTGCTCCGACGATGAGGATGATGCCGGCGATCGGCGGCAGCGAGCTGCTGAGGACGTCGGACACCTCGTCCTTGGACATGCCGGTCGAGACGCCGAAGGTGAAGATCGCGACGAGGACGGCGAGGAGCAGGGCGACGAACGGCTCGCCCACGAAGTCCAGCACGCTCCGGGCGACGGTTCCCTCGGAGATGACGACGTCGCTGAAGGCCTTGCCCATCATCAGCACCACGGGAAGCAGCACGGTGGCGAGGGTGACGCCGAAGGACGGTCGCCGTTCGCGCTGATCGGGCGCCGAGTCGTAGAGGTCGCCAGCGGGCACGGGCACCCAGCGATCGGCGAGCTTCGCGAACAGCGGGCCGGCCAGGATCACGCTCGGCACCGCCACGACGATGCCGAGGGCGAGGGTCAGGCCGAGGTTGGCGCCGACGGCGCTGATGGCAGCGAGCGGACCGGGGTGTGGCGGCACGAAGCCGTGCATCGCCGACAGCCCGGCCAGAGCGGGGATGCCGAGGGAGATGATCGATCGTTCCGCCCGCTTGGCCACCAGGAAGATGACCGGCATCAGCAGCACCAAGCCGATCTCGAAGAACATCGGCAGCCCGATGATCGCGCCGATCGCCGCCATCGACCACGGCAGCATGCGTGGACTGGACCGACCGACGATGGTGTCGACGATCTGGTCCGCTCCCCCGGAGTCGGCCAGCAGCTTGCCGAACATGGCGCCGAGGGCGATCAGCACCCCGACGCCCGCCACGGTGTCACCGACGCCCTTGCTGAAGCTGCCGACGACGTCGAGCATCGGCTGGCCGGCGATGGCTCCGACGGTGAGGGATCCGAGGATCAGCGCGAGGAACGGGTGCAGCTTGGCGAAGGTGATCGCCACGACCAGCACGGCGATGCCGATCAGGGCGGCGGCGAGAAGACGGCCGGTGCCCGCGACGGCCTGCGCGGGGTCGGCGGCGGCGACAGCGACGTGGATCATGCATGGCCTCCCGCGGAGAGATCGGCCAGCGAGACGAACTCGTCGACGATCTCGGCCTGGCTCGGGGCGATGTCGAGCACCCACCCGTTCTCGTCGTCGCCGAGCGGCTCGAGGGTCTCCTCCTGGGACTGCAGCAACGACGGTGGCATGAAGTGGTCGCGATGCTCCATGCGATCCAGGATCAGGTCGTGGTCACCCGCGAGGTGCAGGAACATCGTGCGCTCGGCGCCACGACGCAGCACGTCACGGTAGGACCGCTTGAGCGCCGAACAGCTGATCACCCCGCCGGTGTCCTCGTGCGACGCCAACCACTCGGCGATGTCGTCGAGCCACGGCCAGCGATCGTCGTCGGTCAGCGGTGTGCCGGCCGCCATCTTGTCGATGTTGGCCTGGGGGTGGAAGTCGTCGCCGTCGGCGTACTCCAGCCCGAAGCGATCGGCGAGCTCGTGCCCCACCGATGACTTGCCGACTCCGGAGATGCCCATGACGACGACCAGCGGTTGTTGCATGCCCCAACCGTATTCCCGACGATCTGCCCGCACCGATCGCGGGGCCGAGCCCCTCGCGGGCTACATCAGGTCGCGCAGCTCCTTCGGGAGCTCGAAGTCCTGACCTGCCGAGCCCTGGTCGAAGCCGAACGCGTTCGAGCCGTCCTTCTGCGCGGCTGCACCCTGAGCCGCCGCCGCGCGCTTGGCGGGGTTGCCGGAGACTCGCTTGCCCTTCTTCTTGGACTTCGGCTGCGGCTTCTGGCGGGCGCCGGCGCGCTTGCCACCGGGCATCCCGGGCATGCCGGGCATGCCGGGTACTCCCCCGCCCTTGGCCATCTGCTGCATCATCTTGCGGGCGTCGAAGAAGCGGTCGACCAGACCGTTGACGTCCTGCACCTTGGTTCCGGACCCGGCCGCGATGCGGGCCCGTCGCGAGCCGTCGATCATCTTGGGGTTGTCCCGCTCGGCCGGGGTCATCGAGCGGATGATCGCCTTGATGCGGTCGACCTCGCGCTCGTCGAAGTTGGCCAGCTGATCCTTGAACTGGCCCATGCCCGGCATCATGCCCACGAGCTTGGACATCGAGCCCATCTTGGAGATGGCCTCCATCTGGCCGAGGAAGTCGTGCAGGGTGAACGAGCCGCCCGCCAGCTTCTCGGCCGCCTGGGCGGCCTCGTCGGCGTCGAACGCCTTCTCGGCCTGCTCGATCAGGGTGAGCATGTCGCCCATGTCGAGGATGCGCGACGCCATGCGGTCGGGGTGGAACTGCTCGAAGTCGGTGAGCTTCTCGCCGGTCGACGCGAACATCACCGGTCGACCCGTGACCGAGCGCACGGAGAGTGCGGCGCCACCGCGGGCGTCACCGTCGAGCTTGGACAGCACCACACCGGTGAAGTCGACGCCCTCGAGGAACGCCTCGGCGGTCTGCACCGCGTCCTGGCCGATCATGGCGTCGATGACGAACAGCACCTCGTCGGGGTCGACTGCGGCGCGGATGTCGGCGGCCTGCTGCATCAGCTCGGCGTCGATGGCGAGGCGACCGGCCGTGTCGACGATGACGACGTCGTGCAGGGTGCGGCGGGCCTCGGCCACACCGTCACGGGCGACCTTGACCGGGTCGCCCTGCCCGTTCCCGGGCTCCGGGGCGTAGACGGTGGCGCCGGCCTGCCCGCCGACGACCTGGAGCTGGTTGACGGCGTTGGGGCGCTGCAGGTCGCACGCCACCAGCATCGGCGACTTGCCCTGCTCCTTGAGCCAGACCGCGAGCTTGCCGGCCAGCGTCGTCTTGCCGGCGCCCTGCAGGCCGGCCAGCATGATCACGGTCGGCGGGTTCTTGGCGAACTGGATGCGCCGTGTCTCGCCGCCGAGGATCGTGACGAGCTCGTCGTTGACGATCTTGATGACCTGCTGCGCGGGGTTCAGCGCCTGGCTGACCTCGGCCCCGCTCGCACGCTCCTTGACGTTCGCGATGAACTCCCGCACGACCGAGACGGCGGCGTCCGCGTCCAGCAGGGCCACGCGAATCTCGCGGGCGACGGCATCGATGTCGGCCTCGGAGAGCTTGCCCTTGCCGCGGAGGTTCTTGAACGCCGACTGGAGACGGTCTTGCAGGGAGTCGAACATGGCGGCGGTGTCGTCCTTACACAGATCTGGGCTCGAGGGTCAGAGCTCGACGGTCGGGCTCCGGGGTGAGGGCTCGACCAGCCTAACGGGGTCAGGCGAGCGCGGTGGCGATGCGGTCGCGCAGGGTCTCGGCAGCATCGCTGGGCAGCCGGTCACCGGCGGCGTCCAGCACGTAGAACACTTGGCGCGCCTCGTCGCCGTACGTGGACAGGTGGGCCGAGCGGATCGAGTGGCCGGTCTCGGCGATGGCGTGGCACACGGTCCACAGCAGACCGCGGCGATCGGTCGCGCGCACCTCGACGACCGTGGCCGTGTGCGAGTCGGGCTCGACGAGTCGCACCCGGGCACCGACGTCGTCGTGTCGGGCGGCCACGTCGAGGCGGCCTGCCAGGTCGAGGTCTCCGGCCAGAGCAGGGCGCAGGCGGTCGCGCAGCACCGCAGGGTCGACGTCGGACCGAGGCACCTCGAACAGCGACACCGCGGCGTCGCCCAAGGTGACCGTGCGCGCCGATCTGATCCCGAGTCCGGCCAGGGCCAGGCCTCCGGCCAGGTCGGAGACCACGCCGGGACGGTTGGCCGTCACGAGGGTCAGCAACGAGCCGTCGCGGTGCGGCTCGACCGTCAGGTCCAGGTCGCCGGGCTTCATGACGCCGACCGCAGGGATCGGCACGTGACGCGGCCAGCCCTCGTAGTCGGCCACCGACGGCGTGGCCACCGACTCGTCGAAGACCTCACGGGTCTTGGCGACCAGGCCCTCGACCAGGCCGCGTCGCCACGTGCTCCACGCCTGACCGCTGGTGGCGCGGGCGTCCGACGCGGTCAGCGCGGCCAGCAGCTCCAGCCGCGCCGGGCTGCCGACGGTCTCGGCCACACCGACGGCGGTGTCGGGGTCCTCGATGTCGCGACGCGTCGCCGTGTCGGGCAGCAGCAGGTGCCACCGCACCAGCTGTCCGATGACCTCGGCGTCCTCGCTGTTGAAACCCCAGCGGGTCGCGATCTCCACCGCCATGGGCTCCCCCACGACGGAGTGGTCGCCCGGCAAACCCTTGCCGAGGTCGTGCAGCAGAGCCGCCACGGCGAGCAGGTCGGGCCGGGCGACGTCGCGGGCGACCTCGGCCGCATTGACGCAGGTCTCGAGGCTGTGCCGATCGATGGTGAACTGGTGGATCTGCGAGGACGAGCCGCGCAGTCGGATGGCCGCCCACTCCGGCAGCAGCCGGTCGACGACGCCGGCGAAGTCCAGCTCGTCCCACACCGGAACCAGCCCGGGCCCGGCGGTCAGCAGGTCCACGAGGAGCCGGGTGGTCGACTCGGGCCACGGCTCGGGCAGCCGGCCCATCGTGCGGTCCAGGCGGCCGGCTGATCCCGCGCTGAGTGGCAGCTGCTCGCGGGCGGCGGCCGACGCGGCCCGGAGGGCGATCTCGGGATCGGCTGCCGGGTCGGCGCCGCGGGTGATGATCACCTCGCCGTCGAGCACCCCGACCCCGTCGCCGAGCGACCGGACGACCGGCCCCGAGGCGGTGTAGGTGCCCGATCGTGGCTTCAGCGCACCCTCGACCCGCCGCCAGGCGAGCATCGACAGGTGGGCGACTCGTCGCCCGAGGTCGCGGGTGTGCAGGTCCAGCTGCTCCGGGCCCATCCCCAGCCGCTCGGCCACCTCGGGCACGAGCTCGGGCTCGAGCCGGTCCAGCCGCCTGCCGGCGACCTCGTGCAAGGTGTCGCGGACGTCGAGCAGACCGCTGCGCAGCAGCTCGGCGTCCGCGTGCGGCACGTCGATCAGCCAGGTGGCCACCAGTGCCCGCAGGATGACGCCGTCGCGCAGGCCGCCCCCGGACTCCTTGAGGTCGGGGACCGCCGAGTGCGCCAGCCATCCCGAACGCGCCAGGCGGTCGGTGCGTCCGTCCCGCACCTGCTGGACCCGCGAGCGGGCGTCGCGGCGCCAGTCGGCGAGCACCTCCGAGCGCAGCGTGCGCACCAGGTCGTCGTCGCCGGCGACACACCGTGCGTCGAGCATGCCCATCGCCGCGCGGTAGTCGTCGCCGGCCATCGTGCGCATCTGCGCGGTGTCGCGCACCGAGTGGTCGAGGTCGACGTGCTCGTCCCACAGCGGGTACCAGAGCGCCTCGGCCACACGCCCCACCTCGGCGACGTCGACGCCGGGGGCGTGCAGCAGCACGACGTCGAGGTCGCTGCGCGGCGACAGCTCCGAGCGCCCGTATCCGCCGACGGCCACCACGGCCATCTGGTCGCCGGGGCCCGCAGCCGCCCACAGCTCGGCCAGGCGGGCGTCGGCCGCCAGGGCCCGCTCCGCCCGTGCTGCGGCCAGATCGAGCTCGGTCAACCGAGCAGTCCGCCCGACGAGCTGTGCGTGTCGTAGGCGCTCTCGAGGTGCTCGACCTGGTCGATGCCGCTGACCTCGTGCTCCTCGGCGACCCGCCAACCGATCACCCGGTCGATGACCCGGCCGATCACGTACGTGGCGACGAAGGAGTAGGTGAACACGGCGAGAACCGCGACGGCCTGACGACCCAGCTGTTCGAGACCGCCACCGTAGAACAGTCCGGCGGTGCCCCCGAGGGCCTCGGCACTGGCTCCGGTGGCGAGGAGTCCGATCAGCAGGGTGCCGACCACACCGCCGACCCCGTGCACGCCGACCACGTCGAGCGAGTCGTCGTAGTTCCAGCGGTACTTGAGGCCGACCGCCCAGGAGCACACCGATCCGGCGGCCAGCCCGACCACCACGGACCCGAGCGGGGAGACGGTGCCGCACGCCGGGGTGATCGCGACCAATCCGGCGATCGCGCCGGACGCCGCTCCGAAGCTGGTGCCCTTGCGCTCGCGGACGATCTCGACGGCCAGCCAGCCCAGCACGGCCGACGCGCCGGCCCCGGTGGTGTTGATCAGCACCAGCCCGGCGGTGGCGTTCGCGGCCAGCGCGGAGCCGGCGTTGAAGCCGTACCAGCCGAACCACAGCAGGCCGGCGCCCAGCAGCACGGCCGGGAGGTTGTGCGGACGCATCGGGTCCTTCTTCCACCCGATCCGTCGGCCCACCACGAGCACGAGCGCCAGCGCCGCCGCGCCGGAGTTGATCTCGACCGCGAGCCCACCGGCGAAGTCGAGCGCGCCGAGACGGTTGGCGATCCAGCCACCGGTCTGCCCGCCGTCGCCGTCGAAGGCGAAGACCCAGTGCGCCACGGGAGCGTAGACGATCACCAGCCACACCGGCACGAACACCATCCAGGCGGAGAACCGCACGCGATCGGCGATGGCACCGCTGATCAGGGCGACGGTGACCACCCCGAACAGCATCTGGAAGACCACGAAGACGTAGGTGGGAATGGTGCCGGTCAACGAGTCCGGCGTGAGCCCGCGCAGACCGAACCACTGCATGCCGCCGACCAGGCCGCCACCGGCGTCGTCACCGAAGGCGATCGTGTAGCCGATGACGAACCACACGACCGGTGCGATTGCCAGGGCCCCGAAGCTCATCATCATCATGTTGAGCACGGACTTGGACCGCACCATGCCGCCGTAGAAGAACGCCAGCCCGGGCACCATCAGCAGGACCATGGCCGTCGAGGCGAGCAGCCATGCGGTGTCTCCAGCGTTCACGCGTCCTCCACGGTCGTTCCGTCCACCATCGGCTCGCCCACCATGGCGAAAGCCTCCGGCACCCTATCGCGGGTGCCGGAGGCCTCGTGGAGATGACGAGCTACACGGCCGCTTCGTCGGTCTCGCCGGTGCGCACGCGCACCACCGAGTCGACCGGCATGACCCACACCTTGCCGTCACCGATCTTGCCCGTCTGGGCTGCTCCGGTGATGGTGGAGACGACGCTCTCGACGTCGCCGTCGTCGACGACGACCTCGAGGCGGATCTTGGGGACCAGCGACACGTCGTACTCGGCGCCGCGGTAGACCTCGGTGTGGCCCTTCTGCTGGCCGTAGCCGCTGGCCTCGGTGACGGTCATGCCCGCCACGCCGGCCGCTGCGAGGGCCTCGCGGACCTCTTCCCACTTGTGCGGCTTGATGACCGCTGTCACGAGCTTCATCTGATTCAGACTCCCGTCTTGAGGTTCGAACCGCCGAGCAGTCCGGCTTCGTCGTACGCGGTCTCGAGGTGCTCGACCTGGTCGATGCCGAGGACCTCGTCCTCCTCGTCGAGGCGGAACCCGATCGTCACGTCGATCAACTTACCGATGATGTACGTCAGCACGAAGGAGTAGCCCAGCACCGCGAACGCGGCGACGGCCTGCTTGCCGAGCTGCGACGCGTCTCCACCGTAGAAGAGTCCGACGTCTCCCACCGCGAGGAACCCGATCAGCAGCGTGCCGACCAGACCTCCCACGAGGTGCACGCCGACCACGTCGAGCGAGTCGTCGAACCCGAAGCGGTACTTCAGCCCCACCGCGAGCGCACACAGCACGCCCGCGATGACGCCGAGCAGGATGGACCCGACCGGCGAGAGGGCGCCGGCAGCAGGGGTGATGGCGACCAGGCCCGCGACGGCACCGGAGGCGGCGCCGAGGCTGGTGCCCTTCTTCTCGCGGATCGCCTCGACCGCCAGCCAGCCGAGGATGGCGGCCGCGGTGGCCACGGCGGTGTTGACGAACGCGAGGGCCGCCGTGCCGTTGGCACCCAGCGCCGAGCCGGCGTTGAAGCCGAACCAGCCGAACCACAGCAGGCCGGCACCGAGCAGCACGAACGGCAGGTTGTGCGGACGCATCGGGTCGCGTCGCCACCCGACGCGCTTGCCGAGCACCAGCGCCAGGGCGAGGCCGGCGGCGCCGGCGTTGATGTGCACCGCGGTGCCTCCAGCGAAGTCGATCGCCTCGAGCTGGGTGGCGATCCAGCCGCCCCCCTCACCGGCACTGCCGCCGAAGTCGAACACCCAGTGCGCGACCGGGAAGTACACGACGCTGACCCACACGACGGTGAAGACGACCCAGGCCCCGAACTTGGCCCGGTCGGCGATCGCGCCGCTGATCAGGGCCACGGTGATGATCGCGAACATCAGCTGGAACGCGACGAACACGTACTCGGGGATGGTGCCGTAGAGCGTGTCGACGCCGATGTTGTCCAGTCCGAGGCGATCGAAGCCGCCGAGCAGCCCGTTGCCGCCGGGGCTGAACGCGAAGGAGTACCCGTACAGCACCCAGAGGACGGGGACGATCGCCAGTGCGGCGAAGCTCATCATCATCATGTTGAGCACGGTCTTGGAGCGGACCATGCCGCCGTAGAAGAACGCCAGTCCTGGCGTCATGAGCAGGACCAGCGCCGAGCTGGCCAGGATCCACGCGGTGTCGCCGGTATCCATGAGACCTCCGAGTTCAGATGGCGCGAACCGCTGCGGCTCGCATCACGCCACTGTCGTCGGCGAGCGTTTCGCCCCGCGCCCCCGGATGTTGCGATCAGGTCACGAAATCGCCGGTCGTGTTACAGCCAGGTTTCAGGCCACCCGCACCCCGGTCAGGACAGCAGCGCGTCGACGAACTCCGCGGCGTCGAAGGGGGCGAGGTCGTCGGCACCCTCGCCGAGGCCGACGAACTTGACCGGGACGCCGAGCTCCTGCTGGACGGCGATGACGATGCCGCCCTTGGCGGTGCCGTCGAGCTTGGTCAGGACGATGCCGGTGACGTCGACGACCTCACCGAAGACCCGCGCCTGGGTGAGACCGTTCTGGCCGGTGGTGGCGTCGATGACCAGCAGCACCTCGGTGACCGGCGCCTGCTTCTCGATGACGCGCTTGACCTTGCCGAGCTCGTCCATCAGTCCACTCTTGGTGTGCAGGCGGCCTGCGGTGTCGACCAGCACGACGTCCGTGCCGTCGGCGATGCCCCGCTGGACGGCCTCGAAGCCGACGCTGGCCGGGTCGCCGCCCTCCGGCCCACGCACGGTCGCGACCCCGACCCGCTCGCCCCAGGTCTGCAGCTGGTCGGCAGCCGCGGCGCGGAAGGTGTCGGCAGCGCCGAGGATGACGGTCTTGTCCTCGGCCACCAGCACGCGGGCGATGCGGCCGACCGTGGTGGTCTTGCCGGTGCCGTTCACCCCCACGACCAGCACGACGCCGGGCTTGCCGTCGTCACCGGTCGAGGCCAGCGAGCGGTCGCGCGACGGGTCGACGATCGCGATCATCTCCTCACGCAGCACGGCGCGGGCACGCTCGGGGTCCGTGACGCCCTCGACCTGCATGCGGGTGCGCAAGGACTCGACCAGCGCCTGGGTGGGCCCGACGCCGACGTCGGCGGCGAGCAACGTGTCCTCGATCTCCTCCCACGCGGCGTCGTCGAGGGTGGCTCGACCGAGCACGGCCAGCAGGCCCTTGCCGAGCGAGGAGTTGGAGCGGGCCAGTCGGCTGCGCAGCCGCACCAGCCGCCCCTGCGGCTGGTCGGGGCGTTCGAGGTCGGACAGGCCCTCCTCGAACGGCGGCTCCTCGTCCTCGGCCTCGAGATGTGGTTCGGGGTGCTCCGGATGGTCGATGACCTCCGACGTGATCTCGTCGAGCACGTCCGGCGGCGGCAGCGTCGTGTCGCTGCGACGCGAGGTCAGCAGGGCCACACCACCACCGAGCACGATGATGGCGACGACGATGATCAGGACGAGGACGAGCGTGGTCACCGCTCCAGCCTAGATACCGGACGCGTCGATAGGGTCATCGACATGGCTCGGTACTGGTTCAAACGTCATCGGTACGGCTACGGCTGGACCCCGGCCAGCTGGCAGGGGTGGACGGTGGTCGGCGCTGCGGTCGCCGTCGAGATCGCGCTCGCTGTGGCCATGACCTCGCTCGCGCCCGACGACGCGGTGTGGCCGGTGCTGGCGTTCGTTGCCGCGACCCTGGTGGTCGTCGCTGCCCTGGTGGTGGTCACGGTACGCACCGGCCCTGCGCCCCGGTGGCGCTGGGGGCGTCAGCCCGACGACGACCCGGACGAGGACTTCTGACGCTCGCCCACCGGGCTCAGGTCGATCTGCTGCTGCACGGCGTCGCGCACGCGTGGCGAGTGCGAGATCAGCACGACGGTTCGCTCCGGAGCGAGCGTCATCAGGTCGGCGACCAGCGCGTCGCCGGCCGCCTCGTCGAGGTGCTCGGTGGGCTCGTCGACGACGAGCACCTGGTGCCCCCCGAGCAGCAACCGGGCCAGGCACAGTCGCTGTCGCTCGCCGCCGGAGAGCAACGTGCCCGCTTCGCCGACCGGCGTGTCGAGCCCCCGGGGCAGCGTGTCGACGAATCGGCCCAGACCCGCCGAGCCCAGCGCCTGCCACATGGCCAGGTCGGTCGCCGCCGGTGCGGCGATGCGCAGGTTCTCGCGGATCGTGGTGTCGAAGACCACCTCGTCCTGACTCAGCACACCGACGACGGTCCGCACGTCATCACCGGCGAGGTCGCGCACGTCGACGCCACCGAGCCGCACAGTGCCGCCGGCGGGCTCCACGAGCCGGGCCAGGGTCAGACCGAGCGTGCTCTTGCCGACGCCGCTCGGACCGGTCACGACGGCGGTGGACCCGGCCGGGATCGAGAACGACACCGGCTCCGCGCTTGCCGTCGACCAGCCAACGGCAAGATCCTCGGCGACCAGATCGATTCCTGCGGGCAGCTGACGCGGCGCCGGCGGCTCGACGACCGGGGTGGGGGCGTCGGCCAGCTCGGCGAGGCGCCGCTCCCCCGCCTCGACCTCCGGGCGAAGCCGCTCTGCCTCGGCCAGGGCCTCCAACGGTTCCATCAGGGCGAGCGGCGCCAGCACGACGACACCGACCAGCACCGGTGACAGCCCCGGGGTCAGCAGGGCACATGCGGCCATCGCCAGCCCGGTCAGCGCGACGACCGAGGCGCCCGAGGCGGCAGCGGCCCCGACTCCGCGACGCTGCATCCGACCGAGCAGGTCGGTGCGCTCGCGGACGGAGGCGAGCAGCGGACCGGTCGCCCCGGCCGTCACCAGGTCGGGCGCGGCTCGGACGGCTTCGGCGAGGTCGGCGGCGAGGGCCCCACGCACCCGTGCGGTGTCGGCCTGCCGGACCGCGTGGAGAGCCATGCCCATCCGGACGGCGACCATCGAGGCCCCCGCCTGGACCGCCACGACCACCGCTGCGGCCGGCGCGATCAACGCCAGCAGGGTGACGACGGCGCCGGTCGACCCGAGGGCCACGATCCACGGCGTGCGCAGCCGCAGCATGCGGTCCAGCAGCGAGTCGACGTCGGCCACCACCCGGCTGACCAGGTCGCCGTGGCGGCGACGATCCATGCCCGCCGGCGCCACCCGGTCGAGCTCGTGGTGCACGGCGATGCGGGCGTCCGTGACCACGGCGAAGGCCGCGTCGTGCGTGAGGAGACGTTCTGCGTAGCGGAGCGCAGCTCGCGCGAGCCCGAAGAACCGCACGGAGACCACGGCCACCATCAGGTACAGGACCGGCGGGTGCTCTGCCGCCCGCACGATCAACCAGGCCGACGTCAGCAGCAGACCGATGCCGGCCAGCTGTGACAGCACGCCCAGGACGCGCCCCAGTGCGAGCCTCATGCCGACACCTCGCTGGAGGACAACTCGATCGACATCTGGCCCATCGAGTTCTGGTCCCCGATCGACAGCACCCGGCTGCCGGCGGCGATGGCCCGCGGCCGGTGGCTGACCACGACGGCGGTGGTGCCGTGCTCGCGGACGGTCGCCAGCACGGCTGACAGCACGGCGTCCTCGCGGTCGGCGTCGAGCCCGGCGGTGGGCTCGTCCAGCAGCAGCAGTCGGGCCGCCCCGACCTGCACGCGAAGCAGCGCCCGAGCGACGGCGACGCGACGACGCTCACCGGACGACAGGTCCGTGCCACGCTCGGCGACGCCTCGTCCCGGCAGCAGGTCGTCTGCACCGGCGGCCCTCAGCGCCCTGAGCACGGCAGCGTCGTCGGGATCACCGGGACAGCCCAGGCGGACGTTGTCCGCGACGGTGCCGGTGACGAGACCGGGCGACTGCGGCACCCACGCGATCTGCGACCGCCAGGCCACGGGATCGATCTCGGCGAGGTCCACCCCACCGATCGAGACGTGGCCGGTCGTGGGCGGCTGCCAGCCCAGCAGCACCGACAGCAACGTCGACTTGCCGGCGCCGGACGATCCCGTGACCACCAGCACCTCGCCCGGGTGCAGCGTCTCGGTCAGGGAGGCCAGGCTGTCCTCGTCACGATCGGGGTGCCGCACGACGACCTCGTGCAGCACGACGTCGTGGGTGGCGAGGTCGGGGACGGCGCGCGTGCCGGTGTGGCGGGGATGCTCGAGGATCTGCAGGGCGCGACCAACCGCCTCGGCGCCGTCGGTGCTGTCGTGGAACTGGGCGCCCAACCGGCGCAGGGGCGCGAACGCCTCGGGAGCGAGGAGCAGCACCAGCAGCGCCGTGTCGAGCGGCAGCGCGTCGTCCACGACCCGCAGGCCCACGCTCACCGCCACCAGCGCGACCGCGAGGGTCGAGAACAGCTCCAGCACCAGAGAGGACAGGAAGGCCAGGCGCAACGCCTGGATCGATGCTCGCCGATGGCGCTCCCCCACGTCTCGCAGGCCCACGGTGGTGCGTCGGCCGAAGACCTTGAGCACGACGAGTCCGTCCAGCACGTCGGCGAAGTGCCGCCCCAGCCGTTCGAGCGCGCGCCAGCGCCGATCGATCCGGTCGCGCGTCAGCAACCCGACCAGCACCATGAAGACCACCACCAGCGGGAGGGTCAGGCCGACGATGGCCGCGGAGAGCAGATCGGCCCGGACCATCGTGACCAGCACGACGGCCGGGACCAGTGCGGACAGCACGACCTGCGGCAGGAAGCGTCCGACGTAGCCGTCGAACGCGTCGATCCCCGGACCCAGCAGCGTGACCACCGACCCGCTGTCGGGGCGCGGCCCGAGCCGCCGCGGGTCGAGCAGGTCCTCGACGATCTCGGTGCGCAGCTCGGCCTTCACCCGCACGGCGGCTCGCGTCGACACGACGGCGTGGGCCCACCCGATTCCCGCGCGCACCGCCAGGGCGACGGCGATCGCCACGGCGAGGGCCACCACCGGGCTGCCGGCGAAGCGATCGGCCACGACCCGCGAGACCACGATGGCCTGCGCCACGACGGCGACGGCCGCGATCGTGCCCAGCACGACGCTGAGCACGAGCAGTCGGCGGACGCTGCGCGACCGGCGGACCAGACGGGGGTCGAGAGGCTTCACGGCGACTACCCGACCGGCCCATCAACGGGTCCCGACGCAACAGGCCCAGACGCAACAGGAATGTGGTGCACGCCGATCCGGCGACGGAACACCCAGTACGACCAGCTCTGGTACAGCAGCACGATCGGGGTGAAGAACACCGCCACCCAGGTCATGATGCGCAGCGTGTAGAGGCTCGACGACGCGGACTCGGTGGTCAGCGACCACGCAGCGTTCAGCGACGACGGCATGACGTCGGGGAACAGACCCACGAACAGGGTCACCACGGTCAGCGCGATGGTGATCGCCGTGGCCGCGAAGGCCCATCCATCCAGTCGACCGACGCCGGCAGCGAACGCCGCGACGAAGGCCAGTGCCGCGAGCGTCGCGAGGACCCACACGGCCAGCTGCTGCTGCGACAGCGCCGTCCAGAGCAGGAAGGCAACGGCCAGCACTGCCGTGGGGCCACCGGCACGCAGCGCCAGCGAGTTCGCCCGCTCGCGGATCGGGCCGACGGTCTTGAGCGCGACGAAGAACGCCCCGTGCACCAGGAAGACCGACGCGGTGACCAGGCCCCCGAGCAGTGCGTACGGGTTGAGCAGGTTGAAGAAGCCGCCGACGTACTCGCCGCTGGCGTCGATCGGGACACCGCGCACGATGTTGGCCAGCGCGACGCCCCACAGGACGGCGGGCACCACCGATCCCACGATGATCGCGGCGTCGCAGCGGCGCCGCCAGGACACGTCCGGTCGCTTGCTGCGGAACTCGATGCCGACGATGCGCACGATGAGCGCGAGCAGGATCAGCAGCAGCGGCAGGTAGAACCCGCTGAACAAGGTGGCGTACCACTCCGGGAAGGCGGCGAACGTGGCCCCGCCCGCCACCAGCAGCCACACCTCGTTGGCGTCCCAGACCGGTCCGATCGTGTTGAGGAGGACGCGACGCTCGCGGTCGTTCTGCGCGAGCACGGCCATCAGCATGCCGACGCCGAAGTCGAATCCCTCGAGCACGAGGTAGCCGACCCAGAGCACGGTGATGAGGATGAACCAGACGGTGGTGAGCTCCATGCGAGTCTCCTGACTCAGTAGGCGTAGACGAGCGGGGCGTCGGGATCGTCGACGTCGACCGGCGGGTCCGCGGCGGGCAGACCCTTCTTGACGTACGTGAGGAGCAGCCGCACCTCGACCACCGCGAGCGCGGCGTACAGCAGGGTGAAGGCGATCAGCGAGGTGGCGACCTCACCGACCGACGTGCTCGGCGAGACGCCCGCCGACGTCTGCATCAGACCGAACACCACCCAGGGCTGGCGGCCCATCTCGGTGAACATCCAGCCGAACGAGTTGGCCGCGAGCGGCAGCAGCGGCAGCACGATCGCGCCGCGCAGCAGCCACCGGCCGAGCCGGGTGTCCAGCGTCGGCATCCGACCGCGCCGGGTGACCCACAGCATCAGCGCACCCATCGCGGTGGCGATGCCGCCGGCGGTGATCATCATCCGGAACGTCCAATAGGTGACCGGGATGTTGGGGCTGTAGTCGCCGGGGCCGTAGCGCTGCTCGTACTCGGCCTGCAGCGAGTCGATGCCGCGGACCTGTCCGTCGAAGCTGCCGGTGCCGAGGAACGAGAGCAACCGCGGGATCTCGACCTGCAGGACGGGTTCGGAGCCGTCGAGCGTGCCGACGGTGAACAGCGAGAACGGTGCAGGTTGCGCGTCCTCGTAGAGCCCCTCGGCCGCGGCCATCTTCATCGGCTGGACCTCGGTCATGACCTTGCCCTGGAAGTCGCCGGTGACGACGGTGCCGAGGCCGGACACGATCAGGACGACGGCGCCCATGCGGAAGGCCGGGAGGAAGACCGCGCGGTCCTGGTCGGGGTGGCGCAGCAGGCGCCACAGCGCGACGCCGGCCACGAAGGCGCCCGCCACCATGAAGCAGCCGATGATCTGGTGCGGGAACGTGGTCAGCAGCACCTTGTTGGTCAGCACGGCGCCGATGTCGGTCAGCTCGGCGCGGCCCTTTTCGGCGTTGATCCGAAAGCCGACGGGATTTTGCATGAATGAGTTGGCGGCCAGGATGAAGTACGCCGAGAACACGGTGCCGAGCGCCGCGATCCAGATGCACGCCAGGTGCAGGCCGGGCTTGAGCCGCCCCTTGCCGAAGATCCACAGGCCGAGGAACGTCGACTCCAGGAAGAACGCCAGCAGGCCCTCGATCGCCAGTGGGGCGCCGAAGATGTCGCCCACGAATCGCGAGTAGTCGCTCCAGTTCATCCCGAACTGGAACTCCTGCACGATGCCGGTGGCGATGCCCATGGCGAAGTTGATGAGGAACAACTTGCCGAAGAACGAGGTGAGCCGCTCCCAGCCCTCGCTGCCGGTGCGCCACGCGACCGTCTGCATCGAGGCCACCAGCACGGACAGACCGATCGTCAGCGGGACGAAGAAGAAGTGGTAGACGGTGGTGATGCCGAACTGCCAGCGGGCGAGATCGAGGACGTCCATGACTACCTACCTGTCGTAGTACTACATCTTTGTAGTTGATACTACAACCGATAGTAGGTCACCTACTACCCCATGTCGTAGATTGGACCCATGCCACATCTCGGAGCGCTCGAACGAGCGGTCATGAACATCGTGTGGGACGCCGACGCCCCGCTGTCGGTGCGCGACGTCCTGGACCGGATCGACGACCAGGAGCCCGCGTACACCACCGTCATGACGGTGCTCGACAGGCTGCTGGCCAAGGAGATGGTGGTGCGCGAGCGCGACGGACGCGCATTCCGCTACTCGCCCGCGCTGTCGCGTGACGCCGCCACCGCCGAGGTGCTGAACGCGGCGCTCGACACCGCCGGCACCGATCGCACCGCGGCGCTCGTGCACTTCGCGCAGACCGTCGACCCGGCCGAGGCCAAGGCGATGCGCGATGCCCTCGACGAGATCCTGCGCGGGACGTGACCTCGGTCTGGCTGGGCGTCATCGGCCTGACCCTTGCCCTCCCCGTGCCGGCCGCGCTCGCGACCGCTCGATGGCCGCACCGCTCGCCGGGCACCGGGATCCTGCTGTGGCAGTCGCTGGCCCTGGCCGCCGTGCTCGCGATCTCCGGTGCTGCCCTCTCGACCGCACTGTGGCTGGTGACCAGCGACCTCATCTGGTGGCGCGTCGTGCTGCACCTGCTGATCATGGCCGTCGGCGTGCTGGTGTGGGCACGGTTCTGGTGGGCTGCGTGGCACGTCTGGAGCGAGACCGAGCTGCGTCGGCGGCGCAACCGCGAGCTGGTCGATCTGCTCGGCGAGCGTGACGGCGCGCTCCCGGCCCTGCGCGTGCTGGCCGAGCAGACTCCGGTGGCCTACTGCATCCCCCGCCGGCACGATCCGCGCGTCGTGATCTCGCGCGGGACGTTGGCGCACCTCGACGACGACGCCGTGCAGGCGGTGCTGGAGCACGAACGCGCCCACGTGCGCCAGCGCCACGACCTGGTGCTCGAGGCGTTCGGCATCCTGCACCGTGCCTTCCCGCGCCCGATGCGCACCGACGCACCCCTGCGGCAGAGCCAGGTGCTGGTCGAGCTGATGGCCGACGACGCGGCCCGCCGGGTGACCGGTGACCAGCCGTTGGCCCGCGCCGTCGTGGCGCTCGCCGGCGGACCCACGCCCGACGGTGCGCTCGGGGCGACCAACGATGCGCTGCTGCGCCTCGAGCACGTGCGCGACACGTCGGTGCGCGGCCGACGCTGGTCGGCTGCGGCAAGCCTGACCATCTCGGCGATCGTGCTGGTGGCCCCCACGGTCCTGCTGGCGATTCCGTGGATGATCGGCGCCGTGTCGACCCTGCGGGCCTAGAGGAACTCGGCCGGGTCGAAGTCGGCGATCGGGATGACCCGGATGCGCGGGAGGCGTTCGTTGAAGGCCTGCACGTCGTACTCGAGGTCGTGGAACTCCAGGCCGCGGTCGAACAGCGGCACGAAGCCCGCGTTGCGGAACTCGCGGAACGCCAGCAGCGCGGTGCGGCGGTCGGAGTCGACCAGAGGCTCGAGCTGCTCGATGAAGTCGCCGTCGTTGCTGGCCAGCATCACGTCCGCATCGCGCCTGGCCAGCTCGACCAACGTGCGCTGGATGGCGATGTCGACGACCTTCTCGTCGGGGTTGCCCGACAGCGGCACGGGCCGGAAGCCGATGGCGGTCAGCGCCTGCACGAACGGCATCGGCAGGTCGCCGTTGGCGGCCAGGAAGAACAACCCGGTCGCGGGCTGCGTCCAGTGCGTCTCGGCGAACTGCAGCAGCCGGTCCCATCGCGGACGTTCGTGCGGCTGCGGGCGACGGCCCAGGATCGAGGAGCCGATCGTGGCGTCGATGTTCTCGCCGTCGACCAGGACGTAGGTGGTGCGCTCGCTCACGGTGCTCCCTCGACGACCAGCGGCTCCAGGACTGCTCGGATGATGTCAGGCACGGGGGTCACGGCGCGGTCCGCACCGGTCACGTACACGTGGACGAAGCGGCCGACCGCTGCCGGCTCGTCGGACCCACCACCCTGGTCGTCCTGGAACAGCCCGATCTCGTAGACCACGCTCGAGGTGCCCAGCCTGGTGACCCGCAGGCCGGCGTGCACGTCCCCGGGGAAGCGGAGCTCGCGCAGGAATCGGCAGCCCGTCTCGGCGACGACGCCGTACTCGGGCAGGGTCCGGATGTCGGTGCCGGTGGCGTCGATCAGGTAGCCGTTGACGGCCGTGTCGAAGAACGAGTAGTACACGACGTTGTTCACGTGGCCGTAGATGTCCTCGTCCTCCCACCGGGTGGTGATGGTGCGGACGACCGGGAAGTCGGACCGCCGTGGCTCCGCCTCCTGGGCGCGAACGGCGGAGTGCCTGCTCATGCGCTCTCCTCGTCCTCGTCGCGCAGGCGTTGGCTGATGACCGCCGACACGCCGTCGCCGCGCATCGAGACGCCGTACAGCGCGTCGCCGACCTCCATGGTGCGCTTCTGGTGCGTGATGACGATCAGCTGCGAGCTGGCCCGCAGCTCTTCGTAGATGCCGAGCAGGCGGCCGAGGTTGGTGTCGTCGAGCGCCGCCTCGACCTCGTCGAGGATGTAGAACGGGCTGGGGCGCGCCTTGAACAGCGACACGAGGAACGCGACCGCCACCAGCGAGCGCTCGCCGCCGGACAGCAGCGACAGACGCTTGACCTTCTTGCCCGGAGGGCGAGCCTCGACGTCGATGCCGGTGGTCAGCATGTTGTCGGGGTCGGTCAGCACCAGCTGTCCCTCGCCGCCCGGGAACAGCCGACTGAACACGTCCTCGAACTCACGCGACACGTCGTTCCACGCCTCGGTGAAGACCTTCTCGACCTTGGCGTCGACCTCCTCGACGATCTCGAGCAGGTCCTCGCGGGTCTTGCGCAGGTCCTCGACCTGGCCGGACAGGAACTGGTGGCGCTCCTCCAGAGCCGAGAACTCCTCGAGCGCCAGCGGGTTGACCTTGCCGAGCATGGCCATGGCCCGTTCGGCCGCGCGCAGCCGCTTGGTCTGGTCCTCGCGGTCGAACGGTCGGGGCTCGGCGGGGCCGGCAGCCTCGTCGCCCTCCGCCGCACCCTCGACCGCGGGGGCCTCGATGGGCGGGACCAGCTGGTCGGGGCCGTACTCGGACACCAGTGCGTCGAGACCGAGACCGAGCTCGTCGAGCGCGCGGGTCTCCAGGGACTCGAGGCGGAGCCGGAGCTCGGCACGGGCCATCTCGTCGCGGTGCACCGAGCTGGTGAGCGCGTCCAGCTCGCTGCTGAGCTCACGCAGGCGACCCCGCACGACCCGCAGGTCCTCCTCGCGGCCGGAGCGCGACTGCTCGATCTCGGTACGTCGCTGCGAGGCGAGCTGGATCGACCGGTCGAGCCGGTCGAGCACCCGGTCCGACGCCGTGACGACGGCCCGCGCCACCTCGGCCTCCCGTCGCTGGCGTTCACGGCGTTCGGCGGCCTTCTGTCGGGCCTCGCGCTCGGCCTCGGCGGCGGCGAACAGGGCCGTGACCTGACCCTCGAGGGCTCGGGCTCGCTCCTCGTTGGTGCGCAGCACCAGCCGGGCCTCGGTCTCCGCGCGCCGCTTGGTGGACGCCACCTCGGCGAGCTCGTCCAGCAGCGAGGTGTCGGGATCCTCGTCAGGGACCGACTCGGCCTGCGACAACCGGCTCTCGAGGTCGGCGAGCCCGGACAGGTCGGCGTCGCGGGCCTCCTCGGCCGCCACGATGGCGGCGGCCAGGCGATCGGCCTCGCCCTTGGCAGCGCGGTGCTGCGACCCGAACGAACCGAGATCGGCCGCGATGGCGGTCATCGTGGCGTCGGACTCGTGCAGCCGGGCCAGCGCGTCGTCGACCTTGCGCTGCGCCTCGTCGCGCGCCGCCGAGCGGGACTCGGCCTCGAACCGCAGCCGGTCGAGGGTGTGCTGAGCGGCTGTGAGGTCCTGCTCGGTCTGACCGATGGCGGCCTGCACCTCGATCAGGCTCTGCGTGCTCGCCGAGCCGCCCGACGCGAAGTGCTTGCCGAGCAGATCGCCGTCGCGCGTGGCGGCGGTGACGTCGGGCGCGTGGTCGACGAGGTCGCGCGCGCGCTCGAGGTCGTCGACCACGGCCACCTTGAACAGCAGCCGCCGCAGCGCGCCCTGCAGAGCGTCCGGCGAGTCGACGACGTCGATGGCGTACGTGGCGTAGTCGGGCAGCCCCGGCCAGGACGAGTCGTCGACGTCGCCGCCGCCCAGCAGCATGCCGGCGCGGCCGAGGTCCTCGGACTTGAGCTTCTCCAACGCGGTGACGGCGGTGGAGACCTGGTCGACCGCGACAGCGTCGGAGGCGCTGCCGAGCGCTGCGGCGATGGCGGTCTCGTAGCCGTCGCGGACCGACAGCAGCGCCGCGACGGAGCCGAGCATGCCGCTGATCTCGCCGGTGGCGGCGAGCAGCGCACCCACGCCGTCCTTGCGCTCGAGGCCGAGCTCGAGGGCCTCTCGACGCGCCTGGAGCGCGGCCTGGGCCCGCTGGGCGTCCTGCTCCTGCGCCGACAACGCCGCCAGCTCAGCGGTGAGGCGACCCAGCTCGGACTCCGCGGCCTCGAGCTCCTCGTCCAGGCCTGACTCGCCCTCGTCGAGCCCGGCGATCTTGTTCTCGAGTCCGATGAACTCGCGCTGGGCGCGGGCCGCGCGGTCCTCGACCTCGGCCTTGGCTGCGGTGAGGCGACCGATCTCCTCCTCGGCGGCGGTCGACCTGCTGCGCAGCGCGTTGACCTGACCGTGCAGACGGGCGAGACCCTCGCGCTTGTCTGCGGCTGCGCGCAGCAGCCCGGCGACCTTGCGCTCCTCCTCGCCGTAGGCCGTCTCGGCGTCGGTGCGCTCGGCGATGACGGTCTCGAGCGCCTCCGTGGCCGCCGAGACGCCGGCGGCCAGCTCGGTCAGCTGCTCGCGGGCCCGGCGCGCGTCGGCCTCGAGCTCCTCAGGATCGCGGCCCGCCTGGTGGTCGTCGGACTCCACGGCGGCCAGTCGGATGCGCTCGGTGGCCAGACCCGCCGTGCCGCGGAACCGTTCGCGCAGACCCGAGAGGGAGTACCAGGTCTCCTGCGCGGCGGACAGCTTCGGCGAGTCCTCGCGCAGCTGGTCCTCCAGCTCGGTCTCGCGCAGACGAGCGTCGGCGACGGCCTTCTCGGCCTCCTGACGGCGCTGCTTGAGCGCCTCCTCGTCCGCCAGCTCCTCAGCGATCACGGTCTGGGCGCGGACGACGTCGTCGGCCAGCAGTCGGGCGCGGGCGTCACGCACCTCGGCCTGGATGGTGGCGGCGCGACGGGCGACCTCGGCCTGGCGGCCCAGCGGCTTGAGCTGGCGACGCAGCTCGGTGAGGACGTCGTTGAGGCGGGTCAGGTTGCCCTGGGTGGCATCGAGCTTGCGAAGCGCCTTCTCCTTGCGCTTGCGGTGCTTGAGGACACCGGCCGCCTCCTCGATGAATCCGCGGCGCTCTTCCGGTGTCGCACGCAGAACGCTGTCGAGCTGCCCCTGGCCCACGATGACGTGCATCTCGCGACCGATGCCGGAGTCGCTCAGCAGCTCCTGCACGTCGATGAGCCGGCAGGTGGCGCCGTTGATGGCGTACTCGGACCCACCGTTGCGGAACATGGTCCGCGAGATCGTGACCTCGGAGTACTCGATCGGCAGGGCTCCGTCGGAGTTGTCGATGGTCAGCACCACCTCGGCGCGCCCCAGCGGGGGTCGCCCGGAGGTGCCGGCGAAGATGACGTCCTCCATCTTGCCGCCGCGCAGCGTCTTGGCGCCCTGCTCGCCCATCACCCAGCTGAGGGCGTCGACGACGTTGGACTTGCCCGATCCGTTGGGACCGACGACACAGGTGATGCCCGGTTCGAACTGAAGCGTCGTCGCCGAGGCGAACGACTTGAACCCACGAAGCGTGAGGCTCTTCAGGTACACGGAGCTACTCCCAGGAACGGACGACCAGCGACGGATGCTTGGGAGTCACCCTAGTGCGTCCGGTGGGGGCGCTGGGTCCTGTGCGCAGCTAGTGCGACACGGGCTCGAGCAGGTCACCGGCGGTGACGGGCTCGAGGTGCTCGCGGACGGCGGCGAGCAGGCCGTCGTTCTCGATCTTGAGGCGCAGGACCTCGGCCTCGAGATCGGCGATGCGGCGGCGCATCAGCGCCGTCTGTCGCAGCTGATCGGTGGTGGGGCCGCCGACGTAGCCGATGAGTGCTTTGGCCATGACAAATCTCCGCGAAATGAGTGTCTGTGGGGAAGGGCAGCTGCTTGATGTCTGCGTCTGTCAGTCTCCCACCGCGACGAAAGGTGGTCAACTGCCGTGGCGGCCCGCGTGCGCTAGCGTGACCGGCCATGCATCCACGTCCGGACGCTCCGTCCGCCCGATTCGACCAGTGGGCTGCGTCCGGTCGGCTCGAGCAGGTGCTCGGACGCGAGGTGTTCGTGCGCGACGTCCCCGCGGCGCAGGCGACCGATCGGCCGCCGGTGGTGCTGCTGCACGGCTTCCCCGGCTCGTCGTACGACTGGCTCGGGGTCCTGCCGATGCTCGAGGACGGGCGGCGGGTCCTGACGCTCGACCTGCCCGGCTACGGGTTGTCGGCCAAGCCCGGAGAGGGCGACTACTCGTTGTTCCGCCAGGCCGACGTCGTGGAGGCCGTGCTGGCCGCACACGGCATCGATCGGTGCGATCTCGTGGCGCACGACATGGGCGACACGGTCGCGGCCGAGCTGATGGCGCGCCAGAGCTCGGGCGGGCACGACGGCGACCCGTCGCGCCCGGCGATCGAGCACGTGGTGCTGACCAACGGTTCGATCTTCATCGACATGGCGCACCTGACCCGCGGCCAACGGCTGACCCTGCGGCTGCCGGCACGGGCCCTGCCGATCGCGCTCCCGGGCGTGATCCTGCGCCGCAGCCTCGGCGAGAGCTTCGCGCCGGATGCTCCCCCGCCGGCCGGCGCCGTCGCCGACCTGATGGCGATGATCCGGCACCGGCACGGCGACCGCCTGCTGCCGAAGCTGATCCGCTACATCGAGGAACGGCGTGAGCACCAGGCCCGGTGGACCGCTGCCCTGGTGGACCATCCGGGGCGGCTGAGCGTCGCCTGGGGTGCACGCGATCCGATCGCGGTGGTCGACATGGTGCATCACCTGGCCGCGCTGCGACCCGACACCACCGTGCGGACCTTCCCCGACCTGGGGCACTGGCCCTCGATCGAGGCGCCCGACGTCCTCGGTGCCGCGTTGCTCGACCTCCTAGGGTGAGGCCATGAGCAGCACCCCTGCACCCGCCGACGACCTGTTCGCCTCGCCCACGGGCGAGTGGCAGCGCGTCTCACCCGCCCTGGCCACCGTGCACCGCATCTCGATGACGGTGCCCGCCCTGATCGTCGCCCTGGTCGCGATCGTCGTCGCCGCGGCCGTGCCCGATCTTCGCTGGATCCCGGGCATCGTGGCGCTGGTGGCGCTCGCCGAGGCCGTGCGCTCGTTCATCTGGGCCCGGCGCAGCCAGCGTGCCTGGGGCTACGCCGAGAACGACGAGGACCTCCTGGTGACGTCCGGCGTCATGTTCCGACGGCTCGTCGCCGTCCCCTACGGCCGCATGCAGTTCGTGGACGTGCAGGCCGGACCGCTGCAACGCGCCTTCGGCATCGCCACCGTCACGCTGCACACAGCCAGCGCCGAGACCACTGCCGACATCCCCGGGCTGCCGGCCGCGGAGGCCACCCGGCTGCGCAACCGGCTGACCGAGCTGGGCGAGTCGAGGGGCGCAGGTGTCTGAGCCGGTCGAGCCGGCCCCGACGGTCGAGGCGGTCGGGCTGCGGACCCATCCGCTGACCGCGCTGGTGCAGGGCGCTCTGTGGTCGATCGGTGGCGTCGTCGCGCTGGTCGGCTCGATCGTCACCGGCGACGGCTGGGGCGACCTCGGCCTGCTGGTCAGCATCGGCGTCGCCATCGTCGGAGGCCTGGTGCTGGGACTCGGGTTCGGGTACCTGACCTGGTACTTCACCCGCTACGTCATCGACGGCACCGAGCTGCGCATCACCAGCGGGGTGATCACGAAGTCGTCGCGGCGCATCCCGTACGAGCGCATCCAGTCCGTCGACATCGCCGAGCCCCTGGTGGCGCGCCTGTTCGGGCTGGCGGAGCTGCGCATCGAGATGGCCGGCGGCAGCGAGTCGCGCACCAGCCTGCGCTTCCTGCAGCTGTCCGACGTGCGCGAGCTGCGACGGGTGCTGCTGGCGCGGGCGCACGGGCAGGAGCTCGAGGAGTCGCCCGAGAACGACCAGCGCTCGCTGATCACGCGCGTGCCGCCGGAGCGGGTCATCATCGGCACCCTGCTGTCGCTGGACTTCGCGTTCGCCGTGGTCGCGCTGATCGGGTTCGTGGTGGTGGCGATCGTGGCCGACCAGTTCATCGTGGCCTTCGGCGGCATCCTGCCGTTCGGGTCGATGCTGATCCAGATCGTGTCCAAGCGCGTGCTGGAGCAGTGGGACTTCCGGCTGTCGCGGGGCGAGCGCGGTCTGCGCATCGAGCGCGGCCTGCTGTCGCGGACCTCGCAGACGATCCCGTTCGACCGGGTGCAGGGCATCGCGATCAAGGAGCCGTTCGTGTGGCGGCGCTTCGGCTGGCAGCGGCTGGAGGTCGACATCGCCGGGTACGCGGGTCACGGCGACGACGACGGCGGCACGTCCGTCTCGACCCTGCTGCCGATCACCGATCCCCCGCTGGCGCGCGCCATCATCGCCGAGCTGATCCCCGGCACCCTGATCGAGCCCGAGCAGCGGGTGCACGCCCCGTCGCGGTCGTGGCTGTTCGCGCCGATCGGCTGGCGCTACCGCTGGGCCGGCGCCGACACCTCGGCCTTCGTGGCGTCGCAGGGCTGGATCGAGCGCACCACCAGCCTCGTGCCGCACCACAAGACGCAGTCGGTCGAGCTGCGCCAGGGCCCGATCCAGCGCTGGCGCCGCGTCGCGACCATGGAGGTCCACTCCCCTCCCGGCCCGGTCGACGCCGACGCGACCCACCTCGACGCCGCGACCGCACGCCTCATCTGGGAGCAGCAGCTCGACCGGATCTGAGGCGCGGGCTGTGATGACCCTGCCTGGGGCGTTCAGAAGTCGTCGAGGCTGATCCCCAGTTCATCCCACACTCGCGTCCGTTCGGGCTCTGCCAGCCACGATGCCTCGTATCGAACGCCATCTGGGCCATCGAAGTATCCGTCGATGATCTCCCGAACGAATGTCCAGGGTGGATAGTCCTCCTGGGAGTACTCGCGCGTTCCATCCGCCCAGATGACGATGAACCAGACCCACGGCTGCTTCTGCCGTGAGAACAGCGTCGCGAACGACCACAGCACCGTCGCCACGTGTCCCACGACTCGCCCGTCCCGGCGAAGTGCAGCAAGGCCCTGGTCGAACGGCTCGAGTGCAGGGTCCGGAGGTGGAGGCTTGTAGAACCGTGAGCGTGCCATCGCGACAATCTAGTCGCGGGCGAGCCCGCGAACTCTTAGAACACCTAGTCGCCCTCTGCTCCCCAACCGTCGTAGTCTCCGCCCGGCACCGACGATGCAAGGCGCTCAAAGAAGGCACGCGCCTCGGCAACGGTGTCAGCGTTCACTGCAAGGTCTGAACGGCTTGCCACTATGCCGTGGTACTCGGGAACCGTTCGGCTGACGGTCCAGCCTGCCTCAGATGCTCCCCATTCGAGAGCTGCGGCCCCGGCTTCGTCGTCGCAGTAGACAAAGTGCTCCCAGAGACGCGGCGTTCGGCTATCGGTGCCGAGCTGTCGCGAGCTGCGCGAGCACTTGATCGTCTCCGGAGTGTCCGCTTGATGGAGCAGGCTGCCGACGACTGAAGAGGCCCATGCTCAAACACTAGTGGCATCGGCTTCGTCGGTAGCGGGATCAACATGATTCTCGGCAAGCCCGCCAACTCTCAATACGCCTAGTGCGATGGCGGTCAATCCATTCGCGCGATTGCTGCAGCAGTCCACGGCACGGGAGCAGGTGCGTCTTCGTCGGGCAGCGAGCTCATCCAGTCGAGCACGCGGGTTGCATCGGCGTGGTCGCGGAGCAGCCCGCAACGGTTCAGTCGGATGCCCAGCGCGGCTGCAGCATCCGACGCGAGTCCGTGGCAGTGCCACGAGTGGAACTTGAGGGCGAACTCGGCACCGACGATCTCGAACCCGAGTAGCCGTGCGTCCGAAGGCATGTCGCGCATCTGGCGAAGCAATTCGAAGTGGTGGTCCTCGTCGTCCATGTCTGCTGCGAAAGCTGCTGCGTCGGACTGTGACAGTCCTATGGCCAGAAGTTCGGCAGTAGTCGACCGGCGACGTGCGGTCTCAGCCTCGGCAAGGTCTTGGAACCACCCTGAGAATTCGGGAACGGTGAGGTCGTCTGCCAGACAAGGGCTGACCGTGATGTACGGATCCGGTAGAAGTGGTTCCAATCCCGACGGGCGCACGGTTGGAGCAACCACGAGATAGCCCGCAAGGGTCAGACGCTCGATGCGGGACACGTGCAGGAGCATACGAGACGTGAGCGGCGCTTCTGCACGATTCTTTGGTCCGCCAAGCCCGCAAACTCCTCAGACACCCTGCGTGACCGCGAGCCGATTGAACGCCGCCGCTAAGCCTGCAAACTTCACATACGCCCGGTGGAAATGCACGTGTCTCCTGACCTTGACGACACTTCGGCTCATTCACGTTCCGGGGGGGGGGGGGGGGGGGGGGGTCCGACGAGCGATAAGTTCCTTCACCAGACCGCCCAATAGAAGGATTCTGATGCTTGCTTCCATACTTCTGATTCTCGTTGGCCTGGCGATTCTGGGACTTTGGCGAGTTCGGTCTCTGGGCTACGGCGTCAGGAACCTTGGCGTGGTTGCCTTGGTGGCGGGTCTTGTAGTTGCTGCCCTTACGGTCATGGACAGGTAGATGGTCTCCAGGCCAAGCGAATCATCGCCACTCGTGACGTCGAGGAAACGGGGTGGCGAACGTCCATGGGCCTCATTCTTGAGTGGTTGCTAGATCGCTTCGCGCGGTGGGGAACGCGGCGGCGCGACACTCTTGAAGCGCGATCGTTTCGGGTCTATAAAGCGGCGTGGAGTGAGAAGTTGGGTCGCGGCGACATCGAGGTGCTGGCGAGCGAGTTGAAGCGGGCAGGCCTTTCGCTGTCCGCGTCGCCCGAGGAGGCTGATCTGCTGGACTTCCTACTCTCCTCGTGGGAGGACCGTCGGCGGCCTCGCTGGCTTCAGAATCGTCTCGACCTCTAGTGACCTGGCCCGCCTGAGTTGCCCTGGTGACGACATTTTTCACCTCTCGACACAGCTGGTTGTGGACATCTGTGATCGACGAGAGGGGACTGTCAGAGGGAGTGTCTAGGTTGGAAACATGCAGCAATCGCAGGCAGATCCCGAGGTTCGGCTGGTCGCCGCTGCTCGGGCGCGGGCGGTGGCTGAGCATGCCGAGTTCGTCGAGATGTTGTCCTATGCGGACCGGTTGACCGCCGAGTACACCCAGATCACGGAGCACTTCCACCGCCAGGCGTCGCTGCGGTCTGTTCCGTTGGAGATCGCGGTCGCGCTGAATCTGTCCGAGGCCCAGGTCCATCGCAAGCTCGGTGCCGCCGAGACCCTGCGTGACCATGCCCCGACCGTGTGGGCTGCGTTCGCCGACGGTGTCGTGGACGCACCGCGGGCGATCCTGATCGCCGCCACCGTCGACAAGCTCCAACACCCCGAATCCATCACCCGCCTCGACCACCGGGTCGTCGCCTACGCGGCCGACCACACCAGCATCGAGCTCAAGACCTGGCTGAAACGGTTCGTCGCCCGCGTCGAAGCCGACCTCGCCAACGAACGAGCCGAGACCCAACGAGCCGAACGACGCGTCGTCGTCGAGCACGTCGACGACGGCATGGCCTGGCTGTCGGCCTACCTCCCATCTCACATGGCCGCTGCGATCGACAAGAGGCTCGACCGCGAAGCCAAGGCCTTCGAGCACGACGAACGGACCATCGCCCAACGGCGGGCCGACCTGCTCGCCGCGTGGGCCACCACCACCGACACCGGCGAAGCGGCCATCGGCGCCGACATCGCCGTCGTGGTCCCCGCCAGCACGTTGGTCGGCCTCACCGACGACCCAGCGGTCGCTGCGGACGGGACGTTCATCGTCCCCGCCCACTGGATCACCCACGACACCGCGAACCCGTTCTGGCACAAGCTGCTCACCGACACAGGTGGCAACACCCTCGAACACCACTACGCCGGCCGCTTCGCCCCCGACATCCTCCGCAAGGCCATCACCTTCCGCGACGGCACCTGCCAGGCGCCGACGTGCACGAAACCGGCCGACCGGTGTCAGTACGACCACCGACAACCCTGGCCCCACGGCCACACCGTCGGGGCGAACCTCTGGCCACTGTGCGCCAGACACCACCAGATGAAGTCACACGACGTCATCCACTGGACACTGCCCAGCGGCCACACCGCCCCCGCCGAACCCGCCCAGCACGCCGCCTGACGAGCTCGGCCGGTGGGCGCCGTCTCAGCCCCGGTCCGCCCGCAGCCGCTCGAGGGTGCTCATGCCGTGGAAGACCACCACGGCGGCGATCGTGCCCAGCGCGATGCCGGTGATCTGCACGTCTCCGGCGGTCAACGTCAGGTTGCCGATGCCGATCACCAGCGCCACGGCTGCGGTGAACTGGTTCACCGGACGAGAGAAGTCGACGTGGTTGTCGACCCAGATCTTCACGCCGATGATGCCGATCAAGCCGTAGAGCGCCACCGTGACGCCGCCCAGCACGCCGGCGGGAATGGTGTTGATGATCGCGCCTACCTTGGGCGACAGTCCCAGGCCGATCGCCACGAGCCCGGCCACCCAGTACGCGGCGGTCGAGTACACCCGCGTGGCCGCCATGACGCCGATGTTCTCGCCGTAGGTGGTGGTGCCCGACCCGCCTGCCGAGCCGGCCAGAGTCGTGGCCAGACCGTCGGCGAGCAGCGCCCGCCCGGTCTCGGCGTTCAGCGACTCGTCGCCCGTCAGGTGCGCCACGCTGCGCACGTGGCCGACGTTCTCGGCGATCAGCACCAGCACCACCGGCAGGAACGCCGGAAGCACCGACCACGTCGCCGTCGGTGCCGTGAAGTCCGGCCAGCCGACCCACGCCGCCGAGCGGACAGGGTCGAAGTCGATCACACCGGCGATGGTCGCGAAGACGTAACCGACGACCACGCCCAGCACGATCGCCAGCCTGCCGACCAGACCACGCGAGACGACCGCGATCACCAGCAGCGCCGCCAACGTGACCAGCGCCGTCCACGGGGCCGCCTGGAAGTTCTGGGTGGCCGCGCCCGACAGGTTCAGACCGATCAGGGCCACGATCGCCCCGGTGACCACCGGCGGCATGAGCACGTCGATCCACCCGACGCCCGTCACCATCACGATCGCGCCGACGACCGCCAGCAGCAGCCCGGTGGCCGCGATGCCGAACAGCGCCGCGCCCATGCCCTGCGACGCCGTCGCCGCACCGATGGGGGCGATGAAGGCGAACGACGAGCCCAGGTAGCTGGGCAGTCGGTTGCGCGTCAGCACCAGGAACAGCAGCGTGCCGACACCCGAGAACAGCAGCGTCGTCGACGGCGGGAACCCCGTGAGCAGGGGCACGAGGAACGTCGCGCCGAACATCGCCACGACGTGCTGTGCGCCGAACCCGATGGTCAGCGGCCACGACAACCGCTCGTCCGGGGCGACGATCTCGCTGTCGGTGATCGTGGTGCCGTTTCCGTGCAGCTTCCAGCCAAGAGCCATGGCGGGACTGTAGCGAGCCTCGTGCGGTCAGCCGCCGCTGGTCCCGTCCTCGGCCAACGGGTCCAGCGGCTCGTGGACCTCGCGGGAGTCGAGCCAGCCGTCCGGCACGGTGACCTTCTTGGGAGTTCCCTGCCTGCCGCGGGGTGTGCCGAGCTCACCCACCGGATACGGCTCGGCAGGATCGAGGCGGCCCAGGAGCGCCTCGAGGTCGGCGAACGACGAGACCTTGCCCAGCTGGTGGCGCACGTCGCTGCCGGCGGCGAAGCCCTTGAGGTACCAGGCGATGTGCTTGCGGAACTCGATGCAGCCGCGCTCCTCGCCGGCGATCTCGCCCAAGAGTTCGGCGTGGCGACGCATGACCGCCGCGACCTCGCCGAGCGTCGGCAGCTCCTGCACGACCGATCCGGAGAAGGCGGCGGCGAGGTCCCGGAACAGCCACGGACGCCCCAGACATCCGCGACCCACGACGACACCGTCGCACCCGGTCTGCTCGACCATGCGGATCGCGTCGGCTGCCTCCCAGATGTCACCGTTGCCGAGCACCGGGATGTCGGTGACGGCGGCCTTGAGCTCGGCGATGGAGTCCCAGTCGGCGTGGCCCGAGTAGTGCTGCACCGCCGTGCGGCCGTGCAGGGCGATGGCCGCGGTGCCGGTGTCCGAGGCGATGCGCCCCGCGTCGAGGTAGGTGAGGTGGTCGTCGTCGATGCCCTTGCGAGTCTTCATGGTGACCGGCACGCCGAACGGCGCGGCAGCGCCCACGGCCGCGGTCAGGATCTGGCCGAGCAGCCGGTCCTTCCACGGCAGGGCCGCTCCCCCGCCCTTGCGGGTCACCTTGGGCACCGGGCAGCCGAAGTTCAGGTCCACGTGGTCGACGCCGTGCTCCTCGCACAGGATCTGGACTGCGCGCCCGATGGTCTGCGGATCGATGCCGTACAGCTGCACCGACTTGTACTGCTCGTTGGGCGCGAACCGCAGCATCGACAGGCTCGTGCGGTCGCGCTCGACGATGCCGCGCGACGTGATCATCTCGCACACGTACAGGCCCGCACCCTGCTCGGCGCAGAGCTGGCGGAACGCCGCGTTGGTGACACCGGCCATCGGCGCCAGCACCACGGGGGTGCCGACGCTGATCGGTCCGAGCCGCAGGCTGCGCGGCAGGGTGGAGGTGGTCACGGGAATCAGTCTATTGGGGGCGCAACCAGCCGTGGTCGACCGCGAGGCGGACGGCCTCGGCCCTGGTCCGGGCACCCGTCTTGCCGATCGCGCTCGACAGGTAGTTGCGCACGGTGCCCTCGGACAGCATCGCCGCCTTGGCGATGTCGGCGATCGTGCCCCCGTCACGGGCCGCCTCCAGCACCTCTGCCTCGCGAGGCGTGAGGGGCGAGTCGCCCTGCAGCAACGACTCCGCGGCCAGCTGCGGATCCACCACACGAAGGCCCGCGTGCACCCTCCGCACGGCGTCGGCCAGCTGGCGTGACGGGATGTCCTTGACCACGAAGCCGGACGCCCCCGCGGCCAGCGCCTGCTTCAGGTACCCCGGCCGGCCGAAGGTCGTCACGATCAGCACCCGACAGGTCGGTACCCGCTCTCGCAGCAGCGCCGCGACCTCGACACCGTCCAGACCGGGCATCTCCACGTCCAGCAGAGCCACGTGGGGCTGTTCGGCGAGCGCCGCGTCGAGCACCTCGTCGCCTCGTGACACCTCTGCGACGACCTCGAAGTCCGGCTCCATGCGCAGCAGCGCCACCAGGGCACCACGCACGAGCGCCTGGTCGTCGGCCACCAGCAGTCGGATCGACTCGCTCATCCGGCGACCGCCACCGTCAGGACGAAGCCCCCGCCGCTGGGGCTGGACGTGGTGACCGTCGCCCCGGCCGCTCGAGCACGCTGACGCAGGCCCTCCAGCCCCGTGCCGGCGCCGACGGCCTGGTCGCCGACGCCGTCATCGGCCACCCGCATCGATCGAGCCGTCAGCTCGACGCTGCAGTGCTGGGCTGCGCTGTGTCGGATCACGTTGGTGACTCCCTCGCGCAGGGCCCACGCGAACAGCTCGCGCAGGTCCGTCGGCACGTCGTCGGCCACGGTCGGCAGGTCCGCCTCGATGCCGGCCGAGTCCAGGGCCGCCCGCGCCGACGCGATCTCACCGGGCAGCGAGATGCCGCGCATGCCGTGGGCCGTCGATCGCACGTCGGCCAGCGCGTCACGCGACAGGCGCATCAGGTCCTCCAGCTCGGCCTGTGCGCCCTCGGGGTCGGTCTCGGCCATGCGCGCGGCGAGGTCCGCCTTGACCGCGATGACCGTCAGCGAGTGCCCGAGGATGTCGTGCAGGTCGCGCCCGATGCGGTTGCGCTCCTCCTCCAGGGCCAGCTCGGCCAGCTCGCGCTCGGCCTGGGCCAGGCTGCTGGCTCGCTGGAACGCCAGGCGGAACGACGACACGGCCGCGGCGGCCAGCAGCACCGCCAGGTTGTTGCCGTGGGCCTGCCAGCCGTCCACCAGACCGGCAGCCGCCGTCGCCGCGACGAACAACGTCGCGACCACGACCGCAGCCTCGACGGTCGGCAGCAGGGCGACCGCCAGGGCCGCGACGAACACCAGGCACGCCAACGACTGGTCGCCGGCCGCCGGGACGACCAGGGCGAAGAACACGAGCTCGAGCGCCACCCACGTGCGAGCCGCCGCGTACCGGCCGTGCATGTGGGTGAGCCGGATCTGGGAGAGGGCGTACAGGTACAGGATCGCGAAGGCGAGGAGCGCGGCGACGCCGACATACTTCTCCACCGCGCCGTCGTGGCGCAGCACCGCACCCAGCGGGTTGCCGAGGAACACCAGCCAGACCCCGGCGCCCAGCAGCCGGCCGACGCGGGACCGAGCGGTCTCGACGTCGGCCGGCGGCCGAGAAATTGCCATGGCGACAAGGCTAGTCACGATCAGACGCGCTTCGTGTCCCGACTCATCCGCCAGGCGGCACCGCCGACGAACACCGCGGCCCACGCCACGACGTTGATCGCCGCGATCACGAGGTGGTCCTCGCCGCCGAACGGAGCCCGAGCCAGCGCACCCACACCGTAGGCGGGCGTGAACTTCGCGATGTCGGCGAACACCGACGACATCTGGTCCAGCGGCACGAACAGGCCACCGGCGAAGGACAGCAGTGCCAGGGCCGGTCCGAGCACCTGCATGACGTTCTCGCTGGGCAGCAGGTACCCCATGAACAGCCCGAACGCGGCGAACACCAGCGTGCAGGTCCAGGCGATGGCGACGCACGCCACCAGACGATCGAACGGCAGGTCGGCACCGACGAACTGGCCCACGACGCACACCGTCACGATCGAGATCAGCCCCATGATCATCGCGACCACGGACTTGACCGCCACGTACGCCAGCGGGTTCAGGGACGTGAGTCGCAGCTGCCGGCTCCAGCCCTGGGCGCGCTCGGTCGCGACCATCGCACCACCGCTGGTCGCGGCGATCATGGCGCCGTAGACGGCCATGCTGATCATGATGTAGGCGGTCACGTTGCCGACCCCGGCGCGCTCGGTGCGGTAGGCCGAGTCCGTGCCGAACAGCAGGAAGAAGGCGCTCGGCATGATCAGGGTGAAGATCATGGCGCGCTTGTTGCGCCGCATGCGGCGTAGCTCCAGGGCGAGAAACTGCAGTGAGAATCCGCCGGCCGGCGGGATCTGACGCTCGGTGGCGATGGTGCTCATGCGAGGACTCCTTCGGTGGGGGTGACCTCGTCGGCGGTGAGCGCGACGAACGCGTCCTCGAGGTTGCGCGACGTGATCTCCAGGTCGTGGGCTGCGGTGTGGGAGTAGAGGTGACGAGCGATCACGTCGCTGTCGGAGCCGTGCACGATGATGGACTCACCGCGCACGTCGACCGAGTCGACGCCCGCGAGGGCAGCCAACGTGTCGACGTCGGCCTGCTGCACGCCGGGGAACGTGGCCCGGACCGAGCGCCCTGCGGCCAACGACTTGATCTCGGCGGCCGTGCCGTCGGCGACGACTCGGCCGTGCCGCACCAGCACGATGCGATCGGCGTAGGCGTCCGCCTCCTCCAGGTAGTGCGTGGCGAAGACCGTCGTGCGACCGCGCTGGGCGTCGGAGCGGATCGCCGACCAGAAGTCACGGCGCCCCTGCACGTCCATGCCGGTGGTCGGCTCGTCCAGGATCAGCAGATCGGGGTCTGGCAGGAGCGCGAGGGCGAACCGCAGACGCTGCTGCTGGCCGCCCGACGCCTTCCCGACGAGCCGGTCGGCCACGTCGGCGATGCCGGCGCGTTCGAGCACCTCGTCGACCGGGCGGGAGGGCCGGAACAGGGTGGAGGTCAGCTCGACGGTCTCGCGGATCGTGAAGTCCTTGAGCAGGCCGCCGGTCTGCATGACCGCTGCCACGCGTCCGAGTGCGATCTGGCGACGCGGTGCGCCGCCGAAGACCTCGATCGAGCCGCTGGACGGTGCCGACAGCCCCAGGATCATGTCGATCGTGGTGGTCTTGCCGGCGCCGTTGGGCCCCAGGAACGCGACGACCTCGCCCGGTTCGATCACCAGGTCCAGCCCGTCGACGGCCCGCACGGGCCCGAACGTCTTGACCAGTCCGTCGATGCGGACTGCAGGATCAGATGTGTTCATGCCTCCACCGTGGCGTTGATCCGGCGAGCGGACCGCGTACGGCCGTCACAGATCCGTCATGACATCTGTCATGACGGACCGGGTGAAGGGTCAGGTCAGGCGTTCCAACGCACCGCGGTGGTGGGGTCGTCGGACTGCGCGTCGATCGAGACGAGCTTGCGGCCCTTGGGCACCAGGAACACCATGCACAGGTCGGCGGTGTCGCCGGGCAGGAAGCTCTTGGGCAGGGCCCCGCCGGGGCACGGCTTGAAGGCGCCGTTGATGACGTTGGGGGGCGTGATCGTGTTGCTGTCGTCGTGCGCCACGAACGGTGCCCCGGTGCCGCCGATGCCGGCCGGTCCGTCGTTCACGACCGTCGCCTTGACGTAGTAGGGCGTGGAGGCCTTGCTCGCGGCGTCGAGCGAGAAGAACTGGAAGTCCTTGATGTCGCCCTTGGTGATGGTGGAGACCGTGAGAGTGACGGCGCTGGCGGCGCCGTCACCCACCTCCAGCACGACCGTTCCGGACTCGCCCTGCTCGAGCTCGCTGCCCGGGTTGGTGAGGGTGACGCCCGACGGCACGGTGAAGCCCTTGGGCGTGGGTACGGTCGGCTCGGCCGCCGGCTCGCTGCCGCTGCAGGCTCCCAGGGTCAGGCACGCCGCTGCGGCGACGACCAGTGCTCGCACCTTCATCTGGCCAGTCTCGCCCACGTGAGGATCAGCACCCGGGGAGACGCGCCGCCAACCAGCCCGTCACCTGATCGAGGGCGATGCGCTCCTGCGTCATCGAGTCGCGCTCGCGGATCGTGACCGCCTGGTCGTCGAGGGTGTCGAAGTCGACGGTGATGCAGAACGGCGTGCCGATCTCGTCCTGGCGGCGGTACCGCTTGCCGATGGCGGCGGCGTCGTCGAAGTCGACGTTCCAGAAGCCGCGCAGCTCGGCGGCGAGGTCGCGCGCCTTGGGCGACAGGTCCTCGTTGCGCGACAGCGGCAGCACGGCGGCCTTGCAGGGCGCCAGCCGCGGGTCGAGCTTGAGCACCGTGCGCTTGTCGACACCGCCCTTGCTGTTGGGCGCCTCGTCCTCGGTGTACGCGTCGATGAGGAACGCCATCATCGAGCGGTTCACACCGGCCGCGGGCTCGATGACGTACGGCGTGTACCGCTCGCCGCTGGCCTGGTCGAAGAACGACAGGTCCTTGCCGGAGTGCTCGCTGTGGGTCTTGAGGTCGAAGTCGGTGCGGTTGGCGATGCCCTCGAGCTCGCCCCACTCCGAGCCGGCGAACTCGAACTTGTACTCGATGTCGACCGTGCGCTTGGAGTAGTGCGAGAGCTTCTCGGCCGGGTGCTCGTAGAACCGCAGGTTGTCGCGGTCGATGCCCAGGGAGACGTACCAGTCCATCCGGGTCTGCATCCAGGTCTCGTGCCACTGTTCGTCCGTGCCCGGCTCGACGAAGAACTCCATCTCCATCTGCTCGAACTCGCGGGTGCGGAAGATGAAGTTGCCCGGCGTGATCTCGTTGCGGAAGCTCTTGCCGATCTGACCGATGCCGAACGGCGGCTTCTTGCGCGACGTGGTCATGACCTGACCGAAGTTCACGAAGATGCCCTGCGCCGTCTCGGGGCGCAGGTAGTGCAGGCCCTCCTCGGACTCGACCGGGCCGAGGAACGTCTTGAGCAGACCGTTGAACATGCGCGGCTCGGTCCACTGGCCGCGGGTGCCACAGCTCTCGCAGACGATCAGCTCCATCTCGACGGCGTCGGGGTCGCTCAGCCCCTTCTTCTCCGCGTAGGCCTCCTGCAGGTGGTCCTGGCGGTAGCGCTTGTGGCAGTTCTGGCACTCCACCAGCGGGTTGACGAACGCCGCGAGGTGGCCCGAGGCCGCCCACACGGGCGTGGGCAGGATGACCGACGAGTCGAGACCGACGACGTCGTCGCGGCCCTGCACCATCGAGCGCCACCACTGGCGCTTGATGTTGTCCTTCAGCTCCACGCCCAGCGGACCGTAGTCCCAGGCGGACTTGGTGCCGCCGTAGATCTCACCGCACTGGTAGACGAATCCCCTGCGCTTGCTGAGGCTGATGACGTGGTCGACGGTCGTGGCTGCCATGGGGATTTCCTGTCCGGCTGGGTGTCGGCGGGCCTGTGCGGATGGTCGTGACGATCCGCGCCCGATGCGCCGTGAGTCTAGCCGTACGGCACACTCCTGCACATGAGTGAACCCGTTGACCCGCGCCTGCAGGCGGTCGCCGGGAGCGACCTGACCGCCGCCGACGTCTACGGCATCTGGAAGATCCGCGACGTCGTCTTCGCCGTGGAGCAGCAGTGCGACGAGCCGGACGTCGACGACCTCGACCTGCTGCCGCACACCACCCACCTGTGGTTCGCCGACGCCGAGGGACCCACCAGCTATGTCCGGGTGCTCACCGACGGCGACGGTGTCCGGCGGATCGGTCGGGTGTGCACCCGCGCCGAGCACCGTGGTCGCGGACTGTCCGGGCAGCTGGTCGCCGAGGCCGTGCGCCGCTGGGGCGACGGCGACATGCGGCTCAACGCCCAGGCCCACCTCGAGCAGTGGTACGGCCGCTTCGGCTTCGAGCGCAGCGGCGAGAACTTCGTCGAGGCCGGCATCGACCACGTGCCGATGACCCGGAAGCGGGCCTGAGCGGTCGTCAGCCGGCGAGATCCTGCAGGTTGTTGAGCGACTCGGTGAGGTCGCCGGTCACCCGGGTGGCGTAGTCCTCGACCGCGGTGATCGCCGCCTCGAACTGCGTGTTGTAGGTGAACGAGTAGTTGCGGCCGGCGTCGATGTTGTTGGCCAGCGCGGTGGCCTGGTCGATCACGTACTGGATCGCCCCGTTGACCGTGGCGGCCAGCTTCTTCTGGCCCGGGGGGACCTTCGTCTTCGCGAGCTCGTCGCGCGCCGACACGAACGCCGGGATCAACGACGATCGCAGCTCTCTGCTGCTCGACAGGGTGGTCGAGGACACGAAGTCGGTCACGCGCAGGTCGAGCACCTTGCGGGCCGCCCTGACGTACGCCAGGGCGACCGTGGCGGACGCGAGCTCGTCGCTGACCTGCTCGTACGGCTCGAGCAGATCGGCCTGGACCTGTTCGGCCCGGGTGTACGCGGTGGAGCTCTGCATGCCGAACGGTTCGGCGTCGCCCAGCACCGGTGGCTCGTCGATGGCCGCCAGCAGGGCCTTGCGCAGCGTCGATGGTGAGTCCTGGTCGGCCTTCCTCAGTGCCGCGGCGACACCCTTGCGGAACAGCTCGACGTCGCTGAGGTAGTCGGCAGCGACGGCGTCGGCCCGCTCGATCTGCTCGGACTGCCGCTGGCTCTGCACCACGATGAAGCTTCCGACGATCGCCGCGATCAGCACCGTCACGATGACGGGCAGGAGGATGACGACCATCCTCGCCCGGCTGCGCCTGCGGGCGACCGGCACCTCCGGCTCTGGCTCGCTCATGCGCCGGCGAGCGGCTCCACCCCGTGGTGGCGCAGGCCGTAGGTGAACGCGTCCACCAGCGCCTGCCACGAGGCCTCGATGATGTTGGCTCCGACGCCGACCGTGACCCACGAGTCCTTGCCGTCGGAGGTCTCGATGAGCACCCGGGTGACGGCGTCGGTGCCGTGGCCCTGGTCGAGGATCCGCACGCGGAAGTCGATCAGGTGGAAGCGCGCCACGTCGGGGTACACCCGCTCGATGGCCTGCCGCAGCGCGTGGTCGAGCGCGTTGACCGGCCCGTTGCCCTCACCCACGACGGCGAAGCGCTCACCTCCGGCGTGCAGCTTGACCGTCGCCTCGGACACCGCCGAGGCACCTCGACTCGACTCCGCCGAGACGCGCCAGGACTCGAGCTGGAAGAACGACGGCCGCGCGCCCTCCATCTCCTCGGCCAGCAACAGCTCGAACGAGGCATCGGCGGCCTCGAAGGTGTAGCCGTCCTGCTCCATGCGCTTGACCCGGTCGGTCACCCGGGCGAGGCGCTCAGGATCCGACGCGAGGTCGTAGCCGAGCTCCTTGCCCTTGAGCTCGATGGTGGCGCGGCCGGCCATCTCCGAGACCAGCAGCCGCATGTCGTTGCCCACGAGTGCCGGGTCGATGTGCTGGTAGAGGTTCGGGTCCACGCGGATGGCGCTCGCGTGCAGGCCGGCCTTGTGGGCGAACGACGAGACGCCGGTGTACGGCTGGCGCGCGTGCGGCGGGTAGTTGGTGATCTCGCTGATGGCGTGCGAGATCCGCGTGGCGTCGGCCAGGCGGCTGCGGCCCGACTCGGAGGCCGGCAGCATCGGCATGTCGAGCTTGAGCTCCAGGTTGGCCACGCAGGTGACGAGGTCGGCGTTGCCGGTGCGCTCGCCGTAGCCGTTGATGCAGCCCTGCAGGTGGGTGGCGCCCGCCTGCACGGCGGCCATCGAGTTGGCGACGGCACACCCGGTGTCGTTGTGGGCGTGGATGCCGAGCCGCGATCCCGTGGACGCCAGCACGTCGGCGACGATCTCGGACACCTGGTGCGGCAGCATGCCGCCGTTGGTGTCGCACAGCACGGCCACCTCCGCACCGGCGTCGGTCGCGGTCCGCACGACCTGCAGTGCGTAGTCGCGGTTGTCCAGGTAGCCGTTGAAGAAGTGCTCCAGATCGACGAAGACCCGCTGGCCCTCGTCGATCAGGTAGGCGACGGAGTCGCGCACCATCGCGAGGTTCTCCTCCAGGGTGGTGCGCAGCGCCAGCTCGACGTGCTTGTCGTGGCTCTTGGCCACCAGCGTGACGACTGACGCACCGGAGTCGCGCAGCGCGACGAGCAGCTGGTCGTCGGCGGCGGCGACGTTCGGGCGCCGCGTGGAGCCGAACGCCGCGAGCGTGGCGTGCTGCAGGTCCAGCTCCTTGGCCGCCAGCGCGAAGAACTCGGTGTCCTTGGGGTTGGAGCCCGGCCAGCCGCCCTCGATGTAGCCGACGCCGAGGTCGTCGAGGTGGCGCGCGATGTGCAGCTTGTCCTGCACCGAGAGGTTGAGCCCCTCCTGCTGGGCGCCGTCGCGCATCGTGGTGTCGTACACGTGGAAGTCGCCGGCTGTCTGGCGTCCTGGGTTCACGATCTGGTCCTCGTCGTTCGGTGCTGGTGCCGTGTGATGGTCAAAAAAAACGCCCCCCGGGTACGGGAGGCGGCGCGGCGGGAGTGGTGCTCAGATCCCGGCGCGCCTGTCGATGATGATGGAGAGGGTGCTCACGCGCCCAGTCTAGACTCATCGCTCTATGACCGACACCAGCACCGCCCAGACTACCCAGATCGTGCTGGCCTCGCGCCCGCACGGCGAGCCCACCGCCGAGAACTTCCGCACCGAGACCGTTCCCGTGCCGACGCCCGCCGACGGCGAGGTGCTGCTGCGCACCGTGTACCTGTCGCTCGATCCCTACATGCGCGGCCGGCTCAGCGAGGCCGAGTCGTACGCGGCGTCGTGGCAGGTGGGCGACCCGCTGCAGGCCGGCACCGTCAGCGAGGTGCTGTCGTCCACCTCCGACCGGTTCTCTCCCGGGGACCTGGTGCTCGGCTACACCACGTGGGCCACGCACGCAGTCGCCCCGGCTGCTGCGTTGCGGCGCCTCGACCCCGACGCGGCTCCGCCCAGCACGGCGCTCGGCGTGCTCGGCATGCCCGGGTTCACCGGCTACGCCGGCCTGGCCGTCATCGGCCGCCCCCAGCCCGGCGAGACCGTCGTCGTCGCGGCGGCCTCCGGCCCGGTCGGGTCGATGGTCGGCCAGCTGGCCCGACGAGCCGGGGCCCGTGCCGTCGGCATCGCCGGCGGACCGGACAAGTGCGCCTACCTCGACGAGATCGGCTTCGACGCCTCGGTCGACCACCGCTCCCCCACGTTCGTCGACGACCTGGCCGCCGCGACGCCCGACGGCATCGACGTGTACTTCGAGAACGTCGGCGGAGCCGTGTGGGACGCGGTCCTCAAGCGCCTCAACACCTACGCACGTGTGCCCGTGTGCGGCCTCGTGTCGGGCTACAACGCCACGTCACGCCCCGAGGGGCCCGACCGCAGTGCGGCACTGATGACGCGCATCCTCACCAAGAGCCTGCAGATCCGCGGCTTCATCCAGGACGAGTTCGTCAAGGACCACTTCAAGGACTTCATCACCACGGTCGGCCCCCTGGTGGCCGACGGCACGATCGCCTACCGCGAGGACGTCGTCGACGGTCTCGAGGCAGCGCCCGAGGCGTTCATCGGCATGCTGCGCGGCACCAACTTCGGCAAGCTGGTGGTGCAGGTCGGCGACCTGCCCTGATGGCCGACGAGCGGATCCTCGCCCTCCCCGACGGGTGCCGGTCGGCACACGGTGTGTTCACGGCCGAGCCGCTGCCGGGAGGTGCGGACTTCCCCCCTCCGGCCGACGTGCTGCTGCGCCGCTTCGGTGCCACCGACGAGCAGCTCGACGCACTGGTGCAGCGCCCGCACGTGCGGATGCTGCTGACCGAGGTCGGGCCCGACGCCGCTCTGGACACGGCAGTGGCGGCCCGACAGGAGGCACTGGACCTCGCCGCAGAGCACGACGGGATCGTGATCGACCTGACCGTTCCACGCATCGTGCCTGCTCACATGGCGACCGGCGCGGCCTCGCACTGGGTCGCGGTCGACGTGGACGCCACCGGGCTCACCACACGGGGCCTCGAGGTCTTCGGACTGCCGGACCTGCGGCTCGACGGCGTCGAGCGCGACGCCACGGGCGCCGCGATCGCGGTGATGCTGGGTCTCGCGCAGCGGCTCCTCACCGAGTGGCCCGAGCACGACCCGGTGGGGCCTGCGTCGGTGACCCTGCACGACATCGCGCTGGCCTACGGCGACCAGGTCGACCGCACCGGTCCGGAACGACGCACCGATCTGCTGGTCGCGCTGCGCGACGGCGAGCTGGTGCTGACGCTGCTGGGCGATCCCACCGCGGACCTGTTCGGATGAGAGGCGATCTCACGTGAGCGACCGGATCGGCTTGTGCACGCTGCCGACGCCCGTGGAGCCGGCACCGCGGCTGGCGGCTGCTCTCGGCCTGCGCCCCGAGGCGCTGTGGATCAAGCGCGACGACCTCACCGGACTCGGCGGCGGAGGCAACAAGGTGCGCAAGCTCGAGCGCCTCTGCGCGGCGGCACTCGACGCCGGAGCCACCACGCTGGTCACCACCGGCGCCGCCCAGAGCAACCACGCCCGTCTCACCGCCGCGGCCGGGGCCCGGCTCGGGCTCGACGTCGAGCTGGTGCTGGCCGGTGGCCCCGACTCCCCCGTCGCGGGCAACCTGGTGCTGGACCGGCTGCTCGGCGCTCGGCTGCACTGGGCCGGCGCGGTGTCGCACGTCGACCTCGAGGCGATCGCCGTCGAACGGGTGCGCGACCTCGAACGGTCGGGAGTCCGCGCCCACCGCGTCCCGTACGGCGGCTCCAACGCGATCGCCGCGGCCGCCTATGCCGACGCCGGTCTCGAGGCGCTGCAGCAGATCGAGGGGGTGCATCACCACGTCGTGGCGGTCGGTTCAGGCGGCACCGCGGCCGGTCTGGTCGCTGCGCTCGGAGCGGAGCGCGTGCTGGGCGTCGACACCGGCGCAACGCCCGACGCGGCCGTCCGGATCGCCGCGCTGGTCACCGAGCTCGGTGCCGAGGCGTCCGGTGTCCGCCTGCGCGGCGACCAGGTCGGCGACGGATACACCTCGGTCACTGCGCCCGTGCGCTCCGCACTGACCTTGGCTGCCCGCACCGAGGGCCTGATCCTCGACCCGATCTACACCGGACGTGCCCTCGCCGGCCTGGTCGCGGCGGTGGCGGACGGCGACGTCGGCCCCGACGACCGCGTGCTGTTCTGGCACACCGGCGGACTCCCGGGACTGTTCGGCTCGTCCGAGGCGATCGGCTGGATCGCCGGGACCTGAGTCCGGCTAGGTCGTCCCGGTCGTCCGGGGCGCCAGGTTCGCCAGCGTCTCGGGTCGAAGGATCGCGGCCAGCCGGTCCGGGGGCAGCAGCCCCTTCTCCAGCACCAGCTCGGCCACGCCGCGACCGGTCGCCAGCGCCTCCTTGGCCACCTCGGTGGCGGCCGCGTACCCGATGTAGGGGTTGAGGGCCGTGACCAGACCGATCGAGTTCTCGACCTCCGCGCGCATCAGCTCGGCATTGGCGGTGATGCCGTCGACACAGCGGGTGGCGAGCACCGTGATGGCCTCGCGCAGGCGTGAGATGCCGGCCGACAGCGAGTAGCAGATGACCGGCTCGAAGGCGTTCAGCTGCAGCTGCCCGGCCTCGGCGGCCATCGTGACGGTCATGTCGTGGCCGATGACCTGGAACGCCACCTGGTTGACGACCTCGGGGATCACCGGGTTGACCTTGCCGGGCATGATGCTCGATCCGGCCTGGACCGCCGGCAGGTTGATCTCGTTGAAGCCCGCCCGGGGACCGGAGGACAGCAGCCGCAGGTCGTTGCAGATCTTGGACAGCTTGACCGCGACCCGCTTGAGCGTGCCGGACAGCTGCACGAACGAACCGCAGTCCTGCGTGGCCTCGATCAGGTCCAGGGCGGTCTCCAGCGGCAGACCGGTGAGCTCGGCCAGGCGTCCGCAGGCCGATTCCACGTACCCGGCCGGCGCGTTGAGCATGGTGCCGATCGCGGTCGCACCGAGATTGATCTCGTGCAGCAGCAAGATGGCCTCGGACAGTCGCGCCCGGTCCTCGGCGATCATCAGCGAGTACGTGCGGAACTCCTGGCCCAGCGTCATCGGCACGGCGTCCTGCAGCTGGGTGCGCCCCATCTTCAGCACGTCGTGGAACTCGTCGGCCTTGGCGGCGAACGAGGTCTGCAGGACCTCCATCGCCTCGAGCAGCGCGTGGGTCTCCAGGATGATCGCGACCTTGACGGCCGTGGGGTACACGTCGTTGGTCGACTGGCTCAGGTTCACGTGCTCGTTGGGGTGCAGCACGTGGTAGTCGCCCTTGGCGTGCCCCATGATCTCCAGAGCGCGGTTGGCGATCACCTCGTTGGCGTTCATGTTCGACGAGGTGCCGGCGCCGCCCTGGATGACGTCGACCACGAACTGGTCGAGCAGCTCACCGGCCCGGATCTCCTCGCAGGCCTGGCGGATCGCCTCGTAGCGTTCGTCGTCGAGCAGCCCGAGATCGTGGTTGGCGGCTGCCGCGGCCTGCTTCACCGAGGCCAGGCCCTCGACCAGGTGCGGGCTCGAACCGATGGGGATGCCGGTGATCGGAAAGTTCTCCAGCGCGCGCAGGGTGTGCACGCCCCAGTAGGCCTCGGCGGGGACGTCGCGGAATCCGATCAGGTCGTGCTCGGATCGCGTGCGAGCGTCGGTTGTGACGTGGGTCATGTCCCGATGCAACCACACCGGGCTCGTGGGCTACGAAGCCACGCGCCGGATCCAGCCGTGACGATCCTCGGCACGCCCGTACTGGATGTCGACCAGCGCGGCGCGGATGTCGGTGGTGACCTTGCCGGCCTCGCCGTCTCCGCAGGTGATCTCGCCGCCGTCCCACTTCAGGGTGCCGACCGGCGTGATGACCGCAGCCGTGCCACACGCGAAGATCTCGGTGATCGTGCCGTCGGCGACACCGGTGCGCCACTCCTCCAGGCTGACCCGGCGCTCCACGACGTCGTGTCCGAGGTCGCGGGCGAGGGTCAGGATGCTGTCGCGCGTGATGCCCTCGAGGATCGAGCCGGAGAGCTCGGGCGTGACGATCGACCCGTCGGACTGCACGAAGAACAGGTTCATGCCGCCGAGCTCCTCGATCCAGGTCTGCTCGATCGAGTCGAGGAACACCACCTGGTCGCACCCGTGGGCGATGCCCTCCTGCTGCGGCAGCAGGCTGGCGGCGTAGTTGCCGCCGCACTTGGCAGCGCCGGTTCCGCCGGCACCGGCACGCGTGTACGTGGTGGACAGCCAGATCGAGACCGGCTTGATGCCGCCCTTGAAGTACGCCCCGGCCGGCGAGGCGATGACGCTGTAGGTGACCTTGGCGGCCGGTCGCACGCCGAGGAACGACTCCGAGGCGTACATGAACGGCCGCAGGTACAGGCTCTTCTCCTCCCCCGAGGGAACCCAGGCACGGTCCGCGTCGATCAGGGCGTCGATGGAGCCGAGGAACCACTCCGTGGGCAGCTCGGGCAGCGCGAGGCGGTGCGCGGACCGCTGCAGACGGGCGGCGTTCTGGTCGGGACGGAACAACCCGACGCTGCCGTCGGCGTGGGAGTACGCCTTGAGACCCTCGAAGATCTCCTGGGCGTAGTGCAGGACGGCGGCCGACGGGTCGAGCGTGATGGGGCCGTACGGCACGACGCGGGCGTCCTGCCATCCGCCGTCGGCGGTCCAGTCGGCCACGAACATGTGGTCGGTGAAGTTCGTCCCGAAGCCCGGGTCAGCGAGGATCGCATCGCGCTCGGCGTCGGTGGTGGGGTTCGGGTTCGCCTCGAGTCGCGAGACGAACGGGGTGGTGGTCATGTCGGTCACGGTAATCCTTCGGAGGGTCTGAGGGGAGGGTCGGCTAGCCGACCGGTACGCCTCCGGCCGCCTTCGAACCGGCGACCCGTGAGGCGATGGCCTCCCCCACCTCCTCGGTGCTGCGTGCACCCGTGCGGGTGGCGATGTCGGCCTCGACGGCCTCGGCGATCTGCGCAGCCGCCGCGGGGTGGCCGAGGTGCTCCAGCAGCAACGAGCCGGACAGGATCGCGGCGGTCGGGTCGGCCTTGGACTGTCCGGCGATGTCGGGAGCCGATCCGTGCACGGGCTCGAACATGCTCGGTGCGGTGCGGTCGGGATTGACGTTGCCGCTGGCGGCCAGGCCGATGCCGCCGGTGATCGCCGCGGCGAGGTCGGTGAGGATGTCGCCGAAGAGGTTGTCGGTGACGATGACGTCGAACCGCGCGGGATCGGTGACCAGGAAGATGGTCGCGGCGTCGACGTGCAGGTAGTCGACCGACACGTCGGGGAACTCGGTCGCGACCGCGTCGACGGTGCGCGTCCACAGGTGGCCAGCATGCACCAGCACGTTGTTCTTGTGCACCAGCGTCAGCTTGCGCCGCGGCCTCGCCTGCGCGCGGGCGAACGCGTCGCGCACGACCCGCTCGACGCCGAAGGCGGTGTTGACGCTGACCTCGGTGGCCATCTCGTTCGGTGTGCCGACGCGGATGGCGCCGCCGTTGCCGACGTACGGCCCCTCGGTGCCCTCACGGACCACGACGAAGTTGACGTCGCCCGGGTTCGCCAGCGGAGTCGGGACGCCGGGGTACAGCTTCGACGGCCGCAGGTTGACGTAGTGGTCGAGCTCGAAGCGCAGACGCAGCAGCAGACCTCGCTCGAGGACACCCGACGGCACCGACGGGTCACCGACGGCGCCGAGCAGGATCGCGTCCTGACCGCGGATCTCGGCCAGGACCGAGTCGGGCAGCGTCTCGCCCGTGGCGTGGTAGCGCGCGGCACCGAGGTCGTAGGCGGTGCGGTCGAAGGACAGGCCGTGCTGCTCGGCGACGACGTCGAGCACCGTGAGCGCCTGGGCGGTCACTTCGGGGCCGATGCCGTCACCTGCGACGACGGCGAGCGAGTAAGAGGTCTGGGACATGCATCGATCCTATGGGGGGTCAGTTGTCGTCAGGACGGTCGGCCGGTTCCAGGTCCAGGACCGTGGCGTCGTCGCGCAGGTGCGCAGGACCCCACTCGAGGTCGGACGTGGTGGCGAAGGGGTGTGGGTCGAACATGGTGCTGCTCCTGTCGGGAGGGTGGTGGGTGCGGTGGGCGCCAGAGGGGTGGCCGACAGCGCACCGAACCGCACCGGAGGTCATCCGGACAGCGAGAACAGACAGAAGCGATCAGATCGTGATCGAGAACCCTGCGGCGAGCTGTCGGGCCACCTCGGTGACACCGGCTCGTGGCGTCATCACAAACACCGCGGCAGGGTGGTGGCCCTAGAGGCTCCTGCCGCGGCAAGCAATGAGTACGACGAGCTGCTTCCGCATGGTGAGCCCAGCGTAGACCCGTCGCCGCCACCTGTCGAGACATGAGGCCCGAATGCTGGAACGTGTCATGACAGACTGGCGTCATGAGCGCCCCCGCCGAAGTACCCGCTCTGGTCTCGGCGACGCTCGACCTCGCCCGCCAGCGCGGCTTCATCACCTCGATCCGGCACGAGACCGGTCGTCTGCTCGCGACCCTGGCCGCCTCGCGCACCGGCACGCTCGCCGAGCTGGGCACCGGCACCGGGGTCGGGTCGGCGTGGCTGGCCAGCGGCGCGCCCCAGGAGGCTCGGATCGTCAGCGCCGAGCTCGACCCGTCGCTCGCCGAGGACGTCCAGGGCATCTTCGCTGACGTCGACAACGTCGAGATCATCGCCGGCGACTGGTCGACGCTGGAGCAGTACGCGCCGTTCTCGTTGCTGTTCGTCGACGTGCGCGACGTCATGAAGGACATCGACGTGCTCGCCGATCTGCTCGAGCCCGGCGGCATCGCCGTGCTGGACGACTTCGTGCCGTCCGCGTTCTGGCCGCCCATCGTCGACGGTCAGGTCGACTTCGTGCGCGAGCGCTGGCTCACCGACGAGCGCTTCACCGCCGTCGAGATGCTCATCGACCCCGACGCGTCCCTGCTCATCGCCACCCGTCGCTGACGGTCGACCAGCCCGGTGAAGAGCTGGACGAGGGGCCCGATCGTCAGCGCGTAGAGGACGGTGCCGACGCCCACCGTGCCGCCGAGCACGAAGCCGACCACGAGCACCGTCACCTCGATGACGGTGCGCCACAGCCGGATGCTGCGGCCGGTGCGGCGGACCAGCCCGAGCCACAGGCCGTCGCGCGGGCCAGGTCCGAGGTGGGCGCTGATGTAGAGGGCTCCGGCGAATCCGTTGCCGACGATGCCGCCGACGAGCAGCAGGACACGCACCAGCAGGTCGTCGGGCTGCGGCATCAGCCACAGGCCGAAGTCCGCGGCCAGGCCGATCACGACCACGTTCAGCACCGTGCCGATGCCGGGCATCTGGCGCAGCGGGATCCACAGCAGCAGCACCACGGCGCCCGTCGCGATCACGACCTGGCCGAAGGTCAGGGGCACCCGGTTCGCCACGCCCTCGTGGAACACGTCCCACGGGTCGAGCCCGAGCGTCGACTCGACCAGCATCGCCATCGTGAACCCGTAGAGGAACAGCCCGACGTTCAGTCGCAGCAGCCGGGCGGTCATCGGCTCAGCTCCTGATCCACCCAGGTGCCGAGCTCCTCGCGGTGGCTCCGCGGGGCCGGGTTGCGGCCGTAGCCGTCGTGCGCGACCACGATCGCGAGGCGGAGAGCAAGAACGAGGAGCAGGACTCCTGCGACGCTGAACCAGAGCATGGGTCCAGTGTGCGACTGATTGGACTGGTTGGACATAGCCAATCGTGGTTCACTGGCCTCATGCCTGCCCTCTCCGCCCGTCGCATCGCCGACCTGGTCGGCCCCCTGGACGATCGCGGCCCGGCGTATCGCGAGATCACCGACCGCATCCGCCTGATGATCGTCGACGGTCGGATCGCCGACGGGAGCCGGCTGCCGTCCGAGCGTGACCTCGCCGGAGCGCTCGGCGTCAGCCGCACCACGAGTGCGCGCGTCTACGCCGAGCTCCGCGACGCTGGGCTCACCCGTTCGCGGCAGGGTTCTGGCAGCGTCGTCGCCCTGCCCCGGTTCGCCTCGGCGACCAGCAGCCTGATGACGACGCCGGACGACCCCGACACGATCGCCATGACGTACTCGGCCTGGCCGGGCCCGGCCGGCATCGCCCGTGCGTTCGAGGCAGCCGCCACCGGGCTGCCCGGGCTGCTGGCCACGACGGGCTACCTGCCCGACGGTCTCCCCCGCCTCCGACGCCTGCTCGCCGACCAGTACACCGAGAGCGGGCTCGCGACCGATCCCGACCAGATCATCGTCACCAACGGGGCGATGGGAGCCATCTCGCTGGTGGCCCGCACCGTCACCCGACCAGGGTCGCGGACGCTGGTCGAAGGCATCACGTACCCGCACGGAGCGGACGCCTTCGGCCTCGGCGGCGGACGGCTCAGCCCGTTGCCGGTGAGCGATCGTCCCTGGGACGGGTTGGACGACGCCCTCAGCACCGGGCAGCACGCCGCCGCGTACCTCGTGCCGGACTTCCACAACCCGACCGGGATCGTCATGACCGACGAGGAACGCGGGCGTTGGGCCCGTGCGCTGGCCCGCCACGACGTCGTCCCGGTGGTCGACGAGTCGCTGCGCGACGTCAACCTCGACGGCATCGCGATGCCACCGCACTTCGCGCACTACGACCCGCGGGCGCTCCTCATCGGATCGTCCTCGAAGGCGTACTGGGGCGGGCTCCGCGTCGGATGGATCCGCGCGCCGCGCTCACTCGTCGTGCCCCTGCTGCAGGCGCGCATGATGGACGACCTCGGGACGTCGGCCTTCGACCAGCTGGTGCTGTGCGAGCTGCTCGAGGACGGCGGCCAGACGCTTGCCGCGTCACGCTCTCGGTCGCGGGCGGCACGCGATCATCTGCTCGAGCAGCTCGCCCTGCAGCTGCCCCAGGTCAGTGCGAGCTGCCCGCCCGGCGGGCTCAACCTGTGGCTCACGCTGCCCGAACGAGTCGGCACGCCGCTGGTGGCCGATGCCACCGACCACGACCTGCTCCTGACCGCCGGTCCCCGCTTCTTCACCGGCGCCCCGGCGGCGGGCGAACGCCACCTACGACTGCCCTACACCCAGCCGCACGACGTGCTCACCGAGGCCGTGCGGCGACTGCGGCGCGCGTGGGACTGCGTGTCATCGGGCAACGAGACCCCCGGCACCGCGCAGACGATCGACCTGATCGCCTAGCCTCGGCTCAGCGACTCATCAGGCGCGAGAACCAGCTGCCACCGGACTCGGCCTCGTGGCCCTCGCAACGGTTGCTGCGCGGCACACCGGCCATGACCTGGTCGACGTGCTGGCCGCACCCGGCCCACGTGGTCTTTCCGCAGGTCTTGCACGCAACGGCTCGGCACATGTGAATCTCCTTCGATCGTGGGTGGTGTTCAGGCGAGCGAGAGGAACAGGCGTTCCATCTCGGCGACGTCCATGTCAGGTCCGTCGGGGTTGGCGAGGCAGTCGCGCAGGTCGGAGGCGATGACGGCGAAGCCGGCGCGATCCAGCGCCTTGGCGACGGCGGCCAGCTGCGTCACGACGTCCTTGCAGTCGCGGCCGTCCTCGATCATGCGGACGATGCCGCCGATCTGGCCCTGGGTCCGGTTGAGCCGCTTGACGACCGCGTTCATGTCCGTGGGGTTGAGCTCCATCAGGTGTCCTCTCGTCCGGCGGCCGTGGACCGCACCCCAGCCGACCACGTTCGCATCCCGCCGTCCAGGTTGCGCACGGCGCGTCCGTGCTGCGTCAGCAAGCGGGCGGCGACGTGGCCGCGCTGACCGACCGCGCAGTGGACCACGAGATCACCGGCGGGAAGATCGTCGAGCCGGTCGCGCAGCTCGTCGAGCGGCACGTGCGCCGACCCCGGGATCTGCTCGACGTCGCGCTCGACCTTGCTCCGGACGTCGAGCAGGGTGGCGCCTGCCGCGATCGCGGCGTCCAGCTCGTGCCACTGCACGGTCGTCTCCAGCCCGTCGCGCAGGTTCTCGGCGACGAAGCCCAGCATGTTGACCGGATCCTTGGCCGAGCCGAACTGTGGCGCGTACGCCAGCTCGAGGTCGGCGAGGTCGCTCGCCCGCAGCCCGCCGGCCATCGCGGTGGCGACGACGTCGATGCGCTTGTCGACGCCCGCTCCGCCCACGGCCTGGGCGCCCAGGATCGCGTCGGACGCGGGGTCGACCAGCAGCTTGATGGTCATGGCGGTGGCACCCGGGTAGTAGCCGGCGTGATCAGCAGGATGGGTGTGGATGATCCGGGGGGTCACGCCGCGGGCTCGCAGCCGCTTCTCCGACTCGCCGGTGACCGCGACCACGAGGTCGAAGATCCCGAGGATCGCGGTGCCGCGGGTCGGACGCAGCGGTCGCGCCGAGCCGACGATCACGTCGGCGACGAGCCGGCCCTGGCGGTTCGCGGTGTTGGCCAGCGGCGCCAGCAGGTCCTCGCCGCGGCCGTCGCGCTTGACGACGGCGTCGCCGACGGCGAAGACGTGTGGCGCACTGGTGCGCTGGTGGTCGTCGACCACGATCGCTCCCCCGGTCCCGAGCTCGATGCCCGCCGCCGCGGCCAGTCCCGACTCCGGCACGACACCGATGGCCAGCACCACCAGATCGGCCGGCAGCGAGCGGCCGTCGGCGAGCTGGACCGAGTCCGGCCCGACAGCGTCGACCCGCGCGTCCACCTCGACCCGCACGCCGTGGCGCTGCAGCTCGTCGGCGACCAGCACGGCCAGCTCGGGATCGAGCGGCCCCATGACCTGGGGTGCCGCCTCGACCACCGTGACGTCCAGGCCGCGCCGCAGCAGGTTCTCGGCCATCTCCAGACCGATGAACCCGCCACCGACGACCACGGCGGTGCGCGCCTGCTCGACCGCTGCCAGGACCCGGTCGAGGTCGGCGACGTCGCGCATCGTGAAGGCACGCTCGATGCCGGGGATCGGCGGGCGCACGGGGCTGGCACCCGGGCTCAGCACCAGCTCGTCGTAGGCGAGGCGCTCGACCCCGCCGGTCTCGAGGTCGCGGACGGCGACCTCCTGCACCTCGGTGTGCACCGCGACGACCTCGTGGCGGACGCGCACGTCCAGGTCGAACCGCTCGCGCAGCTGCTCGGGGGTCTGCAGCAGCACCGCGTCGCGCTCGGCGATGACGCCGCCCACCACGTACGGCAGGCCGCAGTTGGCGAACGACACGTGGTCGCCGCGCTCGAGCACGATGATGCGTGCGTGCTCGTCACGTCGGCGCAGCCGCGTGGCGGCCGACATGCCGCCTGCGACTCCTCCGACGATGACGACGGTGCGTGGGGTGTCCATGGCCCCACCATATACCCCCGGGGGTATCTACACAATCAGTCGCTGCGGCTCAGCGCGCCGCCTGACCGTCGACGTAGTCGGCGTCCTGCTGCTGCCAGGAGAAGTGCGCGCGCAGCTTCTTGCCCGTGGCCTCGATCGGGTGACCGGCCTCCTTCTCACGCAGGGCGAGGAACTCCGTGGCGCCGTTGTCCTGGTCGTCGATGAACCGCTTGGCGAAGCTGCCGTCCTGGATGTCGGCCAGCACGTCGGCCATGCGCTGCTTGACCGAGTCGTCGATGATACGCGGGCCGGAGACGTAGTCGCCGTACTCGGCGGTGTCGGAGATGCTCCACCGCTGCTTGGCGATGCCGCCCTCCCACATCAGGTCGACGATCAGCTTCGAGCTCGTGCAGCACCTCGAAGTAGGCGATCTCCGGCTGGTAGCCGGCCTCCGTGAGCGTCTCGAAGCCCGCCTGCACCAGGTGCGACATGCCGCCGCAGAGAACGGCCTGCTCACCGAACAGGTCGGTCTCGGTCTCCTCGGTGAACGTGGTCTTGATGACGCCGGCGCGGGTGCCGCCGATGGCCTTGGCGTACGACAGCGCGAGGTCCCACGCCTTGCCGCTGGCGTCCTGCTCGACCGCGATGATGTCGGGGATGCCGCGCCCGCCCACGAACTCGCGGCGCACGGTGTGGCCCGGCGCCTTGGGGGCGACGAGCACGACGTCGACGCCCGGCGACGGAGCGATGTAGCCGTAGCGGATGTTGAAGCCGTGGCCGAACACCAGCGCGTCACCATCGACCAGATTCGGCTCGATGGACTCGGCGAACACGTGGCGCTGGACCTGGTCAGGGGCGAGGATCACGACGACGTCGGCCTCCTCGACCGCCTCGGCGACCGTCCGGACCCGCAGGCCCTCGGCCTCGGCCTTGGCGATGCTCTTGGAGCCCTCGGGAAGTCCGACGCGCACGTCGACGCCGGAGTCGCGCAGGTTCAGCGCGTGGGCGTGGCCCTGGCTGCCGTACCCGATGACCGCCACGTGGCGGCCCTGGATGATGCTGAGGTCTGCGTCGTCGTCGTAGAAAAGTTCGGCCATGGGTGTCTCCTCGTGTCTGGCTGGATCAGCCGGTGTGGGCGCCGGGGACGGCGCGGAGCGTGCGGTCAGTGATGGAACGGGAGCCGCGTCCGATGGCCACGCGACCGGACTGGGCGATCTCGCGAATGCCGAACGGCTCGAGCACATTCAACATGGCGGTCAGCTTTTCCGGCGTCGCCGGTGGCCTCGATGGTCACGGCGTCGGTGGCGACGTCGACGACCTTGGCCCGGAACAGCTGCACCGTCTCGAGCACCTGACCGCGCGTCTGGGAGTCGGCCTTGACCTTGATGAGCATGAGCTCGCGCTCGACGGCGCTGGAGGACTCCAGCTCGACGATCTTGAGCACGTTGACCAGCTTGTTGAGCTGCTTGGTCACCTGCTCCAGCGGCAGCTCGGCGACGTTGACCACGATGGTCATGCGCGAGATCTCGGGGATCTCGGTGGGGCCCACCGCGAGCGAGTCGATGTTGAAGCCGCGCCGCATGAACATGCTCGACACGCGAGCCAGCACGCCGGGGGTGTTCTCCACCAGCACGCTCAGGGTATGGGTGCTCACAGCTGCTCCTCGTCGTCCCACGTGGGTGCCAGATCGCGGGCGATCTGGATGGCGTCGTTGCTCGTGCCGGCGTGAACCATCGGCCAGACCATGGCGTCGCGCTCGACGACGAAGTCGATGACGACGGGGCGGTCGGTGATCGCCATGGCCTTCTCGATGGTGGCGTCCAGGTCGGCCTCGGTCTCGCAGCGCAGGCCGACACAGCCGTAGGCCTCGGCCAGCTTGACGAAGTCGGGGATGCGTCGCGCCCCGATCGACTCCGGACCGGTGTTGAGGTCGGTGTTGGAGTAGCGCTCGTTGTACAGCAGCGTCTGCCACTGCCGCACCATCCCGAGCGAGGAGTTGTTGATGACCGCGACCTTGATCGGGATGCCCTCGATGGCGCAGGTGGCCAGCTCCTGGTTGGTCATCTGGAAGCACCCGTCGCCGTCGATGGCCCACACGACCTCGCCCGGCAGACCCACCTGCGCGCCCATGGCGGCGGGAACGGCGTAGCCCATCGTGCCGGCCCCACCGGAGTTGAGCCACTGCCGCGGGCGCTCGAAGTCGATGTAGTGCGTCGACCACATCTGGTGCTGGCCGACGCCTGCCGCGTACGTGGCCTGCGGGCCGGCGATGGCGCTGATGCGCTCGATGACGGTCTGCGGAGCCAACCCCTCGGCCGGCTTGTCGTAGCCCACCGGGTAGCGCTCCTTGATGCCCAGCATCTGAGCCTTCCACGGCGCGAAGTCGAGGTTGATCTCGTCCTCGTCGATCAGCTTGCGCAACGTCACGACCAGGTCGGCGATGACCTCGCGGCAGTCGCCGACGATCGGCACGTCGGCCGCCCGGTTCTTGGAGATCTCGGCCGGGTCGATGTCGGCGTGGATGATCTTGGCACCGGGTGCGAAGCTGCTGAGCTGGCCCGTGACGCGGTCGTCGAACCGGGCACCGAGGGAGATCAGCAGGTCGCTCTTCTGCAGGCCGGCCACCGCCGCCACCGTGCCGTGCATGCCGGGCATCCCGAGGTGCAGCTCGTGCGAGTCGGGGAAGGCGCCGCGCGCCATCAGCGTGGTGACGAGCGGGATCTGGGTCAGCTCGGCCAGCTCGAGCAGCTCGGCGGCCGCGTCGGCCTTGATCACACCACCGCCGACGTACAGCACCGGGCGCTCGGACGCGGCGATCAGGCGGGCCGCCTCGCGCACCTGCTTGCCGTGCGGCTTGGTGGTGGGCCGGTAGCCGGGCAGCGCCAGCTCGGACGGCCAGGCGAAGACGGTGTCGCCCTGCAGTGCGTCCTTGGCGATGTCGACCAGGACCGGGCCGGGGCGACCGGTGCCGGCGATGTGGAAGGCCTCGGCGATGACGCGCGGGATCTCGTCGGGGTCGGTGACCAGGTAGCTGTGCTTGGTGATCGGCATGGTGATGCCGCGGATGTCGGCCTCCTGGAAGGCGTCCGACCCGATGGAGCCGCTGGCGACCTGACCGGTGATGGCCACGATCGGCACCGAGTCCATGTGGGCGTCGGCGATGGCGGTGACCAGGTTGGTGGCGCCCGGGCCCGAGGTGGCCATGCAGACGCCGACGCGACCGGTGACCTGGGCGTAGCCCTGGGCCGCGTGGCCGGCGCCCTGCTCGTGACGCACCAGGATGTGCCGGATCGAGGAGTCGAACAACGGGTCGTACGCCGGCAGGATCGCGCCGCCGGGGATGCCGAAGATGACCTCGACACCGGCCTTCTCCAGCGCGTTCACCAGGCTCTGGGCGCCGGTGATGGTCGTGCTCTGGGCGCCGGTGAGGGTCGTGCTCTGCTCGGTCATCGGAGGTTCCTCGCGGTTCGTGGTGTCGAGTGGGTGTCTGGTCCGGTCGTTCGCATAAAAAAATCCCCCGGCCAGTGGCAAACGAGGGAGACGCGACGCCGAGAAGGCGTTCGCGTCATACGACTACGACAAGAAGGTCAACGCACACACCTGAAGTCTCCCCCGCCGCCCGTCGCCGGTCAAGTCGTGAGACAAGTCGTTCCAGCATGTGGTCATCTGGTCGGGCGGGCGACGCCCGGCGCTGCTTGGATGAAGCATGACCAAGCTCTTCGCCACCCTGTGCGCCGTGGCCGTCCTGACCCTCACGACCGCGTGCGGCGGCGGTTCCGACCGCCCAACCGCCGCGGAGATCTCGGCCGGCCTCCAGGGCGGCAAGAGCCTGCTCGGACCCCTGCCCGTGCAGGGAGACGCCGCCGACTGCCTCGCCAAGGTGCTGGAGAAGTCGAAGCTGAGCGACGAGTCGCTGCGCGCCCTGGTGGACGGGGACCAGGACTACCAGGGCCCCGACGACGAGGTCGCCATCTTGCAGGACATGGTCGGCGACATCAGTGCGTGCACGGCCAGCTCCTGACCGCTGGTCCGTCTACCACTGCGACGCGGCGTAGTCCTTGAGGAACACTCCGTGGACGTCCTCGCCGGCTTCGCCACGCACGATCGGGTCGTAGACGCGAGCAGCGCCGTCGACCAGGTCCAGCGGCGCCTTGAATCCTTCGGCCGCCAGGCGGACCTTCGTGACGTGGGGGCGCTCGTCGGTGATCCACCCGGTGTCGACCGCGGTCATGAGGATGCCGTCGGTCTGCAGCATCTCGGCCGCGCTGGTGCGGGTCAGCATGTTGAGCGCGGCCTTGCTCATGTTGGTGTGCGGGTGGCCGGGCCCCTTGTACTGGCGGGCGAACTGGCCCTCCATCGCCGAGACGTTGACCACGTAGGTGCGCCGGGACGCTGACGCCGCCAGAGCCGGCCGCAGTCGACTGATCAGGATGAACGGCGCCGTCTGGTTGCACAGCTGCACCTCGAGCAGCTCCAGGGCGTCGACCTCGCCGACCGTCTGCGTCCAGCTGTTGATCGTGACCTCGTCCGGCACCAGTCCCCCGGCGTCGATGCGCGACAGGTCGGCCGAGCCCGCCGTCATCGCCTGCTCGGTGAGCTCCTCGGCGGTGAGGGGATCTGCTGCCAGCACGGGGTGGGACTCGACCGAGCCGACCAGGGCCGCAGGGTGCAGGTCGCTGGTGTGGCCGAAGGTCTCGATCTCCGGCAGCGGACCTGCGGGCAGGGGGGCGCCCTCGGCCTCGGCCAGCGGTCCGTAGGCGCCGGGCGAGCGCCGCACGGTCTGCGCCGCGTTGTTGATGATGATGTCGAGCGGGCCGGCGGCTGCGACGGAGTCGGCCAGCCCGATGACCTGGGCCGGGTCGCGCAGGTCGATGCCGACGATGCGCAGGCGGTCGATCCAGTCGGCGCTGTCCTCGATCGCGGCGAACCGGCGCACCGCGTCGTGCGGGAATCGGGTGGTGATGGTGGTGTGGGCGCCGTCGCGCAGCAGGCGCAGGGCGATGTACATGCCGATCTTGGCGCGACCGCCGGTCAGCAGGGCGCGCTTGCCGGTCAGGTCGGTGCGGGCGTCGCGCTTGGCGTGGTTCAGGGCCGCGCAGTCGGGGCAGAGCTGGTGGTAGAACGCGTCGACGACGGTGAACTTGGACTTGCAGATGTAGCAGGCGCGGGCCACCTGCAGCGTGCCCGCGGTGGCGCCGACGGCGGTGGACACCAACGGGATGCCTGCGGTCTCGTCGTCGATCCGCGAGGCGGACCCCGTGGCGGTGGACTCCACGACTGCGCGATCGGCCGCGGCGATCGCATCCCGCTTGGCGATGCGGCGCTGCTTCTTGACGTCCTTGTAGAACTTGCCGCACGCCCGACGCAGCGCCACGTACGCCTCGTCGTCCTCGCCGAGGAACTGGGCCTCGCCGAGCACACGCAGGGCCGTGGCGAGATCCTGCTCGTCGAAGTCTGCCGACATCACCCGGTGATGGCGCCCTGCGAGGCACTGCCGACGAGCTTGCGGTACTTGGCGAGCACGCCGGTCGTGTACTTGGTGGGCAGCGGCTCCCAGCCGACCTTGCGGGCCTCGAGCTCGTCGGGGTCGATCTCGACGTCGAGGCTCTTGTTGGCGACGTCGAGGGTGATCTGGTCGCCGTCCTTGACGAACGCGATGGGTCCGGCGTCGACGGCCTCGGGCGCAACGTGGCCCACGCACAGACCCGTGGTGCCACCGGAGAAGCGACCGTCGGTGAGCAGCAGGACGTCCTTGCCGAGCCCGGCACCCTTGATGGCGCCCGTGATGGCCAGCATCTCGCGCATGCCCGGTCCACCCTTGGGGCCCTCGTTGCGGATGACCACGACGTCGCCGGCGGCGATGGTGCCGTCCTCGAGGGCGTCCATCGCGGCGCGCTCGCCGTCGAAGACCCGCGCCGTGCCGCGGAAGACCGACTCGTCGAACCCGGCGCTCTTGACGACGGCGCCCTCGGGCGCGAGCGAGCCGTGCAGGATCGTGATGCCGCCGGTCTTGTGGATGGGGGTGTCCAGCGGGCGGATGACGTCGCCGTCGAGCCCGAGGTCGATGTGCGCGAGGTTCTCGGCCATCGTCTTGCCGGTGACGGTCAGGCAGTCGCCGTGCATCAGCCCGGCATCGAGCAGGGCCTTCATGATGACCGGGATGCCACCGACCTTGTCGACGTCGTTCATGACGAAGCGACCGAACGGCTTGAGGTCGCCCAGGTGCGGGACCTTGTCGCCGATGCGGCTGAAGTCCTCGAGGGTCAGGTCGACCTCGGCCTCACGGGCGATGGCCAGCAGGTGCAGCACCGCGTTGGTGGAGCCGCCGAGCGCCATGACGACCGTGATGGCGTTCTCGAACGCCTCCTTGGTCAGGATCTGACGCGCGGTGATGCCGCGACGCAGCATCTCGACCACGGCCTCGCCGGACTTGTGGGCGAAGTCGTCGCGGCGCCGGTCGGGACCGGGAGGGGCGGCCGAGCCAGGAAGGCTCATGCCGAGCGCCTCGGCCGAGGCGGCCATCGTGTTGGCGGTGTACATGCCGCCGCACGCGCCCTCGCCGGGGCAGATGGCGCGCTCGATCTTGTCGACCTGCTCGCGGCTCATCAGCCCGCGCATGCACGCGCCGACGGCCTCGAACGCGTCGATGATGGTGACGTCCTTGCCGTCGACGTTGCCCGGCATGATCGAGCCGGCGTACAGGAAGACGCTCGCGAGGTCGAGACGGGCAGCGGCCATCAGCATGCCGGGCAGGCTCTTGTCGCAGCCGGCCAGCAGCACCGATCCGTCGAGGCGCTCGGCCATCATGACGGTCTCGACCGAGTCGGCGATGACCTCGCGGCTGACCAGCGAGAAGTGCATGCCCTCGTGGCCCATGGAGATGCCGTCGGAGACGCTGATGGTGCCGAACTCCAGCGGGTATCCGCCGCCGGCGTGCACGCCGACCTTGACCGCCTTGGCCAACCGGTCGAGCGGCAGGTTGCAGGGCGTGATCTCGTTCCAGCTGGACGCCACGCCGATCTGCGGCTTGGCCCAGTCGTCGTCGCCCATGCCCACCGCGCGGAGCATGCCGCGCGAGGCAGTGGCCTCGAGGCCGTCGGTGACCGTGCGTGAGCGCGGCTTGATGTCGATGTCAGGAGTCTCGTCGGACATGGACACAGACTACTGTCGCCCGCATGCACCTCGCGCTCGCCACCTGGAGCGGCATCGCCGACCACGACACCGACCTCCCGCTGCTGATCGAGGCGGCGCGCGACGCCGGCGTCGACGCCGAGATCACCGTCTGGGACGACCCCCGGGTGGACTGGGCCGACTTCGACCTCGTGGTGGTCCGGTCGTGCTGGGACTACATGGCCCGGCGTGAGGAGTTCCTGGCGTGGACCGCATCGGTGCCCCGCCTCGCCAACCCGGCCGACGTGATCGCGTGGAACACCGACAAGTCGTACCTGCGCCGCCTCGCCGATGCGGGCGTGCCGGTCATCCCCACGCTCTGGGACGTGCAGCCCGGCGACGACCTCGGCGGCCACGACGAGTGGGTCGTGAAGCCGTCGGTGTCGGCCGGATCGCGCGACACGGCTCGATGGACCTCACCCGATGACGTCTACGCGCACAGCGCCGACCTGCAGGCGGCCGGACGCACCGCGATGGTCCAGCCGTACATCTCGTCGGTCGACGACGACGGCGAGACCGCAGTGCTCTCGATCGGCGGATCGTTCTCGCACGCCATCCGCAAGGGCCCGCTGCTGGTGCGTGGCGAGGGCGTGCGACAGGACCGTGACAGCCGTGAGGAGATCAGCGCCCGCCAGGCGACCCCGGCCCAGCTCGACGTGGCCAAGGCGGCGTTGGCCGCCGTCAACGCCGAAGACCTGCTGTACTCGCGGGTCGACCTGGTGACCGGCCCCGACGGCGAGCCGATGGTGATCGAGCTCGAGCTCACCGAGCCCAGCCTGTTCCTCAGCACCAGTCCGCCGGCCGCCGCGCGGTTGATCGCGGCCGCGGTCGCCCGGGTCAGCTGACGTCGATCTGACCGGAGGTCGCCTCGGGGTCGCGGGTGGGAGCACCGTCGGGGTGGCGCTGCAGCCACCGCGTGCCGGCCTCGTGGCCTGACTCGAACAGCGCCTGCTGCTGCTCGGGGGTCAGGTCGAAGTCGGTCCAGCGCACTCCCTTGGGCTTGGCGAAGATGCTGCGCTCGACGTTGACCGGGTCGCTCACGTGCCGCACCTGGGTCGAGTCGACCGTCGTGTAGATCAGGCTCGAGATCAGCGAGATCGGACCGGTGACCGGCTTGGCCGGCGCCTGCTCGTTCCACGGCGAGCTGAGCCGCACGCCGATGGTCGGCCAACGGCTCGGCTTCCCGTCGTCGCGGTCGAAGATCTCGATCGGGTAGCTGCGCAGCAGCGAGCCGTCGGAGAGCGTGGACACCCCGTACCTGCCGCGCAGGGTGGACGGCTCGAACATGAACGGGATCGCCGACGAGGCACGGACGGCGCGCGCCACCGAGAAGTTCTCGGCGGCCAGACCGTAGTCGGCCAGGTCCCACGGCAGGTAGACCAGCCGCTGCCGGGACAGGTCGCTGGTCGTGACGACCAGCCGGAACGACCGCTCGGGTGCCAGGGACGAGCCCGGGTCGTCGAACGCCAGGTCTCCGAACGACCGCACACCGAGGTCCGCGAGCACCCCGCGGGTCCAGTCCTCGAGGTGCTGGCCGCGGTACATCCCCTGGTGGAGCACGATGCCCAGGCCGTTGGCCAGCGCGGGCCACCACGAGAAGGCGCGGCTGAGGCCGCGGCGGTCCAGCATGTCGGTGTAGTCGAGCGTGCGCATGATGTCGTCGACCCGACTCATCGGCTCGCCCGCCTGCTGCATCGCGGCGATGATCGAGCCCACCAGCGCGCCGGCGGAGGACCCGGCGATACGGGCGAAGGTGTAGCCGTGGTCCGCCAGCGCCACGGCGGCACCGACCAGCGCGATGCCCTTGACGCCCCCGCCCTCGAGCACGAGGTCGGCCCTGAGCTCGCGTTCCGGTGCCATGTCCTCAACCCTACGAAACCCGGCAGGCCCGACTGCGGCGTGCCAGAATCAGCGGTTGTGACCTCGACAGCCCTGGTTCGCTACTACGACGTGGACAGCGCGGACGGCACGAGATTGCGGGCGTGGACCAACGACGCCGACGGTCCCACGGTGCTGGTGTCCAACGGCCTCGGCACCAACCCGCTGGCCTGGCCGGCGCTGCTCAAGCCCGACTGCGGGGTCCACGTGATCGGCTGGAACCACCGCGGCGTCGGCGGCTCGGCCCGCCCGGTCGACGGCCGGGTCGACCTCGACGCGTTCGTGGAGGACGCCCTCGCGGTGATGGACGAGGCCGGTGTCGAGTCGGCCGTCGTCGCTGCGTGGTCCGTGGGCGTGACGGTCGCCTTCGAGCTCGCCGTGCGACACCCCGAACGGGTGCAGGGCATACTCGCCGTGGCAGGCGTGCCGGGCAACACCTTCTCGACGATGCTGGCCCCACTCCACGTGCCACGACCGGTCGCACGGGTGCTGATGACCAACGTCGCCCGTGTCACGACCGTGGCGGGGCACCCCGTGGCGCCGATCACCCGCCGGCTGCCGTGGACGAACCTGACCGCCAACATGCTGCGCCGCAGCCACCTCATCAACCCGGCCGCCGACACCGCCGAGCTGCGCGCGCTGATGCAGGAGTTCTTCACGACCCACCCCGCGTGGTACGCCAAGCTGGCGCTAAGCGTCACCGAGCATCGCCGAGTGCCGCTGTCGACCATCGCCGTGCCGGTCACATTCCTCGCGGGCAGCTTCGACGTCTTCACCAGCGCCGAGGACATGCTGTCGGCGTCCCAGCGCATCAAGCACTCGCGCTACCGGCGTCTCGAGGCCACCCACTTCCTGCCCGTGGAGCGGCCCGACGAGGTGCTGCACGAGCTCAGGTCCCTGCTCGACGAGGTCGGCTGAGCGTCGCTCAGCCCAGCTTCTCGAGGATCAGCTCGCGCACGCGCCCGGCGTCGGCCTGGCCGCGCATCTCCTTCATGACCGCGCCGATCAGCGCTCCGGCCGCAGCGACCTTGCCGTCGCGGATCTTCTGCGCCGCATCGGGGTCACCCTCGATGGCACGGTCCACGGCCTCGCCGAGCGCGCCGTCGTCGGACACGACCTCGAGCCCGCGGGCGACCACGACCTCCTCGGGCGTGCCCTCCCCCGCGATCACGCCGTCGAAGACCTGCCGGGCGAGCTTGTCGTTGATGCGTCCGGCATCGATGAGCGCCTGGATCTGCGCGACCTGGTCGGGGCTGACGCCGACGTCGGTGAGGGCCAGATCGTTCTCGTTGGCCCGCCGGGTCAGCTCTCCCTGCCACCACTTGCGGGCGGCCTGGGGAGCGGCACCGGCCTCGACGGTCGCGACGATCAGGTCTATCGACCCGGCGGCGATGAGGTCGCGCATCTCGACGTCGCTGAAGCCCCAGTCGGCCTGCAGCCGCGCGCGGCGCTCGGCAGGCGGCTCGGGCAGGGTGGCCCGCAGCTCCTCGACCCACTCGCGCGACGGCGAGACCGGCGCGAGGTCGGGCTCGGGGAAGTAGCGGTAGTCGTCGGCGTCGGACTTCTCGCGCCCGGGCAACGTGGTGCCGGTGTTCTCCTGGAAGTGCCGGGTCTCCTGCAGCACCGACCCGCCGGCGTCGAGGATGCCCGCGTGCCGCGAGACCTCGTGGCGGACGGCGCGCTCGACGGAGCGGAACGAGTTGACGTTCTTGGTCTCGGACCGGGTGCCCAGGGTGTCCGATCCCTTGGGCTTGAGCGACAGGTTCACGTCGGCGCGCAGCGAGCCCTGGTCCATGCGGACGTCGGAGACGCCGAGCCCCCCGATGAGGTCGCGCACGTGGGACACGTACGCGCGGGCCACCGCCGGCGCCTTCTCGGCCGGCACCTCGATCGTGCGGGTGACGATCTCGATCAGCGGGATGCCGGCACGGTTGTAGTCGACCAACGAGTGGTCGGCGCCGTGGATGCGACCCGTGGACCCACCGACGTGCAGGGCCTTGCCGGTGTCCTCCTCCATGTGGGCGCGCTCGATCTCGACGCGGAAGACCTCGGGCTCGCCACCGTCCTCGTCGAGGACCGTGACGTCGACCCACCCGTCGTGCGCGATGGGCTCGTCGTACTGCGACGTCTGGAAGTTCTTGGGCATGTCGGGGTAGAAGTAGTTCTTGCGCGCGAACCGGCACCACTCGGCGATCTCGCAGTTGAGCGCGAGGCCCATGCGGATGGCCGACTCGACCGCCTTGGCGTTGACGACCGGCAGCGCACCGGGCAGCGCGAGGCAGACCGGGCACACCTGGGTGTTGGGCTCGGCGCCGAACTCCGTGGGGCAGCCGCAGAACATCTTGGTGGCGGTGTTCAGCTCGATGTGGATCTCCAGACCCATCACCGGGTCGTAACGGGTGATCGCCTCGTCGAACGGCACGAGAACTTCGGCAGACGCCTGCGGGCCGGTCATCGGCTCACCCCTTCGGTGGTCAGCTCGGGCGCACTGGCCAGCAGCGGCACGCCGCCCCAGCTCTGCTCGAGCAGGGTCTCCAGGCCGGCCGCGACGTTGTAGAGCCGGTCGTCGGCCTTGGCCGGAGCCAGGAACTGCAGACCCACCGGCAGGTGGTCGGCCAGTCCGATCGGAAGCGACAACCCGGGGATGCCGACCAGGTTGGCCGGCAGCGTGGCGATGTCGCCGAGATACATGGCCAGCGGGTCGTCCAGCTTGTCGCCCAGCGCGTAGGCCGTGGTGGGGACGGTGGGCGAGGCGAGCACGTCGAGCCCTTCGAACGCGGCGGCGAAGTCGCGTGCCAGCAGGGTGCGGACCTTCTGCGCCGATCCGTAGTAGGCGTCGTAGTAGCCGCTGGACAGTGCGTAGGTGCCGATGATGATGCGGCGCTTGACCTCGTCGCCGAAGCCCGCGTCGCGGGTGGCGGACATGACCTGCTCGGCGCTCGGGCTGTCGACGCCCTCGGGGCTGACCCTCAGGCCGTATCGCATGGCGTCGAAGCGTGCGAGGTTGCTGCTGGCCTCGCTCGGCATGACCAGGTAGTAGGCCGCGAGGGCGTACTCCAGGCTCGGGATGGACACCTCGACGACCTCGGCGCCGGCACCGGTGAGGAGGCTGATCGCTTCGTCGAATCGTGCCTGGACCCCCGGCTGGAAGCCCTCCCCGCTCAGCTCGCGGATGATGCCGATCTTGAGGCCCTTGACCTCCCCGCGCCGTGCTGCCGCCACCACGGGGGCCGGGCTGTCGGGGATGCTCGTGGAGTCCATGGGGTCGTGCCCCGCGATGCAGCTCGTGCAGCAGGGCCGCGTCGAGAACGGTGCGGGTGACGGGGCCGGCCTGGTCGAGACTGCTGGCCAGCGCCACCAGTCCGTAGCGGCTGACCGCGCCGTAGGTGGGCTTGACACCGACGGTGCCGGTGAACGCACCGGGCTGGCGGATGGAACCGCCGGTGTCGGTGCCGATGGCCAGGGGCGCCTCGAAGGCGGCGACCGCTGCGGCCGAACCGCCACCGGATCCACCGGGAACGCGCGAGGTGTCCCACGGATTGCGGGTGGGCCCGTACGCGGAGTGCTCGGTCGACGAGCCCATGGCGAACTCGTCCATGTTGGTCTTGCCCAGCATCGGCAGACCGGCTGCACGGAGCCGGGCCGCGACGGTGGCGTCGTACGGCGGGATCCAGCCCTCCAGGATCTTCGAGCCGCAGGTGGTGGGCACGCCGCGGGTGGCGACGATGTCCTTGACCGCGATCGGCACGCCGGCCAGGTGGGCCAGCGGCTCGCCCGCGGCGCGGCGCTCGTCGACGTCAGCCGCAGCCGCGAGGGCTCCCTCGGCGTCGACGTGCAGGAACGCGTTGACCTGGCCGTCGACGTCGTCGATGCGGTCCAGGTGCTCCTGGGTGAGCTCGACCGACGAGATGTCGCCGGCGGCCAGGGAACGGGCGGCCTCGTCGGCCGTCATGCGGGTCAGGTCGCGGATCACTGCTCCCCCAGGATCTTCGGGACCAGGAACCGGCCCTGGTCGGACTCCGGGGCGCCGGCGAGGGCGTCCTCGGTCGACAGCGACGGGCGCACCTCGTCGGGCCGGAACACGTTGTCGACCGGCAGCGGGTGGCTCATGGCGGGCACGTCGTCGCCGGCAGCGCGCTGCACGATCGCCACGTGCTCCAGGATGCCGGGGAGCTCGGCAGCGAGATCGTCGATCTCGGTGTCGCTCAGGTCGATGCGCGCGAGGCCGGCGAGATGCTCGACGTCGGCACGCGAGATACCCGTGACGGGCTCAGACATGCAGATCCTTCATGGCAGGTCGGACAGATGAGAAGGCGGTACCGAGCCATCGTAGTGGCCGCCTCTACGCTGATCTCATGCCACCGCGCCAGCCCTTCGACCCGGCCGACCTCGGGCTCCGCCCCCTCGACGCGGTCGCCTTCCTGTGCGAGGTCGCCATGGTGGTGCTGCTGGTGCTGGCCGGCCACGGATTCGCCGACGGGTGGCGCGGTTGGGCGACCGGCGGCTTCCTCGCTCTCGTCGCGGTGGGCATCTGGGCGCAGTGGATGGCACCCACGTCGCTGCGACGACTCGACAACCCCACACGACTGGTCGTGCAGATCATGTTGTTCCTCACCGTCGCCCTCTACGCGGCAGCCGGCGGCCTGCTCGTCGCGGGCCTGGTCTTCGCAACGATCTCCATCGCCGTCTTCACCGTGCTCGCCCTCGAGGACGCATAGGGCGAAGCCCGAGGCGAACCACAGCCGAACGGCTTGGGTGGTCTCGCCTCGGTCGCTGGCGCTCCCTCACGTTCCTCGCAGAGCTCGTCACTGGCGAGCGGGCTGTTCGCCAGGGAGCGCACCGACCGTGAGCGAAGCGAGGCGAACTACAGCCGAACGGCATGCGGTGGTCTCACCTCGGTCGCTGGCGGACTCCTGGGCGACAAGGCTGTTCGCCAGGGAGCGCAGCGACCGTGAGGCCGAAGGCCGAGGCGAACCACAGCCGAACGGCTTGGGTGGTCTCGCCTCGGTCGCTGGCGCTCCCTCACGTTCCTCGCAGAACTCGTCACTGGCGAGCAGGCTGTTCGCCAGGGAGCGCAGCGACCGCGACGACCTCAGGGGGTCAGTGGCAGCTGCAGCGTGCTGGTGAACTCGCGCTGGCTGCCGTCCACGGGGTCGGTGAAGGCCAGCTGCGCTGCAAGCAGCTGGAGCGGTCGACTGAAGTCGTCGATCGCGACGTCGCGCACCTCGGGGTACAGCGGGTCGTCGACGATCGGGATGCCCAGGCCGCTCAGGTGCACGCGCAGCTGGTGGGTGCGGCCGGTGCGTGGAGTCAGGCGGTACACGCCCCAGTCGCCGGCCTCGACCTCCAGCTCGATGAGCGTCTCGGCGTTGACCGGCGCGTCCGCCACGACCTCGGCCTGCCAGACGCCCCGCCGCTTGACCAGGTGGTTGCGCACCACCACCGGCAGCCGGAGCCCTGGTCGCAGCGGAGCGAGCGCGCGGTAGGTCTTGCGCACGGTGTCGTCCTGGAACATCGACTGGTACGGACCGCGCCATCGCCGCTCGGTCGCCAGCATCAGCAGGCCCGACGTGACCCGATCCAGTCGGTGCAGGGGCGACAGCTCGGGCAGGTCGAGCTCGTCGCGCAACCGCACGACGACGCTCTCGCGGACGTGCTGACCACGCGGGATCGACGACAAGAAGGCGGGCTTGTCGACCACGACGAGTCGGTCGTCGCGGTGCACGACGTGGATCCGCCCCGGCACCTCGACCTCGTCGGGCAGGTCCCGGTGGAACCACACGAAGGTGTGCGGCGCGTAGGGCTCGTCCTCGCGGACCGGCGAGAGGTCGTCGTGCACGAATCGCTGCTCGGCCAGCATGGCCTCGACATCGACCCTCTCGGGCAACCGGTCCCGCAGCCACGCGCCCATGGTCGGCCAGGTGGTGGGTCCACGATCCGGCGTGCGGAGCCAGGCGGCAGCCAGCCCGTGCCGAGGTGGCAAGGGGGAACGAGGTGGCACCTCGCAAGGCTAGTTCGCCTGCCGTTCACCTCGCTGCCCTACCGTCCTCGCGTGCTCGACCTCGACCTGTCCTTGGCGTCGCTCGCCGGCTACTCGGTCATCGACGACGACGATGACGACCCCGTCCTGATCGGACCTGACGGCCGTGCCGTGGACACCTGGCGCGAGGGCTACCCGTACGAGGAACGGCTCGCCCGTGTGGCCTACGAGGAGCAGAAGCGGCTGCTGCAGATCGAGCTGATCAAGCTGCAGAGCTGGGTCAAGGACTCGGGCCGCCGGATCGTGCTGCTGTTCGAGGGCCGCGACGCCGCCGGCAAGGGCGGCACGATCAAGCGGTTCACCGAGCACCTCAATCCTCGCGGGGCACGCGTCGTGGCGTTGGAGAAGCCCAGCGAGCGCGAGAGCACGCAGTGGTACTTCCAGCGGTACGTCTACCACCTGCCGGCCGCCGGAGAGATCGTCATGTTCGACCGGTCCTGGTACACCCGGGCGGGCGTCGAGCGAGTCATGGGGTTCTGCGACCCCGCGCAGTACGAGGAGCTCCTCAAGCAGGCTCCCACGTTCGAGAAGATGCTGGTCAACGACGGGATCGACGTCGTGAAGTTCTGGTTCTCGGTGTCCCGCTCCGAGCAGCTGACCCGGTTCGCGATCCGTCAGGTCGACCCGGTGCGGCAGTGGAAGCTGTCGCCGATGGACCTGGCGTCGCTGGACAAGTGGGACGCCTACACCGAGGCCAAGGAGCGCATGTTCCGCAAGACCGACACCAAGAACGCGCCCTGGACCGTGGTCAAGAGCAACGACAAGAAGCGCGCTCGCCTCGAGGCCATCCGTCACGTGCTCGCCCGCTTCGACTACCCGGGCAAGGACGTCGACCTGGTCGGCGTGCCGGACCCGCTGGTGGTGGGCGCCGCGGCCGACCTGTTCGACGACACCGACCCCAACCTCGACTAGTCACTGGCACGATGGGGTCCATGTCCCGACTCGCCGAATACTCCCGCGGCCCCCTGACCTTCGACGTCATCGACTCCGGACCCGAGGACGGCACGCCGGTCGTGCTGCTGCACGGCTTCCCCCAGCGCGCTGCCGCGTGGGGCGAGGTCAGCGAGCACCTGCACGCCGCCGGCATGCGCACCTACGCCGTCGACCAGCGCGGCTACTCACCCCGCGCCCGCCCGTCGTCGCGCTTCGACTACGGCATCGACGAGCTGGTCGCCGACGTGGTCGCGCTCGTCGACCGGATCGGACAGCCGGTGCACCTGGTGGGGCACGACTGGGGCGCCATCGTCGCCTGGGCCGTCGCCGGCCAGCACCCGGACCTGATCCGCACCCTCACCTCGGTCTCGGTGCCGCACCCCGCGGCGTTCATGCGCTCGATGGTCACCAGCAGCCAGGGCATCAAGTCGTACTACATGGCGATGTTCCAGCTGCCGGGGCTGCCGGAGCGACTTCTCAGCAGGCGCTCGACCGCGCAGAAGCTGCTGCGCGGCGGAGGCATGACCGCGCAGATGTTCGAGGACTACATGGCCCACGTCGTCGACGACGGGGCCCTGCGCGGCGGGTTGGCCTACTACCGCTCGCTGCCCAAGAGCCTGTCGTCGGACATCGGGCGCAAGATCACGGTGCCGACCACGTTCGTGTGGAGCGATCGGGACGCGTTCCTCGGTCGCAAGGGCGCCGAGACCACGGACCGGTGGGTGACCGGCGACTACCGCTTCGAGGTCATCGAGGGCGCCACCCACTGGCTGCCCGAGCGCAACGCCACCGAGCTGGCCGGCCACATCATCTGGCGCGTCGAGTCCGTCTGAGGTCAGGTCAGGCTCAGCGGGAACCGAGCAGATCGGTGACGGCGGGAGAGGTGTAGAAGGGGGCCAGCTCGGCGCGCAGGAGCTGTTCGAGTGCACCGGTCTCGAGCACCGCACCCACGACGTCGGGGGCGAATCGCACCAGGTCGGCCACCAGGTCGTCGCGGTCGAGACCGAGCTCGACCAGCAGCTCGGTCGGCGTGTAGCCGCCGAAGGAGTCGAAGAACGCGTCCACGACGGCGTGCCCGAACGCCACCACGTGCGGGTGCGCGAGCGTCGTGACCGCGAGGTCGCGGGTGGCGTCCACCAGGCCGGACAGCTCGTCGGCGTCGTCGCCGACCCCGCCGACCTGCCCCGCGGCGATCAGGTCCCAGACCTGCAGGGCGGCGTCGCGGGTGGTGGGGTCGCGCAGCGTCTCGACGACGATGCGGTTCAGACGGCGCACCGCCAGCGTGCCGCCCTTGCCCGCGGTGTCGGCGAGCAGCCCGCCCAGCTGCTTGTCCGCCGCGCCCACCACGCCACCTGCGGCGCGGGTCCCCAGCGACATCAGGGATCCGAGGCCGGGGACCTTGTCGGCCACGGCCTGGTTGGCCGCCAGGGCCTCCCCCACCACTCGTCCCATGAACCGGGTCGCGGCCGCACCGACGAGCGGACTGGCGGTCAGACGCTCGAGACCTCGTTCGAGCACCGGGGTCAGCTGCAACGCCTCGTCGAGCACTCGCTCGACCTGTTCGCGATCCACGACGTCGGCCACCGGACAGGGCTCGACCGGGCCCTCCTGCACCACCTCACGGACCAGGTCGACGATCGCCCCCACGGCAGGACTCGAGGGCACGTCGGTCATGGCCCGGGTGACGATCTCCTTGACCGCGGCCGGATCGACCAGGTGACCGATCTGGTGCTCACCCACGGCGTCCAGCACCGCATCGGCGATCCGCGCCACGGTGATGCCCAGCTCGTCGCCGGTGAGGCGGTCGAGGTGGAACGCCACCTGAGCGTCGAGCAGTCGGTCGGCCAGGGGCTGCGCAGCACTGGAGGGCACCCACCGACCGTACGGCACCCCCTGCCGATCAGGAGCCGATGTCGGCGCCCTCGGCACCGTCGCCCTCGGGCCCCCGGGCCAACAGCTGCTCGAACGCGGCCTCGTCGAGGATGGGGACGCCCAGCTGCTCGGCCTTGTCGGCCTTGGAACCGGCGTTCTCACCGACGACGACGTAGTCGGTCTTCTTGGACACCGACCCCGACGCCTTGCCGCCGCGACTGATGATGGCCTCCTTGACCGAGTCGCGGGTGAACCGCTCGAGGGAGCCGGTCACCACGATGGTGAGCCCCTCGAGGGTGCGCTCGATGGACTCGTCCCGCTCGTCGGCCATGCGGACCCCGGCCTCGGCCCAGCGCTCCACGATGTTGACGTGCCAGTCGACGGCGAACCACTCCTGGACGGCCTCGACTATGGTGGGACCGACGCCCTCGGCCGCAGCCAGCTGCTCGGCCGTGGCGTCGCGGATGGCCTGCATGGACCCGAATTCGGTGGCCAGCGCCCGGGCCGCCGTGGGGCCGACGTGCCGGATCGACAGCGCGACGAGGACTCGCCACAACGGCTGGCTCTTGGCCTTGTCCAGGTTGGCCAGCAGGGCCAGACCGTTGGCCGACAGCACCCGGTCGCCCTCCTCGCCCTTCTTGGCGGCTCGGGTGAATGCCGGGATCTTCAGCAGGTCGGCCTCGGTGAGCGAGAACAGGCCCGACTCGTCCTCCAGGGCACCGGCCTCCAGCAGCGCGACGGCGCTCTCCCAGCCGAACACCTCGATGTCGAAGGCCCCGCGGCCGCCGACGTGGCTGAGCCGTTCGCGCAGCTGCGACGGGCACGAGCGCGTGTTGGGGCAGCGGAAGTCCTTATCGGCCTCGCGGGCCGGAGCCAACGGCGTGCCGCAGGACGGGCACTCGGTGGGCATGACGAACTCGCGCTCGGAGCCGTCCCGCAGCGCGACGACGGGTCCGACGATCTCCGGGATGACGTCGCCGGCCTTGCGCAGCACGACCATGTCGCCGATCAGCACGCCCTTGCGCTTGACCTCGAACTGGTTGTGCAGCGTGGCCATCTCGACCGTGGACCCGGCGACCCGGATGGGCTCCATGACGCCGTACGGGGTGACACGCCCGGTCCGGCCGACGTTGACGCGGATGTCGAGCAGGCGCGTGTTGACCTCCTCGGGCGGGTACTTCCACGCGATGGCCCAGCGCGGCGCACGCGAGGTGGAGCCGAGCCGGCCCTGCAGCGCGACCTGGTCGACCTTGACCACCACGCCGTCGATCTCGTGGACGACGTCGTGCCGGTGCTCGCCGTAGTACTCGATGAACTCGGTGACCCCGGCCAGGTCCGGCACGACCTTGGCGCGGTCCGAGGTGGGCAGCCCCCAGGCCTCGAGCGCGTCGTACGCCTCGGACTGGCGCTCGGGGCTGAAGCCCTCGCGGTACCCGATGCCGTGGCACACCATCGACAGTGGCCGCGACGCCGTGACCGCGACGTCCTTCATGCGCAGGGTGCCGGCCGCGGCGTTGCGCGGGTTGGAGAACGGGTTGTTGCCGGCCTCGGCCCACGCCGCGTTGAACTCCTCGAACGCCTCGGTGGGGAAGAACACCTCGCCGCGGATCTCGACGTAGGCCGGCACCGGGTACTGGTCGCTGCCGGTGAGCCGGTGCGGCACGACGCCGATGGTGCGGACGTTGTTGGTGACGTCCTCGCCGACGCGGCCGTCGCCACGGGTGACGCCGCGCGTGAGCACACCGTCCTCGTACGTCAGCGAGATGGCCAGCCCGTCGACCTTGAGCTCGCAGAGGAACTCGGCGTCGTCGACCCCCTCGCGCACCAGCCGCCCGTGCCACGCCTCGAGCTCCTCGGCGCTGAACGCGTTGTCGAGGCTCATCATGCGCTCACGGTGCTCGTATGACTCGAACGTCGACGAGGGTCGACCCCCCACGGTCTGCGTGGGCGAGTCGGGGGTGCGGAGCTCGGGGTGGGCGTCCTCGAGCGCCTCGAGCTCGCGGATCTGCGCGTCGTACTCGGCGTCGGAGACCGTGGGCGAGTCGTCGACGTAGTACCGCTCGCGATGCTCCATCACGATCTCGGCCAGCTGCTTGTGCCGCTGGCGGGGGTCGCTGTCGGTCGCCATGGGCCGACTTTATCGCGGCGCCTGCGGCGTCAGCCGAGATCTCCGACGCGGGCCGCGACGTCGCGTGCCAAGGACAGACTCGCCCTCGCCTGCGAGGGCGTCGCCCCGGCCACCCCGCACGGTGCGGTGACGACGACGCGGTCGGCGTAGGCGGCGCTGTCGAAACCGAAGTGACCGAAGAAGTCGTCGATCCGGGCGGCCTGGCGTGCACCGTCGGACGTGCCCGAGGGCGTGACCGGCACCGCGCCGAACCACAGGTCGACGCCGCCGTCAAAGGCCTCGGCCCAGACGTCATCAGGCCGAGCGAGCGAGAGGTCGAACGACAGTGCCGTGAATCCGACGCCACGCAGCAGGGCGACCGGGACGTCGGGCCCGCACGAGTGCAGGACCGGGGTGGCGCCGGCCCCCAGGATCACCTCGACCACGGGCCGCAGGAGCGCGTCGGCCTCCGGGGGGTCGACGCGACGATGTGTGGCCCAGCCACTCGCGGTGGGGACGGTTCCCTCGATCACCGCCCGGATCGCCGGTTCGTCGACCTGCACGTGCAGGTCCACTCCGGGGAGGCGGCGCCGCAGGTCTTCGAGGTGGGTGGCCAGCCCTGTGGCGAGGACCTCGGCCAGCTCACGCCGAGCACCGTGGTCGGCGAGCATCTTGTCGCCGCGCGGGCGCTCGACGGACGCGGCCAGGGTGAGCGGTCCGGTGACCTGGACCTTGAACGGGCCGGTCAGCTCGACCAGCATCTCCTCGGCGATGTCGAGGTCCTGCGCCAGCCGCGATCGGGCACGCCGCTGGTCGAGGCCCTCGCCGACGCCGATGCGCCACCCGTCGGGCTGCAGATCGGCACCCAGGTCCGTGATGAGGCCCAGGGTCCGTCCGACCATGCCGGCGTGCGGTCCACGTGCTGGCAGCTCGGGCAGGAACGGAAGGTCGGGCACCTGGTCGAGCACGACCGAGACGGCGGCGGCGAGGTCGTCGCCGGGCATCGACCCGACGCCCGTGGCGCGCGCCATCAGCGGCTGACGCGACGGGTGGCGTCGATGGTGGCCGAACCCACGACGCGGGTGCCCACGTACACGACGCAGGCCTGGCCAGGAGCGATGCCGCTCGCCGGGTCGAGCAGGTCGACCTCGACGACATCGCCGTCGACCGTCACGACGGCGCGGTGCTCGTCGCCGTGAGCGCGCAGCTGCACGGTGCACTCCATCGGCTCGGTCGGCACGGCGCCGCACCACAGCGGCTTGATGCAGGTGAGCCCGTCGACGGCCAAGGACTCGCGCGAGCCGACCGTGACCGTGCCGGAGACCGGTTCGATGTCCAGCACGAAGCGCGGCTTGCCGTCGTCGGCGGGGATCCCGAGCCGCAGACCGCGGCGCTGCCCGATGGTGAAGGCGTAGGCGCCGTCGTGCTCGCGCAGCACCTCACCGGACTCGTCGACGATCTGCCCGGGCCTGGGGCCGAGCTTGTCGGCGAGCCAGCCGGCGTTGTCGCCGTCAGCGATGAAGCAGATGTCGTGGCTGTCGGGCTTGGCCGCCACCTGCAGGCCCCGACGCTCGGCCTCGGCGCGGATGAGTGGCTTGGTGGTGTCGCCCAGCGGGAACATCGAGTGCGCCAGCTGCTGCTGGGTCAGCACGCCGAGCACGTACGACTGGTCCTTGGCCATGTCCTCGGCCCGGTGCATCTCGACGAAGCCGTCGGTCGTCTCCAGGCGTGCGTAGTGGCCGGTGGCGACGGCGTCGAAGCCGAGGGCGAGCGCCCGGTCGAGCACGGCGGCGAACTTGATCTTCTCGTTGCACCGCAGGCACGGGTTGGGGGTACGGCCGGCCTCGTACTCGGCGACGAAGTCGTCGACCACGGTGTCGGCGAACTCCTCGCTCATGTCCCACACGTAGAACGGGATGCCGAGGGTGTCCGCAGCCCGACGCGCGTCGTTGCTGTCCTCGATCGAGCAGCAGCCGCGAGCTCCCGACCGGTACGACCGAGGGTTGCGGCTCAGCGCCAGGTGAACGCCCGTGACGTCGTGACCGGCATCCACGGCGCGAGCCGCTGCGACGGCGGAGTCCACTCCCCCGGACATCGCGGCGATGACGCGCATCAGGCCCTCGCGTGCGCCGCGCGGGTGGCGCGCTCGTGGACGGCAGGCAGGGCGGCGAGCAGGCGGTCGACGTCGGCCTCGGTGCTGGTGTGACCGAGGCTGAAGCGCAGCGACCCACGGGCGGCCCGGTCGTCGTAGCCCATCGCGAGCAGCACGTGGCTGGGCTGGGGAACCCCGGCGTCGCAGGCCGAACCGGTGGAGCACTCGATGCCCTGGGCATCGAGCAGCATCAGCATGGCGTCGCCCTCGCACCCGGGGAACGTCACGTGCGCGATGTTGGGCAGCCGGTGATCAGGACCCGCCTCGGGATCGCCGTTGACGATGGCGTCAGGCACGATGGCCCGCACACCGTCGACGAGTCGCTGACGCAACCGCTCGATGCGAGCCGACGTCTCGGCCTGTCGCTGCACCGTCAGGTCGAGCGCGGTGGCGAACGACGCGATCAGCGCCACCCCGATGGTCCCGGAGCGGATGTCGCGCTCCTGTCCGCCGCCGTGCATGAGCGGGACGGCCTCGATCTCGCGGCGGATGATCAGCGCCCCGACACCGACCGGCCCGCCGAGCTTGTGCGCGGTGACGGTCATGGCGTCGAGGTCACGCCCGGCGAAGTCGATGGGGACGTAGCCGGCGGCCTGCACGGCATCGCTGTGCACGGGGATGCCGTGCTCGCGGGCGATCGCGACGACCTCGTCGATCGGCTGGATGGTCCCCATCTCGTTGTTCGCCCACATCGTGGTGATCGCCGCCACGGACCCCGGGTCGGCGTCGACCGCCGAGCGCAGCGCATCGACCTGCAGCCGGCCCTGCTGGTCGACCGGGGTCATGTCGACCTGGGCGCCCTCGTGCTTGCCCAGCCAGGTGACCGGGTCGAGCAGCGCGTGGTGCTCGATCGAGCTGAAGATGACGCGGTTGCGGGCGGGGTCCTGGTCGCGCCTCGCCCAGAACAGGCCCTTGATCGCGAGGTTGTTGGCCTCGGTGCCACCGGAGCAGAACACCACCTCGCTGGGGCGTGAACCGAGCCGCTCGGCGATCAGCTCGCGCGACTCCTCGACCACACGACGCGCACCCCGTCCCGCGGCGTGCAGGGAGGACGCGTTGCCGACCCGGCCCAGCTCGCGGGTCATGACGTCGATCGCCTCGGGCCACATCGGCGTCGTCGCCGCGTGGTCGATATACACCTGAGGATCCTGGTCGTGCACGTCCTCATCGTAGTTGGGGGTCACCACCGTGTGACCGGCACGGCTCAGCGCACCTTCGTGACCCGCGTCTGGATCTCACGCACCGCGACCGGCACGTCGTCGTCGACGGTGATGGTGCGGACGTTCGCAGGAATCTGATCGGTCGGGATCGCCGTGCCGCCGATCTCGATCCTGATGTCGTAGACGATCGAGACGCTCGCGGTGTAGTCACCTGCACGGCGGTACAGGTAGGTGCAGGCGTCCGACTTCGTCACGGCCATCGGGCACGTGAACGCCGGCGACCCGTCGCCGGGGACGACGCTCAGGCCCCGAGGAACCGCGTAGGCCACCGCACCCAGTGCCGGAGCGCCCTGGATCTCGCCAGCGGGCGCGCCCTCGGCCCACCACCAGGTCGGCAGGTTCACCAGGGTGCGACCCGGCGGGTTGAACGAGGCCTGGATCGTCGGGAGCTGCAGCGTGCCGATCGCCGATCGGATGCGATCGGCGACGGTCACCGTGGGTTGGTCGTCGTTCCAGTAGTAGCGGTCGAAGTTGCTGCCGTCCGGACGCCGGCACTGCCAGTACACGGCGTAGGAGTCCGGATTCGGCTTGTCGGCCTCGGACAAGCCGTTCTTGGCCGTGTCCTGGATGGCTGCCGGGTCGTTCACGAAGCAGGCGGCCTCGCCGATGCAGAACTCGTTGTAGAGGCCCTTCGACAGGTCGCAGGTCGGTTCGCCGCCACCTCCGCCGCTGCCGCCGTCGTCACCGCCGCCGGAGCCGCCCCCGGGAATGTCGTCCAGACACACGAAGGAGACGACTTCGCCCTGGTCGTTCTTGATCTCCTTGATCTTGTCGCACGCCAGTGCCGGCGCCACCGTGGCGACGAGCACCAGACCCGTCACCAACCCGCTGCTCGCCAGCAGCGCCACCAGTCGCCTCATGGGCAGGTCTCCTTCTCGTCCACCTGGCGGTCCGTGACGATCCAGGTGCCGTCGCGATTCTCCAGCGTCGCCCGCTGGGGCAGCGGATTCGGCTTCGTGTCGGATCGCTCGATGGGCTCACCGTCGGCCTCGGCTCCCCACGGCGACTGGTCGACACACACCACGGAGGTGGCCTTCGTCCCCGACACGGTGGTGTCGTAGTCGCCGATGCTCGGCTCGCCGACGCGGGTGACACCGGAGTCGGCCTGGTCGCTCAGCAGCTTCAGGTCGGCCTCGGCGAAGCCGCCTTGCGCCACTCCGGAGTAGTACGACGCGTCGACGTCGCCGGAGTTGGCCATCTGCACGTAGACCTTCCAGTACCGCTGGTAGGCGGCGGTGGCCGCCTCCTCGGGCGACGGAGCGGCCGAGCTGGTGACGACCGGTGTCGGTGCCGGCTCGCTGGAGCCGCTGCAGCCGGCGAGCAGCGCCAGCGTCGCCGCCGCACCCACCACCCAGGACGTGCGGGTGATCAGTCGAGTCATGGTCACGTCTCCCTCGTGTCGTCGGTTCGTGTCGTCTCGTGTCGTCATCTCAGGCCCCGGCCGCGCCGGCGGCATCGGGAGTGGGCGGGATCAGCTCGTCGACCAGCGCCTCGGTCTCGGCGTCGAGGACCACACCTCGCAGTGCGGCACCCATCTCGTCGAGCGTGCGGTGCACTCCGGCGGCGCCGTCGACCGCGTACCGCACGCGCAGCAGCGACCGCCACAGAGGCTGGTGCCCGGGCGCGACCCGCAGGCCGGCCTCGGCGGCCTGCCCTGCACCGTCGGGGTCACCGCCGAGGATCTGCACGAGCCGCTCGGCCCCGTCGACGATCGAGACGGCGATGAGGCGAGGCAGGTCGTCGCGCGCCACCCAGGCGTACCGTCCGCGAGGAACCCGCTCGAACGGCTCGCCGCGCACCAGACCGAGGGCCCTGCGCAACAGATCGGTCTCCACGCCCAGGCTGGTCGCCCGACGCGAGGCGCGCAGCAACGACACCACGACGTGCCAGTCGCACACGACCGAGTCGGCCAGCGAGAGGCGACCGTCGTCGCCCTCGCGAAGCAGGTGCGTGCCGTCGACGTCGGGCCCGAGCCACTCGCGAGCGCGCTCGACCGCCGCGTCGAGCACGTCGGGCGTGACGCCACGCGGCCAGATCGCCGCGGACAGCACGGTCGGGTGCACGCCTTCGGGGTGCAGGGCCAGATAGGTGGCGATCTCCGTGCTCTGGTCGATCCGCGACATCTCCGACGAGTCCACACCGTGGACCTCGACCCGTCCGACCACACCGACGCGGTGCCGGGCGGTGGCCCACGCGGCATCGTCGCCGCTGCGGCCGACCTCCGGGAGCGAGGCCCGGTCGGTGTCGGCGGCTCGCGGCTCGGTGCTGGCGGCGAACAGCTCGGCGACGGCGTCGATCTGGGCCGGCCCCAGCCGGTTGGCGACCGTGGCCAGCCGGCTGCGGCACCTCCAGGTGTCCGCGCTCGTCGACGCGCAGGCGCCAACGGGCCGCAGCATGGTCGCCCACGACGACCACCGACAGGGCGCGAGACCCGTTGCCGGCCAGCAGACCGAGGCGGTCGGCCACTGCCGTGGACGGGACCGATCCCGAGACCACCAGGCGCGACGGCGTGGCGGACCGGCGGCTCACGCGTCCACGGAGCACGTCGTCGGGCAGGGCGGCGACGTGACGCTCGATGCCGTCGAGCTCGGGAGCGAGGTCCTCGACCACCGTGATGCGGTCGTCGCCGATGTCACCGATGCCGTCGGGCAGCTGGCTGGCCGTGACCGCCACGGTGTCGGCCCACGGCGCCGTCGCAGCCTGGACGGCGATCGACGACGCCACCTGCTCCGCCACCGCGACGTCGCCGCCGATGGCCACCACGCCGCCCGCGGACTCCAGGTCCAGCAGCACGTCACGGTCCTGCAGGTCCACCCCGATGCTCACCAGGGACGGGTACGCGGGGACGTCGGAGGAGACCTCGGTGTCGTCGGTGCGCTCGTGACGCCACCGACGACCCTCGTCGTGAACGGTCCAGCCCTCGACTCCGTCGGGCGATCCGGGGCTCAGCAGCAGCTCGACGACGTCGTCCGACAGCAGGACGGCGTAGGCCGAGGGCGGTGTCACTCCTGATCGGCGGCACTGGGCGGTGAGCCCGCGCAGCACCGTGTCGAGCCACACCGAGCGGTCCGTCGTGGCAGCGACGCGCAGGTCGGCCTCCAGCGAACGGGCGTCGTCGTCGGGCGTGCGACCGAGTCGCTGCTTGCGGCGCAGCAGCACCGCGCCCAGCACGGCCGCGGCGAGCAGACCCGATCCGCCGGCCCAGCCTCCGACCCCGTCGGTGAGGCTGGACTGCGCAGCCCCGTCGTCCACGACGGCGGCGCCACTGGCGGGTCCCGTGTCCGGTGCCGGGTCCGCCGCTGCGGGCGCCGGGGTGGCCGGGGCGACTCGCTCGACGCCGACGGCGTCGTCGGGCATGACCAGCTCCCAGCCCGGCTGGATCAGCCGCGCGAGCTCCAGCTTGCGACCGTCGACCTGCACCTTGTCCTTGTTGAGCTCGAAGATCTCGTGATAGCGCAAGCCGTCTCCGAGGTGCTTCTCGGCGATGTCCCAGAGATTGTCGTGATACCCGTCGTGCGGCGCCTTGACCGTGTAGACCTTGTGCGCACCCTGCTCCTGCACGGCCTCGGCGGCACGATCCTCGACCAGGTCGTCCAGCGCCTGCGTCTCGTCGTCCAGCGACGCGGTGAGCAGTCCGGCCGAGACCGTGGGCGCGGTCGACGGCGCCTCGGACACGGTGGCGGCCGTCGCGGCCTGCGCGGGGCCGGCGACGATGCCGGCGAGCAGCAGGGCCCCCACGAGCACCCGCGCGAGTCGCTGCAGGGGGCCGGCCAGCGGCACCGGAGCGGCGAGTCCGCCACGCCTCGCTGCCGCGACCTCGAGCGCCACGCACAGCAGGAAGAACAGCCAGACCAGCCAGACGATGCCGATCAGGACGGTGACCAGGTCCTCGACGCTGAGCTGCTGGGCGAAGTCCTTCGCGCTCGGAAAGGACGTCGGGATCGGCGGAGCACCCGCCACGACGAGCAGCAGCACCGGGACGCCGACCACCAGCGCCAGCAGCGCAACCCCGGCGCCGAAGGTCTCTCGAGCCGAGCGCGGCGCGTCGTCGCGCACCACCAACCGCTCGAACCGGGCCGCGTCGGTCGTCTGGTTCTGGTCCATGTGTCCCTCCTGGTTCATGGGGCCCCCACCGCCGTCTGGTCCACACCGGTCTCGGGGGTCGCGGTGGCGCCGGCACCGACGTCGAACGTCCCGATGCCGACGATGCCGAGCAGCAGGGTGGACGTGGTGTCCTCCACCTCCACCTCCACCGTGCCGTCACCGTTGACCTGCACCTGGTACTGCCCCGGGCCGTACCCCTGGCTGCCGAGGAAGCCGGCGGCCCGCTGCTGGGCGAGGCCGCTGTTGATCTGGATCGCGCCGGTCTGGCGCAGGACGTCGAGGTCGATGGAGTCAGCACCGACCCGAGCAGCCTGCTCGGCGTCGTCGGCCACCCGCATGCGCGCGTTGATGGCCAGGCCGCCATCGACCACGAGGCCGGCACACACCAGCAGCAGCACGGCCATGCCGACGACGAACAGCGCCGCCATCCCGCGCTCGTCCCGGCGGCGGTCGACCATCCGGGCCCTCATCCGGTCCTCCGGTAGGTGTCGAGCGGCGCGCTGCGGGTGACCTTGATCGGCACCGTCCCGCCGAGGCCGATCAGTCCGAGGTCGTTGACCGGCACGTCGCAGTCGACGGTGACCTCGATGACCTCGCCGGCCTCGAACGCACCGCCCAGCGTGGCCGCCTGGCAGTTCCAGAACGGATCGAGCTGGCTGGCCACCGACTGGCGGGCGGCCTGGGCGGCCGCGTCACCACTGCGCTCGTACGAAGCGGCCCTGGCTCCGTCGCGGGCCGCCGCCTCGACGTCCGCGCGCACCGACACGAAACGCCCGCCCGCGACCACGAGCAGGGTGAACATGAACAGCACGGGAATCATGAAGACGACTTCGATGGCCATGGAGCCGCGGTCGTCCCCGCCCCGGAGGTCGCGGCGCCTCACGGTGCCACCCCATCAGGGTTGAAGCGCTCGATCGGGCCGCGCACGGTCTCGCTGACGTCGACCAACGAGAGGAACGGCACGATCTGCGGAGCGCTGCCGCGGACCTCGGTCTCGACCACGTTTCCGCCGATCACCTGGGTGTTGACGGTGACCGAGTCGAGCATCCCGGTGCCGAGGTCGGAGGCCACCTGTCGTCCCTTGGCCTCGCCCTGCCCGACGTCGCCGGTGACGCGCGCGACCCGGTTGCCCTCCCGAGCGGCGGCCGAGGCGTACTCGTTGGCGAGGTAGATCAACGAGAACTGCACCGTCAGCAGGATCGCGATCAGGAGCAGGGGCATGTAGAGGACCAGCTCGATCGAGCTGTATCCCCTGTCTGCATCCCGCCGTGACCGGATCTGCATCAGCTGCGTTACTGCTTCTGGATCTGGTCGGCGATGTCGTTGGCCTGGCCGGTCAGGGCCGGAACCAAGATGGCGGCGATCGCACCGCACACGCCGACGACGATGGCCGCGATGATGATCCACTCGACCGCGGAGGCCCCGCGCTCGTCACGGCGTCGGTCGTGCGTCGACAGGACGAGCAGCAGGAAGCCGAGCGGGGTGGTGGGTGAGGTGTTCATGGTGACTCCATTCACTGGGGGCTACAGCCCGACGACGTTGGCGATCGCCGGGTAGATCAGGAACAACAGGAAGCCCACGCACAACAACAGCTGCGCGATGAGCATGGACTGCGACCGCTTGGCCGCCTGCCCCTCGGCGTCGGCCAGCTCACGCTGACGCATCGAGACGGCTCGTGCTGCGAGCGAGTCGCGGACCTTGGCGCCGTCCTCGGCCACGAGGGCGAGCGCGGCCGCGAGGTCGCGGAGCTCCTCGACCGCCATGCGCTCGCCGAGGTCGCCGAGTGCGGCCCACGGCGTGACGCCCTGCAGGCGGGCGGTCTCCATGGCGTCACGGATGCGCACCATGGCCCATCCCTGGCTGAGCCGGGAGGCCGAGCTGAGTGCCTCCGGCACGCCACGTCCACCGGCGAGGTTCATCGACACCAGGTCGAGGAACGCACTGACGACGTGGCGGAAGGCGCGGCGCCGCTCGCGGGCAGTCCCGGCCAGCTGCACGGTGGTGAGGACGAACCCCGCCACGGCACCGACCAGGGCCAACCACAACGGGACCGCCGGGCTGACGCCCAGGCCGAGGACGAAGGGGGCCAGGGCGAACGCCGGCGCGAACAGGCCGGCCACGGCGCCCAGGACGCTCATGCCGAGGTGGGTCTCGACGGACCGGCCCATGACCTCGAGGTCGGCGCGGACACCGGCCGGCACGCGGTAGCCGCGGCTCTCCATCGCCGACGCCATCGTGGCGCCGACCCGCCGCAGGCGCAGCGAGCCCTCGGTCTTCTCGACGTCGATCGCGGCGTTGCGGGCCACCCGGGAGCGTCCGGCGTCGAGGCGCGCGAGCTCGGCGGCCGCCGTGCCCGAGCCGGTGTCGAACCGGAGCACCAGCGCGTACAGCCCGAAGCCCGCCGCGGCCCCGGACAGCAGGATCCAGATCATCGGGGCACCCCCGTGGGACGGCTGGAGAACATGAAGCGCTCGGGAAGGTCGAACACCGACAGGCGACGCATCCACAGGAAGCCTGCCGCGAAGAGTCCGAGGACGACCAGCAGCACCAGCTGACCGAGCGGCGAGGAGTAGGGCTCGACGTACGAGCGGTTCAAGATGGCCAGGCCGAAGACGAAGGTCACGGTGACCAGGACCACGATCTGCACGCTGCGCCTGGTGCTGGCTCGCTGCGCGTTGATGCGGCGCCGCATCTCCAGCTCCTCGCGAGAGGACCGGGCGAGCGAGGTGAGGACGTCGCGGAGTCCGGGGCCACGCAGCTGGGCGTTGAGCACCAGCGCGGCGATGATCAGGTCGGCGCTGGCGTCGTCGAGCTCGTCGGCGAACTCCTGCAGCGCCACGGGCAGCGGAGTGCGCACGCGCAGCCGGTCGGCCAGCTCGGTCAGATGCGGCTTGATGGCCGGGGCCGCTGCGTAGGCCGTGGCCGGGATGGCCTGCTCCAGGCCGACCGAGCCGGCGATGGTGTCGCGCAGGGACTCCGTCCAGGCCGCCAGGCCCTCGAGGCGTGCGATCGAGCGGCGTTCGGCGGCGATGCCACCGAACAGCAGCGGACCGAAGAACACCAGCAGGCCGGTCGCGATGGCGAGCACCGGCCAGCGGGTGAGCACCAGGACGCCCAACGCACCGGCGACCGCCAGGGGCAGTCGCTGGCCGAAGCCCCTGAGCGTGCCCAGCAGCGGCGACGGAGCCCTGACCGTGGTGCTCGGCGCCGACGTCAGGGCGAACACGAACAGGACGATGCCGCCGCCGACGGCCGCGCCGAGCACGATGATCGCCAGGATCTGCAGGGGCATCAGAACGCTCCCGCCACGTAGCTGCCGGGACGGTAGCCCTGGGCCGCGAGCTCGTCGGCGCAGCTGATCGAGGCCGCTGGGACCGCGACCCCGTCGGGTCCGGCAGCGAACACCTCGCTGGAGAGCACGCTGCCGTCGACGCCGTTGACCTCGCGGATCGAGGTGATCATGCGCCGCAGCCCGCCGCCGGTCTCGAACTCGTTGCGGCGCTCCACGAACACCACGAAGTCGATGGCACCGGCGATCAGCATCATGGTCGCGTCGGCCGGCAGTCGCTCCGCGGACTGGATGGCGTAGGTGCAGATGCGGTTGAACACCTCGATCGAGGAGTTGGCGTGGATCGTCGACAGGGACCCGTCGTTGCCCTGGCTCATCGCGTTGAGCATGGTGACGATCTCGTCGCCCAGCACCTCGCCGACGATCACGCGGCTGGGGTTCATGCGCAGCGAGCGTCGCACGAGGTCGGCCATGCCGATCTCACCACGGCCCTCGGAGTTGGGCAGGCGTTCCTCGAAGGCCACCACGTTGGGGTGCAGGTCCGCGAACTCGCCCAGGCCGAGCTCGAGGGCTCGCTCGACGGTGATGAGTCGCTCCGACGGCCCGATCTCGTTGGCGAGCGCCCGCAGCAGCGTCGTCTTCCCGGCGTTCGTGGCGCCCGCGATCATGATGTTCTTGCGCGCGGCCACGGCCGCGGACAGGAACGACGCGACGTCGGGCGACATCGACCCGTTGTCCACGAGGGTGTCGAGCGAGACCCGGCTGAGGCGCGCGCGACGGATCGACAACGACGGCCGCTGGGTGACGCCCATGACCGCCGAGAGTCGCGATCCGTCGGGCAGCCGCAGGTCGAGCTGGGGGTTGGCGGTGTCGAACGGACGGCTGGTGAGGCTGGAGTACGCGCCGAGGATCTGGACCAGCTCGATCAGCTCGTCGTCGCTCTCGGCCACCGGGGGGTGCCGCTTCTCCTCGCCGTTGGCGTACCCGACGAACACGTTGTCGTACCCGTTGATGTCGATGTTCTCGACCTCGGGGTCGTCGAGCAACGGCTGCAGGCGGCCGACGCCGTACAGCGCCGCGTGGATGCCGTCGGCCAGCTCGGCCTCCTCCGTCGGCGACGGCGGCGTGCGCCCGGCGGCGATCTCGAGGCGGGCGTGGTTCTCCAGGACCCGGGAGATGACGGCCCGGGCGAACTGTCGCTCGTCCTCGCTGCTCATGACCGGGCGGCCCGAGGTGGCGTCCTGGCGACGCTGGCTCGCCAGGGCGTTGGCGACCTCCTCGCGGAGCCGTCGCAGCAGCTGCTGGTCCATCAGACCTCCTCGGCGATCGGGGCGGGAGCGGCGCTCGACACGCCGGACAGGGCGCAGACGCGAGCGGACACGTCGACCAGCGAGCGGTGGTACAGCGAGCGCCGCTGGGCACGGCGCGACAGGCTCCACCACGCCTTGACGGCGCGTGGGTCGTGGGCGATCACGCCCAGCCCCTCGACCGGGAGGCCGGCCGAGGCGAACAGCCGCACCATGTCGGACAGGGATCGCTGATCGCGGGGGTCCCCCACCAGCGCGACGCCCACCGGGATGCCGCCGCCACGGCCGAGGGAGAGAGGCTCGCGCATGGCCACCAGCCGCTCGCGCAGATGCGCCAGCGACGGCAGGTCGTTGCGCGACAGGAACACCAGGGCCGACGCCGCCTCGATCACCGGCTGCACCGGGGATCCGGGGGCGAACCGACCACAGTCGGCGAGCACGTCGCTGTGCCAGCTGGTTATCGTGCCGGCCAGGTGCGGCCACACCGGCCCGAGACCCTGCATCTGACCGGGTGAGGACACGCCCACCAGCACGCGGACGTCGTCGTTGGTGGTCTGCAGGTGCGGCGCGATGTCTGCGGTCTTGCCGCCACGCAGTGCGGCTCCGAGCGACACCAGGCCGGTCTCGGCCGACAGCGGGTCGCCGTTCTGGTCGCGCAGGAGCAGCTCGGCGTCGCCGCCGGCCGGGTCGAGATCGGCGACCGCGACGTCGCGCGGCCACAGGCGTGCCAGCTCACCGACGGCATGACTGACGCCGGGCGACCCCTTCGCCGAGGCGAACGCGACGAGGGTCATCGTGCGGCCCCGAGGCTCACCAGGTTGGCGTCCGCGACCGACACTCCTCGCTGCGACAGGGCGATGCCGAGACGGTCGTTGGCAGCGGCATCGATGGTGGCGTCGGCCGCGGTCGTGGGCACGAGCACCGTGGCCGAGGTGCTGGACTGTCCGCCCCCGCCGAGGGTTCCACCGCTGGTGTCGGTGCTGGTGGAGAGGACCAGGGCGGTCGCGATGGCGACCGGGGGCGAGTTGCCGTCGCCGACTCGGACCAGTCGCACGAGGTCACCGGAGCGGAGCCCGTCGGGGGCGCTTCCGGCGGCGATCGGAACGCCGACCTGCGCCTTGTCGGTGCCGAACGGTGAGGTGGAGGTCAGCGACGGGGTCTCGAGCAGCTGGCCCTGGGCGAGCGGCACCGTGGTGTAGGTGCCGAGCACCTGCTGGGCCTGGTCCAGCGGCACGAGCTTGAGGCCGTCGGCCGCGACGTCGGTGCTGGCGAGCAGGTCGGTGGTGATCTCGGTGCCGGCGGGTACGTCCTGAGCCATCACGAGAACGGGCTGACGCGAGTCCAGACGCAGCGCCAGGACGCCGGCCAGAGCGGCACCGCCGACGACCAGCAGCACGGCGAGCAGGGCGAGCGTGGGGCGGCGCCGACGAGGAGGAGAGGGGCGATCGCTGCCGAAACGGTTGGCCTCACGGGTCCCGATGCCGCGAGCTGCGCGATCTCGCTGGCGATCCGCCACCGTGGTGTCCTGGGCCATGGGTGGTCCTCCTCGGGACTTTGTGACAGGATCTTCCTGCGGACGAAGCAGTCACGATACTAGTCGCGATGGATGGTTGTGCGTAATCGACCGAACTACGCGAACACGGCCCGAAACAACCATTCACGACGTCCAACGAGCAGGTGACGACCCCGTCACGGCTGAACCGTCGCCCGGCTCCTTCCTGACTAGGCTGACTCCATGCGTCTGCTGATCACCGCCGAGTCGCCGTCCACCGGCGCCTCACGCGATCTGGTGTGCGAGTACTCGGCCGACACCACCGTGCGTGATCTCGCCCGTACCGTCGCCCAGCAGCTGGGACACCGCACGGACACGGCGGACCGCACCAACGTCGTGGACCTGCGCACCCGCGAGACCGGTGTCGAGCCCGACCTGGACCTGTATCTCGGCGACGTCCCGCTCGACCCGAGTGCGACCATCGACGCCAGCGAGATCCGTCAAGGCGCCACCATCGGCGTCGGCGGACCGTCGTCGCACCGCGAGCACGAACCGATCGGACTCGTCGAGGTGCGGGTCGAGTCGGGACTCGGCGCCGGTCGCGTGCACCGGCTCAGCACCGGAACGGCCACCATCGGGTCGGCCGCGCACTGCACCATCTGCGTGTCCGACCCCACCGTCCCCGAGGTCGCCGCCACGCTCGAGGTCGACATGGCCGGCACCGTCACCATCACTCCCGACCCGGCGGCCGCGGACCGGACACTGCCCCAACCGCACCGCCGCGAGCCCGCTGCCGAGCCGATCATCCTGGCGGCCAGCTCGGTCACGGACGCCCAACGCGGCCGACTCGCCCGCCTGTTCCGTCGCAAGCCCGTCAGCACCGCGCTCGAGCTCGGCGACCGCGTCGACCCGATGGCCGACCTGCCCCTGCTGCGCCTCAACCGTGAACCGGTGGCCGCCACCACCACGTGGGAAGCGGGCCAGGACCTGGGGGTCGGCAACGTCCTGCTGGAGCAGGTGGCACCCGGCACGGCGGATGCCTCGCTCTCGCCGTCGCCGTCGCGCCCGGAGCTGGACTACAACCGCCCACCGCGTCTGCACCCGGCGGAGAAGCCGCGGGAGTTCACGCTGCCGCAGGAGCCCCGCAAGCCCGACAAGATGCCGTTCCCGCTGGTCATGATGCTGTCGCCGCTGGTCATGAGTGGCTCGATGTACTTCATCACCCGCTCGCCCTACACGCTGATGATCATGGTCATGATGCCGGTGATGATGCTGATGAACGCCACCACCGGACGTCGCCAGCAGAAGCGCCGCTACCTGACCCAGGTCGACGAGTACAACGAGAAGCGGGTGGGCGTGGAGCGCGCCGCCGTCGACTCCCTGATCGACGAGCGGTTCCACCGGCGCACGGTGTTCCCCGATCCGGCCAGCACCCTGCTGTTCGCCACGGGTCCGCGCGCCCGACTCTGGGAGCGGCGTCGGTGGGACGCGGACTTCCTGGTCCTACGCGTCGGCACGTGCGACCTGCCGTCCGAGGTCGAGGTGCGCGACCCCGATCGAGCCGCCCACGAGGGCCCGCTGCGGTGGACCGCCCCGGACGTCCCCGTCACCGTGAACCTGGGCGAGGCCGGCGTGGTGGGTGTCGCCGGCGACGCCAACCGCCGCCGCGTCGCCTCCTGGCTGGTCGCCCAGGTGGCCACCATGCACAGCCCGGCCGACACCTCGCTGTGGGTGCTCACCGACCCCGCGGGCGAGGATTCCTGGGACTGGGTCAAGTGGCTCCCCCACGCTCGAGGCGACGAGGGATCACGGGCCGTGCGCATCGGCGCCGACGACGACGGCCGCTCACAGCTGATCGGCGAGCTGTCACGGGTGGTCTCGAGCCGCCGCGAGCTGGACGAGAAGGCCATCGCGTCGGTCCAGCGCATGGTCCTGGTGCTCGACGGCGCCCGCGAGCTGCGCCTGCTGCCCGGCATGATCTCGGTCCTCAAGGACGGCCCGTCACTCGGCGTGCACGTCCTCTGCCTGGACCAGACCGTGCACGAGCTGCCCGAGGAGTGCCGCAGCGTCGTGTCCTACGCGGACGGCCTGATCAGCGTCGAGACCACCTCGGAGCGCCACATCGACGGCGTGCGGCCCGACCTGGTGGAGGCGTCCTGGCTGGAGCGGCTGTCCCGGGCACTGTCGCCCATCCGTGACGTCAGCACCGAGGACCCGAGCGCGGCGCTGCCGTCCTCGAGCCGGCTCCTGGACGTGCTGGGCCTGCCCCATCCCGACGGCGACGATCTCGTCGGGCGCTGGGGACGGTCCGGTCGGACCACCCGCGCCACCATCGGCGAGGGCCTCGACGGGCCGTTCACCATCGACGTGCGGGCTGACGGCCCCCACGGGCTCATCGCCGGCACCACAGGCTCCGGCAAGTCCGAGCTGCTGCAGACGATCATCGCGTCGCTCGCGGTCGGCAACCGGCCCGACGAGTTCACCTTCGTGCTGGTCGACTACAAGGGCGGCGCGGCGTTCATGGACTGCCAGCACCTGCCCCACACCGTCGGCATGGTCACGGACCTCGACGGGCACCTGACCACGCGTGCGCTGGAGTCGCTCGGCGCCGAGCTGCACTACCGCGAGCGTCAGCTGTCCCGCGCCCAGGCCAAGGACATCGAGGACTACCTCGCCGGCCGCAAGCCCGGCGACGAGCCCATGCCCCGCCTGCTGATCATCATCGACGAGTTCGCGGCGCTGGTGGCCGAGCTGCCCGACTTCGTCACCGGACTGGTCGACGTCGCCCGCCGCGGCCGATCCCTGGGCGTGCACCTGATCCTCGCCACCCAGCGCCCTGCCGGCGTGGTCAACGCCGAGATCAAGTCCAACACCAACCTGCGGATCGCCCTGCGCGTCACCGACAAGGGCGACTCCGAGGACGTCATCGAGTCCGGCGTCGCCGCCGACATCGCCAAGTCGACGCCGGGACGCGCCTACGCCCGGCTCGGAGCATCGTCGCTGCAGCCGTTCCAGAGCTCACGCGTCGGCGGTCGCCCCAAGGGGAACGCGGAGGCCGACCTCGTCGCATCGTCGTTCGGTTGGACCGACCTGAGCGTCGCCGGCCGCAAGGTCGCCACCGCCGCGGTCGAGGACGACGTCGAGATCCCCACCGATCTCGCGACGCTCGTCGGGGCCATCCGCGACGCCAACGACACCATCGGGCTGGGCCCGATGCGCAAGCCGTGGCTGCCTCCACTGCCGGAGACGATCGGCATCGACGAGCTGGAGGCGCCCACGCCCGAGGACGGCGTCGTGCCTCCGGTGCCGCTGGGCATCGCCGACATCCCGCACCACCAGCAGCAGCAGGTGGAGACATGGGACCTCGAGCGCGGCGGGCACCTGATGATCGCCGGGCAGTCGCGCTCCGGCCGGTCGTCGGCCCTGCGGCTCGTTGCGGCTGCCATCGCGCGTCAGACGTCCCCCGCCGATGTTCACCTGTTCGGGATCGATGCGGGCAACAACGCCCTCCTCCCCCTCATCGCGCTCCCCCACGTCGGCGCGGTCGTCACCCGGCTGCAGGTCGACCGCATGATGCGCCTGTTCGACCACCTCCAGCGTGAGGTCTCGAGGCGCCAGCAGAGTCTGGCCGAGCAGGGCTACGCCGACATCCGCGAGCAGCGCGCCTCCGCTGCGCCCGACGATCGGCTGCCGTACCTGGTGGTGCTGCTGGATCGGCTCGAGGGCTTCACCACGGCGTTCGAGTCCGTCGACGGCGGCGTCCTGCTCGAACGCCTCAACTCGTTGCTGCAGGAAGGCGCCGGTGCCGGTCTGCGGCTGGTCATCGGGTCGGACCGTTCCGGGGTCCTCGGTCGCATCTCGATGCTGGTGGAGGACCGCATCGTGCTGTCGATGAGCGACCCGAGCGACTTCTCCGCCGTGGGCATGACGGCCCGCCAGGTGCCGGTCACGATGCCCCCAGGGCGTGCCTTCCGGTCCGGCGAGCGGGCCCGAGAGCTGCAGTGGGCCCTGCTCGACGCGAGTGGCGTCGGGACCGACCAGGTGCGCGTGCTGCAGGAGATCGGCCGAGAGGCCACGGAGCGGTGGGCCGGCGTGGCCAGGAGTCGTCGGCCACAACGGGTCGACGAGCTGCCGGCCGCGATCACGCTGCGCGAGGCGCTCGAGCTCGACCCGGTGTCCGAGAGCCCGTCGTTCACTCCGGTGGGAGTCGGCGGCGACACCCTCGCCCTGCAGGGCTTCGACCCGCTCGTCACCGGCTCCGGCTTCCTGGTGGCCGGTCCGCCGAGGTCGGGACGCAGCAACGTCCTGCAGGTGATCGCCGAGCGACACCTGCAGATGCGACGCGAGGTGGTGCTGTTCGCCCCACGCGTCTCACCGCTGCGCGAGCTGGCCGACCGGCGCGTCACGGTGTTCACCGGTGCCGAGCCGCTGGACGAGATCAAGGAGCGCCTCGCCGCGCTGCGCCGGGAGCACACCATCGTCGTCGACGACTTCGAGGTGCTCGGCGCGGACTCGCCACTCGGGGCGGCGCTGGCGGACGCCTACGGCGCCATGCGGGACACGACCAACGCGATGGTGGTGGGCGGCAGCCTCGACGAGATCTCCAGCGTCTACCGGGGGCTGACCGTGGAGATGAAGCGCGGTCGCACCGGCCTGATCCTGTCCCCGCGATCGGCCAGCGACGGAGACGTGCTCAACGTGCGGTTGCCACGCTCCGTCGGCGCCGCGGTTCCCCAGGGACGCGGCGTGATGACCTCGCCGTCCGGCTGGCAGTGGGTGCAGGTGCCGAAGGCCTGAGGCGACGAGAGGGCCCAACGAGAGGGCCCCGCATCCGACGGATGCGGGGCCCTCGATCGTCTGGCCGGAGGTCAGGTGTCAGCGCGGCGAGTTCAGCGGCGCGAGCTGCGGGTGCATGTCGGCCTCCTTGGCCGCCTCCGCGAACTTGTTGTGCTGGAAGGCGACGTCGGTTCCCGCGGCGGCGTACGTCTGGGCCAGCTTGATCAAGGTGGGCTTGAAGGTGCCGTTCCAGTCCTGGTCGAACTGGTCGGCGCCCTTGGACTTCCACTCCTGGCGGGCGTTGTTGAACGCGTTGTCGACCTGCGTGATCATCGCGTCGGTGTCCATCATCGAGCGTTCCAGCTCCTTGTAGAGCGCCTCGAGATCTTCGATCCGTGCTTCAGCCATTCTGAACTACCCCCTGCGAAGGTGTGTGCCCCCACGAACGACGTCGAAGGGCGCTTGGACCCTACGATCCTAGACCGACAGCCTGTCCGGCGTCGACCGGCCACCCCCGAGGATGCAGCGGGCTGTCTCGAAGTCCGGTGAGCCGATATGATCAGCGGGTCATGGTTCCGATGGGCCATGACGATTCCCACATGGCACTGACACCTCCAGGAGGAACCGATGGCACCGGAGGACGACACCGACGACGTGGTCACCGAGCCGAACATGTTCCGCAGGACGTTGGACAGCAGCAAGACCACCGTCCAGGGGTGCAGCGACGCCGTCTTCTCCGGTCTCGGGTCTCCGCTCGACGCCATCGCCACGCCGATCGCCTCCGGCGGCTGGGTGTGCACGGAGGCCGACTCCTGGACGAGCGAGATGACCGGTCAGTGCAGCGGCATCCCCGAGGCCTTCGACGAAGCCCAGCACGAGATCCAGCAGCGTCTCAACAGCGAGCCCGACCGCGTGCCGGAGCACGACTGGCGCGGCCTCGGCTGGAGCCGAACCTGGGCCCACCGCCACAACTACTGATCACCACCACTCCTGATTGGGGGGACATGACCAAGGTCGAGATCGACATCGAGAAGCTCAACGCCGCCATCACGGCTGCGGAGGGCCTGGCCGACCGCATCGACTCCGAACGCCGCCGGGCCACCGGCGCCACCCCCATCGGCCTGCCCAGCCTGGGCGACGACACCCTCGGCAAGTCCTCCCGCTGGCTGCGCGACAACCTCGAGGAGCTGCAGTCCCGTCACGATCTCGCGGTGCTTCTCGACCGCGACGACACCGGTCACGCCACGTACGAGGTCTACGACGACAATCTCAGCGCGATCAAGCGGATGCTGGGCCAGGAGCTCGCCGACCGGGCCCAGGGGATCAACGTCGCCGACCCCGAGTCCTACAACGCCTACTCCGAGATGCTCGGTCGCTGGGTGGACGACTCGGCCGTCATGAGCGAGATGTACCTGCGCCTCGGACCCGACGGCACGCTGCAGGCCTTCAGCGACGCGGCCCAGAGCACCCGCAACTACGACCCGGCGGTCGACTTCGAGGATCAGCAACGTCTCCTCGACCTGCTCCGCGACGGGCTCGAGAGCGCCACCGAGTACCCGGCCTTCCCGGACCGCACCTTCGCCGAAGGCCTCGTCGACGAGGCCACCCGCGACCCCAACGACATCCTGCGCGACGGCGACCACATCGGCTACAACCCGTCGGGCGCCCTCGCGTTCCTGCTCACCGACGGCCACTTCGACAGCGAGTTCACCAGCGTGGTCGCCGACCGTCTCGACGACTACGAGCGCGTCCAGATGGACGGCGCCAGCGGTCTGTGGGGTGACCGGCCCGACAACGGCACCGACTTCTACCAGTTCGCCGGCTGGGGCTCGCCCTATGACAACCTCGACCCCATGACGGGTCTGATGTCGGCCCTCGAGAACGACCCGGAGCTGGCCCTGGAGTTCTTCAGCGACAATGACGATCCCGACGAGCCCGGCGAGGGCATCAACTCGCGCGCCTACTACTACCTGCACGAGCGCTCCTGGGGCCAGGACCAGTACCAGGCGATCACCGGCGTCATCGACGCTGCCACCACCGACCCCGACCTGATCGGCGACCCCGAGTCGGCCAGCGCCCACAACGCCTCGTTGCTGGTCTCGAAGTTCGTCGACTACGTGTCGACCCGGGACAACATCGACGACATCTCCGAGCGCATCAACTGGCCCGGCAACGATGCCTCCGAGAACATCGCCCACATGCTCACCACCTACATGGGCGGCGTCGACTACGCACTGACACCGGGGGCGAACGGCGACGTCGACCCGGGTGTGTTCTCCTTCACCTCCGACGCCGATCGCGGCATCATCCCCAACATGCCGTTGTTCGACCAGGACTCGCTGTCCAAGATCTCCTTGCTGGCCATGACGACCGACGACGGGTTCGCGCAGATGCGCGACGGGCTGAACGAGTACCGGGCCGACAAGCTCGGTTCCGTCGCCGACCAGCTGGCGGCCAACCCCGACGCCGACACCCTCCAGACCGGCCTGACGTCGGCCCTCGGCGCTGACGCCCGGATGGAGGGCTTCTTCGTCCGCACGCTCCAGGACGACAAGATCGCCAGCGCCGACGCCGCGGACGCCCGGACCCGCGCCTGGATCGACTTCGGGTCCGACGTCGTCGACCTGCTGCCGGTGCCGGGCGTCGACAGCCTCGCGGAGGGAGCCACGAAGGAGATCGTCAACGCGGCGATCGACCGCGGCAAGAGCTGGGACAGGACGCGATCACCGACTGGCTCGCCCACGAAGGCCAGGACGCCCGGGCGAGCGCTTCGGACGCCGCCGAGTCCACGCTGTCCCAGCAGTCGTACGTCGCGGCCACGTTGCTGGCGGATCGCGGGCTGGCGGGCAATGCGGACCTCGACATCCCGTCGTGGGACGAGTACGCGCAGATGTCGGACGCGCAGCAGGCGTCGACCCGAAGTCAGCTGTTCTCCGTCATGGAGGGCGTCGGCGGATACTTCAACATCGACGACTACGACCAGGCCTATCGCGCCGCGTTCCAAGACTTCTTCGACTGACCGCTCGACGACCTGACCACCGCGAGGGAACGGAACCACATGACGTACGTCCACCGCTCACAGCGACGTGTCCGACCCACTGGAGTGCTCGCCGCCATCGCGCTCACGGCGTCGTTGGGCGCGTGCGGCAGCGGCGCCAGCAGCGCCGATGACCCGTCTGGTGTGCCCGCCTACGACGAGGCGTCCGCGTGCGGCATCCAGGCCGACACCGTGGCCGCCCTGCTCACCACCGACCGGTTCGAGGTGGGCACGTCCGAGGGCTCGCTGGACGCCCCCGAGGCCTCCGACGACGGGTTCCGGTGCGAGATCTCGATCGGCCAGGGGGTCGCAACCCTCACCGTGCTGGCCAAGGTCAACGACGACGAGGGACTGAGCACCGTGCAGGGGGTCATCGATCGCAGCGAGCTCCGCTTCTCGGTCGCGGACGGGCAGGGCGACGGGGGCTTCGACCCACCGTTCGACGACACCGATGCCAGCCTCGACGCGGTCTGGGCGTGCGACCGTGTCACCGGGGAGGTGTTCGGCAACATCGACGGCTGGGACCCGGCAGCGCTGCGCTCCATGGTCGAGCAGGCTGCCGACACCGCCGGTTGCTCCGGGTAGCGGACGACTCAGCGAACCCGGGTGACGACCGTCTGGATCTCACCGATCTGCAGCGGGTAGGGCTCGCTGGTGTTGCTCACGCCCGGTGCCGGCAGCGTGCCGGTCTGCCCGCCGGGCAGGGTGAACGTGACGTCGAAGGTGCGGGTCAACGTGATCGCCACGTCCCCGGAGCTCAGGTAGGCGTGCTCGACGGCCCCGGGACCACCCACCGGGGCGTTCTCGACCCCGGCACCGGAGCCCGACGTGCCGTCGCCGTAGCTCCACGTGTAGCCGGACGGCTCGAAGCGCAGTCCGATCGCCTGGCCGAGCACCGTGATGGTCGCGTCGGCGCCGGCCGTGTCGGCGTAGAAGTTGGTCGGCACGTTGACGTAGGAGCGGTTGCCGGGCTCGACGTGGACGGCGGTCGCAGGAGCGGCCTGCTGCGCTGCGTCGCGAATGTCCGCGGTCGTGATCTGCACCGGGCCGCCCTCGGGCGGGTCGTCGGCGCCGCGGCACTGCGTGCCCACGTACTCGTAGTCGGCACCGTCGGACACGTCGCCGTTGGCGTCGTGCTGCCGGGTGTAGACGCGGAACCTGATCTCGCCGGTCGGGCAGGTGTAGACCGCCGATCCACACAGCGCATCGTCGCCGTTCTCGGGCGAGTTGAGTGAGCAGGCCGGGACGTACCGGTACTCCTTGTACGGCTTGGGAATGGTGAAGACCCCTTCGGATCCACCTCCGCCGCCGGTCTGGGTGGAGCCGCTGTCCGTGCCCGTGCCGGTGACGGTGTCACCGGAACCGGTGATGTCGATCGGCGGATCCGCCCACGCCGCCGCTGGAACGGCCACGATCGCCAGTGCGAGGACGAGCGCTGCTGCTGCACGGCGCATCATCATGCCTCCTTGGTCCCGTAGTTCTCCAGGCGCCACTGACCGTTCTTCCAGATCACGACGCTCGTCACCTCGATGTCGGCGGCCGCGCTGGTGTCGACCACCTTCTTGGTCTTCAGGTCGGTGATCTCGACCTCCGGGAACACGAGCGTCTGACGAACGGTGTACCGCGACGCGCTCTGCTCGTCGACGGCGATGTCGGTGATGCGGGTGTCCGCCGTGGGCACCTGCGCCTGGTCCCCGCGCTTCTGGTTGGCCTTGGCGAGGCTGATGCAGGTGGTGCACGAGGCGCCGTCCGACAGGGCGAGCAGAGGGTCGATGTCGTTGGTGGAGATCGCGTACACGACGTTCTGCATCACGAAGATCGAGAACGCCTTGGCTCCGGCGCCGGACTTGACGTCGTCGGGTCGGGTGGGCTTGACCGACGGCGCGGCGACGGGATCGCCGTCAGGGGTCGCGCTGGCCGTGGGCGACGCCGACTGCAGCGGCTTGACGTCGACGGATCCGTCCGAGCCTCCGCACCCGGTCAGAACGACCGCCAGGGCGACTGCTGCGAGAGCGGCACTGCGCATCGATGATCTCCTCCAGGTCGGGGCTGCGCACGCGGCGCAGCCTGTCTCCATCGCTGATCCTAGTGGACTACCGTCGCGTGGCCCATTCGGACCACGCCAACCGCATCGCACTCGTCCGCGGCGGACTGTCTCGAACCCGCACGACCCGATAGGCTCATCCGGACCATCGCCCTGGCACCGCCGCTCTCCCCGCAGCCTGAAGGAATCACTTCCGTGAACCGACTCCTCGCCATGCTGGTCTGCATCCCAGCCCTCGGGCTGGCTGCGTGCACCGGCGACCCCGAGGTCGAGGACGACGCCGTGTCGACCTGCGACTACCTGCCGCGCGACGTCGTCGCCGAGGTGCTCTCGCTGCCCGGGCAGGACGCCGACGATCTGGAGATGAGCGGCAACGACTACGACCCGACGCTCACGGGCACGAGCGACACCGAGACCCAGGTGCTGTCGAACATGTGCACCGCCGGCGACCCTGCGGTCGCCACGGTGAGCGTCACCTCGGTCATGCGGGACACCGAGGTCGCCGAGCCCGAGGACGTCGTCGGTACAGCGTGCGAGGACTTCGAGCCGTTCCCGTCGTCGGTCGAGGCGGTGGGTGGCACGTGCCTGTCCGTCAGCACCGTGGCGCGCGGACGCTGGGGAGACACGTTGGTCATCGTGCAGGTGTACCGCACCGACGGGCGCCAGCCCGGCGACCGCGAGGCCGCCATCGAGATCGCCGAGCAGTACGCGGCCGCCGCGGGCAGGGCGGTCGCAGGCGGACGGGGGACAGCATGACACCAACCGTCGACGCGGGCCGCGGACCTGCTGTGGCGTGCGATGGCCCTGGCGAACGCGTCGGTCGTCGAGGCGGCCGGAGCATGAAGCGGCCACGACGACCTGGCGCCCAGCCGGTACCGCGACGACATCGAGGACGCGCTGAAGGGCGACTGATCAGCCGAGTGTGGCGACCAGCGCGTCTGCTGCTGCGTCCAGCTGCTCGTCGGTGGTCGATCGGCCGAACGTGAACCGGACGGCGGTCTGTGCGACCTCGGGCTCGTAGCCCATGGCGATCAGCACGTGGCTGGGGTCGTCGCTGCCGGCGGCACACGCCGATCCGCTGGAGCAGACCACCCCACGTCGCTCCAGGTCGAGCAGGATCGACTCGCCGCTGCGGCCGGGGAACACGAACGACGCGCTGCCCGGGAGTCGCTCGATCGGATGCCCGGTGAGCTCGGCGCCGGGAACCTCGGCCAGCACCCGGGCGATGAACGCGTCGCGGCGAGCCACCACCTCGTCGGTGGGTCCGGAGGCAAGCGTCAGGGCAGCGGCCATGCCGACCGCGGCGGCGACGTTCTCGGTGCCGGACCGGTGCCCGCGCTCCTGTCCTCCACCGTGGATCAGCGGCTCGAACGGCGTCCGGCGCGACACCCAGAGCACGCCGACACCCTTGGGCGCCCCGATCTTGTGACCGCTGATGCTCAACGCCTGGACGCCGAGACCGGTCAGGTCGAGCCACCCTGCGGTCTGCACCGCGTCGGTGTGCAGCGGCACGCCGCGCTCGGCCGTGACCGCGGCCAGCTCGGCGATCGGCTGGACGGTCCCGACCTCGTTGTTGGCGTGCTGGATGCTGACGACGGCGGTGTCGTCGCGCAGCGCCTCGGCCAGGGTGTCGGGCGAGACCCGCCCCTCGTGGTCGACCGGGAGCTCGGTGACCTCGTAGCCGATGCGACCCAGCCACGCCGCCGACTCCAGCACCGCGGGGTGCTCGACGGCCGAGACGATGACGTGGCGACCGTCGGCGGCCAGCGCAATGCCCTTGACGGCCGTGTTGTCGGACTCGGTGCCGCCGGAGGTGAAGGTGATCTCCGACGCGCGGGCGCCCAGCAGCGCGGCGACGTTGGCCCGCGCACGGTCCAGCCCCGCCAGCGCCGCCTCCCCCACCTCGTGATGGCTCGAAGGATTGCCGAACTGCGGCCCGAGGTACGGCCACATGGCCTCCATGACCTCGCGCCTGACCGGCGTGGTGGCCGCCTCGTCGAGGTAGATCACGCGCTCACCCTGGTCGCCAGCTCCGAGCGCCAGCGAGGAGCGTGAGCGAAGCGAGGCGACCAGACCCGAGTGCTCGCTCGAGCCGTCGCCCTCACCACGCCTCGGTCGCTCGTTCCTCGCTCCCTCACAGTCGGCCGCGGGCGGCCTCCCTGGCGAGCTGGATGCTCCATCACGACACGGTGATGTCGAGGCCGAGGTCGAGGGCGCGGACGCTGTGGGTGAGGGCGCCGACACTGATGATGTCGACACCGGTGGCAGCGATGTCGCCGATGGTCTCGAGCGTCACTCCCCCGCTGGCCTCGACCAGCGCCCTCCCGTCGACCTGCTCCACTCCCGCGCGCAGATCCTCGAGGCTGAAGTTGTCGAGCATGATCGTGTCGACCACGGCGGACTCCATCACGCTCTCGATCTGCTCGATCCGGTCGACCTCCACCTCGATGTGGGTGGTGTGCGGCAGGGCTGCGGCCGCCTTGCGCAGCGCTTGGGTGGGGTCGCCCATCACCGCCAGGTGGTTGTCCTTGGCCATGACGGCGTCCGACAGCGAGTACCGGTGGTTGTGTCCACCACCGCACCGCACGGCGTGCCGCTCGAGCGCGCGCAGACCGGGCGTCGTCTTGCGCGTGTCGACGACGCGCACCTGGTGCTCGCCGACGGCCGCGACGTACTTCGCCGTCAACGTGGCGATGCCGCACATGCGCTGCACCAGGTTGAGTGCGACGCGTTCGGACTGCAGCACGGCGCGAGCCGGACCGGTCACGTGGGCCAGCACGTCTCCGGCGCCGAAGGAGTCGCCGTCCTCGACCTGCATCACGACGGCCACAGACGGATCGATGGTGCTCATGGCCATGGTGTAGACGTCGGCTCCGGCGAAGACTCCCGGTTCACGCGCCACGAGCTGTGCCTCCGCTGTCGCCTCGGCGGACACCAGGGTCTGCGACGTCACGTCGCCGAACGGTGCGTCCTCGTCGAGCGCCATGACGACGACGCGCTGGATCTGGCGGCGTTCAAGCATCTGCGACCACTCCTGAGTGAACCGCCTGGGCGGGGTCGGTGTCGGGGAAGTCGGCGCGGAAGTGCCCACCACGCGACTCGGTGCGGACCAGCGCGCTGGCCACGACAGCCCGCGCCACCACCAGCAGGTTGGCGTCCTCGGCGGACTTGGCGTCGGTGACGGCCGGCGAGGTCCACGTGGCCAGCTCGGCAATGGCCTGCTCCAGATCGACGGCGGTGCGGGACAGGCCGGCCGCGTCCCACATCAGCTGCTGCAGGTCGGAGCGGTTGACCTCGCGCCCCTCGGCGGATCCGAGCAGGTCCAGGGCGGTGGGCGCGGCCCACTCGTCGTCGAACGGCACCTGCGGTGCGGGGTCGAGGATGCCCTCGATGACCCGCGATCCGTACACGGCGCCCTCGAGCAGCGAGTTGGAGGCGAGCCGGTTGGCCCCCTGCAGCCCGTTGCACGCGACCTCGCCGACAGCGTAGAGACCGGGCACCGAGGTGCGGCCCCACTCGTCGGTGCGGATGCCGCCCATGTAGTAGTGGGCGGCAGGGGTGACCGGAATGGGCTCGCGGCCCCAGTCGAATCCTTGGGCGCGGCACGCGGCGTCGATGTTGGGGAACCGCTGGGCCAGGAACTCCGCACCCAGGTGCGTCGCGTCGAGGCGCACCGGAACCCCGGGCTGCTTCAGCATCTGGTTGGCGATGGCTCGGGCGACGACGTCGCGGGGAGCCAGCTCGGCGTCCGGGTGGACGTCGAGCATGAAGCGCTCACCATCTGCGTCGATGAGGTGGGCGCCCTCGCCGCGGACCGCCTCGGACACCAGGAAGTTGCCCGGGGCGTTCAGGGACGTGGGGTGGAACTGGTAGAACTCCAGGTCCGCCGCGACGGCACCGGCGCGCAGCCCCATGGCGATGCCGTCGGCCGTGGCCACTTCCGGATTGGTGGAGTACGGGAACAGCTGTCCCGCTCCCCCGGTGGCGAGGACGACGGCGTCGGCGCGCAGCTGCTCGCCGTCGAGCAGCTGGACCCCCACGACCACGCCACCCTCCACCAGCAGGTCGACGACGGTGGTGCGCTCGCGCACCGTGACGTCGGACTCGTGGATGCGGTCGATCAGCGCGTACGCGATACGGGCGCCCGTGGCGTCACCGCCGGCGTGCAGGATGCGCTGGTAGCTGTGGGCCGCCTCGAGCCCGTGCGACAGCCGGCCGTCGTGCACGTCGAACTGCACGCCACGCTCGATCAGCTCGTCGATGGCGTGCGGCCCCTCGGAGCACAGGATGCGCACCGTGTCCTCGTCGCTGAGCCCCGCACCGGCCACCAACGTGTCGGCGACGTGCGAGTCGACGCTGTCGCCCAGCTTCGGGGCCCGCGGGTCGGCCATGGCATCGGTGACGACGGCCACGCCACCCTGGGCGTAGCGGGTGTTGCTCTGCGCGAGGTCGGCCTTGGAGATCATGGTGACCTCGAGTCCGGCCTCGACGGCGTCGAGCGCGGCGGTCATGCCGGCGACGCCGCTTCCCACAACGATCAAGCTCTTCATGTCTGGCAACCGATCACTTCGGGAGCGCGGCGAGCATCCGCTCGAGCGCGATCTTGGCGTGGGTGGCGATCTCGTCGGGCACGACGATCTCGTTGACGACCTCGCCCTCGACGAGGCTGTCGAGGGTCCAGGCGAGGTAGCCGGGGTGGATGCGGTACATCGTCGAGCACGGGCACACGACCGGGTCGAGGCAGAAGATCGTGCGGTCGGGGTACTGCGCGGCGAGCCGGTTGACCATGTTGATCTCGGTGCCGATGGCGATGGTGTCGCCGGGGCTGGACGCCTCGACGAACTTCTTGATGGCGTCGGTCGAGCCCGACGCGTCGGCGGCGTCGACCACGGGCATGGGGCTCTCGGGGTGCACGATGATCTTGATGCCCGGGTGCTCCTCGCGAGCCTTCTTGATCTGGCCGACCGTGAAGCGCTTGTGCACCGAGCAGAAGCCGTTCCACAGCAGCACCTTGGCGCTGGTGAGCTCGTCGGCGGTGTGGCCGCCCATGGGCTTGCGCGGGTTCCAGGTGGGCATGTCGTCCAGGCTGATGCCCATGGCCTTGGCGGTGTTGCGGCCCAGGTGCTGGTCGGGGAAGAACAGCACACGGTGGCCGCGCTCGAACGCCCACTCCAGCACGGTGGCGGCGTTGGACGAGGTGCAGACGATGCCGTTGTGTCGACCGCAGAACGCCTTGAGAGCGGCCGAGGAGTTCATGTAGGTGACCGGGATGACCGGCTGCTTGCCGTCGGCGTCGGGTTCGTCGAGCGGGCCGTAGACGGCCTCGAGCTGCTCCCAGCAGTCCTCGACGGAGTCCTCGTCGGCCATGTCGGCCATCGAGCAACCGGCGGCCAGGTTGGGCAGGATGACGTGCTGCTCGGGCTTGGCGAGGATGTCGGCGGTCTCGGCCATGAAGTGCACGCCGCAGAACACGATGGCCTCGGCGTCGGGCTTGGTGAGGGCGGCGTTGGCCAGCTGGAACGAGTCGCCCACGAAGTCGGCGTACTGGACGACCTCGTCGCGCTGGTAGAAGTGGCCGAGGATGACCAGCTTGTCGCCGAGCGTCTCCTTGGCCGCCTTGATGCGCTCGTGCAGCTCGTCGTCGCTCATCTTCTGGTAGGCCACCGGCAGCTGGCCGGGGCGGACCACGGGGTCGGGGATCGGGTCGTCCTCGGAGCAGCCGGGGCCGTAGCCGGGCACGGTGTCGAACTCCCACGGGCCCTTCACCAGCTCGACGTCGCAGGAGGCGGCCGGGGCCGTGGTGATCAGGTCGTTGACTGAGGCGCTCATGCGGTCTCCTCGGGTTGCGGGACGTGCCGGTACAGGGCCGGGGGTCGGTGGCTGGTGCCCTGCAGGCAGCGGCCGGTGGGCTCCACCGCGCCGGTGGCGAGCACCTGGCGGCGGAAGTTGGCGGGGTCGATCTGCTTGCGCAGCACGGCCTCGTGCACCTCGCGCAGCTCGGCGAGGGTGAACTCGTCGTTGCAGAACGCGTAGGCGATCGGCGAGTAGGTGATCTTGGCGCGCAGACGCTGCAGTGCGTAGTCGAGGATCGTGTTGTGGTCGAACGCGAGTGCCGGCACCTCGTCGGCGACGAACCACTCGACGTTCTCGCCGTCGGCCGAGCGGGCGACCTCCTCGGGGCGCACCAGCGACCAGTAGACGATCGAGACGACTCGACCGCCGTCGGGATCGGCGGGGTCGGCGGCGGCGGAGCGGTCGACCGAGCCGAAGGAGTACAGCTGCTCGAGGTAGCGGGGCTGCAGCTCGGTGGTGCGGCCGAGGGTGTGGCGCGCCGAGGCCGCGAGATCCTCGTGCGACTCGAGCGGGCCGCCGGGCAGGGCCCACGATCCGAGGTGCGGCTCACGGATGCGGCGCACCAGCGGCAGCCAGACCGTGAGATCGCCCGACGTGGGGTGCGGGCGCAGCGCGAAGATGACGGTCGAGACCGCCAACGAGACCTTCTGATCCGTCTCCAGCACGCTGCACCTCCTTCAGGTACCAATGACACTAACCCCCGCTTATAGTCGAGTCAACACTAAGTAGATCCCCAACTGACGCCTGCACATGTCATAGCGGTCGGCCACGATGGGCAGATGTTGCTCGCAGACCTCGTGGCCACCTCCACCGAGGTCGCCGCCACACGGTCGCGCAAGGCCAAGGCCACGGCGCTCGCAGCCCTCTTCTCACGGCTCGACACCAGCGACCCCGAGGAGATCGCCACCGTCACCGCGTACCTGGCCGGGTCGTTGCGGCAACGGCGCACCGGGCTCGGCTGGCGTTCGATGCAGACGCTCCCGGCGCCTGCCGACTCACCCACGCTCACGGTCGCCGAGGTGCACCAGGCGTTCGAGCGCATCTCCGAGCTCGCCGGCCCCGGGTCGCAGGCCGCACGATCCGACGCCGTCATCACCCTGTTCTCCCGCGCGACCGCCGACGAGCAGGGCTGGCTGCGCGGCCTGGTCACCGGCGAGGTCCGCCAGGGCGCCCTCGATTCACTGGTGCAGGAGGGCCTCGCGCTCGCGGCCGAGATCCCGCTCACCGCCGTGCGTCGCGCCGCGATGATGGCCGGCTCCACCGTTGCGGTCGCACCTGCTGCCCTGACCGGCGGCGAGCCTGCACTGGCCTCGTTCGTGCTCGAGGTCGGGCGACCCGTCCAGCCGATGCTCGCCTCGTCAGCGCCCAGTGTCACCGAGGCGATGACCAAGATCGGCGGCCGGGTCGCGATCGACACCAAGCTCGACGGCATCCGCGTCCAGGCCCACAAGCAGGGTGACGACGTCGTGCTGGTCACCCGATCCCTCGACGACATCACCGACCGCCTGCCCGAGGTGGTCGAGATCGTCCGCGCGCTCCCCGCCGACCACGTGGTGCTCGACGGCGAGGTGCTCGCCCTCGACCCCGACGGCCGACCTCGCCCGTTCCAGGAGACGTCGTCACGCACGGCCCAGGGCAGCGCTGGAGCTGACCCTTCGGGCCGGGGCGGCGCGCACGTGACGCCGTTCTTCTTCGACCTGCTGCACCTGGACGGTCGCGACCTGGTCGACTCCGCCGGCGCCGAGCGCACGGCAGCCCTCGACGCGCTCGTGCCCGCAGAGCACCGGATCGAGCGGCTCGTCACCGACGACCCGGAAGCCGCCGAGGCGTTCGCCCGTGAGGCCGTCGAGCGCGGCCATGAGGGCGTGGTCGTCAAGGATCTCGCCGCGCCCTACGCCGCGGGTCGCCGCGGGGCCGCCTGGGTCAAGGTCAAGCCGGTGCACACCCTCGACCTCGTGGTGCTCGCCGTCGAGTGGGGATCTGGCCGCCGCAAGGGCTGGTTGTCCAACATCCACCTCGGCACGCGTGAGGGCGTGATGCTCGGCAAGACCTTCAAGGGCATGACCGACGAGATGCTCGCGTGGCAGACCGAGCGGTTCCTCGAGCTGGAGACCTCGCGCACCGACCACGTCGTGCACGTGCGACCCGAGCAGGTTGTCGAGATCGCCTTCGACGGATTGCAGCGGTCCACCCGCTATCCCGGTGGCGTCGCCCTGCGGTTCGCGCGCGTTGTCAGGTACCGCGACGACAAGACCGCTGCCGAGGCCGACACGCTGGAGACCGTGCGCCTGCTTGGATGAGGCCATGAGCCAGCAGATGATCGTCTCGGCGTCGGCCGAGATCGACGCCCCCGCCAGCGCCGTCTTCGAGCTGATCGCCGACCCGGCCCGTCAGCCTGAGTGGGACGGCAACGACAACCTCTCGGCCTCCACCTCACCGCGTGTGCAGGCCGTGGGCGAGGTCTTCTCGATGCAGAACACCAGCGGCAAGACGCGCGAGAACCACGTGGTCGAGCTCGATGAGGGGCGCCTGATCGCCTGGCAGCCGAGCAGCGTCGGAGAGCCGCCGGCCGGCCACCTGTGGCGCTGGGAGATCGAGCCGATCGGCGACGACCGCTGCCGCGTCACCCACACCTACGACTGGACCCGGCTGACCGACGAGTCGCGCATGGAGCGGGCCCGCAGCACCACCAGCGAGAACCTGCAGGCCTCGATCTCGCGCCTGAAGGCGTTGGCCGAGCAGCTGACCTGACTCACTCCCGCAGCGGGTCCGCGTGACGGTGGAACAGCTTCCACCGGCCGTCCTCGTGGCGGTACAGCTCGGTCAACCTCAGGTCGAAGGGCACCGGCTCGTCCTGCCCCGCGACGCGCACCACGGATCGCTGGACGCCCACCCAGTAGGCGAGGTTGCCGTCGGTGCCGCTCGACAGCGTCTCGAACTCGTTGCGATCGCTGCCGGCGAACCGCGCTGCACCGGCCGCGTTGTTGGCGTTGACCTCCTCGACACCGGTCACCACGGTGCCGGAGGGTCCGAAGATGCTGGCGTCGCCGGAGTCGGCCGACACCTCGTGCAACGGCGCTGCGTCACCGTCGAGGAAGACGTCGGACGCGGCCATGCGCTCGGTCAGGTACTCGTCGAAGTCGCTCATGCATCGACTCTGCACCACGACACCGACATCGTCAGATGTTCACCCGCGGGGCGAACCTGACCTCGGCGAACAGGTCGGGTGCAGCCGGCCAGTCCGCCAGCGCCGCGCCGACGGCACCGACATCCGTCGTGCCGTCGGCACCGAAGTCGATCACCAGCGCCGGGTCCGGTGTGGTGTCGCCCCGCTCGACCCGGAATCCGGCCACACCGATCAGCCGCCACCCGGCGGCGATCCGCGCCTCCACGATGGGCAGGGCTGCGGGAGCAGGCACGAAGATCTCGGTCGGCTCGGCCACCTCAGATCCCCGTCCGTCCGTCGATGCTCTCGCGCAGCAGGTCGGCGTGGCCGCAGTGACGGGCGTACTCCTCGATCAGGTGCACCAGGACCTCGCGCAGGCTGATCTCCCGGCCGTGCACCAACCCTGTCACCTCCATCGACGCGGCGGAGTCGACCCAGGCGCGGCCGAACGAGACCCCCTCGCGCCACGCCGCCCACGCCTCGGCCACCATCGCGTCGTCGGCGATCGCGTCGTCGAAGTCGGCGTCCGGGCGCTCGCCCTTGCCCCAGAGCCTCGGCAGGTCGGTCTGACGATCCATCACTCGGCGCCACCAGTGCTCCTCCACGAAGGCGAGGTGGCGCAGCAGCCCGAGCAGGGACATCGTCGACGGCCGGACCGATCGGCTGGCCAGCTGCTCGGCGTCGAGGTCGGCGCACTGCTTCTCGAACGTGTCGCGGAAGTGCTGGAGGTACTCGACCAGCACGGCGCGCTCGCCGTCAGGCATCGCGGTGGCGACGCACGTAGACCTGACGGCGCTGCACGGCCACGACCGAGCCGTCCTCGGCCAGCAACGGCACCTCGAACCAGCGCAGCAGCTTCTCACCGCCCGCCGTCGCCTCGCGGATCTCGGCCACGACGTCGGCGGGCATCTCGACGACCGCGGTGACCGGGCCGGTGCCCGGACGGACGAAGTCGATCTCGACGACCTTGTCCCACACCGCGAACTCCTCGCCCATCTGGTTGGCCAGCAAGATGACCACGAACGGGTCGATCATGCTGAACAGCGAGCCACCGAACGCGGTGCCGAAGTAGTTGGAGTTCTCCTCGGTCAGGTCCAGGCGGATCTCCGCGCGCGACCAGTCGTCGGCGATCGAGGTGACCTCGATCTTCTGCGCGGCGAAGGTGGGCCAGGAGTTGATGCCGACGCGCAGCTGCTCGGGGGTCTGGTCTCTGGAGAAGGGAGGCACGATCCGACGGTAGACCGTCAGACGCCGTCGACGTAGACCCACCGACCGGCGCGGCGGGCGAACCGGCTGACCTCGTGCATCGTCCCCTCCCGATGGTGGGCCTCGAACTCCACGACCCCGGTCTCGTCGTCAGGACCGCCGTCGCGGGTGACGAGCACCGTCAGGCCACACCAGCCTGCGTCCACCGGCAGCGAGATCGGGTCCGGCCGGGTGCGCGGGTGCCAGGTGCGGAAGAGGTGGTTCTCGTCGCGGCGGACGTAGGCGGTGTAGCGCGACCGCATCAGCTGCTCGGCCGTCGGCGCCGGGTGTCCGTCCAGGAACGGTCCGCAGCACGAGGCGAAGTCCTGCCCCGTGCCGCACGGACAGTCAGAAGCTTGCCATGGCGTCGACGGTACTGGTGGTGTCGGCGGTCGCGCGGCTCCCGTACGATGAGAGCACAGCGTTCGAGCCGTCATCAGCGGCGAGCAGCCGGAAGAACAGAGACGCAGGTCTCCCAGTAGAACCGGACGGGTGGGCCCGTCATCGCCTTCATGAAGTGGCTGTTCCCCCGGGTCCAGCAATCGAGGTGGTACCGCGGCTCCCCTGCCCAGGGTCGTCGTCCTCGTGTGAGAGCACGAGCACGCAGGAGCCCAGATGACGTACCCCCGCACCCCGGCCGGCCAGTCCGGCCCCAGCGCCGTCCCCTCGAGCCCTCGTTTCCCCGAGATCGAGGAGCGCGTGCTCGACTTTTGGGCTGCCGACGACACCTTCCGCGCGAGCATCGAGCAGCGCGACGCCGGACCGAACGGCGAGAACGAGTTCGTCTTCTACGACGGCCCGCCGTTCGCCAACGGCCTGCCCCACTACGGTCACCTGCTCACCGGCTACGTCAAGGACGTCGTGCCGCGCTACCAGACCATGCGCGGCCGACGCGTCGAACGTCGCTTCGGCTGGGACACCCACGGGCTGCCCGCCGAGCTGGAGGCCATGCGCCTCAACGGCATCAAGACCACCGACGAGATCGTCGAGATGGGCATCGACGCGTTCAACGCGGCGTGCCGCGAATCGGTCATGAAGTACACCGGCGAGTGGCGTGACTACGTGACCCGCCAGGCCCGCTGGGTCGACTTCGAGAACGACTACCGCACCATGAACCCCGACTACATGGAGTCGGTCATCTGGGCGTTCAAGAGCCTGTACGACAAGGGCCTGATCTACGAGGGCTTCCGCGTGCTGCCCTACTGCTGGAACGACGAGACGCCGCTGTCGAACCACGAGCTGCGCATGGACGACGACGTCTACCAGAACCGCCAGGACCCAGCCGTCACCGTCGGATACGCCATCAGCGACGAGGGCCCGTTCCGCGACGCCAAGCTGCTGATCTGGACCACCACCCCGTGGACCCTGCCGAGCAACCTCGCGGTCATGGTCGGCAGCGACATCGACTACGTGATGGTCCAGGACGAGACCGGCCAGCGCCTGATCCTCGCCGAGGCGCGACTCGGCGCCTACGCCCGCGAGCTCGGCGACTCCCCCGAGATCGTCTGGTCGGGCAAGGGCATCGATCTGCTCGGCCTGCAGTACACCCCGCCGTTCAGCTACTACGAGGGCCGCGAGAACGCGTTCCGCGTCGTGGCCGCCGACGACGCCGTCACCACCACCGACGGCACCGGCCTGGTGCACACCGCCGGGGCGTTCGGCGAGGTCGACAAGGAGGTGACCGACCGCGAGAACATCGAGGCGGTCATGCCTGTGGGCAAGGACGGCCGCTTCACCACGCCGGTCGACGAGTACGAGGGCATGCTCGTGTTCGACGCCAACCTGCAGATCATCGACGACCTCAAGAACGGCACCGGCTCGGTCACGCCCGGCACGGTGCTGCTGCGCCGCGAGACCTACGACCACTCCTACCCGCACTGCTGGCGCTGCCGCGAGCCCCTGATCTACAAGGGCGTCTCGTCGTGGTTCGTCGAGGTCACCGCCATCAAGGCACGCATGCTGGAGCTGAACCAGCAGATCGAGTGGGTGCCCGAGCACATCAAGGACGGCCAGTTCGGCAAGTGGCTGGAGAACGCCCGCGACTGGTCCATCACCCGCAACCGGTTCTGGGGCTCGCCCGTGCCGGTGTGGAAGAGCGACGACCCCGCCTACCCGCGCATCGACGTGTACGGCTCGTTCGAGGAGATCGAGCGCGATTTCGGTCGCGTGCCGACCCGCCTGAACGAGCAGGGCGACGCCGAGCCCGACCTGCACCGCCCGTACGTCGACGAGCTGGTGCGCCCCAACCCCGACGACCCGCGCCCGATCGACGGGGGCCGGTCCATGATGCGGCGCGTGCCCGACGTGCTCGACGTGTGGTTCGACTCCGGGTCGATGCCCTACGCCCAGGTGCACTACCCGTTCGAGAACGCCGAGTGGTTCGAGGGCTCCAACGGTGCTGGACCTGACGCTGCCGCGTCGGGGCAGGGCCACTTCCCGGGCGACTTCATCGTGGAGTACATCGGCCAGACCCGCGGCTGGTTCTACACGCTGCACATCCTGGCCACCGCCCTGTTCGACAAGCCCGCGTTCGAGGCGTGCATCAGCCACGGCATCGTGCTCGGCTCGGACGGCAACAAGATGAGCAAGTCGCTGCGCAACTACCCCGACGTGTCCGAGGTGTTCGACCGTGACGGCGCCGACGCCATGAGGTGGTTCCTGATGGCCTCACCCATCCTGCGCGGCGGCAACCTGATCGTCACCGAGCAGGGCATTCGCGACAGCGTGCGCCAGGTGATGATCCCGCTGTGGAACAGCTGGTACTTCTTCAGCCTGTACGCCAACCTCGCGGGCGGTGCTGCATCGGGAGGGGGCTTCGAGGCGCGCACGATCAGCGACGGCGGAGCGGATCTGACCGATCCGATGGACCGCTACATCCTGGCCAAGCTCGGCCGGTTCGTCGACGACATGACCACCCAGATGGACTCCTACGCCGTCGCCGACGCCTGCGAGACCACGCGCGAGTTCCTCGACGTGCTGACCAACTGGTACATCCGCCGCTCGCGCGAGCGGTTCTGGCTGGCCGACGGCTCTGCTGCCGACGAGCAGACCCGACAGCCGTTCGACACGTTGTTCACGGTGCTCGAGACGGTCTGCCGGGTGGCCGCTCCCCTGCTGCCGCTGACCACCGAGGAGATCTGGCGTGGTCTCACCGGCGAGCGCTCGGTGCACCTGACCGACTGGCCGGACGCCGCGGCCTTGCCGTCGGACGATGCGCTGGTGTCGGCGATGGACCAGGTCCGCGACATCTGCTCCACCGGTTCGTCGATCCGCAAGGCCGCCGGCCTGCGCACACGACTGCCGCTGGCGTCGCTGCTCGTGGCGGTCGGCGATCCCTCCGCGCTGGAGCCGTTCGCGTCCATCGTGGCCGGCGAGCTGAACGTCAAGCAGGTGCGGTTCGTCGACCTGTCCTCGGACGAGGCTCAGGCGTTCGGCCTCAGCAGCAAGCTGACCGTCAATGCCCGCGTGGCGGGCCCGCGCCTGGGCAAGGACGTGCAGACCGCCATCAAGGGCTCGAAGTCCGGCGACTGGTCGGTCGCCGACGATGGCCAGGTGACCGCGGGCGGACTGGCGCTGGTCGACGGCGAGTACACCCTCGAGCAGGTCGCCGAGTCGGCCGAGGGCGCCGAGGTGGCGCTGCTGCCGGGGTCCGGCTTCGTGGCGCTCTCGACCGAGGTCACCCCCGAGCTGGCCGCCGAGGGACTGGCCCGCGACCTCGTGCGCGGCGTGCAGCAGGCCCGCCGCGACGCGGGACTGGACGTGTCGGACCGGATCACCCTCACGATCGGCGGCAGCGACGCCGTGGTGGCCGCGGCCAGCACCCACGCAGCCCTCATCGCCGGTGAGACGCTCGCGACGCTGACCGTGGGCGAGGTCGCCGATGGCACCGCGGTCGAGGTCGCCGACGGCGAGTCCGCCGTGGTGTCCCTGGCGAAGGCCTGATCGATGACGGTGCGGCTCGTCGCAGTGACGTTCGACGTGGCGGGCGCCCACGCGACGGCTGAGTTCTGGGCAGCGCTGCTCGAGCGCGACGTGCAGGACCACGACGGCGGGCTCCTCGTGCCCGGGGACGCCACCCAGGTGGGACTGCGCTTCGTCGAGGACCCGTCACCTCGTGCCGACGGCGGTCGCAGCATCCACGTGCACGTCACCAGCGACGACGCACCGTCGCAGCAGCACGTCGTCGACCGTGCCCTGGCCCTCGGCGCCCAGCACCGCGACGTCGGCCAGCTGCCGGAGGAGGACCACGTCGTCCTCGTCGACCCCGGCGACGACCCGTTCTGCGTCATCGAGCCCGGCAACTCCTATCTCGCCGGAACCGGGCGGCTCGGTGAGATCGCGTGCGACGGAACGCGATCGGTCGGCCTCTTCTGGAGCGAGGCGCTCGGCTGGCCGCTGGTCTGGGACACCGACGGCGAGACCGCCATCCAGTCCCCGGCCGGTGGCACCAAGGTGGCCTGGGGCGGTCCCCCGGTCGCTCCGATCGCGGGTCGCATGCGCCAACGCCTCGATCTCGCCGCACCTGCGGCCGACATCGATGACGAGGTCGAGCGGCTCGTCGCCCTTGGCGCTTCTCGTCTGCGCGCAGCGCCGGCCGAGGTCACGCTCGCCGATCCCGACGGCAACGAGTTCCAGCTCGTCGCCGTCGCGCCCTGACCGACGCGGAGCGGCACCAACCACTCCCTCCGCCGGCCCGCCGAGTCAGCCGGCTCGAACTGTCCGAGGGTCTCGCTACGTTGCGATGACCGGGCGGTCACCCCACGCCCACCTGGTTGTGGCACAGATCACCGCGCACGTTGTGCGACACCACTTGCGCACGGATGAAACGCTGCCGTACTGTCTGATGGAACGGTACCGTTTCGTTTCATCCATGTTTCACAGGAGCGCGCATGACCCCCGCAGAAGCAGCAGCCGCCGCCCGGCCCCGGGTGGAGGGCGATCGCGAGCAGGAGATCTTCGACGCGACGCTCGACGTGCTGGTCGACGTCGGCTACGACCGCCTGACGATGGACGCGGTGGCCTCGGCCGCCAAGGCATCCAAGGCCACGCTGTACCGCCGCTGGGAGTCCAAGGCGAGTCTCGTCCTCGAGGCCGTTCTCGCCCAGAAGGGCCCCATCGGCGAGCTGCCCGACACCGGCAACCTGCGCGACGACCTCATCGCCTCGCACTGCACCGGACGCGGCGGGCTCGCCGACTCCCGCCAGGTCGCGGTGTTCGGCAGCATGATCACCGCGTTGGGTCGCGACCCTGAGTTCGCCGAAGGATTTCGCACCCGTTTCGCCATGCCGAAGGCAGCCCGCACCCGCGAGCTGTTCGTCCGTGCCGCCGCGCGCGGCGAGCTCCGCGACGACCTCGACCTCGACGTCGTCGTGCCGGCGCTGTCCGGGATTGTCCTGCACAACCAGTTCATCCTCGGCAAGCAGCCCACCCCCGAGTCCATCACCGAGGTCATCGACCAGGTGATCCTCCCCGCCGTCCTCTCCCACACCCCCTCCTCACAGAAGGCCTCCTCATGACCGACGCACCTCCCATCACCATGGACGGCGGCGACGCCGTCGAACCGGTCGACCCCGACGACCTCGCACCCGAGACGTCCCGCCGCCTCGGCTGGGCCCTCGTCGTCATCTGCATGGCGCAGCTGATGGTCGTGCTGGACAGCACGATCGCCAACATCGCCCTGCCGTACATCGGGCGCGACCTCGGCGTCACCCAGAACAACCTGCAGTGGATCGTCACCGGGTACGCACTGGCCTTCGGCGGCCTGCTGCTCCTGGGCGGACGCCTCGCCGACCTGTACGGACGGCGCCGCATCTTCATGACCGGCTTGGTGCTGTTCTCCGCCGCCTCCGCCCTCGGCGGACTCGCGCAGAACGAGGCCATGCTGCTGGGCTCGCGGGCCCTGCAGGGCGTCGGCGCCGCCATGGCCGCCCCGGCTGCCCTGGCACTGATCACCACGACGTTCCCCGCCGGGCCGCTGCGCAACCGGGCCTTCAGCGTGTACGCGGCGCTGTCCGGCGTCGGTGCGGCCATCGGCCTGATCCTGGGCGGCTGGCTCACCGGCCTGCAGATCACCGGGCTCGAGGGATGGCGCCTGACGTTCCTCATCAACGTGCCGATCGGCCTGATCGCGGCGTACATCGCGCCGCGCTTCCTGCCCGAGAGCCAGCCGCGCCGCACGGCGCTCGACGTGCCCGGAGCCCTGTCCGGCACCATCGGCATCGCCTCGCTGGTCTACGGCCTCTCCCGCGCCGGCGACGAGCGCTACGGATGGGGAGACACCTGGACGATCGTGACGCTCGCCCTGGCAGCGGTGCTGCTGGTCGGCTTCGTGGTCATCGAGAACACGGTCAAGAACCCGCTCCTGCCGTTGTTCATCTTCGCCAACCGGGCGCGCGCCGTGGCGTTCGCCTCGATGATGATCACGCCGGCCGCGATGTTCGCGATGTTCTTCTTCCTGTCGCTGTTCGTGCAGAACGTGCTCGGCTACAGCCCCCTGCACACCGGCTTCGCGTTCCTGCCGTTCACGGTGGGCATCATCGCCGGCGCCACCACGTCGTCGAAGCTGATCGCCCGCATGGCCCCGCGCTATCTCGCCGGAACGGGCACGCTCCTGGCCGGCATCGCGCTGTTCGGGTTCTCGCGCATCTCGGTCGACGACACCCCGGGCAACCTCGTGCAGATCGCCACCGGCAACGGCGCGATCGGCGACTCGGTCAACTACTGGACGCAGATCGCCCCGTTCATCGTGCTGATGGCCTTCGGCATGGGTCTGGTGTTCGTGACCATGACGCTCGTGGCCGTCCACGGCATCCCGAGCGAGGACTCCGGCATCGGATCGGGCGTGCTCAACACGATGCAGCAGGTCGGCGGCGCCATCGGGCTGGCCGGACTGTCCACGGTGGCCGTGCACTTCACGCGTGGACGCGCCAGCGACATCGTGGCCTCGCTGCCGTCGGGCGGAGGTTCCGCCCCGGCCGGGTTCGACCAGCGCCTGCAGGCACTGGTGGGTCAGGCGTCGTTCACCGACGGCGCCACCCACGCGTTCCTGGTCGGCGCCTTCATGATCTGGACCGCCTCGGCGATCATCTGGATCCTGCTCACGGTCAAGCACCACGAGCTCGTCGAGGACGGCGCCCCCGAAGGCGTCGTGGTCTGAAGCACCGAATTTTGCGGGCCCAGGCACCGTTTCCCCTCGGGGATTCGGTGCTTGGGCCCGCAGAATTTGGGGACTAGACGAAGGCGCCCTCGCCGGTGATGGCGCGACCGACGATGAGCGTGTTGATCTCGCGGGTGCCCTCGTAGGAGTAGATGGCCTCGGAGTCGGCCACGAACCGACCCACGTGGTGCTCCAGCAGGATGCCGTTGCCGCCGAGCACCTCGCGGGCCCAGCCGACGGTCTCGCGCATCCTCACCGTGCTGTGCACCTTGCACAACGACGCGTGCTCGTCCTTGAGCACCCCGGCGTCCTGCAGCTGCGACGCGCGCACGTTCATCGCGATCGACGCCGTGACGTTGCTGAGCATCTTGACCAGCAGGTCCTGCACCAACTGGAACGAGCCGATCGACCTGCCGAACTGCTCGCGGTGGGTCGTGTACTGCAGCGCGTGCTCGAACGCGCCGCGTGCGCACCCGGTGGCCTGCCACGCCACGTCCATCCGGGTCACCTGCAGCACGCGGGCGGTGTCGGCGAACGAGCTGGCCCTCTGCAGCCGGTTGGCCTCGGGCACGCGGACGCCCGCGAGGTGGATCTCGGCGTTCTGCACCACGCGCAGGGCGATCTTGTCCTCCTGCTTGGTGAAGGTCATCCCCTCGGCGCCCTTCTCGACCACGAAGCCCTTGACCTCACCGTCGGCCTCGTCGCGCGCCCAGATGACGACCAGGTCGGCGAAGGCGGCGTTGCCGATCCACTTCTTCTCGCCGTCGAGGATCCACTCGTCCCCGTCACGACGGGCGCTGGTGGCCAGCCCTCCGGCGATCGCCGAACCGACGTCCGGCTCGGTGAGGCCGAACGCCCCGATCAGATCCATGCGAGCCATCGCGGGGAGCCAGCGCTCTCTCTGCTCGTCGGAACCGCACAAGTCGATCGAGCCCATCGCCAGCCCGCCGTGCACGCCCATGAAGGTGCCGATCGACGGGTCGATGCGCCCCATCTCCATCGCCACCATGCCGTTGACCAGACCACCGCGGTTCGGGCAGCCCGGCCCGTCGTAGGCGAGGCCGGCGATGCCCAGCTCGGACATCGGGCCGATGATCTCGTGGGGGAACTCCGCGCGGGTCCAGTAGTCGTTGATGATCGGCTCCACCTGGCGCGTCATGAACGAGCGGACGCGACTGAGCAGCTCGCGGTCCTCGTCGGGGATGAGCAGCTCGAAGCCGAGGAAGTCCGAGAACGGGGTGTCTGACAGGTCCATGCCGCCCAACCTAGGCGGGTCAGGCCGATCCGGCAGGTTTGGCACGATGGACCCATGACCGTGTTCCGACCGCTCGAGCGCGACGACGACGCGCAGATCACCCGCCTGCTGACCGAGGCCTTCGGCGAGTGGACGGAGACCGGCCCGCACGTCAATCCGGTCGACCGGTCCGGCCGCCGCTTCTGGGTGGCCGAGGAGGACGGTCGGCTGGTCGCGTCGACGGTGGACCGCGAGTTCGACACGTGGTTCGGCGGCGTGACGGTTCCGACCGCGGGCATCGCAGCGGTGAGCGTGGAGGCCGAGGCCCGCGGCCGGGGCCTGCTCACCCCGTTGTTCGACACGATGCTGGCGGGCGCCCGTGAGCGCGGCGCCCTGATCAGCACGCTGTACCCCACCTCGCCAGGCATCTACCGACGCTTCGGCTACGCGCCGGTCGCGACGCTGGAGGACGTCCGGGTGCCGACGCGTGCGATGGCCGTGCCCGGCGACCTGGTGCCGACACGTCGAGCGAGCGCTGCGGACCTGCCGGCGATCCGCGAGGTCTACACGCGGTGGGCGGCCGCCCACAACGGGCCCCTGACCCGTACCGGACCGTCGTTCCCGGAGTCCGACGACGAGATCCTCAAGGCCGTCACCGGGTACACCGTCGCCGAGTCCTCGCCCGGCACCGTCTCGGGCTACGCGTCGTGGTCCCGCGGCTCCGGGTACGGCGCCGAGGCCACCATCACCGTGCACGACCTGCTGGCCGACGACGTCGCGAGCCTGACCTCCCTGATGAACGTCATCGCCTCGTTCGACTCGGTCGCGCCGGCCACCGTGGTGCGTACGTGCGGCCGCAGCGAGTGGATGCACCTGGTGCGCACCGGGTCGATGCAGACGGTGCTGCGCCGCGACTACGGGATGGCGGTGCTCGACATCGCCGTGCTGGAACGCCTCGCGTACCCCGACGGGCTCGAGCTGGGTCTGCCGTTCGCGTGGCGCGGCGTCGGGCACGTGCTGTCGGTGTCGTCCGGCAAGGGGCAGGTGGAGAAGGCCGACGTGGGGGCGTCGCGTGCGCTCGACGCCGGCGGTCTGGCCCTCACGATCTCTGGCGCGCTGCGTTCGGCGTCGCTGCGACGGCTCGGCCACCTGACCGGCGACCCCAGTCACGACCCGTTCTGGGACTTCCTCTTCGGCAGCCGCCACCCCCACGTGCTCGACTACTTCTGACGACGAGAACCGCCGCTCTCGTCAGACCAGCGCCTTCACGATCAGTGCCAGCGCCGACGCCGCACTGACGGTCAGCAGGGCCGGCCGCATGACGGTCAGCGGAAGCCGTGATCGCAGCACCGTGCCCAGCACCATCCCCAGCGCGAGCACCGGCACCAGCAGCAGAGCGACCCGGACCTCCTGCATCGTGAGCTCGCCGGCGACCCCCAGCCCGCTCAGGCTGATCGCCGAGCCGGTGACGAAGAAGACGGCCATGGTGGAGCGCACCTGGTGCGGTGGTCGGTGCTGGTACAGCAGAGCCAGCGGCGGACCGCCGATGGACGTCGCGGTGCCGGTCAGCCCGCTGACGAATCCGCCCACGCCCAGCGTTCCTCGATTGATCGGGATCGCGAACATCCGCACGGTGAGCAGCACGGCCAGCAGCACCACGCTGCCGACGATCAGCTGGAGGTGCTGCGCCGTGATCTGGGTGATGATCCAGACGCCGGCGAGCGTACCGAGGATCCGCCACGGCATCGCCCATCCGATCCCGTACCAGTCGATGTCGCGGTGCTCGCGCAGCAGCGTGAGCATCGGGAGGGTCATGGCCAGCATGATGATCACGCCGGGCACCAGCTCGGGTGCGGCGAAGGTCAGCACGGGGGCCGAGACGAGTCCGAGACCCAGACCGACGGTGGTCTGGGTCAGCGCCCCGACGAGTACCGCGACCACGACGACGAGCAGCGCTCCGACCCCGACTCCTGCCACCGGGCCAGCGTAGCCACGTCGCACCCGCGTCGTGATCGCGCCCGTCCCTTCGCTCCTCGACGGGCTCCGAGGCCACCACGAGTACCGTCGAGGACATGCAGAAGAAGACCTGGTCCGACCTCAACCCGACGCAGCAGCGGCTGGCGATCGTCGCCGGAGCCGCCGAGGCCGTCCTGACCGCCGTGGCACTGCGCGACCTGTCGGGCCGCAAGGCCGGCGACGTGCGGGGTCCCAAGCTGGCCTGGCGGCTCGCCTGCTTCGTGCAGCCGGTCGGGCCCGTCGCCTACCTCGTGCTGGGGCGCCGCGCGACCGGTCGGTAGATCTGTCGGTGGTCGCCGCCATCATCGGACCATGACCTCTCGCGACGTCCAGATCACCTTCGACTGCGCCGACCCGTCAGCCCTCGCCGCCTTCTGGGTCGAGGCGCTGGGATACCAGCTGCAGCCTGCGCCGGACGGGTTCGACTCGTGGGACGCAGCACTGGCCGCGTGGGGCGTGCCGGAGGATGAGCGCAACAGCCGGTCGGCGTTGCTCCCGGTCGACGGCGAGGGTCCACGTATCTTCTTCCAGCAGGTGCCCGAGGGCAAGGCCGCCAAGAATCGCGTCCACCTCGACGTGCGCGCTGCTCCGGGGCTGACCGGCGACGACCGCATGGCAGCCCTGACCGCCGAGGCCGATCGGCTCGTGGCGCTCGGTGCCGAGCTCGCGTACCGCGTCGAGCCCGACGGGCGCATGGAGGCCGGATTCATCACCCTTCGGGATCCCGAGGGCAACGAGTTCTGCCTCGACTGACGTGGACAGGACACCTGGTGGTGGCAGGATCGTCACCATGCAGATGAAGCTTCGAGCTGGTTCCCATCCCGGTGTCGGACGTGGACCGGTCGATCACCTTCTTCACCGACGCTCTCGGCTTCTCCAAGGACATCGACGTGCAGCCGGTCGACGGAGTGCGCGTCGTGCAGGTCACGCCCCCGGGATCAGCCTGTTCCATCGGCTTCGGCACCGGCCTGGACGTCTACGCCGGCGAGCCCGGCAGCATCCGGGGCCTGCACCTCGTGGTCGAGGACGTCGACGCGGCTCGTGCCGAGCTGATCGGCCGCGGGGTCGAGGTCGGCGACGTCCACGACTTCGGCGGCGGGGTCCGCGGCGCGAGCTTCTCGGACCCCGACGGCAACTCCTTCGAGCTGCAGGAGATGGCCTGGCGCAAGGGTGATGCGTTCGAGCGCGACCACTCCGGAGGAATCTGACGTGACGCGCGTGCGCATGGACCTGTTCGTCTCGCTCGACGGCTGCGTGCCGGCTGACCAGACGCCTGACCACCCGATGGGCGAGGACTGGGGGCGACTCACCGCCGCGTACGCGGCCACACGCACCTTTCGTGAGCGGGTGCTGGGCGACACCAGCGGCGCGGGCTCCACCGGTGTCGACGACAGGCACGCGGCCGCCCACTTCGAGGGTGTCGGCGCGGAGATCCTGGGGGCTGCGATGTTCGGCTTCCACGCCTACCCGGACGATCCGAGCTGGACCGGATGGTGGGGTGACGAACCGCCCTTCGGCACCCCGGTGTTCGTCCTCACCCACACCGCACCACGGCCCTCGCTGCCGATGCAGGGTGGGACGACCTTCCACTTTCGTGCCGGCGCGATCACCGACGTTCTCGCCGAGGCGATCGAGTCCGCCGATGGTCAGGACGTGCGCATCGGTGGCGGCACGAGCACGGCTCGCGAGTTCCTGCGCGCCGGCCTCGTCGACGACCTGCACCTGATGGTCGCTCCGATCGTCCTCGGCCGGGGACATCGCCTGTGGGACGGTGTGCCCAGCCTCGACCTCACCCACACCGTCACCACCGAGGCTGCCGAGAGCGGCACGGTGCACGTCACCTTCACGCGCTGATCCGGGCTACCGGAAGTCACGGCTCCGGTGGGGGTAGACCACCTCGATGCGTTCGAGCTTGTCGGCCACCAGGTTGATGACCCCGTCGTTGCGTTCGAGCTTGCCGCGGATGACCAGTCCGGCCGAGGTACGGGCGACGACCCGGTACCTGGCCCACAGAGCCTGGGTGCAGACCACGTTGAGCATGCCGGTCTCGTCCTCGAGGTTGAGGAAGGTGATGCCGCTGGCGGTGCCGGGGCGTTGTCGGTGCGTGACCAGGCCGCCCACGCGCACCCGTGCATCGGTCTCGACGCGGGTCAGCGACTCGATCGCGTGCACTCCCTCGGCTGTGAGCAGCGGGCGCAGGTGCTCGATCGGGTGCTTCTCGGGCGAGATGCGAGTGGCCCACAGGTCGGCGGTGGTGATCTCGACGTCGCTCATGCCCGGCAGCATCGGGGGCGGTGCCTGCACCTCGGTGCCCTCGAGCTGGTCGGTGCGCTCGACGTAGCCGGCGTTCCACAACGCCTGGCGACGCGTCAGCCCGAAGGCGTCGAAGGCTCCCGCCGTGGCCAACGCCTCCATCTGGGCAGCCGTGAGCTCGGCGCGGCGCGACACGTCGGCCATGTCGACGAACGGGCGCTCAGCACGGGCCGCCACGATCCGCTGGGCAGCCTCCAGCCCCACTCCCTGCACCTCGTCGAGCCCGAGGCGCACCGTGAAGTTGCCGTCGCGTCGATGGGCAGGCGTGGGATCAGGAGTGCCGGGCACGAACGTTCCAGGATGTGGCTGGTTGAACGACAGGCACGAGTCCATGCCCGTCGGACCCTCCCCGGAAACTTCACACTCCTCCGGGTGAATTTTCCCGGAGGAGTGTCGGTTTACCAGGTTCTCCTGGTAAACCGACACCGGCTCGAGGTCGGCCTGGGCGCGGGAGTGCATGATGTCGGGGCGCAGCACCGTGACCCCGTGGCGGCGGGCGTCGCCGACCAGCGACTGCGGCGAGTAGAACCCCATCGGCTGGTTGCGCAGCAGAGCGGCAAGGAACGCGCCCGGGTAGTGCAGCTTGAGCCAGCTGCTGGCGTAGACCAGCAGGGCGAAGCTGAGCGCGTGGCTCTCGGCGAATCCGAAGTTCGCGAACGACTGGATCTTCAGGTAGATCGCGTCGGACTCGGCCTGGTCCAACCCGTGCCGCGCCATGCCCGCGTACAGCTGTTCACGCAGCTTCTCGATGCGCTCGATGCCGCGCTTGGAGCCCATGGCGCGGCGCAGCAGGTCGGCGTCGTCGCCGGAGCAGTCGCCGATCGCGATGGCCATCTGCATCAGCTGCTCCTGGAACAGCGGCACCCCCTTGGTGCGCCGCAGCACCGGTTCGAGCACCGGGTGCGGGTAGGTGATCGGCTCGCGCCCCGTGGCCCGTCGGATGTACGGGTGCACCGCCCCGCCCTGGATCGGGCCGGGCCGGATCAGCGCGATCTCGATCGCGAGGTCGTAGTACTCGCGCGGCTGCAGGCGTGGCAGCGTGCCGATCTGCGCGCGGCTCTCGACCTGGAACACTCCGATCGAGTCGCCACGGCACAGCATGTCGTAGACGGCCGGCTCGTCACCGGGGATGGTGCGCAGCTCCCAGGACTCCCCCAGGTGCTCGGCCACGATCTTCAGCGTGTGGTCGATGGCACCCAGCATGCCCAGCCCCAGCAGGTCGAACTTGACCAGGCCCATGTACTCGCACGCGTCCTTGTCCCACTGCACGATGGTGCGCTTGTCCATGCGACCGCGCTCGATGGGCACCACCTCCCCGATGGGCCGCTGGGTCAAGATCATGCCGCCGGAGTGGATGCCCAGGTGGCGCGGTGCGCCGACCAGCTGCTCGGCCATGTCGATCACCTGGTCCGGTGCTTCACAGAGGTCGCGGTCGATGGTGCGACCCCACCCGTCGATCTGCTTGCTCCACGCGTCCTGCTGACCCACCGAGTGCCCCAGCGCCTTGGCGGCGTCGCGGATGGCCGAGCGCGGGCGGTAGGTGATGACGTTGGCGACCTGCGCGGCGTTGTGACGCCCGTAGGTGTCGTAGACCCACTGGATGACCTCCTCGCGGCGCGCGGAGTCGAAGTCGACGTCGATGTCCGGCTCCTCCTCGCGGGTGGTGGCGAGGAACCGCGCGAACGGCAGGTCGTAGCGGATCGAGTCGACCGCGGTGATGCCCAGCGCGTAGCAGAGCGCGGAGTTGGCCGACGATCCCCGGCCCTGGCACAGGATGCCGCGCTCGCGGGCGAACTGCACGATGTCGTGCACGATCAGGAAGTAGCCGGGAAAGTCCTTCTCCTCGATGACCGCGAGCTCGTCCGCGATGCGCTCGCGTGCCGCCTCGCGGTTGTGGCCGTACCGCTGGTCGATGCCGCGGTCTGCGAGCACCCGCAGCCAGCTCATGGCGGTGTGGCCCTCGGGAATGCCACGGCGTGGCAGCCGCGGGGTGGCGGCGCGCAGGTCGAAGGCGGTGGCGTGGGCGATCTCGACGCTGCGCGCCACCGCCCCGGGATACCGCGCGAAACGCGCCTGCATCTCGGCGCCGGAGCGCAGGTGGGCGGCGCCGGTGGCCGGCAGCCAGCCGTCGATCTCGGCGAGGCTGCGGCGAGCACGTACTGCTGACATGGCGGCGGCCAACCGGTGCTCGGACGGACGCGCATGGTGCACGTTGTTGGTGGCCACGGTGGGCAGGCCGTGGTCGGCGGCCAGCGCGGCGAGGACGTCGTTGCGGGTGCTATCTTGCGGATGACCGTGGTCGGTCAGCTCGACGACCACCGAGTCGAGGCCGAAGCGCGCGGTGAGGTCGTCCAGCGCCGTGGCGGCAGCGGCCGGCCCCCCGGCGTCGAGCGCCTGACGCACTGCTCCCTTGCGGCACCCGGTGAGCACCACCCAGTGGCCGCGGCCCCGCTCGGCCAGCTCGTCGAGGTCGTGGTCGGGCCGCCCCTTCTCGTCGCCACGCAGGTGCGCGTCGGTCATCGCCGCCGCCAACCGGTGATACCCCTCGACGCCGCGCGCCAGCACCAGCAGGTGCGACCCCTCGGGGTCGGCGATGCCGTTCTGCGGCCGGGTGAGCCCCAGCGACAGCTCGGCGCCGTGCACCGTGGACAGCCCGTGCTCGGCCGCGGCCTCGGCGAACAGCGGTGCGCCCGCGAAGCCGTCGTGGTCGGTGATCGCCAGAGCGCTCAGCCCCAGGCGCACCGCCTCGGTGACCAGCACGTCGGGACCGCTGGCGCCGTCGAGGAACGAGTACGCGCTGTGGCAGTGCAGCTCGGCGTACGGCACCACCGGACCGGTCGGCCCCTCGACCACCGGCGCCTCGTAGGGCACCTTGTGCCGGCTGATGGGCAGGTCGCCCGCCGTGACCGTGCCCGACAACCGTCGCTCCAGCTCGGCCCACGGAATGTCCGGGTTGTTCCACCCCATCCCTCACACCGTCCCAGGACCGAATTCTGCGGGCTCACGCACGGTTTGAGTGCATCGAAACGGTGCTTGATCCCGCAAAATTTGGGGCTTAGTCATAGCGGGCCTCGGTGTGCCAGCGGCCGTCCTCGACGAGCATGAGCCAGGCGCTGCCATCGACGCCGACCACCTGGAAGCGGGCGACGCGACGGGCGGCGGCCTCGTCCCACCAGTGATCGTCGACCGGCCACGGACCGGCCCACGATGCGACCGGCAACCAGTCGGCCCCAGGCACCGGACGGAACCGGGCGGGCTCCCCGTTGACGACACCGCGCCCCGTGACGCCCACCGACACGCCCTCGGCGCCGACCACCCACGCTTCCTGGGGCTGCTCGAACACCGTGGCCGGCGCGGGCGGCGGCACCGTGCCGGGCCACGGAGACGCTGCAGCGCGAGCCGCGACCGGCTTCTCGCCCCACGGCACCAGCAGGTGTCGCTCGTGCGGGCTGCGACCGCCCTGCACCTGCGCCGACACCACCTGCTCGTGACCGACGATGCCCTGCACCCGCGCCACCGCCCGCTCGACCCGCTCGTCCAGGCCACCACCGAAGAGGCTGTCGGCGTGGTCACCCAGCGGCTCGACGACCTCGGGGATCAGCCGCACGGCGTCGACCGGCGCACGCACCGGACTGTGGCCCGCCTGGTCGCGGCTGGTCGGCTGCAGCTGCCAGCGCAACCGGTCGATGAGGTCGGTGGCGCCGAACCAGCGCGGGTGCATCCACCGGCGTGACGTGGCCAGCGAGCCATCGGCGTCGACCTCGATGCGCACCGTGGTGCAGACCGCGGCCCGCTCGGCGAGATCGGCCACGAAGGCCTCGGCGGTGGCGCGCAGGCTGAACGCGATCTGGTCGACCCGGTCCAGCGGTGGCTCGAGCGACAGCGAGGCGGTGAGCTCGGGCGGCACCCGGCGCCGACTGACCGGCTGTGCGTCACGGCCCGACGCCAGCCGGTGCAGCAGCGCACCGTGGGTGCCGAACCGGGTGTGCACGTCGGCCTGCGTCAGGCCGGCGAAGGCGCCCAGCGTGGTCAGACCCATGCGGCGCAGCAGGCTGATGAGGTCACCCACCTGATCGGCACCGTCGTCGAGCACGTCGATCGGCAGGTCGCGCAGGAACGCCGCCGAAGCGGCAGTCGGCACCACCAGGCTGTCCTGCGGCGACGCCAGACGAGCGGCCTGCTCGGCGGCGAACAGTCCGTCGGCCACCCCGATGCGCACGTCCCAGACGCCCTGCTGCACCAGCTGCTCGGCCAAGACCGCTCCGGCCTCGGCCTCGCCGCCGTAGAACCGACTGGGCACGTGCAGCGCGCACAGTCCCGGCCGCAACGCAGCGACGCCGGGGCTGAGCTGCTCCAGCGCCGTGAGCACCTCCTCGAAGGCGCGGGCGTCGGCGTCGGGCTGGTGGTCGCGCAGCACCAGGCCGGGGCAGCGCGACTGCGCGTCGCGGCGCCGCATGCCCCGCCTCACCCCCTCCGCGCGGGCGGACTGCGAGCACGCCAGCACCTGCCCCTTGGACATGACGGCCACGGGCGTGCCTGCGGGGACGTCGCCGGCGCACGCCACCACCGGCCAGTCGGGAGCCCAGAGCGCAAGGATCCTGGGCGTGAGAACCGCGGTCATCCCACCCTCCGCACCGGGCTGGGGACGGCGGTCGGTTCAGCGGGGCGAACCTGCTGGTCGACGTCGGGGAACCACAGTCGCCGGCTGCGAGACGGAGCGGTTCCCCGGGCCACCGAGACCGTGGCCTGGCGGGCCTGCAGGTGGCCGTGTCCCCGGCCTACGCCCTGCCACCGGACCTCACCGAGGCTGAGCCGGGCGTCGGCGCGCGGCCACTGACCCTGCACCACCAGCACGGCGCCGCGCTTGCGCAGTCGCGCAGCCACGCGGGAGGCGTCGCCCTCGCCGACCGTGACAGGTGGAACGACCACCACCACGGCCAGCACGTCGACCAGCGCAGCCGTGACCTCGAGCCACGAACCACCCGGATCGGGCACCAGCACGCAGCGGTCGAGACGCACCCCCACCTCGCTGAGCGCCTCGAGTCCCCACCCGGCCGAACCGACCACGCCGCACCAAGCGCCGTCGGCCGACGGGCCGGCCATCAGCAGGCCGGTGAGGCTGGCGCTGTCGGTGGCGTAGACCCCTCCGGTCTGCAGCTGCACCAGCCCCGCGAGGGCCGGATGCGTGGCCACCGGCTGGGTGGCCGCGCGCCCCTCCAGCTGCTGCACGCGCTCGCGCAGCTCGCTGATCAGGGTGGTGGAGGTGGACACCCCTCATCTTCGAACACCTGTTCGAACAATGTCAATGGGCGTCCACCCCCTGGTCAGGCCTCGCCGGCCAGCTGGATGGATCCGCCGGGGATGGCATCGAGCAGCTTGCGGGTGTACTCCTCGCGCGGGTTGTCGAACACCTCGGCGACCGGGGCTGCCTCGACGACCTTGCCGTCCTGCATGACCAGCACGTCGTCGGCGATCTGGCGGACCACGGCGAGGTCGTGCGTGATGAACAGGTAGCTCAGACCCAGCTCGGCCTGCAGGTCGTTGAGCAGCTCCAGGATCTGGGCCTGCACCAGCACGTCGAGCGCCGAGACGGCCTCGTCGCAGATGACGACCTCGGGCTGCAGGGCCAGCGCACGAGCGATGGCGACGCGCTGGCGCTGACCGCCGGACAGCTCGGCCGGGAAGCGACGCATCAGCGAGATCGGCAGCGAGACCTTGTCGAGCAGGTCGCGCACGCGCGCCTCGCGCTCCTTGGACGTGCCGATCTTGTGGGTGCGCAGCGGCTCCTCGATGGACTGGTAGATCGAGTACAACGGATCCAGTGACGCGTAGGGGTTCTGGAACACCGGCTGCATCTTGCGGCGCAGCCGCAGCAGATCCTTGCCCTTGAGCCCGCGGACGTCGACGCCGTCGAACAGCACGCGGCCCGACGTGGGCGGCAGCAGGTCGAGCACCATGCGCGCCACGGTGGACTTGCCCGAGCCGGACTCCCCCACGATGGCCATGGTGGTGCCGCGACGCACCTTGAACGAGACGTCGTCGACGGCCGTGAAGTCGACCGACTGACCCGGCCGGCTGCCGCGCAGCTTGAACACGCGGGTCAGGTTCTGCACGTCGATGACGTGCTCGTTGCCCTCGCCGATCTCCTCGTCGCTCTGGGCGATCTCGGCGGCGACCTCCTGCGCCGCGACCCGCGCCTGCTCGACGATCTTCTCTCTCGCATGCACCGAGGACAGCCGCTGCGACGCCAACGACGGCGCCTTGGCCACCAGCCGCTGGGTGTACGGGTGCTGCGGATCCTGCAGGATCTCCAGCGCGGGGCCGGACTCGACGACCTGGCCCTTGTACATCACGACCAGGTGGTCGGCCCGCTCCGCAGCGAGACCGAGGTCGTGGGTGATGAGCAGGACGGCCACGCCCAGGGTGTCGCTGAGGTGGTCGATGTGGTCCAGGATCTGCTTCTGCACCGTCACGTCGAGCGCCGAGGTGGGCTCGTCAGCGATCAGCAGGCGTGGGCGGGCTGCGAGGCCCATGGCGATCAGCGCACGCTGACGCATGCCGCCGGAGAACTCGTGCGGGTACTGCCGCGCACGCCGTTCGGCGTCGGGAAGTCCGGCCTCCTCGAGCAGCTCGACGACCCGCTTGTCGGCGTCCTCGCCGGTGGCGATGCCGTTGGCGACCAACGACTCCTTGATCTGCGTGCCGACCTTCCACAGCGGGTTGAGGTTCGACATCGGGTCCTGCGGGACCAGGCCGATCGACGACCCACGCAGGGCCAAGATGGCGTCCTTGTCCGCCTTGGCGATGTCCTGTCCCTCGAAGAGGATCTCTCCGCCCGTGACGTGACCCGATCCGGGCAACAGGTCGATGACGGCGTGCGCCGTGGTGGACTTGCCAGAGCCGGACTCTCCCACGATGGCCACGGTCTGGCCCGGGTACACCGTGAGGTTCGCGCCCCGCACCGCCTTGACCTCACGCTTCTTCTCGTCGCGGAAGCTGACGTGCAGGTCCTTGACCTGCAGCAGCGGCCCGTTCCCGACAGGTGCGGTGGTCATGACTTCCTCGCCTTCGGATCAATGGCTTCGCGCACGGCCTCACCCAGCAGGATGAACCCGAGCACCGTGGTGGCCAAGGCGACGGCGGGCACCCACAGGACCCGCAGGTTCTGGCCCGATCGGATCTGCACCTGTGCGGCCGCGAGGTCGTTGCCCCACGACACCACGTTCTGCGGCAGCCCGAGACTCAGGTAGGACAGCGTGGACTCGGCGACGATGAACACGCCCAGCGAGATGGTCATGGTGACGATCACCGGGGCCAACGAGTTGGGCACGATGTGCCGCTTGAGGTTGGTCCAGCGGCTGGCGCCGATGGCGGTGGCCGCGTCGACGAACTCCAACGTCTTGACCTCGAGCACCGCGCCTCTCATCTGGCGGGTGATCTGCGGCCAGGCGAACGCGCCGAGCGCCAGCACCACGATGGTGACCGAGAGCCAGAACCCTCGATCGGGGTAGATGTTGTTGAGCACCGAGATGACCACGATCGCGGCCAGCAGCAGCGGGATGGAGAAGAAGATGTCGGCCGTGCGCGAGAGCAGCGTGTCGACGAGCTTGCCGTAGTAGCCCGCGATGGCCCCGGTGACGATGCCCAGCACTCCGACGATCAGCGTGGTCAGCACTCCGACCGCCACCGAGGCGCGCGCGCCGTAGACCGTGCGGGCCCAGACGTCGCCGCCTTGCCGGGTGAACCCGAACGGGTGACCGGAGCGCGCCGGCTCGAGACTGTCGCCGAGGTTCATGTAGTTGGGGTCCTGGCTGGTGAACAGCGTGGGGAAGGCGATCATCACCGCGAGGACCAGCAAGATGGCCGACGCGAACCAGAACAGCGGGCTCTTGCGGAGTCGACCCCAGATCTCCTTCCACTGGCTCTCGGGGACCTTGTCCATGTCGACGGCGTCGACCTCGGCCAGCGGGATGTCGTCGATCGGGGCGACGTAGCGCTCCTGGCCCGGTCGGGCACCAGCGTGGTGGATGTTCTCACTCATAGCGAATCCTCGGATCGAGCACGGCGTACAGCAGGTCGACGATCAAGTTCATGAACACGTAGATGAGCACGAAGATCGTGATCACCGACACGATCGTGGGCGTCTCCCCGCGCTGGATTGCCTTGTACGCCAGGTTGCCTACACCGGGGATGTTGAAGATGCCCTCGGTGACGACCGCACCGGCCATCAGCGACCCGAGCTCGATGCCCAGATACGTGACGACGGGAATCATCGAGTTGCGCAGCACGTGGTTGCGGATGACCAACCGCTCGGGCATGCCCTTGGCGCGGGCGGTGCGCACATGGTCGGCGCTCATGTTCTCGCCCACCGACGTGCGCGTGAGCCGCAGCACGAAGGCGAACTGCACGATGCCCAGCACGATCGCCGGGACGATCAGCTCGTTGAGCGACCAGTCGCCGCCGACGGTGGGTGGCAGCCAGCTGATGCCGGACTTGACCCCGATGAAGTACTGGAAGACGAACGCCACCAGGAAGATCGGCAGCGCGATCAGGCCGAGCGAGATCAGCAGCGTGATGGTGTCAAACCAGCCGCCGCGACGCAGCCCGGCGATGGTGCCCATGATCAGGCCGAAGACGGCCTCGAAGGCGATGGCCATCAGGGCCAGGGTGACCGTGACCGGGAAGGCCCGCTGCACGAGGTCGATGACCGGCTGGCCGGAGAACGAGGTGCCGAAGTCGAGGGTGACCGCTCCCTTGAGGAACAGCAACCACTGGACGAGGAACGGCTTGTCGAGGTTGTACTGCGACTCGATCTGGGCCCGGACGGCCTCAGAGACCGGCTTCTCGCCGAACAGGGCGACGACGGGGTCTCCCGGTCTCAAGAAGACCAGTGCGTAGATGATCAGGGTCGAGAAGATGATGACCGGAATGGTCTGGAGCACGCGTCTACCGACGTACCACCACACACTGCCTCCTGGGACGAGAGCCGGATACCGTCCCGTGAACCTGTGGGCCGGGGACGATCTGACCACCATAGAACTCTGGGGCGGCGATGGTGATCGCCGCCCCAGAGTTCACGGTGTGGTTGTGCGACCTACTTCGTGATCTTGAAGTAGTCCGGCAGGTTCTGCCAGGTGAACTCGACGTTCTCGACGCCCTGTGCAGCAGCGGCGGCAACGTTGGAGTACCACAGCGGGATCGCCGGCAGGTCCTTGAACAAGATGCCCTGGGCCTGCTCGATCAGCTTGTAGCGGTCGTCACCCTGAGCGGTGGCGGCCTCCGCCAGGACCTTGTCGAGATCCTTGTTGGAGTAGTCACCGTCGTTGGAACCGGCGCCCGTGCCGTACAGCGGTCCGAGGTAGTTGAGCATCGACGGGTAGTCGGCCTGCCAACCGGTACGGAACGCGGTCTTGATGGTGCGGTCGGTGATCTTGGTGCGCATCTCGTCGAACGTCGGGTACGGAGCACCCGACGAATCGATGCCGAGCACGTTCTTGATCTGGTTCGTGGTCGCGTCGACCCACGCCTTGTGGCCACCATCGGCGTTGTAGGCGATCTGGAACTTGCCGTCCCACGGGCTGATGGCGTCAGCCTGGGCCCACAGGTCCTTGGCCTTGGCCTCGTCGAAGTCGAGGACGTCGTTGCCGGCGACCTTGTCGGTCCAACCGTCGAGCACCGGGGCCGTGAAGTCCTTGGCCGGGGTACGCGTGCCGTTGAAGATCTTGTCGGTGATCTGGGCGCGGTTGATGGCGTGCGAGATGGCCTGACGACGCAGGTTGCCCTCTTCGCCACTGAAGTGCTTGAGGCTCTCCGGGATGGTGAACGACTGGAACACCGAACCGGGCTGGTTGAACGCCTGGACGCTGCTGTCGGTGGTGTAGGTGGTCAGCGCGCTGTCCGGGACGGTGTCCAGGACGTCGAGGTTGCCCGCCTGCAGGTCGCTGTACGCCGAGTCGAGATCGGCGTAGAACTTGAAGGTCAGACCGCCGTTCTTGGGCTTGTGCGCTCCGTCGTAGTCCTTGTTGGGGACCATGGAGATCTGCACGTCGTGCTCCCAGCCGGAGTCCGACAGGACGTACGGGCCGTTGCCGATCGGGCGCTCGCCGTACTCCTTGGTGATCTTGCCGTCGGAGCCGAAGGCGGCCTCGGGCAGCGGGAAGTAGGCCGAGTAGCCGAGTCGCAGCGGGAAGTCCGACTCAGGGTTCTTGAGCTTGATGGTGAACGTCTTGTCGTCCACGACGTTCAGGCCCGAGATCGTCTTGGCGCCACCCTCGGTGTTGCCGTTCTCGTCGGTGCCGGCGATCGGGTAGAAGAAGTACGCGTTCAGCTGGGCGTTGGCCGCATCCGCGCCGTAGTTCCAGGCGTCGACGAACGACTTGGCCGTGACCGGCGTGCCGTCGGTGAACTTCCAGTCCTTGAGCTTGACCGTCCACAGGATGGAGTCGTCGGACTTGATGGAGTCTGCGACCTCGTTGGTCGTCGAGCCATCGGCGTTGTACGCGACCAGACCTGCGAACAGGTTCTGGATCGGGTTGCCGCCGCCGGTCTCGTTGGTGGCGGTCGGGATCAGCGGGTTCTGGGGCTCAGAGCCGTTGACCGAGATGACCGCGTCGGTGCTCGCACCGGTGTCACCGCCGTCGCTGCCGCCGCCGCAAGCGGCCAGGGTCAGGCCGGCCGCTGCGAGCAGTGCCACACCCGCCAGGCGTGTTCGCCGAGTGAGTCGCATGGATTCCTCCTGTGATGTACATGGACGCGCGCTGTCGCACGCCTGTCCATTGCTATCACCTGAGAACCACCGCCACCTAGCACCAACGGGCTACGTAATCGAACCGTCACCAAATCTTCTCGGCGTCCCGTGCGGGTCCGCGAACGACGACGCGGCACCACCCGTGGGGTGGCACCGCGTCGACGTGACGGACGGTCAGCTGGAAGCCGTCACTTGCGCTTCTTGACCTCTTCGGTGGCCTGCGGGAGGACGGTCTTGAGGTCGCCGACGACGCCGAAGTCGACGAGCTCGAAGATCGGGGCCTCCTCGTCCTTGTTGACCGCGACGATCGTCTTGGACGTCTGCATGCCGGCCCGGTGCTGGATGGCACCGGAGATGCCGTTGGCGACGTACAGCTGCGGCGAGACCGTCTTGCCGGTCTGTCCCACCTGGAAGCTGTGCGGGTACCAGCCGGAGTCGACCGCGGCGCGCGATGCACCCACGGCCGCACCGAGGCTGTCGGCGAACGCCTCGACCTCGGAGAAGTCACCGCCGGTGCCGCGGCCACCGGAGACCACGATGGCGGCCTCGGTCAGCTCGGGACGGCCCGAGGCCTCCTTGGGCTTCGACGAGGTGATCTTGGCGGTCTTGGCGGCGTCGGAGATGTCGGCGGTCATGGCCTCGACGGCGCCGGCGCCGGCGACGGCCTCGGGTGCGGCCGAGTTGGGCTTGACGGCGATGATCGGCGAGCCCTTGGTGACCTGGGCCTGCACGGTGAAGTTGCCGGCGAACACCGACTGGGTGGTGGTGACGGTTCCGCCGTCGACCTGCACGTCGACGGCGTCGGTGATCAGGCCCGACTCGGACTTGAGCGCGACGCGAGCCGCGATCTCCTTGCCCTCGGCGGACGAACCGACCAGCACGGCGGCCGGGCTCTTGTCGGCGACCAGCTGGGCCAGCGCCTCGGCCTTGGGCGCGACCAGGAAGTCCGCGAACGCCGAGTCGTCGTAGGTGTAGATCTTCTCCGCGCCGTGCTCACCGAGCACGGCGGTGTCGCAGTCGCCGAACACGACGGCCGACGGCTCGCCGATGCGGCGGGCGATGGTGAGCAGCTCCAACGACGGCTTGGTGACCTTGCCGTCCGGGGCCTCGATCAGGACGAGTACTTCAGTCATGTGTCAGTCTCTCTTCGAATCCGTGGGGCTCAGACGAACTTCTTGGACGCCAGGAACTCGGCGAGCTTGGTGCCGCCGTCTCCCTCGTCGGTCACGATCTCGCCGGCGGTGCGCGGCGGACGCGGCTCGAAGGACTCGACCTTCGTCCACGCGTTGTCGAGCCCGACCTCACCGGCATCGACGCCCAGGTCGGACAGCGTCCACTCCTGCACGTCCTTCTTCTTGGCGGCCATGATGCCCTTGAACGACGGGTAGCGGGCCTCGCCAGTCTGGTCAGTGACGCTGACCAGCAGCTTGCCCGACGCCTCGATCTCCTGGGTGGCGACGTCGCCGTCGCGGCGGATCTTGACGGTGTCGCCGTCGACGGTGATCTCGGACGCGTACGTGACGGCCGGCAGGCCGAGGCGCTCGGCGACCAACGTCGGCACGACGCCGAGCCCGCCATCGGTGGAGGCCATGCCGAAGAACACCATGTCGTAGTCGAGCTTCTCGATGGCCTTGGCCAGGATCAGCGAGGTGGCGAACGCGTCGGATCCACCGATCGCGTCGTCCTGCACGTGGACGCCTGCATCAGCGCCCATCTGCAGCGCCTTGCGCACGGCATCAGCGGCGTCGGCCGGGCCGACGGTCAGGACCGTCACCTCACCCTCGCCGGCCTCGACGACCTGAAGGGCCTGCTCGACCGCGTACTCGTCAAGCTCGGACAACAGTCCGTCCACACCTTCGCGGTCGACGGTGTTGTCTGCGCTGAAGGTGCGATTCGCGGTGGCGTCCGGCACGTACTTGACGGCGACGACGATCTTGGTCACGAGGACCCTCCTGTGATCAGGTGAACGGGGTGAGGATTCCACTGTGCCACTGCCGATGGCGGCTTGACACACAGCCTCTTCACATCGACGTTACCTTTTGGTAGCAATCGGTGCGACTGCCTCGGGCATGCGATCGGTCACACTCCGGCGGGCCTCAGGAGTCGCTGCGCCGCGCCACTGACGGCAACGCGAGGCCGACCACCAGGTAGAGCATCGACGCCAGGCCACGCGAGACCAGGTCGGCCTTGGACGCGGCATTCTCGCCGCTGAAGGTGGCGATGCCGCCCAGCGGCCCCACCAGGACGTCACACACGTCGGAGATCGCCCCGACCACTCCGCCTGACGCGTCGGCCTCGATCGCGGCGAGCAGTGCACCGATGGCCAGCAGCACCGAACAGATCAGACCGGCGACTCCGAGGACCAGGGCCACCATCGCCAGACGAGCGCGGGTGGAGGCGCGACTCGGGTGCTCCAGAGAGGGCGGTTCCGGCACCACCGGATCGGCCTGCCCAGAGGCTGCGACCGTGCGGGACTCGTCCTTGCGCTGCTTGCGCTGCGTGCGCTCGTCGGCCTTGCGCTGCTTGCGCTCTGCCGCTCCGGCCGCCTTGGCCTCGCTCTTGCGCTGGCGCACCTCGCGAGCAGACGGGCTCGACACGACCTCGTGAGCCTCAGCTGCGGACTCAGCCGTGTCGGCAGCGGCGATCTCGGGGTCGGCCTCCGCACGAGCCGCAGCACGCTCGGCCCGGGCGGCAGCCTTCTCGGCCTTGCGCCGGGCCCGCTCCTGCTCGCGGGCATCGCGCTGTGCCTGCTTGGCCTCGGCCCGCTCGGCGGCGAGCCGTTCGGCCTCCAGGCGCTCGGTCTCGAGGCGCTCGGCCTCCAGCCGTTCGGCCTCGAGACGTTCGGCCTTCAGGCGTTCGGCCTCGAGACGTTCGGCCTTCAGGCGTTCGGCCTCGAGACGTTCAGAGGTCAGTCGGTCAGCGTCGTCGGATGACTCTTTTTCTGGTCGGGGCGGCGAGTGCCCCGGCTTCGTCGGTCACCTCCTCGGGCTGATCGACGGAGTCATCCGTGGGGTGGTCACTGTCCGTGGAGTGATCGCGTTCGTCGACGTACTCGTCGACAGAGGGCGCCGGTGCAGCCAAGGAGACCGACGCGGACGACTGGTTGGCCGCGATGAACTGCGACTGCGCCACCCGGTCGGCCTCGGCCTCGGCCGCGGCGATCCACTCCATCGCGGTGCGCTCCGCCTCCTGGAAGCTTCTCCTCAGCGGCGTGCCGGGCTGCGGCCACCGCCTGCGACATGCGGTCCTGGGCCTCGCGCTTGGCCTGCTCGTGGACCCGGCGCGACTCGTCCTCGGCGGCAGCGACCCGTTCGCGGGCCTGCTGCTCGGCACCGTCGGCGACCGCCTTGGCCTCGGCCCTGGCCGCCTCGATGGTGGCGGCCGCCTCCTTCTCGGCCTGGGCGATGGATCGCTCGATCTCGGCACGCGCAGCCTCGGCATTCTCCGCGAGCTTGCGCTCCGCCTCGACACGCGCCTCCTCGGCCGCCTTCTCGGCAGCCGCGGCCTCCGCGCTGACCCGCTCGGCCTCCACCTGAGCGGCGCGCACCTTCTGCTCTGCGGTGCGCTCGGCCTCGGCCAGCTTGCGAGCCGCTTCGTCGCGCTCGGCAGCAGCCTCGGCGGCAACCTTGGCAGCCTCCTCGTTGGCCGCGGCCACGAGCGCCTTGGCCTCGTCACGCTCACGGGCCAGCTGGGCAGTGGCCTCGTCGTGACGCTGCTGCGCCTCGGCCGCGAAGCGGTCGGCCTCGGCCTTGGCCGCGACCAGCTTCTCCTCGGCGGCACGCTCGGCGTCGGCCAGGCGGACGGCGATGGCCACCCGCTCGGCAGCGGTCTCCTGGGCGAACTTCTCGGCCTCGGACTTGGCGGCATCGACGTGCTGCGCCGCCTTCTCCTCGGCCTCCCGGACGATCTGCTCGGTCTCGGCCCGCACCTCGGCGAGCTTGGACTCGGCCTCGGCGCGCTCGGCTGCGAGCCGCTGCTGAGCCGCGTCGCGCTCGGACTCGGCCGAAGCCGCCACGCGCTGAGCCTCGGCCTGGGCAGCGGCAATGTGCTCGGCGGCCTTCTCCTCGGCCTCCTTGACGACCAGCTCGGCCTGCGCACGAACCTCGGCGAGCCGGGAGTCGGCATCCTGACGCTCGCGCGCCAGCTGGGCGGCAGCGGCGTCCCGGTCTGCTGCGGCAGAGGCAGCGACACGTTGCGCCTCGGCCTGGGCCTCCTCGATGCGGCGCTGGGCATCCTGCTCGGCCGCCTCGAGACGGCGGTTGGCGGCTTCCTCGGCCGCCTTCTCGGCCTCGCGGAGCTTCTGCTCGGCGAGCGTGCGCGTCTTCTGGTCCGACTCGTCGGCGAGGCGCTTGGCCTCGGCGGCGGCCTCGTCCAGACGCTGCTGCGCCTGACGCTCGGCCTCGGCGCGCGCGGCCTCGACGCGTTCGTCGGCCTCCCGCTGCAGCTGCTCGATCTTGGCAGCGGCGGCGGCTCGTTCGCGCTCGATCTCGGCGGACACCCGCTCCGCCTCGGCCTGGGCCGAGCTGACTCGCTCCGCCGCGGCCTCCTCGGCAGCCTGCAGCTTGCGTGCGGCGATCTCGCGCTGCGCGGCCTCGTCGGCCGACAACCGGGCCTGGACCTCGGCCCGCTCTCGCGCGGCCTCCTCCATGAGTCGGGCGGCTTCGGCGCGGGCTGCGGACACCCGGTCCTGAGCGGCGGCGCTGGCCGCGGCCAGCTTCTCGGCGAACGAGACCGTGGGCGGGGTGAACGATCGCTGTGAGGACGACCCGTCCTCGAGCGCGGACTCGGCCGACGGGGCTTCCTCGACGGGGGTCTCCTCGGCGACCGGCGACTCCTCGGCGACGGAAAGATCCTCGACGGAGTGCTCCGCGGCGACCGGCTCGGCCTCGGGCTCCTCGGCCGGCGCGGACTTCTCGGGCTGCACGTCGTCGGCGAGTGCGTCGTTCGCCGGAACGTCGTCGGCTGGTGCCTCGTTCACGGAGAGCTGATCGATGACGCCGTCGGCGGGCGTGTCGAGCTCGGGCGCGGGCCCGTCGAGGGCGTCGTTCGCCGCAGCGGCGGTGTCGTTCGCCTTGGCGGCGGTGTCATTCGCCTCAGCGGCGGTGTCATTCGCCTCTGCGGCGGTGTCATTCGCCTCTGCGGCGGTGTCATTCGCCTCTGCGGCGGTGTCATTCGCCTCTGCGGCGGTGTCGGCCTGGTTCTCGGCCGCCAGCACCTGACCGGCCGTCATGGCGCCGAAGGACGACAGGTCCGGGGCCTCGTCGCGTCGTGCACCGCGATCGGGGCTCTTCTCCGGGGTCTCGTCACGGACGGCGTCGAACGTCTGTGTGGCCTCGACCACCGCCTGCTCCTCGGCCACCGGCTCGGCGGGAGCGTCGGGGGCCGCCTCGCGGCGCGCCTCCGCGAGGCGCTCCGCCAGGGACTTCTCGGCAGGAGCCTCTTCCGCGGGGTCGGACGCGTGGCGACGACCGTGGGCGGACGCCTTGGCGGCCGCGCGCTCCTTCTTGCGTCGATCCGCAGCCTCCTGGCGCGCCGCACGAGCCGCCGCTCGCCGCTCGCGAGGACTCAGCTGCTGCTGGTTCTTCGAGGTCGACTCATCGCCGCCGCTGGACGACTCCGCACTGGAGTCCCCGTCTTCGCGAATCGTGTCGGCAGCCGCCTGGAGCGGGTCGAACCGGCGCGAACCGGACGTGCGGTTGGACTGCGGGTCCGACATGACTCCCCTTTGAAACACGGCAACACCTGGAATGAATCGGTCCGACCAGTATGCCCCATGCACTTGCCGCCCAGCAGCCTCAACGCGGGCGAGTCGGCGTGCCCGCAGACCTCAGGATCCGCTGAAGGTGGCCTGGCCCGGACCGTTGTCGACGAACGACTGCATGCCCGCAGCGCGGTCGTCCGTGGCGAACAGACCGGCGAACTGGAGGCGCTCGATCTCGAGCCCGGAATCGAGGTCGACCTCGAGACCACTGTCGACCGCCGCCTTCGCGGCCCGCAGCGCCAGGGCCGGTCCGCCGACGAACTGCCGCGCCCAGGCGACGGCACGGTCGTAGACCTCCCCCGCCGGATGGACCTGGTCGACCAGCCCGATGCGGAGCGCCTCGTCGGCATCCACGAAGCGACCGGTGTAGATCAGGTCCTTGGCCCGCGCCGGACCGATCAGTCGCGCCAGACGCTGCGTGCCCCCGGCGCCGGGAATGATGCCCAGGAGGATCTCGGGCTGACCGAGCCTGGCGTCGGCCGCGGCGAAGCGGACGTCGGTGGCCAGCGCGACCTCGCAGCCGCCGCCCAGGGCGAATCCGGTGATCGCACTGACGGTGGGCTTCCCGATGGCAGCCAGTGCCGTGGTGAAGTCCTGCAGCAGCTTCGAGTGCAGCACCATCTCCTGGTACGACATCGCCGCCATCTCCTTGACGTCTGCTCCAGCGGCGAAGACCCGTTCACCCCCGTGCACGACGACAGCGGCCACGTCGGTGCGGCGGTCGGCCTCGGCAGCCACCTCGATGAGCTCTCGCTGCATCTGGGCGTCGAGGGCATTCATCTTGGGGCGATCGAGTCGGATGGTTCCGACACCGTCGTCCACCTGCAACGTCACGTACTCGGTCATGTTCCTCCTGAGTCTCGCGGTCGAGCATAGGCCGTCACGCGCCGGGCGCAGTGCCGCACTCGGGGAGGTCGGACCGCCGACCTCGGGCAAGATGGAGCCATGCCGTCGGCCCCGTTGCGCTTCATCTATGAAGCGCACGTCCGCGGCCTGACCCGCGAGCACCCGTCCGTGCCCGAGCGGCAGCGCGGCTCGTTCGCGGCCCTGGCACACCCGGCGGTCGTCGAGCACCTCGCGGGGCTCGGGGTCACCACGCTCCAGCTGATGCCGGTGCTGTCACGCACGCCCGACGAGCAGCTGCTCGAGATCGGCCTCACCGACTACTGGGGATACCGGCCCGCCGACCTGTTCGCGCTGCACCAGCCCTACGCCTCGACCTCCGACGCCGAGGCCGAGCTCGCCGAAGCCGTCGCCGGTCTGCACGACGCCGGCCTGGAGGTCGTGCTCGACGTCCCGCTCGCCCACACGGCCCCTGATGCGCTGCCGGCGACGCTGTACCGGGACAGCGGGATCGCCGGAGCCGACAACATCGTGGACGGCTCGCACCCCGTGGTCGTCGAGCTGCTCCTCGACTGCCTGAGGCACTGGCGGGCACGCCTCGACGTCGACGGCTTCCACATCGGCCGCGCCGGTGCGCTGGCGCACGACGCGACCGGTCGGCCGGATGTTCCGGGCTCCCTGCTGCAACGCATCGCCGGCGACGACGAGCTCGGCGCCCTGCGGCTGAGCATCGAGCCCGGCGCTGCCGCTCGCGACGGGCGCGGACTGGGGCAGTTCAGCCCGTTCGCGGAGTGGAACGACCGCTTCCGCGACGACGTGCGCGACTTCTGGCGGGGCTCGGGACGCGGAGTGCGCGACCTCGCCGCTCGTCTCCACGGGTCCGAGGACCTGTTGGACACGTCGGACCGGTCGATCAATCTCGTCACGAGCCACGACGGATTCACCCTGCGCGACGTGGTCTCGTACTCGCGCAAGCACAACGCGATGAACGGCGACGACGGCCTCGGCGGCACCGACGACAACCGCTCGGACAATCTCGGCGTCGAGGGCGACACGTCCGATCCCGACGTGATCGCGCGGCGCCAGGCCAGGGCGCGGGCCATGCTCACCACGCTGCTGCTGTCGCGTGGCACTCCGCTGCTGCGGATGGGCGACGAGCTGGGCCACACCCAGCTCGGCAACAACCACACCTTCTGCCACGACAGCCCGCTGACCTGGCTGGGCTGGGCCGCCGAACCCGGCTGGGACCTGCGTCAGCACATCGCCGACACCATGGCGTTGCGCGCCGCGTGGTTCGACGACCACCTCGACGACGTGGAGTGGCTCGGCCCCGACGGGAGGGCGATGGACGCCGAGTCGTGGGCCGACGACGGCCGGCGGCGTCTCGGCATGAGGATGCGCGAGCACACGCTCTGGTGCGATGCCGAGGCGCAGACCGCCGAGGTCGTCCGCGAGCTGCCACCCACCCCGAGCGAGCCCACCCCCGGCGAGCCGAGCGCCACGGTCGAGGATCGGACGCCCCGCCCCACCTCCGTGACACGCGTGCCCGTGCTCGACGTGCGGCCCCGGGTGGAGAGCGGCAGGTTCGCGGTCAAGGCGGCGGTCGGCGAGCGGGTCGAGGTGCGGGCGCGGGTGTTCGGCGAGGGCACCGCCGTGGTCGGGGCCGCCGTGGTGCTCGCCGGACCGGACGGGGAGGTGCGGTCCCACACGCCCATGCGTCCGCTCGGAGACGATCTCTGGTCCGGCACGATCACCGCCACCGAGATCGGCCCGTGGACCTTCAGCATCGAGTCGTGGCACGACCCGATCGCCACCTGGACGCGTGACGCCCGGCTCAAGATCACCGCCGGCGTCGACGTGGAGGTGACCCTCGCCGAGGGCTCCGCCCTGCTCGACCGGCTACGTCTGCACGACACCTCGATCATCGACACCGACCTGCCGCCGCTGGAACGACTCGACCACGCCGTCGCCCTGTTCGACGGCGAGCAGCTCCAGGACGACCTGGATGCCTCCGAGCCCCACCGCGTGTTTGTCGATCGTGAGCGGGCCCTGTTCGGATCCTGGTACCAGATGTTCCCCCGGTCCGAAGGCGCCGAGGTGGCCGACGACGGCACCATCACTCCGGGATCCTTCGCCACGGCCGCCCGGCGGCTCGAGGGCATCGCCGCCATGGGCTTCGACGTCGTGAGCCTGCCACCGATCCACCCCATCGGCACCCGCTTTCGCAAGGGTCGCAACAACTCGCTGACCGCACTTCCGGGAGATCCGGGTTCCCCGTGGGCCGTCGGTGACCGTTCGGGCGGTCATGACGCGGTGCACCCCGAGCTCGGCACGCTCGACGACTTCGACGCGTTCGTGGCGCGTGCCGGCGAGCTGGGGCTCGAGATCGCCCTCGACCTCGCGCTGCAGTGCTCGCCGGACCATCCGTGGGTCACCGAGCACCCCGAGTGGTTCGCCACGCGCGCCGACGGCACGATCGCGTTCGCCGAGGACCCGCCGCGGCGCTTCCAGGACATCTACCCGGTGTCGTTCGACGAGGATCCCGCCGGGCTCTCCGCAGAGGTGCGGCGGATCCTCGAGCACTGGATCGGCCACGGCGTGCGGATCTTCCGGGCCTGCACCCCCCACACCAAGCCCTTGGCGTTCTGGGAACGGCTGCTCGCCGACCTGCGCGAGGACCACCCGGACGTCGTCCTGCTGGCCGAGGCGCGCACCAGCTCCGCGATGACCCAGGCGCTCGCCATGGTCGGGTTCCACCAGAGCTTCACCTCCTACACCGACTGCGAGCACCCGATCGAGCTGGCCGAGCTGATCACCGACCTGTCGACCCGGACCAGCTCGCACCTGCGCCCCAACCTGTGGGTCAACGCCCACGACCTGCTGCCGACCCACCTGCAGTCCGGTGACCGGGCGATGTTCATGATGCGCGCCGGACTCGCTGCCACCGCGTCGCCGTCCTGGGGCATGTACGCCGGCTTCGAGCTGCTCGAGCGGCAGGCGGTCGGGCGGTCCGAGGAGTACTTCGCGGCCGAGACGTTCCAGATCACGGTGCGCGACTGGGACGACCCCGACTCGATCGCGCCCTGGCTGACCCGGTTGAACGAGGTCCGACGGGCGCACCCGGCGCTGCAGTGGTTGCGCAACCTGCGGTCGGTCCAGACCGACCGACATCGGGTGATCGCGTTCACCAAGGTGCGCGACGACGACGTCGTGCTGGTGGTCGTGGACGCCAGGCCCTGGTTCGAGGACACCGTGCAGGTGCATCTCGATCCCGCGGACCTCGGACTGGACGCCGACGTCACCTGGCGCGACGAGATCGACGGGACGCCGTGCCCGCTCGACGCCGTCCCGATCGGTCCGGACCATCCGGTCCGGATCGTGGTTCCCGTCACCGGCTGAAGCGATACCGTGGCGACATGAGCGACATCCCCGACCTGTCCGGCTCGACCTACGTGGTCACCGGCGCCAACTCCGGCATCGGCCTGGAGGCGGCACGCACGCTCGCCCGCGCCGGTGGCCACGTGGTGCTCGCGGTCCGCGACACCGCCAAGGGCGCCGCGGCCGCCGCGACCATCGACGGCTCCACCGAGGTCCGCGAGCTCGACCTGGCCGACCTGTCGTCGGTCCGCGCCTTCGCCGACGCCTGGGACGCGCCCATCACCACGTTGATCAACAACGCCGGGATCATGATGGTCGCCGAGGGTCGCACGGTGGACGGCTTCGAGCGGCAGATCGGCACCAACCACCTCGGCCACTTCGCCCTGACCAACCTGGTCCTCCCCCACGTCACCGACCGCGTCGTCACGATCTCCTCGGGCCTGCACAACGGCCCGCAGGTGCACCTGGACAACCTCGACCTCGACGGCACCTACACGCCGGCGGCCGCCTACCAGCAGTCGAAGCTGGCCAACTTGCTGTTCACCCTGGAGCTGCAGCACCGACTGAGCGCTGCCGGCTCGACGGTCGTCGCGCACGCGGCGCACCCGGGGTACTCCGCGACCAACCTGCAGTCCCATCACGCCAATCCCCTGATGAACAAGCTGATGTGGATCGGCAACAAGGTCATCGCGACCAGCGCCGAGTTCGGGTCGCGGCCCACCGTGCACGCCGCCACGGCAGATCTGCCCCCGAACAGCTACATCGGGCCCACCAGGCTCGGCGGCATGCGCGGTACCCCGGGTCCCAATCCACGATCGGTGCAGGCACAGGACGCGGACGCGGCCCGCGCGTTGTGGGAGCTGTCCGAGGAGCGCACCGGCGTCACGTTCTCGTTGGCACCGCGATGACCAGGTCCGCTGAGAGAAGGCCCATCGAGACCTGGCTGACCGACATGGACGGAGTGCTCGTCCACGAGGAGAAGGCCATCGCGGGCGCCGCCGACTTCATCGCGCGCCTGACCGAGACCGGACGCAAGTTCCTGGTGCTGACCAACAACTCGATCTTCACGCCCCGCGACCTGCGGGCGCGGCTGCTCGCCGCCGGCATCGACGTGCCGGAGTCGGCCATCTGGACGTCGGCGCTGGCCACCGCGAAGTTCCTCTCCGAGCAGCGTCCCGAGGGCACCGCCTACGTCATCGGCGAGGCCGGCATGACCACGGCGCTGCACAACGTCGGCTACGTGATGACCAGCGCCGAGCCCGACTACGTCGTGCTGGGCGAGACCCGCACGTACTCGTTCGAGGCCATCACCCGCGCGATCCAGCTGATCGAGAAGGGCGCACGGTTCATCGCCACCAACCCCGACGCGACCGGGCCGTCACCCGGCGGATCCCTGCCGGCCACCGGGTCGGTCGCTGCCCTCATCACCAAGGCGACCGGCGTCGACCCGTACTTCGTCGGCAAGCCCAACCCGCTCATGATGCGCAGCGCGCTCAACCAGATCGAGGCGCACTCCGAGACCACCGTCATGATCGGCGACCGCATGGACACCGACGTCCTGTCAGGTCTGGAGGCGGGCCTGCGCACCTTCCTCGTGCTCACCGGCTCCACCGCGGCGGGGGCCGTCGATCGGTTCCCGTTCCGGCCCACCCAGGTGCTCGACTCCATCGCCGACGTCGTCCCCCTCGTCACCTGAGCCCTCTCCCCGGGTTCGTGGCCGCACGAGGAACAGCGGCGCAGCCAACGCCAGCACCACTCCGGCGAGTCCGAGCGCAGCACCGCTGCTGACGCCGGCCGCGACGGCGCCCAGCACGATCGCACCGAGCGAGCCGGCAGGCTGCATGGCCATCGACGCCAGCGACAGCACGGTGGCGCGATTCCGGGAATCGACCTGCCGGTGCAGCAAGGTCTCGTAGAGCACTCCGGACGCCGAGTGGACCGCGTAGGTGGCGAGGTAGGCCACGATCAGACCGATCGGGCCGAACGCCAGGCCCATGGCGATCACCGTGCCGCCCTGGACGAACCGCAGTCCCACCGACACCGGGACCACACCCCATCGGCGAGCGAGGGCGGGAGCCGCCAAGGCGCCGAGAGCCGACACCCCCCACGCAGCCGCGGACACCGGCCCCATCACAGCCGCAGCCTGGGTGCGGTCCGTGAGCAGCTCGGACAGACGCACCGGCATGAACATCTCGAAGCCGACCATGCCGAAGCCCCAGAAGAGCTCGACGGTCACCAGGGCGGCAAGCACCCGCGACCGCGTCAGCAGGCGCGCGCCGTCGGCGACCGTGCGCGGAGTGTCGCGCAGGGAGGCCAGCATCCCGCGTGAGTCGACCGGCCGGGCTTCGTCCATCAGCAGCACGGTGGCGCCGATCTGCACCGCGGCCATGACCGCGGCGGCCCAGTACGGCAGCGCGAGGGCGACGGATCGATCGATCGGCGACCACGCGACGAGACCGGCCGACAGCAGCGATCCCGTCGCGATGGATCCACCGATGACCGCCCCCGCGCCGGACAGTCCGCGCGCGACGTCGTCGGGGTCGTGCGGCCCGGCGACGACCTGGTCGACGAACCACGCGTTCAGCGGTCCGCTGTCCAATGCCCGGAACACGCCGGTGAGCGCGATGGCGACCGCGAACCACGCCGCGTCGGGCGCCAGGGCGAACACCACGTAGGACGCGAGCGCGAACACGGCGGAGGCCAGCACCACGGGTCGTCGACCGGCTGCGTCCGCGAAGCCACCGGTCGGCAGCTCGAGCAGCAGGACGACGACTCCCTGGATCGCGACGACCGAGCCCAGCTGTGCCAGCGACAACCCGCGTTCGAGCGGCAGCAGCGTGGTGACCGGGATGATCAGTCCCGTCGGCAGCCAGCGCAGGCCGGTCAGCAGCCAGAAGCGGTGCAGTGGGCTCATGACTCGACGTGGGTGCTGGCGGGCAGGGTGAGGACGTGCACCGCGACGGCGTCACCTGTGTCGCGGCCCGCGTAGCGCGCGACGACCTGCTGGATCTCGGCATTCATCTGCTCGAGCTCGTCCGCCGCGAGCCGCACCAGGTAGTCCGAGTGGCCGATGCCGGGGCGTGACTCGCGCCAGGCGTCGAGCCCCTCGCGCAGGTGCTCCTCCTGGCGGCGGCGGACGGCGTCGAGGTGCTCGCGCCCCCCGTCGAGGCCGGCGAGGGCGTGCGGGAAGGAGGTGAGGTCGTGCAGGGCCCTCCAGCGACGCTCGCGACCCGACGGTTGCTCGACGTCGTCCCCGACGAAGCCGAACCGTTCGAGCTGGCGAAGGTGGTACGAGGTGGACCCGCTGGACTCGCCCAGCGCGCGGCCCAGGGCCGAGGCGGTGGCCGGGCCGCCCGACCTCAGCATCCCGATCAGGCGCAGGCGCAGCGGGTGCGAGATCGCCCTGAGGGTGTCGAGGTCCTCGACCGGTTTCGACGTGTAGGCCATGTCGTTGATGCTAGGACTGCAAAGACTTCTTTGCAAATGAATCTTTGCAGTTTGCCAGGTGGCAGGATGGACGCATGACGTCCACCTCGCTGCGCGACGACGATCTCGAGCTCGAGCCCACGTCGGGCGGCAGCGCGACCGGCACGGGCGAGTTCATCGGCTTCGCGGTCCGCCAGGGCGGCGAACGGGTGGGAACCCTGGCCTTTCGTCGCGAGAGCGCACGCACGCTGTCGGTGCGCTGGAACATGGGCGAGCACGCCCTCGGCACCGTCGTTCGTGCCTTGCGACTGGCCGTCCCTCACGCCTTCGGCGACCTCGGCGCCACCCGGCTCGAGGCACGCATCCCGGTCGACCGCACCGACGACGTGCGAGCCGCCTCCATCTCGGGCCTGCGCCGCGAAGGCATCCTGCGCGCGCCCGGCGACGAGTCCGACCGCGTGCTGCTGGCCCGCATCGCCGACGACCCGGCGCCGATGAGCCGCGACGGCTTCATCGCGATCCTCAACGCCGGCCTGCCCACCAAGCGAGTGATCAGCCAGGGCCTGCTCCGCGACGAACAGGGTCGGGTGCTGTTGTGCGAGCTCACCTACAAGAACGAGTGGGACCTGCCCGGCGGCGTCATCGAGGTCGGCGAGGCACCCTCGCCCGGGCTGGTGCGCGAGCTGCGCGAGGAGCTCGACGTCGAGGTCGAGGTCCACGGCCTGGTCACGGTCAACTGGCTTCCCGCCTGGCGCGGGTGGGACGACGCCTGCATCTTCCTGTTCGATCTCGGGACCGTCGACGCGGAGTGGGTGGAACAGATGAACCTGCAGCCCACCGAGATCAAGGCCGTGCACTGGTGCGACCCGGCCACGGTCCGCGAGCGCGCCACCGCAGCCACGATCACGCTGCTGGAGTCGGTGCTCGACGGCGACCGCACCCCGTACCGCGAGGCACCTCCGGGTCCCTAGGGCCGGCCGTCCTGGGCCCCACCGGCATCTCCGCTGACGACGCCGCCGAACTGCCCCAGCGCCCGCGGCTTGTCCCTGCCACCGGGGATGTACACCAGGATCTGGTGGTAGTAGTTCAGCGTCCCCGTGCCCCGGATGCCCTGCTGGAGGAACGCCTGCTGCGGGGAGCCGTCCGGCCACGTGACCTGCAGCCCGTCGGGAACCGTGTAGGTGTCGGTGCGCAGCAGGGTGACGAAGGCCAGCGCTCCCCCGTCGGAGGTGCGCAGGGCGTACTCGACCTTCTCGGGCACCCACGTCTGGGCGAACTCGACGCCCGGGAGCGAGGAGGCAGTGGCCGCCGCCTCGCGCATCTGGGTGATGAAGGAGTCGTCCTCGATCGTCGCCGCCTCCGGCGCCTTCGGGTCGCTCAGCGTGCGCGCGTACGCGGCGGCCGCCTCGTCGGCCGACATGGCCATGCCGGTGCCGTCCGCGGTGTCGACCCGCCGGGCACTGCCACTGCCGTCCCTGCGGACCTCCGGCAGCTGGGTGGACGCCAAGGTCTCGGGCGAGGACACCAGCAGCCACGGGTCGACCGCCGACGTGCGCTCGAACACCTGCACCCGCTTGAGGTTGCGTGTCCCGTCGCGGACCACGGCCACGTACCAGAGCGGGTACCGGCTGAAACGTGGCGTCTCGACGTCGAGGATGTCGATCGCGCCCGTGCGTTCCTGCTGCGTGGCCTGGAGGCGTTGCGACACCTCGAAGGACCCGGTGTCGATGGCCAGCACCGGTCCGGTCTCGATCGTCGACAGCGGCTTCGGATCCAGCAGCTCGGCCGCGGCGTTGCGCACCTCTCGGTACCGCTTGTAGACCGCGGCCACCTCCGCGTCGGTCGCCGACACCTTGTCGATGCGATCGATCGTGCGGTCGCGCGGCACGGCACACGCGGCCAGCACCGCGGCGGCGACGATCAGCAGGACCGCGAGGCGGCGGACGAGGGTCATCGCGGATCCTCCTCGTCCACGATCTCGAACTCGTCGGGGTCGAGGTCCTCGGGACTGACCTCGTGCTCCACGCCGTCGTCGTCGATGTAGACGTAGACCACGGGTTCCTCGACCTGGCCAGCCGCAGCCGGCTCCGGCTCGGGCTCGGGCTCCGGCTCCACGACGGGTTCGGGACCGGTCTCCTCGTCGACGACCTCGTAGCCCTCGGCCTCGACCTCCTCCGCCGTCAGCTCACGCTCCACACCGTCGTCGTCGACGATGACGTACACGACCTCTTCCTGCTCGGCGTCGACCAACTCGTCGTCCGCGACCGGCGTGGTGCGCAGGACGCGGCCACCGAGCACTCCCCCGACGCCCAGCAGCAGCAGACCAGCGCCCTTGGCGAACCCGCCCTTGATGCCGTACGCCAGGGTGACCTGCAGGCCCGAGAGGTTCGAGGCGCCCACCGAGATGACCGCCAGCGACACCGGCTCGTCGGGCAGGCTGGTGCTGATCCTGGCGCCGCCGAGACCGGCCGAGTCGGCGTACCACCAGTCGAGAGCCGTCGGAGCGCCCTGCACCACCGGTCGACCGTCGATCTGCGTGAAGGTCGGCTTCCACGGTGTCCGGAACTTCGTGATCTCGACCCGCTGCGTGGCGCCGACCAGGCTCTGCACGTCGACGGTGTTCCCCAGACCCACGAACACCGGCTTCTGGGCGGGCAGCTCAGCCAGCACGTCGACCTGCACCCCGGTCCAGGTGATCACTCGCGGGGCGGTGACGACGACCGAACCGTCGGTCTCGATCGTGTGCGGGCCGGTGGTGATCCGGCTGTCGGGACCGAGCATGATCATCAGCGCCAGCCCCAGCAGTCCGAACAGGACGCCGAGCAGCATGATCGCCCACCCCGTCAACCGCCTCATGGTGTGGTGACCCTACCCGGCGGACGGGTCGATGGCCTCAGTACAGCGCCTGCGCGAGAGAACGTCGTGCGGCGGCGACGCGAGGATCGGACAGCCCCACGACCGTGAACAGCTCGATGAGCCGTTCGCGCACTGCGTCGCGCTCCTCGCCGGGCAGCCGCTTGACCAGCTGGATCAGCCGGTCGAACGCGTCCTCGACGTGACCACCGGAGACGTCCAGGTCGGCGACGAGCAGCTGAGCCTGGACGTCGTCGGGCGCATCGGCAGCGGCGGCCCGCGCGGCCTGCAGGTCGGCGTCGCGGGTCCGTGCCATCAGTCGGATGCCGGCCAGCCGCTCGGCGACCTCGGCGTCGGCCGGGTACTGGGCCTGCACCTTCTCGTACTCGGCGATGGCCAGATCGAGGTCGCCGGCCGCGAAGGCTGCGTCGGCCTCGGCGAACCGCGGATCGTCGGCCGGCTCCTCGTCGCCCTCCGGGGCCGCAGCGCCGGCAGCGACCGGTTGCGCGAGTCCGGTGACGCCGTGCTCGGCGCCCACCGAGACCAGCTCGTCGAACACCTGCCGGATCTGGGCGTCGTCAGCAGTGCCCTGGAACAACGGCACCGGCTGGCCCTTGACCAGGCCGAACAGCGCGGGCACACCCTGCACCTGCAGGGCCTGGGCCACGCCCGGGTTGGTGTCGACGTCGATCTGGGCGAGCAGGATGCGGCCCTGGTACCCGTTGACGATCGCCGCAAGGGTCTGGTTGAACGCCTGGCTCTGGGCCGACCGCGGCGACCACAGGCTCAGCACCACCAGGTGCTGCATGGAGGACTGGACGACGCCCTCGAAGTTCTGGTCGGACACGTCCACGACGTAGGACGCGCCGGCTCCTGCACCGCCGGGCGCGGAGGTGGGCGGTGGGGTCGCAGGCTGCTTCAGGACGGACAGGTCGATGGCACCGTGACGCGAGAAGGTCATGTCTCCAGTGTAGGAAGCCGGTGCCGACCGCCGGAGGGACGGTGGTCGGTGCCGCCACGGAGCCCGTTGGCCTGCACCACGCGCTGGATCGTCAGGTCTCGCTGGTCCGGGTCACCGATGAATCGGATCGACCTCAGGCCCTGGGCCTGCGCGGCGGACTCGAACACGAAGTGGCCGTATCCGAACAGTCGGCCCAGCAACGGCTTCTCGACCGTGATGTCCAGGATGCGGCTGATCGGCATGGTGGCGATGCGCACGGAGAACACGCCGCTGGCGCGGAACACCCGCATGTTGGTGATGACGAACACGTCACGGTGCTCGCGCAAGGTCAGGTAGACCACGTGCGCCGCCAGGGCCAGGGCAGCGACGATGAAGAACCAGCCCAGCTGGATCGGGCCGAAGACGGCCAGGGCCCACAGCGCCACGACACCGACCAGCTCGAGCAGGGGCTGCCAGTAGACGATCCGGTGATGGCGCACCAGGTCGATGACGATCTCGCCCTCCTCGACGAGCAGGTGGCGATCGACCTGCTGCTCGGGAAGACGGTCCAGCACCGACCCCAGCACCGCGGCCCCGCTAGGCGATCAGCTCGTTGACGAAGACGCCGACCTGCCCGAATCCGTCGAAGACGGCGCTCGCGGCATTGCTCACGGCATCGGCCGCGCCGGCAGGCGCGGTGAGCAGGTAGTACACAGCGAACCCGATGACGAGCAGGCTGCCGATCTTCTTCAACACAGACCTATTGTGTCCCACTGATCACGCCAGCCCCTGCAATCACACGACCGGCGCGTCGTCGCCTCCTACAGGCCGTCGACCAGCCGATCGGCTGCGGCGAACGGGTCGGTGTGGCCGTCGACCACACCGCGGGCGAGGTCGTCGAGATCTGCGTGCCCGGACAGGTGCGCGAAGCGCTGCTGCACCTCGGTGAGGGCCAGGGCCTCGATCTCCCGCCTGGCTCGAGCGACCCGTCGCGCGTCCAGCTGCCCGGTCGTGCGCAGGTGCTCGCCGTGAGCATCGATCTGCTCGACCAGCTCGTCGATCCCCTCCCCCGTGGTCGCCACCGTCATGACGATCGGCGGCTTCCACCGGTCGGCGTCGCCCGTGGTCATCGACAGCACCGTGCGCAGCTCGCGGCGCGTGGACGTGGCGCCGTCGCGATCGGCCTTGTTGACGCAGAAGACGTCACCGATCTCGAGGACCCCTGCCTTCGCCGCCTGGATGCCGTCACCCATGCCCGGCGCCAGCAGCACGAGGGTGGTGTCGGCGATCCCGGCGATCTCGACCTCGGACTGCCCCACGCCCACCGTCTCGACCAGCACGACGTCGCAGCCGGCCGCGTCGAAGACCCGCAGCGCCTGCGGCGCCGAGGCCGACAGCCCCCCGAGGTGGCCGCGGCTGGCCATCGACCGGATGTAGACGCCGTCGTCGGTGGCGTGGTCCTGCATGCGGATGCGGTCGCCCAGCAGGGCCCCACCGGTGAACGGCGACGTGGGGTCGACGGCGAGCACGCCGACGGTGCGGCCCGCCGCGCGCCACGCCCCGACCAGCGCCGACGTCGACGTCGACTTGCCCACGCCCGGCGATCCGGTGATGCCGACCACGTGGGCACGACCGGCCGTGGCCGCCAGCGCCGCACTGACCTCGCGCAGCTGGGGCGACCGATCCTCCACCAGGGAGATCAGCCGCGCGACGGCCCGTGCCTGACCGGTACCGGCCGCCGCGACCAGCGATCCGACGTCGTCGGCCACGCTACTTCTGGGGAACGCGGATGATCAGGGCGTCGCCCTGGCCACCGCCACCACACAGCGCAGCCGCACCGACGCCGCCGCCGCGACGGCCCAGCTCGAGCGCCAGGTGCAGCGCGATGCGAGCGCCGCTGGCGCCGATCGGGTGTCCGAGCGCGATGGCTCCGCCGTTGACGTTGACGATGTCCTGGCTGATGCCGAGCTCCTTGGCGCTGGAGATGCCGACGGCGGCGAACGCCTCGTTGATCTCCACCAGGTCCAGGTCGGCGGGCGTGATGCCCTCCTTCTCGCAGGCCGCGGCGATGGCGTTGGCCGGCTGGTTCTGCAGGCTGGAGTCGGGTCCGGCGACGACGCCCGCAGCGCCGATCTCGGCGATCCACGACAGGCCCAGCTCCTCGGCCTTGGCCTTGCTCATGACCACGACGGCAGCCGCGCCGTCGGAGATCTGGCTGGCCGAGCCCGCCGTGATGGTGCCGTTCTTGTCGAAGGCCGGGCGCAGCTTGCCCAGGGACTCGGTGGTGGTGTCGCCACGGACGCCCTCGTCGGCCGACACGACGACCGGGTCGCCGCGACGGCTGGGGATCTCGACCGGAACGATCTCGTCGTCGAAGACGCCGTCCTTCTGCGCCATGGCCGCCTTCTGGTGCGAGGCGGCGCTGAACGCGTCCTGCTCCTCGCGGGTGAACTTCTGCTGCTCGGCGTTGATCTGCTCGGTCAGTCCGCCCATGGCCTGGTCGGTCAGGGCGTCCCACAGGCCGTCGTAGGCCATGTGGTCGGTGAGCGTGGTGTCGCCGTACTTGGTGCCCTCGCGCGATCCGAGCAGCATGTGCGGCGCCTGGGTCATCGACTCCTGGCCGCCGGCCACGATGACCTCGTGCTCGCCGGCGCGGATGAGCTGGTCCGCCAGGGCGATGGCGTTGATGCCCGAGAGGCACACCTTGTTGATGGTGAGTGCGGGCACGCCGAGCGGGATGCCGGCCTTGTGCGCGGCCTGGCGGGCGGGGATCTGCCCGGCACCGGCGGTGAGGACCTGACCCATGATCACGTAGTCGACCTGGTCGCCGGACACGCCGGCCTTGTCGAGGGCGCCCTTGATGGCCAGCCCGCCGAGATCGGAGCCCGACAGGGTCTTGAGTCCGCCGAGCAGGCGACCAATGGGTGTACGTGCTCCGGCAACGATGACGGACTGGGTCATGGATGTGCTCCTTCGACGACGATTGCGGTCACTGTACCCAGCCTCGGACGGATGCATCATCGGGTGGACCCACGGGTGGTGCCCTACGCTCTGTCGCATGTCTGACGCACTCGTCCCCGAACACCTGCTGCTCACGATCGACCACGTCGGCATCGCCGTGCCCGACCTCGACGACGCCCTCGAGTTCTACGCCTCGACCTTCGGCCTGCACTCGGTGCACGAAGAGGTCAACGAGGAGCAGGGCGTCCGCGAGGCGATGCTCGCCGTCGGCGAGAGCGACACGCGCATCCAGCTGCTCGCTCCGCTGAGCGAGGAGTCGACGATCGCCAAGTTCATCGCTCGCAACGGTCAGGGCATCCAGCAGCTGGCCTATCGGGTCGCCGACATCGAGGCCGTCTCGGCCATCCTTCGCGAGCGCGGCGTGCGACTGCTCTACGACGCCCCCAAGCGCGGGACGTCGGACAGCCGGGTCAACTTCGTGCACCCCAAGGACGCCGGCGGCGTGCTGGTCGAGCTGGTGGAGCCGGCCGCCTCGCACTGATCGCTTCTGAGGCTCGGATCACACTCGAGGGCATAGCCGCCGCTGTTACGGATCGGTAACATCGCCGGGACACCTCAGGAGGTCCACCCGTGCAGAACATTCTCGACGCCATCCTCGCCGGAGACACGCCGGCGGAGGACTTCGGTTCCATCGCCCTGCCCGACTCGTACCAGGGCATCACCGTCCACAAGGACGAGGTCGACATGTTCGAAGGGATGGCGAGCAAGGACAAGGATCCGCGCCAGAGCCTGCACCTGGACGACGTCCCGATCCCCGAGCTGGCGCCGGGCGAGGCGCTCGTGGCCGTCATGGCCAGCGCCATCAACTACAACACCGTGTGGACCTCGATCTTCGAGCCGGTCTCGACGTTCGGCTTCCTCGAGCGCTACGGGCGCCTGTCGGAGTACACCAAGCGCCACGACCTGCCGTACCACGTGGTGGGCTCGGACCTGGCCGGCGTCGTGCTGCGCACCGGTCCGGGCGTCAACCTCTGGAAGCCGGGCCGCGAGGTCGTGGCGCACTGCCTGTCGGTCGAGCTGGAGGCTCCCGACGGCCACGACGACACGATGATGGATCCGCAGCAGCGGATCTGGGGATTCGAGACCAACTTCGGAGGCCTGGCCCAGCTGGCCATCGTCAAGGCCAACCAGCTGATGCCCAAGCCCGACCACCTCACGTGGGAGGAGGCGGCCAGCCCCGGCCTGGTCAACTCCACCGCCTACCGCCAGCTGGTGTCCAAGAACGGCGCCAACATGAAGCAGGGCGACGTCGTGCTGATCTGGGGCGCCTCCGGTGGCCTCGGGTCCTACGCCACCCAGATGGCCCTCAACGGTGGCGCCATCCCCGTGTGCGTGGTCTCGTCGCCCGACAAGGCCGAGATCGTCCGTTCGCTGGGCGCCGAGCACGTCATCGACCGCTCGGCCGAGGGGTACCGGTTCTGGAAGGACGAGAACAACCAGGACCCCAAGGAGTGGCAGCGCTTCGGCAAGAAGATCCGCGAGCTCACCGGCGGCGAGGACCCGGACATCGTCTTCGAGCACCCGGGACGCGAGACGTTCGGCGCCTCGGTCTACGTCACCCGCAAGGGCGGCACGATCATCACCTGCGCGTCCACCTCCGGCTACATGCACCAGTACGACAACCGGTACCTGTGGATGAACCTCAAGAACATCAAGAGCTCGCACTTCGCCAACTACCGCGAGGCGTTCGAGGCCAACCGCCTGATCGACAAGGGACTCATCCACCCCACCGTGTCCAAGGTGTACCCGCTGGCCGAGACCGGGCAGGCAGCGCTCGACGTCCACCGCAACGCCCACCAGGGCAAGGTGGGTGTGCTCTGCCTGGCTCCTGAGGAGGGACTCGGCGTCCGCGACGAGGCCAAGCGCGCGCTCCACCTCGACGCCATCAATCGGTTCCGCGGGATCTGACGCGGCGGTATGCTGGCGACTGCCCACTCCTCCCCTCGATCCAGGGATGCCCATGTCTGACCACCTCGCGACCTCCGTCCTCGACGCAGCACAGAAGTCGGCAGACGCGTCCTTCCCGTTGGCGCGCCGAGGTGGCTACGACAGCGACGCGGTCGACTCGTTCACCCGGTCCCAGTCGGCCGAGCTGCAGCGTGCGGCCGAGGCCCTGAAGTCGGCCGAGGACGAGAACGCGAACCTGCGCAACCTGATCGAGAAGCTCAAGGATCGGGTCGAGGCCGTCGAGAAGCCGACCTACACCGGGCTGGGCAACCACGCCGCCCAGCTGCTCGGCCTGGCCGAGCAGGAGGCGGAGGACGTGCGCACCCGAGCGGTGCGCGAGGCCGACGAGCTGGTCAAGAAGGCCGAGGAGGAGGCCGCCGTGGTGCGCGCGGCAGCCGTCAAGGACGCCGAGGCGACCAAGGCCAAGGCACTGGCCGAGATCGACGAGCGCCGCAAGGCTCTCCTCGAGGAGGCCGAGGCGATGAACGCCGACACCAAGGCCCACACCGCCGATCAACGGGCGCACGCCGAGCGCGAGGCCGCCCAGCTGCGGCTGGCAGCGGAGCAGGAGTCGCAGAACATGCGGCTCGGCGCCACCCGCGAGGTCGAGCAGGCCCGCGCCGCAGCAGACCGCGAGGTCACCGAGGCCCGCCGCGTGCTGGCCGTGGAGAAGGAGCGGCTCGCCCGCGAGGCCACCGAGGCCCATCAGGCCGCCGCGCAGCAGACCGCCCAGCTCGTCGCCGACGCCGAGGCTCGCGCTGCGGCTGCCGACGACCGCGCGCGCGACGTGATGGCGCAGGCCGCCAAGGCGCGCGACGCCGCCAGCGACGAGGCCACCCGTCTGCTCGAGACGGCCAAGCAGGAGGCCGAGGCGCTGATGAGCGGCGCCCAGGCCGACGCCGAGCACCTGCGTGCCAGCGCCACCACCGACACCGAGCGCCAGACGCGCATGCTGCGCTCGGAGGTCGAGGACCTGCAGCGCAAGCGCGACGGGATCATGGCGCAGATGGGCCAGCTGCGCGACATCGTCTCCACCTTCGCACCGGAGGCCGCACAGGCCGTCGACAAGGCGTCGTCGCCCAAGGCCGTGGAGGCCAGCCCGGCCGAGCCCGAGACCGTCGATGCGGAGATCGTCGAGGACGACGCCTGAGCGTCAGAGCCGACGCCGCCAGCAGGCGGTGTGCCAGTGGCGTCGTTCGTCGATCGCCTCGGCGCTGAGCAACGCCTTCTCCACCGGCCAGACCAGCAGGTGACCCGACCCCGGCTGCACGAGCTGGTGGCACCCGGGGCACCGGTACTGCTTGGCGGCCCCGCTCAAGGTGCGCACGTGCCACTGCACCGAGCCGCGGGTCTCGATGGCGTCGTTCACCGCACGGGCCGAGCCACGCTCATCGGGTCGACGGCTGTGACGGCGGGGCACACCTCAGATCATAGAGAGCGGCGCACGGGGCAGTGCGACGTGATCGCGGGCACCGGAAGCGTCAGAGGCAGTAGCTGTGGATCGTGCCCCGGCCCGCCTTCTGGGCGATGACCGCATCGCCGAAGGCCAGCACGTCCGCTGTCCGGTCGCTGCTGTACTCGAAGACGACCTGATCGGTCAGGGCCGGCTCGGTGCGGCACGACAGTCCGATGGACTCCTGCGCCGTCACCAGCTGCTGGGTGGCCGGGCCGGCGGTCGGACGATCCGGCACCTGTACGCCGGGCAGCAGGCCGAAGACGCCGACGGACAAGGCGGCGATCGACGTGACGACGGCGGCGTTCCAGACCCATCCGGTCCAGGCGCGCGCATCCCAGCCGCCGACGGGCCGCGGGCCCGAGTGGCCAGACCGAGGCTGGAGGGCCTGGATGGGTGAACGTGGCGCCGTTGGTGCCGCCGTCATGATCTGCTCCTGTCAGGTCGTCCCTCTCACCAACAGAGAACGACGCTGACGGCCCGGAGTTATCCACGATCGGCGCCACCGCGATCTGGTCGGCGATCTCAGCTGCAGTACGCGACGACCCAGCCGGCCCGCGCCCCCGATGCCGCCAGCGCCTCGTCGAACGTCACCACCTGCACCTGCTCGACGCCCTCCTCGTCGGCGGCGAATCGGAAGACGACCACGTCGGTCAGCGTCGGCTCCGCGTCGCACTCGAGTCCGTACCGCTCCTGCTCGGCGACGATCCGCGCGGTCGCGAGTGCGGGGTCCGGCAGGGTCGTGGTGTCGGCGCCGGCGAGCGGGTGGACCGCCTGGGGCCAGAGCAGACCGACGATGAGTCCGAGGACGACGGCTCGGACGACGAGACGCCCACGGCGCAGGACCGCCGTTGCGCGGGTCGAGAGTGTGGGCGGGGGCATCGGTCTCCTGCGGTCGGTCCCCCACCAGGGACCAACGACCCTACGGCCACGACGTCACTCGATCAGTAGGTGTGAAACCCCTCACCCGTCTTGCGACCGAGCTTTCCGGCTGCAACGACGGCCTCCAACGAGGCTGCGGGCTGCCATCCGGCGTGCCCGAAGGTCTCGACCAGGGATCGCTGGATGGCCAGCGACACGTCGTTGCCGACGACGTCCAGCAGGGCGAAAGGTCCCATGGGCAGCTGCGTGGCCTTCATCGCCTCGTCGACCTGATCGATGCTGGCGTCGCCGTCCTCGTGCAGCTTGATCGCGTCGTTGAGGTACGGGAACAGCAGGGCGTTCACGATGAAGCCGGCGCGGTCCCCGCACGAGACGGGGTGCTTTCCGGTGGCCAGGCACAACGCGCGCACGGTCTCGTCGACCTCGACCGAGGTGTCGTCGGCCGTGACGACCTCGACCAGCTTCATGACGGCGGCCGGGTTGAAGAAGTGCATGCCGATGACGTCCTGCGGACGCTTCGTGGCGGCGGCACAGGCGTTGATCGACAGCGACGAGGTCGTGGTGGCGAGGATGGCGCCCGGCTTGGCGATGCGGTCGAGGTCGGTGAACAGCTCGAGCTTGATGTCCAGGTCCTCGGCGATCGCCTCGACGATGATGTCGGCGTCGGCGAGGGCCTCGCGCTCGGTGCTGCCGGTGAGGCGCTCGAGCACCGACGACTTGCCGTCCTCGTCCATCTTGCCGCGGGCGACGGCCTTGTCGAGGCTCTTGGTGATGGCGGCGATGACGCCGGCGATCTTGTCCTCGCCGCGGCCGACAAAGGTCACGTCGTAGCCAGCCTTGGCGAAGACCTCGACGATGCCCGACGCCATGGTGCCGGTGCCGACGACGCCGACGCGCTCGATGGTGTGCATGAAGGCCGGCGGCGCCTGCCCGGCGTCTCCCCCGGCGTCGGCGAACGATGCACCGTCGGCTGCGTGGGCCGAGAGCACCGCGGCGGGCTGGTGCAGCTCGTCGCCGCTGGCGGCGTACATCGCCTCGAGGCCGTCGACGACCGTCGTGGCGCCGAGCGCATCGACCAGCGCCAACGGGCCGACCGGGTAGCCGCAGCCGAAGCGCATGGCGGCGTCGATGTCGGGTGCCGTGGCGTAGCCGCTCTCGAACATCGTGGCCGCGTGGTTCAGGTACGGCAGCAGCAACGTGCGGGCGATCTGGGAGTCGGCGCCCTCGCCGTTGATCTGGTCGACGATCTCCTGCATGGCTACTCCTGAGTAGGTTCGGGGTCGTGACAGACTAACGTGACGCCACCACGACCGGAACAGGGTCTTGATGAATCCACGTATGACCGTCGCCACATGGGCGATCGCCGCGGCCTGTCTTGCGGGTTGCACGACGCTCGGCGGCTCCGACGAACCGTCGCCCACGCCCGCCACGGGCGCGCCGTCCCGGCCCGGACCCACGCCGTCGGTCGACTCCTCCACCGACGCTGCCATCGCGATCCGCGGCGACTGGGAGGCTCCCGACGTCGAGTGGGTGGTGCACTTCGAGGAGGACGGCACCTTCACCGAGGACTTCGAGGGCATGCCGGACTTCCGGGTCGGCAAGTACGAGGTCGACGGCGACGTCGTGCGGCTGATCGGCGACGACGGCAACACCGACGAGGGCAAGGTCGTCGACTCCGGCGACACCACGAAGCTGGAGTTCCGGCTCGGCACCCTGACGAGGCAGTAGTGCGCATCGTCATCGCGCGCTGCCAGGTGGACTACGCCGGGCGGCTCACCGCCCACCTGCCGCTGGCCACCCGCGTCATCATGGTCAAGTCCGACGGCTCGGTGCTGATCCACTCCGACGGCGGCTCCTACAAGCCGCTGAACTGGATGAGCCCGCCGTGCACGCTGCGCGAGGGCACGGCAGACGACGGTGTGCCCGAGTGGACGGTCTCGGCCACCAAGACCGACGACACGCTCCGCATCCGGCTCGAGGAGATCCTCAGCGACACGTCGGTCGACCTCGGCGTCGATCCCGGCCTGCAGAAGGACGGTGTCGAGAAGCACCTGCAGGAGCTGCTGGCCGAGCACACCGCCGCGCTCGGAGACGGCATGAGCCTGGTGCGCCGCGAGTACATGACCGCCATCGGCCCGGTCGACCTGTTGTGCAAGGACGGCTCGAACGCATCCGTCGCGGTCGAGATCAAGCGTCGTGGCGACATCGACGGAACGATACAAGCGCCAGCGAAACATGTCGCAGTCGAGATCAAGCGCCACGCCAACATCGATGCAGTCGAACAGTTGAGCCGGTACGTCGAGCTGATGAACCGCGACCCCCAGTTGCGACCTGTTCGCGGAATGCTCGCGGCGCAGACCATCGCCAAGCAAGCACGCACGTTGGCCGAGGATCGCGGCTTCGAATGCGTCGTCGTTAACTACGACGAACTCCGTGGACTCGATGACCCGAGCCTTCGCCTCTTCTAGGCTGTGGCCGTGGAACTCCAGTCACACGACGGCAACCAGTTCGCCATGACGATCGATGGCTACGAGTTTCCCGCAACCAACGGATCGGGTCCGATGGATTGGGACGCAAACTGGCTGATCATCGCAGGGACAGTCAGGTCGGGTCACGAGTCTTGGACCTTTAGAGACCCATCGCTGACCGCTTGGGAGGCTCGGAGACTAGTCGGGTGGTTGCGCAGCGTCTCTGACGGCAGCAAGCGACCTTCACCCGTTGACGACAAGGTCAACGACGGCGACATGTTGGTGTTCACGGAGCCAAACCTCGCCTTCAGTTTCCAAGCCCGGACCTCTGATTTGGTGGTGCTTCGGGTCTATATCTCCCTGGAAGCTCTACCTGACCGACTTGCCGAAGCAGACATCTACGACCACTTCGTCGAGCTGACGCTTTCTCCGAACGACGTGGAGGCAGCAGCCAGAGCGTGGGAGTCCGAACTTCGCGCTTGCCCCGTCAGGTGAAGCGGCGGTTATCGACTGCATCGACGGGGTCGAGCAGCTGACCCGGTACCTCGAGCTGATGAACCGCGACCCCGGCCTGCGCCCGGTGCGGGGCATCTTCGCGGCCCAGGAGATCAAACCCCAGGCCCGCACGCTGGCCGAGGACCGCGGCATCACCTGCGTCGTGGTCAACTACGACGAGCTGCGCGGCATCGACGACCCGTCATTGCGCCTGTTCTAGCCTCGGACCATGCAGATGCCGATACTCCGTGGCGACGGGGTCGTGCTGCGGGCGTGGCGTGACACCGACGTCGAGGTCGTCATGTCGGTGGCCGACGACCCCTACATCCCCCTGGTCAGCAGCGTGCCGACGACAGCCAGCGTCGAGAACGCGCTGGAGTTCGTCGCCCGGCAGCACTCTCGCCTGAGCGACGGCACGGGCTGGCCCTTCGCCGCGGCACCGAGCGAGGACGAGCCGGCGTTCGGATTCGTCGGCGTGCGTCTGCGGGGCGAGGGGCGCGCGTCCCTGGGCTACTGGACAGGCCCGGCTGACCGTGGCCGGGGCCTCACCGCGCGAGCAGTGGGCGTGGCCGCCGACTGGGCCCTGCAGCAGCCCGACATCGACCGCGTCGAGGCGTACATCGAGCCGTGGAACGTCGCGTCGGTGCGCATTGCCGAGCACGCCGGTCTCGAGCGCGAGGGACTGATGCGCTCGTACGCGCCGATCGGCGACCGCCGCATGGACGTCCTGCTCTACGCCAGAGTCGCCTGACTCACTGGAGCGGGACGTCGAAGACCTCGGTGCCGAGGGTGTCCCAGCGGTCGATCTCGCAGCCGTTCTCACGGCTGAACGACGCGTCGACGGCAGCGCCCTGGTAGGTGCCCGTGATGGTGGCGGTCTGCGGGCCGCCGTACACCATCGTGCACACGGCCGCGTCCTCCACGGGGGCGAAGGCGTCGGTGCCGCCGGCCGCGGCGATCGACGTGCAGGCTGCAGCCGCGTTCGGGTGATCACCACCGGGCGGATCGCACGTGAGCGTCATGGCCCGCGGCTCGGCGCCCTCGGCTGCGACCACGGTGATGGCCAGCCGGGTGCCGATGGCGCTGGCGGTCGGATCGGGCTGCGGGTCCGAACCTGCCGTGGAGCCGTCGGACCCGCACGCGGTCACGGTCGCCAGGGCAGCGACCGCCAGGAAGGCGCCGGCGGACCAGCGCACGTCAGGCGCCCGCGACCGGCGGGGCCGTCGGGTCGCCGCCAGCGTCTCGGTCCTCTCGGGCGATCCAGTCCTCGATGCGCTCGTAGTCGTCCTTCGACCGCGTGACGACGGCCAGCAGATCGCTCATCGACGCGACCTCCTCGACCTGCTCCTTGATGAACCACTGCATGAACTGGTCGGAGGCGAAGTCGTTGTTCTCGCGCGCGATGCGGGTCAGGTTGTTGATCTGCTCGGTGACCCGCTTCTCCTGGTCGAGCGCGACCTGGACCGGCTCCACCACGTCGGCGAAGTCGACCCGCGGCGCGGCGAGAGCCGGAATGACCGGCGTCTCGTCGGCGTCGAGCAGGTACTGCACCATCATCATCGCGTGATCGCGCTCCTCCAGCGCCTGAGCGTAGAAGAGCGCAGCCATCTGCGGCATGGTGAGCGCGTCGTAGTAGGTGGCGATCGCCACGTACTGCTGATGGGCGTCGAACTCGTGCCCGATCTGCTCGTTGAGGGTGGTGACGAATGCAGGAGCAGCCATGCGGCCATTGTTCCACATCGACTACTTAGGCGAGCCTCACCTAGGGAGGGTACGATGACGTCGTGCCCAAGCCGCCCAAGAAGAAGTGCTGCAGCGACAAGCCCGCGTGCAAGCGGTGCCCGCTGCAGATGATGAAGAAGGGCACCTTGCCGCCGGGCTACACGGTCAAGAAGCGCAAGCTCGTCAAGATCGCGGACCTGTCGAAGAAGCAGCGCCAGAAGCTCGCGGCCTGACCGTCCCCGACCACCGGCTCACTCCAGACCGTTGGCCGAGCGGATCTCGTCGGCGATGCGGCCCATGATGTCGGTCATGCCGAAGTCCTTGGGCGTGAACACCGCGGCAACGCCGGACGCCTCGAGCTTGCGGGCGTCGGACTCCGGGATGATGCCGCCCACGATGATCGGGACGTCACCGATGCCGGCCTCGGTCATCGCCTTCTGCACCTCGGGCACCAGCTCCATGTGGGAGCCGGACAGGATCGACAGACCCACGCAGTGCACGTCCTCGGCCACGGCGGCCGCGACGATCTGAGCGGGAGTCAGCCGGATGCCCTGGTAGATGACCTCGAAGCCGGCGTCACGGGCACGCACGGCGATCTGCTCGGCCCCGTTGGAGTGTCCGTCCAGGCCCGGCTTGCCCACGAGGAACCGCAGCCGGGTACCGAGCTCTTCACCGGTGCGCACGACCTTCTCGCGCACGGCACTCAGCTCGGCGCCCGCCTCGGCCACGCCGACGACTCCGCTGACGCCGGTGGGTGCGCGGTACTCGCCGAAGACCTCACGCAGGGCGCCGGCCCACTCCCCCACGGTGGCACCGGCACGCACGGCAGCGAGGGTGGCCTCCATCAGGTTGGTGTCGGTCTTGGCCTCACGCTGCAGACGCGCCAGCGCCTCGTCGACCTCACCCTGGTCACGATCGGCACGCCACGCCTGCACGTCGGCCACGGCGTTCGCCTCGGCCTTCGGGTCGGCGACCATGATCGCGCCGTCCAGGTCGGCGGTCAGTGGCGACGGCTCGGTCTCGGTGTACGAGTTGACCCCGACGACCAGCATCTCGCCGGCCTCGATCCTGGCCCGCCGCTCGGCGTGCGAGCCGACGAGCGCCTGCTTCATGTAGCCGGACTCCACGGCCGCGACAGCACCGCCCATGGCCTGGACGCGGTCGATCTCGGCCTTGGCGCTCTCGCACAGCTCGGCGACCTTGGCCTCGATCACCACCGAGCCCTCGAAGATGTCGTCGTACTCCAACAGGTCGGACTCGAACGCGAGCACCTGCTGCAGCCGCAGCGACCACTGCTGGTCCCACGGCCGCGGGAGGCCGAGGGCCTCGTTCCACGCCGGCAGCTGCACAGCGCGGGCGCGGGCGTCCTTGCTCAGCGTGACGCCGAGCATCTCCAGCACGATGCGCTGCACGTTGTTCTCGGGCTGCGCCTCGGTGAGGCCGAGCGAGTTGACCTGCACGCCGTAGCGCAGGCGGCGCATCTTGGGATCCTGCACGCCGTAGCGCTCGCGGGTGATCTCGTCCCAGAGGCGCCCGAAGGCACGCATCTTGCACATCTCCTCGATGAACCGGACGCCGGCGTTGACGAAGAACGAGATGCGGCCGACGACCTTCTCGAACTCCTCGGGCTTCACCTGACCGGAGTCGCGCACCGCGTCGAGCACCGCGATGGCGGTGGTGAGTGCGTAGGCGAGCTCCTGCGTGGGCGTGGCGCCGGCTTCCTGCAGGTGGTAGCTGCAGATGTTGAGCGGGTTCCACTTCGGGATGGTGCTGACCGTGTACGCGATCATGTCCGTGGTCAGCCGCAAGGACGGGGCCGGGCCGAACACGTAGGTGCCGCGCGACAGGTACTCCTTGATGATGTCGTTCTGCGTGGTGCCGGACAGCTGGGCGGGCTCGACGCCCTGCTCCTCGGCCGCCACCTGGTACATCGCCAACAGCCACATGGCCGTGGCGTTGATGGTCATCGAGGTGTTCATCTCGTCGAGCGGGATGTCCTGGAACAGCCGCCGCATCGCCCCGAGGTGCGGGATGGGCACACCCACCTTGCCGACCTCACCGCGGCTGAGCTCGTGGTCGGGGTCGTAGCCGGTCTGCGTCGGCAGGTCGAAGGCCACCGACAGGCCGGTCTGGCCCTTGGCCAGGTTGCGGCGGTACAGGGCGTTGGACTCCGCGGCCGAGCTGTGGCCGGCGTAGGTGCGCATGACCCACGGGCGGTCGCGCTCGGGCTGGACGGGCTGGTCGGACATGCGGTCAGGTTACCGTCCCGTAATCTCACGGTCACCCGAACGGCAGGGCGTCGTGGCTCACACCAGCCCGCGAGGCGCCGCCTACACTCAGGGCCATGGTGAACCTGACCCGTATCTACACGCGCACCGGCGACGCCGGCACGACCCGTCTCGGCGACATGAGCGAGACGTCGAAGCTGGACCTGCGACTGCAGGCCTACGCCGACGTCGACGAGGCCAACGCGCAGATCGGCATGGCCCTCGCCCTCGGCCGTCAGTTCGCCGGGAGCATCGACGACGACGTCGCGCGAGTGCTCACTCACGTCCAGAACGACCTGTTCGACGTGGGCGCGGACCTGTCGTGCCCCATCGTGGAGGACCCGGAGTTCCCCCCGCTGCGCGTCGAGCAGGACTACGTCGACCGGCTCGAGGGCTGGTGCGACCACTACAACGAGCAGCTGCCCAAGCTGCGGTCGTTCATCCTGCGCGGCGGCACCCCGGCGGCCGCGGCCATCCACGTGGCCTGCACGGTCACCCGCCGGGCCGAGCGAGCCGCCTGGGCAGCCCTGGCCGAGCACGGCGACACGATGAACCCTCTCACGGCGCGGTACCTCAACCGCCTCAGCGATCTGCTGTTCATCCTGGGGCGCCACGCCAATCGCGCAGACGGCGACATCCTCTGGGTGCCCGGCGGCGAGCGCTAGCGAGCCGTACATGCAGCACAGCGGCGAGCGCTAGCGAGCCGCACATGCAGCACAGCGGCGAGCGCTAGCGAGCCGCACATGCAGCACAGCGGCGAGCGCCAGCGAGCCGCAGACCAGCACAGCGGCGAGCGCCAGCGAGCCGCAGACCAGCACAGCGGCGAGCGCTAGATGCGCTGGTCCTGACATGACAGGACCGCCCACCCCGAGGGGTGGGCGGTCCTGGTGGATCAGTCTGGGATCAGTCCCAGTCGATCATCCGCTGCGGGGCGTCCCAGTCGATGGCCTTGGCCGGCTTGGTCGGCTTGGCGATGGTCGTCTTCACGACCGGATCGGACGACTTGGGTGCTGCGGTGGCTGCCGGGGCGATGCCCACGACGGAGATGACGGAGACAGCTGCTGCCGCCGCAAGACGCTTGATGAACACGAGAGACCTCTTTGGCTAGGGGGATGACCTCACCCTGATTGTCTCTGACCGCGGGCCCGCGGTCAATGAGAATTAGTCAATTCGGGCCACGACGTGTCGTCACCTGGAGTTACCTCCACAACGACCTACAGCACGTTGTTGACGCGCTGCCCCGGTGGCGACGACTCGAGCCACGACAACAGCCCCGTGAGGGCGTTGGCGCTCATGGCGAACTGGCGCACGCCGCACTCGTTCTTGGTGTCGACGATGACGTGACCCCCGTGCACGGCATGATTCTCGGTGCCCACCGGCAGGCGCCGGCCCTCGATCAGCACGGTGCCGCGTGCGAAGCGGTAGCGCGGTCCCGGCCACAGGGAGAAGGTCCGGTACCAGCAGAGCTCGGCGTCGCGGTACACGGCGAACCCGAGCATCCAGCCCAGTCCGGGCTCGACGTCGCGGTTGGTGCTCATCTCGAACGTGCCGCTGGAACCGCGGGTGATCAGCCGCCGGCGGACGACGAACCAGACGACCAGCAGGACCGCGAGCGCGACGACGAGCGCGAGGGAGTCGATCAACCACCACCACAGCGGCACGGTCGAACCCCCTCAGGTCGTCAGGACGCCTTGCCGACGGTACGGAACTTGGCCTCGGCGCGCAGCACGGCATCGTGGTCCTCTGCCGCGCGCGCCGTGTCGATCTCGTGCTGGAGCGCCGACTCGTCGATCTCGGCCTCGAGGAAGATCTCCTCGCTGAGGATCGAGACGTGGTCGTTGGCCACGGACAGGAAGCCCTCAGCCACCGCCGCACGCACCAGCTCGCCCTCGGTGGCGTGGATGACCACGACACCGGGGACGAGCAACGACAGCAGCGGCGCGTGCCCGGTCAGCACGCCCAGGTCGCCGTCGACCGTGCGCGCGCTGACCTCGCGGGCCTGCCCCGACCACACCACGCGGTCGGCGGCGACGAGCTCGATCTGCAGGGTCACTTGAGGCCCTTCTGGATCTCGTCCCACTTCTTGTCGACGTCCTCGAGGCCACCGCACATGAAGAAGGCCTGCTCGGCCACGTGGTCGTAGTCGCCGTCGCAGATCTTGGTGAAGCCGTCGATGGTCTCGTCGATGGAGACCGTCGAGCCCTCGATGCCGGTGAACTGCTTGGCCACGTAGGTGTTCTGGGACAAGAAGCGCTGGATGCGACGTGCGCGGGACACCAGCGTCTTGTCCTCCTCGCTGAGCTCGTCGACACCGAGGATCGCGATGATGTCCTGCAGCTCCTTGTTGCGCTGCAGGATGCTCTTGACCCGGTTGGCGGTCGTGTAGTGCTCGTTGGAGATGTACCGCGGGTCGAGGATGCGCGACGTGGAGGTCAGCGGGTCGACGGCCGGGTAGATGCCCATGGAGGCGATCTCACGGTTCAGCTCGGTGGTGGCGTCCAGGTGCGCGAACGTGGTGGCCGGCGCCGGGTCGGTGTAGTCGTCGGCGGGCACGTAGATGGCCTGCAACGAGGTGATGGAGTGACCACGGGTCGAGGTGATGCGCTCCTGCAGGACGCCCATCTCGTCGGCCAGCGTGGGCTGGTATCCCACGGCCGACGGCATGCGACCCAGCAGCGTGGAGACCTCGGAACCGGCCTGCGTGAACCGGAAGATGTTGTCGATGAACAACAAGACGTCCTGGTTCTGCACGTCGCGGAAGTACTCGGCCATCGTGAGGGCCGACAGGGCGACGCGCAGGCGCGCTCCCGGCGGCTCGTCCATCTGACCGAAGACGAGGGCGGTCTGTCCGAGGACGCCGGCCTCCTCCATCTCGGCGATGAGGTCGTTGCCCTCGCGGGTGCGCTCGCCGACACCGGCGAACACCGACACGCCACCGTGGTCGCGGGCCACACGGGCGATCATCTCCTGGATCAGCACGGTCTTGCCGACGCCGGCACCGCCGAACAGGCCGATCTTTCCGCCCTGCACGTACGGCGTCAGCAGGTCGATGACCTTGATGCCGGTCTGGAACATCTCGGTCTTGGACTCGAGCTGGTCGAACGCGGGGGCCTTGGCGTGGATGCCGCGGCGCTCGGTGACCTCCCAGGTCTCGCCCTCGGCGAGGTTCATCACGTCGCCGGTGGTGTTGAACACCTTGCCGAGCGTCTGGTCGCCGACCGGGACCATGATGGGTCCGCCGGTGTCGGTGACCGTGGCGCCGCGGACGATGCCGTCGGTCGGGCGCAGGCTGATCGCGCGAACCAGGCCGTCACCGATGTGGAGCGCGACCTCGAGGGTCAGCGTCTCGGTGACACCGTCGATGGTGGTGTCGACCGTCAACGCGTTGTACATGTCGGGGATCTGGTCGGCGGGGAACTCGATGTCGAGCACCGGGCCGATGACCCGAGCCACCCGGCCCGTGGTGCTGCCGGTGGTCTTCTCGTCGATGGTGGCAGTCATGTCTCTCTCACTCCCCAGCGGTCGCGTCGGCCAGCGCATTGGCGCCGCCCACGATCTCGCTGATTTCCTGGGTGATACCCGCCTGGCGGGCCTGGTTGGCAGTACGGGTGTACTTCTGGATCAGCTCTTCGGCGTTGTCGGTCGCCGACTTCATGGCCTTCTGACGGGCGGCGAGCTCGGAGGCCGACGCCTGCAGGAGGCAGTAGTAGATGCGGCTGTGCACGTACTTGGGCAGCAACGCGTCGAGCACGTCGGTGGCCGACGGCTCGAACTCGTACAGCGGCAGGACCTCGTTGGTGTCCGGAACCTCGGTGCCCTCGACGACCTCGAGCGGCAGCAACCGGATGACGTCCGGCTCCTGGGTCAGCATGGACCTGAACCGGGTGAACACGACGTGCAGCTCGTCGACCGCACGGTCGATGTCGGCCGGCTCGCCGTCGATGTCCAGGCCCGTCTCGGTGTCGATGTTGAAGGCGTCCACCAACGTGTTGCCGATCTCGCGGGCGTCGGAGTACTCCGGCTTGTCGGAGAATCCGGTCCACGACTTCACGAACTCGCGCTGGCGGAAGTTGTAGTACGCCTCGGCCTTGCGGCCCGAGAGGTACAGCTCGACGTCCTTGCCCTCGTTCTTGAGCTTCTCGACGAGTCGCTCAGCCTCCTTGAGCACGGCCGAGGAGTACGAACCGGCCAGACCACGGTCGCTGGAGATGACCAGCACCGCCGCCCTGGTGGCGTTCTCCTTCTCCCGCGTCAACGGATGGTCGACGTTGGAGAACGTCGCCACCGCGGAGACGGCGCGCGTCAGCTCGCGGGCGTACGGCGCTGCCGCCGCCGCTCGCTGCTGCGCCTTGATGATGCGCGACGCGGCGATCAGCTCCATGGCGCGCGTGATCTTCTTGGTCGCCTGGGTCGACCTGATCTTCGCGCGTAGCTCTCGTACCGACGCTGCCATGTGTCAGCCTCGCTTCTGCTTGACGATCTGCTCCTGCTCGACGTCCTCGTCGGCAAGGGCCTCGTGCTCCTCGTGGCCGGCCTTGATCGAGCCGCCCTCCGAGGTCTCGAACTGATCGGTGAACGACTCGTAGGCACCCTCGAGCGCCTGCGCGTTGTCGTCCTCGAACTTCCCGGACTCACGGATGGCATCGAGGATGCCGCCGTGCGAGCGCTTGAGGTAGTCGAGGAACTCGGACTCGAAGCGGCTGATGTCCTCGACCGGGACGGGGTCGAGCTTGGCCGTGGACGCGGCCCAGATCGAGACGACCTGGTCCTCGACGGGGAACGGCGCGTACTGACCCTGCTTGAACAGCTCCATGATGCGCTGACCGCGGGCCAGCTGCTGCTTGGAGGCTGCGTCGAGGTCGGAGGCGAACATGGCGAACGCCTCCATGGCGCGGTACTGCGCCAGCTCGACCTTGAGCGAACCGGTGACGGCCTTCATCGACTTCTGCATGGCCGCACCGCCGACGCGCGAGACCGAGATGCCGACGTCGACCGCGGGACGCTGGTTGGCGTTGAACAGGTCGGACTGCAAGAAGATCTGACCGTCGGTGATCGAGATGACGTTGGTCGGGATGAACGCCGAGACGTCGTTGGCCTTGGTCTCGACGATCGGCAGACCGGTCATCGAGCCGGCGCCGAGGTCGTCGCTGAGCTTGGCGCAGCGCTCGAGCAGCCGCGAGTGCAGGTAGAACACGTCGCCGGGGTAGGCCTCGCGGCCCGGCGGGCGACGCAGCAGCAGCGACACGGCGCGGTAGGCGTCGGCCTGCTTGGACAGGTCGTCGAACACGATGAGGACGTGCTTGCCGTTGTACATCCACTCCTGGCCGATGGCCGAGCCGGTGTACGGGGCGAGGTACTTGAAGCCGGCCGAGTCGGACGCGGGGGCCGCGACGATGGTGGTGTACTCCAGTGCGCCGGACTCCTCCAGTGCGCCACGCACGCCGGCGATGGTCGAACCCTTCTGGCCGATCGCGACGTAGATGCAGCGCACCTGCTTGTCCGGGTCGCCGGACTCCCAGTTCTGCTTCTGGTTGATGATCGTGTCGATCGCGATGGCGGTCTTGCCGGTCTGGCGGTCACCGATGATCAGCTGGCGCTGGCCACGGCCGATCGGGGTGAGCGAGTCGATCGACTTCAGGCCGGTCATCATCGGCTCGTGCACGCTCTTGCGCTGCATGACGTTCGGGGCCTGCAGCTCCAGCGCACGACGCTTGTCGGTCTCGATCTCGCCGAGTCCGTCGATCGGGTTGCCCAGCGGGTCGACGACGCGGCCGAGGTAGTTGTCACCGACGGGGACCGAGAGGACCTCGCCGGTGCGGCGGACCTGCTGGCCCTCCTCGATGCCGGAGAAGTCACCCAGGATGACGACGCCGATCTCGCGGACGTCGAGGTTCAGGGCGAGGCCGAGCGTGCCGTCCTCGAACTCGAGCAGCTCGTTGGCCATGGCCGAGGGCAGGCCCTCGACACGGGCGATGCCGTCACCGGCCTCGGCGACGATGCCGACCTCTTCGGTCGAGGCCGCGTCGGGCTTGTACTCGGTGACGAACTTCTGCAGGGCGCCGCGGATGTCGTCCGGGCTGATCGTGAGGTCGGCCATTTGTGTCTGCCTTCTGCCTGGTTGGGAAAACGCTTCAGCCTGCAAGCTGCCGGCGGGCAGCCTCGAGGCGAGTGGACATGGTGCCGTCGACGACCTCGTCACCGACGGAGACCGAGATGCCTCCGACGACCGAGGGGTCGACGACGATGTTGAGGTGGACGTCGCTGCCGTACTTGGCGGTGAGCGCTGCTGCGAGACGGGACTTCTCGGACTCGCCGAGCTCATAGGCGACCCGCACCTCGGCGAGCAACCGGTTGCGCCGGGCAGCGGCGGTGTCGCCGAACTCGGACAGCGTGCGCTCGAACGAGCCGCGTCGGGTCGCGGCAGCCTGCACGGTGAGGGCCAGGGCCGAGGCCGAGACCTTGCCGCTGAGCAGGTCGGTCAGCAGCGATGCCTTGGCCTTCGCCGGAACGGTGCGATCGGCGATGATCCCGCGCACCTCGTCGTCGGCGTGCACCGCACGCTCGATCTCGAACAGCTCGGTCTCCAGTGCGTCGAGCTCACCGGCCGCGTCGGCAGCGACGACCTGGGCGGTGACCCCGGCCGTCTCGAGACCGTCGGTGAAGTCACGCGGCGAGGCCCAGCGGCCGGCGGTCGCCGACTGCAGGACCGTCACGGCGTCAGCGCCGTAGGTGGCACCGAAGACGTTCTCGACCAGCCCCTGCTTGGCGCTGGTGTCGGTGGACGGGTCGGTGAGGACCCGCCGCAACGCCGGGGCGCCATCGATCGCGGCGACAGCGGCGAAGAGCTCGGCCGACAGGTCGCCGCCCGGCTTCTCGACCGCCTCGACGGTCGCGAGCACCTCGGCGAGGGACTTCGCCGAGACACCGCGCATCTGGTGCTGCATCAGTTGGCCGACCCCTCCAGCTCAGCGATGAACCGCTCCACCGTGCGCTTCTGGCGATCGTCGTCATCGAGGGACTCGCCCACGATGCGCCCGGCCAGATCGGTGGCCAGCGAACCGACCTCGCCACGCAGCTGTGCGATGACCTGCGACCGCTCGGCCTCGATCTGCGCGTGCGCCGTGGTGGTGATCCGCTCCGCCTCGGCCTGGGCCTGGGCCCGGGCCTCGGCGATGATCTGCGCACCCTGCTCCTTGGCCTCCTCGCGGATGGCCGCGGCCTCGTGGCGTGCGTCGGCGAGCTGGGCGGTGTACTTCTCCAGCGCCGCGTCGGCCTCCTTCTGTGCCTTCTGGGCGTCCTCGATGCCACCTTCGATGGCAGCCGTGCGCTCGGCGTAGGCCTTCTCGAACATCGGGATGACGAACTTCTTCAGCAGGAAGAAGATCAGGCCGAAGACGAGCGCACTGAGGACGATCTCGGCGAGGTGCGGGATGAGGGGATTGAGCTCCTCACCCTCCACGGCCTCGTCGGCCGCCACATACAGGGTCGCGATCATGTGTGTGCCTTCTGTCGGTGTACGAATCAGGTGTTGCTGGCCTTGAGCACGAACGCCAGAGCCAGACCGATGATGAAGAACTGCTCGGCGAGCACGAAGCCCAAGATGGCGATCTGGCGCAGCTTGCCCTCAGCCTCGGGCTGACGAGCGACTCCGGTGACGAACGCGGCGAAGATGAGACCGACGCCGATACCGGGGCCAATCGCGGCCAGGCCGAGGCCGATCATGTTTGCGGTGCCTCCCACGGCATTTCCTTTCGTTGTGACGCGGAGTGTCCCGCGTCGATGGGTCGTGCTGGTCGGGATGAAGTTGTGGGGTGTCCCCGTGTGGGGTGTTTCTAGTGCTCGTCCGCGAGCGCCTCGCCGACGTACATCGACGTGAGCAGCGTGAACACATACGCCTGGAGGAACATCACGAGGATCTCCAGGAAGCTGATGGCGAAGAACAGCAGCGCCGAGGCGATGCCGGCCGGGTAGCGCAGGGCGTTCTCGGAGTGCAGGAGCAGGAACTCCGCGCCGAGGGCGAACAGGATGAGCAGCAGGTGGCCGGCGAACATCGTGGCGAACAGACGCAGCGTCAGCGTGATGGGGCGCAGCAAGATGTTGGACAGGAACTCCAGCGGCACCAGCAGCAGCAGGATCGGGCCCTTCATGCCGCCAGGCACGGTCTCGTGCTTGAGGTAGCCGACGAAGCCCTTCTTCTTGATGCCCGCGCCGTTGTAGAGCAGCCAGCTGAGGATCGCCAACGCCATCGGGTAGCCGATGTGCGACATCGTCGGGAACTGGAACAGCGGGATCAGGCCGTAGAAGTTGTTGACCAGCACGAACAGGAAGATCGTGAACAGGAACGGGACGAACGGCTTGAACTCCTTGGAGCCGATGTTCTCGCGGGCGATGCCGTTGCGGACGAAGCCGTAGACGCAGCTCGCCGGCGAACTGCAGACGACCCGGGACGACCGCGGCGGGCTTGGCCATGCGGTAGAACAGCGCGACGATGATCAGCGCCGACAGGGCCACCAGCACCATGGGCTTGGTGACGCCACCGTCCATGTCCCCCCACGGGAAGATCGCCGGCAGGTTGAAGTCGGCAGGACCTGGGCTGGGAGGCCCATCGGCAGCCCAGAACGTGGTCGAGGCGAAGCTCACTCGGTCACCTTTGTCTCATGGCGCGGTCGACGCCCGGTTTTTCGGGTGGTCGGCGATCCGGCAAAACGGCCAGCGTCACTGTGCGAGAACCAGGCGCGCCCGATGGATCCGGGCCCCTCTCGCTCGTCGCTGATGCCGAGGTTACCAGCCACTCACGCATCCTTGTTACGCAGGTCATAGGTAGGAACCCGCCGGGTGCGGAAGGCCCGAATCTGCAGCAGCGTCCAGGCGACGGAGACGATGGCGGCGGTGACGCCGAAGGACCCCGCGTCGACGTGCTGCGCCATTCCGCCGACGTCGAACAGCAGGATCAGCGCGATGGCCGCCGCCGCCGCCTTGGTGCCGAAGAACAGCACCGCCACGCCGAGCGAGAGCTGCGGGCTGGCCTTGACGATCGGCTCGAGCACCACGGGTGTGGACCCCAGGAAGAGCACGACCACCAGGCCGCCGAGGACGGCACCGAGTGCGCCGCCGGCGCCGACCAGCAGCGCCGCCGCGACGGCGCACACCACGGTCAGGACAGCGATGGGCGCGACGATGGACATCAGGGAGGAGCGCGAGGTGAAGGACATCAGGACCAGATCTTTTCATCCAGCTTCGGCAGCAGGAACACCGCGGCCGCGGTGAGCAGGGCCAGGACACCGAACCCGGCGATCGACTGCCACCCGCTGAACAGGCTGATGACCACGCTGCCGAACGCCACCAGGCCCGCCGCGGCGTACATCAGCAGCACGGCGCGGCGGTGGGAGTGCCCGATCTCGAGCAGGCGGTGGTGGATGTGCATCTTGTCGGGGCTGAACGGCGATCGGCCGGCGCGCGTGCGACGCACGACGGCCAGCCCCAGGTCGGCGAACGGCACGAGCAGGATCGTGAACGGCAGGATCAGCGGCAGCAGGGCCGGCAGGAAGGTGACCTCGGCGCCGCCGATGCCCTCGGTCAGGCTCGTGGCCGGGAACTGGCCGGTGAGACTGATCGACGAGCAGGCCAGGACGAAGCCGATCAGCATCGAGCCGGAGTCACCGATGAACATGCGGGCCGGGAAGAAGTTGTGCGGCAGGATCCCCAGGCACGCCCCGGCGAGTGACGCGGTGAGCAGGGCCGCTGCGATCGCTCGGGTCTCACCGTTCTCGACCGCGAGGATGAACGCGTAGGCGAAGAAGGCGACCGCGCCGATGCCGACCATGCCGGCAGCGAGTCCGTCGAGCCCGTCGACGAAGTTGACCGCGTTGGCGGTGCCGACGATCAGCACGACGGTGAAGATGGTGGCCTGTGCACGGTCCAGGCCCAGGTAGTTGCCGTACAGCGGCAGGTACACGAACTGCACGCCCTGGGTGACCACGAGGATGCTCGCCAGCACCTGGCCGGCGAACTTGCTCAGCGCATCGAGCTCGTACAGGTCGTCGATGACGCCCACCAGGCAGATGACCGCGCCACCGAGCAGCACTCCGCGCACCGGGTCGAAGACCGACTCGTCGGCCAACGACAGGAACGGCAGGTGGGTGGCCGCGAGGTAGGCCGCGAGCAGGCCGCCGAGCATGGCCGGGCCGCCGAAGTACGGCGTGGGCACCGCGTGGACGTCGCGATCGCGGACCCGCGCCACGGCTCCGAGGTGGTGGGCGGAAACCCGCGCGATCGAGGCCAGCAGGTAGGTGACGCCCAGCGCGATGCCGACGACGACGAGGTACTCGCGCACTAGCCGCTGCTTCCGTCGGGACCTTCGATGGTGTTGTTGAACTCGTGCAGCACGTCCAGACCGATGGAGCCGGCGCGCAGGATGCGTGGCGAGCTGCCGGTGGCGTCGAGGATCGTCGACGGCCGGCCGGACGTGACCGGTCCGCCGTCGAGGTACACCGATACCGAGTCGCCGAGCATGTCCTGGGCCTCCTGCACCGTGGTGGCGGCCGGGTCACCGGTGGTGTTGGCGCTGCTCACCGCCAGCGGCCCGGTCTGCTTGAGCAGCGCGAGGGCGACGGGGTCGTTCGGCATGCGCACCGCGACGGTGTTGTGGGTCTCGCCGAGGTCCCAGGTCAGCGACGGCTGCTGGTGGCAGATGACCGTCAGCGGGCCGGGCCACAGCTGCTCGACCGCAGACCTCAGCCAGCCGGGGATGTCCACGGCCAGTGCGTCCAGCGTGGTCGGGGCGCCCACCAGCACCGGCGGCGGCATCTGACGACCGCGCCCCTTGGCGTCGAGCAGGCGTTGGACCGCCTGCGGCGAGAAGGCGTCGGCGGCGACGCCGTAGACCGTGTCGGTGGGCAGCACCACCAGCTCGCCCTCCTCGAGCGCGTGCTGAGCCTTCAGCAGGCCCTCGTCGAAGGAGGCGTCGTCGCGGCAGTCGAAGAGCACGTTGGTCATCGTAGAGCGTGCGGCTCCTTCGTCGCCGCCCTGGCGCTCGTTCCTCCTGCCAGGCGGGCTTCGCCCGCACGCTTCGCCGTCGCTCGTTGCACTCGCTCGGCCCATGGGCGAGTCATCAGAACCAGCTGATCTGGTGCAGCAGGAACGCGAGGGCCAGGAACTGGATCAGCCGTCCCACGAAGACCATCGTGAGGAACAGCCACTGCGGCTGCTTGGAGGCCCCTGCCAGCAGGGTGACGATCGCCAGCGGCGGGATGCCGGTCAAGGACGACGCGAACGCCGTGAGTCCGCCGGCGTACGGCCGGTCGAGCAGGCCCAGCAGCCGGTCGTTGACCGAGCGGATCCACAGGAAGAAGCGATTGCGCGGCGGTCGGCGCTCGACCGAGCGGATCTTGCGGGTGCCCTTGCGGGCCAGCTGGAAGATGGCTGCCTTGCCGATCGTGATGGCGATGACGTGCACCACGATCAGCAGCACCAGTGTGACCCGGTTGTCAACCGTGGCGCCGATCGCGACGACGTAGACCTCGGAGTTGACGAAGACCGGCAAGAAGGCGGCGCCGAGCCCCACGGCCACGGCGGTCCCGTACAACGCCAGATCGCCGCCCATGACGCGTGACTCTAATGGGCGGGGCGGGAGGCGGTCACGAACCGTGGCCGGTCGGCGAGGTCGCGATGGTCACGGACGTCGGACCAGCGTGAGGAGAAGACGGCCGGCGCGGACTCACCCTGCGCGTCTGCGTGCTCGGCGCCCACCACTCCCCCGGGCTTGAGCAGCCGCCACGCGACCTGCTCGACGACCCGCATGGCGTCCAGTCCGTCGTCACCGGCCCACAGGGCCAAGGAGGGGTCGTGGTCGCGCGCCTCGGGAGCGACGGACTCCCAGGCGTCCAGCGGGATGTACGGCGGGTTGGCGACGACGACGTCGACGGTGCCGTCGAGGTCGTGGAAGGCCTCGGCCATGTCGCCCTCGCGGAGGTCGACGCCGGTGCCCGCGAGGTTGCGCTGCGCCCACTCGACGGCAGGCGGGTCGAGCTCGACGGCGTGCACCCTGGCCTGCGGAACCTCGTGCACGATCGACAGCGAGATGGCGCCGGATCCGGCGCAGAGCTCAACCACCACCGGCTCGGAGAGGGCAGCGGCATGCTCGATGGCCCAGCCGGCGAGCAGCTCGGTCTCGGGGCGCGGGACGAACACGCCTGCCCCGACCTCCACGTCGACGTACCGGAAGGCGGCGCTTCCGGTCAGGTGCTGCAGGGGGAACCGGCGCGCACGGGCATCGACCAGCTCCAGATAGGCGGCCTTCTGCGTCGCGTCGACCGGCGCGCGGCGCAGCATGGCACGGGGCACGCCGAGCACGTGGCTGAGCAACCACTCCGCATCGGCGACCGGAGAGGCCACACCGCCGTGTTCCAGCGTCGCGATCGCGTCGTCGAGCAGCCGCTCGGACTGCGTGCGGACGCGCGTCACTGCTCCGGCCGCTCGATCTGGTCGAGCCGCTCGGCGAGGTCCGCCTCCACCAACGAGGCGATCACGTCGTCGAGCGCACCGTTCATGACCTGGTCGAGGTTGTACGCCTTGAAGCCGGTGCGGTGGTCCGAGAGCCGGTTCTCGGGGAAGTTGTAGGTGCGCACCCGCTCGGAGCGGTCGACGGTGCGGACCTGGCTCTTGCGCACGTCGGCAGCCTCGGCGTCGGCAGCAGCCTGGGCGGCGTCGTACAGCCGTGACCGCAGGATGCGCATGGCCTGCTCGCGGTTCTGCAGCTGGCTCTTCTCGTTCTGGCAGCTGGCCACGATGCCGGTCGGGACATGGGTGATGCGCACCGCGGAGTCGGTGGTGTTGACGCTCTGCCCGCCGGGACCGGACGAGCGGTACACGTCGATGCGCAGGTCGTTGTCGTTGATCTCGACGTCGATGTCCTCGACCTCGGGCAGCACGAGCACGCCGGCTGCCGACGTGTGGATGCGGCCCTGCGACTCGGTCACGGGCACACGCTGCACCCGGTGCACGCCGCCCTCGAACTTCAGCTTGGCGTACGGGGCCTCACCCGGCTCGGGCGTTCCCTTGGCCTTCACGGCCATGGTGACGGACTTGAAGCCACCCAGCGCCGACTCGTTGGAGTCGAGGATCTCGGTCGTCCAGCCGTGCTGCTCGGCGAATCGGGCATACATGCGCTGCAGGTCGCCGGCGAACAGGGCCGACTCCTCGCCGCCCTCGCCGCCCTTGATCTCCAGCAGGATGTCCTTGCCGTCGGCGGGGTCGCGCGGCACCAGGAGATGCTGCAGACGCTCCTCCAGCTCAGGGATGCGCCGCTCGAGCTCGGCGACCTCGTCGTCCATCTCCAGCTCGCGGGCAGCGACGACGTCCTCCTGGCACTGCTGCCACTCGTGGTAGGTGCGGACCACCGCGCTCAGCTCGGCATACCGCTGGCCGACCTTCTTGGCCATCGCCGGATCGGAGTGCACCGCCGGATCGGCCATCCGCTGCTCGAGCTCGGCGTGCTCGTCGACGAGCGTCTCGACGGCTTCGAACATGGTGGCTCCGGTCTCGTGAGGGTGGTGACAGACGACAACGCCGGCCTCACCCCGTGGGGTGTGGCCGGCGCTGGAAGGTCGCTAGGACTTCTTGGCGTACCGCTTCTCGAAGCGGGCCACGCGTCCACCGGTGTCGAGGATCTTCTGCTTGCCGGTGTAGAAGGGATGGCAGGCCGAGCACACGTCGGCGCGGAGGGTGCCCTCCTCGGAGGTGCTGCGGGTCGTGAAGCTGTTGCCACAGGTGCACGTGACCTGGGTCTCCACGTAGTTCGGGTGGATGTTCTTCTGCATGATGTCCTCTCGCGGCCGCTGGGTCGGATCTCGCGGTTGCGGTCCGTGAACCAGAGCCAAGGATGAATGGTGCCAGTTGACAGGTACTAGAGCAAAATCGACCGACCGAATATTCCCCACCGTCCTCCCCCACCAGCCGTTCGCCAGGGAGCGAAGGGCACGCGAGCAGGGTCCGTTCGCCAGGGAGCGGAGCGACCGTGAGCGCAGCGAGGCGAACACAGCCGACCGGCTCGCGGTGGCCGCGCCTCGGTCGCTGGCGCTCCCGGTCCCTAGCGAAGCGTGAGCGAAGCGAAGGGCACGGTCGGCCGCAAGCGGCCTCCCTGGCGAGCAGTGAGTGTCCGTTCGCCAGGGAGCGAAGCGACCGTGAGCGCAGCGAGGCGAACACAGCCGAACGACTCGCGGTGGCCGCGCCTCGACCGCCTCAGGCCGGGAGCAGCTTCTCGATGTCCTTGGCGATCTTCTCGGGCTTGGTGGTCGAGCCGTAGCGCTTGACCACGTTGCCCTCGGTGTCGATCAGGAACTTGGTGAAGTTCCACTTGATCTTGCTCGGTCCGACGCCACCCTTCTCGGCCTTCAGCCACTGGTACAGCGGGTGCGCGCCGTCGCCGTTGACCTCGATCTCGGAGAACATCGGGAACGTGACACCGTAGTTCTTCGTGCAGAAGGCCGCGGTGCCCTCGGCGTCCTCGGGGTTCTGTCCACCGAACTGGTCGCACGGGAAGCCCAGCACCACCAGTCCGCGGTCGACGTAGGTCTCGTAGACCTTCTCGAGCCCTTCGAGCTGCGGGGTGAAGCCGCAGGCGGTCGCGGTGTTGACCACCAGCAGGACCTTGCCCCGGTAGTCGGCCAGCTGGCGCTCGGCCCCGTCGATGGCGGTGGCGGAGAAGTCGTATGCAGTCGTCATGCGTCGATCCTAGGGGTGCTCATCGCGACCGACCATTCCAAACAGCGTCGCTCCGAGCACCTACTCCGCCCAGTCGACGACCGCGACGACCTGCTCCCCGGAGAGCCCACGCAGGCTGACCACCTCGGGGTCGGTCAACATCAGGTCGAGCTCGTCGTCCTCGGCGATCTGGTCGATCACCTCGCCGCTGACCAGCACCTGCCCGCCCTCCGCGAGCCCGGCGACGCGCGCAGCCAGTGCCACGTTCCGCCCGAAGATGTCGTTGTCGCGATGCACGGCGGACCCGTAGTGGATCCCGATGCGCACCGCGATCCGCGGCTTGGCACGCCGCTTGGCCAGGGCGCGCTCGATGTCGACCGCGCACCGGACCGCCTGGTCGGCCTCGGCGAAGGCGATCATGAAGCCGTCGCCCTGGGTCTTGATCACGTGCCCGTGGTGGCGGCCGACCTGCTTGGTCACGAGCGCGTTGTGCTGCGAGAGCACCCGCACGAATCCGCGATCGCCGAGCGAGTCGTTCAACGCCGTCGAGCCCTCGATGTCGGAGAACAGGATCGCCACGCAGCCGTCGTCGCCGGCCAGGCGCACGAGGTCGGGCCGCTGGACCTGGGCCCAGTTCGCGATGTCGCTGATCGACGACCGGAATGCTCCGCCGACACCCTTGTCGCGCACGAGCGAGGCGGTCTCCCAGACGGCCTTGACCGCACCCTCCGGGGACAGCACCGAGCGGCGTCGACGACGACCCCGCTCGAGCTCACGGACCCGGTGCTGCAGCTTCCGCCGGCGCGCAGCCCCGACCTGCCAGAGCACGACCAGCAGGAGGATCATGGCGGCTTCGACCACCGCCACGATCCATCCTGCTGTCATGGTCCGATACCTGTGCCGGGGTCAGCCGGCGGCGGGTGAGCTCTGCGAGAGGAACTCGGTGTTGGTCGCCGTCTTGGCCAACCCCTCGAGAACCGTCTCCAGCGCCTTCTGGGCGTCCGCGCCCGCGACGTCGCGACGCAGCTTGGTGGTCGCGGCCAGCTCGGCGGCGCCCATCAGATCGGCCTCACGGCGGGTGCTCGACGCGGCGACGTCGATGGCCGGGAAGATCCGCTTGTCGGCGAGCTCGCGACGCAGCCGCAGCTCCCAGTTCTCGGTGCCCTTGAACTCCTCGAGGATGACCTCGTCGACCCGGGACCCGGTCTCGACGAGCGCCGTCGCGAGGATGGTCAGCGAGCCGCCGTCCTCGATGTTGCGAGCGGCACCGAAGAACTTCTTCGGCGGGTGCAGCGCGGACGAGTCGACGCCACCGGACATGACCCGACCCGAGCCCGGCGCGGCCAGGTTGTAGGCGCGGCCGAGGCGGGTGATGCCGTCGAGCAGCACGACGACGTCGTGGCCCAGCTCGACCAGACGCTTGGCCCGCTCGATGGCCAGCTCGGCGACGGTGGTGTGGTCGGTGGCCGGACGATCGAACGTCGACGCGATGACCTCGCCCTTGACGGTGCGCTGGAAGTCGGTGACCTCCTCGGGACGCTCGTCGACCAGGACGATCATCAGGTGGCACTCGGGGTTGTTCTCGGTGATCGCGTTGGCGATCTGCTGCATCACCATCGTCTTGCCCGCCTTGGGCGGCGAGACGATCAGGCCACGCTGGCCCTTGCCGATCGGCGAGACGAGGTCGACCAGGCGTCCGGTCAGTCCGCCGGCGGCACCTTCGAGGCGCAGACGCTCCGAGGGGTACACCGGGGTCAGCTTGGAGAAGTCGACGCGCTTGGAGGAGTCCTCCAGCGACATGCCGTTGACGGTCTCGATCTTGACCATCGGGTTGAACTTCTCCTTGCGCTCGCCCTCGCGAGGCTGACGCACCTGACCGGTGACCGCGTCACCGCGGCGAAGGTTCCACTTGCGCACCATCGACAGCGACACGTAGACGTCGTTCTCGCTGGGCAGGTAGCCCGTGGTGCGAACGAACGCGTAGTTGTCGAGGATGTCCAGGATGCCGGCGGCGGGCACCAGCACGTCGTCCTCGCTGTACGTGGGCTCCGCCTCCATGCCGCGGTTGTTGCGGTTGCGTCCACGACGGTTGCGTCGGCGGCCGTTGCCGTCCTGATCGTCGTCGTCGTTGTTCTGCTGGCGGTTCTGGCCACCGTTGTTCGCGTTGCCCTGGGTCTCCTTGCCCTGGTTGCCGCCGTTGCCCTGGTTGCGCCCGCCGTTGTTGCCACCGTCGTTCCCGCCGTTGTTGTCCTGGCGGTTGCGGTTGCGGTTGCGGCCACCGTTGTTGCCGCCCTCGTTCTTGTCGTTCTTGTCGCTCTTGTCGTTCTTGTCGCCCTGGTCGTCGGCCCGCGCCTCGTCGGCGGACGTGTCGGCCTTCTGCTCCGGCTTGTCCTGCCGCGGCGCGCGCGACGACTTCTTCTCGGCTGCCGTGGACTCCTCGGCCGAGGCGTCGTCCTTCTTCGCCGCCGGCTCCTTCTGGGGCGCGTCGGTCTGCACCTTGGGCGCCGCCGGCGCGTCGCCGCGTGCCTGCTTGATGGCGTCGATCAGGGCGCCCTTGCGCATGGAGGTGCCGTCGATGCCGAGATCGGCGGCGATCTGCTGCAGCTCGGCGAGCACCTTGCCGCCGAGGCCGCCGGACGACTTCTTGGGCGCTGCCGCGGTGTCGGTCGTGGGGGTTTCAGTCACGTGTGTTCCTTCGCGTGTGGCCATGAGCCTGTGCCGGATGATCCGGTCACGATGAATGGGCTGGCCCGTCATGGACGGGCCGATGAACATGGCGATCGCCGGGGAGATGCATCTCAACTCCGGCATCGCCACTGTAACACCCGAACGCGGTCGGCCCGTGGCCGCGCCGCGCCGCTCACACGGCGACGACGCCGCGCAGGTCCACGTCGAGCTCGTGCGCCACCCAACCCGTGGGGGCGCGGTCGGCGACATCCCTGGCGAAGACCAGCACTGTGGGCCCCGCGCCGGAGATGACCGCCGGCACACCCTCGACCCGCAACGCCCGCACCAGCTGGTACGAGCCGGGCATCGCATCGGCGCGGTACTGCTGGTGCAGCCGGTCCTCGGTGGCCGAGATCAGCCGGTGCGGCGCGCCGGTCAGGGCCGCGATCAGCAACGCTGCGCGCCCGGCATTGAACGAGGCGTCTCGATGCGACACCGACTCCGGCAGGAGCCCGCGCGCCCGCTCGGTCGACACGGCCTCGCCCGGCACGAACACGGTGACCTGGGTGGACACGTCGAGGCGCTCGACGGCCGCCGCCGCACCGTCGATCCAGGCGATGGTCAGCCCTCCGTGCTGGGCGGCCGCGACGTTGTCCGGATGGCCCTCGATGTCGACCGCCAGCTGGAAGGCTGCGCCGTCGTCGAAGCGATCCTCGCTGCCGACGACGAGCGCCCGCGCCACGGCGATACCGCCGACGATGGCCGCCGCCGACGACCCGAGACCGCGTCCGTGCGGGATCGCGTTGCGGCAGGTGATGCGCAGGCCGTCGGGGCGCTCGGCCATCAGGTCGAACGCCGCGTTCATCGCCTGCAGCACCAGGTGGGTGTCGTCCAGCGGGACAGAGCCCGAACCCTCGCCGATCACGTCGATCTCGAGTCCGTCGGCGATCACTTCTGCCGTGATCTCGTCGTACAGGGTCAAGGCGAGACCGAAGGCGTCGAACCCTGGTCCGAGATTGGCGCTCGACGCCGGCACCCGCACCGTGACGGGGTGGTCGACGAAGGTCATGCCAGGCCCGCGGCGGCAGCCGCGGCGAGCACGTCGGCGTCGATCACCGAGTCGACGATCGACTCGATGCCGCTGAGCGCCGTCTCGGTGTCCTTGAGGCCGTGGCCCGTGACGGTGACGGTGATGCGCAGGCCGGACTCGACGTCGCCTGCCGCGGCCGCAGCCAGCAACCCGGCGACGCCGGCCGCCGACGCCGGCTCGACGAAGGTGCCCTCACGGCGGGCGATCTCGCGCTGGGCCGACAGGATCTGGGCGTCGCTGACCGCTGCGATGCGGCCGCCGGACTCGTCGCGAGCCTGCTCGGCCAGCGTCCAGGAGGCCGGGTTGCCGATGCGGATGGCGGTCGCGACCGTCTCGGGGTGCGCGACCGGAGAACCATGGACCAGCGGCGCGGCGCCCTCGGCCTGGAAGCCCCACATGGTCGGGGTGCGGGTGGCCGGGCCCTCGCGGTGGTACTCGGTGAAGCCCAGCCAGTACGCCGAGATGTTGCCGGCGTTGCCCACCGGCAGGACGTGCAGGTCAGGGGCGTCGCCGAGCTGGTCGACGATCTCGAACGACGCCGTCTTCTGACCCTGCAGCCGCATCGGGTTGACCGAGTTGACAAGGGCGACGGGGTACTCCTTGGCGAGCGCCCGCGAGATGTCGAGACAGTCGTCGAAGTTGCCGCGCACCTGAATGACCTCGGCACCGTGCATGACGGCCTGGGCCATCTTGCCCGCCGCGATGCGCCCGTGCGGCACCAGCACGATCGGCGTGAGTCCTGCACGCGCCGCGTAGGCGGTCATCGAGGCCGAGGTGTTGCCGGTGGAGGCACAGACCACGGCCTTGGCGCCCTCGTCGACGGCCGCGGAGATCGCGGCGGTCATGCCTCGATCCTTGAACGAGCCGGTGGGGTTGTCACCCTCGACCTTGAGCCACACGTCGCCGTGGACGACGTTGGACAGCCACGGCGAGTGGATCAACGGGGTGCCGCCCTCGCCCAGGGTGATGACGTTCTGGATCGCGGGCAGACGGTCGCGGTACTCGTGGATCACTCCACGCCACGGGCTAGCCATGATCAACGACCTCCGTCTTGGGCATCAGATGCCTCCCTCGACCCGCAGCACCGAGCTGACGTCGCGGACCATGTCGAGATTGCGCAGCGAGGCGACGGTGGCGGCCAGCGCCGCGTCGTCGGCCTCGTGCGTGACGATGACCAGCTGGGCGTCGGACCCGCTGCCCTCCTGGCGCACCGTGCGGATCGAGACGTCGAACTCGGCGAACTGGCCGGCCACCTGGGCCAGCACCCCCGCGCGGTCGTCGACGTCGATGGAGATGTGGTACCGAGTGCGCGCGCTGCCCATGTCGAGCACCTCGAGGCGGGCGTGGGTGGACTCTCCCGGCCCGAACACGCCGCTGCGACGGTTGCGTGCCACCGAGACGACGTCGCCCAGCACGGCACTGGCGGTGGGAGAGCCGCCGGCTCCGGGGCCATAGAACATCAGCTCCCCGGCCGACTCGCTCACCACGAACACGGCGTTGTAAGCGCCTCGGACGCTGGCCAGCGGATGGTTCTTGTCGATCATCGCCGGGTGCACGCGCGCCGACACGGCAGGACCGTCGGGGGTGTCGCGCTTCTCGCAGATGGCCAGGTGCTTGACGACGCACCCCATGTCGTCCGCGGAACGGATGTCGGCCGCCGTGACGTCGGCGATGCCCTCGCGATGGACGTCGTCGATGGTCACCCGGGTGTGGAACGCCAGCTCGGCGAGGATCGCGGCCTTGGCCGCGGCGTCGAATCCCTCGATGTCCGCAGTCGGATCTGCCTCGGCGTACCCGAGGCGCTGGGCCTCGTCGAGCGCGTCGCTGAAGCCCTGGCCGGAGGTGGTCATCGCGTCGAGGATGAAGTTGGTGGTGCCGTTGACGATGCCGATGACACGCTGCACCGAGTCGCCGGCCAGCGACTCGCGCAGCGGCCGGACGATCGGGATCGCACCGGCGACCGCCGCTTCGAAGTACAGGTCACGCTCGGCCTTCTCGGCGGCCTCGTACAGGGTGGCACCGTCCTCGGCCAGCAGCGCCTTGTTGGCGGTGACCACCGAGGCCCCGTGCTCGAGGGCGGAGAGGATCAGCCGGCGAGCGGGCTCGATGCCGCCGATGACCTCGACCACCACGTCGATGTCGCCGCGGGACACCAGCGCCTCGGCGTCGGTGGTGAACAGCTCGGCCGGCACGTCGAGGTCTCGGTCGCGGCCCAGACGACGTACGGCGATGCCGACCAGCTCGACGGGCGCACCGATGCGAGCGCCGAGCTCGTCGGCATCACGGGTGAGCAGGCGGGCGACCTGGGTGCCGACGACTCCGCAGCCCAGCAGGGCGATGCGGAGGGGGCGGCCGGGTTCCCACGGCCCAGATTCCAACGACGAGTGGCTCACCGGGCAAGGGTATCGGCCCCGCCGCGTGGCCGGACGGCCGTCTGCGATCCTGAGACGTGGTCAGTCCCGATGCCGAGAACGTGGACTCGCCCGACCCCCGCTCGTCCTTTCGTGAGGGACTCCGGATCGGCATGCCCTTCGCCGTGGCCAGCGGACTGCTGTCGCTGTCGTTCGGCGTGCTGGCGCGCGACGTCGGATTCGGCCCCTGGGCGGCCATCGTCATGTCGCTGGTCGTGTTCGCCGGTTCGGCCCAGTTCGCCTCCACCGCGATCCTCGCCGCCGGTGGCAACCCGTTCGCTGCAGTGGCCGCCGCATCGCTGATGAACTCGCGGTTCCTGCCGATGGGCGCAGCGCTCGCACCGTCGCTGCCGGGCGGACCGTTGAAGCGAGCCGCGCAAGGACAGGCAGTGGTCGACTCGTCGTGGGCGGTGGCCGTGCGGCCCGACGGCACGTTCGACCGCTGGAAGCTGTTCGGCACCACCGCGCCCCAGTTCGTGACGTGGCAGCTCGGGACGATCGTCGGCGCCTTCGGCGGCGACCTCATCGGCGATCTGGACCGCTTTGGGCTCGACGCTATCTATCCGGCGTTCTTCGTGGCGATCCTGATCCCCGAGCTGCGCGATCGTGACCGGATCGGCGTCGCCCTGGCAGGTGCCGCGATCGCGCTGACCCTGGTCCCGTTCACGCCTGCCGGCGTGCCCATCCTCGTCGCCAGCCTCGCCGCGACATGGGGCCTGCGGAGGCGAGCCTCGTGAGCGCGCACCTCGTGTGGTGGACGATCCTGGGCGTCGCCGTCACCACGGCCTCGATCAAGGCCTTCGGACCGGTCGTGCTGGGAGGCCGTCCGATTCCGCCTCGATTCGCCGGGGTCATCGTGCTGACCGCTCCGGCCGTGCTCGCCGCCCTGGTCGCCACGAGCGTCTTCGCCGACGGCAAGAACCTGGCCGTCGGTGCCTCCACGGTCGGAGTCGCCGCGGCCGCGATCATCTCGTGGCGCAAGGGCTCTCCGCTGCTCGCCGTCATCGTGGCCGCAGCCGTCACGGCCGTCCTGCGCGCGGTGACGTGACTCGTCAGCGCACGTGACGCCACCACCCCGCGTCGATCTGCATCGACTGGCGGGCTCTGACGGCGGCGTCGCGCCGGCGGCGCAGGTCGCGTGCGCAGGTGCGGCACCTCGAGGTCACGGTGTGCGGGCGGCGAAGGATCGACCGAGCGAAAGCGTTCATGTCGTGAGCCAACAACCTCAACCATGGTTGAGGTCAAGCGGCGAAGAGACTACGGTCGTCACATGCCCCGTGAACCCGTCGAGCTGACTCCCTCCGAGGTGTCGGCGCGCTCCGGCGTCGCGGTCTCGGCGCTGCACTTCTACGAGCGCCAAGGGCTGATCACCAGCACGCGCTCGGCCGGCAACCAGCGTCGCTACCGGCGCAGCGTGCTGCGGCGCATCGCCTTCATCCGTGTCTCGCAACGCGTCGGCATCTCGTTGGGCGACATCGCCGACGCCCTTTCCACCCTGCCGGACGGTCGCACCCCGACCAAGGCCGACTGGGCCCGCCTGAGCCGCAGGTGGCAGGACGACCTCGAGGCTCGGATCGAGCAGCTGCAGCGGCTGCGCGAGGACCTCACGGGGTGCATCGGGTGCGGCTGCCTGTCGTTGCGCTCCTGCTCGCTGAACAACCCTGACGACGCGTTGGCGGCCGAGGGGCCCGGCCCGCGACGCCTGCTGGTGACCGGCGATGGCTGAGCCGAACGCAGACCACACGTGGCCCAGCCACGTCTGGTACGTCTCCTACGGGTCGAACCTGTGGTCGACCCGGCTCGCCTGCTACCTCGAGGGTGGCACGCCACCGGGCGGAGGCCGGCCCAACCCGGGGGCCCGCGACAGCACGCCCCCGAAGCGGTCGGTGGCCGTCGACCTGCCCGGCACCTTGTACTTCGCGGGCGACTCCCCCCAGTGGGGCGGCGGCGTGGCGTTCTACGACCACCTGGCCCCCGACTTCACCGCGGCTCGCGCCTACCTCGTGACCGCGCAGCAGTTCGCGGACATCGCTGCCCAGGAGATGTACCGCGACCCGGTCGAGGCAGACCCCTTGGCCGACCTGGTCCTCGCTCCCCTGCCCGACGGGCGGCACGCGACCGGACCGGGCGTCTACGAGACGCTGGTGGACGTCGGAGAGCTGGACGGCCGACCCCTGCTGACCTTCACGTCCCCCCACGGCGCCCACGAGACGGACCACACGACCCCGTCACCGGCCTACCTCGCCACCCTGGCCGAGGGCCTGCGGGAATCCCGCGACTGGACCGACCACCAGATCGCGCACTACCTGTCGACCCGGGTACCGAATTTTGCGGGCACAGACACCGAATCGCCCCCCGGAAACGGTGCTTGAACCCGCAAAATTTGGGGCATCTCAGCCGAGGTCGAGGGCGAGGAGGTCGTCCTCGGTCTCGCGGCGCACGATGAGGCGGGCCTCGCCGTCGCGGACGGCGACGACGGCGGCACGTGGCACGTGGTTGTAGTTGCTGGCCAGTGACCGGCAGTAGGCACCGGTGCCGGGCACGGCGAGCAGGTCGCCGGCCCGGACGTCGCTGGGCAGGAACTCGTCCTTGACCACGATGTCGCCGGACTCGCAGTGCTTGCCGACCACGCGGCTGAGCACCGGCTGCGCGTCGGAGACGCGCGACGCGAGCGTGCACGAGTAGTCGGCGCCGTACAACGCGGGCCGGATGTTGTCGCTCATGCCGCCGTCGACCGACACGTATCGCCGCGAGGCACCACCATCGAGCCCCACCGACTTGACCGTGCCCACCTCGTACAGCGTGAACGTGGACGGACCGGCGATGGCGCGCCCCGGCTCGATCGACAGCTGCGGCACGGCGATGCCCATGGCCGCGCACTCGTCGTCGACGATCTTGAGCATGCCGCGGGCGAGGTCGTCGGGGGTGGAGGGGTCGTCCTGGGTGGTGTAGGCGATGCCGAAACCGCCGCCGAGGTCGAACTCCGGCGGCGTGATGCCGAGCTCGTCGATGATCTGGGCGTGCAGGCGCAGCACCCGGCGTGCGGCGACCTCGAAGCCGTCGGTCACGAAGATCTGCGAGCCGATGTGCGAGTGAAGGCCCAGCAGCTCCAGTCCCGGAGCGGCCACCACCCGGCGCACGGCGTCGAGAGCCGCGCCGTCGGAGATGGAGAAGCCGAACTTCTGGTCCTCGTGCGAGGTGGAGATGTACTCGTGCGTGTGCGCCTCGACACCGGCCGTGACGCGCACCATCACCCGGGCCGTGACACCGAGCTCGGCGGCGATGTCGGACAGCCGGCCGATCTCCTCGACCGAGTCGATGATGATGCGTCCGATACCTGCCTCGACCGCACGGCGCAGCTCGGCGACGGACTTGTTGTTGCCGTGCAGGGCAATGTGCTCGGTCGGGAACTGCGCCTTCAGGGCGACCGCCAGCTCGCCGCCGGTGCACACGTCGAGCTTCAGGCCCTCCTCGGCCACCCAGCGCGCCGTGGCGACGCACAGGAAGGCCTTGCCCGCGTAGTAGACGTCGGCGTCGGGAAACGCGTCGCGGAACGACCGGGCGCGAGCGCGGAAGTCGTCCTCGTCGACGACGTACGTGGGGGTGCCGAACTCCGCCGCGAGGTCGGCGACCGACTCCCCCGCGACGGTGAGCACGCCGTCGACCTTGGACACGTTCTGCGACCACAGGTGGTCCACCAGCTGGTTGGAGTCGTCAGGACTCTTCAGCCACGCGGGACCGCGATCGCCGGACTGGCCGTGCAGGGCACCTGCCTCGTGGGAGCGCATCGTCGTCACATCCGCTCTGGTGCTGACACGCCCAGGAGGGCGAGCCCGTTGGCGATGACCTGCCGGGTGGCGGCGACCAGCACCAGACGTGCTCGATGCAGGTCGGTGACGTCCTCGTCGCCCTTGGGCAGCACGTGGCACACGTCGTAGAACTTGTGGAAGGCGGCCGCCGTGTCCTCCAGGTACCGAGCCACCCGGTGCGGTTCACGCAGATCGGCGGCCCGCGCGACGATGCGCGGGAACTCTGCCAGGGCACGCAGCAGGGCACCCTCCTGGTCGGCGCCGAGCTGCGCCGGGTCGTAGCCCGCCGGATCGACGTCGATGCCGAGGTCGGCAGCGTTGCGCAGGATCGAGCTGAGCCGGGCGTGGGCGTACTGGACGTAGAACACCGGGTTGTCGCTGGTCTGCTTCGACCACAGGTCGAGGTCGAGGTCGATCGAGGTGTCGGTGGAGTAGCGCGCCAGCGCGTAGCGGGAGGCATCGACACCGATGGCGTCGACGAGATCCTCCAGCGACACCACGGTGCCGTTGCGCTTGCTCATCCGCAGCGGCTCGCCGTCCTTGAGCAGGTTGACCAGCTGGCCGATCAGCAGCTCGAGGTTGACCCGGGGGGTGTCGCCGAACGCGGCGCACATCGCCATCATGCGCGAGACGTAGCCGTGGTGGTCGGCGCCGAGCATGATCAGGCAGCGATCGAACCCGCGCTCGCGCTTGTCGAGGTAGTAGGCGAGGTCACCGGAGATGTAGGCGGGCTCGCCGTCGGACTTGATGACCACGCGGTCCTTGTCGTCGCCGAAGTCCGACGTGCGCAGCCAGCGGGCACCCTCGCGGTCGTACATCATGCCGAGCTCGTCGAGACGGGCGATCGCACGGTCGACCGCACCGGACTCGTGCAGGTCGTTCTCGTGGAAGAACACGTCGAAGTCGACACCGAACTCGTGCAGGCTCGCCTTGATCTCGGCGAACATCAGCTCGGTGCCATGGGCGCGGAAGGTCTCGAGCGCCTCGGCGTCGGGCAGCTCGGCCGCGCCCGGCACCTTGGCGACGATGTCGGCCGCGATGTCGTGGATGTACTGACCCCCGTACCCGTCCTCGGGGGCCTGTTCGCGGCGGGCGGCGGCCAGCAGCGAGCGGGCGAACCGGTCGATCTGCACGCCGTGGTCGTTGAAGTAGTACTCGCGGGTGACGTCGGCGCCGGCGGCCGTGAGGATGCGGCCGAGCGAGTCGCCGACGGCTGCCCACCGCACGCCGCCGATGTGGATCGGTCCGGTGGGGTTGGCGCTGACGAACTCCAGGTTGACCCTCTGCCCGCTGAGCGCGTCACCGTGGCCGTAGGCGTCACCGGCTGAGACCACCTGGCCGGCGAGCGCGCCCTGGGCACCTGCGGCGACCCGGATGTTGAGGAAGCCCGGACCGGCGATCTCGGCACTCGCGATGCTGTCGGACGAGGCGAGACGGTCGGCGAGCAGCTGCGCGAAGTCGCGCGGATTCATGCCGGCCTTCTTGCCGAGCTGGAGAGCGATGTTGGTGGCGTAGTCGCCATGCTCCTTGACCTTCGGCCGCTCGACGACCACGGTCGCGGGCACGCCGTCCGGGAGCGTCACCGACCCGGCGTCGACGAGCGCGGTGAGGGCATCGACGATCGCGGCGGAGAGCTGTTCGGGGGTCACCGACCCAGCGTATCGGGGCGTGTGGACGTGGAACGACCCACAGGGTCGCGCAGTTCTTCGAGCGTCACGTGCGACGTGTCGAGGAGCGCGGACCGAGCGGACACTCGGCATCCCTGTGGGTCGGGTGGCTGCTGGAATTCGCCAGCCAGTCCGGGAACGGACGTCCGACTAGCGGACAGCCACCTCACTTGTCCAAGAGCTGTTCATTCTTGGGACCACCTCCTCTCCGTGTGAGGAAAGCGTACGTCCGGCGGAGGGCCCGCTCAAGAGCCCAGAGTCACGATGTGGCGCGACCGGACCGGGCGGTGATCGCGCGGTGCAGCTCGACGACGAGCTCGTCCGGGTCGAAGGGCTTGACCAGGAAGTGGTCGATCCCGGCGTCGGTGGCTCTCTGGATGTCCGCGGGGTGGTTCTGGGTCGTCACCATGACGATGGCGATGTTGGCCGTGCGCGGCTCGGCCCGCAGCGCCGCGACCGTCGAGATGCCGTCCATGCGCGGCATCATCACGTCGATCGTGATCGCGTCGGGAAGCGCGTCGGCCGACGCGAGCTGCTCGATGCAGTCGGCACCGTCCACGGCCTCGTCGACGGTGAAGCCGGCCAGCTCCAGATTCGTCCTGATCAGCAGGCGGATGGACTCCGTGTCGTCGACCACCAGCACTCTGGGCATGAGCCTGACGGTAGCGGTCGTGCGATAGGCTCACACGACAGATGGCCAGATTGGTATAGCGACAGGTTCGCACCGTTCGGGCCCCCGTAGCTCAGGGGATAGAGCACCGCCCTCCGGAGGCGGGGGCGCAGGTTCGAATCCTGCCGGGGGCACCACCACTGCGGCGTCAGACCGGGCGGCACCGGCGCTCTCATGCCCGGGCGCGCATGCGTTCGATCGAGGGGTGCTGCGGGTCGTCGTGCGCGATGACGATGGAGGCCCGACGCTTCGGATCCTGCTCCGCGAGGTACAGGCGACAGGCCGCCATGTAGCGCTGCTCGTACGCCGCACGAGCGGCATCGTCGCCTCCGAGCGCCTCGGCGTCCCGGGCCACACCTCGGGCCAGCGGCGCATCCTCGACGGCGTCGAGGAAGACGACGTCGTCCCACAGACCACGCAGGTCGTCACGCTGGATGAACGTGGCGGCGAACAGGACCACCGCGTTCGACGGCGCCGTCTTGACCTCGTCCTCGATGACCTCGTCGGTGGCGAGGTCGTGCACGCGCACCGCGTACTCCAGGGAGCCGCCGGGGCCCAACGGCCGGAGCACCCTTCTCCCCACCGCGTCCAGGTCGTAGGCGTCGTCGTAGTACCCCCGCGCGGGATCGGTGGAGTTGCGTCTGCGTCGGGTTTGCACGTGATGGAATCCGTCCGAGTCGATCACGACGACTGGGCGGCCGCCAGCGGCGATCGCCGTCGCGAGGTCCGCGGCGAAGGTGGTCTTGCCGACGCCACACACTCCGTCGACACCCACCCTCCAGGGGTGGTCGGACTCGATCGCGCACAGAGCACCGGCCACCTCGGCAATGACGCTCGTCCGTCGATCCATGCGTCGATGGTGTCAGCCCGTGGTGAGGTCGCGCCGCCGGAAGACGGCCAGCCCACCCGCGGCGACCAACACGGCGATCACGGCGAGCACCAGCAGCGGTCCACCCGTGAACGACTCCAGCGGCATCCGGGCCACGTGGGCGAACGGCGAGAGGTCGGTGACGGCCTGCGGCACGTGCACCAGCGGGCCGAAGTACCCGACGAAGATGCAGAACCCCACCACCACCCACGCCAGGTTGACCCAGCGTGGCCGACGTGCGAATCCCAGCCCGGCCAGAGCCACCACCACGGCGACCGCCGGCAGGTACGTGAGGTGGGCCAGCAGCACCTGCGGGACCCGACCAGCGTCGCCGAGCACGGCGGCGGTCGCGAGCCCCATGCCCAGCCCGGACGCCACCAGCACCGACGTCACCGCGATCATCGCCGACGTCAGACCGGCGCCCATCCAGCGCCACCGGCTGGCCGCGGTCGCCAGCACGACCTCGGCGCGTGACGAGCCCTCCTCACTGGTCAGGCGGTGCACCACGACGACGCCGCAGCAGGCGGCCAAGGTCGCGTCGAAGAACACCATGACCGACACGAACCCGTCGAGCAGCTGGGCCCGATCGCCCCCGAGCACGACGAGCAGGTCGTTGGGCAGGCTCGAGAACGACGTCTGCACCGTCTCGGCCAGCGACCCGTAGAGCAGACCCACGAGCCCGACGCCCACGGTCCAGCCGATGACGACGGACCGCTCGAGCCGCAGCGCCAGGGACCATGGCGACGACAGGCGCGGCGACGCGGTCGGTCGACCGAGCCGGGCCGCGAGCAACCCGGCGCCGACGTCGCGCCGCTGCTGCAGCAGAGCTCCGGCGACGACACCCACCATGGCCAGCACCAGGCAGGGAAGCAGCGGCCACAGTCGGCCGTCGACGAAGACCCGCGTCTGCTGGGCCCACGCGAACGGGGAGAACCACGACAGGGCGCTCCCGTGCTCGCCGAGCACGTCACCGACCCCGCGCACCACCACGGCCAACCCGATGATCGCGCTGCCCAGGGCCGAGGCGCCGCGGGAGTACTCCACGACCTGCACCACGACGGCGGCCAGTCCGGCGAAGGCGAGACCCAGCGCAGCCACGGAGGCGCCGAACAGCATCGCTCCCGACGCGGGGAGCGAACCGGCCAGCGCCGCCGCGACCAGCACGGCCAGCACCACGTCGCCGACCACAGCGAGCAGCGACGCCGCGGCGAGCGCCGCGTGCCGACCCACGACTCCGGCGCGCACCAGCTCGGTGCGCCCGGCCTCCTCGTCGGCGCGGGTGTGGCGCACCACGAGCAGCACGTTCATGAAGGCGACCGCGATCAGGACGTAGAAGCCGTAGACGGCGGCGAACACCGATGCGTGCGTCGGCGCGGCGAGACCGTAGCCGGGGCCGCTCATGATGGTGCCGGCCGGTCCCTGCACGAACGACACGATCGGCCCGAGGTCGGCCTCGGTCGGATAGGCGATGTCGAGGGCCGCGACGCAGTAGCCCGCGAACGCGGTGATCGCCAGGATCCAGACCGGCAGCCTGATCCGGTCGCGCCGCACGGCCAGGCGCAGCAGCGTCCCGGTGCCGGCCAGACCGTTCATGCCTCGGCTCCGGTGTCGCCGTACTGACGCAGGAACAGCTCCTCCAACGACGGCGGATTACTCACCACCGCGACGATCTCGGCGTCGGCCAGCGCGCGCATCACCTCGGCCGTGTGCTCGCCGTCGAGGGCGAACGCGACCTGGTCGCCGTCGACGCGGAAGTCGTGCACACCCGTCATGCGCCCGACGCCCGACGCGTCGCCGCGGACCGTCGCGGACACGCTGCAGCGGGTCAGGTGGCGCAGCTCGGACAGCCGCCCGGCCTGCACCGTGGCGCCCGCACGGATGATGGTGACGGTGTCGCACAGCTTCTCGACCTCGGCGAGGATGTGGCTGGACAGCAGCACGGTGCGGCCCTCCGCCTTGAGCTCGCCCACCACCGACTGGAACTCGGCCTCCATCAGCGGGTCGAGGCCCGACGTCGGCTCGTCCAGCACGTACAGCTCGACGTCGGACGCCAACGCCGAGATGAGCGCGACCTTCTGCCGGTTGCCCTTGGAGTAGGTGCGCGCCTTCTTGCGGGGGTCCAGCTCGAATCGTTCGACCAGCGCGTCGCGGCGCGCGACGTCCACCGTCCCGCGGAGCCGGCACAACACGTCGATGGCCTCTCCCCCGGTGAGGTTGGGCCACAAGGTGACGTCACCCGGCACGTAGGCGAGGCGGCGGTGCAGGGCCACGGCGTCGTGCCACGGATCGCCACCGAGCAGCCGGACCTCGCCGCCGTCGGCGCGCAGCAGACCGAGCAGCACCCGGATGGCGGTGGACTTGCCGGCTCCGTTGGGCCCGAGGAACGCGGCGACCTCACCGGAGCGAACGGTGAGGTCCAGCCCGTCCAGCGCTCGCACGTCTCCGAACGACTTGGTCAGGCTGCTGATCTCGATCACGGACGACATGGTCCCGATTGTGCCTCCACCGCGCGGCGAGGAGTCAACGTGGCGTGATGCCTCGTTGCCGCATCACGGCGCGCACGACGTGGGTGTAGCCGGTCGGCAGCAGGCGGGCCAGCACGTCCTGTGCCCGACCGTCGGAGATGAAGATGCGCCCGCGGTTCTTGAGCACACCGCTGAGGATGATCTCGGCAGCACGGTCAGCCGAGGTGCCCTTCTGCAGCATCTCGTGGAACTTCTGCGTGGAGCTGTCGTGGTAGTCCGCGTGCAGCGTGATGTCCGTGGCCACGGCCCCGGGGTGGACCGTGTGGAACGTCAGGTTCTTGATGCCGCGGATGCGGTGCTCGGCGCGCAGGGCGTCGGTGAATCCGCGCACGGCGAACTTGGTCGTGCAGTACGGGATCAGGTACGGCGCCGCGAGGATGCCCTGCGAGCTCGAGAGGTTGACCACCGCCGCCTCGGGTCGCTCGATCAGGTGCGGGTAGCAGCGCTGGGTGGTGTGGATGACACCCCAGTAGTTGACGTCGGTGATGCGCTGGAAGTCCTCCGGCGTCAGCTCGGCGAAGGTGCGGTCGCCCAGCGCGATGCCGGCGTTGTTGATCAGCAGGTCGACGTGCCCGAACCGCTCGATCACCTGCTCCACGAAGGCATCGATCGCGGTCCGATCGGCCATGTCGACCGTCGCGGCGAGGTGATCGGCGCCCATCTGCTGCAGCTGCTGCTCGGTCGCCTCCAGGTTCGCGATGTCGCAGAACGCCACGGTGGCACCCGCGTGGGCGAGCTGGTTGACCAGTGCGTTGCCGATGCCGGTGCCGCCGCCACCGGTGACGATCGCGACCTTGCCCTCGAAGCTCTTCACGGCTCTCCTCGTTGGGTGACCCTGGGTGACAGCCGCCGAGCCTAACCGCTGCGACACCCCTGCGACGACGAACAGGCGTACTGTCGCAGCACAGCGCTGCCCAGGCGCTACATCAAGGGAACCCCATGAGCGCCACGTCGCCACGTCAGGGAATGTCAACGAAGTCCGGCACGTCCGTCGAGGAAGAGCGCTGAAGCCCGTCGGGAACGACCCGGCCCACGGAACCACCCTTCGCACGATCGGCGTCATCGGCTCCTCGGCCAAGGAGAACGAGCACCGGCTGCCGATCCATCCGGCGCACCTGGCCGCGCTCGACCCGGATCTGCGAGCCTGCATCACGCTCGAGCACGGGTACGGCGCTCGGTTCGGCTACGACGACGACGAGCTCGTGGACCTGGTCGCCGGCATGGCGTCACGCGACCAGCTGGTGTCCGACTCCGACGTCGTCCTGCTGCCGAAGCCGCAGCTGGCCGACGTGGCGGCGATGAGGACCGGATCGACCCTGTGGGGATGGCCGCACTGCGTCCAGGATCCCGCGCTCACCCAGGTGGCGATCGACCGCCAGCTGACGCTCATCGCGTTCGAGGCGATGAACCACTGGACCCACGACGGGGGTGTCGGCCTGCACGTCTTCCACAAGAACAACGAGCTCGCCGGCTACTCCTCGGTCATCCACGCGATGCAGCTGGCCGGCATCACCGGCGACTACGGGCGACGCCTCTCGGCCGTCGTCATCGGCTTCGGCGCCACCGCCCGCGGTGCGGTGACCGCCCTCAACGCGCACGGGGTGCACGAGGTGGCGGTGCTCACCAACCGACAGGTCGCCGCCGTCGGCTCGCCGATCCACTCGGTGCGCATCCGCCAGTTCGACCTCGAGCCCGACGGCCGGTCGATGAGCGTCATCACCGAGCGCGGGCGCGAGCCGCTGGCGGCCTACCTCGCCGAGAACGACATCGTCGTGAATTGCACCCTGCAGGATCCGCTGGCACCCGTCACGTACCTGACCGGCAGCGAGGTCGAGGCGTTCCGACGAGGAAGCGTGATCGTCGACGTGTCGTGCGACGAGGCCATGGGGTTCAGCTGGGCTCGTCCGACCGGCTTCGACGACCCGACCTTCGAGGTCGGCGACCACGTCCTCTACTACGCGGTGGACCACAGTCCCTCGTACCTGTGGTCGTCGGCGACGTGGGACAACAGCGCGGCGCTCACGCCGTTCCTGCGCACCGTGCTGTCCGGGGCCGAGTCGGTGCAGGCCGACGAGACGCTGAGGCGGGCCACCGAGATCCGCGACGGACACGTCCTGAACCCGGCCATCCTCACCTTCCAGGGCCGCACGACCGATCACCCGCACGCGGCGCTCCCGTGATGCCCTGTCCCGGTCAGACGCATCGACCTGCTGATGCGCGACGGACCAGTCGCCGGTCTGTGGACCCGAACGATCGAGGCCACCACCGCCGACGTGCGGGTGGTCGGTGTGCCCGTCATCACGGGGTCGCGCAGACGCGCCATCGAGCGCGAGGCGAACGCATTCGGGGCCTTTGTCGGACGTGACGTGCGACTCACCATCTCTCACTGAGAATTCAGGGCGGATCGGACACGGCACCTGCCGCCCACGCCGTGGCGTGTCGCGCTAATGTGGGTACCGGATCAGCAAGCGCACCAGCAACACGACGGAAGAGGCGATCGAGGCCGTGGCCGAGACCTCACAGGACACTCCCACCCCAGACTTCGGAACCAACCAGTGGCTGGTCGAGGAGATGTACGACAGGTACTCGGACGACCCCACTTCGGTCGACGCCGCCTGGGCCGACTTCTTCGCCAAGGGGGGCACCGCCGACGGCTCCGAGCCCTCGAACGGCACCTCGCCGTCGAACGGCACGTCGCCGGAGCCCGCGGCCGACACGACAGAGCCCGCCGCGAAGACCGAGCCCGCCGACAAGGCTGAGCCTGCGAAGAAGGCTGCTCCCGAGAAGGCTGCACCCACTGCCAAGCAGCCGGCCGCCAAGGAGCCTGCTCCCAAGCCCGCGCCCGACAAGACCGGTGCGGACAAGAGCGGTGCCGACAAGAGCAGTGCCGACAAGAGCAGTGCCGACACCTCCGGCTCCGACAAGCAGGGTCCCGGCGAGGTCGAGAAGGTCGTGCTGCGCGGCGCTGCCGCCCGCACCGCCCAGAACATGGACGCCAGCCTCGAGGTCCCCACCGCCACCAGCGTGCGGTCGGTCCCGGTCAAGCTGCTGTTCGACAACCGCACCGTCATCAACAACCACCTCGCCCGCGCCCGCGGCGGCAAGGTCTCGTTCACGCACCTGATCGGCTACGCCGTCGTCAAGGCCGCCGCCGCCATGCCGGAGATGAACACCGGCTACGAGACCAACGACAAGGGCAAGCCGGTCCAGCTCAAGCCCGAGCACGTCAACTTCGGTCTCGCCATCGACCTGCAGAAGCCCGACGGGTCGCGCCAGCTGCTGGTGCCGTCGATCAAGGCCGCCGAGACGATGACGTTCGCGCAGTTCTGGTCCGCCTACGAGACCATGGTCAAGAAGGCCCGCGACGGCAAGCTCGAGGTCAGCGACTTCCAGGGCACCACGCTCTCGCTGACCAATCCCGGTGGCATCGGCACCAACCACTCGGTGCCGCGCCTCATGGCCGGGCAGGGCGTCATCGTCGGCGTCGGTTCGATGGACTACCCGCCGGAGTTCCAGGGCGCGTCCGAGCACACCATCGCGCAGATGGCGATCTCGAAGATGATGACGCTCACCTCCACCTACGACCACCGCGTCATCCAGGGCGCGCAGTCCGGTGAGTTCCTCAAGCGCATCCACCAGATGCTGCTGGGCGAGGAGGGCTTCTACGACGAGATCTTCCGCGCCCTCAAGATTCCCTACGAGCCGATCCGCTGGGCGCAGGACATCGCGGTCAGCCACGACGACGAGGTCCACAAGCAGGCCCGCGTCCTCGAGCTGATCCACGCGTTCCGCGTGCGCGGCCACCTGATGGCCGACACCAACCCGCTCGACAGCACCCCCCGCATCCACCCCGACCTCGACACCGCGTCGCACGGCCTCACGCTGTGGGACCTCGATCGCGAGTTCGCCACCGGCTCGTTCGGCAACGGCAAGCGGTTCATGAAGCTGCGCGAGATCCTCGGCATCCTGCGTGACTCCTACGCCCGCACCATGGGCGTGGAGTACATGTACATCCAGGAGCCCGAGGAGCGCACCTGGTTCCAGGAGCGCATCGAGCGCCCCCACACCAAGCCTCCGCGCGAGGAGCAGTTGCGCATCCTGCAGAAGCTCAACCAGGCCGAGGCGTTCGAGACCTTCCTGCAGACCAAGTTCGTCGGCCAGAAGCGCTTCAGCCTCGAGGGCGGCGAGACCACCATCCCGCTGCTCGACGAGATCTGCGAGGGGGCTGCCGCCGACGGCCTCGAGGAGGTCTGCATCGGCATGGCCCACCGCGGCCGCCTCAACGCGCTGGTCAACATCGCCGGCAAGAAGGCCAGCCAGGTGTTCCGCGAGTTCGAGGGCAACATCGATCCCCGTACCGTGCAGGGCTCCGGCGACGTCAAGTACCACCTGGGCGTCGAGGGTGAGTTCACCTCCGACAACGGCGACACCATCAAGGTCTCGATCGCGGCCAACCCGTCGCACCTGGAGGTCGTCGACCCGGTGCTCGAGGGCATCACCCGCGCCAAGCAGGACCGCCTCAACCGCGGCGAGGAGTTCCCCGTGCTGCCCGTGCTGGTGCACGGCGACGCGGCCTTCGCCGGTCAGGGTGTCGTGGCCGAGACGATGAACCTGTCGAAGCTGCGCGGCTACCGCACCGGCGGCACCATCCACGTCATCGTCAACAACCAGGTCGGCTTCACCACGTCGCCGTCCTCGTCGCGCTCGTCCACGTACTGCACCGACGTCGCCCGCATGATCCAGGCGCCGGTGTTCCACGTCAACGGCGACGACCCCGAGGCGTGCATCCGCGTGGCGCAGCTGGCGTACGAGTACCGCCGCACGTTCCACAAGGACATCGTCATCGACCTGGTCTGCTACCGCCGACGCGGCCACAACGAGGGCGACGACCCCAGCTTCACCCAGCCGCTGATGTACGACACGATCAACGCCAAGAAGTCGGTGCGCAAGCTCTACACCGAGGCGCTGGTCGGACGTGGCGACATCACGCTGGAGGAGGCCGAGGCTGCGCTGACCGACTACCAGGCGCAGCTGGAGCGCAACTTCGTCGAGGTCAAGGAGGCCAACGCCGATCCGGCGTACACGCGCACCCCTGACTACCCGGAGAAGCCCGAGCACAGCGGCGAACTGGTCACCTCGGTGTCCCCCGAGATGCTCAAGGCGATCGCCGACTCGTACACCGCCGTTCCCGAGGGGTTCACGGTGCACCCCAAGGTGCTGCCGCAGCTGCAGCGTCGCGCCGCGTCCATCACCAGCGGCCCGATCGACTGGGGCACCGGCGAGATCATCGCCATGGGCGCACTGCTCGCCGACGGTCGCCCGGTGCGGATGGCCGGGCAGGACAGCCGACGCGGCACGTTCACCACGCGCTTCGCCACGGTCATCGATCGCGAGAACGGTGAGGAGTGGACCCCGCTGGCGCACGTCAGCGAGGACCAGGCCCCGTTCTACATCTACGACTCCCTGCTCAGCGAGTACGCCGCCCTCGGCTTCGAGTACGGTTACTCGGTGGCGCGGCCCGAGGCGCTCACCTTGTGGGAGGCGCAGTTCGGCGACTTCGTCAACGGGGCCCAGTCGGTCATCGACGAGTACATCTCGGCCGGTGAGACCAAGTGGGGGCAGAAGTCGGGCGTCGTCCTGCTCCTCCCCCACGGCTACGAGGGCCAGGGTCCCGACCACTCCTCGTCGCGCATCGAGCGCTTCCTGCAGCTGTGCGCCGAGGACTCCATGACCGTGGCCCAGCCGTCCACGCCGGCGTCGTACTTCCACCTGCTGCGCCGCCAGGCCTTCGAGGACGAGCACCGTCCGCTGATCGTGGCCACCCCCAAGTCGATGCTGCGCAACAAGGCCGCCGTCTCGATGCCCGACGACTTCACCAGCGGGTCGTTCCGTCCGGTCATCGGCGACGAGACCGTCGACGCCGACCAGGTCGAGCGCGTGCTGGTCTGCTCGGGCAAGGTCTACTGGGACCTGGTCGCACAGCGCGACAAGCGCGAGGAGGGCTCGTCGCGGACGGCCATCGTGCGCATGGAGCAGCTGTACCCGCGCCCGGTCGACGAGCTCAACGCCGAGGTCGCCCGCTACACGAAGGCCACCGAGGTCCGCTGGGTCCAGGACGAGCCCGCCAACCAGGGTCCGTGGCCGCACATCGCGCTGCACCTCAGTGGCGAGTTCGGCGGTCTCCCGCTCACCCGGGTCTCGCGCCCGGAGTCGTCGACGACCGCGGTGGGCTCCCACAGCCGCCACGTCACCGAGCAGGCCCAGCTGATGGACCTCGCGTTTTCCTGAGCCGAGCGAGCGCAGCGAGCGAGCGCTCAGAAACGCCAGCGCAGCGTGAGGGTCACCGCGCCGCAGGCGCGCCGACTCCGGCGCGGAGCGCTCACGCTTCGCTGGCGCGTCCTGACGCTCCGGGCGCTAGCGGCCTGCGGTCAGGACGACCTTGCCGAAGACCTCGCCGTCCTTGACCGCACGGATGCCGTCGGCGGCCTGCTCCATCGGTAGCACCCGCTCGACGAGCGGCTCGACGCCCCGGTCGGCCATGAAGCGGGCGAGAGCGTCCAGCTCGTCGCGGGTGCCCATGGTGGAGCCGTGGATCCTCAGCTGGCGGAAGAAGATGTGCCGCAGCTCGCCGACCTCGAGGTCGCCTGAGGTGGCGCCCGAGGTGACCAGCGTGCCGCCGGGACGCAGCGACTTGATCGAGTGCGACCAGGTGGCGCGGCCGATGGTCTCCATCACCGCGTCGACCCGCTCGGGCAGACGCTCACCGGACGCGAACGCCTCGTGCGCACCGATGCGCACGGCCCGTTCCCGGCTCTCGGCGTCCCGGCTGGTCACCCACACGCGGTAGCCGGCGGCGCGGGCCAGCATGATCAACGAGGTCGACATGCCGCCGCCGGCGCCCTGGACCAGCACCGTGTCGCCCTCGGCCAGGTCGACCTGGGTGAAGAGCATGCGGTAGGCCGTCAGCCAGGCCGTCGGCAGGCACGCCGCCGCCTCGAAGGACAGCCCGGTCGGCTTGGGCACGACGTTGCGGGCCGGCACCACGACGGACTCGGCGAACGTGCCCTGGTGCTTCTCCGACAGCAGCGTGCGCTCGGGGTCGAGCGTCTCGTCGCCGGTCCAGTCCGGGCTGCTGATCACGCCGTGCACGATGACCTCATTGCCGTCGGCGTCGAGCCCGGCGGCATCGCAGCCCAAGATCATCGGCAGGTAGCGGTCCTTCAGGCCCACCCCGCGCAGGCTCCAGACGTCGTGGTGGTTGACCGAGGCCGCACGCACCTGCACCTTCGCCCAGCCGTCGGGCACCTCCGGCTCGGGGCGTTCGCCGACCACCAGCGCGTCCAGGGGGTCGTCACGATCCGGACGCTCGACGTAGACGGCGAACACGACAGCGCTCGGCTCAGTAGGGCCGGCGCGCGACGCCTTCGCGGCGCGCCGTGTCGGTGACGGCCTTGCACACCGCATTCGACACGCGCGCGTCGAACGGCGACGGGATGACGTAGGACTCCGAGAGGTCGTCGCCGACCAGGTCGGCGATGGCGTGGGCCGCGGCCAGCTTCATGCCCTCGGAGATCACGGTCGCGCGCACCTCCAGGGCTCCGCGGAAGATGCCCGGGAACACCAGCACGTTGTTGATCTGGTTCGGGAAGTCCGACCGGCCGGTCGCGACCACGCGCGCGTGCCGGGCCGCGACGTCCGGGTGCACCTCGGGATTCGGGTTGGCCATCGCGAACACGATCGCGTCGGACGCCATGCGTGCCACGGCGGCCTCGGGGACCGTCCCACCGGAGACGCCGATGAAGACGTCGGCACCGTCGAGCGCGTCCTCGATGGTGCCGGGCTTGGCCCATGCCCCGGTGTCGGCGGCGATCCACTGCTTGACGACGTTGCTGCCGAGGTCCGTGCGGCCGGGGTGGATGACTCCGGAGCGGTCGACGACGGCGATCTTGACGACGCCGGCTGCGCGCAGGATCTTGGCGATCGCGACGCCGGCGGCACCGGCTCCGGAGATGACGACCCTGAGCTCGGACAGGTCACGGTCGGTGAGCCGGGCCGCGTTGATGAGGGCCGCGAGGGTCACCACGGCGGTGCCGTGCTGGTCGTCGTGGAAGACCGGGATGTCGAGGCGCTCGATCAGCTGCCGCTCGATCTCGAAGCAACGCGGACTCGAGATGTCCTCGAGGTTGATGCCGCCGAACGACGGCGCCAGGCGGACGACCGTCTCGACGATCTCGTCGACGTCCTGGGTGTCGAGGGCGATCGGGATGGCGTCGACGCCGCCGAACTGCTTGAACAGCACCGCCTTGCCCTCCATGACCGGCATCGAGGCGGCCGGGCCGATGTCACCCAGCCCCAGCACGGCCGTGCCGTCGGTGACGACGGCGACGGTGTTGGAGACCCAGGTGTACTCGTGGGCGACCTCGGGGTCGGCCGCGATCGCCTCGCACACCCGCGCCACGCCGGGCGTGTAGGACATCGAGAGGTCGTCGGCGTCGCGCAGCGGCACCGTCGCGGCGATCTGCATCTTGCCGCCGCGGTGCAGGGCGAACACCGGATCCGATGGATCCGGCATGTCGAGAGGGAGGTCAGAGTCGATGTGAGGGGCAACCATGCTGGCTTCGTCCGAAGAACGGGGGATCTGGTGGTCTCGACGATCCGGCCCGGATCGTCGGACCAGCGTCGTCGGCGCGGCTCGCGATGAGCGCGTGGCCGCAGCAGTAGGGGCGGATCACGCCCGTCGGTCAGTCTCTCACACGGGAGCTCAGCGACGGCCCGAGGCCAGGGACCGGGTGACCGGTGGAGCGAGCAGGCACCCCAGCACCACGACGGCGGGCAGTGCGACGGCCGCCGCCAGCCCGGGCTGATCGCGCAGATTGGTGGCCACCAGCACCTGCAGGATCTGCGTGACGACCACCGGACTGCGCGCGACCGCGTGGCCGAGCAGCAGGAATCGGATCGCCACGACCTGCGCAACGGCGTAGCCCGCGAGGATCACCGCGACGCCTATGCCGCTGCCGATCCGGTCCGACGACATGTCGAGCAGGTCCAGGATCGCCAGCACGATCAGCACCAACGCCTCGGCCAGCACCACCGATCCGGCCACCAGCAGCAGGGTGCGGGCCGTTCCCATGGGCGTGGTCGTTCGCTCGTCGTCGCTCACGGGGGAAGTCTAGGGGCGTGGCTGTGTGATCCATCAGACAGCAGACTGGTGGGCCGTGGCCCTTGTCCGGTCATGGAAAGGCTGGGACGATGGACCCACCGCCACGTGCACGGCCCACAAGGCCGCGTACTGGCACGCAACCGAACGGGAAGGAGTGTCCCATGGACTGGCGCCACAAATCCGCCTGCCTCGATGAGGACCCCGAACTCTTCTTCCCCATCGGCAACACCGGCCCCGCCATCTTGCAGATCGAAGAGGCGAAGGTGGTGTGCCGCCGCTGTGACGTTCGAGACCAGTGCCTGCAGTGGGCCTTGGAATCAGGACAGGACCACGGTGTCTGGGGAGGCTTGAGCGAGGACGAACGTCGCACGCTGAAGCGCCGCAACGCCAGGGCCCGCATCCGCACCGCCTGACGGTCGGATCGAGCCCGAAGCAACGCTACGTATCGGAGAACCCCGCGACGCCTCCCCGGAGGCAGAGCGGGGTTCGGCGTTTCCGGGGTCGGTTTTCCGGGGGTCGGTGAACCTCGTCAGACGACCAGCGAGATCGCCACGGTGGTGCCGCCCAGCCGGTTCTGCTCGAAGTCCAGGGTGCCGCCGAGCTCGCTCTCGACCAGCGTCGACACGATCGACAGGCCCAGGCTGCGGGTGTCGGCGAAGCCGTCCGGAAGCCCCCGCCCGTCGTCGGTCACGCGGAGGCGCAAGCGGTCACGAATGCGATTCACCGCGAGCGTGACGGTACCCGTGGTCCGGCTCGACGGGTCGTAGCCGTGGGTCACCGCGTTCTGCACCAGCTCGGTGATGACCATGGCCAGCGGTGTCGCCACCGTGCCGGGCAACGAGCCGAACGATCCGATCCGTTCGGCGGTCAACTGCGCGTCGCCGCTGGCGGCCAGGTCCATGACGCTGGCCAGCAGACCGTCGGCGACCTCGTCGAACTCCACGAAGTCGCCGAACGAACGACTGAGCGTCTCGTGCACCAGCGCGATCGACGCCACCCGGCGCTCGGCCTCCTCCAACGCCACGCGCGCCTCGGGCAGCTGCGAGCGACGCGCCTGCATGCGCAGCAGGGCCGCCACCGTCTGCAGGTTGTTCTTGACCCGGTGATGGATCTCGCGAATGGTCGCTTCCTTCGACACCAGCTCTCGCTCGCGCAGGCGCAGCTCGGTGACGTCGCGCAGCAGGATCAGGTTGCCGTCGCGGCCGGTCTCGGACCGCAGCGGCATGACCCGGGCCATCAGCGATGCCGACGCGTTCTCGAGGTCCGCCTCTCCGGCGTCGTCTCCGTCGAACAGCCCCAACGGGCCCCGATCCGTCGGCCGGCGGTCGACCAGCGCCGTCGCGACCTCGCCGAGGTGCGTGCCGATCAGGTCGCCGGTCAGGCCCAGCCGACGGAAGGCGGACAAGGCGTTGGGGCTGGCGTACCGGACCAGCCCGTCCACACCGGTGCGCACGAAGCCGTCGCCCACCCGCAACGAGTCGGCCAGCTCTGATCGCCGTCCCGGGAGCGGGAACTCACCGCGCGCGACCATGGCCACCAGCGTCTCCGCTGCGTCCTGGTAGGCACCTTCGAGTGCGCTGGAGGTGCGGGCCACCGCCACGGCGCTGCGGCGGGCCACCACCGCGAACGGGGCCGCGTCACGTCGCACCGGCACCGCCTCGACCCGCACCGTCGGTCCGTCGGCGAGATCCTCCACGTCCTCGGTCTGCGACTGACCCGTGGCGAGGGTCCGGTCCAGCAGTCCGGAGCGGCCCGACGGCACGAACGAGCCGGCGACGTCCTCGAGGAGCGTGGTGGGGCCGGTGGTGGGGCGGATCTGCGCCCCGGCCCACATCCCGCGCGACTCGGCGTCCGGGATCCACAGCACGAGATCGGAGAACGACAGGTCGGCGATGATCTGCCAGTCGGCGACCAGAGCGTGCAGCCAGTCGACGTCGTCAGGCGTCAGCGACGTCTGGAAGCGCGCGATGTCGCCGAGGGAGGGCACGGTCCCATCTTGGCAGGGCGCCTCCTCGCGGCCGATTGGCCACGCGGCCGGTGGGACATACGATGACGGCGTGTCCGAGGCGTACTGGCAGTCCGTGATGCAGCAGGGCATGGACGTGCCCGCCGATCGGCCGCTCAACGAGTCGACCGTCGACCTCGTGGAGATGCTCGGGCACCCGAACCCCCGCTGGCGCGAGGACCTCGCCTACCCGCTCCTGACCACCTGGATCACCAAGGGCACCTACGACGACCTGCTGTCCGGCCTGGGCGACGGCGTCGTGCCGGGGCTGCGCTACGGACTGGGCAACGACGGCGACATGTCGGTGCTGCGGCGCTCCTACAGCGCCCTGATGCTGGCCGAGATCATCGGCCGCGACAACAACGAGCACCTGCTGTCGGCCGAGTCCGTGCTCGACTGGGGCGACCACGCCACCGCCTGGTACACCCGCGAGCAGGATCACCGCGGCTGGATCCCCGAGCAGGGCTGGGCCAACGCCATCGCCCATGGCGCCGACCTGCTGGCCGCGCTCGCCCGGTCCCGGCACTTCGGTCGCCTCGAGCTGACCGTCCTGCTCGACGTGATCGCCGACCGGGTGCTCACCCCCACGGCCTACATCTGGCGCCACGGCGAGGACGACCGCCTCGCCTACGCCGTCATGACGCTGCTGCACCGCAACGCGCTCGACCCGAGCATCGTCGAGCCGTGGCTGGCCCGACTCGGCGACGGCATCAAGCCGCCACGCACCCGAGGTCATCTCGAGGCCGAGTGGCCGTCGCCGGCCGTGCGCAACACGTCGTCGTTCCTGCGTGCCCTGCACCTGCAGCTGGCCCTCGGAGTGCAGGGCCGTGACGATCTCGCGGCCGACGCCGAGCTGTTCGCCGAGCAGCCGGCGCACCGCGCCGATCTGCTGCTGGCGGTGCTGGACCAGATCCGGGCCGAGCAGCCGTGGCTCTACCGTGCCACCACCCGGGCCAAGCCCTTCTCCTGACGGCTCAGGATTCGCCCTCGGCCGCGATGCCCCCGCGGTCCAGTAGCGTGCTGGCCATGAGTGATGAGGACACCACGCAGCCCGCCGGACCCGAACGAGAGGGCCACTCTGCCGCCGAACGTGCAGGGCACGGTGGCATCCACGCCGTCGACGTCGCACGCGCCCACGGGGTCGAGGCCATGTTCACACTCTCCGGGGCTCACGTGTTCCCGATGTACGACGCCGCGGTCAAGGCTGAGCCGGCGATGCCGATCATCGACGTGCGGCACGAGCCGTCCGCGGTGTTCGCCGCCGAGGCCGTCGGCAAGCTGACCCGCACTCCCGGCCTGGCCGTCCTCACCGCGGGCCCGGGCGTCACCAACGGCGTCAGCCCGATCGCGCAGGCACACTTCGCCGGCTCGCCGCTCGTCGTGGTCGGCGGCCGCGCACCCGCTGGTCGCTGGGGCACCGGCAGCCTGCAGGAGCTCGACCACCCGCCGATCGTGGAGACGGTGTCGAAGTCGGCCACCACGGCGCACATGGTCGACGACATCGCGCCGACCATGGACGAGGCCTTCACGCTCGCCGGGTCGTCGCACCGTGGGCCCACGTTCGTCGACGTGCCGATGGACCAGTTCTTCAACTCCACGACCGTGACCACGCAGTCGACGGGCAACACCACCGCCCCGATCGAGCCGGACGCCGACGCACTGGGCGCCATCGCCCGACTGCTGGCCGACTCCACGGCTCCGGTGCTCGTGCTCGGCACCGACGTCTGGGCCGACCGGGCCGAGGAGGCTGCGCTCGCCTTCGTCACCGAGACCGGCATCCCGGTCATCGCCAACGGCATGGGCCGCGGGATCGTGCCCGGGGGTCACCCGCAGCTCGTCACCAAGGCGCGCTCGGTCGCCTTCAATGCCGCCGACCTGGTGATCGTCGTCGGCACTCCGCTGGACTTCCGTCTCGGCTACGGCATCTTCGGCGGCAAGGAAGGCACGACGCCGGCCAAGACCGTGCACATCGCCGACTCCCCCGGCCAGGTGTCCACGCACGCAGCCATGGCCGCGTCGGCCGCAGGTGACCTCACGCTGGTGTTCACCGGCCTCCTGCAGGCGCTGCAGAGCACGGCCGGATCGCGGCCGGACTGGAGTGGCTGGCTCAATGGGCTGCAGGCCGAGGTCGCTGCCGCCACGGAGCGCGACAACGCACTGCTGGGCGCCGACGCAGACCCGATCCACCCAGCTCGGATCTACGGCGAGCTGCTCCCCCGCCTGGCCGACGACGCCGTCGTCATCGGCGACGGCGGCGACTTCGTGTCGTTCGCCGGGAAGTTCGTCGAGCCCAAGCGTCCCGGCGGCTGGCTCGATCCCGGACCGTACGGCTGCCTGGGCGCCGGCATGGGCGCGGCGATGGCCGCCCGCATCACCCGGCCGTCCAGCCAGGTCGTGCTGCTGTACGGCGACGGCGCGGCCGGCATGTCCTTGATGGACGTCGACACCCTGGTGCGCCACGACCTGCCGGTCGTGATGGTGGTGGGCAACAACTCCGCCTGGGGCCTGGAGAAGGGACCCATGCAGTTCCTCTACGGCTACGACGTCGCGGCCGACCTCGCTCCCGACACCCGCTACGACCAGGTGGTCACGGCGCTGGGCGGCGGCGGCGAGCGGGTCACCGATCCCAACGAGATCGGTCCCGCCCTCGACCGCGCCTTCGCGTCCGGCGTGCCCTACCTGGTCAACGTCATGACCGACGTCAACGCGATGTACCCCCGCAACACCACCGGCATCTGACGGAGCCGAACGAGTGCAACGAGTGAGCGATCCGCGCCCATGAGCTCCGACCTGGTCATCCGGGAGGCGAGGCCGGACGAGCTCGCCGCCGTCGGTGAACTGACGGTGGCCGGCTACGACGCCGACGGGTACCTGCGCCTGTCCGACGGCAGCTACGACCACGGGTACGCCGCCTGGCTGCGTGACGCGGCCGGGCGCGCGGCCGGGAGCGTGCTGCTCGTCGCCGTGGCCGGCGATCGCCTGCTGGGAACCGTCACCTGGTGCCCCCCGGGCTCACCGGACCGCCAGACGTCCGCGCACGACCACCAGGGCGAGTTCCGCACCCTCTCGGTCGGCCCGGACGCCCGACATCTGGGCGTGGGTCGAGCTCTCGTCAGCGCCTGCATGCAGCGTGCCGCGGACGCCGGTCTGACCGAGATGACCCTGTGCTCGTTGCCCGAGATGCAGCCGGCGCACCGGCTGTACGAGTCGTTCGGATTCGTCCGGCAGCCCGATCTGGACTTCTCGCCCGAGCCCGGAGTGGACCTGTGGGGCTTCGCCGCCCCTGTCGCGCACATCTCCTGACACCACGGCCGATACCGTGGGCCACATGTCCCCCAGCACTCACACCGTCACCCGCACCGTCACGGACGCAGACACCGCTCGCGCCGTGGGCAGTGGCGACCTGGACGTGCTGGCCACCCCGGTCCTGATCGCGTGGTGCGAAGCGGCCACGTGCGCGGCTCTCGACCTGACCGCCGAGCAGACCAGCGTGGGCATCCGCATCCAGATCGCCCACCTCGCCGCCAGTGCGATCGGCACGGAGGTCACCGCCACGGCCGAGGTGGAGGTCGTGGACGATCGCCGCGCTCGCTTCTCGGTCAGCGCCAGCGATGCTTCCGGCAACGAGCTTGCCCGCGGCACCGTCGAGCGCGCGATCGTGGACCGTGAGCGGTTTCTGGCTCGACTCTGACGTGTGGGAGACTGGGACGTCTACTTCCAGGAGGTCCCATCATGGGCAAGACCGGCCGCAAGCGTCGCGCGCGTCGCAAGAAGGGCGCCAACCACGGAAAGCGCCCCAACGCGTAGTTCGTGAAGCACTGAACAGAGCAGAACCCCCGTCGATCACGACGGGGGTTCTTGCATGCGGTGCCTACGAGTTGCGGGTCTCGGTGATCTGCACCTGGACGGTGCGGATCGAGACCAGCACCTTGTCGCGCAGCGGCTGGGGTGCCACCTCGGTGCAGGAGCGCGAGACGAGCTGCTTGACGACGCGCTCGAGGTCGAACTCGCCCAGGCAGTCGGTGCACTCGTCGATGTGCTGCTGGATCTCCTCGCAGCTGGCGGTGTCGATCTCCTGATCGATGAACAGGTAGAGGTTCTGCAGGGCCTTCTCGCAGTCGGGTCCGTCGCACGCGCCCATCAGGCGTCACCCCCGGCGACGGCCATGCCACGGTCGCGGGCGTAGTCGGACAGCTGCTCGCGCAGCATCCGACGGCCTCGGTGCAGCCGCGACATCACGGTGCCGATGGGCGTGTCCATGATCTCGGCGATCTCCTTGTACGGAAATCCCTCGACGTCGGCGAGGTAGACCGCGTAGCGGAAGTCCTCGGGCAGCGCCTGCAGCGCGTCCTTGACGTCGCTGTCGGGCAGGTGCTCCAACGCCTGCATCTCGGCCGACTTCAGTCCGGACGAGGAGTGCGACTCGGCCGCCGCGATCTGCCAGTCCTCGATCTCGTCGGTGATCTGCTGCGGCTGGCGCTGCTTCTTGCGGTAGGAGTTGATGTAGGTGTTGGTGAGGATGCGGTACAGCCACGCCTTGAGATTGGTGCCGGGCTTGAATTGGTGGAAGGCGCTGAACGCCTTGGCGTAGGTCTCCTGCACCAGGTCCTCGGCGTCCTGCGGGCTACGGGTCATGCGCAGTCCGGCCGAGTAGAGCTGGTCGATGAACGGGAGTGCGTCGGCCTCGAAGCGAGCGTGACGCTCCTCGAGCGTCTCGTCGTCGATGCTGACGGCGGCCTCGGGCTCGTCGACGGCCCTCGTGGTGGTGTCGCGTGCGTCGGTCATCGAGATCCAGCGTACTCCCGGCTCCGCGGCTGGCACGGTGGGTCGTTCCATGCAGGCAGATCGTGCAGACATGTGGCCTCCTCGTCACTGGTCAACAGTGCATCGAGGGGGCCTATTCCGGCTGGCCCGACGTGTCCGACGCCAGGGGCGCCACCAGCTCGGGTCCGTTGTTGCGCACGTTGTTGACCGCGGTGGACACCGCGTACGCGTCGAGCAGACCGGGGGCGGCCGGCGTGAGAAGGTCGAGCAGCTCGTCGGTCGGGCGCGGCGCGGGATCGAGCCACGCATCCCACCGATCGGGCTCGACGAACAACGGCATGCGGTCGTGGATGTGCCCCAGGGAGTCCTCGGCACTGGTGGTGATGATCGTGTAGCTGACCACCCAGGTGTCGGTCACCGGGTCCTTCCAGAACTCGTGCAGGCCGGCCATCGCCAGCACGGCACCATCCTTGGGCCGGATGAAGAACGGTTGCTTGCGCGGCTTGCCGCCCACCGGGGTGTCGTCCGACGTGTACCACTCGTAGTACCCGTCGGCGGGCACGAGCGTGCGGCGCTTCGCGAACGCCCGGCGGAACGAGGGCTTCTCGGCCAGGGTCTCGGCGCGGGCATTGATCATGCGGTTGCCGATGGACAGGTCCTTGGCCCAGCTGGGCACCAGACCCCACCGGGCCTGCATCAGCTCACGGCTGGGCGGATCGGTGTCAGCCGCACCGTCGACGCGGCGGCCCACGACGATCGGCGCCTGCTTGGTGGGCGCCACGTTGAAGTCGGCCTCGAGATCCCCGTCCAGGCTCACCAGGTCCGTGGCGAAGGCCTGCGTGAGGTCGTCGGAGGTCTGGGAAGTCGCGTACCGGCCGCACATGGCACCAGCGTGCCACGGTTCAGCAGGCGAGGACGGCCAGCACGGCGAGCACCGCGTCGGTGTCCGCCGGGAGCTCCTCGACCCACAGCCGCGGGGGCGCGTCATCGCCGCCGGGCGCGGGGGCGGGGAGGTCGCGCCGCAGCAACGTGGCGGCCGTGTGGATCGTCAGCGGATCGGCGGCCGCCCGCTCGGCGAGCACGGCGAACCGCCGTGGGGTCAGCTGAGCGATCGTCTCGTCACCGGTGAACACCTGCCGCAGCAGCTCGGCGACCTCCAGGGCACGAAGTGAGCCCTCCAGCTCATGCCCCTGCGGCGCGACCCCGAGCTCGATGACGACGAGCACGTGCCCATCGCTTCCCCGGTGGCCGTCACGCTCCGCACGTCGGTAGATGTCGAACAGGCGGCTGTGCAGGTGCGGAATCCCGGCCAGGGTCGTGATCGGGTTCTCGCACGACATGTCGACACGGTGCAGGGCTGCACGATCGACCCAGGCCTCGACGAGCGCGCGCACGACGCCGAACGACGGCTCGGCATCCTGCTCGACATGGCTCCGCTCCACCCGATCGAGCAGGTCACGCAGGGGAACTCCGTGGTCGGCAGCGCTCGCTCCGACCTCGCGAGCCACGTCGGTCAGGTCGCTCGAACGCGTGCGCATGGCGGCGTCGAACAGCGCGAAGCTCAGTCCGAAGCGATGCATGCGTGGTCTCCAGCCGTCTCAGGTGCCGCGGTGCCGTGATGCGTATGAGACCTGGCCGGCGCCAGAACGTGACGCAGAACCAGGTGCCGATGATTTTCGGGCCATTTCTGACCGTTCACGTGACAGGACCAAGGTGTAGGGTCTAAAGTCCTTATCGTTATTGCATGCGGTATGTGAATTGAGGGATTCACCGCCATGCCGCCGGACCCACATCACGACTCGCTGAGGGAGGCGCACCGTGACCACGTCGACACCGGAACACGGCGTCGCCGACGACCACGCACTCACGGTCGAGCGCAGCGACGCCGAGCTCATCTCCGCCGTCCGCGGCGGCGACCTCGCCGCATACGGAACGTTGTTCGAGCGCCACGCCCAGGCAGCCCACCGGCTCGCTCGCCAGCTCGTGCGCAGCACCGACTCCGACGACCTCGTCGCGGAGTCGTTCACCCGCGTGCTGGCGACCCTCCAGAACGGCAAGGGCCCCGACGAGTCCTTCCGCGCCTACCTCCTGACCGCCATGCGTCGCCTGCACGTCGACCGCGTCAGGGCCGCCCAGCGAGTGCGGGTCACCGACGACGAGTCCGAGCTGGATCGCCACGTGGAGTGGGTCGACCCCGCCGAGATGCGCTTCGAGCAGACGGCGGCAGCACAGGCGTTCGCCGCACTCCCCGAGCGCTGGCAGATGGTCCTGTGGCACCTGGACGTCGAGGGCCAGAAGCCCGGAGAGATCGCTCCGCTGCTGGGCATGAGCGCCAACAGCGTCTCCGCCCTGGCCTATCGGGCGCGCGAAGGTCTCCGCCAGGCCTACCTGCAAGGACACCTGTCGGAGGCGCAGGACGCCGAGTGCCGTGCCACCACGTCGCGGCTCGGCTCGCACGTCCGGGGCGGACTCTCGGCCCGCGAGAGCGCCAAGGTCCAGGCCCACCTCGACACCTGCGTCAGCTGCATGGGCCTGTCCATGGAGCTGGACGAGGTCAACCAGAACCTGTCTGGCGTGATCGGCTTCGCCCTGCTCGGTGCCGCAGCGCCCGGCTACCTCACCGTCGGATCGGGCCTGCTGGCCACTGTGGGCAGCGCGTTCGCCGCGCTCAAGGCCGCGATCCTGGGCGGTGCCGAGGCGGCGCTGGCGCCGGTCAAGTCGGCCGGAACGATGGCGCTCGCCTCGGGCCCGCAGGGTGCCGTCGTGGCAGCCGTCAGTGTCGCCGCGGTCGCCACCGGTGCTGTGGCCGCCACGGGCGGATTCTCCGCATCGCCCGAGCAGGTCCCGGCCGCCGTCGCGCTGGCGCCGGCCACGGCCCCACCCCCACTGCCCGACGCCGCTCCCCCGACGGTCATCACGCCGGCGCCGACCGAGCCGACACCCGAACCGGCCCCGACCACGACGACGAGTCCGCTCGTCGACAGCCCCGTCGCGCAGACCGTCCGGGCCCAGCCGCGACCGCAACCCCAGCCCACAGCCCCCACGTCGTCGGCGCCGGCGATCCTGCCCACCGACTTCGGTGTCAGCCGCATCGACGTCACCAACACCTCGACCCAGCTGCAGCGATCGATCGCGGCCACCATCTTCGCCGCCAACCCCGGCGTCGCCCAGGCGCAGACGGTGAGCGTCACGTTCGCCTTCACCCACGCCGTCGAGTTCCGCGGTGGAGTCACGCCCGGGTGGACCTGTGGCTCGGTGACCGTGGGTCAGCCGGTCACCGCTGTGGTCTGCCAGCGCACGCTGCCGGCCGGCCAGGGCGGCTCGGTCGCGATCAGCGTGGCGGGCACCACGCCGCACGGCACGGCCACCGTCTCGTCGCCCGGCGATCCCACGAGCTCCAACGATCGGCGCAGCTTCGTCGCCCCGGTGTGGTCCGCGCCCTGATCGGTTTCACCCTCCACCCACCCGGCTTGCCCTCGACGGCTGGTCAGGTATGAATGGAGCATGACTCTTCTGCGCGTGGTGGCCCGTCCGATGCTGGCGTCGTTGTTCGTCGTGGCCGGAGCCTCGGCGATCAAGAGCCCGGGGCTGCGCGCAGCCAAGGCACAGCCGGCGGCCGACCTGGTCAAGAAGCTCGCACCCGACACCCCCGTCGACGCCACCACGCTGGTGCGCCTCAACGGCGCCGTGCACGTGGGCGCCGGCCTCGCGCTCGCCACCGGCCGCATGCCGCGCACGTCAGCAGCCGTCCTCGCAGCGACGATGCCGCCCACCACCGCCACCGGCCACCGCTTCTGGGAGGAGACCGATCCCGCAGCGCGCACCAACCAGCGGATCCACTTCCTCAAGAACCTCGCCATCACCGGCGGACTGCTGATGGCCACGCTCGACCCCGACCCGCACAAGAAGTTCATCGGTCGACGCGCCAAGGACAAGGTCGTCGAGGCGGGCGAGACGGTGCAGTCGGCGCTCCAGCGCTGATCTAGACTGCAGGGGATGTCCGAACCCCTGCCGTGGCCCGCTCCGCACCGCGTGACGCCCTACGACGGGGCCGTCGTGGTTCCGGGGTCGAAGTCGCTGACCAATCGCGCCCTCGTCCTCGCTGCCCTCGCGGACTCGCCCTCGACCATCGCGCGACCCCTCGAGTCGCGCGACACCCTGCTGATGGTCTCCGCACTCACGTCGCTCGGCGCCTCCGTCCAGCCGGCGGAGGCCGAGGACGGCACGGTGACGTGGGACGTGACACCCCGCACCCGCGATGACTCCCCCGAGGTCACGATCGACTGCGGACTCGCCGGCACCGTCATGCGCTTCGCGCCCGCGGTGGCCGCGCTCGGCACCGGACGGGTCACCTTCGACGGCGACCAGCAGGCGCGTCAGCGTCCGATGGGCGCCACGATCGAGGCCCTGCGCAACCTCGGCGTGACCGTCGAGGACCAGGGCCGAGGGGCACTGCCGTTCACCGTCGTCGGCACCGGCTCGGTCGCCGGCGGGCCCCTGCAGATCGACGCCTCGGCCAGCAGCCAGTTCGTCTCGGCGCTCCTGCTCGCCGCTCCCGGCTTCGACCTGGGCCTCGACCTGGAGCACGTCGGCGACCGCCTTCCCTCGCAGCCCCACATCGACATGACGGTGGCCGAGCTGCGGCGTCGCGGCGTGCAGGTCGACACCAGCTCGCCCGACCGCTGGTCGGTGCAGCCGGGACCGATCGACGGCGTCGACGTCGGCATCGAGCCCGACCTGTCCAACGCCGGCCCGTTCATCGCAGCGGCGCTGGTCACCCACGGCACCGCGCGCATCCGGCACTGGCCGACGTCCACGGACCAGCCCGGGAACGAGTGGGCGCACATCGCGGCGGCGTTCGGCGGGGCGGCGGTGCGCGACGGCGACGATCTCGTCTTCACAGGACCACCGACACCCTCCGGGGTGGACCTGGACCTGCACGACGTCGGCGAGCTCACCCCGGTGGTCGCGGCCATCGCCGCACTCGCGGACGGTCCCTCCACCCTCACCGGCATCGCCCACCTGCGCGGCCACGAGACCGACCGGCTCGCGGCGCTCGCGACCGAGATCAATGCGCTCGGCGGGCACGTCACCGAGCTCGACGACGGCCTGCGGATCGAGCCCCGGCCGCTGCACGGCGGAGTGTTCGGCACCTACCACGACCACCGCATGGCGCACGCGGGAGCGGTTCTCGGGTTGCGGGTGGAGGACCTGCGCGTCGAGAACATCGAGACCACCGCCAAGACGTATCCCGACTTCGCGCCCGAGTGGGAACGCGCCATGGTCGCGCCCGGAGCGGTCACCGAGCCGTGAGCCGCCTCGACGACGAGCACGCCGCCTTCGAGCGGCCACGTCGACGCACGCAGCCGCGCACCAAGGTGCGTCCCGACTACAGCGATGCGGCCATCGCCCACGTCGTGACGATCGATCGCGGGCGCTACACGGTGGTGCTCGACGACACGCAGGAGACCCTGACGGCCGTGAAGTCGCGCGGGCTCGGTCGAAAGGGCGTCGTCGTGGGCGACATCGCCCGCGTGGTCGGCGACACGAGCGGGGACGAGGGCACCCTCGCGCGCATCGTCGAGGTCCAGGAACGGTCCACCGTGCTGCGCCGCTCCGCCGATGACGACGACCCGATCGAACGCATCATCGTGGCCAACGCCGACCAGCTGATGGTGGTGGCCGCCCTGGCTGACCCACCGCCACGCCCCGGGCTGATCGACCGCTGCCTGGTCGCCGCGTTCGACGCCGGCATGACGCCGCTGGTCTGCCTGACCAAGGCCGATCTCGCGTCACCCGACGAGATCCTGCAGCAGCTCGCGCCGCTGGACGTACGCGTCCTGGTCACGCAGCGCGGCGGCGACACCCACGAGGTGCGCGAGGCCCTCGCCGGCCATGTGACGGTGCTGGTCGGGCACAGCGGCGTGGGCAAGTCGACCCTCGTCAACGCGCTCGTGCCCGACGCCGACCGGGTCACCAGCCACGTCAACGCCGTGACCGGCCGCGGCCGACACACCTCCACGTCGGCCATCAGCCTGTCGCTGCCCACGCTCCCGTCCGGCGAGAGGAGCCGGATCATCGACACCCCGGGCATTCGCTCGTTCGGGCTCAACCACGTCGAGCCCGACCACGTCATCCGCGCCTTCCCCGACCTCGGCGAGATCGCTCTGGACTGCCCGCGCGGCTGCCCCCACACGACCGACGAGCCGGAGTGCGCGCTCGATGTCGCCGTGTCCGACGGACGGCTGCCGGCCGAGCGGGTCGTCGGATTCCGCCGGATGCTGTCCAGCCGCGACCAGCGCGACTGAACCCGCCTCCACCCCACGTCGGCGGGGTCCCGGATCCGTGCGATGGCGGGCCGTATCCTGACGGCATGTCAGCCCATTCGTACAACGACGACCTGCGCCTCGCGCACGTCCTGGCCGACAACGCCGACAGCCTCTCGATGGACCGGTTCGGCGCCCTCGACCTCCAGATCGACACCAAGCCGGACATGACGTACGTGACCGAGTCGGACCAGGCGGTCGAGGCCACCATCCGGCGCAACCTGAAGTCCGCCCGCACCCGTGACCAGGTGCTCGGTGAGGAGCAGGGGCAGGAGCAGCGCGGCAGCGCGGACGACGGCGAGGGCGGCCGCCGCTGGATCGTCGATCCCATCGACGGCACCTCCAACTTCGTGCGCGGCGTCCCGGTGTGGGCCACCCTCATCGCGCTCGAGGAGGACGGCGAGATCGTCGCCGGGTGCGTCTCGGCGCCGGCGCTCGGCCGCCGCTGGTGGGCCTCCAAGGGCGCTGGCGCCTTCACCGGCAAGTCGCTGATGAAGTCGCGCCGCATCTCGGTCTCGAAGGTGTCGCGCCTGGAATCGGCCTCGTTGTCGTACGCCTCGCTCGGCGGCTGGGCGGCGATCGGCAAGACCGACGCGTTCGCCGCGCTGCTGCGACGGTGCTGGCGCACGCGCGCCTACGGCGACTTCTGGTCCTACATGCTCCTGGCCGAGGGTGCGGTCGACATCGCGGCCGAGCCCGAGCTCAAGGTTTGGGACATGGCGGCGCTCGACATCGTCGTGCGGGAGGCCGGCGGGCGGTTCACCAGCCTCGCCGGCGAGCCTGGGCCGTGGGGCGAGAACGCGCTGGCCACCAACGGGCTGCTGCACGACGAGGCCATGGCCTACGTCGGCCACTTCCCCGACGGGGCGGCCTCGATCGAGGGCTGGGACGACGAGCCGGAGCCCGGTCCGCGCGACCCCGCTGACAACGTGCGGCCGTTCGCCTTCGACCGGCACCCGTCCGAGGACCTGTCCTGACGCTGTGACGCGGGTTACAGTTCCTGCACATCGTCCGTCGATCCCGATCGTCGCAAGGAGCTGTGCACATGAAGGTTCAAGACGTCCTGACGTCCAAGGGCAGCAGCGAGGTGTTCACCGTCGCGCCCGACGCGACCGTCTCCGAGCTGCTCGACCTGCTGGCCGACCTCAACGTCGGAGCGCTGATCGTCAGTCACGACGGGTCGACCCTCGACGGCATCGTGAGTGAGCGTGACATCGTCCGCAAGCTGCGCGGCACCACCAACGCCCGCGAGACACCGGTGGCCGACATCATGACCACCGACGTGCGGGTCTGCGCACCCGAGGACTCCTTCGCCGAGCTGATGGGCCTGATGACCGAGCACCGCGTCCGGCACGTGCCGGTCCTCGAGGGAGATCGCGTGGTCGGGGTGGTCAGCATCGGCGACGCGGTGAAGACCCGCATGGACCAGCTGGAGTTCGAGCGCGACCAGCTGAACAGCTACGTCGCCGGGGGCTGAGTCGAGCGACTTGCGTTCGATAGGTTATCGATATATCGTTTAGGTATCGATAACTGATCGGTCGAGCCCAATCGCTCCCGATCCCGAACTCAGGAGAACCCATGAGAAACCCCCACATGAGTCATCAGCACCACGACCGCGACGATCGACGCCGCGGGCGAGGACGCCCCGGCGCCGGACCGTTCGGCGCGGACATGTTCGGACCCGACTTCGGGTTCGACCTCGGACCCGGCCGCGGCCGTCCTCGCGGGCGTCGCCGCGGCGGTCGAGGCGGCGACGTCCGTGCCGCCGCCCTGCTGCTGCTCGACGAGCAGCCCCGTCACGGCTACGACCTCATCCAGGAGATCGGCGAGCGGTCCGGCGGCAGCTGGACCCCGAGCCCCGGCTCCATCTACCCCGTGCTGCAACAGCTCGAGGACGAGGGCCTGATCACCTTCGAGCGCGTCGACGGTCGCAAGACCGCCTCCCTCACCGAGGCCGGCACCGCCTACGTCGAGGAGCACCGCGAGGAGCTCGGCACACCCTGGGAGCAGGCCGACGGCCAGCACCCCACCGACGGTCATCGCGCACTCGTCGCCAGCTTCAAGGGCTTCGTCCAGGCCTGGAAGCAGGTCCTCCAGACCGGTACGCCGGCCCAGCAGGAGGCCGCGACCGCGGCCCTGGACGACGCCCGCAAGACGATGTACCGCATCCTTGCTGGTGATGAAGCCTGACCGGAAGCACCCGATCCCCGAGCGCGAGCTGGGCTGGAAGTTCAGCCGCAGCTCGGGCCCGGGAGGTCAGCACGTCAACACCAGCGACACCCGCGTCGAGCTGACCTGGTCGCTCACCGACACCACCGCGCTCACCCCCGAGCAGAAGGCCCTCGCCGCCACGCGGCTGCGCGGTCGCCTGGTCGACGGGGCGATCACGGTGGTGTCGTCGCAGTACCGGTCGCAGCACCGCAACCGCGAGGCCGCCAAGGCGCGCCTCGAGCAGCTGGTCGCCGGTGCGATCGTGCCGCCCAAGAAGCGTCGGGCGACGCGGCCCACGCGGGGTTCGGTCGAGAGGCGGTTGGACGCCAAGAAGCGCAAGTCCCAGACCAAGCAGGGCCGCCGCGGCGACTGGGGTTGAGCGAGGGGCTTGATTGACGGGCGCGGCGCGGGGTACGAACACCTCATGACGATCGCGCCTCCTGAACCCGACGAGCTCGAGCCCGAAGAGGGTCCGGACATCCCCGACCTTCCCGACCCGGCCTTCCCCGAGGTCCTCCCCGGCGGCGACCCCGGCCCCGGCGAGATCCCCGAGCCGGAGACCGAACCCAGCCCCGACGGGCCGTAGTCGCGGCGGGTCGACCCAGCGCCCCAGCGCCAGGTGACCCCGGCGCGCAAGTCCGCCGACTCCTAGGACACCTGGCGGCTCACACCATGAAGCCGGGAGCATTGATGGGTGTCGAGAATCCGTTGCTGTCGCCACTCACGAGGGCTGGGCAACACGCTGTTCTCGCTCTTGGCGATACGCAGTCCACTCTCCTGCGATCCGTTCACGGTTGACCCACGACACGATGAGCCACACCACCCAGAACATTCCTGCGATGACGCCAATGACCACGCTTCGCCAGATCGGGTATCTGCTCAACAGCAGGCTGCGCCGAAAGCTCGTGATTGCGACCGCGAGAAAGAGCGCGTACTTCAGCACGGCGAAGATCACATCGCCAGCACCATTGAACGACGGGAACTCCACAGCGGGAAGACTACCGGCGCTCGACCCGCGATCGACCTCAATTGACTGTCACAAAGACCTCGAAGAACTCTTGGCCGGGCCCGCACGCTCCGAATGCACCCGACGACGGCATCCCCGGATGGCGAAGCCGCGTTTGCTCTCGCCAAGCCCGCAAACACTCAATACACCTAGTAGAACGGGCGCGCGTCTTCGCGCTTTGTAGGGGGACTAAGTCGGTGGACTGACTGCCTTCCGGTACTGTCCGGGATGGGGATGGCCGTCGCGAGTCCGCTCTGCCACCCGGTTGGGAAGCTCAGGACGACGAGCTGGCGGTCGCCGGATCGCCTTGAGCAGAAAGAAGTGACGGCCATCCGTCGTCCCCTTTGGTGGAGCAACCAACCAGCGAAGCCGTGCCGCCCTTCTGACGATTGGTGATCGAGAAGCTCGGCGGGAGCGATCGTTCGCCAGAAAAGCCTTGCAAACTCCCAGTACGCCTTGTTCGCCGAACTATCAGCGGCTCGCCACTAGGATCGCCGTATGAACCGACAGCAATTGTCGACATTGCTGGGTCGTGCCGGGTTCTTCCTCGCACTCGCCATTGGGGCGGCTGTCATCCTCGCGTTCGTGGTGTGGTCGCTCATCTGGATCTAACGGCGCCGAGGAACTCGGCAAGCCCGCCTGTATTGCCCTGGTGACGACATCTTCACCGCCCGGCACGACCGGTTGTGGACATCTGTGGTCGACAAAGGTGGAGTGTCACAGGGGTGTTCTAGGTTGGAAACATGCAGCAATCGCAGGCAGAAACCGAGATCCGGCTGGTCGCCGCGACTCGTGCTGCCGCGGTCGCCGAGCACGCCGCCTGGGCCGCTGTCCTCGACCACAACGAAGCCCTCGAGGCCGAGTACTCCCACACCAGTGAGCACTTCTTGCGCCAAGCACAACTGCGATCGATCGCCCTGGACATCGGATACACCCTGAACCTCTCCGAGGGCCAGGTCCACCGCATCCTGACCGCCGCCGAACGCCTCCGCGACCACACCCCCACCGTCTGGGCCGCGTTCGCCGACGGCGTCCTCGACGGACGGCGCGCCCAGCTGATCAGCGACACCATCGGACGCCTGCAACGACCCGAGTCCATCACCCGCCTCGACCACCGGGTCGTCGCCTACGCAGCCGACCACACCAGCATCGAGCTCAAGACCTGGCTCAAGAAGTTCGTCGCCCGGGTCGAGGCCGACCTGGCCAACGAGCGGACCGAGACCCAACGGGCCGAACGGCGGGTCGTGGTCGAGCACGTCGACGACGGCATGGCCTGGCTGTCGGCCTACCTGCCATCACACATGGCCGCTGCGATCGACAAGAGGCTCGACCGCGAAGCCCGAGCCTTCGAGCACGACGAACGGACCATCGCCCAGAGGCGGGCCGACCTGCTCGCCTCCTGGACCACCACCACCGACACCGGCCAACCCGCCATCGGCGCCGACATCGCCGTCGTGGTCCCCGCCACCACGTTGGTCGGACTCACCGACGAACCAGCGGTCGCAGCGGACGGGACGTTCATCGTCCCCGCACACTGGATCACCGACGACACCGCGAACCCGTTCTGGCACAAGCTGCTCACCGACGCCGCCGGCAACACCCTCGAACACCACTACGCCGGCCGCTTCGCACCCGACACCCTCCGCAAGGCCATCACCTTCCGCGACGGCACCTGCCAAGCACCCACCTGCACCACACCAGCCGACCGGTGCGAGTACGACCACCGACAACCCTGGCCCCACGGACCCACCGACGGGGCGAACCTCTGGCCACTCTGCAGCCGGCACCACCAGATGAAGTCACACGACGTCATCACCTGGACCCTGCCCAGCGGCCGCACCGCCCCCGCCGAACCCGCCCAGCACGCCGCCTGACGCGACGGTTCAGACGAACTCGACGCCCTGGGCCAGCGGCAGCTCGGTGGAGTAGTTCACCGTGTTGGTCGCGCGCCGCATGTAGCTGCGCCACGCGTCCGAGCCGGACTCGCGGCCTCCCCCGGTGTCCTTCTCGCCACCGAACGCACCACCGATCTCGGCACCCGACGGCCCGATGTTGACGTTGGCGATCCCGCAGTCCGATCCCACGGCCGACACGAAGGTCTCGGCCTCCCGGACGTCCAGGGTGAAGATCGACGACGACAGGCCCTGCGTGACCTCGTTGTGCAGCACCATCGCCTCAGACAGGTCGCTGTACGTCAGCACGTACAGCAGGGGCGCGAACGTCTCGGCCTTGACGATGTCGGTCTGCGCGGGCATGTCGACGATCGCCGGCCGGGCGTAGAACCCGCCACCGTCCACCTCGGCACGTCCCCCGCCGGTGACCAACGTGCCGCCATCGGCCTGCGCCTGGGCGATCGCGGCGCCGAACGCATCCAGCGCCGGCTCGTCGATCAGGGGTCCGACCAGCGTCGACGGATCCAACGGCGAGCCGATCGGCAGCGTCTCGTAGGCCGTCTTCAGCCGGGCCACCAGGTCGTCCTTGATCAACTCGTGGCAGATGATGCGGCGCAACGAGGTGCACCGCTGGCCGGCCGTGCCCACCGCGGAGAACACGATGCCGCGCACGGCGAGATCCAGATCAGCCGAAGGTGCGACCACCGCCGCGTTGTTGCCACCGAGCTCCAGCAGCGTGCGCCCGAGGCGAGCGGCCACGCGCGGCGCGACCTCCTTACCCATCCGGGTGGACCCGGTGGCCGACACCAGCGGCACGCGCGGATCGTCGACCATGACCTCGCCGACCGTCCGGTCACCGACGATCACCGACGACAGGCCCTCGGGCGCACCCGCGCGACGGGCAGCCTCGACGGCCAGCGCCTGGCAGGCCAGGGCGGTGAGCACGGTCTTCTCCGACGGCTTCCACACCACGGCATCGCCGCACACGAACGCGAGCGCCGCGTTCCACGACCACACGGCCACCGGGAAGTTGAACGCCGAGATGACACCGATGACGCCCAGCGGGTGCCACTGCTCCATCATCCGGTGGCCGGGACGCTCCGTGGCGATCGTCAGACCGGTCAGCTGGCGCGACAGTCCCACGGCGAGATCGCAGATGTCGATCATCTCCTGGACCTCGCCCAGACCCTCGGACACGATCTTGCCGGCCTCGATCGACACCAGGGCACCGAGATCGTCCTTGTGCTCGCGCAGCAGCTCGCCCAGCTCGCGCGCCATGCGGCCGCGGATCGGCGCCGGAACCGTGCGCCACTGCTCGAACGCGGCCTGAGCGCGGCCGATCTGCTCGGTGACCTGCTCCGGCGTGTGGGACCGCAGCGTCCCGATGACGCCGCCGTCGATGGGCGAGCGACAGGTCAGGTCGCCGGAGTCCTCGAACGGGTCCCCGGCACCCAGGGTCGCCAGGATCTCGCGTGCTCGTGTGCTCGTGGTGCTCATGCTCACACCCTTCCCAGGGTCTCGAAACGGGCGCCGGCCGTGGTGGCGAACAGGTCGGCCAGCGCGATGTCCTCCTGCTTGATGAAACCGCTCTGCGGCAACCGCCCGTCGGACACCAGCTCGACGACGGACACGATCGACGCGGCCGTCGTCCACGAGATGGCGCGCCACGTGCGGCCGGCGATCTCGATGGGGCGGTAGCCGCGCACGTAGTTCTCGCGGAACGGCTGGCCGTCCTTGACGCCCTCGACCGCGGCGTGCAGGTAGACGATGTCGTCGTTGACCGGCGGCTTGGCGTCGACCACGAGTCGACCGACCAGCTCGCGCTCCTCGCGCAGGTTCAGCTCGTCGAACAGGAAGTGCATCTGCCGGAAGTGACCGGGGTAGCGCAGCGTCTTGTAGTCCAGACGCGTGGCACGCCCCTCGTAGGTCTGGCACATCGTGCCGAGCCCGCCCGACGTGAGCGCGGCCTCCAGCTCGATGCCTCCGATGAAGACCCGCTCCTTCTCGGTCATCGCCGGCACCATCTGTCGGTGGCCGGACCGCAGCACCTCGCAGTCGTTGAGGTACTCGTTGACGACGCCCTCGGCCGACCAGTTGACGGCGTAGCCGAGCAGGCCCGTGGGGTTCTGCGGCAGGGCGCCGACCTTGAGCTCGATGGAACGGATCTGGTCGAAGCCTGCAGCGATCGAGGCGCCGATGATGCCGATCAGTCCCGGCGCGAGGCCGCACTGCGGGGCGAACACGACGTCGCTGCTCTGCTCGGACAGCTCGATGACCCGGTTGGTGGTGGGGACGTCCTCGGTGAGGTCGAAGTAGTGGGTGCCGGAAGCGTGCGCAGCCTCGGCCACGTCGATGTTCAGGTGGTACGGCAGGCACGACACCACGGCGTCGAAGCCGCGCAACGCCTCGCGCAGCGCCTCGGCGTCGGTGACGTCGACGGCCTTGGTCTCGAATCCGACGTTCCGGGGGGCAGCGTCGTGACCGACGACCTTGAACCCTGACTCCTGCAGCAGCACGGCGACCAGCTCGCCGACCTTGCCGAGACCGAAGACGGCCACCTGATGGATGATGCGAGACACGACAGACCTCCTGGGAACCGGCGCGGATCGCGCGCCGACGGATGCGGTGGCGCCGGGGGTGACCGGCGTCACGCTCACCCTAGTGGGATCTCCGGGCTGTTCCGAGCAGGGTCGTTCCGGCCCGCACGATGTCGTCGACCGACAGCAGGACGTGGTGTGCGGCCGGGCCGAGCGGGATGTAGGAGTCACGACTGGCCACCCGGCCCAGGGTGCCCGGGTGGGCGTGGTCGACCAGCGTCGCGACGACGGCCTCGGCCACCCCGCCGCTGCGCCGCGTCTCGTCGACGACCAGCACGTGGGAGAAGCGCCCCGCGTGGTCCACCAGCGCGTCGACGGGCAGCGGTGAGAGCCAGCGCAGGTCCAGCACCGTGCAGGCGATTCCGGCGCGTTCGAGCTCGAGCGCCGCGAGGCGGCTCATGCGCACGCCATTGCCGAACGTGACCAGCAGCAGGTCCGTGCCGTCACCGTGGATGGACACCGTGCCCAGCGGATCACGATCCGGGTCGGTGCGACCGCAGGTGACCCAGGCGCCGTCGCCCGGCTCGAGGTCGCGCTCGTGGTAGAGCGCGATGGGCTCCAGGAACACGCACACGCGGCCCTCCTCCGCCGCCAGGGCCACGCAGGTGCGCAAGAGCTCGGGAGCCTCGTCGGGGTGGCCCGGAACGGCGAGGACCAGACCCGGGATGTCGCGCAGCACCGCGACCGAGTTGTCGTTGTGGAAGTGCCCGCCGAACCCCTTCTGGTACGCCAGACCGGCGATCCGCACCACCATGCCGTTGCCGAGCTGGCCGGCGGAGAAGAACCGCAGGGACGCCGCCTCGCCGCGCAGCTGGTCCTCGGCATTGTGCAGGTACGCGAGGTACTGGATCTCGGGGATCGGCAGCAGACCGGCCAGCGAGGCGCCCAGCGCGGTGCCGAGGATCGTCTGCTCGTCGAGCAAGGAGTCGAACACGCGGGCCGCGCCGAACGACTTGCGCAACCCACGGGTGACGCCGTAGACCCCGCCCTTGACGGCCACGTCCTCGCCGAACAGCACGCTGTGCGGCCGACGGGTCATGATGTCGGCCAGCGTGGCGTTGATCGCGCCTGCCAGCGTCAGCCCCGGCTCCGTGGCCGTCTGGTCGGCGAGAGCGAGCCGCACCGCGCGAGAGTGTCGGTCGGTCAGGGGCGCCATGACGGCCCCGGCGTCCGCCAGCCGTTCCGTTCCGCGCGTTCGAGCGGCCTGGTCCATCACGTGGGTCCGCATCGCCTCGTACTGCTGCAGCACCTCGTCCGGGCTGACCTGCCCCTCGGCGACCAGCGTGGCAGCCGTGGCGAGCAGCGGATCACGGTCGTGATCGGCCGCGATGGCGGCCGGGGTGCGGTAGCCGAGCTCGGCGTCCGACCCCGCGTGGCCCATGAAGCGCACCGTGCGCAGGTGGACGATCGCCGGTCGCCGCGACGTGCGGACCCGGTGGGCGACCCGATCCATCGTCACCGTCGCCTCGGCCGGGGCCGTGCCGTCCGCCGCGTGGTACGAGATGCCGGGGTACCGCGACAGCACGTCGGCGATCCATCCCCGAGGTGTCGGGGTGCTGATGCCCAGTCCGTTGTCCTCGCACACCAGCAGCAGGGGGATCGGCAGGCCCTGTCGAGCGATGTACGAGGCGGCGTTGAGGGCGCCGACGGTGGTGGAGTGGTTGGCCGACGCGTCGCCGAAGCTCGCCACCACCACCGCGTCGGACGGCCAGGGCGCGTCGGCACCGAGCTGGTGCGCGCGCGGCAGCGAGAAGGCCAGACCCATGGCACGCGGAAGGTGCGAGCCGATCGTCGACGTCTGCGGGATCACGGACAGGTCCGGGTGGCCGAACACCTTGTGCCGGCCGCCCGAGATCGGGTCGAGCACCGACGCCGACAGGCTGTGGAGCACGTCGGAGATCGGGGTGGACCCGGGGACCTGCTGCGCCCGCGCCGCGTAGAAGCCGCCCGAGCGGTAGTGCAGCAGCGCCGGGTCGGTCGGCCGCAGCGCCGAGGCGACGATGGCGTTGCTCTCGTGGCCGGCCGAGCCGATCGTGTAGAAGCCCTCGCCCTCGGCGAACAGCCAGCGGGCGGCGAAGTCCAGGTGCCTGCTCTGCAGCTGCGCCTCGAACAGCGCCATCAGCCGCCCTGGAGCCACCTGCCCACCCATGGCGTCGGCGCGCCGTGACGCGCCTTCGGGAGCCGTGCGCCACCGATCGACCTCCGCCAGGAAGTGGTCGTCGATCGCCTGCCGCATGGGGACACTGTGCCACCTCGGTCTAGGATCTATTCGAGATGTCGACGCTCCCACGTCGGCGCCCCCACCCGCGAGGAGCCCTCCGTGCGGTTCACCAGGATCAGCAAGGTCGTGGCGACGTCCGTCATCGTCACGGTCGCCGCCGCCACCGTCATCACCTTCACCTCCGGCGATCAGCAGATCGAGGCCGGAAACGTCGTCACCACACCGGGCCTCGACGAACCGGCTCCGACCGTCTCCTCGCCCGAGACGTCCTCCCCGACTCGGACACCGACTCCGGATCGTTCGTCCCCGACGGCCGACGCACCCACGCGTGACAGCTCATCTCCGGAGCCGGTCTCGGCACCGACGACGACGCCCCGCGCGCCGGCCACCGGCTCGTCGCCGAAGCCGCCGACCAGCCCGCCACCGTCGCCCAGGCCGACCGAGGGCACCACGTCGGCGCCCAGCCCGTCACCGAGCGGACCGTCCGATCCCCTCACCGGCCTGCTCGACCTGCTGTTCTGACCGACCTCCGCACGGACGGGCGTCAGAGTCCGCAGTGCAGCGAGAAGAACGCGAACAGGGCTGACCGGCGCTCGGCACCGATCGGCAGGTAGTACGAGGAGTTCTCGGGCAGTCCGGGAGCACGGACCTGCACCGGGATGAGCGTGCCGACCTTGTCCTCCCCCAGCGCGTGCGGATCGCACCGCGCGGGGATCAGCTTCATCACCAGCCGGGTCGGACCACCGGTCAACGGCAGGTCGACGGCGTCGTCGGAACCGGCGGCCTGCGCGAACAGGACGGTCGAGTCGAATCCCACCAGCGTCACGTCGTCGCGCCGACCGGTCGGGGTGACCGTGATCGGCAGGCTGAGGACCGCGTCGCGGCCGGTTCCGCTGACACTCGTGTCGCCGAGCCTGAGGTCGGCGGCCTCCTCCAGGGTCTGCTGCGCACAGTCACGGTCGAGCAGCAGGCCGGCAGCACCGTAGACGTCGTCAGGACGCACCGTCGACTCGTAGCGCTGACCACCCGTCGTGTAGTCGAGCGTGACGCGCGCATCGATCCCCTCGCCGCACTCGCCGCGCGGCATCTCGAACTCGAGATCGGCCTCGTAGGGGGCGGTGACGACCTCCGGCCCGGTCCAGGTGAAGGGCGAGAACCGTGGCGAGGTCAGCCGGAACGAGGTGACCGTGATGTCGCGGGACGTCCCGTTGTGCACGCGCAGGAAGACGACACGGCTCTTGCGCTCCGTGCGGCTCTGGTCGATCGTGACCGTCACCCCGTCGGGCAGCGGTCGGGACTCGACCGCGGCCCCGCAGGCCGCAAGCGTCGACACCGCGAGGGCGACGACGAGTGCGGCGCGCAGGGACATCTGCCCATGATGCGACGGAGGACGCCGCCGCGTGGCCATTTCCGGCTCACAGGTGACTCACAGCAAGGATCCAGCCACGCACAGGCTCGACCGAGGACACTGGTGTCATGAACGACACCCTCACCCGTCCGGACGGCAGCCCGCTGCGCGTGCTCGTCGTCGACGACGAGGTGAACATCGCCGAGCTGCTGCAGATGGCGCTGCGGTACGAGGGCTGGGACATCACCATGGCCCACACCGGGCGCACCGCGGTCACCAGCGCCAAGGACACCGCCCCGGACGCGATCGTGCTCGACATGATGCTGCCGGACTTCGACGGCATGGAGGTGCTGCGCCGGGTCCGGGTCCACTCCCCCGACGTGCCGGTGCTGTTCCTCACCGCTCGCGACGCCGTCGAGGACCGGGTCGCCGGCCTGACCGCCGGCGGCGACGACTACGTGACCAAGCCGTTCAGCCTCGAGGAGGTCGTGGCGCGCCTGCGCGGACTGATGCGACGCAGCGGCGTGGCGGCGGAGCGGTCCAGCTCGGTGCTGCGGGTGGGCGACCTGGTCCTCGACGAGGACAGCCGTGACGTGCACCGCGGCGACCGGGAGATCGAGCTGACCGCCACCGAGTTCGAGCTGCTCCGCTACCTGATGCGCAACCCCCGCCGGGTGCTGTCGAAGTCGCAGATCCTGGACCGCGTGTGGGAGTACGACTTCGGCGGCCAGGCCAACGTCGTCGAGCTGTACATCTCCTACCTGCGCAAGAAGATCGAGGCCGGTGACGACCCACCGATGATCCACACGAAGCGTGGTGCCGGCTACGTCCTGAAGCCGGCCGAGTGAGACGCCTCCTGCCCGCGTCCCTCAGCGGTCGCCTGATCGCCACCGTGGTGGCGTTCGTGGCGATCGTCAGCGTGCTGATCGCGCTCACGACCACCGTGGTGCTGCGCTCGTACCTGATGAACCGGCTCGACGACGACCTCGACCGGTCACTCGGTCGCACGCAGACCGCGATCCGCGGCGAGCGTCCGAGCGGCATCGGCGGACCGGGCCCGGCGGGCATGCTGCCCAATCCGCGCGGCAACGTCGAGGGCAGCATCAGCGCGCTCATCGGGCCGAACGGTGCCTCCCTGGGCAGCCGGGTGACCCGGGCCGGCGGTCTGCGGTCACTCGACGCCACGGCGCTCGCAGCGCTGACCGACATCGAACCTGCGCAACCACCTCGCACCATCGACGTTCCCGGGTACGGCTCCTTCCGGGTGGCGGCCGCCACCACCCGCGGCAACGCCGTGGTCGTCCAGGGCGTGCCGACCCGCGACGTCGACGAGACGGTCGCGACCCTGATCGTGTGGGAGCTCGTGCTGGCCGGACTCGGCGTGGTGGCGGCCGCCGTCGCCGGCCGGTCCCTGATCCGTCGCCAGCTGCGTCCGCTGCGGCAGGTCGCGACCACGGCGCACGAGGTCACTTCGTTGGACCTGGCCTCCGGCGAGGTCGGCGAGACGTCGCGCGTCCCGGAGTCGTTGACCGACCCCGGCACCGAGGTGGGCCAGGTCGGTGAGGCCCTGAACCAGCTGCTCGGACACGTCGAGGCCGCCCTGGGGGCGCGCCACGAGAGCGAGCAGCAGGCGCGGCAGTTCCTCGCCGATGCCTCGCACGAGCTGCGCACCCCGCTGGCGACCATCAAGGGCTACTCCGAGCTGGTGCGCCGCGTCGAGATGACCGACCCGGACGAGCTGGGCCAGGTGCTCGGCAAGGTCGAGGCCGAGGCCGGTCGCATGACCCGTCTGGTCGAGGACATGTTCCTGCTCGCACGCCTCGATGCGGGCCGGGACCTGCAGCGCACGCGGGTCGACCTGACCCGGGTGGTCGCCGAGGCCGTGCAGGACGCGTCGGTGGTGGACCCGGACCGCACCTGGACCTCGGACCTGCCGGACGGGCCCGTGACGCTCGACGGCGACGAGCAACGCCTGCACCAGCTGATCACCAACCTGCTGCGCAACGGCACCAACCACACGCCGGCCGGCAGCACCGTGCACACCGCCCTCACCGCGGACAACGCCACCGTCACGCTGACCGTGACCGACGACGGCCCCGGCATCGACGCCGCCCTGCTCCCCTCGATCTTCGACCGCTTCACCCGCGGCGACTCCTCCCGCACCCGGGCGTCGGGCGGCGCGGGTCTCGGCACCTCGCTGGTCCGGGCGATCGCGCACGCACACGGCGGAACGGTGGCCGTCACCAGCGCGCCGGGCAGGACGCAGTTCGCCGTCACCCTGCCGCGCTGACTTCCGCTCACCGCGCCAGCCCGAATATGATCACCGGGTGACCTCGCACCGCGCACGTCGGGCCGCCCGGTCACTGGCTGCGGTGATCACCGTGCTGATCGCCACCGTGCTGGGGGTCGCCGGATCCGCTTCCGCCGAGTCCCCCCTGAGCATCAGCGGGCCGATCACCGACCCGGCGGGCGTGCTCGGATCACGCACCGACGAAGTCCGAGCCGCTCTCGACGACTACTTCGACGCCACCGGCCAACAGCTGTTCGTCGTCTTCGTCCCCACCTTCGACGGCCTGGCCGGGCAGGACTGGGCCGACGAATCCGCGACCCGGTCCGACCTTGCACCCCAGGACATCCTGCTCGCCGTCGCCACGGACGAACGCGCGTTCGGCTACTCGGTCGACGACGCACAGAAGCTCTCGGACGCCGACCTGCAGAAGGTCGAGCGCGACGACATCCTGCCGAAGCTGCGTCAGCAGGACTGGGCCGGAGCTGCTATCGCGGCTGCGCAGGGCTACACCGCCGCAGCGCAGGGAGGCGGATTCCCCTGGGTCCCCGTGGGTCTCGGCGCGGCCGTGGTGGCAGGTGCGGGCGCGCTCGTCGTGCGAAGCCGACGCCGTGCGGCCGACGACGCCGGCGACCTCGACCAACGGTGCGGCACCGCGCTGGTCAGTGCCGACAACACCCTGACCACCGCCGAGCAGGAGCTGGCGTTCGCCGAGGCGCAGTTCGGCACCGAGGCCACCCGCGACTTCCGGGCAGCGCTCGCCCAGGCTCGCACCGACACGCAGTCGGCCTTCGCCCTGCGGCAGCAGCTGGACGACTCGACTCCGGAGACGCCGGACGAGCACCAGCGGATCGGCACGCAGATCCTCCAGCTGTGCGCCGGGGTCGAGGCAGCAGTCGCCGAACAGGTCACCGCCTTCGACACCCTGCGCGACCTGCAGGCCACGGTGCCCGACGTGCTGGCCGCCATCCCCGACCGTGGCGAGCAGATCCGGGCCCGGCTCACCACGTCGCGCGCCGTGCTGGAGCGGCTGCGTGCCGACCACCCGGGCGTGCCGCTCGGGTCGGTCGAAGGCAACGTCGACCAGGCCGAACACCTGATTAGCGAGGCCACCCAGCAGGCCGACCTGGGGACGGCCGCCGTGACCGCGGACGACCGGGCCACGGCCGTCGTGCGGGCCAAGGCGGCCGAGGAGGCGCTCGGCCAGGCCTCCACGCTGCTGGACTCCCTCGACCACGCCGACGCCGACCTCGCAGCGGCACCACGGCAGATCGCCGAGCGCACCACCTCGATCACCCAGGACATCGACGATGCCGCTCGGCTCGGCGTCACGGACCCACCGGTGACGGCAGCACTGACCGCAGCCCGCGAGGCCGTCGACCACGCCGCCCGGCCCGATCGGGACCCGCTCGACGCCGTGCGGCGGCTGCAGACCGCCGAAGCCGAGCTCGACGACCTGCTCGCGCCGGCGCGGGCGGCGGCAGCCGAGGCCGAGAAGGCCCGCGTCGCCCTGCAGGAGTCGCTCGGGCGGGTGACGTCACGCGTCAGGTCCGTCAGCGACTTCATCGACACCCGTCGCGGCGCGGTCGGCGCCGACGCACGCACCCACCTGTCCGAGGCCGCACGCCTGCTCGACCGGGCCCAGCAGCTGGTCTCGACCGACCCGGCCGGTTCGCTGGAGATGCTGACGCAGGCCGAGCAGAGGGCCGACGACGCCGAACGACGCGCGCAGGCCGACGTACGACGCTGGGAGTCCGACCAGCGCGGATCGTCGAGCCCCGGCGGCTCGATCATCCTCGGTGGCATCGGCTCTGGGTCGTCACGCTCCTCCTCGAGCAGCCGGTCCTCGTCGTCGCGGCGACGCTCCAGCAGCACTCGGCGGTCGTCGCGGCGGTCCTCCGGCGGAGGATCGCGCGGACGACGCGGCGGCGGTGGCCGCTTCTGACCCCTCCGGTTTGCTGGTTCCGAACCTCCGAACGTCATACAGTCTCACCCAGGTAGCCCACACAGAAAGCAGCCCCGATGACCCAGAAGCAGTCGATCCTCGGCCGTGTCGCCCAGCTGACCAAGGCGAACATCAACTCACTCCTCGACAAGGCCGAGGACCCCGAGAAGATGCTCGACCAGCTCGTGCGCGACTACACCAACTCGATCGCCGACGCCGAGGAGGCCGTGGCACAGACGATCGGCAACCTGCGGATGGCCGAGGCCGACCACGCCGAGGACGTCCGCGCGGCCAAGGAGTGGGGCGCCAAGGCCATCGCCGCGTCGCAGAAGGGTGACTCGCTGCGTGCCGAGGGCAAGGCTGACGAGGCCGACAAGTTCGACAACCTCGCCAAGGTCGCGCTGAGCAAGCAGATCAGCTACGAGAACGAGGCCAAGTCCGCCGCGCCGCAGATCGCGTCGCAGAACGAGGTCGTCGAGAAGCTCAAGACCGGCCTGGTGCAGATGAAGGGCAAGCTCGAGGAGCTGCAGTCCAAGCGCGACCAGCTCGTGGCGCGTCAGAAGACCGCCGAGGCCCAGGCCCAGGTGCAGGACGCCGTCAAGTCCATCGACGTGCTCGACCCCACCAGCGAGGTGTCGCGGTTCGAGGACAAGGTCCGCCGGGTCGAGGCCCAGGTCGCCGGCCAGGCAGAGCTCGCCGCGTCCAGCCTGGACTCGCAGTTCGCCGAGCTCGAGATGGACAGCGACGCCCTCGAGGTCGAGGCCCGTCTCTCCGAGCTGAAGAGCGGCGCGGCACCGGCCGTCGAAGCCCCCACCGAGTAGGAGACCCCCATGGCCAAGATCAATCACTCCCTGAGCTATCCCGGCGCCGACGTGGAAGCGGTCTACGGGCTCATCTCCGACCAGGCGTTCCGCACCGAGTCGTGCGAGCACCAGGACTCGTCGGACATCAGCGTGACCGTCGAGGAGTCCGGCGACGGCTGCTCGGTCACCATCGTGCGCACCCAGGAAGCGGCGATGCCCGACTTCGTCAAGAAGCTCACCGGCGACACCGTGAAGGTCAAGCAGACCGAGAAGTGGAGCGGTCCCGCGGCCGACGGCACCCGCACCGCAGACGTCAAGGTCAGCATCATCGGTCAGCCGGCCGAGATGAACGGCACCGCCACCCTCGCCCCCGGCGGCAAGGGCGCGACCTTCGTCGTCACCGGCGACGTCAAGGTCTCGATCCCGTTCCTCGGCAAGAAGATCGAGCCGGAGGTGGCCAAGGCCATCGTCGCCTCGCTCGACGAAGAGGTCGAGTACGGGATGACGAAGCTGTAGTCAGCCCACCAGCTCGATGACGGCGGCGATCTCCTGCGTGGCGAACCACGCGAGGTCGCCGCTGTCGTCGACGGCCACGTGCAGCGCCTCGACGTCGTGCAGCGTGATCGGGCCGTCCGGGTCATCGGTCTCGGCGACCGCCACGGCGGGCGCCTCCTCCGCGGCGGCCTCCAGGGCGGCGAGCTCGTCGTCCTCGTCGGTCGAGGCGGCCAGGTAGCCCTCGACCTCGATGGCGTCGCCGGCCTCGAGCCGCTGCAGCTCGCTGGCGCCCACGGGCAGGTAGACCCTCATGACCTCTGCTCCCTCACCGCTGCGGCCGCTGCCGGCCCCGCGGGGCACGGCTGGAACGAGATGTCACGGTGTCGACCAGCTCGGCCAGCGCCTCGCCGATGCACTGCGCCAGCACGTCGACGTCGGGGACTGCCTCACGATCGGCGACGATGCCGAAGAACACCTTGCTGCGGTAGGACGTGACACCGATCGAGATCGCGCGATGCCCGCTCAGCGGGACGCACGGGTACACCTCGGCCACCGCCTCGCCGGCCATGTAGACCGGGTCCTGCGGTCCGGGGACGTTGGTGATGACGATCTGGTGGCCACGACCCGATTCTGCGTCGGCCACCCGGGCGCCGACGGCGTGGAACGTGGAGGTGGCGAACCCGGGGAGGTTGGCCAGCGTGTTGGCCGCGACGGCCGAGCCGGTCTCGCGGTGGTCCTTCAGGGCGTACGACACCTGGTGCAGGCGCACGACCGGGTTGGTCTCCCCCACCGGCAGGGACAGCAGGTGGCCGCGCACGGTGGACCCCAGGGACGTGGGAAGACCGTCACCGGCAGCCACCGACATGGGCACCATGGCGCGGAAGCTGGTCTTGGCGGTGACCGGTTCGGCCCGGGTGAGCATCCAGCCGCGGATGCCACCGGCGATCGAGGCGAGGATCACGTCGTTGACGGTGCCGCCGTGGGCCTCGCGCACGGCGCGGAACTGATCGAGATCTGCCGCCAGGGTCGCGAAGCGACGGTGCCGCGACAACTCGGTGGACAGCACGGTGCGCGGGACCGAGCCGTCGGTGCCGATCACCGGCAGCTTGCGCGCCAGCCGACCGAGGTTGTGCTCGGTGACCCGCAGCGCCTCGGCGGGGTGCTTCGCGTTGTGGCGCAACGTGCTGGTGACCAGTCCGGTGACCCCGGGCCCCGAGCGGGGCTCCCAGTCCTGGTGCGGGATGTCGCGCTCGGCGGCGGTCTCCTCCAGCAGCACCTGGGCGAGGTCGATGGTGTGCGAGCCGTCGACCAGCGCCTGGTGCGCCTTGAACAACAGGGCCAGCTGATCGCCCTGGTACCCCTCGATCAGGTACAGCTCCCACAGGGCACGGTCCAGGTCGAGGCGGCGGGCGATCAGCCGCCCGACCAGCTCGTGCAGGGAGTCCAGCGTGCCCGGCCGGGGCAGCGCCGAGCGGCGCACGTGCAGCGAGATGTCGAAGTTCTCGTCGTCGAGCCAGACCGGGGTGCCCAGTCCGCCCGGCACGAACCGTGGCACCTGGCGGTAGCGCGGCACCAGGTCGATGCGCTCGTTGATGACGTGGACCAGCCGGTCGTGATCGAGCTGGGCGCCGGGCTCGAGGATCGCGAGGGACGCCACCTGACGCGGCACCGTGGGGCTGTCCTGATGCAGGAACATCGCGTCCAGCGGGCTCAACCGTTGCATCGCACTCCTCGGTTCGGTGCGAAGAAAGTTACCACCCAGTCAGAACAGGCTCCCGGCGAACGCCTCCACGCGAGCCACGAAGGGCGAGGAGGGCGCGGCAACCCGTGGCGTGCGGCCGGTGATGGCCGCCGCGTCCCAGGTGGACTGGTCGAACGGCAGGTGCGCCTGCGGTGTCACACCGGTGAGTCGGGCCACGGTGGCGTTGACCTCGCGATCGGACCATCCGAGTGATCGGCGGGTCATGTTGAGCAGCACCCGCGGCGATCGTCCGGGCGCCACCGATGAGAGGTCGTGCAGGGCGCGCACCAGTCGGGTGAGCCCGACGGGCTCGGCCCGTCCGACCACGATGATCTCGTCGGCCCGTTCGAGCACGGCGATCGTGGTCTGGTGACGACCTGCTGGTCCCGGCCCGTCCGACACGATCCCGTGACCGCAGTCCACGACCACCGCCTCGGACGTCTGGCGCAGACGGCTGAGCACCAGGTCGAACGCACTCGGCCTGATCTGGGCCCACATGTCGGCCCGCGGCAGCCCGCTGACGAGCCGCAGGCATGGTTCGACCACCTCGGCGTGCTGGTCGGTCTCGTCGGCTCGGCCCTGGTTGGCGGCCCGGCACGCGGCCAGCAACCCGGACACGTCACCCAACACGACCCCCCAAAGCATCGGGGCTCAGGATCGCCAGATCACATCCACCACCGCGTTCGACGTACCACCAGCCACACCAACCGTTGTCGTCTCCGACGACGTGATCACGTCCACCCGCTCCACCAGCGACCCCAGCAGCTGGCGGCGAACCTCCACCGCCTCGTGCTCCCAAACCTCCAGCAGTCCCGCCGCAACCTGCACCCGATCCACGGCTGCCGCACGTCCCTCCCGCGCGATCTCCTCCAATCGTTCGGCAACCACCTGCCGCCGCCCCACCAGATCGTCACGCGCCGACTGGTATGCCCCCGCCGGCACCACACCTTCGGCCAGCTGGACCGTCAAGTTCGACAACGCCTCATCCAACCGTGCGACCTCACGCACAAGCCGCCGCTGCTCCCCCGCCGACGACACCTCCTCAGCCACCGACCGGGACGCCAGACGCGCCGCGTGGTCGACGTCTTCCACGTAGGCCTCCAGCTCGGCCAACACGACACCCTCAACGAACCGCATCGACACGTACCCGCCAGTACACCCGTTCGGGTCGTGCCGCCCGTACTCGGCGTACCGGCGACACCGGAACGCCGCCGACTGCTTCGGCCCTCGCGACTGACCCGTCATCGGCCCACCGCACCGGGCGCACTTCACCAGCCCCGACAGCACGTACCTCGACGACTTCACCCGGGCCGGCACGACTCGCGCCGCCGCCCGCCTGTCCGTGTAGGCCTGCCAGACCTCTGCGCTGACGACGGCCTCGTGCGCCCCCGGGTGGAGGGCCCCCTTCCACTTCACCAGGCCAGCACCGAACCCCGCGTCCATCACGTCAATCAGCACGCCCGCGGTCCACAGCCCCCCGCGGGTCGTCCTCGACCCCTCAGCGTTCAACCACGCCGCGATCAGCCGGAACCCCCGACCCGCCACGTACTGCTCGTACGCCTTCACTAGGAACCCGGCCTCGACCGGGTCGGGGACGTGCATCCCGGCGTCGCGGTCCATCCGGTACCCGAACCGTCGCGCCCCTGTCGGTGCGAGCCCCTTCGCCAGGCGTGAGCCGTGAACCTCCTTCCAGACCTCGCCGATGCGGTCGGACTCGAACGCCGCGAGCTCGACCAGCATCCCCCGGGTGAGCCGCCCCGTCGCGGTCCCGACGTCGACGTGCTCGGTGGACGACTCGATCCGGCCCCCGGCAACCTCTGCCCGGTCCGCCGCCAGCGCCCAGTCCCGGCGCGACCGCGACAACCGAGACCACTTCCACAACACGATGACGTCCGCACCGCCGGACTCCACCAGGTCCATCACCCGCACCACAGCGGGGCGCTTCCACGTCCGCCCACTGATCCCCGGGTCCGCCTCGACAGCGACGACCTCGTACCCCTGCGCCTCGCAGTAGGTGCGACACGACACCTCCTGCAGCTGGAGGCTGATGGAGTCGTCGTGGCTGATCGACTGCCGCAGGTACAGCACCGCCCGCGGCGGACTATCCGGGACCGGACGGAGTTGCCTACTCACCGCATTTCGCCCCCTTCGCGGGGTCGAAGACGTACTCGCCTTCGTTCAGTCCGGTGACATTAGCCCCCTTCTCGTCGGCTGCATATCTCCCGGTTCCCATGACAATCGCGTTGTCCGTCTTGCACACCAACCGCACGTAGTAGTCGTTTCCCCGCTCTCCTGCGAGAGCATCGGCAGCGTTCTTGAAGATCGTTTCGAGCACACCAGCATCGCTCGTTCCAACCTCAACAACGATGTAACCGTCGTCTCTACTGTCGAGGACGTTGAAGTCAGCGGAGGTGCCGGAGGTTGAGCACGCGCTAGCCAGTAGGACTGCGACGATGCCTGCTATTGCTCTGATCATGCTGCGTGCTCCATCTCTAGGTGATTCAGGCGCCGACGCAGGTACCCAGCTTCGGCGGGGTGGAGGTGACGGCATCGGGCCGCCAGGGTGGGGAGGTCAACAAGGAGATGCTCAGCGGCCTCGTCCGTCAATCGGCCGGCAGACGTCGCCAAGGCCTCCCCGAGATCCTCTAGATCGATTAACAACTTCGCCGAGTGCCGGACCGCGGCCGCCTCAGCCTTGCGATCGAACCGGTCGCAGTGAGCCAGATCGATGTGCGCGATCGCGTGCGCCAGGTCGCAACGCCGCTCCCACTTGGTGCGGTCCTGCTCGAGCAGGATGATCCGGTTCTTCACGCACATCACCTCGTGCAATCCCCTGAGTGGGACGCGTTCGATGATCCAGCCAGGGTGCCGCTCGCCGGCGTCGTCCCACGGGTTGTACGGCGCCATCAGGAACGCCGGTTGCGAATGTCGCGGATCAGCATCTCTAGGTACGGGGTCGCCTCGTTCATCAAGGTCTCCATCTCATCGTCCGCCAGGTCTTCTCTGACTCTGGTCAACAGCTCGAACTCAGGTTCACCCTCGTTGTCGGGGGTGACAGTTTGGCCACCCCTCCCCCATGTCGGTGACCCTTCGAGCAGCGAATACGGGTGCTCCAGCTGCCAGCCCAGAGCGGTCGATACAAGGTCCAGGGTGCCGCGCCCGACCGGTTCGCCGCGCTCGAGTCCAAGCAGCATTCGGGATGACCGGCCAACCACGTCGGCCCATGCCTGGGTGTCGCCGTAGCCGGCCTTCAAGCGCGCGTTGTATACGGCCCTGCCGAGCCTCTGCCACGCGTCTGCGGGGTACTTCTTCATGGGCTCACGCTCTCAGGAAGTGATCGGAAGAGTCTAGGCGTACTTAGAAGAGGTAATCAGAGGAAGCACCAGAAACACAAGGCAGTAACTCACCGGACGACACGCCGCCTGACCTGCGGAAACAGAACGTCTTCCACCTTCCTCTTGACTTCTTCCTTTCTCCTCTTCTAATCTCTTCCTATGACCAAGAGCGCAAGGCAGAACGGCGAAGCGATCCGCCACTTCCGGATCAAGGGCGGATGGAAGCCCGGGGAGTTCGCGACCCTCGCCCGCATCAGTTACTCGACGCTGGACAACATCGAGAACGAGCGGAAGAACGCCAGCCCCGAAGTGCTTCATCGGATCGCCGCAGTCCTGGACATCCCCGTCGGCGCGCTCATTCGCGACCCGAAGCTCTTCGCCAACTCGGTCGAGGCCACAGCATGACCGGCCCGTCCGCTGCTGCGATCGCCGAGGCCGGCCGGATCCTCGCCGCCGGCCGCCGTGCCGCCGCGGGGATGACACCGCGCCAGCAGGCCGAGGCCGCCTGGTCGCCGACCAGTCGTCACACCGTCGACGAGCTGGAAGACCAGATCCGCGCACGGCGGGGACTGCCCCTCAAGCACACCGCCTGAACCGTCCCCACACAAGCCGGGACCCGGCACCAACCACCAAGTCAGATACCGGGCCCACGAACTAGGAGAAGCATCCCATGGCAACAACCGCCAGCACCACCACCCGGCCGGACGCGCCGGTCCTCGCGAGCGAGGTCTACTCCGTCCAGGCCAACGCCACCGCAGCCGACATCCACGTCGAGTACGTCGAGTCGATGGGCCGCTACTGGATCCGCGTCGCCGACGGGATCTACATCTACCTCGACCGGGCCGGCATGGAGGCCGTCGCCTCCCAGGTCGCGCAGGTCCTCTCATGAGCGCCGCATTCGCCATTGTCCTCGCGTTCGCCGTCTTGACGCTGATCGGCCTGCTGTCGGACCGCCCGACCCGCCGGAACCGGTTCGAAGCCCACGTCGACCAGGCCATCGAGGTGACTCGATGACCATCCTCACCCCACCGGCCGAGGCCCAGCGCCACCACCAGCCGCCGGCCTGCCCGCCGAACCCCATCACCGTCTGCGTGTGCGGCGACGAGCTGCAGGACCACCACCCGGTCAGCCCGGACGTTGCCCCCGACGCGGATGCGGCCTGCCCGGGCAGCCTGCGGGGCACGTTCGAGCCGGTCGACCCCGACGACCTCGACTGCGAAGCCGCGACCGACTGCACCGTCTGCGGCGTCACCATCTGCACCGAGCACTCGGTCGAGTTCACCACCTGTGTCGACGACTCCCTTGACCCTCACCACGTGGTCTGCGCGTCGCGGTGCCCCTCCTGCGCGGAGGCCGACCGATGAGCCGCGGCATCCCGTTGTACAGCTGCAGCGACGCCCAGTTCGCCGCCGCCGAACAGGCCTGGGAAGACAGCCAGTTCGCCCGCTCCCGCTGGGCCGACTACGACGGCGACGCTCCCGAGGAGACCCCCGAAGAAGCAGCCGCTCAGGCGTACCTCGACGAGCGTTGGGGAGGCGACGCAGCATGACCGCCACCGACACCCCACTCGTCCCCGGTACCACCGCGTGGGCCCGGCTCATCACCGCCAGCAAGGTGTCCGCAATTCTCGGCCTGTCGCCCTACGACTCGCCGCTGTCGTGCTGGCACAAGATGAAGGGCAATGTCCCGCTCGAGCAGGAGACCGAGGACCACCGGCGGGGGCACTACGCCGAGCCCGCGATCCTCGCGTGGTGGCGCGACCAGCACGAGGTCCGCGACCTCAAGTCCCAGCCCCAGTTCACCCGTGACGACCTGCCATGGGCGGCCGCGACACCGGACGCCTCCGCAACGGTGACTGACCCCCTGTTTCCGGGCGCGTTCGAGAGCGTCGTTGTCGAGGCCAAGACCGCCCGCGACATGGCCGAATGGGGCGAGCCCGGCACCGACGAGGTCCCCCCGTACTACTACGTCCAGGCCATGTTCCAGCTGCACATCTCCGGCAGGACCCGCTGCTACATGCCCGTCTGGGGCTCGTGGTTCGACATGGCCGAGTACGTCATCGACTACGACCCCGAGATCGCCGCCGGCATCATCGCCCGCTGCGCCGACTTCTGGGCCTCACTCGAGGCCAACGAACCCCCACCGCTCGACGACACCGTCGCCACCATCCAGACCCTCAAGGCACTCCACCCGCTGATCGAGGACGGCCTGATCGCCGACCTGGACACCGACACCGCCGTCGAGTTCATCGACGCCACCAACGCGCACAAGGCTGCCGAAGCGCGCAAGCGCGCCGCCCAGTCCGCCGTCCTCGCAGCCATGGGAGCAGCGCAGTACGGCCACCACGGCGACACCCGCATCGCCCGCAGGCAACCCGCCCGCGGCGACGCCGTCGCCCTCTACCAGGTCGCCAAGACGGCCGACCACATCACACAGGGAGCAACATCATGACCGCACTCGAACAGTACGACGACCAGCCCGTCGCCGTCCCCGCCCCGCAGCTGACCTCCGGCGCCATGTCCATGGTCCGCGAGTACACCGCCGCCATGGCCGACGCCCACACGTTCGCGACCGCGATCTGCCGGTCCCCGTTCGTCGCCGACCACTTCAAGGGCAAGCCCGAGGACACCGCCCTCGCGATCCTCTACGGCGCATCCGTCGGCTTCGACCCGATGACCGCCGTCCAGCAGCTCTACGTCATCGGCGGCCGCCCCGCCCTGTACTCCCGCGCGATGGTCGCCGTTGTCCTCTCCGCCGGCCACAACATCTGGACCGAGGACGAGGGCGAAGGGACCGTCACCGTCGCCGGCCACCGCAAGGAGTCCCCCGACAAGGTCGTCCGTGTCACATGGACCAGCGAACAGGCCGAGCGCGCCGGGTACGCCAAGAACCGCAAGTACCAGACCGACCCCCGCGCGATGCTCTACGCCCGCGCATCCGGCGACGTCGCCCGCCGCATCGCCCCCGACGCCCTCCTCGGCCTGGCCTACAACGTCGAGGAGATGCAGCTGGTCGAGCAGGCCCCCCGGCCGACACGGGCCACGACCAGCACGAAGGACCGCGTCCGCGCAGCCGTGGCCGCCCCCCAGACGTCCGACTCGGCCGCCGCAGACGGCGCCGCCCCTCCCTCGGAGCCCGACGCGGCTCCCGCGGCCGAGTCGGACTCCATCACCGACCAGCAGTCCAAGCTGCTGCACGTCCTCATCGGGAAGCTGGGCCTGACCAGGGAGCAGAGCTTCTCCGGCTGCGCTGCGATCCTCGGTCGCCCAGTCGAGTCGACGTCCGACCTGACCAAGGCCGAGGCGGCGAAGGTCATCGACAGCCTCGAGGAGCGGATCCGTGTCGACGGGATCGAGGACGTCGACGTCGTCGACGACCCGAACAGCCACTGGAACGGGGTGGCCGAGTGATGGGGGTTCCGGTGGCCGCGACGTCACGCGTGACTGCGCGTCGGCGCCTCACCGGTACCGGCCGTCACGCCGCGGCCTACGACGACATCGCAGACCGCCGCGACCAAGCCCACTCCCTGTTCCCATCCCTCGACGACCGCCCCCGCCACAGGGCAGACCAGGAGGCCACCTCATGACCAGCTGGGCCGACCAGACCATGTACGGCTTCGACATCGAGTCCACAGGCGTCGACGTCCACACCGACCGCATCGTCACCGCCACCGTCGTCAAGATCGTCAACGGGACCGAAGAAGCCAAGCGCACCTGGCTCCTCGACCCCGGCATCGAGATCCCCGAAGGCGCCACCAACATCCACGGCATCACCACCGAGAAGGCACGCACCGACGGGATCCCCGCCCTCGACGGTGTCGCCCAGATCGCCGACACCGTCACCGGGGTCCTGAGGTCCGGGCTCCCGCTGGTCGCGTTCAACGCCGCCTACGACCTCTCGCTCCTCGAGGTCGAGTGCCGCCGCCACAACCTCCCAGGGGTCACCAGTGCCCCGCTGCTGTCGGTGATCGACCCCATGGTGCTGGCGAAGGGCATCGACACGATCCGCGACAAGAGGTTCATCAAGGGCCGCAAGTTCACGCTCCCCGACCTGTGCGCCTGGTACAAGGTGCCGTTCACCGAGTCGCACGACGCGACCGCCGATGCCGCGGGTGCGGTGCTGCTCGCTCAGGCGATCGCGGCTGCGGACTCCTCTGTGGCTGCGATGGGGCCGCAGGCGTTGCACCAGCTGCAGGTGACGTGGCGTCGGGAGATGCAGCGGTCGTTGCGGGAGTACTTCGACCGGGCGGGCAAGGAGCACGACGGGGTCGACGGTGGGTGGCCGTTGCACACGGCCCTGCAGTCCCAGGCGGTACCGGCATGAGAACCCTGTTCCACTTCACGTGCTCGGACGGCTTCCGCGGAATCATCGAGGCAGGACTGATCCGCCCCGGTGCCGACGGACTCGTCTGGCTCACCGATCTGCCGAAGCCACGACGACGAGCAGTGGGATTGACCTCGTACACGTTGTCGTGCGATCGCATGGAGCATCGGTTGGTCGTCGAGACGGACCTCGCTGTCCCCTGGGCCGAACTGACCACCACGCTGCAGACGGCCGAGGAGCGGGCCTGGGCATCTGGTCTCGAGCGAACGCCGGGAGCCCGGCCGGCGAACTGGTACGTCGCGACTCGTCCGATTCGGGCGCTGGTGCCGGCATGACCGAGCTCCTCCTCATCACCCCCATCAGCGTCGCCGGCTGGACCTTCGTCATCTGGTGGACCCGCCACCTCACCGCAACCGACCACATGGCCGCCTACCGCCCCAACCCCGACGACATCGCCCACACCGAAGCGACCCTCCCCCGCATGACCGGAGACACCCGATGACCACCACCGTCACCACACCTACCGACGCGCCCGAGGTCAGCACCATCGACCACCTCGACTACGACATCACCTGCGAGATCATCCACACCCTCACCGGCCCATGCTCCACCGAAGCGGACTGGTGGCTCGTCGCACGACACCACTGCATCCCCGACGAGACCATCGCCCGCTTCGTCTGCCAGGACCACCTCGACTACTTCATGAACGACGACGGCACCGTCCGCTGCGCCGCCTGCCGCGAGGTCTACCCAGCGCGCCCCACCATCTTCCGAACCGAGCGCATCCGATGACCCGCAGAGTCGTCGGCCTTGACCTGTCCCTGACCTCCACAGGCATCGCCACCATCACCGGACCCGCCACCACCGTGTCCCGCGTCCAGTCCAAGGGCAGAGCCACCGCCACCCTCACCGACCGCTCCCAGCGCCTCATCGACCTCGCTTGCACCATCACGAACGACTACGTGAACGCCGGAGACCTCGTCGTCATCGAGTACCCGACCCTCTCCCAGGGACGCCAATCCGGACACCTCGACAGGCACGGCCTCTGGTGGCTCGTGGTCACCAAGCTCATGGGTAAGGCCACCGTCGTCGAGGTCCCTGCCAGCTGCCTCAAGAAGTACGCCACCGGCAAGGGCAACGCCGACAAGGACTCGGTCCTCCTGGCTGTCGCCCGCCGATTCCCCGACGTCGAGATCACGGGCAACGACGAAGCCGACGCCCTCGTCCTCGCCGCCATGGGCGCCCGCCACCTCGGCCAGCCCATCGACGACATGCCCATCACCCACACCACCGCGATGGCCAAGATCCGCTGGCCACTCCCGCAGGAGGCGAACTTCTGATGCCCACCAAGACCCACAGAGCCCACGGCACCCGCGTCAAGTACGTCATCGACAAGTGCCGCTGCGACGACTGCCGCGAGGCATCCCGCGCAGCCGAAGCAGTCCGCCGACGCCAACGGGCCTACGGCATCCCCGCCTACGTCGACGCCACACCAGCCCGCGCCCACGTCCGACGCCTCGGCACCCAAGGCATGGGCTGGAAGCGCGTCGCCCGCGCCGCAGGACTCTCCCCGTCAGTCGTCTGGAAGCTCGTCTACGGCGACCGCACCCGCTTCGACGGACCCTCCAAGCGCATCCGGCCCGCCACCGCCGAAGCGATCCTCGCAGTCGAACTCGACCTCGCCGACGGAGCCATCATCGACAGCACCGGAACTACCAGGCGTATCCAGGCGCTCGTCGCTCTCGGATGGTCCCAGTCCGAGATCGGGCGACGGATCGGCGTCAAGGCAACCAACATGAGCCCCCTCGCCCACGGGAGTCGACCGGTCTGCGTCGCGACCGCTCGGGCCGTCGCAGACCTGTACGACCAGCTGTCGATGACCCCAGCACCGGGCGGCGACAGACACACCAACACCTCGCGCACCCGGGCCCGTAACTACGCGAGCGCCAACGGCTGGGTCCCCCCGTTGGCCTGGGACGAGGACACGATCGACGACCCCAACGCGAGCCCATTCGGCACCCCCATCGAGCCGCAGGAACCAGAACTCGACCAGGTCGCGATCGAACGCCGCATGGCCGGCGACCGGACCGTCCGCCTCACACGAGCCGAGAAGGTCGCCCTCGTCGCCCGCTGGCAAGCCTCCGGCCGACCCCTGGCGCAGCTCAGGCGCACCACCGGCCTGAACGCATACCGCTACCTCGCCGGCGGCGAGGCCGCATGACCGCACTGCACGTCGACGAGCTCTGGTACGTCACCGACCTCGGCAACGACGACCTCGTCATCACCACACCCGCCATCGACACCGTCCAACCCAACGGAGACCTCCTGTGAGCCCCATCAGCCCCGCAGACATGACCAAGATCCGCACCAAGTTCGCCGGCATCGACCAAGACGCCCTCCCCCTCGACGTCGACACCACCCCCAGGGGGGGGTCTGAGGTGAAGCGCAGAGCCATCAAGTCCGTCAAATGGGCCCGCTGCCCCCACCACACCCCCGGCGGCAAGCGCCAACTCACCGGCCTCATCCAGATCGACGCCAACACACTCGCCTTCCGCGACCACACCAAGAAGGTCGGCAAGCACACCATCGACTGCCCAGGATCCGGCGAACTCTACGACGGCGAAGTCAGCGACGACGGCGACTGACCAGCACCACCCACACAAGCCCGGACAGGCAACGACGACCAGCCCGGGCACACCCACCACCAAGGAAGCACGGATGACCAACGTGTCGTACAACGAACCACCCGACGACCCCTACGACAACGTCACACCCCTGCACCCCCACACCAACAGGCCAGCCGAACAAGCACTCATCACCACCATCCTCCGCTACCCCGAAACCGCCCCCGACCTCATCGGACTCGTCAACCCCGACGACTTCCACTGGCCCGAACACGAAACCATCTGGACCGCCTACCAGGCCGTCCTCAACCAAGGCCTCGCCCCCGACGCCATCGCCGTCAACCAACAACTCGCCCACCAACCCCCCAACCGCCGACCACGCCTCGAGACCTACCTCGCCGACACCACCACCCCAACCCTCCCCACCCAAGCCCCCTACTACGCCGGCCTCATCCGCACCGCAGCCATCGCCCGCCGCATCGCCACCACCCTCAACCAAGCCCAACAACGCATCAACAGCGTCACCGCACCCGAACAGCTCGACGACGCCCTCGCCGGCATCCTCGACGCCAGCGAAACCGCCCTCCGCACCCTCTGGGACGCCACACCCACCACCAACCCCCAACACGCCGACCTCACCGGCCTCCTCACCACCGGCATCCCCACACCACCCCCACCCACCATCTGCCACCGCCAAGACGGCCACGCCCTCTTCTACCCAGCCCGCGTCAACGGCCTCTACGGCGACCCAGAATCCGCCAAATCCTGGATCGCCCAAGCCGGGATCGTCGAAACCCTCACCAACGGCGGCCGAGCCGCCCTCGTCGACGTCGACCACAACGGCCAAGCCGCCACCGCCGACCGCCTCACCCGACTCGGCGCACCCCTCCACCTCATCGCCAACCCCGACCACTTCCGCTACTACGAACCCGACGACCGCGACAACCTCCTCACCACCATCACCCAAATCCGCGACTGGAACCCCACCCTCGCCATCCTCGACAGCCTCGGCGAACTCCTCCCCATGTACGGCGCCAGCTCCGTCGACAACGACGAAATCACCGACGCCCTCAGACACCTCGCCACACCACTGGCCGACGCCGGCGCATGCGTCATCACCATCGACCACCTCCCCAAGAACACCGAAGCCCGCACCAGCGGCTACGCCATCGGCGGCACCGCCAAAAAACGCGCCATGGACGGCGCCCTCATCTTCGTCGACACCAAGACCCCAGCAGCCCCCGGCAAAACCGGACGCATGGTCCTACGCATCGAGAAAGACCGCCCAGGCCAGCTCCGCGCCGTCTCCAACGGCAAATACGCCGGCACCTTCACCCTCGACTCCACCAGACCCGACCACATCATCGCCACCATCAGCGACGAGAACACCACCAACCCAGACGGCACCTTCCGCCCGACCGTCCTGATGGAACGTGTCTCCCGCTACCTCGAAGAGACCAACACCGACCCCTCCGGCCGCACCATCCGCGAGTTCGTCAAAGGCAAGACCACCGCCATCAACGACGCCCTCAACCTCCTCGTCGCCGAAGGCTACGTCTCCCAAGTCGACGGCCCCAGAGGCTCCATCTACCACTCCGTCGCCACCTACAGAGAGGCCGACGATGACCACACCTAACCGGTTCCCCCACTGGTTCCCCCACCGGTTCCTCGGCGGGAACCGGGCAACGCAGATTCGACCGGTTCCCCGGTTCCCCCTCCCTACGGGGGGAACCGGTCGAAGCACCCCGCACCCCGAACCACCCCCACCGGTTCCCCAACCCGGAAACCACCACCACCCAAGGAGCACACCATGACCGACCAGGACACCAGCTCAACCACCACCACAGACCACGCAGAGCAGTCGACCGGTCGTGCTTCGGTGTACGTGCGGGGGCTGTCGGAGGCTGCGGTCGAGGCAGCAGCACGGGCGATGGCTGAGCTCGAAGGTGAGATGACGACCTACGACCCGGACGCGCACCCTGACCACAACCGGTGGTCCTGGGAGGGCGATGGGCACGGTGAGGTGATCCGTGACCGATACCGAAAGATGTCAGCCGCCGCCCTCACCGCCGCGTTGCCGTTGCTGGTGGCCGACGTGGTGAAGTCGCTGCGGGAGTACGCCGACGACATCAGCGCCCGTGGTGACATGTGGCACAAGACGGACCACAGCCTCGGGATGGTCTACTTCGGGATCGCCGAGGACCTGGACAACCTTCTCGCCGCCCTGCCGGGTGGTGAGCAGGCTGAGCCAGCGTTGACGTGTCGTCACGGCCAGCCTGAGGGTGAGTGTCCGTCCTGCACTGCCTGCGACGCCTGCGACGGGTCGTGCGGGACATGCCCCTACGCCGCCCTGCCGTCCGCCCCCGTGCCGACCGTGGACCGCGAGGACGAGGTGGCGGCCAGGGCGCTGGAAGACGCAGCCAAGCACCTCATCGCGGGCTCTTACCTGTGGGACGCGAAATCGTGGCTCTTGAGCCGCGCCGCCACCATCCGCGCGAACGGAGGCGAGTGATGCCCGAGGTCATCATTTGCGGGTCGACCTGCGACCATCGACACGACTCGATCAACGGGCCGACAGGATGCTGCGCCGAGCACGGGCCGTACATGTACTTCTGCTCGACCTGCCATGAAGCCGCTCGCATCGTCCGCACGCACGGGACCGACGGCGGTGATCGAACATGATGACCTATGGCGAGATTGCCGACGCGATCGAGAACCTCCGCAACGATGTAATCGCTGTCAGGCGGCTACTCCGCATCAGTCAGAGAGACGCCACGGAGGCGATCGGATTCCCATCGACTGCGACGCTCAGCCGGTTTGAGGCTGGCAAGGGCATCGACTACGACAACACGATCATGCTACTTCGTTGGCTCGATTCAGTCAGGACGGCTTCGACGACCGACGGCGGTGATCGGGCATGAGCGCGCGGTGTGGAGCGACGACGCAGTACCACGACGGCACGATTGGGAACATCCGCATTCGTTGCGATCTGGACCGTGACCACGACGGTCGTCATGAACTTCGGTCGCGCACTTCGGGCAAGCTGGTCACCTCGTGGCAGGCCAACCGATGAGCGCGCACGAGGACGCCACCCCGGACGTCCACGCAGCGATCCGGGCTGACATCACCCGCGTACTGACGGAGGCAGGGATGGTCGAGCACTCGGATGTCGACTCCTGCACGTCCGAGCACCGTGACCGGGACGGAGAGTGGCAACGCTGCACCGAACCCGGCGACCACGAAGGAGATCACGAGAACGACTACGTCGGCTCGTGGCCGTGGGACGACGTGGACCGCCCGCGTCAGGTCCGCCGCTACTGGGTTGAGATCCCGATGCCCGCGGCCGACCTCGCCAACCTGCTCGCCGAGAACGAACGACAGGCCGCCGAGCTGAACAACCTGCGAGCCAAGGTGCAGGCCGTCGAAGCGTTGGCTGACGAGTGGGTAGCCGACAAGGAACCACCCGTCGAAGACTACGACGGCACGACCGAGGGCCACTGGGCGTTCGGCGAGCACATGGCTCGCACGAGCGACGGAAAGCGACTCCGCGCTGCCCTTGCAACGGAGGTCGACCAGTGACCCGCCACCGCCTCATCGAACTCGGCCACGGCACCGGCCGCCACGTCCGCCTCACCACACGGCCCGGACCACTCACCCGCGCACTCCAACACATCACCCGCCGCCACCGGAAGGACACCCGACCATGACCGCCGACCGTGAACGCATCGCCGGCATCATCGCCCTCGGCATCACCGACAACGAACACCCCAGGATCATCGCCGACCAAGTACTCGCCGAGGTCAACCCCAAACCACCAATCGACCAGGCCACCGCACGCTGCGGCAGCTGCGAGTGGACCTACACCGGCCTACAGGCGATCGACCGCCTCGACGCCCATTGCAGGAGCGAGCACGACCGGAACTATCTGCCCAGCATCCTGGGGAGGAGCCCGCGATGACCGAACCCACCCGCCTCACCATGGCCGAACACGTCCACCAGCTCACCAACACCCACACCAGCCGCGCCCGCTACGACTACGACGCCAAGGGCACCCACTACGCCAACGACCACATCACCACCCACCCACCGCTCATCACCCAACTCGACGGCTCCATGAACGCCACCAGCCAAGGCGGCGAGATCGGCAGCTCCCACCCCGGATCCCGCCCAACCGCGAACCTCGACGCCCTCGACGCCGTCGCCGACATCGACCTCAAGGCCAACCGCTGGATCACCGATCTCGGCGAAACCGCACCCCTGGACACCATCGCCGCAATCCGACGCCTCTACGGCCTGTCTGCGTCCGCCGAGACGTGCGGCCGCTCGAGCGCGGAACGGTCCGAGACCGGCCTGGTGACCTGCTGCACCTGGCACGCCATCGACAACGACATCCGCCGCTGGTGGATCCGCGCCCGGGTCCTCACCGGGTGGGACTCTCCCGTCTGGAGGCCGGACGCCACCTGCCCCCTCTGTGGTGAGCGAAGGTCGCTGGCGGTCCGGTGGTCGGCGAGGTTGGCGACGTGTTCGCACTGCCGCGAGACGTGGGACTCGGAGAATATTGGCCTGCTGGCAGATCACATCCGCGAGGAGTCCGAGGCTGGCCGGTTCGCCCGCCCGGTTGACGTGGTGGCGTGTGCACCTGACCCGGCCGCCGAGCTGGGGCCGCGGATGATGTTGTGCCCGGACTGCGGATCTTCGCGGTGCGTGAAGGTGCAGGACCAGCCTGTGGGGCGGCTGGTGAACCACCAGCGGGTGGGCTGATGTTGGGTCACGCGCGGCGGCGTCCGGCGATGGGAGGGCGGGGAGTTCCCGGAGCCGTCGGACTTGGACTTGAAGGGCCGGCGAACTTCCATGCGAGCCGTGCAAGAAGGCGAATCGGGAGTACAACCGGACACGCCGACGAGGTCCTAGGAAAAAGTCTGGTTGATGTGCTCGAATGGTCACGGAGTTTTCGCGACCCCAAAACCAACCCCGGAGCCCAGGTGGCTGCCGGGGTTTCGTCATCCCGGACGGAGGCCAGGAGCCCCGCCCCGACATCAGCAAGGGGCGGTGAACCATGGCCGCAACCAAACCACTCACCGACGACGAACAGGCCCGCATCCGCCAGCTGCACGCCGACGGTGCGTCCCGCAACGAGATCGTTCGCCTCGTCGGCCGGTCCGGTGACACGATCAGCAAGTGGTGCGCACGGCAGAATCCGCCGCTGAAGTTTGACCGCACGGCGCTCAAGGAAGCCAACGAGGCCCGTCGCGCAGACCTGACCGACCAGCGGCAGCGGATCCTCGCGAATGAGCAGGCCTTGCTCGAGTTCGACCAGCTCGACATGCTGCAGACCCGCCGCGGCAGCCGGAAGTGGCGCACGGTCCTGCGGGGCGCAGAGGGCGTGGAACAACCCACCGAGACGGACTTCATCCCGTCCGTCGACTGGCAACGCCACTCCAACTCCCACGCCTCCCTGTCCGCGACGATCACCAAGATCGCGTCGATCGACAGCGGCCGCCGCGACGAAACGACCACCTCGCTGCTGTCCGAACTCGGACAGCGCCTCGGGATCAACGACAGGGTCAACGGCGGCGACGAGTGACCACCTACGACCTGTCGCCCAAGCAGCTCGGATCGCTGGAAAACTCCACCGCGAGAGTCAACATCTGGGAAGGGTCCGTCCGATCCGGCAAGACCATCGCGTCGTTGCTGCGGTGGCTGATCTACGTCTCCACCAGCGACGTCCGCGGCGAACTGATCGTGGTGTCCCGCACCCGCTCATCAGCAGCCCGTAACGTCTTCGCGCCGCTGACCGACCCGACACTGTTCGGCGACGCCGCACACCAGATCCACTACACCGCCGGCGCCGACACCGCGAACGTCCTCGGCCGCACCGTCTGGGTCCTCGGATCATCAGACGTCCGCTCCGAGAACGTCCTGCGCGGCCTCACCTGTTCTGGCGCCTACGTGGACGAGGTCACCCTGCTGCGTGAGGACTTCTTCACGCAGCTGCTGAACCGGCTGTGGGAGGGTGCGAAGCTGTTCGGGACCACGAACCCCGACAACCCGGGGCACTGGCTGAAGCGGAAGTTCTTGGACCGGCTGGACGCCTTGCCGGATTGGCGGGTGTGGAAGTTCGTTCTCGACGACAACCCGGCGCTGTCGGAGGCTCGCAAGGATGCGATCAGGCGCGAGAACACCGGCCTGTTCTACCGGCGGAACGTTCTGGGTGACTGGGTTGCCGCTGAGGGTGCGATCTACCCGGATTGGGACCCGGCCCGCCACGTGGTCGCACCGGAGCAGATCCCCCCGATGGACCGTGTGCTGGCCTTGGGATCGGACTACGGCACGACCAACAACACCACCGGCCTGCTGCTGGGTGTCGCCCAGGACTGCTTGTGGGTGTTGGACGAGTGGTCTCCCGGGTCGGGGACCGACGCGGAGTACTCGGCGTCGTTGATCCGGTGGCTGCGGGGCCGGCCGATTGAGTCGTGGCGGTCACCGGAGTGGGTGTTCGTGGACCCTGCTGGCGCTTCTTTCAAGAAGCAGCTGGAGCGCGACGGGATGTACAACGTTCGAGGTGCCGCTCACAGCGTGCTACCTGGCATCCGAACCGTGGCGTCACTTCTGGCGACGGACCGGCTGAGGGTGTCGTCGACCTGCAAGAACCTGATCAACGAGATCCCCGGCTACTCGTGGGATCCGAAGGCCACCGAGCGTGGCGATGATGCCCCGTTGAAGCAGGCCGATCACTTCTGTGACGGGTTGCGGTATGCGGTGTTCTCGTCGCAGCGGTTGTGGCGTTACAGCATCCCGTTGACGTCGCTAGGCGGGCCTGAGGTCGACGAGTTCGATGAAGCGGCCTAGGTCTCGTCTCCTTCGAGCATGGCAATGAGTCGAGGAACTGGGACGACGAGCCGGCGGCCGATTCGGATCGTGGGGATTTCGCCTCGTTCGGCTGCCGCGTAGGCAGCATCACGGCCGATCCCGAGCACCTTCCCGGCTTCGGCGACGCTGATCGTGGTCCTGGTCTTGAGCTCGTCCATGTTCACCCAGCCATCTTGTCAGCGTTCGGATTGTTGATGATCCAGAGGTCTCGGTCTGGATCGCCCAGGCCAACCTTCGACTTGAATCTGCCGCGACTGCAGGCAACAAGCGTCGCCTTGTAACTCCGTTTGGTAGCCAGAGCCTTCTCCAGAACGGTTAGGTCTGGGTCCGAGAGGATCTTGAAGTCCTGCTCAGTCCACGCATTGCCAGCATTCGAAGCGAGCGGAGTTGTCAGATCCTGATAGCGCTGAACTGAGGCCTTCCTGAGTGCCTTTGTTCGGTCGTCGTTGGCCTGCCTCTCACAGGTACGATCCCTGCACCTTTTGCACCTGCCAGTCCACGAGCCGGATTTGGTATTCAGCCTGAACCACTCGGCTTGCAGCAGCCGTCCACAGTTCGAACACGTTTTCGCCACCAATGGTCGAGAACCGATTGCCCCTGGATTGGTGTTCAGTCCGAAGCTCAGCGACGAGCCGTGAACCGCCTTAAGAACGGCTCGCCTCTTCGAGACTGACACTTTCGATCGTTCTAGGTGCTTGCCCACCTGTTCGGCAGTCAGGTGAGGCGTGGCGAGGATGAACTTGTCTTCCGAGGGAGTCCAAGAGCGTCGCTCCTTCAGCATCGGCGACCAGCCCTTGGAAAGCTTCCAGCGCGCGTACTGGACGGACTTCACGGTCCGACCAAGGGCGTCAGCCACCTCGGCAGCCGTCAAGTCTTTGTTGTCCTCGAGGAATCCGAATTCGTAGTCGGTCCAGATGCGCTGATTCATCCGTACAGGATAGCACCAGATCGTATAGAATCGACTTATGGAGTCGATCAAAGCGCGCTGCCGTATCGAAGACAACGGTTGCTGGATCTGGCAGGGAGCCAAGAACTGGGACGGCTACGGACAAGTCCGAATCGCCGGCACAACCCGACTCGTCCACCGCGTCACCTACGCCGAAGCCAACGGCCCCATCCCCGACGGGATGACGATCGACCACCTCTGCCGAGTCCGCGCCTGCTGCAATCCGACCCACCTCGAAGCCGTCACGCTCCGCGAGAACATCGCCCGCGGCAAGACCCACAAGACCAGCTGCATCCGCGGTCACGAGTACACCCCCAGTAACACCTATATCGAACCCAGCGGCGCACGTCGCTGCATCACCTGCCGCCGCGCGAGACGCGCAGCGGCGCGCGCCAAGAACAAGACCTGACACCGAGCTCGAGGAGGCCGCGTAGCCCATGCCCCTCCCCACCGGCGACATCTCCTGGCCCCCGAAGCAACTCGCGAACATCCAACCTCAGATCGCCCAGTGGGCCGCCTGGTACTCCGGGAACCCCGACGACCTGACCTCCGCATACGGCGGCACCGGACCGACCGGCCGCCCCCTCGCTCGCATCCGCCCGGCACAGTACGCCGGCGGTGTCGTCGGTGGAGTCGCGCGTTGGTTCTGGGGGCAGCCCACCACTTCTGGGAACCAGCGCACCAAGCTTCACGTGCCGTTGGCGTCGGACATCGCGACGGCGTCCGCTGACCTACTGTTCGCTGAGCAGCCCAGGATCGTGACCAACGAAGACGAGGACAAGGTGTCGGCCCGAAAGGCTCGCCTCGACACCATCCTCGAAGGCCTGTCGTGGGAATCCCTCCTGCCAGAAGCCGGCGAAGTGGCCGCCGCCCTGACCGGCGTATACCTGCGGATCGTGTGGGACGACCAGATCGCCAACCACCCGCTGATCACCGCCGTCCACGCTGACGCGGCATGGCCCGAGTTCCAGATGGGCCGCCTGTCGGCGGTCACGTTCTGGCAGATCGTCGAGACCCGCGACAGCACGGTGATCCGCCACCTCGAACGCCACTCTCCCGGCTTCATCGAGCACGGCCTCTACGAGGGCACGTTCAACGAGCTCGGCAAGCGTGTCCCGCTGACGGAGCACCCGTCGACCCGGGACATCTCGGTGAACGCTGACTCCGCGATCGAGACTGGCACCAACCGGATGACCGCGGTGTACGTGCCGAACGTCCGCCCGAACCGGCGGTGGCGTAACGACCCGGTCGGGCAGAACCTCGGCCGCTCAGACTTCGACGGCATCGAGCCGGCCATGGATGCCCTCGACGAGACGTACACGTCGTGGATGCGGGACATCCGCTTGGCTAAGGCTCGCATCTTCATCGACGAGACCATGCTCGAAACGAGGGGGCGAGGTCAGGGCGCGGAGTTCGACGCAGACCGTGAGGCATTCGTCAAGATTGCCGGCATGGATGATGGCGGTGGCGCAGCTCCAATCACGGCGACGCAGTTCCAGGTGAATGCAGCCGCCTACGAGTCCACGATTAAGGCCCTGTTGGAGCGGATCATCTCCGGCGCCGGGTACTCGTTACAGACGTTCGGGCTTGACTCCGACGGGGCCACCCAGACTGCGACCGAGGTGTCCGCGCGCGAGCGCAAGTCGATGACGACCCGCGAGAAGAAGTCCCGCTACTGGTCGCCTCAGCTGGGGCACCTGCTGCAGGCGCTGCTCGAGGTGGATGCGGCGAAGTTCGGTGGCCCGGGCCCGTTCGAGCGTCTCAAGGTCGAGTTTCCGCCCTCGGTGCAGCCCACCATCATGGAGCTCGCGTCCACAGCGGCTGTGCTCAAGACCGCTCAGGCCGCGTCGATCGAGACTCTCGTGCGGATGGTTCACCCGGACTGGGACAAGGGCGCGGTCGACACCGAGGTGGGCCTGATCCAGGCCCAGAACTCGTTGACGGTCCCTGACTTCGGCCCGCTGCCGTCGGATGCAGGTTCTGGTGACGGTCCCTCCTCTGGCGCCTAGGCTGGGCTGATGCCGGTCTCGCCGGAGTACACCACCAACCTCGTCGCCGGGATCGTCGGCCTCTACCAGGACGCCGAACAGATCCTCCTTGAGCGGATCGCCCGCGCCCTGCGCCAAGACCTCGACGCCCCGGACTGGGCCGAGCGGAAGCTCCTGCAGGTCCAGCTGCTGCAGGCCCAGACCGTCACCCAGCTGCAGGGGTTGACGGGGCGTTCGGCTGAGGAGATCGCCGCCGCGGTGTTGAAGGCGTACAACCGTGGTGAGGCGCTCGCTGCTGCTGATCTGGCTGAGCTGGCGTCACGTGCCACCGGGGTTCCGCGGGGCCTGCCGCCGGGGTTGCCGGCGGTTGAGGCGCTGGTCACTGAGACGGTCGGTGCAGTGCAGGCCACGCATGTGGGGATCCTGCGGGCCGTCGATGACGTGTTCCGTGACGTGATCGCCCGGTCGGCGCCCCAGGTGCTGCTGGGGACGCAGACGCGTCGTGAGGCTGCGCAGTCGGCGCTGAACGAGTTCGCGGCCCGGGGTGTCACCGGGTTCGTGGACCGGTCGGGGCGGCGGTGGGGTCTGGAGTCCTACGTGGAGATGGCGACGAGGTCTGCGACGGCGAATGCTGCGGTCGACGGGCATGTGTCCCGTCTGGCCGCTGGTGGGCAGGATCTGGTGATCGTGTCGGACGCCCCGCAGGAGTGCAAGCTGTGCCGTCCGTGGGAGGGCAAGGTGTTGTCGATCGCGCCGGTGCGGCGGGTTGATGGTGTCGATGTTGCTGGGACTCTGGCGCAGGCTCGTGGAGATGGGCTGTTTCACCCGGGCTGCGTCGTGGCTGAGACTCGCGTGTCAGCGCCGTCGGGAATACGTGCCTCGGATGCCCGTCGGTACCAGGGTCAGGTCGTGGTCATCCACACTGCCGCTGGCGATGAACTGACCATCACCCCAAATCACCCGGTACTGACGCCGGAAGGCTGGGTCCCTGCGGGCGACCTCAAGGTAGGCCAGGGCGTCATCCGCCACGGCGCTGATGTCGAGCGGGTGCGTGAAGTGGGTCCAGGCGATGAGGGTGTTCCAGCCCGCATCGGCGAGATCCACCATGCGCTGCGGGAGGCGAGCGCGGTGCCGACCATGCGAGTGCCAGCCGCCGCCGAAGACTTCCACGGCGACGGGGAAGGCTCCAAGGTCGAGGTTGTACTTGCCGACGGCCTGCTGCAGGATCACCTTCTCCCCCCGACTCTCGATGAGTCGGGCAATGCTGCGCTCCTCGTCGGTGGCGTGCGACTGCCGCTCTTGCTTGGTGGCGGCGCGCTTCTCGATCTCGGCGGCTGGAAGCACGCGCCCGGTGGCGGCCTTGTTCGCAGCGGCGGCGAGGGCCTGGCGCTCTGCCGGGCTCATGCGAGCGAGGCGGCGCTCCATGGCTTCGCCTCTGCTCAAGGTTCGGTAGCCGTTGCGGATCAGCCTGCTAGAGAAGGCGGGCTGACTGAGCCCGATGGTGGCGGCAGCCTCCTTCTGGGTGAGCTCGCCGGACAGGTAGCGCTTGACAGCGTGGTCGAAATCTTCCGGCGTGACTTTGACGGTCATGTCTACAACCTCCAGACGGGGAGCGGCTGGTACGCCGCCTCCAACATTGTAGTACATAATTGCAGGCACTCGGTGTCCGCGTTCCTGCCTGGTGTGACCAAGACTCCGACGCGGACCGCCGACCCTGCCGGTGACGCTGCCCGTCAGCGGCTCCGGTACCTCGAGCGTGAGGTTCGCGCGGCGAAACGCCAGTCAGCTGTGGCGCTCGACGACGCGGCGAAGGGTGCAGCGGACGCTCGGGTGCGCGGGTTGCAGGCGAAGATCCGCGACCACGTCGCGTCGACGCCGGCGAAGCGTCAGCCGCAGCGCGAGCGCCTCGGCGCCCTGTAGAACCAACCCAGCCAGGAGGTCCGATGCGTCTACGGATCTCCCTCCTAGGCGTCGAGGTTCTCTGCATCGAGACCGGCGAAGCTCCGGCCCAGGCGCCCGGTCCTGACACCGAGGCGCAGATCGGCACGTTCGTCGGCTTCGTGTCGCCAGAGCCGACGCCGCAGTTCGTGGACCTTCCCGACCGCGACCTCTGATCTACCCGACCCAGGTGGTCGGGTGCACCACCCTGCCCAGGCGGCAGGCCCAACCGACGAGCCCAGGAGGCCCGCATGAGCACCACCAGCACCGAAACCAGCACCACCCAGACCGCCGCCGACACCGGAACGGAGACCACCTCCACCGACACCACGGCCAACACCGGCACCGGGCAGACCGCGACCGCCGCAGAAACGCAGGCCGAGCAGACCAGCACCGAGACCACCGAAGCCAAGGCCACCCGCCTCGAGGCCGAGAACGCCCGCCTCCGCCGCGAGAACGCCTCCGAGCGCGTCTCCGCGAAGGAGCAGGCGGCCGAGGAAGCACGCAACGAGATCCTCGCCAGCATCACCAAGGCCCTCGGCGGCGACACCGGCGAGACCCCCACCGTGGAGCAGCTCACGGCCCAGCTCACCGAACAGACCACCCAGACCGAGCAGGCCCGCGCCGACCAGCGCGACACCAAGGCCGAACTCGTCGTCTGGCGCAACGCCACCGACCTCAAGGTCGACGCCGGCGCACTCACAGACTCGCGCTCCTTCGCGGACGCGATCAAGGATCTCGACCCCTCGTCCGACACGTTCGAGGACGACGTCAAGACGGCAGCCCAGGCGGCGGCCGAGAAGAACCCCAAGCTCAAGGCAGCCCAGGCGGCTGGCAAGAGCGGCACAGAGCTGAGCGGCGGGTCCGGTGAGGGTGCCATCACCACCGAGCAGTTCCAGAGCATGACCGGCGCCGAGCGCAACGAGCTCGCACGCCGTGACCCCAACCTCTACGCCCGGCTGTCCGGCCGGGAGTAGCCACCCGCCCCGAAAGGCAGAAGCATCATGGCAAAGACCCTCTCCACCGACCTCTACACCCCCGAGGTGTGGGCCGACCTGGCGTTCGAGAAGTTCACCGGCAAGGCCATCGTCGCGACCAGCCCCGCCGTCCTCTCGAGCGACGAGCTCGTCGGCGAGCCCGGCGAGACCATCAACTTCCCGAAGTGGATGAACCTCACCGACATGGCCGACATCGCCGAGACGGCGTCGCTGGTCCCCGAGAAGCTGACCCAGAAGTCCAGCCAGGCCACCATCAAGGAGGCCGGCAAGGCCGTCGAGTGGACCGACAAGGCCCAGCTGACCGGCATCGGCAACGTCCAGGACGAGGCCATCCGCCAGTTCGGCATCCTCGCCGCCCGCAAGGTCGACGCCGACCTGATCGCCGCCGCCACCGCGACGGTGGTGGGCGGCGTGACCTACGCCGACGGGACCACGGCCACCGACTCGGCACCGCTCACGCTCACCGCAACCGGTGGCCTGACCTGGGCGAACATCGTCAAGGCCGGCCTGAAGTTCGGCGACGACTTCGACCCGACCGAGTTCGCCGGCCTCTACGTCAACTCCGCCGGCGCCGAGGTCATGATGAACGACGACAAGTTCATCCAGGCTGCGCAGACCGCCCAGGGCAACACCCTGATCAACAACGGTCTGCTGGGCACGAAGAACGGCCTCAGCGTCTACCTGACGAACCGCCTCGGCGCGTCCAAGGCGCTGCTGCTGAAGCAGAACAGCCTGGGCCTGTTCTACAAGCGGCGCCCCGTGGTCGAGCAGGACCGGGACATCCTGGCCCGCTCGACCGTCGTGGCCACCAACGTCCACTACGCGGTCAAGCGCGTGGCGGACGACGGTGTCGTCGACATCACGCTGGCCTGATCGGCATGGGGATGCTCATGCGCCGGCACCGCGACCGGCACGAGGCTGAGGCACCTTCGGGTGCCGACGCCGCGTCCGGCGACGGTGGCCCTGACAAGTCGTGGACCAACAACCGGCTGATCGAGTTCGCGAAGGCGAACGACATCGACCTGGGGTCCGCGTCGAAGAAGGCCGAGTACCTCTCGGCCATCGAAGCCCACCAGGCGGCAGCTGCTGCGTCCGCCGACGGTGGGGACGACTCCGAGAAGGATCCGGCCGACGAGCCGGGCCAGGAGGCCTGACCAATGGTCGCACCCGTGTACGCCACCGGTACCGAGTACATGGCGTACTCGGGTGCGGCCGAGTCGGTCTCAGATGCGTTGCTGGCGCGTGCGTCGGGGATCGTCGACGAGCTCCTGATCGGCGCCGTCTACACCGTCGACGCTGAGACCGAAAAGCCGACCGACACGGCCGTCGCGTCCGCCCTGTCTGAAGCGACCTGCGCGCAGGCGCAGTGGATGGACGCCACCGGCGACACCAGCGGTGTCGGTGACGTCATCGAGGTCGACTCTGCGTCGATCGGGTCGGTGTCGTTCTCCGGCCGCCACACGGCCGCCACGGCCACCAGCACTGTCTCTGGCGCCCAGGTGGCCCCCGCCGCTGTCCGGGCGCTGCGCGTGGCCGGCCTGCTGCCCGTGGGCGTCTACGTCCATGGCTGAGATCCCCGCCCGCTACCTGGTGCACACGGTCGACGTGGACACCTTCACCGGGGCCACCGGCAACGGCGACACCTACGCCAGCACGGTGACCGGCGTTCCGTGCTTCCGTGACGACCAGCGCAAGATCGTGCGGTCCACGGAGAACACCGAGATCGTGTCCGAGACGACCCTGATCATGCGTCTGGTCCACGCGCCGAAGTTCACTCCCGGCTCCCGGGTGGTCCTCCCGACCCGCACTGCCACGGTGATCGTCGCGAAGCCCCGCGACGACGGCGGCCAAGGTGCGTGGCAGCACCTCGAAGTGGCGTTGACCTAGATGGCTGCCGGATGGTCGACCACCAGTGTCGAGCTGGCGTTGGACAAGGTCCGCCGTGCCGAACGCGATGCCGCAGCCCGCGGGCTCCGCAAGGGGTGCGAGCACATCTTGCAGGTGTCCCGCGCGAGGGTCCCGATCGAGGAGGGCACCCTGGAACGCTCGGGCACCGTGTCGGTGTCCGAGGACGGCCTGACCGGTGTCATCTCCTACGACACCCCTTACGCGGTCGTCCAGCACGAGGACCCGACGCTGCACCACGACGCGGGCCGCCAGTCCAAGTACCTCGAGTCCGCCCTGACCGGTGAGCGGGCCACGGTCACCAAGATCGTCGCCGACGAGATCAGGGGTGGGATCAGTGGCTGACTTCACGAGCCTGTTCCTCAAGGGGTGGGCGATGCACCTGGATGGCCTCGGGTTGGGTGTGTGGCGCCCCGACACCGCCTACACGGCTGGTGAGGTCGCGATTGTCCTCGGCGGCACACCGCAATCACCGGACCAGGTGGTCGCGCTGAACTCGTACACGGTCGACGACGACCCGTCGCTGTCGCACTCGGTGATCGGGCTGCAGGTCCGCTGCCGGGCGACAGCCGGCGCGTACACCAACGCCACCGCCCTGTCGTCGCCGATCTTCGACCAACTGCACGGTGCCACGAACTTCCGCCTCCCGTCCCCGCTCGACGGGGTCGACGGGGTGTGGGTGGTGCAGTGCCTGCGCCGGTCGGAGGTTTCCGGTGGGCGGGACGAGAACGACCGCTGGTCCAACATCCAGAACTTCTACGCCGACGTGCACCTGCCGTCGACGAACCGCACCTGAGGAGAAACCCCATGGCCACTCACGTCAACGCTGCCGGCGACCGGATCACCGCGAAGGGCCCCGTGGCCGCGGTCATGGAGCGCCGCGGCTACTCCCCGATCAAGGCGCCCAAGAAGGCCGCCGCGAAGCCCGAGCCCGCCGAACCGACCCCCACCACAGACCCCGACCAGGCCTGACAACACCCAACAGAGCCCCGAAGGAGCTTTCCCATGGCTGTCACCACCAAGGTCCCCCTCGGGGCCAACACCGTCAACCGCAAGTGGTGCATCGACGTCAACACCGGCACCACCGAGACCCCCGCGTGGACAGGGGTCTTCGGCATCAGCGAGTTCAAGCCGATCGGGACCGCCGGTTTCCAGGACTCCTCCGACTTCGACGGTGAGGGCTGGAAGTCCCAGACCGCCACCTCCAAGGAGTGGGGCGCGGAGTTCAAGGTCCGCCGCGGCGTCACCGCGGCCGCTGCCGACGCCTACGACCCCGGTCAGGAGGTCCTGCGCCTCGCCGCCGTCGAGCTCGGACTCGACAACACCGTCGAGGTCCGCATCTACGAGGACAACGGGGCAGACGGCCCCAAGGTCGAGGCCTACCAGGGGTTCGTCGGCGTGTCCTACGAGGACGACGGCGGCGGCATGGACGCCCTCTCGACCGCGAGCGTCAAGCTGATGGGTCAGGGCAAGAGGACCCCGATCACCCACCCGGGCGCCCCGTAGCCCCACCGGACGGCGGAGGGGTCGGGAGTCTCCCCTGGTCGGGCCCGACCCCTCCGCCTTCAACACCCAACCCGACCAGGGACACCACCCGACCAGGAGGCACCCCATGGGGTTCAAAGACCCGTACAGCGAACTCGGCAGCCGTTTCGATTCAGACCTTCATCTCCCGATCAACGGCAAGACCTACACGATCAAGGCGGTCTCAGCAGACACCGGCCTGCTATTCCAGGCGGTCGTCTCGATGAAGGCGCGGATCGAGTCCGGCCTGGAGGTATCTGACAGCGAGGTCGAGCGCCTGAACAGGCTCGCTGGGAGCGAAGAAGAATCGTTCGAGCATCGTCTCATCGGAGATGCGCTAGACGAAATGATGTCCGATGGGCTCAGCCACGAAGTGCTCAAGTTGGTTCTGGGCACCGTCAGCAAGTGGATCGTGGCCGACCGGGACGCTGCCGAAGAGTACTGGAACTCTGGCGGCAATCCCCCAAAAGCACCCAAGCAGCCGCAGGACCGCAAGGCTGGGGCGAAGTCGGCCCGACAGGGCTCCACCGGCACTACGAGCCCGAAGGGCAAGGCCAAGAAGAAGGCCACTCCTGGGCGGACCTCCTAACCCACTGGCCGGCGATCGCCGCCGACCTCCACGACGTCTACGGCATCGACGTCGACGACCACCACCTCATGACCACACGGTCCTGGTCATGGCTCAAGGACCGCATCCGCGGCCTCATCGACGCACCACCAGCCGGCGTGTTCAACGGCCGCCGCCTCGTCGTGTTCCCATCCACCCGCATCGGCTGGATCCTCAACCCCCCAACACCAGACGAGGAGTGACCGCATGTCGATGAATCTCGGCGAGCTGTACGGCACCGTGGGGCTGGACAACTCCCCGTTCCGCGACGCACTCGACGGGGCGCTGGACTGGCTCAAGGGATTCGGGCCCAAGGGTGCCGTCATCGCCGGTACTGCCGGCGTCGCGATCACTGGTGCGCTGGTGACGTCGATCGCGGCTGGGATGAACTTGGAGGCGGCCAACGACGAGCTCGCCGCCGAGCTGGGCCTGACGCAGTCGGAGTCGGCCCGCATCGGCCGGCTGGCGGGGCGGCTGTTCGCGCAGAACTACGGCGACAGCATGGGCGAGGTCAACGAGGCGATCGCTGCGGTCCGGACGTCGATTGCTGGGATGGCCGACGCCTCCGATTCTGAGCTGTCGTCGGCGGCGATCAACGCGTTGAACTTCGCGAAGGTCTTCGACGTCGACATCAACCGGGCCGCGCAGGTTGCTGGGCAGGCTGTGAAGAACGGCCTGGCGAAGAACGCGACCGAGGCGTTCGATCTGCTGATCACGGCGTCGCAGGGTGTCCCGAAGGCGTTGCGCGAGGACATCCTGGACGCGTCGGACGAGTACGCCCAGTTCTTCGACACCCTCGGCTACTCCGGGCAGCAGGCGTTCTCGCTGCTGGTCGCGAACGCCGACAAGGGCGCCTACGGCATCGACAAGGCTGGCGACGCGATCAAGGAGTTCACGATCCGGTCGACGGACATGTCGACCGCCTCGGTGGGCGCGTACAAGACGATCGGGCTGTCGGCGCAGGACATGGCCAACGACATCCTCTCCGGCGGCGACACGGCCGCCAGCGCCACACAGAAGGTCATCGACGGCCTGCTGGGCATCAAGGACCCGGCGACGCAGGCGAACACCGCGATCGCACTGTTCGGCACCCCGATCGAGGACCTGAACACGTCCGAGATCCCCACGTTCTTGAAGTCGCTGAAGGCTGGCGGCGACTCGATGGACGACGCTGGTGGGGCTGCGAAGCGGCTCGACAAGACGCTGAATGACAACGCGATCAGCTCGCTGTCGTCGTTGAAGCGGCAGGCGCAGGTGACGTTCTACGGGCTCGGGAACTGGGCTCTGCCGGCGATCAACGACGTGGCTGCTGCTGCGTCGGAGAACTTCGGGCCCGCCCTGTCCAAGGCTGGCGACGCGATGGTGTGGCTGTGGGGTGCCTCGCAGGACGCGATCGGGTTCATCGAGGACCACCAGACGATCTTCACGGTCATCGCGGTCGTCTTGACCGCCTTGTTGATCCCCGCGCTCGTCGCGTGGGGTGTGCAGGCGACGATCGCCGCCGGCAAGAACGTGGCCGCATGGGTCGCTACTCAGGCTGGGGCGATCATGTCGGCCGGGATGCAGGTGTTGTCCCTGACCCTGATCAGCGCCGGTTGGGTCCGTGCCGGTGTCCAGTCGTTGGCCTCTGCAGCCCGCATGGCTGCTGCGTGGCTGATCGCGATGGGCCCGATCGGGATAGCGATCGCCGCGATCGCCGGCGCCGTGTTCCTCATCATCAAGCACTGGGACACCATCAAGGAGAAGACGGCCGCCGTGTGGGACTGGGTCGTCGACAAGGTCAAGAAGGTCCCCGGCATGATCGTCGGGTTCTTCTTGAAGTGGTCGCTGCCGGGCCTGATCTTCAAGCACTGGGACTCCATCTCCGGCGCATTCTCCAAGGGCGTCGACAAGGTCGTGACCTTCATGAAGGGGCTGCCCGGCCGCATCCTGCGGGCCGTCGGGAACCTCGGACTCCTGCTCTACAACGTGGGCGGCGACATCATGCGCGGTCTCCTGAACGGCATCGAGGGCGGGTTCCGGTGGATCAAGGACAAGCTGAGCGGTGTCGGCCGCCTCATCCCCGGCTGGCTCAAGAAGGTGCTGGGGATCAGCTCGCCATCGAAGGTGATGCGCGATCAGGTCGGCCAGTGGATTCCCGCAGGCATCGCTGACGGCATCGATCAGGGCCTGCCTGGGCTGCGGAAGGCTGCCGAGGCGATGGGTGACGCGATGGTCGTTTCCTCGACTGGGGCGCCGCAGTTCGCGGCGTCGGCGAACCGTCCGACGGCGGCGAACCTCGGGCAGGCGGCGGAGTCGGCGATGTTCTTCGGCGGTGCGGCACCGTCGGGCGACCGCGGCCCGCTGATCGACAAGGTGTATCAGCAGCCGGGCGAGTCGACCGACGAACTGGCCGAGCGCCTCTGGCGCAAGACGAGGGCGAGGGGCTGACCGATGCCGATTCCTGGCGTGACCCTCATCGAAACCGTCCCGTCCGGTGACACTGGCGGACTCGTCGTCGCCGCACCCGGCACCGCACCAGGTGCCCTGGTCACAGCGATCGGGCACCTGCAGTACGGGGACCTGCTGACAGGTGGGACCACCGTGTTGCGGTGGGTCAACCTGATCGGGTGGCGGTCCCGTCCCGCGATCGACATCACCGACTCCCCGTTGCCGTCGTCGCACGGCGAACGGCCCGGCACGATCTACGCGCAGGGTGTCATCGTCACCTACGACTGCCTCCTGCACGGCACCGAAGCGACCAAGGCTGCCGCGTTGAACACGCTGGACGTCCACACCCCGATCGACGGGGTCGAACGCCAGCTGGTCGTCGACGACGGTTCGGGTCCGGCGTGGCGATGGGCGCGGGTGATCGACCTGGACTACGTGCAGGGTGTCGTGTTCCGCAAGGGGCCGGTCCCGATCACGATCACGTTCAAGTGCGCCGACCCGCGCCGCTACTCCATCACGGGCCGCACCGCACGCCTCAACGCACCATCAACCAGCGGGGGCCTGCACTACGCCCCCGGCTTGGACTACACCCCCGGCCTGAACTACGGAACCGTGGTCGCTGGTGTCGCGGCCGCACCCAACGCAGGCAACGTCGACACCCCGGTCACCGCGCGGATCTATGGCCCGGTCACCGACCCCACCATCATCCTCGGCGACCGTCGGTTCACGTTCGCCCTGACCCTCGTGGAAGGCGAAGTCCTCACGATCGACGGCCGCACCGGGTCCGTCCTGCTCAACGAGGCCGCCGACCGCTCCCAGACGCTGACCGACATCTCCGACCTGATCGACGACTTCGCCATCACCCCCGGCGATTCGACCGCAGCTCTCCTCGTTGCCGCCGGCACCGGGTACGCCGACCTGTCCTGGCACGACGCCCGAATGTGAGGAACCCATCATGACCGACTACGCAACCCGGCTCCTGAACGACGTCGACACCGCCCAGCGGGTCAGGCTGGTCGACACCCACCGTGCGACCCCTGCCGGCCCGTTGGCGGTGCGCGGTGGCGTCCGCCCCGATGGTGGCGGTGTCGCGGCGGTCGTCCCGTCGTCGATGAAGATCACCCTGACGCGGTTCTCTGCCGATGTTCCGGGGACGGCAACCGCTCAGGGCGGGTATGTGTTCGTCCATGACGACGCCGCCACGCAGTACACGGTCCTGCCGGGTGACCCGTTGGGGAACCGGATCGACCTCGTGGTTGCCCGGGTCCGCGATGACACCTTCGACGGGTCGGGTTCCACTGATGCGGGGATCGTCGTCATCAAGGGCGACCCGACCACTGGCCTCGTCCCGGCCGTCCCGGCTGGGTGTGTCGCCCTGTGGGAGTTGGGAGTCACCTCGACCGCTTCGGCCGGCACTGGTGGTCTGACGATCGGGACCGACCGCCGCTTCTCATCCGTCGGCACCGGTGGGGTACTGCCGGTCAAGACGACCGCCGAGCGCGACGCCCTGACGACGCTGTACCCCGGCCTCGTGGTCCACAACGCACAGACCGACCAGCTGCAGGTCCGCAACGCCGCGAACGACGGCTGGAAGACGTACAAGCCGTCCGACGACACCGGCTGGCTCCCGCTGACCCTTTCCGGTTCCTACGCCCAGGTGAACTCCACGAACGCGGCCTGCGAGATCCGACGCATCGGCGACGACGTGAAGATGCGCGGCCTCGCGAAGCCCTCGTCTGGCAACTTCGCTGCAGCGACCGGCGTCAACATCCTGGTCCTGCCGTCCCAGTTCATCCCCACCAAGGTCGACGAGCTCTGGGCGGCCGCCACGAGCGCTCCCGCTTCGGTGTCCCGCAACAACCTCACCGGGTCTCTCGGCATCACCCCCGGCCAGCTTCAGGTATACCCCGAGGTCGCGGTGTCCTACATCTCGATCGCCTGGAAGTGGAATGTCTCGTGACAGCACCCAGGTACTCGTACCTGCTATGTGACCTGCTCACCGACCACCGTGAAGCAGTACTCCCGCTGCAGGGGGTCAAGTTCGGCCGCCGCATCGGGTACGCCGAATCCCTCGAAGCAACACTGTCCTGCCCCGACGCGCAGACCATCAGCCTCGCACGCAAGGTCCGCGCGTTCACCGGCCGCGCCGCCCTGTACGCCTTCCGCAACGGCGCCCTCTGGTGGGGCGGAATCGTCTGGTCCTCCCCCGTCACCAGAGACGCCCGCGGCACCATCAAGATGACCATCGGCGCAGCCACCTTCGAGTCCTACCCCTTCCACCGAGAAATCCGCGACGACATCACCTACACCGGCGTCGACCAAGGTGTCATCGTCGCCGACCTGATCCGCCACATGCAGGCCGAACCATCCGGCGACATCGGCATCATCGCCGAAGACCAACCCACCGGAACCCTGCGCGACCGCACCTACCTGGACTCCGAAGCCACCTCCTACGGCCAACGCCTCACCGAGCTGTCGAACGTCGACGGCGGCCCCGAGTGGACGATCGACGTCCAAGCCGACAGCGACACCGGCGCACGAACCAAGACGCTGAGGATCGGTGCACCCCTCGGAGCCGGTGCGACACCCGCGGTCACGTTCTCCGGCTCCAAGGTCCAGGCATGGGGCGAAACGGGTGACGCCCTTGACGGGGGGACGTCGTTTCGCACTCGGGGTGCAGCACCTGAAGGTGACGCCTCGGTCGCGCAACAGCCCCGCATGTCGACCGCCCACACTGCCGACGACCTGCTCGCGCGCGGGTGGCCCCTGCTGGATCGCACCGACGACTACCCCGACGTCACCGAACAGGACACCCTCGAGGACTACGCCGAGGGCCTGCGGGCACGTGAGGCCGGCGCGCAGACGACGAACGCGTACACCGTGAACGTCGACGGGACGACGTGGCAGCCGAACCTTCTGGGCACCCCGGTCAGGATCCGCCTGTCCGACCTGTGGCACACCCCGACAGCGAACCGCCTGGTCCGCCCGGTCGGCTTCCGTGTCACCGCGGCAGACCGCACACAGGTGGAACGGGTCGAGCTGATCTTTGACGACGAGGAGGCCTCCTGATGGGTTCACGCGCCGCGAAGCCCAGAGACCTTGGGCAGGAGCTCGACGACCTCAGGGCGCAGGTCCGAGGGCTGCTGACGGGTGCGATGACCCGTCCACCGTTGCGGGTCACCTCGGGCGACTTCATCGTCTCCGGCGGTGGACGTGTCGTGGTCACCGACGAGTCAGAGGATCCCCAGGTTCGCATGGGCCCGCTCGAGGATGGCGGCTACGGGCTTGAGCAGCTGATTGGGTCGAACTGGATCCCGCTGGCCGCGCTCGCTGGAGGTGCCGTGGCCGCGAGCACCACCGCCGCGAAGACGATCAGCGCATCAGCGGGCTCGACCTCGTCGTGGCAGAGTGGCGGACTCAGCGTCACGTTCACCACCCACACCGGGAAGTGGATTCTGCTGAACGTCGCGTCGTCAGTGCAGATGAGTTACGCAGACATGCGGCTGGGCTATTCCACGACGGGTGTCCAGACCATCGGGCCTGACTTCGACCGCTCGTCGATCGCGTTCGCGCCGTCGTTCTTCGGGTCGGCCAACCAGATTTACGCCGAGGTGATCTCCGGTACGCCCGGTGAGATCACGGTGTCGCAGCGGTATCAGGTGGCGACCAACACCACTGGTCAGTCTGCGGGCGGCGAGTGGGCGAACCGTTCGATCATCGTGCTGCCGTTCTGATGCTGTCGTCTACGAGTTGGGGAGTCCTGTCATGACGGTCCGATGGTTCGCTGGTCGCACAGCTGACGCGTTCGTGTTCGACCCGAACACGGGTAAGCCAGTAGGCGGCGACACGGGCACGGTCTGGGTTGACGAGGCTCGCACGTCGCAGATCACCGTGCTGGTCGATGGTGACGAGAACCCGATCGCGGACGGGCTGCTGGTCACCGACTCCTACGGTTTCGTCCCACTGTTCGGGATCGATGACGACCCTGTGGTCGAGGTCGTGTGGTTGGACTTCACCAACGGCGCCGGCCCCCTGGTCAGGCTGCAGTGCCGCGACCAGGACGCCGAAGACATCGCTGGCGCCGACTACACCGCCGGGATGACCAGGCGGGAGGCCGTGGCCACCCAAGTCGTCGGCAACGTCTCCCAAGGCGACTACGACACGTTGCTGCCGTTCTACGCGGCGATGGCGAACCGTGAAGCCGACCGGGTGAACATCGGGATGCTCGGCGCATCCTCAGTCGAGGGCGCGTTCGTGTCCTCGTTCGACCGCACCCCACCGTCCCGCCTCGCCGCCTACCTGCGGAACCAGTACCCCACCACCGGCAACCCGTCCGGCCGCGGCTACATCGGTGTCCCGTCGAAGGAGCTGACGACGTCGGCCCAGTACACGCCGGGCATGTGGCCGATGACGTTCACGGGCGGCCTGTTCGACCCGCCGTCTGCGGGTGCGGCGTCGGCGTTCGATCTCGGCGCGAAGCACATGTGCTGGTACACCAACACCACCGGCACCAAGGTTGTGCTGTCGTTGGCGGCCCCGGTCACGTCGTTCGACATCCACCACACCAAGGGTCCCTCGGGTGGTGCGACGACCGGCTACTACAAGATCGACGGCGGTACTGCGGTCCCGTTCTCCACCAATGCCGCAACCGGAACATCCGAAGTCCTCCACGTCGCATCGGCAGCGACCACGAGCATCGAGGTTGGCTGGAACGCGGCCGGGTACCTCATCTTCCACGGCATCACCGAGTACGCGGGCGACGAGTCCAAGGGCATCCACGTCCACAACCTCGGCCACTCCGGGCAGAAGATCCTGCAGTGGCAGGACGGGTACGCCATCGCGGGTTCGTGGCGTGCAGCGATCGCGAACCTGAACCTGGACCTGCTGATCCTGGGCGACCTCGGAGCCAACGACGCATTCGCCTCGATCACCCCAGCCACGTTCCAGACCCAGCTGACCGACTTCATCACGGTCCTGCGCGCCGGGTCGATCACCTGCCCGATCCTGCTCGCCGCCCTGTTCGACCCCGTCGGCGGTGGAGCGATGGTCGCCCCGTGGTCGGAGTACGTGACCGCCATGAAGACCGTCGCCGATGCGGACCCGACGATCCGGTTCATCGACCACTCGACCCGCATCCCATCCACCGCGACCGACCCGCTCGGGATCTTCTCAACCGTCGACCACGTTCACGCCCGACCATCCGGCGCACTGTCGGCGTGGCTCGCGCAGACCTACGCCCACGCCCTCGCACCCGTCTGAGGAGCCACACTGTGATCGAGCTCAGCCTCCGCGGCGTCCTGTTCCTGCAGGCCCTCGCCGCGCTCTACCTGTTCGGGTGGTTCGCTGGCCACGGCTGGCAGCACCGCGGCCGCGGCGTCCGCGCCACCCTCGCCGGCGGTTTCATCCTCCTGATCTACATCGCGAGCATCCAGATCAAGGCATACCAACGCGACGCCCCATTCGACGCCTACTCGGCCGTCGGGCTCGTCGGGATCACGGTCTTCAACATCGGGCTCATCGTGGCCGCGAGAGGACGTACCGAACACGGACGGGGGTAGCAGTCGTGGGTGACCCAATCGTCATCTCATCGTGCGTCTCCACCTCCGGCGCGGTGATCATCGCCCTCATCGGCGCGTGGGTCACCAGCGGGAAGGCGGTCGCGGCCGCCGTCGCACCGCTCAACAAGGAGATCAGTCGGCTGCGTGAGCAGGTCATCGAACTAGGAGGAGACCCCGATGCGAAGTAACCCCATCCGTGCGGCGTTCCTCGCTGTCGCGGTTCTCGCGCTTGTGGGCGTGACGATCGCGTTGCGCGGCTACACCATCCAGGTCGGCCGCGCCGACAACGCCGAGGCCGGGAAGGACGCCGCGGAGTCAACCACCCAGCGCGTCGGCAGCATCGCGACCGGGCAGGCCGACTCCGTCATCGAGGTCTGCAAGGGCGACAACGCCGACGCCGCGAAGGCGCTACGCGAGGCTGGACTGTGCGCTGACGCATCGGACACGAAGGCCGAAGTGCGCCAGGCGGTCAAGCCGATCGAGGGTGCACAGGGCCGACAGGGCGACACTGGCGCGCAAGGTCCCGTCGGTCCGCGCGGTCCGGGGCCGACAGTCGCCCAGATCCTGGCAGCGATCGAGACGTACTGCGGCGCGAACGACGACTGCCGAGGCCCTGCTGGTGCTGACGGCCAGGACGGCGCCGACTCGACCGTCCCCGGTCCTGCCGGTCGCAATGGAGCCGACTCCAGCGTCCCCGGGCCTCCCGGCCCCGCTGGGACCGACGGGCGCGGCATCGAGTCCGCCCAGTGCGGGGACAACGGCCGCTGGACCGTGACCTACACAGACGGGGACTCCGAGGACGCCGGCCAGTGCCGGACGCCCCTGCTGCCCTAGACCTCTCCACCAGCTGCAGCCCGCACCGACCCGGTGCCGGGCCACTCCGCCATGCCCAAGGAGGCACCCGTGACTCGAGCGACGAAGTACCCACCCGCGAACCGGACCCTGCAGTACTGGGGGTCGAAGTTCGCCGGCTCGACGATGGCGCCCAACGCGCTCGCCCTGCACTCGACCGAGGGCACCGGCTGGCCGGCGTACTCCGGCGGCGCGGTCGCACCGCACCTGACCGCGCGGCCCGACTTCATCAAGAAGCGCATCGACTGGCGTCAGCACTTCGCGCTGAACAAGTCGTCACGCGCGCTCGTCAACAAGCTCGGCGGCGTCGAGACCAACACGTTGAACGTGGTCCAGATCGAGCTCGTCGGGACCTGCGACCCTGCGACGAAGGCGAAGTGGGAGAAGCAGGGCCTCATCGCGGGCCGCGACTTCATCTACATGCCCGACGCCCCGGACTGGTTCATCGCCGACCTGGCCGACTTCGTGCGCTGGCTGCACGCCGAGTGGACCGACTTCCCGATCGCCGACGCCGCGCCGCGCGGGTGGGGCGCGTACCCAGCGTCCTACGGTGCGTCGAAGTACCGGCTGTCGTTCACCGAGTGGCGCAACGCCTACGGCATCCTCGGCCACCAGCACGTCCCCGAGAACGCCCACGGCGACCCGGGCGCGTTCCCGATCGGCAAGCTCCTCGCCGCGGCGACTGGCACACCGCAGACTCCCCCGCCGCCCGTGGGCGGAACCTACACGGTGCGTCCTGGCGACACGCTGACGTCGATTGCCCGCGTCGCCGGCGTGACCGTCGACGACCTCGTCGCCTGGAACGATGTCGCCGATCCCTCGATCATTCGTGTCGGCCAGGAGCTGCGTCTGACCGCGCCGACGAGGCCGACGCCGGAGCCGCAGCCCGTCCCCCCGACGATCCCCGCCCCGGTGTGGGGCAAGCCGAAGACGTGGGTCCTCGGTGGCGTCTCCGACGACGTGACCCGGCTCGGCGAGCGCATCGTTGTCTGGTCTGAGTACTTCGGCCTGCCCTACCCCTACGACGAAGGCCCCGGCCCCACGCTCGGCCCGAAGGACGTCGCGGGCCTGTCAGCGGTCCAGGTGAAGCTCGGGTACGGCGACAAGCCGGAGGACCTCGCGCCCGGTGGGAACTCCGACGGCTACGCCGGACCGCAGACCTTCATCGACATCGCCGCCGACCCACCAGCCAAGAAGCCGGCCGCCGACCACTACGACGCCGAGACCATCAGCGCGAACCTCGCCGGATACGACGTCGTCAAGGGGAAGGCCAACCGCGTCGACCGTGCCAAGCACGCGATCCCGGACTACCTCGGCCCGAAGCGCCCCCTGTGGTTCCACTTTCAGGAGTGCGCCATCGACATGTGGCCCGAGCTCGACAAGGCCCTCCCGGAGTACGTGCGCGTCCCCGAGGGCGGCAAGGGCCGCGAGTCCTACTACCGGCGCGACGCCGGCATCACGATCCTCGAGGCACAACTGCTCAACGTGAAGCACATGCTCCTCAAGGACACCAAGGAGTTCCTCGTGATCGTGTGGGAGGTCAACGGGTTCAGGGCCGTCGACACGAACTTCCACAACGAGAACGAGGGCTCGACGTTCCAGCCGCTGCAGATGCGCGACGTCCTGAAGGCTGCCCGTGCGGCGGCCGTGAAGTGGGACGTGCCGGAGCCGAACGAGCTGGCCACCGGTGACGCGAACTTCACTGCCGCGGCGACGTTCGTCAACACCCTGATCGCACGTTGGGGCGACGTGAAGAAGCTGGCCGACAAGGCGATCGACCTGCAGTACCGGTCGACGAACGGGTGGAAGGCCCGCCTGACGTTGGGCGAGCGGATCGACGTCGACGCTGTCGGTCGCGGCGCGAAGGTCCTCGAGGCCGAGCAGCACTTCGGTGCCGTGATCGCCGACCACTGGCCCCACCGCGTCTTGCGGCGCCTCGTCGCCGGCCGCCGCTGACCCCCGCACCGTCCACCACCAGAAGGAGATCCACCATGAACAAGCACCTGCACACCCTGGCCGGGTACTGGAAGGCGATCGCCGGGTTCTTCGGCGGCGCCATCGTCCCGATCGTCGCCCCCCTCACGCAGGGCGATGTGCCGGACGCCGCTGACTGGCGCATGGCGCTCGGTCTTGCACTGTCCGTCGCGTTCTTCGTCGGCGTCGCCCCGAAGAACCGCGACACGTGATCCGTCTCGTGGCCGCTGCGGCACGCAGGGTCGCCGGTCAGGCCGAGTGCGTCGCCGAGGTGATCCTCGAGGCCATCCGACGACACGGCGTCACTGCTGAAGCCGCCCGCCACGCCGCCATCTACACCGACGGCACCGACTGATGTCGACGCTCAGCCCGCGCGAGATGTTCCTGCTCGACCTCGCCTGCAAGCCCCTGGCGGAGGCGTTCGACCAGGCGCCGTATCTCGTCGGGACCACGATGCAGCCTCGCGGCGACCGGGCACCCCGCGACGTCGACGTGCGCCTCATGCTCGAGGACGAGCAGTACGACCAGCTCGCCGCGACCGGAGTCTCGCTCGCGTTCCTCGGGCTCGCCATCGGTCAGTACCTCGCCAGTCTCACGGGCCTGCCGATCGACTTCCAGATCCAGCGGCGGACCCAGGCGAACGAGCTCCACTCTGGTGTCCGCAACCCGCTCGGCGGGCGAGGGCTCGAGCGGTACGAAGGAGACTGCCCCGTTCCCGCACTCGACGGCACTGACTGACCGCGCCGGTCCTCCCCCGGCACGGCCACACCGCCCCCGATCTGACTCCGGTCAGGTCGGGGGCCTTCTGTCATGCCCAGCAACTCTCAGACAAACCCGAGCCGCCGCGCAGACCTCGACGACTGCCGATCCTGACGCAACCGCCGCAACCGCTTCACCGTCAACGGATCCCACGCCAACGCCGCCTCACGCTCGATCAGCGCGTTCACCAACTGGTAGAAATGCGTCATCGACAAGTCGAACCGCTCACGCACCACCTGCTCCTTGGTGCCGGTGTACTGCCACCAGGACCGTTCGACGTCGAGGATCGCCTTCTCGGTGTCGGTCAGCTGGGTGGTGTCCATGTACCCGACGCTAGGACCCGCCACTGACAGAACGGCACCACCACCGCCCCGCAGGTAGCCCCTGTCCTTCACACCCACTCGTTGCCCAGGACTCCCAGCATCTGCGCCTGCGCTCCGCCGTCGACGTCGGCGTCCACCAGGACGGTGTCGGTGCCGCGCGCGGCCAGGGCGGAGGCGACCGCCAGGGCGACCGAGCTGCGACCCGGCGCTCCCGCCGGACCCCACACGGCGACGAGTGGGGCTGTGGGGGCTGCGGGCGCGGGCGTCGCGGGATCGAGATCGGCCACCGCGTCGAGATCCTCGACCCCGAAGGACCGACCGAGTCCCAGACGGGCCGTCTGGTCGGCCGTGGCCTCGACCGCGACCACGCGGATGCCGGCCCCGGTGAGGCGATCGATGACGTCGAGGTCGAGTCCAGGCAGGTCGGCCGACACCAGGGCCACACCGGCGAGGTCGGCGCCCACGACCGCCAGCAGGTCCGCCAGGTCCACGCACCGGCGCGTCAGCCGCAGGACGCGCGATCGCTCCAGGTGCGACAGCACCCGAGGCTCCCACGGCGCCCCACCGGCTGCGAGGACGACGTCCACTACGGCACCCGCACGATGGTCACGCGCCCCGACCCGACCGTGCTGACCACGTCCCCGGTGAGCGAGGCCGCCGGCACCTCCAGCAGCACGGTGCGTGCCAGGCTCCCGCCCACCGAGTCGGCGTCGGCTCCGGTGCGCAGGACGCGGACCGGCCCGAGGACGCGCACAGCCGCCGACGTGGCAGCGCCGTCCGACCGCGGGTCGTCGGCACCCGGCCCCACCCAGACCTCGACCCGGTCCCCGCGGCGCAGGTCGTCGGGCGCAGCGCCCTCGGCGACGACGACCGGCAGCTGGCTGACGGTGACACGGTCGCGGACCGAGAGCGCCGCCGCGTCGACCAGGGCGCCCGCGGCGACGTCGCGCGTCCACGTGAGGTCGTCCAGTGCTCCGGGCAGGTCGTCGGACACCTGCAGGTAGTGGTCGGCACTCGCACCGTCCAGCTGCACCCGGGTGGCCACGAGGTCAGCGGCTCCGACGGCGTCGCCGGCGCGCACCGGGTCGGCCACCGACCAGTACTCGACCGTGTCGTCCTGCATCGCCACGAGACGTGCCCCGAGGACGGTGGCGCAGAGCACCAGCAGCAACCCGACCAGCAACCGCGGATCCGTCCATGGTCGGATCCGCAGTCGGTCTGCTCGAACACCGGATTCACCGGCCCCCCGCCAGTTCTTCATGGCACGGTTCTACCGTCGGCGGGCCGCGGCGTCCAGTGGCCCCCTCGATTGTCCACAGCCACGGACCGCCTCCGGATCGGGTGACACCAGCGCGTGCCAGACTGCTGCCATGTCGGCGACACCACGCTTCCTCACGCTCCCCGACGTGGCCGAGGTCCTCAACGTGACCGTGCGTCAGGTCTACGCGCTCGTGCGCTCAGGAGACCTGCGCGGCATCCAGATCGGCGGTCGCGGTCAGTGGCGCATCGAGAACTCCGAGCTCGAGGACTACATCGAGCGCCAGTACGCCCGCACCGATGCCAGCGTGTCCGAGGGCTCGACCGACACCCCCGTCGACGACACGAGCTCATCGACCTGACGTGACCACGGCGATCGCCGACAGCACCACGGTCCGCGCTGCGACGTCGCCGGCCGACAGCCGCACGAAGTCGGCGCCGACGACCTCGACGACGCCCTCGAGCGCCCGTCCGTCGACCAGGACGACTCGCACCGGTTCGCCGTCGTCGCGCAGCACGCGCAGCGCCCGCGACCAGCCGAGCGCAGCATCGATCCGTCCCGGCGGATCAGCGCGGCGCTGTGCTCGCAGCACCGACGTCACGGCTGAGCAGGCCACGAGATGGTCCACGAGGCCCGCCCGCAACCGCACCAGGTGCTCGTTGACCGCCGCTGCCTCCCCCGCCAGCTGACCGGCGCCGCGGACGTCGAGCACCACCTCGCCGCCCAGGAGGTCGCGCCACGACGTCTGCGCCCAGATCTCGTCGTGCAGGTCGGCGGCGAGTCCCTCGACCTCGGCGCGCTCGATGGCGCCGGCCTCGGCCTCCAGGTCGGAGAACAGCCTGTCCCACCGCATGCAGGCACGGTACCCCACAGGCCTCCATCCCGGTCTTGACAGTCATTCGACGTGATGAAATGGTCTCAAACGTCATCAAACGTGATGAAGCATCGGGGGATGCATGACACTCAGTCGAGCAGGAGTGCTCGCCCTGGCCAGCGCCCTGGGCGTGGGCGCGATCACCGCGCCGGGAGCACCCGCGGCCGCCCGCCAGGTGACGAGCGCCGACTTCCCCGCCGCGGCCCTCGCCGTCGCCCACCTGGCCGGGTTGCTGGTCGCCACGTGGGTGCTGGTGGTGCTGCTGGGCGGATGGGCACGGGTCTGCGTTCCGGGCGTGCCGCCAGCTGTGCGTGCCGCGCTGTTCACGACGGCGATCGTCACCGTCACCGCCGTGCCCGCCCACGCCGACGGCTCGCACGACCTGCACGGTCTGCGTCTCCCTGACCGCCCCACGATCGTCCAGCCGGCGGCAGCCGCGGCGCCGACGCCGCGACCGTCGGGCTGGACCGTTCGCGCCGGGGACACGCTCTGGGCGATCGCCGCGGCCCACCTGCCCGACGACGCCTCTGCTGCACGCATCGCCGCCTCGACGACGCGCTGGTACGAGGCCAACCGCGACGTCATCGGGCCCGACCCCGACCTCATCCTCCCCGATCAGCTGCTCGTCCCTCCATCTCTCGAACAGGACTCGCCATGAAGACCGCCCACGCCCTCGCCACCGTCCGTCTCGCACCCGCGTGGGAGGCCACCGACGCGCCGGAGACACAGGTCCCGCTGCCGTTCCCCGGCATGACGCCGGTGCTGCCGGTGCCGGTGGAACGAGATGACATCGGACCGCTGCGCCATCGGTGCGCACGCTTCATGCAGGCCGTCGTCGAGGTGCTGTCCGGCGAACGACCGGCGCGCCAGATGGCGGCGTGGATGGCGCCCGACGTCTACCTCGAGCTCCAGCGCCGCCTGAACATCGGTGCACGGCGGCCGGGTCGCTGCGCGGCGCGCCTGGTCAGCGTGCACGTCGCGATGGTCGACGACGACGTCGCCGAGGTCGCCGCACGCATGGTGCACCGCAACCGCTCCCGCGCGATCGCCGTCCGCCTCGAGCCCCAGCCCACCCACCGCGGCGAGATGGTGTGGCGGTGCACCGCTCTCGAGTGGGCGTAGTCGCTGTTCGCCAGGGAGGCCGCCCGCGGCCGACCGTGAGCGGAGCGAGGCGAACCACAGTGCCCGAATCAGGCGAGCACCTCACCTCACCACGCCTCGCGTCCGAGCGGCTTCGCCGCGAACGACTCACGGCTCCGCCTGGCGTCCCCGCGAGCTCAGCCGCAGAGCGGCTTCGTCGCGGTGACTACCGGTTGTTCTTGCGGGACTTGCGCTGCTGCTTGGCCTTCTGACGCGCCTTGTTCTTGGCGTTCGCCTGGCGGCGCGCCTCGGCCTCCGCGGAGTCCTCGTCGCCGCCGTCGGCCGCCGTGACGCCGTGCACCTCGGTCTCCCCGTCCTCGCTGGGACCCGAGTACGACAGCTGCTTCTTCTTCGCGACGTCGGCACCGATGCCCTTGGCCAGCTGCACGGGGATCTCGCCCGGCTCGGCGGTCGGCGAGGCCGGCGTCACCTCGACGTTCACGTTGAACAAGAACCCGACCGACTCCTCGGCGATGCCCTCCATCATGGCGGTGAACAGCTCGAAGCCCTCGCGCTGGTACTCCACCAGCGGATCGCGCTGGCTGTAGGCCCGCAGGCCGATGCCCTCACGCAGGTAGTCCATCTCGTAGAGGTGCTCGCGCCACTTGCGGTCCAGGACGCTGAGCACGACCTTGCGCTCCAGCTCACGCATCACCGACGCGCCGAGGTCGCTCTCGCGCCGGTCGTAGCTCGCGATCGCATCCGCGGTCAGTGCCTCGATCAGCGACTGGCGGGTCATGCCCTCACGCCCGCCGGCGTCCGACTCGGCGGTCTCGATGGTCAGCCCGACCGGGTACAGCGTGCCCAGAGCGGTCCAGAGCTGTTCGAGGTCCCACTCCTCGGGGAATCCCTCGGTGGCGCCGGTCACGTACGCGCCGATGACCTCGCCGATCATCTCCTCGACCCACTCGCGCAGGTCGCGGCCCTCGAGCACCTCGCGACGCTCGGTGTAGATGACCTCGCGCTGACGGCTCATGACGTCGTCGTACTTGAGGATGTTCTTGCGCGTGTCGAAGTTCTGCGCCTCGACCTGCGACTGCGCCGACGCGATGGCGCCGGTGACGCGCTTGTTCTCGATCGGCACGTCGTCGGGGATCTTCATGGTCTGCAGGACCCAGTCGACCCAGTCGGCCTTGAACAGGCGCATCAGGTCGTCCTCGAGCGACAGGTAGAACCGGGAGACGCCCGGGTCACCCTGGCGGCCCGACCGACCACGCAGCTGGTTGTCGATGCGGCGCGACTCGTGGCGCTCGGTGCCGATGACGGCCAGGCCGCCGGCGGCGGTGACCTCGTCGTGCTCGGCGGCGACCTGGTCGGCCATCTTCTTCAGCGTGTCGTTCCACGCGGCCTGGTACTCCTCGGCGTCCTCGAGCGGGTCGAGGCCCTGCTTGCGCAGCTCGGCGTCGGCGAGGAACTCCACGCTGCCACCGAGCATGATGTCGGTACCACGACCGGCCATGTTGGTGGCCACGGTGACGGCGCCCTTGTGGCCGGCCATCGCGACGATGGCGGCCTCACGGTCGTGCTGCTTGGCGTTGAGGACCTCGTGCGGGACGCCGCGCTTCTTGAGCAGCTTGGACAGCCGCTCGCTCTTCTCGACGCTGGTGGTGCCCACGAGGATCGGCTGGCCGTTGGCGTGCCGCTCGGCGATGTCGTCGACCACGGCGTTGAACTTGGCCTCCTCGGTGCGATAGACGAGGTCCGGCTCGTCGGCGCGCGCGATGGGGCGGTTGGTCGGGATCGGCACCACACCGAGCTTGTAGATCTTGTCGAACTCCGACGCCTCGGTCAGCGCCGTGCCGGTCATGCCGCCGAGCTTGTCGTAGAGGCGGAAGTAGTTCTGCAGCGTGATGGTGGCCAGGGTCTGGTACTCCTCGCGGATCCGGACGCCCTCCTTGGCCTCGATGGCCTGGTGCAGGCCCTCGTTGTAGCGGCGGCCGTCCAGGATGCGTCCGGTGTGCTCGTCGACGATGAGCACCTCGCCGTCGATGACGACGTAGTCCTTGTCGTTCTTGAACAGCTCGCGCGCCTTGATGGCGTTGTTGAGGAAGCTGATCAGCGGGGTGTTGACGGTGTCATAGAGGTTGTCGATGCCCAGTTGGTCCTCGACCACGGAGATGCCCTCGGCGGTCACCGCGATCGTCCGCTTCTTCTCGTCGACCTCGTAGTGCTCCTCGATCTTCATGCGGCCCACGATGCGGGCGAACTCGCCGTACCACTTGACCTCGTCCTCGGTGGGACCGGAGATGATCAGCGGGGTGCGGGCCTCGTCGATGAGGATGGAGTCGACCTCGTCGACCACGGCGTAGTGGTGGCCACGCTGCACGCAGTCGGCGATGTCGTCGGCCATGTTGTCGCGCAGGTAGTCGAAGCCGAGCTCGTTGTTGGTGGCGTAGGTGATGTCCGCCAGGTACGCCTCGCGGCGCTCCGCCGGCGTCATGCTCGGCAGGATCATGGCGACGGTGAGGCCCAGGTACTGGTGCACTCGGCCCATCCACTCGGCGTGGTACTTGGCGAGGTAGTCGTTGACCGTGACGACGTGGACGCCCTTGCCGCTGAGCGCGTTGAGGTAGGCCGGCAGGGTCGAGACCAGCGTCTTGCCCTCACCGGTCTTCATCTCGGCGATGTTGCCCAGGTGCAGGGCCGCGCCACCCATGATCTGCACGTCGAAGTGCCGCTGACCCAGCACGCGCCACGCCGCCTCACGCACGGTGGCGAAGGCCTCCGGCATCAGGTCGTCGGGGGTCTCTCCAGCCTCCAGCCGGTCCCGGAACTCCGCGGTCATCCCCCGCAGCTCCTCGTCGGACATCTGCTTGTAGTCGTCCTCGAGGGAGTTGACCTGCTGGGCGACGGCCTCCAGCTGACGAAGGATCTTGCCTTCGCCCATGCGGAGGATCTTGTCGATGACCTTGGGCACGTCGATGCACTTCCTGACGATTCGATCCTGGCGTTCTCGGATGGAGCCTCGCCAGTCTAGCGACGGCTCAGAACCTGGGTCAGGTCAGCAGCCAAGTCACCCTTCGCCGGGGGTGACACGGTGTCCAGGTCGAGCCACCGGGCCATCAGCTCCAGCTCGTCGGCCAGCTGCTCGGCGGTGTCGTCGGGTGCATGGTCCTCGGCCCACGCACCGTGCACCACGAGCCGCCGAGCAGCACGGTCGGCCTTCAGGTCGACCCGGGCCACCAGCCGGTCGCCGAGCAGGAACGGCAGCACGTAGTAGCCGTGCTCGCGCTTGGCCTCGGGAACGTAGATCTCGATGCGGTACCGGAAGTCGAACAGCTTCTCGGTGCGAGTCCGCTCGAAGACGAGGGGGTCGAACGGGCTCAGCAACGCGCGCGCTCGGACCCGGCGCGGGAGGACGGCGTCGCGGTGGCGATACGCGGGGCGTCTCCACCCCTGGATCTGCACCGGCTGCAGCACGCCGGCAGCGACGAGCTCCTCGATGGCGCCCTTCGTCGGGTCGGGGGCGAGCCGGAAGTAGTCGGCGAAGCACTGCTGGGTGCCGACTCCCAGGGCTCGCGCAGCGTGCTCGACCAGCACCAGGTGTGCCTCCGCGTCGTCGAGGGCAGGCCGTGCCATCACACCGGGCGGGATGACGCGCTCGGACAGGTCGTACACCCGCTCGAACTGGCTGTTGCGGCGCGCCGCCGTGACCCGTCCGACGTAGAACAGGTGCTCCAGCGCGACCTTGACCTCGGACCAGTTCCAGCCCCAGTGGCTGCGGTCGCGCTCCGTGTCGTCCTCGATCTGGCGCGCCGTGATCGGACCGCGCTCGGCGACCTCGGCGAAGACGCGCTCGACGAGCTCGGGCTGCTCGCGCCCGACGCGCGCGATCCCGCCCCACATCCCGTGCCCGGACCGCATGCGGTGCTGCATCGCCGGCCACAGCTGCACGTCGACGAGCGCCGCGACGTGGGCCCAGTACTCGAACAGGCGGCGCGGTGCGCGACCGGCCGCACGATGGAGGAGGTCGCGGTCGTAGGCACCCATGCGGGAGAACATCGGCATGTAGTGGGCCCGGACCAGCACGTTGACCGAGTCGATCTGGAAGAACCCCAGCCGTGCGATCGTGCGATTCAGGTGTGCTGCCGTGACCGTCGCGCCGGTGGCGCCGGGACGAGGACGGGTGAATCCCTGGGCGGCCAGGGTGATCCGCCGAGCCTGCAGCGCGGTGAGGCGCTCCGCACCCATCAGCGAGGGCCCGTCGTCCTAGGGGATGTCGTCGACGAGCTTGCTGCGCACGGCGAACATGGCAGCCTCCATGCGCGACTTCATCTGCAGCTTCTCGAGGATGTTGCGGATGTGGTTCTTGACCGTGTTCTCGCTGATGAACAGCTCCTCGGCGATCTCGCGGTTGCTCATCCCCCGCGCCACCAGGCGCAGGACCCCGAGCTCGCGCGGCGTCAGGTTGGTCGCCGGCGCCGGGCTCTTGGACATCGTGACGAACTCGTCGAGCAGCTTGGTGGCCATGCTCGGGCTGATCAGCGACTGTCCCGAGGCAACCAGTCGGACCGCTTCGGCGACCTGGTCGTAGGTGGAGCCGTCCTTGAGCAGGTAGCCCGACGCCCCGCTGCGGATCGACTCGTAGAGGTCGGACTCCTCGTCGCTGGCCGTCAGCATGATGATGCCGGTGGTCGGGGCGGTCTCCTTGATGGCCGCGCACGTCTCGACACCGCTGCGGCCCGGCATGCGGACGTCGAGCAGCACGATGTCGTACGGGTTGTCCGCCACGAGCGCAAGGGCGGTGTCGCCGTCGTCGCACTCCTCGACCTCGAGGTCGTCGTCGGCGCTGAGCACCATCTTGACGCCCCGACGGAACAGCTCCTGGTCATCGACGAGGAGAACACGGATCTTGCCGGGGACTGGAGGCACAGTCAGATCATGCCAGAGTTCCGGGTCGGAGCCCACGAACCCGACGCCGCGCCCGCTCGTGTCCCCGTTCGCGTCACTGAGTCACGTCGAGGTGGATGACGCCGTAGTCGTAGCCCTTGCGCAGGTAGACGACGCTCGGCCGCATCGAGTCCTTCTCGAGGAACAGGAAGAAGTCGTGGCCGACCAGCTCCATCTCGTAGAGCGCCTGGTCGAGCGTCATGGGTGAGGCCTCGTGCGTCTTCTCGCGCACCACCACCGGGCAGTCGCCCTCTGACTCGATGGGGCCGGTCGGGGCCGGATCCTGCGTCGGTGCGGTGTCGTCGAACGAGGCGACGTCCAGGTCCGCGGTGGCGTCGGCGAGCGACTGCGGAGCGTGCTTGCCGTGGGAGATGCGGCGGCGGTCGTTGCTGCGCCGCAGGCGCGACTCGAGCTTGTCGATCGCCGCGTCGAGCGCGGAGTGCTGGTCGGTGGAGGCGGCCTCGGCGCGAACGGCCGGACCGGCGGATCGCAGCGTCATCTCGACGCGGGCGGCCGTCTCGTGCTGACGCGGGTTCTTCTCGTGGGTGACCTCGACCTCGACCCGGTGGATCTTCTGGCGGGCGTCGTACTTGTCGATGCGCTGCAGCTTTTCCTGGACGTGCTCGCGGAACCGCTCGGAGATCTCGCTGTTGCGACCGTTGACGACAATGTCCATGGAAACTCCTCGGGGTCGGGGTCCGCGTGCTGCACCTGCTGTCATGCCATGGTGCGACCGTAGTCCTGCCGTGGCCGATTCACCAGAGGTCTCGTCGCTCGGCAGCCAATCCTCACTGAACTCACAGGCACGACCCGTCGCCGACGTTCAGGGCGTGGCGGCGACCGTCGCTGCGGCCTCGACCTGCACACCAGCTGCGCGAAGCGCACGGGCCGCCTCGGCCAGCGTCGAGCCCGTGGTCACGACGTCGTCGACGATCACGACCGACGATCCCGCCCGCAGCCCGTGACGGCGGCGGACCATGAAGGCGCCGCTCAGGTTGCGGGCGCGGTCGTCGACACCGAGGCCGACCTGATCGGCCGTGTGGCGGGCCCGTCCCAGGGCAGGTTCGACGCGCACGTCGAGCCCCGCGGCGGTCAGCCGGGCACCGGCCGCGCGGGCCAGCGCCTGCACCAGGTCGTCGCCCCGGCGCCACCGGGCCGACCACGACGTCGGCACGGGCACCAGCGTGACGTCGGCGGCAGGCTCGGACGCGGCGACGGCGGCGGCGAGGTGGTGCGACAGGACCTCGGTCAGCGGAAAGCGCCCTCGCTCCTTCCACTCCACGACGACGCGGCGCAGGACACCGCGATGCTGTCCGCCGGAGATCACCGTCAGGTCCGATGCCCGTCGGGTCGCGACGACGCACGGCGTCGGCCTGATCCGCTCGGCACACCGACGGCAGACCGCGAGCGCAGGTCGACCGCAGCCCGGACAGGCCGCACCGACGAGCAGGTCGGCAGCGGCCACGAGGTGATCGCGCACCTGGCCATCATCGAGCCCGCGCCGCCACGGCGTCGATCGGTCGACACAGGCTGTGGACGGTCAGCGACTGTGGCCCAGGCTCCGGACCGCACCGACGCCGACGAGCGTCCAGGTGCCACGGGCGCCGAGGTACCACAACCGGCCGTCCGGGTCAGCGGCATAGGTCGTCGCGTTCGGTCCGGAGCCGACCACGAGGCGAGACGTCTCGATGTCCGGCAGCGGTGCTCCGCTGCGCCCCGGTCCGTCCACCACCGAGGAGCCGTCGATCACGACGGTCTGCTCACGCGTACCGGCCGTCGTGCCGGCCAGATAGCTGACCCGCACGTCGTCGGACCACACGGCGGACCGCGCGCTGACGTCTCCGACGTCCAGGTCTCGCGGGCTGGCCAGACCGGTGATCGTTCCCTTGGCGTCACGCAGCACCAGACCGACGCGGACCGAGGCGCCGGCCCCCGATCCCACCGTGACGACGTAGCGGGCGCCGTCGGGCGAGATGTCGAGGCTGCGCACGTCCAGACCGCGCAGCGCCGGCGCGTCCAGCGTGGCCACGCCCGACGCCACCACGCGCACCCGCGTGGCACCGTCGGGCCGGTCCACCAGCCAGAACTGCCCGTCGACGTCACTGACCGGGTTGATGAACGCCGTGCCGCGGAGCGTGCGCTGGATGCGGCCCTCCACCGACGCCACTCGCACCGACGTGCGTCCCGCGTCGAGGAGGGCGACGCGGTCATCGGTCACGGAGATCGCGGCCGCGCCACCGACGGATGTGCCCCACGGTCCGTCGAGCGGCTCGACGTCGCTGCGATCGATGGTGACGGCGGCGTCGTCGACCAGCGCGTGGGTCGTCCCGGGATCGTCGCCGACGCCGTACTCGTCCAACGACGAGACGGGCTGCTCGGTCTGGTTGCGTGGACTCACCGGGCGAGCGCCGACCGAGATGCGCACCGCCGTGAGACCCGGGACCTGGCGCAGCGTCCACACGATCTGGGCCGAGAACCGCTCGACGTCGGACGATGCGCGCGAGCCCGCGGTGAAGCCGACGTCGGCGACACCGTTGTCGACCGGAACCGTCGCTCGCAGGTCGTCGAGCCCGGGCACGTAGGTGCGCATCTGATCGGTGCCGCCACCGCGCGCCAGCGCCGTGATCAGACCGGCGGCCAGGCCGTCGCCGACCAGCACGTGCACCGGCTGCGGCACCAGTCGGCGTCCAGCGCGATCGAAGTAGTACAGGTCGAACGTGCGGTAGTAGTCGTTGAAGAACTTCGCCGTGACCATCAGACCCGGCTGGGGGTTCGCGATCCGCCACTGCCCGTCGACCCGCTCGAGGCGATAGGTCACCCCTCGTCGTCCCTCACCGGGCGTGTATCCGCCCTGGGGGTCGAGCTGCCCCACCGCGGCCGCGTCGACCGCGACCTCCGCCGACGCGCCTGCGTCGGGTCGGGTCCGCCCGTCCTGCGGCGGTGTCCCGACCTGTGCGTCCCGATAGATGGTGACCCCGTCCTGGCGCTGCCAGCTGTCGGCAGCGGCCGGCGTCAGGAAGGCGGCGGCCGTCCGCGTGGAGGCGGGGTAGGCCAGCATCGCGTCGAGGAAGCCGCGCACGACCTCGCCCGGCGACGCGCCGTCGGTGGGCAGCGCCGGCGAGTACCGCACGGTGCTCTGACCGAAGCCGTCGTCGTCGGCGACCGCGGTCACCGGACCGGACGTGGGGATGGCTGCGCACCCGCCGAGTGCGATGCAGGCCGCCAGCACCAGCGCAGACAGTCGACTCATCGCGCCAGCTCCGAGACGATGGCCGGCTCGGCACTGTCGTCCCCGGCCTTCTTGGGCAGCGTGAGGATGAACTCGGTCCCCTGTCCCGAACGCCCCCAGGCCTGCAGGGTTCCCCCGTGCAGCGAGGCGTCCTCGCGGGCGATCGACAGGCCGAGGCCCGTGCCGCCCTGGACGCGCGCGGGGTCGGCCCGCCAGAAGCGGTCGAAGACACGCAGCCGTTCGTCACCGTCGAGGCCCACGCCGAAGTCGCGCACCGAGAACGAGGCGCTGCTGTCGTTCTGCGCCACCGTCAACGACACCGTGGACGACTTGCTGTACTTGGCTGCGTTGGCCAGCAGGTTGCGCACGATGCGGTCGACCCGCCGCGGGTCGGCCAGCACCACGGCCGACTGACCACCGTCGTCGACGGTCACCTCGATGCCGGCGCGGGCGAGGACCGGGTCGTCGGTGCACCGACGGGCCACGGCTGCGAGGTCGACGGTCTCCAGCTCCAGCTGAGCGGCGCCTGCGTCGAAACGACTCAGGTCGAGCAGGTCGGACAGCAGCGCCTCGAAGCGGTCGAGCTCGCGCTTCAACAGCTCGGCGGACCGAGCGGTCTGGGGGTCGAATCCGGGGCGGGCGTCGAACAGGACCTCGCTGGCCATCTGCACCGTGGTGAGGGGGGTGCGCAGCTCGTGGGACACGTCGGACACGAATCGCTGCTGCAGGCGCGACAGGTTCTCGAGCCGACCGATCTGGGTCTGCAGGCTGCCGGCCATCTGGTTCAACGAGGTGCTCAGCCGAGCGATGTCGTCCTCTCCGCGCACGAGCAGACGCTCCTCGAGGTTGCCGCCGGCGAACCGCTCGGCGATGCGCCGAGCCCGGCGCACCGGGTCGAGCACCTGACGCGAGACGATCCAGGCCACCCCACCGACCATGAGCACCATGGCGAGGCCGCCGAGCAGCAACGCGTTGCGCATCAGCGTCAGGGTCGCCTGCTGGTCCTTCATCGAGAACAGGTAGTACAGCGCGTAGGTGTCACCCGTGCCCGGGGCGCGGAGCTGACGGCCCACCACGACGACCGGCTCGCGGTCCGCACCGTCGGTCAGCGACACGTCCGAGTACTGCCAGTAGGTACCGCCGTTGCGCTGCACGCGACCCACCAGCGACGCCGGCAACGTGCTGGTCGAGACCGCCGACGACGACCGCACGGGGCCCGACGAGTCGTCGCCTGACAGCGGCCCCTTGAGGACGAGCTCGTAGGTGCGAGCCGTTCCGCGGGCCGTGGTCAGCGAGTCGACCATCTGGGTCAGGGCCTGCGACTGCGGTGACGCCTCGGTGTCGACCGCCGCGTCGAGCTGGTCCTGGGCGTAGGTGAATCCCGATCGGGCCTCGGCGACCGCCACCTCGCGACGGCTCTCCGCCAGACCCGATGCGACGTCGCGCAGCAGCGCCCATCCGGTGAAGGTGATCGCCAGGGCGCTGAGGATGATCGTGCTGGTGACGACCCGGGCCTGCAGCGACCGCCGCCACAGGCCCCTCACGAGACCAGGCTCATGAGGGCGGCGCGATGGCCTGGTAGCCCACGCCGCGAACGGTGCGGATGATCTGCGGATCGTCGGCGTCGTCCTCGATCTTGGAGCGCAGCCGGGTCATGTGCACGTTCACCAGCTTGGTGTCACCGGGGTGGTGGTAGCCCCACACCTTCTGCAGCAGCACCTCGCGGGTGAAGACCTGCTGGGGGTCGCCGAGCAGGCAGGCCAGCAGGTCGAACTCCAGCGGCGTCAGGTCCAGGGCCTCGCCCTTGCGGGTGACCGTGTGGCCGGCAGGATCCAGGACGATCTCGCCGAACTCCAGGGTCTCGGCGAGGGTGTCGGTGCGGCGCAGGCGGGCCCGCACCCGCGCGACCAGCTCGGTGTTCTTGAACGGCTTGGTGATGTAGTCGTCGGCGCCGGCCTCCAGCCCCGCGACGACGTCGTAGGTGTCGGCCTTCGCCGTGAGCATGATGATCGGGACCGCCGACGCCGCCCGGATCTGACGGCACACGCTCATGCCGTCGAGTCCGGGCAGCATCAGGTCCAGCAGCACGACGTCGGGCCGGAACGAAGTGAACTCGCCCATGACCCGGTCACCCGAGCGGCACACCGACGTGGTGAGCCCCTCCCCCTCCAAGACGATGGTCAACATCTCGGCGAGCGAGGCGTCGTCGTCGACGACGAGGACGCGGTCGCGCTTGCTGCGATAGCTCATGGTGGCCCGCTCGAGTGGCTAGTAGCGGTAGAGGTCCGACTTGTAGGGACCAGCCACGTCGACGCCGAGGTACTCGGCCTGCTGCTTGGACAGCTCGGTCAGCTCGACACCGAGGGCGTCCAGGTGCAGTCGGGCGACCTCTTCGTCGAGGTGCTTGGGCAGCACGTGCACACCCAGCTCGTACTGGCTGGCCTTCGTGAACAGCTCGATCTGCGCGAGCACCTGGTTGGTGAACGAGTTGGACATGACGAACGACGGGTGACCGGTGGCGTTGCCGAGGTTGAGCAGGCGCCCCTCGGACAGCACGATGATCTTCTTGGAGAAGCCGTCGGCGTCGGCCGGGAAGATCCACTGGTGGACCTGCGGCTTGATCTCGTCCTTGACGATGCCGGGGATCTTGGCCAGACCGGCCATGTTGATCTCGTTGTCGAAGTGACCGATGTTGCCGACGATCGCCTGGTGCTTCATCTTCTCGAAGTGCTCGACCCGGATGATGTCGAAGTTTCCGGTGGTGGTGATGAAGATGTCGGCGGTCTCGACGACCGACTCGAGGCGCTTGACCTCGTAGCCGTCCATGGCGGCCTGCAGGGCGCAGATCGGGTCGATCTCGGTGACGATGACGCGGGCTCCCTGGCCGCGCAGCGACTCCGCAGAGCCCTTGCCGACGTCGCCGTAGCCGCAGACGACGGCGACCTTGCCGCCGATCATGACGTCGGTGGCTCGGTTGATGCCGTCGATCAGCGAGTGACGGCAGCCGTACTTGTTGTCGAACTTGCTCTTGGTGACCGAGTCGTTGACGTTGATGGCCGGGAACAGCAGCGTGCCCTCACGGAAGCGGTCGTACAGGCGCAGGACGCCGGTGGTGGTCTCCTCCGAGACGCCCTTGATGTCCTTGGAGATGTTCGTCCAGTGCTGCGGCTTCTCCGCCACCGAACGGGCGAGGACACGCAGCACCTCCTTGAACTCCTCGTTGTCGGTGCTGTCCTGCGGCGGCACGATGCCGGTCTTCTCGTACTCGACACCGAGGTGCAGCAGCATGGTGATGTCGCCGCCGTCGTCGAGCAGGACGTTGGGTCCGCCCTCGGCGAAGTCGAAGACCTTCTCGGCCTCGTCCCAGTACTCGGCGAGCGTCTCGCCCTTCCACGCGAAGACCGGCGTGCCCTGGGGGTCCTCGGGCGTGCCGTCGCGGCCCACGACGACCGCAGCGGCCGCGTGGTCCTGGGTGGAGAAGATGTTGCAGGTGGCCCAGCGCACGTCGGCGCCGAGGTCGACCAGGGTCTCGATCAGCACGGCGGTCTGGACCGTCATGTGCAGCGAACCGGCGATGCGGGCACCGGCCAGCGGCTTGTCCTTGCCGTAGCGCTCGCGCATCGCGATCAAGCCGGGCATCTCGTGCTCAGCGAGCTCGATCTCCTTGCGGCCGTACTCGGCCAGGGTCAGGTCCTTGACGTGAAAATCCATGGAATCCACTGTACCGGTGGGCCCGGAGGCGCGACGAATCGAACGGGTGTGAGCTCAGCCGAGCGAGCGGGCCTCGTCGACCAGCATCACGGGAATGTCCCCGCGCACCGGGTAGGCCAGTGCGCACGCGCTGCAGACGAGCTCGGAGGCGTCATCGTCGACGGCCAGCGTGGCCCGGCACTGCGGACAGACGAGGATCTCCAGGAGGGCCGGGTCGAGGTTCATGCGACCCATCGTAGGACCTACCGGATCGAGAGCTGCTGCGTGTGGATGGTCGCGACCTGGCCACGCTTCACCGCGAGGTGGTAGCGCCCAGCCGTCGCCGCGTCGATGCGGAACCGGAATCCGCCGACCGCGTCGGACGTCCGTCGCGCGACGACCTGTTCCGACGCGGCCTTCTGCAGCTGGACCGACACGCCGGCCAGCGGGTAGCCCTGGGAGCTCTGGACCGTGCCGGTGATCGTCACCGTCGTGGCGGTCGTGGCCGCTGACGCGGTCTCGGTGGTCTGGGTCAGGACGAGGGCCGAGATCACGGCCACCAGTCCAGCCAGCAGGGCGGTGAACGCCCGACGATCAATTCCCATGAGATGTCCCCCTTGGTGCGATGTCGACGACACCCGGACGAGGTCGTCATCTCAGGAGATGCACCGATCCACGACAAGGTTGTCGTCGATCCGATCGTTCGTACCGGGCGCTACGACGCCGGTCGGACCAGGGCGAGAACCTCGTCGCGCACACGCTGCATGGTGGTGGCGTCGTCGCCCTCGACGTTGAGGCGCAGCAGGGGCTCGGTGTTGGAGGCACGCACGTTGAACCACCAGGTGTCACCGGTCACGGTCAGGCCGTCGAGGCGGTCCAGCGGCCACTCGCGGTAGTGCTCGGCGATGGTGGCCATGGTGCCGACGGCGTCGTGCACCGTGCTGTTGATCTCGCCGGACGACGCGTACCGCTCGTACTCGGCCATCAGCTCGCTGACGGTGCCGGAGGTCTCCGCGAGCGCGGCCATCACGTGGAGGGCGGCGATCATGCCGGAGTCGGCGAGGAAGAAGTCCTTGAAGTAGAAGTGCCCGGAGTGCTCGCCCCCGAACACCGCACCCGTGCGGGCCATCTCGGCCTTGATCAGCGAGTGGCCGACCGGTGTGCGCACGGCGGTCCCGCCGCGCTCGGTGATGATCTCGGGCACGGCCTTGGAGCAGATCACGTTGTGCAGGATGGTCGCCCCGGGGTGCTGCAGCAGCGCACGCGACGCGATCAGCGCCGTGATCGCCGACGGCGAGACCACCTCGCCGCGCTCGTCGACGACGAAGCACCGGTCGGCGTCGCCGTCGAAGGCCAGCCCGATGTCGGCACCGGTCTCGCGGACGCGGGCCTGCAGGTCGACCAGCGTGCTGTGGTCGAGCGGGTTGGCGTCGTGGTTCGGGAAGGTGCCGTCCAGCTCGAAGTACATCGCGTCGAGCTCGACGTCGAGATCGGCGAACACCGACGGGACCGTGTGACCGGCCATGCCGTTGCCGGCGTCGGCGACGACCTTGAGGCGCCGACCGCCGGGCATCGGGACGAGGTCGTGCAGGTACTCCGCGTACCGGGACAGACCGTCGCGGGACTCGACCGCACCGAGCACGGGCGGGAGCGTGTCGCGCCCGAGCAGGACGGATGCAGCCTCGGCGATGGCCGACAGACCCGTGTCGAGACCGATGGGCCTGGCGCCGGCGCGGCACAACTTGATGCCGTTGTACGCAGCCGGGTTGTGGCTCGCCGTGATCATGACGCCGGGCACGTCGAGGTCGCCGGACATGAAGTACAGCAGGTCCGTGGAGGCCAGGCCGATGTCGATGACGTCGGCACCGCGGGCACGGATGCCGTCACCGAAGGCTTCGACCAGACCCGGCGACGTCGACCGCATGTCGTGACCGATGACGACCGATCCGGTGCCGGAGACCTCCACCTCGTCGGCGAACGCCTCGCCGAGCGCGCGGGCGACGACGGGGTCGAGCTGCTCGGGCGAGAGCCCGCGGACGTCGTAGGCCTTGACGATGGCGCCCAGGCGCGGATCGATCATGGGTGGTGGGTCATCCTTCTTCTCGGACGATCCGCAGGGCGGGACGCGCGCCGTCGGGCGGCGGTTGCGGCTGACGCCCGGCCTCGCGGACCGCGTCGGCCAAGGCCAGCAGGTCGTCGTGGGTGGGCTCGACGTCGGCAGGATCGGGCGCCAGGCGCAGCACGTCCCACCCCTGCGGAGCGGACAGGCGTTGGGAGTGGTCGGCGCACAGGTCGTAGGTGTGGGGCTCGGCGTAGGTTGCGAGCGGACCGAGCACTGCGGTCTGGTCCGCATAGACGTACGTCAACGTCGCCACTGCTCGCCCGGAGCACCCCGATCGCGTGCATCGCCTCGCCTCACCCACGTGGCGAGGGTAGACCAGCATCCTGTGAGCCGGCAGTAGGCTCACCGCATGCAGGTAGGACCGACGGGCTGGAACGGGCTGGTCAGCGGACCCCGGCCGGGTCGGATGCGCGATCGGCGCGGCCGAGGCCGTCGCGGACCCATGGCCCTGCCCGGGCCCCTGTCTCCCGCGGGACTGCCCGCCCAGTCGACCCCGCGCGAGCAGTTCGACGACGTCGTGCGTGCCGTCGTCGCCGGACTCGAGGCGGCTTTCCGCGCCGAGCCGGACCCGGTCGACGTGGTGGTCGAGGACGCCCCGAGGCTGCCGCCGGAGTGGACCGACGAGGTCCCCGCCAGCGTGGTCACCCAGGTCGACGGCACCACCCGGGTGGTCGTCTTCCGGCTGCCGATCGTCCAGCGGTGCGGATCCGCCCAGGAGCTCGAGGAGATGACGTGGGCCGTGCTGCTGGAGCAGCTGGCCTCGGTGTGGCAGGTCAGCCCGGACGACCTCGACCCTCGGTGACGGCTCAGCCGTCGCCGCGTCGCACGGCTGGTGCCGACACCTCCACGGGGGCGGGACGCAGGGCCAGCGAGCTGACCCCGTCGCCCTTGACGTACTGGGCTGCCCCCACGACGGTCCCGGTGGTCCGCACCACCACGTAGGCGACGTCGGCGGCGTAGGACTCCTTGGGGTCGACGGCGTCGACGCCCACCGTCGTGCCGCCGTCGATGCCGATGGTCGACGATCCCAGCGAGGTCATGTCGGCGTCGAACGCCTCGATGTCGACCGAGGCGGTCCTGTCCGGAGCGGTCAGGACGAGCTCGGGGATCGTGACCTTCGGTCCCGCGTCGATCGGCACGATCGCGGCGCCGTCGATGGGCCGGGTCGCCTCGGCCAGCGCGTAGTCACGCACGTTGGGGCTGATGCGGACCGACGCGGCGACCGGCTGGTCGCTGACCACGTGGAACGCCTGGCGGCCCTTGCCGACGGAGTCGGGCACCGCGATCTCGCGATACTGGCCCGGGTCGACCTTGATCGCCTGGAGTCCGTCGCCGGCGAAGGTGCCGGAGTCGTTGATGACCTCGACGTCGACGCGGGCCGTGGTCTCACCCGGATTGAGCAGCAGCAGGGTCTTGCCGCGGGCCCCACCGACGATGCCGCCGACGTACTGGTCGCGCGTGGGCGCCCGGGTGACTCCGATCGGCTCGGTGCCCGCGAACGTCGCGGTGGAACCATCGTTGACCACTGCCGCCATGGAGCCGCGGGTCCTCAGGACCTCGATGCCGAGCATCGGTTCTCCTGCCGCGAGGTCCGCGACCGGGATGCGTCGCACCTCGTACGGCTTGAGGGTCAGTCCACTGGCGCCGACCGCATCGATCGGACCCTCCGGTCCCCACAGCTTGATGTCGGCCACCGCCGGGGCGGCCGACAGGTTGGACAGGATCAGGGTCGAGAAGTGCTTGTCGCCCGCGCCGGCGCCCAGGAACCACGCGTCGTCGATGACCCCGGGGCAGGAGCCGACCACCAGTCCGCCACCGCCGCTCGCAGGTGCCCGTCCGGCGAACCAACCACCCGGTCCGGAATCACGTCCGGTCTCGGTGACGATGACTCCGGCCGCGTTGATCGAGCCGGTCGACCACGAACCGGCATCGGCGAAGTCGTCACCGGCCGAGCCCTTCGGCGACACGCGGACGGTGCGCTCCTGGGCAGCACGCAGCTGGCCGGCGGCCAGCGTGATGATCGAGCCCGCCGGGCACGCGTAGGAGGTCTGGACCACGTCGACCGGGCTCGGCGCCTCGGTGGACTCGGCTGAGTCGGCCGGCACCAACGAGGCGGCCGCGACCATGGCGACGGCGGCCACCGGCAGGGCTGCGGCTGCCCAGCGGCGGGCCGACATCGCGATCACGAGGCCATCACCTCGGAGTCCTCGGGCAACGCGGCTGCGGCCGCGTCGTCGTCCTCGGTGGCGACCTGCTCCTGATGGGTCTGGTCTCGGCGCCGGCGCACGGGGGTGGCCAGCAGGACGGCCACGGCCCACACCAGCACCTGACCTCCTCCGACGACCCGACGCCACGTCGGGACCTCGACGGGCTGCAGCCGAGGTGCGGTGGCCAGCGTCCACACGCGTGATCCGGGCCGGTCGCTGCCCGACTGCTCGATGAGCGGAGCCGAGTCGATGCGGCGGGCCAGCTCGGGCTCGGCTCTCGGCGCATAGATGGCGTCGATGCCTGCGGCGCTGAGCGCCTCGACGTCAGCCTCGGTGCCGCGGCCCAGCAGGTGCTGGACGGCCTCGGTGACGGGACGGGACGCCGCGGCGCTCGGCTCGAACGCCTCCTGCCCGAGGTAGGGGCCCGGACCGGCGACCGTGCGGTAGGTGATGCCGTCGGCCGTGCTGCCGGTGAGGACGAGGGTCAGGCCGGGACGGTCCGCCAGGAAGGCCGGGACAGCGAGATCGGGGCTGCTGTCGACCGAGCCGTCGACGCCGCGCGCCAACCACCAGCCGCCCACCCCCAGGGGCATGACGACGGCGGCGACGACGGCGCCGACCGCGATGGGGCGCGCGACGTCGTCGAGCGCCGGGGCGGCGAGCAATGCGGCGACGGCCAGCGCGGCCAGCCACAGCACGCTCGGCACGGCCACCCACGGCGCCAGATCCGCGCGGCCGCTCGTGGCCTCGAAGGAGGTCACGTGGCCGACCAGCGCGACCGCCAGGCCGATCAGTCCGACACCCCACGCGATCGCGACCGACGTGCGCGTGCGGCGAGGCAGGAGCGCGAGCAGCCCGAGCGCCAGGACCGGCACGCTCAACCACCACGGCGCCTGCAGCCCCCCGGCGCGGCCCGTCACGACGTCGAGCAACGACTGGCTCCCCGGGAGCGGCAGACCGGCCTCCCACCACCAGCGCCACGGCACGGCCGCACGCTCCACGAGCCAGGGCCCGAGCAGCACCAACGGCGTGACGGCGGCCACCACGAGCTGGCGGCTGACCCACCGGCCCTCCAGGTACCACAGCAGGGCCAGGCCGAGCAGCGACAGCACCAGCACGACCGGAGCGAAGGCCGAGGCGAGCGCGATCCAGATGCCGAGGGTCAAGGCCTTCTGCCAGCCGGGCTGGTCGGCCAGCTGCCAGGCGACGTTGACGATGACGGGCGCGAGCAGGAGCGCGACCACCGTGCCGAAGCGGCCCTGTGGGACTGCGCCGACCGCTGCGACGACGGCGGCGTAGGACAGGGCCCACACGATGCGATGCCCCCGGTGCGAGCTCAACCGGCGACCGAGCCGGTGGGCCGACAGCCCGGCCAGCGGGACGGCGAAGATCAGCAGCGCCGTGATGACCAGGTCCGGGCGGAACCACACGGGGGTGGAGACGACGGCGAGGGGCAGGGCGAACAGGGGGCCGCTGACGTCGGTGGCCGAGCCGACGCCGCGATCGGCGCCCAGCAGCAGCGACCACCAGCCGCCAGCGGTGTCGGGTGCGCGCAGCAACGCACCGCCGGACAGACCACCATCCACGAGGCCGCCCAGCAGGGTGCGCGAGGCCACCAGCGAGAGCACCGACAGCACCAGCACCGTCACGAACCAGGGACGACGCTGGACCAACGGCGGACCGTCGTCGAGGTCCTCGGCCTCCTGCGGGCCCTGCTCGAGCGTGGAGCGCCGACCGACGGTCTCGATGGTCTCGGGCTTGACCACGGCGGCGAACGCCTCACGAGCCGCGTCGAGGCCATGCTGGTACGGCAGCCACACCGGGGCGAACAGCCCACGGATCTCACGGTTGCTGCGGCGTGCCGTGACCGCGCGCCGCTGACGTGCTCGCAGCAGTCGCAGGGGGTGGACGTAGACCGACCGCACGGCCAGCAGCTCGTCGCCGGCGCCCTCCGGGTCCTTGGCGATCAGCAGCCCCAGGACACGCAGCAGCGAGCCGAAGAACAACCGCACGTACTGGCGCCAGAACGCCACTAGTCCGGCGTTGGCCAGCTGCACGAACAGGCCGGCACGCCTCAGCTCCCACGTCGGGACGTCACCGCTGACCGAGCGGCGGACTCCGTGGGTGGACGCCTCGGCGTGGAAGATGACACCGGACGGGGCCACCATCGTCCGGTGGCCTGCGCGAGCCGCACGCCAGCCGAAGTCGATGTCGTCGAAGTGCAGCGGCAGGTCGGGGTCGAGTCCGTCGAGCTCGTCCCAGACGTCGCGGCGGATCAGCATGCCGGCGGTGTTGACCGCCAGCACGTCGCGCGGCCGGTCGTGCTGGCCGGCATCCGGCTCGCCCGCCTCCAGGCCGGTCACCCTGACCCCGGTGCCCGTGATGGTCAGACCGACCTCGAGCAGGCGGCGCAGCGACGGCCACTCGCGGATCTTGGGTCCGACGATGCCGATGTCGGGCGCCGACGTGGCGGTGTCGAGCAGGCCCGAGAGGGTCCCCGGGAGCACCGAGCTGTCGTCGTGGAGCAGCCAGATCCAGTCGGTGCGCGGCATGGCCTCGAGGCCGAGACGCACGGCGTCTCCGAAGCCACAGCCCTTGGGAGCGCGGATGACGCGCTCGGCGCCGAAGGAGTCGCGGACCAGCTCTGCGCTGCCGTCGGTCGAGGCGACATCGACCGCACGCCACGCATCGGGCGCATGGAACATGCGCGAGAAGGAGGCCAGAACCTTCGGCAGCCACGTGGCCCCGTTGTGGCTGACCAGCACCGCCCCGACCGAGGGCGGGTCATCGAGCCAGTGGCTCACCGGGGCGGAATCGTTCACCCGACGAGCCTACTCGGGGACGAGGTCGCCGAACGACGAGCCGTCAGGCCCGCTTCTTGAGCTTGCGGCGCTCGCGCTCTGAGAGTCCGCCCCAGATGCCGAAGCGCTCGTCGTGTGCCAGGGCGTACTCGAGGCACTCACCGCGAACGTCACAGGTGGTGCAGACTCGCTTGGCCTCACGCGTCGAGCCGCCCTTCTCCGGGAAGAACGCCTCAGGGTCGGTCTGTGCGCACAACGCACGCTCTTGCCACATGAGCTCCTCGTCGGACTCCAGGGGCAGACCCAAATCGAATGACATGACAAGAATTACACGCCTGTCAGTCACACAAGTCAAGCGAAATGCTTGGATTGCTGACACCAGCGGCGTGTTGCCCGCAATGCCAAGGGCCCATGACATGGTGACGGCATGACTGCACTCGACCGGCTCCTCACCTCGACGGCGAACCCGGCGGCTCCGCTGCTGACGTACTACGACCTGCGAACCGGTGAGCGGGTCGAGCTCAGCGGGACCACGACGGCCAACTGGGTCGCCAAGACGTCGAACCTGCTCGTCGACGAGCTGGAGGCGGCGCCGGGCACCCGGGTCCGCCTCGGACTGCCGACCCACTGGTTGTCGTTCGTGTGGTTGCTGTCGGCCTGGAACGTCGGCGCCACCGTGACCGACCACGCCGCCGACATCGGGGTCAGCGGCCCCGACCTCCTGGCCGACGAACCGGTGCGGCTGGCCGCCTCGCTGCGTCCGCTCGGGGGACCGTTCGCCACTCCCCCGGATGGCTTCGTGGACCTCGCCCTCGAGGTGCCCGGCCAGGCCGATCACTTCATGGCGCTCGACCCGCCGGACGGGTCCACCATCGCCGTGGACCTCGCCGGCGAGCAGCTGACGCACGACCAGCTGCGGGGAGCGGCCGGACCCGACGACCGCCGACTGCTCGTCGAGCCCGGCCCCCTCGCGCGCGACGCCCGCCTGATCGTCGCGGCCTGCTCAGGTGGCGGCTCGCTCGTCGTCGTGACGGCCGCCACACCCGACGATCTGACCCGCATCGCCACCGACGAGGGCGCCGTCGTCGCGTGAGCCATCCACTACACTCGTCCTGCCGCCGGAGGTCGCCCTCCGAGCAGGCCACAGAGTTGTCGGCCGAACAGTAGGGACACGGATGACGATCGCCGACGATGCGGCGCGCGCGGGCCTCCACCGCGTCGGTGGTCGCCCTCCCCTCGGCTCCTACCTTGCCGAGGTGTGGCGTCGCCGGGAGTTCATCTACTCCCTGGCCAAGTACCGGCTGGAGGCCGAGAACGGACGCAACCGCCTGGGCATGGGCTGGGTCGTCCTCAAGCCGCTGCTCAACGCCGGCGTCTACGGTCTGGTGTTCGGCGTGCTGCTGCAGACGCGTCGCGGAGTCGCGGACTTCCTGCCGTTCCTGGTGATCGGCGTGCTCATGTTCGAGTACTTCTCCACCTGCTTCACGACGGGCGCCAAGTCGATCACGTCGAACGCCGCACTGGTCCAGAGCCTGAGCTTCCCCCGCATGTCCCTGCCCCTCGCCCTGGTGGGCCAGCGGCTCATGCAGTTCGTCCCGATGGTCGCGATCATGGGCCTGGTCGTCGTGCTGTCGGGCAGCTACCCGACGGTGCAGTGGCTGCTGCTGATCCCGCTGATCTTGCTGTTCACCGTGTTCAACGCCGGACTCACGCTGGTCACGGCCCGCATGACGGTGCACTTTCGCGACCTGACGCAGCTGTTGCCGTTCGCGGCCCGCTTCTTCTTCTACACGTCGGGGATCTTCTTCAGCGTGCGGCAGCGGTTCAGCCCCGACTCCGTGGTGCAGACCATCGCCGACTTCCAACCCATCCACGAGTTCTTGACCCTGGGCCGCGCCATCTTCCTGACCGGCCCGGAGTACACCATTCCCGAGGAGTACTGGATCTACGCCACGGTGTGGTCGTTCGGCATCCTGGTCGTGGGCACCTTGTTCTTCTGGGCTGCTGAGGAGCGGTATGGACGCACCGACTGACGGCCGCAAGCCCGTCGTCATCGTCGACGACGTGCACGTGGAGTACAAGGTGCTGGCCACCGGCAAGCGGGCCACCGGCGCCGATGCCGGTCGGCGACTGCTGCAGCGCTCGCGCAAGACGCGCACCGTGCACGCGCTCAAGGGGGTGTCGTTCACGGCCTACGAGAACGACAGCATCGGCGTCATCGGCACCAACGGATCCGGCAAGTCGACGCTGATGCGCGCGATCGTCGGCCTGACCCCCACCGCGAAGGGCGCCATCTACGCAGCCGCCCGACCCAGCATGCTCGGGGTGGGCGCCGCCCTCATCCGGGACCTGTCCGGCGAGCGCAACGTCATCCTCGGCGGGCTCGCGCTCGGTCTGAGCCTGGAGGAGGTCGAGCGTCGCTACGACGAGATCGTCGACTTCTCCGGCATCCGCAACTTCATCGAGCTGCCCATGCGCACCTACTCGTCGGGCATGACGGCTCGACTGAAGTTCGCCATCGCCACGGCCCGCACCCACGAGATCCTCATCGTCGACGAGGCGCTCGCGGTCGGCGACCGCAACTTCCGCGACCGCAGCGAGGCGCGGATCCGCGAGATTCGCGACAACGCCGGCACCGTGTTCCTGGTCAGCCACTCCATGCGCTCGATCCTCGACACCTGCACCCGGGCCATCTGGATCGACCAGGGCAACCTGATCATGGACGGGCCGGCCGAAGAGGTCGTCGCGGCCTACGACGACTCCCAGGCCAGCTCCTCGGCTCCGAACCGACCTCAGCAGGCCGAGCGCAGGTCGTCGGCGTTGTTGGCCGCCCGCTGGGTGACCTGATCGACATCGGGCGTGGCGGTCGCGCCGGGCGTGGTCGGGGTCGCGCTGGACCCCGGCGTGGGCGTGGCGGTGGCGCTGCCCTTCTCCGAGCGCTTGATGGCCTTCTGGATGGCCCGCTGGATGCGCGGGAAGTCCGGGTTGGTCACGTCCACCTGCGGCGGCACGATCGAGACGGTGATGATCTTCTCGCCGCGAGACCGCAGTGCGAGGTCGGCGAACTTGCCCAGCTCCGAGCGCGGCATGTTGCCGCTGAGCAGGTCCTTACCGGACTTGGCGATGCCGATGGCGTTGGTGACCGCGGTTCCCGGGTCGAGCTGCTCCAGCATCGCGGCCATCAGGCACTTCTGTCGTCCCATGCGCGTGTAGTCGTCGGACTGCACGCGGCTCCGGGCGTACCAGAGCGCCTGCTGGCCGTCGAGCTTCTGCAGGCCCGGCTCGATGTAGGTCTGCTTGTACGCGTCGTCGTGGCCGAACATCGCGATACGGGTCTTGACGTCCATCTCGACGCCGCCCATCGCGTTGATCAGCGTGCGAAAGCCCTTGAGGTTGACCATCAGGTAGTAGTTGATCTTCAGGTTCGTGACGCCCTCGACCGCGTCGATGGTGGCGTCCAGACCCGGGTCCTTGCTGTCCGGGTACAGGTCCGTGCGGTTCTGGGCCGCGGTGTGCACAGCGTTGAGCAGGCACTCGTTGCCGCAGTTGAAGCCGTAGGGGTACACCGCGTGCATCGGTGAGTCGTCGGGGAACGGCACCTTCTCGAGGTTGCGCGGCATCGAGACGAGCACGGTGCGCCCGGTGCTGGTGTCGATGCTCGCCACGGTCAACGAGTCGGGACGGATGCCCGTGCGCTCGGGCCCGGAGTCCGAGCCGATCAACAAGATGTTGTACCGGCCCTTCAGCGGGGTCGACACCGGCGCGTTCTCGGAGAAGACGGTCTGGATGGTCGTGCGCGTCTCGGTGAGGAACTGCGAGGCGTAGGCGGCCGAGCTGGCGACGCCGCCGATGATGGCGACGTTCAGCACCGCGACCAGGATCGTCCGCGGCCACGGAAGCCCCCGCGGTCGGGCGATGCGCCACGCGTCGATGAACAGCGCGAGCCAGCCCACGGCCAGGGTGATCAGCCCCACACGCAGGATCATCAACGTGTCCGGATCGGTCAGCAGGTCGATGGCGCCCGCCCGGTCGCTGCGCGACCGCCAGGCGAGGTAGCCGAGGCCGCCGAACAGCGCGACCCACACGGTGATGGCGACATACCCGACCCACTTGCGTCCGGCGACCACCTGGGCCGATCCGGGGATCACCAAGGTCATCAGACCCAGCATCAGGGCGCGCCGGAAGCGCACGCGTGCCGGATCGAGGTGGGCATCCTCGTAGCCGCGTGCCAGCACGCTGGCGCGGTGGGACATGCACGTCCTGGGTGAGATCAGGACGACTCGTGCAGAGCCGTCACGTGGGGAACCGATTCATTATCACCGACGAAGCCCGACCGACCTAGTCGAACGTCCAGATTCGGGACCTTCAGCAGGCTGCGGACAGGTCCGCGCTCTGGTTGGCCTTCAGCGGATCCTTGTCGTCGTTCATGTCCGGCACCGTCAGCCTGGCCGCCAGCAGACCGTCCTTCGGCTTGGCCGCGGCCGCACCCTCGGACGAGTCGATGGCCGTCGAGATGAGCCTGCGGACCTTCGCGTAGTCAGGATTGCCGGTGTAGATCACCGGCGGCACGAGGGAGACCGACGAGATCTTCTGGCTGCGCGCCTTGAGCGCGAGGTCCATGAAGACGCCCAGGTCCTGCCGGGGGATGTCCGTGGTGAGCAGCGCCTTGCTGGACTCGGCGATCTTCTCGGCGTTCAGCAGCACCGTCTTGGGGTTGAGCTGCTGGACCATCGCGGCCATGACGCACTTCTGTCGGCCCATGCGTGAGAAGTCGTTGTTCTGCACGCGCGAGCGGGAGTACCACAGGGCCTGGTCACCGGTGAGCTTCTGCTCACCCGCCTCGATGTAGCCCCGGATCGGCGATCCGATGCCGCCGATCGCGGTGCGTTGGCGCACGTTCATCGTGACGCCGCCCACGGCGTCGATCAGCTTGCTGAAGCCGTGCATGTTGACCATGGCGTAGTAGTTGAGCTTCAGTCCGGTGATCTGCTCGACGGCGTCCATGGTGGCGCGGATGCCCGGCTGGTCGCCGTAGCTCGGTGGGAACAGGTCGGCGTGGTCGTTGGCCCAGGTGTTGACGCCGTTGAGGTAGCACGCGTCGTCGCAGTCGAACGTGTCCGGGAAGGCCTTCTTCATCGGCGTGCCCTTGGGGAACGGGACCTCCTGCAGGTTGCGCGGAAGTCCGATCAGGACGGTGCGACCGGTGTCGGCGTCGATGCTGGCGACGGTCAACGAGTCGGGACGGACACCGCTGCGGTCCGGCCCGGAGTCACCGCCCAGGAGCAGCACGTTGTACCGGCCGCCGCTGGGTCCGGTCGCGTCGCTGGAGGCGAACACCGTGCCGATCGCCGAGCTGCTCGTGTTGACCAGGTGTGCGGCGAACAGCATCGTGCCGGCAGTCACCATGCACAGGGCCGTGTTCAGGCCGGTCATCCAGAGGCGGTGGTTGCGCTGCATGTGCAGCGGCTGCGCCAGCCGCCAGGCGTCGACCAGGAGGAACACCCACGCCGCTGCGCCGGCGACCAGCAGCCACGCGCCGACGTGCAGCAGCGTGGTGTTGGTGGCCAGCGAGAACAGGCCGCGGCGCGAGGTCATCGAGATCAGCAGCAGGACCACGGCCAGCGCGAGGACGGACAGCCACACGCGCACCGCGAGGCGACCGACACGGCGGTTGCCCGAGACCAGCTGGGCCGACCCCGGCATGAACACCGTCATGACCGTGAGGATGAGCCCACGACGGAACTGGATGCGGGCCGAGCTCTCTGCGGGTCGCTCGTAGGAACCGCCGAGCGCGCTCGATCGAAGGTCAGACATGGTGTCCTCACAGGGGGAAGAGTCAGTGGGGATGCCCTCACGGGCGATTCTCAGTATTCCCACAAAGTCTCGAGTTGAGGTCGAGGGCGCGCCGTGGGACGCGCGCCAATTCACGCCGCCGAGCAGCACGGGAACCGTGAAGCGCTCGGGTACCTTCGAGGACATGTCCGATCCACGCTCCGACGACCAGTACGACTGGCTCTACGGTGAGCCCTCCTCGTCGAGCACGCCGCGCCGCAGTGGCACCCCCGACCTGCCGCCTCCGAACCTGCCGCCCCCCGGTCAGCGCACGACGGCCGCGGGCGGCGGTCGTCCGCCTCGGCAGTCCGGCGGCCGGTCGGCGCGCCGCACCATCGGCATCGTGCTGCTGGCGTGGATCGTGTTCCTCGTGGCCGTGCCGATCTGGGCGTGGGGACGCATCGACCGGGTCGACGCCGAGCCCTCGGGCGACCGCCCCGGCGACCAGCCCGGCACCACCTACCTGCTGGTCGGCTCCGACAGCCGCAAGGGCCTGACCGAGGAGCAGCGCAAGGAGCTGAGCACCGGCGACGCCAGCGGCGCGCGTACCGACACCATCTTGCTGCTGCACGTGGGATCCGGCCCCTCCACGCTGGTCTCGATCCCCCGCGACTCCATCGTGCCGATCCCCGGGGTCGGCACCACCAAGATCAATGCCGCCTACGCTGCCGGCGGGCCGAAGCTGCTGGTGGAGACGCTGGAGCAGACCACCGGCGTGCGCATCGACGACTACGTCGAGATCGGGTTCGGTGGCCTGGTCAACGTGGTCGACTCCATCGGGGGCATCGAGATCTGCCCCACCGAGAACCTCAAGGACAAGGACTCCGGCCTCGACATCAAGAAGGGCTGCCAGACCGTCGACGGCAAGACCGCCCTGGCGTACTCGCGCAACCGCCACACCTTCGCCACCCAGGACATCCAGCGCGTGCAGAACCAGCGCGAGGTCATCGGCGCCATCGGCGCGAAGGCGCGGTCGCCGTGGACCGTCCTCAACCCGGTGCGGTACTTCTCGGTCGCGCAGGGTGCGTCGAGCTCGCTGACCATCGGCGAGAACGTCGGCCCCCTCGCCCTGGCGCGGTTCGCACTGGCGTTGTCGTCGGTCATGGGCGGAGGCGGCCTGAACTGCACCGTGCCACTGGCGGACTTCTCGGTGCGCTGGGACCGCGAGCGAGCGCTGAAGTTCTTCGCCCTGATCAAGTCCGACCAGACCGGCCGGCTCGGCGACCTGTGCACCAAGGACGGGCTGCCCGGATAGAGGTGCGGCGGCTGTCGGTGGCGGGGCCGTAGGTTGGAGTCATGACTGCTGATCTCGCGCCCGGAGCGCACGGCTACGGCGTGGCCACCCTCACTCCCGACGGCACCGTGCTCGACGTCTGGTTCCCGGACCCTCGTCTCGGACCTGCACTCGAGGGCGCGGTCGAGCCGCCCGAGCTGACCGCCCTGACCGGAACCGACGACGTGCGCGACGCGCGCCGCGTGGTGGTGCTGACCACGATCGACGACCTGCAGGCGCCACCGGTCGACGCCTACGACGTCTGGCTGCGCCTGCACCTGCTGTCGACCCGTCAGGTCCGACCGCACGGCCTCAACCTCGAGGGCCAGTTCGGACTGCTCACCAACGTGGTGTGGACGTCCATCGGGCCGTGCGCGGTCGTCGGCTTCGAGGCCACGCGCGCCCGCGCGCAGGCGGCCGGTCTGCACGTCGCGGTCACCAGCATCGACAAGTTCCCGCGCATGACCGACTACGTCATCCCGTCCGGCGTGCGTATCGGCGACGCCGACCGGGTGCGACTCGGCGCGTACCTCGCCGAGGGCACGACCGTCATGCACGAGGGCTTCGTGAACTTCAACGCCGGCACCCTCGGGCACGCGATGGTCGAGGGGCGCATCTCGGCCGGCGTGGTCGTCGGCGACGGCTCTGACGTCGGCGGCGGCGCCTCGATCATGGGCACCCTGTCCGGCGGTGGCACACAGGTCATCAGCGTCGGGGAGCGCAGCCTGATCGGGGCCAACGCCGGCATCGGCATCTCGCTGGGCGACGACTGCGTCGTGGCGGCCGGCACCTACGTGACAGCCGGCAGCAAGGTGACGCTCCCCGACGGCTCGGTCGTCAAGGCGCAGGACCTGTCGGGCCAGGACGGCCTGCTGTTCCTGACCAACAGCCAGACCGGCGCGATCGAGGCGCGACCGCGTGGCGAGCGCACCGGCATCGACCTCAACACCGCGTTGCACGCCAACTGAGGATGCGCCTGCGATGGTTCGTGGGGGTCGGCCTCGTGGTCGCCGGCCTCCTGGTCAGCGTGAGCGTGCGCGACCGCACACCGAACCGCGGTGAGTTCTGCGTCGCCACGGTCGGCACGGTGCGGGCCCAGGTCGACCTGGAGCAGGCGCGGTGGGCGTCGCTGATGGCAGCGATCGCCCAGCAGCGCGGCCTGTCACCACGCGCGACGACCATCGCCATCGCGACCGCCTTCCAGGAGTCGAAGATCCACAACATCGACTTCGGGGATCGCGACTCGCTCGGGTTGTTCCAGCAGCGACCCTCCCAGGGCTGGGGAACGCCGGCCCAGGTGATGGACCCCCAGCACTCGATCGGCGCCTTCTACGACGGCCTGGTCAAGGTCAAGGGATTCGAGACCATGAAGATCACCGACGCCGCCCAGCGGGTGCAGCGATCGGCCTTCCCCGGCGCCTACGCACAGCACGAGGCCGATGCGCGTGCGCTGGCCTCCGCCCTGCGCGGGTACAGCCCGGCGGCGTTCACCTGCCAGATCAACCCCGACACGATCGGCAGCACCAATCGCGTGGTCGACGACCTGAAGGCAGCCTTCGGAGACATCGACGTGCGCGCCGTCGCCGATGACGCCAGCTACCGGCTGACCGGGCCGGCTGCGGACGTGGAGGCCCGCGGCTGGGGTGTTGCGCACTACCTCGTGGCGCAGGCCAAGACCCTCGGGATCACCCGGGTGTCGTTCGCCGGCCGGGAGTGGACCGCCGACGACTCCGACCTGGGCTGGCGGTCGGTCGACGGCGAGGACACCGACACCGTCCGGTTCAGCACCAACTGACGGTCGTCAGGCCAGCCGGTCGGCCGCGGCGGCGATGCGCTCGTCGGTGGCCATGAAGGCGATGCGGACGAACTCGGCGCCGTCGTCGCCGTAGAAGTCGCCCGGGGCGACGAGGATGCCGCGTTCGGCCAGCCAGTCCAGGGTGGTGCGGCAGCTCTCGTTCCGGGTCGCCCACAGGTACAGCGAGCCCTCGGAGTGCTCGATGCGGAAGCCGGCACCCTCGAGCGCCGTCAGGAGGGTGGCGCGGCGGGAGCGGTACAGCTCGCGCTGGGCGTCCACGTGCGCGTCGTCGCCGAGCACGGCCTCCATCGCCGCCGCGACCGGTGCGGGCTGCATGAAGCCCAGGTGCTTGCGGACCTCGAGCAGCCGGCTGACGACGGCACGGTCCCCCGCCACCAGGGCGTCGCGGTACCCGGCGAGGCTGGAGCGCTTGGAGGCCGAGTGCAGCGCGATGACGCCGTCATGGGAATCACCGCAGACGTCGGGGTGCAGCGCCGAGATGGGCTCGGCGATCCACCCGAACTCCAGGTAGCACTCGTCGGACACGACCAGCGATCCGTGCTCGCGCGCCCACTGCACGATCTCGCGCATCGATGCGGCCGAGCGCACCTCGCCGGACGGGTTCGCCGGTGAGTTCAGGTAGATGACGGCCGGGGAGACGCTGCCGTAGTCGTCGGGGTGGTCGGCGGCGACGGCCTGCGACCCGCTGTAGGCAGCACCCACCGCGTACGTGGGGTAGGCCAGTCGCGGGAACACCACGACGTCGTCGGCACCCAGCCCGAGCTGCATCGGCAGGTTGGCGATCAGCTCCTTGGAGCCGATCGTCGGCAGGACCGCGGAGGCGTCGAGCCCTCGGACGCCGAACCTGCGGCCGAGGTAGTCGGCGGCAGCCTGCCGCAACGACTCCGGCCCGAGCACGGTCGGATACCCCGGCGCGTTCGCGGCGGCGGCGAGTGCACGCTGGGCCAGATCGGGTGACGCGTCGACCGGACTGCCGATCGACAGGTCGACGATGCCGTCAGGATGCGCGGCCGCACGATCCTTGGCGTCGGCGATGGTGTCCCACGGGAAGTCGGGGAACCCGAACCGGTTCATCCCCGGAAAGACGTCATGAGTTCTGCTCCTGCGGAGGCAGAGCGGCGATGATCGGGTGGTCGCTGTCGATCATGCCGAGCTTGGCAGCACCGCCGGGCGAACCCATCTCGTCGAAGAAGTGCACGTTCGCGTCGTAGTACTCCTTCCACTCCGGCGGGGTGTCGTCCTCGTAGAAGATCGCTTCCACCGGGCAGACCGGCTCGCAGGCTCCGCAGTCCACGCACTCGTCGGGGTGGATGTAGAGCATGCGCTTGCCCTCGTAGATGCAGTCGACCGGGCACTCGTCCACGCAGGCGAGGTCCTTGAGGTCGACACACGGCTGGGCGATCACGTACGTCACGGGTGAGTCTCCTTCGTTGCTCGCCTCCAGTATCGCGCCCGGCACCTGGCGGTCGACGCTCAGGTCCGACTGACCGGCGTGACAATCTGGGACCGTGGACACTGACCCCCGCATCGGCACTCGCATCGTGGTGCGATCGCGCACCGGCGGCACCGGCCCCACCGGCGGACCGGCCATGACCGACACCGTCGGTCGGGTGCTGGCGGTCGGCTCGTCCTCCTGGCAGATCGAGCGTCGCGACGGCACGACCACGCACGTGGCGACCGGTGACGTCGTCACCTGGAAGCAGGTCCCGGACCGCCCGCTGAGACGACGCCGTGCCGCTGACATCGACGCCGACGCCCTCACCCGCATCACCTCTCGCGGCTGGCCCGCGGTCGAGTCCGAGGCTCTCGGCGAGTGGGAGCTGCGCGCCGCGGGCGGTTTCACCGGACGAGCCAACTCGGTGGCCGCGACGGGGTCACCCCGGCTGCCGACCGCCGAGGCGATCGCGGCCGTCGAGACCTGGTACTCGTCGCGCGGACTGCCCCCCATGGCACAGGTCGTCACGGGGTCCTCGAACGAACAGGCCATGGTCGAGGCGGGCTGGGTTGGCGGCAACGGGTTCCGCCCCGGCGCCATCGTCCAGGTCGCCGACCTGGACCCCCAGTACGCGACCGACCCGGCGGTCAGGATCAGCACCGTCCTTGACGACGACTGGCTGGCGCTGTACGGGCGGGTCGACGAGCACCCGGCGGCCGCCCGGGCCGTGATCGCCGGCCCCCCGACGGTCGGATTCGCCACCATCGGCGACCCGGTCGAGGCCATCGCTCGGGTGGTCGTCACCGGCGAGTGGGCCGGCCTCGCCGCCGTGGAGGTGCTGCCCGAGCACCGCCGACGCGGCCTCGCGACCAGCCTGGTGTCGACGACCTTGGCGTGGGCCGCCCAGCGCGGCGCCGACAAGGCGTACCTGCAGACGATGCGCGACAACACCGCGGCACTCGCCCTCTACGAGCCGTTCGGCTTCGCCGACCACCACGAGTACCGCTACCTGCAGGCGCCACCCACCACTCGCCACGGAGCCCAGCAACAGCCCGGGTGAGACCACCCGCTCGCCACGCCTCGCGTCCAGGCGGCTCCGCCGCGGCACGACTCACGCTGCGCTGGCGCTCCTTCGCGCTCGCGCGCAGAGCGCGCTCGACTCAGTCGTCCGGCTTCTTGCCGCAGATCACCTTGTCGGCCGCCTGGTAGACAGCGGTGTCGGTCTCGGTCTTGACCGTCTTGCCGCCCTTGATGAACGACCGGTAGATGTCGATGTCGAAGCCCTGGATCGGCGACTGCGCGACGCAGCGGTCGGTGTCGTCGTACCGGACGCCGGGCTTGCGGAAGTTGCGGCGCTCCGACGCACCCGCGGTGACCTTGTCCCACGTCTTGGTGCTCCACATCTCGACGTGCATGACACCGTCCCGTCCCGGCGCGCTGGGCACGATGTAGGAACGGATCAGCACGCCGTAGTCGGTGGAGTTCTTGAACCGCAGGTCCAGGTTGCCGAAGTAGACCGTGGCCTCGCGGCCGACCGGATAGCGGCTGATGTAGAACGCGTGCGGGTGGTGCTCGACGTCGTCCATGCCGGCGAAGAACGCCGCGTTGTACGTGGTGGTGACCACCTGGGAGACACCGCCGCCCAGTTCCTCGCGGAAGACGCCACCGTTGATCACCGTGCCCGACGTGAAGCCGTTGGCGCGGGTCCGCTCGCCGACGGTGTCGTTGAAGCTGAAGGTCTCCCCCGGCTTGACGATGGTGCCGTCGAGGATCTCCGCCGCGCGACCCTGATTGATGTTGCGGTACGCGGCGTTGTCGTACCTGGTCTCGAACTCGCTGACCTTCTCGGTGATCTTGAGTGCCTTGGCATCGGCTGTGGTGAAGTCCGGCTGCACGACCTTCGCCTCGACACTGACCGAGCGGTCGGCGCCGGTGGCGGCGATGGCCGGGAGCAGCTTGGTGGACATCTCCTCGGGCTGCAGCCCCACGCCCTCCTTGCCCGGCTTGACGACGGGCTTGCCGTCCTCGATGACCACCGTGGCGTCGACCGCCTTCTTGCCGATGCCGGTGGTGGAGCTGGTGAGGGGCTTGGCCAGCTTCTTGGGATCGATGTACGGCGCCAGCGCCGCGTCCTCGACCCGGAACACCAGCGCCGGAGCGTAGGCGGTGACGGGCAGGTCGACCGACTCATCACCGACCTTGATGGCCACCGGCCCGCTGACCGCCGTGGCTGCGGCGCCCTTCATGACCGCGTCCAGGCCGGCCTGGTCGACCGCCGGCTGCACCGTCTTCATCACCACGTCGACGGGGCTGTCGATCACCCCGACGTACGCGTCCTTGATCCGGTCGGTCATGACGACGCGGTCGACGACCTCGCCGGCTCGGGGCTTGCGCGCCGTCGGCTTCGCCTTCGGGAAGGTGATCTGCGCCTCGACCACCGGGGTGTCGACGGCCTCGCCGACCTTGCCGAGAACTCCGTCGAACGTGGCCGGGTCGGTGGTGACGACGGCGTCGTGCGGGTTGTCGCCGAACACCAGCGCCACCATGTCCCGTGGGTCCCAGCTGCGGGTGCCGCCAGCGGCCTCGACCGACGCCGGGATGTCGAGTGCCAGACCGGCGTCCTGGGGGTCGATCTCGAACTGCTGGTCCTCGTGGGCCAGGGTGATCCTGCTCGGTGCGGGGCGTCAGCTCGCGGGCGAGCGTGGTCTCGGCCGAGGCGGGCGTCGCGCTGGAGACGTCGACGCCGGCGATGGTGGTGTTGACCGGAAGGCGGACACCGGTCATGAAGTAGCCGGCCACGTAGACCGCGGCGACGAGGAGCGTGGCGCCGATCAGCGCGTTGCGCACCCGATGGGTCCTGCGAGGCGGCTCGTCGGACCCCCAGAAGTCCTCGTCCGCGTCAGCACCCTCGCCCCCGCCTGCGTCGCCGGCCTCGGGCTCGACGGCCGCTGCCGGGGCGAACAGGTGGTCGTACCGGGTGTCGCGCGTCGCCGTGACCTCGGGCTCGGGCTCAGTCTCTGGCTCTGGCTCCGGCTCGGGTTCGGCTTCCGGCTCGGTTTCCGGCTCCGGCTCGGGTTCAGACGTGCCTCGGGACGGACGCGAGATCGCCGCTGCCACCGCGGCGAAGAGCTCGTCGTCCTCGCCGTCGGACGTGTCATCGGTGGGTCGATCGTTCATCGCTTCGGATCCCCCAGGGTGTCGGTGATGACCGTCTTCTCGGACTCGTCCAAGCGCACCATCGTGCCGTAGTGCGACCGGTAGTACAGCAGCGGATCGTCCGAGCCGTCCATCACGTCGGCGGCGGTGACCTCACCGACGATGATCGAGTGGTCTCCCCCGTCGTGCACCGCGTGGGTGCGGCACTCCAGCCAGCCCAGGGCCTCGTCGAGCAGGGCGACGCCGGACCGGCCGCGGTGGTGCGCGACGCCGACCAGCTGCTCGTCGAGCGGGCGACCGCGGTGGGCGAACCAGGCCGACGCCTTCATGCCGCCTTCGGCCAGGATCGAGACGCCCCAGACGCCCGACGCCAGCACGGCGTCGTGGAACCGACTGGTGCGGTGCGAGCACACCAGCACCATCGGGGGGTCGAGCGACACCGAGGTGAACGCGCTGGCCGTCATGAGGTGGTCGGCGCCGTCGAGCGTGGTCGACACCACGGTCACACCGCTGCCGAATCGCCCCAGCGCACTGCGGAAGGCCGTCTGGTCGACGGCACCCGAGGTCGGCTTCCCTTCCGCGTGGTTCATGGCACAACCCTAGGAGACGATGCCGCGCGCGCCGATCTCACAGTCCGGCGAACAGGTCGGTCTCGAGCCCGTCGGGGCCGACCGGACCGCGCTCGCCGGCGGCCAGACGGTAGTGCTCGGCGCCCCACACCTGGTTGCCGAGGTTGTTCGACAGGGCGAAGAACGGACCGTCGAGCGCGATCTGCGTGGGGTGCGCCCGCATGGCCTCCATCTTCGCGTCGACGAAGGCGTTGCCGTCGATCACGGCGTCGAGGTCCTCGTCGGGGCTGCCCCAGGGGATGTTGTCGGGATCCCAGCCCTCGAACGTGGTGGTGTCGCCCTGCGCGCGCAGGTGGCGAATGCCCTCGGCCATCTGCGACTTGGCCATGGCCGACCAGTAGAACTTGCTGACCTGCCAGGGATCGCCGAGGTCCGGGCGGTAGGAGCGCACGGCGGCCAGCGCCGTGGCGTACGTGGCCACGCGGTGGGCCTGCACGTGGTCGGGGTGCCCGTAGTTGCCGAACTGGTCGTACGTGACGACCACCTGCGGACGGACCTCGCGGATGATCTCGACCAGCAGGTCCGAGGCGACGGTGAGGTCGGCGGCCCAGAACGTGTCGTCGCGGGTCTCGTCGGCGGCGGTGGCGGTGCCGTTCTCGGCCCACTTCATGCCGGAGTCGCGGAAGTGACCCTCGCCGCCGAGGAACCGGAAGTCGGTGACGCCCAGGACGGCCATGGCGGCGGTGAGCTCGCCGACGCGGTGCTCGCCGAGCGTGTCGTCTCGATCGGCGGCCAGGTGCGCGAGCTCCGGCACCAGGACCTCGCCCTCCTCGCCGCGGGTGCAGGTGACGAGGGTGACCCGGGCACCTTCGGCGACGTACTTGGCCATCGTGGCGCCGTTGCCGATCGTCTCGTCGTCGGGATGTGCGTGCACGAACAGGATCCGGCGATCGGGGGTCGTCATGGAATCAGCGTACTGAGGATGTCGGACGAAGCGGCGAGCGATTACGGTCCGAGCATGCCCTTGACGATCAGCTCAGACTTCGGCGGCGACGATCTCGGCGCCGTCCAGCACGAGGACCAGCTGTTCGACGGCGCCGACTTCGTGGAGGCCACCACCACGGGCGCCTCGTTCACCGGCTGCACCTTCCGGAACGTGCGGTTCAACGCGTCGACCCACACCAGCTCCACGTTCACCGGCTGCCACTTCCGGTCGTGCTCGTTCTTCGACGCCACGTTCGTCGGCTGCAAGCTGCTCGGCAGCACCTTCGAGGACTGCACCTTCGACCTGCTGTCGGTCGAGGGTGGGGACTGGTCGTTCGTGTCGCTCGTGCGCGCCCCCTTGGCCGGGGTCGAGCTCACCGGTGTCCGCATGCGCGAGGCGGACCTGTCGGCGGCATCGTGCAAGGGCGCGACGCTGGCGCGCTGCGACCTCGGCGGAAGCGCCTTCATCAACACCGACCTCACCGAGGCCGACCTGCGCGGCAGCGTCCTCGACGGCCTCGACCCGCTCGAGGCCCGCCTCGAGCGGGCCGTGGTCGACCTCCCACAGGCGGTCTGGTTCGCCGAGGCGCTCGGCCTCGACGTCCGCCCCGAGCCCGACTGACGGCCAATGACAGGATCGGGACCATGACCGTCTCGTACCCCCGTCTGGCCGCTCGCACCCTGCGCTTCACCCTCGGGGTTCCGCGCACCATCACGGTCTCGCCCGACGGCGCGACCGTGCGGTTCGTCCGCACCCCTGACGGTGTCACCCGCACCGGCCAGCTGTGGGAGCACGACGTCGCCACCGGCACCGAGCGCCTCCTGGTCGACCCGGCCGACCTGATCGACGGCGACGAGGAGCTGTCGGCCGAGGAGCGGTCCCGGCGCGAGCGCTCGCGCGAGTCCGCGGCCGGCATCGTGTCGTACGACGTCGACGCCACCGGGGCCCGGGCCTGCTTCGCCCTGTCCGGCCGCCTGTGGGTGGTGGATCTCGCGGCCCGCTCGGTCGCTGCCCTGCCGACTCCGGACGGTGTCATCGACCCACGGCTCGACCCCACGGGCCGGCGCATCGCGTACGCCGCCGGCGGAGCGGTGCGGGTCGTCGACGTCGACGGCGGCAACGACCGCGCCCTCGCCGAGCCCGAGCTCGACACCCAGACGTGGGGACAGGCCGACTTCATCGCGGCCGAGGAGATGGAGCGGTACCGCGGCTTCTGGTGGTCGCCCGGCGGCGAGCGCCTGCTCGTGCAGCGCACCGACGAGGCGCCGGTGCAGACCTGGCACGTCGCCGATCCCGAGCACCCCGAGCGCACGCCCGTCGCGCAGCGCTACCCGGCGGCCGGCACCCCCAACGCCGAGGTGACCCTGTGGCTCGTCGACCTCGACGGCACCCGCACGCAGGTGCAGTACGACGGCGCAGCCTTCGAGTACCTCGCCCGCGTCAGCTGGACCGAGCACGGAGATCCGCTCGTGCAGGTGCTCAGCCGTGACCAGCGGACCTCACAGATCCTGTCGGTGGACCCGCGCTCGGGCGCCACCTCCGTGCGACGCGAGCTGACCGACCCCGACTGGGTCGAGCTGTCCTCGGGACCTCGCCTCATCTCCGGCGGTCGGCTCGTGAGCGTCGAGGACCATGCAGGACGGCGCCGGGTCATGCTCGACGGCGCACCGATGTCGTCCGAGGCGTGGCAGGTGCGTTCGATCATCGAGGCCTTCGACGACTGCGTCATCGCCACCGCGTCCGGCGAGCCCAGCGAGGTGCACGTCGTGCGGTTCGGATTCGACGGGAAGGTCGACGAGATCACCTCAGGCGCTGCTGTGCACGGCGCGGTGATCGGCGGGCCGACCACCGTCATCAGCCGGTCGGGTCTCGACGCCGCCCGCACCACCGTCACCGTGCACGCCGAGGGCCGTGATCCCGCCCAGCTGACCGTGGTGGCCGAGCCGGCCCCCTTCGAGCCCGAGGTGACGATGCTGCAAGGCGGCGAGCACGACCTCAGCATCGCCGTGGTGCTCCCGCGCGATCACCAGCGCGGCTCGCGCCGGCTCCCCGTGCTGATGGATCCGTACGGCGGCCCACACGCCCAGCGGGTGCTGTCGTCTGCGCGGGCGTTCCTCGAGGCGCAGTGGCTGGCCGACCAGGGCTTCTGCGTCGTCGTGGCCGACGGGCGCGGCACGCCGGGGCGTGGTTCCGGCTGGGAGAAGGCCGTGCGCGACGACTTCGCCGGGGTGACCCTCGACGACCAGGTCGAGGCCCTGCAGGTGGTCGCCCAGGCGTTTCCGCACGACGTCGACACCGACCGGGTCGGCATCACCGGCTGGTCGTACGGCGGCTACCTGTCGGCGCTGGCCGTGCTGAAACGGCCGGACGTGTTCCACGCTGCAGTCGCGGGCGCCCCCGTCACGGAGTGGCGCCTCTACGACACCTGCTACACCGAGCGGTACCTCGGCGACCCGAACACCCAGCCCGACGTCTACGACGCGAACTCCCTGATCCCGCTCGCCGCGGGACTGCAACGACCGCTGATGCTCATCCACGGCCTGGCCGACGACAACGTCGTGGCCGCGCACACGTTGCAGCTCTCGTCGGCCCTGCTCGCCGCCGGGCGTCCCCACACCGTCCTGCCGCTCTCGGGAGTCACCCACATGACGCCCCAGGAGACCGTCGCCGAGAACCTCAAGCTGCTCCAGGTCGAGTTCCTCAAGACCCACCTCGGCGTCTGACCAGAAGCGACCACGCAACAGCAAGCCCGACAGCTTGGTTCGCCTCGGGCTCCGCCCTCACGGTCGCTCCGCTCCCCGGCGAACGGAACCTGCTCGCCAGCGACCGAGACCACCGCAAGCCGACCACCTGTCGTTCGCCTCGCGAAGCGGGCCCTAGCGAAGCGTGAGCGAAGCGAAGGGCACGGTCGCTCCGCTCCCAGGCGAACAGAACCTGCTCGCCAAGGAGGCCGCCCGCGGCCGACTGTGAGGGAGCGAGGAACGAGCGACCGAGGCGAGACCACCCCAAGGCGACCAGCTGTCGTTCGCCTCGCGAGGCGGGCCCTAGCGAAGCGTGAGCGAAGCGAAGGGCACGGTCGCTCCGCCTCCCCGGCGAACAACCGCAGGGCGTAGAATTGTCGTGCTCCACTCCCGAGAACGAGGTCGCCCGTCCGTTGAAGCTTCTGAGGTCCTGATCCCCGATGCCGGCCGTGCCGGCATTCCGTCACGACCTCATGGAGCACCATGGCGACCTCGCTGTCCCTGCACGACCTCACCCTCACCTGGCCCGACGGAGACACCGTCCTGGCCGGCATCACGATCGATCTTGGACCCGGGCGGCATGGCATCGTCGGAGCGAACGGCTCCGGCAAGTCCACGCTGATCGCCCTGTTGGCCGGACTCGTCGAACTCACCCACGGATCGGTGCGGGTGGAAGGACGTCTCGCCCACCTGTCACAGGACCCGGCGACCGAGCCCACCGTGGCTCGCACCCTCGGCGTCGACACCGCACTCGCAGCGCTGCTGCGCATCGAGGCCGGCAGCACCGATGTCGCCGACTTCGACGCCGTCGGCGACGACTGGGACATCGTCGGGCGGACCGAAGCAGTCCTGGGACGGCTCGGGCTCGACCACCTCTCGCTGGACCGTCAGGTCGCCTCGCTGTCGGGGGGCGAGCAGGTCATGCTCGCACTCGGCGCCCGGCTGCTGACCGAGCCGGACGTCCTGCTGCTGGACGAACCCACCAACAACCTCGACCGCGGTGCCCGGGAGCGACTGGCCGACGTCGTGACGTCCTTCACCGGCGTGCTGGTCGTCGCGAGCCACGACCGCGAGCTGCTCGGACTCATGGACGACATCGCCGAGGTGCGCGCGGGCGGGCTGCGGATGTTCGGGGGCAGCGACGTCCACTACGCCGAGACCATCGCAGCCGAGCAGGAGACCGCTGAACGTGCCGTGCGCGATGCCAAGGGCGAGCTGCGCCACCAGCGCCGGGACCGTGACGCCGCCCAGACCGCCATCGCCCGGCGGCGACGACAGGGCACCGAACGATCCCGTTCCGGCAGCCAGCCGAAGGTCCTGCAGGACAAGAAGAAGAACTCCGCCGAGGTGTCCGCCGGAAAGCTCCGCGGCCGGCACGACGAGGACGTGGCGCAGGCACGCGCGCGACTCGACGACGCCGAGTCGCGACTGCGCGACGACCGGGAGATCCGCGTGGACCTCCCCGACACCGCCGTGCCGAGCGGCCGCGTCGTGCTCTCGATGGACGACGTCACGCTCGCCCACACCGGCGCGGTGGTCGACCTCCACGTGACCGGTCCGGAGCGGATCGCCGTGGTCGGTCCCAACGGCTCGGGCAAGACTACCCTGCTGCGCACTGCTCTGGGGCAGCTGGCGCCGGTGTCGGGCGCGGTGCGGCTGCACGTGCCCGCGCGCCTGCTGCCGCAACGGATGGATCTGCTCGACCCTGCGCTGTCGATCGTCCAGAACGTGCGGCTGGCGGCTCCTGACTCGACCGAGACCGACGTGCGGGGCCAGCTGGCGCGGTTCCTGTTCCGCGCCCGACGGGCCGACCAGCAGGTCGCGACGCTGTCCGGCGGCGAGCTGCTGAGAGCCACGCTCGCCGCGGTGCTGCTGGCGCAGCCGGCCCCGCAGCTGCTCGTGCTCGACGAGCCGACGAACCATCTCGACCTCGAGAGCGTCGGTCACCTGGTCGACGCCCTGGCCTCGTATCGCGGCGCCCTGCTGGTGGTCAGCCACGACGAGCGGTTCCTCGACGACCTCGCGCTGACGCGTCGCGTCGAGCCAGGGAGCACACTGGGCACGTGAGCACGAACTGGGCGGGCAACCTGTCCTTCTCCGCGTCCGCGGTGCACGAACCGACGTCGGTCGAGCAGCTGCAGGAGATCGTCGCGGGATCCGCGCACGTCCGAGCGGTCGGGTCGCGCCACTCGTTCAACGCCATCGCCGACACCGAGCACGCCCAGGTGTCGGTCGCGGGGCTGCCGGCCCGGGTCGACGTCGACGAGTCCGCCCGTGAGGTCACCGTGTCGGCGGGGCTGCGCTACGGCGAGCTGGTCGAACGCCTGGACGCCGCCGGCTGGGCGCTGCACAACCTGGCCTCGCTGCCGCACATCTCGGTCGCCGGAGCGATCGCCACCGGTACCCACGGCTCGGGCGACCGCAACGGCAGCCTGGCCAGCGCGGTGTCGGCGCTGACGATCGTGGGGCCGGACGGCGAGCTGCGCGAGGTCAGTCGTGGCGACGCCGACTTCGACGGCTCCGTCGTCGCCCTGGGCTGTGTCGGCATCGTGACGGCGGTGTCGTTGGACGTGCGGCCGACCTTCGAGGTCCGTCAGGACGTGTACGAGCACCTGCCGTGGGCCGACGTCGCCGACCACTTCGACGAGATCACCTCGGCGGCGTACAGCGTCAGCATGTTCACCGACTGGAACGAGGTGGGCCCGTCGTCGGTGTGGATGAAGTCGCGCGCGGATGCCGCCCCGCGCGCCGACCTGTTCGGCGCCTCTCGCGCCAGCAGCGCCCTGCACCCCCTGCCCGGCATCGATCCCGCGTCGACCACCGAGCAGCTCGGCGTCGAGGGTCCGTGGTGGGACCGGCTCCCCCACTTCAGGCTGGCCTTCACCCCCAGCAACGGCGACGAGCTGCAGACCGAGTACCTCGTGCCCCGCGAGCACGCGCTCGACGCGATCGACGCGGTGCGCGACCTCGCTCCCTCCGTGCAACCCCTGCTGCTGGTGTCCGAGATCCGCACCGTCGCCGCGGACCCCCTGTGGCTCAGCCCGAGCCACGACGTCGACTGCGTCGCCCTGCACTTCACGTGGCGCCAGGACGTGCCGGGCGTGACGGCGGTGCTCCCCGACCTCGACGAGGCGCTCGCTCCGTTCGTGGCGCGGCCGCACTGGGGCAAGCTGTTCGAGACCATGCCGGACCGTCTGCACGCGGCCTACCCCCGACTCCCGGACTTCCGCCGCCTCGTCGAGACCCTCGACCCGCACGGCAAGTTCGGCAACGACCTCGTCGACCACTGGCTGACCGCCGGGGAGTCCCAGCCGTGACCTTCGACCCGGCGCCCGCGCCGCTGCTCGGGCCGCGCATCATGGCGCAGAACTGGAACCACATCACCTTCGTGCACTGGGCCGTCGATCCGGAGCTGGTCGCTCCCCTGCTGCCCCGCGGCACCCGCCCCGACGTGCTCGACGGCGCCACCTACGTGGGCCTCATCCCGTTCCAGATGCACCACGCAGGATTCGGGCGGGGCCCGGCGGTGCCCTACCTCGGCACCTTCGCGGAGACCAACGTGCGGCTGTACTCGGTGGACCAGGACGGCCGCCACGGAGTGGTCTTCCGCTCGCTGGAGGCCTCGCGACTGCTGGTGTCGCTGGGCGCGCGGGGCGCGTTCGGGGTGCCGTACACCTGGGCACGCATGCGCATCGAGATCCACGGCGATCGCATCGCCTACCGCACGCGTCGGCGGTGGCCGAGCCCGCGCGGCGCCGGCGGGTCCATGCACGTCCGGGTGGGCGACGTGGTCGAGCCGTCGCCGGTCGACCAGTTCGTCACGGCGCGATTCGGCCTGCACACCCGGTGGATGGGACGCACGCTGTGGATCCCCAACCACCACGAGCCGTGGCCGCTGCGCGCCGTGAGGATCGAGCACCTGGACGACGACCTGGTCGCAGGTGCGGGCCTTCCCGGCGTCGTCGGGCGCGAGCCGGACTCGATCGTGCACTCCGACGGTGTGCGCACCGTGTTCGGGCTCCCACGGCGGATCCCGGCCTGATCGTCAGGCCAGCTCGAAGTCGTCGAAGTCGAAGCCGGGTGAGACCAGGCAGCTGACGAGCGCATCGGCCTCGGAGACCAACGTGCGCTGCCACACGCCGGCCGGCACCAGCACCTGAGGGCGTTGACCACAGTCGAGGCCGGTGCCCAGCCGCGCCACGGAGCCCTCGACCGGGACCGGGCCGTCGCCACCGACCTGCAGCGCCACCACACCGGTGTGCGCCAGCCAGGTCTCGTCGGAGGTCACCCGATGCCAGGCCGAGTGCTCGCCGGCCGGCAGCAGGAAGTGGATCAGCGTGGCGGCCGGCCGCACCCGGCCGTCGGGCAGCGTGACCGTGACCGGCGAGACCCAGGTCTGGCGGTACCAGCCGCCCTCGGGGTGGGGCTCCAGCCCAAGGGACTGCGCCAGGGGATGCCGTTCCGCCTCCCTCACGCCACGCTCACAGGACCGCGTCGATGGCGGGGATGCGCTCGCGGAAGGCCGCCACCCGGTCGCGGGTGCGCTGGGGCTCGCCGACCTTCTGCAGGTTCGCGATGCCCTCGTCGCCGCGCGCGATACCGGCCTCGATCCGATCCGATGCCACAGTCATCCGGTCGACGGCGGCGTTGAGGATCGTGAACGGACCCCACTCGCCGTAGGCCTCGGCCAGCAGCCCGATGCGACGCGCGACGTCCTCGACCGGCGTCTCGCGGTACAGCGGGACGCCCGTCCAGGCGAGGAACGCGAGGTCCTCGATGGGGCGCCCGGGCCCGGCCATGTCCCAGTCGATCATCGCCACGAAGTGGCCGCTCTGGATGATCCAGTTGTAGGCGCCCGGGTCGTGGTGGCAGATGATCTGGTCGTCCGCGAGCTCGACCTCGCCGGTGCCGCGCCAGTACCGGGGCCCGTCAGGTCGGAAGTCGTCGACCGTGTCGTGGAACCGGCGCAGCCACTCCCCTGCCTCGACCAGCACCGAGTCCAGCACGACCTCGTCGTCGATGGGCACTCCTCGGCCCTCGACGTACGACAGCACCTCGCGGCCGTCGTCGTCGGTCCCGTGCACCTGCGGCACGCCCGGGAGGTCGTGGGCGTGCAGATGCTGCAGCAGCTCGTGCACCGCGGGCGTCCACGGACCGGTCGGACGACGTACGGTCCGGCCGACACGGGTGGCTCCTCCGACGGCTCCGGGGAGATGTTCGATTTCCTCGCGTGGCACTCTTTCATCGTGGCACATTCGCACTCCGGATCCGACCTGCGCGTCGGACGCAGCAGCACACCCATGATGGCCGGGCTGATCGTGGCCGTGCTGGCCATCACCGCAGGTGCGGTCGCCGCGATGGCCTTCACCTGGCCGTCGTCCGACGAGGTGCCCAAGGGGCTGGACCCCTACGGCGGGCCGGGGGTCAGCCGCATCGGCGCCGTGGTCAAGGACGTCCAGAGCCTGGGGTGCAACGGCGGCACGGACGGCACCGCCGGGCCCGACAACACGCCCAGCGTCGCCGGTGCGTGCGGGCAGATCACCGCCGCCACCGACGACGGCCAGACCGCGGAGGCGACCCTCGATCCCACGCAGTTCCAGGCCGGGATCTCGGTCGGCGACAAGATCACGCTGCTGCGGATCCAGCCCGACGGGCAGGAGGCGTCGTACGAGTTCCTCGACTTCCAGCGGGGAGTGCCGCTGGCTGCACTCGCCGCGATCTTCGGGGTCGTGGTCGTCGCCATCGCCCGGTGGCGCGGCCTGTTCGCCATCGTCGGCATCGGCGTCACCCTGCTGGCGCTGACCCAGTACGTGCTGCCGTCGATCCTGGCGGGCAGGTCACCGGTGCTCACCGCGATCATCGGCTCCACGGTCATCATGATCGTGGTGCTCTACCTCGCGCACGGGATCTCCGTCCGCACCACGTCGGCACTGTTCGGCACCCTGTTCGGCATCGCGCTGACCGCCGCCCTCGGCGTGCTCGCCACCGACCTCACCAGCATCACCGGGGTGGGGTCGGAGGACGACCGCCTGCTGCTCGGCACGGTGCCGACCCTGGACCTGTCGCACGTGGCGGCCGCGACGATGGTGATCGCCGGACTCGGCGTGCTCAACGACGTCACGGTCACCCAGGCCAGCGCCGTGTGGGAGATGCGCAGCTTCCAGCCGACCGCCCGCCGCTCCAGCGTGTTCGCCTCGGCCATGCGCATCGGCCGCGACCACATCGCGTCCAGCGTCTACACGCTGGTGTTCGCCTACGCCGGGTCCGCGATGACCATCCTGCTCCTGGTGTCGGCCTACCAGCAGAACCTCGCCATGGTGGCCAGCACCGAGCAGATCGGCCAGGAGGTGGTGCGCACCCTCGTCGGGGCCATCGGCCTGGTGCTCGCCGTTCCGATCACCACCCTGATCGCGGTGTGGATGGTGCCACGGGGCGAGGAGGAGCCGGAGCGCTACGTGGGGCGGCGAACGGCCGCGCCGGCCTGATCCGAGAGGAGAGCACCGATGCAGGAGTTCGTGGACACCGACCTGAGTGGAGCGCGATTCCTCCGGACTGATCTGTCCGGTGCCGTCATGCGCGGCGTGATCATCGGTGACGCCGAGATCGACTCACCCTGGTTGCTGGACGGCGACGCGTCGCTGCTGGTCAACGGGGTCGACGTGGCCCCCTTCGTCGACGCGGAGCTGGATCGACGCTTTCCCGGCCGGTCGTTGCGTCGAGCCGCCGACCCCGGCGGACTGCAGGAGGCGTGGGCCGCGGTCGAGGCCGCCTGGCGAGCCGCCGTGCACCGAGCCGAGGCCCTGCCGATCGGCAGCGTCGACCGGTCCGTCGAGGGCGAGTGGTCCTTCGCCCAGACCCTGCGCCACCTGGTGATGGCGACCGACACCTGGCTTCGTCGCGCCATCCTCGAGGTCGAGCAGCCGTTCCACCCCATCGGTCAGCCGTACGAGGAGTACGAGGCCGACGGCAACGACATGAGCGTCTTCTCGGCCGAGGCGCCGACCTGGGACGAGATCCTGCGCGTCCGGGCGGACCATCAGGCGATGGTGCGGGACCACCTCGCGCAGGTCACGCCCGACACCTTGGCGGCGGTGCGGCGCAACCCGTGGAGTCCTGCGCACGAGGAGACGGTGCTGACGTGCCTGCACACGATCCTCCAGGAGGAGTGGGAGCACCTGCGGTACGCCCTGCGCGACCTCGAGACGTTGGAGTGATCAGCCGGCGCGCAGGATCGTGTCCATGGACTTGCCCTTGGCCAGCTCGTCGACCAGCTTGTCCAGGTACCGGATCTTGCGCATGAGGGGGTCTTCTACGTCCTCGACGCGAACCCCGCACACCACCCCGGTGATCGACGTGGCGAGCGGGTTGAGGGTGGCGGCGGCGAAGAAGTCCTCGAAGGTCGTCCCGGCGTCGAGGTGCTGCTGCAGCTCGGCCGCGTCGAAGCCGGTGAGCCAGGTGAAGATCTGGTCCACCTCGGCCTGCGTGCGGCCCTTGCGCTCGGCCTTGTTCACGTAGGCCGGGTAGACGGCCCCCACGCTCATCGTGAAGATGCGGTGCCCCATGGCTCAGGCGGCGTGCTTGTCGTGGAGCTCGGCGAAGAACGCCTCCTGCAGTCGGTCGACATCGTTGACCGACAGCGCGATCTCCTCGTCGACGTCGAGGCCGAGCACCAGCTGGTCGGTCTCCCACGGGACCGTCGAGTCCTTCATCACCGTGCTGCCGTGCATCAGCGACTGTGCCAGCACCCGCACCTCGTTGAGGGCGCTGGGGCCCTCGACCCGCACGCGCTGGGCGAAGAAGGCGTCCATCACGATGACCAGGTGCGCGGCGAGGCGTTGCGCGAACACGGTCGGGACCGGCGGCATGTCGCGCATCTCGGCGAGCTGAGAGGTGATCTGGTCCTGCCCGCGCTCGATGTACTCGCGTGGGTAGTTCTGTCGTCCAAGCATGGCCTACACCCTAGGGCGGGCGCAGATCGCCCGTGGACGATCCCTCACGACAGCTCCATCCGGATGGGTCCCACGCGTGACAGCAGCACGTCGATGCCGCCCTTGATGACGCACAGCAGCGCGACGGCCGCCACGCTCTGGTCGGCGCCGCTGAGCAGCAGCAGGCCGAACGCGAGGATGAGCGACACGTGCAGCACGAACATGCGCGGGTAGGGCGCCGCCATCGCATCGATCGGGCTCGTGGTCTCGTCCTGCCCCCCGAACCAGGTGACGCCGAGCGCGAACAGGTGCGCGACCACCATCGCGAGGACCGCCAGCAGCCAGTACGTCCAGCCGGCCACCAGCCCGCCGGCCAGCGCCACGACGACGACGGTGAAGATCAGGTGCACCCCGGTGAAGACGCCGTAGTGGAGCACGAAGAACCGACTCAGCGATCGAGGCGACGTGACGTCCACGTCGCCGCGCACCGTCATCGTCGACCTGGACTCGGTGCCTCGCGCGGTCCGGATCCGCACGACGGTCAACGCTCCCACGACCAGGTTCTCCAGCCAGAACAGCGCGAACACGTCGCCAGCGCCGAGCGATCCCTGCAGCACGCCGATCAGCGGCACGAGACTGCCGAGCGCCAGACCCACCCCGCCGACCCACCCGGCCTGCCGCGTCGTCAGTCGGCCGCCGAGACGGGCGAGGGCAGCGAGGCCCAGACCGCGCCACAGGATCGATCGCACGAGGACAGCGTAGGGACCACGATGGTCACATGGATCCCCTGAGCGCTCTGCTGGCCGTCTCGGCCTTTCACGCCGGCTTTCAGCTGGTCGTGTCGGTGGTCGTCTACCCCGCTCTCGCCGATACCGCACCCGACCGTTGGGCTCCTGCGCACGACCGGCACTCCCGTCGCATCCTGGCGATCGTCGTCCCGCTGTACCCGGCACTGGTCGGCGTGTGCGGGTGGGTGCTGGTGTCCGGGCCGGTGACCTGGTGGAGCACGGTCGCGATCGTCGGCAACGCGGTGGCTGTGGGCGTGACGGCCGGCTTCGCCGCCGGGTTGCACGGTCGGCTGGGACGGATCGGCCACGACCCGACCGTGATCGGTGCGTTGCTGCGGGTCGACCGCGTGCGGACCGCAGGCGCGGTCGTGGCGCTCGTCGCCGCGTGCCTCGCCTGACGGCTCAGATCGCCTCGGCCCGCCCCCCGACGCCGTACGTCCACGGGCGGGCCAGCCCGGGTCCCGGCAGGTAGCGGCTGTCGAGGTCGACCACGTCGAACCCAGCGGCGGCCACGAGCGCCGGCACGTCACGGGTGAGGTGACATCCGCCGGCCACCCGCTTCTGCACCGGCTCGAGGCGCCGCTGCCACCGCACCACACTCGCGTCCGGCGCGAGCCCGTGCTCGAGGAACACCAGCGTGCCTCCGGGCCTCAGGACTCGGCGCACCTCCCGGAGCGCCTGTTCCACGTCAGGAATCGTGCACAGGGTGAACGTCGACAGCACGCTGTCGAACGCCGCATCGGGCTCGGCCAGCGCCTGCCCGTCCAGGCCGGACCGGGTGATCGGCACCGGCGAGGCGGCGCGCCGCTCGGCCGACATCTCCCACGCCAGGTCGGCGGGCTCGACGGCCGCCACCGACGCGACCGCGTCGGGGTACTTGACGACGTTGAGGCCCGACCCGAAGCCGATCTCGAGCACCCGTCCGTGCAGCCAGCCGCACACGCGTTGGCGCTGCTTCATGACGTCGCCGGTCGAGCACGCCCTCTCCACGATGCGCGGGACGATCCGTTCGGTCCACCAGGCCATGGCCCGATGGTAGGCCGATCGGTCAGCGGGTGGCGATGCCGACGCTGACGCTCGACACGTCCGGCAGACCCAGTGACTCCAGAGCGGTGTCGGCGAGGTCGAAGTTCCGCACCGGCTGCGCACCGGAGTAGTCGGGGCGGCTGGTGCCCGGGTCGGCGAGGTCGGGGTTCACGTCGTAGAGGTCGGCGCCCTCGGCCACCCCGCGCCCCCAGGTGATGAACGGGATCCGGTAGTCGGCCAGCGCGCCGGCGTCGGAGTGCCCGCGAGTTCCCTTGACGCCGCCGTGGTCGGCCGTCAGGACGATCATGGTGCGGCTCTCGAGCGCGGGATCGGCGTCGAGCGCGGCCAGCAGGCGGCCCACCTGCGCGTCGGCGTCCTGCACCGCCGCGAGGTAGGTGGGCGAGAGCCAGCCGCTCGCGTGACCGGCGGCGTCGGGCGCGGTGATGTGCCAGAACACCAGCTGGGCGTCCTGTCGGGTGACGGCGTCGATCACCCGGGGCACCAGGGTCGTCGACGGCTCGATGGCGGCGAGGTCGATCTTGTCGGGGCCGTCGTCGGCACCGGTGACGTCGTCGGCCCCGTGGTTCTTGTCCCACGAGCGCACGAGGAAGCGGAACTTGTCCTTCTCGGCGAACAGCGCGGTCTTCACGCCGCGGTCGTGGGCGACGTCGAACATGCTCGGCACGTAGCTCCCGTGGACCTTCGCGAGCGTGCTCCCGTTGTCGTCGTTGAAGGTGACCGACGTGCCGTTCGCGCCACCCACGGGGCGCCCGGTGATCATGCCGGTGTGGTTGGGCAGCGTGATGGTGCGCTCGAAGGCCGTGCGTGCGTTGAGGGTCGAGGCCCCCTCGTCCATCAGGCGAGTCAGGTGCGGCACGCCCTGCGGCCCGAGCGTGGTGATCGCGTCGGGGTTCAGCCCGTCGATCGAGATGGCGACGACGACGGGGTCCCCTGGCTCGGCCGAGGGTGTCGAGGCCACGGGTGCGGGCGCGCTGGTCGTCGGTGGTGCCGACGTGTTCTCGCCCGCGCCGGAGCACCCGCCGAGGAGGCCGACCGACGCCAGCGACAGAATCGCCGTCGAGAGAATCGCACGCTTGCCCACGCGCCGAGACTAGCCCGACGGTCTCGCCTGCGAGGATGGGGCGATGCGTCGCGTCACGGCTCCCCTGCTCGCCGTGACCGTGGCTCTGGTGCTGGCCGACTCGGCCATCGTGACGTTGGCGCTGCCCGACATCCTGCGCAATCTCGACGCGTCAGTGGCGCAGGTCGCGTGGGTGCTGATCGCCTACAACCTCGTGCTCGGCGTCGCTGCCGTGCCCGCGGCGGCCGTCTTCTCACGGGCTCGACCTCACGTGTTCACGGCGGTCGGCATCGCGGTGTTCGCGGCGGCATCTGCCGGGTGTGCGTTCGCCGGCACGATCGAGGTGCTGATCGCCGCACGGTGCGTGCAGGCGATCGGCGAAGCTCTCGCCCTCGTGGGCTGTCTGGAGCTGCTGGCGGCCGGCCGCGGCGACCGCCGTGGCGTGGCGACGTGGGTGACCGCGGGCGTCGTCGGCACGGCGGTCGGGCCTGTTCTGGGCGGGCTGCTCACCGAGGCGATCTCGTGGCAGGCGATCTTCGTGGTCCAGGTGCCGTTCGCGGCGCTCGCGGTGCCGGCGGCGCTGTCCGTGCGGGGGGTGACGAGCACCGTCGCGGACCGCCACCGCCCGGCGATCCGGGCCAATCTCACGCTCGCACTGATGTCGGCAGCACTCACCGCAGCGCTCTTCCTGCTGGTGCTGTTGCTGGTCGAGGGCTGGGGCCGCTCTCCGGCCACGGCCGCACTCACCGTGTCCGTGGTGCCCGTCGCCGCGCTGGCGGCTCGACCCCTGGTGCGCCTGTTCCGCCCGCCGCCGGACGTCGAGGTGGCGGTCGGGTGCTTCCTGGTCGCAGGAGGTCTGGTGGGCCTGGCCCTCCCGCCGTCGTCCGACCTGGTCTGGACGATCGCCCCGCAGGCGCTGGTGGGGCTCGGGCTCGGGCTGACCATCGACCGACTCACGTCACAGGCCATGGACCTGCGGCTCCCCCGGGTGCGGCACGCCGGATGGACCATCAGCGCCAGGCACGTGGGCGTCGTCGTCGGCCTCGCGATCCTCACCCCGGTGTTCACCGCCGACCTGCAGGACGCGCAGGCCCCCGCGGAGGTCGCCATCACGTCACTGGTGCTCGACGCACCCCTGCAGCCCGAGGACAAGATCGCGGTCGCGCAGCAGCTCGGCACCGCCCTGGCCGACCAGCAGGGCCGGGTGCCCGACCTCGGCGGTGCGTTCGCACGGCTCGACCTCGCACCCGCCGAGCGACCTGCCGCGGACCAGCTCGAGCGCGACCTCGACGACCAGCTGGAGCGCGCCGCGACCCACGCGTTCCGCGACTCGTTCCTGTACGGGGCGGCCTTCGCTCTCGCGGCGCTGCTCACCGTCGTCAGGCTGCCCCGACGGAGGACGACGTGAGTGGGCCCGCCCGGTGGGTCGGTCTGCCGATCGCCGCGCTGCTCGCGGTCGGCGCCGTCGTCGGCGTGCAGGTGGCCAACGGCGGAGGCACCTACGAGCCGCTCAAGGCGGCCGACCCCTGCGCAGAGCGCACCGTCACGTCGCGGGCCACCGGCATCGACGGTCTCACCGAGCGCCTCGTGCTGATCGGCGTCGACGACGCGGCGTGCACGCTCGGCGTCAGCCGCGAGGCACTGACCCTGCAGATCGCCCAGCAGCAGCAGGTGACCGATCGAGAGGCCGACGCGCTCCGCGCAGGTCTGGTCAGCGCGGTGGGTCAGATGAAGGCTGACGGCTCGTTGCCGCCGGCGTCGGACCTGGCCGACGAGGCGCTGGCCAACGCGAACCTCAACGGCCTGCTCGAGCGGGTCATCCGCCTCGTGCCGGACTCGGTCATCGACGCGGCCGTCAAGACCGACGACGTGCTGGTCCGTGCCATCGAGCGCCTCGACGTTCGCGAGGTGCTCGCGAACCTCGACGACCAGCGTGACCTCGACACCCAGATCCAGACCGCCGTGACCCAGGCGGTCAAGGACTCGCTGATCGACCGGTTGCGCGGGCTCCTCCCGACCTGACTCAGCTCTTGAGCGCGCGCGTCGCGAAGTAGCCGGGCAGGAACCCGGCGGTCACCGACGACTGGTGCCTCGCCTCGCGGAAGTCGGTCAGCACGAACCCGGCGGCCAGCTGACCGCCGATCTGCTCGGACATGGTGTGGCTGTACTCCACGGCGGCGCCCTCGCCGAACAGCGCGTCGCGCTCGGCGGCGGAGAACGTGGCCTCGTCGGAGTAGGGCAACGGGTGGCGGACGATCAGCTCACCTCGCTCCTCCAGGGCGACGTGGTCGAACAGGTAGGTGTCTGGATTGACGAAGCCGACCAGCAGGTGCCCACCGGGGCGGAGCACCCGGTGGCACTCCCGCCACACCGGCTCCAGGTCGGGGCAGAACACGTTCGACGCCGGATGGACGATCAGGTCGAACACGCCGTCGCCGAACGCGCTCAGGTCACGCATGTCCCCCAGCACGGTGGTGATCTCGAGGCCGTCCCGGGCCGCGACGAGATCGTCCTGGGCGAGCTGGGCCGGCGAGTTGTCGAAGACCGTGACGGTCGCCCCGGCGGCCGCGAGAACCGGGCCCTGCTGACCACCCCCGCCGGCGAGGCACAGCACGTCGACGCCGGCCACGCTCGAGGGGAACCACGCGCGATCAACCGGCTCGTGCCCGACCAGCACGATCGACCAGTCACCGGCGCGCGCCCGTTCGATCACCTCGGGGCCGACCGGACGGGTCCACTCGTTGCCCTCGGCGACCAGCCGGTCCCACGCGTCGCGGTTGTGCCGGACGGCGTCGAAGCGGTCGTCCGAGCTCTGCTGATCCACCCGGTGCTCGGTCACCTGCGCATCATGTCAGCCCATGGGCGCTCAGAGTGGGGATCCTCCACCGGCCGGTCCCCTGCGCCTCTACGATGTGCCGATGAGTCTCGCCGCCCGACAGTCGCTGCGCCTGGCGGGTCCGATCAGCATCGTCGCCTCCGTCGTCGCGATGGCCGTGCTGTGGCAGGTCGCCAAGCCCGCCGACCTGGCCACCGGCAGCTCGATCGGCCAGCTCGCCGGCGTGGAGTCGATCCTGCTGATGTCCATCGCGCTGGTGCTGATCAGCACCCTGCCGTGGGTGGAGTCGTACTTCGACGGCATCGACCGTGCCGCCATCTGGCACCGCAGGTGCGCGATCGTCGGTGTGCTGCTCCTGGTGCCGCACATCCTGATGTCGCACCGTGGTGAGCCCGGCGCACCGTCGTGGGCCAACCCGGCCGGCGTCGTGTCCACCGTCGGCCTCGCGACCCTCATCGTGTGGGCGATCCTCCCGCGGTGGCGCACCGTCGTCCCCGCACCGGGGCGTCGCATCATCGAGACCATCCACGAGTGGCCGCCGATGCGTCTGGTCTCCCGCCTGGTCGGCGACTACGAGATCTGGCGCTTCGTGCACCGCACCACCGGCCTGTTCGTGGCCATCGGGTTCGCCCACGGACTGGTCGATGCGACGGCGTTCGACGGTGCGCCGGTCCTCCGGTGGGTCTACGTGGTGGTCGGAGGGGTCGGGCTGGTCTTCTACGCCTACCGCGAGCTGCTCGCACGCCGCGGTCACGGACTGCGGGACTACCAGGTCAGCGAGGTGCAGGTGGTCGGCGACGGCCTCACCGAGATCGTGCTGCGACCGCTGGGCAAGCCGTTGCGCTACGCGCCCGGCCAGTTCGCGATGCTGCACCTGGAGACGAAGTCCGGCTGGCACCGCCACCCGTTCACGCTGGCCAGCAGTCCCGCCGACCCCCACGTCCGGGTCACCATCAAGGCGCTCGGTGACTACACGTCGACGGTGTCGGATTCGGTGCGGCCGGGCATGCCGGCGGTGCTCAGCGGACCGCACGGCCGGTTCACCCACGCCAAGGGCAAGCAGCAGCAGATCTGGGTCGCCGGTGGCGTCGGCATCACGCCGTTCCTGAGCTGGATCAGGTCGCTCGAGGAGTTCCCCGCCTCCGAGAGCGTCGACTTCTTCTACTCGGTCGCGGGCGAAGCTCCGTACCTCGACGAGATCCACGCGATCACCGCCGACCACCCCAACGTGCGCGTCCACGTGATCGACTCGACCACGAGCGGACGCCTGACGGCTGAGAAGGCACTCGCCCTCTCGGGCCAGGGCGACGCCGCGGCCGTGTCGGTGTTCATGTGCGGACCCGAGCCCATGGTCCAGGCGTTGTCCTCCGGGTTCCGCACCGCGGGCGTCTCGGCGTCGGCGATCCATCGCGAGTACTTCGACTGGCGCTGACGGTGTCCGACCAGGCCCCGCGCCGCGGTCCAGTGCGCTGGATCATCGAGCATCCAGCGCTGCTGATCCTGCTCGTCGCGCCGTTCTTCGGCGAAGGGCTCTCGGGGTCCACCCCGCCGCTGGACCTCCTGCTGCCGTGGAACCTGGCCTTCATGGCGGCGCTCTACGGCTGCGGCGCGCTGGTGTGTCGTGACGTGGCACACCGCTGCGGGCTCGGCTTCCCCGGACTGGTCGTGCTCGGCGTCGCCTACGCCGTGTGGGAGGAGGCGCTGGTCGACCGGTACTGGTTCTTCCCGCAGTTCTGGTCCGACTCCGGGGTCGGTTCATACAGCGTCGTGGAGCACACGAACGTGCTCCTGGCCTCGCACCTCACGGTCTTCCACACGACGATCAGCATCTGCTCGTCGGTCCTCGTGGTCGAGTGGCTGGCGCCAGCGGCGCGGGACCGGCCGTGGGCCGGGCGTCCAGGTCTGGTCGTGGCAGGAGTCGTCCTGGCCTCGACGCCGCTGATCTACGGTGAGTTCGACCAGCGGCCACCGGCCCCGGTGCTGGCGGCCGCCGCGCTGCTGCTGGTCGCCGTCGTGGTCGCCGCGTTCGCAGTCGGGAGGCGCCGTCCCGCGTCCGAGTCCCGCAGGAGCGTCGACCCCGCTCCACCTCGTCGGTTCCTGGGCCCGATCGCCTTCGGCTGCGCGCTGACCCACTGGATCGCCGCCTACTCGGTGCCGCAGTCCGGCCTGCCCTGGCCGGTCGGCGTCGCCGTCGCGCTGCTGCCCGTCGCGATCGGCCTGGTGGTGATTCCGCGACTGGCCGTGACCGGGCCGTACGGCAGCGACGGCGTGCGGGTCGTGGTGGGCCTGCTGACGTTCTTCGTGCTCCTGGACGTGCTGGTCGGATTCCTCGGCCGCTACGACATGCTCCTCGGCGCCGCGCTCGTCGCCTGGGGCGCCCGCAGGCTGTGGGTCAGGCGCAGCACGGTCGGGTTCGCGCACGCCTGACCGCCCCGACGACGCAGGAGCTCCCAGTCGAGTGGTGTCTGCGATCCGCAGCAGACGCCTGTCGACCCGGCAGACTGAGGCACCATGACCGTCGAGCGCGTCGTCCCCAACCTCACCGTCGCCGACCTCGCGGCTGCCGTGGCCCAGCACACCGCCGTCCTCGGGCTGCGGGTCGTGATGGACCACGGCTGGATCGTGACGCTGGCCGACGACGCCGGCCACCAGCTCAGCCTGATCACCGCCGACGCCACCGCACCGGTGAACCCCGACGTCTCGGTGTTCGTCGACGACGTCGACGCTGCGCATGCGGCCGCCACCGCGGCCGGCCTGGGGATCGTCTACCCACTCACCACCGAGGATTGGGGCGTCCGCAGATTCTTCTATTGCGACTCGTCCGGCCGCGTGGTCAACGTGGGATCGCACGGCTGACCGTGCCGGACGATCTTCTGGCTCGCGGTGGTCGCCGACGTCGCGACGCTCGTCTGGTTCGTGGCGGCTACCCGTTGAGTCAGAGCTCCACCGAGGGCAGTCCTACGGAGGCACCTGCGGATCACCATGTCCGCCCCCGGAGATCGATCTCCCCGTTCGGCCACGCCGACGACGAATCCACGGGGAAGACGAGCAGCGGTCGACCCGGCGGGTCGGTCGTGGATCTCCCGGCACGATCGAGCGACTCCACGGCTGCCACCACGCGTGTCCACCCGCAGGACCGGTAGAACGGCACGACCGCCTCGCGACATCCGAGAAAGCCGAAGTCGATCCCACCGTCCGCCATCTCACGGACTGCCGCGCGCATGAGTCGCTCACCGAGTCGCAGGCCCCGAGCCGCCTTGGCCACCAGCACGCCACCCACGCCTGCCACCACCACGTCCCGCTCTCCCACGCCGATCGAACGTCGCCCCCACCCGACGTGACCGACCACCACGTCGCCACGAAGGGCGATCAGGTGAACGTCGTGGGGCGCATAGCCATAGGGCTGGTCGGGATCCCATCGGCCGAACTCGGCCAGGTACTCCGCGTCGAACAGGGTCCGGAGCCCCGCGCGATCCCCGTCGGACAACGCGGCGTGCGCGACAGTGCGGATCGACAGAGTCATCCGGCTGAACGTACCGCGCCGGGATTCAGACGTTGAAGCGGAACTCCACCACGTCGCCGTCGGCCATGACGTAGTCCTTGCCCTCCATGCGGACCTTGCCGGCGGACTTGGCGGCGTTCATGCTGCCGGCGTCGACGAGGTCGTCGAAGGAGACGATCTCGGCCTTGATGAAGCCGCGCTCGAAGTCGGTGTGGATGACGCCGGCGGCCTGCGGGGCGGTGGCGCCCTGGGGGATGGTCCAGGCGCGCGACTCCTTGGGGCCGGCGGTGAGGTAGGTCTGCAGGCCGAGGGTGTCGAAGCCGACGCGAGCCAACGCGTCGAGGCCCGGCTCGGTGACGCCCATGTCGGCGAGCATCTCGGCGCGCATCTGCTCGGCCTCCTCGTCGTCGCCCAGCTCGACCAGCTCGGCCTCACCCTTGGCGTCGAGGAAGATCGCCTCCGACGGCGCCACGAGATCGCGCATCTGCTGCTTGAGGGCGTCGTCGTTCAGCTCCTCGGCGTCGCAGTTGAACACGTAGATGAATCGCTTGGCCGTCATCAGGTGCAGCTCGCGCAGCAGGTCCAGGTCGAGCCCGGCCTTCAGCACGCCCGTGCCGGCCTCGAGCGACTCCTTGGCCTTCTTGGCCTCCTCGAACAACGGCACGAGCGACTTGTCCTTGCGCGAGTCCTTGTCCAGGCGCGGCAACGCGTTGTCGATGGTCTGCAGGTCGGCCAACGCCAGCTCGATCGAGATCGTCTCGATGTCGTTGCCCGGGTTCACGTCGCCGTCGACGTGGGTGACGTCCTCGTCGCGGAACACACGGGTGACCTGGCAGATCGCGTCGGACTCACGGATGTGGGACAGGAACTTGTTGCCCATGCCCTCACCCTCGGACGCGCCGCGCACGATGCCGGCGATGTCCACGAACTGCACGGTGGCGGGCAGGATCTTCTCCGAGCCGAAGATCTCGGCCAGCTGCGCGAGGCGCGAGTCCGGGACGCCGACCACGCCGACGTTCGGCTCGATCGTCGCGAACGGGTAGTTCGCCGCGAGGACGTCGTTCTTGGTCAGGGCGTTGAAGAGGGTCGACTTGCCCGCGTTGGGAAGTCCCACGATGCCGATGCTGAGAGCCACGAGGAACCACCCTACGGCCTGAGCCCCCGGGCCCGTCAGGTGCTCGGGGCCTCCGCCAGCAACGACCGCACCCACGCCGGATCCGGGTTCACGTGAGCGACGCCGCCGACCAGCACCGTGGGCACCGTCTCGTCGCCGCCGGTGGCCTCCCGCACGCGCGCGGCCGCCTCGTCATCGACCCAGATGTCGGCCCAGGTGGCACGATCGGCCAGTCCACCGACGGCGGCACGCAGCCGCAGGCAGTACGGGCAGCCGGGTCGGTGCAGGACGACGATCTCGCCGTCGCGCTCGGCGCGTTGCCACTCGACGGTCGCGGCGGCGCCCGGGAAGGGCAGCGGCGACAGGACGACGGCACCGGTCAGCAGCACCGCGGCGATGACGGTGGTGCTGACCGCGCTGTCCGACCTGATCCCGGACGCGACCACCACGATCGCACCCACGAGCAGGGCCAGGGCCGGCGCGAAACGCTTCATGTCACCCACCGTACGACTGGTGTGCGCCTCAGGGCCTGGTCATCGAGAAGGCTCGCAGCTCCTGGTCGTACCAGTCCGAGCGCAGGCCGAGGTCGGTCATGCCGAGCCGTCCGCACACCGCCTGCGAGGCGGCATTGTCCGGATGCGTCACGGCGACCACCTCGTCCACGTCAGCCGCCCAGGCGTGCTCGACCAGCGCGGTCGCTGCCTCGGTGGCGTAGCCGCGACCCCACACGTCGGGGTGCAGGTGCCAGCCGATCTCCAGGTCGTCGCGGTCGACTCCGGCGCTGGCGGGGATCGACACCAGCACCGCCATGCCGACCACCCGCTGCTCGTCGTGCGGAACGATCGCACGGATCGTCGCCGCGGGATGCGAACCGGCACGCTCGGGCATGCGCTCGATCCGCGCCACCGCGTCGTCGCGATGCGTCATCGGCACACCGACGCCGCTCCATCGAGCCACCTCGGGCCGCCGGAAGATGTCGAACAGGTCGTCGGCGTCGTCGAGGGTGAAGGGCCGCAGCTCGAGCCGCCGCGTGCTGATCATCTGGCCGACCACTCCTCTGCGGTGACGTGGAACAACGGGCTGTCGCCCTCGTACCAAGGGTCCGGGTGGATGCCCGTGAACGGAAGCCCCAGGCGCTCGGCCACGGCGCGCGACCGGTGGTTGTCGACCATCATCCCGACCCAGACGTCGGGCAGCCCCGCGGCGAAGACGTCATCGAGCATCGCCCGGGCCGCCTCGGTGGCGTAGCCGTGACCCCACGAGTCCGGGTGCAGGTGCCAGCCGAGCTCGTGCTCGCCGAGGTCGGTGCCGTCCTTGCGTACCAGCGGCGCCACCAGCACGGTGCCGGCCACCGTGCCGGTCTCGCGCACCTCGATCGCGCGACGGGCGTCGAACCGGTCGGCGGCCTCGCGTTCGTTGACGCGTCGCACCCACTGGTGCGCGGCCTCGAGGTCGGCCATCGGCTCGGTGGGCGGGTCGTCCAGCCACGGATACACGTCGGGATGGCTCAGGATCTCCAGCACGCGAGGAGCATCGCCCTCGACGTAGGGCCGCAGCACCAGCCGCTCGGTCTCGATCAGCACGTCACGAGCCTGTCAGACCACGAGGCACACTGGACGTATGACCGTCATCAAGATCAACGCCATCACCGTCCCGGCCGGTTCCGGGGACGAGCTCGCCCACCGATTCGCCGCCCGCGCGGGCGCCGTCGACGGGGCCGAGGGGTTCGAGGGCTTCGAGCTGCTCAAGCCCACCGACGACCGTGACCAGTGGCTCGTCATCACCCGCTGGGCCAGCGAGGAGACCTTCCAGGCATGGGTCGACTCCCCGTCGTTCGCCGAGGGCCACCGCTCTGCGGTCGAGCGCGCCGGCGGTGAGGCGCCGAAGAAGCCGGTCTCCACCCACAGCGAGGTCTGGAACTACGAGATCGCCGGCGGCTCCGCCGGCTGACCTGCTCGCTGCCCGTCAAAAAGTGTCGGTGGGCGGCGCGACAGTGGAGCCATGGATGCCTTCCCCCTTCCACACCAGCCCCGCAATCGCAGCCTCGACACCGGCCGTCGTGCACCTCGTCGGGGCCGTTCGGACGCTACCGTCGATCCCATGGAGCGCACGGCCCTCGGGCCCGGGCAACAACTCGCGTCGCACGACCTCACGGTGCGCGGCACGATCGTGCTCGGCTGCGTCGCCATGGCCGCCGTCACCGCGCTCGACCTGGTCAACGGCTCGCTCGGTTTCGCGTTCTCGCTCGGCTTCGTGCTGATCGTGGTCACCTTGCCGATGGCCATCGACGTGCGAGAGCTGTTCCCCGCCGGAGTCCTGCCACCGTTGCTGCTGCTGGGCACGCTGTTCGCCGTGTGCGTGCTGCGCCCCCAGGCCATCGCGGTCGACGGACTCGCAGCCGACGCCGGGCTGTTCACCCGCTACCTCGCAGCGGTGATCGACCACGGCCTCACGCTGGCGGTCGGTCACGCACTGGCCATCGGCGTCATCGTGTGGCGCATCCTCGCCGACACCTGATGGCTTCGTTCGACGACCTGCGCCGGCTCGCCCTCGAGCTGCCCGAGACCACCGAGAAGCCGGCCTGGGGCAACCCCACCTACCGCGTGGCGGGCCAGATGTTCGTGTGGGAGCGGCCGCTGAGAGCCAAGGAGCTGACCGAGCTCGGCGACGCGGCCCCCGACGGACCCGTTGCGGGCGCACGGGTCGAGGACCTCGGCGAGAAGGAGGCCGTGCTGGCCTCCGACACCGACGTGTTCTTCACCGTGTCGCACTTCGACGGTCACCCGTCGGTGCTCGTGCGGATGGACCGCGTCGACGAGCCACGGCTCCGCGAGATCGTCGAGGACGCCTGGTTGGCACGCGCCCCGAAGAAGCTGGCCGAGGAGTACCTCGCTCGCTGACGTCCTCAGTCGCCGCGCAACGCCTGCATCGTCTTGTCGACCCGCCGGTCGCGCGTGGCGTCCTGCTTGGCCTCGTTGATCGCGCGGGCGTGCTCCTTGCGGTGCGAGGGCGCGAGCGCATCCCAGGCCGCACGGGCGACCGGGTCGGCCGCCAGCGCGGCCTCCAGCGCGGGCGGCACCTCCACCTCGCGCGGCTGGTCGTCCAGCACGATCTCCACGTCGATGACATCCCCTGCCTCGACGCCCAGCTGCGCCCGCACCGCCTTGTTGAACCCCATCAGGTTCTCGCCACCCATGCGGCCGATGCGGCCCGGAACGCTGACGCCGTTGACCGTGAAGCGCACCGGAGGGGTCTTGCCGCCGCCGAGGGACGCCACCTGCTCGTCGGTGAGGATGACCGCCGCGGCCGGGCCTCGTGGCTCGAGCACGACGTCGTGGAGGTGAAGTGTCATGAAGTCATCCCGTCAGCTCGTCGACGAAGCACCAGCGCCACGCCTCGCCCGGCTCGAACGAGCGCATCACCGGGTGCGCGGTCTCGTGGAAGTGCGCCGAGGCGTGCCGGCGAGGCGAGGAGTCGCAGCAGCCCACGTGGCCGCAGGTCAGGCACATGCGCAGGTGCACCCAGTCCTCCCCCAGCTCGAGGCACTCCCCGCAGCCGCGAGGCGTCAGCGGGTCGGGCACCCGGGTGGCCTCGCGCAGGTGGTCGCAGCCGCCGTTGGCGCCGGGCGTGGGGATCAGGTCGGTCTCGCGCTCGGCGGTGGTCTCGTCCTCGGCGGCGCGGTCGAGGATCGACTCCTCGACGTCGAGGGCATTCATGACCCGGGCCAGCACCGACTGGTCGACCCCGCCGGTGGCACGGATGCGCAGCAGCTCCTGCCGCTCGGCGTCGAGCATCGCCGCACGGGTGCGCGAGTATTGCGCCGTGGGGGTCTCACGACCACCCAGCCGCTCCCAGACGCTGTTGGCACGATCCAACGACCGCTCACGCAGCCTCTTGCGGACGTCGGCGGAGACCTCGCGGTCCTCGTGCTCGTCGAGGTACTTCAGGCCCGCGTCCGACACCGCCTGGTAGACGCTCGCCTCCTGCAGGTGGTCCTCGTGCCGGTCCGGCCCCGGCACTCCGAGCCGGCGCACCAACCACGGCAGCGTGAAGCCCTGGATCAGCAGGGTGCCGACGGTGACGACGAAGGCGATCAGCACCAGCACCTCGCGGTGCGGCGTGTCCAGCGGCAGCAGGAACACCGCGGCCAGCGTGACCACGCCGCGCATGCCGGCCCAGCCGATGACGACGGGCACCTGCCAGGGCGGCGCCGGATCGCCGTCGCGGATGAACGGCAGCAGGCGAGGCAGGTAGGTGGCCGGGATGACCCAGACCATGCGCAGCACCATGACCGCGACCAGCACCGCGGCGCACGTGGCGGCGATCAGGCCGGTCGACAGCTCGCTGTCACCGACGTCGATGAGGATCGAGCGGATCTGCATGCCGATCAGCAGGAAGACCGCGTTCTCCAGCACGTAGGAGATGGTGGTCCAGTTGGTGCGCTCGAACAGCCGCGACGAGCCGGACTGGATGAGCGGCGACTTGTGGCCCAGGATCAGCCCGGCCACCACCACCGACAGCACGCCCGAGGGATGGCCGTCGACGCCGGGTACGTGCACCTCCTCGGCCAGCAGGTACGCCAGGAACGGGGTGATCAGCGAGACCGCGACGTCGGCGGTCTCGTCCTCGACGAGCTTGCGGACCTTGACGATCACGACCGCGACCACCAGACCCACCAGGACACCGCCCACCGCGGACAGCACGAACGACGCCGCCACCTGCCACACCGACACGGTGCCAGCGATGGCCGCGATGGCGGTGCGCAGCGTCACGATGGCGGTGGCGTCGTTGACCAGGCTCTCGCCCTCGAGGATCGTGACCACGCGGCGCGGCATGCCGATGCGGCGGGCGATCGCCGTGGCGGCCACGGCGTCCGGCGGAGCCACCACGGCGCCGAGCGCGAACCCGACGGCCAGCGGCACGTCGAGCATCGCCCACACCAGCAGGCCCACACCGACCGTCGTGAAGATCACCAGGCCGACGCTGAGCAGCGCGATGGGTCGCTTGTTGCTGCGGAAGTCGATCAACGAGGTGCGGATGGCCGCCGAGTACAACAGGGGCGGCAGCAGCCCGATCAGCACCAGCTCGGGCGTCAGCTCGACGTCGGGCAGGAACGGCAGGTACGACACCACGATGCCGACCACGATGAGCACCAGGGGTGCCGACAGCGCGAACCGTCCGGCCAACGTGCTGAAGGCGACGGCGATCGCGGCGAGAGTGACGACCGTCAGGGCGATGTCCACCCGCTCATTGTCCCCCGACTGCGGTCAGAGCGTGGACAGGGCCGCGTCGAGGCGTCGCGCCCGCAGGGTCATCGAGTCGTCGCGGGTCAGGGTGCCGATCTTGTGCAGCGCCTCGGCCAGCGGGGCACTCCCGCAGTGGCGCGCCGCACGGTCGTCGGCGATCAGCTCGATCAGCAGGCTCATCGCCTCGCGCATCCGCATGGGGGTCCGACCCACCGGCACGCACGCCTCGTGCAGGTGCGCCAGCCGCATGAGCAGGTCGTGGTGCAGGTTCAGGTGGGCCAGCTCGTGCTGCACGACGGCCTCGAGCTCACGGGCGTCGAGGGCGGTGATCAGGCCGGAGGACACGATCACGCGGGCGTCGGGGCCGGTGAGGCTCACCGCGAAGGTGGCGTCGTGCCGCACCACGTGCACCGTCTGCCCGTCGACGGCCGTGGAGTGACCTGCGCAGGCGTCGACGACCGACCGGGCCTGCACGCACCGGCCGCGATGGGCGTGCACCTCTGCAGCCGCCCGTCCGACGGCCATCGCGGCGCACCCGGAGACCAGGGCCACCACGACCCACGCGCTCAGGTACAGGGCGACCGACCCGGCGCCGGTCACCCCGTGCGGCTCGTCGATCCCGTCCGCGATCCACAGGCTGACCCCGGTGGTGGCGGTGGCGACACCGGTGGCGAGCGCGAACAGCCAGCCGCCGATGGCCAGGCGCGGCCTGCGCACGGACCACGGCCGACCGGCCAGCAGGAGCGGCGTCAGCAGCAGCGACGCGCTGGCGTAGCCGAGCAGGCCGACGATCCAGAGCGTCATCAGTCGGTGGAACGCCGGTCGAGCGCGCGGCGCAGCAGGTCGGCGTCGGCGTCGCTGAGCGAGCCCGAGAATCGGGTGAGCGCACCCCCACGGTCACCCGAGCCGAGCAGCGCCTCGAGCATCTGGCCGGCAGCCGCCTGGGAGTCCTCGAGCACCGCCGAGAACAGGTACTCCTGGCCGGGGCGGTGCGCGCGGTCGACCTCGCCGGCCACGCGCAACCGGTCGAGAACGGTCAGGACCGTGGTCAGGGCCGGCGTGGGGCCACCGGCGTTGCCGACGGCCGCAGCCACCTGTCGGGCGGTGAGCGCGTCGGGCGAGTCACGCAGGATGCGGACGATCTCTCGCTTGAGCGCACCGGGCTCGCGTCGGGTGGGACCCTTCATGCACCGAGTGTACCCTCTACAGGATGTCGAATCGCTCGGGCACCACCCTCTCGTCAGCCGTCGTCACGGCTGACGGCCCGGGCATCTCCGATCGCGGGACTCGCGTCCTCGACCTCAGCGTCAGCGGCATGACCTGTGCCGCCTGCGGCACGCGGGTGCGCCGCCGGCTGGAGGCCTCCGGCGCCACGGACGTCACGGTCGACGTGCTCGGAGGTCGGGCCCACGCGACGATTCCGGCCGATCTCGATCCGCGGCTTGCGATCGAGGCCGTCGAGCAGGCGGGCTACCGCGCGACGATCGCACCACCGGTGGTGGCGGGCGGGTCGTCGCGGCCGCACGACCCGGACCGTCTGGTGCTGCGGCTGGTCGTCGCAGCCGTCGTGTTCGTCCCGGTCCTCGACCTCAGCCTGGCCGGCGCCTTCGCGCCCGACCACCTGTTCGCCGGGTGGCGCCTCGTGCTGCTCGCCCTCTCGGCCGTGGTCGCCGGCTGGTGCGCATGGCCCTTCCATCGAGCGGCGCTGACCCTCCTGCGCCGCGGCGGGTCCTCGATGGACTCACTCGTCTCGCTCAGCGTGCTCGCCGCCGTCGTGCTGTCGACCTGGGCCCTGCTGGCACCCGGAGCCGCCACCGCGACGGGCTCGGGGCTCTCGGTGCTGCTGCACCCCCAAGGGCCGGTCTACCTCGACGTGGCGGTCGGCATCACGACGTTCACGCTGCTGGGCCGCATTCTGGACCACCGTGCGCGCTCGCGGGCCACGGCGTCGCTGGCCGAGGTCGCGGCGCTGGTTCCCACCTCGGCCCGACGGATGGACGCCGCCGGGCAGGTCACTTCGGTCTCGGTGAGCGATCTCGTCGTCGGGGACCGGGTCGTGGTGGGCCCGGGCGAGGCGGTCCCGGTCGACGGCGAGGTGCTCGACGGCAGCTCGACCGTCGACACCCAGGTCCTCAGCGGAGAGTCGGCACCCCGCCCAGCTGGAGTCGGCGACCCGGTCAGCTGCGGCACGATCAACCTCACCGGTCGCCTCGTGGTGCGCGCCGACCACGCTGGTGCCTCCACGGTGCTGGCCCAGCTGGTCGAGATGGTCGACCAGGCACGGTCCCGGCGCACACCGCTGCACCAGGCGGTCGAGCGCGTCATCTCGGTGTTCGTGCCGTCCGTGGTCGCCCTGGCGCTGCTCACCGCGGCCGGCTGGGCGGTGGCCGGCCAGTCCGCCCAGGCCTTGTCGGCGGGGCTCGCCGTGCTGGTGGTCGCCTGCCCCTGCGCCCTCGGCCTGGCGACACCGGCGGCCGTCGCCGTCGCGTCCGGTCGCGCCGCCCGGCTCGGGATCTTCGTGCGGGACCCTGCGGCGCTGGAGCTCGCCGCGCGCGTCGACACGGTGGTCGTGGACAAGACCGGCACGCTCACTCTCGGCCTGATGTCCGTCGTGGACCGTTGGACCTCGCCCGTCGACGACGACCGGCTGGCACTCGCCCTGCTGCGTGAGTCGCGTCATCCCGTGGCCCGGGCGATCGCCGGGTCGCTGCTGCCGGCGGCCGAGGCGGGACGGCCCCTGGTCGAGGACCTGCAGGAGACCGCCGGGGGCATGACCGCCACCGTGGACGGACGGCCGGTCCACGCCGGCTCCCCCGACCAGCTCGACGAGATCGGGATCGAGGTCGACGACTCCGTGCACACCTGGTGTGTCGACCAGCGAGCACGCGGCCGCACGGTCACCTGCGTGGCGGTCGACGGCCGTACCGTGTCCGGCTTCGCGCTGCTCGACCTGGAGAAGCCCAGTGCGTCCGCCGCCGTCGACCAGCTGCACCGGCTCGGCCACCGGGTGGTGGTGGCCAGCGGCGACCACGCCGCGGCCGTCGCCGAGATCTCCGAGCGGCTGCGCGTCGACGAGTGGCGAGCCGCCGCGTCACCCGCGGTCAAGGCCGACCTGGTCACCGACCTGCAGCGTCGCGGCCGGGGGGTGCTGGTGCTCGGCGACGGTGTCAACGACGCGCCCGCCCTGGCCACGGCCGACGTCGGCGTGGCGGTCACGCACGGCACCGACGCCGCGCGGCAGGCCGGGTCCGTGGTGCTGCTGCGCAACGATCTGCGCCTCGTGCCCACGCTGGTCGAGCTGTCGCGTGCCACCCGCCGCACGATCGCGCAGAACCTGGTGTGGGCGATCGGCTACAACCTGGCCGCCGTGCCACTGGCCGCCGCCGGGATCCTCAACCCGCTGCTCGCCAGCGCGGCGATGGCCGCGTCGTCGCTGATGGTGGTGCTGAACAGCCTGCGGCTGGCGCGTGCCGGCACGGCCCTCGAGCCCGGAGGTCCCGATGTCGACCACCGCTGAGACCCGATCGGACTCGTCCGGGCGCGAGATGCTGCTGACCGTCTCCGGCATGACCTGCTCGGCGTGCGCCCGCCGCGTCCAGAAGGCCCTCGACCGGGTCGACGGGGTGGCCGCCCACGTCAACTACGCCACCTCGCTCGCGACCGTCGCCGTCGACCACGCCATCGATCCCGAGCGCCTCGTCGATGTCGTCCGCTCGGCCGGCTACGACGCGCAACCGTGCGACCGGGCCTTCGAGGACGAGTCGGACGCCGAGCGCCACCGCACCACGGACCTGCGCCGTCGCCTCGTGGTGGCCCTGGTGCTGTGCGTGCCGGTGGGCGATCTGTCCATCGCGCTCACGGTGGCCCCCGACCTGCGGTTCCCCGGCTGGGACCTCCTCCTGACGGCGCTCGCCGCGCCGATCGCCACCTGGTGCGCCTGGCCGTTCCACCGCGCCGCCTATTTCGCCGCCCGGCACCGCGCCGCCACGATGGACACCTTGGTGTCGTTGGGCGTGATCGCCGCCTCGATCCTGTCGATCTACTCGATGTACCTGACCGACGGACCCACGGCCCGCGGGTGGGCCGAGCTGTGGAACCCGTGGGGGGCGATCTATCTGGACGTCGTGGGCGGCGTGACGGCGTTCGTGCTCGCCGGACGCCTGTTCGAGGCCCAGGCCAGGGTGCGGGCCGGCGACGCGCTCCGCACGCTCGCCGCGGTGCAGCCGGACGACGTGATCGTGCTGGTGGACGGCCGCGAACGGACCGTGCCGATCGACGACCTGCGCGTCGACGACGTCGTGGTGGTGCTGCCGGGCGACCGGGTGCCGGTCGACGGCGTCGTCGTGGCCGGGACGTCGGCCATCGACACCAGCGTGATGACCGGCGAGCCCACTCCCAGGTCATCTGGACCCGACGACGTCGTGTGGGCCGGGACGGTCAACCTCGAGGCCCGCCTCGAGGTGCGCTCCACCGGCGTCGGAGCGGCCACGCGGGTCGCGCGCCTCACCTCCCTGGTCACGCGTGCGCAGTCCAGCAAGGCCGCCACCCAGCGCCTGGTCGACCAGATCAGCTCGGTGTTCGTACCGGCGGTCATCGCGCTGTCGGTGCTGACGCTCGCCGGGTGGTGGATCGCCGACGGCACTTGGCGTGCCGCCATCAACCCCGCGCTCGCCGTGCTGGTCATCGCGTGCCCGTGCGCGCTCGGGCTGGCCACGCCGATGGCGATGCTGGTGTCGTCGGGCCGCGGCGCCCAGCTGGGCATCTTCATCCGCGACCACCAGGCGCTGGAGACGGCCCGCACGATCGACGTCGTGGTGCTCGACAAGACCGGCACCCTCACGGAGGGCAGGACGTCGGTGGCCGCGGTGTGGCTTCCCCCGGGCGCCGACGACGTCACCGCCCTGGCCCGCGCCGGTGCGCTCGCCAGGGGCTCGCGCCACCCGGTGTCCGCGGCGATCGCGGCACTGGTCGCGCGCACCGACGACGTGCCTGAGGTGCCCGCCACGATGATCCGCGAGACGGCCGGACGGGGCGTGCAGGGCCGCGTCGACGACCGGGAGCACCGACTCGGCTCGTCCGAGTGGGCCGTGGGGCCGGGCCGGGACCCTGGGTGGGCCCAGTGGGTCGAGGACCAGCAGCGCCTGGGTCGCACCGTCAGCGCGCTGGGCGTCGACGGTGTGACGGAGGCAGGATTCGCGGTCACCGACCGCATCAAGGTCAGCGCCGTGGCTGCCGTGCAGCAGCTGCGCGACATGGGCCTGCGCACCGTGATGCTGACCGGCGACGCCGAGGCGGCTGCCCGCGTGGTGGCCGACGAGCTCGGACTCGACGAGGTCGTCGCCCAGGTGATGCCCGAGGACAAGGCCGCCGTGATCGCCCGGCTCCGCGGCGAGGGGCACACCGTCGCCATGGTCGGCGACGGCGTCAACGACGCCCCGGCCCTCGCCTCGTCGGACCTCGCGCTGGCGATGCCGCGCGGCACGGACGCCGCGATCGGCGCCTCCGACGTGGTCCTGGTGCGCGACGACCTCACCCTCGTGCCGCGCAGCATCCGGCTCGCCGCGGCGACGCTGCGCACCATCCGCTGGAACCTGGTGTGGGCGTTCGGCTACAACGTGGTGGCCATCCCGCTAGCCGCCGCGGGTCGACTCAGTCCGCTCGTCGCCGGTGGCGCCATGGCGTTGTCCTCGCTGCTGGTCGTCACCAACAGCCTGCGCCTGCGACACGTCGACGAGGTCGGCGAGGCGTGACCCGGCCGCGGGCTCGGACCGAGCGGTCCGCAGCGCGCCTGCGGCCGTGAGCCCGTCGGTGTCGGCCTCGGGCCGCCCCCAGCGCACCGCGAGCATCAGCGCCGCCACGACCATCGACCCCTCGCCGAGCGCGAGTGCCCAGTAGGCGCCGTACCGCTGGTCCTGCATCAGGTCGGGTCGCCACGGGAGGTCCAGCGAGGAGTAGAAGTTGGCGCTCCAGTAGCCGTTGCCGAGCACGTGGTCGCTCAGGATCACCGCCACCGGGAACACCACGGCGATCGGGCCGGCCGCCAGCAGCATGCCCATCCGCACCACCTCCGGCATCGGCCGCGGCAGCGGGTCGGGGCCCACCACGGTCCACGCGAACAGGTAGCCGATGACGAACGACACGACGGCCACCAGCACGTGCGCCCAGTGGAACCGTGAGGCCGCGTCGAACAACGGCGTCAGGTACAGCACGAACGGCAACGCGGTGAACAGTCCCACGGCCACCACCGGGTGGGTGAGGATGCGGCCGGTGCGCGAGCCGAGGATCGACTCCACCACGTCGGCGGGCCGTGCTGCGACACCGGTGCGCTGAGCGGCCACGGCCAGGGTCAAGGGCGCACCCTGCACCAGCAGCAGCGGCGCGAAGCTCATGACCAGCTCGTGGCTGGCCATGTGGGCCGAGAACATGGCCGCCTCGTAGCGGGCCAGTCCCGAGCTGGACGCGACGAGCAGGCTCACACAGCCGGCCAGCCACCAGGCGGTCCGGCGACGCGGCCATCCCGGCACCCGGCGCGCCGTGGCCAGGTACCAGACGACCATCACCGCGACCAGGACGACGAACAGCACCTCGGGCCGCCAGTGCAGCAGGACCTGTCGCCAGCCGGGCGGCTCGGTCAGGTCGTAGCCGAGCTGGATCTGGTCGTCGCTGACCGGGCTGCGGAACGCGGCCGGGAAGAACTGGGTCAGGTCGGTCGACACCACCAGCGCCAGGACCAGCAGGAGAGCCTCGGTGACCGGCAGCCATCGGGCCGCGCGGTGGCGCAGTCGCGCGACCACGAGCCCGGCCAGCGCCACGGTGAGGACGACCTTCACCACCACGGCAGCCAGGTACGGCGACGTCGCGGCACCAGGGCCGGGCACCATCCAGCCGGCCAGCACCAGACCCGTGGCCGCGACGATCGCCGCGCACCAGCCGGTCAGCTCGGCGTAGCGGCGCAGCACGTCGGGGTGGTGCAGCCGCTTGGCCCGCACGACGACCATGAGCACCGCAGCACCCAGCCAGGTGGCGGCGACCGGCACGTGCACCAGCACGGCTGCGGTCGAGAGGTCGTGGCCGCGACCCGACGACGCGTGCCCGGTGGCCAGCGGTGCGCACAGCGCCACGAACGCCACCGCGACCAACCCGACCAGCGCCGCCCAGCGCACCACCACGCGGCCCGCGACCCAGACGGCGAGAGCGCACACGAACGAGACCAGCCAGGCGCGCGGCTCGGGCTGGTTGATGACCAGGGTCCACCACTGTCCCGGCCCGGAGACCTGGTCCAACGACATGCCGGCCCCGCTGGAGGCGCTCAGGGACACCAGCACGAACGAGGCCAGCGCCCACCACCCGGCGGCGCGCACGGCGACGCGCCCCAGCACCACGGCGGCGGCCTCCAGGTCTCCGGCATGCGGGGCGGGGGCGGGACGCGTCATCACCGCGGCCAGGGCCAGGGCACCCAGGGTGATCGCGCCGGCCGCCATCGCGACGTAGCGGGCCACCGGTGACGACCACCGCGTGAACCGCCCCGCGTCGCCGACCAGGTCGACCAGCCCGGAGTCGCCGGCGACCAGCACGACGAGCAGCGCCAGCACGGCCCCGCCCACCAGCGCCGCGCGGACCAGGGTGCGCGACCGCTCGACGGTCACGGTCGTTCCTGCAGCCGTTGCAGCATCGCGTTGTACGCGGCCAGCGCGGCGTCGTCGTCGTCCATCTGCGCGGTGGCGGACGTGTCGACACCGTGGCGTCGCATGGTGTCCTCGAAGGTCGACCGCCGCACGCCCTCCAGGAAGGCACCCGCCCCGGCGCCCTCACCGTCGCGGGCGCGGATCAGCGCGATGACCACCAGCAGGGCGAACAGCACCATGATCGAGTCGCCGAAGACCCACATGATGCCGCCGGCAGCCTGCTGGTCGGCGAGCGGCGCAGGCCCCCAGCCCACGCGGTGCTCTCCGACGGCCGGCGCCAGGACCGTCTCGCTCTGCAGCAGGACGATGCCGACCACCGCGTCGGGCATCATCGCGATGAACAGCACCGCCAGCCGGACCAGCAGGTGGGGCGCGCGCGGGAGGTCGTCGCCGAGCAGCGGCCAGAACATCCACGTGCCGGCCACGACGTACAACGTCTGCTCGGCCACGTGGACGGCCGGATCGGTGGTGGAGACGTCCAGGAACGACGTGAGGTGGGTCGAGAAGATGACGACGGTGTAGACCACGAACCCCACCAGCGGATGCAGCACCACGGACGCCGCGCGCGAGCGGTGCCAGGTGAAGCCCGGCACGGCCGCGGTCAGGACTGCCAGGGGACGGCCCAGCACCAGCAGCGCAGGCACCACCATGATCAGCGCGAGGTGCTGGATCATGTGCATCCACAGCAGCGCCGTCGCGTAGCGATCGATGCCGGACTGCACGACCACCCACAGCACCAGCACCGCCGCGACCCAGCTGACCAGCCAGCGGCGCGGCACCGACGTAGCGTCGCGCCCCCGGGCTCGGCGCCACGCCACCGCGTAGACGACCAGCGCGAGGACACCGGCGGCGATCCACCACCACGACGGGTGCCACGAGGTGATCACGCGTGACCACGAGAGCGGCGATGACTCCACGATCCTCCGTCCCGGCGTTCCGTGCCGACATCTGCACCGTTGATCTTCTACATCTTGTAGAGTGTGCGACACGATGTAGAACGTCAGCCTAACCCGCCGCGCGGAAGGAACACCCCCGGTGTCGATGGATCACTCAGATGGCCCCCTGGCCATCGCCCTCACGGTCGCCTTCGTCGCGTGCGGCGCCTACCACCTCGTGCGGTTGGTCGGCGGCCCCGGATCTCGAGACCGAGTGGGATCGGGAGCCCACGTGCTCATGTGCGCGGCGATGGCGGCGATGCCGTGGGCCTGGTACCTCGACGTGCCGGTCGCACCCCAGATCGCGGTCTTCGGGGCCGCCACCGTCTGGTACCTCGCGCTCGCCACCCGCTCCGAACCTCCGACCGGACTCACGCACCACCACCGTGGCCGGATCGCGCTCGGCTACCACGCCGTGATGATGCTGGCGATGGTCTGGATGGCGATCGCCATGAGCGGTGGGTCCATGAGCGGTGGGTCCATGAGCGGCAGCGACATGAGCATGCCGGGCATGGCGATGCGCGGGTCCACGTCGTGGGGCCTGACGCTGAGCTGGATCAGCGGCCTGGTGTTCGCCGCGGCGGCGATCGCCTACGCCGTGACGATAGGCCGCGAGTCGCGCCGGGGACGGCCCCTGCAGTCCCTGGCCGTGGCGGACGACTCGGTGGGCGTGCTGATGGCCGCCGGGATGTCCGTGGCCTTCCTCGCCCTGATGGCCTGACGACCGGCCCTCATGGCCTGAGACGGTCAGGTGGGCTGACCGGCCGCCTTCATGTCGCGGCGCAGCTCGGGCGGCAGCGCGAAGATCAGGCTCTCGTCGGCCGTGCGCACGGCATCGGCGTCGGGGTGGCCGTGCTCGCTGAGGTAGCCCAGCACGTCCTGCACGAGGTCGTCGGGCACCGAGGCGCCGGACGTGACGCCGACCGTCTCGACGCCGTCGAGCCAGGCCTCGTCGATCTCGGAGATGTCGTCGATGCGGTACGACGCCTTGGCACCGGCCTCCAGCGCGACCTCGACGAGGCGCACGGAGTTCGACGAGTTGGCCGAGCCGACCACGATCACCAGGTCGGCGTCCTTGGCGATCTCCTTGACCGCGACCTGGCGATTCTGGGTGGCGTAGCAGATGTCGTCGCTGGGCGGATCCTCCAGCTGCGGGAACTTCTCGCGCAGGCGGCGCACCGTCTCCATGGTCTCGTCGACGCTCAGCGTGGTCTGCGACAACCACGACAGCCGGGCATCGGCGGGGAACTCCAGGTGCTCGACGTCGTCGGGGTGCTCGACCAGCGTGATGCTCTCGGGGGCCTCGCCCGCCGTGCCCTCGACCTCCTCGTGACCGGCGTGGCCGATCAGCAGGATGTGCTTGCCCTCGCGGGCGAAGCGCTTGGCCTCGTGGTGCACCTTCGTGACCAGCGGGCACGTGGCGTCGATGGTCTTGAGGCTGCGCTCGGCCGCCTCCGCGTGCACCATCGGCGAGACACCGTGGGCGCTGAAGACGACCGTGGCGCCCTCGGGCACCTCGTCGAGCTCCTCGACGAACACCGCTCCGCGGGCAGCCAGGTTCTGCACGACGTGCTTGTTGTGCACGATCTGCTTGCGCACGTAGACGGGGGCGCCGTACAGGTCGAGCGCCTTCTCCACGGTGATGACGGCGCGGTCGACCCCGGCGCAGTAGCCGCGGGGGTCGGCCAGCAGCACACTGCCACCGACGGCGGGCATGCCCAACGAGACCTCAGAAGCCATGCCGCCATCGTAACGGCCTCTAGGGTGAGCCCATGGCCCTGCAGACGTCGGCGGACTCCCCCGCCCCCCTGCGCCAGATCTCCACGCTGCTCGGCAGCTGGATCGATCGGCTCGGAGCGGTGTGGGTCGAGGCCGAGGTGGCACAGCTGACCCGCCGTCAGGGCGTGTGCTTCCTGACCCTGCGCGACCTGCGGGCCTCGATCTCCATCGACGCCACCTGCCACGTGAGCATCCTCGACGCCGCGCCCGCACCGGTGGTCGAGGGGGCGCGCGTGGTGGTGCAGGCGCGGCCGGCCTTCTACGCTCCCCGCGGCTCGCTGACGCTGGAGCTGCGCGAGATCCGCCTGCAGGGCGAGGGTGAGCTGCTGGCCCAGCTGGAGCGGCGCCGTCAGCTGTTGGCGGCCGAGGGCCTGTTCGCGTCACACCACAAGAAGCCGTTGCCGCTGCTGCCTCACGGCATCGGGCTGATCACCGGCAAGGACTCGGCCGCCGAGCGCGACGTCCTGGAGAACACCCGCCGACGCTGGCCCGACGTGCGGTTCGTGGTGCGGCACGCCCTGATGCAGGGCGAGAGCTCGGCGCGCGACGTCATCGACGCCCTGCGCTTCCTGGACGCCGACCCCACCGTCGACGTCATCGTCATCACCCGCGGCGGCGGTTCCATGGAGAACCTGCTCCCGTTCTCCGACGAGGGTCTGATCCGCGCGGTGTCCGCGGCGCGGACGCCCGTGGTCAGCGCCATCGGCCACGAGCCTGACGTCCCGATCCTCGATCTCGTGGCTGACCTGCGGGCGTCCACGCCCACGGACGCGGCCAAGCACCTGGTGCCGGCGGTCGCCGAGGAGCTGGCCGGGCTGGCCGCCATGCGCGAACGGGCGTTCCTCGCGGTGGCCGGTCGCATCGAGCACGAGGCGCATGCACTGGCGTCGATCCGGTCCCGCCCGGTGCTGGCGACGCCGACGTCGATGATCGACACGGCCACGGCGGTGCTGGCCGATCAGCGCGACCGGTCGCGCCGTTCGGTGCTCAACCGGCTGGACCGTGCGGCCGACGAGGTCGGCCATCACCTCGCCCGTGTGCGCGGACTGTCCCCGTTGGCCACGCTGGAGCGCGGCTACGCCGTGGCCCAGCTGCCGGACGGCACCGTCGTCACCCGCACCGACCAGGTCTCCCCCGACGACCAGCTGACCGTCCGCATCGTCGACGGCTCTCTCTCCGTCCGCACGCTCTCGATCGAGGATCTCGCCCATGACTGACGACCAGCTGTCCTACGAGCAGGCCCGCGACGAGCTGATCGCCGTCGTGCAGAAGCTCGAGACCGGCGGCACGACGCTCGAGGAGTCGCTCAAGCTCTGGGAGCGCGGCGAGGAGCTGGCCGCCGTCTGCCAGCGCTGGCTCGACGGCGCCCGCGCCCGCCTCGAGAAGGCCGCCCCCGACGAGGACTAGCCGGTCACCCCGCCCGGTCGCCAGTCCGGAGCGCCAGCGAGGGACGTGAGCGAAGCGAGGCGACCACACCCGACCGGCTCGCCCGAGCCACGACCGTCACCTCACGACAACGACGAGATGAACCGCTCCAGCTGCGCCTGCGACACGGTGCCGTTGACCAGCGTCGTGCGATCGCCTTCGCGCTGCACGTACGCGATCCGGTCGCCGGGGCCGGTGCGCACCGACCAGACCGTGCCGGCCACCTGGGCCGAGCCCGCGTCCTCGCTGCCTGCCGCCCACTTCTCGACGGCCTGGTCGACGGAGACCGGGGTCTGCTCGACGCCCACGTAGTCGTCGTCCGCGGTCAGCACGCCGAGGTGCCAGGTGCCTCCGGCGCGGTTCACACCGGGCTCGAAGCGCGCCGACGTGGCGCGCCAGCCGGGCGGCAACGTGTCGGGGGCCAACAAGTTCAGGTTGGTGGCGGCCTGGGCCTGCTTGAGCACCAGTTGGTAGTCGACCGTCGACACGGTCTGCTCGGGCGTCGACGTGAAGATCTTGCCGAATCCGAACAGCGCCAGGATGATCACGCCGATCACCAGCATCGAACGCAAGATGTCCCCGATGTCGGGATTTCCACGGGTGGAGGCCACGGCGCCAGCGTACGTCGTCGGTACAGTGGCGCCCGTGGACCACCTCCAGCCCGCAGCACAGGCGCCCGACCGCAACCTCGCCCTCGACCTGGTGCGCGTGACCGAGGCCGGGGCCATGGCCGCCGGGCGGTGGGTCGGACGCGGCGACAAGAACGGCGCCGACGGCGTGGCCGTCAACGCCATGCGCACCCTCATCAACACCGTGCAGATGAACGGTGTCGTCGTGATCGGCGAGGGCGAGAAGGACGAGGCGCCCATGCTGTTCAACGGCGAGCAGGTGGGCGACGGCACCGGGCCGGAGTGCGACGTCGCCGTCGACCCCATCGACGGCACCACCCTGACCGCCAAGAGCCTGCCCAACGCGGTCTCGGTCATGGCGGTGGCGCCCCGCGGCTCCATGTACGACCCGTCGGCGGTCTTCTACATGGAGAAGCTGATCGCCGGCCCGGAGGCAGCCGACGCCGTCGACATCCGCCTGCCGATCGCCGAGAACATCGCCCGCGTCGCCAAGGCCAAGGGCCGCACCAACAGTGACATCACGGTCTGCGTGCTCGACCGCCCCCGTCACGACCAGATGGTCGAGGAGATCCGCGCGGCCGGCGCCCGCATCAAGTTCATCATCGACGGTGACGTCGCCGGCGGCATCACGGCAGCCCGCCCCGACACCGGCGTGGACCTGCTGGTGGGCGTGGGCGGCACGCCCGAGGGCATCATCACCGCGTGCGCCATCAAGGCCATCGGCGGCGTCATCCAGGGTCGGTTGTGGCCCGTCGACGACGACGAGAAGCAGCGGGCCATCGACGCGGGCCACGACCTCGACCGAGTCCTGGGCACCGACGACCTCGTGGCCGCCGACGACTGCTTCTTCGTCGCCACCGGCATCACCGACGGCGAGCTCATGCAGGGCGTCCGCTACCGCAGCGGCACCGCCACCACCGAGTCGATCGTCATGCGCTCGCGCTCCGGCACCATCCGCAAGATCACCAGCGAGCACCAGCTCGCCAAGCTGCAGGCCTACTCCAGCGTCGACTACGAACACTGAGAGACCCTGTCCGGATGTTGCCCATCACGAGCCTGACGTGCTGGTGATGGCGTGCAAGACCTGCGGCGCGTAGAACCGGCGCCCGTATGCACTGCCGGGCCGCTGAACTAGCACACCCAGGTCCACCAACTGGTCGACCAACGTGTTTGCACGTCCGTAGGAGATCGACAGGGCGCGTTCCACTCCTCTGACCGTGAATGACGGGTTGGCGACCGCGTGATCGACCAGCATGAGCGCCGTGTCAGCCCGCAACCGCGAGGCCCTCACCACCTCTTTTAGGCTCTCTTGAACAGCAACGAGTGCGAGCATCTGACGATGAGTGAGGATCGCCGATTCCTTGAGTCCTCGGGCGAAGAACTCGACCCAACCGTCCCAGTCACCGACGGCGCTCACACCGAGCAACTTGTCGTAGTACTCAAATCGGCGCGCCTCGAACCAGGGAGAGACCGTCAAGGTGGGTTCGCTAATGGTCCCGACCGAGTAGAGGAAAGCCACCACAAGAAGCCGCCCCAGACGGCCATTTCCGTCCTCGAATGGGTGCAAGGTTTCGAACTGATAGTGCGACATCGCAGCTGCTACCACCGGGTCAATACGGTCGGCGCGATCTGCAGCCATCCAATCGAGGAGTGTCCCGAGGTCGGCTCGGAGCATGGCGCCTGGCGGGCTCGGTACGAAGCGGAGAAGCTTCGACGGGAAATGACTCGGGAAGCGCATCATCGCGACGCCCGATGACCACTTGCTTGCCTCGCACATCGCCGGCGCCATCGGTGTCCGATGGAGTTCCCGCCACGAGGCGTCCCTGCAGTTCACACATCATGGTGGCCGTGAGAGGTCTTCCTTCCCCAACCGCCGCGAAGGCTTGGTCAGCGATGCGCACGTAGTTGAGAATCTCGCGCAGGTTGATGTTGCCCGGGTCGTCCTCGTCGGCGACTAAGACCGCATCCAGCGGTTCGTACGTTCCCTCAAGCGCCGAGGTGCTCTGAGCCTCGCGCCGCAGAGCGGGCTGTCGCAAGAGCTGAGGGTTGGGCAACTGACGAGCGGTGCTGTCCAAAGCGGCCAGGGCCGCCCGCGCGTTCGCGATTTCGCGATAGGTCCCCGGTGACAAGTCAGGAGATTCTTCGGGGAGCGGGAACGGCACGAAAGCCATGTGGCTCCACGGTCCGCGAACGGGGTCGTTGCCGGTGATCTCTGTGAGATGGCCAGTTGTGTCGTTCACAAACATTTTCAAATCCACAATTTCACTCTACTCGCGTTGTGTGACATTTTTCGTGCCTTATCTCAGTGAATCGCACCATCACACACCATCACCAACTGAGGCTCGCATACATCGGCCGCGTGGGCCTTGCCTGCGCCGAACCCCAAGACCGGCAATCGAGGGCCTGCTTCATGCGCGCTGTCGAAGCTTTTGGAGGCGTTGTCCGAAGCGGACTGTAACGTTGGGGCACCTGCGCTGCGACTTGTATTTTGAGCTGCAACATCAGAGAAAAACCTTCCATATCTCTTGCATTGACACGCCACCCGATATATCGTTAGAACATCAGTTCGAACGTGATCGGGGGATCATGACGGCCGCTGCCATCGCCTTTCCGCACCCGCTGCTGCGCGGGGTGCAGGGGCTCGAGAGCGCGCTGGCCGGCATGTCCATCGACGGGTGGGACGGGCTCGAGGAGACCGAGCTGCAGCAAATCGCCGAGCGACTCATGCGAGTCGCCTCCCGCGTCGCCGCCCACCAGGCTGCGGTGGTGCGGGCGCTCGACGAGTCCGGGCTCGCGCAGCGGTCCGGGGCGTCGTCCACCGGCGCCCTGCTGGCTGCCTCCTTCGGCGGCGATCGCGCCGCGGGCGACCGCATGGCGCGCGCCGGAAGGAATCTGGCCGAGGCCGGCGTCGTCGCCCGGGCCCAGGCCGACGGCCGCCTCAGCGAGCGACAGGCGCAGACCATCGCCAAGGCCACCTCGACGCTCCCACCCGACACCACACCGGCCCAGCGCGAGCAGTGCCAACGCACCCTCGTCGACGACGCGCAGAGGCTCACCGCCAAGGACCTCGAGCGCCGCGCGCTCCGGGTCACCGACACCTTCCAGCCCAAGCCGGAGGTCGATGCCCACGAGAGCGAGCAGCTGCGCGACCGCGAGCAGCGCGCGTGGGCTCGGTCCGAGTTCTCCCTGTGGGACAACCGCGACGGCACCCACTCGGGCCGCTTCACCGTTCCCGAGGCACAGGCCGACATGCTCCGTGCTGCCGTCGAGGCCGTCGCCGCACCGCGCCGCGAGCACCTGTCCGATCACCGCACGCACCACGGCACCGCGCCGGATCGCATGGGCCGCGCCTTCGCCGAGCTGTGCGGCCACCTCACGGCCGAGAACATCACCGACGCCGCACCCGTGATGGTCGTCCACCTCGATCACGACACGCTCACCGGAGCAGCCACCGCCGGCACACTGTCCACCGGCACCCGGATGTCGGCCGACGAAGCCCGCCTCACCGCCTGCCGCGCCGACATCCTCCCCGCCGTCATGGGCGGCGCCTCCGTCCCGCTCGACCTCGGGCGCCAGCGGCGCCTCTTCACCAGGGCCCAGAAGGTCGCCATGGGCATCCGCGACCACGGATGCGCCTTCCCCGGCTGCGACCGACCGCCGCAATGGTGCGAGGCCCACCACTGGCGACAGCCGTGGGCCGGCGGGGGTCGCACGGACGTGGCCGACGGAGTGCTTCTCTGCTCGCACCACCACCGCACCGTCCACCACCAGGGCTGGAACGTCCGCGCAGGCGACGACGGGGTCATGGAGTTCCGCGCACCCGGCACCACCGTCTGGCGCCGCAACCACCGCTGGCGTCCGTGACGGCGCACCACCCGCTGCGCCGATAGAATCCTCCGCATGCCCGAGTCCGGTGAGAAGTTCGCGTCCCTGCCCTCCGGGATCGACATCTGCTACGAGACCTTCGGTGACCCCAAGGACCCGACCGTCCTGCTCGTCATGGGCCTCGGCGGCCCGATGGGGTGGTGGACCACCGACTTCTGCGAGTTGCTCGCCGCCCGTGGCCTGCACGTGATCCGCTACGACAACCGCGACACCGGACGATCCACCAAGCTGCGCCAGCACCGCGTCGGCAAGCTCGACATCCTCCGCGCGTTCGCCGGAATCGGATCCGACGCGCCCTACTCCATCGGCGACCTGGCCGGCGACGCCATCGGCCTGCTCGACGATCTCGGAGTGCCGATGTTCCACGTCGTCGGCGTCTCGATGGGCGGCATGATCGCCCAGACCCTCGCCATCGACGAGCCGGACCGGGTGCTGTCGATGACGTCGATCATGTCCACCACCGGCAAGCGGACCGTCGGACTGCTCAACCCCAAGGTCATCCCGGCCATGCTCGGCTCGGCCGGCCACACCCGCGACGCCTACATCGCCCGCACGCTCAGGACCATGCGCACCATCGGCTCTCCCGCCTTCCCCACCGAGCGCGACCGCGCCGTCGCACGCGCCACCGAGACCTACGACCGCGGCTGGATCGCCAGCGGCGTCGGCCGCCACATGCTGGCGGTGCTCACCCAGCCCGATCGCACCGACGACCTCCGCGGGCTCGACGTTCCCACCACCGTGATCCACGGACTCGAGGACCCGCTGGTCAACAAGTCCGGCGGCCGCGCCACCGCCGAGGCCGTCCCCGGAGCCGAGCTGCTCGAGATCGCCGGCATGGGACACGACATCCCGGTGCAGCTGTACCCGACGTTCGTCGAGGCCATCGCCGAGACCATCGACCGGGCCGTCACCAGCCCATGAGGCACAACCCCCGGCACGCCAGCGACGACACCGACCTCGTGCGCCGACTGGTGGCCGAGCACCCCTGGGCCACCATCATCAGCCACCACGACGGCGACCTGGTCGCCTCCCACTACCCGGTCCTGCTCGACGCGGACCACCCCTTCGCCCTGCTCACCCACGTGGGCCGCCCCGACGAGAAGCTGCACGGCTTCGGCGGTGGCGGCGAGGTGCTGGTCGTGCTCCAAGGGCATCACGGCTACGTCTCCCCCAGCTGGTACGCGCCCGGGTCCAGCCAGGCGCCCACCTGGAACTTCACCGCAGCCCACCTGCACGGCGTGCCGCAGGTGCTGGACGCGGACGAGAACCTGCGCGTGCTGACCCGGCTCGTCGAGCACTTCGAGACCCACGTCGACGACCCGATGTGGCTCGACCAGGAGTACGGCGCCACCGTGGCCCGCGGCACCGTCGGCCTGCGCATCCCGGTCGACCGGTTCACGCTCAAGGTCAAGATGAGCCAGGACAAGGACGCACGGTCGGTGCAGAGCGTCATCGACCACCTGCGCACCCCCGGCCCCTACGAGCACCCAGCGCTGGCCGACGACATGGAGCGAGCCCGCACCGAGGGCGTTGGCTACCGCACCTGAGGGCCCATTCACGCAGAAGTTCCGCAGATGATGCTCTAGTGTTCTCTGCATGACGCAGGTACGGATCTCTGATGCTGCCCGATTCCTGGGGGTCAGCGACGACACGGTGCGGCGCTGGATCGGCGCGGGGGCCCTGAGCGCCAGCGCTGATCCCGGCGGCCGGATGGCCATCGAGGGGCGCGAGCTCGCCGAGTTCGCCAAGGCCCAGGCCGACAGCCCCGACGCGCCCGGCCACAGCTCGGCGCGCAACCGGTTCGTCGGGCTGGTCACCAAGGTCACGGCCGACACGGTGATGGCGCAGGTCGAGCTGCAGTGCGGCCCGTTTCGCGTGGTCTCGCTGATGAGCAGCGAGGCCGTCGACGAGCTCGGACTGGAGCCCGGGTCGATCGCGGCAGCCGTCATCAAGTCCACCAACGTGATCGTCGAGGCGGCCTCGTGAAGCGCCTCGCCGTCGCCCTCGCGCTGCTGCTCGTCGCGGCCTGCGGCAGCCAGCCCGGGTCCCAGCAGACCCTCACCGTCTACGCCGCAGCATCGCTCAAGGACACCTTCACCGAGATCGGCCAGCAGTTCGAGGCCGCGAATCCCGGCGTCACGGTCCGCTTCAACTTCGACGGATCGTCCAACCTCGTGGCGCAGGTCCAGCAGGGTGCGCCGGCCGACGTGTTCGCCTCCGCCGACACCCAGAACATGACCAAGCTGACCGACGACCTCACGACCGCGGGACCACGCGACTTCGCCACGAACGTCCTCGAGATCGTCACGCCCCCGGACAACCCGGCCGGCATCACGTCGCTGGGCGATCTCGCCGACCCGAAGGTCAAGGTCGTGCTCTGCGCGCCCGAGGTGCCCTGCGGCAACGCCTCCGTCGGCGTCGAGAAGGCCGCCGGCATCGACATCACACCGGTCAGCGAGGAGCAGTCGGTGACCGACGTCCTGAACAAGGTCATCACCGGCGAGGCGGACGCCGGGCTGGTCTACGTGACCGACGTGACCAGCGCCGGTTCCAAGGTCAACGGGATCGAGTTTCCCGAAGCTGCTCGGGTCGTCAACACCTATCCGATCGCTCCGCTGACCGACCGCCGGCTGGCGCAGGAGTTCATCGACTTCGTCACCGGCGCCGCCGGCCAGAAGGTGCTGCGCGCTGCCGGGTTCGGGGCCCCGTGACGAGCCAGCTGCCCCGCTGGATCTACCTGCCGGCGGCGGTGGGCGCCCTGTTCGTGCTGCTGCCGCTGGTGGCGATCGCCGCCCGTGTCGACTGGGCCAACTTCATCGGCCTGATCTCGTCGGAGTCGTCGCGCGCGGCGCTGCTGCTGAGCCTGCGCACGTCTGCCGCGTCGACCCTGCTCTGCGTCCTGCTCGGTGTGCCGATGGCCATCGTGCTCGCGCGCACGAGCTTTCGCGGCCAGGGCGTGCTGCGGGCACTGGTGCTGCTGCCGCTCGTGCTGCCGCCGGTCGTCGGCGGCATCGCCCTGCTCTACACGTTCGGTCGTCGCGGCCTGCTGGGCGAGACCCTGCAGGTGCTCGGCCTGCAGATCGCCTTCTCGACCACCGCCGTCGTCATCGCTCAGACCTTCGTGGCCCTCCCCTTCCTGGTCGTGAGCCTCGAGGGCAGCCTGCGCACCGCAGGCGAACGGTACGAGGTGGTGGCTGCGACGCTCGGAGCGAACCCGACCACCGTGCTGCGCCGGGTGACCCTGCCGCTGGTGCTCCCCGGGCTGCTGTCCGGCGCGATCTTGTCGTTCGCCCGCGCCCTCGGCGAGTTCGGAGCGACCATCACGTTCGCCGGCAGCCTGCAGGGCACCACCCGCACGCTGCCGCTGGAGATCTACCTGCAGCGCGAGACCGACCCCGATGCGGCCGTCGCCCTCTCCCTGGTGCTCGTCGTGGTGGCCGTGCTCGTCATCGGACTGGTGCGACGCCCATGAGCCTGACCGCCAGCGCCCGGTTCGCCGACCGCGACCTCGACCTGACCCTCGAGGTGGCCGCCGGCGAGACCGTCGCGATCATCGGCCCCAACGGCGCGGGCAAGTCGTCGCTGCTCGCTGCCATCGCCGGCACGCTGCGTCCTGACGCCGGCGCCGTGACCCTCGATGACGAGACCCTCTTCGACGCGGACCACTGGTTGCCGCCGCACCGGCGCCGCACCGCCCTGCTCGCCCAGGAACCGCTGCTGTTTCCCCACCTGACGGCGCTCGACAACGTGGCGTTCGGGCCTCGGAGCACCGGATCGTCACGGGCATCGGCGCGCGCGACGGCCCGCCGATGGTTGGCCGAGGTCGACGCCGACGACCTGGCCGACCGCCGACCTGCGCAGCTGTCCGGTGGCCAGGCCCAGCGAGTCGCGGTCGCACGTGCCCTGGCCGCCGGACCGCGCCTGCTGATGCTCGACGAGCCCATGGCGGCGCTCGACGTGACAGTGGTGCCGGCGATGCGGCAGATGCTGCGGCGCGTCCTGGCCGACCGCACCGCCGTGATCGTCACCCACGACCCGCTCGACGCGCTGCTGCTCGCCGACCGTGTCGTGGTGGTCGAGGCCGGGCGGGTGGTCGAGGCCGGGCCGACGCGGGAGGTCTTCGCGCGACCGCGGAGTGCCTTCGGTGCGCAGCTGGCCGGTCTCAACCTGGTGCGCGGCACCCACGTCGACGGGGCCGTGCGGGCGGCCGACGGGACCCAGGTCGTCGGGGTCGCCGACGACCTGATCGCCGAGGGTGCGCCGGCCGTCGCGGTGTTCGACCCGAGCGCCGTCGCGGTGTTCCTCGACGCACCACAGGGCAGCCCCCGCAACGCGTTCGCCACCACGGTCGAGCAGCTGGAGCCTCGCGGGTCCCAGGTGCGGGTGCGGGCCGGCGGACTCAACGCCGACGTCACCGCGACCGCCGTGGCCGCACTGGACCTCGCCCCCGGGACGCCGGTGCACTTCGTGGTGAAGGCCTCCGAGGTCGCGATCTACCCCACCTAGACTGCCCCCATGTCGGAGGTGCACCTGCGGCGCCGCGACGACGGGGCGCTCGAGCTGCGGGTCAACGGCGTGTTCGTCATGGACGATCGCGAGACCAGCTCAGAACGCCTGCTGGCGCGGCACGTCACCGACCTCGGTGCGGCCGAGGTGCTGGTCGGCGGCCTCGGGCTCGGCTTCACCCTGCGCGAGCTGCTCGCGCACGACCGCGTCAGCCGCGTGGTGGTGGCCGAGCTGCACCCCGAGATCCTCCAGTGGATGTGCGACGGCACGATTCCGGGCAGAGACCTGCTGGACGACCCGCGCGCCGAGGTCGTCGTGGGCGACGTCCGCGACGTGCTGCGCACCCAGCCGCTCGCCTCGCTCGACGCGATCTGCCTCGACGTCGACAACGGGCCGGACTTCCTGGTGCACGAGCACAACGCCGACCTGTACCAGTCGAGCTTCGTCGCCGACTGCGCCGCGCGGCTGCGCCCCCACGGTCACCTGGCGGTCTGGTCGATGGCGGACTCAGCGCCCCTGCGCGACGCCCTCGGCACCGCCTTCGAGCAGGTGTCGGTCCGCCGCGTGCCGGTGCGCCTGCAGACGCGCGACGAGCACTACTGGGTCCTCACGGGCACCGGTCCCCAGAGCGTCGATACAGTCGCCACATGACCGACAACACCACCGAGTACCGCATCGAGCACGACACCATGGGCGAGGTCAAGGTGCCCGCCGCCGCCCTCTGGCGAGCCCAGACGCAGCGCGCCGTCGAGAACTTCCCGATCTCCGGCACCCCGATCGAGTCCGCCCAGATCCGCGCGCTCGCGCAGATCAAGTCGGCCTGCGCCCGCGCCAACGCCGAGCTCGGCATCCTCGACCAGGACGTCGCCGACGCCATCGTCGCGGCCGCGGCCGAGGTCGCCGCCGGCAACCACGACGACCAGTTCCCCATCGACGTGTTCCAGACCGGGTCCGGAACGTCGAGCAACATGAACACCAACGAGGTGCTCGCCACGCTGGCCTCGAAGTCCCTCGGCAAGGACGTGCACCCCAACGACCACGTCAACGCCAGCCAGTCGTCCAACGACGTGTTCCCGACCTCGATCCACGTGGCCGCCACCGCCTCGGCGATGAACGAGCTGGTCCCGGCCCTCGACCACCTGGCGACGTCCCTCGAGGCCAAGTCGGCCGAGTTCGAGACCGTGGTGAAGTCCGGCCGCACCCACCTGATGGACGCCACGCCGGTGACCCTCGGCCAGGAGTTCGGCGGCTACGCGGCCCAGATCCGCCGCGGCATCGAGCGCGTCGAGGCCTCGCTCCCCCGCACCGCCGAGGTCCCACTCGGTGGCACCGCCGTCGGCACCGGCATCAACACCCCCATCGGCTTCCCGCAGCGCGTCATCGAGCTGCTCGCCGAGGGCACCGGTCTGCCGATCACCGAGGCGGTCGACCACTTCGAGGCGCAGAGCGCCCGCGACGGGCTGGTCGAGATGAGTGGCCAGCTGCGCACCATCGCGGTCAGCCTCACCAAGATCTGCAACGACCTGCGCTGGATGGGCTCCGGACCCCGCACGGGACTCGGCGAGATCAACCTGCCCGACCTGCAGCCCGGCTCGAGCATCATGCCCGGCAAGGTCAACCCGGTGCTGCCCGAGGCCACGCTCATGGTGGCCGCCCAGGTCATCGGCAACGACGCGACCATCGCCACCGCAGGTGCGTCGGGTGTCTTCGAGCTCAACGTGATGCTGCCGGTCATCGGCCGCAACATCCTGGAGTCGATGCGCCTGCTGGCCAATGCGTCGACCGTCCTGGCCGACCGGTGCATCGACGGCATCACCGCCAACACCGAGCGCTGCCTCGAGCTGGCCGAGTCCAGCCCGTCGGTGGTCACGCCGCTCAACCGCCACATCGGGTACGAGAACGCCGCCAAGGTCGCCAAGATCTCGGTCAAGGAGCGCAAGACCATCCGACAGGTCGTCATCGACGAGGGCTACGTGGAGCGCGGTGACATCTCCGAGGCCGACCTCGACAGCGCCCTCGACGTCATGAGCATGACCCACCCGTGAGGAGGACCGCCTGATGGACATCACCGACGTCATCTTGTTCCAGCACCACCAGCAGAGGCGGCTGTTCGCCGTCCTCGACGAGATCGACCGCGACGACACCGACGCCCTGGCCGCCGTGTGGAAGCAGCTCGCGATCCTGCTCGAGGTGCACGCCGAGGCCGAGGAGCGATTCTTCTACCCCGAGGTGCTCAAGGTCGGCCGCGGCGCGGGCGGTGCCGACAGCGCCGCTGACGAGACCGAGGACGCCATCGGCGACCACAACGACATCCGCGACGCGGTCCGTAGGGCCGACGAGGCCGAGGTGGGCACCGACGCATGGTGGACCGCGGTCATCGATGCTCGCCTGGCCAACAGCGATCACATGGCCGAGGAGGAGCGCGAGGACCTCGCCGACGTGCGCCAGCACTCCGACCTGCAGACCCGGCACGACATCGCCGTGAAGTTCCTGGTGTACGAGGCGCAGCACGCCACCGGCATCGAGGCGACCGACCGCGATCCCGACGAGTACGTGGAGTCCGGCGGCGACACCTGAGCGGTCAGCCGGTCGTGGCGGGCTTGCGCACCAGCACGTAGCCGTCGCGATCGAGAACCGGCTCGTAGACCTCGCCGTACTTGTCGAACGCGTACGCACGCACGTCGGCCGGTGAGCCGAAGCCGCCGGCGACGTCGAAGGCGATCCAGTCCGGCGGTGTCTGGCCGGCCCGCGTGGAGCCGAGCCAGTAGACCTGGTGATCAGTGACCAGGTGCGTGATCAGGCCGATGTCGGACTCCACCGAGTCGCCGTCGGGGATCGTGGCGACGATCTCGCGAGCCGTCGCGACCCGTGGCGCCGCCTCGTACGTGGCGGGCTGGAGCAGGCCCGCCAGCGGCGAACCGATGAGGGTGAACGCGCTGACCACCGCTCCGACCGGGACCAACCAGATCAGGGGCCGGTGGCGCCGGATCCCGTCGATCGCCGCGACGAACACGATCGGCATCAGCACCAGCGAGTAGTGGTAGTCGGTGCCCCAGTACGCCGCGTTGTCGCCGGCGAACCGCCACGCCAGCGTCGGCAGCACCAGCAGCGCCCACGGCGAGAACATCGCCGCGAAGCCCGTGATCGCCACGGTGAGCACCGCGGTGCCGACCTTGAGTCCGGGCTGGTCGGTGAAGGTGCGGATGATCCCGCGGTCGCCGCCGAGCGTCGACGCGTAGGCGTAGCCGTCGGTGGCGAAGGCCGGGATGATGACCAGCACCGTGAGCGCGGTGGCGACCAGACCGCCGATCGCGACCGCTCGCCCGACCCGTCGTTGTCCCTCCATGGACAGCACCACACCGACGGCCGCCACGGTGAGCCCGAGGTCCTCCTTGACCAGCAGCAGCGGAAGCGACCAGCCGACGACGGCCCGCCACCGACGATCCACGTACGCCGCACCGGCAAGCGCCAGCAGCGGAGCCGCGAAGGCGACCTCGTGGAAGTTCGCCGCCACGGCCGACTGCAGACCGAACGACACGGCGTACATGACGCCGACCGCGGCGCCCCACCCCGTGCCCAGCACGCGCATGGCCAGGTGGGCGATGACCGCGACGGACACGGCGATCAGCACCACCTGGGCCAGCAGGATCGTCTCCGCTGACGGGAACACCCGGTAGACCGGGGCGATCAGCGCGTCGATCGGCGAGAAGTGGTCGCCGAGGATGTTGTAGCCGCCCGGCCCCTTGATGTCGACGATCGGTGCACCCGGGCGCGCATAGCTCTTGACCGCCTGCTGGAAGATGCCGTTGTCGTAGGACACCGGGACGAACGTGGCGAACTGCACGAGCGCGACCGCGCCGTAGCCGATCGCGGCCAGGGCGCTGATGAGGACGGTGAGGAGAGTCCGCACGGGTCAGGTGAGGTTCTCGCCGCTGACCGGGTCGAACACGTGCACGTGCTCGTGGCGCGCGGCCACCGACAACGGCCGACCCGCGACGATCGAGTTCACCGGAGACAGCTCGGCGGCGACGAAGCTCTGGAACAGGTCGAACTCGACCAGGTCCTCGACCTCGCTGAGCACCTCCTCGACGCCCGGGTCGATGTCGTAGCCGAGGTACGCGAACTGGCTTCGACCGCGCCACTCCACGTCGTCGACCGTCGCCGTGAGACCGAATCCACCGTCCGGGACGTCCGCGGACTCGAACAGGTGCTCCGGACGCACGCCCACCACCACGACGTCACGCCCTGACAGCCGCTGGCGCAGCGCGCCGTCCACGGCGAACGTCCCGACCGGCGTCTCGATGCCCGAGTCGCCCGGGAACCCCGGGATCAGGTTCATCGGCGGCGCGCCGAGGTAGCCGGCGACGAACATGTCCGCGGGCCTCTCGTACAGCTCGCGCGGGGTGCCGACCTGGTGCACGAAGCCCTGGTGCAGCACGGCGACCCGGTCGGCCGACGACAGTGCTTCGTCGACGTTCGAGGTGGTGAGCACGGTGGTGCGACGGCGGTCGGTCTGGAACTGCAGCACCACCGACCGCACGTGGGGGCGCATGCGATCGGACTGGGCGGAGAACGGCTCGTCGAGCAGGTACGCCCGGGCCTCACGCACCAGCGCGCGGCCCGTGGCGACCCGCTGCCGCAGGGCGGGGTCGAGGTCCTCGGGCTGCTCGTCCAGCACGCGGTCGAGGGCCAGGAACTCCGCGACCTCCTCGAGCCGCTCGGCCAGGCCTGCCTTGTCGTAACCACGGCGCAGCGTGGAGGAGAACGCGAGGTTGTCGTAGACGTCGAGGCGCGGGTGCAGGGCGAAGTCGTCGAACACCATGGACAGGTCGCGGGCGCGTGGCGACTCCGCGGTCACGACCTCGTCGTCGACGAGGACGTCACCCTCGGTCGGTTCGTGCAGGCCCACCAGCACGGCCAGCAGCAGCGACTTGCCGGCACCGTGCGGTCCCACCACTGCGAGGGTCGACCCGTCGGGGACCGTGAGGTTGACGTTCTCGAGCAGCGCTCGCCCACCACGACGCACCGTGACGTCCCGCAGTTCGATCGACGCCATGTCAGGGCCTCTCCATCAGGGCGACGATACGTCGCGAGAACACCAGCAGCACCAGCACCGCCGGCAGGATCCACCAGATGCCGACGGCGGCCACCACGGGACTGGAGACCTGACCCTGCCCGGTGAGCACCAGCACCGTGGCCGGCAGCGGTCGGGTGGCGTCGGTCGGGGCCATGCCGAGCCCGAGGGCGACGTCACCGGCGGTCCAGTAGAAGACGATGACGGTGACCAGCAGCACATCGAGGCCGAGGTAGGGCAGGACGAAGCGCCGCACGCGCTGTCGCCGGGTGGCCCCGTCGGCCCGCATCGCCGTGTGCAGCGTCCACGGCGCCCGCCGCACCAGCCGCACGCCGAGCCAGACCGCCAGCGGCAGCGACACCGCGAGTGTCGGCACGACCATCGCCAGACGCGACTGCGACAGGTTCCAGGTCAGGAGCTGGGCCGATGCGGGGGCGGCGAGCACGAGCGTGGGCAGCACGAGTGCGACCACGAAGGCGCCGTAGACGACTCGGCGTCCGCGCCCCACGTGCCGCACCAGTCCGATCGCCGCCGGGACCGCCAGCGCCATCGCGATCACGGTGGCCAGCCCGGCCACCAGCGCCGTGGTGCCGGCGGCTCCCACCAGCTCGTCGGAGCGCCACGCGTCGGTGAAGGCCGACCACGAGACACCGGCCGGCAGCAACGAGGAGCGGGTCGTGTCAGGGGGCGTGGTGGCGACGCTGACCAGCCACAGCAGCGGAACGATGGTGAACACGGCGAACAGCTCGGTACCGAGGATGGCCCAGATCGAGAACGATCGCCGCGAGTCGGCCGCGAGGACGCCGAACACCCCCGTGGCCATCAGCACCGCCGAGGCGCCGACCCAGAACCACACGTCGGGTCGCGGCACGCTGAAGACGCCGTAGTTGGCAGCGCCGAAGCCGAGCAGGAAGGTGAACGCCGACGCCGTGAGCCGGGACCGGATCGACGGGATGCGCGTGTCGACGAGGGACGTCACAGGGCCCACCTCCGGACCCGCAGGAGCGGCACCAGCAGCATCGTGAGGACGACACCGACGAGCAGCAGGACGATCGACATCGCGGCGCCCAGCCCCAGCTCGAAGTCGGTGAACTGGGTGTTCCACAGCAGCACGTTGACCGGCTGCAGCGAGGTGTCGTCGCGATCGACCAGCAGCGGGCCGTCGAGCACCCGGAACGTGTCGAGCACCCGGAAGACGGTGATCGCGGCCAGTGCCGGACCGATCGACGGCAGGACCACCCGACGCCAGCGCTGCAGCGCCGAGGCGCCGTCGGCCGTGGCGGCGGCCAGCAACGACGGCGACACCCTCGACAGGGCGACGGCGACCACGACCACGACCAGTCCGGTGCCGCGCCACACCTCCGCGACGCTGACGGCGGCCAGGGAGCCAGTCGCGCTGTCGGCTCTGCCGAACCACTGTGCGACGAAGCCGGTGGTCGCGGCGTCACGCCACACCACCACCGAGACCACGGACAGAGCCGCCAGCGGCAGCAGCACGACGACCCTCGCCACCGGCCAGACCTGGGTCCAGCGGCCGAGAGCGGAACCGAGGACGACACCGAGCAGCAGCTGCACCAGCACCACCGCCGCGACGACCACGAGCGTGGTGGCGACCGCCAACCACCACTGGCGGCTGGTCACCACGCTGGCGTAGGCCTCGAAGCCGACCGACGTGCTTCCCGTGGTGAGACCGGACCGGTGCAGGGAGGTCCAGACCGCCCGACCGATCGGGACGAGGGTGACCAGGACGAGCACCAGCAACGCCGGCACGACCCAGCTCCACGCCGCGAGCGTCGCACGATTGACCGCGGGGCGCTTCACGGCAGCTCACCGTCGATCGCTGCCGTGGCCGCCCGCTGCGACTCCTGCGGGGTGCGGTCGGCCGTGACGTCGGCGATCGGCGACCACGTGGCGTCGATCGCGCGACGGATCGCGGTCCAGTACGCCGTGGACGGCACGGGGCGAGCCGTCGTCAGCGCCTGCTGCACGGCGGTCGCGGTGGACGAGGCCTCGGCCAGCGTCGCGTCGTCGTACGTGGCCGCGCGGGCGGCGCCATGACCCGTGTCGACCACGAGCCTGCGCTGCTGCGTCGGGGAGAGCAGGCAGGTGACGAGATCGGCCGCCGCGGAGGCATCGGCGGCGTCGCGCGCGATCGCCAGCGAGATCCCGGCGCCGGGCGCGGGGGCGGGAGCAGCGACCCCGGACGTCGTCGTGGGGCCGGTGATCGTGGGATAGGCCGCGACCCCGAGCTCGCCGGCGACCTGCTGCATCGAGTCGGCCGAGATCGCCGAGCTGGGCGCCAGCAGGAATCCGCCGCCGTCGCCGGCGAACCGGTCGACCGCATCCGCGCTCGGTCCGGGCCCGACCTGGGACTCGCGATAGAACTCCACGATCGACGCGGCACCACGTCCCGCCGCGGAGTCGAGATCGACCGAGGTGCTGTCACCGTCGCCGCTCACGAGCGTGCCGCCGCCCGCCGCGACGAGCGCGGCCACCCACTCCGAGGTGCCCGCGCCGTCGGCGTCCTCGATCTGCACCGGGACGCGGAGGCGGTCGGCGCCGGCGATCAGGTCCTCCCACGCGATGGGCTTGGTCACGTCGAGTCCGGCGCGCTCGGCCGTCACGCCTCGGAACCACAGCAGCTGCGGATCGAACCACCACGGTGCAGCCACCAGCACGCCGTCCACCGACGAGGCCTCCAGCGCCCCCGGCACGACACCCGTGCCCCACGCCTGGCGCTGGGCCGACGACAACGGCGCGAGGAATCCGGCTCCGGCCATCTCGGCGACGAACGCGGTGTCGAGGCTCACGACGTCGACGGTGTCGTTGGCACCGGACAGTCGTCGGACCAGCTCGGTGTGCCGGTCGTCGACTCCGGCGGGCAACAGGTGCAGCCGCACCGTGTAGGCGCCGCCGCTCGCGGCGGCACACGCGTCGGCGAGGACCCCTTGGTCGTCACGGCCGGGCACCGTGTACCAGTCGACCACCGTGCCCGAGGGGGCCTCGTCGGCACCGCACGCCGCCACGGCGAGCAGCAGGGCAGACGCCAGCGCGCCACGCACGCCCCCTCCGCCCATCAACGCCACGGGGAAACCATGCCACGTCCGGCGGCCATCGCGTCGATGGCCAGCCGGTCAGAGCGTGACGTCCTCCAACATCTCGGTGACCAGCGCCGCGACCGGGGAGCGCTCCGACCGGGTGAGGGTGACGTGGGCGAACAACGGGTGGCCCTTGAGCTTCTCCACCACGGCGACCACACCGTCGTGGCGGCCGACCCGCAGGTTGTCGCGCTGGGCGACGTCGTGGGTGAGCACCACCTTGGAGTTCGCGCCGATGCGCGACAGCACCGTCAGCAGGACGTTGCGCTCCAGGGACTGCGCCTCGTCGACGATCACGAACGAGTCGTGCAGCGAGCGGCCGCGGATGTGGGTCAACGGCAGCACCTCGAGCATGCCGCGATCGAGGATCTCCTCCACCACCGCAGGCGAGGCCACCGCGCCGAGCGTGTCGAAGACCGCCTGGCCCCACGGGCCCATCTTCTCGGACTCGCTGCCCGGCAGGTAGCCGAGCTCCTGCCCGCCGACGGCGTACAGCGGTCGGAAGATGACCACCTTCTTGTGCTGACCGCGCTCCATGGTGGCCTCGAGGCCCGCGCACAGCGCCATGGCGGACTTGCCGGTGCCGGCACGACCGCCGAGCGAGACGATGCCGATGTCGGGATCGAGCAGCAGGTCGAGCGCGACGCGCTGCTCGGCCGAGCGGCCATGGATGCCGAAGGCCTCGCGGTCACCGCGGATCAGCTGGATCTGCTTGTCGGCCGTGACCCGGCCGAGTCCGCTGCCCTTGTCGGACACCAGCACCAGTCCGGTGTGGCACGGCAGGTCGCCCACACCCGGGACGTCCAGCTCCAGCAGGTCGAGCGTCCCGGTCTCGTAGAGGGTGTCGAGGTCGGCGCTGTCGATCTCCAGCTCGTGCATGCCGGTCCAGCCGGACTCCTGCGCCAGCTCGGCCCGGTACTCCTGCGCCACGAGTCCGACGGCCGACGCCTTGACCCGCATGGGCAGGTCCTTGGACACGATCGTGACGTCGTGGCCCTCGTTGGCGAGGTTGCGGGCCACCGACAGGATGCGCGTGTCGTTGTCGCCCAGCCGGAAGCCGGACGGCAGCGAGGACGGATCGGTGTGGTTGAGCTCGACCCGGACCGTGCCGCCCTCGTCACCGATCGGCAGGGGGACGTCGAGGGTGCCGTGCACGACCCGCAGGTCGTCGAGGAAGCGCAGGGCGCTGCGAGCGAAGTAGCCGAGCTCGGGATCGTGGCGCTTGCCCTCCAGCTCGGTGATGACCACCACCGGGATGACGACCTCGTGCTCGTGGAACCTCAGCACCGCGTTCGGGTCGGCCAGCAGCACGCTGGTGTCGAGGACGTACGTCCGACGAACAGTGGTGCCTTCGGGGCTCGTGCGCTTCTGAGCAGCCACAGCTGCCTCCTCAGCGAACCGCACGCGCTCCCTGCGCCGGTCGCATCTACTCGATGAAGTGGACCCGGCGGGTGATGTCAGGGGGCGGCATCAGCACTCTTGAAACGTATGCCTGACCCGTCGCCGATCGTCGGCGACACGCCCGAGCCCGTGTGACGCCCAGATGAACTCTGTGGACCCTCAACGCGTCCGTGCGGCTCACCGGGTGCGATCGCGCGAGCGACCCTAGGCTGGCGGCCATGAAGCGCTTCGCCGTCGTCGCTGCCGTGGCTGCCGTCTGCCTGTCCGCGTGCTCCAGCGGCGAGAGCCAGATCGTCGACGCCCCGAGCATTCCCCCGACCGCGGCTGCCCCGACGGCTGCACCGACAGCAGCCGAGACCACGGACGGCGATGCCGGGGACACGCTCGGCATCGTCCGCAGCGAGGTCAACGAGGTGGCGCCCCGCCTGGAGAGCTTCTACCGCGGCTCCCCGTACCCGCAGACGCTCGCCGAGGCCCAGACGTCGCTGAAGGCTGCCGGCATCACGCTGGCCCCGGGCAACAGCATCGGCGGATATCTGTACGACGCGAACGCCACCGAGTTCCGCCTGTGCATCGAGAACGAGTCGGGCGCCTGGGCCACCTACGACACCGGACCCATGACCGGCGGAGCCAGCGGCGCCGACGGCGGCTGCCCCGCGAAGTTGTAGGACCGCCCGCTCGCCAGGGAGGCCGAGGCGGGCCACGCATGCGCGCTCGCCCCAGCCCCCGACCTCACCAGCGCCTCGCGTCCGGGCGGCTCTGAGCGCCGCTCGCCAGGGAGGCCGCCAGCGGCCGACCGTGAGGGAGCGAGGAACGAGCGACCGAGGCGGGCCACGCGTGCGCGCTCGCCCAAGCCCCCGACCTCACCAGCGCCTCGCGTCCGGGCGGCTCTGAGCGCCGCTCAGGTCCCAAACCGGCGGTCGCGGGCGGCGTAGGAGCGCATGGCACGCAGCAGGTCGACGCGGCGGAACGCGGGCCACAGGGCGTCGCAGAAGTAGAACTCCGAGTGCACGCTCTGCCACAGCAGGAAGCCGGAGAGCCGCTGCTCGCCGGACGTGCGGATCACCAGGTCGGGATCGGGCTGGCCCTTGGTGTAGAGGTGCTCGGCGATGTCGTCGACCTCCAGCGTGGCCGCGACGTCCTCGAGGCTGCGTCCCCTGGCTGCCTGCTCCAGCAGCAGCGACCGCATCGCGTCGGTGAGCTCCTGGCGTCCGCCGTAGCCGACGCAGATGTTGACCTTCATCTCCGCGCCGTGCTCGACCGATCGGTCGGCCGCGGCCTTCAGTCGGCCCGCGCCATCGGCCGGCAGCAGGTCGAGACTGCCCAGCAGGTTTACCTGCCAGCGTCCGTCCGCGGCGAGCCGGTCGACCATGTCCTCGACCGCCGCCATGATGCTGGCGACCTCGGCGGCATCGCGCTGCAGGTTGTCGGTCGAGAGCACCCAGAAGGTGACCGTGCCGACACCGAGCTCGTGGCACCACTCGAGGAACTCGTCGACCTTCGCGGCCCCGGCCTGGTAGCCGGACTCCAGGTCGCGCCGCGCGTCCTTGGCCCAGCGGCGGTTGCCGTCGACGATCGCGCCAACGTGTCGCGGAAGACGGTCGGCGTCGAGGGATCGAGCGAGTCTGCGCTCGTACGCGCCGTACAGGACGTCGCTGACTGCCATGGGGCTAATGTAAACGCATGGCCGACCCCGGTACCGACACCCTCGTCGACGAGGTCGGCGCGCGGGTGCGCGGCACCGTCGACGAGATCAAGCCCAAGCTGCGCGGCTGGCTGCACGCGGCCACGCTCCCCCTGGCGTTCTTCGCGTTCCTCGTGATGATGGTGATCGCCAACGACGTCAAGGTGCGGTTCGCCGTGGCGGTGTTCATGGTGCAGCTCGATGCTGCTGTTCGGCGTGTCGGCCACGTACCACACGGGTTCGTGGTCGATCCGCATGCGCGCGTTCTGGAAACGCTTCGACCACGCCAACATCTTCTTGCTGATCGCCGGCTCCTACACGCCGTTCACCGTCCTGCTGCTGAGCACCGAGCACGCCATCATCATGCTGTCGCTGGTGTGGGGCGGCGCCATCGCCGGCGTGCTGTTCAAGATGTTCTGGATCGGCGCCCCGCGGTGGCTGTACGTGCCGCTGTACCTGCTGCTCGGCTGGGCCGCGGTGCTGTACTTCCCCGAGTTCGCCGAGAACGCGTCCACGGCCGTGCTGGTGCTGCTGATCGTCGGCGGCGCGCTGTACACGGTGGGCGCCCTCGTCTACGGCTTCAAGTGGCCCAACCCGTCACCCAAGTACTTCGGCTTCCACGAGGTCTTCCACGCCTTCACCATCGCGGCGTTCATCGTGCACTACGTCGGCGTCAGCCTGCTGGCCTACCAGCAGCGCTGACCTTCGACGGATCGGTCACGGGAAGACGGCACACGAAGCCCTCGCACACGTAGGCCGCGGCGTGATCGTCTACCAGTGTGCGGTCGGCGAACAACGGGACGTCCAGTCCCACGTCGCCGGCGACCACCACCGCGCCGGGTGACGTGAGCCCGAGGGCGGCCCGGTGCAGGTCGTGGCGGTCCTCGCGGTCGCCCACCACCGCCACCTGCAGCGGGCCGGCGACCAGCGCCTCGGCAGCCGCCAGGGTCCACCCGGCGAACCGTGGCACACCCGTGGCGAGCGTCGCCGCTGCCTGGACGGCCTGCTCGGCCGCCTCGCGGTAACGGTGCTCGCCGGTGACGGCGGCGAACCCGATCAGGGCGTGCACGACGGCGGAGGTGCCGGACGGGTAGGCGTTGTCGGACTCGTCGCGAGGCCGCACGATGAGGGCTTCGGCGTCGGCGGCGGTGTCGAAGAACCGACCGTCGGGCGCGGCGAACTGCTCGAGCGCGCGATCCAGCAGCACCCGAGCGCGGTCCAGCCAGACCGCGTCGCCGGTGACGCCGAGCACGGCGACGAAGGCTTCGGCCACCGCTCCGTGGTCCTCCAGCACCGCGGAGTTCGCCCCGGCCACACCGTCACGCGACGTGCGCGCGAAACCCGGGCCGTCGGTGGCGTGAACTCGGACCAGCAGCTCGGCAGCCTCGACGGCCGCCGCCAGGAAGTCGGGTTCGTCGAGCAGCACGCCGGCCTCGGCGAGCGCCGTGATCGCCAGCCCGTTCCACGACGCCACGACCTTGTCGTCGCGGGCGGGCCGCGCGCGTGCGGCCCGCGACGCCAGCAGTCGTGACCGGACGTCGGCCCACCGCTCGGCGTCGTCGGGGTCCTCGCGCAGCTGCAGGGTGGAGAACCCGCGCTCGAAGGTGCCCGGCCCGGTGACGCCCAGCAGCTGCGTGGCCCAGGCGCCGTCCGCGACGCCGAGCACCTGCATGAGCTGGTGGGGGTTCCAGGCGTAGTACGCCCCCTCGTGCACCGCGCCGGAGGGGTCGGGGCTGTCGGCGTCGAGCGCCGAGGCGAAGCCGCCCTCGGGCGTGCGCAGCTCGTCGAGCAGGAAGCGGCCGGTCTCGCGGGCGACGCGCTCGGCCAGCGCGGACCCGCTCTGACGCCACCAGTGCAGGTACACGCGCAGCAGCTGCGCGTTGTCGTAGAGCATCTTCTCGAAGTGCGGCACCCGCCAGAACCGGTCGACCGAGTAGCGCGCGAAGCCGCCGGACAGCTGGTCGTACATGCCGCCGCGGGCCATCGCCTCGCAGGTGCCCGCCACGAGGTCGAGCGAGCCACCGGTGCGATCTGCCTGCCGCAGCAGGAACTCCAGCACCATGGACGGCGGGAACTTGGGACTCGTGCCGAAACCGCCGGCGTCGTGGTCATACGTCGACGCGAGCGTGGCCGCAGCGGCGTCGAGGTCGGCCGGTGTCAGCGGCGCTCCCCCGACGTCGATCGACTCACCGAGGTGCTGCAGAACCTCTCGGCCGACCTTCTCGACGTCGCCGCGCTTGGTGGTCCACGCGTCGACCAGCGCCTGCAGCACCTGCGTGAAGGCAGGCTGACCCTGGCGCGGCTCGGGCGGAAAGTAGGTGCCGGCGAAGAACGGCTCGCCGGCCGGCGTGAGCACGCACGTCATCGGCCACCCGCCCTGGCCGGTCATGGCGGTGGTCGCCGACATGTAGACGGCGTCGACGTCGGGACGCTCCTCGCGGTCGACCTTGATGTTGACGAAGTGGTCGTTCATGTACGCCGCCGTGGCCGGGTCCTCGAACGACTCGTGCGCCATCACGTGGCACCAGTGGCACGCCGCGTACCCGACGCTCAGCAGGATCGGCCGGTCCAGCTCCTGCGCCAGCGCCAGCGCCTCCGGGCCCCACTCCCACCAGTCGACCGGGTTGTCCGCGTGCTGCAGCAGGTACGGACTGGTGGCCGAGGCGAGGCGGTTGGTCACGCGGTCAGCCTAGGCTGACCGCCATGAACCCCGTCCGTCGCGCGATGGCGCAGGCCGCCACGTTGATCGCGGCCCTCGCGATCGGCGTCGGCTTCGTCGGCTACTTCGTCGTGTTCCTGTTCGCGTACGGCTTCCGCGACACCGTCGGCGTCGCGGAGCACGTCGCCTTCCTGGTCGGCATCGCCGTCATCGCCGTCGGGGTCGGACTGGTGGGTGCGGCGATCTCGGCCAACGTGTTCAAGCGCCGGTGGCGTGAGGTTCTCGGTTGGAGCCTCGGCGTCTCCTTCGCCCTCAACTTCGCCGTCGTCGGAGCCGGCAGCATCGTCAGCGCCACCCACAAGGACGACGGCTCGGTGTCCGCCGACTTCTCGACGACCACCGACGTGCTGGTGGCCGCCGGCCTGTTCGGCGTGGCCGCGATCGCGGCGGTGACCGCCTTCGTCCTGCGTCCGCGCCAGGTCAGGTAGCCGGCGACTCGCGGGACTCCTCGACCTTCTTCGGCACGCGGAGCAGCCGGATGCCGGTCACCAGACCGATGCCACCGACCATGTTGCCGAGCAGGGCCCACCCGACCGCGCCGGCGAACGCACCCAGTCCGACGTCGGCGCCACCGATCATCGCGCCCATCATGAACAGCGCGTCGAGCACGCAGTGGAACAGCTCGGCTCCGGCCAGCAGCGAGCCGAACAAGATGGCCGGCACGATCTGCACGCCGAGGTTGTCGGTGGCGTGCTGCATGCGGGTCATGAGCGTGATCACGGCGCCGGCCAGCACGGCCAGCGCGAAGCTGCGCGGCGTGGCACCCAGCTCGGCGTAGTGGGTGCCCACCTCGACCACGGTGGGTTTCAGGTCGGGACGCGCCGTCAGCATGATCCACATGATCAGCAGACCGCCGACGAGGTTGCTCGCGAGACTGACGACCCACAGCCGCACCAGCGCCGAGACCGTGCCGCTGCGGGCGATGACCGCGGTCACCGGCACGAGGAAGTTCTCGGTGAACAGCTCGCTGTGCGCCAGCAGCAGCCCGACGAAGCCGATCGAGAACGCGATGCCGGCCAGCACGGTGCTGCCGGTCGCCTCCTTGACCACGAAATAGGCCAGCACGCCGAATCCGACGTCGATGCCGCCGAGCAGGCCGGTGGAGATCAGTGCCGGAAGCGGGCGTTCGAGGCGCTCGACGCCTTCGTCGACCAGCCGGTCGAACGCCTCCTCGACCTCGGGCTCGGGACGTTCGGGGTTGGTCTCCATGCCGCGACTCTAGGGCCGCTCGGCTCCCGCTGCCGCTAGGAGTCCTCGCCCTCCCACGGCTGGCGAGCCGAACGGGCGTGCTTGGCGAACGAGCGCATCAGGAAGACCAGCGCGACGCCCATGGCGAACACGATGCCCAGCGCGACCCAGCCGGGCTTGACGTTGTCGCGGGTGATGGGCACGTCCGCGGTCACGAAGGCCGTGGCGGACAGCAGGGCAACGTACGCGTTCATGACCCCAGCCTACTCGCAGATCTAGTGGGCGACGTCGAGGTCGGCATCGGGCGGCGCACCCGGACGAGACACGGTGAGCACCGCCTCGACCACCGCCTCCTCGGACTCCATCTGGTGCTCGAGCTCGCGCAGCCGGTCCGCCACGGTGGACTCGGCCTCGTCGCCGACCAGATCGACGCTGGCCACGATGTAGACCCGGTGCGGGCCGACGAACTCCACGTGCAGGTAGCCGACGCTCGCCACCCCCGGCATCTGGCCGATCCGGTCGAGGATCGACGCGCGAATCGGCGCCGACACCGCTTCGCCCACCAGGAAGCGTCGGTTGCGATCGATCAGCACGAACGCGACCACCGCGAGCAGCACTCCCACCAGGATCGAGCCGATCGCGTCGTAGACCGGCGAGCCGGTGGCCTGGTGCAGGCCGATGCCGGTGGCGGCGATGGCGATGCCCAGGAGCGCGGCGGAGTCCTCGGCGAACACCGCCCGCAAGGTGGGATCGGACGTGTCCAGCGCGTGCTGCAGCACGGTGTGGTCGGCCGCGTCGGCCTGGCGGTGCACCTGACGCAACGCCTGCAGGAACGAGGTGCCCTCGAGCACGAACGCCACCGCGAGCACCACGTAGGCGACCGTGTAGTTCTCGGCCGCCTCCGCCGCGCCGAGCTGGCGCACACCGTGCGTGATGGACACGACGGCGCCGGCCACGAACAGGCCGACGGCGGCGAACATCGACCAGACGTACGCCTCACGTCCGTACCCCAGCGGATGGGACTGGTCAGGGCGGCGGCGCGCCCGACGGTCGGCCACCACCAGGAAGACCTCGTTGCCGGTGTCGGCCCACGAGTGCGCGGCCTCGGCGACCATCGAGGCCGATCCGGTGACCACGGCGGCCGCCGTCTTGGCCAGCGCCACGAGGGCGTTGGCCACGAACGCCAGCACGACCGTGACGTTCACCGGCTAGCGGAGTCCGGCGAACAGGTCGGTCTCGGGGACCTGGCTCTCGACGTGCGAGGTGACCAGCTGGTAGTCCTCGGTGGGCCATGCCTCGGCCTGGATCTCGTGCGGCACGGCGAAGAACCAGCCGTCGGGGTCGATCTGGGTGGCGTGCGCCAGCAGGGCGGCGTCCCGGACGGGGAAGTACTCGGCGCACTCGACGCGGGTGGTCAGGCGGTCCTCGTCCTCGGGCTTGCGCTCCCAGTTCTTGAAGCGCTCCTCGTAGGGATTGTCCAGACCGTGGTCGGCGAGCGCATTGGACAGCGCCTCGATGCGCTTGTAGCTCCAGCCCAGGTGGTAGTACAGCTTCGACACCTGCCACGCCTCGCCCAGCTCAGGGTGCCACTCGGGATCGGCGGCCTTCTCGAAGGCGAACACGCTGATCTCGTGGCACTTGATGTGGTCCGGGTGCGGGTAGCCGCCGTTCTCGTCGTACGTGGTCAGTACCTGCGGCTTGAACGAGCGGATCAGGCGCACCAGCGGTTCGGCGCCCTCCTCGACCGGCACCAGCCCGAAGCACCCCTCGGGCAACGGTGGCTTGGGATCTCCCTCGGGCCAGCCGGAGTCGACGAACCCGAGCCAGTCCTGGGTGACGCCGAGGATCTCGCGGGCCCGGTCCATCTCCTCACGGCGGATCTCGGTGATCAGCTCTGGATCGTCCTCGATGCCCGGGTGCTGGAACTGCGGGTTCAGGATGCTGCCGCGCTCACCGCCGGTGCACGTGACGACGTGCACGTCGACGCCCTCGGCGACGTACTTGGCGGTGGACGCGGCACCCTTGCTCGACTCGTCGTCGGGGTGCGCGTGCACGTGCATGAGGCGAAGCTTCTCGGCCACGGTTCTCCTTGGGTGTCCCGGACGTTCACAGACGGTCCGTTCGCGATCCATCCTTCCCTGACGACAACAGCGCCTGCGCCCGGGGTGTTCCCGCCTGAGACACTGGGACCGTGAGCCAGTCGACCGACCTGAAGGACCGCTACGGCCGAACCGTGCGACCCCGCTGGTTCTGGCCGACCATCGCCGCCGTCGGCATCGGCATCGGCATCGCCTTCGCGGCGTGGGTGGGCTTCCAGGACCGACCCATCTCGGCGCGGGTCTATGCCTACGACGTCAAGGACGACAACAACGTCGCGATCACCCTCGACCTGGTGCGACCCGAGCCGCTCGACGTCCGGTGCACGGTCTACGCACAGTCCGCGGACCACGCCATCGTGGGCGAGAAGACCGTCGAGGTCCCCGGCTCCACCACCGCGGAGCAGCGCCTGACGATCGACGTGCGCACCGAACGACGGGCTGTCACCGGAGTGCTCAGGACGTGTGTGCCGCGCGATTGACTGGTAGTCTTTGCAGTTCACCCCGGGCAGGATCCCGGGGTGATTCACGTGGGAGGCACCACGTGATCCATGCGAGGAGGTACTGCCATGACTCAGCCCATCGAGTCCGACACCATCTGGGTGACCCAGGAGGCGTACGACCGTCTGCAGGCAGAGCTCGAGCACCTCAAGGGTGACGTCATGGCCGACGTCACCGCCAAGATCGCTGCCGCCCGCGACGAGGGCGACCTCAAGGAGAACGGCGGCTACCACGCCGCCCGCGAGGAGCAGGGCAAGACCAAGGCCCGCATCGATCAGCTCGAGGCCATGCTGCGCAAGGCCGAGGTCGGCGAGAAGCCGGCCGATGACGGCACCGTGGGTGCCGGGATGATCGTCACCATCCGTTTCGCCGGCGACACCGACACCGAGGAGTTCCTGCTCGGCTCGCGTGAGCTGCTGAGCATGGACTCCAGCGTCGAGATGGACGTCTACTCCCCCACCTCGCCGCTCGGCGCCGCACTGCTGGACAAGAAGGTCGGCGACACGGTCAGCTACGAGGCCCCCAACGGCGCGACCATCTCGGTCGAGGTCGTCGCCGCCAAGCCCTTCTGATGGGGCCGTTCTGATCGGGCCCTTCTGATGGGGCCGTTCTGACCTACAGCACCTGGTAGCCCAGCTCGCCGAGTCGGCGCTGCACCTCGGTGCGGTGCTTCGGCCCGCGGGTGGCCACCTGCACGGCCACGTCGACCTGGTTGATGACCAGCGACTCGGCGGCGCGGTCGTGGTTGACGTTGATGACGTTGACCTGCAGGGCCGCCAGGTCGCTGAGCAGCGCCATGAGCGCACCGGGACGATCCGAGATGCGTACCGCCAGCTGCATGAACCGGCCGCCAGCGACCAGCCCGTGCCGGATGACGTCGAGCAGCACCAGCGGGTCCACGTTCCCGCCGGACAGGACCGGCACGACCGGCCCCTCGAACTCGCCCGGACGGTCGAGGACCGCCGCCACGGCGGCGATGCCGGCCGGCTCGACCAGCAGCTTGGACCGCTCGAGCATGCCGATCAACGCGCGACTCATGGCTTCCTCGCTGACGGTGACGACCTCGTCGACGAGGTCGCGCACGATCTCGAACGGGATGGAGCCCGGCTGCGCCACGGCGATGCCGTCGGCCATCGTGGCGCCCATCGAGGCCGGAACCGGTGCACCTCCGGCCAGGGACGGCGGATAGGCCGCCACCTCCTCGGCCTGCACACCGACGACGCGGATGTCGGGGCGCTCGGTCTTCAGCAGGGCCACTCCGGCGGTGAGTCCGCCCCCGCCGAGCGGGATCACGATGGTGCGCACGTCCGGCACCTGCTCCAGGACCTCCAGCCCCAGCGTCCCCTGCCCGGCCACGATGTCCTCGTGGTCGAACGGGTGGATGAGCACCGCACCGGTCTCCTCCGCGAACGCCCGCGCCGGCACGAGGGCCGCGGTGACGCCGTCCCCGTGGAACCGGATCTCGGCTCCGTACCCCTCGGTGGCCGCCACCTTGGGCAGGGCGGCACCCTCCGGCATGAAGATCGTGGCCTTCGCCCCGAGCATCCGGGCCGCCAGCGCCACGCCCTGGGCGTGGTTGCCGGCGCTGGCCGCCACCACGCCGTTGGCTCGCTCGGCGTCGCTCAGCCGGGCGATGCGCACGTACGCGCCCCGGATCTTGAACGATCCGGTGCGCTGCAGGTTCTCGGCCTTCAGGTACACCGGGACGCCGGTGCGCTCGCTGAGCCAGCGCGAGTGCGAGACGGGAGTGACGTCGATGACTCCGGTCAACAGCTCGCGGGCTGCTCGTACGTCGTCGAGATTCACCCGACCAACCTACCGAGCCTCATGTCGCCTCGACGTCGACGTCTTCCTCAGGTCTGTCCTGGTACTCCTGTGCCGTGTCGACCAGGTGTCGGACCACGCCGTTCAGGCAGGCCGCCAGCGGCACCGCGATGAGGGCACCCACCACGCCCGCCACCGCCACACCGGCCGCGATGGCCAGGATGATCGCCAGCGGGTGCACCGCGACGAACCGGCCCATCAGGAACGGCTGCAGGACGTGCGACTCGATCTGCTGCACCACGACGACGGCCAGCAGCATGAAGGCCGCCACCACGGGACCCTGCGCGACCAACGCCACCAGCACGGCGACGAGGCCGGACAGCAGCGCACCGATGATCGGCACGAAGGCACCGAGGAAGACCAGCACGCCGATGGCGAACGACAGCGGCACGCCCAGCGCCCACGCGGCCAGCGCGATGCCGAGGGCATCGGTGAAGGCCACGATGACGGTGGCGCGCACGAACTGCGTCAGGGTGATCCACGCCGTGTGGCCGGAGGAGTCGATCCGTTCGCGTGCCTCGCGAGGGAAGATCGCGACGATCCAGCTCCAGATGCGCTGACCCTCGTAGAGGAAGAAGAACGACGAGAACAAGGCGATGAAGAACCCCGCCAGCACGTGGGTCAGCGTGGTGCCGACCTCGCCGGCGCGGGTGAGCACCGAGGTGTTGCTGGAGGCGATGGTGTCCTTGGCGCTGTCGATGTAGCCCTGGATCTGGTTGTCGGTCAGGTTCAGCGGGCCGCCCTTGGCCCAGTCCTGCACCTGCGAGATGCCGTCGACGACGTTGGCGCGCAGGTCGGTCACCTGGGTGGACAGCTGCTGACCGACGAGGCCCAGCATGCCGAAGAACGCCAGCAGCATGAAGATCACGACGATGAACGTGGCCGCCAGCCGCGGTACACCCCAGGCCTGCAGGCGGTCGACCGCGCCGATCGTCAGCGCCGTGCCGAGCACGGCGATCGCGAGCGGCACCGTGATCTCGCTGAAGAACCGCAGCAGCCAGATGACGCCGAGCCCGGCGCCGCCGATGACGACGAGCCTCCAGGCCCATTGCGTGGCGACGTCGATGCCCGCGGGAACCTGGTACCTGTCGCTCACACGGAGAACGCTACCGGTGATCCCGCGATGGAACAGTCGCACGGCCGCGTGCGTTGTGATGGATGTGTGCGGACCCTTCCGCCCCACGACCGTGCAGCACGTCGGCTCCGAGAGGTGATGACCATCATGTTTGGCCGCAAGAGCGAGCTCCCCACCAGCGACACCGCCCTGCCCGGGCGGTCCGAGCGACCCTTCGACGTCGGCGACACCCACCTGGTCACGGGCAACCCGCTGATCACGGACGGCCCCGACGGCTACCAGGTCGCCGTGTTCGGCCTCGGCTGCTTCTGGGGCGAGGAGAAGACGTTCTGGGAGGTGCCGGGCGTCTGGTCGACCACCGTCGGCTACGCCGGTGGCATCACGCCGAACCCCACCTACGACGAGGTCTGCACCGGCCGCACCGGCCACGCCGAGGTCGTGCGCGTGGTGTTCGATCCCGCCACCGTGTCCTACCAGGACCTGCTCAAGGTGTTCTGGGAGAACCACGACCCCACCCAGGGCATGCGCCAGGGCAACGACCGCGGGTCCAACTACCGCTCCATCATCCTCACCACGAGCGACGAGCAGCAGCAGGAGGCCGAGGCGTCCCGCGTGGCGTACCAGCAGCAGATGACCAAGGCCGGATACGGCGAGATCACCACGTCGATCCTGCCGCTGGACGCGTACTACTACGCCGAAGCGGTGCACCAGCAGTACCTGGTCAAGAACCCGTTCGGCTACTGCCCGCTCCACGCCACCGGCGTGGCCTACGCCTAGCGGGGCGTGAGGGTCAGCTCGAAGCCCTCCGGCATCAGGGTGAGCCGCTCGGCGATCCTCAGGTCGTAGTCCGGGTCGCCCGCGAGGTCGTGGCGGTGCAGCATCATCGCGAGCACCAGCACGGCCTCGTGCAGGGCGAACTGACGGCCGATGCAGGAGCGCTCGCCCGTGCCGAAGGGCTTGTAGACCGAGGGAGTCCGGCCGCGTGACCGGTCGAACCGGTCGGGATCGAACTCCTCGGCGGTGTGGCCCCAGACCGCCGGGTCGCGATGCGTCATCGGCAGCACCACGATGGCCCAGTCGCCGGGGCGCATCGTGTGGCCGGTGCTCAGGATGGTCTCCTCGCGCGGCGTGCGGGTGAACCCCGGCGCGGTGGGCCACAGCCGCAGGCTCTCGTCCAGCACATGGCGCACGTGGCGAAACTTCGCCACCTGCTCGAAGGTCGGCTCGACCGTGCGGTCCGGGCCGAGGATCTCGTCGACCTCGGCCTGCGCCTTCGCCAGCGCCTCGGGGTGGCGGGACAGGTAGTACAGCGCGAACGACAGCGCTCCCGAGGTCGTCTCGTGACCGGCGACCAGGAAGGTCAGGATCTGGTGGCGGATGTTGAGGTCGGACAGCTGCTCGCCGGTCTCGGGGTGCGGCGTGTCGAGCATCAGGCCGAGCAGATCGGGCTCGTCGTCACCACCGGATGGCTGCGCTCGCCGATCGGCGATGATGCCGTCGAGCAGGTCGTCGACGTACGCCTGGTGGTGGGCGTTGCGCTTCTCGATGCGGCGGGTGACGAGCGAGGCACCCGGCATCGTGGCCAGCGATCCCTTGCGCTGCCCGGCCGTCAGCGCCACGATCATCGCGGTCACGAACGGGTGCGGCTCGTCGCGGGTGAACGAGCCGAAGTCGGTGCTGAACGCCGACCGGCTGATGGTCTCGAGCGTCAGTCGGGTCATGTCCGCCGAGACGTCGACGGGGCCCTCCACGCCCTGCCACGCACCGAACAGCTCGCGCGCCACCTCCAGCATGATCGGGTGGTACCGCTGCATCGCGGCCCGCGTGAAGGCCGGCATCAGCAGCGTGTGCGCCAGCTCCCAGTCGGTCTCGTCGTTGTAGGCGGTGAACAGGCCGGCCCCGGCGAAGTCGCGCAGCGCCACCAGGGCCGGCGACAGGCCCTTCTCGAACCGCTTCTCGTCGGCCAGCTCGGCGGCCAGCTCAGCACCCGAGACGAAGACGAACTTCTGCCCGAAGACCTTCAGCTCGAAGATGGGACCGAGGTCGCCACACTGCTCCACGACGCTCTGCAGCGGCGAGCCCGGCGTGATGCTGCCGATGTCGCCCACCACGGGCTTGCGGCCGGGCAGGTGCGGGAAGGTCTGGCCTCCCCAGTCGTTGAGCACGGCGCCGACCACCGGGTCACATGCCGTTGCGTCGGGCGAAGAACGTGACCAGGGGCTGGTAGCCGGCGCCGAGCGCGCGCACCATCGAGTCCAGGACCACGGCGTCGGCGCCGATCAGCACGCGCGCCTTGTTCTTCTCCACGCCCTTGAGGATGACCTGGGCGGCCTTCTCAGGCGTGGTGCGGGCCAGCTTGGTGTTGAAGTCCTTGGCCATGCCCTCGCGGTCGACGCCCTCGACGGCCTCGGCGTTGTTGACGATGTTGGTCTTGATGCCGCCGGGGTGCACGGTGGTGATCTGCACCGGGTGGTGGCGCAGCTTCATCTCCTGCCGCAGCGACTCGGTGAATCCGCGCACCGCGAACTTGGCGGCGTTGTAGGCGCTCTGGGTGGGCACGCTGAACAGTCCGAACACGCTCGAGACGTTGATGATGTGTCCCTCGCCCGACGCGATGACGTGCGGCAGGAACGCCTTGGTGCCGCTGACGACGCCCCAGAAGTCGACGTCCATGACGCGGTCGATCTCCTTGAACGACATCTGCTCGACGTCGCCGGTGAACGCGATGCCGGCGTTGTTGAAGACCAGGTTCACGACGCCGAAGTGGGCCACGACGTCGTCGGCGTAGGCCAGGACGAGCTCGCGCTGCGAGACGTCGAGGTGATCGACCTTCACGTCTCCCCCGGCCCGCTTGACCAGCTGCTCGGTCTCGGCGAGGCCGGCGGTGTCGATGTCGCTGATCGCGACCTTGGCACCGCGACGGGCGAGTTCGACGGCGAGTGCCCGCCCGATGCCCGATCCTGCTCCGGTGACGACGGCGACCTTGCCGGGAATGCTGGTCATGGCGGAATCCTCTGCAGTCTCACGTGAACTTTCAGATACCCTCGGTATCTGAGTCCGAGACTAGCAGAGGATCACGGCGCCACCAGCACCCTTTTCAGTCGATCGGCGAGATCGGGCTCGGCGCCGACCTGCTGGAACCAGCCGTGCACCCCACCCTCGTGCCCGTCCCACACGTCGAGGACCACGTCGAGCGCCTCCGGCACAACGTGGAAGTACTCGCGCGGCAGGTTCGAACGCCCCTCGTTGCCCGGCAACGCCCGCAGCCGCTCGTCGATGGCGTCGAGGGCGTCGTTGGTGCGCACGTAGTCGCCCATCACGGTCGCCCGGTCGACCCCGACCAGCCTCATCAGCAGGGCGATCGAGATCCCGGTGCGGTCCTTGCCGGCTGCGCAGTGGATGAGCACCGGACCGTCCGCATCGACGACGGCCCGCACGACGTCGACCAGCAACGGCGCCGCAGCATCGAGCAGGGCGCGGTACAGCGTCACGAGGGTGCCGTCGTGGTGGGCCTCGGGACGCAGCGAGGCGAGCAGCGGCAGATTGATGGAGGGAACGGTGCTCAAGGTCGGCTGCTGGGCGATCTCGCGGTCGGACCGAAGGTCGACGACGAGCGCCGGCGGCCAGACGACGTGGTCGACGACGTCGTCGTCGAACGGGAGCCCGCCCCGCAGCACCCGACCGACCTGGAGCTCACGGCCCTCCTCTGTGGGAGTACGACCAATGTCACGCAGGTTCGGGACGCTCTGAGGCACGTCGTCAGCGTGCCACGACCTAGAATGGCCTCGTGCCACGCCCCCGAACCATTGCCGCTGCGGCGGCGGTCGGCAGCGGCCTCACCCTCTCGGGCCTGTACGGGTTCCTCGTCGGAGAAGCGCTGCTCGCCCGCCGCGCCATCGGCACCACCGACGACAGGCCGCCGTCCGCCGACGGCCTGTACGGCGACGTGCCCGGGCACACCATCAAGTGCGCCGTGCTCGGCGACAGCGCAGCAGTGGGCTACGGCATGGATCGTGCCGACGCCACGCCACCGGCCATGATCGGCATCGGGCTGTCGCACGTGCTCGACGTGCAGGTCGACGTGCGCTCCTACGCCGTGGTCGGCGCCCAGGCCTCGGACCTGAACGACCAGATCGACCGCATGGGCGACTTCGTCCCCGACATCGTGGTGATCGTGATCGGCACCAACGACGTGACGCACCAGGTGACTCCGCGGGTGTCAGCGCGCAACCTGGCTCTGGCGGTGCGCCGCCTGGTCGATCTCGGCAGCGAGGTCGTGGTCGGCACGTGTCCTGACCTCGGCACCATCCAGCCGATCAAGCAGCCGCTGCGCACCGTGGCCCGGCAGCTGAGCCGGGTGCTGGCCCGCAAGCAGACCGTGGCGGTGGTCGAGGCGGGCGGCCGCGCCGTCTCCCTCGGCAGCCTGCTGGGCGTGCTGTTCATGGAGAAGCGCGACGTCATGTTCGGCGTCGACAGCTTCCACCCGTCCGAGACCGGCTACGCCAACATGGTCTCGGTGCTCATCCCCGCGATGGCCGCCTCGATGCGCGAACGCGAGCGCACGTCGGCGTACGCGGACATGGACGCTCCGGCCTACGCCGGACAGCCGCGCGACGTCATGTCGCTGGACGACGCCGCCGCCGAGGCCGTGCAGAACGCCGGCACCCAGGTGGTGCAGGGCCAGGGGCAGGGCCGCCGATGGGCCACCGTGTTGCGTCGCCGCCGCGGCTGACCGCCCCAGCAGACGCGAAACGACCGGTCCCCGAGGGAACCGGCCGTGTTCGTGTGCTGCTGGATGATCAGTCGCCACGCAGGATGGCGAGGATGCGCAGGATCTCGATGTACAGCCAGACCAGGGTGACGGTCAGACCGAACGCCGCGCGCCAGGACTCGCGCTCGGGGATGCCGGCCGCGACGCCCTTCTCGACCATGTCGAAGTCCATGATCAGCATGAACACGGCGAGCACGACGGCGACGGCCGAGACGACCAGGCCGAGCCCGTTGAAGCCGCGCAGGCCTCCCGAGCTCAGGACGCCCGTCAGGCTGAGGACCAGGTTGACCAGCATGACGCCCACGAAGCTGAACATCGCGATCGTGACGACCTTGCGGAACTTGTCGGTGACCTGGATGTCGAAGAACTTGTAGGCGGCCAGCGTGCCGCCGAAGGCGACCATGGTGGCGAGCACGGCCTGGAACACGATCGTCGGGTCGCCGACGTAGGTGGAGACGACCTTGGAGAAGGCTCCCACGAAGACACCCTCGACGGCCGCGTAGGCGAGCACCAGCCCGGGGCTGATGACCTTCTTGAACGAGTTGACCATCGCCAGTCCGAAGCCGATGATCGCTCCGCCGAAGGCGAACGCGTAGGCGCGGTTGAGCGACGACTGGTCCCCGGCGACGTCGCCGATGAGGAACCAGGCGGCCGCCGCCGTGACGACCAGCACGCCGAGCGTGACGGCGGTCTTCTCGACGACCGTCTCGATCGTCATGCGGCCGGTGCCGGCGCCGGTGTGGGTGGGCGTTCCGGCGGGTGACAGGTCGACCTGCCACTGCGACGGGTCGCTCGCGGTCTTGGCGATCGCGCCGCCGCGGCCGTTGAACTCGGCGCTGCGGGCGAAGACGGGGTTGCTGCTCTTCATGATTCCCTCCGTGGGATGGCTCCGAATAGGTGGAGTCGTTGCCTTCACCCTATACAACGCACCAGCGGGTCGATTTGCTCCCGTTCTCACTGGTTTTGCGGCGCAACCTTCTCGGTGCTCGCGGGCTTCGCGCCCGGCTGGACGGCCGGCACCTTCAGGAGCGGAAGCTGGCGTTCCTGGGGCGTTGCGCCCGGTTCAGGGACGAGCTCGCCGTTGGTGTCGCTGTAGGTCCCGGCGGTCATCGACAGGGGGAACACGTTGAACACCGAGGCTCCCGACTCCAGCACCCGTGCCGCCCAGAGCCCGGGGGTGTCGCAGGCGGCGTCGAGGCAGCCGTTGCCGCCGGGCACCGAGGTGGCCAGCGGGTTGCCGTCCTGGTCGAACAGCTGGACGTCCGTGATCGGCTGTCCGGCCGCGTCGTACGGGAAGATGTTGGTCACCTGGTTGCCGTTGAGATAGACGCCGGTGAGGTCCTGGTCGGACCCGTCGGAAGCTCGAGTAGTACGGGTACGAGATCTGGGTGGTCCAGTCGTTGGCCATGGACACCACCGGCAGCACGAGCACCACCGCGATGAGGTTGCCCACCGTGACGACCGGTCGGACGCCGGCGAACTGCCACCGGCCGCGCCCCCACTGCACGCTGATGACGGCGAACACCAGCAGGAGGATCCAGCCCGGACCGCGCGGCGCGAAGCCGCCTTCGAAGCCGAACACGGCGCCCACGATCCAGGCGGCGACCCACGCACGCGTGAGCCACCACAGCGGGCGGATCGCGACGAGGAACTCCGCCACCGGCTTCAGGGCCGGATTGCGGTGCACGACGTCGGCCAGGTCGAGCTTCGTCCGCCGCATCGAGGCCGACATCGTGGCGAGCAGGCCGGCCCTGTCGTCAGCGACCTTGGGCAGCCCGGCTGCGTTGCGCAGCTCGGTGGCGTACTCGACGGGGTCGGGGAGCTCGCGCTGCAGGTCCTCGGCGTAGGCCTCGGCGAGGTCGGCCTCCAGGCCGTCGGTGAGCTCGTCGCGCTCCTCGGCGGGCAGGTCGTGCAGGGCATCGCGCACGGCCTGGGCGAACGACGCGATCTGGGGCGTGATGGTGGAGATGGTCATGCGGCTTCTCCCGGCTTCGTGGCGAGCAGTGTGTTCATGGTGGTGGCGAACTCGGACCAGACCTTGCGCTGCAGGTCGAGCGTGGCCCGACCCTGCGCGTTGATCCCGTAGTACTTGCGGTGCGGGCCCTCCTCGGAGGGCACGACGTACGACGTGAGCGCGCCGGCGGTGTACAGACGCCGCAGCGTCCCGTAGACCGACGCGTCTCCGACTTCCTCGAGGCCGGCGGCACGCAGCCTGCGCACGACGTCGTAGCCGTACCCGTCCTCGTCCTCGACCACGGCGAGCACCGCCACGTCGAGCACTCCCTTGAGCAGCTGGGTTGCATCCATGCGACGGACAGTACCACGTAATGCGCAGTACCACGCAGAGCGCGATTCAAGGTGTCGCAGCGCTCGTCAGAGGGGTCAGCCGCGGTCGGCGCCGACGTCGGCCAGGTGGTGCACGACGTCGTGCCAGAAGTACAGGACCAGCGTCTCGACCGTGAAGGCCGAGCCGTTGCTGCGCCGGCCCGAGCGCTGCCACTGGTCGCCGCGAATGGACTCGAGGCGCTGCGCCATGTGCAGTCCGCGCATGCGCAGGACCGGACCGATCCGCGCCGGCAGCTGGGCCGCGTACTCGTCGTCCCGCGCCGTCTCGTCCTGGTCCCAGTTCGCGAAGATCGGATCGTCGTCGGCGATCATCTGCTCGATCCTGGCGCGGAACACGCCGAAGACGTCACGCACGTGGCACGCGTACTCCGCCGGTGACCACGTGCTCTCGTCCGGTCGGATGCGCGCGTCGGGCCGTGAGAGCACGGTGATCCACGCCGGGATGCACGCCCGGACCTCGCCGGCGACCGAGCGTGCGTCGGTGCCGTTCGCGTCGAATCCACAGTCGGGGCACGGCTCGTCGAGCACCCAGGTCCAGTCCTTGCTGTCGGGCTCGATCGCCATCCGCATACGCTAGCGCGGTGGAAGCGCCCTATCGATCCTCCCCCGTCTCCTTCTCGCGACGCGGGGGACGACTCGGCGAGCGACAGCAGCGTGCGTGGGACGAGCTGGCCGGCGAGTACGTGCTCGACGTCCCGCGCGCCGGTCCGAGCACGTCCGTCGACCCGGACTTCCGCCTGGACCTGCCGACGCTCTTCGGCCGCACGGCGCCGACGATCCTCGAGATCGGCAGTGGCTACGGCGAGTCGTTGGCCCACGCGGCGCAGGCCCACCCCGAGATCGACTTCCTCGCGTTCGAGGTGTACATCCCCGCGGTTGCCCAGACGCTGCTGCACATCCGACGAGAGGGCCTGACCAACATCCGTCTGGCCGTCGTCAACGCCCCGGAGATGCTCACCACGGCGCTGGCCCCCGAGTCGTTGCACGAGCTGCGCATCTGGTTCCCCGATCCGTGGCACAAGACCAAGCACAACAAGCGTCGCCTCATCACCGCCGACTTCGCGACTCTCGCGGCGCGCGTGCTCCCGATCGGCGGCACCTGGCGCATCGCGACGGACTGGGCCGACTACGCCGACCAGATCGCCCGCGTGCTGGCCGAGGCACCCGACTTCGACGGGGGCACCTGCGAGCGGTTCGAGGGCCGTCCGGTCACCCGCTTCGAGACCAAGGGCCTCGCCAAGGACCGGGTCATCCACGACTTCTGCGCGACTAGGGTGGCGCCATGAGCGGTGTCCAGGAGAGTCGCGCCGAGAAGCTGCACATCACCCACGGCTTGGTCTGGGTGCTCGGCACCTCCGACGAGGAACGAGCCCTGCTCGACCCCCTCCCCGTGGGTGTCGAGGTCGTGGTCGATCGCGATCGGCTCCGCGACCAGGACGACGACGTCGACGAGGACTCCGGCGACCCCACCGGCGACGAAGCCGACATGTCCACCTACCGCAGCGACCCGATCACCGCCGCCGTCATCGTGGTCGAGACGATGGACGCGACCCCGGCCCTGCTCGACGACACGCTGCCCCGCGTCGGGTCGGTCCCACTGGTGTGGCTGGTGCTGCCGTCCGAGGTCCGCACCGAGGGCGTCGAGCAGATCGAGCGCATGGCGCAGGAGTACGGATGGTCGGCCGGCGAACGAGTCGACCTGGGTGACACGTGGTCGGCCGTCAGGCTCCAGCAGGACTGAGGCGCATCCGGGTCAGCCAGAGGCCCGGCCGAGCCTCGAAGTCGTCCTCCGGCACGAACCCGTGCTTGGCGTACATGGCGATGCCCGGCGGGTTGTCGCGACCGGTCGTGACCACGAGGTCGCGTCCGTCGGCGGCCTCGACCATCCGGCCCATGAGCGCACTGCCGACGCCACGCCGGTGCGCCGACGGGTGCACCATGACCCGGTCGATCTCCAGCTGCTCGGGGCGAGTGCACCAGGCCGCCGCGCCCAGCAGGTCCGTGCCGTCCCACGCCACGACCCAGTGGCCCCGAAACGCGGTGAGCGCGACCTCGTCCTCCTGCAGCGGCGGGATGTCCCGCGACCCCACGAAAGCAGCCTCGATCTCGAACGCCGCGTGCTGGACCGCGAGCAGCGCGCGCGCCACGTACGGGTCGGCCGCGGGATCGGGCGAGGAGAGGATCATCGGGGTCATCGTAGATCAGCGGTTGCGCCAGATCGGCTGCCGCTTCTCGACGAACGCCATCACTCCCTCCATCGAGTCCTGGCTGACCAGCAGCTGGTCCAGCGCATCGGTCTCGTGCCGGACGGCGTCGACCTCGTCGGCGATGTGGCGGGTGTCCTCGATCGCCTGCAGCGACAGCCGCACCGACGTCGGTGAGACCGCGACGATCTCGGCGGCCAGCTCGCGTGCCGTCTGCAGGGCGGCGCCGGGCGGCGCGACCCGCGTGACCAGGCCCCACCGGGCGGCCTCGGCGACGTCCATGGACCGGCCGGTGAGCACCAGCTCGTGCGCGACGGCCGGTGGGATGCGGCGCGGCAGCCGCACGACACCGCCTGCGGCGGCGAACAGCCCCACCTTGACCTCGGGCAGCGCGAACCGTGCGGCCCGCTCGTCGGCGACCACGAGGTGGCAGGCGAGCACGATCTCGAACCCGCCGCCGTAGGCGATGCCGTTGATGGCCGCGATGACCGGCTTGGTCATGCGGCGCGCGGTCAGGCCACCGAACCCGCTGTCCGGTTCCCACGGGAAGGTGCCACCGGCGGTGGCGCCGAGGTCGTTGCCGGCGCAGAACGCCTTGTCGCCCGCGCCGGTGACGATGGCCACCCACAGCTCGGGGTCGGCCTCGAAGGAGTCGAAGACGTGGGCCAGCTCCAGGTGGGCGTCGACGTGCAGCGCGTTGCGCACGTCGGGTCGCTGGATCGTCACCTCGAGCACTCGTCCGTCGCGGCGCACCGAGACGTGCTGGTAGTCGTCGCGCAGGCCCCGCGCCGGAGTCGGCGCCAGCTCCTCGGCACGCTCGGGCGTCAGGGCGACGCGGTTGCCGTAGCCGTACGACCGCACCCACAGCCGGGTGCCGAGCGGCTCGGTGTCGCCGGTGAGGACCGCGAGGATCTCTCCGTCGTCGTCGAACGGGTTGGCCAGGAAGCGCGACCCGTCGGACTCGAGGCGCCCCACGACCACGACAGCGTCACCGCGGCGTCCGGACGCGACCGTGTAGGACTCGATGGTCGCCCATCCGTGCGGGCGTGCGGCCACGGGCGCCGGCTCGACCCGGTCGACCTCGCGCTGCGCGTCGCCGCTGTCCGCGCCCGGCCACGGCGCGGGAGCCGCTGCGTAGACGCCGGCCGAGTACTTGGACGCGATGCCGCCGTTCGCCCCGACCAGGACGGTGTCGCCCGAGCGAGCCCGTGCGACCGCCTCGACGATCGCATGGGTCGAGTAGTTGTTGCCGGGACCGCCGAAGTACGGCAGACCACCGGTGAGGGTGAGACCTCGCGGATCGTCTGCCTCGAGGCCGAAGGCGTCGGCCACCATGGCGACCGCGATCGGGAAGCAGCTGTAGAGGTCCATCGCGTCGACGTCGTCGATGCCGACACCCGCCTGGCGGAGGGCTTGCCCGACCGCGGCGACGGCCGCCGGCGAGGAGCCCAGGTCGGGCCGCTCCAGCAGAGTCTTCTCCACGAGGTCGGCGTGGCCGTGCAGGTGCACCCACCGGTCCTCCGGCACACCGAGCCGACGGGCGGCGCCGGCCGTCATCAGCAGCACCGCGGCACCCTGGTTGACCAGGTCGCGCGCGACCAGGCTGCGCGGGTACGGGTCGGCCACCATGCGGTTGTCATCGGTGACGGCGGCGAGGTCGTCGGCGTCGCGGGCGGCGGGTGCGGCCGCGAACGGGTTGGCGGCCGCCACGTGCGTGAACGGGGCGAACAGCCGCCCCATCTGCGCGCGGTACGTGGCGCGGTCCAGCCCCAGCCGGGCGCGGCGGGCGTGCTCGAGCAGCGCGTACTGGCTCGGGGCGTCCATCAGACCGTGTCGCACCTGGGTCAGCGTCGTGACGCCCCGCAGCCCGAAGCCGCGATCCTCCAGCTGCCCGCCCGGGTCCTCGCTCCAGTCGGGCTGGTCGTCGCCGCGCAGGTGCCGGACGGTCGACATCGCCTCTCCCCCGACGATCAGCGCGACCTCGGACCGGCCGGCGACCATCTCGTCGCCCAGCTCCGCGACCAGGGCCTGGGGGCTCTGCCCACCCACGACCTCCAGGATCGCCCGCGCGGGGTCGGCCCCGATCCGTTGCCCGATCGAGCGCGGCACGTTGGCCGAGCAGCCGAACGGCGGGAACGAGATCGGCGTGGACACCTCGAACTGTCGGATCGCCGCGATGGTGTCGATCTGGTCGCCGTCGACGCCCGCGTCGGCGAGGGCGAGCCGCGCGGCCTCCGCGGCGATCTCGACCGGCGACCATCGGTGGTAGCCCGGGGCATCGATCGGGTCGGCCACCTGGCCCACCCCGACGATCACGGGCGTGCGGTCGTCCAGCTGGTCACTCATGACCCTGACAGTATCGCTGGCACGATCCCTCCCGTGTGCCAGTGACGAGCTCTGCGAGGAACGTGCCCTTCGGCGAGACCACCGCAAGCCCGTCGGCTGACGTCCGCCTCGGCCTCCGGCCTCACAGTCGCTGCGCTCCCTGGCGAACGAATCCGCTCGCCAGTGACGAGCTCTGCGAGGAACGTGCCCTTCGGCGCTGGCGCGCCTCACGCTCGCAGGCTCGCTAGGGCCCGGGAGCGCCAGCGACCGAGGCGAACGCAACCGCAAGCCCGTCGGCTGACGTCCGCCTCGGGCTCCGCCCTCACGGTCGCTGCGCTCCCTGGCGAACAGCACCTTGTGCTCCCGGTGGGGCTCGAACCCACACTGTGACGATTTTAAGTCGTCCGCCTCTGCCAATTGGGCTACGGGAGCAGCCTTCAGCGTAGTGCTGGCTACAGTCCGACCATGGCCTTCGACGCAGTGAGACCGACGGCAGGCGAGGTGGCTGCGGTGCTGGCGGGCGACGAGATCGTGCCCGATGCCAACGTCGTGATGGACCGCGCGTTCACCGTCGACGCCAGCGCCGACGAGGTGTGGCCGTGGTTCGAGCAGCTCGGCAAGCAGCGCGCGGGGTGGTACTTCCCGCGTGCCGTCGAACGTGCCATCCCCCGCCCACGACGCGGCCTGTGGCACCTCGATCCGTCGCTCTCGCTGGCCGTGGGTGACGTCATCCCCGACTGGGGCGGTGCCGACGCCACCTTCACCGTGAGCAGGCTGGAGCGGCCCCACACACTGGTGCACACCAGCCGGCGCGGCCGCGTCCGCCTGTCGTGGGCGATCGTGCTGACCGAGACGTCCGGGAGCACCCGCGTGCACCTGCGGCTGCGCCTCGGCGGCGTGAAGCACCACCGGGTGGCCGCCGTGGCCGGCGGATTCTTCGACTGGGTGACGATCCTCGGACTCGCCGCCGGACTACGTCAGCGAGTCGCTAGCCGACGATGAGCGGCTTGAGCGGGTGGATGGCCGGCGGGACCGCCAGCTCCGAGCCCAGCACCGCGAGCGCGTTCTGGATGTGCTCGGTCTCCATGTGCTTGTCGAGGTCGGAGGGGTCGTTCCACTCCTCGACGGTGATGAACGTGCCCGGCTCGGCGAGCGACTCGGACAGGTCGTAGGAGATGTTTCCCTCCTCGGCGCGGGTGGGTTCGACCAGGTTCTGCATGGCCTCGCGCACCGCGTCCTCCGATCCGGGCTTGGCGGTGATGACGGCGACGGTGTGGATGCTCATGCTCGCGACGGTAGACCCGATCGGGGTCAGGCGCGCGTCAGGTGCGCACGACCACGTCCTCCGGCTCATCGCCCGCCAGCAGGTGTTCTACCTGGCGCCGCACCACCCGCTCGACCCGCGGACGCATGGCACTGGACCGTCCCCCGACGTGCGGCGAGATCAGCACGCCCGGCGTGGCCCACAGCGGGTGATCGGACGGCAGCGGCTCGGGATCGGTCACGTCAGCGGCGAACCGGATGCGACCGTCGGCACGCACGACGGCGTCGCTGTCGACCACCTTGCCGCGCGCCACGTTGACCACCAGGGCGTCGTCGGGCAGCGCGGCGAGGAAGTCGTCGTCGACGAGTCCGGCGGTGTCGTCGGTGAGCGGCACGGCCACGATCACGACGTCGACGGTCGGCAGCAGGTCGGGCAGCTCACCGGTGGCGTGCACGTGTCCACGCTCGTCGTCGCGGGCCGTGCTGGCGACCCGCACCAGCTCGCAGTCGAAGCCGTCGAGCCGCTTGGCCAGCTCCTCGCCGATGCCACCGACACCCAGGAGCATGACGCGCCGGTCGATCAGGCTGGCGGTGAACCGCGGCTCCCACTCCCCCTCGGGCATGGCCCTCGCGAAGTCGTCGACCTGACGCTGCGACGCCAGCGCGAGCGCGATCGCCAGCTCGGCCGTCGACGCCTCGTGCACGCCCACCGCGTTGGCGTACGCGCCCCCCGGCGGCAGCGCCTCGGCGACGCCGTCGTACCCGAGCGCCTGCGACTGGATCAGTCCGATGCGCGAGGTGTCGTAGTCGCGCAGGGCGTCGCTGGCCAGCGTGTAGGGCCGCAGCACCAGGTCGAGATGGCCGTCGGGCTGCGGCGACTCGGCGTCCCACACCACGATCTCGACGCGGTCGGTCAGGTCAGCCAGGGTCTCGGTCCACGAGTCGTCGGGAACGCTGATGCGCAGATCGCTCATGGCTCGATCATGCACCCGCCCGGGTTGGCACAATGACGGGCATGAGCACTCACGCGGCCGACCGCCACGACCTCATCCGCGTCGTCGGGGCGCGCGAGAACAACCTGCGCGACGTCAGCGTCGAGATCCCCAAGCGACGCCTCACCGCCTTCACCGGCGTGTCCGGATCGGGCAAGAGCTCGCTGGTGTTCGCCACGATCGCCGCCGAGAGCCAGCGGATGATCAACGAGACCTACAGCGCGTTCGTGCAGGGCTTCATGCCCACGTTGGCCCGCCCGGACGTCGACGTGCTCGAGGGCCTGACCACCGCGATCATCGTTGACCAGGAGCGCATGGGCTCCAACCCGCGCTCCACCGTCGGCACCGCCACCGACACCAACGCGATGCTGCGCATCCTGTTCAGCCGGCTCGGCGAGCCACACATCGGCGGACCGAACGCGTTCAGCTTCAACCTCGCCACCGTCAGCGCATCGGGTGCGATGACGGTCGACCGGGGCGAGAAGACCCAGGCGGAGAAGGTGACGTTCAACCGCCAGGGCGGCATGTGCGGCCGCTGCGAGGGACGCGGCGCCGTCACGGACTTCGACCTGTCGGCCCTGATGGACGAAAGCAAGTCCATCAACGACGGCGCCATCACGGTGCCGGGCATGAGCATGAACGGCTGGCAGGGCCGCATCTGGCGCGGCTGCGGGTTCTTCGACCCCGACAAGCCCATCGCGACGTTCACCAAGAAGCAGCGCCACGACCTGCTCTACAAGGAGGCCACCAAGATCAAGGTCGAGGGCATCAACCTCACCTACCTGGGGCTGATCCCGCAGATCCAGAAGTCGATGCTGGCCAAGGACGTCGACGCCATGCAGCCGCACGTGCGCGCGTTCGTGGAGCGCGTGGTGACGTTCCAGACCTGCCCAGACTGCGACGGGACCCGACTCAACGACGACGCGCGATCGTCCAAGGTCGCCGGCATCAGCATCGCCGACGCCTGCGCCATGCAGATCAGCGACCTCGCCGCCTGGGTCCACGATCTCGACGCACCCTCGGTCGCTCCCCTGCTGGCGGCGTTGGGCGAGACGCTCGACTCGTTCGTCGAGATCGGCCTCGGCTACCTGTCGCTGGATCGCCCCGCGGGCACCCTGTCCGGCGGCGAGGCGCAGCGCACCAAGATGATCCGCCACCTCGGCTCGGCCCTCACCGACGTCACCTACGTGTTCGACGAGCCCACCATCGGCCTGCACCCGCACGACATCGAGCGCATGAACGCCCTGCTGCTGCAGCTGCGCGACAAGGGCAACACCGTGCTGGTCGTGGAGCACAAGCCGGAGACCATCACCATCGCCGACCACGTCGTCGACCTCGGCCCCCGGGCGGGCAGCGAGGGCGGCGAGGTCGTGTTCGAGGGGACGGTCGACCAGCTGCGCGCCGCCGACACCCTCACCGGACACCACCTCGACGACCGGGCCACCCTCAAGGACTCCGTGCGGGAGGCCACCGGCGCGCTGGAGATCCGCGGCGCGAGCACCCACAACCTCGCCGACGTCGACGTCGACATCCCGCTCGGCGTCCTCACGGTCGTGACCGGGGTCGCCGGTTCCGGAAAGAGCTCGCTGATCACCGGATCGGTGGTCGATCGCGACGGCGTCGTGGCGGTGGACCAGTCGCCCATCAAGGGCTCGCGGCGCAGCAACCCGGCCACCTACACAGGCCTGCTCGACCCGATCCGCTCGGCGTTCGCCAAGGCCAACGGCGTCAAGCCCGGCCTGTTCAGCGCCAACTCCGACGGCGCGTGCCCGGCGTGCAACGGCGCCGGGGTCATATACTCCGACCTCGCGATGATGGCGGGCGTCGCATCGACGTGCGACGAGTGCGAGGGGCGCCGCTTCCAGGCCGAGGTGCTGGAGTACACCTTCGGCGGACGCAACATCGCCGACGTGCTCGCGATGTCGGTCGACGAGGCGACGGCGTTCTTCTCTGACGGCGATGCGAAGGTCCCCGCCGCCCACAAGGTGCTGGTGCGCCTCAGCGACGTGGGGCTGGGCTACCTCAAGATCGGCCAGCCGCTGACCACCCTGTCCGGCGGCGAACGCCAACGTCTCAAGCTCGCGGTGCAGATGGCCGGCGCCGGCGACGTCTACGTGCTCGACGAGCCCACCACGGGACTGCACCTGGCCGACGTCGAGTCGCTGCTCGGCCTGCTGGACCGACTCGTCGACGCCGGCACCACGGTCATCGTCATCGAGCACCACCAGGCCGTCATGGCCCACGCCGACTGGATCATCGACCTCGGCCCCGGCGCCGGCCACGACGGCGGTCGCGTCGTGTTCGAGGGCATCCCCGCCGACCTGGTTGCCGACGCCTCGACGCTCACCGGCCAGCACCTGGCTGCGTACGTGGCTCCTCTTGGCTGAGAGTTGGAGACCGTCTGCGGCGCACAGACAAGAGTTGGCAGACTTCGGCCATGGGAGCGAAGGACCGAGGTCCGCGAGCACAGCCGAACCAGCAGGCCGAGCTGGAACGCGACCTCCTTCGAGCATTTCGTTGGCGCGGTGACCGGACCGACGACAGCTTCATCGCTGACCCCACAGGGTGGTGGGCTGATCACACGATCATCGAGCGACTCGGGGAAGCACTGGCCAACCTCTTCAGCGAAGAGGTTCCGACCGTGGTGCTCGGGCCGCAGTCACGAGGAGCCCTCCTCGGCGCTCTGGTCGCAGCTCATCTTGGAGTGGGACTCGTGGAAGTCCGCAAGGACCCCAGGCCCTTGGCGGACAGCGATCGCTGGCTCGTAGCTCGAACACCTCCGGACTACCGGGACAGGAACCTGCTCCTGGGCGCGAGAAAGGAGCATCTCGCGGCGGGGCAGCGTGTGCTCCTGGTCGACGACTGGATTCAGACCGGAGGACAGGCGCTGGGAGCGCAGGCCATCGTGAAGCAGTCGCGAGCAACCTGGTGTGGCGCTGCGGTCGTCGTTGACGGGTTGATCGACAGCAGACTCCGCCGAGATCTCGGGGTCAGGGGCCTTCTGAACGTGCGCGATCTCTAGTTCTCAGCCGTGTGCAGGTGGCCGGAGTAGGGCGGTCAAGGCTGTCGATCGGAGCTCGCCCAGGTCAACGTACTGGCGGCCGCCGGAGGCACGAACGGGGACTCCAGGAACTGTTGTCCACACCGTGATTGCAGCCTGAACCGAGTGTCAGTGGTGGCGTCTAGGTTGGTGGTATGAGCAGCAACGGGGGCATCGGGGTGGGTCGGTTGACCGCGCTGGCTCGTGCGCGTGCTCGTGCCGAAGCGGCGGAGATCGAGGGCATGATCGCCTACCGGAATGGCGAGCTGGAGCGGATCGGCCGGTTGGAGCGGCCGTTGCAGCGCCAGCTCGAAGCCGCGGCGATCGGCCTCGACATCGGTCAGGCCATGGGGTTGTCCGAAGCCCAGGTCCACGGCCGGTTGGCCACGGCTGACCGGGTCCGTGAACACACCCCGATGGTGTGGTTGGCGTTCCGTGACGGGCGGATCAACGAGCACCGGGTTCGTGAGATCGCCACCACTCTGGCCGTTCTGCAACGGCCCGAGTCGTACCTGCGGCTCGACCAGTCTGTCGTCACCTACGCCAAGACCCACACCACCACGGAGCTGCGGCGGTGGTTGCGGCGATTCGTCGAACGCGTCGAAACAGACCTCGCACTGGAGCGTGCCGAGCGGGCGCGGCAGGAGCGGCGGGTCGAGATCCGCCACGGCGACGACACCATGTCGACCCTGTACGCGGTCCTGCCGTCGCTGCAGGCAGCCGCGATCGCCAAGAGGCTCCATGCCGAAGCCAAGGCGATGGGTGCTGACGACCCCCGCACCCTTCCCCAACGCGAAGCCGACCTGCTCGCCGCGTGGATGACCACCAACGAGTCAGGCCACGCGTCTGTTCATGCCCAGATCGCCGTGAAACTTCCCTCCGAGTCGTTCACCGGCGCCAGTGACGGATTCGCCGAAGCCGCCGACGGCTCCTGGTCAGCACCCACCAGCTGGACCCTCGATCCGAACCTGATCGCCAACCCTGTCTGGCACCGCCTGATCATCGACCCGATCACCGAGGACGTCCTGGCCCACCACTACGTCGGCCGCCTCGCCCCCGACACCCTCAAGCACGCCATCGGCTTCCGCGACGGCGTCTGCCAAGCACCCGGATGTCTGATCCCAGCCGACCGGTGCGACAGCGACCACCGACAACCCTGGCCCGACGGACCAACCGCGGGCACCAACATGTGGCCACTGTGCAGACGCCACCACACCCTCAAAGGACACCAGATCCTCCAATGGGTCCTGCCCTCCGGCCACACCACCACCGCCGAACCCACCCACCGACAACCACCGGCACCACCACCCTCGAGGGTCGAGCACCAGCTCGCCCAGATGCTCGTCCAACACTGACGGCTGCCTAGTCGGGCTGACCGAAGGTGCCCGCCAGGTCCTGGGTCGAGCTGCCGTCCTGGACCCGCAGGAAGAAGTCCGGCACGAAGCCGGGCATCTGCTCGCGCCCCAGCCCCGGCTGGGTGAACGACGTCACCAGAGCGGCGCCCTCGGCAGCCGTCAGGTGGTTGGCGTACAGCGCAGGGCCCTGCCGCCCCTCCAGTGCGAAGTCGGCGTCGGGATGACGCACCGCTGCCTCGATCACGGCCTGCACCACGGCCGGGGTGACCATGGACGGGACGTCGGTGATCTTCAGCCGTCCGTCCGGGTCGGACAGGTCGCCCCCGTCCGCCCACAGGTCGGTGCCGCGCACGGCCTTGAGCACCGGGCCGGCCGAGGCGACGTCGGTCGCGGTGACGTACGCCCACCCCTGCGCCGTCGCGACCCGCTCCACCTGCGGCAGGTCGGCCACCTCACGCGCAGCGCGGACATCGGCAGCCGCCGAGGTGAGCACCTGCGGCACCAGCTCGACCTGCACATCTGCCTGGGTCACGTGCGCGGTCCACGGCACGCCACCCATCGAGTCGAGCACCGTCCGACGCGTGGCGGTCGCCGCGTCGGCGAGGTCGTCGGTCGACGCGTCGTCGCCCAGCACCACCGTGACGTCGACGTTCCAGTCATCGGGCTCCCCCGGCTCGGCCGTTCCGGCCTGGTCGACGGGGGTCTCCCCCACCTCGACCTCGACGACGCCCGGCAGGGCTCCCAGCTCGGTGCGGAACTGCTCGGTGAATGATCGCGGCGACGACGCGGTGTCCGCGCCGGCACATCCCGCCAGCAGGGCTCCGGCGAGGACGACGACGGCCGCGCGGATCAGACCGCTCCCCAGACGATCCCGTCGAGGATGTCCTGCTCGCTGACGATCATCTGGTCCGTGGCCAGCGGGATCAGCTCGAGCAACCGGTCCAGGATCAGCGCCCCGGCGCCGATCACGTCGGCGCGCCCCGGGTGCATGTACGGCAGGTCGCGGCGGTCCAGCACCGACATCTGGGCCAGCGACAGGCAGGCGGCGCGCACCTCGTCGACCGACAGCCGGGCCTGGTGCAGCGCCTCGGGGTCGTACGAGGGCAGGGCCAGCGCGTGCGCGGCCACCGTGGTGATGGTGCCCGCGACCCCCACGAACGACTCGACCGGCGCGATGTCGCGCACCACGGGCGCGATCACCGTGTCGAGATGGGACATGCACGCGGTCAGCTCCGCCACCGGGGGCGGGTCGCTGGACAAGAAGCGCTCGGTCAGCCGCACCGAACCGATGTCGAGGGACACCGCCGACTCGAGGTCGACCCCCGCGTCCGTGCGGGTGCCGACCACGATCTCGGTGGAGCCGCCCCCGATGTCGATCACCAGGGTGCGCCCGGCGGCCAGCTCCCGCGTGGCACCGACGAACGACGCCTCGGCCTCTGCCTCGCCGGCCAGCACCTCCAGGCGGACCCCGAGCACCGACTCGACGGCGTCGGCGAACTCCTCGGCGTTGTCGGCGTCGCGGACGGCCGACGTGGCGCAGAACCGCACCGTCTGCGCGCCGAAGGTGGCGATCAGCTCGGCGTACTCGCGACAGACCGACATGGTGCGCTCGATGGCGGCGTCCGCCAGGTGATGAGTCCGATCGACATCCTCACCCAGCCGGACGACGCGCATCTCACGCAACACGTCGGTCTTGTGGTCGCCGGTCACGTCGCTGACCAGCAGGCGGATCGAGTTGGTACCACAGTCGATCGCCGCCACCCGGGCGCGCGTGTCAGGCATGGACCCGACCCTACCGACTGCTCAGGTCGTGCTCATCTCGGCCACGGGCGTCGGCGCGTGGTCGTCGATCATCGACTGCTCGTCGAACGGGTTGTCGCCGGCGAGCGTGCGGTCCAGGACCTCCCGATCCAGCGTGCCGGTCCAGGACGCCACGAGGACCGTGGCGACCGCGTTGCCCGCGAAGTTCGTCACGGCGCGCGCCTCCGACATGAAGCGGTCGATGCCCACGATCAGGCCGACGCCGTCGAGCAGCTCGGGCCGGTGCGAGCTGAGGCCACCGGCCAGGGTCGCGAGGCCGGCGCCGGTGACGCCCGCAGCGCCCTTGGACGCGATCATCATGAACAGCAGCAGCGAGATCTGCTCGCCGATCGAGAGCGGGGCACCCGACGCCTCGGCGATGAACAGCGACGCCATCGTCAGGTAGATCATCGTGCCGTCGAGGTTGAACGAGTATCCGGTCGGCACCACCACACCGACCGTCTGCTTGGCGACACCGACGTGCTCCATCTTGGCGATCAGTCGCGGCAGCGCCGACTCCGACGACGACGTCGACACGATCAGCAGGAACTCGCGGCCCAGGTACTTCAGCAGCGAGAAGACGTTGATGCCGGTGGCGACGCGCAGGATCGTGCCCAGGACCACGAACACGAACAGGGCACACGTCAGGTAGAAGGCCAGCATGATCATGCCGAGCGCCTTGAGCGCGTCGACGCCGGTCTGTCCGACGACACCGGCGATGGCGCCGAACGCGCCGACCGGTGCGGCCCACATGATCATCGCGAGGACGCGGAACACCAGCTTCTGCAGGTGACCGACGCCCCGCAGGACCGGCGCGCCCGCCGAGCCCATCGACTGCAGCGCGAAGCCGACCAGCAGCGCGACGATCAGCGTCTGCAGCACCTCACCGGACGTCAGCCCCGACACCAGCGTGTCCGGGATGATGCCGAGGATGAAGTCCGTGGTGGACGTGGCCTCGCCCGACACCTGGGCCGAGCCGAGCCCGGCCACGTCCGGCGTGATCCGCAGGCCGTCTCCGGGCTTGATCAGGTTGCCGACCACCAGCCCGATGGACAGCGCGACGAACGACATCGTCACGAAGTAGCCGAGCGCCAGACCGCCGACCCGACCGACCTGGGAGGCCTGCGCCACCGATCCGACACCCATCACGAGGGTGCAGAAGATCACCGGCGCGATCATCATCTTGATCAGCGCGACGAACCCGGTGCCGAGCGGCTTGAGCTGGACGGCGAAGTCGGGGAAGACCAGTCCGACGACGATGCCGGCGAAGACGGCGCCGATCACCGCCATGTAGAGGTAGTGGGTGCGGTCCTTGCGGACCACGGGTGATGCTGTGGACATGGCTGCTCCTGGCAACTGGTCGGGATGAGGGACGACTCAGCATCGGACCGCAGGTGACCGGCGCCACAGTTTCGTTCACAGAGTTCGTGACCACCGTCACACCACGCCGCCGGTAGGAGACAATGCCGTCATGCACCTGCGCGAGAGGACCGTGGCTCGGCAGATGCTCGTCTGGCAGGTCATCGTGGTGCTGGTCCTGGTCGCCGGAGGCATCACGCTGGCCTGGCTCGACGCTCGCAGCGACAGCCTCGCCACCGCACGCGACCGGGCGCTGGACGTGTCGCTGGCCGTGGCGGCCTCGCCCACCGTCGGGTCGGCTCTGCTGTCCGCCGACCCGACCACGGTGCTGCAGCCCTACGCCGAGCGGGTCAGACGCGACACCAACACCGACTTCGTCGTGGTGATGAGCACCGACGGCATCCGGTACTCGCACCCCAATCCCGACGTCATCGGCCAACGGTTCATCGGCAACATCGCCGAGGCTCGCGCCGGCAAGGACTTCACCGAGCGCTACACCGGCACGCTCGGCCCCTCGGTACGGGCGGTCGTGCCGGTCGAGGTCGACGGGCGCATCCAGGGCCTGGTGTCGGTGGGCATCACCACGCAGAAGGTCGACAGCCAGGTCATCGCCGCCTTGCCGCGCATCATCGTCGCAGCGCTGGGCGCCGGAGCGATCGGTGTGCTCGGTGCGTACCTGGTCAGCCGTCGCCTCCGCCGGCAGACCCACGGGCTCGGCGAGGCCGAGATCACCCGGATGTACGAGTACTACGACGCCGTGCTGCGGGCCGTGCGCGAAGGACTGCTGCTGATCGACACCACGGGGCGGGTGACGATGACCAACGACGAGGCGGCGCGACTGCTCGACCTGCCCGACAGCACCGCGGCCGAGGGCCGGCACGTCGGCGACCTCGGTCTCGAGCCGGACCTCGCTCGCGCGCTGGCCGCCGCCGGCCCACTGGTCGACGACGTGCGGGTGGTGGGCGACCGAGTCCTGGTGGTCAACCACACCGCCGCCACCTGGGAGGGCCGCACGGTGGGCTCCGTGGTCACCCTGCGCGACCGCACCGAGCTGCAGAGCGTCACCACCGAGCTCGACACCGTGCAGGGCCTCGCCGACGCGTTGCGCGCGCAGAACCACGAAGCGGCCAACCAGCTGCACACGATGGTGTCGCTGATCGAGATCGGGCGCGCCGACGACGCCGTGGCGTTCGCCACCAGCGAGCTCGACCTCGCCCGCCACCTCACCGACCAGATGGTCGACTCCCTCGACGAACCCCTGCTCGCGGCCGTCCTCCTGGGCAAGTCGGCGCTCGCCGCCGAGCGCGGCGTCGCCCTGTCGCTCGGCCCGACCACCTCGGTGAGCGGACTCATGCTGACGCCCCACGAGACGGTCACCGTCGTCGGCAACCTGATCGACAACGCCATCGACGCCGCCCAGACCTCGGAGGCCAAGCAGGTCGTGGTCACGCTCATCTCGACCGACACGACGTTCAGGTTGCAGGTCGAGGACAGCGGCCCGGGGGTGCCGGAGCCGGATCGCTCCCGGGTGTTCGACCGGGGTTGGTCGACCAAGCCGGACGACACCGGTACCGGTCGCGGGGTCGGCCTGTCGCTCGTCGGCCAGGTCGTGCGACGCCACGTCGGCGAGGCGTCGGTCGGTGACAGCGACCTCGGCGGCGCGCGGCTCGACGTCAGGATCGGAGCAGACCGGTGACCGTGCGGGTGCTCGTCGTCGAGGACGAGCAGATCGCAGCGGAGGCGCACCGCACCTACGTCGAACGGATCCCCGGCTTCGCGGTGTGCGGGGTGGCGCGCTCCTTCCAGGAGGCCGTGCGCATCCTCGGGTCCACCGACGTCGATCTCGTCCTGCTCGACATGCACCTGCCCGACGGGCACGGGATGGACCTGCTGCGCCAGCTGCGGGCCCTCGGTCGGCCGATCGACGTCGTCGCGGTGACCTCGGCCCGCGACGTCGACGTCGTGCGCACGGCGGCGACTCTCGGGGTGGTCGCCTACCTGCTGAAACCGTTCACCTTCGTGATGCTGCGCGCCAAGCTCGAGCAGTACCGCGCCTACCGGGACTCCCTGCCCACCGAGAACGTCGACCAGGAGTCCGTCGACGCGGTGTTCGAGGCGATGCGCCCGGGGCCGTCGGCAGCAGCCCTGCCGAAGGGCCTGAGCGTCGAGACCCTGGAGGCCGTGCGCGCTGCTCTGGCCGACTCGGACCTTCACCTCAGCGCCGGCGAGGTGGGCACGTTGATCGGGGCCTCACGCGTCACCGCGAGGCGATACCTGGAGCACCTGGCCGAGACGGGGGCGCTGGTGCGCACCACCCGCTACGGCGGTTCCGGGCGCCCCCAGGTCGAGTACCGACGCGTCAGTCGTTGACCGGCGGCGCGCACGACGACGTGCCCCACCAGTCGCCCAGCAGCGCGATGGTCTCGTCGCCCAGCGGGTTGGCGCCGGGGCCCTTGGCCAGCGAGTGCGCGACCAGCACGTGCAGGCACTTGACCCGGGTGGGCATCCCGCCAGCGGAGATCCCGTCGATCTCCGGCACGTGCGCGATCGCCTCGCGCTCGGCCAGGTACTGCTCGTGGGACCGGGCGTACGCAGCGGCCAGCTCGTCGTCCTCGGTGAGACGCTCGCTCATCTCGCGCATCAGACCGGAGGCCTCGAGGGTGCCGATCTCACCGGCGAGACGCGGGCAGGTGAGGTAGAACGTCGTCGGGAACGGCGTGCCGTCGGGCAGACGCGGTTCGGTCTTGACCACGTTGGGGTGGCCGGACGGGCAGCGCGAGACCACCTCGAGGACTCCTCGGGCGGGGCGACCGAGCTGCTCGGCGAGCTGCTCGAGGTCGGCTGAGTCGACCGTCACGGGTTCTCCAGCACCTTGCCGGACTCGTCCTTGGGCGCGACGTCGGCCTCCGGTTTGCCGGCCGTCGTGACGCTGCCCCAGAGCTTGTCGTACCACTGGTCCGGCGACGCCTCGGTGGGAGCGTCGAGGGTCGGCACCTCACCGCGGACCTCTCCGTCGCTGCCGATGACGCGGTACCCGACCTCGCCGGGCATGACCCACCCGAACCGCTCGCGGGCCTGCTGCTTGATGAACGCCGGATCGTCGAAACGACGCTTCTGGTCCTCCAGCTCGGCGATCTGGCGCTTGAGCTGGACCCGCTCGGCCTGGCTGGTCGAGATGTCCTGACGTGCACTCCACCAGGCCCGGAACGTGGCCGTGTAGGACCCGATGAGCAGCAGCACCACGCTGATCAGCACCACCGCACGCGTGGTGATCTGCGGGCCGGACCCGGTGGCGCCGCGATTGCTGCCACCGGCGGCCGTGCCCTTGGGCGCTCCGGTGCGGGGCGCACGCGTGGTCCGAGGGCGCCCCGAAGGGCGCTCCCTGTCGTGGTCCCGGCCGCGGGGCGAACGCGAAGCCATCGCGCTCAGATCGACAGACGCGGGAAGGCGGACGCGCCGGCATAGGACGCGGCGCCGCCCAGCAGCTCCTCGATGCGCAGCAGCTGGTTGTACTTGGCGACGCGGTCCGACCGCGCCGGCGCACCGGTCTTGATCTGACCGCAGTTGGTGGCCACGGCGAGATCGGCGATCGTGACGTCCTCGGTCTCGCCCGAACGGTGGCTCATCATGCAGCTGAAGCCGTGGCGGTGCGCGAGGTCGACCGAGTCGAGGGTCTCGGTCAACGAGCCGATCTGGTTCACCTTGACCAGCAGGGCGTTGGCAGCACCCTCGGAGATGCCGCGGGTGAGTCGCTCGACGTTGGTGACGAACAGGTCGTCGCCCACGATCTGCACGTCGTCACCGATGGTCTCGGTGAGCGTGGTCCAGCCGGCCCAGTCGTCCTCGTCGAGCGGGTCCTCGATGGACACGATCGGGAAGTCGGCCGCCAGCTGGGCGTAGTAGGCCGACATCTCCTCGGCAGACTTCTGCTGGCCCTCGAAGGAGTAGCTGCCGTCCTCGAAGAACTCCGAGGCCGCGACGTCCAGGGCCATGGCGATGTCGGTGCCGACGGTCAGGCCGGCCTTCTCGACCGCCACCGAGATCAGCTCGAGCGCGGCGCGGTTGGAGTCCAGGTTGGGGGCGAAGCCGCCCTCGTCGCCGAGGCCGGTGGACAGGCCCTGCTCGTTGAGCACCGACTTGAGCGCGTGGTAGACCTCGGCGCCCTGCTGCAACGCCTCGGAGAACGTGCTCGCACCGATGGGCGCGATCATGAACTCCTGGATGTCGACGTTGGAGTCGGCGTGCGAACCGCCGTTGAGGATGTTCATCATCGGCACCGGCAGCACGTGCGCGTTGGGGCCGCCCACGTAGCGGAACAACGGCAGGCGAGCCGAGTCGGCCGACGCCTTGGCGACCGCGAGCGAGACGCCGAGGATGGCGTTGGCGCCCAGCTTGGCCTTGTTGGGGGTGCCGTCGAGGTCGAGCATGATCTGGTCGACCACGCGCTGCTCGTCGGCGTCGACGCCGACCAGCGCGGGACCGATCGTCTTGTTGACGCCACCGACGGCCTTGAGCACGCCCTTGCCGAGGTAGCGCTTGCCACCGTCACGCAGCTCGACGGCCTCGAAGGCACCGGTCGACGCGCCGGAGGGGACTGCTGCGCGACCGATGGTGCCGTCGCTCAGCGCGACCTCGACCTCGACGGTGGGGTTGCCGCGCGAATCGAGGATCTCTCGTGCGCCGACGGCTTCGATGCGTGCCACTGGGACTCCTGGAGTACGGGGGTGGGGGTCGAAGGCCAACTCTAGTGCGCCACGGGTGGCAGATCGCGCACGCGTCGGCGGAGCGCCGCCTCGGGATCGATGCCGGCCGCACGCGCCTCCGCCACCAGTGCGAGCAGGCGGTCCGCGATGTCGTCACCGGCCGCGATGGCGGGGTCGCCGAGGCGGCCGAGCACCTTGTCTGCGTACGCCAGCGCGGGCAGCGTCGTGGCGATGCCGTCGTGCACACTGGCGCGCGGCCTCTCCTCGGCCTTGACCCGCTGCCACGCTGCGTCGATCTCGTCCGGCGTGCGGGCGTCGCCGTCGGCGAAGACGTGGGGGTTGCGGCGCACGAGCTTGGCCGTGAGCGACGCAGCGACCGCGTCGAGGTCGAAGCCGTCGGGCTCGTCAGCGGCGATCCGGGCGTGGAACACCACCTGCAGCAGCAGGTCGCCGAGCTCGTCGCGCAGCTCGTCGAGGCCCGCGCGGTCGCGCTCGAGGTCAGCGATCGCGTCGAGGGTCTCGTGCGCCTCCTCCAGCAGGTAGCGAGCCAGGGAGGCGTGGGTCTGCTGCGCCGTCCACGGGCACTCGCGCCGCAGCCGGTCCATCACGGCCACCAGCTCGTCCAGCGCCGGCCGGTCGGTCACGACACCACCGTCACGCTCGGCAGGCCAGCGGACCGGGAAGCTCCTCGGGAAGGGGGGCGTCGAAGTCGACCGGGGCCACCGACAGCGAGCCGATGCTGTCGTTGGGCTCGCCCGACCTGGACAGCCCGAGTCGCGGCGCGAACCGCACGTCGTGCCTGGGGAACGCGGCCAGCACGATCGCCCGGCCGGAGTCGGCCAGCTGGGCGGTGTTCTCCGGGGTGACGGTGACCGCAGCGTCGTTGCCGCCGATCACCGCGAGGAGGTTGTACAGGTCCTGGGCCCGCCCGAGGGTCTCGGCGATGTGCGGCGCCCGCGAGGCACCGAACACGGCGGCGATCGGCTTGGTGTCGGGCCGGGTGGGAGACGGGAGCGTCAGCCCCTTCTCGTCCGCGATGTCGCGAGCGACCTTCTCGAGCACGAGGTCGGTGACGGCCTGACGGCGGATGTCGGCGTTGTCGATGGCCTTGACTCCCTGCGTCTGCTCGGCCTGCCGGACGGTCAGCTCGCAGTACACCGCAGCGGTGTCGTCGAGGGTCGACATCGAGATGACGGTGTCGTCGACGGTGGCGGCGGCACCGGGCGTGACGGCGCCGCAGGCGGACAACGCGAGGGCCGTGGTGGCGAGGACGCAGACGCGAAGTGGACTCACGGCCCCATCGTAGACACGGCCCCCGCCGGCCCGTCAGCCGTGGCAGGCTGACCCCCATGATCCGACGACGCTTCGCCCGTACCGTGATCCGACTCATGGGCTACCGCATGGTCGGCGAGGTGCCGCAGACCGGGCTGCTGGTCGGCGCACCCCACACCTCCAACTGGGACTTCGCCACGATGCTGCTGGTGATGTGGCACGACGGCGCCCACCCCCGTGTCTTGGTCAAGAAGCAGCTGTTCGTCGGACCTCTCGGCTGGCTGCTGCGGGCCCTCGGCGGCGTGCCGCTGGACCGTGACAACCCCGGACCCCTGATCCGCGAGCTGGTCGCGGAGTCGACGGCCGGGAAGCCGCTGCGCCTGATCCTCGCGGCCGAGGGGACGCGGTCGAAGGGCACCTACTGGAAGTCGGGCTTCCTGCGGCTGTCGAAGTCCACCGGGCTGCCGATCACGCTGGCGTTCTTCGACCCGCCCACCAGGACGATGGGCTTCGGGCCCACGTTCCACGCTACCGACGACGTCGTCGCCGACATGGACATCGTGCGGGAGTTCTTCGCCGACAAGCACGGCATCCGCCCCAAGAACGCCACTCCTCCGCTGCTGCGCGAGGAGGAGGCGGCCTCCTAGGAGGCAGCTCTGCTCCTGGGCCGCGGCCACGGCCACGGCGTCCTTGCCGAGCGTGGCGTGCTTGCGGCCGTAGAAGCCGTAGACCACGAGTCCGAGGACCAGCCAGACGAGGAACCGCAGCCAGGTCTCGACCGCGAGGTTGGTCATCAGCCCCACGCACAGCACCGCCGACGTGATCGGCAGCAGCGGCACCGACGGGGTGCGGAACGGGCGCTTCAGCCGGGGCTTGGTGCGGCGCAGCACCACCACCGCGATCGACACCACGAGGAAGGCGAACAGGGTGCCGATGCTGACCATCTCGGCCAGCGCGGCCAGCGGGACGAAGGCCGCCAGGACTGCCACCACGATCGTCGTGCCGACGGTGATGCGCAGCGGCGTCTGGAACCGCTCGTCGATCTTGCCGACCGAGGCCGGCAGCAGCCCGTCACGGCACAGGGCGAAGCCGATGCGCCCCATCGCGATGATGTCGACGAGGATCACCGACGTGAGTCCCGCGATCGCCGCGATGCCGATGAGGACGGCGGCCCAGCCGAGGCCGACCTGCTTGAAGGCGTCGGAGATCGGCGCTCCCTCGGACAGGTCGGTGTACTTGACCATGCCGACCAGCACGAAGCACACCAGCACGTACAGGATCGTGCAGATCGCCAGCGTGCCGAGCAGGCCACGGGGCATGTCCTTGGCGGGGTCCTTGGTCTCCTCACCGAGGTTGGCCACGGCCTCGAAGCCGCTGTAGGCGAAGAACACGATGGCGGCGGCCACGAAGACCCCCGTGACGCCGAACTGGGTGGGCTGGACCCCGGTGACGAACTGCCACAGCGGCTGCTTGAGCCCGGCGAGCGTGTCGCCGGTCGGCTGCGGCTTCGACGGCGGGATGTAGGGCGAGTAGAAGGCGGACTTGATGAAGAAGACGCCCACTGCGATCACGAACAGGCACACCGACACCTTGATGACCACCAGGGCGTTGGTGACCCACTTGGACTCGCGGATGCCGATGGCCGCGACGAAGCCCAGCACCAGCACGATGAACACCGCGCCCAGGTTGACCACGGAGTTCTTCTCGCCGAAGAACGCCTCCGGCAGGCCGAAGGAGTCCTGCAGGTAGCCCGACCAGCCGCGCGCCACGACGGCGGCGCCCAGTGCGAACTCCAGGATCAGGTCCCACGCGATGATCCAGGCGAAGATCTCGCCGATCGTCGTGTAGGCGTAGGTGTACGAGCTGCCGGCGGTGGGCACGGCCGCGGCCAGCTCGGCGTAGCAGAGGGCCGCCAGCACCGCGACGACTCCGGCGATCAGGAACGAGACCATGACGGCCGGCCCGGCGTTGTTCTTGGCCGCGACGCCGGTCAGGGTGAAGATGCCCGTGCCGATCACGATGCCGATGCCGAAGCCCATGAGGTCCCACTGGCTCAGCCGCTTGCTCAGGCGGACGTGGTGCTCACCGCCCGGCTCGTCGTCGTTCTGGCGCACCACGTCGTCGACGTTCTTGGTGCGCACCAGCTGGCGCAGCATCCCCGATTGACTCATGCCCGACAATCTAGTCAGAAAGATGCGTCCCGCAACTTTCTGTCAGGCGACCAGGGTGTCGACGACGACGGCCGTCCACTCCAGCAGCTCGCGACCGGCGATCGGCGCACCACCGATCGTCGACGCCTTGGGGCGTGGCACCAGCATGACCTCGGCGGCCGCCTTGTAGGTGCTGCGCGGGTAGACGCGGCTCATCCGCGCCTGGGCCGAGTCCGGCAGCACGATGGAGGCGAACCGCACGTTCGGGCCGGCTGCGGTGACCTCGCTCAGACCTGCCTCGCGCACCTTGACCCGCAGGCGGGCGACGTCGAGCAGGGTCTCGACGACCTCGGGTGGCTCGCCGTAGCGGTCCACCAGCTCGGCCCGCAGCTCGTCGACGTCGGGCAGGGCGCGCACGTCGGCCAGTCGCTTGTACATCTCGAGGCGCAGGCGCTCGCTCGGCACGTACTGCTCGGGCAGGTGCGCCTCGATCGGGAAGCTCGATCTTGACCTCGCGGCTGAGGAACCGGTCGTCGTCGGTCTCGCCACGGAACTCCGCAACTGCCTCGCCGACCAGCCGCACGTACAGGTCGAAACCGACGTCGGCGATGTGGCCGGACTGCTCGCCGCCGAGCAGGTTGCCGGCACCACGAATCTCCAGGTCCTTCATCGCCACCGCCATGCCGCCACCGAGCTCGGAGTGCTGGGCGATGGTGGCCAGGCGGTCGTGCGCGGTCTCGGTGAGCGGCTTCTCCGGCGGGTACAGGAAGTACGCGTAGGCGCGTTCGCGGCCGCGCCCGACGCGACCACGCAGCTGGTGCAGCTGGGACAGGCCGAGCGAGTCCGCCCGCTCGATGAGCATGGTGTTGGCGTTGGACACGTCCAGGCCGGACTCGACGATGGTGGTGCAGACCAGCACGTCGAAGCGCTTCTCCCAGAAGTCGACCATGACCTCCTCGAGCCGGTGCTCACCCATCTGTCCGTGCGCCGAGGTGATGCGGGCCTCGGGCACCAGCTCCTTGAGGCGTGCGACGGCCTTGTCGATGCTCTGCACCCGGTTGTGGATGTAGAAGACCTGCCCCTCACGCAGCAGCTCGCGGCGGATGGCGGCGGTGACCTGCTTGTCGTCGTAGGCGCCCACGAACGACAGCACGGGGTGGCGCTCCTCCGGCGGCGTGGCGATGGTCGACATCTCGCGGATGCCGGTGACCGCCATCTCCAGGGTGCGCGGGATGGGCGTGGCCGACATCGACAGGACGTCGACGGCGGCGCGCAGCATCTTCATCGCCTCCTTGTGCTCGACGCCGAAGCGCTGCTCCTCGTCGACGATCACCAGGCCGAGGTCCTTGATGCGCACGCCGGGCTGCAGCAGCCGGTGCGTGCCGATGACCATGTCGACCGATCCGTCGGCCAGCCCCTCGAGGGTGGCCTTGGACTCGGCCTCGGTCTGGAACCGCGACAGCGGACGCATCGTGACCGGGAACTGACCGAACCGTTCGGCGAACGTCGCGAAGTGCTGCTGCACGAGCAGCGTGGTGGGCACCAGCAAGATGACCTGCTTGCCGTCCTGGATGGCCTTGAAGGCGGCACGCACGGCGATCTCGGTCTTGCCGTATCCGACGTCGCCGCACACCAACCGGTCCATCGGCACGGTGCGCTCCATGTCGCGCTTGACCTCGTCGATCGTGACGAGCTGGTCGGGCGTCTCGACGTGGGCGAACGCGTCCTCCAGCTCGGCCTGCCACGGCGTGTCCGGACCGAAGGCGTGGCCCTTGGTCGACTGCCGCGCGGCGTACAGCTTGATCAGCTCGCCGGCGATCTGGCGGACGGCACGACGCGCCTTGTTCTTGCGGTTGGTCCAGTCGGCTCCGCCGAGGCGGTCCAGGCTCGGCGACTCCCCGCCGATGTAGCGGGTGACCTGGTCGAGCTGGTCCATCGGCACGAACAGCCGGTCCGGCGGCTGGCCGCGCTTGCTGGCTCCGTACTCGACGACCAGGTACTCGCGAGCCGCACCCTGCACGACCCGCTGCACCATCTCGACGTACCGGCCGACGCCGTGCTGCTCGTGGACGACGTGGTCGCCGGGCGACAGCTCCAGGGGGTCGATCTGCTTGCGGCGGCGCGACGGCATCTTGCGCTCGGTCCGGTCGGCGGGTCGCTGGCCGACGAGGTCGTCGTACGTGACGACCACCAGGTCCAGCGGCGGCGACACGAAGCCGTGGTCGAGCTCGCCCAGCACCACCTGCACGACGCCGGCGGTGCCCCAGCCCGGTGTGTCGTCCTCGCTGATGGCAGCGGCGATGTCGTGCTCGGCCAGCCACTCGACGGTGCGCTGGGCCTGCCCGTGACCGGGCACCACCATGACGACGCGGCGACCCGACGCGAGCCACGCGCGCACGTCGACGAGCGCTGCAGCCGTGTCGCCGCGGTAGGTGGGCGCCGCCTCCATCTCGACCGAACGCGACCCGGACACGTCGAGGCCGAACGGCGACAGCCCCACCCAGCCGAGCCCGCGGGCGAGGGCGTCGTCGTGCACCTCGCCCAGCTCGTGGAACGAGGCGGTGGCGAGGTCGATGGGCGCCTCGGCCGACGTTCCCGCCGCGGTGGCCCAGGACGCCTCGAGGAACTCGGCGCTGGTGGCGACGAGGTCGGCGGCACGGGCGCGGATCCGCTCGGGGTCGCACAGCAGCACGGATGAACCTGCCGGCAGCAGGTCGATCAGGAGCTCCATCTCGCCGGCCAGCACCGGGCTGAGCGACTCCATGCCCTCGACGACGTGGCCCTCGGCCAGCTTGCCGAGCAGCTCGCGCAGACCGGGGTGGGTCTCGGCCAGCCGCCGGGCTCGCTCCCGCACGTCGTCGGTCAGCAGCATCTCGCGGCACGGTGGCGCCCACACCCGGTCGACGACGTCGAGGGTGCGCTGGTCGGCCACGGCGAAGCGTCGGATCTCGTCGACCGTGTCGCCGAAGAACTCGACACGGAGCGGATGCTCCTCGGTGGGCGGGAAGACGTCGACGATGCCGCCACGCACCGCGAACTCGCCACGACGCTCCACCAGGTCGACACGCGCGTACGCGGCAGCCGCGAGATCGCGCACCACGTCGTCGAGCACGACGTCGTCGCCCTGGCGCAGCTCGACCGGGACCAGGTCGGCCAGTCCCTTGACCTGCGGCTGCAGCAGCGAACGCACCGGGGCGGTGATGACACGCACCGGCCCGGTCTCGTCGGTGTCTCCGGGATGGACCAGGCGGCGCAGGACGGCGAGCCGTTGACCGACGGTGTCCGAGCGCGGTGACAACCGCTCGTGCGGCAGCGTCTCCCACGCGGGGTAGTGCACGACGGCGGCGGCACCGAGCAGCTCGGCGACCTCGTCGCGCAGGTCCTCGGCCTCACGTGCCGTGGCAGTGACCGCCAGCACCGTGCCTCCGCCGGCCAGCGCGTGCGTGAGGAACGGTCGAAGCGGCTCCGGCGCACGGACATCGAGCTCCTGCACGCCGTCGGCACGATCGGACACCACCGACGCGACCGTGGGCTCGGCGAGCACGGCGCTGGCGAGATGGGCCAGCTTCATCGGTTGCCCACGCTCATCGGTTTGCCCATGCTCATCGGTTGAACGCACCTTGGGTCGCCTCGAGACCGTGCGTCATCAGCGACTCGATGGCGTCGGCGCTCTCCTCCAGGTACGTCGGCAGGTCCTTGCGCTCGCTGGCCGCGTACGGCTTGAGCACGAAGTCGTGCACCGACTGGCGCCCCGGCGGACGCCCGATGCCCACCCGCACCCGGAAGAAGTCGCCGGTGCCGGTGGACTGTCGGATCGACTTCAGGCCGTTGTGGCCGTTGTCGCCACCACCGAACTTGATCCGGAGCATGCCGAAGTCGATGTCGAAGCTCGTCGTGGACGACGATCAGGTGCGCCGGGTCGACGTCGTAGAACTTCAGCAACGCCGACACCGGTCCCCCGCTGTCGTTCATGTACGAGCGCGAGCGCCCGAGCACGACCCGCTCACCGGCGAGCCGACCCTCGATGGCGTCGGCCTGACCGGACTTGTGCTTCTTCCAGCCTGCGCCGAGGCGCGTCGCGAGGACCTCGGCGACCATGTACCCGACGTTGTGACGAGTTGCGGCATACCCCGATCCGGGATTGCCGAGCCCGACCACCAGCCAGGTCGCGGTCACTCGTCGTCGGTGCTCTCCGCGGCAGCCGCGCCCTCGGCGGCTGCACCGCCGGCAGCGGCCTCGTCGTCGGACTCGTCGCGCTCGATGCCGGCCTCGGCCTCGGCCTCCTCGAGCTCGGCCTCGAGCTCGGCCTCGGTGGGCTGGTTGGTGATGTTGACCATCAGCATCTCGGGGTCACCGTTGAGCTCGCAGCCCTCGTCGAGCGGGACGTCGCTGGCGTGCAGCTGCGCGCCGACCTCGAGGCCCTCGACGGACAGCTCGAAGTAGCTGGGGATGTGGGTGGCCTCGGCCTCGACGGACACCGAGGTGTTCTCCTGCACGAGCATGGTGCCGGGCGCGGCCTCGCCGACGAGGTGCACGGGGATGTCGACCGTGACCTTCTGGCCCTTCTTGACGATCAGCAGGTCGGCGTGCTCGATGAAGCCGCGGATCGGGTCGCGCTGGACCTGCTTGGGGATGGCCAGGTGGCTGCCCTCGGCGAGGTCGATGTTGAGCAGCGCGTTGGAGTTCTTCAGCGCCATCATCAGGGCGTGTCCGGGCAACGTGATGTGCACCGGCTCGGCGCCCGAGCCGTAGAGCACGGCGGGAACCTTGTCGTCGCGGCGGATGCGGCGGGCCGCACCCTTGCCGAACTCGGTACGGGTCTCGGCGGCGATCTTGATCTCGGCCACGGTTCAGTCTCCTTGGGGCGTGCTGCAGTGCGCGAACGTGCGGGAAGTCATCGGGATGCCGCCTCGGTGGGCGCTCGACACAGCACTCCTGTGGAGCGCCCTGTCGATCACGGTCCGTCAGGACCCTCGCCGAGGCAACCGCTGGAGTCTATCGCAGCGGGCCTCCTGAGCGAAAACGCGCCGGCGAGATCACCCGAGTCCCCGAGCGACGGCGGCACGGCGCTCCAGCACCGTGCGCTCGTCGGCGTTGCGGGTGAGGCGGGCCGCCTCGTCGAACGCAGCGGCGGCCTCCGCCAGCCGACCGTCACGCTCGAGCAGGTCGCCCCGCACGCTCGGCACGGCCGGCGACCCCGAGAGCGCGTCGGGCGCGATCGCGTCGAGCACGGCCAATCCGGCCCGGGGTCCGCGAGCACGACCGTGGGCCACGGCGCGATTGACCTCCACCACGGGGCCGGGGGCCGCTCGCGCCAGGAGGTCGTACAACCCGGCGATCCGCGCCCAGTCCGTGGCTGCGGCCGTGGCGGCCCGTGCGTGCTGCGCCGCGATGGCGGCCTGCAGGCAGTACGAGCCGATCGGCACCCCGCGAGCGCCGAGCTGCTCTGCCCGGCTCAGCGCGGCCAGCCCGCGTCGGATCAGCAGGTCGTCCCACCGCGACCGATCCTGGTCCTCCAGCAGCACCGGTGCGCCGTCGCTGTCGTGACGGGCGGACAGCCGAGAGCCCTGCAGCGCCAGCAGGGCCAGGAGGCCGTGGGCCTCCGGCTCGTCCGGGGCGAGGTCGGCCAGCATCGCCGCGAGCCGGATCGCCTCGGCCACCAGGTCGGACCGAGCCCAGTCGTCGCCGGTGGTGGCCGAGTACCCCTCGTTGAAGACCAGGTAGATGACGGCCATCACGTCGCGCAGTCGCGGTCCCCGCTCGGCCGCCGAGGGGTGCTCGAGCGTGACGCCGGTGAGCGTCCTCTTGGCTCGGGAGATCCGCTGACCCATGGTGGTCTCGGACACCAGGAACCCCCGGGCGATCTCGGCGGTGGTGAGCCCGCCGACCATGCGCAACGTCAGCGCGGCCCGCGACGCCCCGGACAGGGTCGGGTGGCAGCACATGAACATCAGCCGCAGCACGTCGTCCTCGACGTGGTCGACCTGGTCCTCCAGGTCCGGCATGGGATCCACCTGTCGTGCCGAGAGCTCGGCGGTCTTGGTGCGCAGGGTCTGGGCCCGGCGCACCGCGTCGACGGCGCGACGCTTCGCCGTGGTCATGAGCCAGGCGGCGGGGTTGTCCGGCACCCCACCGCCCGGCCACTGCTCCAGCGCGGCGACCAGGGCGTCCTGGGTCGCGTCCTCGGCCATCGCCAGATCGTGCGTCATCCGCACGAGAGCTGCCACGATCCGCGCCGACTCGTCGCGCCACGCCGCGACGATCGCGTCGTCGGTACTGCTGGCCTCGGGCACGAGACCAGCGTAGGAGACCTACTGCTCGGGCACGTCGGGTCCGCCGGCGACCTGGCGCAGCGTGATCACGACCTTCTGGTCGGGCCAGTGATCGGCATGCAGCTGCGCCATCTCGCGCAGGTTCTCGACCGCGTCCTCGTGCGACTCGAACTCCAGCAGCGACCAGCCGCCGACGATCTCCTTGGCCTCGGCGTACGGGCCGTCGACCTCGGTGACACCACCCGACTCGATGACGAAGTTCACTGCGTCCTCGGTGCCGTACAGGCCGCCACCGTCGATGAACACCCCGGCGGCGACGGACTTGGCGATGAACGTGTCCATCGCCTCGAACAGGGCCTGCGGCGGGGGCGCGATGCCCTCTTCCATGCGGACCATTCCCATGTAGCGCGTCATCTGTCGTCCTCTCGTTCTTCGTCGTGCTTGTCATCATGACGTCGAACGGCGGCACGCGATCTCGACATCGCGGCGGGAAGAATGTTGGTCACCGGCTCGGCGGAGCGGTGCGGCGCCAGCTCATGGCGCCGAACAGCACGACGAACAGCACCAGCAGGACACCGGCGATCACGCTGTCGGTGGAGCTCGAGAACGGTGTCACGAGCACCACCACGAACAGCACGATGTTGGTGACGACCAGACCGCCGAGCACCGCCGACAGAGCTGCGAACGCGATCCGCTTGCCCATGCTCAGCTCGAGCGGAGCACCGGTCTCCAGGGACTTCTGGGCGGCCTTCTGGGTGGGCGACCGGCCCTTCGTCGGCGCCGCGGTCTCGAGGTCGACCAACCGCGGAAGGGCCCACCAGGCCAGCCCGCCGCCGACAGCGGCACACACCGTCGCCGCGACCGCCAGGATCGGACCGATCGGTGAGATCAGCAGGCTCAGCAGGATCGACACCACGGCTGCCGCGAGGGCACCTCGCATCCGCCGGGCCGACGCGTCACCGCTCGCCCGTGAGGCGGCTCGGACCGCCAGCGCACCCGCACCAGCGCCCACCGCCGCACCGGCGAGGGTCCCGACCACGGCGAGACCGATCTGCAGGGCGCCCAGCCGGGTGCGATCGGCGGGCTCGGCGAGGTCGTCGCCCAGCACGAGGATCACCAGCACCGAGAGCACCAACCCCAGCCCCACACCGACCGCAGCACCCCACAGGGCGGCCTGCCGGGAGGGTGATCGAGTCATGGTCAGTTCTTGAACAGGCTGGTGACGGAGCCCTCTTCGAACACCGCCGCCGTGGCCTGGGCCAGCAGCGGTGCGATCAACAGCACGGTGAGCTTGTCGAAGTACTTGTCCTCGGCGATGGGCAGCGTGTTGGTGACGATGACCTCGGTGGCCACCGACTCGCTGAGTCGCTGCGACGCCGGGCCGGAGAAGACGGCGTGCGTGGCGGCGATGACCACCGACTCGGCGCCGTCGGCCATCAGCGCCTCCGCGGCCTGCACGATGGTTCCGCCGGTGTCGATGAGGTCGTCGACCAGGATGCAGACCCGCCCCTCGACGTCGCCCACGACGCGATTGGCCTTGGACTCGTTGGGCTTGCGCGGGTCCCGGGTCTTGTGGATGAACGCCAGCGGCGCACCGCCGAGGGCCGCCGCCCAGGACTCGGCGACCTTGATGCGGCCGGCGTCGGGCGAGACGACCGCCAACGGCTTGCGGCCGTACTTCTTCTTCACGTGGCGGGTCAGGATCGGCATGGCCAGCAGGTGGTCGACCGGACCGTTGAAGAAGCCCTGGATCTGAGCGGTGTGCAGGTCGACCGTCATGAGGCGGTCGGCGCCCGCGGTGAGGAACAGGTCGGCCATCAGGCGCGCCGAGATGGGCTCTCGACCGAGGTGCTTCTTGTCCTGGCGGGCGTAGCCGTAGAACGGCAGGATCACGGTGATGCGCTTGGCCGAGGCGCGCTTGAGCGCGTCGACCATGATCAGCTGCTCCATGATCGCCTCGTTGATGGGCGCGGCGTGGCTCTGGATGACGAAGGCGTCACAGCCCCGGACCGACTCGTCGAAGCGCACGTAGATCTCGCCGTTGGCGAAGTCGTAGGCGGTGGTAGGCACGAGCTCGATCTCGAGCAGGTCGGCGACCTCCTGGGCCAGCGTGGGGTGCGCCCGACCGGAGAACAACAACATGCTGCGGGTCGGCGTCCGCTTGGACAGGCTGCTCACTGCTGCGTCTCCTGCGTCGAGTGGTCACCGGCATCGCGCGCGGCGTGGTCGGACATGGAATCGGGACGCTTGGCCGCGACCCACCCCTCCATGGTCCTCTGCGGACCGGCACTGACCGCCAGCGCCCCCGGCGGCACGTCCTCGCGGATCGTGGCTCCAGCGCCGGTGAAGGCGCCGTCGCCCACCTCGACCGGAGCGACGAACGTGTTGTTGGAGGCGGTGCGGGCGTGCCGGCCGATGCGTGTCCGGCTCTTCGTGACCCCGTCGTAGTTGGCGAAGATCGTCCCGGCACCGATGTTGGCGCCCTCGCCGACGTCGCCGTCGCCGACATAGCTGAGGTGGGGCACCTTGGCGCCGTCGCCGATCGTGGAGTTCTTGACCTCGACGAACGTGCCCACCTTGGCGTTCTGGCCGATCTCGTTGCCCGGCCGCAGGTAGGCGAACGGTCCGACCGTGGTGCCCGCACCGACGACCGAGTCCGAGCCGTGGGTGCGGATGATCGTCGCGCCGGTGCCGACCTCGACGTTGCGCAGCGTGGTGTCCGGGCCGATCGTGGCGCCGGGACCGACCACGGTGGCGCCGAGCAGCTGGGTGCCGGGCAGCACGGTGACGTCGGCCGCGAGCGTGACGGCCGAGTCGATCCACGTGGTGGCGGGATCGACGATGGTGACGCCCTCGGCCATCCAGCGCGCGGTGAGACGGCTGTTCAGCTCGCGACCCATGCGTGCCAGCTGGGCGCGATCGTTGACGCCCTCGGTCTGCCAGACGTCCTCGAGCACGTGAGCGCCCACGGGCAGTCCGTCACTGACCGCCTGCGCCACGATGTCGGTCAGGTACAGCTCGCCCTGGGCGTTGCTGGGCTCGAGGCCCTGCACGGCTCGCACCAGGAACGCCGCGTCCACCGCGAGGATGCCGCTGTTGATCTCGGTGATCGCCCGCTCGTCGTCGGCGGCGTCGGCGTGCTCGCGGATGGCGGTGACGGCACCCGATGCGTCCCGGACGATGCGGCCGTATCCCGTGGGGTCGGGCACGTCCGAGGACAAGATGGTGACCGCGCGCTGGGCGCCGCGGTGGTCGTCGACCAGGTCGGCGAGGGTGGCCGTCGTGAGCAGGGGGACGTCGCCGTAGGTGATCAGCACCGTGCCGGTCGGTGGGGCGTCCAGTGCCTCGAGGGCGGCGCGCACGGCGTGGCCGGTGCCGCGCTGCTCGGTCTGCACCGCCTGCACGACGGACGGGTCGATGGCACCGATGGCAGCCGACACCTGCTCGCGGTCATGGCCGACGACGGCGACCGTGGGGCCTGAGCCCAACCCCCCGACCGCGACCAGCGCGTGCTCGATCATGGAGCGCCCCGCGATCTCGTGCAGCACCTTGGCGCGCGACGACTTCATCCGGGTGCCTGCACCCGCCGCCAGGACGATGACGGTGACCTGATCACTCACGCGCCGAGCCTAGCGGGTGTGCTCGCGAGAAATAGTTTTGTCATTTTCGCACTCCAACCGCAGGGCGTTTCGACCAGTGTGACGCAGCCGTCACGATGACCGCCCATCTTCTGGGCCCGCCTTGGCGAATACCCCATGTCAGTTCGGCTGACCTTGTCAGACCTTCTGACCCGTACACCCCCAGGATGTGACCACCATGAGCACCAACCGTTCACGCAAGTACTTCGCCGGCATCGCACTCGCCGCTGTCGCCGCCCTTCCGCTCGCTGCCTGCTCGTCCACGAGCTCGGCTTCGTCCGACACCAGCACCGTCAAGATCGCCAAGCCGGTCGCCAGCATCAACGCCCTGTCCGGCGACACCACCGCCGTCGCACTGGACACCGGATTCACCGACGCCCTCACCTCGCTGGGCCTGACGCCCGGCGTCGTCGGCGACGCCAAGCTGACCGACGGCTCGCTCGCCTTCCCGATCACCGGCGGCAACGTCACCGTGTTCAAGAAGACCGAGGCCAAGCCCTACGTCATCGGCCAGATCCAGCACGAGGGCTCGGGCTTCTCGCTCGAGGCCGGCGGCACCAAGGTCGACATCACCAACCTGAACGTCGATCCGGGCGCCTCGCGTGTCTACGGCGACGTGTCGGTCAACGGCAAGCTGGCCGCGTCCAGCGCGTTCATCTTCCAGCTGCGTGGCGCGACCCTGAAGCCGCTGCAGGTGCAGGGTGACACCGCGATCCTCGAGGGCACCAAGGTGTTCATCTCCCCCGTCGCGGCGGACCTGCTGAACAGCACCTTCAAGACCGACGCCGTCACCGACCAGCTCCTGGTCGGCATCGCGAAGATCACGGTCAACACCACTCCCGCCAGCTGATCGCTGACGGCCACAGTCCTCCTTGTTGGGAGGAACGCTGCGGGCACGACCTCTCTGGGGGTCGTGCCCGCAGTTCTGTCTCCGGCGTCGTCAGGCGAGTCCGAGCTTCATGGCCGACTCCTCGCGCATCTGCACCTTGCGGATCTTGCCCGTGACGGTCATCGGGAACTCGTCGACGACCAAGACGTAGCGCGGGATCTTGTAGTGGGCCAGCTTGCCGTCGCAGAAGGCACGCACGGCGTCGACGTCGAGCGGATCGCGCCCGTCCTTCACCACGATCCAGGCGCACAGCTCCTCGCCGTACCGCTCGTCGGGCACCCCCACCACCTGGACGTCGGCGATGTCGGGGTGGGAGTAGAGGAACTCCTCGATCTCGCGCGGGTAGATGTTCTCGCCGCCGCGGATGACCATGTCCTTGATGCGGCCGACGATGTTGCAGTAGCCGTCCTCGCGCATCTCGGCGAGGTCGCCGGTGTGCATCCAGCCGTCGGCGTCGATCGCCTCGGCGGTCTTGTCCAAATCGTTCCAGTAGCCCTTCATCACCGAGTAACCGCGGGTGCAGAACTCTCCCGGTTCGCCCCGCTCGACGGTTTCGCCCGTGATGGGGTCGACCACCTTGATCTCGACGTGCGGGTGCACCCGGCCGATGGTGGCGGTGCGGCGCTCCAGGTCGTCGTCGGCCAGCGTCTGGCACGACACCGGGGACGTCTCGGTCATGCCGTAGGCGATGGACACGCCGGCCATGTTCATCTCCTCGATGCAGCGCTTCATGACCTCGACCGGGCAGATGGAACCGGCCATGATGCCCGAGCGCAGGGACGACAGGTCGGTCGAGGCGAACGACGGGTCGTTCTGCATGGCGATGAACATGGTCGGCACGCCGTACAGGACCGTGCAGCGCTCCTCCTGGACGACCCGCAGCGTGGTGGCGGGGTCGAAGCCGGGTGCCGGGATGACCATGGTGGCGCCGTGGGTGGTGCAGCCGAGGTTGGCCATCACCATGCCGAAGCAGTGGTAGAACGGCACCGGGATGCAGAGGCGGTCGTCGCTGGTCAGGCGGATCGTCTCGGTGGTGAAGTACCCGTTGTTGAGGATGTTGCGGTGCGAGAGCGTCGCGCCCTTGGGCCGGCCGGTCGTGCCCGACGTGTACTGGATGTTGATCGCGTCGTCCGGGTCGAGACCGGCCATGATCTGACCGACTCGTTCGGGCTCGACCGCTCCGCCCTCGGCCACGAAGGTGTCCCACTCGTCGCCGAGGAACACCACGCGCTCGAGCCCGGGCAGCTGCGACCAGGTCTCGTCGACCATGGCCCGGTAGTTGGACGTCTTGAACGCCTCGGCGGCGATGAGCAGGCGCATGCCCGACTGCTCGACGGCGTAGCTGAACTCGTGGGTGCGGTACGCCGGGTTGACGTTGACGCAGATGATGCCGAGCTTGGCGGTGGCGTACTGCGCGATGGTCCACTCGGCGCAGTTGGGCGCCCAGATGCCGACCCGGTCGCCGGTCTCGATGCCGGCGGCCAGCAGGGCGCGGGCCAGCGCGTCGACGTCGCGGTCGAGCTCGGCGTAGGTCCATCGTCGCCCGGTCTCGGCCTCCACCAGCGCCTCGCGGTCGCCGTGCTCGGCGACGGTGCGCTCGAAGTTGGCGCCGATCGTCTCGTCGAGCAACGGCGTGGACGTGTCTCCGATGTCGTGGGACTCCATGCCGCTCAGGCTACGTGACGCGCATCACTCGACGGTGATCTCGCCCATCTCGTCCCAGCCGTCACCGTCGACCTGGCGACTGACGATCTTCGGCGTGCTGACGAGCGCCTGCCCCATCTCGGACGTCGCCTTCTTGAAGTGCTCGCTGTTGACGTGCGGTCCGGCGCCGTCGTCGGTGAATCCCTCCACCAGCACGAACTCCGACGGATCCTCGACGCTGCGCGACCACTCGAACCACAGGTTGCCGGCCTCGGCGCGGGTGGCCTGCGTGAAGTCGTCGACCAGGTCCAGCCACCGGTCGGTCCACTCGGGCTTCGTCTTGAACTTGACCACGATGAAGTACATGCCCCCCAGTGTGCCGCGAAGAACAGGGCAACGCTCACGACACCGTGCCGTCCCGCTCGTCGGGGTTCGACGATCGCGCCATCGACGGGGCTGGCGGGAGCGGAACCGGCCCACGAGGGACCGAAATGCCGCCGGACCCCTCGCCGTCGTCGTCGCCCCTGCCGCGCCGCCGTCGCCAGGTCTCTGGATCGAGCAGCGCCGTCAGCCCGTACGCCATGCACGGCACGACGAACCCCAGCAGGACGACGAGCCCGATCGTTCCCAGCACCTCCGGCAACACAGCCGCTCCCTGCCTGACTCGTCCAGCCCGTGGCACCTCCTGGCTCCCCGGGCAGGAGTCGAACCTGCGTCGCTTGTCCTGATTCAAAGTCAGGCGGGCCCTGCCGGCAGACCAACCGGGGAATGTGCGCCCCAGTCTAGGCCCGCGCCGCCTCGAGAGCCTCGACCCCGTCCGACGAGGCACCGAGTGGCGCATCGTGAACCGCGAGTGGCGCAGTTCGGTCGGGTTAGCGCTCGAAATCGAGCCATTTCGCGCCACTCGCGTGGGATGCTCGGGCGATGTCGTCCCTGCACGTGGCCCGGCGCGAGCCGTCGGGCAGCCCGAAGTCCACTCCCCTGCTGTTCGTCCACGGTGCGTGGCACGCGTCGTGGTGCTGGACCGAGCACTTCCTCGACGACTTCGCCGCCCGCGGGTACTCGGTCGCTGCACTGGACCTGCGCGGTCACGGTGACTCGCCGGCGCACGGCAGCTTCAAGACCGCGCGCATCCGCGACTACGTGGCCGACGTCGCCGAGGTGGCGGGCACGTTCGACACCCCGCCGGTGGTCGTCGGGCACTCCATGGGCGGCATGGTCGTGCAGAAGTACCTCGAGCGGCACGCGGCGCCGGGCGGCGTGCTGGTGGCGTCGGTGCCGCCGCGAGGCGTGATCGGCGTGACGCTGGACATCGCCCGCCACCGGCCCGGGCCGTTCGCCAGGGCCAACGCCACCTGGTCGCTGTACCCGATGGTCAAGGACCCGGCCGTCGCGCGCGACATGTTCTACAGCCACCACCTCGACGACGCCACCGCCCTGGACTACGCCGGTCGCGTGCAGGACGAGGCCTTCTTCGCCTTCCTCGACATGCTGGTGCTGGACCGGCCCAAGCCCCAGCGGGTCTCGGCGCCGATGCTGGTGCTCGGCGGCGAGCTGGACACGATCTTCCCTCCCCCGGACGTGGCCGCCACCGCCCGCGCGTACGACACCGAGCCGGTGATGTTCGACGCCGGGCACAACCTGATGCTCGAGCCGGCCTGGCCGGACGTGGCGCAGACGATCAGCGACTGGCTGGATCGCCTGCCGGCCTGACCGCCACGCAGAACACCCGCTCGAACGGCAGCACGGTTCCGTACGGCCGCTGCGGATACGCCACCCGCAGGGCCGCCTTGTACCGGTCGACGAAGTCCTCGCGCAGGTCGTCCGGCAGAGCCTGCAGCACCGGCCGCGCGCCGGTGCCGGAGATCCACTCGAAGACCGGGTCCTCGCCGGGAAGGACGTGCAGGTACTCGGTCCGCCACGCGTCGACCGACCAGCCGAGCCCGGCGAACAGGTCCAGGTAGTCGTCGGCCCGCTCCGTGCCGCGGGCGTGGTGCAGGCCCTCGGTGTGCGCCGCGAACGGCGGACGCGAGGAGATCTCGTGCAGCAGTCGGTGACTCGGGGCGTCGAAGTTGTGCGGGACCTGCAGGGCGAACGCACCGCCGGGGCGGACGTGGCCGGCGAGACGCTCGATCACGGCCAGGGGGTCGGGCACCCACTGGAACAGCGCGTTGGACGTGATCACGTCGACCGCGCCGTCCGGCGTCCAGGTCGCGACGTCGGCGGTCTCGTAGCTCGCCGCAGCATCGACGTTCTCGCGCACGGCGCGCTCGACCATCTCCGGAGACGAGTCGACGCCGTGGATGTCCGCGTCCGGGAACCGCGACCGCAGGACCGAGGTCAGCTGGCCCGGGCCGCAACCGAGGTCGACCACGGTGGCGGCGTCGACCGGGATGCGCGAGACCAGGTCGACGAACGGACGGCCCCGCTCGTCGGCGAAGCGCAGGTACTGATCGGGGTTCCACATGGCCATGGGTCCAGCCTAGGACAATTTATCTTGATGTCAAGATACTTGATATCAAGAGTTGATTCTCTCGAGCTGCCCCGCCAACGACATCAGGCGCACGTCGTCGTCGCGACGCGCGATCAGCTGGATCGCCAGCGGCAGGCCGTTGTCAGCCGTGCCGGCCGGCATCGAGACGGCCGGGACGCCCGCATGGTTCCACTGCGCCGTGTACGGGTAGAACGCGTTCATCGACAAGACCGTCGACAACCCACCCCTGCCCTTCCAGTGCTCCACCGGCACGGCCGGGCCGCTCATCACCGGGGTCAGCAGCACGTCGACGCCCAGGGCGTCGTGCACCCCGTCGCCCCACTCGCGCCCCTTGCGCTTGGCCCACGCGACCGCCTTCGGACCGAACGGCCGACCGAGCCGCGCGATGGCACGGGTGCGCGACTCCAGGGCCGTCGGGTCGTCGACCCCGTCGGCACCGTCGCGGATGCCGGCGAGGTAGCGGACCGTCAGGGCCTTCGACGCCAGCGGGTACGGAACGTCCACCTCGACGACGGCATGGCCGGCGTCCCGCAGGCTCGCCGCCGTCGCCTCGACCGCTGCCCGCACCTGCGGGTCGAGCGGAAGTGCCTTGGTGGCCGCGGCGGCGCTGAACGACACCCCGATCCGCAACGGCGCGGGGTCGGAGGCGGCCGCCTCCACGAGCGATGCGGGGAACCGGCCGAACGCGTCGAGGAACAGGGCGCTGTCGGCGACCCGGGCCGCGAGCCCACCCTGGGTCGACAGGTCGTGCCAGCCGCCCGAGCTGGGCATCGTGCCCTGCGTGGGCTTGAAGCCGACCAGCCCGCAGCACGACGCGGGGATGCGGATCGACCCGGCACCGTCAGACGCCGTGGCGACCCCGACGGCTCCGGCGGCGACCAGCGCTGCCGATCCGCCCGACGACCCGCCGGGCGTGTGGTCGTGGTGGTGCGGGTTCCGGGTGATGCCCGTGCGATCGGACTCGGTGAACCCGAAGATCGCCAGCTCGGGCAACGTGGACTTGGCCACCAGCACCATGCCCGCAGCCCGCATGGCGGCGACCAGCTCGGTGTCCGCGGCCGCGACGCTCGTGGCCCCCCGGCTGCCCCGGCCGGTGACCTGGCCGGCGATGTCGAGGTCGTCCTTGACCGCGACCGGGATGCCGAGCAGCGGACCGGACTCCCCCGCCGACCGGCGCCGGTCGGCGTCGTCGGCCGCCGCGAGCGCGTCCTCACCCATGATCGTCACCGTGGCGTTGAGATCGGGCTCCACGCGTTCGATCGCCGCCAGCGTCGCCTCGGTGAGGCGCCTCGACGTGAGGGTGCCGGCGGCGAGCAGGTCACCCTGGCGGGTCGGGCCGAGGGCCGGCAGGTCGGCGTCGTCGAGATCGGGCACCCCCGCACGCTACCGCCGCACGACGGTCCGAGCAGGCCGATTCCGACGGCTCGACGACCTGGATCCGCGACGTACGCTGGACACATGGTTTCTCGACGCAACCTGTTTCGATTCCTGTCCGGCGCCTCCGCCGCCCTGGTCATGTGCGCGGCCCTCGCTGCGTGCTCGGGCTCGGATCCCGGCTCGACACCCGCTGACACGTCCACGCCTGCCCCGGCGTCCACCGGCTCGCCCGGTGGCGACAGCCCTGGATCGACGTCCGCATCGTCGTCCGGCGCCACGCCCACCTGCGCCACGCGTGACCTGAAGGTCGCGCTCGACCCGACCCCCGGCGGCGGGACGGCGGGGGCCACCCACGCCGAGGTCACGTTCACCAACACGACGGACGCGCCCTGCGCCATGACGGGCTGGCCGGGCGTCTCCTTCGTCGGCCATGGCAACGGCACCCAGGTCGGCGCCGCGGCCGACCGCACCGGGTCGGCCACCGTCATCACCCTCGCTCCGGGTGCCGTCGCCGCAGCCGACCTCACCGAGTCCGATCCCGGCGCCCACGGCTGCTCGACCTCGACCGACGGACTGCGCGTCTACCCGCCCAACAACCGCGATGCCGTGTTCGTCAAGAACCCCGGCCAGGCCTGCAGCGACACCAGCGAGCACCTGCTGACAGTCGCGCCGGTGCATCTGCGCTGAGTCCCCGGCGCCCGGATCTGCGGCCGCGGAGAACAATCTCGACGTCAAGAATCTTGATGATGCCCCTCGACGCGGTAGCCTCGACCCATGGAGGACGAGGTCGACCGGCTGGTCGAGGCGTGGACGCGTGAGCGCCCCGATCTCGACGTCACACCGATGCAGGTGCTCAGTCGCATCAGCCGTCTCGCCCTGCACCTGGACCGCGCACGGCGCGAGGCGTTCGCCGACCACGGGCTGGAGACCTCCGACTTCGACGTCCTGTCGGCGCTGCGACGCTCCGGCGAGCCCTACCAGCTCTCCCCCGGTCAGCTGGTCCAGCAGACCCTGGTCACCAGCGGCACCATGACCCACCGCGTCGACCGGCTGGTCGACAAGGACCTGGTCGAGCGCCTGCCCGACCCGAGCGACCGGCGCGGCGTGCTCGTGCGCCTCACGGCCGACGGACGCTCCAGCGTCGACGGCGCCTTCGGCGAGCTGCTCGTGCGCGAGAAGCAGCTGCTGGCCGATCTCGACGACGCCTCCGTGGCGGCCGTGGCCGACGCCCTGCGCACCCTGTCCCTGCCCTTCGACGCGTCCTAGGAAACAGCACACGTGGCCCACCTCCTCGGCGTCGAGCAGATCTCGCTCGACTTCCCGACCAAGACCGTCTTCGGATCGGTCACCATCGGCATCGACGAAGGCGATCGGATCGGCATCGTCGGCCGCAACGGCGACGGCAAGTCCACGCTCCTGCGCATCCTCGCCGGTCGACTCGAGCCCGACTCCGGCCGCGTCACCGTGCGCGGAGGGGTCGAGATCGCGATGCTCGACCAGACCGACACCCTCGACCAGGCCGGGACCGTCGGCCAGGCCGTCGTCGGCGACCGCGACGAGCACGAGTGGGCCGGCGACGCCCGGATCCGCGACGTGATCGACGGCCTGGTCTCCGACATCGCCTGGGACGCCGTCGTCGGCACCCTCTCGGGCGGGCAGCGACGCCGCGTCGCCCTGGCAGCGCTGCTCGTGGAGGACCACGACGTCCTGTTCCTCGACGAGCCCACCAACCACCTCGACGTCGAGGGCATCACCTGGCTGGCTGGTCACCTCAAGACCCGGTGGTCGGCCAACGCCGGCGGCCTGCTGGTCGTGACCCACGATCGCTGGTTCCTCGACGAGGTCTGCAACGCCACCTGGGAGGTGCACGACGGCATCGTCGAGCCGTTCGAGGGCGGCTACGCCGCCTACATCCTGCAGCGTGTCGAGCGCGACCGGCACGCGTCGGCCACCGAGGCCAAGCGCCAGAACCTCATGCGCAAGGAGCTGGCCTGGCTGCGACGCGGCGCTCCTGCCCGTACCTCCAAGCCCAAGTTCCGCATCGACGCCGCCAACGCGCTGATCGAGAACGAACCCCCGCCCCGCGACCCGATCGTGCTGCAGCAGATGGCCACCTCGCGGCTCGGGAAGGACGTCGTCGACATCCTCGACTGCTCGGTCTCCTACGACGGGACCCGCGACGTCCTCGACCACGTCGAGTGGCGCATCGGCCCCGGCGAGCGCACCGGCATCCTCGGGGCGAACGGGTCGGGCAAGTCCACCCTGCTGGGACTCGTGACCGGCGCCGTCCAGCCGTCCTCGGGACGCGTCAAGCGCGGCAAGACCGTCAAGGTCGTGACGCTCACCCAGGAGCTCGACCAGCTCAAGGACGTCGGGGCCGACCGGGTCAGCGACGTCGTCGGCCGCCAGCGCACCGCCTACGTCTCCGGCGGCAAGGAGATGACCCCCAGCCAGCTGCTGGAGCGCCTCGGCTTCACCAGCGCCCAGATGTCGACGCCCGTGCGCGACCTGTCCGGCGGCCAGAAGCGCCGCCTGCAGCTGCTGCTGATCCTGCTCGACGAGCCGAACGTGCTGGTGCTCGACGAGCCCACCAACGACCTCGACACCGACATGCTGGCCGCCATGGAGGACCTGCTGGACTCGTGGCCGGGAACCCTGCTGGTGGTCTCGCACGACCGGTACCTGCTCGAGCGCATCACCGACCAGCAGTACGCGATCCTCGACGGGCACCTGCGCCACCTCCCGGGTGGCGTCGACCAGTACCTCGACCTGCGGCGCCAGCAGGACCGCCAGAGCGCCGCACCGGCCGCGGCTGCGCCGGCCTCCACCAGCAGCGAGCTCAGCGGCGCCGCACGGCACGCCGCCCGCAAGGAGCTCGGGTCCACCGAGCGGCGACTCGCCACGGTGCTCAAGCGCATCGCCGCGCTGCAGGCCGAGCTCGAGACCCACGACCCTGCCGACTACCCGGGACTGACGCGCCTCGGTCAGCAGATCAGCGAGGCGGAGGCCCAGCAGGCCTCGATCGAGGAGCAGTGGCTCGAGCTGTCCGAGCTGCTGGGCTGAGCTCCCCGCAGCCGGACAGACCTCACGGTCACCCGATGATGCGGGCGCCCGGAACCGGCCCGCGCGACTGGATCACGTCGGCACAGGCGGCCGCGCTGCTGAGCGCGATGGAGACGTCCAGTCCGTGCTGCTCGTCCTCGACCAGGAACATCGCCGTGGGTCCCGACCCGGACAGGATCGCGCCGAGAGCACCGGCGTCGAGACCGATCTCGAGGGTGTCGGTCAGCTCGGGGCGCAGCGAGAGCGCGGCCTCGGTCAGGTCGTTGGACAGGTGGTCGCCGAGCGCATCGGCGTCGCCGGCACGCAACGCTGCCATCAGAGCGTCGGGGACCACCGGATCGTCGATCAGCTGGCCCTCGTTGAGGCGGTCGAACTCGGCGTAGACCGCTGCCGTGGACAGGCCGTGCGCGGCCGTGGCGAAGACCCAGTGGTACCCGCCGCGCGCCAGGACCGGGCTGACCGTCTCGCCACGTCCGCCGCCGAGCGCGATGCCCCCGTGCAGAAGGAACGGGACGTCGCTGCCGAGCCGTGCCGCGATCGGATCGAGGTCCGCCTTGGTCAGGCCGGTGCCCCACGCCTCGTTGCAGGCCACCAGCGCTGCTGCCGCGTCGGCGGACCCGCCGGCCATGCCGCCGGCGACCGGGATGACCTTGCGGATCGCCAGGTCCACGCCGCGATCGGCCCCGGTGGCCTCCTGCAGGGCCCGCGCCGCACGCACCGCGAGGTTGTCCTCGTTCTCCGGCACGATCACGGACTCGGCGTACGCATCCATCTCGGCGTGCACGGTGATGGTCACCTGGTCGTCGTCTCGCGCCGTGGCCCTGATCTCGTCGTGCAGGTCGACGGCCTGGTAGACCGTGGCGAGCGGGTGGTAGCCGTCCGGACGGACCGGGCCGACGCCGAGGCACAAGTTGATCTTGGCGGGCACGCGGACGGTCACGGAGGTCACGGCATCAACCTAGGGGATGGTCCGAAGGCGTCTGCGAGGCGGACGAAGTCGGCCAGTGCCAGCTGCTCGCCGCGAGCCTGCGGCGAGATGCCCGCTGCGACCAGGGCGTCCTCGGCGGCGGCGGGCGATCCGGCGAACGAGCCCAGCGCCGAGCGCAGGGTCTTGCGCCGCTGGGCGAACGCGGCGTCCACCACCGCGAAGGTGCGGCGCCGCAGCTCGTCGTCGCCGGGCGGTTCACGCCGGGTCCACGCCACCAGCGCCGAGTCGACGTTGGGTGCCGGCCAGAAGATGGTGCGCCCGATCGATCCGGCCAGCCGCAGGTCGCCGTACCAGGCCGCCTTGATGCTCGGGATGCCGTAGGTCCGCGACCCGGGAGCCGCCGCCAGCCGGTGGGCCACCTCGGACTGCACCATCACCAACCCGCTCGCGATGGTCGAGAAGTGCTCGAAGAAGTGCAGCAGCACCGGCACCGAGACGTTGTACGGCAGGTTGGCGACGAGCGCGGTCGGTGCCGCTCCGGGCAACGTCTGGACCTTCATGGCGTCGGCGACGACCAGCTCGAAGGACCTGCCGGGGGCGTGGGAGTCGATGGTGGCCGGCAGCTGACCGGCCAGGACCTCGTCGATCTCGACCGCTGTGACGTGCGCCGCCACCTCGAGCAGACCCAGGGTCAGCGACCCGAGACCCGGGCCGATCTCGACCACGACGTCGTCGGGTCCGACCCCGGACGTGCGCACGATGCGCCGCACCGTGTTGGCGTCGATGACGAAGTTCTGCCCGCGCTGCTTGGTCGGACGAATGCCGCACCGTGCGGCCAGCTCCCGCACCTCCGCGGGCCCGAGGAGTCGGACGGGCTCGTCACCGGGAGCGCCCTGACCCCCACCGTCTGGAATCGATGGGCTCAGTTGAACCTCGCGCTGGCGCAGCCCCATTGACCCCAACCGGAGCGCTTCTGCAGGATCTTCGCGTACTTGATCTGGACCTCGCGGCTGTTCTGGTGCGGCAGGCCCGGCCCGCCGACGCTCTTCCACGTGGCGGCACTGAACTGCAGGCCGCCGTAGTAGCCGTTGCCGGTGTTGATGCTCCAGTTGCCACCGGACTCGCACTGGGCGATCTTGTCCCAGACCGTGTCGTTGTCGGGCGAGGTCGGCGGCGGCACCTTGGTGCCGTGCTGCTCGACCTGGGTGACCGGCGCGGTCAGCACCTCGCTGCTCAGCACCTTGCGGTCACGCAGCTTCCCGTCGGCGTACACCAGCTCGACGTCCTCGCGCTTGGTGCCCTTCTTGCCGGGGGTGACGACCTTGACCTCGCCCTTGAGCGCATCGGCGTCATTGGTGACGTCGGTGTCGAAGTCGACCGGGACCGTCTCGGTCTTGTTCGTGGTGGTGATGCGCACGACGCGGATGACCTGGTCGGGCTCGACGTAGGAGAAGATGCTGGGCTTGATCTCGTCGTCGCCACCCAGGGCCACGCCGGCCTCCTTCAGCGCGCCCGCGACGGTCGGCGCCGTGGTGTCGAGCTCGTGCTTCTCGCCGTCCGCCACCACGGTGAGCTTCTTGCTGGTGCTCACGACCACGGTGTTGTCGGTGCGCGACAGGGTCGCGTCGGGGTCCTCGGAAACGAACGCGTCGGCCGGCACGCTGACGCCGAGATCGTCGAGCGCACCGCTGACGGTCTTCTCGTAGACGGTGTGCTGGCTGACCTCGCCGTCGACCGACAACGTGACCGGCTTGGCGTACGCGACCGTGATGTCGTCGCCGTCGGACAGCTCGTGCGAGGGGTGCAGGTTGATCTTGTCGGCGGGCTTGACCTCGATGTCGCGCGCCTTGAGCACGTCGGACACGGAGGTGCCGAAGGTCCGGATCGTGTGGCTCGTGCCCTCGACGGTGAGGGTCACCGAACGGCTCATCGCACCGTAGGCGGCGGTGCCGCCAGCGACGAGCAGGATGATCGCGATGTTCAACGCGATGATCGGCAGGGATCGACGGGGTCGTGCGGAGTTCACATGCATCCTGAGGGGGTCGAGAGCACGGCAACATCCCACGATAGCGGGGCCCCGGGTGGCGTCAAACCCGTTCGGGCCACCCACCACCGAAGGCACGGTCCGTGGTGGCGTTGATCGCACGACACACCTCAGGCACCTCCAGCCCCAGAATCTCGCTCATGAAGCGCACCGTGAGGGGGATCAGGAACGAGGCGTTGGGGCGCCCGCGGTGCGGCGTCGGTGTGAGGAACGGCGCATCGGTCTCGACCAGGATCCGGTCGATCGGGGTGATCCGCAGCGCCTCGCGCAGGTTCTCGGCGTTCTTGAACGTGACGGTGCCGGCGAACGACAGGTAGGCCCCGCGATCGAGGCACTGGCGTGCGAAGTCGGCGTCGCCGGAGAAGCAGTGCATCACCACGCGCTCGGGCACGCCTTCGTCGTCGAGGATCGCCAGCACGTCGTCGTGGGAGTCTCGGTCGTGGATGACCAGGGTGCGGTGGTGCCGCTTGGCGATGCGGATGTGCTCGCGGAACGAGGCGTGCTGGACCGGACGACGATCGGCCCCGGTGCGGAAGTAGTCCAGCCCCGTCTCCCCCACCGCGCGGACGTGCGGATCAGCGGCCAGCCGGTCGATCTCGGCCAGACCCGCCTCGAGCTCGTCCGGCGCCATCCGGGCGGCGTCGTTGGGATGGAGCGCGACGGCCGCCACCACCGACGGGTACGCCGCTGCCGTCTCGACGGCCCAGCGCGAAGCTCTCGACGTCGCAGCCCACCTGCACCGTGCGGGTGACACCGACCGCGGCGGCCCGATCAAGCGCCTCGTCCACCGGGATCAGGGACGCCGGCGTGTCCTTCGCCGTGCGCACCGGATGGTCGAGGTGGCAGTGGTTGTCCACCACCGGCGATGGCAGCGGCTCGGGAGCCTCCGGCCACCCCGGCGTCTCGGTCACGAGTCCGGCGTCTCGATGCGCGGGAACAGCGAGTCCGGCTTGGTGATGGAGGTGCCGACGGGCAGCTGGCCCCACGTGGCGGCGTCCCCGATGCGCTGGTCCGCGAGCGCCCCGATCGCCTCGTGTGCGCCGAGGGACTCCCACAGGACCTGGGTGGACCTGGGCATGAACGGCGCGAGCACGATCGAGAGCACCCGAAGGCCCTCGGCAGCCGTCGCCAGGATGGTTCCGGTGCGCTCGAGGTCGGACTTCGCGGCCTTCCACGGGGCCTGCTCGGCGAGATAGCCGTTGAGCTCGTCGACGATGCGCCACAGCGCGGCGAGCGCCTCGTGCGGAGCGAGGACCTCGATCGCGGCGTCGGCGTCGGTCACCGCCCGGGCGGTCAGGTCGACGATGGCCTGCTCGGCCGGCGTCAGGTCACCGCTCGGGGGCATCGCGCCGTCGAAGTACTTGCCGATCATCGCCGCCACCCGGGAGGCCAGGTTGCCCAGCCCGTTGGCGAGGTCGGCGTGGTAGCGGGCGTTGAGGTCCTCGTACGAGATCGAGCCGTCGCTGCCGAACGTCAGGGCACGCGCGAAGTAGTACCGGTAGGCGTCGGAACCGAACACGTCGACCAGCTCGTCGGGACGGATGCCGTTGGCCTTGCTCTTGCTCATCTTCTGCCCGCCCACCAGCAACCAGCCGTGCGCGAAGACGCGGTGCGGCACGGGCTGACCGGCCGCCATGAGCATGGCCGGCCAGATCACGGCGTGGAAGCGGGCGATGTCCTTGCCGACCAGGTGCACGGCCGGCCAGGTGTCGTCGAAGCGCTCGGGGTCGGTGCCGTAGCCGATGGCCGTGACGTAGTTCAGCAACGCCTCGATCCACACGTACATGACGTGGTCGGCGTCCCAGGGCACCTCGATGCCCCAGTCGAACGTGGAGCGGGAGATGCTCAGGTCGCGCAGTCCGCGCTTGACGAACGAGACGATCTCGTTGCGCGCGGACTCGGGCTGGATGAAGTCCGGCTGGCTCTCGTACAGGTCGAGCAGCCGCTGCTGGTAGTCCGACAGCCGGAAGAAGTAGTTCTCCTCGGTGACGCGCTCGACCCGGCTGCCGTCGAGGGACGAGACGCGGAACCCCTCGTCGTCGCCCTCGCCGTCGACCACGTCGTCGTCACCGACGAACTCCTCGGACCCGACGCTGTACCAGCCGGAGAACTCGCCCTTGTAGACCGCGTCGCGCTCGTACAGGTCGGTCCAGAAGGCCTGGGAACCGTCGAGGTGGCGTTGCTCGGTGGTGCGGATGAAGTCGTCGTTGGCGATGTCGAGGGTGGACAGCATCGGCTTCCACTCGTCCTCGACCAGGCGGTCCACCCACGCCTGGGGGTCGACGCCGTTCTGCTCGGCCTTGCGGAGCACCTTCTGGCCGTGCTCGTCGGTGCCGGTGAGGTACCAGACGCGCTCGCCACGCTGGCGGTGCCAGCGGGTGAGGATGTCGCCCATGACGGTGGTGTACCCGTGGCCGATGTGAGGGGCGTCGTTGACGTAGTAGATCGGGGTCGTCAGGTAGAAGACCGGATCGGCAGGCTGCTCGGGCACGAACGCCATCTTAGTGAGCGGCGTCGAACACGGTCTTGCGCCGGGTCCCCGTGCTGGCGGCGACCTCGGCCACGGCGTCCTTGCGGCTCAATCCGGTGGACTGCGCCTCGTCGACCAGCGCACGCAGCTCCTCGGCCGAGTACTCGCGACCGGTGGCGGTGGCGCCCTCGACGACCAGGGTCACCTCGCCGCGCACGCCGTGCTCCTGCTCGCCGACCCACGTCAGCGAGCTCGTCGAGGGTGCCGCGCGCCACCTCCTCGTGGGTCTTGGTGCAGCTCGCGGCACAGGGCGGCGCGACGATCGCCACCGAGGGCGACCGCGAGAGCGGCGAGCGTCGCACCGGTGCGGTGCGGTGACTCGAAGAAGACCATCGTGCGGGGCTCCTGCGCGAGCGCCCCGAACACCCGTGCGCGCTCTCCGGCCTTGCGGGGCGCGAACCCCTCGAAGCAGAACCGGTCGACCGGCAGGCCGGACACCGCGAGAGCCGTGAGGACGGCGGACGGGCCGGGAACGGCCGTGACGTCCAGGCCCGCGTCCACGGCAGCAGCCACCAGCCGGTACCCGGGATCGGACACGCTCGGCATGCCGGCGTCGGTGACCAGCAGCACGGTGGCTCCCCCGCGCAGCTGCTCGACCAGCTCGGGAGTGCGACGTTCCTCGTTGCCCTCGAAGTACGAGGTCACCCGTCCCGTGATGGTCACGCCCAGGTCTGCGGCCAGTCGTTGCAGACGTCGGGTGTCCTCGGCCGCCACGACGTCGGCCGAGCCGAGCAGCTCCCGCAGCCGCGGGCTCGCGTCGTCGGCCCGCCCGATCGGGGTACCCGCGAGGATCAGCACACCCCCATCGTCGCAGCACGGCGCGCGGAGCCGCGGCCTAGGCTGTCCTGGTGCGTGTGACCAACCGGCTGCTCCGACCGTCTGATCGGGCCTGGGGATGGATCGGGCCCATCGGGGTGGCGATCCTCGCCTTCGTGCTGCGGATCTGGAACGTCGCGAGCCCCGACCGGCTGATGTTCGACGAGACCTACTACGCCAAGGACGCGTGGTCGATGCTGCAGCACGGCTACGCGCAGGACTTCGTCGAGAACGCCAACGACAAGATCGTCGCCGGCGACCTGACCGGGCTCATGACCGGCCAGCCGTCGTGGGTGGTGCACCCCGAGGCCGGGCGAGCGCTCATCGCCGTCGGCGAGCAGCTGTTCGGCCTCAACTCGTTCGGCTGGCGGATCTCCGCGGTCGTGATCGGCTCGCTCACCGTGCTGCTGCTGGCACGACTGGTGCGCCGCCTGACCGGTTCGACGATCATCGGCTGCTTCGCAGGACTGCTGCTCGCCGTCGACGGCGCCCACTTCGTCATGTCGAGGCTCGCGCTGCTCGACGTCTTCTTGGCGTTCTGGATCCTCGCCGCCGTCACCTGCCTGGTGGCCGATCACGACCAGGCCATGGCGCGCGAACGGATCCGCGGGTGGTGGCGACCCTGGCAGCTCGGCGCGGGCGTGTGCTTCGGCCTGGCCTGCGCGACCAAGTGGAGCGGCCTGTACTCGCTGGCCGCGTTCGGCGTCCTGGTGGTCGTCTGGGAGGTGATGGCACGGCGCGAGCGGTGGACCGCACTGCTGCGCACCGGCATACCGGCCTTCGCATCGATCGTGCTCGTGGCCGGTGTGGTGTACCTGCTCACCTGGACGGGGTGGCTGATCCACCACCAGACCTTCGAGGCACGCTTCGGGTACGGGTACGGCGACTACTCGGCGCCCTGGGGAACCTACCTCGACCGTCCGCCGAGCGGATTCCTGGGCGAGACCCGCGACGCCCTGCGGTCGCTGTGGCACTTCCACGTGATGACCTACGACTTCCACACCAAGGGCCTGAACGCGGCCACGCACCCGTACCAGTCCAACCCGATCGGCTGGCTCGTGCTCGATCGTCCGGTCGGGGTGGACGCGCAGAACGATCTTCCGGCCGCCACCTGCGGGGCAGCCGCCGACTCCAGCTGCATCCGCGTGGTGACCATCCTGGGCAATCCGGCCGTCTGGTGGGGTGGCGCGATGGCCACCGTGGGCACGCTCGTGGCCTGGGTCGCCACCGGGCAGGGCCGTTGGGCCGTCCCGCTGGTCGGCGTCCTGTCGGGCTGGCTGCCGTGGTTCCTCAACGACGACCGGCCGATCTTCTCATTCTACGCCGTCACCGTGGTGCCGTTCATGATCGTGGCGATCGCGATGCTGGCCGACCTCGCCTACCGGTCCAGAACCACGGTGCGGGGTCGGTACGTGGCGATGGTGGCGATCGGGGCGTTCGCCGTGACCGCGGTCGGGCTGTTCTGCTACTTCTACCCGATCCTCACCGACCAGCTGATCCCCTACGACGCCTGGTACAGCCGCATGTGGTCACCCCGCTGGATCTGACCGGTCGGACCCGAGCGGCCCTCCTAGCGCACCCAGTACAGAGCCTCGGTGACCAACCGTTCGCCCATGCGGCGCTCGACCGGGTCCATCGACGTCATCAGGTCCACACCGGCCACGACCGACCCGTGCGAGATGACCATCTCGGCGAAGTCCTGGCCGACGTCCTCGGGCAGCACGCGGGCGGTGACGTTGCCCGGGACGGTGCGGACCATCTGCTGCTCGCTGATCAGGCGGTACAGGACGCGTTCGTCGACGTAGGCGTCCAGGCGGTCCTCACCGGGACGCACCACGGCGACCTCGGCCTCGAGGCGCGGCAGCCGGTCGATCGCCACCCGATAGGTGCGGACCTCGGCGCGGTTGCGCAGCTTGGACACCACACGCTGGGCATCGAGCGTGGCCAGCTCCCGGCGCAGGCGTGACCTCTGCGACGAACCCATCCAGCTCGCCGCGCCGCCGGTCATCAGCTCCAGAGCCGCCCACGCCGTGCGGGGTGACCACACGCGCGCCTGCACCTCGCCGCGCCGGGCGACGTAGTCGGTCAGGGACACCACGCTGATGCGGCCCCTGCGGGGCGAGAACAGCTCGCCCCGGGCGACCAGGTTGCGGACCTGCCGGTCGCTGACGCCGAGCTGAGCCGCAGCCTCGACGACCGACGTCTCGTGGGGGTCCGAGGTCCCGGTCATGGTGACATCGTCGCACCCCCAGCGAGCACGAGGGTCGACCGGTCTGTCGAGACCTGCGATCAGAACGTCTTTCCGATGCCGACGACCGCGGGGGTCAGCAGGATGATGAACATGACCGGCAGCAGGCACGCCATCATCGGGAACATCAGCTTCAGCGGCACCGTCTGCGCCGAGGCGGCTGCTCGCTGACGACGCTTGTCCCGCATCTCGTCAGCCTGCAGGCGCACGACCTGGGAGATCGGCACGCCGAACTCCTCGGCCTGGACCAGGCTGCGCATGAGCTGGCTCAGGTCGGCGATGTCGTTGCGCTCGGCCAACGCCAGGTACGCCTCGCGACGAGGCATGCCGACGGCCATGTCCTGCACCGTGCGGAGGATCTCCGGTCCCAGAGGACCACGGTGGGTCGCACCCACCCGCGCGAACGCTGACTCGAAGCTCATGCCGGCGTCCAGCGCGATGGTCAGCTGGTCCAGGACGTCGGGGAGGCTGGCCACGACCAGGTCGCGCCGCTCCTTGGCTCGCGACGAGCAGTAGATGTCGGGGTAGCGGTAGGCGGCGAAGACGCCGAGACCGACGGTCAGCCACGGCACCAGGCCACCGGAAGCTCCGACGAAGGACCAACCGAACAGCAGGACGAGGATCGGCGCGAACACCTTGATCTTGAGCAGGGTGCGCACGGCCGAAGCCGGCTTGCCGGCCACCGCCAGGTTGCGCTCCATGGTGGCCAAGGACTTGGCGGTCGTGAACGCGCGCCACGTGCCCGCCGTGACTCGGCCCGACACCTGCGCCACGGTGGCGCCTCGTTCAGCGTCCTGGCCCTGCCCCAGTCGGGAGCGCACGCCGGCGCCGCTGGCGGGGATCAGCTCGAACGCCTGGGCCAGGAACCACAGCGCAGCCGGCAGCAGGACCAACGCCAGCATCAGGAACATCGCGGGGGCCATCAGATCTTCACCTTCGTGACGGAGCGCATCCACACGATGCCGCCCAGGAACAGCACCGCCGACACTCCGACGGCGATGTGTCCGGTGCTGGTGTGCAGCAGGATCTGCAGCGAGCTGGGATTGATCACGGACTGCGTGATCACCACGAGCACCGGCAGAGCCATGAGGATCTTGGCCGAGCCGCGACCCTCAGCCGACAGGGTGTGGACCTCGCGCATGAGCGCGTTGCGCTCGCGGATCGTGTCGCCGACCCGCTCGAGCACCTCGTTGAGGTTGCCGCCGGTCTCGCGCTGCATGGCGATGGCCTCCGCGACCCAGTGGAAGTCCTCGTTGTCCATCCGGTCGGCCGAGGTGTGGATGGCATCGACCAGATCACGACCGATGCGGTTCTCGTTGATCAGGCGGCTGATCTCCTCGCTCGTCGGCGACAGCGACTCACGGGCGGTGGTGTCCAGGGCCCGGGGCAGGCTGTGGCCGGCGCGCAGCGCGGACGCCAACAGGTGCAGCGTCGCGTCGAGCTGCTCGGCGAAGGCGGACCGACGCTTCGTCGTGCGGTTGGCGAGCACGATCTTGGCGACGAACGGCACGAGCGCACCTGCCAGCAGCCCGAGCAGCACGCTGCCGGTCAACGTCGCACTCAAGATGGCGGTGGCCAGCATCGCGGCGGCGACCGTGACCAGGAAGGTGCCGGGCGTCGTCGAGATCCCGGCGAGCTCCAGCGAGACGGCACTGACCGGTGACCACGAGCCGCTGCGCAGCGCGTTGTCGACCGCTCCCGAGAGACGGTCGCCGACCACCGCGAGACCGCTCTCCTGCGCCCCCGCACCACGTCGCGACGACGACACGCGCACCAGTGACGGCTCCATCACCAGGTACAGCACGATGCCGAACCCGATGAGCAGGCAGAACATGGCGAGTCCGAGCATCATGGCCGACCAGCCCCGACCCTGCTCATGAACTTCTCCTGGTCGAACGGCAGGCCCATCTCCTCGAACTTGTCGATGAAGCGCGGTCGGACGCCAGTGAAGGTCGGCATGCCCTTCATCCGACCACTCGAGTCCAGACCCGCGGCGTAGTCGAAGAGGAACACGTCCTGCAGCACGACGTTCTCCCCCTCCATCCCCAGCACCTCGGTCACGTAGCTGATCCGCCTCGTGCCGTCACGCATGCGGGACAGCTGCACGATCAGGTCGACCGCCGAGGAGATCTGCTCACGCACGGCACGCAGCGGCAGGTCCATGCCAGCCATCAGCACCAGCGTCTCGAGTCGCGAGACCGTGTCGCGCGGCGAGTTGGCGTGGACCGTGGACAGCGAGCCGTCGTGACCGGTGTTCATCGCCTGCAGCATGTCCAGCGACTCCCCGCCGCGCACCTCGCCGACCACGATGCGGTCGGGCCGCATGCGCAACGAGTTGCGCACCAGGTCACGGATGGTGATCTCGCCCTTGCCCTCGATGTTGGACGGACGGCTCTCCAAGGTCACGACGTGGTCCTGCATGAGCTTCAGCTCGACGGCGTCCTCGATCGTGACGATGCGCTCCGACGACGGGATGAACGACGACAGCACGTTGAGCAGCGTGGTCTTGCCGGTGCCGGTTCCACCGGACACCAAGATGTTCAGGCGAGCCTCCACGCAGGCGTTGAGGAACTCCGCCAGCGGCTCGGTCATGGTTCCCATCCGGACCAGGTCGGTGACCCGCAACGGGGTCTCGGAGAACTTGCGGATGGTCAATGACGATCCATGCACGGCAAGCGGCGGCACGACGGCGTTGACGCGCGACCCGTCCTGGAGGCGGGCGTCGACCATCGGCGACGACTCGTCGATGCGCCGCCCCACCTTTGACACGATGCGCTCGATGACGCGGCGCAGCTGGAGCTCGGAGGAGAAGGCCATGCCGGAATCGATCAGGCGACCGCCACGCTCCACGTAGATGCGGTCAGGGCCGTTGACCATGATCTCGCTGACGGTGCTGTCGTCGAGCAGACGCTGCAGCGGCCCGAGACCGAGCGCATCGTCCTCGATGTCCTTGATCAGGTTGCGGCGCTCCTCGCCGGTCAGCAGCACCTGCTCGGCGGCGATGATCTCCGACAGCTCGTCGCGGACGACGACCTTGAGCTGGTCGTCGGTGATGGAGGAGTCGGTGAGGCGCGACCCGACGCGGTCCAGCAGCGCGCTGATGGCATCGGACTTCAGCTGCTTGAGGGCTGCACCCTGGTTCGACTCGACCTCGTCCGCCTGGCGTCGGGGTCGCGGCTTGATCGGGATCGGCTGCCGCGCCGACTCAAGACGCTCACTGAGACTCATGCGGACTCACCTGCGTCACGCAGGACGGCAGTCACGATCGATCGCAGGCCCTTGGCGGCCGCACCACCTTGACGCTTCTTCGTCAGCAGCGGCACTCCCCTGTTCGAGGCGAGCACCACGTCGGACGATCGCGGGACGACGGTCTCGATGGGCAGACCGACGACCGTGGAGACGTCGACCGGCTTCAGACCGGACTGCCGGTCGGCCATGTTGACGACCAGGTGCTGGCGCGCAGGCAGCACACCCACGGTGGCGAGCAGCTCGATCTCCTTGCGCATGTTGCGCACACCGGCCACGTCGAGGCTCGTGACCAGGACTGCGTCGGTCGACTCCTCGATGGCGGCGAGGGTGTGCTCGTCCAGGCCGGAACCCGTGTCGACCACGACGTACCGGAACTGCTGGGCGAGCACCTGCAGGAGCTGGTGCACCTGCTGGGCATCGATCGTGTCGGCAGCCGCCGGTGAGTCCGGCGCCGCGACGACCCACAGACCGCTCGGGTGCGCGGTCAGGAAGGTCTTGAGCAGCAGGGTGTCCAATCCGCTGCGGCTGGCGAACACGTCGCTGATCGAGTGGTCCGGGGACATGTCGAGCATGGTCGCGATGTCGCCGAACCTCAGGTCGAGGTCCACCAGAACGACCTGCGACGGCGCGATGCGTGCCATCTCGACGGCGATGTTGACCGCCACGGTCGACTTGCCGACACCGCCCTTGGGCGAGGCGACCACGATCGTCCGGCCGTCGACGCGACGCGTCGCGTCGGTGGCGGCCCCCAGGAAGCGCGCCACGTGCTCACGCGCCCGACCGAGCACCTCGCGGAAGTCGTCATCGGGCGCGTCCGGATCGATGATGTCGCGGATGCCGACGCGCATGGCCTCCAGCACCAGCTTCGGCGTGGCCTCGGCAACGGCGACGACCGCCGTGGGCACGCGCATCGCGTCGACGGACTCGGCGATCCACAGCATCGTGTCGTGGTCGAGCTCGGGACCGAGCAGCAGGACGTCGGGCGTCGAGTCGACGGTGATGATCGACCGGACGTCGAAGCCCGGCTGGAAGGTGTCCTCGAGGGAGACCTTGTCCACGTCGTCGCCGAAGGTGCCGATGCGGTACTCCAACCCACCGTCGCCTCCGAGCAGCATGATGTCGCTCATCCCAGGACCTCCTTCGGGCTGGTCTTCTTCGAACCACTGACGTCGGTCTTGTCGTTCTGCAGCGTCAACCACACCTTGCCGAACTCGGTCGCGTTGGCGAGCCTCTCGGCCTGGTGGGTGGTGACCGCCAGGGTGACCCGGACGCCGTTCTCGGTCGAGACCCCGGCGCCGGCGTCACCGGCCACGCCCTCCTTGACGGCCATGACCCGCACCTTGCTGAGGGTCATGCGGGTGGAGCCCGTACCGGCGGCCCCATCGAGGTAGCTCGCGACGACACCGACCACGCTGCCGGCCTTGGTGCCTTGCGGCACACGCGGCGGGAGCATCGTGAGGTCGATCTGCTGCATGCCCTCAGGCAGCTCCGAGGTGTCGACCTCCTTCTCCGCCGGTGGACCGAAACGACTGCGCAGCACCTGCTCACCAGGAACCAGTGCGGCGTTGGTGACCTCGTCCCCGAGAGGTGCGAGGTCTGTGACCGCATCCTTGACGAGGACGGACTTGGGAACGCGCTTGGTCTCGACGCTTCCGGCCAGACGATTGGCCGGCGAGCCGGCCGGGACCGGCTCGCTCACGACGAGCACCGGGACCAGCTGGGCGTTGTCGTAGGCGCGCTCGTCCGCACCCTGTGCGTAGGCGATGACGGCACCCACACCGGCGACGGTCAGCAGTCCCGCCATCAGCAAGGCGATGAGCTTCTTGTTCATGAGTGGCCTCTCAACCCGTGATCTTGACGCGAACGGAACCGAAGTCGGCGTCGGGATTGACGCCGTAGGACGTGGCCTCGTCCAGCTGGACGATCGAGCCGGAGAAGTAGCCCTGGATGCCCCGACACCCGTTGAAGAAGATCAGGACGCTGTCGTAGCACCGCGGCGCCGAGTAGTCCCGTGTCTCGACCATGCCGACGTTGAGGCTTCCGCCGATCGTCCAGCCAGTCATCACGAACGGTGCATATCCACGGATCCTCGGGAACAGGGTCGTGCCGATGCCGTTCCAGGTCGGCGAGTCGAAGATCGGCAACAGATAGGTCTTGCCCACGACCAGTCCCTGGGCCCTGAGCACGCAGCCGTAAGGAAACAGCAGGTTGGTCGCCGAGATCGAGCCGGTGAGCCCGATGCCGGTCGAGACGACGCAGCCGGACTCGCTGAACCAGGCGCTGGCGTCGACGAGCCACAGCGCACCGTAGATGCTGCGATCGGTGCCTCCACCGGGCTTGGCGCAGGTACGGGCGTTGGTGATCAGGCCGCGGTAGTCCTGGTAGGTGTCGTAGCGGTACAGCTGGTGCGTGGTCGTCGGGTTCAGCTTCCACGCGTTGTAGTCGCACACGTTCATGCCGAGCGGGAAGGTGTCGGCTGCCGTCGGGACCTGCGCCCACGTGACGGTGCTGGTCGCCGTGAGCGTGCGCGGCTGGACACCGACCGTCGCGGCGAAGGTCATGGGGACGGTCTTGGTGACGGTGAGCGTCAGGGTCCCCTGGGTGGGCGTCAGGGTGCCTGGAACCGATGGCGTCGCGCCGGGGGCGTTGCCGTTGACCATCAGCTGGGCCGTGGCCTGGGCGCCGGACGGAGTGCAGCGCGCCTTCTGCGTGGCAGTGGCGCTGGTGCGTGAGGCGCGCGCGCAGTCCTGGCCGATGGCCAGTGCGGCGCTGTCGGCCGCCTTCTGCAGGTTGCCGCGCTGCAGGACGAGGTTGCCCGAGTCGACGCTGAGGCCGACGGCCGCGATGAGCACGGGCGCGGCGATGGCGAACACCACGGCCGCGACACCGCGCTCGGAGCGTCGAGACGTCAGGCGGCGCATCGGGCCACCGCCTTGCCGGTGACCGAGAACGTGGACGACATGCCCGGAAGCAGGCTGGGCAGCGGGGTCACGGCGGGGATGCCGGTCCGTGTGATCGTGACCGTCACGTTCGGGTAGGTGCCGTCGGAGGCAGGAGCACAGCTGCTGGCGCCCAGTCCGCTGTCGAACTTGAACGAGTAGGTGGGCGTCACCGAGGACGGGACGCCGGCATTGCGAGCAGCAGCCGTCGCCGAGGCGGCGCTGTTGCTGTACGAGTACGAGCGAGCCGCGACGAGCGCTGCGTTGTTGTACGTCGCGGTGGACTTGTACCGGTCGCCGAACTCGACGGCCCCCATGATCAGGGCCAGCAGGAGCGGCGCGATGAAGGCGAACTCGACCGCGACGATGCCGCGGGAGTCTCAATTGACTCGTGTCATGTCGATCGACCTGACGAGATGACAGCGCCGCGGACCCCCGAGGGGCCCGCGGCGACGTCAGCTGTTCGTCGGGCGAACCTTCAGGGAAGGATGCCGGAGAACGTCGTGGTGATCTTGGTACCGAGAGCGGTCGCGGCCAGGCCGACGGCCGCAGCGACACCGAGCGCGAGCAGCGCGTACTCGATGGCGGTGACGCCCTTGTTCTCGCGACGATCGGCGATGGTGGCCTCGAACGAGGACAGAACCGCGTACAGCTTGATGAATCCGTTCATGATGTTTCTCCCTCTAGATGAATCTGCGCACTCGGATGAGCGCGTCTCCCACCGAGGAATCTATGAGGGGCCTAGGTCCCGGGACCATAGTCATACCGAACCTATTCGAGGACCTATGTCCTAGTCACAAAGAACTAGAACTGGTGTGATTGCAGTCACCGCACGTGGCGGGTGGGACTGGCCGTCGTCAGGACACCAGGACGTTGTGCGCAGGCTGCAGACCGACCAGGATGATCTTGGTGTCGGAGATGCAGGTCTGCAGGACGATGGTCGCATCGTCGGGAAGATCGCTGAACCGCGCGACGCGGCGCTGGGCCTCACTGACGTCGGTGACCTCGTAGCGACCGTCCTGGACGCCCTTGCCCGTGAGGTCGACCGTGTCGCCCTCACGCAGCTTCGGGATCCACGCCGCTCCACCGCAGTAGTCGTGCTCGGCGACGAGCAACGGGTGGGTCCCGCCCAGGTCGATGGCGACCGGCCCGCGGCACAGATCGAGCATCAGCCCCGAGCCCGGCATCGTGGTGGGTCCGTACACGGATCGGCTGAACCGTGCCGGCGGCGGCGCGATCACCCGGGTGGCCCGAGGCAGCTCAGCGGTCTCGATGGCCGCAGGTGACGTGCGCGCCGCGGCGTCGCGGGGCGCATCGTGCAGCAGGGCGGCGCCGCCGAACACCGCTGCGCCGATGACGGTGACGACGGCCGCACCTGTCGTCAGCGCCCGGATCATGGACCCAGTCTATGGACCGGGCGAGACGATCGCGCGATCACCGACATGATCGAGACGATGGTCCACACGACGAAGGCTCCGTGCAGAAGGCCCCGCAGGGGATGCGGGGCCTTCACGTGCGAGTGGAGCATAGGAGACTCCGTCGCTCGCTGGCGCTCGCTCCTCCCCGAATCACCATCCTTGATTCGCACGTGAACGCCCCGCAACGTCACGAGAGAAGCAGAAGGCCCCGCAGGAGATGCGGGGCCTTCACGTGCGAGTGGAGCATAGGAGATTCGAACTCCTGACCTCTTCGATGCGAACGAAGCGCGCTACCAACTGCGCCAATGCCCCTCGGCGGGAACTTTATCAGGCAGCGCGCTGCCCACGGCGCGGCGCTGGTCGTCACCCGAGGAGGCGACGTCGCGCTGCGGGAAGCTTCTCGTTCTCGCCCTCGATGTGACCCGAGGTCCAGGCACCCGGCTGGGTGAAGTCGATGGTGCGGACCGTGCGGCCCGCGCGCGGCTTGGTGACGTACGTCGGGAGCGTGACCGGCAGCGGGTCCCACAGCGCCTCACCCGACGTGGAGACGCTCGGGACCGCGATGACGATCTGGTCGTCGAGTGCATCGACGGCGAGCTCGGCGTTCTCCATGACATGGGGACGCGCAGGATCGACGTCCTCGAACTGGCCGGACACCACGATGGTGTCCTCCTGGTCCGACGGCACGGCAGCGCTGGAGCCGGCCGACCCGCTCGAGCGGCGCTGGCGGGGCTTGGACAGCCCGAGCTCGCCGCGCACCTGGATCCGGCACGCGATCAGCCAGGCCATGATCAGCACGGCCGGCACGACCACACCGAGCCAAGGCACGACCGAGACGACGGCGAGACCCGCCACCACGACGAACAGTCCGAGCAGGGTCAGCAGGGTGCGTCGGCGACGGCGTGCGGCCAGTCGGGCCGCGGGACGATCGAGGGTCGCGGCCGCAGTCGCAGAGGTGGTCGATGCGGAAGCAGGGGTGGAGGCGGCGGTCGGAGCCGTGCTGGCGATGACCCGACCGGTGGCGCCGGCGTCGTCGACGGAGGCGTTCTTGCCGGCGTCGTCGTAGCGGCGCAGGGCAAGCGGCACGAAGTACGCCGCCCACACAGCGACGACGAACGCGATGATCAACCCGCTACTCGCTCCCACGTGCAAAACGGTAGGTCCTGTCCGACCTGTTCCTCGGGAGTGAGGTGCGTGTGTCGCCGCCGAATGTGTGACGGATGTGACTCAGGAGGTGACCCGACCGAGCAGGCCGCGCGGCGCATCCTCGGCCAGCAGTTGGAAGACACGGTGGTCGCGCCAGCGGCCGGCGATGTGCAGGTACGCCGGAGCCAGACCGATCTCGGTGAACCCCAGCTTGGCCACGACCCGCAGGCTCGCCTCGTTCTCGGGCCGAATCGCGATCTCGATGCGGTGCAGACCCACCGTGGTGAACAGGTGGTCGCACACCAGCGCGACACCGATGGGGGTGACGCCCCGACCCGCGTGCGACTGCGCCACCCAGTAGCCGATGGTGGCCGAGCGCGCGGAGCCCCAGGTGATGTTGCTGACGGTCACCATGCCGACCATCTCGTCGTCCCACGTCGTGGCGAACGGCATGGACAAGCCCTGACGCGCGCGACGGCGAAGGGTGCCGGTCATCGCCACGAACGACGCCGCTGGCGGTCCGGCCTCGGGCGGCAGACTGGCGTCCCACGGTCCCAGCCAGGCCGCGTTCTCGCGGCGCAGCCGTGCCCAGGTGGCGGCATCACGACGGCGGATCGGCCGCAGCCCGATCTGGCCGTGCTGCAGCTCGACCGGCCAGCCGATCGTCACGGTCCGGACTCTGGCGACATCGAACCGGGATGGTCTCCTCCGGCCAGCTGGTCGACGGCGTGTGGCACCAGGTCGGCGAGCACGGCCAGCCCGTCGCGCACTCCCCCGCGCGATCCGGGCAACGTGACGACCAGGGTGCGCCCCGCGACGCCCGCGACGCCACGCGACAGCGCAGCGGTGGGGACGCCCTGCGAGATGCCTTGGGCGCGAATGGCCTCGGCGACGCCGGGCAGCTCACGGTCGAGCAACGGCGCCACGACGTCCGGGGTGCGGTCGGTGGGGTTGATGCCGGTTCCGCCCGTGGTGAGCACGACCGCGACCTCCGAGGCGATCGCGTCACCGACGGCCTCGCCGACCGGGGGGCCGTCCGGGACGACCACGGGGTCAGGGGTGTCGAAGCCCCACTCGCGCAGCGCGGCGACCAGGAGCGGGCCGGTGGTGTCCTCGTAGACGCCCGCGGCCGCTCGGTTCGAGGCGACGACGACCGCTGCTGACCTGCTCACGGCCGGGTCCAGGTGCCGCTGCGGCCACCGGACTTGGCGACGACCTCGACACCGGTGATGCGGGCCGCCTTGTCGACGGCCTTGACCATGTCGATGACCGTGAGCGCCGCGACCGTGACCGACGTGAGGGCCTCCATCTCGACGCCGGTGCGGTCTGCGGTCCGCACGGTGGCGGTGATGGCGACGGCGTCGTCCTCGACGACCAGGTCGACCTCGACGCCGCTGATGGCCACCGGGTGACACAGCGGCACCAGGTCCGGAGTGCGCTTGGCAGCCATGATGCCCGCGATTCGTGCGGTGGCGATGGCGTCGCCCTTGGGCACCCCTTCACCGCGGAGGAGGTCGATGACCTCGGAGCTGACCTCGACCCGACCCCGAGCGGTGGCCGTGCGGGCCGTGACGTCCTTGTCCGTGACGTCGACCATGCGCGCGGCCCCGGAGTCGTCGAGGTGGGTGAAGCGGTCGGCCATCAGAACGGCCGGTCGAGCACGAGCGTGCGCACGGTGTCGCCCATGTTGAGCGCTGTCTGGTCCTCGCCGACGATGATCAGCGCGTTGGCACGCGAGAGCGCTCCGACCAGGTGCGAGCCGGTGCCCTCGAGCGGGGTGACCTTGGCGCCACGGTGGGTGACCTCGAAGACGCCGCGCAGGTACTGCCGGACGCCCGAACGCGACTGAACGTCCTGCGCCAGCACGGCGTGCACCATTGGGCGGCGGTAGGGCGTGCGCCCCATGAGCCGGCGGATGGCCGGCAGCACGAAGACCTCGAACGACACATAGGCCGACACCGAGTTGCCCGGCAGCGTGATGATCGGGGTCTGCTCGTCGAAGACCCTGCCGAACCCCTGCGGCTTGCCCGGCTGCATGGCCACCTCGACGAAGTCGACGGTGCCGAGCGCCGACAGCGTCTCCTTCACGACGTCGTGGTCGCCCTTGCTGATGCCGCCGCTGGTGACGACGAGATCGGCCCGGACCAGCTGGTCGGACAGGACGCGGCGGAAGGTCTTGGGATTGTCGTCGACGGCGCCCACGCGGTAGCAGATCGCACCGGCGGCGCGCACCGCCGAGGCCAGCATGTAGCTGTTGCCGTCGTAGATGGAGTCGTAGTCGAGGTGGGTGCCGGGCTCGCGCAGCTCCGAGCCGGTGGACAGCACGACGACGCGCGGACGCGGACGGGCGCGCACGCGGGGAGCGCCCAGCGAGGCGAGCAGCCCGATCTCGCGCGGACCGAGCACGGTGCTGGCGGGCAGCACCTCGTCGCCCGCGGCGACGTCGGTGCCCTGCCGGCGGATGCAGGCGCCGACCTCGGCCGACTCGCTGATGGTGACCCGGTTGTTGCCGCGGTCGGTGGCCTCGAACGGGACGACGGCGTCGGCGCCACGCGGGATCGGCGCACCGGTCATGATCTTGACCGCGGTGCCGGCGCTGATGGCGAAGGGCTTGGCCGAACCCGCGGCGATCTCGCCGACCACCGGCAGCACGACCGGCGACGCCGTGGTGGCGCCCGCCACGTCCTCGGCCCGCACGGCGTAGCCGTCCATCGACGCGTTGTCGAAGCGCGGCAGGTCGATCTCGCTGACGTAGGCCTCGTGCAGCGGCAGGCCGAGCGACTCGACCAGGGGCTGGTCGTAGGCGGTGAGCGGTCCGATGCCGCGCAAGATCTTCTCGAGGTGGTCCTCGACAGTCAGGCGACCTTCGGCGATGCTCGCCGGGCGCGGCCTGGCTCGGGGGCCGCTGGGAGCGGTCGGCGTCTCGGTGTCGTCAGGCTCTGCCTCTGCCTCGCCTGCCTCTGCCTCGCCTGCGTCTGCCTCGGGCGCTGGCGTGGTCGGCGACTCCGTGTCGCTCTCGGCATCGGGCTCCGCGGGCGTGTCGGACTGCGACTCCGCCGTCGGCGCGGCCGGCGCCGAGTGTTCAGGCTCCGCTGGCGCGCTGTTCTCCGCCTCGGTCGGGGCGGTGGATTCCGGCAGGTCGTCCCACCCGGTGCTCGCGTCGGGACGACCCGACGTGCCCTCGGGCGGTGTCGTGTCGTCCGTTGCCATGCCGGTCAGCCTAGCCGCCGGTCAACCGGGTGCCCGGAGCAACGCTCTGCGTGGCGTCGGTGTCGTCGAGCGTGACCGCCCCGACCACCGCGACGTCGCGGCCGAATCGCCAGTCACCGCGCACCGTCAGCGACGTCGCGTCGACCAGCGAAGGCGGTGTCGGGATGCGTGCGTCGAAGTCGGCGATCGTGGTGAAGTACCGCCGGTCGAGGTCGATCAACGGCGGGTCCACCTGGGCGCGCACGCGGTGGTCGGCGCCGACTCCGTAGACGTCGGAACGCAGCAGGAGCAGGTCGTTGGTGGTCTTGACCGGCAGGAAGCGTGAACGGTCGACCTCGATGGCGGTGGCGCCGTCGAACACCTCGATCGCTGCGCCCATGGCCGACTCGATCTGCACGACGGGCGTCGAGGACGGGTCGGCCGGGTCGACGGTCTTGGCGTTGCGGATCAATGGCAGGCCGAGGACGCCGTCGCGTTCGAGCAGCAGGCTCTGGAGGGCCTCGAGGTCGAACCACAGGTTGTTGGTGTGGAAGTAGCGGTGCCTCGTCAGATCGGTGGCATCCGCGACGTCCTCGGCAGCGGTCTGGGCGGTCTCGCGCAGCACGAGTCGACCGTCGGCGTTGCGCACGACGAGGTGGCCGCCCTTGACGTCGGCCGGGGTGCGACGGCAGACCTCGGCGGCGTAGGGAGCGCCGGTGGCGGCGAACCAGCCCATCATCTCCGGGTCGGGAGCGGCCCCGAGGTTGTCGGCGTTGGACACCGTGGCGTAGCGGTAGCCCTGCTCGATCAGGGTGGCCAGCACGCCCGAGACCTCGAGCGCCGTGTAGAGGTCGCCGTGGCCGGGCGGGCACCACTCGAGGGAGGGACCCGCCGGCCAGTCGACCGGGGTGAGGTCGTCGGCGCGCAGCTTGGGCTCCTGGTTCTGCAGGAAGTCCAGCGGCAGTCCGTCGACGGCGAGGTCGGGGTGCGCGGCCAGGGCGGCGAGGGTGTCGTCGCGGGTGCGAAAGCTGTTCATGAAGATCAGCGGCATCCGCACGCCGTGCTCGCGGCGGACGTGGAGCACCTGCCCGGCGATGACGTCGAGGAAGCTCTGCCCCTGCCGCACCGGGAGCAGCGTCTTGGCCCGATCGAGGCCCATCGAGGTGCCGAGCCCGCCGTTGAGCTTGATGACTGCCGTGACATCTGCGGCGGCACGACAGTCGGCCTCGGACACCTCGAGCGCGCTGGCGTGGGCGATGCCGTCGAGCGGCGACACGTCGGCCTCGCGGATCAGCCCGGAGGCGTCGTCGTCGAGCTGCTCGTAGAACGCGGAGAACACGTCGATGGCGCGTTGGGCCACTCCGGCGGCCCTCATCCGACCCTGCGCCTGCTCCAGACCCGACATGTCGTCACCCTATCGGCGAGACCGGAGCAGCCGTGCCCTTCGCTTCGCTCACGGTCCTCGCAGAGCTCGTCCCCAGGGCCGGCGAAAATCCGTTCGCCAGGGAGCGGAGCGACCGTGAGCGAAGCGAGGCGAACCACGCGGACCAGCCAGACTCGACCCCGACAAATCCTTGATCTAGCAGTGGAAAACACTGTCTATCGAACACCCGTTCGAGTACAATGGACCCATGACCACGCACCCCGAGCCCGGACAGGTGATCCTCGACCGGATCACCGCCCGCGAGGTCGAGCGAGCGCGGCTCGAAGCCGAGACGGCAGCCGACATGCTGGCGTTCAAGCAGCTCCGCACCCGTGAGGCCCAGCACGCCCGCAACGCCGAGATCCGTGACCTGGAGATCGGATACGCCGACGACGAGCTCGCCGCCACCCTGCACATGCCGGTGCGGTCAATCCAGTGCCGCCTCGCCGAGTACCGCCGCGTCGCCACTGACCTGCCCGACACGTGGGACGCCTTCGCTGCTGGTCGGATCGATTCGTACCGGGTCGGTCTGATCGCCTCAGCCTTGCTGCGGCTGCCCGATGACAACCACGTCCGCATCCACCTGGACTACGAGCTCGTCCGTTACGCACCCACCCACACCGGCAGCCAGTTGAAGGCGAAGCTGCGCCGGTTCGTCGCCACCTACGGCGACCCCATCAACACAGCGGCGACAGAGCGTGAGCAGCGGCGGGTGGTCGTCGAGCACGGCGACGCCGGCATGTCCTGGCTCCACGCGTTCCTGCCCACCGACACCATCATCGCCCTCGACCACGAGCTCACCCGCCGCGCCAAGAACCTCACCGCTGACGATCGTTCCTTCGACCAGAAACGCGCCGACGAGCTCGTCGCCTGGCTCTTCGACCAAGCAGGCACCGGGTCGGTCAGCCGCCGCGCGGTCATCGGTGTCACCATCCCCGTCACCAGCCTCGCCGGCTACACCAACGAACCCGGCGAATCCTTCGACGGCGACCACGCCCTCCCCGCCGACATGGTCCGTGACCTCGCCACCCAACCCGGAACCCTGTTCCACCGCATCATCACCACTCCGTTGGGCCGGATCCTCGACATCACCGAACTCGGCTACACACCCTCACCCACGCTGCGCACAGCAATCGAGATCCGCGACGGCACCTGTCGAGTCGCCCACTGCACCAGGCCCGCCACCGAATCAGACCTCGACCACCACATCCCCCACCCCCGCGGACCCACCAACGCCAACAACCTCCGAGCGTTATGCCGCCGACACCACCGACAAAAGACACACCTGACCGTCGACCCCGCCGGCGACCTCATCATCCACGCCGCCTGACCCGGGTTCAGGTCGGCTCGGGCGACCACAGTGGATCGACGAGGTCGTTGAAGCTCTCACGTGCGTCGAGCAGCGTCTGCAGCTCGACCTGTCCGGTGAACCACGGTTCAAGGTCGGTGGCGCGCACCAGAGTTCGATGATGGGGCAGAGGGGTCTGTTCCCAGGACGGGTCGACCTGGGTCAGATCGCGTCCCGGTCCCAACACCTGCACGCCGTAGACGTCGAGCACGAGCTCGGGGACGCGGCGAGGGTCCTGCTTGCGCACCGCCAGCGCGACCTCCCCACCATTTCTGTCGTAGGGGTGCCAGAGCGCGTAATGCATGGAGCGCACCCCTCGGTGGCCGACACCATCGCCGCCTTCAGGGAGGCCCAGGACGAAGCCCCAGTTGAGGAAGCCCGACGCGCGCACCAGCACGTCCGTCAGCTCGGCAACACAGTCACTCCACGCGGGCCGCTGCAGCCCGCCGATGTCGACCGTCACGTAGCCGTTGATGTGGAGCGTCACCTGCCGCTGGACGTCAGTCCCATCGAACGACAACAGCAAACAACGCTCGCCCACCTTCAGGTACCTGCGCACGATGGACGCGGCCTGCTCCCGGGGGATCTGGGTCGTCAGCTCGCCGGCCAACCACAGCCCGCCGTCGCCGGCGCGGCACCAGTCGATGGCCAGATCGACCACCCGATCCTGCGCGGCCGGGTCCGGATCCCACATCCGCTGCAGCGCATGTCGGGTTCCGGGATCGCCCGGTGTCTCCCAGTACGGTTCACCGACCACGCACATCCCCGCCGAGATCCCGTCGTTGTGCCGGCCGACGTCCGGAATGTCCGTGCTGCCCAAGATGCCGACCTTCGCGTCCACCCCAGCCCGCTCCAACGCAGCCACGACCGCGTCGATCATCCCCGCCGTCACCTCCCAGTTCACGGGTTCACCAGACAACGCCACACCCTTCGGGGTGGGCCACGCCGACTCCAACGGATACTCAGACGCAACCGAGACGTTGAACTCCTCGACCGCGCCGTTCACCACCGACATCAGCACCTCGACCGGAGCCTTCGACCGAATACCCAGCAACCAAGGCGCCTCACTCCGGAAGCGAGCCTTGATCGACGCCCACGCGACTTCTACGGCCACGCGAATACCTTCCTTCCCATCGGACGGATCAACCTTCTCAGCACCGAGGACCAGATCCAGTCCCATGCACTGAGGCACAGCACTTCCACCATTGAGCCGGCCCCGCACCGCACCGGTGCCACATCCCGAGGCGGACGAGCAGGTCGTCGTCGCGTCCGCAGCTGACGTCTACCGCGGCAGGCGGATCCGGATCGGGCCCTTGGCGGTCGACGGGTCGACGACGTGGCCGGCCTGGGTGATCTCGACCTCGCCGCGATCGACCAGGCGGCGGGCAGCCCGTCGCACCGGCTCCATCAACGGACGCCAGTCGTCGGGTGCGACCTCACGGGCCACGTCGGACGGGCAGATCGTCGACGTGCGGGCTCGTTCGCCCAGCATCGCGAGGATGCGCTGCTCCAGGTCGGTGTCAGCCGCAGTGACACCGCGGCGCCGACACGCGGCAGAGCAGTAGCGGACGTCGTCCCAGTCGCGCTCCCACTTCTTGCGCCACTCGATGGTGCGTCCGCACGAGGCGCACGACTTGTCGGCCGGCGGCACCTACGACACCGCCGACCGATGTTGCCGCACCCGGTTGCGCAGGACGGCGTACTCGGCCTCGACGCGATGGGAGCCGGTGGGCCGGTCGACCGAGGTGCCGCCGACCACCACCTCGTGAGCCGCGAACTGCTCGCGCGTCAGGTCCACCTCCGTGCCGTCGGGCAGCCGGTTCCACCAGTGGAAGTCGACCTGCTCGCCGCCGACCAGCACCTCGCCTCGCACCAGCCGCCCGCCGAGCTCGTCGTGGACCACCAGCACCGTGGTGATGCACTGACCGCGCGCCGGACGGTCCGGCGACCACGAGTCGACGTCCTCGGGTGCACACGTGTCCGGACCCCACGACGCCCGCAGGGCCTCCGCCAGGCTGGCGAGCCTGTTGTCGCGGTCGACGATCTCCATGTCGATCACCCTAGGCTCCAGTCATGACATCCAAGGCGGACCTGAGGGCCGAGCTGTCGGCACGGCGCACCGCCATGTCCGACGACGAACGTCGCGCCGGCGCCGAGTCGATCGCCCAGCACGCGGCCTCGACCCCGGTGATCAGCCGGGCCCGACGTGTCGCGGTCTACCTCTCGATGCCGTCCGAACCCGGAACCGGGCCCCTCGTCGCCGATCTGCTGGCTCGGGGAGCCGAGGTCGTCGCCCCCGTATCACTGCCTGACCACACCCTTGACTGGGCCGCGGTCGAACCGGCGGCAACGACCACCACCGCCGCTCTCGGCATGGCCGAGCCGACCGGCCCACGGCTCGGTGCCCACACCCCGGCGACGTGCGACGTGCTGATCCTGCCCGCCCTCGCCGTGGACCACGCCGGACATCGGCTCGGCCGCGGCGCCGGCTACTACGACCGGGCGCTCGCCGGCATCGACGTGCCGCGCTGCGCGCTGGTGTTCGCGCACGAGCTGCTGCCCGAGGTGCCGCACGAGCCGCACGACGTGCCGGTGCACATGGCACTCACGCCCCAGGGCCTGTTTCGTGTGCCCTGAACCGGTCGGCGGCTAGCCCGGGCGCGACGCGAGATCGGGCATGATCCAGTAGCTCAGCGGCACGATCTCGACCGTCCGGCCGGGGCGGGGTGCATGGATCATCTGGCCATCGCCCAGGTAGAGCGCGACGTGATAGATCGAGCTGGCGCTGCCGTCGCTCCAGAACAGCAGGTCGCCGCGCCGGATCTTGCTGACCGGCACCTTCTTGGTCGCCGCGTACTGCGAGCCCGCGTAGTGCGCCATGTTCACGCCCGCGGCCTGCCACGCACGCATGGTCAGCCCAGAGCAGTCCCACGAGGACGGCCCGGCGCCACCCCACACGTACTTCTCGCCCAGCTGGGCCTTCGCGAAGGCGATCGCCTTCTCGACCTTGCTGCTCGACGCTGCCGGCGGGTTCGGCGGATCCGGCGTCGGGGCCGGCGGCGGACTGGACGGCGGCGAGCTGGTGGTGGGTGCGGGTGACGGAGTCTGCGGCTCGGACGGAGACGGATCCGGGGCCGCGACCGGCGGACCGCCCGGCCCGCTCTCGTCGATCCGCTCGTCGAGCGCGTCCTGGGCCCGCGTCACCGCGGCCAGGGGACGGTTCTGTGCCACGGCCAGCTGGCGCAGCAGCGTGTCGCGCTCGGCCTCGGCGGACGATGCCATCTGCTCGGCGCGAGCGATGGACGCGTCGATGCTCCGCTGCGCCGCCACCTCGTCGGCTCGTGCCTGCTCCTGCTCCCGCACCGTCTTGGCGATGGCACGCGCCGCGGCGTCGAGAACCGTCTGGCGGGCGTCGAGGGTGTCCAGGGCGGCCGTCAGCGCCTCGTCGGCCGCGGTGCTCGCGGTGGCGTTCTCCAAGATGTCCGACGGGTCCTGCCCGCCGAGCACGGACACGAGTGCGCGTCCCTGCGGGTTGGTCTGCAACCGCTCGACGGTCACCGCCGCGACGGCCTCGCGGTACTGGTCGACGGCCGCCTGGGCCTTCTTCTGCTCGGCCTTGCGCTGAGCGAGGTCCGCGCGCGCCTGGTCCAGGCGAACCTTGGCCCCGTTGAGCTGCTCGGCCGCCGCCGCCGACTGCGCGTAGAGCCCGTTGAGGTCCTGGCGCATCTGCACCAGCCGCACCTGGATCTGCCCGACGGACGGGTTGTCGGCCTGCGCACCCGGCGACACGAACGCGGTCGACACCACGACAGCCGCACAGGACGCCACGACGGCACGCGAGACGAGGGCGTGCGAGAGGAAGAAAGGGGCTCGCATCCCTCGAAACTACGTCACTTCCGTCCCATAAAACACACCAGTCCGAAAATTAACACGAGTCACATGCGTGTCATTACTGGACTTTCAGTACTTCCACGTCACAATTCGCTCGCACATCCGGTCACCGCACGCTCCTGATCTCCCCGACCAGCTCCTCCAGCACGTCCTCGAGCAGGATCACTCCGAGCACGTCGCCGTCGTCGTCGGCCACCCGGGCCATGTGGGAACCGCGCACCTGCATCGTGCGCAGCGCGTCGTACAGACCCGACCCGCTCTTGACGGTGGCCAGCGGGCGCACCCACTTGTCGGCGATCACCTTCTGCCGGGCATCGGCCTCGGTCTCGAGCACGTCCTTGATGTGCAGGTAGCCGGCCAGGTCACCGGAGGCATCGGCCACCGGGAAGCGCGAGAACCCGGTCTCGGCGCACGCCACCTCGACGTCGACCGGAGTGGCCGACGGCTCGATGGTGACCAGCCCGTCGCGCGGCAGGAGCACCTGGTCGACGGTGCCACCGCCGAAGTCGAGCGCACCCGCCACCAGCCCGTACTCGTCCTCGTCCAGCAGGCCCTCGCGACGTGACTCCTCCACGAGGCTGGCGACCTCGTCATGGGTGTACGTGCTGGCCACCTCGTCCTTGGGCTCCACGCCGCACAGCCGCACGAAGGCGTTGGCGACGCCGTTGAGCGACACGACGAACGGCTTGAGCACCGCGATGACACCCAGCATGAACGGGCCGAGCACCAGGGCCGCCCGGTCGGGTCCCACCAGCGCCAGGTTCTTGGGCACCATCTCGCCCAGGACGACGTGGGCGTAGACCACGATGGTCAGCGCGATCACGAACGAGATCGGGTGCAGGAACGCCTCAGGGACGCCGACCGCCTCGAAGCCGGGTTCCATCAGGTGCGCGATGGCCGGCTCGCCCACGGCGCCGAGGCCGAGCGAGCAGATCGTGATGCCGAGCTGCGCCGCCGCCATCGCCTGCGTGACGTTCTCGATGGCGCGCAGTGCCAGCTTGGCGGTGCGCGAACCCGACGCTGCCAGCGGCTCCAGCTGGGTGCGTCGCGCGGAGATGAGGGCGAACTCGGCCGCCACGAACAGGGCGTTGAGCGCCAACAGGACCACCGTGAGGAGCACGGCCCACCAGTCACCCATGCGTCGGCCCTCCCACGGTCAGCGACAGTCGTTCGACCCGCCGCCCGTCCATCCGCTCGACCGTCAGCGTGACGTCGAGGGGTTCGGGCTCGTCGTCGTCGCCGTCCGGCACGGCGTCGACCTGGAGCGCGACGACGTCACCCCTGACCGCGATGCGCCCCAGCAGCGCGTGCACGAGACCACCGATCGTCTCGTAGTCCTCGTGCTCGGGCAGCGCCACCCCGGTCTGCTCCAGCACCTCGTCGGGACGCAGCAGCCCCGACAGCGACCACGTGCCGTCGCGGCGGTGCCGGCTGCGCTCGGAGACACGGTCGTGCTCGTCGGCGATGTCGCCCACGATCTCCTCGACCAGGTCCTCCAGCGTCACCACCCCGTCGTTTCCGCCGTACTCGTCGACGACGATCGCCATCTGCATCCCCTGGTCGCGCAGGAACGTCAGCAACGGATCGAGCTCGATGCTGTCGGGCACGGTGGCGGCCGGATCGGCGATCTCCGACACCCGCACCGATCGACGTCTCGACATCTCCACGCTGACGGCCTGCTTGACGTGCACGATCCCGACGACGTCGTCGGGGTTGCGACCGATGACCGGGAAGCGCGAGTGGCCGGTCTCCCTGGCCGCCTCGATGACGTCGGCTGCCGTGTCGCGCGACTCGAGGAAGCGGACCCGGACGCGCGGCGTGCGGACGTCGGCGGCCGTGCGCTCGCCGAACGCGATGCTGCGCGCGACCAGGTCGGCGGTCTCGTCGTCGATGGCACCCTCGATCGCCGACCGCAGCACGAGCGACCGCAGCTCCAGCGGCGAACGGGCCGATCGCAGCTCCTCCTGCGGCTCGACTCCCAGTGCCCGCAGGATGCGGTTGGCCGTGCCGTTGAGGCGGCGGATGGGCCACGCCATCGACTTGGTGAACGCCCGTTGGGGCAGCTGCATCCACGCCGCCGTCTGCTGGGGCAACGACAGGGCGAAGTTCTTGGGGATCAGCTCGCCCACGAGCATCGTGACGATGGTGCTGAGCAGGATCGCGAGCCCGTAGGAGACGCCTCTGAGCGCGCCCCCCTCGAGGCCCAGATCCTTCAGCGGCCCTCGTAGCAAGGTGCCGAGGGCGGGCTCGGCGAGGAAGCCGATCGCCAGGTTGGTGATGGTGATGCCGAGCTGGGCGCCGCTGAGCTGGGTCGACAACGACCGCAGTGCCAGCAAGGTGCCCTGCGCGCCTCGGTCGCCGTCGGCGGCATCACGCTCGATGGTCGCGCGGTCGACGGTCACGAAGGAGAACTCGGCCGCGACGAACACACCGCAGGCGAGCATCAGGGCGAAGGCAACGGCCAGCAGAAGCCACTCGGTCATCGGGGATCGGTCACAGGTGGATCGGTCACAGTGCAGCCAACTGTACCCTTGACGATCGAGCCCGAATTTCGACCAGGAGCCCCTGTGCCCACGTACCAGTACCAGTGCGCCGACTGCGGCGAGGCGTTGGAGATCCACCAGAGCTTCAGCGACGACGCCCTGACCGTCTGTCCTGCCTGCGGCGGCAACCTCCGCAAGGTCTTCAACGCGGTCGGGGTGGTCTTCAAGGGGTCCGGTTTCTACCGCAACGACAGCCGGCCGAAGGACTCGGGGTCCTCGACCTCGACCACCTCCTCGAGCACCTCGGACACCAAGAGCACGAAGCCGGCCGCCAGCACGTCCAGCAGCACCTCGTCCGACAGCTGACCGCTGCGCCTGTGGACGCGCGACGACGCGGCACCCGCATCGTTCCTACAGTCCCGGCATGGACCGCCTGCGCACCGCCCTGTTCGACCACCGCCGCCCACTGGCCGCGGCCTTCGCCGCGCTGGCGGTGCTGGCCGGCCTGCAGTCGCTGCAGCCCGACGAGGCCGGTGGCCAGGTCGTCGTGGCGGCACGCGACCTCGACTCCGGGCACGTGCTCACCCGTGACGACCTCACCGTCGTCTCGATGCCCGCACGGGTCCGACCCGACCACCTGCTCGACGAGTCCGCAGCGCGCGGTCGGCGCGTCGCCGGTCCGATGCGCGCCGGCGAACCCCTCACCGACCGCCGTGTCATCGAACCCCGCAGCCTCGACGGTCACGGCCCCGACGCCGCCCTGACGATGGTGCGGCTCGACGACCCGGTCACCGTCGCCGGGCTGCGGGTGGGCGATCGCGTCGACGTGGTCGCGACGGCTCCCGACGGAGGAGCGGCGCAGGTCGTGGCCGCCGGCGCGACCGTCGCGCTCGTGCCCACCGTCGACGACCGGTCAGCAGGCACCGCTGCCATCGGCGTGGTCACGGATCGCACGGCTGCCCTCGCCCTGGCAGCGGCGGCCCTCGACGCGCAGCTGGGAGTGCTGGTGACCTCGTGACGAGGGGTCCGGGCGGGGATATCGTCTCGAGGAAGACACATCACCTACTCACTCGTTGGGGGCACCCATGCTTCAAGGATTCAAGGACTTTCTCCTCCGCGGCAACATCGTCGACCTCGCAGTCGCCGTCGTCATCGGCACCGCGTTCACGGCGCTGGTCGCGAGCTTCACCGCGTCGTTCATCAACCCGCTGATCGCCTCGGTCAGCGCCGACCCGGGCGGAGGCCTCTCGTTCCAGATCCGCGACGGGAACCCGGACACCACCATCGCGATCGGCGTGTTCATCACGGCGATCGTCACCTTCGCGATCACCGCAGCCGTGGTCTACTTCGCGATCGTCGTGCCGATGAAGAAGATCCAGGAACGACGCGCTGCCGGCATCGAGCCGGAACCGGCCGCCGTGCCCGAGGACATCGCCCTGCTGCGCGAGATCCGCGACGCCCTGGCGAACCGCCCGTAGTCGCCTGCTCAGCCGTGATGGGGCGGCACGTCTCGCAGGAGCTCGTCCTCGCGAGAGGTGCCGCCCTCCTCGTGCCACCCCTCGGGCGTCTCGTCCCGCGACACCTGCGGCTCCACGTCGCCCAACAGCTCGACCGCACGCCGACGACGCCGTTGCTCCGGGGTCTCGGCGGAGGTCATCGTCGGGCGTTGCTGAAGAAGTCCCACATCAGGCCGCTCGCGTCGACCTGGTGACCGGGCCACTGGTGGCCGGAGTCCTCCAGCACGTAGACCGACAGGGCCGAACCGTCGGCGCACCCCCGCCACGCGAAGTGCCGCAGCACACCGGTGGCCGTGGTGGTGGCTTCCCGTGCCGGGCACTTGTCGTGCGCGACCCATTGGGCGACGGTGTCGTCGACCGGTGGCAACGGGCCGATGGCCGTGTCCGCTCCGGTGTAGGGCACCACCGAGTCGCGCAGGCCGTGGAAGTACGCGATCGAGGCCGGCTTGGCGGTGGCGCAGTTCGGTGCGATGTAGGGGCCCGACACGGCCCCGTAGGCGGCGAAGGGGCTGTCCGGGTCGCAGGCGAGTGCCAGCACCAGAGCCGACCCGTTGGAGAAGCCGGCCGCGAACTCGCGATCGGTGGCGACGCAGCCCTCGGCCTGGACGTGGTCGACCAGTGCGCGCGTGAAGCTGACGTCGGAGGCACCGCTGTCGACCGGCGGCCGGAAGTTCCACTCGGCGACGGCGCCGCGAGCCTGCGGGGCGACCACGATGAATCCCTCACGGTCGGCCACCTGCGCCATGCCGCTGGTGCCCATGACCTTCTCGGGCGTGCCACCCAGCCCGTGGAACAGGTAGATCACCGGCGTGCGGGTGGTGCCGTCGTAGCCGGGCGGAACGTGCAGCAGGTAGCTGCGTTCCTGCCCGTCGTGCTCGACCATCTGCGTCGAGGTGCCGACCGGCAGCGGCCTGGCCTGCGTGCACACGCTGGTGTCCGCGAGGGCCGCGTTCGAGGAGTCGGTGCTGTGCCAGATGCCCAGTGCTCCGAGGGCGAGCGCGAGCGCGACGGTCCATCGCCTCAGGCGGACCGCCCTGAACGCGAAGACGGCAGCGGGCATGGTGCACATCCTAAGCGACCGATCTCGTCACCGTTACGCTGACACTCGACGCCCCCGTAGCTCAGTCGGATAGAGCGACCGCCTCCTAAGCGGTAGGTCACAGGTTCGATTCCTGTCGGGGGCACCGAGAGCGGGCGGCACCGCCACGCCGCGCAGCGGCCGCCCGGTGCAGCCGGGTCTCGGTACACGTGACCTGCCAGTCGGGTTGGTCGTGCGGCGCCTGCGTGCACCCACGACAATGAACGGGTGAACATTGCTGCTGCCCTGACCGACGTGGCCGAGGACGCTCTCGGCATGCCCATCCCCGTACGGCTGCGCGCGTGGGACGGGAGCGAGGCCGGGCCGGCCGGCGCTCCCGTGCTCGTGATCCGCCGCAAGCGGGCCCTGCGCCACATCATGTGGAAGCCGGGCGAGCTCGGCGTCGCGCGCGCCTACGTGCAGGGCGACCTCGACGTCGAGGGCGATCTCGGCGACGGACTCCGCACCGTCTGGGCCGCCGTGCGGGAGGCACGCAGCGTCGACGACGACGCCGGACGACCGAAGATCGGTCCGCGGCTGGTGCTGCGCACGATCTGGCTGGCGCTGCGCATCGGCGCCATCGGCCGTCGGCCCGCCGCACCCGCGTCGGAGTCCAACCTCACCGGCGAGCTGCACAGCAAGGAGCGCGACCGCGCCGCGATCTCGCACCACTACGACCTGTCGAACGACTTCTACGAGCTGATCCTCGACCCGAACATGGCGTACTCGTCGGGCTTCCACCGCACGCCGGAGATGACGCTCGAGGAGGCGCAGACCGCCAAGCTGCACCTGATCTGCCGCAAGCTCGGGCTCGAGCCCGGCATGCGCATGGTCGACATCGGCTCCGGCTGGGGATCGCTCACCCTGTTCGCCGCGGAGCACTACGGGGTCCACGTCACGGGCGTCACGCTGTCGTCGGAGCAGCGCGACTTCGTGCTGAAGCTGGCGGCCGAGCGCGGACTGAGCGACCGCGTCAACGTGAGCCTGCGTCACTTCCGCGACCTGTCCGAGTCCGGTGTGCGCGACGGTGAGATCGACGCCATCGCGTCGGTCGAGATGGGTGAGCACGTCGGCGACGAGGAGTACAAGGTCTTCACCGCGGCCATTCACCGCTACCTGCGCCCCGGCGGCCGTGTGGTCATCCAGCAGATGTCACGCAGCAACGAGAAGCCCGGCGACCGTCCCGGCGGCGGCCCCTTCATCGAGACCTACATCGCGCCCGACATGCACATGAAGCCGCTGGCCAAGACCATCGGCCTGATCTCCGCCCCGGGTCTGGAGATCCGTGACGTGCAGGCCATGCGCGAGCACTACCCGCAGACGGTCGCCGCGTGGGCGGAGAACCTGGAGTCCAACTGGAGCACCGCCGTCGCGCTGGTCGGTGAGGAGATGGCACGCGTGTGGCGCCTGTACCTCGTCGGCGGATCGCTGGCCTTCGAGGAGAACCGCATGGGCGTCGACCAGATCCTCGCGGTCAAGCCGTCCGACACCGGTGTCAGCGGCATGCCCGCCGAGCCGCTGGCGTGGCTGCAGTGATCGACAACGACCTGTCCCAGTCCGCGATCACCCTCCTCGGGGGTCTCGGCGCGATCGTCGCGTTCATGGGATTCGGACTTGCCTGGGCCAATCGCCAGCACAAGCTCACCGTGGTCGACACCCTGTGGGGGCTGGGCTTCGTGCTGGTCTCCGTGGTGTCCGCGATCATCTCGCTGGGCGGCGACGGCGACCGGGCGCTGCCGTGGATCCTCGTGGCGATGGTCGCGATCTGGGGCGGGCGTCTGGCCTGGCACCTGCACCGTCGCAACTCCAAGGCCGACGAGGACCCGCGCTACGCCGAGCTCGCCGAGGCCGACGGGCGTCCGTTCGCCCAGGTGGCGCTCATGCGCGTGTTCGTGCCCCAGGGCATCGCGATGTTCCTCGTGGCCACTCCCCTCATGGTGGGCGCGAACAACCAGGAGATCGTCACCCCTCTTCTCGTCGTCGGGCTGGCGGTCTGGCTGCTCGGCTTCGTGTTCGAGTCGGTCGGCGACGCGCAGCTCGCCGCGTTCAAGTCCGACCCGGACAACAAGGGCAAGATCATGGACCAGGGGTTGTGGCGCTACACCCGGCACCCGAACTACTTCGGCGACGCGTGCGTGTGGGCGGGCACCTGGATCGTGGTCGCCGGCTCGCTGCCCGGCCTCCTCACGGTGGTCAGCCCGATCGCGATGACCTTCTTCCTGACCAAGGTCACCGGCGCCTCGCTGAACGAGAAGGGCATGAAGAAGACCAAGCCCGGCTACGACGACTACGTCCGCCGCACCAGCGGCTTCATCCCGCTGCCGCCGAGGAAGTGAGCGCGATCAGCGGGTGACGAACACGTGGCCCGCGGCCTCGGCGTCGATCTCGGCCGTCTCACCCTGACGGGCGACCACGACGCCGGCGCTGCCGGACGAGGCGAGCACGTCGTTGCCGGGCAGCACCCCGACGCGGCGCAGCACCGACATCACCTGGGTGTCGGTCTGCAGCGGCTCGCTGATGCGCCGCACGACGACGCGGACCGGCTCGGTGGTGCCGGCGATGGCCTCGGTGAGGGTGTGGACGCCGTCGAGGAAGTCCACCGGCTCGGGCGCTCCGCCCAGCTCCTCCAGCCCCGGGATCGGGTTGCCGTAGGGCGACTCGGTGGGGTGCTCGAGCAGCTCGACCAGACGCCGCTCGACCTGCTCGGACATCACGTGCTCCCAGCGGCAGGCCTCCTCGTGCACGAACTCGATCTCCAGGCCGATGATGTCGGTCAGCAGGCGCTCGGCGAGGCGGTGCTTGCGCATGACGCGGGTGGCCAGCTGCCGTCCCTTGTCGGACAGCTCCAGGTGGCGGTCACCCTCGACCGTGATCAGACCGTCGCGCTCCATGCGTGCGACGGTCTGGCTGACCGTCGGTCCGCTCTGGTGCAGCCGCTCGGCGATGCGGGCGCGCAGGGGGACGATGCCCTCCTCCTCCAGCTCGTAGACCGTGCGGAGGTACATCTCGGTGGTGTCGATCAGGTCGCTCACACATGCATTCTTCCACGACGTGCACCCACCGTGCCCAGGCGGAAGGATGAGGGACGTGCCGACCTCCGTCATGTGCTTCCGCTCCGACTTCCGACTGCAGGACAATCCGGCTCTCCGGGCTGCGATCGAGTCCGGTCCCGACGGCGTCGTGCCGATGTTCGTGCTCGACGACCACTACTGGGGGCCCAACGGCCGCACGCGCCTGGCCTACCTGATGCGGTCGCTGTCCGACCTCAGCGACCGCGTCGACGGACTCGTCGTGGTGCACGGCAAGCCCGAGGAGAAGGTGCCTCTCGTCGCCCGCGCCGTGGGGGCCGGATCGGTGCACGTCGCGGCCGACTACCAGCCCTACGAGCGAGAGCGTGACGACCGCATCGAGCGCGCGCTCGCCGACGACGGCGTCGAGCTGGTCCGCACCGGATCGTCCTACGCCGTGGCCCCGGGCCGGGTCACCAAGGACGACGGCACGCCGTACCGCGTGTTCACGCCGTTCTACCGGGCGTGGCAGCAGCACGGGTGGCGCGCCCCCGCGCCCGGCGTCCGCTCCGTCCCCTGGATCCGCGCCGACGTGCGCACCACGAAGCTGCCGGACGTGGATCCCCCTGCCGGGGTGACCCTCCCGCCCGTGGGCGAGGAGGCAGCCCGCCGCCGGTGGCACGAGTGGCTCGAGCACGTCGACGCGTACGACGACCTGCGGGACCTGCCGGGTCGCGACCTCACGTCACGGATGTCGGTCTACCTCAAGTGGGGCATGGTGCACCCGCGCACGTTGCTGGCCGACCTCGCCGAACGTCGGTCGAACGGAGCCGCGGCCTACCAGCGCGAGCTCGCGTTCCGGGAGTTCTACGCCGACGTCGTGCTGCACCGGCCCGACACCATCAACGGCTACTACAACACCGACTTCGAGCGCATGACCTACGACGAGCCCGGCGACGACCTGCAGGCGTGGAAGGACGGCCGGACCGGGTTCCCGATCGTCGACGCCGGCATGCGCCAGCTCGCGGCCGAGGGCTGGATGCACAACCGGGTCCGCATGATCGTGGCGAGCTTCCTGGTCAAGGACCTGCACCTGGAGTGGACCGTCGGCGCCGACCACTTCCTGGACCTGCTGGTCGACGCCGACCCGCCGTCGAACCAGCACGGCTGGCAGTGGGTGGCCGGGTGCGGCACCGACGCGGCCCCCTACTTCCGGATCTTCAACCCGATCACCCAGGGCAAGAAGTTCGACCCCGACGGCACCTACGTGCGCCGCTGGGTGCCTGAGCTGCGCGACCTGTCGGACCGGTACGTCCACGAGCCGTGGAAGCTCGACGACCCGCCGGCGGACTACCCGGCGCCGATCGTGGACCATGCGGCCGAGCGCGCGGAGTCGCTGCGGCGATACGCAGAGCTCAAGGACTGACCCCTCGGCGGTAGCGTGCAGGAATGGTCACGATCGAGGGACGGTTCAACGGTCCGGCACGCTCGGGCAACGGCGGCTACGTCTGCGGCCTGATCGCCACGCAGCTGGACGACTCCACCCCCGTCACCTCGACCCTGCGGCAGCCGCCGCCCCTGGACGTCGCGCTCAGCTGGGAGCACGACGGCCAATCCGTGCGTCTGCTGACCGCCGGTGGCGCCCTGGTCGGTGAAGCGAGTCCCGGCACGTTCGCACGCGATGCACCACCGGCACCGACCCCGCAGCAGGCGGCAGCTGGCGAGGCGGCGTACCCCGGACACGTCGCGCACCCGTTCGGCACCTGCTTCACGTGCGGGCCCGATCGCTCCGAGGGCGACGGGCTGCGCGTCTTCACCGGCCCGGTCGAGCCGGGCAGCACGACGGTGGCCGCGACCTGGTCGCCCCATCCCGACCTGCTCGACGCGTCCGGCGCGCTGGCGACGCCGATCGTGTGGGCCGCCATCGACTGCGCGGGAGGCTGGACGGCGGACTTCACGGTGCACCCCACCGTGCTCGGACGGATGACAGGACACGTCCTGCGCACGCCCCGAGTCGGCGAGCCGTGCACGATCACCGGGCGTCTCGACCGGCACGACGGCCGCAAGTTCATCACCAGCACCGCGATGCACGCCGGCACCGAGCTGTTGGCCCGCTCGGAGCAGGTCTGGATCGAGATCGACCCGAGCACCTTCTGACGTCTCACGTCAGACCGACGGGGCGTACATTGTTGCCTCGTGCAACGGCGTCTGGATCTCTCGCGAGTCCTCGCCGACACCCGGCCTCTGCAGAACCGGCACTTCCGGCGGCTCTGGACCGCCAACATCGTCACCGTCATCGGCGCCCAGCTCACGGTCGTGACCGTTCCCGCCCAGATCTACGCCGACACCGGCTCGTCGGTCTTCGTCGGGCTGACCGGCGTGTTCGGACTGGTCCCGCTGGTCGTCTTCGGGCTGTACGGCGGCGCGCTCGCCGACGTCTTCGACCGCCGCACCCTGCTGGTGATCACCACCGCCGGCCTGATCGTCACCAGCGGGCTGTTCTGGTTGCAGTCGTTGCTGGGCAACACCAACGTGTGGCTGCTGCTGAGCCTGTTCGCGGTCCAGCAGGCGTTCTTCGCGGTCAACCAGCCCACCCGCACGGCCATCTTGCCCAAGCTGGTGAGCGCTGAGCTGCTGCCGGCCGCCAACTCGCTGAACATGACCATCGCGATGGCCGGCGGCATCGCCGGGCCGCTGCTGGCCGGCGTGCTCATCCCGTTCACGGGATTCACCTGGCTGTACCTGGTCGACACGATCACGCTGTTCGCCACGCTCGGCGCGGTGATCGGCCTGCCGGCGCTGCCGGTCCTGGAGAAGGTCGTCGTGCCCGGCATCAGCGCCGTGATCGACGGCTTCCGCTACCTGCGCACCCAGCCCGTCCTGCTGATGTCGTTCGTCGTCGACCTGATCGCCATGGTGTTCGGCATGCCTCGGGCGCTGTTCCCCGAGATCGCCAACGTCAACTTCGGTGGCCCTCAGGAGGGCGGTCTGGTGTTCGCGCTGCTGTTCGCCGCCATTCCCACCGGCGCCGTCATCGGCGGCGTGTTCAGCGGATGGGTGTCGCGCGTCGAACGACACGGCCTGGCCGTCGTCGTCAGCATCGTCGTCTGGGGCGTGGCGATGGCGGTGTTCGGCGTCGCCGTCGCGCTGGCGGACCGCTGGGCCACGCCCATGCTGGTGCTCGCCCTCGCGATGCTGGCGCTCGGTGGCGCCGCCGACATCGCGTCGGCGGCGTTCCGCACGAGCATGCTCCAGGCCGCTGCCGACGACACCATGCGCGGACGGTTGCAGGGCGTGTTCACCGTCGTGGTGGCCGGCGGGCCGCGGGTGGCCGACACCGCCCACGGCCTGGCCGCGGCCGGCGTCGGGGCGGCCACGGCCGCAGCCGGCGGCGGGGTGCTCGTGGTGGTCGGCGTCGTCGCGGCAGCCGTGCTGGTGCCCTCGTTCGTGCGCTACCGGGTCACCCGGCCGATCCACGACGGCTGAGCGGTCAGCGGCGCAGCAGCAGCGGGTCGGGGCGACGATCGACGCGGAACTCCCCCACCAGAGCCGAGGCACCCACCGGCCGCGGCGACCGCTGCCGCCACTCGTGGCCCTCGACGTCGAGCGCAGCCACCGTCGGGCGCACCCCGGTGAGGCTGCGGACCAGCAGCACCGGCAGCGCTCCGAGTGCCAGCACGACCAGCACGAGCCACCAGGCGCGTCCGAAGACGTCGTGCAGGACGGTGCCGGCCGCCGCGACGGCCGACCCACCGCCGATGTACAGACCGGCCCACATCGCGGACCCGGCGAGCGAGGCGGGCAGGAAGCGCCGGTACGCCAGGCCCGATGCCCCCGCTGCGGCCGGCGTCAGGGTGCGCACCAGCGGCACCAGCCGGGTGAGGAAGACCGCGGCCCCTCCACGCTGACGCATGAGGTCGGCAGCTCGGTCGTAGCTGCGTCGCCCGACCCGCCCGACGAGCCGCGTCTCGCGCAGCGCGTCCCCGTACCGCCGCCCGAGCAGGTAGCCCACGTGGTCGCCCGACGAGGCTCCCACCGTGACGACCAGACCCAGCAGGACCAGACCAGTCGTGCTGCTGGTCGTGGCGGCCAGCAGGACGACACCCGTCTCACCGGGGATCAGCATGCCGAGGCCGAGCCCGGACTCGGCGAAGGCAAGGCTGAAACCCAGCGCCAACGTGAACGGCAGACCAGTCATGACAGCACGGTCGCGCCCACCGGCGACGACGATCCGACCCGTCGGTGACGCGCGGATGAACTGCTGGCGTCGGCTAGGGCGCGCCCTCGAGCAACGACGCGAGATAGTCGCCGTATGAGTTCTTGGCGTAGCGCTCGGCCTGGCGCTGCAGGCCTGCGTCGTCGAGCATGCCCTGACGCCACGCTGCTTCCTCGGGGCTGCCGATCGACATGCCCTGCCGCTTCTGGACCGTCCGGATGAACTCGCCCGCCTCGGCCAGTCCGTCGAACGTCCCGGTGTCGAGCCACGCCGTGCCGCGGTCGAGCACGTGCACGGCGAGCTTGCCGTCGTCGAGGTAGGTGCGATTCAGGTCGGTGATCTCCAGCTCGCCGCGCGCCGACGGCTCGAGAGCGGCGGCGCGCTCGACCACCGAGGGGTCGTAGAAGTACAGCCCCGGCACCGCGAACTTGCTGCGCGGCTGGCTGGGCTTCTCCTCCAGGGAGATGGCCACGCCGTCCGCGTCGAACTCCACGACGCCGTAGGCCGTGGGGTCGGCGACGCGGTAGCCGAAGATCGCGGCGCCGTCGAGGTCGGCGAACCGTGCCAGCTGGGTGCCGAGACCCGCTCCGTGGAAGATGTTGTCGCCCAGGACCAGTCCCACCGGCTGGTCACCGACGTGGTCGGCGCCGATGACGAAGGCCTGCGCCAGTCCGTCGGGGCTGGGTTGTTCGGCATACGTGATGTCGATGCCGAACTGCGAGCCGTCACCGAGCAGTCGGCCGAATCCGTCCGCCTCGTGCGGCGTCGTGATGATCAGCACGTCGCTGATGCCGGCCAGGATCAGCGTGGACAGCGGGTAGTAGATCATCGGCTTGTCGTAGACCGGGACCAGCTGCTTGCTGACGCCCAGGGTCACCGGGTGCAGTCGCGATCCGGTTCCTCCGGCCAAGATGATTCCTCGCATCCGCCCATCGTAGAGCGGCGCGGGCCCCTCCCCGGCGCGCGGACCGCACTCTAGGCTGGTCCCATGCGCACCCTGCTCGTCACCGGCGGAGCCGGTTTCATCGGCTCGAACTTCGTGCGCCACGTGCTGGAGCACACCGATCTGTCGGTCACCGTGCTCGACAAGCTCACCTACGCCGCGAGCCGCGACTCCCTCGACGGGCTGCCGGCCGACCGGTGCCGCCTCGTGATCGGCGACATCTGCGACGCCCAGCTGGTCGACGACGCGGTCGCCGACCACGACGCGATCGTGCACTTCGCCGCGGAGTCGCACAACGACAACTCCCTGGACGATCCGAGCCCGTTCGTCCAGACCAACATCGTGGGCACCTTCACCCTGCTCGAGGCGGCCCGCCGCCACGACGTCCGGTTCCACCACATCAGCACCGACGAGGTCTACGGAGACCTCGCCCTCGAGGACCCGCAACGCTTCACCGAGTCGACGCCCTACCGTCCCTCGAGCCCGTACTCGTCCACCAAGGCCGGCTCGGACCACCTGGTGGCCGCATGGGTGCGATCCTTCGGCGTCCGGGCCACCATCAGCAACTGCTCCAACAACTACGGACCCTGGCAGCACGTCGAGAAGTTCATCCCGCGCCAGATCACCCAGCTGATCGACGGCCTGCGGCCCAAGGTCTACGGCGAGGGTCTCAACGTCCGCGACTGGATCCACGTCGACGACCACAGCAGCGCCGTGCTGCAGATCCTCACCGCCGGCGAGATCGGCCAGACCTACCTGATCGGCGCCGACGGCGAGCGCAGCAACCGCCAGGTGGTCGCGGCCCTCCTGGAGATCTTCGGGCGCGACCCCGACGACTTCGAGCACGTCACGGATCGCGCCGGCCACGACCTGCGCTACGCCATCGACCCCACGCGTCTTCGCACCGAGCTCGGGTGGGAGCCGGTGCACCGCGACGTCGAGGCCGGACTGGCCGCGACCGTCGAGTGGTACCGCGAGCACGAGCAGTGGTGGCGGCCCGCCAAGATCACCACCGAGCAGTTCTACGCGAGGCAGAACCAATGACCGCGTCACGCCCCACGGGCACCGTGCTGACCTACGGCACCTTCGACCTGTTCCACATCGGCCACCTGAACCTCATCCAGCGGCTCGCGGCCCTGGGCGACCGCTTGATCATCGGGGTGTCCACCGACGAGTTCAACGCCGGCAAGGGCAAGACGTCGGTGGTGTCGTACGAGGATCGTGCTCGCATCATCGAGAACGTCAAGGGCGTCGACCTGGTCATCCCGGAGTCGTCGTGGGAGCAGAAGGCCACCGACATCGTCGAGCACGGCGTCGACGTGTTCGCCATCGGCGACGACTGGCGAGGCAAGTTCGACGAGCTCGAGCGGCTGTGCCGGGTCGAGTACCTGCCACGCACGGACGGCATCTCCAGCACCGAGATCAAGCAGATGCTGCGCGTGCTCGACCCCAGCCACCTGACCGAGATGCAGGACGCCCTCTCGACCATGAGCCGTCTGCTCGAGCACTACCGAGACCTGACGTGAGCGGGTTGTCGATCCACTCCACCGAGATCCCCGGTCTGCGGCTGGTGGATCTCGCGGTCCACGCCGACGAGCGCGGCTGGTTCAAGGAGAACTGGCAACGCGCCTCCATGACGTCGCTCGGCCTGCCCGACTTCGGCCCGGTCCAGCACAACGTCTCGTTCAACGGCCGCGCGGGCACCACCCGGGGCATCCACGCCGAGCCGTGGGACAAGCTGGTGTCCGTCGTGACCGGCGCGGTGTTCTGCGCGTGGGTCGACCTGCGCCCCGGCGACGGCTTCGGGCGTGTGGTCACCGCCGAGCTGGACGAGTCACGAGCCGCCTTCGTGCCGCGTGGGGTCGCCAACGCCTACCAGACGCTGCGTGACGGCACCGCCTACTCCTACCTGGTCAACGACCACTGGTCGCCCGAGGCGGCCTACACGTTCGTGAACCTCGAGGACCCCACGCTCGCCATCGCGTGGCCGCTGCCCCTGACCGAGGTGTCGGCCAAGGATCGCGCCCATCCGCCGCTGGCCGACGTCGACCCGATCGCGCCGATGCGCACCGTGGTGATCGGTGCCGACGGCCAGCTCGGCCGGGCGCTGCGCCAGATCGTCCCGGAGGCCATCTTCCTCAGCGAGGCCGACCTCGACCTCACCGACGTCGCGGCGATCGAGCGCCTCGACGTGTCGGGCGTCGACACGATCATCAACGCCGCCGCCTTCACCGCCGTCGACGCCGCGGAGACGCCTGACGGGCGCCGGCTCGCGTGGGCGATCAACGTCACCGCCGTCGCAGCCCTGGCCCGGTTGTGCCTGCAGCACCGGCTCACCCTGGTCAACGTGTCCACGGACTACGTGTTCGACGGCGAGTCGACCGAGCACGCCGTCGACGAGCCGGTGTCGCCCACGAGCGTCTACGGTCAGACCAAGGCAGCCGGCGAGGCCGTCACGTCGCTGGTCCCCCGCCACTACCTGGTGCGCACCAGCTGGGTCGTCGGCGACGGACGCAACTTCGTGGACACGATGCGCACGCTGGCCCGCGACGGGGTCAGCCCCCGGGTCGTCGACGATCAGGTCGGCCGACTCACCCCGGCCGCGCACCTCGCCCAGGCGATCATCGACCTGCTCCGCACGGAAGCACCGTTCGGCACGCACCACGTGACCGGCGACGGTCCGGTCGAGTCGTGGGCCGACGTCGCACGACGCGTGTTCGCCGAGGAGGGCCGCGACCCTGCGGACGTGATCGGCATCAGCACCGAGCAGTACACGGCCGACCAGGCCGCGTCGGGCCGCGTCGTGGCGCCCCGGCCTCGGCACAGCACGCTGCAGCAGTAGCGGTCAGGGCGCGAGTCGCTCGCGCGTCCAGGCCCCGTCTCGCGCACGGGTGAACCGCAGCCGGTCGTGGTAGCGGCTGGTGCGCCCCTGCCAGAACTCGACGACGTCCAGCGCGATCCGATAACCGCCCCAGGTGTCGGGCCGCACCACGTCGACACCGTCGAAGGTGCGCTCCACGTCGGCGCGGCGCTGCTCCATCTCGGCCCGGTCCGCGATCGGACGGCTCTGCGGCGACGCGACGGCGCTGATCTGCGAGCCGCGCGGTCGCGCCGCGAAGTAGGCGTCGGACTCGGCCGGGTCGACCCGCGTGACGGCTCCCTCGACGCGCACCTGCCGCTGCATCGGGTGCCACAGCATGGTCGCCGCGGCCACGGGGTTGGCCGCCAGCTCGGCACCCTTGCGCGACTCGTAGCCGCTGTAGAACACCAGCCCGCGGGCGTCGAAGCCCTTGAGCAGGACGATCCGCACGGACGGGACGCCACCCGTCGTGGCGGTGGCCAGGGCCATGGCGTTGGGCTCGTGCACCTGCGCCTCGACGGCGTCGCCGAGCCACTGGTCGAACAGGCCGACCGGGTCGGCGCCCCGGCCCGCCTCGTCGAGCTCGCGCTCATCCAGCCCGCCGTCCGCGTAGTCACGCCGCATCCGCGACAGATCGGGGGTCTGCATGCGACCACCGTATCGGTGCAAGGCAGAATGCAAACATGACTGATGACGTAGTGGTGCACCACGGCCTCGAGGGCGTCGTCGCCTTCGAGAGCGAGATCGCCGAGCCCGACAAGGAAGGATCGGCGCTGCGCTACCGCGGCGTCGACATCGACGATCTGGTCGGGCGCGTGCCGTTCGAGAAGATCTGGGGCCTGCTGGTCGACGGAGCGTACGAGCCCGGGCTGCCCCCGGCCGAGCCGTACCCGATCCCGGTGCACTCCGGCGACATCCGCGCCGACGTCCAGAGCGCCATCGCGCAGATGGCCCCCGTGTGGGGACTGCGCCAGCTCTACGACATCCCCACCTCCGAGGAGGTGCGCGACGACCTCGCGCGCACCGCCGTCATGGTGCTGTCCTACGTGGCGCAGGCCGCTCGCGGACTCGGCAAGCCGATGGTGCCGCAGGCCGAGATCGACCGGTGCGACACCATCGTCGAGCGCATGCTGACCCGCTGGCGCGGTGAGGTCAACCCGGACCACGCCAAGGCCATCGACGCCTACCTGGTCTCTGCGGCTGAGCACGGCATGAACGCCTCCACCTTCACGGCACGCGTCATCGCCTCCACCGGCGCAGACGTCGCCGCGGCCCTGTCCGGCGCGGTCGGAGCCATGTCGGGACCCCTCCACGGCGGAGCACCGTCGCGCGTCCTCGGCATGATCGAGGAGGTCGAGAAGACCGGCGACGCCGAGGCGTACGTCAAGAAGCTGCTCGACTCCGGTGAGCGACTGATGGGCTTCGGCCACCGCGTCTACCGCGCGCAGGACCCGCGGGCCCGCACGCTGCGTCGCACCGCCCACGAGCTCAAGGCGCCTCGCGCCGAGGTCGCCGTGGCACTCGAGGAGGCAGCCCTCAAGGAGCTCAAGGAGCGTCGTCCCGATCGCGTCCTCGAGACCAACGTGGAGTTCTGGGCGGCCATCGTCCTGGACTTCGCCGAGATCCCGTCCAACATGTTCACCGCGATGTTCACCTCCGCTCGCACCGCCGGCTGGAGCGCGCACATCCTCGAGCAGTACAACACCGGCCGCCTGATCCGTCCGTCCTCGATCTACACCGGCCCTGCCACCCGCAGCGCCGACGAGGTCGACGGATGGGACGCCAGCTGGTCGGCCTAGCGGCCGCATGCACAAGAAGCCCTCGTGGACGACAGCCGGCGTGGTCGTCGCTGCCTTGATCCTCGGGGTGCTCGCCGTCAGCCTGGTCGTCGGGCTGACGACTCCCGACGGCGTCCTCGACGCCCGACCGGAGGCCACGGCGTCGGCCACGGCGACCCCTGCGCCGGACCCCACCGTCGCACCAGCCGACACCTCGGTCGCCTCGACACCTGATCGCGACCGGGCTCCCGAGTCCCTCGCAGGCGTCTGGCCGGGACGTCCCGGCGCCGTCGTCGTCGACGGCTCCGACGTCGACTGGTGCCCGGCGGTACGGGTCGATGCGTCGGCTGCAGCCCTGGCGGCGTTCGGTCGCGAACGCGTCGAGACCGCCGCCTGCACCGCCGTCGCGTTCGTGTTCGACCACCGCTACTCCCGGCTGTCCCTGCCACGGACCGCGTACCGCGCGGCGAGCTTCGACAGCGTCCTCGCCGAGATCGCGCCGTCCACCGCCCAGACCTTCTACCGGCCGAGGATCGCCGACCTGGTGGCCGCACCCGTCGACTCGCGCGCCTTCGACACCGCCGCCACCCAGCTCGGCCTGGTGCTGCTGCGGTCGGCAGGACCCGGCCACGCGTTCTACGGCCCGCAGCGATCCACCGCCGGCTACGAGGACAGAGCGGTGTGGATCAACCCCCGCTGGTCGACCGTCTCGATCGGGCTCGACAGCTCCAGGTCCTCGCCCCGGCTGTCGGCGAGCTTCACCGCACGAGCATCGCTGCCCGTGTTCTCCACCGACGACCAGCGCGACGACATGATGACCGTGCCGACCCGCGCCCGCTACCTGCTGCGCACCGACGGCGCCGGCTGGGACATCGGCGGCTGGACCGTCACCAGCGGCGACGCGACCTACGCTCCCCTGGCCATCGCCAAGCCCTGATCCGCTCTGCGGCGGCCGCCGCAACGCCGAAGGGTCGGCCGCCACAACGCCGAAGGGTCGGCCGCCGCAACGCCGAAGGGTCGGCCGCCTCCCCCTGAGGCAGCCGACCCTTCGGTCGAACGGAACGTGGCCCAAGCCACCCCCCGATGGGCTTGGACCGGCCTGCGGTGCACCGTTGACCCACACTCTACCCGACAACTAGTTCTTTGTGACTAGTCTTCGATGGTTCTTTTTGATCCACGTGCCGTCACAGGCGGTGACACCGCTCAGCGCAGCATGACCAGCCCGGTGTGGTCGTCGACGGGCAGCTCGTCCACGACCGCCATGACCTCCATCCACTGCAGGTCCACCGCCGCGCCGTGCTGGGACAAGAAGGCCGTCTCCGAGGCGTCCTGGCCCGTGGCGATCCGCAGCAACGACTGCCGCGGCGCCAGTCCGGTGGCGTCCACCACGTGCCACCCGCCGTCCACGTACGCCTCGGCCACCGCGTGGAAGTCCATCGGCGACAGGCCCGGCGCGTACACCGCCGCCAGGCGCGCCGGCGTGTCCAGCGACCGCAGCAGCGCGACCACGAGGTGGGCGTAGTCGCGGCAGATCCCCCGCCGTGCGAGGAAGGCCTTGACCGCGCCGTCGGTGTGCTGACTGACACCGGGCACGTAGGTGAGGTGCCCGTGCACCCAGGTGCCGATGGCATCCATCAGCGGCACGCCCGACAGTCCGGCGAACTCGCTCTGCGCGGTCGCGAAGAGGCTGTCGGACTCGCAGTACCGCGACGGCCGGCGGTACTCGATGATGTCGAGCTCGTCGACGGGCGGGACCTCGGCCTGTCCCACGCAGGTGGCGCGGTAGGTGATCTGGAGGGGACCGGCAGGCGCCGTGAATCGGTGCAGCCGGGTGCCGTGGCGACCCTGGACCACGTGGGCGTCCACCGCGGCACCGTTGGCCTCGATCGTCATCGACTCCTCGGTGGCCAGCCCCTCGGCGACCGCCAGCGACACGATCATGTCCGCCGGCCCGTACGCGTGCAGCTGCAGGTGGGCGGTGACGGAGCGTTCCATGGCGTGATCGTGTCACAGCCCTGCGGGTTCGGCTCAGAGCCGTCGCTCGGTCAGCCGTCGGCGTCGAGCCGGTCCATGACGCCGTCGAGCGCTGCCCGGTGCTGAGCGAAGTCGAACGACCACGAGGAGGTGAAGGCCTCGTGGCTCCAGGCCCCCGGCGGGTGGGGGATGTCGGCCGGTGACCAGAAGTAGTCGAGCCGGCCACCGAGCAACGACGCGAACAGGTGCTCGTTGCGAGCGGTGTAGGTGTCGGAGGAGAGAACGATCAGCTGGGTGAGGTGGCGGGCGAACATCACGTTGAACAGGGCGGACCCCGCGATGCCCGCGACGACCCGAGCCTCCTGCATGACGCCCACCTGGCGCCCCAACGACAGTCGCTCGGGGTAGACGACCTCGAACCCGTGGTCATTGAAGTAGCGCTCGACCTCGGCGAGGTTGTGGGTGCCGCGCTTGCCCTCGGCGCGCGAGACGAAGACCCGCTCAGAGGGATCGCCCGGCACGTCGGCCAGCGCGTCGCCCAGCCGGTGCCACACCCCCTGCATGTCGGGATGGGTGAAGTGCGGCTTCTTGTTGTGCCACATGTTGGTTGCTGCGACCAACGACGAGACCTCGACCGGTCGGCGGACCTCGACCAGGTCCGCCGGGTCGATCCCGTAGGCCGTGAACGTCGCCTCCTCGAACGTGTTCTCGCGCGTGTCGTTGCCCCAGCGCGTGTAGAGCGCCTTGAGGTCGGGCAGGCGCCGCTTGGCCTCGTCCCAGCCCCACAACCGGGACACCACCTCGGTGCAGTGATGGCCGAAGTGGCCCGGGAAGAACGAGTCGAGCAGGTAGAAGTCGCCCTCGAGGCGCTGGCGGGGCTGACGCTTGGCGTCGAGACGTGCGAATCCGGGGACGGACGGCGACATCCGCGGGCTGTCCGGGCCGTGCGCGTAGTACCGGAAGGAGTCGGGCAGGATGACCTGCCCCGCATGGACCATCGATCCGTTGGCCACCACCACCGCACCGGTGTAGTGACGCAGGTGCTGCGTGGGATGGTCGATGGTGCGCAGCAGGCCGATGGGCTCGGGGCCCACGTGATGACTGGTGACCTGGGCACGATGCTCGTACCGACCGGCCGGAAGCTCGGCGAGGACCTCGACCCGGATGCCGTCGCGCCGTCGGGCCAGGACCTGCGTCGCGTCGGCGTGGCTGAGCATCAGGCGGTCCGATCCGGCCTTCTCGACCGCCACCACGCGTCCGGCCCTGCGCACCGTGCCGACGGTGACCGACCAGGCGTCGCCGTCGGTGCTGGCGATCTGCGCGATCCGTCGTCGTACCGCTCGTCCCGCGCTGCGGCTCCGCCCGTGGTGCACGAACACCCCGCCCTCGCGCAGGTGCGGGTGAGCGAGTCGCCAGACCGCCTCCACGCGCTCCTGGGGGACGTCGGTCACGATCACGTCGTGCGGCCCCGTCCGGCGCAGCTGCTCCTCGAGGCCGTCCTCGTCCGAGCAGACGGTGACACGGGTCAGGTCACCCGTGCCCACCGCCGAGACGAGACGGCGAGCTCTGGCCTCCGCGCTGCGGTCCGACCGGCTGACGGAGCGCACGCTAGTGCGGCATCGTCAGCGTCGGCCAGCTGCGCGCCTCCGAGAGGATCGCCTCGCGCCGGTCGGGGTTCGGGTCCTCCCGCTCGGCGACGAGCAGGTCCCAGATCGGCGACGCCAGCACCGTCTCGGGTGCGACCGCCCCGGTGCGGTCGAGCGTCGACTGCGGCGGATCCTGCGGGTCGGGCGCCTGCAGGAAGTCCGACTCCTCAGCCACCAGCTCCTCGGCCCCACGCCAGGACGGGTCCGCGCCGAACACGAGGGCCGTGCCGGTCGGGCGCGTGTTGACGAGGACGACGACGAGGTCCGGACGACGTCGCCGCAGGATCTCGACCACCTTGAACACGTCGCCGGCCCAGGCCCGGGTGGCGCGGTCACGGGCAGCCTCCAGGGCGTTGCGCGGGAGCATGTCGTCGAGCGCGACGACGCCGCTGCTCGACATGGCGGGCTCGACCCCCGCGAAGTCGCGAAGAGCGAACTCCGACAGGTGCATGCCGTCGATGAAGGCGAGGTCGATCGGCACGCCGCGCAGGAACTCATAGGGTGCGGGTCGGGCGAAGAACTCGTCACTGGTGGTCCGGACGAGCTGCACCTCGCAGGCGAGCTCGGCGGTGATCGAGAAGGCTGGATCGATCGCCACCGACCGCGCCCTCGACAGGGCGAGGCTGTCTCCGTTGCGGATCCCGATCTCGACGTAGGTACGCGGCCGCAGACGCTCGTGGACGCCCTGGAGGAAGGCGTAGTGGGTGAGCGTGGCCTTCGGCGCCGGGACGAACGGGTCCGACGGCCGCAGGGTCGAGCTCGTGCTCGCAGGGACCGTCGGCTCCGGGCCCGACAGGCGACGGGCGAGTGCTCGCGTGCGAGCCGGACCGATCGTGGCCCGGAGGGCCGAGCCCACGCGGCTGCGAACTGTCATCTGCGCTCCTGTCGTCACGGTGCCGATCAGTACAGGCGGCCCATGCTAGCGGGGCGGTTGACCGTCGTAGGCAGCCAAGATCTGGTCGGCGGCAGTGGCGGCAGGCATCTCGCCGGACAGCACGGCCTCGCGGATCTCGGCCCGCATCGCGGCGACCCGCGGATCGGTGCGCAGCCGCTGGTCGAGCTCGTCGCGCACCAGCGCCCAGGTGAAGTCCAGCTGCTGCTGGGCGCGCTTGTCGCGCAGTCCGCGCGACCCCATGAACTCGCGGTGCCGGATGATCCGGCTCCACACGGTGTCGATGCCGGTGCCCTCGATGGCCGAGCACGTCAGCACCGGCGGCACCCAGTCCTGGGTGCCCGCGTAGACCAGGCGCAGGGCCCCGGCGAGGTCCTTGGAGGTGGCCTCGGCCTCGCGGACCCGCTCGCCGTCGGCCTTGTTCACGGCGATGACGTCGGCGATCTCGAGGATCCCCTTCTTGATGCCCTGCAGCGCATCGCCGGTGCGCGCGATGGTCAGGAAGCAGAACGTGTCGACCATGCCGGCCACGGTGATCTCGGACTGGCCGACGCCCACGGTCTCGACGAGGACGACGTCGAAGCCGGCTGCCTCCAGCACCGTCATGGCCTGGCTCGTGGCCCGGGCGACACCTCCGAGGGTGCCGGCGCTCGGTGACGGCCGGATGTAGGCGTCGGGGCTGACCGCGAGCTTGGCCATGCGGGTCTTGTCGCCCAGCACGGAGCCGCCGGTGCGCACGCTGGACGGATCCACCGCCAGCACGCCGACACGGTGACCCTCGTCGATCAGGTGCGTGCCGAGTGCCTCGATGAACGTGGACTTGCCCACGCCGGGCACGCCCGAGATGCCGACGCGGATGGACCCGCCGGCCTCGGGGGTCAGCAGGCCGAGCAGCTCGCGCGCCTCCGCCCGGTGGTCGGCCCGGCTGGACTCGACCAGCGTGATGGCCCGCGAGATCGCGGCCCGCTGGCCGATGCGGAGGTCGTCCGCGAGGTCAGCGACGTTGACCATGCAGCTTGTCGAGCAGGTCGAGGGCCGAGTCGGCGATGACGGTGCCCGGCAGGAACACCGCCGCCGCGCCCATCTCCTTGAGCGTCGGCACGTCGTCGGGCGGGATGACGCCGCCGATGACGATCATGATGTCCGGGCGACCCATCTCGGCCAGCGACTCCTTGAGCGCCGGCAGCAGCGTCAGGTGACCCGCCGCCAGGCTCGAGACGCCCACGATGTGCACGTCGGCGTCGACGGCCTGCTGGGCGACCTCCTCCGGCGTGGAGAACAACGGTCCGACGTCGACGTCGAAGCCCATGTCGGCGAAGGCCGTCACGATCACCTTCTGGCCGCGGTCGTGGCCGTCCTGGCCCATCTTGGCGACCAGGATGCGCGGACGGCGTCCCTCGGCGGCCTCGAACTCCTCGGTGGCCTCGAGGACCTTGGCGACGTTGCCCGCCTGGCCGGCTTCGGTGCGGTACACACCTGAGATCGTACGGATCACGGCCTGGTGGCGGCCGTAGACCTTCTCCAGCGCGTCGGAGATCTCACCGACGGTGGCCTTGGCGCGGGCCGCGTCGACGGCCAGCGCCAGCAGGTTGCCGTCCAGCGAGCCGTCGCGGCTGGCACCCTTCTCGGCGCTCCTGGTGAGCGCGGCGAGGGTCGCGTCGACCTCGTCCTGGTCGCGCTCGGCGCGCAGCCTCTCGAGCTTCTCGACCTGCGAGGCGTAGACGGCCTTGTTGTCGACCTTGAGCACGTCGAGGTCGTCCTCGTCGGCCAGGCGGTAGGTGTTGACGCCGATGACCGCCTGCTGGCCGGAGTCGATGCGCGCCTGCGTGCGGGCCGCCGCCTCCTCGATGCGCATCTTGGGGATGCCCTCCTCGATGGCCTTGGACATCCCGCCGGCCTCCTCGACCTCGGTGATGTGGGCCCAGGCGCGGTTGGCGAGGTCGTGGGTGAGCTTCTCGACGTAGTACGAGCCGCCCCACGGATCGATGATGTCGGTGGTGCCGGACTCCTGCTGCAGCAGCAGCTGGGTGTTGCGGGCGATGCGGGCGCTGAAGTCGGTCGGCAGCGCGATGGCCTCGTCGAGGGCGTTGGTGTGCAGGCTCTGGGTGTGACCCTGCGTCGAGGCCATCGCCTCGATCGCCGTGCGCTGCACGTTGTTGTAGACGTCCTGGGCCGTCAGCGACCAGCCGGAGGTCTGGCTGTGCGTGCGCAGGCTCAACGACTTGGGGTTCTTCGGGTCGAAGCCCGAGACCAGCCGCGCCCACAGCGCCCGGGCCGCGCGCATCTTGGCGACCTCCATGTAGAAGTTCATGCCGATGGCCCAGAAGAAGCTCAGGCGCGGGGCGAACGCGTCGATGTCCAGCCCGACGTCGAGGCCGGCGCGGATGTACTCCACGCCGTCGGCGAGCGTGTAGGCCAGCTCGAGGTCGTTCGTGGCTCCCGCCTCCTGGATGTGGTACCCGGAGATCGAGATGGAGTTGAACCGCGGCATCTTGGCGGCGGTGTACGCGAAGATGTCGGAGATGATCCGCATCGACGGTGCCGGCGGATAGATGTAGGTGTTGCGGACCATGAACTCCTTGAGGATGTCGTTCTGGATGGTCCCCGAGAGCTGCTCCGGCTTCACCCCCTGCTCCTCGGCCGCCACGATGTACAGCGCCAGCACCGGCAGGACGGCACCGTTCATGGTCATCGACACGCTCATCTCGTCGAGCGGGATGCCCTCGAAGAGCTTGCGGGTGTCGTAGATGGAGTCGATGGCCACGCCCGCCATGCCGACGTCACCGACCACGCGCGGGTTGTCGGAGTCGTAGCCGCGGTGCGTGGCGAGGTCGAACGCCACCGACAGGCCCTTCTGGCCGGCGGCCAGGTTGCGACGGTAGAACGCGTTGGACTCCTCGGCGGTCGAGAACCCGGCGTACTGGCGGATGGTCCACGGCTGGGTCGTGTACATCGCCGGGTACGGGCCGCGCAGGAACGGCGCCTGGCCCGGGAACGTGTCGAGGCCGTCCAGGCCGTCGAGGTCGTCGGCGGTGTAGAGGCCCTTGACGTCGATGCCCTCGGGCGACGCCCACGGCTCAGCGCCCTCGGTGGCGGCGGCGTACGCGGCGGCGTCGGCCGGTGCGGGGGTGTCGGCGTCGAGCGGCAGCCCGGCGAAGCTTCTCGGGAATGCTCACGTGAGCACCTCTCTGATCTGGCGGAGGAAGGCCAGGGCATCGAGCCCCATGGCCGCCGTGCTGTCGGCACCGACGTCTCGCTTGCCTGCGAGCACCACGTGCTGGGCGCCGGCGTCGCGCAGCGCCGTGACGAGGTCCGACCCCCAGTCGTCGTACAGCGGGTCGGGCCCGCACAGGCACACGACCGGCGAGCTGCCGTCGTACGCGGCCAGCACGCCGGCGACGTCCTCGGTGGGGCCGGCAGCGACGACGTCGACACCGCCGGCGGCGAACAGGTTGGTCGCGAACGTCGCGCGAGCGGTGTGCTGGGCGATCGTGCCCATGGTGGCCAGGAACACCGGCGTGGTGGCCGGCTGGTCACGCATGGCCTCGAACTCGTGGCCGTACCGGAACACCTCGGCGCGACCCTTGGCGTACGGCCGACGTTCGGGCGTCTCCTCGTGCAGGTTCGGGAACTCCGAGACGCCGGTGAGTGGCATCGCGCGGGTGGCGATGGCCAGGGCCCGGTCCGACACGGCCTGCTCGATCATCGGCCTGATCGCAGCGACCGGGTCCGACGAGTCGTCCAGCTGACCGAACAGGTCCCACGCCGCGCGGGCGAGGTCGTCGGTGAGCTGCTCCACCGCGTGCGCTCCGCCGGCGGGGTCGGTGACCGCGCCGACGTGCGACTCGCTGATCAGCAGGCTGGAGGTGTTGCGGGCGATGCGGCGGCTGAACGCCTCCGGCAGTCCCAGCGGCTCGTCGAACGGCAGCACCGTGACCGCGGCCGCGCCGCCGACGCCGGCGGCGAAGGCCGCGACGGTGGTGCGCAGCATGTTCACGTAGGGGTCGTAGCGCGACATCATCGGCCGCGAGGTCACCGCGTGCTGCAGCTGCCCCTGTGCCGCCGTCGCACCGCTCAGCTCCAGCACCCGGCTCCAGAGCCGGCGGGCCGCACGCAGCTTGGCGATGGTGGGGAACTGCTGATCGGTGGCGGCGTACCGGAAGTCGATCAGCTCGGCTGCGTCGTCGACGGCGATGCCGGCCTCGCTCAGCACGCGGAGGTACCGGGCGCCGGTGGCGAGTGACCACGCCAGCTCCTGCGCGTCGGACGCGCCGGCGTCGTGCGCCGCCGTGGCGTCGACGGTGACGGCCCGGGTGCCGATCCGCTGAGCCAGCTCGGCGACCTCGCCGACGAGACCGAGGTCGGTGACGCCGACGCCGCGCAGCGCTGCACCGAGCGGGTCGAAGCCGAGGGTGGTGCCTGCTGCCGGGGTGACACCCTTGTCGTCGACCACGGCGACGAAGGCCTCGGCCGCCTCGAGCGGCTCGTGCGGGGCGTCGATGACCACGGCGGCCAGGTCGACGAACACCGGCTCGAGGATCGTGGCGAGAGCCGCGATCGGTGTGCCGCCGGTGCCCAGCGAGAGCCACAGGGAGTTGATGCCGTTCTCGAGGTCCGTGGTCACGTCGGCGGCGGTGCGCTCGGCGTCCGGGTCGGCGAACCAGGCTCGGTTGTCCCAGCCGTCGAGGCTCGCGGGTGGGCGTGGAGCCGCGGGTGAACGGTGCCTGACCGGGCAGACCCGGGTCGGGCGTGTCGACGTCGGCGGTGCCGAGCGGCGTGACCTCGATGCCGTCGAGCGTCGTGGACGTCAGCACCGCCCACGCGTCGGAGTCGGGAGCGTCGTCGCCCAGTCGGCGGGCCTTGCGCAGCACTGCGGCAGTGGCCTTCTCCCACCCCTCGCGATCGGGCGTGAGGCCTTCTGCCAGGGGGACGGCGACAAAGCCGGGGTCTGACACCGGTTCGGAGGGCATAGGGGGCATCGTACGAAGGCCCTGTGACGGGCGCCACCGAATGTGAGCAATGTGACGAACGTGTGACGTACCCGCGCCACGACGACGCAGTCCTGACAAACTACGGGGGTGAAGATCCCCGCCGACCTGCTGCCGACCGACGGTCGCTTCGGTTCCGGCCCCTCCAAGGTCCGACCCGAGGCGCTCGACGCACTGGCGGCGTCCGACGTCATGGGCACGTCGCACCGCAAGGCTCCCGTCAAGCAGCTGGTCGGCTCGCTGCGGTCCGGTCTCACCGACCTGTTCACGCTGCCCGACGGGTACGAGGTCGTCCTGGGGCTCGGCGGCTCGCACGCCTTCTTCGACGCCGCCACGCACGGACTGGTGCGTCAGCGCAGCCAGCACCTCGTGCACGGCGAGTTCAGCCGCAAGCTCGCCACGGCCGTCTCGGCCGCTCCGTGGCTGGCCGATCCCGAGATCCTCGAGACCGACCCCTCCACGCACCCACTCCCCCACGCGACCCCCGGCGTGGACGTCTACACGTGGGCGCACAACGAGACCTCCACCGGCGTGATGGTGCCGGTGGACCGCGTCGACGGCGCCGACCCCGACGCGCTGGTCGTCGTGGACGCCACGTCGGCGGCTGGTGGCTTGTCGGTCGACCTGCGGCAGACCGACGTCTACTTCTTCGCCCCGCAGAAGGGCTTCGCCTCCGACGGCGGGCTCTGGGTGGCGCTGATGTCCCCGGCGGCGATGGAGCGTGCGCGCTCGGTCAAGGCGAGCGGGCGCTACATCCCGGCCTTCCTGGACCTCGTCACGGCCATCGACAACTCGGTGCAGGACCAGACCTACAACACGCCGGCCATCGCGACGCTGTTCCTGATGGAGCAGCAGGTGCGCTGGATGCTGGACCGGGGTGGACTCGACTGGGCTGCCACCCGCACCGCCGACTCCGCCGGGCGGCTGTACGCCTGGGCCGAGCAGTCGTCGTTCGCGAGCCCGTTCGTGACCGCTCCGGCCGAGCGCTCGCAGGTGGTCGGCACCATCGACCTGCAGGGTGTGGGGCAGGACGCCGTCAGCCGGGCGCTGCGCGAGAACGGGATCGTCGACGTCGACAGCTACCGCGGCCTGGGCCGCAACCAGCTGCGCGTCGGCATGTTCCCCGCCGTCGAGCCCGACGACGTCACCGCCCTCACCGCCTGCATCGACTGGGTCGTCGAGCGCCTCTAGCCGGTCGCCCGGACCCCACACCCCCGGTCGCCAGGCGCGAGGAACGAGCGCAGCGAGGCGACACCAGCCGAACGGCTCACCCAAGCCCACACCGTTCGTTCGCCTCGGCCTGCGGCCTCACGGTCGCTCCGCTCCCTGGCGAACAGACCCCACACCCCGGTCGCCAGGCGCGAGGAACGAGCGCAGCGAGGCGACAACAACCGACCGGCTCACCCCAGCACGAACCCCACGTTCGCCTCGGCCTGCGGCCTCACGGTCGCTCCGCTCCCCGGCGAGCAGACCCCGCACCCGGTCGCCAGGCGCGAGGAACGAGCGCCGTGAGCGCAGCGAGGCGACACCAACCCAACGGCTCACCCCAGCACGAACCCCACGTTCGCCTCGGCCTACGGCCTCACGGTCGCTCCGCTCCCTGGCGAACAAACACCACACCCCCGGTCGCCAGGCGCGAGGAACGAGCGCCGTGAGCGCAGCGAGGCGACACCAACCCAACGGCTCACCCCAGCACGAACCCCACGTTCGCCTCGGCCTACGGCCTCACGGTCGCTCCGCTCCCTGGCGAACAAACACCACACCCCCGGTCGCCAGGCGCGAGGAACGAGCGCCGTGAGCGCAGCGAGGCGACACCAACCCAACGGCTCACCCCAGCACGAACCCCACGTTCGCCTCGGCCTCCGGCCTCACGGTCGCTCCGCTCCCTGGCGAACAAACCCCGCGCGACGCGAGGCGCCTAGCGCTCCTCGACCACACCACCCGCGTGCAGGTCGCGGTGCGCCTCGTAGGTGGCGGCGTTCTGGTGCAGGTGGGCGACCTCGTCATCGGTGAGCTCGCGCCGGACCTTGCCCGGCACACCGGCGATCAGCGAGCGCGGAGGCACCACGGTGCCCTCGGTGACCAGGCAGCCGGCCGCGACCATCGACTCCGCGCCGATCACGGCACCGTTCATGACCACCGCGCCCATGCCGATGAGCACGTGGTCCTCGACCGTGGCGCCGTGCACGACGGCGTTGTGGCCGACCGACACGCCCTCGCCGAGCGTGACCGGCTTGCCGACGTCGACGTGGAACGAGCAGTTGTCCTGCACGTTGGTGCGCGCCCCGATGGTGATCGGCTCGTTGTCCGCGCGCAGCACCGCGCCGTACCAGACGCTCGCCCCGGCTCCCAGACTCACGGCTCCGGCGAGCGTGGCGTTCGGCGCGACCCACGCGGTGTCGTCGACGTGCGGAATCTTGTCACCCAGGGAGATCAGCATGGCGCCCAATCTAGGTGGCGGTGCTCAGGTGAGCCAGCCGCTGATCGGCTCGATGGCGAAGTAGACGACGAACAGCCCCGACACGACCCACATCAGCGGGTGCAGGCTCGCGGCCTTGCCCTTGACGACCTTGAGCACCGTGTAGGTGACGAAGCCGGCACCGATGCCGGCCGTGATCGAGTAGGTGAACGGCATCAGCACGATCGTCAGGAAGGCCGGGATCGCGATCTCGTCGTCGTCCCAGGAGATGTTCTTGACCTGACTCATCATCAAGAAGCCCACCAGGACCAGCGCCGGAACCGCCGCCTCGTTGGGGATGTGCTGCACGACCGGAGCGGCCACCGTGGCGAGGAGGAACAGCACTCCCGTGACCACCGAGGCCAGACCGGTGCGCGCGCCATCGCCCACGCCGGCGGCCGACTCGATGTACGAGGTGTTGCTGGAGACACCGGCGGCCCCGCCGGCCGCGGCGGCCAACGAGTCGACCACCAGGATGCGCTGGGCTCCCACGGGGGTGCCGTCCTCGTCGTTCAGTCCCGCCTCGGCACCGATGGCGGTCATCGTGCCCATGGTGTCGAAGAAGTCGGCGAGAAGGAGGGTGAACACCAGCAGCGAGGCCGTGACGAGGCCGACCCGCTCGAACGAGCCGAACAGCGAGAAGTTGCCCAGCAGCGAGAAGTCGGGAGTCGCGAAGACCGAGTCGGGCAGCGACGGCACGTTGAGGTTCCAGCCCTTCGACGTGGGGTCGCCGCCACCGGCCGGCACGTCGGCGATCGCGTTGACGACGATCGCGATGACCGTGGTCACGACGATGCCGATGAGGATGGCCCCGGGCACGTGGCGCGCGTACAGCGTGATCATGATCAGCAGGCCGATGATGAACACCAGCACCGGCCAGCCGGCCAGCTGGTTGTTGATGCCCAGCTGCACCGGCGGCGCGGCGATGCCGGTGGTGCGCACGAATCCGGCGTCGACCAGGCCGATCAGCGTGATGAACAAGCCGATGCCGACCGCGATGGCGGTCTTGAGCTGGCGCGGCACCGCGTCGAAGACGGCCTTTCGGAACCCGGTGAGCACGAGCACCAGGATGATCAGGCCCTCGAGGACCACCAGCCCCATGGCGTCGGCCCACGTCATCTGCGTGGCGATCGAGTACGCGACGAACGCGTTGAGCCCCAGGCCGGTGGCGAGAGCGAGCGGGAAGTTGGCGACCAGCCCCATGGCGATGGTCAGCACGCCGGCGACCAGCGCGGTGACGGCGGCGATCGTGGTGAAGCCCGAGCCGGGCTCGGTGCCACCGCCGAGATAGCGTCCATCGGCGTCGGCGACGCCGGCCAGGATGATCGGGTTGAGGACCACGATGTAGGCCATGGTCAAGAACGTGACCACGCCTCCTCGGACCTCGCGGGCAACGGTCGAACCACGGCTGGTGATCTTGAAGAAGTCATCCACGGCCGAAGCCTGCCAGAACTGATTCGGCGGTGTCGAGACGGCGCACCGATGTCGTGCGCAGGCTCCACGAGCGCACGATCAGCGCCCCTTGGACACCCACCTGCTGATCAGCAGCAGACCGAGCATGCCGGCACCGGCACCGAACCACGCCCGTCCGGCGAAGCCCTGGTTGGCCCGCGGGTCGCCGTTGGCGTCGACGGGCACGGGGTCCGGGGTGGGGGTCGGACTCGGGGTGGCGGCGGGGGCGTCGACGGCCAGTCGGATCAGCGGCGACGCCGCGCCCTCGCTGCCCACCAGGAAGGTGCGCCCGCCCGGCTCCACGGCCAGCGTCTCGCTCTGCACCATCGGCGGGGTCGCGATCGTGCGCGTCTGCTCCCACGTCGTCGGGTCGAACGCGCGGACGTCGACGTAGGTGCGCAGCAGCACCGTGCCGCCGTCCGGGGTGAAGGCGCCGTCGGTGACGATCCCCTGCGCCCGGCCGATGCGAGCGGCCAGGTTCGTGCCGGTCCGGCTCAACGTGGCCGGGAGGGCGTAGACGTCGCCACCGACGAACCCCTTGCCGACCAGGTACTTGGCGTCGGAGACCGGATCGATCAGGAGGGTCTCGACGTCGGCTGCGCCGCCCTCGTACGACACGGGGTACCGCGTCGCCGTCACGGTGTGGTCCCCGGCCCCCGGTTCGGCGAGCTCGTACAGGGCCGCGTCGTCGCGGTTGACCAGGTTGTCCCCGGTGTCGGCCACCCACAGGTTGCCCGCGGCGTCGATCGAGAGCGCCTCGCTGTCGCGCCACTGTCCGTTGGTGACCGTGGTGGTCCCCACGACGTCGCCGGTGGAGACGCGCACCGCGTAGATCACCTGCGACTGACCTGAGTCGTTCACGACGTAGGCGAGGTCGGGGTCGTCCAGGCTGATCGCCATCCCGCTGGCCTCGGTGATGCGCGGATCGGCGATGGTGCTGACCGTCGTGGAGCCGGGCGGAGGCTGGCCGGGGGTCTCGGCCGCGTCAGCGCGGCGCGCCAGGGAGGCGATCACCACGACCACGACGAGCGCGAGCAGCAGGCCGGGGATCAGCAGACGGCGGTGGCTCGGTCTCATGGCCCCTTCCGATCACGACTGGCCTGACATGACCGGGCCAGCATGACAGGTACGCTGACACCGTGACCGACGACTGGATCATCCGCGAGGGCGACGGCCCGGAGACGGTCGAGCGCAAGATGGGTTCGCGGGAGATGGCTCGACTGGACCGCGCCGCTCGTCGTCACGAGTTCGGCCGGCCCGAGATCACCGAGCTCGAGATCGGCAAGACCACGCACCGGGTCGCCGAGGTCGAGCCGATGGACGTCGACGGCGTCCGCACCATGACCGTCGGCACCATCATCTGGGGCGTCGTCGCCGTCGCGATGCTGCCGTTCCTCGGCACGCTGGAGAGCGAGGGCCGCACCTGGTGGTTGTGGACCGCACTGGCTGGCTTCGGACTGGGACTCATCGGCATCGAGTACTGCCGCCGTCGCCGCAACGCGCTGCGACTGCAACCGGGCCGACGAGTCCAGCGCTAGTCAGTCGCGCTTCTCGACGGTGGTGCGCAGCGGCACCTCGCGGATGAGCAGGGCGGCGATCAGGCTGAGCACCGAGACGACTGCGGCGACCGCGAAGATCGTCGCCGTGGCGTCGCCGTAGGCGGACCGCACGATCTCGGCGATCTGCGGCGGCAGGTTCTTGGTGTCGAGCAGCGCTCCGCCACCGGTGCCACCGCCCTGGATGCCCAGGGCCGACAGCTTGCTGGTGACGTCGTCCTTGACCTGGGTGGCGAGGATCGCACCGAGCACGGACACACCCACCGCGCCACCGAGCGACCGGAAGAACGCCACCGTGGCGCTGGCCGAGCCGACCTCGCTGACGTCCACGGTGTTCTGGACGGCCAGCACGTAGTTCTGCAGCAGCATGCCCATGCCGAGGCCGAGGAACGCGGTGAAGATCATGGCGTGCCACTCCGGCGTGGTGTGGTTGATGGTGCCGAGCAGGGCCAGGCCGATGATCAACGACGTCGAGCCGATGATCAGGAAGCGGCGCCAGCGACCGAACCGGGTGATCAGCTGTCCGGAGGTGATGGTTCCGACCAGCGAGCCGAGCATCAGCGGGATGGTCATCAGGCCGGCCTGGGTCGGCGTGTGACCGCCGGCCACCTGGTAGTACTGGCCGATGAAGACCGAGCCGCCGAACATGCCGATGCCCACGGCGATGCTGCCGATGATGGCCAGAGCGGTGGTCCGCTCCTTCACCACCGCGATGCGCACCAGCGGCTCGGGGTGGGTCAGCTCGACGCGCACGGCGAGCACGGCTGCGAGGGCGGTGCCGCCGAGGAAGGCGGCGGTCTGCCACGACAGCCAGCCGAAGGAGTTGCCGGCGAAGGTGACCCACAGCAGCGGCAGGCTGGCCGCGATCGCGATCAGCACGGCGCCGGCGTAGTCGAAGTTGACCTTGCGACGCACGGTCGCCAGGTGCAGGAACTTCTGCAGGACGACGAGGCTGATGACGGCCAGGGGGACGCAGACGAAGAAGGTCCAGCGCCAGCCGAGCCCGGGGGTGTCGACGATGACGCCGCCCAGCAGCGGACCGCTGACGGTGGCGATGGCCATCGTGGCGCCCATGTAGCCGCTGTAGCGGCCCCGCTCGCGCGGCGGGATGACCGACCCGATGATCGACTGCGCGTTGGCGGTCAGTCCGCCCATGGCCAGACCCTGCACGACGCGCATGGCGATCAGCTGAGGGACCGACTGGGAGAATCCCGCCGCCATCGAGGCCAGGACGAACATGATGATCGATGCCTGCACCAGGATCTTCTTGTTGACCAGGTCCGACAGCTTGCCCCACACCGGCGTCGAGACCGTCATGGCCAGCAGGGACGACGTGACGACCCAGGTGTACTGGGTCTGCGAGCCCTGCAGGTCCGCGATGATCGTGGGCAGGGCGTTCGACACGATGGTCGAGCTGAGGATCGCGGTGAACAGTGCGGCCAGCAGGCCGAACAGGATCTCGAGGATCTCGCGGTGGGTCAGCTCTCCCCCGGCCGGAGGAGCTGTGGCGGCCTCAGGCACGGCGGGAGGAGTGGCGGTGGCGGGTGAGGTCGGGCTGAAGGTCGTCCCGTCCAGCGTCACCAAGTCATTTCGTTGCATATCGCAACTATAGCGGTTCGGCTGTCACACTTCAGCCCCAGAGACGGGTGAATCAGGTCACGACGGGTCGGTCGCGTCCTCGTCCTCCGGGGTGGCGGTCTCGGTGGCGGTGGTGGCCTCGGTCGCGGTGGTCTCGGTGGTGGTGGTGGTGTCGACCTCCACGACGATGGTGTCGTCGGTGATCGTGTCGAGCACGGGCGGCGGCAGGGCCGGAGCCGAGGCCGAGCGCTTCAGGCGCGCCTCGGAGTGGGCACCGCAGCCGTGCTCGAGCGAGACGACCCGCCCATCGGCGTTGGCCATGCCGTTGCCGCACACGCCGAAGCGCTCCGACAGCGGCCCGGCCAGGCTGATCAGGAAGCCGCAACCGGCACAGACGCCCTTGGCCTCGTGGGCCATCGGGGTGTCGGGGCCCTGATCGCCGTCGTGCCAGCGATCGGCGGCCATCTCGCGACCTTCCAGCGACAGCACCCGCTCGCGACCCAGGCCCACCTCGCGGGCGAAGTAGCGGTCGGGCGTCTGCTCCTCGCCGTCGCCGGCGCTCCACGCGGGAACGAGTCGCAGGTCGTCGTCCTCGGGCGGCAGCACGTCGCCCGGGCTCAGGTCACCGGGGCGGATGCGCTCCTTGTACGGCGTCCACTCCGGCGCCGTGATGGCCTCGTCGCCGGGCAGGAGCACGACGTCGTTGATCGTGACGTTGTCGGAGTCGGGAGCCCTCGACACGCTCACCGACCAGTACCACCCGCGGTAGCCGCCGCCGGTGCAGGCGAAGTGGTGGGAGACCAGGCGCTCGCCGTCGGCGACGACCCCGAGATGATCGCCGACCGGGTCGGGCGCGGCGGTCTCGACCGCGGCGGCGCGGGCGATGTCGACGGCAGCGGCCAGCGGCGCGTCGGGCGTCTCGATCGGATCGGTCATGGTGCCATTGTCTCCCATACCCCTGGTTGAGACGTCACGGGTCATGACGGCCCGGGTTGAGGCAGGATGGATCACATGCAGGACGAGGACATGGACGGCACCCGCCGCCTCGACCCCGTCACGCCGGACAGCGACGGGCAGGACGACCCCACCCCGCGCGACCCCACCCCCGTGCAGCGGATCGGTCGGGTGTCGGTTGGTGTCGGGCGCGCCGTCGGTCGCGGCGGAAACGCGGCCTTCTCCGGCGCTCGCCGATTCACCCACGCGGGAGGTGCCGGCGAGAGCGGACTGTCGCGCCTGCTCGAGCTGCACGCGTTCAACACCGCCGGCGACGCCGCGGTCGCCATCTCGTTGGCCGGCACCCTGTTCTTCACGGTGCCCACCGACGAGGCCAGCGGCCAGGTGGCGCTGTTCCTGGTGCTGACGATGCTCCCGTTCGCCATCGTGGCGCCCCTGATCGGCCCGTTCCTCGACCGCTTCCGCCGCGGACGCAGGTGGGCCATCGGCTCCACCCTGGCGGTCCGCGCGTTCTGCTGCTGGGTGCTGGCCGGCGCCGTGGTCGACGAGTCCCCCACGTTCTACTTCGCCGCGCTGGGCTGCCTCGTGGCCTCGAAGGCGTACGGCGTCACGCGAGCCGCTGCCGTGCCACGCATCCTGCCGGCGGACTTCACGCTGGTGAAGGCGAACTCGCGCATCTCGCTGACGGGCACCGGCGCCGCCGCGATCTCGGCGCCGCTGGCCGGACTCGCCGCGCTCATCGGCGCGCCGTGGTCGTTGCGCTATGCGGCCCTGTTGTTCGTGGTCGGCACCATCTTGGCCATCCTCCTGCCGGCCCGGGTGGACAGCAGCGAGGGCGAGGAGCAGGTGGACCTGTCGGCCATCGCCGACCCGTCGCGCGATCGCGACAACCAGCGGCGCGGCATCGTCATCACCCACGCGGTGGTCAACGGACTGCGCAGCAACTCCGGGCTGCGTCTGGTGTCGGGCTTCCTGACCATCTTCATGGCGTTCCGACTGCGCGAGCCACCGGCGTCGGTCGGCTGGGACGGCAACGCCACCATCTTGCTGGGACTAGTCATCGGCGGCGCCGGCCTCGGCAACACGCTGGGCATCCTGGTCGGCAACATCCTCAAGTCGCGCCTGCCTGAACGTGTCGTCATCGCGGTGCTGGTGCTCGACGTGGCCGTCATGACCACCATCGGCATCCTGTTCACCTGGTGGACCGCGGTGCTGCTGGGCATCACCGTCGGCCTGTGCCAGTCGCTCGGCAAGCTCAGCCTCGACGCCATCATCCAGCGGGACGTGCGCGAGAGCGTGCGCACCTCGATGTTCGCGCGCTCGGAGACCCTGCTGCAGCTGTCGTGGGTCATCGGCGGCCTGATCGGCATCGGCCTGTTCACCCTCGGCGCCAGCCCCCGCCTCGGCCTCCTGACCGTCGCCGCGCTCCTGATCGGCTGGCTGGTCTTCGTGCTCACCCGGGTGTCCGAACGCCCCGCTCCCTCGCCTGCCGACTGACCCGCGAATCCCGCCACAGAGCTCGTCCCTAGGGTCCGTGCAGCACCTTGTTCGCCAAGGAGGCCGCCTGCGGCCGACTGTGCCCTTCGCTTCGCTCACGGTCCTCGCAGAGCTCGTCCCTAGGGCCCGCGAAGATCCGTTCGCCAGGGAGCGGAGCGACCGTGAGCTAAGCGAGGCGAACCACACCTGACGCCTTGACCGGACCCACGAAAACGCTGTCGGATCAGTGGAAAACACTGTCCATCGAACACCCGTTCGACTACAATGGACCCATGACCACGCACCCCGACCCCGGACAGGCGATCCTCGACCGGATCACCGCCCGCGAGGCCGAGCGAGCGCGGCTCGAAGCCGAGACAGCAGCTGACATGCTGGCGTTCAAACAACTCCGCGCCCGTGAGGCCCAGCACGCCCGCAACGCCGAGATCCGTGATCTCGAGATCGGATACGCAGACGACGAGCTCGCCGCCACCCTGCACATGCCGGTGCGGTCGATCCAGTGCCGCCTCGCCGAATACGGCCGCGTCGCCACTGACCTGCCCGACACCTGGGACGCCTTCGTTGCTGGTCGGATCGATTCGTACCGGGTGGGGCTGATCGCCTCAGCCTTGCTGCGGCTGCCCGATGACAACCACGTCCGGATCCACCTGGACTACGACCTCGTGCGTTATGCACCCACCCACACCGCAGCCCAGCTGAAGGCGAAGCTGCGGCGGTTCGTCGCCACCTACGGCGACCCCATCACCACAGCACAGTCCGAGCGTGAGCAGCGGCGAGTGGTCGTCGAGCACGGCGAAGCCGGCATGTCCTGGCTCCACGCATTCTTGCCCACCGACACCATCATCGCCCTCGACCACGAGCTCACCCGCAGAGCCAAGAACCTGCCGGCCGACGATCGTTCCTTCGACCAGAAACGCGCCGACGAGATGACCGCCTGGCTCTTCGACGAAGCAGGCGCCGGGTCGGTCAGCCGTCGCGCGGTCATCGGTGTCACCATCCCCGTCACCAGCCTCGCCGGCTACACCAACGAACCCGGCGAGTCCTTCGACGGCGACTACGCTCTCCCCGCCGACATGGTCCGTGACCTCGCCCAACAACCCGGCACCCTGTTCCACCGCATCATCACCACCCCGTTGGGCCGGATCCTCGACATCACCGAACTCGGCTACACACCATCACCAGCACTCAGAACAGCCATCGAGATCAGAGACGGCACCTGCCAAGTCGCCCACTGCAACCGGCCCGCCACCGAATCAGACCTCGACCACCACATCCCCCACCCCAGAGGACCCACCAACGCAGCAAACCTCCGCGCCCTCTGCCGACGACACCACCGACAAAAGACACACCTGACCGTCGACCCCGCCGGCGACCTCATCATCCACGCCGCATAACCCCCAGCAGGGCAGCACAGGCGGGCTTGGCAGTGCCTATCGCCGTGGTCGCGGACCCCGGGAGGTCATGGATCGGTTGCCTGGTTCCATTCGGTCGTGAACTCTTCCTCGTTGATCTCCATCGCGGCAAACTCTGGATCGAAAAGATCAAAAGGTGGATTGAACCAGTCCTTCGGCGTCGAACGCTTCCGACCCTCAGGCGCGACCTCGACCTGACGGATTCGCCGTCCGTCGGCTCCCAACTCCATGAAGAACAAGACACCTGGCTCGGATGGATACCGGAGATACACACGCTCTCGTCCCCACAGTTTGCCGCCGTCCGGATGGTTCCTATCTGACGAACGTTTCGCACGAAGACCTGCGATGGGCGATTCAGGATCGCCCAGGTTCATCTCGGGGACGGCATCCCAGGTGTGAGCTTCGGCGATCCGCTCTTGGTCCGTGACCACTTCGACCTCCGCCACTTCGTAGATGATCCGTTCGGCGGATGATGCCCAGACCCACCACCAGATCGCACCCATGCCGTAGTCGTGGACGACCAGAAATCGTTCCGTGCCCGACTCTCGTGCGACGTACGGAGGCGACTTTTCAGGGTCTCGCCCTCGACGCCAACGGAGTTTCACCCGGACAGTCTGACACCGAGCGACGGGGATCAATAGTGCGTCCCACACATGTAGTGCCTAGTCGCCCGTTGGAGCCGGGATAGGTCAGGACTCCACTAGGTGTATTGGGAGTTTGTGGGCTTGGAGACCCGTGTCGACTCTTAGGCAGCCACGCGACCGCGCGGGCGCACGCGGAGTAGAGCAGCCGCGAGCAAGAACGCGGCCATGCCAAGCAGCGAATAACCGAACATTGGCGGGCTTTCGTCGAGAAGTCCGACACAGACAGCGAACACGAAATAGCCAAGCTGGATGAGTGCAAACCCGACCAACGAGCCTGTGCGCAGGGTCGAACCTCGCGACAAGCGCGAGTACTTCGAGACTGACAAAGCGCAGTAGGCGAGGACGACAACCGCGACTAAGCAAGGGACAGCCGTGAGCCAGTAGCTCACAGTCGTCAACGGGTAAAGGAATGGCTTGCTCTCAGTGTTCTCTCCAAGAACACCGGATCGGGCGAATGGAATGAATGCGAGCACCATCGCCTCAAGCAGAGCCACGGCGGCCACCACCCCCGCGACAAGCCTCATCCGCAAACATTAGCCCCGCGCAGCCGATCTGCTAGGTGGATTGAGAGATTGCGGGCGTGGCGAGCGAGGGGTCCCTACAGCTCCAGCTCGGTGGCGACGGCGCGGAGCACCTGGGCGACCGGCTTCGCCTTGGAGCGGTCCGGGTGGCGGCCGTGCCGGTAGCCCTCGCCGATGTCGTCGAGCATCCGGATGAGGTCCTCGACGATGACCGCCAGCGCCTCGGGGTCCTTGCGGCGCGCCTGCGACTGCGAGCGGGACACCGAGGTGGCCGGCTCGAGCAGCCGCACCTGCAGCGCCTGGTCGCCGCGACCACCGGACACGATGCCGAACTCCACGCGTGCGCCGGCCTTCAGCGACGTGGTGCCCTCGGGCAGAGCGTCGGAGCGCACGTAGACGTCCTCGCCCCCCTCACGACTGAGGAAGCCGAAGCCCTTGTCTGCGTCGTACCACTTCACCTTGCCCGTGGGCATCTGATCACCTGTGCGTCTCTGGAGCCGGTTGGTCGGACTCCACCCTAGTGGGCGCATCATCCGCCGCGGGTGGCTCGTCCACGTCGCGGTCCTGCTCGCGGTCCACGAAGGTCACGATGACCTCCTCGAACCCCTTGTGGCGCTGGCTCTTGGCATAGGCCGCGTACGCGCGCTGATCGGCATCGGTCAGCACCACGTTGTCGGTGAACGGCGTCAGCAGGGCGCGGGGGAAGAGCCGGCGGCGCAGCACGACGTTGACCTCCAGGCCGAGCATCACCATGATCGCCGCGACGTAGATGAACGCGACCAGACCCAGCACCAACGCGAAGGTCTGGTTGACCTGGTTGGCCTTGGCGATGACCTCGCGCACGTACGTGTTGCCCACCAGCTGCAGGCCTTGCCACAGCACCGCGGTGACGAACGCGCCGGGAAACACCGCCCGCGTCTTGGCCCGGCCGAGGCTGATCAGTCGGAAGATCGCCACGAAGATCGCCAGCGTCAGCACGAAGCCGACGACGCGCGACACGATGCCCACCGCCGGGACCAGGTCGGTCCCCAGCGCGTCGGGGTTGGCCAGGATCGAGGTGGCGATGGCGAGCGCAAGGATGCCGATGCCCCCGATGGACAGGAAGATCAGGCTGCGAAAGCGCAGCAGGAACGGGTTGGCCCGGCTGTTGCGGGGCACCGACCACGCGATGTTGGCCGCGTTCTGCACTGCCTGCCCCAGCCCCATCGAGCCGTAGAGCGCCGTGACCGCACCGACGATGATCGCGGTGGTCGACCCCTGCAAGCCCTCGGGCCGCCCGAGCTGGTCGCCGATGATCGGGAACTGGTTCAGCGCCGAGTTGAGCAGCGTCTCGCGCAGGTCGGGGTTGCCCTGCAGCACGAAGCCCAGGATCGACGTGCTCAACAACAGGATCGGGAAGATCGCGATGAACGCGTAGTAGGTGATGATCGCGGCCAGGTAGGCACCTTGGTCGTCGAAGTACTTGTAGATAACCGCGATCGGGAACCCGACGATGCGGTGCTTGCGCTGGAAGCGGTCGACCGGGCCGACCGAGGGACTCACCTGGCGCCTACTCGAACTCGGGGAGTTCGCGCTTCATCACCTTGCCGGTGGGGTTGCGGGGCAGCTCGTCGAGGAACATCACCTGCCGCGGCACCGCGAAGCGAGCCACGTGATCCTTGGCGTAGGCCTTCACCTCGTCCTCGCTGAGCTTCTCCCCGTCCCGCAGCACGACGTACGCCGCCAGGCACTGCCCCCAGTCCTTGTCCGGGATTCCGGTGACCACCACGTCGGCGATCGCGGAGTGCTCGATCAGGGCGTCCTCCAGCTCGCGCGGGAACACGTTCTCGCCACCGGAGATGATCATGTCGTCGTCGCGGCCCGCCACGAACAGGCGGCCGTTCTCGTCGAAGTACCCGAGGTCGCCGGTGCTCATCAACCCATCGGCGAACGCCTTGGTGTTGCCGTCGGTGTAGCCGCCGAACGGCATGTCGTTGCCGACGTGGATGACACCGGTCTCGCCCTGCGGCAGCTCCTTGCCGTCGGGGTCGAGGATCTTGACGGTCGTGCGGTGCGGCGGCACGCCGGCGGTGCCCGGAGCCTCCCGCAGGTCCTTCGGGCTGGCGATGGTGACCCAACCGGTCTCGGTGGCGCCGTAGAAGTTGTAGACCGAGTCGGTGAACATGTCCATGAAGTGGTTGGCGAGGTCACCGGCCAGGGCCGAGCCGCTGCTCGCGGTGATCTTCAGCGACGACACGTCGGTGCCCTCGATGACCTTCGGGTCGGCGTCGACGAGCCGCTGCATCATCAACGGCACCACCACCAGCACCTCGGCGCGGTGCTGCTCGATGTCGGCCAGCACCTGCTGGGGATCGAAGCGCCGGCGCAGCACGTAGGTGGGGGCGGTCGACAGCGCAAAGCCGAAGTTGATCAGCCCCCACGAGTGGAACAGCGGCGCGGCCAGCACGATCGTGGAGTTGCCGGAGAACGGGATCGCGCCGAAGTAGGTGACCAGGGGCTTGAGGTCCTTGGGCTCCTCGCGCCGGGCGCCCTTGGGCAGCCCGGTGGTGCCGGAGGTGAAGATGACGACGCTGCCGTGCTTGTCGGGCACCTTGTGCCCCGAGGTCGGACGCCCGACGATGGCCCCGGCCACCGTGGAGACACCGGCGTCCTTGCCGTCATCGTCAGACCAGGTGAGCAGCAGGTCCTCGCGGGGCAGGTCGGCCGCGACGGGCAGGAACTCCTCGTCGAGCATCACCAGCTTGGCCGACTCGCGCTTCGCCAGCTCGCCGAGCTGGGACTTGCTGGCCATCGTGTTCAGCAAGAGCACCCGACCACCGCGCTGCATGATGGCCACCATCGCCATGACGATGTACCGGTGGTTGCGCGCCAGCAGAGCGACCGAGTCGCCGGCATCCACGCCCCGCTCGGCCAGCACGTCGGTGAGCTGGTTGATCTGGTCGGCCATCTCGCGCCAGGTGAGGCTGCCGACGTCGTCGATGATCGCCTCCTGGTGCGGGAAGCGGGCGGCGCAGGCGTGCACGCCCGACGGGAAGCCCGGGCCCCACTTGGCCAGCTGCAGGCCAGCGCCCACGAGCCGGTGCGGCCACGTGGGGGCGATCAGGCCTATCCTCCTGAAGACCTTCAGGCTGTAGGCGAGATCGCTCATGGTGTACCTCCGGGTCCGGCGTCCAGGTGCAGGCCCGACGGTAGCCGTGGCCGGGCAGTTCAGCACACTCTAGTCGCCTGCAACCGGCGGTTACGGGCCGGTGATCAGTGCGCGCCCTCGCGCCGGAGCACCGCTCCGGCCGTGCGCCAGAGGATGGCCAGGTCGAGACGCAGCCCTTGGTTGTTGACGTACTCCAGGTCCTTGCGCACCGCCTCCTCCCACGTCAGGGTCGAGCGCCCGCTGACCTGCCACAGACCGGTCAGACCCGGCTTGACGTGCAGCCGGCGCCAGGTCCAGGTGTCGTAGGTGGCGGTCTCGCTGGGCAGGGCCGGGCGCGGACCGACCAACGACATGTCGCCCTTGACCACGTTGACCAGCTGCAGCAGCTCGTCGAGCGAGGTGCTGCGCAGGAATCGACCGAGGCGGGTGATGCGCGGGTCCTGGGCGATCTTGAACAGCGGTCCGCTGGCCTCGTTGAGCTCGAGCAGGTCGCCCAGGCGGTGCTCGGCGTCGGTCACCATGCTGCGGAACTTGTACATGCGAAACGGCCTGCCGTCGCGGCCGGTACGGATCTGGCTGAACACGGCCGGGCCGGACGAGTCCAGCTTCACCGCCACCGCGATGGCCACCAGCAACGGCGACAGGACCACGAGGCCCACAGCGGCGCCCACACGGTCGATCGTGGACTTGACCAGCTGGGCCGCGAGGTGGTCCTGAGGAGGTCGCAGCGCCAACGCCATCTGGTCGCCGATGCGACGCGGCTGCACCGCCTCGGCGTGCTCGCTGAGTCCGGCGACCACGAGGCACTCGACGTGGGCACGCTGCAGCGCCCAGACGAGGTGGCTCACCGCCGGGGACGACAACGACGATCCACCGGCGATGACGACGGACGTGGCGTCGGCCTGCGAGACAGCGGCGAGGACGTCGGCCGCGATGGCCGAGCGGTGCTGCGGTGCGTCGAGCGAACCGGACCAGCAGTAGGTGTCGACGACGACCACGTCGCGGCGAGCCGACCACCGCTGCTGCAGCTGCGACACCTGGGCCGACGGGCCGATCAGCACGGCGGGCGTGCGGCGGAAGGCCACCCGATGGACCGCGGTGGCCGTGGCGGCCACGACACCGACGGCGACCAGCACCACCGCGGCTCGGCGCACCGACGGCTCGTCGGCAACACCCAGCACGACGACGACCACGGCACCGACGCCTAGCGCCTGGGCGAACCGCACGACGGGAGTGAACGAACGAGCACGCTCGTAGGGGCGCAGTGCCGCGTAGCTGTAGACGCGCCACACCGCGACGAGAGCCAGCAGAGCGACCGCCGGCCCCATCGAGAAGCCGGCCACGGCGATCGCCACGGCGGCTGTGACGACGACGGCGACGTCACCGAGCAGGCCCTGCCTCAGCGACGACAGCTGCAGCCGGGCATCGACCGGCAGGTCGGTCGAGGCCGGGTCGATCGTGACGTCGGGGAGCGCGGACTCCAGCCCGACCACCGCCATGGCGCTACACCCCCCGTCCCACCGCGTTCGCCGCGCGAGCGATCGCGCTGGCGCTCACGAGGTGGTAGGAGATCGCCAGCGCCAGCCAGCTGCGCACGTTGGCGCGGTGGTCGCTCAGGGCCTCGCGAGCCCAGGAGCGCGCCTCGGATCGGCGCCCGCCCGCCGCGAGGGCGAAGGCGACCTGCGACTTGACCCGGGCGTGGGCGCGCGGCTGCGAGGCGAACTCCGGATGGCGGTCCAGCAGGTACTGCAGAGCATCGGCGTAGGTGTTCCACTGCCCGTAGAAGTAGGACTGACCCGTCCAGCGGACGTCGACCAGCGGTTCGTTGACGACGTGGATCGGTGCCACCTGCGCGGTGCGCAGCAGCACGTCGTAGTCCTCGCCGTAGCTGCCCGGGAGACGCTCGTCGATCATGCCGATGGTCTCGACGAGCTGGTCGCGACGGAACACGAAGCTGCTGGAGTGCAGCCCGGCCAGCCGGTCCTCGATCAGGTCGTCGAAGGTGACCGTCGAGCTGGGCACCAGGCGCGTGTGGGTCGACGTGCCCTGGTTGACCACCCGCATCCCCGATCCCACCAGGGCGACGTCCGGCTCGGCGGCGAAGACCGGCATCTGCACCGACAGCTTGTGCGACCGCCAGGTGTCGTCGTCGTCGAGGAAGGCCACGAACCGGTGGCCCGCCTCCACGATCCCGGTGTTGCGTGCGCCGGCCAGGCCGCGCGTGCGCTGGTTGCGGACGCCCCGCACGGTGCGTCCGGGCCGGGCAGGAATCGTCGGCAGGTCGACGTCACACCCGTCGAACACCACGATGACCTCGATGTCGCCGGCGTAGTCCTGCTCCACGACGCTCTCGACCGCGAGCTTCATCAGCTCGGGTCGTCGATGGGTCGGCACGACGGCCGTCACCGCAGGATGAGTCGGGCTCACGCGTCGTCGCGTCCGTGGAGGAACTCGCGCAGCATCGTGCTGGACGTGTGCCGGGTGTACGGGAAGTAGACGACGTCGACGCCCAGCTCGCCCATCGACCGCTCGAGGCGGTAGCCCTTCGGCGTGCCCTGCCAGTCGTTGCCCTTGAAGATGGCGTCGAACCGGCGCTGCTGCCACATGACGGACTTGTCCTCCGAGCGGTCGATGACCACCTCGTCGACGATGCCGAGCGCGGAGATGATCTCGATGCGCTCGTCGCACGGAACGACCGACGCCCGGCGCTTCAGCCGCTCGGTGTACTCGTCGCTGGCCACGCCCACCACCAGGTGGTGACAGTAGTTGCGCGCACGACGCAACAGGTTGAGGTGTCCGACGTGGAACATGTCGAAGACGCCACTGGTGTAGCCGACGTCGTACATGGGCCGTGACTCGTTCACTGTGGGGATCCTGTTCGCTGCGGGTATCTCCTACGGAGAGTGCCCACGCCCCTGAACGTGACGCGAGTGCGGCGAGATCAGCCGACGCGCAGGTTCTCGTGCCGCAGGTCGGCGTGCACGCCGACGCATGCCGCGCAGTCGACCAGGTGGTGCTCGACGCGTGACCGATCGCGTGCCGCGAGGGTGTCCCGCACGAAGCCGGGCAGCACCTTGCGGACCCCGTGACAGTCGGCGCCCTCAGCCACACCGGCGGTGCCGACGTGCTGGGCCAGATAGGCCTCGCGCAGACCGGCGCGGGCGCGGTACACCAGCGCCGAGACGCTGTTGGGCGACAGGTCCATCAGCGGGCCGAGCTCGTTCGGCTTGCGGCCCTCGACGTCGAGGTGCCACAGCACCGTGCGCCAGCGATCGGGCAACGACTCGTACGCGGCGCGCACCGCGGTCTTCTCGAAGTGGTCGAGCTGACCGGCACCGAACTGCACCGGCGTGTCGATCTGGGCGTCGTCGTCGGTGGGCATGACGCGCTGACGCGCCTTGGCGCGACGACCGGCCTCGTGCCGGATCGTGGTGAACAGGTAGGCACGGAAGGCGCGATCGGGCCCCTTGCCGCGGCGCACCAGGTCCAGCACCTGCGCGAACGCCTCGGAGACGACGTCGTCGGAGTCCTCCGCCTGGCCCAGGTGACGCGCGAGGCGGCGTCCGGCGTACGAGTAGCGGGCGTAGAGCACGCCGAAGGCATCGGGATGGTCGGCCCGGGCCATGGAGATCAAGGTGGCGTCGTCGAGCTCCTCGATCTGCGGAAGATCGAACTCGTCGACGTCCGCACAGGACGCGTTCCGCTGCTGGTTCATGGTGTTCCCCTGGTCCCCTGGATCTGGTGTTGCTACCCGGGACAGCCTGTGCAGCGCGCACATGCAAACAGGAGTTACATCCCAAGCTCATCGTGGCACGAAGGACCAAAGCCCGTCCAGTCCCTTGGGACCAAATAGACATCATCACTGCAAAATCTTCCAGCAATCCGGACAACACCGTCCCGAAAGACCCCGGGATACCGCTCAAAGGGATCAGGATCTAGGTCCCGACTCCGTGACCGAGATCACCATGACCTTCGGACTACCGGATGCACGCGGTTGCTCCCGTCATGATGGGGGGACACGTCGCTCTCCTACGTGTACGACCCGTACGCCGCACTCGATCGACCCTGATGGGACTTCACCGCATGGCCACACCGCCGCCCCCCGCACAGCTCACGGACATCGCGGGCAAGCTGCGCCGTCACTGGCCGGTCGTGGCCATGACGGCGATCGTCGGTGTGGTGCTGGGCGTCCTGGCCTCGATCGTCATCCCGGCGAAGTACTCGTCCGAGACCACCGTCGCGGTCAACGCCATGAACTCCAACCCGATCGTCGCCGGCTCGGACTCCACGCAGTCGATCAGCATGCCGACCGAGCAGCAGGTCGTCACGTCGCGCAAGGTTGCCGAGGCCACCTCCAAGCTGCTGGCACCGCGCTACAAGTTCTCGGCCGAGGACGTGCAGAACGCCACGCGGGTGACCAACCCCAGCGACTCGCAGATCCTCGACATCGGCTTCACCGGTGACACCCCGCAGCAGGCCGCGGCCGGGGCCGACGCCTGTCGCCGAGGCGTACCTCACCACGCGACGCGCCGATGCCGCGGCCGAGCTCGACCGCCTCGCCAAGGCGGCCACCAGCCAGATCGAGGAGCTGCAGACCCGGTCGAAGCAGTCGCAGAACTCCTCGACGATCCAGCAACGCTCGATCCAGATCCAGGTCGACGCCCTCGCCAACCAGCTCGCACGCCTCGGCAACGTCGACCTGAACCCCGGCCAGGTCATCGGCAACGCCGAGACGCCGACCACCCGCTCCAGCCCCGGACCGCTCGCCCTCGGCACCGCCGGCGGCTTCCTCGGGCTGCTGCTCGGCATCCCGCTCGCGCTCTCGCGCAAGGAGGAGGACACCGAGATCGGCGGCGTCGAGGGGCTCGCCTCCATCGGCGACCAGATCGTGCTCGACGGCACCAAGGACACCAACCGCGCCGACACGTGGGACATCGCCGCGTTCATGCTCAAGATCCCGCAGGACCTGCGCACCGACGCGTTCATCATCATGGTCGACGCCGAGGACGACCCGCAGAGCTTCATCTCACCGGGGCAGGAGCTGGTCGATGCACTGGCCCGACGCGGACGCGCCGCCCACTTCGTCGATGCCGGCGGCATCAACGAGGGCAAGATCAGCCGCGGATGGCCCACCGACAAGAAGCGCACGTCGTGGGCCGGAGGCGTCATCGTGCTCGACACGACGAGCCTCGCGTCGGACGCCAACAAGGTCGCTCTGGCCACGCGGTCGGACTCGGTCGTGCTCGCACGGACCACGACCGACGACGCCGCGGCCCTGCGACGGCTCGCCGGGCTGCTGCGGTCCAAGAACGTGGACATCGGCCTGACCGCACTGTTCCCAACGCGGCCCGAGATGCTGTCGATCAACCGCTGAGACGGGTCAGTCCCAGCCGCTCGCGCAGCACCACGCTCACCGCGAGGTAGACCACCGCCGCCACGGCGACCGTGGCGAGCATGACGGCGACGCTGGATCCGAAGGCCAGACGGCTCGCGACGCCGATCCCGCCGACGACGGCCACCGACAGCGCTGCAGCCGCCCACAGGTGGTTGCCCTCCGGATGCACGCCCATGAGGTGCTGCACCTGCCACGCCACGACGGCGGTGTCGGCCACGATGGTGACCGCCCAGGCGACGGCGGCCCCCTCGATGCCCCACGCCGGGATCAGCACGAGGTTCAGTGCCACGTTCAGCACCAGTGCCCCCGACTTGTCAGCCAGCTGCCAGGCGCTGCGGCCACCCATCAGCACGATGGTCTGCACCGCCCCGGCGGCGGTGGCGACCGCCATGGCACCAACCAGCACCGCCAGCGCCGTGGCACCGCGATCGAAGCCGGGGCCGAACAGGCTCAGCACGGCGTCGCCGAAGATCGCGAGCACCAGGTAGAAGGGCCAGGCCAACCAGATCATCGCTGCGGTCACGACACCGTAGACGTGTCGCGCGCGGGCCACGTCGCCGGTGGCCAGGGCCGCACTGATCTGCGGACCGATCGCGATCCGCGCCGCCTGCTGCACCACGTCGCCGGCCCGGGCGCTGCGGGTGACGACCGCGTACACGCCGGCCGCCTCGGCCGAGGCCAGCGCGCCGACCAGCAGCACGTCGATCCACTCCAGGAGGATCTCCACGGCCGAGCTGAGCCCGCGGGTGGCGCTGAAGGACCAGAACGCGCGCCGATCGGCCACGGCCGCGGGAAGATCCGCGGTGTGCCGGCGCAGCTGGCGGCGCACCACCAGCGCCGCGATCGCCGTGACCACCAGCGTGGGAACGATCCACGCCGACAGCGCCTGCACCGCGGACGCACCGAGCGCCACGGCCAGCGACACCGCCGCGAGCCGCAGGGCCGGGAGCGCGATGTTCTGCAGCAGCGGAAAGGTGGTGGCGTCGCCGAAACCACGCGTGATCGACAGCAGGATCGCGAACAGTGACGAGACCACCGCGACGGCGGCACCGGCCACGATCAACGGGCCGGGCAACGCGGTGGGCACCGCGCCGGTGGCGGCCAGCACCGCGACGAGAGCCACGAAGATCGTCCCGCCCACCACCACGGGCCGCACCGCCGTGTGCACCAACGACCGCACGGTGTCGAGCCGCCCGGTGGCACCGGCCGCCGAGACGAACCTGATCAGGCCGGTGTCGGCACCCAGCTCGGCGACGTTCGACGCGATGGTGAAGGCCGCCACGGCGATGAAGAACTGCCCGGCACCCGACGTGCCGAGGGCGCGTCCGACGACGGCCGCCAGAGCCAGACCGAGCAGCGCCCCGCCCGCACCGCCGACGAGGTTGATCGCTCCGGCACCGCCGATGCTCGACGAGCCGAGGGAGCGCCGCACCGGCGCCTGATCAGCCACGCGCGGCGTTCAGCCCGATGTCGACGAGCTCGTCGGGATCGTCCGGGTCGTACGGCTCCAGCCCGTGCCGGCGCCGCACCAGAACGGCAGCCACAAGGATGATGGACAGCAGCTGCATGATGTCGAGGCCGTAGACCACGATCACCAGGCTGGCCGCGACCAGCACGCTGTGCAGCACCAGGTCGACGTCTCCCGGCGCGGCCCACGTGCGCAGCGTGGTGCCCCACAGGAAGGTGAGGAACAGGGCCAGCCCGACGAACCCGTAGCTGAACATCAGCATCCACACGTACCCCTGCGTGCCGACCGACACGTCCTGCTGCAACCCGGGCCGTGGCGCGCCGTAGCCCAGCAGCGGCGACTGCAACGTCCGTTGGATCGTCTCGGCGTACAGGGCGGTGCGCGTGCCCAGCGAGTCTCCGTACTCCTGCCGCACCGCGATGCGATCGAGCAACCCGCTGGCGATCAGCGCCGCCAGACCGGCCAGGCCCAGGACACCCATGCTCAGCACGGGTGCTGCGCGGTTGCGCAACGCCATGCGCACCACGACGTAGACACCCGACACCGCCAGGGCAGCGAACATGCCGCGATTTCCGGTGGCGATCGCCGGCGGCAGCATCGCGACGAACGCCACCAGGATGGCCACGCGCAGCAGCAGCGACCGAGCCTGCAGGAAGCAGGCGATGGCCAGCGGCGACAGCAGCACGATCGCCACGCCCCAGCTGTTGGCGTAGGGGAACGGGGCCGAGGGGCGCACGAAGGTCTCGGGCGATCCGAACGGAGTCTGGATCTCGGCCATCGGCGGGAAGAACAGGTCCTGGACGTACTCGTTCGAGCGCACCGCGTCAGGCAGCAGCAGCCCGACCGGCGTGGTCAGGCGCACCTCGGGAATCACCATCGCGACCAGCCCACAGCCGATCGTGAAGAACCACACGAAGGTGAGGGCGCTGATGATGCGGCGGCGCGTCAGCTGACCGGCCGATCGCACGGTGTACACGAAGGCCGTCACCACGAACAGCACGATGGTGGTGCGATACGCGTAGCCGAGCAACCGCGCACCCGAGTCGATCATCGTGACGCAGGCGACGACCCACAGGAAGAACGCCCCCAGCGCCGCCATGCCGGGCAGGACCGGGAGCGTCCGACCGATCACGAGGTAGGACACCATCACGACGGTCAGGATCCCGGCCATGATCACCGTCATCCCCGTGATCCACCACAACGGAAAACCCCACAGCAACGTCAGCACCGGCCACGCGGGCAGCCCGATCTCGCCGCGATACCCCGCGATGCCCTGCTCACGCACCGGCGTGCCCGTCGTGTCGCGAAGCTCTGTACTCGTGCTCACGCCTCAGCCTTCTGTCCGCCCAGTCGCTGCAGCTCACGGTATCGGCGCACCGCGGTCGCAGCCAGCAGCACGGCGTTCAGCGCGGCGAAGGCGCCGTAGACCGTCAAGAACACCGGTGTCCACGGCCACAGCAGCACGACCAGGTTGTTCAGGCCCGTGTCGGCCGGCGCCTGGATCCACGTGCCGAATCGCGGCACCGACTCCGGACCGGCGATCGGATCACGCCGGGCGAGCTGCTCGGCGAGGATCTGGGCGAAGAACCGCACGCTGGCGACCACGGCGAAGCCGAGCGGCAGCAGCAGCGCGACCTCCGCCAGGTCGGTGAAGCGGACCAGCCCGATCATCACCGCCAGGTGGAACAGCAGGTGCCGGGCGGAGTCGACGACGTGGTCGAGCCACTCGCCGGCCGGTGATCCCGTGCCGCGCAGGCGCGAGAGCTGGCCGTCCGCGGCGTCGAGCGCGAACCCGAGCTGGAGCAGCAGCATCGACCCGACCGCCACTGCGACGCCGGGTGGCACGGCGGCGAGCAGACCGGCTCCCGCGAGGAACGCCACGAAGCTCGCAGCCGTCAGGTGGTTCGGTGTCACCGACGTCGGCGACGCGGCCGCGGCCAGTGCGCGACCGAGTCGTCGATTCACCACACGCATGTACCACGGCACGCCCGCGCCGCTCTTCTGCGCCTGCGCCAGCTGTGACCACGCCTGTGCTGGACGCGGTCCGGTCATGACGTCCCGACCAGCGACAGGTCCATGCTGGAGCTCGGCGCCGAGCGATAGTTGGAGTGGACCTCCACCGAGATCGTGTTGGCTCCGGCGACCAGCACCGAGGTCGGCACCTGCACCACCAGCGGAGCATCGAGGGCAGCCTGCGTGCTGGGCGACGACAACGCGTAGGTGCCCGAGGTGAGCGGGCCGGTCGGCAGGTTCGATCGCACCACCTCCACGCCGTTGACGTACACCGCGATGCCGTCGTCGGCCCTCGTGGTCAGCGTCAGCGCGCTGAACGCGGCCGGATCGTCCACCGCGAACGTGCGACGGAAGTAGGAGGTGAGTCCGCGGGTCTCGCCCGACGGCACGTCGATGTTGGTGGTGATGGGTCCTGATCCCCACCCCAGTGGCGCGGCCCCGGTGCCCCAGGCCTCGGTTCCGGCCGCATCGGTCTGCCAGCTGGCCGGCGGCGCGGTGGTCGCGCTGAACAGGTACGACCAGGTCGACTTCTCGGCCACGAGGTTGGTCGTGGTCGGTGGTGCGACGACCGGGTTCGATCCCTCGGACGCCTTGATCGAGGCGTCCATGCTCGAGTCCGGTGTGGAGCGGTACATCGAGTGCACCGAGATCGCGACCGTGTTGGTTCCCGGGCGCAGCACCGACACCGGCACCTCGAACGACACGGGCTCGGCGATCGCCGCGGAGGTTCGTGGAGCGGACAGGGCATAGCTGGAGCTCGACAGCGGTCCCGGGTCGAGATTGGCGCGCCCCACCTCGACGCCGTTGACGTAGGCGGCGACCGCGTCGTCGGCCCGCGTCGTGAGGGTGACCGTGCCGAAGGTCGAGCCCGGCGCGATGTCGAACGTCGTGCGGTAGTACCCGACGACCGGACGCCGGGCGCCGCTGGGCACGTCGGTGTTGGTCGCCACGTACGGAGAGCCGAAGCCCAACGGTGCGGCGCCGGTCTTCCAGCCCGTGGGCGCGAAGCCCGGCTGCTGCCAGCTCGACGGCACCGTCGCGGTGTCGTCGAACAGGTACGACCAGGTCGACCGCTCGGCGAGCAGGGTGGACCGCGGAGCGGGCGGCTCCTCGGTGCCCGGCGTCGAGGTGACCGTGGCGTCCATGCTGGAGTCAGGTGTCGATCGGTACATCGAGTGCACCGAGATCGCGACCGTGTTGGTTCCCTGCCGCAGCACCGACACCGGCACCGTGAAGCTGACCGGGGCCTGCTGGGCCGCGGCCGTGCGCGGTGCCGACAACGCGTAGCTGGAGCCGGACAGGTCACCCGAGGGAAGGTTCGCGCGACCGACCTCGACACCGTTGACGTAGGCCGCCACCGCGTCGTCGGCACGCGTGGTCAACGTGACCGAGCCGTAGCTCGATCCCGGCGCGACGGTGAAGGTCGAGCGGTAGTACGACACGACCGCGCGGCGGGTGCCGGCGGGGACGTCGATGTTGGTGGCGACGTCGGTGGACCCGAAGCCGAGCGGCGCCGCGCCGCTCTTCCAGCCGGTGGCCGGGTAGGCCGGTTGCTGCCAGGTGGCGGGGACGGCGGCGGTGTCGTCGAACAGGTACGACCACGTGGAGCCCGAGGGCAGCAGCACCGGCGACGGCGCTCCGGCCGTGGCCCGCACGGCGGCGGTGGTCGCCGAGCGGTTGCCGGCGTCGTCGGCGGCACGGACGAAGAACGAGTCGTCCGTCGTCGATCCGGGAACCACGACCACGGTGGACTGGGTGGTCGCGACGACGCGGTCGTTGCGCAGCACCTGGTAGGTGATCGGTGGTCCGCTCGTGGTCGGTGACGCCGCCCACGAGACGGTGGCGTCACCGCCTGCGAGGCTGGCCGCGGGCGAGGTCGGCGGCAGGGGCGCCGTGTGCGGGCGCGCCGCGAATCGGGTGAACCCGCCGATCCACTGGTTGATGCCGTGGGTCGACACACCGGAGGTCAGCGAGCCGCCGGCCCAGACGGTGCCGTCCGTGGCGACCTTGATCGCCCAGACGCCCATGCCGTTGCGTGCCTTCAGCTGCGGGACGAAGTTCGAGACGTAGTCACCGGAGGTCGCGTCGTAGGCACCGATGAAGTCCATCGCGTCCGCCTGCGACCAGCCCACGGTGGTCTGCCCGGGGGACGTGCCGTCGAAGTCCGCGGTGTCGGAGTAGTTCCAGTCCTCGCAGTGACAGCCCGCGAACACCAGGCCGTTGCCGGCCTCGAGTGCCTGGATGTCGCCGCCCCACTTGGTGATGTGGGTCTTGTTGAGCGCGAACGTGGTGCGGTCGTAGCCGAACATGTTGTGCTGCGACCCGCCGAGCCACACCCGCGACCCCACCTCCTTGACGGCCTGCTGGTACCGCGCCGAGCCCGCGGTGCTGGACACCGGGGTCCAGGTCGGGGCGATCCGGGCCGCTCCGCTGGCGGTGCTGAACGCTGCGCCGCGCAGGGCGTCGGCGGTCCGCGACTTGGTGAAGTATCCGGCGTAGTAGACGCGCGAACCGTCGTCGCTGACGTCCAGCGCCGTGACGGTGCCGTTGAACTCGGGGTTCCAGCTCGCATCGGGCGTGCGGGTCGAGATCTTGACCCGTCCGGCGCCCTTGGCGTAGGTCTCACGGGTGCCCACGAGGAAGTGGGTCATGGCGCCGCCCACGTACAGGTAGTCGCCGCTCACGTCGAGCCCGCGGATCGACGCCTTGCCGCCCGAGAGCTTGTTGAGGATCTTCACGTTCCAGGCGGTGTCGACAGCACCGGTCGTGGCGTTCAGCACCACCAGACCCGGTCGGCTGGTCCCGCCGACCGTCGTGAACTCTCCCCCGACGGCCAGACGGCCGCCGGGCAGCGCCGCGAGCGACTTGACCTGGTTGTTCAGGGCGGGCGGAGCGAACGACGAGAGGTAGTCGCCGGTGGTCGCGTTGAAGGCGGCCAGGTAGGGCCGCGCGATCTTGTTCGCGCCGGTGGCACCCTCGCCCTTCTGGACCGTGGTGAAGTTGCCGCCGACGTACATGACGTTGCCGATCTGGGCGAAGGCCTGCACCTCGGTGGCGTTCTCGCCCGTGCCCCCGGCGCCGGTGCCGCTGACGCCCCAGGTCGACGGGATCGTGCCGCTCTCGGGGATGGCCTTCTGCGTGCTCGCCGGCGCGCCGCCGGGCGGGATCGCCGGGTAGGTGAGATCGGCGGTCATCAGCTTGGGACGCAGGAAGACCTGGCTGAACGGCGAGGGGTAGCGGCCGTCTCCCCGCTGGGAGAACAGGTAGCTGTTCGCGTCGGCGCTGCCGACGACGTTGTAGCCGTAGTTGAACCCGCGGACGAAGTCGTTGGCCGCGTCGTCGAAGGTCCAGATCCGATTGAACCCGTCGTCGAGCCCGATGTCGCGGGTCGTGGTGCCCGAACCGGTCGCCGTGCCGATGTGCGCCGAGGCCACCGGGAAGCCGGCGCTGAGGGTCCAGGACCATCGGTCGCGGCTCTGGTACGTCCAGCCGGACTCCTGCCACTGCGTGCCGTCGACGGTGGTGGCGCGGCGCACGCGGACACCGTCGGTCATCGAGTCAATGCGCTTGCCGCCCGCGAGAGCATCGATGACGCTCCCGCTGAGCTGCTTGACCGGGAAGGCGGTCGGCCCGGAAGGGTCGTTCGCCAGGTCGTCGGCGGCACCCAGACCGTCGTTGCTCCACGACCATCCCTGCCGCCCGCGACCGATCAGCACCCAGCCGCCACCGTCGGTGGTCATGTCGCAGTAGAACCTGCGCGGGTAGACCAGCTGGGGCGTGAGCAGCCAGTACGCGCCGTCGGTGGCAGTCGGATCGTTCTGCTTGATCTCCCAGCACGACGCGGCGGCCGTGGCCTGGCTGCGACCGTCGATCACGGGCGCCGTGACCGGATCAGCGGCCGTCGCGGGCAGCGCCGACACCAGCGGAGCCAGCACGGCCACGACGAACGACAGCAGCATGGTCCGGCGCGCGAATCCGCGACGGTGGGGGGCCCGGCTGGCGATGCGCATGAACGTCCTCAGAAGATCTTCGACCGGCCATGGCGCATGGCCGTACCTACCAGAGAGGGCGCACGCGGCAATTCATGACGCCGACGCCGGTCGCGGGTGGTGCAGGTCAGGCGTCCCGGCGCAGGAACGCCCAGTAGCTCAGCGCCAGGAGGCCTGCCACGAACACGCCCATCACGATGCCGCCGCCGACGGGGCCGAACGGGACGACGCCGAAGAACCGCAACATGTCACCGATCGAGATGCGGGTGTACATCTGTCCGCCGGCGTCGTACGGCAGGTACTTGAGGATCGTCACGACGCCCGTCGTGGACGTCGGGTCGTCGGAGGCCGCCTTGATGGCGAACACGATGGCCTTGACGATCTGCTCGAACACCGTCGGGATCAGCATCAGCATCGCGACGGCGGCCGTCTGGTTGCGCACCAGCGTGGAGAACGCCAGCCCGGACAGGGCGAACAGCATCGCGAAGATCGCCGTGCCCGCGCCGAGGGACACCATCGCACCGAGGTCCGGCAGGGGCAGGCCGAACACCAGCATGGACGCGAGTCCCAGCGCGAGACACGCCACCGCCGCTGCTCCGACCACACCTGCTGTCGTGAGGATCTTGGCGGTCAGCACCGTCGCCCGGTGCGGCACCGCCGTGAGCGTCGCCCGGATCATGCCGTGCCGGTACTCGTGGCCCATCGAGAACACGCCCAGCAGGCCGAGGATGTAGCCGATGAACAGGGGCGCCAGACCCGAGGAGGCGCCGATCGTGACGATAACGTCGAAGGTGTTGTCCTCGCCCAGGGACCCGCTGGCGACACTGATGCGCCACGCGATCAGGCTCGACATCGTGACCTGGAAGGCCAGCGCGAGCCCGATCAACCAGTAGGTCGACCGCAGCGTCCTCAGGCGGACCCACTCGTACCGCAGGGCGTCGATCACGAGGCGGCACCCGTGCTGGAGCCGAACTCCTCGGACAGTCCGGTCGCCTCGAGGAACGCGTCCTCGAGGCTGGGGCGCTCGGTCACCAGCTGATGGATGCGGGCACCGGCTGCCAGCGCTGCGTCGCCGACCTGGTCGGCGGTCAGCGCCGTGACCACCAGGTCGTCACCGTCGACGGTGACGCCACCCCCGAGCGGCGCGAGAGCGGGAACCAGCAGCCCGGCGTCCGGGGTGCGCACGCGGACGGTGCCGAGACGGCTCGCGTCGATGAACTCGTCGACCGCTCCGTTGGCCAGCATGACGCCCCGACCGATGACGACCAGACGGTCGGCGAGCACGGCCATCTCCTGCAGCAGATGGCTGGAGACCAGCACCGATCGACCGTCGCGAGCCAACGTCTGCAGCAGCTGCCGCAACCAGCTGATGCCGGCCGGATCCAGCCCGTTGCTCGGCTCGTCCAGGATCAGGACGTCGGGATCACCCAGCAGCGCCGCGGCCAGGCCGAGCCGTTGCCCCATGCCGAGGCTGAACGTGCGCGGCTTGTGGCGCGCCACGCTCGACAGGCCCACGAGGTCGAGCACGGCGTCGACGCGGTCGTCGCCGATGTGGTTGGGGGCCGCGATCATCCGCAGGTGGTTGCGCGCCGTGCGCGTGGGGTGGAACGGCTTGGCCTCCAACAGTGCGCCGACGCGACGCATCGGGTGGTCGATCTGGCCGAACGTCAGGCCGTCGAACGTGGTGCGCCCGTCGCCGCGGTCCAGCTCGAGCATGAGGCGCATCGTGGTGGACTTGCCCGCCCCGTTGGGTCCCAGGAAGCCGGTGACGCTGCCCGGCTGGACGGAGAACGACAGGTCGTCGACCACGCGCTTGTCCCCGAAGGACTTGCCCAGCCCCACCGCCTCGATCACCGCCATGGGTCAACTGTGCCATCACGTCGATCGGGCGAGCGTCTACGGAAGGTCGTCGTGGCTCCACTCGACGTCGGTGCGCACCGTGCGCGCCGGGACCCCGGCCGCCACCGCGCGGGACGGCACCTTCTGACCGCGAACCACCGACCGCATGGCCACCACCGCACCGTCACCGATGTCGGCGTGTCCGGTGACCACGGCGTCGCGACACAGCCACACGTGCCGGCCGATGGTGATGCGCCCACCGAACGGGTTGAGTCGATCGCCCGTGGCAGCGTCGGCGAGCCGATGCATGTCGTCGGTGGCGACGTAGACATTCGCTGCCCACAGCTGGTCGCCCTGGGCGACGATGCTGCCGCCGTTGCGAGCATCGACCACCGCCTGCCGGGTGGCCACGACGGGCCCGTGCAGGACGATCTGCGAATCGGCACCGCAGTAGACCTCACCGGCGGTGAGCACGCACCGACGGTCGAGGAACACCGTGGCGCGGTCCCCTCCGACCAACAACGAGCTGAGCCACTCCATCGGGGCTCCCACGGCGATCAGCACGTCGTGCACCGGGAAGGTCGTGAGGTCGGCCAGCACCCGGGGAGGCAACGAGGCGCCGTCGGCGAGATACAGCGCGTTGCCGCACTCGTGCCACCACGCGGGCATCGCGTCGACCTGGAGGTGCCACGTCAGCGCGTCGAGGGCGTCCGCCTCGACGCCGGCGGCGCGCAGGCGGGTGCGGTGGTCGGCGTCCATCCGGTGATTCTGTCAGCCAGATCACCTGGCGGGTCGATCGACCTGCTCGGCCAGCGAGGGCGGCGCCTGCACGCAGTAGGACTCGACCACGAGCTCGGCGATCTCGTCCCAGTCGCTGCGATCGTCGACCACCATGCCGACGACGTTGCGTCCCCACCCGGCTCGGAAGTACGGGTGGCCCTGCAGCTCGAAGGCCATGACCTCGTCGTGGGACGCGCGCACCATCAGGCGGAACAGCTGGTCCTCACCTCCGAACAGGTGCGCCACGGTGGACCCGCCGACGCGCCACCGCGTGCCGGTCCAGGCCTTCTCCGAACGGCACTGCGGACAGCCCGCGAGTGCTACGTCGACACGCGCGACCCAGCTGGCAGGAGGGTCAGGTCTGTTCGCCACGCGACGACCTTGCCATAGGTTGCAGACATGAATGAAGCATCCGAGTCCGCCTCGTTCCGTCCCATCGACGAGGGGGTCGCCACCGACCTGCGCGGAGAGCTGACCTACGCGAGCTACCTACAGCTGCCGGCGCTGCTCTCGGCGCAGCAACCGGTGTCGGACCACCACGACGAGATGCTGTTCATCATCCAGCACCAGGTCACCGAGCTGTGGCTCAAGCAGCTGATCCACGAGCTCCGGTCGGCCATCGCCCTGATCGGCTCCGACGACCTGTCCCCCGCCCTGAAGCGCCTGGCCCGCATCAAGGCCATCCAGCGGCAGATGTTCGAGCAGTGGTCGGTGCTGGAGACCCTGACGCCGGTCGAGTACGTGCAGTTCCGCGACTCCTTGGGCAAGTCGTCGGGGTTCCAGTCACCGCAGTACCGGACGGTGGAGTTCCTGCTCGGCAACAAGAACCCGCAGATGATCAAGGTCTTCGACCACGATCCCGCGCTGCACGACGCGTTGCTGGCCGACCTGAACACCCCGTCGCTGTACGACGCCTTCCTGCACCTGCTGGCCCGTCGCGGCCACGACGTCCCGGCCGACGTCCTGGACCGCGACGTGAGCCAGCCGTACGCCGCGCATCCGGACGTGGTCGAGGTGGTGCGGCGCATCTACGCGGACCCGCACGCGCACTGGGACGCCTACGAGATGTGCGAGGAGCTGGTCGACGTCGAGGAGAGCTTCCAGCTGTGGCGCTTCCGCCACCTCAAGACCGTCGAGCGCATCATCGGCCACAAGCGCGGCACCGGTGGCTCCAGCGGCGTTCCCTTCCTGCAGCGCGCCCTCGCCCTCACCTTCTTCCCCGAGCTCCGCGACGTCCGCACCCACCTCTAGCCCCCTTCCCCGCGAGTGGCGCAAACTGGTCGAGAATGCCGCTCGAATCCAGCCGAATTGCGCCACTCGATGATCACGATGCGCCACTCGGCGGTTGTGGAGGACGGGACAGATCCACACGCCGGATGACGACAGTGGGCGGGCGTGCTCCGGGCGGTCACGATCGGCCGATGGAACCGATCCTGCATCGCGAGGCCGGCCACCACGGCGTGACCCGCAGCCGCCTGCGCAACTCCGAGTACTTCCATCCGGTCAACGGCGTGTCGATGGCGGCCGCCGATGGCGACGACCTGGCCACGGTGTGTGCAGCCGTGGCGCTCGCGCTGCCGCCGGACGCCGTGTTCACGCACCTCACGTCAGCCAGGCTGCGCGGATGGTGGCTGCCGAACATTCCCGACGAGCCCCTCATCGCCTGCACCGACGGCGACGCCCCTCACCATGATCGACGCGGGGTGTACGTGCGCCGCTGCGACCTTCCGGACGAGCACCGCCGTCGGTACCGCGGTCTCCGCGTGGCCTCACCGGAGTGGACCATCGTCGAGCTCGCCGAGCACCTGAGCCTGGTGGACCTCGTGGTGGTGATCGACTGCGCGCTGCAGCGACACGACACCACGATCTCGGCCATCAGGGACACCATGCGCGCGGGCCGGCGCGGCGTGCGGGTTCTCCGGCGTGCGCTGCTCCTGGCCGACGAGCGTTCCCAGTCGCCGTGGGAGACCGTCCTGCGGCTGCTGCACGTGCTCGCCGGCATTCCGGTCGAGCCCCAGCACGAGCTCAGGTCCGAGGGCGGCGAGATCATCTGGTCGCTCGACCTGCGGATTCGCGGCACCCGACGTGCTGCCGAGTTCGACGGTGGCGTGCACCGCGACGCTGACGTGCACCTGCGCGACATGCGCCGCGATCGTCTGCTGGCTCGACACGGCATCGAGCGGTTCGCCTACGGCGCACGCGACGTGACCGACGATCCGGCGCAGATCATCGGCGATGCGGAGGACGCGCTCGGCCTCGCTCACGACCATCGCAGGGTCGCCCGGTGGGAGCGCGAGGCACGACTGTCGACCTTCTCCCCGACGGGCTACGGGGCACTGCTGCACCGCATCGAGCGCTTCGCTCGCCCCACGAGCCCTCGATCGAGGCCAGCGAGTGGCGCAACCTGAACCGCAAGTGGCGCAGTTCGGCTCGTTTCGAACGTGAAAGTCGACCACTTTGCGCCACTCGCGGGGAAGGCCGGTGGACGGGCGAGAGCCCCCGACCGCGGTGCGGTCGGGGGCTCTCGGGTGGTGCAGGTCGCGCGGGTGGTGCGGACTAGAAGCCCATGCCGCCCATGCCGCCCATGTCGCCCATGTCGGGGGCGCCACCGGCGGGAGCCGGCTCGGGCTTGTCGGCCACGACGGCCTCGGTGGTGAGGAACAGCGCCGCGATGGACGCCGCGTTCTGCAGCGCCGAGCGCGTGACCTTGGCCGGGTCGATGATGCCCGCGGCGATCAGGTCGACGTACTCGCCGGTGGCCGCGTTGAGGCCCTCGCCCTCGGGCAGGTTGGCGACCTTCTCGGCCACCACTCCACCCTCGAGTCCGGCATTGATGGCGATCTGCTTCAGCGGAGCCGAGGCCGCGACGCGCACGATGTTGGCGCCCGTGGCCTCGTCACCGCTGAGCTCGAGCTTCTCGAACACCGCAGCGGCGGCCTGCACGAGAGCCACGCCGCCACCGGCGACGATGCCCTCCTCGACGGCAGCCTTCGCGTTGCGCACGGCGTCCTCGATGCGGTGCTTGCGCTCCTTGAGCTCGACCTCGGTGGCCGCGCCGACCTTGATGACCGCCACGCCACCGGCCAGCTTGGCCAGGCGCTCCTGCAGCTTCTCGCGGTCGTAGTCCGAATCGCTGTTCTCGATCTCGGCCTTGATCTGGTTGACCCGGCCGGCGATCTGGTCGGCCGAGCCGCCACCCTCGACGATGGTGGTCTCGTCCTTGGTGGTGACGACCTTGCGAGCCGTGCCGAGCAGCGTGAGATCGGCGTTCTCGAGCTTGAGACCGACCTCCTCGCTGATGACCTCGCCACCGGTGAGGATGGCGATGTCGGCCAGCATGGCCTTGCGGCGGTCGCCGAAGCCCGGAGCCTTGACGGCCACGGACTTGAAGACTCCCTTGAGCTTGTTGACGATCAGGGTGGCCAGGGCCTCGCCCTCGATGTCCTCGGCGATGATGACCAGCGGCTTGCCGGACGCCATGACCTTCTCCAGCACGGGGACCATGTCCTTGACCGAGCTGATCTTGCTGTTGACGATCAGGATGTACGGGTCGTCGAGCACGGTCTCCATGGAGGCCGGGTCGGTGACGAAGTAACCCGACAGGTGGCCCTTGTCGAAGCGCATGCCCTCGGTGAGCTCGAGGTCGAGCCCGAAGGTGTTGGACTCCTCGACGGTGATGACGCCTTCCTTTCCGACCTTGTCCATGGCCTCGGCGATGATGTCGCCGACGGTGGTGTCGGCGGCCGAGATGGAGGCGGTGGAGGCGATCTGCTCCTTGGTCTCGACGTCCTTGGCCATGCCGAGCAGCTGCGCGCTGATGGCGTCGACGGCGGCCTCGATGCCCTTCTTCAGGCTCATCGGGTTGGCGCCGGCGGCCACGTTGCGCAGTCCCTCACGCACGAGTGCCTGGGCCAGGACGGTGGCCGTGGTGGTGCCGTCGCCAGCGACGTCGTCGGTCTTCTTGGCGACCTCCTTGACGAGCTCGGCACCGATCTTCTCGTAGGGATCCTCGAGCTCGATCTCCTTGGCGATGGACACGCCGTCGTTGGTGATCGTGGGGGCTCCCCACTTCTTCTCCAGCACGACGTTGCGGCCCTTGGGGCCGAGCGTCACCTTGACGGCGTCGGCGAGCTGGTTCATGCCGCGCTCGAGACCGCGGCGGGCCTCTTCATTGAAGGCAATGGTCTTTGACATGGGTGAATTACTCCGACTGTGGATGGTCGACGAACTAGCACTCTCACTATACGAGTGCTAATCAACGGGATGCAACGAGGCCCGTCAGGTGACGTCGTAGGTGAGCTCGGCGAACTGTCCGCGCTGCGTGACGCCGACCAGCGTGAGGCGGTCGGACCGGATGTCGCGCGGCAGCAGCGGAGCGCCCGCGCCCAGCGTGACCGGCGCGATCGTGGCGACGATCCGGTCGAGGTGTCCCGCGTCGGCGAACTGCCCCACCAGGTCGCCACCACCCATCAGCCACACGTCGCGGTCACCGGCCGCCGCCACCATCTGGGCGTGCACGGTCGATGCCGGATCGGAGGTGAACCGGATGTCGGCGCCGGCGATCTGCGGAAGGTCGCGATGGGTGAACACCCAGGTGGGCCGGTCGGCGTACCACTCGCGCCACTTCTGCGGCTCGGCCACGAGGTTCTCCTCGCGCAGCAGCCACTCGTAGGTGGACGCGCCCATGGCCATCGCCCCGACACCGGCCATGAACTCGCCGAACGTGTCGGTGGAGTCGTCGCCCTCCACGACGAACAACCAGTCGAGCGAGTGGTCGGTCGTGGCCAGATGACCGTCGAGCGTGGTGGCCGTGTGATAGATCGTCGCCATCGCTCAGGCGCTGACGACCTCGTGCGCCTCGCGGCCCTTGGGGCCGTCGACGACCTCGAAGGTGACGGCCTGACCGTCGTCGAGGGTCTTGTAGCCCTCGGAGGCGATCTTGGACCAGTGGACGAAGACGTCGTCCTGCCCCTCGACCTCGATGAAGCCGTAGCCCTTGTCGGCGTTGAACCACTTGACCGTGCCCTGCACCATCATCCGACCCCTTGCTGACCCAGCGGGTTGTTGCTCTGCGCCACCGGCGAGGCGCGTCGGCCTCGACCTTACAGGTCGACGGGACCGTCAGGCTCCTCCGGCGACGGCCGGGCTGCGCCCTCAGTCCGCTCGGAGCGTCAGGACCCTCCCGCCACGGCCGGGATGATCGAGACCTGGCTGCCGTCGGGGGTGGGGGTGTCGAGACCCTGGCTGAACCGGACGTCCTCCTCGGCCACGTAGATGTTGACGAACCGGCGCAGTGCGCCCTTCTCGTCGACGACGCGCGCCTTGATGCCGGGATGGCTCGCCTCCAGGGAGTCCAGCACCTCGGCCAGGGTGCCGCCCTCGGCGGTGACCTGCGACTGGTCCTGGGTGTACGTGCGCAGGATCGTCGGGATCCGGACGGAGATGCTCATGGGTGCTCCTGCTGGTCGGGTGCGGTTCAGGCGATGTCGGCGGCGACGAACGCGTCGTACGTGGCGGCGATGGTGGCGCGCGGCCCGACACGGTCGGTGACGGCGTCGAGGGTCTTGAGTCCGTGGCCGGTGTTGATGACCACGGTCTCGAGGTCGGGATCGAGCTGGCCGGTCTCGACCAGCTTCTGCAGGACGCCGATCGTGGTTCCGCCGGCGGTCTCGGTGAAGATGCCCTCGGTGCGTGCCAGCAGCACGATGGCGTCGCGGATCTGGTCGTCGGTGACGTCCTCGACCGCTCCCCCGGTCTCGCGGGCGATGTCGAGCACGTAGATGCCGTCGGCCGGGTTGCCGATGGCGAGGCTCTTGGCGATCGTGTCGGGCTTGACCGGGCGGATCGCGTCGACACCTGCCTTGTGCGCGGCCGACACCGGCGAGCACCCCTCGGCCTGCGCGCCGAAGATGCGGCACGGCTTGTCCTCCACGAGCCCCAGTGCCACCAGCTCGCGGAACGCCTTGTGCACCTTGGTCAGCTGTGAGCCCGAGGCCACCGGGATCACGATCTGGTCGGGCAGGCGCCAGCCGAGCTGCTCGGCGATCTCGTAGCCCAGGGTCTTGGACCCCTCGGCGTAGAACGGGCGGACGTTGACGTTCACGAACGCCCAGCCGTCCTGCTCACCGGCGATCTCGCTGGCCAGCTTGTTGACGTCGTCGTAGGTGCCCTCGACCGCGATGAGGTTCTCGGTGTAGATCGCCGAGTTGACCTGCTTGGGAGTCTCGAGGTCGCTGGGGATGAACACGACCGTGCGGATGCCCGCACGCGCCCCGGCCGCGGCCACGGCGTTGGCGAGGTTGCCCGTGGACGGACAGGCGAACACCTTGGCGTCGAGCTCGCGGGCGGCCGACAGCGCGATGGCCACCACGCGGTCCTTGAACGAGTTGGTGGGGTTGGTGCTGTCGTCCTTGACCCACAGTCGGGTGAGCCCCAGCTCGGCGGCCAGGTTCTTCGCCTCCAGCAGGCGGGTGAATCCGGGCTCGAGGTTGGGAGTGGTCTCGATGTCGTCCGGCACGGGCAGCAGCGCCTTGTAGCGCCAGATGTTGGCGGGCCCGGCCTCGATCTGCTCGCGCGTGACGGCGCCGAAGTCGTAGCCGATCTCCAACGGGCCGAAGCAGTCGGCGCAGACGTAGTGCGGACCGAGATCACGGGTGGCACCACACTCGCGGCACACCAGCTCGCGTGCCGGGCCGAAGGCGCCGGGGCGAAGCTCGGTGGCGCTGGAGGCTGTCGTGGGGCGGGGCTCGGCAGTGAGGGTCATGTCGCTCCTGTCATCTGTCCCGGGCGACGATCACCCGGGGCGGAGTTAGCACCTGGCCGTGGGCGATCTCTCGCCGGTGACTGGTTGCTGGGGCTTCAACGGGCCGCGTCCCTCTGCCCCTCGTGATGAGGTGCTCCCAGCCTAGGTCGCGTCTCACGATGTGTCTACTTAGACCACATCGTGAGACGACCGTTCTCGCTGCGTGGACGTCAGTGCCGGTCGGCCCAGCGGAGTCGGGGTGACCGGTAGCCGCCGTCGTCGAGACCGGCCAACCGCTCGAACGGGTTGTACGACGCGTGGTCCCCTGCCAACGCGTACGACACACCCGCGGCCACCACGTACAGCGGGATCATGACCGGGCCGATCGCGAAGGCGTACTGGGTGCAGTGCCGGTCCTCGTGCTGCAGCAGCACCGGTCGCTCCAGCAGGTACCCGAGGTCGTGACGGGAGGTGATGACGCTGCCCACCGTGAAGGCACCCGCGACGGGAAAACGGTGGCGGTACCCGGTCGCCAGGTACGTGCCACGACCGCGCGGGGTGACGGTGGCACCGCCGACACGCGCGACGAGCAGGCCGAGCGGGGTGCTCAGGTTGATCCAGTTGACGACGGTGCGCACGCGCGTCCAACCCGTGTGGGGCAGCCGCACGTCAGCGGTCATGCGCCGAGCGCGTCCGCCCAGTCCGACAGCCAGGTCGCGACCGCATCCGGCCCGTCGAGCACGACGTCCGCCCGCGCCACGAGGGCGTCCTGCTCCGCCGAGGCCGAGCAGACCAGCAGCCCGCGCATGCCGCGAGCACGCAGGTCGTCGACCGCCTCGAAGGCCGGGATGTCGCCGAGGTCGTCGCCACCGAACACCACGGTGCGCGCGCCCGTCTCGGCCACCAGCGTGCGCAGGGCATGTCCCTTGTCGGCACCGGAGAACCGCATCTCGAGCACCTGTCGCCCCGGCTCGAGCGTGAGGCCCAGCTCTCCGGCGATGGCGGCCAGGGGGCCGTGCAGTCGCTCGACGAGATCGGACTGCATGCCCCGTGTGTGCACCGCCAGGGCCAGGCCCTTGTCCTCGATCAGCGCCCCGGCCGCTCCGTGGGCCGCGAGGATGTCAGGCAGCTGCTCGGCCAGCCGATCGATGGTCTCGACGCGCTCGGAACCGATCGCCTCGCCGGACGACGCGTCCCAGCGTTCCGCACCGTACTGGCCGAAGATCACCAGCTCGTCGAGACCCTCGACCGAGGCGAACCCGCCGAGGTCGAGCGCCTGCGTGACGGGACGACCGGTGATGATCGCGACCGCGCCGAGAGTGCGCCCGAGGCGCCCCAGCGCCGTGACCGCGCCGGGGTGTGCGAACGCCTGCGTCGGATCGTCGACGATGTGCGCGAGGGTGCCGTCGAAGTCGAGGGCCAGCAGGGTGCCCTGCGGGTCATCGACCGGCGGTGCAGCGATGATGCCGGGCATGAGCCCTATTGTTGCGGGCCCGACAAGATGATGGTCAACCGGTCCATGCGCATCGGGACGATGCTCGGCATGACCCGCTCGATGCCCACGTCGTCGGCCAGGAGCTCGGCCTGCTGCTGCATGCCGTCGGGGTAGTAGACCGTGTTGGACACGATCTGGCCGCGCCAGTTGCCCAGCCCGGCGACCGTCCACCCGGCGTCGGACACCGTGACGGAGAAGGACCTGGCCAGGTTCTTGATGCCGGTGTTGTTGAGGATCGACACCGGAGCCGTGCGCGACGCCGGCGTGGCGCTCGCGGTCGGCGACGGCTCGGTCGTGTCGGACTCGGGCGCAGTGGTCTCTGGCGCGGTGGTCTCGGCCTGGTCAGCCTTCGGCGACGGCGAGGACGCAGCGGCGGAGTCGGTGCCCGAGGCACCGTCGGCGGACGCCGGGGTGGGGCCGACCAGCATGACGCCGAGCCACCCGGCGGCGCCGACGCACGCGACCACGCTGACGACGATGAACCATCCCGCCGGGACCTTCACCCTGGTGCGGGGGTTCTTGCGATGCTCGACCACGTGCTGCTCAGACGTCGAAGCCGAGGCGGCGTGCCGATCGGCTGCGCTGGCGCTCCGATCGCAGCCGACGCAGGCGCTTGACCAGCAGCGGGTCGAAGGCGAGGGAGTCCTCGCGGTCGATCAGGGCGTTGAGCACCTGGTAGTAGCGCGTGGTCGACATGTCGAACTTCTCGCGGATCGCCTGCTCCTTGGTGCCGGTGTACTGCCACCAGACCCGCTCGAGGGCGAGGATCTCGCGATCGCGTTCTGTCAGCGAGGGGGATACATCGACCCCGGGACGTCCCGACATCTCCGCAGCGCTCATAGCGGAAGTCTACGACACGAACTACACGCCTGTCATTCGACCACGCCCATTCGCTCGGACCACCGATTTGTCATGATGAATCCGTGAACGACCGTGCCGGATCGACCATCCGCTGGGGAATCCTCGCCACGGGCCACATCGCCCGGTCGTTCGCCGACGACCTCGCCCTCGCGGCGGGACACACCCTTGCGGCCGTCGGCTCGCGCACCCTCGCCGCGGCCGAGGCCTTCGCCGACGACCACGAGGACGCCCGCGCCCATGGCTCGTACGCCGAGCTGGCGGCTGACCCGGAGGTCGACGTCATCTACGTCGCCAGCCCCCACAGCCGACACGTCGAGGACGTCATGACGTGCTTCGAGGCCGGCAAGGCGGTGCTGTGCGAGAAGGCCCTCACCATGAACGCGCCCGACGCGGCACGCCTGGTGCAGGAGGCGCGCAGCCGCGGCCTGTTCTTCGCCGAGGCGATGTGGATGCGGACCAATCCCGCGATCCGCCGCGTGCGAGAGATGGTCGCGGCCGGCAAGGTCGGGCGGGTCGGCATGCTGCACGCCGAGCTCGGCTTCGTCGCCCCCACGCACAAGGCCCGACTGTGGGACCCCGCCCTCGGCGCCAGCGCCCTGCTGGACGTCGGCATCTACCCGCTCACCCTGGCCCACCTGCTGCTCGGCCCGCCCCGCTCCATCGCCGCGGCCGGAACTCTGTCCGACCTCGGCATCGACATCGCCGGCGGCGCCACGTTGACCTACGCGTCCGGGGCCGTCGCGACGATCGGCTGGAGCCAGGTCGCCTGGACCGGCGACGGCGCGACGGTGGCAGGCGACGAGGGCCGCATCGAGGTGCCCGCCCGCTTCCACCACCCCGACGACTTCACCGTCGCCGTGGGCGAGTCGGTCTCCACGATCAGCGCGCCGCGCACCGGGCGCGGCTACGTCCACGAGATCGAGGAGGTCGGCCGCTGCCTGCGCGCCGGGCTGACCGAGTCCGACCTGCTCCCGCTGGACGAGACCGTGCAGATCATGGACCAGCTCGACCAGATCCTGACGCAGATCGGCGTGGCGCCCCGCTAGTCGTGCGGCACCGGTGGGGTGGCCCTGCCCCGGCTAGGGTGAAGCCATGCCCACTGGCACCGCAGATTTCGTGGTGATCGCCAATCGCCTGCCTGTCGACCGCATCACGGCGCCGGACGGCCAGACGCTGTGGCGCAAGTCGCCGGGCGGCCTGGTCACGGCCCTCGAGCCGGTGATGCGCAGCAACGGTGGCGCCTGGATCGGGTGGCACGGCGCCGCCGACGAGAAGCTCAAGCCCTTCGAGCACGACGGACTGCAGCTCGTGCCGGTGCACCTGTCCGAGCAGGAGGTGTCGGAGTACTACGAGGGCTTCTCCAACGCCACCCTCTGGCCGCTGTACCACGACGTCGTGGTCGCACCGGAGTTCCATCGCGAGTGGTGGGACTCCTACGTCCAGGTCAACCGTCGCTTCGCCGAGCGCGCCGCCAAGGTGGCCCGCAAGAACGCCATCGTGTGGGTGCAGGACTACCAGCTGCAGCTGGTGCCGTCGATGCTGCGCGAGCTGCGACCCGACCTGCGCATCGGCTTCTTCCTGCACATCCCGTTCCCTCCCACCGAGCTGTTCCAGCAGCTGCCGTGGCGCAAGGAGATCCTCGAGGGTCTGCTCGGCGCCGACCTGGTGGGCTTCCAGATGCCGGGCGCGGCCCAGAACTTCGTGCGGCTCGTGCGCCAGCGCGTGGGGCACAAGACGCACCGCGACCTCGTCTACCTGCCCGACGGCCGCACCGTCGTCGCCCGGGCGTACCCGATCTCCATCGACGCGGCAGGCTTCGAGGAGCTGGCACGCAAGCCCGACGTCCTCGCCCGCGCGGCCGAGATCCGCGAGAGCCTCGGCAACCCCGCCACCGTCATCCTCGGCATCGATCGGCTCGACTACACCAAGGGGCTGCGTCAGCGACTGCGCGCGTTCGGCGAGCTGATCGCCGACGGCTCGCTGCACGTCGACGATGCCGTCTTCGTCCAGGTGGCCACGCCGTCACGCGAGCGCGTGCAGCAGTACAAGATCCTGCGCGACGACATCAACCGACTGGTCGGCCGCATCAACGGGGACGTCGGCCGCATCGGTCACCAGCCCATCCAGTACCTGCACGCCTCCTACCCGCGCGAGGAGATGGCAGCGCTGTACCGCGCGGCCGACGTCATGGTCGTCACGCCGCTGCGTGACGGCATGAACCTGGTGGCCAAGGAGTACGTGGCCTGCCGCTACGACAACCGCGGCGCGCTGGTGCTCAGCGAGTTCGCGGGTGCCGCCTCGGAGCTCAAGTCGGCCTACCACGTCAATCCGCACGACATCAACGGACTGAAGGCCAAGCTGCTCGAGGCCGTGCAGGCCGGGCCGCGGGAGAACTCACGGCGCATGAAGGCCATGCGCAAGCAGGTCATGGAGAACAACATCGAGCTGTGGGCGGCGAACTTCCTGCACGACCTCGCCGACCACCGCGACCCGCACGCCAAGTCGCTGCGCGAGCTGTGAGTCCTGAAGCGGTCGACCGGGTCGCGGCGGCAGCCCTAGGGTGACGCCATGTCAGTCACCCTTCCGGTCGGCGTGCGGCGCGGCTACGCGCTCGGCAGCGTCGCGACCGGCACGTTCGGCACGGTGCCGGGGCTGCTGCTCCTGCCGTACCTGACCGACACCCTCGGCATCGCCGCGCTCGTGGCCGGAGTGATCGTCTTCGCCCCCAAGGCCTGGGACGTGGTGCTGAACCCGATCAGCGGACGCATCAGCGACGCGTCGACCTCTCCCCGCGGGCGCCGTCGCCCGTTCCTGCTCGGTGGCGGGCTCGCCCTCGCAGCCTCCTTCGCGCTGTTGTTCGCCGGGCCGACCGGACCCGCCTGGCTCGCCGGCGGGTACGTGGTGGTGCTGTTCCTGCTGTGCGCGACCGCGTACTCGTTCTTCCAGGTGCCCTACGTCTCGATGCCTGCCGAGATGACGGCCGACTACGACGAGCGCACCCGGCTGATGACCTGGCGCGTGGCCGTCCTCGCCCTGGCGATCCTGCTGTCGGGGGCCACCGCACCCCTGGTCGTCAACGCCTTCGACGACGACACCACCGGTCACCGCGTCATGGGGCTGTACGTGGCGACCATCATCGCGATCGGCGCCCTCGGCGCGTGGCGCGGCACGCGATCGGCGCCCGAGGTGCAGACGGTGACGGCGGAGGGATCACTGCTCGACCAGCTGAGGCTGGTGCGGGCGGATCCGGCCTTTCGCGACCTGCTGACCACCTTCGTGCTGCAGGCCGTCGGCATCGGCGCCATGCTGGCCGGCGTCGCCTACGTGGCCGACGACCTGCTGGGCACCTCCGCCGCCGCCACGATCCTGTTCGCCGCGTTCGTGGCTCCTGCCCTGGTCGTGACGCCCTGGTGGGAACGCTTCGCCCGACGACACGGCAAGAAGCTCGGCTACCAGCTGTCGACGGCGCTGCTCGTCGGCGGGGCGCTGCTGCTGTTCGCAGCACGCCAGGACGCCGTGTGGCTGGTGTACCCCGCAGCGGCGGTCGTCGGCGTGGGCTACGCCGGGGCGCAGGTGTTCCCGCTCGCGATGCTTCCCGACATCGCCGCCGCCGACGCGCTGCGATCCGGCCAGAACCGCGTCGGGGTGTTCACCGGGGTGTGGACGGCCGGCGAGACGCTCGGACTGGCCATCGGGCCGGGACTGTTCGCCGTCGTGCTGGCGATCGGCGGGTACGTGTCCTCCACCGGCGACGTGACCCAGTCCGACCGGACGCTCACCGCGATCGCCATCGGGTTCTCCGTGGTGCCGGCTGTCATCATCGCCTTGAGCGCTGTCACCCTGCGGCGCTGTCCCGACCGACCAGGAGACGGACATGTCTGAGCAGGCCCTGACCCGCGAGCAGATCCTCGACCGGCTGAACACGCTCCAGGCCGGTGACCTGCCCACCCACGGCGGTCGCACCCTGGCCTACGTCTACGACTCGGGCCTGGCCGACGCCGACGCGATCGGTCGTGAGGCGTTGTCGATGTTCGCCTCCAGCAACGGTCTTGACCCGACCGCCTTCCCGAGCCTGCTGACCATGGAGCGCGAGCTCGTCGCCGTCGGTCGCCGGGTCCTGCACGGCACCAGCGACGCCGTCGGCACCGTCACCTCCGGCGGCACCGAGTCGATCCTGCTGGCGGTCCAGGCCGCTCGCGACGCGCTGCCCCACGTCGAGCACCCGGCCATGGTCGTGCCCAGCACCATCCATGCCGCGTTCGCCAAGGCCGCGCACTACCTCGGCGTCGAGCGGATCGTCGTCCCGGTCGATCCGGTCACCCACCGCGCCGACGTCGACGCCATGTCCTCGACGATCGCCGAGCATCTCGACCGGCTGGTGCTCGTGGCCGCATCCGCACCGTCGTACGCGCACGGCGTGGTCGACCCGATCGAGCACATCGCCGCCGTGGCCGGGCACCACGGGGTGCGCTTCCACGTCGATGCGTGCATCGGCGGCTGGGTGCTGCCCTGGGCCGAGGCGCTCGGTCGCCCGGTCGACCCGTGGGACTTCCGCGTCCCGGGGGTCAGCAGCATCTCGGTCGACCTGCACAAGTACGCGTACACCCCCAAGGGGGTCTCGCTGCTCCTGCACTCCACACCGCGGGGCCGCCGCACCCAGTTCTTCGCCAGCGCCGACTGGCCCGGTTACACGATGCTGAACTCCACGATGCAGTCGACCAAGTCCGGTGGGCCACTCGCCGCGGCCTGGGCCGTCGTGCACCACATCGGCCTCGACGGCTACCGCGACCTGGTCGCCCAGACCCTGGCCGGCACCGACGCGCTCGTGAGCGGGGTGACCGACATCCCCGAGCTGACGCTGGTGGCAGCCCCCGACTCCTCGCTCGTGGCCGTGACCACGGACGACACCTGCGACGTCTTCACCATCAGCGACGAGATGACCCGGCGCGGGTGGTTCGTGCAGCCCCAGATGTCCTTCGGCGACGACCCTCCGTCGCTGCACTTCACGCTGTGCGCCGCCACGGCACCGTCGGTTCCCGACCTGCTCGACGCCCTGCGCGAGTCGGTGACCGCCGCCGTCTCGGCGGGGCCGGTCGCGGTCGACGACGACCTGCGCGCGGCAGCTGCCGCCATCGACCCCACCGGACTCGACGACGCCCAGTTCGACCAGCTCCTCGCACTCGCCGGCCTGGGCGACGGCACCGGCGAGGTCGAGCTGCCCGAGCAGATGGCACCGGTCAACGCGCTGCTGGACGTGGCACCCCCCGCGTTGCGCGAGGCGCTGCTCGTGGCGTTCCTGGATCGGCTGACCCGCTGATGATCGATCCCACCGAGCTCGACGAGTTCTGGTCGGCCGCACGCCACCAGACCCGCACCAACCCGGTTCCCGGCTATCTGGGTGCCTACTCCGGAGAGGCCCTGGCTCCGCCGGCATGGGCGTTCGGCGGCACGCCCGAGCAGGCCGACGAGCTGCTCGCGCTGGTGCTCGACGGCACCAAGACCGCCACGGCCGGCGCCCAGTGGGACTACGAGCACGCGAGCGAACCCCTGCCGCGGGTCGGCGACCTCAACATCATCATCGACGGAGAGGACCACCCCCGTGCTCTCATCGAGGTGATGCAGGTCGACGTGGTCCCGTTCGACGACGTCGACGCCGAGCACGCGCACCTGGAGGGAGAGGGCGACCGCTCGCTGGCGTACTGGCGCGAGGTCCACGAGCGCTTCTTCACCGACTTCGCCACGCACGACCGCGGTTTCAGCCCCCAGATGCCGGTCGTCCTCGAGCGATTCCGGGTCCTCTACCCTCGCTGATCAGCGGCTCGGGGGACAATGGACGAGATGACGGACACCACCAGCACCGACCCGACCGCCGATCTGCCGGACCTGCCCGGCTCCTGGACCGCCCGCACGCCCGCCTACGGCGACATCGATGCGCTGGTCGAGCTGCGCCATCTCGACGAGCTGCAGGGCACCGGCGAGGCACACGTCGACCCCGCCGGGATCGAGTCCGAGGTCGCCGGCCCGGCGTCGTGGACCAGGCGACAGCTGGTGGCCGTCGGTGCCGACGACGTGCCCCGCGCATGGATCACCGTCCACGACCGCGCCGCGGGTCGCGCACTGATCTGGGGCTACTTCGACCGCGACGTCCCCGAGGTCGACCAGATCGCCGCGATCTTCTACGCCTGGGCCGAGGACGCCGCCGTCGCGATGGCCCGTCTTCGCGGCATCGACGCCACCCGCCTCGACGAGAGCCCCTTCGCCACCGACTCCCGTCAGGCCGGCTGGCTCGCCGACGCCGGCTACACCAAGCGCCGCACGTGGCTGCACATGGACCGTCCGGTCACCCCCGACGAGGCCGACCTGCAACCGCGCGCCGGGGTGATCGTGCGCCAGGTCGAGCGGCACGAGAACGGCTTCCCTGTCGCGGCTGACCTGCAGATCGTGCACCAGATGCTGGAGGAGTCCTTCGAGGACCACTTCAACTCCTACCGGGAGAAGCTTCTCGGAGTTCGTGCAGCGCCTCCGCGAGGATCCCAACCACAGCTGGGACTACTGGTGGCTCGCGTACGTGGACCCCGAGGACGGCGGCGACCCGGTCCCGGCCGGAACCGTGGTCTGCTCGCTGCTGACCGCCCGCCCCGGCGGTGCCGAGGGGTCGTACGTCGAGTACATCGGCGTGAACCGGGCCGCTCGCGGCCGCGGAGTCGCCAAGTCGTTGCTCGGCACGGTGATCGCCGACGCGGCACAGCGCGGCCGCGACCGCGTGGGCCTGGAGGTCGACGCCGACTCCCCCACCAAGGCCGATCAGCTCTACCTGTCGATGGGCTGGACCACCGACTACGCCACCGACTCGTGGTTCAAGGACATCGACCTGTCAGACGCCTGAGGGTGCGTCATGGATGGGTTCCGCGGGCAGCTTCTTGACCTTGCGGGTGCGCTTGCGACGGCTCGGGATCATCGAGCGCATCTCCTCGAGCTTGCCGAAGCACAGCAGGCGGTCGCCGGCCTCCAGCACGTGGTGGCTGCGGGGATTGGGGATGACGCTGGTGCCGCGCTGCAAGGTGAGCGCCGTGATGTCGCGCTCGCGCAGGCCCGACTCCCCCAGCGGCTTGCCGACGATGTCGGACGCAGACTGCACCAGGATCTCGGCCACACCGTAGCCGGTGGAGACCGTGAGGCGCTGGCGCACGTCGATCTCGGGAAAGGCGACCTGGTTGTCGATGAAGTCGATGATGGAGCCTGCGACGTCGAGGTCGGTGGCCGACTCGATTCCCTCGAGGCCCGGCGAGGAGTTGACCTCCATGACCAACGGGCCGTCCTTGCCCTCGAGCATGTCGACGCCGGCGACCCGCAGACCCATGATCTGGGCCGACCGGACCGCGACCTTCTCGTACTCGGGGTCGAGGTCGACCTTCTCCACCGAGCCACCGCGGTGCACGTTGGAACGGAACTCGTCGCCCTTGGCCACGCGCCGCATCGCCGCCACGACCCGGTCGCCCACCACGAGGGCGCGGATGTCGCGGCCCTTGCTCTCGGAGACGAATCGCTGGATGAGCACGTTCTGCTTGGTGCTCTGCAGGGTCTCGATGATCGCCTCGGCCACCTTGATGTCCGGCGCGAGGATCACCCCGATGCCCTGGGTGCCCTCGAGCAGCTTGATGACCACCGGAGCCCCGCCCACCCGCTCGATCGCGGAGATGACGTCGCCGCGATCGCGCACGAACGTCGTGGCCGGCATGCCGATCTGGTGGCGCGACAGGATCTGGGTGGCGCGCAGCTTGTCGCGCGAGTTGTTGATGCCCCACGACGTGTTGGGCGTGTAGACGTCCATCTGCTCGAACTGGCGCACCACCGCGGTGCCGAAGTACGTGACGGAGTTGCCGATGCGCGGCAGCACGGCGTCGTACTGCGACAACCGCTTGCCCCGGAACTGCAGGTCGGGCTCGTCACCGGACAGGTCGATGCCGAAGCGCAGCGTGTTCAGTACCTTGACGTCGTGCCCCCGGTCGAGGGCGGCTGTCCGGAGTCGCTGCGTACTGTACGAGCGGGGAGCACGGGACAAGATCGCGAGCTTCATGGATCCTCGTCAATCGAAGTGGGGCAAGGGAAGGGGTCAGGGATGGCGACCGAACCGGGTCCGGCGCAGTCCGAGGACGCGCACGACTCGACGCGTACCCCGTCCGTTCCTTCCTACACCGTCGTCGGCTGGCGGGAGTGGGTGAGCCTGCCCGACCTCGAGATCCCGTGGATCAAGGCCAAGCTCGACACCGGCGCCCGCACGTCGGCCATCCACGCGTTCGACGTCGAGGAGCTCGATCGCGACGGCGACCTGTGGGTACGCTTCTCGGTGCACCCGTGGCAGGGCTCGGACAAGGACCCGGCCTCGCTGGAGGTGCCGGTGCTCGACCGGCGTGAGGTGCGCAGTTCGTCCGGGCACAGCGAGGAACGCCTCGTCGTCCCCCTCCAGGTGACGCTCGCGGGCCGGACCATCACGGTCGAGATGACCCTGAGCCGCCGCGACGAGATGGGCTTTCGAATGCTGCTGGGTCGCGAGGCGCTACGCCAGGGGTACGCCATCGACCCGGCCGGCTCGTACCTGGCGGGGCGGCCCCGCGTGGCCGTCCGCCGCCGCAACAGGGGGCGCTGATGCCCCGCGCGTCGTTCGAGATCGGCTCGGTGCGGGTGCGGCCCGGACTGCAGCGGTCGGTGTCGCTGCCGATCACCCGACTGGTCACCGGCGCCGACGTCGACCTGCCGGTGCGCATCGTGCACGGCCGCGAGGACGGCCCCACGATCTGGGTCAACGCGGCCATCCACGGCGACGAGGCCGTCGGCGTCGAGGTGGTGCGCCAGGTGCTGGCCGACCTCGACCCCAAGACGTTGCGGGGCACGGTCATCGCGGTGCCCATCGTCAACGTGCTGGGCTTCATGACCGGTGACCGCTACCTGCCCGACCGTCGCGACCTGAACCGCTCGTTCCCCGGCTCGGCCCGGGGGTCGCTGGCCGGACGCATCGCGCACCTGATGATGACCGAGGTCGTCGACAAGTGCACCGTCGGCATCGACCTGCACACCGGGTCGGACCGACGGACCAACCTGCCGCAGATCCGCACCGACCTCGACGACCCCGAGACGCGCGAGCTCGCCGAGGCGTTCGCCGCCCCGGTCATGATGCACGCCCGTCTGCGCGACGGGTCCCTGCGGCACGCCGCCCGCGAACGCGGCGCCAAGGTGCTGCTCTACGAGGCCGGCGAGGCGTGGCGCATGGACCCCTGGGCGGTCGAGGCGGGCGTGCTGGGGGTCCGGCGCGTGCTGGCGCACCTCGACATGGTCGACGCGCTGGCGGAGGACCCACCCGACCCCAGCCTGGAGAGCCGGCGCAGTGCCTGGGTGCGCGCCAGGGGCACCGGGATGCTGCACCTGGAGGTGCGTCTCGGACAGCAGGTGGAGCGCGGCGAGCGTCTCGGCGGACTGTTCGACTCGTTCGGCAAGCGGGTCCGCCTGGTGCACGCCGACCGCGACGGCGTCGTGATCGGCCACACCGAGGCGCCGCTGGTCAACAGCGGCGACGCGGTCGTCCACATTGCCGAGACTCTCCGGGGCTGAAACTTTTCGGGCTGAGACTCTCCGGGGCTGAGACTCTTCGGGGCTGAGACTCTCCGGGGCCGAGACTCTCGGGCTGCGGTCGACCCGGCTGACGACTCCTCAGGCCGCGCCTCCGCGCTGGTGGGCGAAGATCAGGTTCGTCTCGGTGCGGGCCACCTCCGGCCGGGTGCTGAGCTCGTCGGTCACGAACCGGCGCAGGTGCTCGGTGCTCTCGCTGGCCACGTGGAGGTGGAAGTCGTCGGCGCCGGCGAGGTAGTAGGCGTTGAGCACCGGCTCCATCGCCGAGACCCGATCGAAGAACTCCCCCATGGAGGCGCGCGCCTCCGCGCTGACGCTGACCGCGATCATCGCCTCGATCGGGCGGCCGAACCATGCGGGCGCGACCTCGGCGTGGAAGCCGGAGATGACCCCACGATCGACCAGCGAACGCAACCGGGTCAGGCAGGTGGAGGGCGCGACTCCCACCGCCTCGGCGAGGGCGTTGTTGGCCAGCCGGCCCGATCGCCTGACGACGTCCACGATGCGGCGATCGATCTCGTCCAGACCCGACTGAACATCCTTCGGCACGACCCGCTCCTCACTCCTGCGCACACCTCATTGTTCGAGACTTGATCGTACTGCAGAATCTTGTACGGACAGGTGGACTCATGACAGCGGTTCCTTCACGATGGAGCCATTCCACCGTCAGAGGAGCAGTCATGATCGTCGGAGTCCCCCGCGAGGTCAAGAACCACGAGTACCGGGTGGCGATCACCCCGGCCGGGGTCCACGAACTGACCCGCCGGGGCCACGAGGTCGTCGTCGAGACCGACGCCGGGCTGGGCTCGGCCATCACCGACGAGGAGTTCGTCGCCGCAGGCGCCACGATGCTCGACACCGCCGACGAGGTCTGGGCCGCGGCCGGGCTGGTGCTCAAGGTCAAGGAGCCGATCGAGTCCGAGTACGGCCGCATGCGGTCCGACCAGACCCTCTTCACCTACCTGCACCTGGCCGCGAGCCGGCCGTGCACCGACGCCCTGATGGCGGCGGGCACCACGTCGATCGCGTACGAGACCGTGCAGCTGGCCGACGGATCCCTGCCGCTGCTCGCCCCGATGTCCGAGGTCGCCGGCAAGCTGGCGCCCCAGGTCGGGTTCCACCACCTGCTCAAGAGCCAGGGCGGCCGCGGCGTGCTGCCCGGCGGCGTGCCCGGCGTGCACCCCGCCGAGGTCGTCGTCATCGGTGCCGGAGTCTCCGGCGTCAACGCGGCCGAGGTGGCTGCCGGCATGGGCGCGCACGTGCAGATCCTGGACCTCAACGTGCCGCGGCTGCGCCAGGTGGACGCCCGCTTCGGCGGCCGCATCACCACGATCACCTCCAGCGCGTACGCGATCGACCACGCCGTCCGCGAGGCAGATCTCGTCGTCGGCGCCGTGCTGGTGCCGGGGGCCAAGGCTCCCACGCTGATCAGCGACGACCTGGTGGCGCAGATGCGCCCCGGCTCGGTGCTCGTCGACATCGCCATCGACCAGGGCGGCTGCTTCGAGAGCTCACGCGCGACCACCCACGACGACCCGACGTTCGCCGTGCACGACTCGATCTTCTACTGCGTCGCGAACATGCCCGGCGCCGTTCCGCGCACGTCCACCTACGCGCTGACCAACGTGACCCTCCCGTACGCGGTGGCGCTGGCCGACAAGGGCTGGCAGCAGGCCACGGCCGACGACCCGGCCCTCGCGGCCGGACTGAGCACCCACGACGGAGCCCTGCTCAACGCGGCCGTCGGTGACGCTCTCGGGCTGCCGAGCACGACGATCGGCGCTTGACTGGCGGCATGGAAGGTCAGCGCCCCGGCGACGAGGAGCTGGGGATCGCCGTGCGGTCCGGAGTCTTCGCCGTGATCGCCGCGCTGCTCGCCCAGGTGTCCGGCGGGATGGCCTCGCCGGTCGGCCTGTCGGTCACCTACCTGCTGTGGCTGGCCGCCCTGCTCGCCGCCGCCCGCACGATCGCCGCGCTCGGGGTCGGCGTGTGGCGCCGGACCCGACCCTAGGGCGCGCCTAGGCGTGGGCCAGCGGACGGGCCTCGCGCAGCGCCCGGTTCGAGACGGCGGCCAGCAGCGCGGCAAGCCCGGCTGCGGCGATCGTGACGACGAACGCCGGACGGTGGCCGCCCTGGTCGGCGAGGTGGCCGGCCGTGGCTGCACCCAGCGCGTAGCCGATGCCGGTGGCCCCGGCCAGCAGCGTCATGGCCGTGCCGACCCGGTGCAGCGGCACCAGGATCCCGGCCAGGGCGAAGTTGCTGATCATGTACGGCGCGACGGCGAACCCGAGCAGCGCGATGACGAGCACCAACGCCGGCAGCGAGTCGACCAGCAGCAGCGGCAACGCCAGCGCGAGCAGGGCGAACGCCGCGACGAGCTGCCGGGTGGCGTACAGGATGCGTTCGGGCAGCGCCGCGATCGCCAGGCCGGCGGTGACACTGCCGATGCCGAGCACCGCGTGGATGAGTCCGGCGAGGCCCGCCTGCCCCTCGGCGGTGGCCAGCACCGTGGTGCCGGTCTGCACGCTGCCGAAGATCGTCCCGATGCACAGCTGCGCGACCACCAGCACGGCGAACGGCACGGTCCACAGCGGGTCTGCGCCCACCGCACCCTGCACGGCGTCGCGTGCCACCAGCGCCGAGGTCGGGTGGATCGCGAACCAAGATCCGAAGACCGCCAGCAGCACGGCGGCAGCGATCAGCGCACCGGCCGGTTCGGCGATGATCGCGAGCACCCCGATGAGGGCCGGCCCGAGCACGAACGAGGCCTCGTCGGCAGCGCCTTCGTAGGAGAACGCCGCGTCGACCAGACGGCGCTGGTCGGCCTCGTCGCGCGTGATCGGACGCCACCGGACCCGTGCCAGCGGACCGATCTGCGGGATGGCCAACCCGGTGATCGCCGCGGCCACGAAGATGGCCGCCTCCGAGGCCCCCGGGTGGGTGACCAGGACGATCGAGGCCAGACCCCCGGCCCCGACCAGTGACTGGACGAGCACCACGGGCCGCTGCCCGACCCGGTCGGCCAGCGCTCCCGCGAGCGGCGAGCCGACGGCGTTGGCGACGGCGAGGATGCCCGCGGCGGCACCGCCGACGCCGTACTGGCCGGTGGTCGAGCTGACCAGCACCAGGACGCCGAGCTGGCTCATGGCAAGCGGAATTCGCCCGAGGAAGGCTACGAGGACGTAGGCGGGCCCGACGATCCGCAACAACGCGCGGTAGGCGGCAACTGCTGACACTGCGGAGCACACTCTAGCGGTGACTACAGTCGTTCCATGACCTCGGTGGACGCGACGCTCCTGCGCGCCCGCACGGTGACGTTCTGCTTCTTCGCGATGAACGGCTTCGTGCTCGGCCTGTGGGTCGTGAACATCCCCGAGATCCGCGACCGCACCGGTGCGAGCACCGAGCAGCTGGGCTACCTGATCCTGCTGATGGGCGTCGTCGCGCTCGGCGGCATGCAGGTGTCCGGACGCCTCGTCGACCGGTTCGGCAGCGGTCGGGTGGCGGTCGTGTCGTGCGTCGTGCTCGGCCTGAGCCTCGCGGGACCGGCCTTCGCGACCAGCGTGCCGACCCTCGCCCTCGCACTGGCCGCGCTCGGGTTGTCCAACGGGTTCGTCGACGTGTCGCAGAACTCCCACGCCGTCGAGGTCGAGACCTCCTACGCGCGTCCTATCATGAGCGCGTTCCACGCGTTCTTCTCCCTCGGCGGGCTGGTCGCCTCGCTGGTCGGTGGTGCGGCGATCGGCCTGGGCGTCGACCTGCGCTGGACGTTGTGCACCGGCGGCGCCGTGGTCGTGGCCACGAGCCTGGCAACGGGACCGCACGTGCTGGCGCGCCGTCCGGGCCCGGCGATCAGCCCGGCCGGGTCGACACCTCCACGCGGCACGATCGGCTGGTCTCCGCGGGTGGTGGTGATCGCCCTGCTCGCGTTCGCCCTGTTCCTCAGCGAGGGGGTCGCCTACGACTGGAGCACCGTGCACCTGCACGACACGCTCGGCGCCGACAAGTCCGTCGCGGCCTACGCGTTCGGCGCGTTCTCCGTGGCGATGACGACGGTGCGACTGCTCGCCGACCGCGTCGTGGCGCGGATCGGATCGGCCGCCTACGTGCAGCGCGCCGCACTGGTCGGGGCGGCAGGGCTCACCGGCGCCGCCCTCGCGCCGGTCCCGTGGGTCGCCATCGTCGCCTGGGCGGTGTTCGGCATCGGCCTGGCCGGGTGCATCCCGCAGTTCTTCAGCGCGGCCGGCCGGATCGACCCCGACAACGCCGGCCGCTACATGGCCCGTGTGACCAGCGCGGGCTACCTGGGCCTGCTCGCCGGGCCCGCCGTCATCGGCATCCTGACCCGCTGGGTGTCGCTGCCCACCACGTTCGTCCTGCCGATCGCCGGCTGCGTCGACGCCGGGATCCTGGCCCGCCGAGCCCTGCAGCCCCGACCCGTATCGCTCCAGCCCGCACCGGTGGAGTCCGCATGAGCCGCCCGCTCGAGGAGCTGATGGCACCGGACTGGGCCGCCGCTCTCGCGCCCGTCGCCGACCAGATCGCGGCCATGGGCGAGTTTCTGCGTGCCGAGAACGCCGCCGGACACCGGTACCTGCCGGCCGGGGAGAACGTCCTGCGTGCCTTCGCCGAGCCGTTGGCGCAGGTGAAGGTGCTGGTGGTCGGACAGGACCCGTACCCCACGCCCGGTCACGCCATGGGGCTGTCGTTCTCCGTGGCCCCCGAGGTGCGACCCCTGCCGCCGAGCCTGCGCAACATCTACACCGAGCTGCACGACGACCTCGGGATCGCCCCGGCGGCCGCCGGCGACCTCACCCCGTGGGCCCGCCGGGGCGTGCTGCTGCTCAACCGCGTCCTCACGGTGCGCGCCGGCGACGCCAACAGCCATCGCGGGCAGGGCTGGGAGGCCGTCACCGAGCGTGCGATCACCGCCCTCGTCGAGCGCGGCGGGCCGTTGGTCGCGATCCTGTGGGGAAGCGCGGCACAGAGTCTTGCCCCGATGCTCGGCGGCGTCCCGCAGATCGCCTCCGCGCACCCCAGCCCCCTGTCGTCGTACCGCGGGTTCTTCGGATCGCGCCCCTTCAGCCGCGCCAACGCGCTGCTCGCCGAGCAGGGTGCGGAACCGGTCGACTGGTCACTGCCCCACTAGGCTGCACGGATGGACGACGAACAGCCGAGGGTGCGCGACCGCGCCGTCGTGATCGACGACGCGTTCAGCGGCATGCAGCGCTGGTCGCTGCGCATCGTCGTGATCGCCGCAGCCGGCGTCGTCGTGGGATGGATCGTCGGTCAGCTGTGGGTGATCCTGTTCCCCGTCGCCATCGCGCTGATCGTCACCAGCGTCCTGCAGCCGCCGGTGGCCTGGCTGCGCGGCAAGGGCTGGCCGTCGGCGCTCGCCGCGCTCACCGTCGTCACCGGTTTCGTCGCCCTCATCATCGGCCTCATCGCCGTGCTGACCCCGCAGGTGGCCGGACAGGCCGGCGAGATCGCACGCAGCGCGTCGGACGGCCTGCAGAACGTGCGCGACTGGCTCACCGACGGCCCCCTGAAGCTGTCCGACGGCCAGATCACGCGCGCCGTCAGCGCCGTGCAGGACAAGCTGCAGGAGAGCGCTGCCGCCATCAGCTCGGGGATCTTCTCGACCATCAGCACCGCCACCTCGGCCGTGGTCAACCTGGTGGTCATCGTGCTGCTGACCTTCTACTTCGTGAAGGACGGCCACCGCTTCCTGCCGTGGGCGCGCACCCTGGGCGGCCACCGTGCCGGCGAGCACATCGCCGAGGTGCTGTCGCGCTCGTGGGGGACGCTCGGCGGCTTCATCCGCACCCAGACCCTCGTCGCCCTGATCGACGCCGTGATCATCGGTGCCGGCCTCGCGATCCTGGGCGTCGAGCTGGCCATCCCACTCGCGGTCCTGACGTTCTTCGGCGCCTACATCCCGATCATCGGCGCCTTCGTCAGCGGCGCCGTCGCCGTGCTGGTCACCCTGGTCACCAACAACCCGAAGGACGCGCTCATCGCGCTGATCATCGTGGTCGCGGTCCAGCAGCTCGAGGGCAACGTGCTGTCGCCCTTGCTGCAGGGCAGGAACCTGAACCTGCACCCCGCCGTCGTGCTCCTGGGCGTCACCGCCGGCGGCACGCTCTTCGGCATCACGGGTGCGTTCCTGGCCGTGCCGGTGGTCGCCACGACCGCCGAGATCCTGCGGTACATCAACGAACGCATCGACCACGCGGTCGGGCCGGGCGCTCCTCCCGAGGACTCCCACGTCGCCGAGATCCTCGCCGAGGGCTAGACCCTCGGTCGGGACCTCAGAACACGCTCTCGACCGCAGCGGCGACCCGCTGGTGCACCTCCGGGTGGAACACGCTGGGGATGATGTAGTTGGGCCCCAGCTCGTCGGCACTGACCGAGTCCGCGATCGCGTCGGCGGCCGCCGTCAGGACGTCCATGCCGATGCCGTGGCTGTGCGCGTCGAGGAGGCCACGGAAGATCCCCGGGAACGCGAGCACGTTGTTGATCTGGTTGGGGTGGTCCGAGCGCCCGGTCGCGACGACCGCCGCGTGCCGACGCGCGATCGCCGGGTCGATCTCCGGGTCGGGGTTGGCCAGGGCGAACACGATGGAGTCCTGAGCCATCGAGGCCACGTCCGAGGCGTCGATCAGGTTGGGCGCCGACACTCCGATGAACACGTCGGCGCCGGGCAGCGCGTCGCGCAGCGACCCGGTGACACCGGCACGGTTGGTGTGCGCCGCCGTCCAGGCGAGCGACTCGTGCAGACCGGGCCGGTCGGCGTAGACCACGCCCTCGACGTCGCAGACCAGGACGTCCGAGGCGCCCGCGTGCAGCAGCACCTTCAGGACGGCGGTGCCGGCGGCACCGGCCCCGACGAGCACGATGCGGGCGGTCGCCAGGTCCTTGCCCACGACGCGCAGCGCGTTGCGCAGGGCTGCCAGGACCACCACGGCCGTGCCGTGCTGGTCGTCGTGGAAGACCGGGATGTCCAGACGCTCCCGCAGGCGTTGCTCGATCTCGAAGCATCGCGGTGCGGAGATGTCCTCGAGGTTGATGCCGGCGAAACCGGGGGCGATGGCCGCGACGGTCTCGATGATCTGCTCGACGTCCTGCGTGTCCAGGCACAACGGCCAGGCGTCGATGTCGGCGAACGCCTTGAACAGCGCGGCCTTGCCCTCCATGACCGGCAGCGCGGCCTTGGGTCCGATGTTGCCCAGCCCCAGGACGGCCGAGCCGTCGGTGACCACGGCGACGCTGTTGCGCTTGATGGTCAGCCGTCGCGCGTCCTCGGGATCGACGACGATCGCCTGGCAGATGCGCGCGACGCCGGGCGTGTAGATCATCGAGAGGTCGTCGCGGTTGCGCAGGGGGTGCTTGCTCGCCGTCTCGATGACTCCGCCGAGGTGCATCAGGAAGGTCCGGTCCGAGACCTTGGCGACCACGACGTCGTCGATGGTGCGCAACGCGGCGACGAGCTGGTCGGCGTGCTCTGGCCCGGACGCCGAGACCGTGAGGTCCACCTGCAGCATCTCGGGGGTCGACGACGAGACGTCGAGGGCCGTGACCTGCCCACCAGCACGCTCGACGGCCGCCGTGAGCTCGCTGACCGCGAGCCCTCCAGCGGGAAGAGTGAGACGGACGACGATGGAGTTCGAGATGCTCACGGTGCTCACCTCGATGACTCTACTGGGGCCCGCCGACCCGCCCCCGTCCGCCTGTCAGCGGCATCAGCTCAGTGCTCGCAGGTGCATCCGTCCGTGCCGCAGCACGACCCGCCGGACGGCGACGGCTCGACGTCCAGCGAGGGATTGCGGTCGAAGAAGCCGATCGGCTTGAGCCAGAACGACACGATGTCGGCCGGCATGACCGGCCAGTCCTCGGGCCGGGTGATGTGGTGGATGCCGAACACGTACCAGAGCACCACGTCGGTGTCCGCGGTCGAGCGACCCTGCTGGATCCACTCGGGCAGGCCGTGGTCGACCAGGCTCTGGTTGACGAACTCGCCGGCGGGCCACCGCTCGTCGGCGTCGTGCGGCGTGACCCACACGGTGTGACCGATGACCTGGGCCCGCTGGAACAACGGGGAGGCGGGATCGAAGAACGAGGGGATCGCCCCGGACGGCACCAGCTTGTAGGCCACCGGCGTGCCGAGTCCGTTGGTGGAGCCGTCGTTGACGACCTTCCAGGCGCGCTGGCTCTCCCAGCTGAAGTCGTCGTGCCCCTCGGTCGCGATCGGGGTGCTGACCTGCCGGATGCCCAGCCCGAGCGGGTTGTCCGGACCGATCGGGTCCGCCACCGTCTCGGAGCGGTACACCGTGTTCTGCCGGCCGTCGACCTCCAGGTCCAGGCGCGCGACCAGGAAGTGCTGGTGGAACGGCGCGTACGTCCGCTGGTCGACCAAGGTGCCGTGCGGATGCGGCTGGCCCTCCTCGATGTGGGTGACGACCATGATGCCGGTGGCGCGCACCTCGCACTCGATGTTGCCGTCCTCGTAGAAGCGCCAGTAGACGAGGTACTCGTAGTTGGCGACCGTCACGTGGAACGAGACGACGAAGCGTCGCTGGCGCCGCACCTCCGCCCCTACGTGTCCGCCCGCGCCGTCGTCGCCGTGGTCGACGTGCTTCCAGCCGACGGCGCTGTCCTCCTCGTGCAGACAGATGGCGTTGGTGATCGTGTAGGGCTCGCCCGTGCTGTCGTGCAGCACGGCATCGAGGTACCGGATCTCGCCCAGGCAGTCGCAGCCGAGCTCCAGCGACTGGGTCATGAAGCCCAGCCCCCACTCACCGATGTCGAAGGCCGTGCGCCGGAAGTGGTCGACGCTGGGGTCGCGGTAGGGCACGATCATCTCGGCGAAGCTCAGCTTGTGGGCGATCGGCCGCGTGCGGCCGGCGTCGTCGTACGTGACGGCGTGGATCGTCATGCCCTCGCGGTGGTTGAAGCCGACGCGCATCGTCCAGTTCTGCCAGCGCAGCTCGTGGCCGTCGACCTCGAAGCCGATGCCCTCGGGCTGGGTGACCTCCAGCGGCTTGCGCGGCGGCCGGTGGCCCTTGAGCCGGTCCGGCACGTGACGTGGCACGTACTCGCCCATCACCTCAGGACGCGACACCGTGTGGGTGTCCTCGATGTCGAGCAGCTCCATGGTGTTGATGTCGATGACGCAGTGCAGCCCGTTGACCGGCCCCGCGTAGGGGTTGGCTCCGGGCGCTGCGCGGACCCAGGTGTCCGACCAGCCGATGCGTCGGTCCTTCCACTGCTCGGGCATCACGGCCTCGCCGTAGGTCCAGGTGTCCATGAACACCAGCGAGAGGTCGGTGATGCCACGGCGCTCGAGGGCGGCGATGACGTCGGGGTGCGCCCGCAGCGCGGCGTCGGCCTCCTCCCACTCGTCGACGGTGAAGTTGGCCTGCACGCCGGGGACGTGGTCGAACGACAGGACCGCGCCGGCGGTCAGGTCGACGCGGCCGCGGAACGTGCGGTTCGTGGCGCGCTCGAGGCACATCGCCTCGACCACGCGGGCCGGAGCCGGCCCTCCCGCACCGAAGGCGTCGAGGGCGGTCTTGGCCGGCTCGACGGCCTCGATGGAGCAGTAGCGCCAGCCCTCACCGACCCCGTGATCTCGGTGCAGCAGTGCCGTGGTGGCGCGAAACTCGTCAGCGCCGAGGGGATCGAGAGGATGTTCCATGACGAGATCATGGCACCGTCGGCGGTCAGCGTCCTCTCGTCAGCACGACGGCCTGGTCGTCGACGGCGTGGATGAGCGCCGCGACGTCGTCGAGGGCGTCAGCGGGGCAGCTGACCTCGAAGTTGCCCGGGGGCTCTCGCCGGGACCCGATCCAGCAGTCGACACCGGCCTCGCGGAGCGCGACGATGATCGGCCGGCTGGGACGTCCGTCGCCCGGGCCCCACGCGACGACCCGCGGCTTCTCGCGGACCTCGTTGCTCAAACCCATGCGGCTGTGGTCGGGCGGAGGCGCCACCTTGCGGGTGCTCTGGAAGGGCCGCTGGTTCTCGGAGGGCTGGGCGTCGCTCATCGGTCCACCGATCGGTTCGTCCCGACGAGATCGGGCTGTGTGGACACAGACCTGAGGACGCCGCTGACCCCATCCTACGGTGCGACGCGGACGAGCAGGTGGGTTACGCCGACGGCTGATCCGCCAGGGCCTCGGCCAGCACGTCGAGGGCCTCGGTGAGCAGGTCGTCGCTGATCGACAGCGGTGGCAGAAAACGCAGGACGTTGCCGAACGTGCCGCAGGTGAGCACGATGACCCCGGCCGCGTGAGCCGCCTTGGCCACCGCCGCGGTGAGCGCCGGGTCGGGATCGGCAGTCCCGGAGTGCACCAGCTCGACGGCGATCATCGCGCCGCGTCCCCGCACGTCGCCGATCCGGTCGTCGTCGGCCTGCATCCGGTGCAGGCGGTCCTTCATCAGCGTCTCGATGGCGGCCGCCCGCTGCACCAGGTCGTCGGCCTCGATCGTCTCGATGGTGGCCAACGCGGCGGCGCAGGCGATCGGGTTGCCGCCGTAGGTGCCACCGAGCCCGCCGGTGTGCGGGGCGTCCATGATCTCGGCCCTGCCGGTCACCGCCGACAGCGGCAGTCCGCCGGCGATGCCCTTGGCGGTGACGATCAGGTCGGGCTCGATGCCCTCGTGGTCGCAGGCGAACATCGCGCCGGTGCGGGCGAAGCCGGTCTGCACCTCGTCGGCGATGAACACCACGTTGTTCGCGCGGCACCAGTCGAGCAGCGTCTGCAGGAACCCGTCGGCCGGCACGATGAATCCACCCTCACCCTGCACCGGCTCGACGACCACGGCGGCGAGGTTGTCGGCGCCCACCTGCTTCTCGATCACCGTGATGGCGCGGCGGGCGGCGAGCCCTCCATCCATCGCGCTCTCCTTGTCGAGCAGCCCGTCGCGGTACGGGTACGACATCGGCGCGCGGTAGACCTCGGGGGCGAACGGGCCGAAGCCGCTCTTGTACGGCATCGACTTGGCCGTCAGCGCCATCGTCAGGTTGGTGCGGCCGTGGTAGGCGTGGTCGAACGCCACCACGGCCTGCTTCTTGGTGTGTGCCCGGGCGATCTTGACGGCGTTCTCGACCGCCTCGGCGCCGGAGTTGAACAGGACCGAGCGCTTGTCGCCGGAGCCGGGCGTCAGCTCGTTGAGCTTCTCGGCCACCGCGACGTACTCGTCGTAGGGCGTGACCATGAAGCAGGTGTGGGTGAAGTCGGCGACCTGCGCCGACACGGCGTCGACGACCCGGGGTGCGGCGTTGCCGATCGTGGTCACCGCGATGCCGGACCCCAGGTCGATGAACCGGTTGCCGTCGACGTCCTCGACGATGCCACCGCCCGCGCGCGCCACGAACACCGGCATCGTCGTGCCGACACCGGTGGCGACGGCAGCGGTCTTGCGGGCCATCAGCTCCACGGATCGCGGTCCGGGGACGTCCGTCACGAGGTGGCGCGACTGGGGCAGGTCGGTGGTCATGGGCACTCCTCGTCGATGGACGGACATCGTCTCAGGTGGAGACTACGGCCCGCTGCGGCTCAGGAGTCGAAACCCAGGCCCAGTCTGTCGAGCGTGCGCAGCAGCAGGTTGCGACGACCCTCGTGGTGGTCGGCCCGGTCCAACGACCAGGTCGTCGCCTTGATGCCGATCGCCGCGATCGGCTCGGGCGGGAACGGCAACGGCTTCTTGCGCACCATCTCCAGCTGCGTCCGCGGTGTCTCCTCACCGGCGAGGCGGTCGAGCATGACCTCGGCGGCGAAGCGGGTGGCGGCGACACCGAGCCCGGTGAAGCCGGCGGCGTAGGCCACCCGGCCGCGACGGGCCAGCCCGTGGAAGGCGCAGAACTGCGTCGAGGTGTCGATCGGCCCGGCCCAGCGGTGGCTGAAGCCGAGGCCCTCCAGCTGCGGGTAGGTGGTGAGGAAGTGCGACGCGAGGCGCCGGTACGACGCGTCGCGGTCCTCGTACTGCGACCGCACCGCGCGTCCGGGGTGGTAGATCGCGTCGTAGCCGCCGTACAGGATGCGGTGGTCGGCGGTGAGCCGCGAGTAGTGGAACTGGTTGGCCAGGTCGCTGACGCCCTGCCGGTGCCGCCACCCCACCGAGGCGAGCTGGTCGGGGTTCATCGGCTCGGACATCAGCACGTAGTCGTACACAGGGACGGTCGACAGGCGGGCACGGCGCAGCAGGGGCCGGAACACGTTGGTGGCCAGGGCCACCGCTGTGCTGCGCACCGATCCGCGAGCCGTGCTGACGGTGACCGGCCCCGACAGGCCCGAGGCGAGTCCGACGACGCCGGAGTGCTCGTGGATCTCGACACCGAGGTCCGTGGCGACACGGGCGAGCTCGCGCGCGAGCCGGCCGGGGTGCACGAGGGCGCAGTCGTCCTTGGACCAGCGTCCGGCGCGGTAGATCGGGCTGGCGATCTCGGCCTGCACGGCCGCCTCGTCGAGCCACTCCCCCTCGTCGGACTCCTCCAGCCAGCGGACCTCGTGCGGCTCGTAGGCGACCGCCATCGTGCCGGTGCGCTCGAACTGGACGTCGAGTCCGAGGTCGGTGACGTCGCGCTCGATGGCATCGAGATTGGCCAGGCCCATCTGCTCGAGCGTGTCGAACTCGTCGGGCCAGCGGCTTCGCCCGTTCTCCTCGCCGTGGGTCAGGCTCGCCTCGGCGAACCCGCCGTTGCGGCCCGACGCAGCCCATCCGACCGACTCGGCCTCGAGCAGCACGACCCGCGCCTGCGGATCACGTCGCTTTGCGAGCACAGCGGTCCACAGCCCGCAGTAGCCGCCGCCCACGACGGTCAGGTCGGCTTCACGGTGGCCCTCGAGCAGCGGGTAGCTCGTGCCGGGAGCGTCGTCGAGCCAGAACACGCGGTGCTCGGCGGCGGCCAGGGCCGCGTCGACCTGCGTGTCCGACGGCGCCTGCCGCTCGAAGACCGTGCTGTGGCTAGCCATGGGCGTCATGATCGCAGGTCGACCCGCTCGCCGTCAGTGAAGATCTTGGGGAACGTCCTCGGGAGTCGCCGCCACGGATGCATCGCGCGAGCGCTCGCGGCGAGCGGCGGCCAGGGTCAGCAGCGCCAACAGACACCAGCCGGCCAGCACCTCGACCGGTCGGGCCGCGAACCCGCCGAAGTACGCCTGGCCGCGACCGGCCTCCAGCGCCGCACCGTGCGGCAGCCACGGCGTCAGGGTGGCCCACGGCTGCGGAAGCATCGAGGTGGACGTGAGGTGCGCCATCGGGGCCGCCGGCAGCACCAGCAGCGCCATCGCCACACCGATCCCCAGCACACCGAAGAGGCTCTCCAGGGCGAACGTCACGCCGGTGGTGGCCGCCAGCGTCAGCCCGGCGATCAGCCACCACGCACCCGCGTCTCCGTCGTAGCGCGCGGCAGCCCCCAGGCCCACCAACAGGCCGAGCGCCACCGAGATCATCGCCACGAAGCCCAGCCGCACCAGGCCGTGCCGGAAGGTCGGCTCGACGGGCCCCCGAACCCAGGTGATCGCGACCGGAGCGACGAAGCCGAGCAACAGGCACAGCGCCACGACCGCGAACACCCCCCGCGCGTCGTCGTCGCCGGGCCGTGTCGCGACCACGTCCTCGACGTCGATCTCGCGCCCGAACGACCGTTCCACGGTGTCAGCCACGCGTACCAGGGCCCGATTCAGGTCGGCGCCGTTGGCCGACGCCAGTATCATCGTGTCCTTCTCACGGCGCAGATCGACGACGACGGCCGCGTCGATCGACCCGTCGGAGACCGCGGCCCGCGCGGCCGTCGCCGATCGGACCGCGCGCACGTCGAGGTCACCGTGGCCGGACCGGCGGACCTGGTCGATCACGGCCGCCGAGACCACCGGCGGCGCGACGACGGCCACCACGGACGTCCGGGGCGACGACGGTGCACCTGCCAGCACGATCGACGCGAGCACGAGGACCTGGAGGGCCACCACGACCGCCACGGACCACCGGCGGGTGCGCTCCATGACGTCGAGGCTAGCGAACCATGTGCGAGCGTTGTCCCGTGACGCGTTCTCGACTCCCGTGGCGGCTGCGCGTCGCGCTGGTGACCACACCGGCGGCCGTGCTGCTGGTGACGGCCATCGCCGTCGCGCCGCACCCGGGCCCGACCACCGCCCCCGCCCCGTCCCTGGCCAGCCAGACCCGCTGCCTCCCCGTCCAGGACGTCACCACCGTGGGCGAGCTGAATCGTCTCGTGGGCACCCTCCGCGGCAGCGGCGAGTTCCAGGGAGCCGACGTCGGGGCGGACGTGACGCTGCAGGACGGCCGTCGCCTGTGGGTCTTCGGCGACACCCTGCGAGCGGCAGACTTCGTCGGCCAGCGCTTCGTGCGCAACTCGATGCTCGTGTTCGGGCCCACCTGCGCGAACGCGGTGCTCCCGGCCGACGGCGGGGCGCTGATCCCCGATCGCGCGGACGGGGTGGGGTACTGGCCGATGTCGATCGCACACATCGAGCGCACCGGCTACGACCTCGTCGGTGTGACGGCCCAGCGCGTCCAGGGTGCGACGGCGCCCGACGGGGCGCTCGCCTTCGAGAACCTCGGCCCGGCGGTCGCGGTGTTCGTCGTGCGCGTCGGCGGCGTGCCCCAGCTGGTGAGCGTCACCGACATCGGACCCGACAGGTCGGGGACCCGGCAACCGACGTGGGGCGCGGCCAGCACGGTGCACGACGGGTGGGCCTACCTGTACGGCACGGCGAACCAGGGGGACACGTTCGGATTCTCGTTGCAGGTGGCCCGCACACGTCCCGAGACCATCAACGAACCGTCCACGTGGCGCTACTGGGACGGAGCGCGGTGGCAGAAGCGGGCCACGCGGGCTGCCGTGCTGATCCCGGCCGACGGGGGTGTGTCGCAGACGCTGAGCGTGTTCGAGCAGGACGGACGGTGGTACGCGGTCAGCAAGCGTGACGAGTTCCTCGGCTCGGACGTGGTCATCTGGAGCGCCCCCGGGCCGACCGGGCCGTTCACTGCCGGGCCGCCGGTCGCACGCATCCCGACCGACACGGCGACCGGGACACTGCGCTACATGCCGCTGGCGCACCCCGAGCTGCTGCCCGAGAAGGGGACGGTGGTCATCTCCTACAGCCAGAACAACACCGACGTGCAGAAGGTGGAGGCCGACCCGTTCCTGTACCGTCCGGCGTTCCTGCGCGTGGACCTGCCCGACTGACTCAGCGCAGGGCGGCCGTGGACCGTCCGTCGAAGATCGGCGCGGCGAGAGCGGCGTCGTACTCGGCGCGCAGCTGCTGCACCAGCTCGGCGACGCTCTGGCGCTTGGTGACGCTGCCGACGCCCTGGCCAGAGCCCCAGATGTCGCGCCACGCCTTGGCGTCCGAGCCACCGCCGGAACCGAAGTCCATCGCCGACGGGTCGGACTCGGGCAGGTCGGCCGGGTCGAGCCCGGCGGCCTCGATGCTGCCCTTGAGGTAGTTGCCGTGCACGCCGGTGAACAGGTTGCTGTAGACGATGTCGTCGGCCGTGCTGTCGACGATCATCTGCTTGTACGCCTCGGTGTTGTTGGCCTCGTCGGTCGAGATGAACGCCGAACCCACGTACGCCAGGTCGGCGCCGGCGACCTGCGCGGCGAGGATCGATGCACCGTGCGCGATCGAGCCCGAGAGCAGCAGCGGGCCGTCGAACCACTGACGGATCTCCCGCACCAGCGCGAAGGGCGAGGTGGTGCCGGCGTGTCCACCCGCACCTGCGGCCACGGCGATCAGACCGTCAGCGCCCTTCTCGATCGCTTTGTGCGCGAACCGGTCGTTGATGACGTCGTGCAGCACGATGCCGCCGTAGGAGTGGATCGCGTCGTTGATCTCCGGACGCGCCCCCAGCGAGGTGATCACGATCGGCACCCGGTGGTCGACGCACATCTGCACGTCGGCCTCGAGGCGGTCGTTGGACTTGTGCACGATCTGGTTCACGGCGAACGGCGCGACGGGCTTCTCGGGGTGCTGGTCGGCGAACGCGGTGGTCTGCTCGGTGATCTGGTCCAGCCAGTCGCCCAGCATCGACGCCGGACGAGCGTTCAGCGCCGGGAAGGAGCCGATGACGCCGGACGTGCACTGGGCCACGACCAGCTCAGGTCCTGACACGATGAACAGCGGCGAGGCGAGGACGGGCAGCGCCATGGGGCGGCGCAGGATCTCGGGCAGGGTCACGACGAAGCTCCTCGGGTATGTGCAACTCGTTGCATAGTAGCGGTGGGCGCCGCGGCCTGCCTCGCGGGTCGCCGGGGCCGCCGACGACGTCGCGCCCGAGGGCACCTGAGCGAGCCGGGCTACCTCGTCGGGTCGACCACCAGCGCGACGCGCTGGTGGGTTGGCACCGTCACCCGCACGCCGGGGCCGTCGACGTCCGCACGCACGATGTCGAGCTGGCGCACCGCGCCCGCGCTCTCGGAGGCGGCTGCCACCGTGAACGGCACGTCGCCGTCCACGAACACCGCCTCGTCGCCCACTCGCAAGGATCCGATCTCGATCTGGCGGGTCGTCGTCTGCTGTGTCGTCATGATGCCTCCTGCCGTCGCGCTAGGCCTGACGATGTGTCACGCGTGGCCGGTTCACCAGGTGAGACGGAATCGTCACCGAGTGGCACCGTGGTCCCCATGAGCACCGACCTCGCCCACACCCACCAGCTGCTCACCGACGCGTTCTCCCGCATCACCGACGGGGTGGCCGCGGTCGTCGACGGCCTGAGCCCGGACGACCTGCTCTGGCGACCCGACGACGCTGCCAACCACGTGGCCTGGCTCGTGTGGCACCTCGCGCGACAGCAGGACGCCCAGGTGTCCGCCCTGGTCGATCGCGAGCAGGCCTGGCGCGCCGACGGGTTCGTCGAGCGCTTCGCCCTGCCCTACCCGCCGGACGCCCACGGCTACGGCATGTCGGCCGACGACGTCGCGGCCTTCCCCGCCACGGACCCCCAGCTGTTCGTCGACTACCAGGCAGCGGTCACCGACCTGACCCGCGAGGTGGTCCACGGCCTGGGTGCCGACGACCTCGATCGCGTCATCGACGATCGCTGGGACCCGCCCGTCACCGTGTCGGCCCGCCTGGTCTCGGTGATCGACGACGCCGCCAAGCATCTCGGCCAGGCCGAGTACCTGCGCGGGTTGCTGCGGCGTCGCACCTGACTCGGAGCCTCCGACAGGATTCGAACCCGCGACATCCTTATTACAAGTAAGGCGCTCTACCGACTGAGCTACAGAGGCGTGCGAGTCGAGCCCGCGGCACCATCGTAGGTGACGCTCAGACCTGACCGGCGCGGCAGCGGTCGAGGTACTCCTCGTCGACCGTGTCGTCGGTCGGCAGCTGCGGCATCTCGACCTGGTCGCCCACGGCCACACCGAGGAAGGTCTGCAGATCAGTCTTGGCCGTCTCGAGGTCGCCGTCGGGCCTGAGCGCGTCGGACAGCGCCAGGGTGCAGTCGGACGCCCCGAACTCCTGCCAGCCGAACCCCACCCCGATGGGGCCGGTCTCGCCCTCGCGGGTGATCAGCTCGTGGACCCTCAGCACGCCGATGACCCGCGTGGGGCCGTCGGCAGCGCGGACCTCGTAGGCAGCGCGCGTCTGCAGCTTCAGGCTCAACGACGGAGCGCCGTCGCGTTCGATCGTCTCGGCCGCCCACGCCGTGGTCACCCGCGGCTTCCCGACGATCGTGACGTCGTCGGCGAACACGTTGGCGGCAGCAAGACGCGGCGCGACGGACGTCGCACCCAGCTTGATCACCTGCGACTTCACGGCATCGGGCAGTCGAGCACCGATGACCTCCGCGGGATCCTTCGCCGTGCGGACGTCCGCGTCGAGCGTCGTGGCCTGCGCCCAGGTGGTCAGCGCGTCGACCATGCGCTGGTAGCGAGCCTCGTTGAACCCCGACGGGACCGCCGGCGGCTTGCCCGGGTCGAGGGTGCCGTCGGACTCCGGGACGTTGAACCCGAGCGCATCGAAGGTGAGCGGGTCACCGGTCGACACCTTGGTGTCGCCACCCGTGCACCCGGAGAGCAGCAGCAAGGAGCACGCGAGCGCGGCGAACAGACGCATTGGTCCAGTATCCACACACGCCCCACCTGAAACCTGCTGCGACATACTGGCGGCGTGGCTCCTCCGTACCAGCACCTGCTCGCCGCGACCGGCCACCTGAGTGCCCCGCTCGCGGTCATCGACGCCGAGGCGTTGTGGGCGAACGCCGATGACCTGGTCCGACGAGCCGGCGGCGTCCCGATCCGCGTGGCGAGCAAGTCGGTGCGCGTGCGCTCCGTCGTCGAGCGCACCCTGGCGCGCGACGGGTTCGCGGGGATCATGTCGTACTCGTTGGCCGAGTCGAACTGGCTGGTCGACCACGGTGCCACCGACGTCCTGCTGGCCTACCCCACCGTCGACGCCGCCGCGCTGCGCGACCTGGTGGCCGACGAACGCCGCACGGCGGCCATCACGGTCATGGTCGACAGCGTCGAAGGGCTGGACGTCATCGACTCGCTGCTCGACGTGGACCGCCCCGAGATCCGCGTGTGCCTGGACGTGGACGCATCGCTGCGGGTCGGACCGGTGCACCTGGGCGTCCGCCGCTCCCCCGTCCACACCGTCGAGGACGCCGCGCGGCTCGCGCAGATGATCGGCGGCCGCGCCGGCTTCCGACTGGTCGGACTGATGTTCTACGACGCGCAGATCGCCGGCCTGCCCGACACCTCCCCGGCGGTTCGGCTGGTCAAGCGGCGCTCGGCCGCCGAGCTCCTGGACCGCCGCGGCCGGGTGGTCGAGGCGGTGCGGCACGTGGCGCCGATCGAGATCGTCAACGCCGGCGGCACCGGCAGCCTGGAGGTGACCGGCGCCGACCCTGCCATCACCGAGCTGACGGCCGGATCGGGGCTGTTCACGCCGACGCTGTTCGACGGGTATGACGCCTTCGACGCCCGGCCTGCGGCGTTCTTCGCGCTCCCGGTGGTGCGACGCCCCAGCGACGACATCGCCACCGTGTTCTCCGGCGGCTACATCGCCTCGGGCGCCACGCACAAGAACCGTCGCCCCACGCCGGTGTGGCCCGAGGGTCTGTCGCTGATCGAGTCCGAGGGCACCGGCGAGGTGCAGACGCCGCTGAAGGGCGCCGGCGCACGCGAGCTCTCCATCGGCCAACGCGTGCTGATGCGCCATGCCAAGGCCGGCGAGATGTGCGAACGCTTCGACGACGTCGTGCTGGTCGACGCGTCCGGGCGCACCGAACAGCTGGCCACCTATCGGGGCGAGGGGAAGAACTTCGGATGAGCGCCGATCGTTCCTGGACCAACTGGGGGCGCAGCGTCACCGCCCACCCGACACGCATCGCCCACCCGGGTTCGACGGCCGAGGTCGTCGCCCTGGTCGAGCGCGCCGAGACCGACGGGCTGCGGGTCAAGACCGTCGGGGCGGGCCACTCGTTCACGGCGATCGCCGCCACCGACGGCGTGCAGGTGCACCTGGACCGGCTCGACCAGATCGTGTCGCACGACCCCGTCACCGGACGAGTCCGCGTCCAGGCGGGCATCTCCCTGCACCGGCTCAATCCCCAGCTGCAGCAGCTCGGTCTGGCCCTGCCCAACCTCGGCGACGTCGACCCGCAGTCGGTCGCCGGAGCCGTCAGCACCGGCACGCACGGCACCGGGGGCCGCCTGCAGGGCATCGCCGCGGCCGTGGTCGGCGTCCAGGTGGTGCTGGCAAACGGCGACATCCTCGAGATCGACGAGCGGCATCCCTGGTTCCAGACGGCACGGGTCTCGCTCGGGGCGCTCGGCATCATCACCGAGCTCACCCTGCAGTGCGTCCCGGCCTTCCTGCTGCACGCCCGCGAGGAGCCGATGACGCTGCCGGACGTCCTGGCCGACGTCGACGCGCTCGTCGACGACAACGACCACTTCGAGTTCTACTGGTTCCCCCACACCGAGAAGGCCCTGGTCAAGCGGAACAACCGGGTCCCCGAGGGGACGGTCCGCGAGCCCCTGGGCCGGTTCAAGGGGTGGCTCGACGACCAGTTCCTCAGCAACACGGTCTTCGAGGGCGTCAACCGCGTCGCCGCCCGGCGACCTGCACTGATCCCCCGCATCAACCGCCTCAGCGGATCGGTGCTCGGGGCGCGCGAGTACACCGACCACTCCTACGACGTGTTCGTGTCGCCGCGCACCGTGCGGTTCCGCGAGTCCGAGTTCGCCCTCCCCCGTGCGGCGCTGCCCGACGTCATCGGCGAGCTGCAGCGCTGGTTCGCGACGAGCGGAGAGCACATCAGCTTCCCGATCGAGGTGCGGTTCACCGCACCCGACGACGCGTGGTTGTCGACCGGACACGACCGCGCCAACTGCTACGTCGCGGTGCATCAGTACTGGCGCACGGACCCGACGGCCTACTTCGCGGCGGCCCAGGACATCTTCACCGCCCACGACGGCCGGCCGCACTGGGGCAAGATGCACACCCTCGACGCGACGTACTTCGCCGACCGCTACGACAAGTTCGACGACTTCGTCCAGATCCGCGACCAGGCCGACCCCGACCGCCGCTTCACCAACGACTACCTCGACCGCGTCCTCGGCTGACAAGTACCGAATTTTGCGGGCTCAAGCACCGTTCTGCCCTGGTCGAACGGTGCTTGAGCCCGCAAAATTTGGGGAATCAGGGGCGGGTGCGGGAGACGGCGTAGAGGGCGATGCCAGCGGCGACGCCGGCGTTCAGCGACTCCAGACCGGTGCTCATCGGGATCGACGCGATCTGGTCGCAGGTCTCGCCCACCAGCCGGGACAGACCCTTGCCCTCGCTGCCGATGACCAGCACGACCGGGCCGTCGATCAGGTTCGAGTCGGGCAGGTCGACGTCGCCGTCCGCGGCCAGGCCGATCACCATCAGCCCCTCCTCCTGCAGCTCCTTGAGCGTGCGCGTGAGGTTGGTGACCCGCGCGACCGGCACCCGCGCGGCCGCACCGGCCGACGTCTTCCACGCGGCCGCCGTGATCTGCGCGGCGCGACGCTCGGGAATGATCACGCCGTGCGCGCCGAACCCGGACGCCGACCGGATCACGGCGCCGAGGTTGCGGGGGTCGGTGATGCCGTCGAGCATCACGATCAGGGCCGGCTCCTTGCGCTCGGCGGCCAGGGCCAGCAGCGCATCGGGCTTGACGTACTCGAAGGCGTTGAGCTTGACCGCGATGCCCTGGTGGCTGGCGCCGAGGGTGAGCTTGTCCAGCTCGGGCCGCCCGATCTCGAGCAGGTTGACGTGCTGCTCCGCGGCGAGCTTGAAGATCTCGCGCATGCGCTCGTCGCGCTCGGTGCCCTCGGCGACGTACAGCGCCTGCACCGGCACCCGCTCACGCAGCAGCTCGACCACCGGGTTGCGTCCGGACACCCACTCGGCCTGCGAGCCCGGCTTGCGCTTGGGGCGCGCGACGTCGCGGCGGTCGGCTACCCGATCGGACTTGTACGCCTTGTGGTTGGGGCGTTCGTTCGCCTTCGGCGTGGGGCCCTTGCCCTCCAGTCCCTTGCGGCGGCGGCCGCCCGATCCGGCGGTGGGATTGCCCTTGCCGGACTTCTTGATCGCCCCTCGGCGCTGGCTGTTGCCGGCCATGTCAGCGGGCTCCCTTCGGGTGCAGGGACCACCGTGGTCCCTGCGGTGTGTCCTCGACGTCGATGCCGGCCGCGGCGAGCTGGTCGCGCACCCGATCGGCGGTGGCGAAGTCCTTGTCGGCGCGGGCCTGCTGGCGCTGCTCGACCAGGCCGGCCACCAGCGCATCGATCGCGTCACGCTCGCCCCCGGCCGCACCGCCGTCGGCCCACACGGGCGACAACGGGTCGAGGCCGAGCACGTCGAGCATCGCCCGCACCGCGGCCAGGCCCGAGCGCAGCTCCTCGGACGGGCCGGCGGCCAGCATCCGGTTCCCCTCGGCGATGACGCGCTGCAGCTCGGCCAGCGCGGCCGGTACCGAGAGGTCGTCGTCCATCGCGGCGGCGAAGGCCAGCGTCGGGTCGCCGAGGTCGCCGGCGCCGACCAGCTCAGCGGCACGCGTGACGAATCCCTCGATCCGCGTGAAGGCGGTGGCCGCCTCCGTGAGTGCCTCCTCGGAGAACTCCACGATCGAGCGGTAGTGCGCCGACGCGAGGTAGTACCGCAGCTCGATGGGGCGTACCCGCTTGACGACCTCGCTGACCAGCAGCGTGTTGCCCACCGACTTGCTCATCTTCGAGCCCGACAGGTTCAGCATCGCGTTGTGCATCCAGGTGCGAGCGAACGTCTGTCCGGCTGCCGTCGACTGGGCCAGCTCGTTCTCGTGGTGCGGAAAGCGCAGGTCGAGTCCGCCGCCGTGGATGTCGAACTCGTCACCGAGGTACTTGCCTGCCATGGCCGAGCACTCCAGGTGCCAGCCCGGACGGCCCCGCCCCCAGGGGGTCGCCCACGAGGCGGTCACGGGGTCGCCGTCCTTATGGCCCTTCCAGAGCGCGAAGTCGCGCGGATCTCGCTTGCCGTCAGCCGGCGCGTCCTCGGCGGGGAGCATGTCGTCGATCTTCTGGTTCGACAGCTCGCCGTACGCCGGCCAGGAGCGCACGTCGAAGTAGACGTCGCCCGAGCCGTCCTCGGCCGCGTAGGCGTGACCGCGGTCAATGAGCAGCTGCATCATCTCGATCATCTCCGGCACGTGGCCGGTGGCGCGGGGCTCGTAGGTGGGCGGGATGCACCCCAGCACCTCGTAGGCGGCGTGCAGGGCGCGCTCGTTCTCGTAGGCCACCGCGAACCACGGCCGCCCCTGCTCGGCGCCCTTGCCGAGGATCTTGTCGTCGATGTCCGTGACGTTCGCCACGATCGTGACCTCCAGGCCCGCGCGCAGCAACCAGCGCCGCAGCACGTCGAACACCACTTCCTTGCGGATGTGCCCGATGTGCGGCGGTCCCTGCACCGTCAGCCCGCAGTGGTAGATCGAGACCTTCCCCGGGACGACCGGTTCGAGGGTCCGCACCTGCCGCGTCGCGGAGTCGTAGAGCCTGATTGCCACCGACCAAGGGTATCGGCTCCGAGGGGGTCCTCCCGACGCGCGGCGGCACCGCGGTGGTCTTCACATGTCTCGTTCAGGATCTGCCCGTATTCTTGGACGTTCTGGACCCCTTGTCAGGAGTACACGCGTGCCCAAGTCCCCCACCGCGCCCAAGCGCCGAGGTGACGTCTCGCGACGGCGGAAGTTCGCCCGCCGCGCGATCATCTCGGTCGGCGTGTTCACGCTGGTGCTCGGCGTCGGCGCCGCGGCAGCGGTCTGGAAGCTGCAGGGCAACATCGCGGCACAGCCCATCGGCGACTCGATCGTCAAGGACGACACCCCCAAGGGCGCCACGAACATCTTGTTCATCGGCTCCGACTCACGCGATCTCGGCAACGACGAGTACGGCAAGGGCAACGGATCGCAGCGCAGCGACGCGCTGATGCTGGTGCACTTCGCGAAGGACAACGCCCGGATCGACGCCGTGCAGATCCCCCGCGACACCCTCACCGAGCTGCCGTCGTGCGACGACACCGGCAGCGGGGCGTTCGCGGGCGGCTACGGGATGATCAACTCCGCGCTCGACGGCGGACCGGCCTGCTCGGTCCGCGCGGTCGAGCAGATCAGCAACGTGCGCGTCGACCACTTCGTCCAGCTCGACTTCGACGGCTTCGCGTCCATGGTCAACGCCCTCGGCGGCGTGAACGTGTGCCTGGACCAGCCGATGGTCGACCGCGACGCGAAGCTCAACCTGCCGGCCGGCAAGCAGAAGCTCGACGGCAAGCAGGCCCTGGCGCTCGCCCGCACGCGTCACGCCGTCGGCGACGGCAGCGACATCGGTCGTCTCGGACACCAGCAGGTCGTGATGTCCTCGATCATCGCGCAGGCCCGCAGCACCAACGTGCTCACCCGGCCCGACCGGTTGTTCAAGTTCCTGAACGCGCTCACGAAGTCCATCACCGTCGACGACGGCATCTCGTCGATCCCCGCCCTGACCGGACTGGCCAAGCGAGCGCGAGCCGTTCCCGACGACGCGATCACCTTCGTCACGATGCCCAACGGGGCGGCGCCGACCGACCCGAACCGGGTGGTCAAGACTCCCGACGCCGACACGATCTTCGCCGCCGTCGCGGACGACAAGCCCATGCCGGTCGTGAGCAAGGACTCGACCGCCGCCGCGACCACACCGGTGCGCGTGCTGAACGCAGCGCAGACGCAGGGGCTGGCCACGCGGGCGCAGACCTCCCTGACCGATCTCGGCTTCACGGTCAGCGGCCTGCAGACGGCCCAGAAGCCGTCCGACACGACGCGCATCTTCGTCGACAGCTCGGACGAGGCGATGGCCACGGCCAAGAAGCTGAATAAGGACTTCGGCTTCGACGCCAAGATCGTCGTCCAGCCCACCGGCATGACCGGTGTCTGGCTCATCCTCGGCGCCGACCGGGTCACCGCGGGCGTCGATCCCGTGGTCCCGAAGCCGGTCAAGGCCACGACGAGCAAGGCCACCGACTCCCTCTGCGCCTGAGCGGTCGCGGCGGCCCCGGAGGCGTCGCCGCTAGGACCTGACGGGGACGCTGATCGTGTGGTGGCCCGTCGCGCCGTCGGGCAGCACGTCGGCGATGTCGGCGGTCTGCACGACGCCGTCGCCGTCGATCGCGCGCACGGCGACGGTGTGGCGACCCGGCGTGGCCGTCCAGTCGATCTTCCACTGCACCCAGGTGTCTGCGGTCGGCACGGACGAGATCTCGGCCGCCCGCCACGGCCCCTCGTCGACTCGCACCTCGACGCCCTTGATCCCCACGTGCTGGTGCCAGGCGACACCGCCGATGGTGGTCGGTCCGGCCGTGCAGCTCGTCGCCGTAGCGGGGCACGTCGATGCGCGACCCCGTCTTGATCGGTCCGCGCTCACCCCACCCGCGCTGGGTCCAGTAGGCCTCGAAGTCGGCGAACCGGGTGATCTCCCAGTCCGTGACCCACTTCGTCGCAGAGACGTACCCGTACAGACCCGGCACCACCTGGCGCACCGGGAAGCCGTGGACGATCGGCAGCGGCTCACCGTTCATCGTCACGGCGAGCATCGCGTCGCGACCATCGGTCAGGGCCGCGAGTGGCGTGCCGCAGGTCCAGCCGTCCTCGGAGGTGGACAGCAGGGCATCGGCGCCGGGCTGGACGCCGACCTCGTCGAGGATGTCCTTGATGGAGGCGCCGCCCCACACCGTGTTGCCGATCAGGTCGCCGCCGATCGGGTTGGAGACGCAGCACAGCGTCACCCAGGCGTCGGTCAGACCGCGGTCGATCACGTCCTGGTAGGTGAGGGTCATCTCGCGGTCGACCATGCCGTGGATGCGCAGGCGCCACTCCGCAGGGTCGATCAGCGGAGCGCTCAGCGAGGTGTCGATGCGGTAGAAGTCGCGGTTCGAGGTGTTCCAGGCCGCGACGCCGGGCACACCGAGATCGGCGCCGCTCGGCACCACCACGCGACGATCCGGCAGCTTGATGGCGGCACGCAGCGCCTCGATGTCGCGACGCCGCCGGTGACGGGCCGCCAGCAGCTGGCTGCCCACGCCCACCACCGCGATGCCGATGCCGAGGAACGCGACGGTGCGCAGGAAGGCCCGCCGGTCGGTCGGTGCACCGTCTCGACCCGACCGAGGGGCCAACAGCTGCAGCACCCCGATCATCGCCGTGCCCGCAGCGACGGCACCGAACACCCCCGGCGCCGAACCGTAGGGCCGCACGAGCACGGCGACCGACGCGCCCACGACCAGCAGGGCCACGAGCAGCATCGCGCGCACCCGATGTGCCGACCACCAGGCGCCCACGAGCGCACCGAGGGCGAGCACCGCCGCGACCACCGAGGTGACGGCCAACGGCTTGTCGGCCGTGCCGACCACCCCGATGATCGCCTCGGCGATCGGACCCGGAGTCAGGTTGATGACTCCCTGACCGACCGCCAGCAGGGGCGACTCACGCAGGTTGAACACGGCGGAGAGGCCCTCGGACACGGCGAGACCGGCCGCAGCGGCCAGGACACCGGAGGCGATCGGGCGAGAGGAGCTGCACACGTCCATGGTGCCGCCAGCACCCCGATCGTGCGCGTCCGACGCGACAGATCACATCGGCGAGCGGCACGTGTGGTGCATGATCGGAGGCGTGACCTCACCCCGCATCGGCATCGGCACCGACGTGCACCGCCTCGAGCCCGGTCGTGCCCTGTGGCTGGCCGGCCTGCACTGGCCCGACGAGGCGGCCGGTCTCGAGGGTCATTCCGACGGCGACTGCGCAGCGCACGCCCTCGTCGACGCGGTGCTGTCCGCCGCCGGTCTGGGAGACATCGGCAGCCACTTCGGCACCGCCGACCCCGAGTGGTCCGGTGCGTCCGGAGCGGACTTCCTGGTCGAGACGGCCAGACGCGTGCACGGCCATGGCTGGGTGATCGGCAACGCATCGGTGCAGATCATCGGCAACCGCCCCAAGATCGGGGTGCGGCGCGACCAGGCCCAGGAAGTCCTGGGGCAGGCGCTGGGCGCACCCGTGTCCGTGTCGGCCACGACCACCGACGGGCTGGGACTGACAGGCCGTGGCGAGGGCATCGCTGCCATCGCCACGGCGCTGGTGTTCAGGGAGTCCGACTCCTAGGCCGAGGGACCTCTGGCCGAGGAGTCGGAGGGGGCGTCAGGAGGCGAGAACCTCGTCCAGCCGGGTCTCGGCCTTGTCCTCGTTGGTCTTCTCCGCGAGAGCGAGCTCGGAGACCAGGATCTGGCGGGCCTTGGCCAGCATGCGCTTCTCGCCGGCGGACAGGCCGCGCTCGTGGTCGCGACGCCACAGGTCACGCACGACCTCGGCGACCTTCAGGACGTCACCGGAGTGCAGCTTCTCGAGGTTCGCCTTGTAACGACGCGACCAGTTGGTCGGTTCCTCGACGTGCTCGGCACGCAGCACTCCGAACACCCGCTCCAGACCTGCTTCGTCGACGACATCGCGCACACCGACCAGATCCAGGTTGCATGCAGGCACGCGCACCACGAGATCGTTCTGGGCGATGATGCGGAGCACGAGGTAGTCGCGCTCTTCGCCCTTGATGGTCCGGGTCTCGATGTCTTCGATGACTGCAGCGCCGTGATTGGGATAGACAACGGTTTCGCCGACCGAGAACGTCATGAAGAGAACACCCTTTCGTAGGACACCCATTCTAACATGCGATGAGGTCTGCGATTTCGGGTCATTCCGGCCGTCCACGCCATAGCAGACGACGCCGACAGCGGTCAATGCTCGGTCCTCCCGGCCGCTCGGATACGATCTGGAGGCAGCATCGTTCGGCCCTCGGGCCGGCCGATCCGCCTCCCGATCCGATCCGCGAAAGCAGGAGCCGTGCGCCCCCTTCGACGACCGATGAGACTCGCCGCAGCCACCGCGGTGGCCACCGCCGCCCTCGCCCTCGGCGGTTGCACCGACACGAACTTCAGCGCCCAGACCAATCAGCCGTACCAGCCGGCCGTCGGCGCCAACTACCGTGGCGACGTCGACCTGCTGAACACCTTGCTGGTCATCAACCCCGACGGCACCGCGACGGTGTCGGCGGGCGCGGTCAACAACAACGACTCCTCGGACGCCATCACCGCGATGAGCGCCACGACGCTGACCGATGCCACCCTCAAGGTCACAGGCCCCGACACGGACGTGTCGCTGCCTTCGCAGCAGAACGTGCTGCTCGGCGCCGAGGGAGGATCTGACGTGTACACGGTCGTGGACGCACCGGTGGGCGAGTACGTCCGGCTGACGGTGACCTTCCAGAAGGGCTCCCCGGCCGTCATCGAGGCGCCGGTCGTGACGCGCGACGACTACTACACGAAGGTGGCGACCGGCTGAAAGCCAAGAACAGCACCGGCCGAAGCCGGTGCTGTTCGTTCGTTGGTGGGTGCGGTCGTCAGGTGAGCTGGCCGGTGACCAGGTACACGACGCGACGCGCCATCGAGACCGCGTGGTCGCCCACGCGCTCGTAGTACCGGCCCAGCAGGGCGATGTCGACGGCCGACTCGACGCCGTGCTGCCACTCGTCGGCGAGCAGGGCGCGGAACAGGTCCTTGCGGAGACGATCCATCTCGTCGTCCTCCTCCTCGAGCCGCAGCGCGGCCGGCACGTCGCGGTTGGCGACGATGCGTGAGGCGGAGTCGATCATCGAGTCGGCGACCTTCGCCATCGAGGTGATGGTCGGGTGCAGCGACTCGGGAACGGCGACGTCGGGCATGCGGCGTCGGGCGATCTTGGCGACGTGCACCGCGAGTGCACCCATGCGCTGCAGGTCTGCCAGCATGCGCAGCGTGGCGACGAGCTGGCGAAGGTCGGTGGCCACCGGCTGCTGGGTGGCCAGCAGCAGCAGCGTGCGCTCCTCGAGCGAGTCGCAGTTCTCGTCGATCGACTTGTCTGCGTCGATGACCGACTCGGCCACCGCGCCGTCGGCCTGGAGCAGTGCCGTGGTGGCGTCGGACACGGCTCGACGGACGGTGCCGGTGAGCTGCACCAGCTCGTCGACGATGTGGTCGAGCTCTTCGTAATACTGATCGCGCATGTCCTCAGCCTATTCGCCGGGGGTGAACGGACGGCGACCTGCGGTGAACGCGTCGTGAACGCGAGCCGAAAGGCCTGCGTTCTCGGCCCTTCGGATGCGGGGTGCGGCGTGTCGTCGCTCTACGATGAGTCCGTGGACAGCACCAGCACCGCAGCCGTGATCGCCGCAGCGATCAGCCTGGTGATGCTCGGCGTGCTGGTCGGAGGCTTCGCCGTCGCGCGACGCCGGCCGACCGTCGACCACGTCGCGGACCGGCCGGTCGAACCCGCAGCCGTCGTGCCTCCGGGCGCGGAGTCGGTGCTCTCGGTCCTGTCGTCGTCGGCCGTGCTCGTCGACTCCTCCGACACCGTCGTCAAGGCGTCGGCGCCGGCCATCGCGCTGGGCATCGTCGCCGACGACCGCCTCGCGCAGGACGAGCTGATGGCGTTGGTGCGTCAGGTCCGACGTGACGGCCAGGTCCGCGAGGCCGATCTCGTGCTGCAGCCCGCGCGAGGCACCACCCAGCACATCCACGCCCGCGTCGCTCCCCTGTCCTCACGGCTGATCCTCGTGCTCGCGGACGACCGCACCCGCGACGAGCGACTGGAGTCGATCCGCCGCGACTTCGTCGCCAACGTCAGCCACGAGCTCAAGACCCCCATCGGCGCGCTCAACCTGCTGGCCGAGGCCGTCGGCGAGGCCGCCGACGACCCCGAGGCGGTCGTTCGGTTCTCCGCCCGCATGCACCTCGAGGCCGAGCGGCTGACCCGTCTGGTGCAGCAGATCATCGACCTGTCCCGCCTGCAGAGCGACGTGCTCAGCGAGGACGCCGCGACCATCAAGGTCGGCGAGCTGGTCGCCGAGGCCTGCGAGCACTCGGCCACCGAGGCCGAGGGCAAGACGATCGACGTGATCCAGTCCGTGCAGCCCGATCTGTTCGTCCACGGCGACCGGGCACAGCTGCACGCGGCCGTGAGCAACCTGGTCGAGAACGCCGTCACCTACAGCCCCAGCGGATCGCGCGTGGTGGTGAGCGCCGAGCTCGCCGACGGCGACGTCAAGATCATGGTCGCCGACAACGGGATCGGCATTCCGGGCCCGGAGATCGACCGGATCTTCGAGCGGTTCTACCGCGTGGATCCCGCACGGGCCCGGGCCACCGGCGGCACGGGACTGGGTCTGTCCATCGTCAAGCACGTCGCTGCCAGCAACGGCGGGACCGTCGAGGTGTGGAGCGAGCCGGGTCTGGGTTCGTCCTTCACCCTGCTGCTGCCGGCGTTCGACGCTGAGCTCGACGACAGCGCACCCACGGAGACCAACGATTCGGGCACCATCAACAGGGCCGAGAACAGGGAGAGCACCACGTGACACGGGTATTGGTCGTCGAGGACGAGACCAGCTACAGCGAGGCGCTGTCCTACGTCCTGCGCAAGGAGGGCTTCGACGTCGCGATCGCGGAGACCGGCCCCGACGCGCTGACCGAGTTCGACCGCGGCGGCGCCGACATCGTGCTGCTCGACCTCATGCTGCCGGGCCTGTCCGGCACCGAGGTGTGCCGGGCGCTGCGCCAGATCTCGTCGGTCCCGATCATCATGGTCAGCGCGAAGGACACCGAGGTCGACAAGGTCGTCGGCCTCGAGCTCGGCGCCGACGACTACGTGACCAAGCCGTACTCCCCCCGCGAGCTGGTCGCCCGGATCCGTGCCGTGCTGCGTCGCGGCGCGGTCGACGACGTCGAGGACGGCGCCTCGCTCGAAGCCGGCCGCGTGCGGATGGACGTCGACCGGCACCTGGTGACCATCGACGGCGAGGTCACCAAGTTCCCGCTCAAGGAGTTCGAGCTGCTGGAGTACTTCCTGCGCAATCCGGGGCGGGTGCTGACGCGTGGGCAGCTGATCGACCGCGTCTGGGGCGCCGACTACGTGGGCGACACCAAGACGCTCGACGTGCACGTCAAGCGCCTGCGGGCCAAGATCGAGCACGACCCGGCCGAGCCGGTCACGCTCACGACCGTGCGGGGCCTCGGCTACAAGTACGACGCCTGACGACGCATCCGGGCGTTCGGTCTATCGACCCTGGTTGGCCACGGCCGCGATGGCGTCGGCAGCAGCGTCGGGATCGAGGTACTGTCCGCCGCGCACCGTCGGCCTCAGGTCGTCGTCGAGCTCGTAGACCAACGGGATGCCCGTGGGGATGTTGAGGCTGACGATCGACTCCTCGTCCATGCCGTCGAGGTGCTTGACCAGGGCACGCAACGAGTTGCCGTGTGCGGTGACCAGCACGGTCTTGTCAGCCCGCAGGTCCGGGACGATCTGGTCGTACCAGTACGGCAGCAACCGGTCGATGACCGTGGCGAGGGCCTCCGTGCGCGGCAGCAGCTCGTCGGGCAGGTCCGCGTAGCGCGGGTCGGACGCCTGGCTGAACTCCGAGGAGTCGTCCAGCGGGGGCGGTGGGGTCGAGAAGGAGCGACGCCACTGCATGAACTGCTCCTCGCCGAACTCCTCGAGCGTGGCCTTCTTGTCCTTGCCCTGCAGTGCGCCGTAGTGGCGTTCGTTGAGGCGCCACGACCGCTTGACCGGGATCCAGTGCCGGTCGATGCCGTCGAGGACGATCTGCGAGGTCCGGATGGCTCGGCGGAGCAACGACGTGTGCGACACGTCCGGGGCCAGGTCGGCATCGGCCAGGAGCTCGGCGCCGCGGTGGGCCTCGGTCACCCCCTGCTCGTTGAGGTCGACGTCCACCCAGCCGGTGAACAGGTTCTTCGCGTTCCACTCGCTGTGGCCGTGGCGCAGCAGGATCAGGGTGCTCATGGCACCGAGCCTATTACCGCTCCGATCGGTGCAGGTCGCCGAGCACCTGGACGTAGTCGTTCTGCGACATCAACCCGGCGAGCGTCCGGTCGCCGTCGACGACCACGAACGGCAGGTCGGTGATGCTCAGCTCGTCGGCCGTCTCGACCTGACGGCGCACTTCCGGCTCGTAGTCGGTGCTGGCCAGGAGCGCCTCGGCGGTCTCGAGGTCGAGTCCGACCAGCGCGGCACGGCTGGCCAGCACCAGGTGGTCCGCGATGTCGGCGCCCTCGAGGAAGTGGGCGCGCCAGACCTGGTGCAGCAGGTCGCGCTGCGTGGCGTCGCCGCTCTCGGCCGCCCACGTGAGCAGCCTCCACGCGTCGGACGAGTCGGCCAGGACGCGCTCGTCGAGGTTCAGGTCGATGCCGCTGATGCGCGCGGCCGCCACCGCCTCGTCGTCGTCGAGCGTGACCGTGCGGCGGGCGGCACGGTAGGCGATCTCGACCGGTTCGCCGGTCAGGATGGTGAAGGTGGCGGCGGCACGCTCGAACCGGGTGGCGCCCAGGTAGGACGACGGGTCGGTGACGTCGCAGAACACCACGGCCTTCATGGCTGCCTCCTCGAGCTGTCAGTCGTGCGGTCTCAGGTGCTTGAACGCCTCGAGGTTGCGCGTCGATTCCCCACGTGACTCACGCCACGCCCACTCCTTGCGGATCGACGAGGCGAAGCCCAGCTCGAGGATGGTGTTGAACGACTCGTCGGCGTAGGTGAGCACCGCCCCCAGCACCCGGTCGAGCTGCATCGGCGGTGACGGCGTGCAGGGGCAGGCGACCGTCGAGGTAGATGTCGCCTGCTGAGTCGACGGCGAAGGCGACCCCGATCATCTTGAGGTTGCGCTCCAGCAGCCAGCGGTAGACGCCCTCGTGGTTCTCGTCGGGCTGGCGGGCGACGAAGGCGTGGATGCCGAGTGCGTGCTTGCCCACGTCGAGACGGCAGATGGTCTGCAGCTTGCGCTCCCCCGGAAGCGTCACGTCGAAGACGCCGGGGCGGTGCTCGGTGTGCTCGAGCTCGTTGGACTGCAACGTGTCGAGGATCAGCTCGCGCACTCTCGAGGTCGACGGGGCGGACCCGTGGTCGCTGGACGGCTCGTTCACGGACGACTCCTGTGGTCGGCGAGGGCTGCTGAGTAGACCGCGAGGGTGCGGTCGGCGGTGGCGTCCCACCCGAACGTCTCGGCGTGGCGCACGGCCTTGTGTCCCATGGCCTCGCGCAGGTCGTCGTCAGCGAGCAACCGGTGCAGCTCGGTCGCGTAGTCGTCCGGGTCGTGGCCGTCGACCAGGATGCCGCTGACCCCGTCGGCCACCGCCGTGCTGAGTCCCCCCACGCGAGCGGCGACGACCGGCGTGCCACAGGCCTGGGCCTCGATCGCGACCAGACCGAACGACTCGTTGTACGACGGCACGCACGCGACGGAGGCCGCTGCGTACCAGTCGGCGAGCGTGGCCTGGTCGACCGGAGGAACGAACCGCACGACGTCGTCCAGGCCCAGGTCCGTGACCTGGTCCGTCAGCGCGGTGGGGTGCTCGAGCCCGCTGCCGGAGGCGCCACCGACGACGGCGACGACGAGCCGGTCTCGCAGGGACGGGTCGCGCCGGAGCATGGTCGCAGCCGCCGCGATCACGACGTCGGGGGCCTTGAGCGGCTGGATGCGGCCGACGAACAGCACCACCTGCGCGTCGTCGGCGAGGCCGAGCGCAGCGCGCGCCGCAGCCCGCCGGCCGGCTCGGAACACGTCCAGGTCGACGCCCGGGTGGACGACGCTGACGCGGTCGGGCTCGGCCGCGTACAGCTCGATCAGCTCGCGCCGCTCCTCGTCGGTGTTGGCGATCAGGCGGTCGGCCAGCCGCACGATCTCGTCCTCGCCGAACTCACGGCCGATGGGCTCGGCGGAGTCGCCCGCGGCCAGCTGGGCGTTCTTGACCTTGGCCATCGTGTGCATCGTGTGCACCAGCGGGACGTCCCAGCGCTCGCTGGCGACGGTGCCCACCTGGCCGGACAACCAGTAGTGGGAGTGCACCAGGTCGAAGTGCCCGGGATCCCGCTCGACCTCGACCCGCAGCACGTCGCGGACGAAGGAGCACAGCTGTGACGGCAGGTCGTTCTTCTGCAGTCCCTCGAACGGGCCTGCCGTGACGTGGTGCACGAGGATGCCCGGCTCGGCCTCGACCAGCACCGGCTGGTGCCGGCTCGTGGCACGGGTGAAGATCTCGACCTCGACGCCGCGCCGCGCCAGCTGGCGCGACAGCTCCAGCACGTAGACGTTCATTCCTCCGGCATCGCCACCGCCCGGTTGCTCCAGGGGTGACGTGTGTGCCGAGAGCATCGCCACCCGCCGGATGTCGCGCACCTGACCGTCCACCACACCATCTTCTCGCAGTCCGCCCAAGGCGCACCCGGTGCACCCCGGCTTCCTCTACGATTCCGCCATGAGAATGACTCCCGCACCCACCCGCATGATGGGTCTGCCCGCCGCCGCACTGACCATCGCCGCCGCCCTGTTGTCGGGCTGCTCGACCGCCGAGGACACCGTCCGCGACGAGTCAGGGGCGATCACCGAGGCCAACGAGAAGGCCAGCGTCTTCGAGATGAAGGTCGGTGACTGCTACAACGATCCCGGCGAGGCCGACGAGCTCGAGACCCTTCCCGCCGTTCCCTGCACCGACGACCACGACTACGAGGTGTTCGCGGTGGCCCCGATCTCCGGAGACGACTTCCCCGGCGACGACGCCGTGCAGGCCAAGGCCGACGACGCGTGCGCCGCCGAGTTCGAGACCTACGTGGGCCTGGCGTTCGACGACTCCGAGCTCGACCTGAACTACCTGTTCCCCTCGGAGCAGTCGTGGGGGCAGGGCGACCACGAGATCACCTGCCTGGCCACCGATCCGGCGGGGCCCATCTCGGGCACGCTGGAGGGCAGCAAGCGCTGACCCGGTCCCGGTGCGCGAGGATGACGACATGACGTCCTCATCCTCCGCCCGGACCGCCGTGGTGACCGGAGCCAGCAGCGGCATCGGCGAAGCCACGGCCCGCGCACTCGCCGCCGACGGGTTCCACGTGTTCTGCGCCGCCAGGCGGCTCGATCGACTGACTGACCTGGCCGCCGACATCGGCGGCACCGCCGTCGCGTGCGACGTCACCGACCCCGAGCAGGTTTCACGGCTCGCCGAGCAGGTCGGACCTCGACTCGACGTGCTGGTCAACAACGCAGGCGGCGCGATCGGCTTCGAGTCCGTCGCGGAGGCATCGGCCGACGCGTGGCGACAGATGTACGAGATCAACGTCATCGGCACGCTCAACGTGACCCGCGCGCTCCTGCCCGCCCTGGAGGCCAGCGGTGCCGGGACGCTGCTCAACGTGGGATCGACCGCCGGCCGCATCGCCTACGAGGGCGGCGGCGGGTACACCGCGGCCAAGCACGGCGTGGCGGTCATGACCGAGACGTTGCGGCTCGAGCTGGTCGGCAGGCCCGTGCGCGTCACCGAGATCGCGCCGGGCATGGTGCAGACCGAGGAGTTCTCGCTCAACCGGTTCGGCGGCGACAGCGACCGGGCCGACGCGGTCTACGCCGGCGTGCGGGAGCCGCTGACCGCCGGCGACATCGCCGACACGATCGCCTGGGTGGTGTCTCGGCCCCAGCACGTCAACGTCGACCTGATGGTGGTCAAGCCCGTCGCCCAGGCCGCGCAGCACAAGGTGGCGCGCGACGGCTGACGCCGCGCCCGTCAGGTGACGTCCATTTGACGCGTGCTGATCAGGCTGGAATGGTCGTGAAGGCCCTTCGACTCGATCAGGAAGGACCGTCCATGGCCACCACCCAGGCCTCACCACCCTCCGCGGACACCCCCGACACCCCGGGAAGCTCCGCTCCCCCACCCGGCCCCTCGGGCCGCAAGCGACTGGCATTCCTGCAGTCGGTGCACCCCGGCGTCTTCTACCCGGCCGTGGCCATCCTGGCCACCGTAGTGCTGCTCGCGGTGATCTTCCCCGACGGCACCGACACCGTCCTGGAGAAGGCACAGAGCGGCGTCATCAGCGGCATCGGCTGGTACTACACGCTGGCCGTCAGCGGATTCGTGATCTTCGCCCTCTGGATGGGCATCGGGCGCTTCGGCGACATCAAGCTGGCCCGCGACGACGACGAGCCGCCGGAGTTCAGTCTGCCCGCCTGGTTCGCGATGCTGTTCGCGGCCGGCATGGGCATCGGCCTGGTGTTCTGGGGTGCCGCCGAGCCGCTGACGTTCTTCACCGACCCGAAGCCGGGCGTCACGGGCACCGACGCAGACCTGGCCAACGCCGCGATGGCGCAGGTGTTCCTGCACTGGGGTCTGCACGCCTGGGCGATCTACGTGGTCGTCGGCCTGGCCATGGCGTACGCCATCCACCGCAAGGGCCGTTCGGTCTCGCTGCGGTGGACCCTCGAGCCGATCTTCGGCGACCGGGTCAAGGGCCGCCTGGGTGACGTCGTGGACGTCATCGCCGTCGTGGGCACCGTGGCCGGCGTGGCCACCTCGCTGGGCCTCGGCGTGCAGCAGATCACGGCCGGCATGGCGAGCCTCGGCATCATCGGCGAGCCCACCAACCTGATCCGCGTCATGGTCATCGTGGTCATCACCGGCGCAGCGACGCTGTCGGTGGTCAGTGGCGTCGGCAAGGGCATCAAGTGGCTGTCCAACGCCAACCTGCTCCTCGCCGGTGCGTTCCTGCTCGCCATCGTGGCACTGGGTCCGACGCTGTTCCTGCTGCGCGACACCGTGCAGAACATCGGCAACTACCTGGTGGGCATCATCCCGATGAGCTTCAACACCAGCGCGCTGGCCGGGGACGAGGGCATCCAGTGGCAGTCGGCCTGGACCACCTTCTACTGGGGCTGGTGGATGAGCTGGGCGCCGTTCGTGGGCGTGTTCATCGCTCGCATCTCGCGCGGTCGTACCATCCGCGAGTTCGTCGCCGGCGTGCTGCTGGTGCCCACGCTCGTCACCGCGCTGTGGTTCACGGCGCTCGGCGGCACCGCCATCATGCGCCAGATGACCGAGGGCGACCTGGTCGGACCCGACGGCGTCCAGCAGAGCGAGACGGTGCTGTTCAACCTGTTCGACGTGCTCCCCGGCGGCGGCCTGCTGGCCGGCATCGCGATCATCCTGGTCACGATCTTCTTCATCACCTCGTCGGACTCCGGTTCGCTGGTGGTGGACATGCTGGCCTCCGGCGGCGACCCCAACCCGCCGAAGTGGAGCCGCGTCATGTGGGCCTTCCTCGAGGGCGGCGTCGCCATCAGCCTGCTGCTGGCCGGCGGCCTCGGCGCGCTGCAGACCGGCGCGATCCTCACCGCAGCACCGTTCAGCGTGGTCATGATCGCGATGGCCTATGCCACCTACAAGGCGCTGAAGGGCGAGCATCGGGAGATCACCCGGCTGGCGCGACGGGCCCGCGTGCGCGAGCTCGAGCAGGAGATGTCCGAGAACATCACCGGCGACCTCGTCGACAACTTCGACGAGCACTTCGCCGACCCGGTCGACGGCCGCATCGAGACAGCCCTCCGCGACGCGGAGACCGCCTCGAAGGACTGACGCCTCGGCTGCCTGACGACGACGGGCCCCCCACCGCGATGGTGGGGGGCCCGTCGTCGTGCCGGAGCGGTCAGTGCATCATCACCGACGCCGGCGTGCTGCCGTCGTCGTCGAGCAGGTGCGACGTCTCGCGCTTGCGGGGCAGGAACGCCACCGGGATCAAGGTGACGACCAGGACGGCGAAGGCGACCAGGTACGACGACGAGAACGCGTCGGCCAGATCCTGCAGACCCTGCTGGAGCACCTGGGCCGGGACGTCGATCGGGGCGCCGGTCTGACCGTTCGAGGCGGCCGCCAGCTGGGCCGCGGCGAGCCCGCCGTCGGTGCCCGGGATCTGCTCGGTGCCCGCGACGACGGCTCCACTGCGCATCGCGTTGGTGAGCACCACCGAGATGGTGGCGATGCCCGTGGCACTCGCGACCTGCTGGGTGACGTTGAGCAACGTCGAGCCGCGAGCGACCTCGTGCTCCTTGAGCGTCTTCAGCGCCGAGGTGAACAGCGGCATCATCGTGGCGCCCATGCCCAGACCGGTGACGAACAGCCAGCCCATGATGGTCCAGTTGGACGTGGACGGGTCGGTGCTCTGCGACAACCCGAACACGCCGACCAGGATGCCTGCGAAGCCGAACGGGACGATCCGGCCGACCGGCATCTTGTCCGTGAGGGCGCCCGCGATGGGCATGGTCAGCATGGCGCCGATGCCCTGGGGAGCCACCAGAAGGCCTGCCTTGAGCACGGAGTCGCCGCCCACCTGCTGGAAGTACGTGGGCACCAGCAGCAGTGCTCCGAAGAACGCTGCCGCGAACAGGAACATCGTGATGATGGCGACGGTCAGGTTGCGGTTGCGGAACAGGCGCAGGTCGAGCAGGGGGTGCTCGGGCTTGAACGAGTACACGACGAACGACACGATCAGCAGCACGCCGATGGCGGCGGGGACGAGCACCTTGGCCGACGCCACCGTGCCCTGCTCGGGAATCGTCGAGACGCCGTACAGCAGGGACGCCAGGCCGGGAGAGAGCATGATCATGCCGACGACGTCGAGCTTCTCGCTGGGCTCGGGCGCGTCCTTGGGCAGGACGCGGGATGCGTAGACCAGACCGATCAGACCGATCGGCAGGTTGATCAGGAACACCCAGTGCCACGAGGCGGCATCGATGAGGACGCCGCCGATGATCGGGCCGAGGATGGGGCCGAGCAGCATCGGGATGCCGAGGATCGCCATCAGTCGGCCCATGCGCTGCGGGCCGGCAGCGCGGGTCATGATGGTCATGCCGAGCGGCATCAGCATGCCGCCGCCCAGGCCCTGGAGCACGCGGAAGCCGATCAGCATCTCGATGTTGGTGGCCGCGGCGCACAGCACCGAGCCGGCCGTGAACAGGCCGATCGCGGTCATGTAGAGCCGCTTGGTGCCGAAGCGGTCGGCCGCCCAGCCCGTGAGCGGGATGACGGCCGCGAGGGCCAGCATGTACGCCGTGGCGGTCCAGGCCACGGTGGAGTAGGCCAGCGGCTCGCCGGGCGAGCGGGCCAGCTCGGTCTGGAAGGTCGGGAGAGCCACGTTGACGACCGTGACGTCCAGGATCGACATGATCGCGCCGAGCACGACGACGCCGGCGACCTTGAGGATCTCGGGGGTGATCTTGTCGTCGTCGTCGACGACCGGGGGGGTGGCGGTGCTCATGCAGGGATCTCCTGTTCGAGAGGCGGGACGTTCTGGAGGGGGGCGAGGGCCGCAGCGAGTGCGTCGGCCTCGGACTCGGTCAGGCGCTCGACCTGGGCGCGCATGGCCCGACGCTTGGCCTCGATGTGGGCGTCGGTGGCCCGACGCCCCTCGGGTGCCAGGCTGACGAGCTTGACCCGGCGGTCGGCCGGATTCTCGTGACGCTCGACCATGCCGGCGGTGACCAGCAGGTCGACGATGCGGCCGGTGGCCGCGACCGACAGCCGCACGTGCTCGGCGAGCACGTTGATCGGCAGCGGGAACTCGGTCCTCGACAGGGCGAAGAGGGCCTTGAGCTGACTCAGCGACAGCTCGAGCTCCACGAAGTGGTCCACGGTCTCGGCGTCACCTGCAGAGGAGCAGGCGGCGAAGAAGCCGTGGAGGGCGTCGATGGCTCGATCGTGACTGTTCACCCGACGATGCTAGCGCCAACGCAACTGTTGCGGAAGCGAAATGATTGCGAACGCGCAATGAACTGCGTCACATCAGGTGGTGTCACATGAGGTGGTGCCGCATCAGGCGGTGCCTCATCCGATGGGGGTCACATCAGATGGGGCGCCACCTGCTCGCCGCCGGAGGGCTCGGGCACGTCGCGGCGTCGCCGCGGCAGGAACGACACCGGGATGACGGTCAGCAGGACCAGCGTCCACGCCACCCAGTAGGTGTGCGCGAAGCTCGAGGCGGCGTCGGCGAGCCCGGAGGCAACGGCCTGGGGGCCGAGCCGCTCGGCCACGGCGGGGTCGCGCTGGGACGCGATGGCCGGCAGGGCCAGGTCCGAGCCCTTGAGGCTGTTCGACAGCAGCACCGACATCACCGCCACTCCCACCGAGCTGGAGATCTGCTGGGTGATGTTCAGCAGCGTGGATCCGCGCGCGGCCTCGGCGTGGGTGAGCGTCTTGAGCGCCGACGTGAACAGCGGCATCATCGTGCCGCCCATGCCCAGACCCATCACGAACAGCGAGCCGATCAGGAACGGGTACGGGGTGTCGGCCCGGACCTGCGTGAGTCCCAGCAGGCCGACGAGGATGCCGGTGAGGCCGAACGGCACGATGCGCCCGATCGGCAGACGATCCACCAGGCGGCCGGCGATGGGCATCGTGATCATGGCGCCGAGGCCCTGCGGCGCGACCAGCAGACCGGCGTCGAACGTCGACTCGCCACGCACCTGCTGGTAGTAGGTGGGCACCAGCAGCAGGCCACCGAAGAAGGCCGCGATGAACAAGAACATCGTGATCAGCGAGATCGTGAGGTCCCGGTTCTTGAACAGGCGCAGGTCCAGCAGCGGGTGCCGGGGCCGGAACGAGTGGAACACGAAGGTCACGATCAGCGCGGCGCCGGCCAGCATCGACAGGTAGACCCGCGGGCTGTTGAACGTGCCGGCATCGGGGATCGAGGAGACGCCGAAAAGGAACAGCGCCAGGCCCGGCGACATCAGCAGCATGCCGACGAAGTCGAACGACTCCGAGGGCTCGGGGGCATCGCTGGGCAGCACGCGCCACGCGTAGAGCATCGCCCCGATGCCGATCGGCAGGTTGATCAGGAAGATCCAGTGCCACGACGCGGAGTCGATCAGGAAGCCGCCGAGGATGGGACCCATGATCGGTCCGAGCAGCATCGGCACGCCCAGGACGGCCATGATCCGGCCCATGCGGGCCGGGCCAGCCGCACGGGTCAAGATGGTCATGCCCAGCGGCATGATCATGCCGCCACCGAGGCCCTGGAGCACGCGGAAGGCGATGAGGACGTTGATGTCCCACGCCGTGGCGCACAGCAGCGAGCCCACCGTGAACAGGCCGATGGCCACCAGGTACAGCCGCTTGGTGCCGAAGCGATCGGCCGCCCAGCCGGTCAACGGGATGACGGTGGCCAGCGCCAGCGTGTAGCCGGTGACGGCCCAGGCGACGTGCGAGTACGAGATGGGGTCGGCGGCCGTGCCGAACACCCGCTGGAACGTGGGCAGCGCGACGTTGACCACGGTGATGTCGAGGATCGACATGATGGCGCCGAGGACCACCACGCCGGCGATCTTCAAGATGTCGGCGTCGAGGCGGTCCTCGGAAGCGCCGGGAGCATCGGTGCTGGCCATGATTCCCCTGTTCTCCGTTGCGTGACGCAACCAAGGTTAGCGACAGGCGCGTCGATCACGCAGTGAGACGTCGGTCATGGCCACAGTGCCGATGAGCGCCTTCCAGGCAGCGCCGATGAGGGCCTTGGGGGCCCGGGCCACTAGGATCGACACGGCCCTCGCGCACGAGGGCGATTTCCCACGCCCGGACGATCTCCGGGCTCGATCACTGGCAGGCCATCTCTCATGCCCCTTCGCTCCGACCTGCGCAACGTCGCGATCGTCGCCCACGTCGACCACGGCAAGACCACGTTGGTCGACGCCATGCTCCAGCAGCAGGGCAGCTTCGACGAGCACCACCAGCTGACCGAGCGCGCCATGGACTCCGGCGACCTCGAGCGCGAGAAGGGCATCACGATCCTCGCGAAGAACACCGCCGTGCGCTACAACGGCCCCGGCTCGCCCGACGGTGGCGTCACCATCAACATCATCGACACCCCCGGGCACGCCGACTTCGGCGGCGAGGTCGAGCGCGGCCTGTCGATGGTCGACGCCGTCGTGCTGCTGGTCGACGCGTCGGAGGGCCCGCTGCCCCAGACCCGTTTCGTGCTGCGCAAGGCGCTCGCCGCCAAGATGCCGGTGATCCTGGTGGTCAACAAGGTCGACCGACCGGACTCGCGCATCGCCGAGGTGGTCGACGAGACCTACGAGCTGTTCCTCGACCTGCTGCCCGACGACGCCGGCGACGACGCCCTCGACTTCCCCGTGGTCTACGCCTCCGCCCGCGCCGGTCGCGCGTCCACCGAGATGCCGGCCGACGGCGGCATGCCCGACAGCGAGAACCTGATCCCGCTGTTCCAGACGATCATGGACGCCGTGCCGGCTCCGGAGTACAGCGAAGGTGCACCGCTGCAGGCGCACGTGACCAACCTGGACTCCTCGCCGTTCCTCGGCCGCCTCGCGCTCGTGCGCATCAAGGAGGGCGAGCTGCGCAAGGGCCAGCAGGTGGCGTGGTGCAAGCGCGACGGCTCGATCGAGCGCGTGAAGATCACCGAGCTGCTGATCACCGAGGAGCTGGAGCGCAAGCCCGGCGAGAAGGCCGGACCGGGCGACATCGTCGCCGTCGCCGGCTTCGCGACCATCAACATCGGCGAGACGCTGGCGGACCCGGAGAACCCGGTGCCGCTGCCGCTGATCCATGTCGACGAGCCGGCGATCTCCATGACCATCGGCACCAACACGTCGCCGCTGGCCGGCCGCGAGAAGAACACCAAGGTCACCGCACGCCTGGTCAAGGACCGGCTCGACGCCGAGCTGATCGGCAACGTCTCGATCAAGGTGCTGCCCACCGAGCGTCCGGACGCCTGGGAGGTGCAGGGGCGCGGCGAGCTGGCGCTGGCCATCCTGGTCGAGCAGATGCGCCGCGAGGGCTACGAGCTGACCGTCGGCAAGCCGCAGGTCGTCACCAAGGAGATCGACGGCAAGCGCCACGAGCCGATGGAGCGCCTGACGATCGACGCGCCCGAGGAGTACCTGGGCACGATCACGCAGCTGCTCGCGGTGCGCAAGGGCCGCATGGAGCAGATGATCAACCACGGCACCGGCTGGGTCCGCATGGAGTTCCTGGTGCCGGCCCGCGGCCTGATCGGCTTCCGCACCGAGTTCCTCACCGACACCCGCGGCACCGGCATCGCGCACCACATCTCCGAGGGCTACGAGCCGTGGTTCGGCGAGATCTCGACCCGTCCGTCGGGCTCGCTGGTCGCCGACCGCGCCGGCGCGGTCACGTCGTTCGCCATGACGAACCTGCAGGAGCGCGGCGTGCTGTTCGTCGACCCCGCCACCGAGGTCTACGAGGGCATGATCGTCGGCGAGAACTCCCGTGACGACGACATGGACGTCAACATCACCAAGGAGAAGAAGCAGACCAACATCCGCTCGGCGACGTCGGACAACTTCGAGAAGGTCATCCCGCCGAAGAAGCTGTCGCTCGAGCAGTGCCTGGAGTTCTGCCGCGAGGACGAGTGCGTCGAGGTCACCCCCGGCAACGTGCGCATCCGCAAGGTCGTCCTGGACATGGGCGAGCGCGCCCGCACCGCCCGCAAGAACAAGTAGGTCGAGCGAGCCCGACGACCCGGGCCTGCCGGGTCAGGGGTGCGCGGACGGCGACCGGCGGACGGCCTCGGGCCGGTCGCTGGACCGGGCGCGACCCGCTCGACCGATGGTCAGCATCCACCAGATGTGCGCGTCCTGCAGACCGGGCAGGGCCCACACCCCTCGACTGGTCGCCACCGTGTGGCTCTCGTCGAGACCGATGGCCGGCAGCTCGGTGACCGCCAGCTGGCGGCGATGCCCACGGTTGCGCGGGTTGGCAGAACCGAACACGTGGTCCCAGACGCTCAGGATGTTTCCGTAGTTGCTGCCCCAGTCGCGCTCGGTCAACGCGTGGTGGAAGCGGTGGTTCACCGGGCTCGCCACGAGGATGCCGAGCGGCCCGTAGGTCCACGGCAGGTTCGAGTGCTGGATGATGTCGACGAAGCGGCGCAGGTAGAGCACCACGATGACCGACTCGATCCGCAGTCCGATCAGGGTCAGGACCGTGCCGGCGGCGAGGTCGTTGAGGACGCGCTCGGTGAGCGTCACCCGAATGCCGGTGAACAGGGTCATCTCGTCCGCGGCGTGGTGCGGCGCGTGGAAGTGCCACAGGAAGGTCGACCGGTGCATCAGTCGGTGCACCCAGTACTGCATGAAGTCGATGGCGAGCAGTGCGGCGATCGCCACGCCCACCACCGCGAGCACCTGATGGTTCGGGAACATGGACACCGGGTCCAGCACCGCCGGGAGGCGAGGCTCCACGACGTGGTGGACCAGGCCGATCGGCGTGAGCACCGCCAGCAGACCACCACGGCCGAGCACGTAGAAGATCCAGTATGCGAGGTCGATGCGGGCCGACGGCCCGAACTCGATCACGTACCCCAGACTGCTGCGACGACTCCGCGACCAGATCAGGTCGACCAGGAGGGCGAGCGCCAGCGGCATCCACAGCAACCACACGCCGACAGCCTAGGGGCTGACCCAGCGCCTGTCCCAGGGTTTCACAGGACGCCGGCGGGGCGGAACTGGACGCTGATGCGCGGGCCGACCGGCTTGCTGGTCTTGAGGACGGCGTGGTCCCAGGTGCGCTGGCACGAACCACCCATGACCAGCAGATCGCCGTGACCCACCAGGAACCCGAGGGACTCCCCGCCGTCGCGCGGCCGGAGCGAGAGCCGTCGGGGAGCGCCGAGAGACACGATGGCGACCATGGTGTCGACGGTGCGACCGCGCCCGATGCGGTCGCCGTGCCACGCCACGCTGTCGCGCCCGTCGCGGTAGTAGCACAGACCCGCGGTGACGAAGGGCTCGCCGAGCTCGGGCGCGTAGTACGCGTTCAGCGCGTCGCGCGCCTCGGTCAGCGCCGGATCGGGCAGCTCGTCGCGTGCGCCGAACGAGCGCAGCAGCCGGGGGACCTCGACGACGGAGTCGTACATCTCGCGCTTCTCGGCGCGCCACCGCACGGCGGTCTGCAGACGGGTGAACAGTGCGTCGGAGCCGGTGACCCACCCCGGCCGCACGTCCACCCACGCCCCGTCGGTCAGCTCTCGTCGTTGCACCGCGCCGGCGAGCGGGGTCAGCCCGGTGACGTCGGAACCGTCGAGCAACGAAGCCTGGAAGTACACACCCGCAGCCTAGGCCTGATCGAACAGATGTTCTAGCACCGCGACCCCTAGGCTGGGGCCATGTCCGCCATCGAGACCGCCCCCGAGGCCCCGATCGAGATGCTGCTCGACCTGGTCGATCGCCTCGCCGGCGACCCCGATCTGCCGATCAACCGCGACACCGAGCGCACCCTCGAGCAGCTGGCGGTCGCCGCGCAGGCCGACCACAGCATCGATCGCGAGCTGCACCTGCCGGACGTCGTGCGCTGGCTGCTCGGCCTCGCCCACGGGCACCGTGCGCTTCGACTGAGCCACCCCGAGATCTCCGCGGACGACGAGCTGGCCCTGATGCGCGTGCTCATCACGCGATGGCTGCACCCGGCACGACGCGACGCCTAGAAGCTCGACCCGCGCAGCTGGGCCAGGTACACCAGTGCCGCGACGGTGCCGATCAGGTTGAACAGGCCGATCGGCGCCGGGAACAACAGGTGCGCCAGCAGTGCCAGCGCCAAGATGATCAGCCAGGTCTGCTTGGGCAGCGTGTCGTGGGCCGTGAACGAGCTCGGCGATCGACCGATGCAGTCGACCAGCGCAAAACCCTTGACGATCAGCAGGCCGACGGACAGGACGAGGCTGATGCCACCTTGAAGTCCGGCGAAGTCGAGCACCCGCTCACCCTATCGAGACACTGCCGGGGACAGCACAGGAGGCGAGCCCCCCAGGGGGACCCGCCTCCGGCGACGCTGCGAGTCAGGCCTTCTTGGTGGCCGTCTTCTTCGCGGTGGTGGCCTTCTTGGTGGCCGTCTTCTTGGCGGTCGTCGCCTTGGTGGTGGCCGTCTTCTTGGCCGTGGTGGCCTTCTTGGCAGCCGTCTTCTTGGCCGGCTCCGGCGTCTTCTTGACGGTGGTGTCGACCTTCTCGGCGGCCTTGCGGGCCGTCGTCGGCGCCTTCGAGGTCACCTTGGTGACCTGCGTCTTGGCGTCGGTGACGAGCTGCTCGGCACGCTTCTGGGCGTCGTCGGCGAAGCCCCTGGCGGTCTTGGTCACGTCGTCGACGCTCGAGTCGACCGTCTTGCGGAGGTCGTCGACCGTGAGGCCCTTGGCCTTGGCGTAGACGCCCTCGCCGCGCTTGGCGAGGTCGGTGTAGGTGGCCGTGGCGGTGCCGACGGCGGTCTGGACGAGGCCCTCGGCCTGCTTCTGCAGGTCGGCGATGTCGATCTTCTTGATCGTCTCGGGCAGGCCCTTGACGTCGTCGACGATGGACTTGACCTGGGCGTTGATGGTGTCGGTGATGGTCATGCTTCCTCCTGGTGGGTCGCCCCGGGGGGCGTCGTGTTGGCGTGGGTGACGGTGGCGGCCAGCTCGACGTCGGACGCGTCGTCGACTCCGACGAACGACCGGTAGATGTCGAGCAGAGCGGTCTTCTGCCGCTCGGTCAGACGCGGATCGAGCGCGATCGCGTCCTCGACCATCCGCGCACCCGACTCGTCGGCATCGAGGATGCCGGCTCTGACGTAGAGCGACTCGGCCGAGATGCGCAGCGCCTTCGCGATCTGCTGCAGCACCTCTGCCGACGGACGGCGGAGTCCTCGCTCGATCTGGCTGAGGTACGGATTGGACACGTCCGCGAGCTCAGCCAGCTGTCGCAAGGACATCTGGGCCTGGCCCCGCTGCTCACGCAGGTACTCACCGAGGCCCTCGACGGTGCGCTGGATGCCGAGTCCCTCCGCGGTGCGCTGCATGCTCAACTTGGCCATGACTCCATGGTGCTTGCAAAAGTTAGCAAATGCAAGCAGAAGTGTTTGCGAGGTGCGTCACACGGAGGAAGTGCCTGGAACGACGGCTCAGAACGCGGTGCGAATCTCGCCGACCGGCCGGCCCCCACCCAGCACCACCGGGCGCTCGCCCAGCACGTCGGCCTGCACGTCGGCGAGCTGGAGCACGCGCGCCATGACCGCGTACAGCGGCCGCTCGGCGCCGTCCTCGATCTTGACCGCCGCGGACGTCCCGTCGGGCAGCCCCACCACGTACACGCTCTCGGCCCCCGACTTCGCCACCAGCCCGGGCACCGACCTCATCAGGGCGCGCTCGGCTCGCCGCGTCCCGCTCACGTGATCGGGGTGGGCCAGCCACGCGTCGACCAGGCGCTCCCCCTCGGGCCCGGCCTCACCACGTCGGATGACGCCGATCGCGCGCGCGAGATCTGTCACCGAGCACCCCAGCAGCGGGGCGCCGCACCCGTCGGTACCCACCGCGGCGGGCGAGGACCCGACGAGATCGGCGAAGGTCGCGTCGACGAGCTGTTGCAGCGGGTGGTCGACGGCCAGGTAGGTGTCGGTCGGCCAGCCGTTCACCACGCACGTCAGGAGCATCGCGGCGTGCTTGCCCGAGCAGTCCATCAGGATCGGCGCCCGCGAGCCCCCGGCACGCAGCAGGCTCGCGTGCTCGTGCGGGTCCATCGGGTACGAGGCCGGCGTCTGCAGCGCCGACTCGTCGAGGCCCGCCTCGGCCAGGATCGCTCGCACGCCGGCCAGGTGGAACGGCTCGCCGGAGTGACTGGCCATCGACAGGGCGAGCAGCTCCCCGTCGAGCGGGAGGCCGGCTCGCAGCATCGCCATCGCCTGGATGGGCTTGTTGCACGAGCGCGGGAACACCACGACCGTCGGGTCGCCGACCGACCACAGCGGTTCTCCGTCAGCGCTCACGCGCACGGCGACACCGCGATGCCGGCTCTCGACGAAGCCCGATCTGACCACTTCCGCAACCACGTCCACGGCTTCACTGTGACACGACAGGTCGGCCGCCGGACGAGGCGCGCGAGGCCGATGAGGCAGAAGTGATTCAAGAGACGAGGGTGACCAATGAGAAGATTTCGCCTATCCTCAAGAAGTTGGTCGGCCTCGGGGCCGCTTCCCCACCAGCAAGGACACCCATGCGCCCGCTCATCCTCCGCCTCACCGTCGCCGGCATGCTCGTGCTCGGAGCGGTGGCCGGCTCACCAGCCTCCGCCGCATCGCGACCGGCGCCGCCCTCCGGCGTGAAGGTGTCGCCCACGAACAACTCCGCCACCATCACCTGGAAGGCCGTGTCCGGCGCCACGTCCTACTCGGTGTGTCTCGCCGCGACCGGGACGACGCGCACCTGCTCGCACTACCAAGGCGGCCTCAAGCGCACCACCGCCACCTTCACCGGCCTGAAGCCGACCGGCGGGACCGACTGGTTCGTCATGGTGCGCGCCACCAACTCCGCCGGGACGCGCGAGGCACCCAAGGTCGCGATGAACCTGGCGTCCGAGGCCCGTCCGAGTGCGCCGGCGGTGACCATCGAGCCCGGACACGACACGATCCGCGCTCGCTGGAAAGCAGTCCCCGGAGCCACCTCCTACTCCGCCTGCCTGACCACCAACGGCACCACCTCCACCTGCTACCGCTACGCCGCCACCCTCACCGGCCTCACCGTCATCTTCACCAAGCTCAAGCCCACCGGCGGCACCGACTACTACGTCCGCATCCGCGCCAACAACAGCGCCGGCGGCACCTGGTCCAGCAAGATCCCGGTCAACCTCGCCGCCAAGTCCACGGTCAGCCGACCGGCCGCCCCCGCCGTGACCATCGAGCCCGGACACGACACGATCCGCGCTCGCTGGACAGCAGTCCCCGGAGCCACCTCCTACTCCGCCTGCCTGACCACCAACGGCACCACCTCCACCTGCTACCGCTACGCCGCCACCCTCACCGGCCTCACCGTCATCTTCACCAAGCTCAAGCCCACCGGCGGCACCGACTACTACGTCCGCATCCGCGCCAACAACAGCGCCGGCGGCACCTGGTCCAGCAAGATCCCGGTCAACCTCAGCTCCAAGCCCACGGTCAGCCGACCGGCCGCCCCCGCCGTGACCATCGAGCCCGGACACGACACGATCCGCGCTCGCTGGACAGCAGTCCCCGGAGCCACCTCCTACTCCGCCTGCCTGACCACCAACGGCACCACCTCCACCTGCTACCGCTACGCCGCCACACTCACCGGCCTCACCGTCATCTTCACCAAGCTCAAGCCCACCGGCGGCACCGACTACTACGTCCGCATCCGCGCCAACAACAGCGCCGGCGGCACCTGGTCCAGCAAGATCCCCGTCAACCTCGCCGCCAAGCCCACCGGTCCGCTGCCGGCGAAGCCGTCCGGCGTCAAGGTCGAACCGTCGTACAACAGCGTCAAGGTCACGTGGGCGCCGTCGACGAACGCCGCCAGCTATGCGGTCTGCCTGCTCACCAGCGGCACCGCGACGTCCTGCGCCTACTCCGCCGACGACCTGACCGCGACGACCACCACCTTCACCGGCCTCGCTCCGACCGGTGGCACCGACTACTACGTCCGGGTCCGCGCCGTGAACGAGGTCGGCTACACCGACGGTGACAAGATCCCCACGGACCTGGTGCCCGACAACCGACCGGCCGAGCCGACCGACGTCACCGTCCTGACCTACAACCTGTGCGGCCAGGACAAGTGCGTCACGTCGTCGAACAAGATGTCGCGGTGGAGCACTCGCAAGCCGATCGCCGGATCGGTGGTGCGGGCCACGGGCGCCGACATCATCGCCACGCAGGAGTCGCACGACCGCGACACCCGTTTCCAGACCGAGCTGCCCGGCTTCGGAATCGCCGCGTACTACTCGGCCAAGACGCTGTTCTACGACACGGCGAAGTACTCCGTGCTCGACTCCGGCACCATCACGCTGAACCAGGCCGAGAAGAAGTACGCCGTGTGGGCCGAGTTCAAGGATCTCGAGCACCGGACTCGCTTCATCGTCGTCGACGCCCACCTGCAGCCGTACAAGGGCAAGACGCAGGACGACATGCGCTTCGCGCAGGCGAACATCTTGATGCAGCAGGTCACCCGGGAGAACCCGGACAACCTTCCGGTCGTGTACGCCGGCGACTACAACTCCAACGACAGCAACGCCAGCTCGAAGTACCCCGGCGGCTACGACGGGCCGCTCAAGGCGTTCACCGCGGCCGGGATCCCGGACGCGATCGACGTGGCCCAGACGAAGGTCAATCCCTCGTGGAACAGCGCGAACCAGGCCAAGAACCCGCCGATGACCTACGGAGACCACGTCGACCACGTCTACCTCGACCCCCGCATCGAGGTCAGGCAGTGGAAGATCATGATCCGCATCAGCGCGAGCAAGGCCTACCTCACGCCCTTCGCCAGCGACCACAACCCCCTGCGGGTCCAGCTGACCATCCCGGCCACCTAGCAGGCGGGCGGCACGGTCCAGCGCGAGCGGCGGTGCAGGCGCGATCCACCCGGTATCATGGCCGAAATCCCGCACCCTGCACCGGAGACTCCTGTCGTCACTCGTAGAAATCTCGAGCCACGCCGACGCGCCGATCGCACGACGTCCAGCCCCGCACGAGGCACCCGACGTCGACGCAAGGACCGCCGGCGACTCGGCGTGGGCATCATCGCTGCCGGGTGCGTCGCGGCCCTGGCCGCAGGTCTGGGCATCACCTATGCGGCGACCTCCGGCGACGCTCCCGCCCCCACACGGCTGGAGTACCAGGCCGTCTCCCCCACCAGCACCACGATCACGTGGCGCAGCACCGGCGCCGACCGATACGTCGTCCGCGTGGGAGCAGACCGCTCCCTGACCGGCGCCAAGAAGCTGACCGTCGACGGGTCGAAGTCGTCCGTCACGGTGTCGGGGCTCACCCCGACCAGTCCCGGCTCCGACCAGTTCTTCCGCGTCGACGCGGTGGACGGCGACCAGGTCAACTCCTCGCGCACCGCGCGCCTCGTGCTCAAGCCGGGCGCGATGACCGACGTCACGGTGCCCCGGATCGGCGCGAACGGCATCCGCGCCGGCTGGAAGAAGGTCGACAACGCGCGCCAGTACGACGTCGTCATCGCGGAGGACAAGAACTTCACCGAGCGGGTCGCGGTCCTGCGCACCCTCACCCCGGTGACCGCGTTCTCCACCCGCGGGCTCGCGCCTGACACTCCGTACTGGCTGCGCGTCCGCCCGGTCAACGGCGAGCTGGCCGGCGACTGGGGCAAGGCCGTCGCCTTCACCACCGCAGTTCCGTCGGTCTCGTTCAAGGTGGGCACCTGGAACGTGTGCTCGGAGAAGTGCTCGGGCTACGCCGGCCGCGCGCGCATCATGGCGAAGTTCCTCAACGACAACGAGCTCGACATGTTCGGCCTGCAGGAGTCCGGCGGCAAGCGCGTCGGCGTCACGACCAACGCGATCTTCAGCGGCGGGTCCCAGGGCTTCCGGCGTGCCACCGGTGGGGCCGAGGCGCGCTACATCTTCTACCGGCCCGCGCTGTTCGAGCAGCTCAGCGGCGGCTACTTCCCGGTCGGTCACGGTCGCCATGCGACCTGGGCGGCGTTCCGGACGCTGAAGTCCCAGCGGATCTTCTACTTCGTCGACGTGCACCTGGAGAACGGCAAGGGCAACGACGCCAAGCGCGCCGCCGAGACCCGCACGATGCTCAGCCGCATGGCCGCGATCAACTCCAAGGGCTACCCGATCGTCTACGCCGGCGACTTCAACTCCGGCCGACACCGCAGCTCGGACTCCCCCGGCTCGCTGATGCGTGGCGCCGGCATGGTCGACACCCGAGAGGCGGTCGACGATCCCGTCAACGCCTCGATCAACACCGGTCACACGTTCTCCACCCGCGTGCTGCGCTCCGGAGCGGCGGTCGACCACATCTTCACCTCCAAGGAGTTCACGGTGGAGGCGTGGAAGCAGCTGGTGCGCATCACCGGTGGCGTCTACACCCGCCCGGTGGTCTCCGATCACAACGCCCTGAGCGCCGTGGTGTCGCTGGAGTCCGCCGCCACCGACCTGGGCGACGTCACCCCGACGATCCCGGTGCCCGGGCTCGGCCCCTCGGTACAGTGACGCCGTGACGAACCCGGCCGGCCTCGACTCCTTCCACGCGATCATCCCGGCCGGTGGAGCCGGTACCCGGTTGTGGCCGTTGTCCCGGCGCAGCCATCCCAAGTTCCTGCTCGACCTGGACCGATCCGGGCGATCGTTGATCCAGCAGACCTGGGACCGCCTCAGCCGGCTGCTCCCGCCCGAGCGGATCTGGATCGTCACCGGGGCGGCCCACGCCGAGGCCATCGGCGCGCAGCTGCCGGACCTGGCGCACCTGCTGGTCGAGCCCTCTCCCCGCGACTCGATGCCGGCCATCGGCTGGGCCGCCGCGACCATCGCCGCCCAGGACCCCGACGCGATCATCGGCTCGTTCGCGGCCGACCACGTCATCGCCGACGACTCGGCCTTCACCGACGCCGTCACCCAGGGGGTGTCTCTCGCGGCCACCGGGCTGGTAGCCACCATCGGCATCGTGCCCAGCGGCCCGTCGACCGCGTTCGGCTACATCGAGTCCGGAGCGCCACTGCAGGTGCCCGGTGCACCCACGGGCCGGGCGATCTCCACGTTCGTGGAGAAGCCCGACGCCGCCACCGCGCAGCGCTACCTCGACTCCGGACGGTTCAGCTGGAACGCCGGCATGTTCGTCACCCGTGCCAGCACCCTCCTCGACCACCTGGCCCGGCTGCAGCCGAGCCTGCACGAAGGACTGGTCGCGATCGCGGCAGATCCGGCGTCGCTCGACGCGCGCTGGCCCACGCTGACCCCCATCGCCATCGACCACGCCATCGCCGAGCCGGTGTCCCGCGAGGGCGGCATGGCCGTCGTTCCCGGCACGTTCGCGTGGGACGACATCGGCGACTTCGCCGCGCTGGCCGACCTGCGCGGGTCCGACACCACCACCGTCTGGGTCGACGCCGACGGATTCGCCACCGCCACCGACGACAGCACGATCGCCGTGGTGGGGGTGAGCGACGTCGTGGTGGTGCGCACCGCGGACGCCGTCCTGGTCACCACGCGTGAGCACGCTCAGCAGGTCAAGGACGTGCCGGCGGCCCTGCGCGACAGCGGTCGCGACGAGCTGCACCTGAGCCTCGGCCCGTCAGACCAGGTCGACGAGGCCCGCACCCGACGGCGCGGCGGCCTGCTCGGACGGCACGTACGCCTGGGCCACCTCGCCGAGACCGACGACCCGCAGACCGTGGTCGTCGGGCCCGGCGTACAGCGACTGCCCGCGGCTCAGGGGCATGCGTTCGCCCGCGCCGCTGACGATCTCGACGTCGCCACCGGTGCAGACGATGATCCGGTGTCGTGACGGCGGGAGCTCGATGCCGCCGGGCTCGCCGGCGGAGCACTGCCCGACAGCGAGCGCGAACTCGCGGACGTCCGGCGCGAACACGTCGATCGAGGTGCCGAACAGCGACGGCGTGACGCGGGCCAGACGGGACATGCCGACGTCGAGGCACTGCACGAGGCCTGCCGTGTTCAGCGGCTTGGAGGTGAGCCCGGCACGCAGCACGTTGTCCGAGGCCGCCATGATCTCCAGGCACAGGCCGCGCAGGTGCGCGTGGATGATGCCGTCGCCGAGGAACGCCGCCTCACCGGGTTGGAGGGTGAGCCGGTTCAGCAGCAGTGCCACGACCAGGCCCGGATCGTCCGGGTGGTCCTCGGCCACCTCGACGACCGTGGCGTAGGCCCGCCTGACGTCGATGCCCCGATCGACGAGGTCGGCACAGCCAGCCACCACGGCACGCACGTCCTCCGTCGTCGCGCCGCCGGTGAGGACGTTCTCGACCAGCCGCACGATGCCGGCGAAACCGGGATCGGCCGTGAGCTCGTCGGCCAGTCGATGGGCCAGCGGGACGTCGAGCCCCTGCAGGACGCGCAGGATCTCGGCCGTCGGGCGAAAGCCGACCAGCGAGTCGAAGGTCGTGAGGGCATAGGCCATCTCCGGCTTGTGGTGCGGATCCTTGAACGTTCGCTCCGGGTCGTCGAGCCGCACGCCCGCGGTCTGCTCGGCCTCGTAGCCGGCTCGCGCGATCTCCGCCGACGGGTGCACCTGCACCGACAGCGGCCGCGCGGCGGCGAGGATCTTGAACATGAACGGCAGGGCTCCGCTGAGGGCCGACAGCGGCACGAGGACGCCGTCGCGCTCGACCGCCAGGGACTCGCCGAGCGGGTGGGTGCCCATCCACTCCTCCGCGACCGGCGACCCGTCAGCCTCTTCACCGGCGAACGCCGGGATGGCGGTGGTGGAACCCCAGTCGTACCGCCGCCGTGGATTCTTCAGGCGGTGCATCGATCAGCTCTTCCCGTGCCGCGGCTTGCGTCGCGGCGCGTCCGGCTTGCCCTTCGAGGGGTAGGGCTTGCGGTCCTCGCGGGTGCGCCGGATCGGTGGACCGTCGTCGAGTCGGATGTCGATGAGCCGACCGGAGATGCGGGTGCGCTCCAACGCCTCGAACACGGCCGGCGGCAGATCGGCCGGGAGCTCGACCAGCGTGTGGTCCTGGCCGATGGTGATGCGCCCGAAGTCGGACCGCTTGAGACCCCCCTCGTTGGCGAGTGCGCCCACCACGGACGAGGGTCCGATCTTGTGCCGCTTGCCCACGTTGAGGCGGTAGACGACACGGCCGTCGCGTGGCTCGGGGCGCTCCGAGCGCGTGCGGGGCGGCCGGTCCGACCACTCTCCGCGCTCTCCGCGCTCTCCGCGCTCGGGGCGCTCTCCGCCCTCTCCGCGCTGGGGGCGCTCGCGACGTTCGGACCTCGGCGGATCGGGACGCAGGAAGAAGTCCTTGTCGTCCTGGCTCATGACCGCCAACGCCGCCGCCACGTCGGCCATCGCGACCTCGTGGGTGTTGGCGTACTGCTCGACGAGCGCGCGGAACGCGTGGAACTGCGGAGAGCCCAGGCTGTCGGTGATGGTCTGCGAGAACCGCGAGGTGCGGCTCTCGTTGACCTCCTCTGCCGTGGGCACCGACATCTGCTCGACCGGACGACCCGAGACCTTCTCGATGGCCTGGAGCATGCGTCGCTCGCGGGGCGTGACGAACAAGATCGCGTCACCGGTGCGGCCGGCGCGACCCGTGCGCCCGATGCGGTGCACGTACGCCTCGGTGTCGTGGGGGATGTCGTAGTTGACGACGTGGGTGATGCGTTCGACGTCGAGACCGCGCGCGGCGACGTCGGTGGCCACGATGATGTCCAGCGCGCCGGCCTTGAGCTGGCTGACGGTGCGCTCGCGCTGGGCCTGCACCAGGTCACCGTTCAGGGGAGCGGCGTTGTGGCCCCGGGCCCGCAACCGCTGCGAGAGCTCTTCGGTGGCGGACTTGGTCCGGACGAACACCAGCATGGCGTCGCCGGTCTCGACCTCGAGCAGTCGTGTGAGCGCGTCGACCTTGTGGTGCTGCGAGACCTGGATCCAGCGCTGCCGCACGGTCGTGGTGGAGGTGGTGGCCTTGGGCGTGGAGATGTCGGCCGGCTCGTGCAGGTGCCGCTTGGCGATCGCTCGGATCTGCTTGGGCATGGTGGCCGAGAACAGGGCGACCTGCTTGTACTCCGGCGTGCCGGTGAGGATCCGGTCGACGTCCTCGGCGAAGCCCATGTTGAGCATCTCGTCGGCCTCGTCGAGCACCAGCATCTCCAACGAGCCGAGGTCGAGGCTGCCACGGTCGAGGTGGTCGATCACGCGACCGGGCGTCCCGATGACGATGTGGGCGCCGCGGCGAAGACCAGCCAGCTGCACGTTGTAGCCCTGCCCGCCGTAGACCGGCAGCACCCGGACACCGGGCATGCTCTGGGCGTAGGACCGGACCGCCTCGGACACCTGCAGCGCGAGCTCGCGGGTCGGTGCGAGCACGAGCGCCTGCACGTGGGACGCAGCAGGATCGATCCTCTGCAGCATGGGCAGGGTGAACGCCGCCGTCTTGCCGGTGCCGGTCTCGGCCAGACCCACCACGTCGCGCCCCGACAACAGGGTCGGGATGGCCTGGGCCTGGATCGGCGTGGGCGTCTCGTACCCCAGGCGCGCCAGGGTGGTCACGAGCTCGTCGGACAGTCCGAGGTCGGCGAAGCCGCTCGGGACGGGCCCGCCGCTGTTCGGTGCGGCTGCCTCATCGGTCACTAGTACGCCCCCTCTGAAGACACCACGGCGCGCAAAGTCTTCCACAGAATCAACAGGTCCCCGACGATCGACCAGTTCTCAACGTAGTACAGGTCCAGACGGACCGACTCCTCCCACCCCAGGTCGGAGCGACCCGACACCTGCCACGGTCCCGTCATGCCCGGGCGCACCAGCAGGCGGCGACGCACCTCGCTGGCATATCCGGACACCTCCGACACCAACGGCGGACGCGGGCCGACCAGGCTCATGTCGCCCTTGACGACGTTGATCAGCTGCGGGAGCTCGTCGATCGACGTGCGGCGGATGAACCGGCCCACCCGGGTGATGCGGGGGTCGTCGCGCATCTTGAACAGCACCTCGTTGCCGGAGTCGGCCGCCAGCTGGCCGACCATCGCCTCCGCGCCGACCACCATGGACCGGAACTTGATCATCTTGAAGCTGCGTCCGCCGAGTCCGACACGTTCTTGTCGGAAGAACACCGGCCCGGGACTGCCGAGCCGGATGGCGAGCGACGTCGCGAGGAACACCGGCGAGAACATCAGCAGCAGCAGCACGCCACCCACCCGGTCGAACACGGCCTTTCCGTAGCGCGAGGCGCCCCGGTACGCCGGTTGCTCGACGTGCAGGAGCGGGAGGCCCGCAACCGGTCGGACGTGCACGCGCGGCCCCGCCACGTTGGCCAGCGACGGCGCGACGATGATCTGGACGTCGTGCTCCTCCAGGTCCCACCCCAGCCGGCGCACCATGTCGGGATGGGTCGAGTCCGACGCCGTCACGATCACCGCCTCCACCTGGTGTGCTGCGACGACGCTCATCACGGTGTCGAGGGTCCCGAGCACGGGAACTCCGCCGATCCGATCGCTGCTCACCACGGCGCCGTCCGGGACGCAGACGCCGACCACGCGGTACCCGAACTGCGAGCTGACACCCATGACGTCGATCAGGTGCTCCACTCCGGAGAGCGTGCCGACGACGAGCGTCCGGCTGGACATCAGGCCGTTCTGTCGATGGACCAGCAGCCACTGGCGCCACGTCCATCGGCTCAGCAGCAGCAGCACCAGCCCGAAGACGACGGAGACCGCCACGTAGGTGCGAGGGATCTGCACACGCACCATGTAGCCGGTGAACGCCACGACCGCGAACCACATGAGCGTGCTGGTGACGATGCGCTTGTACTCCTCGGGCCCGCCGCCGAACACGATCGACTCACGCGTTCCGGCGATGGTCAGCGCGTTGAGCCACAACAGCAGCAGGAACGCCGACACGAGCACCGGACCGGGCGCATAGGGGTCCATGGACCGCTCGTCGAGCACGTCGGCCCGGGTCACCGCCCACGCCACGTGGGCCGTGGCGAAGACCCAGATCAGGACCACCAGGTCCGACAGGACGAGCCGACGCGCGAAGGCGTGGCGCCAGTCAGCGCCTGTGGTCGTCGACACTGTTCTCCGTCCGGTGGGCTCCCTAGCCGCGCGCGGGGCGCAGGCGACGCGCCGCCAGCAGCGCGACCGACGCACCCGCGACGGCGGCACCCGCAGCCGCGATCAGCACGGCCGTGAGCACTGCCTCACCGTAACCCGACGAGGTCGCAGGACCGTCGGGCATCGACCACTGCGACGACAGCAGCACGGCCATCGGCGCCAGGGCCACCACCATGGTCACCAGCAACGCCATGAACACCCGCCACATCGTGGCCTTGGCCTGCCGGACCATCGGAGCCCTTCCTGTCGCGCCTGCTCGAGTCCCCACCGGAAGAAACGACCCCGGCGCGCGCAGGTTACGGCGGCACCCTGTCGCAGCCGCGAGACGCTAGGATCGCGGGCGTGACGACGGACGCTGCGCGGGCACGAGGCACCCTGGTGCGGCAGGTGTGGCGAAGCACCGTCGTCGCCGCGCTCGTCGGAGCGATCATCGGCCTCGCTGCCACGTTCGTCGCACCGCGTGAGTACACCGCCAGCACCGACGTGCTGATGACCCCGGTCGACGGCGTGCGCGCCGCAGACGCGATCGACGGGCGTCTGCTGGCGTCCTACGCCGTGCTCCTGGGCGGCCCGACGGTCGCTGCCGCAGTACGCGACGACACCGGCACCCCGCTCTCGGTCGGGGCGATCGACCGTGCGCTGACCGGCGAGGTGGTCGACGGCTCCTCGGTGCTGCGCGTCTCGGCCCGCCAGGGCAACGCCCGCACGGCGGCCTCGTTGAGCCAGTCGGCAGCGACGTCGCTGGTCGACCTGCTCGTCGCCCGCGGGACAGCCGTCAGGTCCGCACCCACCGACGACGAGGGCCGAACCGCCACCGTGGTCGCGACGGTCGTCGACGGCACGGGACCCCCCAGTCGGGCGACCTCCCCCTCGGTCCCGTGGTGGATGGCGGGCGGCGCTCTGGCCGGGCTGGTGCTCGGGCTGCTCCTCGCGATCTCGCGGCTGCTGTCCGACCGGCTCATCCGCACCCCCGAGGACCTGGCTGCCGCGACCACGGCGCCGCTGCTCGGGGCGGTGGGCTACGACCGCCACGCCGGCCGACGCCCGCTGGTCACCGACCTCGAGCCGAACGATCCACGCTTCGAGGCCGCCCGGATCCTGCGCACCCACCTGCAGTTCCTCAACGTCGACAGCACCGATGCGGTGTTCACCGTCACGAGCTCCCTGCCGGGCGAGGGCAAGTCGACGCTGGCGGCCAATCTTGCGATCGCGCTCGCCCACGGTGGCGACTCGGTCGTGCTGGTCGACGCCGACCTGCGGAGACCGCGCCTCGACGAGCTGTTCGACGTCGACCGTTCTCCCGGCCTGACCGGCGTCCTGGTCGGCTCCGTCGAGCTGGGCGATGCCGTGCAGGAGTCGAGCGTGCCCGGTCTCGACCTGCTGACCACCGGCACGCTGCCCCCCAACCCGTCCGAGCTGCTGCAGACCAACGCGATGGCGGACCTGGTGACGGCTCTGCAGCGGCGCTACGACGTCGTGCTGCTGGACGCGCCGCCGCTGCTCCCGGTCACGGACGCAGCACTGGTGGCCACTCTGTCCGACGGTGCCATCGTGCTGGTGCGCCACGGTCGCACCAGCGTCGAGCAGGTGCGCCTCGCCACCGAACGCCTCGCCGCCGTCGGCGCCACGCTGCTCGGCACGGTCCTGACGATGGTGCCGGCCCGCGGCATCACCCGCTACGGCTACGGGTACGGCTACGACGACGCGCCCCGTCGACCGGCGCGCGCCACCGAGGGACGGCGCGCCCGCCGCTGACCGGCGCGGTCAGCCGTTCAGGCGGGGCAGCGGTTGAGGCGGTCGGCGACGACCTGCACCGCCTCGTGGATCTGATCGGCGGTCTCACGGTGCACGCGGGGAGACCGCCGGAACGGGTCCTTGACGTCGAGCGCCCCGGTGCGCTGCTGGCGCCGCGCCGCCGCGTCGGCCACCAGCTGCGGTGCGGTGAGGTCGTCGTCGCCGAGGACGCACAGTGCCGCGAACTCGCGCAGCGTGAACGAGGACCGCATCGCCCGTGGCACCGACTCCAGGACACCGCGCTTGTGGTCGGCGGTAGCCGTGAGGATCAGGTTCGACTGCTCGATCAGGTACTCGCTGAGGCGGTGTGATCGGAAGGTGTCGGCGCCCAGCCCGAAGCGCATGAGCTCCATCTCCGACATCGCGTCCATCGGTTGTCCGTCGCGCCCCTCCACCCCGGCGCTCGCGACCTCGAACCGATCGGGATCGAGACGGTCGCGCAGGAGGATCTCCATCATCGGCGACCGACAGATGTTGGCGGTGCAGACCGCGAGCACACCGAACCGGCCAGCACTCACGACTTGAGCACCGGTCGGACGTGCAGCCCGATGTCCGGATCCACCACGACCTCCTGGGCCGCTGCGACGCCGTCGACGACCAGCGTGGCGCCGAGATCGACACCGCGCTTGACGATCGCCAGCGCGATGGGCCCGAGCTCGTGGTGGCGTGCCGACGTGCCGACGGTGCCCACGGACGCATCGGCCAGCAGCACCGGGCTGCCCGGGGCGGGCAGATGGTCGACCGACCCGTCGAGCAGCAGCCGCACGAGCCGGCGCGGCGGCCGGCCGAGGGTCTGCACGCGCGCGACGGTCTCCTGGCCCCGGTAGCAACCCTTGTCGGGGTGGACGGAGGTGCCGAGGAGCCCGACCTCGTTGGGGATGGTGCGCTCGTCGGTGTCGAGGCCGATGCGGGGCACGCCGGCTTCGATGCGCAGCGCCTCCCAGGCCCACAGGCCCACGGGAGCACCGAGCTCGGTCGAGAGGTCGACCAGCGTCGACCGGTCGCGAAGCTCCCACACCAGCCGGCCGTCCACGCACCGCCCGATGACCGCGTGCGCGCTCGACACGTCCGCGAGGTCGGCGCGGTTCATGAACTTCATCCGCTCGAGGAACTTCACCAGGCCCGCTGCGGCACCCGGCTCGGTGTGACCCCAGAACGTCTCACCGTCGTCGACACCGCTGAAGCCGTGCTCGATGCGCCCTTGGGGCGACAGCAGCAGGGCGTCGACGTGCTCACCCGCGGGCAGGGACTCCAGGTGCTGCGTGGTGAGCGCGTGCAGCCAGGTGAGACGGTCGGGCCCGGTGATGGTGAAGACGTCACGGTGCGACAGGTCCACGAAGCCGCTGTCGGACAGCAACGACTTCTGCTCCGACGAGATGGCCCCGTAGTGCGCCGCGACCCCGCCGTCGGGGGCGTCGGCCTCGACCGCACCCGGCAGGTCGAGCAGGGGGCTGCGCAGACGTTCAGTCACGCTCGAGCTTCCCCCACAGGTGCGACTGCATCTCCTGGCCCTCGGCTGCCATGTCGTACGCGTACATCAGCGCTCCGTCGACCAGGCCGTACATCCGCTGGCCGGCGGTGTACTCCTTCGCCGTGGACGTACGGGCCACGAGATCGGTGGCGAGGGTGACGCGGGCGCCCGCGACCTGTCCGTACCAGATCTCGGCGAAACCGGTGGCGTGGGCGAGCACGAGCTCGATCTGCGAGTCCTCACCCGTGGGCCGCAGGAACCCGGTCTCCAACGCGCCCGGGCGCACGCGCTCGCCCTCGTCGTCGGTGATCCACGTGCGGCTGAAGTAGTGCAGGAACGGACGCCCGTCGTGAGCGAAGGCGACCTCCTGGTCGTAGGTGAACGCATCGATGGTGGGGTACTCGCCTCGGCCCGACCCGTGCCACGTGCCGAGCAGCCACACCACCGGCATCAGGTCGGGGTGCAGGTCCTCGGGGATCACGAACGGCATGGGTCAATGCTATCGACCGACGACGAACCGCTCCGGTCCCCTACCGTGAGGGCATGAAGGCGGTCGTCCAGCGAGTCATCCAGGCGTCGGTCGCCGTCGACGGCGAGGTCGTGGGCGCCGTCGACGGTGCGGCGAGCGGCGGCCTGATGGTGCTGCTGGGCATCACGCACGACGACACCCCCGACGTGGCCGAACGACTGGCCCACAAGATCTGGAACCTGCGCATCCTGCGTGACGAGGCGTCCGCCTCCGACGTCGATGCTCCGATCCTGGTCGTGAGCCAGTTCACGCTGTACGGCGACACCCGCAAGGGTCGCCGGCCCTCGTGGACCGCAGCAGCGCCGGGATCGGTGGCCGAGCCGTTGTACGAGCACGTGTGCGCCGTGCTGCGCGCGGCCGGCGCGACGGTCGCGCAGGGCGTCTTCGGCGCCGACATGCAGGTCAGCCTCGTCAACGACGGACCGACCACAGTGCTGCTGGAGGTCGCCGCGGAGCGCAGCTAGCCCCGGCAGGCACTGTCGATCGCGACGTCGTTGCGACGCGACTCGATGCCGGGGGTGGTGCTGAAGACCGGACGGCCCGACTCGCCCGGACCCGAGACCATGGTGGCGGTGATGGTGCGGGTCTCCCCCGGTCCGACGAGCACCCCGAGACCGGTCACCGGACGACCGCCGAGCGAGCCGGCCTGGATCGCCACCGCGTCGTCACCGAGCCGCACCGATCGGAAGCTCCCGCCATGGGGAGCGAACAACCGCACGTTCAGGCTCATGGTGTCCGGGGGCGCGAAGCCGGGAAGTGCCACGACCGATGCCGGCAGCCCTCTCGGTGCGGTCGAGGTGAGTGTGGTCGTGGTGGTGATGACCTGTCGGTCGCCGGACAAGCACTCGACGGCGACCGGCGTGGTCGTGAACCGCAGGTAGTACTCCATCTTGCTCGGCGCGGCGTCGCTCAGGTAGATCCCGACGTGCGGCACGTCGCCGTCGTCGCCGACGAAGGCGCCTGACAGCGCCGTGGGCGCGATGAGCCGCTGCTCGTCGGGGCGGCTGGACCAGAACGCCAACCGGTTCTCGTCGATGCTCTTGACCAGTGCCTTGATGGTCTCGACCGGATCGCCTGCACCGGACGCGAACCGCGCGAACACCGACCTCGTCGCGCTGGCGAAGTACGCGTCCTGCCGCCGGGGGTTCGGGATCTCGCGGTACACCCGGCCCAACAAGATGTCGACGGCGTTGTCGGACGTCAGGACCGTGCCGTTGGCCAACGTGATGTCACCGATGCCCTTCAGCAGGTACGACAGCGCGACGGGGTCGATCGTGAGCACGCCGTCGATCGGCGTGTCGAGGCGCTTCTGCACCAGTGCTCGGGCGATCTGCGCGGTCCGTGGGAAGTCCGGTGTGATGTTGGTGTCGCGCAGGTCGGTGCCCATGGTGGACGGAAAGATGGCCTGCTCGTCAGCCGTCAGGGGCAGCGGCGCGGTAGCCGACGCAGGCAGGTCGTCGATCGATCCCTGCTGGCCCAGCGTCATCGCCCCGTCGCTGATGGTGATGACGGCGAACGATCCGACGATGCCACCCGTCGGCCGGATCTCGGCGTTGTTCTGGTTCAGCAGCAGGTAGTGACGGGTGCCGTCCTGCCCCAGGATGTCCGGCAGCAGCCGGGCCGCTCGGTCGAGGCTCGACGACACCGTGGCCGCTGCGTCGATCTTGCCCTGAGCCGATCTCACCGGGCCGCGCAGCATCGAGCTGAGCTGGTCGACGTCGATCGCGTCGACGGCTCGCTGCGACCTGCTGAGCACGGCGTCGGCGTCGGCGACGGCCGGGGCGAGGCCTGCGATCGCCCTGGTGTCGAATCGCCCGCCGCGCGGGCTGAACGCGTTCGCGTCGACCTGACCGGACACCTCGATCAACGGGGGCAGCGCCTGGTCGGCCACTCGATCGAGCTCGGTGGCCACGGTGCGCACCGCAGCGATGTCGTCGCCGACGAGCGGAAGCCGTGACCCCGCCCGCCACAGCACGCCGTTGACACCTCGGCGCGCCTCCTCGCTGGACTCCTGCAGCCGACCCAGTGGCGCGCGTGCTCCCGTCGCGTCGCCGGCCACCAGGCGATCCTGCACCGTGCGTGCACGCTGCACGGCGTCGTCGAGGTGACCCTTCACCTCACGCGCCTGCCAGGCGAACACCGCGGTCGACGCCACGACGAGCACCAGGACGACCGTCGCAGCAGCGACGACGACGGGATGTCGACGCGCTGCCGCGGCCGCGCGGGCGCCCCGACCCGGGGCGATGATCAGGCTCGGCGGCGGCTGGCGACGACGGCGCCGCCCCCGGCCAGCACGAGCACGCCACCTGCAAGGAGGATCCAGACGCTGGAACCGCCGGTGTTAGGCAGCACGCCGCTGGAGTTGGCCGAGCCGAGCACCTTGATGTTCACGCTGGACTTGGAGTGCCCTGAGGGCTTGTAGGCGCAGTCGGCCGAGAGCGGCAGGTACTGCGTCTTGCCCACGACCGGCGCCGTGTACGAACCCGAGATCGTGCTGCCCGAGCCCGTCTGCGTCTTGCCGTTGAACGAGACCTGGTAGTCGCACGCGACCGAGCAGCTCACGGTGTAGGTGAAGGACTGACCACCCTGGACGCTGGTCGGGTTCGCGGTGACGGTGCACGGCGGATCCGGATAGGCCTGGGCCGCGGTTCCCGACATGAACGTGAACAGGACCGCAACGGCTCCGGCAAGAGCGAGGCGGAGGACATGGGTACGACGCACGTGGGTCATGGTGCTTCCGAATTCTGTGAGACAGGGCTACGCCGCGAACGCGAAGAGCCTCTGGGAACGACGAGGGTCTCCGTCATCGATCATGACGCAGAATACCTCGTCGAATTCCCGGGGACAGCCATGTTCGATCAACGGCCGCACGCCGAGGGCACCGAGTAGTCGTTGCGAAGGCTGGCGATGCCGGGTGTCGTGCTGAAGACGGCGTCCGCCGTCTGGTCCGGCCCGCTGGTGGCGTTCGCGGTGATCGTGCGGGTCTGCCCGGGCTTCAGGATGACCTCGAGTCGCGCCGTTCCTCGCCCGTCATACGTGACCGCACTCAGCCCGATGGGCTTGCCGTCGAGCCGGACCGACGTGAACGCGCCGTCGTACGGAGCGAACATCCGCACGTTCAAGCGCATCTCGCCGCGCTTGACGTAGGTGCCGTCACCGGGCACGAAGGTGAGGTCGGCGGCGTCCTGCGGGGCGTTGGAGGTCAGCGTGGTGGTGGTGGTGAGCACCTGCCGACCACCGTCGAGACAGTTGACCGCCTGCACGGTGGTGTCATGGTCGAGGTAGTACTCCATCTTGGTCGACGCCGCGTCGCTGAGATAGACCCCCAGGTGAGGCGTCTTCCCGTCGTCGCCGGGGAAGGTCCCACCCAGGTCGGTCGGCGCGACCAGCTTCTCCACGTCGTCGCGCGCCGACCAGAACGCCACCCGGTTCTCCTCGACCCCGCGGACCAGGCCGCCCAGTGCCGCCGTCGCGTCGCCCTGTCCGGCGGCGAAGGCATCGAAGATCTTCTTGTTCGCCAGCTCGAAGAAGTCGTCCTGCTGCCGCGCGTCCAGCTGGGTGTAGGCCGTGCTCAGCAGGGTCGTCACCGCGTTGTCCTGGTTCAGGACGACGCCGTCGCGCAGCTTCACCGGTCCCGTCCCGGCCAGCAGGTAGCTCAGCGCGACCGGGTCGATCGAGACGACGCCGTCGATCTTGATGTCGAGCCGCTTCTGGACCATCGCGCGGGCGATCTGCGCCGTGCGGGTGAAGTCAGGCGTGATGGTGACGTCGCGCAGGTCGGTACCCAGAGTGCTGGGGAAGGCGGCCCGCTCGTCGTCGGTCAGCGGGACGACCGGCTCGTCGAACATCCCCAGACCGACCGCCGAACCCTGGGAGCCCAGGGTGATCTTGCCCTTCTTGGCGGTGATGACGGCGAAGGAGCCCGGAATGCCGCCGGTGGAGCGGATCTCGGCGTTGTTCTGGTTCAGCAGCAGGTAGCGCCGGGTGCCGTCGCCGCCGAGCAGGTCCGGCAGCAGACGGGCGGCGAGGTCGGCGTTGTCCGCGACCGATGCCAACGTCTCGACCTTGATCTTCAGGCCCCCGACGGGACCGCGGAGCGCGGCCAGCAGGCGGTCGGTCTCGATGCCGTCCAGGGCCGCGCGCGAGGTGTCCAGAGCCGCGCTCGAACGAGCGATCGACGGAGCGACGCTGGAGATGGCCGGCAGGTCCACCGTGCCACCGGAGGGGCTGAAGGTGTTGGAGCTGACCCGCCCGGCGAGATCGACCACCGGCGGGGCTGCCTGGTCCGCGACCCGGTCGATCTCGGCGGCGACGGTCCGGACCGCGTCGACGTTGCGACCCAGCAGCGGGATGCGGGCGCCGATCGACCACAGGACGTTGTCGGACGCCGAGTGCGCCTCCTCGGTGGACACCTGCAGCTGGCGCAACGTCCCATGCGCACCGGCGGCGTCCGCTGTGACGAGCTGGCGCTGCAGCTGGTCGGCCTGGGCCGCAGCCCGGGCGAGCGCCGCACGCGTCGTCAACGCCTGCCAGCCGAACACCGCCAGGGCGATGACGACCACGGCGCCGACGGCCAGCAGCACGACTCGGCGCAGGTCGACCTTCTGGTACCAGCGTCGGTGTCGTCGCGACCTCGTGCGTCGCGACATCACCTCTCCAGTCCGGGCGCTTCGTCAGGTGAGCCGTGCACACCGACCACCGGATGCTTCAGCGACGGCGAGCGACGATGACGGCCCCGCCGCCAGCGACCACGAGCACGCCACCGAGGATCAGGATCCACAGGTTCGAACCGCCGGTGTCGGGCAGGGCGCCGTCGACCGAGGCCGTCCCGGAGCCCTGCGGCAGCAGGGTGACCGTTGCCGAGTCCGAGGCGACGGCGTCGACCGCGAAGAAGCCGGCCGGCACGACTGCCGTCGCAGAACCGGTGGTGGCCGGGCCGCTGGCCGGGCCGGTCGAGCTGTCATCGACCGTGTACGTGCAGCTGGCCGTGATCGACTTCGGCGTGATCTTGTCGACCTTCGGCGTGGAGAACGTGCCCTCGAGGGTCGTGCCGGTGCCGGTCTGCGTCTTGCCGTTGAACGTGACGGTCCACGAGCAGTCGACCCCGCCGGAGGTGGCGCTGTAGGTCAGCGGCAGTCCGCCGACGAAGCGCGCGTCGCCGATCGTGATCTTGACGGTGGGGTCGGGGTAGGCCTGGGCTGCCCCGGCCGAGACGACGGTGAACAGCGCCGCGAGGAGTCCCGCGAGGGCGAGGCGTGCTTTGGTCATGGTTCGGTGTCCGATCGGAGCCAGGAGGTGGTCGGTGCGCAAAATTCTACACACCACAGAACGAAAGGTCGACAGATTGGTTACGGCCCGGAAGCGATCCTCAGGGCCCGGTCTCAGACCGCGACGGCCACCTCGGCGACCACTCCGGTCGCCGCCGTGACCGCACGATCGACCGGCTCGGACCGTGGCGCGAGAGTGCGCAGCGTCCACGACCCCGGCCCGGCGAAGAACCGGAACTGTCCGGTGGCCGAGGTGGGCACCTCCGCGGTGAACTCACCGGTGCGATCCAGCAGGCGGACGTAGGCGTTCGACACGGGCTCACCGCCGCGGGTGACGACGCCCTGGATGACGGCCTGGTTCGCCACGTCGACCCCGTCGAGGGACGGGCCACCCTTGATCGCGCCGCACATCAGGCTGCTCCCGGCTCGTCGCCGAGAGCCACGGGCACGCCGCGCAGCGAGCCGTACTCACTCCACGAGCCGTCGTAGTTCTTGACGTTCGGGTATCCGAGGATCTCGTGCAGCACGAACCAGGTGTGCGAGCTGCGCTCACCGATGCGGCAGTAGGCGATGGCGTCCTTGCCCTCGTCGTAGCCGACCGAGGCGTACAGGCCCTTGAGCTCGTCGTCGCTCTTGAAGGTGCCGTCGTCGTTCGCCGCCTTGCTCCACGGCACGTTGCCGGCCGTGGGGATGTGACCCGCGATCTGCGCGGCCTCCTGGGGCAGGTGCGCCGGGGCCAGCAGGCGTCCGGCGTACTCGTCGGGGCTGCGCACGTCGATCAGGTTCTTGACGCCGATGGCGCTCACGACCTCGTCGCGGAATGCGCGGATGTCGTCGTTGGGCTCCTGGGCCGTGTACGTGGTGGCCGGTCGAGTGGTGGCCTCGTCGGTCAGCTCACGCGAGTCCAGCTCCCACTTCTTGCGGCCGCCGTCGAGCAGGCGCAGGTTGTCGTGCCCGTAGTACGCCAGGTACCAGTACGCGTAGGCGGCGAACCAGTTGTTGTTGCCGCCGTAGAACACGATCGTGTCGTCGTTGCCGATGCCCTTCTCGGACAGCAGCGCCTCCAGGCGGTCCTTGGAGACGAAGTCGTGACGGACCCCGTCCTGCAGGTCGCTCTTCCAGTCCAGCTTGACGGCGCCGGGGATGTGGCCCTTGTCGTAGGCCTCGGTGTCCTCGTCGACCTCGACGAGGACGACGTTCGGGTCCTGCAGATGTTCGGCGACCCAGTCTGCGGTGACGAGTGCGGTGTCGCGGCTCATGATGACCTCCATGGTCTGCCCTGACGGGCGATGAGAGTGGTGGAGATGGTTCAGGTGGTGCGGGATCAGGCTGTGTGGGATCAGGCTGTGTGGGATCAGGCTGTGTGGATCAGGCGGGGCGCACGAGGCCCAGGCGCCGGAAGCCCAGGTACATCTCGCACCCGAGGCACAGGCCGGTCGTGGCGTTCAGCAGTGCCGCGACGAGCGCGAAGCCGACGAGGACGAGCCCGACGACGCCGGCTCCCGCCAGCAGGGCGATCAGACCGGCGGCGGTGAAGCCGAGCCCGACGACCTGCGCGAAGCGGGGCGGACGGGCGTCCTCGGTCTCGCGCGGTGCACCGATGCGCGGACGCACCACGCGAGCGAAGAACTGGGCGTAGGGCGAGTACTGCAGCCCGACGACCGACGAGAGGGCGAAGATCGCGACCTGCGCCGCCAGCAGCGGGACCGCGACGTGCGACGGAAGGACGAGGACCAGGGCGAGGACCGCCGACGTGATCGCTGCCGAGACCCGCAGACCGCGGGGATCGACCTGGGTGGTGGACGTGGACATGCATGCTCCTGCGATGGGCGCACCGGCACGTGAGCGGCCGGTGGGTGACTGTTCTGCTGGACTGTGGTGGTGCTGGTAGCGGTCAGATCAGTGAGAACGACACAGAGCGGACCGCGTGCGGCAGTGATCCACCGCGCGGCGCCTCGTGAGATGTGTCGTCAGGAACATGTCACCCACAGTACGGACCCTCGTCAGCCACCGGGTCGTTCGTCTCAGATGGCGAGACGGCAGTTCACATCGTGGACCTTCCCACGGTAGCCGCCGACAGGGCACTCATCACCTGGTCGCGGCGCGGCAGCCCCGAGGCTCGGGTGCGCACGACTCCCCGGGCGTCGAGCACCAGGACGGTCGGCGTCCGCAGGATGCCCAGCTCGTTGACCAGGTCCAGGTGCGACTCGGCATCGATCTCCACCGTCTCGACCCCCTCGGTCGAGCCGGCGATGTCCGTCAGCAGAACGCGCGTCGCGCGGCACGGCGCGCAGAACGAGCTCGAGAACTGCACGAGGGTGGCGTCTCGACCCAGCGGGCCACCGATGGTGTCCGCCGTCAGGATCGTCTCGTCGTCGGCCGCCGACGCCGCGGGCGAGGAGAATCGGCCGTTGCGCCACTGCAGCGCCATCGCCACGAGGACGCAGGCCACCAACGCGCCGGCGAGGACGTACAGACCGGTCATGATCTGAGGATACCGCTGGTACGAAAGGCGGTCAGAACACCGACGCCGCCACCAGCTGGCCACCGACGTAGGCGATCGGAGCGACCAGCGCGATGGACATGGCGCCGGGGAATCCCCAGCCGACCGAGGCGTGCGTGCGCGAGCTCACCCAGGCCCGGCCGAACACCTGGCCCATCACGGCGAACAGGGCCGAACCGGACCCGACGGCGACGCCGAACACGACGGTCACCACCGAGTCGACCGATGCAGCGACCGCCGCGCCGGCGGCTGCCCCGGCCAGCACCGCGGCCGAGCCGGTGAGCACGCGGTCGAACGGCAGCGCCCACACCAGCACGCCGGCCACGGCTCCGGCTGCTGCGATGGCCACCACCGGGGCCCCGCCGAGGGACTGCTGCGCACCGATCCACCCGGCCGCGACCGCAGCGGTCACTCCGAGCGAGACCGCGTACGCCGTCGAGGTCGTCAGCTCGCGGCGCCCGTCCTTGCGCAGCATCTGGGTGATCAGGGCGGCGAACAGCGTCACGGCGACCGCCGGGATCAGGCCGGCCAACACACCGGTGTCGGCCACCCCCAGCACGTCGGTCGATCCGGCCGCCCCGGTCAGCGAGTGCGGGAAGACCGCGAGGACGGTGGCCACGAGTCCCCCGGCGAGCGCCGGGACGAATCGCGGAGTGGGAACACTGCGCCCGCGAGCGTCGGCGAGGCTCGGCGCCGACGCGATGAGCACCTGCACGAGCACCACCACCGCGGCGACCAGCAGCACGTCGGCGTAGGCGGCCAGCGCCAGCACCCCTGCCAGGACCACCGTCAGCAGAGAGGACCTCAGGCGCGACATGACCTGCATGATGCCAGTCGCGGGGCCAGGCCCCCCTCAGCCTCCGGCGAAGGGCGGCAGGAACTCGATGGAGTCGCCGGGCGCCAGGCGCACCTCGGCCGGATCGCGCGACCCCACCGGGATCTCGCCGTGCAGGATCGAGCAGGAGTCGATGACGTCGTCGAAGCGGTCACGATCACGGTGACGACGCGAGATCTCGGCGATGACGTCGGCCAGCGTGGCGCCCGCGACCTGCTCGGTCTCGACGCCCGCGGCAGCACGCGCAGCAGCCCAGTAGCGGACTGTGACCTCGTTCTCATTCACGACATCTCCCAGCAACTCGTCAGACACATGTCGTATTCTTGACCATCGAGCCACATCCGGAGGATTCGTGTCCCACCTGCTCCTGCTGACCAAGACGCCGCAGTCATCGGTCGAAGTGCTCCCGGCGCTCGCCCTGCTGCCGCACCACGTGAAGATCCTGCCCGCAGAGGCCAGTGCGCTGCTCGACGCTCCACCGTGCGACGCCGTCCTGGTCGACGGGCGTCACGATCTCGCCCAGGTGCGCAGCCTCACCCGGGTCATCCGCACCACGGGCATCGACTGCCCGCTGATCCTGATCCTCACCGAGGGTGGGCTCGCCGTGGCCGCCGCCGACTGGGGCATGGACGACGTCATCCTCACCACGGCCGGCCCCGCCGAGCTCGAGGCCCGACTGCGCCTGGGCATCGGCCGCGCCGCCGCCGGCGCGGCCGTCGACGCCGAGAGCCACATCATCGCCTCCAGCGGCCTGGTGGTCGACGACGCCACCTACACCGCCAAGCTCGAGAACCGCACCCTCGACCTCACGTTCAAGGAGTTCGAGCTGCTGAAGTTCCTCGCCCAGCACCCGGGCCGGGTCTTCACCCGCCAGCAGCTGCTGCAGGAGGTGTGGGGCTACGACTACTTCGGCGGCACCCGCACGGTCGACGTCCACGTGCGCCGACTGCGCGCCAAGCTGGGGCCCGAGAACGAGACGCTCATCGGCACGGTGCGCAACGTCGGCTACCGATTCGTCGCCGCCACGTCGGAGTCCAACCACGAGGCCGCAGTATCGTCCTGACCCATGGCCACGCTCACCGTCCAGGCTCTGCTGGACCTGGTGCTCGATCCCGGGTCGTTCACGTCGTGGGACGAACCGGTCGACACGTCCGGGCACGATCCCAAGTACCGGGCGGAGCTGGCTGCCGCCGCTGAGCGCGCGGGCACCGACGAGTCGATCGTCACCGGCCGCGGCCTGATGCGGGGCCGGCCGGTCGCCGTCGTCGCCAGCGAGTTCCGGTTCCTCGCCGGATCCATCGGGCAGGCGGCGGCACGGCGCATCGTCTCGGCGGTGCAGCGCGCGACCGCCGAGGGCATCCCGGTGCTCGCCACCACCGCGTCCGGCGGCACGCGCATGCAGGAGGGCACGCCCGCCTTCGTGCACATGATCGACATCTCCCGGGCACTCATGGCCCATCGGGCGGCGGGGCTGCCGTACCTGATCTACCTGCGCCACCCCACGACCGGCGGCGTGTTCGCGTCCTGGGGGTCCCTGGGGCACATCACCCTCGGCGAGCCGGGCGCCCTGATCGGCTTCCTCGGGCCCAAGGTCTACGAGCTGATGGAGGGCAGGCCGTTCCCGCCCAACGTCCAGACCGCCGAGAACCTCGCGAACCGCGGCATCATCGACGCCGTCGCCCTTCCGGACGAGCTGCCGTTCCTGGTCGACCGCGCGCTCAGCATCCTGGTCGATCCCCCGTCGGAGCAGACCCGCCCGCAACGCGCCGGCACCACCGACCGCGTGCGCACGGCGTGGGAGTCCATCGAGATCACCCGGTCGGCCCAACGGCCCGGCGTGCGCGAGGTCCTGCGGTACGGCTCCGACGCCATCGTCCGCCTGCAGGGCACCGAGAAGGGCGAGCGTGACAGCGCGATGCTCGTGGCGCTCGCCCGACTCGACGGTCAGCCGTGCGTCGTCATCGGCCAGGACCGCACCAAGCAGACACCTCTGACGCCCATGGGCCCCGCCGCGCTGCGTGAGGCGCGCCGCGGCATGCGGCTGGCCAACGAGCTGCGGCTGCCGCTGGTGTCGTTCATCGACACCCCCGGCGCCGAGCTGTCACCCGAGGCCGAGGAGGGCGCCATCGCCGGCGAGATCGCCCGCTGCATCAGCTGGATGTCGACCATGCGCGTGCCGACCGTCTCGGTGCTCCTGGGTCAGGGGTGCGGCGGTGGCGCCCTGGCCCTGCTGCCGGCCGACGTCGTGGTGGCCGCCGAGAACGCGTGGCTGTCCCCGCTGCCTCCCGAGGGGGCCAGCGCGATCGTCTACGGCGACCTCGAGCACGCCGACGAGCTCGCGCGGTCCCAACGGGTCGGAGCCATCGACCTGCTCGAGTCGGGCACCGTCCACCACGTGGTGCCCGAGCTCGACGACGACACGCCCGAGACCTTCGCGACCGCCCTGGCCGCCACGGTGGCCGCCCAGCTCGTCGCGCTGCGCAGCCGATGACCGACCTGACGGCGCTCGCCGCCGCCGCGCGAGAGGTCGACGGCGTGGCCCCCTTCAACGAGGCCACCCTCCTGGCCGTCGCCGACGATGACGAGCCGCGGTTCAGCGTCGGCGGGCCCGAGGAGGGCTTCGTCGGGCTCGCATTCGGTGACCAGCCGGTGGAGCTGGTCGTGCACCCCGACCACCGCCGCCGGGGACTGGGTGGCGACCTGGTCCACGCAGCCCTCGACGGCGGCGAGACCCAGTTCTGGGCGCACGGAGACCTGCCGGCCGCACAGGCTCTGGCCGCGGTCACCGGGCTCGAGGCCGTGCGCACGTTGCTGGTGCTGCGCCTGACCTTCGACGGCGCCCCCTCCCCCGAGGTCGTGCCCACGGGCATCACCCTGCGCACGTTCGACCCCGCCGACACCGACGCGATCGTCGACGTCAACGGCCGCGCGTTCGCGTCACACCCCGAGCAGGGCGCCATGGACCGTGCCGACTTCGAGCGGCGCGCCGCCAGCGACTGGTTCGACCCCGGCGGCCTGTTCGTGGCCGAGCGGGACGGCCGGGTCGTCGGCTTCCACTGGACCAAGGTGGAGGACTCCCCCACGGGGCCCGGCGAGGTCTACGTGGTCGGCGTCGACCCGTCGGAGCAGGGCTCGGGCCTGGGCACCGCACTCACCGCTCGCGGCCTGCGCCACCTGCACACCGTCGGGGTGCCCGTCGTCGACCTGTACGTCGAGGGCGACAACGCACCCGCCCTCGCGGTGTACCGGCGCCTCGGCTTCGTCGACCACGCCCGCGACACCCTCTACGCCACGCCGTCAGGCCAGACCTCTCTGCAGGGCTGACGAGATCCGCTTGACCGCCTGCGGTGCGGCCCGCCCGGCGGCCACCATGTTGGCGAAGCCGTGGATCAGCCCCTCCTCGCAGCGGTAGGTGACGTCGACGCCCGCCGCCTCGAGCGCAGCGGCGTAGGCGGCGCCCTCGTCGAGCAACGGGTCGAATCCGGCGGTGACCACGTAGGCCGGAGCGACGCCCGTCAGGTCGCCGTGCAGGGGCGACAACCGTGGGTCGGCCCGGTCCTCGCTCCCCACCAGGTAGTTCTCCTCGGCCAGGTCCATGAATGCCTGCGTCAGGAAGAACCCCTCGGCGTAGGTCGCGCGGCTCGGCGCCTTGGCGGCGAAGTCCGTGGCCGGATAGATCAGCAGCTGGAAGGCCGGCGACGTCACGCCCGCCTGCACCGTCTGCTGGGACACCACCGCGGCGAGGTTGCCGCCGGCACTGTCGCCGCCGACCGCGATGCGCTCGGGATCGATGCCGAGCGCCTGGGCGTGGTCGGCGACCCAGGTCCACGCTGCCAACGCGTCGTCGACCGCGGCAGGGAACGGTGCTTCCGGAGCCAGGCGATAGTCGACCGCGACGACGCGCACCTGCGCCTGCTCGGCCAGCACCCGGCACAGCGCGTCGTGGCTCTCCAGGTCGCCGTAGATCCACCCACCGCCGTGCAGGAACACCAGCGCCGGTGATCGCTGGGTGAGGCCGCGGGGGGTGTAGAAGCGCAACGGGAGGGGGCCACCGGGACCGTCGATGGTGCGGTCGGTGACCGCACCGATCGGCTGGGTGCCGCCCGCGAGTCGCGACTGCGCCGCGATGATCCGGCGGCCGCGGGAGATCGCCACCGACTCCGCAGCCGGCCCCTCGAGCTTCTGCAGCCTCAGCAACACCTGCATCTCACGGTGCAGACGCCGCCCGTTGATGACGACCGGCGCCCCGGCCAGGCGTTCCAGCACGGGAGCGGGGAGCCCCAGGACCCGGCGCATGACGGTGCCGCGTGCGACCTCGGCGGCTGAGGTGAGCATCGACATGGCCCCACGCTATCGGTTGGCGAGCCGTGAGCGGCCTCGGTCGACCTTGTTCAGTCTGCGTTCACGTGGACCTGCCAAAATACGCGGATGGACACGTCAGACCTCTCCGTCGCCGCGCTGTCCGACGCCACGGCGGTGGAGTCGCCCGCCTCGCCTGACGAGTTCGACGTCGACCCGCCGTTCGACCCCGAGGTCGGGACGCTGCCGCCGGACCGCTTCCTCGACCGCGAGCTGTCCTGGACCGCCTTCAACGCCCGCGTCCTCGAGCTGGCCCGCGACGAGTCGATCCCGCTGCTGGAACGCGTGCGCTTCATGGCGATCTTCGCCAGCAACCTCGACGAGTTCTTCATGGTGCGCATCGCCGGGCTCAAGCGCCGCATCGCCGCCGGCGTCGCGGTGCCCACGGCAAGTGGCCTGAGCCCTCGCGAGGTGCTGTCGCGCAGCCTCGCGGCCACCCGCGAGCTCATGGAGCAGCACGCCGCGACCTACCACGACGCCATCGCCCCGGCGCTGCTCGGCGAGAACATCGCCCTGCTGCACTGGGACGACCTGACGGCCGAGGAGAAGGCCGGCATCAGCACCACCTACCGCGAACGCGTCTTCCCGGTCCTGACGCCGTTGGCGGTCGACCCTGCGCACCCGTTCCCCTACATCTCCGGCCTGTCACTGAACCTCGCCCTGGTCATGCGCAACCCCGCGACCGGCAAGGAGCACTTCGCCCGCGTCAAGGTGCCCCCGATCATCAACCGGTGGATGCCGGCCGACGCCGGCCGCTTCGTCCCCCTGGAGGAGGTCATCGCCGCCCACCTGGACCTGCTGTTCCCCGGCATGGAGGCCGTCGCCCACCACGCGTTCCGCGTCACCCGCAACGAGGACCTCGAGGTCGAGGAGGACGACGCCGAGAACCTGCTCAAGGCGCTCGAGCAGGAGCTGTTGCGCCGCAAGTTCGGTCCGCCGGTGCGCCTGGAGGTCGAGGAGTCCATCGACCCCGACGTGCTCGACACGCTGGCGTCCGAGCTCGGCGTCAAGGCCGACGAGGTCGTCCGGCTCCGGGGACCGCTGGACCTGCGCAGCCTCAACGAGATCGCCGACATCGATCGTCCCGACCTGCACTTCGACCCGTTCGTGCCCGGCACCCACCAGCACCTCGCCGAGGTCGAGACGGCAGCGCCCGCCGACCTGTTCAGCGCGCTCGGCAAGCGCGACGTCCTGGTCCAGCACCCGTACGACTCGTTCGCCACCAGCGTGCAGCGATTCATCGAGCAGGCCGCGGCCGATCCCCAGGTCCTGGCCATCAAGCAGACGCTGTACCGCACGTCCGGAGACTCGCCCATCATCGACTCGCTGGTCGACGCCGCTCGCAGCGGCAAGCAGGTGCTGGTGCTGGTGGAGATCAAGGCTCGCTTCGACGAGCAGGCCAACATCCGCTGGGCCCGCAAGCTCGAGCGCGCCGGCTGCCACGTGGTCTACGGCCTGGTCGGACTCAAGACGCACTGCAAGCTGGCGCTCGTGGTGCGCGACGAGCCCGACGGCCTGCGCCGCTACGCCCACATCGGCACCGGCAACTACAACCCCAAGACGGCCCGCCTCTACGAGGACTTCGGACTGCTCACGTCGGACCGCGCCATCACGTCGGACCTGACGCACCTGTTCAACAACCTGTCCGGCTTCGCCCAGGACTTCGCCTACGACCGGCTCATGGTGGCGCCGGCCGGGCTGCGCCGCAACCTCGTCGAGCTGATCGACGCCGAGATCGCGCACCACCGCGCCGGCCGGCCGTCCGGGATCCGGATCAAGGTCAACTCGATCGTCGACGAGGCGATCATCGACAAGCTGTACGAGGCCTCGCAGGCCGGCGTGTCGGTCAACCTCGTCGTGCGCGGCATCTGCACCCTGCGCCCCGGGGTCCCCGGGCTCAGCGACAACATCGTCGTCACCAGCGTCCTCGGGAGGTTCCTCGAGCACAGCCGCGTCTACTGGTTCGCGTGCGGCGGCGAGCCACAGGCATGGATCGGTTCGGCCGACCTCATGCACCGCAACCTCGATCGTCGCGTCGAGGTGCTGGTGCGCATCCCCGAGCAGCACCACATCGACCAGGTCGGCGGGTTGCTCGAGGCGATGGTCGACCCCGACACCCGGTCCTGGAGCCTCGGCCCGGACGGCGACTGGACCCGCAACGACGGCACCGTCGACATCCAGGCGTCCCTGATCGAACGCGCCAAGGCCCGCCGGTCGCGCTAGGGGCTGCAGCCCGCGAACACCACCGGCCCGGTGTCGGTCATGAACTGCTCGCCCTCGGCGGTCAGGGCGAAGTCGAGGCTCACGACCTCACCGTCCACCCGCGCTCGCAGGTCGCGCAGCGAGTCGGCCACCTGACCGGTCCGGCCGATGAAGGTGCCCGACGCCACCGCGGTGCGCACCGTCAGCTGACGACGGGCCACGTCGTCGGAGGCGAAGGCCGTCGCGAACACGATCCGGGACGGGCGACCGCCGACCAGTCCGCGCCCACCCCATCGGGGACTCGTCAACCGGCCCACTCCGCGGAGCGTGGTGTCGAGCTGTCGACGGGCGGCCTCGTCGTCCGGGTCGATCTGCGACGAGGCGCACAGCAGACGTCGTTCCTGCAGCAGCACCGACGTGGCCGCGGACAGCGGGGTCGCGAGTCCGGCGACCGAGCGATTCGCCAGCAGGGAGCGGCTCCGCAGCGCCCGTGATGCAGCGGCGAGCGAGCTGCGATCCGCGGCCGCCAGCACCAGGTCCCGACCGGGCACGACCCTGACCCACGCGAAGGTGGTGGCGAAGTCGGTGCTGACCCGGGCGGCATCGACCTCGACCACACCATCGGCGTCGCCCGCGCCGACGGCGATCTTCGCGAAGGTCCTCTGCGCCCGCTGTGCCGACACGTCGCCCAGGCCCAGGGCCAGCACGCCGCCGGCCTCGGTGCGCCCGAACGCCTCCCATCGCAGGTCCGAGACCGACCACCCCAGACGCTCGCGCATCTCGGTGTCCAGCGACGCGACGATCGAGCGCGCCGTCAGGCCCTCGAGCCCGGCGTCGGTGAGCGGCCGATCGATCCGCGACCAGTCGGTGAAGTCGACCGTGAGCGTGCCGGGCGGCATGGCGTCGAGCGCGGCCACCAGTGCTGCGCGCCGTGGTGCCCCCTGATCGTCGGTGCGCGAGAGCGCCCACCCTGCTCCGGCACCCGCGACCAGCAGGAGGAGGGCCAGCACGACGCGCAGCACAGCCGAACGCACCGTCGCCCCACCTCCGTCACCTGCTGTCCACCAACGGTGTGGAGAATACGGGCATGGCAAGCGAACGGATCATCACGGCCGCTGGCGGGATCGTCTGGAGACGGCGTGCCGTGTCCGCCCGCGAGCTCGGCACGACCGGCCGCTCCCCCGTCGAGCTGCTGGTGGTCCACCGACCGCGCTACGACGACTGGACGTTTCCGAAGGGCAAGACCGACCCCGGCGAGAGTCTGCAGCAGACCGCGGTGCGCGAGATCTGGGAAGAGGCCGGTCTGCAGGTCCGGCTGGGCCACCCCCTGCAGCGGGTCAGCTATCGCACGTCGTCCGGCACCAAGCACGTCAGCTACTGGATCGCCCGGCAGGTCGGTGGCACGGAGTCGACGTTCCGCCCCAACAAGGAGGTCGACGAGGTGCGGTGGGTGCGTCCGCGCGACGCCCGCAAGCTGCTGAGCTACTCGCACGACCGGGATCTGCTGGAGGAGTTTCGCTCGCTGCGCCAGGACGACGGCCACCGCACCAGCAGCCTGATCGTCCTGCGCCACGCCAAGGCCGTTGCCCGCGACGACTTCGACGGCGAGGACGCCGAGCGGCCGCTGACACGGTCGGGCACGGCTCGGGCTCGCCAGCTCGTGCCGGTGCTCGACGCCTACGGCGTGCGCCGCGTCGTCAGCAGCCCGGCCCTGCGCTGCGTCCAGACCGTCGAGCCCATCACCGACCGCATCGGCACGTTCTTGCAGATCGACGATCGCGTCAGCGAGCACACCCGAGCCGCCGACGTGCAGCGGTCCGTGCTCGCGCTGCTCGACGACAAGAAGGCCGCGGTGCTGTGCAGCCATCGACCCACGTTGCCGTGGATCTTCGACGCCATCGGCTGCGAGGGCTCGGACCTGTCACCCGGGCACGCCGTCGTGGTGCACCACCGCAAGGGCCGGGTCCTCGCGACCGAGCCGATCGAACGGCTCGCGTCCCAGCCCGAGATGTGATCGCCGGTCGCCGGCACAGGCGGTCTGGCCGAACAGCCGGTGAACAGCCGGCACGCCGCAATCGCAGCGACGGCATGACCTGGGCCACACGGCCCCGACCCAAGGTTGGAGCGTCGTTCACCTCTCGTTCATCTCGTGCGTGGGGGGCATACACCTGACGCTCCTACGGTGACCGGGTCAGAACAACCATTCCCATGGAGGGATCCCCCCGTGAACCGCATGTCTTTGCGCCTCACCGCTCCCGCGGTGACCGCCCTCGCACTCGCCGTCACCCTCAGCGCCTGCGGCGCGTCGAACGAGAACTCCGGCTCGACCGGCTCCGACTCGGGCAGCTCGCTCAGTGGCACGCTCAACGGTGCCGGCTCCAGCGCCCAGGAGGCCGCCGTCGGCGCCTGGAAGGCCGGCTTCCAGGGAGCCAACCCGGACGTCACGGTCAACTACGACCCCGCTGGTTCGGGCGCCGGTCGTGAGCAGTTCCTCGCCGGGGGCGTCGCCTTCGCCGGGTCGGACGCCTACCTCACCGACGAGGAGCTCACCTCCGCTGCCGACCGCTGCGGCGGCGACGTGATCGAGGTCCCGACCTACGTCAGCCCGATCGCGGTCATCTACAACCTCGACGGTGTCGACGACCTGAAGCTGGATCCCAAGACCATCGGCGCCATCTTCGAGGGCAAGATCACGACCTGGAACGACCCGGCCATCGCCGCGACGAACCCGGACGCCAAGCTGCCGTCGTCGAAGATCACGGCGGTCCACCGCTCGGACGACTCGGGCACCACGAAGAACTTCACGGACTACCTGGACAAGGCCTCCGACGGCGGCTGGACCGGCGGTGTCGTGGAGACCTGGCCCATCCAGAGCGGCGAGGCCGCCGAGGGCACGTCGGGTGTCGTCGCCGCGGTCAAGGGCGGCTCGGGCACGATCGGTTACGCGGACGAGAGCCAGGCCGGCGACCTCGGCAAGGTCAAGGTCAAGGTCGGCGACACGTTCACCGATCCGACCCCGGACGCCGCCGCCAAGACGCTCGACACCGCCACGCCGGTCTCCGGTCGCGCCGCGACCGACCTGGCCATCGACATCGATCGCAAGACGACCACGCCCGGTGTGTACCCGATCGTGCTGGCGTCCTACCAGATCGCCTGCCAGAGCTACGACGACGCCGCCACGGCCGACCTCGTCAAGGGCTGGCTGACCTACGTGACGAGCGCCGAGGGTCAGAAGGCCGCTGCAGAGGCTGCCGGTTCGGCTCCGCTGACCAGCGACTTCTCGGCCAAGGTCGCCGCGGCGATCAACACCATCAAGGGCGCCTGACCCGACGCGGGGCGCCCGGTCACGAGACCGGGCGCCCCGCACCCTTGGTTCAGCCAGCCATCTGTACAAGACTGCATCGATGGACATCCGCGAAAGGCAACGTCTGTGAGCACCACCTCGGATGCCGCCCCCGGCAAGGCTCCGGTACGCCCCGGTGACCGCATCTTCTCCAGCCTGGCGACGGGCGCCGGCGTCCTCATCCTCGCCACGCTGGCCGGAGTCGCGATCTTCCTGACGGCGGAGGGCGTGCCCGGCATGACCGCCTCGCCCGACGAGGTCAAGAGCGGCCAGAACTTCCTGCCGTACGTCGGCCCCCTGGTCCTCGGCACGATCATCTCGGCCGCGGTCGCACTGATCATCGCGACCCCGATCGCCATCGGCGTGGCCCTGTTCATCTCGCACTACGCGCCGCGTCGCCTCGGCCAGACCCTCGGCTACATGGTCGACCTGCTGGCGGCCGTCCCGAGTGTGGTCTACGGCCTCTGGGGCATCTTCGTGCTCGCCCCCGCCATGGCCCCCACCTACAAGTGGCTCGCCGACCACCTGGGCTTCATCCCGATCTTCGCCGGCCCGGCCTCGACCACCGGTCGCGCGCTGCTGACCGCCTGCATCGTCCTCGCCGTCATGATCCTGCCGATCATGACCGCCATCTGCCGCGAGATCTTCCTGCAGACGCCGCGCCTGCACGAGGAGGCGGCGCTCGCCCTCGGCGCCACGCGGTGGGAGATGGTCCGCATGACCGTGTTCCCCTACGCCCGCTCGGGCATCGTGTCGGCCGCAATGCTCGGCCTCGGCCGCGCACTGGGCGAGACTCTCGCCGTGGCCATGGTGCTGTCGGCCACCGCCGGCGTCGTCACCGCCACACTGATCAGCAGCACCAACCCGAGCACCATCGCCTCCAACATCGCCCTGAGCTTCGCTGAGTCCAGCGGCAAGTCGGTCAACGCGCTGATCGCCACGGGCCTGGTGCTGTTCGTCATCACCTTCCTCGTCAACTTCGCGGCGCGAGCCATCGTCGACCGCCGCAAGGAATTCTCCGGAGCCAACTGATGTCGACCCAGACCAAGACCCAGACCCGCCCGCTCCCCGGGGACATCGCCACGGCCCTGCGTGGTCGACAGCTGCCGTCCGCCGGCCCCACCGTCGTCGTGATGATCGCGGTGCTGGCAGGCGTCGGCGCCTGGCTCGCCACCGACAGCAAGCTGACCGGCGCCCTCGTGGCCTGGGCCCTGTGCTTCGTCGTTCCCGCCTGGTCGGTGGCCGTCGAGGGCACCCGCAAGGCCACCGACCGCCTGGTGACGCTGCTGGTGGGATCGGCGTTCGCCGTCGCCATGGTGCCGCTGCTCAGCATCTTGTTCACCGTGCTGAGCAACGGCCTCAGCGTCCTGGGTGTGCAGTTCTTCACGTTCTCGATGCGCAACGTGGTCGGCGAGGGTGGCGGTGTCTACCACGCCATCATCGGCACGCTGCTGATCACCGGCGCGGCCACCGTCATCTCGGTGCCGATCGGCCTGTTCGCGGCGATCTACCTGGTCGAGTACGCCGACAACAACCGGCTTGCTCGCTGGGTGCGGTTCCTGGTCGACGTCATGACCGGCATCCCGTCGATCGTGGCCGGACTGTTCGCCTACGCCCTGTTCGTGATCTTCTTCGGCGAAGGCGTCCGGCTCGGCATCGGCGGATCGGTGGCCCTGTCGGTCCTGATGATCCCGATCGTCGTCCGCTCGAGCGAGGAGATGCTCAAGCTCGTGCCCAACGAGCTGCGCGAGGCGTCGTACGCCCTGGGCGTGCCCAAGTGGCGCACCGTCGCCAAGGTGGTGCTGCCGACCGCACTGGCCGGCATCGTGACCGGCGTGACGCTGTCGATCGCCCGCGTCATCGGCGAGACCGCCCCGCTGCTGATCATCGCCGGTGCCACCGACTCGGTGAACTTCAACCTCTTCGGTGGCCGCATGGCGACGCTGCCGGTGTTCGCCTACTCCTCCCAGCGCAACCCGGGAGTGCCGCCGGAGTTCAGCATCGACAGAGCCTGGGGCGCAGCCCTGGTGCTGCTGCTGATCGTCATGCTGCTCAACCTCATCGCACGTCTCGTCTCGTACTTCTTCTCCCCCAAGGGTGAGCGCTGACCAGCGCTCCGGATCAAGGAATCAGTTCATGGCCAAGAGCATCGACGTCTCCGACCTCGACATCTACTACGGCGACTTCCTCGCGGTCGAGGGTGTCACCATCCCGATCGCCGCACGTTCCGTCACCGCCTTCATCGGACCGTCCGGCTGCGGCAAGTCCACCTTCCTGCGGTCGTTGAACCGCATGCACGAGGTCATCCGCGGCGCCCGCGTCGAGGGCAAGGTCCTCATCGACGGCGAGGACCTGTACGGCTCCGACATGGACCCGGTCAACGTGCGACGCATGGTCGGCATGGTCTTTCAGCGCCCCAACCCCTTCCCCACGATGTCGATCTACGACAACGTGCTGGCGGGGCAGAAGCTCAACAGCAAGCGCATGAAGAAGGCCGAGGCCGACGACATCGTCGAGCGGTCGCTGCGCAGCGCCGGCCTCTGGGGCGAGGTCAAGGACCGTCTGGACCGTCCCGGCTCGGGACTGTCCGGCGGCCAGCAGCAGCGCCTCTGCATCGCCCGTGCCATCTCGGTCGAGCCCGAGGTGCTGCTCATGGACGAGCCGTGCTCGGCCCTCGATCCGATCTCCACCAGCGTCATCGAGGACCTGATCCACGAGCTCAAGACCGAGTACACGATCGTCATCGTGACCCACAACATGCAGCAGGCCGCCCGCGTCTCGGACGAGACCGCGTTCTTCAACCTGGCCGGCGTGGGCATGCCGGGCAAGCTGGTCGAGGTCGGCCGCACCGAGGCGATCTTCTCCAACCCCACCGAGGCCGCCACCGAGGCCTACATCCAGGGCCGGTTTGGGTGAGCCGAGCGAGCTCTGCGAGCGAGCGCTCAGCCATGCCAGCGCAGCGTGAGCGTGCCGCGGCGTAGCCGCCCGACTGCGAGGCTGGGTGAACCGATTCGCGCTCTGCGCGAATCGCGTGAACCCATGCCAGCGCAGCGTGAGTCGTGCTGGCGCGCAGCGCCCCGGACGCGAGGCGGCTGAGCCGAGCGAGCTCTGCGAGCGAGCGCTCAGCCATGCCAGCGCAGCGTGAGTCGTGCCGGCGCGCAGCGCCCCGGACGCGAGGCTGGGTGAACCGATTCGCGCTCTGCGCGAATCGCGTGAACCCATGCCAGCGCGGCGCCTGACGCTCGCGCGCTGAGCGCGCTCGGTCAGGCGCCTTGCGGAATGAGCACGCGGAGCACGAAGTAGGACAGGGCCGCGACGCCCGCTGCTGCCGGGATGGTGATGATCCACGCGGTCACGATGCTGCGCGCGACGCCCCACCGGACGGCACTGAAGCGCTTGGACGCTCCGGCGCCCATCACGGCCGACGTCATGGTGTGGGTGGTCGAGACCGGGGCCTGCGCGTAGATGGCCATGCCGTAGAGCACCACGGCTGCGGTCGACTCGGCCGCGAACCCGCGGGGAGGGTCGAGCGCGATGATGCGGCGGCCCATGGTGCGCATGATCCGCATGCCACCGGAGAAGGTGCCCAGGCTGATGGCGCCGGCTGCGGCCAGGATCACCCACAGCGGGATGTCGTCGTTGGCCGACGTGTGCTCACCGGCGGCGATCAGGGCCAGCACGATGACGCCCATCGTCTTCTGGGCGTCCTGCAGACCGTGTCCCAACGACAGGGCTGCGGCCGACACCACCTGTGTGCGCCGGAAACCGCGGTTGACGGCGTGCGGATTGCGTCGACGCAGCGCCCACATGATGCTCGTCATGACCACGAAGGCACCGGTGAACCCGATGAGCGGGCTGAGCACCATGGGGATGGCGACCTTGTCGATCACCTTCTGCCAGTCGACGGAGACGCCTGCCGCGAGACCGACGCCGATCAGTCCGCCGATCAACGCGTGTGACGACGACGAGGGGATGCCGAAGTACCAGGTGATCAGGTTCCAGGTGATGGCCCCGACCAGGGCGGCCAGCACGACGGTGAGGGCGTGCTCGGGCGCGATGATCCCGTCGAAGCCGGCGAGGATGTCCTTGATCGTCTTGGCCACCTCGACGCCCAGCAGGGCACCGACGAAGTTGAGCACGGCCGCCATGCTCAGAGCCAGCCGCGGGGTCAGGGCGCGGGTGGACACCGAGGTCGCGATGGCGTTGGCGGCGTCGTGGAATCCGTTGGTGTAGTCGAAGAAGAGGGCGATGCCGATCGTGACGACCAGCAGGGTGAAGACGAGGTCCACGCTCAGGATTCCTTGACCGCGATCTGCTCCACCGTGTTGGCGACCGACTCGAGCGCATCGATGGCGTGCTCCAGCGAGTCGACGACGTCCTTGAGCTTCATCACCTCGAGCGACTTGAAGCTGCCACTGAACAGGTGGGCGACGATGCGGCGGTACGACCGGTCGCCCTGGTTCTCGAGCCGGTTGATCTCGATCCAGTACTCGTCGAGGTCCTTCATCGTGCGCAGCCGCGGCATGGCCTCGGCCGTCACGGCGGCGGCCCGCTGCAGCACCTCGACCTGGGGAGCGAAGTCGGCGGGCAGCTGGCCGAGCTCGTAGAGGTGGACCAGGTCGACGGTCTCCTCCATGAAGTCCATGACGTCGTCGAGGCTGCTCGCGAGCTTGTAGATGTCCTCGCGGTCGAACGGGGTGATGAACGTCGAGTTGGCCCGCCGCACGATCTCGTGGGTCATCTCGTCAGCCTGGTGCTCGGCCTCGCGCATGCGCTCGGCGAGCTCGTCGGCGTCGGCCTGCGGGTCCAGCAGGGCGGCCAGCAGCGCCGCCCCGTCGACCAGCTGTGCAGCCATCTGCGAGAAGAGGTCGTAGAAGGTCGTCTCGACCGGTCGAATGCGAAATCGCACCGCGTGCTCCCGTCAGTGTGGAAAGGCCACGCTCATGCTAGAGGCAGGTGAACGGCAGGCGTCAACTGAGTGCCGAAACGACGCAGGAACGGTGAATGCTGCCGGTCAGCTGGCGGCGGCGATGCCGAGGATCTGGTCGACCTCGCACTGCGACAGGTGCTGAGCGCAGCCCGAGGCGGCGATCATCAGACGGCTGGTCAGCTCGATCTCGTCCAGAGCGGCCGGGTCGAGCAGCGAACCCTCGAACGGATCGTTCATGCCGGCACTCCTGACGTCGTCTCGCGGGCCCCAACGGGAAATGCGCCCTGATGACCTCAGGGTAGACGGCGCCCGGGCGAGGCGGCAGCGGCTCGCTCAAAATGGCCCGGAGTGACTAGGCGCCGACCGTCGCGGAGGCCGACCTGCGACGCCGCACGATGTCGAGCAGACCCATCGCGAGGGCGAACGCGATGAAACCGATCGTGGCGTGCAGGCTGTACGACAGCGCCGCTGCGAAGTCGCCCCGGGTGGAGGCGACCCGCTCGAAGAACAGCGCGAGGATGACCGCCACGCCGAGCGCCGAGCCGATCCGCTGGGCCGTCTGCAGCAGGCCACCGCCGGCACCTGCGCGGACCGGGTCGACCTCCTCGAGGGCCAGGGTGATGTTGGGGGCGATGACCATGCCTCCGCCGACGCCGCTGGCGAACAGCGCCGGAGCCAGCCAGACGGCGACGTTGGAGTCGAGCCGCGGGACCTGGACGTCGATGACGATCAGCCCCACGACGATGAGCACGAGCCCGGCGACCACCATCGGGCGGCCGAACCGCTCGGTGTAGCGGCCCGCCTGCCAGGCGGCGAGGGCCGATCCGATCGCGAACGGCGCCTGCGCGAGGCCCGCCTGCAGGGCCGTGTAGCCGAGCCCCTGCTGCAGGTAGAGCGTCAAGATGATGAAGATCGACGTGAAGCCGGCGAAGTAGGCGGTGCCGAGTCCGAGGCCCAGCATGTACGACCCCACCTTCAGCAGCGCCAGATCGACCAGGCCCTCGCGGTCACCGGCGGTCCACCACCGCTCCCACACCACGAAGGCCACCAGCAGCGCGGCCGCCACGCCGAGCAACCACCACGGTCGATCAGCGAGGCTGTTGCCGTTGCCGCTGCGGACGAGCGGCAGCAGCACGAACAGCATCGCCGCGCCGAACAGCAGCACGCCCACCGGGTCGAGCGACTGCTTCTTGCCCTGCTCGGCGACCGGCAGGTACCGGCGGGCCAGCACCATGAGCGCGATGCCGATCGGCACGTTGACGTAGAACACCAGCCGCCAGCCGAACTCGGGCCCACCCAGCTGGACGAGCAGTCCGCCGAGCACGGGACCGATCGCCGTGGAGATGCCGATGGTGGTGCCGAACAGGCCGAACGCGCGACCACGCTCCGGACCCTTGAACAGGTTCTGGATGAAGCCCGAGACCTGCGGGGAGATCAGTCCGCCGCCGACTCCCTGCAGCACGCGGGCGGCGCCGAGCATCAAGGGCGTCTGTGCCGCGCCGCACAGCGCGCTCGCCGCCGTGAAGACGCCGACTCCCACGATGAAGACGGTGCGCCGACTGCGGGCGTCGCCGAGCCGACCGGCCGGGACGAGCACGATGCCGAATGCCAGGGCGTAGCCGGCCACGACCCACTGGATGGTGCTGTTGCCGGCGTCCAGGCCCTCGCGGATCGACGGCAGCGCCACGTTGACGATGCTGACGTCCAGCAGGGTCATCGCGCCGGCACCCAGACAGATGGCCAGGGCGTGCCAGCGGCGGGATCGTTCCTCGGGGGTCAGCTCAGGGGTCTGCGTGTCGGCCACCCGGTCCAATCTAGGACCCCCTTCCACCTGGCACAGTCCTGAGCCGCGCTCGGTCGGCGTGCCCGTCTCGGAGGGGGCAGACTCGCCCCATGAGCTCCACCCGGCGACACCGGACCACACGGGCACGTCTGCTGCTCGCATCGATGCTGGCAGCCACGCTGGTCGCCTCGGCCTGCGGCGGAGCGGACGAGCCGCAGGGCAAGAAGGCCGCCGAGCCCGGACGCGCACCGGAGGTCACGGCCAGGCCGGCCGGCGAGTCCACCTTAATCGGCGACCTGCCGCAGGGCATCGTCTACGACGACCAGAGCGGCCTGCTGGCCGTGGCGGTACGCAAGCCGTTCCGTCTGCTGCTGGTCGACGCCGACACGATGCGTGTCGTGAAGTCCGTCCCGCTGCCGGGCAAGGTGCGCCACCTGCAGGTCGCGAAGCCCGGTGGGCCGGTGCTGGTGCCGATCGAGAGCGCCAACCAGATCTGGGAGGTGTCCCTGCCCGGAGGCGAGGTGCGCGCCACGGACGTCGAGCGACAGCCCCACGACGCCGCCGGCGCCGCCAACGGCGATGTCCTGGTCGGGAACGAGTTCAGCGGCTCCATGTCGGTGGTCCGTGACGGTCGCGTGGTGAAGACCTTCGACGACCTGCTGCAGCCCGGTGGCGTCGTCGCCGACGGCAACACCGCCGCCGTCATCGACGTGAAGGACTACAGCGTCACCACCTACGACATCGCGACCCTGCAGCGGGTCGCCCGCGTGTCGGCCGGCGAGGGCCCCACCCACGGGGTGGTCTTGGGCGGCGGGCGCCTCGCGGTCACCGACACCCGCGGCGGCGACGTGCTGATCTACGACCTCGATCCTCTGAAGCAGGTGGGCGAGATCAAGCTCGGGGACCGGCCGTACGGCATCACGGTGGACCGCAAGACCGACACCGTGTGGGTCACGCTGATCACCAAGAACGAGCTGGTGGGCCTCGACGTCAGCCAGGACACCCCCACGGTGATCGCCCGCTACCCCACCGAACGTCAGGCCGACACCGTGGCCGTCGACCCGGGCAGCAGCAGGCTGTGGGTCACCGGCACCGCCGAGGGCCTGCTGCAGCGCATCGAGCGCTGAGCTGATACTCCACGGGGTATGGTGGAACTCATCTAGCTCCGAGGAGATGCGCCGTGAAGCTCGACCCCGATGACATGACCCCGGTCGTCAAGCGACTCAACCGCGCCCAGGGTCAGATCGGCGGCGTCGTCCGCATGATCGAGCAGGGACGCGAGTGCCACGAGGTCGTGGCCCAGCTCGCTGCGGTCTCGAAGGCGCTCGACCGCGCCGGCTTCGCCGTCATCGCCAGCGGCCTGCGCCAGTGCCTGGACAGCGACGACGGCGAGAGCATGGACGTCGCGGCCATGGAGAAGCTGTTCCTGTCCCTCGCCTGACAGGCTATACCCACCGGGGTATAGTGGTCATCGACGAAGGGATCACCCATGTGCCGAGCAGTCGCGTGCCGCCGATGCGGCAAGACCACCTGGGCCGGTTGCGGCCAGCACGTCGATTCCGTGATGCGCGGAGTCCCCAAGGCCGACCGGTGCGCCGGCCACGAGAACGAGGCATCCACCGGACTGCTCTCGCGAATCCTCAAGCGTTGACCACTCCGGCACGGCCGGTCACGAACCATCCGAACGGTCGCGCGACCCACAGCGTCGACGCATAGCGCTCACTCAGGTCTGGCGTGGACAACCCCGCGCGCTCCAGCTCGCGCGGGATGTCTCGGTCGAGGTGACATCCACCTGCCACCCGCCCCCACGCCGGCTGCAGCTGGCGCTGGACCTGCGCGACATGGTCGCCCGGGGCGAGCGAGTGCTCGACGAAGTGGAGGCGACCGCCCGGTCGCAGCACGCGTCGCACCTGCTCGAGGGCACCCTCGAGATCGGGGATCGTGCACATGGTCCAGGTGGACACAACGGCATCGACACTGGCGTCGGGCAGGTCGAGATGTGCGCCGTCGAGGCCGATCCGCTCGACCGGTCGACCGAACTGCTCGATGCTATCTGCCGCGCGACTCCACGCCAGGTCCGACGGCTCGACCGCGAGCACCCGCGCCACGCCGGGGTCGTAGTGCCCGAGGTTCAGGCCCGAGCCGAAGCCGAGCTCGAGCACGTCGCCGCTGGCTCCCCGCACCGCCTGGGCGCGCCATCTGCCGGTGACCCGTTCCCCCAGCACGACGTCGATCATGCGCGGCAGCAGCCGCTGGTCCCACCACGTCACACGATTCACGACCCCATCGTGTCCGATCCGCTCGGGAAGTGCGTCGAAGAAGGTGACACCACCGTCACACCACCCGAGGAGACATCATGTCCATTCCCGAACTCATGAGCACCCCGACCGGTCGAGGCGCCCGCATCCTCGTCGGCGTCGGGTTGATCCTCGTCGGCCTGCTGGCCGTCGGCGGCACGGCCGGCATCGTCATCGCCGCGATCGGCATCGTGCCTGTTCTGGCCGGGGTCTTCGACGTCTGCCTGATCGCTCCGCTCCTGCGCCGGTAGGCCGAACAGGTGTCGCAGCGAGCTGCGCACGGTCTCGGCCGCTCGCGCCGAGACACCCGACCCCGACACGCCCTGCCCTGCGACTGCGCCGCCGGCCACTCGCAGGGCGTGCAGCACCAGCGGGCAGGCGAGACAACCACGGACGTGGTCCTCGAGCACCGACACGTGCGCCCCGTCGAGGCGCCCGTCCAGAAAGGCGAGAACGTCGCGGCGGGCGTCACGACACGCGTCGGACGTCCGGGGCGGGACCGGGGCACCGTCCGTGAGCGACACCTCACGGATGAGTCGGTCACGGGCACGCTGTACTCGCTTCTGCGCAGTCGCACGGCTGCATCCCAAGACCTCGGCGACGTCAGCGACTGGCCACTGCTCGACGTCGCGCAGCACCAACGTGATCCGATCGTCCGCGGCAAGCCGGGCGAGGGCAGCACGCACCTCCACGGCCCCTTCGAGGCGAGCCCACCGGGAGTCGGCGCTCGCCGGGACAAGCCCGGCAAGAACCACGGCGGGGTCCGGTCGTGATCGCCGCGACAGATCGATGGCCCGATGAATCATGATGCGATGGACCCACGTCGCCCAGGCCGCGTCACCGCGAAACGAGGCCCGCCGGGACCATGCCCGCTCGAGGGCGTCCTGCACGAGGTCCTCGGCCGACACCCCCGGTACGCTCAGCCGGCTCGCGTATGCACGAAGTCGCGGCGACGTCTCCTCCACGAGCCGCTCGAACTCCGCATCGTCCACGGCAACGTCCGAATCAGCGCTCGCAGGAGTGCGCCGGCACACCCGCCCGTTGCATCAGCGCCGCCGCCGGGCACCAGCCGGTGAGGCTGGACTGCAGCAGGTTCAGCCCCACGAAGCCCGCCATCAGCAGCCACCACGCCGAGAACAACAGACTCAGGGTGACGCTGACGAGGATCACGGTTCCGGCCAGGGCCAGGACGGCACGATCGGTGGTCATGAGATCTCCTCGAATGTCGGGGGCGTCGGAAAGGGGCGTCAGTGCGAGAACGTGATGTTCGGCAGCACGCGACGAAGCCATGCCGGCGACCACCAGGCGCCGTGAGCGGTCAGCCGCAGGATCACGGGCAGCAGCACCAGCCGCACCAGCGCGGCGTCGAGCAGCACGGCGACGCCCAGGATGATCCCCATCTCCTTGGGCGGTAGCGGCTCGGCGAGGGCGAAGGTGAAGAACACCGCCACCATCACCGCTGCCGCTGCGAAGATGACCCGGCCCGAGTGAGCCAGTCCGTCGACCTGGGCGTCCTTGGCACTGCCCGACAGCTCGTAGTGCTCCTTGGCGGTCGCGAGCAGGAAGACCGTGTAGTCCATGGCGATCGCGAAGATCATGGCGAAGAAGAACACCGGCGCCCAGCCGTCGAGGAATCCCTGGGGCTCGAAGCCCAGCAGGCCCGACCCGAAGCCGTCCTGGAACATCAGCTTCGCGACCCCGAAGGCCGCTGCGGTCGACAGGAGGCTGACCAAGGTGCCCAGCAGGGCGATGAGCGGAGCCTGCAACGCCACCAGGAGCAGCGCGAAGCCGAGGACGAGGACGATTCCCACCACGAGGGGGAGATAGCGGTCGAGTGCGGACTGCAGGTCGAGGTTCTCGGCCGGCGCTCCGCCGACGACGGCATCGGCGGGCAGATCGGCGCGGGTCGCGTCGAGGATGTCGCCGAGCTCGGGCGACGACGGATCCACCGACGGGATCGCCTGGACCATCACGTAGTCGCTGCCGTCGGTGGCCGCCTGGGCCGGTCCGACCATCGTGTAGGCATCGCCCTGCGCGAGCAGCGTCTCCCGCACCTGCGCGGCGTCAGACGCCGGAGCGACGACCTGGAGCGCGCCGGGAAGCTCCCTCGCCGAAGGCACTCTGGACTACTGCGTACCCCTCACGGACCGGCGCGTCCTCGGGAACCACGGCGATCGACGGCATCGCGACCTTCAGGGACAACACCGGCAGGGCGAGCAGGACCAAGACGCCCACCGACCCGACCGCGAACGGCAGCGGATGACGGTGCAGCAGCTCGCCCCAGGCGGCGAAGCGTCGTGATCGGGGCTGGTGGGCCCCCGCCCAGGGCAGTGACGCCTTGTCGATCCGCGGCCCCAGCATGCCGAGCACGGCCGGCAGCAGGGTCAAGGTCGCGGCGAGCACGAAGATCACCGCGAGCATGATGCCGACCGCCATCGTGCGCACCGCGGGCGCAGGCACCACAAGCACTGCCGACAGGCTGACCAGCACGGTCAGCCCGGACAGCGTGACCGCCTTGCCGGCGGTGTCCATGGTCTCGGCGACCGCCTGCACCGGGGTTCGGCCGTGGTGCATGGCGCTGCGGAACCGGTGGACCACGAACAGGGCGTAGTCGATGCCCAGGGCCAGCGCGAACATCAGCGCGAAGTTCATCGCCCAGACAGAAATGGGCGTGACGTGGTTGAGCAGCACGAGGGCTCCGGCGGAGGCGCCGAGACCCGCCATGGTCAGCAGCAGGGGCAGACCGGCCGCGACCAGCGAACCGAACGCGATCACCATGATGGCCAGCGTCACCGGCCACGAGATGATCTCGGCCTTGATCATCGCGTCGTGGTTGGCCTTGTTGAAGTCACTCCACAGCGCAGACGCGCCAGTGGGGTAGACGTCGACACCGTCACCGGACAACGCGGTCAGGTCGTCCTTCACGTCGTCGACCGCGCGCACCATCTCGTTGGGGTCGGCGCCTGCACCGGCCAGGATGATGGCCGTCCGACCGTCGGGGCTGATGGTGAACCCCGGCTGCGGAGGCACGACCTCTGCGATGCGGTCGTCAGCCTTCAGGATCGCGGTCGCCTCGTCCATGACCGCCTGGGCGGCCGGCGACTCGACGGACCCGTCCTCGGTGTGGATCACGAGCTGGATCGCGGTCGAGGCGTTGCCGCCGAAGTGCTCCTGCGCCAGCTCACGGGCCTGGACCGAGTCCGAGCCGTCGTCCTGCCACCCCGCGCCGGCCAGGTCGGAGAACACGCTGGGCGCCAGCGACCCGAAGCCCGCCACGACGATCACCCAGACGACCGCCACCCGGCGGCCATGGGTCGCCATGCGGACACCCCACCGCCCGAGGAAGCCAAGAGTCGGGTCGGCAGCGGGCGGCGTCGGGCGATCTGTCGTCAGCGTCGTCATGCAGGCGACCCTATCAAATACCCTAGGGGGTATGTGTCACGGGTCAGGCCAGAGCGACTTCCAGGCCGATGCCCAGCGCGACCAGGAGGAGCACGATCGCGAAGGCGACCGTGAGGGTACGGACCGAGAGGCGCGACGCCAACCGCTTGCCCACGAGCGACGCGACGATCGTGGCAGCGGTGAACGGGCCGATGACGGCCCAGTCGAAGCTCGGGCCGCTGCCCGCGTGGATGGCCAGCGAGACGCCGGCGTTCAGCGCGATGACCAGCAAGGACGTGCCCGTCGCGACCGGCATCGGGTAACGCAGGATCATCACGAGGGCGGGCACCACGATGAAGCCCCCACCCACGCCGAGGAAGCCGGTCAGGAAGCCGACCGCCAGCGCCGTCAACAAGACCTCGAAGACGACACGACGTCCAACGGTGGACGGCACGACACGCGCCACGACCCGCCGCGCGCGGGTCGGCGCCGCCACGACGCCTTCGTCGACCGGGCCGCGCTGGGTCTCCGGCTCGGCGGCGGTCACGGGCCCGTGGCCGGGGGCGGCAGCGCGCTCGCGTCGGCGGTCCTTGACCGCCCTGCGGAGCATCGCCACCGCCGACAGGACCATCACGGCCGAGAACGAGCCCAGCAGGACCGACTCGTTGACGCTGCGGTTCAGAGCCGTGCCACCGAACGAGGCGCCGATGCCCACCACGCCGAACACGAGACCCACGCGCCAGCGAACGTACCGGTCGCGGTGATAGCTGAGCGCACCGATCGCCGAGCTGATCCCGATCACCACCAGGCTGGCCGTGACAGCTTCCTGCGCCGACTGGCCAAGCAGGTAGACCAGAGCCGGGACCGCGAGGATCGACCCGCCGCCGCCGAGCATGCCGAGCACGGTCCCGATGACGAGACCGCACACGACCGCGAGAGCGATGGTCACGCGACGGTCCCTGCCCCGCCGTCGGCCGCCACGACGGGCAGACCCGCTTCGGCCCACGCCTGCATGCCGCCGGTCATGTTGCGCACGGGGATGCCGGCCCGCGCCAGCACCTCGGCAGCCTTCCCGGACCTGTTGCCGGAGCGACACACCGCGACGACCTCACCCTCGCCGATCCGGTCGGGATCGAGCTCACCCAACGGCACGTGCAAAGCACCGGGAGCATGGCCCGCGACCCACTCCTCGGGCTCGCGGACGTCGAGCAGCACGACCTTGCCGCTCTCGTGCAGGTCGTGAGCGGTACGGACGTCGACGGGGTCGTTCATGGGTCCTCCTGGAGGTCAATGCGTGGTCTCGTGGCCGGCGACGGACAGTCGCAGGCCGGTTGCCGTGGAGAAGTCGGTGCGGATGCGGAACCGGTCAGCCCGCACGAGCGTCGTGCGCCACTCGACCGGCTCGCCCGCGGCGCAACCGAGCCGCGAGATGGAGAACGCCGGGGCGCCCGGCGACGTGGCCAGCGAGGCCGCCTGCGGCGTCAGGAGACTCACCGCGTCGATCTCCTCACTGCCACCCACCGGGCGCACGCCACAGCGCATGGCCAGCTCGTCGTACAGGGCGGTGTGGGTGAAGTCCGCCTCCAGCAGCGGGCGCGCGACGGCGGCCGGCATCCAGACCCGGTCGAGCGCGAGCGGCTCGTCGTCGGCCAGCCGGATGCGGTGCAGGAACACCAGGGGCGTCTCGTCGTGAAGTCGGAGACGGAGAGCCGCCTGCGCGTCGCACCGCTCGTCCAGGCTGAGCACGATGCTGTTCTGCGTCATTCCGGCGGCCTCGACCGAGGCGAAGAGGCTGTACAGCGTGCCGAGCGGTTGCTCGATCCGGGACCGCATCAGGCGTGGCTCATGGCCGCGCGCGGCCGAGATGACACCGGCCTCGCGCAGGGATCGCAGCGCCACGCGCACGGTCTGGCGGCTGACGCCGTACTGCTCGCGCAACGCGTGCTCGCCCGGAAAGACGTCGGAGAACTCGCCCCGCTCGATGCGCCGCCCGATGTCGTCGCGCAGTTGGGTCCACAAGGGCACGCCGAGCGCGCGGTCCAGCACGGCGGGGCCGTAGCCGGGCCGGGAGAGGTGTTCGACGTCGTTCACGAGATCCTCCATTGCGTTCCCACCATAATGTACGTACATTCGTTCCAGAGCAACTCAACGGTCCGACCCGGGCCACATCCGCCGAGGAGAGCGTCATGAGTTCAAACCCAGTTCACCACCAGGTCGTCATCGTTGGCGGCGGCAACGCCGGGATCTCCGTGGCCGCACGCCTGAAGCGCGGCGGACTCACTGACGTCGCGGTCGTCGAACCGAACGAGACGCACTCGTACCAGCCCCTGTGGACCCTGGTAGGCGGCGGACGCGCTCAAGCGTCCAGATCACAGCGGCCGCAGGCCAGCGTCATGCCCAAAGGCGTCGAGTGGGTCAAGGACCGCGTCGCGACGATCGACCCCGAGCAGCACACGGTGCAGACCGAGCGCGGGCTGACGATCGCCTACGAGCAGCTCGTCGTGTGCCCCGGGATCCAGCTCGACTGGGGCCGGGTGCCCGGCATGGCCGAAGCACTCACGACACCGTCCGCGTCCAGCAACTACCAGCTCGACCTCGCGCAGAAGACGTGGCGCAACATCGACCAGATGACCTCGGGAAGCGCGGTGTTCACGATGCCGTCCGGCCCGATCAAGTGTGCCGGAGCACCGCAGAAGATCGCCTATCTCGCCGCCGACCACTGGCGCCGCAAGGGCGTGCTGGACGCCATCGACATCACGCTGGTGCTTCCCACACCTGGCATGTTCGGCGTGAAGGTGTTCGCCGACGAGCTCGAGAAGGTGGTCGAGCGCTACGGCATCAACGTCGAGTTCTCCAGCGAGATGGTCGAGGTGAACTCCGACACCGGCACCGCCATCGTCGCGAACAATGCCGAGGGCACCAAGCACGACCTGCACTACGACCTGCTGCACACGGTGCCTCCCCAGTCCGCGCCGGACTGGATCAAGGCGTCGCCGATCGCCGACCCCGACAATCCGGCCGGTTACGTGCAGGTCGACCAGCACACCCTGCAGCACACCCGCTTCCCCGACGTGTTCGCGCTCGGCGACGCCGGCTCCACTCCCAACTCCAAGACCGGCGCGGCCATCCGCAAGCAGGCTCCGGTGCTGGTCGAGAACCTGCTCGCGGTCCGCACCGGTCGCAGCCCGGAGGCGCAGTACTCCGGCTACGCGTCCTGCCCCCTGACGACCGCTCGCAACAAGATGCTGCTCGCCGAGTTCGACTACTCGATGCAGCCGGCGCCGTCGATCCCGATCATCGACACCACGCACGAGCGCCGCGACATGTGGCTGCTCAAGAAGTACGGACTGCCGTTCCTGTACTGGAACTTCATCCTCACCGGCCGCGCCTGACCCGTCCGGTTCCACGCCCCATCAGAAGGAGAGCACCATGATCATCACCCAGTACTACCTCAGCTGCCTGTCGCACGGGTCCTACCTGATCGCCGACGAGACCACGGGCCAGGCCGTCGTGGTCGATCCCCGCCGCGACGTGTCGGAGTACCTCGCCGACGCGAAGGCGCAGAACCTGCGAATCGTCGGTGTCATCAACACCCACGTGCACGCCGACTTCGTCGCCGGTCACCTCGAGCTGGCCGCGGCCACAGGGGCATGGATCGGCTACGGTGCCGTCGCAGCTCCCAAGGCCGAGTTCGAGGTCCGGCCACTGCGCCACGGTGACCACATCAGCCTCGGCGAGGTCGACCTCGAGATCCTCGAGACCCCCGGCCACACCTGGGAGTCGATCAGCGTGGTGGTGCGAGAGCACGGGCCCGACGACGCCCCGCACGCCGTGCTGACCGGCGACTCGATGTTCATCGGCGCGGTCGGTCGCCCGGACCTGGTCGTCTCGGACGGCTCGACCGCCGAGGACCTCGCCAAGGCCATGTACCGCACGGTCCACGAGGTACTGCTGACGCTGCCCGACGAGACCGTGGTCTACCCCGCCCACGGCGCCGGGTCCTCGTGCGGCAAGAACCTGTCCGACGACCTCGACTCCACCATCGGCGCCCAGCGCCGGACCAACATCTTCGTGCAGCCGATGGACGAGGACGCCTTCGTCGAGATGGTCACGACGGGTCAACCGTCGGCACCGGAGTACTTCTCCACCGACGCGGCGCTGAACCTGAAGAACCGCGAGCTGCTCGAGCCCGGCGAGGACCTCACCCCGCTGAGCCCTGCCGAGGTGCGCGCGGCCGTCGCAGGCGGCGCCAAGGTCATCGACACCCGCAGCCCGGAACGCTTCGCCACCGGTCACCTGCAGGGCTCGATCAACGTGGGCATCGACGGCCGATTCGCCGAGACGTGCGGCATGGTCGTCCACGAGGACGACGAGCTGGTGGTGGTCGGCGACCTCGACCGGGTCGACGAAGCGGGTCTGCGCCTCTCGCGCATCGGCTTCGACCGCACGCTGGGCTACCTGGTCGAGCCCGAGGAGTCCTTCGTGGAGCTGGCCGATCTCGTGGTGACGTCGCGACGGGTCACCGTTGACGAGATGGCCACACTTCCCGACGACACGGTGATCCTCGACGTGCGCAACGCCGGCGAGCGTGAGGACGGCGCGATCCCGGACTCGGTGCACGTGCCCCTGGCCGAGATCGCCCGCCGCCACGACGAGCTGCCGACGGACCGTCCGATCCTCGTGCACTGCGCCGGCGGCTGGCGCTCGTCGGTCGCTGCGAGCGTGCTGCGTGCGGAGGGACACCGCGAGGTCAGCGACCTGCTGGGCGGATACGACGCGTGGGCCGAGGCGATGCAGACCAGCGGCGCCTGAGCGACCGCCGAGGTCAGTGCGCGCCGAGCTCGAACATGACGAGACCGGCGACGACCAGCGCGATCCGGCCGCACAGCAACACCCCCGCGAGCACGGACACCACGCCGATCGGTGCGCCCAGGGTGCGCCCGCGCACCCTGGGCGTCAACGCGAACCGCCGCGAAGCTCTGCGACACTTGACGCACCGGGCCAGCCCCGGGGCCTCTAGCTCAATTGGCAGAGCAGCGGACTTTTAATCCGCGGGTTGTGGGTTCGAGTCCCACGGGGCCCACCGAAGAATCACCGGAATCAGAGTCAGTATCGCCATTGACCGTCCCGCCATGAGGGGCGTCGACCGGCTCGGTGGTCACATTCTGGTCACGGGCCTGCACGCGCCCCGCCCGCGGGATCAGAGCGTTCGCACGCTCGGCGGCGTCGCGGCCGACTCCCTCGAGGAGGTGCGAGTACGTGTCCAGGGTGATCGCGATGGAACTGTGACCAAGCCTCTTGGACACGATCTCCACCGGGACACCGGCGGCCAGCATCAGCGACGCGGCACCGTGGCGAAGGTCGTGGAGTCGGACCCGACGCACTCCGGCTTCGGCGACGAGGCGCGTGAACGCCTTGGTGATCGCGGCCGGATCGTACGGACGCCCGTTCTCCTGAGCGAAGACCAGGTCGTGATCTTCGTAAGCCTCACGCCACTCGTCACGCTCGAGCTGGCTGGCGAACCGGCGAGCCTTGAGCACGTCGACGGTGTGGCCGTCGAGCTCGACGAGGCGGTTCTCGCCGGCCTCGGACTTCGGCAGTGCGAAGCGTGGCTCACCTGCGCGCACGTCGAGCAGCTGCTGTCGGACGACGAGGACGCCGCGGTTGAGGTCGACGTCGGACCAGCGGAGACCCAGGGCCTCACCGCGTCGCAGGCCGGTGGCGGCGATCGTCTCGAAGATCGGGCCGTGGCGGTCGCTGATGACGTGGTCGAGGAACTTGCCGAGCTCGGCCGGCTCCCACGGCTTCACCTGTGGCCGGTCCCCCGCTCGCGGGTGGACCCGGGAGGCCGGGTTGTCCTCGATCCGTCCGAGGTCCATCGCGTCGCGCAGCGCCGACCGCAGCGTGGCGTGGACCCGGCGCAGGGTGGCTGGCTTCATGTTCGGTCGGCTCTCGAGGATCGCCTCGTAGGCGCCTTGGATGTGCTCGGGGCGGAGCTTGCGGAGCGTGATGTGGCCGAGCTGGGGCGAGAGGTAGTCGTCGACGTGCTGGCGGTAGGAGCGCGCCGTCGTGGCTCGCACGGGCTTCACGACCGACGACCCCGTGTCGCGGGTCTTCGCGTCGATCCAGAACGCCAGCCACTGGGCAACGGTGTCCCTGCCGTCGGTGGTCAGGTTGAGCCGGTCAGCCCGCTTCACGTCCTCAGCGCGCGGGATCGGCCGCAGCGCGATCGCTTCGCGGAACCGGCCCGGGCTGATGTCCTCTTCGCGCACCAGGCGCATGAGGTCGCGAACGTTGTCCACCTCGTCTTGCGCTGTGTTGGCGTCGACGAAGCCGCCGCGCTTGAGCTGCTGGCGGGGTCCGTCGCCGACGGTCACGTCGACGACGAAGGTCCAACTCCCGTGGCGCTTCGGGCAGGTTTTCGCCTTGCCCTTGGTGTCGTACACCGGCGGGCAGCTGCACCGCTTGAACGTCCGACCCTTCATGAGTAGTCCTCCTCGATCGTGGCGCCCTTGCTCTCGAGCGATTGCAGTAGACGTACCCGGCTGACCGCCGCAGTGAGAATGCCCGCGTCGTGGTGCAGCGCCGCGGCGTCGTCGATCAGGTCCGACAGGCGGCTCGACACGTTCCCCAGCGCAGCCAGCACCTCGGCGAGACCCTGCGTCGTGGGGTCGGACTGCCACCCGGACGCTTCGAGTTCGTCGCGCCCGAATGTGTATGCGCCGACGTCGACCTGATCGACGTCGGACCCGATCTGCAGTAGCGCCGAAACCGGGACCTCGAGCAGATGCGCCAGGACGACCAGGTCACGGGCGGCGAAGGAACGGCCGCCGTTCTCCATGGCCGAGATCGTCTGGCGCGACCATGCCCGTTCGCCCAGGAATGATCCGATCCGCTTCCCGAACTCCGGCTGGCCGATCTTGTGCTGAGCGCGCAGTCGGGCGACGTTCGCTCCGATCACCGCTTCGAGTCGCATCGCTTTCCTCACGTCAGGTTTTCCTTTCCCCCCAAGATACACACTGCTTGACCCCATGGGAACCCCCGGGGTCTCATAGGAGACGTCAGGAAATGATGTCTTCACAGGAAAGCAGGAACCGTCATGGCTGTCATTGAGCCTCCGCTGACCGTCGACCAACTCGCCGAAGTGCTCGGGATCGGCCGTCGGCAGGCCTATGACGCTGTCCGCAACGGCCAGATCCCGTCGATCCGTATCGGTCGCAGGATCTTGGTCCCCCGTGAGCAGCTGGCTCGGTTGCTCGCCGGAGATGGGCCGGCGGCATGACGCTCGACGAGCTCCGCGACCTCGTCGCCACCGCCGCCACAACCGACGTCGAGACCGCCGGCCGCGCGTACTCCATCGGGCGGGCCAAGGCGTACGCAATGGCCAAGGCCGGCGACTTCCCCGTCCCCGTGCTCAAGGTCGGACACCGCTACCGGGTCCGCACCGCCGACCTCGCGGCCGACCTGCTCCCCCAGACGAACGAAGCCGCCCCTGCACCAACAGGAGCGGCCTCAACGACATCCCACCCCGGCGAAGGAGAAGAAGTTCGTGAAGCAGAGCCTACGCGCATCCGCGCGATCTGACCCGCGCGCGAGCGATCAGACCACCCCCGTGTCGAACGCCGACGCGACCGTCCACCCGATCACGGCACCGCCGGCAGCCTGGCTCTACGAGTGGCAGGATGCCCGCGAGCGGCTCCGTGCGGCCGCCGTCGACGCAGCCCGGGCCCTCGCCGAGAGCGACGACCTGAACGACGAGCTGGTCAGCGTGAGTCACGACAGCCTCATGAGGGCGGCGTCACTCGCGTTCGCCCAGGAGTTCGGCATCACCGTCGACCTGATCCCCGAGCGACGCGTCGTCCACCTCCGCCGACCGCAGGGCCCCAGCTCGCCGCTGGGCGACGCCTCATGATCTGCCCCGACTGCAGCGACCAGGTCATCCGCGTACTGTCCGACATCCTCGTCGAGATACCGAGCCGGATCATCCAACAGGCCCTCCAGGAGGCCACGTCGTCGTACTGGCTGCGCAGGGGCGACGAGTTCGACGCCGCACGATCCCGGCCTGGTGACTTCGCCGGCACCCAAGGCGCACAGGCCACCGATCAGCGTCTCGCAGCGAAGGCCGCGGCCTGTCGGGCGAAGGCGTACATGTGCGAGCTCGAGCCGCTCAGTGACACCATCCGCGCCGAGATCCTGTTCCACCTCGGCGCCACCGACCTGGACCCGGCACACCACGAGCTGGCGGCCACCGCGTGAGCGCCGAGTACTCGCGGCAATGGGGTCCGCAGCTGCCGCCGGAAGACCCAGGGCCGAGCGAGCTCTCCCCCGGGGCGAACGGATCGGACAGCGGAGACGAGGTGCACACGCGCCACATCGTCCTGACTGCCGCCTCGGCCATCAAGCCGCGACGCGTCTCGTGGTTGTGGGACGGCCGCGCCGCCCTCGGCACGCTCGTTCTGCTCGCCGGCGGTGAGGGCCTCGGCAAGTCCACGCTCTCGTCGTGGATTACCGCTCGGATCACCCGCGGAGAACTACCCGGCGAACACCTCGGGCACCCCAAGGCGGTCCTGATCTGTGCCGCAGAGGACTCATGGGAACACACCATCGTCCCCCGTCTCATGGCCGCCGACGCCGATCTTGACCGGGTGTTCCGAATCGAGATCCGCACCGCCGACGAGATCACCGTCGGCCTCTCACTACCCCGAGACCTCATCTCGCTCGAACGAGCCGCACTCGACACCGACGCCGCACTCCTGATCCTCGACCCCCTCATGTCGCGCATCAGCGAGAACCTCGACACCCACAAGGACGGCGACGTCCGCCGAGCCCTCGAACCACTCACCGCGATCGCCGATCGAGCCAACCTCGCGATCATGGGCTTGATCCATCACAACAAGTCCGCCAGCGCCGACCCTCTGCAGCTCGTCATGGCATCCAAGGCGTTCACCGCAGTCGCCCGATCAGTCCACACAGTGATCGCCGACCCCGACGACGACGACGGGCGCCGACGGCTCTTCGGCACGCCGAAGAACAACCTCGGACGCGCCGACCTGCCCACCCTTGGCTTCATCGTCGCCAGCCACCCCGTGCCCACCGACGACGGCACCGCCTGGACCGGCCAACTCCAGTGGACCGGCGAAGTCGACGGCACCATCGCCGAAGCCATGCGCCGAGCCGGCACCGACCCCGACGACCGCTCAGCAGCCACCGAAGCCGGTGCCTGGTTGCTCGACTACCTCGCCAGCAAGGGCGGCACCGCACCCAGTGCCGACATCAAGAAGCACGGCGCAGCAACCGGCCACAGCCAAGACGCCCTCAAGCGGGCAAGACGTCGCCACAAGCTCGACGTCGAGAACGTCGGATTCCCCCGGGTGAGCTTCTGGTCGCTGCCCGGAACCCAGTTGGAGCACCAGTCGGAGCAATCCGCCAGGGGAGACACACCAACTGCACCAACTGCACCAACTGGGGGCGAACACGCCCAGTCAGCGCAGTCGGAGCAGTCAGAGCAAGACACGGGGACATGTGCACCGACCGATGCACCCACTGCCCAGACCGAGACGAAGGGAACACCATGAGCACCCTCAGCCCTCCTTCCGCGACACCTTCACCAGAGCCGCGACACCGGCCGATCGCCGCCTCGGTGCCTCGCTGTCTGGGTGCAGGATTGCCGCGCGCGAGTCGTCCAGCCCGGGTTCCGTGTGACCATCGCGTGACCGTCGCGGCTTCTGACCTGCGGCGATGCGTCGTGGATCGGATTCGTAATCCGCTGGTCGGCGGTGTCCGATGAGCACGCTTGAGGATGATCTGTTCGCTACTGGCCACCGTCACCACGACGCGCTCCTGCTCGCGCTGGTCGATGTCGAGGACGCGCAGAAGGCACACCCGGACGACCGGGTCCCGCTGGTGGCGACCAGGCTGCAGTGCGCGGTGTGGGAGTTCCTCAAGGCCTACGGTCGCCGTGACCACCGTGGTGTCGTCGACGAAGAGATCGTTCTCCACCCGAGGGACATGACGTGAGCCCCCGGTGCAGCATCTGCAACCACGACGACCGCGAGGCGATCGACGAGGCGATCGTCAGTGGCAGGACGCTGCGCGACATCGCGCGACAGTGGAAGGTCGGGAAGGACGCTGTGTCGCGCCACGGCAGTCACGTGTCTCAGGCCCTGTCGCGGGTCGTCGCGGCACGGGAGGAGGCTGGCCCGCGGTCGGCGCTGGCACGGCTCGAGGATCTGCACACCCGGGCCACGAGAGTCCTGGACGCGTCGGAGGCGGACGGCAAGACGTCCATGTCGTTGGCCGCGATCCGTGAGCTGCGGGGCCTGGTGGAGACGATCGCGAAGATCACCGGCGAGCTCGATGAGCGGTCGACGGTGCAGGTGCTGAACGTGTCGACGGCGCCGGAGTGGCTGGCGATCCGTCAGGCGTTGGTCGAGGTGCTGGCGCCGTTCCCGGAGGCGGCGGCCGCGGTGGCTCAGCGGCTGGACTCGCTGCCGGCGCTCGAGGCGGGTGGTCGGCGGTGAGTGGGGGCATGGCCGGGGATCTGGCGTCGGCGCTGGATGCGGTGGCGTTCGGTCGCCGGTCTGGGTTCGATCCGGAGCCGTGGCAGGCGGAGGTGCTGCGGTCGACTGCGCGGCGTTCGATCTTGGCGTGTGCCCGGCAGGTGGGGAAGACGACGACGGTGTCGCACAAGGCGGTGCATGTGGCGGTCTTCACGCCGGGGGCGTTGGTGCTGATCGTGTCGAAGGCTCAGCGGCAGTCGAACGAGATGCTGCGGAAGTGTCGTGGGGTGCTGGCGCGGACTGGGGCTACGGGCCGGTTGGTGCGTGAGAGCGAGAGCGAGCTTCAGCTCGACAACGGGTCGCGGATCGTGTCGCTGCCGGGGACGGACACGACGACGCGGGGGTTCTCGGCGGTGACGTTGTTGGTGATCGACGAGGGCGCCTGGGTGTCGGAGGACGTGTTCTTCGGGGTGTTGCCGATGGTCGCGTCGGATGGGGTGCTCATGGCGTTGTCGTCGCCGAACGGGCGGAGTGGGTGGTTCTTCGATCTGTGGGACACGCCTGGGTCGGGGTGGGAGAAGCACCGTGTGTCGGTACATGAGTCGGCGCAGTGGGATGCGCAGCGGATTGCGGAGGCTGAGGCTGCGATGCCGGCGTGGAAGTTCTCCGCTGAGTGCCTTGCTCGGTTCGCTGACACCGATCAGCAGTTGTTCTCGTCGGAGTCCGTCCGGGCTGCGGCTTCGTCGGCGGTGACGCCGTTGTTCGGAGGAGGTCGTTCATGAGTTCGATGGTGGTTGGTCTGGATCTGGGGCAGGTGCACGATCACACGGCGCTAGCGGTGGTGGATCGGGTGAAGGCGTTCCCGGCTGGGCTTCTGCCCGACCAGGTGATGAGGCGGTGGGACCGCGGCGAGGGGGTCGACCGGTTGCAGGTGCGGCATCTGCAGCGGTGGGACCTGGGGACGCCGTACGACGTGATCGTCGAAGACGTGGCAGCGCTGATGCGCACCGAGGAGTTGGAGGACTCGTGGTTGCTGTTCGACGGGACCGGGGTGGGTCGAGGCATCAAGGACATGTTCATAGCCGCCTATCAAGACGGCCGAATGGGCTACCGGTGGCCGATCGCGAAGACGATCACGGCTGAGGCTCAGGGGACGTCGCGAGGCTCAATCGCCAAGCGTGACCTGATGAGCGTCTTGCAGGTCGCGTTGCAGCAGGACCGGTTGCAGATCGCCGAGGATCTGGCGTTGCGGCCAGTGCTGCAGGAGGAACTGAAATCGTTCCGGCTCAAGATCAGCGCGGCCGGTCGGGACACGTACGAGTTCCAACGCCGTGAGGGGCTGGGGCATGGCGACCTGACCATCGCCGTAGCCCTGGCTGCGTGGATGGCGCGTCGCATCGAGCCGCGCCCGGTGGTCGACCCCTCACTGCCGGGGTCGCGGCCGTGAGCTACTGCAGGGCGACACCTGCGGATGCGCCGATGACGGCTACGTCTTCAGATCCCCGCACCACGTGCGAGTTCTTCCATCGTCGGCTGAGCCTCGAGTGCCTCGATACGCGCGTAGGCGCGAGTGAGGTCTTCCTGCAGTGCGCGGACGATTTGCCCGAGGGTGCCTCCGATGAGACCGACAACGGCGCTCGAATCGGTCTCGGTACGGATCGACTCGATCATCTCGGTGAGCATGCCTTCAACGTCGGTCGGCGTGTAGCTCTCATGGTTCATCGTGATCTCGCTTCCTGGTCGGGACCCAAGTGGACCACGCACCTCCGACATCCGGGCGCGCGCTGACCAATGTCCGATCCCGTCCGCGTCGTCATCGAGGACCCCGCCGTCGCGGGGTTGGTCCTCGATGCCCTGGTGCGGGATGCGAGGGCGCAGCTGGACGCGGACCGAGTGCGCCGCCGTAACGGGCTGAAGGGGCGGGCGGTGCTGCCGCCGCAGGAGCTTCTGGCCGCGCTTGCGGCGCTGGCTGAGCGGGCAGTCCCTGCGATTAGTTCCGAGGTCGGAACCGTGCTTGCGACTGTGGGCTCGCCATGTTGGACGACCGTCTCTGAGGCGGCCGACCGGTTCGGAATCAGCGAGGAATACACCCGCCGCCTCGCCCGGACCGGTCGGGTTCGGCGGCAACGCCGGGGCCTGATGTGGCTAATCGACACCGAATCGTTGGGGAACGTCCTCAGGAGGACCGCATGACCGCACAGGCAGCACCGGAGGTCGACGAGATCGACCAGGCCATCGAGGCCGCCGACACCCAGGCCCAAGAAGCTGACGCGCTCGTCGAGGCGCTCGAGCAGCGTGTCCTCGACGGCGACGACGACGTGACGCCGACCGAGTTCGAGCAGGCCCAGGGGCTGGCGAAGTTCGCCCGCAAGCGTGCCGAGGGCGCTCGACGCCGCAAGGCTGCCGCCGAGAAGGCACGTTTCGAGTCGGAAGTCGCACGGGTCTCGGGGCTTGTGCGCGACGCGCTGGGAATTGAGCACGCCGGCGCAACCGCCGACCAGGAAGAGTTCGAAGCGACGGTTGAGGCTGCAGCGGTCAAGCTGATGCGGTCAGCGATTCGTCGCCGTGACGCGGTCCTTGATGTGGTTCGTGAGGCCGAGAGGCTCAATGTCCCGCAGTACGACCCGTCCGACCCGTCGCAGAAAGGGCTACGGAAGTCGCCCAACAACGTCGCCCTGGACGACCAGGCGATCGCCGCAGGCGACGCGATCATCAGGGCCAACAGCGTCCTGAACAGCCAGTCATGGAGCCAGGGCCTGGCCGACAGGGCCAAGGCGGGCGCCGAAGCTGGTCACAAGTCGTGAAGGGGTACACGTCGCCGTCGGCCGACCGGTGGGCCGAGCAGCGCAAGGCAGCCGAGCTCGAGACCGAGCGCCGAGCCCGCCCGCGTGAGGACTGGACGGATCTGACGTTCGAGCAGTTCCAGGCGCTCAGTGGACCCGAGCGCAACCAGCTGTTCCGCGCCGACCGCGAGAAGTACGCCGAGATGCAGGAGGCGCGGTCGTGATCCGTGACGCCTCTGTCGACCCGCGGCCCGAGGACTTTCGCCCGCTGCGCCACCCTGCCTGCCACGACGACGTGCTGATGCACGCCGAGGTCGGCACCGACGAGTACCAGGCGGCCGTGCAGGAGCGGCGCCACAACGAGGAGGAAGCATGAGCCGACCCACCGATGAGGACGTCTACCGCAACCACCGCGACATGCAGACCCACGACGCGATCTCGTCGGCGATCCAGGCCCAGCTGGACGAGGCGGGGCCGCAGGCGTCGAAGCGGACGACGTCCGGCACCGAGTCCCTGTCGATCGAGGACGCCGTGTCCCGAGCGATGAACGCTCCGCCCGCGTGAGCCGGCCCTCTGCCCGCCGCACTGGCACCGTGGCGAAGACCGCCCGGTCGCGGACGCTCGAGGCCAACATAGTCGAGGCGGCGATCCAGACCACCGCAGGCGGGCCGACAGCGAAGCAGGCGACCGGTCGTGTCGCGGCTCAGCTGATGCAGGTCAACCGGGCCGAGATGAACGACGTCGCGGTCAGGCTCGCGCAGCGGGTCGCGTACCTCGCAGCCGCCCTGCAGGCCGCTGACCCCCGGTTCGATCCGGCCGAGTTCATCGCCGCGATCCGCGACCCCGACGGCGTCGGCACGGCACTGGCGCAGAAGTACGCGGGGTGAGGACATGGCGCGAGCTACGACGATCAGCATCAACGTCGGCCCGATCACCAGGGCGACCCGCACAGGCGCCGCGAGGGGCTTGGAGCGTGCCGCCGAACATGTCCTGCAGGTCGCGAACACCCGTGTCCCGATCGAGGAGGGCACCCTCGAACGGTCCGGGGCGACCTCGGTGGATTCCGAGTCGCTGACCGCGCTGATCTCGTACGACACCCCCTACGCCGTGGTGCAGCACGAGGACCTGACCTTGCACCACGACGCGGGCCGACAGGCGAAGTTCCTGGAGTCGGCGCTGGTCGGCGAGAAGGCCAGGGTCGCGTCGATCGTGGCCGCGGCGATCCGTGAGGAGCTGGGCACGTGAGCATGGACCTGGGGGCACTGACCGCCCACATCGGCATCGACGACGACAACTTCAAGTCCACGCTGGACCACGCCCTCGGGTGGATGCGCGACTGGGGCGACGACACCTTCAAGCTCGCGGCCGCGGTCGGTGTCGGGATCGTGACCGCGGTCGGCGCCTCAATGGCGGCGAACCTGTCGGTCGACGCCGCGAACGACAAGCTCGCCGCCGAGCTCGGGCTGTCCGGGGCTGAGTCGAAGCGCCTGGGCAAGGTCGCCGGACGGCTGTACGCCGACGGCTACGGCGAGTCGATCGAGGCCGTGAACGACGCCGTCGCAGCCGTCTACACCTCGATCGACGGCATGGGCACCGCCAGCGGTGCCGAGATCCGCAAGGCCGCGTCCTACGCGATGAACTTCGCCGACGTGATGGACACCGACGTCGCCCGGGCGGCCCAGTTGGCCGGGCAGGCGGTGAAGCAGGGCCTCGCGAAGGACTCAACCGAGGCGTTCGACCTGATGACCAAGGCGTCGACCGCCGTCCCGGTCGCCCTGCGTGGGGACATGCTCGACGCGGTCGAGGAGTACGGCGGATTCCTGGCGCAGCTGGGCCTGAACGGCCAGCAGTCGTTCGGGCTGCTCGCCGAGGCGGCCAAGGGCGGACAGTTCCAGCTCGACAAGACCGGCGATGCCCTCAAGGAGTTCACCCTCAAGGTCGGCGACCTCAACGACACCGGCGCCGGCGCGGCGTTGAAGACCCTCGGTCTGGACGCCGACGAGATGGCGAACGCGATGGTCGCCGGCGGCGACCGGGGCGGCAAGGCCATGGGCCAGATCGTCGACAAGCTCCTCGCGATCACCGACCCCGCGACCCAGGCCAAGACCGCGATCAGCCTGTTCGGTGACCCGCTGACCGAGATCGGGACGAACAACATCCCGAAGTTCCTGCAGGCCCTCGACGACGGCGGCGCGGCGATGGACAACACCGCAGGCGCCGCGGCCCGCTTCGACAAGACCCTGAACAGCAACGCGACCCAGTCGCTGCTGCAGCTGCGCCGTCAGGTCGAGATGACGTTCCTCAAGCTCGGCAACTGGGCCCTACCGATCCTCGAGACCGTCGCATCGACCGCGGCCGAAAAGTTCGGCCCGTCGCTGTCGGCCGCCGGAGCCGCGCTCGTGTGGCTCTGGGGTGCGGCTCAGTCCGCGATCGGTTTCATCGAGGACCACCAGACGATCTTCACGGTCATCGGCGGGCTGATCTTCGCCGTCCTGATCCCTGCGCTCATCGCCATGGGCGTCCAGGCCACCATCTCGGCCGCCGCCGCCGTCGCAGGCTGGATCGCCCAGTCCGCGGGCGCCGCGATGTCCGCCGGCCTGCAGCTCGCGTCCATGACCATGCTCGGAGTCGGGTACGTCGTGATGGCCGGTCAGGCCATGGCCTCCGCGATCCGGACCGCCGCCGCGTGGTTGATCATGATCGGCCCAATCGGGATCGCGATCGCCGCGATCGCCGGCGCCGTGTTCCTCATCATCAAGCACTGGGACACCATCAAGGAGAAGACGGCCGCCGTGTGGGACTGGGTCGTCGAGAAGGTCAAGAAGGTCCCCGGCATGATCGTCGGGTTCTTCTTGAAGTGGTCGCTGCCGGGCCTGATCTTCAAGCACTGGGACTCCATCTCCGGCGCATTCTCAGGGGGCGTCGACAAGGTCGTGACCTTCATGAAGGGGCTGCCCGGCCGCATCCTGCGGGCCGTCGGGAACCTCGGACTCCTGCTCTACAACGTGGGCGGCGACATCATGCGTGGCCTCCTGAACGGCATCGAGGGCGGGTTCCGGTGGATCAAGGACAAGCTGAGCGGGGTCGGCCGCCTCATCCCCGGCTGGCTGAAGAAGGTGCTGGGGATCAGCTCGCCGTCGAAGGTGATGCGCGACGAGGTCGGCCAGTGGATCCCCGCAGGCATCGCTGACGGCATCGACCAGGGCCTGCCTGGGCTGCGGAAGGCTGCCGAGGCGATGGGTGACGCGATGGTCGTTTCCTCGACTGGGGCGCCGCAGTTCGCGGCATCGGCGAACCGTCCGACGGCGGCGAACCTCGGGCAGGCGGCGGAGTCCGCGATGTTCTTCGGCGGCACGCCGCCGATGAGTGATCGTGGGCCGCTGATCGGGAGCGTCTACCAGCAGCCCGGGGAGTCCGACGCCGAGCTGGCTGAGCGCCTCTGGCGCATCATGAGGGCGAGGGGCTGACCGATGCCCCAGCGGGGGCGGCAGCCGTCTAGGTGGGGCTGCCTGGGTCGTCCTTGGGCGTCTCACGCGCGCGGCTGAGCGCTTCTCGGCGCTCCCTCATCAGCTCGCGCCGGGCCTTGGACTCACTGGCGAGGCGAGCAGCGCGAACCTCGCGGTCTTCGACGGCAACATCGAGCGTTGAGTCGTTGATGAGCGGGGACTTCTTCACCACCTTGGTCAGGGCCTCGAGGCTAGTGGCGATGTCGTGGATGCCCTTGACCATGATGAACTGTTGATCGTTCAAGAGGCCGAGATCTTGGACGATCGTCTCGTCGAACTTGTTCCCGTGACCATCGTTGTAGGCGATTTGGAAGGTGAAGCGATCTGGCCACTTGCCAGGCTCTGCGGACCTCGTGCGGATGTCGTCGAAGAACACCCTGAGCCTGTACTTCGGAGGCATGAGCGGCATCGGCTCGGTGAAGAGCCTGGTGTTCGAGAGCGAGGGTTCGTCCGGGTCGGCGACCGCTCGATCAAGCGACGGGGTCACCGAGATTCGCACATCGTGGGCCGGACCGTTCCCGACGTTCTCGATGACGATGTCGAGGAGCTGGAACCACGTCTCGCCCCTCTCGACGCTGACCATCACGTAGGGCCGAGTCTGGTCCAGCCGCGTCGCGCGGCCGAGCCAGAGTTGCCGCAGGGCAACGAAAGCGGCAACGAGCGCGACCAAGAATGTTCCGGCCGTCGCGGCGTACGCCACGATCGCCCACTGGGAGCCGTCCAGTCCCAGGAACGTCAGGTCATTCGGACCTTCCACCGCCGTGCAGAACATCATTCGACGATAGACCTAGGCCGGTTCGCAGCACCCCGAGGCGACGCGACGCACGTGCAAGGGCCCCTCGGCAGATGCCTGCCGAGGGGCCCTCGCGAGCGACGATCACCAGCTATGCGAGCTGCTCGCGCCGCGGCTTGGCCGGCCGCCGGTCATACTCGTGCAGCATGCGAATCCAGTCCTCACCCCACACCAGCAGCGGGTGCAGGCCCAGCAGCTACACCCCCAGCAGCCCGATCGCGGCTGTTCGCTCGTCCTCGTTGACGCCGAGATACCTCTCGGTCGTCTCGAGCGACGAGTGCCGCATCAGCGTCTGCACCAGGCGAATGTTCACCCCCGCCCTGACCAGCCCCGTCCCGTAAGTGGCCCTCAACCGGTGGATCGACCCCTGCGCGATTCCAACGTCGCGGAACCGGTCGGCGACTCGCTGCGACACGTACCCGGTGCCGAACGGCATCCCGGGCCTCCGCGGCGACGGGAACCACAGCCCACGTCGCGGGCGCCGCTGCGCAAGGTCCCACAGCAACGGATGCGCCGGAATCGTCGCCGCTTTCCCACCCTTCCCGATCACACGGATCGACTGCGCGTCGATGTCCTCGCCTCGGAACTTCGCGACCTCGTGCGCACGCAGACCCGCGAGGAGGGCCAGGAGCATCCATCCACGGACAGTCTCGTCCGCGCCGTCGAGCACCGCGGCGACCTCGTCGGGCGTGAGCGGGTGAGGGGACGAGGACGGCTTCGGCGGCCGCCTGATCGTCGCCATCGGGTTCCGCTCGAGCTGGTCGGACTCCATCAGCCAGCGGTACACCGAGGACAGGTGCGCGTGGTAGGTCAGGCGAGTCCAGCCCGAGTAGCCGGCGAGCCACGTCGCGAGCGTGGGCGCCGGCAGGTCCCAGGTGCCCCACTCGCGCCGTCGCCAGGCTTCGAACTCGACGCGCTGCTCGATCGTGCAGGGGCTCAGCCCCTGACCGAGCATCCAGTCCTCATAGTCGCGCGTCGCCGCCCCCGTCGTCATCGTGCCGCCCCCGCCTGCGCTGACGCCTGCAGGTGGGTGAGGGCATCGCGGAAGCCGGCCACCTGGTCGAGTCGCAACACGCCCGCCGCGTCGACCGCGATCACCGGTTCGACCCCGGGGATCTCGGCGACCAGCCACAGGCTGATCTTGCCGCCCTGCAGGTCGACGGACTGCGAGACGCACTGATCGACATCGTCGTCGTGTTCGGTGCACCACGTCGTGCCGTGTGGGCACGCGGTAGCGGCGCTCATCGTCCGGTGGGCGTACTGGTCCTGCGGGTCGTTCTGGCTGACTGGTGTTCTACGGTCATTCATGGGTTCGGTTCCCTTCGTTGCAAGGTGATCGGATCAAGGCCCCGTCGTCGTGTTGGCGCACGCGGCGGGGCCGCTTGTGGTTCAGTCCTCGGGCCAGCCCTCCTCGTCTTGGTCGATCTGCTCGAGCTTGTGACTCTCGAACGCGTCGATCACTTCTTCGACCTTGCGACTCTGGGCGTGGGCGAGCACTTCGATGGCTACCCCGTACTGTCGGACCATTGCGACGACGAGAGCGATCACCCCGCTGCTCTCACGGCGTGACTGCATCTCCATGACCTCGTCAACGATCCGTTGCGTCTGAGGGGCGGCGGAGTCCTCTGCGACGGCGATTCGGAGGAGCTTGATGGCCAAGAACTCGGCTTCGTTGTAGGCCTGGGCCTGGTCGCCAGCTGCGTCGAAATCGTCGGCCATGCCGGTCAGCTCCTCACCGGTCATGCAGCCCGGACAAATCAGCGTTGTTCCGTCGGCCCCAGCCTCCCACCCGAGAAACGCCTCACTGGACTGGTCGGGTGCAAGGCGGCCACATCTACTACACGTTGTCGAATTGCTCATCGTCCTCCCCTACCTCCGGCCAAACCGATTGATGAACGCAACGAGGGCGTGCCCGAGCGTCAATGCGATCTCGGGTCGATCCTCCTCGCGCAACTTCTTGAACAGATCATCGAGCTCGTTACTTGCGTCGAGCAGATTGAACTTCTCGATCAGTGCGGCGAAATCCGCTTCGGCCGTCTCCGCGGACCTGTCGAGCACGTCGAGGATGTCTAGGTAGTCGGCAACGCCGGCAAGGCTCAGGCCGGCGACCTCAACCTCACCGGACTGGTGGACTAGTTCATAGGTGGCGTAGTCGGTGGAGCGGGGGTCCCGGCGCCGGGACTTGACCGCCTTGAGCCCGCGGCGTTCGGCGACGCGCCTGACGCGATTCTCTAGCACCTTGGCGGGGGTCATATCACTGTCTCGCTTCTATGCTGGAAGTCATGCCTGAAAGCATGCTGGAAGGTATGCGCGAAGTCAATAGCCCCCGGGCCCGCCCGGCTCGGCACGCTTCCGTTGGTCACGAGATGGTCACAGACCCGCGATGAACCGGCGCCACCAGCGAGCACGGCGGAGCATGATCGAGCCGGAATTTCAGCGGTTCGAGGACGGACGATCACGACCGATCACCCCCGATGACGGAGTGCCCGGGTCTTTTAATCCGCGGGTTGTGGGTTCGAGTCCCACGGGGCCCACTCGACCTCGGACCTTGGGGGCACGCTGCTCGCCATGAGGTCGCTCACGGCACGAGGCGAGTGGTGAGGATCTCGGCCTCCCGCACCGGCCTGCGGTTCGCCTCGGAGAAGTCCGGGGCGGAGCAGAGGAACAGCGTCTGGCCGTCGTCCCCTCCCAGGGCGCAGGCGAAGACTCCCGAGGGGGTGCGGATCTCGCGCAGGATGGCGCCTCCCTCGGCGACCTGCACGACACGCCCGCCGATGGCGTCGGCCACCCAGAGGTTGCCCTCGCCGTCCAGGGCGCAGCCGTCCGGTGCGATCACCAGGCGAGCCATCGCGGGCTCGAGGGCGTCCTCGACCGGAGCCGGACCGAACTCGGCCCAGGTGGTGCGGTTGGTGAGCGTGCCGTCGTCGGCGATCTCGAAGGAGGTGACCCGGTTGCCGAACGACTCGTCCACGAGGAGTCGACGATCCGCCGTGATCACCATCCCGTTCGGGAACCAGAGGTCGTCGGCCACCTCGGTGACGGAGCCGTCGACGTCGACCAGGAACAGGTTCGTCGAGGTGACCGACCCACCGCCCATCAGGTCGAACCCGAAGTTGCCGACGTAGGCGCGGCCCTGCTCGTCGACCACCATGTCGTTGACGTGGTGGTCCAGATGGGCGGACAGGTCGGCGTGGGTCACGAGGGTGCCGCCGGGCTCGCGCCGCACCACCAGCTGGTCGTGCTGCGAGGCGATGAGCAGCCGGCCGTCGGGCAACCACCCGAGACCGGACGGCTGGCCGGGGACCTCGGCCTCGAGCCGCAGGTCGCTCCCGTCCTCGAGGACCGACATGACGCGGTTCGTGTAGAAGTCGGAGAACCAGAGTCGGCCGTCGTGCCAGCGCGGGCCCTCGGTGAAGGACTGGTCGGTGACGATCGTGGTGAAGTCGTTCGCGGTCATGGTCGCGTGCCTTTCGCTGGGGCGCCGCCGATGCCACGGGGAGCCGGGGAACACTCGACCGTCGCTCTCGCCACGGTCGAGGGCCGATCCCTTCAGAACGGCCTGCGTCCAGCGAACCGGAACTCCGGCGGATCGTCTCGTGCTGGCGCGCAGAGGACTGTCGTGGACGCGCACACGTCACGGAGACGGATCGAACCGAGCCCGCCGGACCGGGATCAGGCGTCGTGCTGCTCGGCGCGCACCTCTCGCGGCGTGACGCCGAAGTGTCGCCGGAAGGCGGCTGCGAAGGCGCTGGGCGAACCGAAGCCGACGGAGGCGCCCACCGCCGCGATGTTGTGTCCCGCGAAGGCGGGGGTCATGAGGCGGCTTCGTGCGAGCTCGAGACGCTCGGTACGGATCAGGTCGCTCGCCGTCATGCCGCTGCGCGCCAGGACGGCCTGGATGTATCGCGGCGACCAGTTGATGGCCGCTGCCATGGACGTGACCGACAGGTCGGGGTCCGTCGCGTGGTCGCGGATGTGTCGCCGGACCGCCTCCAGGACGGCGTCGGATCCGGTGTCCATCGGAACCAGGGCCGAGCCCGCGATGGCGAGCCCGAGAAGATCCAGGGCCCGGTCGCACACCAGGTCGAACTCGCTCGCCGTCAGGTCGTCGCTGGACTCCATGAGGCTGACGACGAGATCCCGGCCCACACGGGCGAGACCCATGCCGCTGAGGACCTGCATCGGCAACCCTCCCTCGGGACCCGGCAGGCGATCGTGCACCCGCTGGGCCGGGACGATCAGGGTGACGGCGGAGGCGTCGCGATCGTGCACGAGGCGAAACGGGGTGTCGATCGGCAGCAACGCCACGGTCCCCGGCCCCAGACGCCGGCCCGACTCGTCACCCAGCACGTGCATGTCGCCGGACAACGGGACGAGGACCTCGTAGTGGCCCCTCTCGTCGCCCTTGATGTCGCGGCCCGACCTCTGGACCACTTCGGCCCCGCTGCGCCAGTCGACCAGCTCGTAGGTCGCGGTTCGCTGGCGCGTGGTCAGTCCTCGGAAGGTTTGGGTGTCGAGGGTGACGTCGAGGTTTCCGTGGATGCCCGAGCACCAGTCGCGCCAGGCGTCCATGGACTCCGGGACCGCGTGGTGCGCCGTCAGCGTGGTGCGCTCGTACATCGCCACCTCCTGGGGCGGATGCTAGCAACCGATGTGATGCGCGTCTCATCACTCACGAGCGGCCCCCTGCTCAACGGGCGGCGCCGTTCGCACCCTGTGCGCGATCACGACACAGCAGTGCGCCCGTGCGCGAGACCCCGGGCGCTGCCACGGCTTCACTGAAGGGACACCGCGCTGCCGTCGTAGACGAGAGGACCCCCGATGAGCACGATCATCCCCATCGATCGGACGCACAACCCCTTCGATCGCCAAGGGGTGACGACCGACGAGAACGCTCCCCGGTACGAGTCACTCGCTCCGTCCCTGGTCGCTCTCCTGAAGTCCCGGGTCGACCACTCCCCTGACACCGAGGCCGTCGTGGAGGTCGGCGGCGACCGGATGACGTACCGCGAGCTCTGGGACCGAGCCTCACGGGTGGCCGGTGGGCTGCGAGACCGCGGGATCGAGCGGGGGGACCGCGTCGCCGTGCGCCACCCCGCGGGAACCAGCTGGGTGCTCTCGTTCTGGGGAACGCTCATGGCCGGAGGCATCGTGGTGGCGACCAACACGCGATCGTCGGAGTCGGAGACCCGGTTCATGCTCGACGACGCCGGGGTGTCGCTGGACCTGACCGCGGAGTCGGACCTTCCGGACGGTGAGAGCTTCGTCGACGACCAGCTCGGCCTCGATGACGTCGCGGCGTTCTTCTACACCTCGGGCACCACCGGTCACCCCAAGGCCGTGCCGACGACGCACGCCGCCTTCTTGACCAACGCGGTCAACGTGTCGCGCACCATCGGCATCCCCGAGGACTCCGGGCCGGCCATGCGCACGCTGATCTCGGTGCCACTCTTCCACGTCACGGGCTGCAACACCCAGCTGCTCGCGGCGGTGCACGTCGGTGGGACGTCGGTGATCCTGCCCGCCTTCGACCAGGCCCGACTGCTCGAGGCGCTGGTGGCCGAGCAGATCACCTTCATGGTCTCGGTCCCGGCGATCTACGCCCTGATCCTGCGCAATCCGCAGTTCGCCCAGACGGACGTCTCCGGTGTGCGCTGGGTCGGCTACGGCGGAGCGCCGATCGCACCAGCGCTGGTAGCGACGATCCAGGAAGGCTTCCCCGGCGCCCGGGTCTTCAACGGGTACGGCATGTCGGAGTCGGCCTCGCTGATGACCGTCCTCCCCCACGAGGACGCCGTCGATCACGCCGACTCCATCGGTTACGCGGTCCCCTCGGTCGATCTCGGCGTGATCCCGCTCGACGACGCCGACCCGACGGTGGGCGAGCTCGTCGCGCGGGGAGCGAACGTGACAGCTGGGTACTGGAACCGGCCCGAGGCCAACGCGCAGACCTTCGCCGGCGGCTGGCTGCACTCCGGCGACATCGTCCGGGTCGACGAGGCGGGCCGCGTGCACATCATCGATCGCAGCAAGGACATCATCATCCGCGGCGGCGAGAACATCTCGAGCCTCGAGGTGGAGGCTGCCCTGCTCGGCGCTCCGGGCGTCGCCGACGCCGCGGTCATCGCCGTGCCCGACGAGGTCATGGGCGAGAAGGTGGGCGCGGTGCTCTTCGCCGACGGAGCCGAGATCGACGTGGACGACGTGCTCGCGCACTGTCGAGACCGGATCGCCGACTTCAAGGTCCCCCAGTACGTCCAGCTCCGGGAGGAGCCGTTGCCACGCAACGCCGGCGGCAAGCTGCTCAAGGGCCAGCTGCGGGACTCCGCGCACTGGGGTGATCCGGTCCGCTGAGGCCAAGGCGACGGCACCCGATCAGGGCCGCGCGACTACAGCGGCCGGGAGCAGACGTCGAGGGCGTCGTCGGCTGACAGGCCGAGTCCCTGGAGCACGTGACGGGTGACGCGATCGGTGGTGGCGGCGTCGTCCAGGTCGGGGTCGCGGTGCAGACGTTCACCGAGGGTCAGCGCCGCGCCGCTGATGACGATCAACGCCGCGTCGACGTCGTCGATCACGAACCTCCCGGCCGACCGTCCCGCCTCGAGGTCGCGAACCACCCGTGGCATGAACCCCACGTCGGCCCGCTGGACCTGCGCCGAGCCCAGCAGCACCTTGCTCAGCTGCGGCTCCAGACGGTGCAGCCGGCCGAGCAGCCGGAAGCTGCGGGCGAACACCTCGGCCGGATCGTCCAGCTCGCCCGCGACCTCGTCGAAGAAGGCGCCGACCTGCTCGACCGCTGCGACGACGGCCGCGTCGAACAGCTCGTCCTTGGTCGAGAAGTGGTTGTAGAACGTGCCGATGCCGACGTCGGCGGCAGCCGTGACCTCCTGGACCGCAGCGGACGTGCGCCCCTCGGACAGCAGCCGTTGCGCCGCCTCGATCAAGGCTTGACGCGTGCGTGCCTTGCGACGATCGAACCGGTTCTGCGGCTGCTCGGCCATCACCACGCCCTCCGTCACGTCGACCCTCCGCACGGCGCAAGGATCCCAGCGGCGGCCGCGACCAGCGCCCTGACGTCTCGGCCCGATGCCAGCACCGTACCGTCCGGTCGCACCAGGGCCGCCCGGGATCCGGCGTCGTCGAGCCAGCGTCCGACGGCGGAGTCGTGCACCCGATCGAGGACGACCACCGCCAGCTCGTGCAGCTGCTCGACGTCGCTCGGGGACAGGGGGTCCAGGGAGGCCAGGCACCACCGGCCGGCGGCGATCTCGTCGAGCCGACGATCGTCGTCCAGCAGGTCGGGGACCAGTGCGCCTGCGAGCGGGTCGCCGCGACGTGCGCGGACCAGGCTCGAAGAGGTCAGCGGCGGCGTGACGCTGTCGGTGACGGCCGAACGGACGGCGGGCAGCAGCGAGAGTCCGGGGAGCAGCACCCGGCGAGCGGCGTCACCGAATCGCCCGCCGGACGTCATGGCCCGACCCATGCTCCGGGCCACGACGATCAGGTCGCGGGCGTGCGGGGCGCGCTCCTGCTGGTACGTGTCGAGGGCCGTCGGGGCCAGGCTCCCCCGCAGCACGCCGTCGATCTTCCAGGCCAGGTTCGCCGCGTCACGAACGCCGGCCCCCAGACCCTGACCGATGAACGGCGGCGTCAGGTGGCAGGCGTCACCGAGCAGGAAGACCGGTCCGTCACGCCACCGGTCGGCGACGGCGGCACGGAAGACGTAGTCGGTGACGCGCACCAGCTCGAGCCGGTCCCCCGGCGTGGTGGCGGTCCACGGGCGCAGCAGCGGCAGCAGCCGGTCGATCGTGGCGAAGTCGGCCGCGCTCTCGCCGTCGAGCAGTCGGAACTCCCACCGGTAACGCTGCTCGCCGATGCGCATGAACGTGGCCGCACGACGGGTGTCGCACACCTGGTGGACGCCGTCCCACTGCTGCAGGTCCACGTCGGTCACGACGTCGATCACCATCCAGCGCTGCTCGAAACCCAGCGGCTCCATGACCGCACCGATGCGGTCACGGACGAGGCTGTTGGCGCCGTCGCAGCCGAGCACGAAGGCACACTCGATCGTCTCGGACTCACCGGACTTCGTGTCGACCCACCGCACCGAGGCGCGCGTGGGCGACAGGACCTGGACGTCGACCACCTCGACGCCACCGCGCAGGGTGACGGTGTCGAGCTGGGCCAGACGGCGCCGCAGCACGTGCTCCAGCTCGGGCTGGTCGAACATGTTCGCGCGCGGCCGACCCGTGCAGCTCGGACAGCCCCTCGCGCCCGAACTCGCCGAGCACACGGTGGCGGCGGTCCACCAGCCGGAGCCCGCCACCGGGCCGTGAGATGCGGGCGAAGTCGTCGGCGACGCCGAGGCGCGCCAGGATGCGGTGCACCTCGTCGTCGAGGTGCACCGCCCGCGGCTGGGGATAGACGTCGTCCCAGCGATCGAGCACCAGGCACTCGACTCCCGCCTGTCCCAGCGCGATGGCCGCCGACGCGCCGGTCGGGCCCGCTCCGACGACCACCACCGGCAGCGGCGCCGCGGACCGACCAGTCACCGCGCCCATCGGACCGACGTGCGCTGGACGCCGAGGTCGATCGCGCCGTCCGGCGTGGCCACCGCCACCTCGACCAGGTCGCCGTCCTGCAGGTACTTGGGGTTCTTGGCCTGACGACCGAAGAACGACTTCCACTTCACCGCAGGCGGCAGCAGGTGCCCGATGATCTCGATCGGCTTGGGCGGTGCACTCAGGGCGGTGCCCACCGGCGTGCCGGTCATCAGCAGGTCTCCCGGCTCGAGCCGCTGGAAGCCGGTGAGCGCGCGGAGCGAGGCCAAGGGACGGTAGATCATGTCGGTCACCGACATGTCCTGACGGATCTCGCCGTTCACCCACAGCCGCAGCACCAGGTCGTCGAAGCGCTCGAGATCGCCGGGCTCCAGCAGGACGAGCGCGGGTCCGACCGGGGTGAAGGTCGGGTACGACTTGCCCTCGTAGAACTGGGTCTTGGGCAGCTGCAGGTCGCGTGCCGAGACGTCGTTGGTGATGACCAGACCGGCGACGACGTCCTGCAGGTCGGCCTCGGCGAGGGTGGACCCGACCGGGACGTCGCGACCGATGACCAGTCCGATCTCCACCTCGTAGTCGAGCAGGCGCACGTGGGCCGGCCTGACGATGTAGTCGTGGGGTCCGCTGATCGATCCGGATGCCTTGCGAAAGAACGCCATCGGCACGCTGGCCGGGTCGAAGCCGGAGTCGGCGGCGTGCGACGCGAAGTTGGTCATCTGCGCCACGACGCGACACGGCGCGGTCACCGGGGACTGCAGCTCGAGGTCGGCGACGGGGATCGGCGCCGCCGTGGAGGTCCGAGCGGCGAGGACCGCGTCGCGGTCGGCCACCAGCTCGCCGGTGGTGGCGGCGGCCGTGTCGATCGGCACGGCACCATCGGGACGCTGGAGCCACCAGCGGTCGGCGGTTCGGAGGACGGACAGGGTCATGAGCGGGCCACCTTCAGCAGGCCTCGGAGGCGGTCGAGATCGAACTCGGTACCGCCTCGCACGGAGGCGATCATGGACAGGACTTCGTGCAGGGACTCGCGTCCCGGAGCGATGCCGAGGAAGTCGGCGGTCGCGGGCGGGCCCCACTGGGCCAGGTTGGAGGCCGTCATCTCGCCCCAGCCCGGCTCGAGCGAGGAGTCGAAGAGGTCGCCGTCGGTGAAGTGCTCGACGAGGAAGCCGTCCGGGTCGCGCCAGTAGTCGAAGATCTGGCTGCCCTGGATGTGGCGGCCGATCCCCCACGAGCGGTCGTAGCCACGGTCCGCCAGGTGCTCACCACCGGCGGCGAGGGCATCGAGGTCGGCGACCTGGTACGCCGAGTGGACGTAGCGGTTGCGGGGACCGAGGGTCATCGCGAGCGTGTGGTGGTCGGTCGGGACGGCGCCCTGGTCGCACCGGATGAAGCTCATGGCCGGTCCGCGGTCGCGCTGACCGGGAAAGTACAGGAAGTCGCTCACGATCATGCCGAGGTGCTCGAGGTACCAGTCCAGCGAGGCGCGGTAGCGGTTCGACTGCAGCACCACGTGCCCGAGCCGCTGGACCGCGGCCGGGCGGCGCAACGGCCTGACCGTGTCGTTGACCCGGTTCACCTGGTGACCGACGTTGACCTCCTGGGTGGGCGGAGCCGCAAGCTCCGGCAGGTCGTCGACGTCGGCGACCACCCGCACCCGGGCGCCAGCGGGCTCCCGCACGTCGACCGTGAGGCCGCCGAGGTGCTCGGGCAGCCTCTGCACGCTCGCGTCGGTCGCCTCCGCCAGGCGCAGCAGGTCGGCCGGGTCGGCGGCGCGGAACGCCGGTCCGACGAACCGCGAGCGGCGGTCGGGGCTCTTGCGGATGATGACGCACGGCGGCCCGGCGTCGGATCCGCGCAGCGTCAGCTCGCTGGCCGTCCGGCTCGAGGTGGTGAAGCCGAACGCGTGGGCGAACACCTCGGCCGCGGCGAGGTCGGGCTTCTCGAACTCGAGCCAGGCGATGTCGTGCACCTTGATCACGGGGTCGCGATGCCGACCCGTGTGCTCCCCCGGCAACGCACCGGACTCGTGGTGCAGGTGCTCGTGGACGTCGTGGACCGCCGTCATGTGAATCTCCATTCGTAACTGAATATATCTTCAGTCAACAGCAGGAGCGTGTCAAGCAGCGATCGACCCACACCGAGGCGCACGGCCCTCGACCGTCAGCACGACCCCGGCCACGCCCTGCGACACCGGCCGACCGGGCACGCCACGGGCCCACCCACGGAACGGTGTGGCGACGAGGCCGCATCGTGGTGACCCACCAGCAGTCGTACATTGCGCAGATGCGCATCCGATCTGCTCTCGTCGCCCTGGCCGCTCTCCTGATCACGGCCGGCTGCGGTTCCGGTTCCTCCGACGAGGAGCTCCGGCGCCGTCGGGCCCGAGGTACGTCGCGATGGGCGACTCGTACTCCGCCGGGCCCGAGCTGGCCCAGACCGACGGCGACTCCGGGGTCTGTGACCGGTCGCTGCGCAACTACCCGCAGCTGGTCGCCAAGGCGATCGACGCCTCCTCGTTCACCGACGTCAGCTGCTCGGGCGCCACCACCACGAACGTGCTGGAGTCTGCCCCCATCGGCGACGAGGGCGCCCCGGTCCCGGCGCAGCTCGACGCGCTCAGCGCGGACACCCAGCTGGTCACCATCGGCATCGGCGGCAACGACGACGGACTCTTCTCGTTCCTGTCGAAGGCCTGCACCGAGCAGGGCACCGCCTGCGCCGACTACCTGAACGACAAGCTGCCCAGCGTGCTGGACAGGACCCAGAAGAACGTCGAGACGACCCTCACGGCGATCCAGCAGAAGGCGCCGAAGGCCGAGGTGATCCTCGTCGGATACCTGCGAGTGGCCCCGACCGGCGCCGGGTGCGCCCAGCTCGGAGGCGACGCCCTGGACACCAAGGGCGTCTCGCAGGGCGAGAAGGCGATCGACACCATGCTGTCGAAGGCGGCAGCGGACGCCGGCGCCACCTACGTGTCGATGAACGGCCCGTCCGAGGGCCACGACGCCTGCTCCAGCGACCCGTGGACCAACGGCATCGCCCCACAGACCCTCGGCGGAGGCGCCAGCCTGCACCCCGACGCCGAGGGCATGGCAGCGGTGGCCAAGGCGGTCGAGGCCGCCGTCACCGTCCGCTGACCCAGGTCCGCTCGACGCGGCTCGAGCTCAGCCGTCGGCCAGCCGGTCGATGATCCGGGTGAGCTCGCGGCGCAGGACCGCCTCGTCCCCGGCGAGCGCCAGGTCGTCGCCCACGAGGGCGTGCAGGACCACGACACCGGTGAGCAGCGCTGTGGTCAGCTCGGCCCGCACGACGTCGATCACCTCGTCGTCTCCGCGGTCGTCGGCATCGTCACCAGCCCGGAGCCGTTGGCCGACCGACGTGATCCAGCCGAGCATGGAGGTGCGGCGGAGCGTGTCGATCGCCGGGTCGGCGCCGGTGTCGCGCAGCATCAGCATCAGCGGGTGCTCGTCGCCGTACTCGGGCCACGAGCCGGAGCGCAGGCTGTCGAGCAGTCGGTCGACCAGCTGGCCACGATCGATCTCGGCGTCGCCCACGGCCGGGTCGATGACGGCGGCCGACTCGGCGAGGACCGCTTGGTAGAGCCCGTCCTTGGAGCCGAAGTACCGGCTGATCAGCGACACGTTCACCCCCGCGTCGGCGGCGATGTCGCGAGTGGTGGTGCCGTCGAGGCCGAGCACACCGAAGCGTCGACGGGCGGCCTCCAGGAGCCGTTGCCGCGTCGCAGCCGCGTCGCGACGGTGCGGGACATGGGTCCTCGAGCGTCTTGTCGCGGTCATGGGCCGCCTCCTTCGCGAGGCGCGTCACTTGGTTGGACAGCGCAACGACATGGTTGCTACCGTGAGTAAACAAACGATTACTTACCGGAGGTGGCATGTCAACCGACGCCGCGACGTCGCCGATCGACCCGACGCACACGCCGTCGAGGCTGCGGGCCAACGCCGAGATCGTGGCCGTCGGCCTCGGCGCCCTGATGGCCGCACTGAGCCAGACCCTCGTGCTGCCGGTCATCCCCGACATCGCCGCCGACATCGGCGCCTCGCCCACGCAGGCGCAGTGGCTGCTCACCTCGACCCTCCTCGTGGGCGCGGTCTCGGTGCCGATCCTCGGCCGTGTCGCCGACATCGTCGGCCGCCGACTCGTGCTGCTGATCGCGCTCGGCGCGCTCGTCGCCGGCTCGCTGATGGCCGCCCTCACCTCCAACCCGACCATCATGATCACCGGACGCGCCATCGCCGGGCTGTCCTCCGCGGCCATCCCGCTGGGCATCAGCCTGCTGTCGGCAGTGCTTCCGGCCGAGCGCAAGAGCTCGGCCGTGGGCCTCGTCAGCGCCATGCTCGGCGTCGGCGGCGCCCTGGGTCTGCCGCTCGCGGGCCTGGTGGCCGACAACGCCGACTACCACGCCCTGTACTGGATCGGGGCGATCGGCGCCGCCGTCAGTCTGGTCCTGGTCGCCACGCTCGTCGGCGAGCCCGGCACCGAGAAGAACCAGAGGGTGGACCTGCCTGGCATCGTGCTGCTGGCCGCCGGCATCGTCGCGCTGGTGCTGCCCCTGTCCCAGGGTGGGGCGTGGGGCTGGGGATCGCTGCGGGTCGTCGGCCTGCTGGTCGCCTCGCCGATCCTGCTCGGGGTGCTGGTGCTCGTCGAGTCCCGGACCCGCACGCCGCTCGTCGACCTGACCGCCCTGCGCAATCCCCCGGTCGCGATGACCAACATCGCGAGCGTGTTCTTCGGCTTCGCGCTGTTCGCGAGCTTCGTCGGCACCGCGAACTACGTCCAGGCTCCTGAGGCCACCGGCTACGGGTTCGACGCCACCGTGCTGACCGCCGGCCTCACCCTGCTGCCCAGTGGCATCCTGATGCTGCTGCTGTCCCCCTTCGCCGCTCGCATCGCCGGCGTCTGGGGAGGCGGCAAGGTGCTCGCCGTCGCGGGTCTCATCGTCGCAGCGGGCCTGGTCGTCCGGATCTTCCTGGTCGACGACCTGTGGCAGATCGTGCTCGGCGCCACGATCGTCGGCGCCGGCACCGGCATCGGGTACGCCACGCTGCCCACCCTGATCAACGCGCACTCGCCCGCCCACGCGCTCGGCGCCGCGAACGGCATCAACACCCTCGCCCGCGCCCTCGGCAGCACCCTGGCCAGCGCGGTCGGCGGCAGCATCCTGGCCTCGGTCACCATCGCCCTCGGCCCGGCAGAGATCGCCTCATTGGGCGCGTACCGCATCCTGTTCGTGATCTGCGCGGTGTCGGCGGCGCTCGCCAGCGTGCTGGGGCTGATCATCGACCGCTCCCCCGTTCCGCAGCGCGAGCCGGAGCGGGTCCCGGTGGGCTGAACCCGCCGGGTGCGCTCAGCTGCGCACCAGGGGTTCGGCGCGCAGACGGTGCGGGTCGGGCAGTCGTCGTCGCAGCCGCATGTGCACCAGCACGAGCACCGAGCTGGCCGCCGCGAACACGCACCACAGCGAGGCGAACGCCGACAGGTACAGCAGGCCCACCACCGTCAGCCCGACCAGGTTGAGGACGCCGAACCACACGATCGACCGGTAGCCCGACAGCACCGACGGGCCGATCACGGCCACGACGTACAGAGCCGTCCAGAGCGGGGCGTCGGGCAGTCCGACGCCGTAGACGATGGCGTGGGCCTCCACCCGGACACTGATCGGACCGTCGAGCACCGCCACCGCCATCACGGCCGAGACGACCGCCCCGAGCACCACGAACGGCGCGACGCGCAGGCGGGCGCCTCTCGGCTCCAGCAGCAGGACCGCGAGCGGCAGGAGAAGGGGCAGCACCGGCAGCGCGAACAGGACGTAGGCCGTGGTCGCGGCCTCGGCCGTGCAGGTCGACACCGTGCCGGAGTCGCCGAACCAGACCAGCGACTCGACCAGCTGGTGCAGGGCGAACAACAGGGGCAACGCCGCGAACGGAACCTCGCGGACGTGCCGCACCTCGCGCAGGGACGCGACCCCCACCGGCAGCAGCACGACTCCGGCCACCATGTCGGCCTCGGGCGAGAAGCACACGATCGACCCCTTCCGTCGATGTCGCAGACAGACTAGGCACTGCCGGCTCAGCGTTCGGCGGTGGCCATCCGGTAGAACAGCTCCGCCATCTCGACGACGAGCTGGGCCCGGCCGGGAGTGTCGGAGAACAGGTAGTCGGCCAGCAGGTTGTGGGCGCCCTGGTTGTCGGCGACCGCACTCTGCAGCGCTTCCTCGAAGTCCGGCGACTCGGCGAACTGGGCCGGCGAGTTGACCCGCGCCTGCTGCACGAGTGCCTCGTTCTCCAGCATCGTGCGCGCCGTCCCCTCGGTGTACGAGCGCGCCTGCGCGTCGGTGAGCTGGTCGCCGAACAGGTCGTTCAGACGCTCCAGCACCTGGGCGAAGGCGACCATGGTGGGATCGCGCTGCTCGGCCGAACCCGCCGCCGTCATGCCGACCAAGCCCTGCGGGTCGATGAGCTTGATGTCGGCAGGGCCGCGGTCGACCTGCTTGACGGCTCGCAGCTCGAGATCGGTCAGGTCGATCTCGGTGCTGAAGGTGTCGGGCTGGATGCGCCGCTGCAGCAGCGACAGGTAGATGTGCAGCTGCTCGAGCTCGACGCTGCCGTAGTCGATGATCTGGCTCATGAACGCGTAGACGTTGACGAACGACGCGACGTCGCGGCGGAACATGGTCAGCGTGTCCAGCTCGGTGCGGTCGTCGGCGGCCAGGGCGTCGGTCCAGCGGCGGGCAAACTCACGCTGCCCCGGCGCGACCGCGGCGTCGATGCGGCCGTGCTGGTTCTTGACGAACGCCTCGGCGCACAGCCGGACGTCCTCGGGCGTGTAGATGGCGGCGGTGTCCAGCTTGGCCGCGATGTCGTGCACCAGGTTCGGGTCGGTGGCGGTCTCGAGGTAGGCGCCTACGAAGTAGGGCTCGAACGACTCGCGGATCTGCTCGGGGTCGTTGACGAAGTCCAGCACCTGGGTCATCTGTGCGGTCTTGGGCTCCCCGTCCGGGGTGACGTAGGTGCGGTTGAGGCGCGACAGGGTCTGCACCGCAGTGACGCCGGACAGCAGCCGGTCGACGTACATGGCGCACAGCAGCGGCTGGTCGAAGCCGGTCTGGAACTTGTTGGCCACGATCATGAACGCGTACTCGTCGCCGGTGAAGGCGTTGCGCAGGTCGTGCACGGCGCGGCCCTGGGCGTCGCGGTTCATGGACGACTCGGTGAAGTCGTCGGGTCCGGTCTCGGGGTCCTGCACACTGCCGGAGAACGCCACCAGCGTGCCGAAGTCGTATCCCTTCTCGGCGATGTAGGCGTCGATGGCCCGCTTGTAGCGGACGGCGGCCTTCCGCGAGTCCGAGACGACCATGGCCTTGGCATGGCCGTCGAGCAGGTGGGCGACGTTGGCGTGGAAGTGCTCGACCATGATGGCGGCCTTCTGCGCGATGGTCTGCGGGTTGAGCTTGACCCACCGCATGACCTGCTTGCTGGCCTCGGCCTGGTCGACCTCTTCACTCCCGCTGGTGGCGTTCTGGCCGACCTGGAACGCGATCTCGTAGGAGTGGTAGCCGCGCAGGACGTCGAGGATGTATCCCTCCTCGATGGCCTGCTTCATCGTGTACAGGTGGTACGGCTCGGGCAGCCCGGACGGGTCGTCGGCCGGAGGCCGCCCGAACAGCTCGAGCGTCTTGGCCTTGGGCGTGGCGGTGAACGCGAAGTACGAGATGGTGCTGGCATCGGCGCGGTCACTGGCCTCGGCGAGCAGGACGGACTCGGCGTCGATGTCGCCACCGTCCTCCAGCTGCTGCAGCTCGTCGGCGGTGAGCACCTGCTTGAGCTTGGCGGCGACCTGGCCGGACTGCGAGGAGTGTGCCTCGTCGGCGATGACGGCGAAGCGCTTGCCGGCGAGCCCGGCGTTGGCGCGGATCTCGGCCAGCGCGAACGGGAACGTCTGGATGGTGACGACGATGATCAGCTTGCCGTCGGTCAGCGACGTGGCGAGCAGCCCCGACTTGGCCTTGCCCTCGCGGGCGGCGGCGTCGCGGTCGATGCTGGCGACGATTCCCTGGTCGTTGTCGATCTGCTTGATGGCGTCCTGCAGCTGGGCGTCGAGCACGTTGCGGTCGGTGACCACGATGACGGAGTCGAACACCTTGGCGTTGTCGACCTGCAGGCGCGCGAGCCGGTGCGACAACCAGGCGATGGAGTCGGTCTTGCCCGAGCCGGCCGAGTGCTGCACGAGGTACCGGTGGCCAGGTCCCTCGGTGGCGGCCGCCGCGACAAGCGATGTCACCGCCTCCCACTGGTGGAACCGCGGGAACCGGAGCTCGGAGGTGACCGACCGCTTGCCGCTGATGGGGTCGATGCTGCGGTCGGTCTTGACGTACATGAACCGGCCGAGGATCTCCAGCCACGCGTCGCGCTGCAGCACCCGCTCCCACAGGTAAGAGGTGGCCGAGCCGTTCGCGTTGAGCGGGTTGCCCGCTCCCCCGGACTCGGTGCCGCGGTTGAACGGCAGGAACCGTGTCGCGTCGCCGCGCAGGCGGGTGGTCATCCACACCTCGTCGTTGGACACCGCGAAGTGCACCAGGGCACGCGCACCGGACTCGAACAGCGGCTGCCGCTTGCGGGTCTTGGGGTCCTGCGGCTGCCGAGTGGTGCGGTACTGGGCGATCGCGTCGCCGACGCTCTGGGTGAAGTCGGTCTTCAGCTCGGCGGTGGCCACGGGCAGCCCGTTGACGAAGAAGACCAGGTCGACCGACCGCTGATCGCCGGTCGAGAAGTGCACCTGCCGCATCACCCGCAGGCGCACCCTGTCATACGCCTCGACCGTGGTCGGGTTGAGCGTGGACTCGGGTCGGAACTGGCACAGCCGGAACGCAGCGCCCACGTGCCGGAACCCGTGCCGCAGCGCGTGCAGGGTGCCGCCGCCGTTGGCCATGGGCGTGTCCAGCACCTTGACCAGCCGGTCGAGCACCTGCCCCCGCTGCTTGTCGGCGTCCGCAGCGTCGGTGTTGACCACCTTCGCCAGCGCATCCGGCTGAGTGTCCTCGAGCCACCCGAACAGGTCGGCGGGAAACAGCGCCCGCTCGCGGTCGTAGCCGCTGTCGTTGGGTGAGTACTCCCAGCCGTGGGAGGCAAGATGCTCACAGATCAGGTTCTCGAACTCGATCTCGTTGTGCTGCGCCATCAGTAGTCGCCCTCCATGAAGCCCGATCTGAAAGCCCGCCGAATCGCGTTCTGACCTCGCACCTCCATCAGCTGCTGATGCAGCGGGCTCGACTCGATCACGACGATCCACACCACACTCATGCCGTCGCTGCGATTCCCACCGTCGGTCACCAGAGTTCGCGCCTTCCACCCGAGGTCTCGCGCAACCCGCCGCCCCAGCGACCGAAGCTCCTTGATGGCGTCCTCATCGCTGGCAGGGATGCGCTCGGTGTACTGGCCCGATTCCTTGAGCGCTCGCTGGATCTCATCGGCGCGGCCGGCGGCATCGCTTCCGTCAGTCATGCTGGAACCTTGACATCAATCTGGCCGGTGACGGCGGCGGTGATGAGTGCGGCACGGCGCTCCACGGAGAGGCCTACGAAACGCTGAGTCTCGTCTACGAGTGCGTCGATTTTGGCCACCGCTTCTCGGAGATTGGCTGCGATCTCGACCTGTTCGTCGAGAGGGGGAACTGGCACCCGAAGCGCTGCAGCGTCAGCTTGGTAGATCGTCTTGTGGGTCGAGCCCGCCATGAGGGAGTCGAAAACCGGCCGCATGGCACGCAGCACCCACAGCAGGTACTCGGAGTTGAGATGCGGGCCAGGGATCCAGTTCCAGAAGTCCTGACTCGTAGCCATGGGGCGTGGCATGATCCCGCTGTAGCCGACCGAGGCGGTTCGAGACAGCACTACCGTGCCGGCAGGAAGTAGTTCGGCAGACGAGTTGTCGAGCCCAACTTGACTGATGCTCGCGCTCGTCTCGCCGAGATGAGTGGTCCGCCCGGATCGGAGTTGCCAGACGTCCGCGAGCGTGAACCAAGGAATACTGCAGTCGATCCAGTAGTCGGGATTCGTACGGCTCGGCGTGTGGCCCGTCTTCATCGAGGCAAACCGCGACAGGTGTGCCACCGTCCAGTGATCGGGGACCTCTTGCGCCCACAGAAGGCCTGACGGCTTCATCCGCTGGGATGGTCTGACTCCCCTTGAGACGAGTGTGGCGATGGCTTGAGCTCGACGTTCAACGAGAAGCTCGCGAAGCCGCTGCTGATCCTCGATGAGCGTGTCGATCTGCGCGGTCTCGTGGTCGAGGTAGTCGGCGATGGCGCGTTGTTCGGGGAGGGGCGGCAGCCTGAGCTCCATAGTCATCAGGTCTGTGCTGGTGATGGCCGGATAGGACACACCGACACTGCGACTCTCGACCCGAGAGACAAACTCGTCGCCCTGGAGATACCAGGCCAAAAATCGACCGTCTACAGCCGCGCTGGGATGCAGTACGGCGAACGCGGTGGAGAACACCACGTTCTCCGGCGCCGCTGGGACGGTAGCGACGGCGCGCAGGTATGTCCGAACAGTGGAAACGACGGAGTCTCCCCGTTCGGCCAAGCGCCGCGCACGAGATGGTGCCTCGCCGAAACGAATGGGTTCGGATGGGATCGTCATCCGCCCCTGCATCACGTTGCTGACGTCGACGTAGGCAAACTCTTGGTCGACGGGGGTGTTCTCCGGCAGCGTTCGGACGTTGCAGGCTGCTACGTACTTCAGCCGAGTGCGCTCCCATCGGTGCGTCATCCCTCCACACCTCGCAGCAACTCAAGGATCTTCGCGACCTGCTTCTCCAGGTCGGCGTCGATCTCGGACAGCGGCCTCGGCGGCACGTACGTGTAGAAGTGGCGCGTGAACGGGATTTCGTAGCCGACCTTGGTCTTTTTGGGGTCAAACCAGGCGTCGGGCACGTGAGGCAGCACCTCGGCGTCCAGGTAGGCCTTGATGGTGGCCTCGGCGCCGTCGGCTCCGAGGGTGTTGCCGCCGTAGGTGAAGGGCACGTTCTCGGTGTCGCGCTTCTTGCTGTCCGGCTTGGGCTGGCCCTTGCGGTCGGTGACCGGGTTGCCGTCGTCGTCGAGCAGCGGCCGCTCGACGGTGATGGTCCAGTAGCCGAAGTCGGCGGCCGTGAAGATCTTGGAGAACTCCGCATCGGCATCGGGCTGGTCGTCGAACGCGTCGTGGATGGCCACGATTCTCGTGCGGGCGGCCTCGTCCAGCTCGCGGCGCTTGGAGCCGAGGCTCTTGCGCATCTTGGTCCAGAAGCTGGTGGCGTCGATCAGCTGCACGTAGCCGCGACGGTGCTCGGCCCTGGAGTTGTCGAGCAGCCAGATGTAGGTGGCGATGCCGGTGTTGAAGAACATGTCGGTCGGCAGCGCCACGATCGCCTCGACCAGGTCGTTCTCCAGCAGCCAGCGACGGATCTCCGAGGGTCCCGACCCGGCCCCGCCGTTGAACAGTGGCGAGCCGTTGAGCACGATGCCAGCGCGGCCGCCGCCCTCCGACCGCGGACGCATCTTGGCCGCCAGGTGGGTGAGGAACAGCATCTGCCCGTCCGACACCGCCGGCAGCCCCGGCCCGAACCGGCCGTCCGGGCCCGTGCGCTGACGCTCCTCCTTGACCGCCGCCTCCGACGCCTTCCAGTCCACGCCGTACGGCGGGTTCGCGAGGCAGAAGTCGAACCGGCGGTCCCAGAACAGGTCCTCGGCCAACGTGTCGCCCAGCTTGATGTTGGTGGCGTCCTGGCCCTTGGCGATCATGTCGGACTTGCAGATGGCGTACGACTGGTCGTTGATCTCCTGCCCGTACAGACGCAGGCGGGCGTCGGGGTTGCGCTCCAGCAACCGCTCCTCGGCCACCGACAACATGCCGCCCGTGCCGGCCGTGGGGTCGTAGATGGTCCGCACCGCACCGGGCTCGATCAGGCTCGTCGCGTCCTCGGCGAACAGCAGGTCGACCATCAGGCGGATCGCGTCCCGCGGCGTGTAGTGCTCGCCCGCCTCCTCGTTGGAGGCCTCCGCGAACTTGCGGATCAGCTCCTCAAACAGGTCACCCATGTCGGCGTTGCTCAACGCGCTGGGGTGCAGGTCTACCTCGGCGAACTTGCTGACCACCAGGTAGAGACGGTTCTTCTCGTCGAGCTTGGCCACCTCGGTCTCGAAGCCGAACCGCTCGAACACGTCGATCGACGCCGAGAAGCCGTTGACGTACTCCAGCAGGTTGGCGCGCAACCCCTCGGGATCGGCCAGCAGGCGGCCGAAGTCGAACGGCGACGCGTTGTGGAACGTCAGGCCCGTGGCCCGCTTGACCTGCAGGTCGAGCGCACCGCCTTCGTACTGCTGCGCGAGGGCGCGGACCTCGTCGCGCGTGGGCTCGAGGATGCAGTCGAGCCGCCGAAGGATCGTGAACGGCAAGATCACGCCGCCGTACTGGTGAGGCTTGTAAACCCCGCGCAGCTGGTCGGCGATCGACCACACAAAGTTCCCGAGACTGCTCACCGCGCTCCTTCCGCCACGGGGCACCGCGCCCCGGCCGACTGGTTCACCGTATGCCGTCCACCGGGTCGGCGTGGCGTTCTTCGCGAGTGCATGAGACGCAAAGAAAGTCGTGTCGATGTGCGGGAGCCTCTTGATTCTGTCAAGCCTGTCACCTATACTCGAACATACGTTCGAGCACTATCCGGGGGAACGATGGCAGCTGAGGTCGTGGAGCCGCATCCGGTGGTGGCGTGCGCCGGCGCGCTGCATCGTGTGCTCGACGACATGGGCCAAGCCTCGTGGGACGACCTCGACGACACCACCGTCCGCGCACTGGTCGCCGACCTGTCGCGCGTGCAGGCGCGGGTGCAGGCCCAGCAGCTTCGGGGCGCCGCGCGGCTCGAGTCCTCCGGCGCCGCACGCAAGGCCGGCAAGACCTCCACGGGCGACCTGCTGGCCGGAGACTTCGGCGGTGACCGCACCGGTGCCGACGCGTTCGTGCGCACCAGCCGTCAGGTCGCCCCCGAGTCCGCCACCCAGGCCGCCCTCGCCGCCGGCGACATCTCCTTCCCGCAGACCCAGGTCATCGGTCGCGCCCTGGCCGACGTCCCCGAGCAGCACCGGCCGCTCGCCGAGGCCGCACTGCTGCGCGACGCACGCACCCTGTCGCTCAAGGACCTGCGGCGCCGCGCCGACCGGGTCGCCGACACCTACGCACCACCGCGCGAGGCCGACGCGGCCGAGAACGAGACCATCCAGCAGCGCGAGCGTCGCGCCCGCGCCACCGCAAGGTTCCGCATGTGGGACAACCACGACGGAACCCGCTCCGGCGACTTCCGCATCCCCGAGGCCCAGGCCGACCGCCTCAAGGCCGCAGTCGACTCCATCGGCGCACCCCGCCGGGCCCACCTCGCCGACCCCGAGGCCCGACCCACCGACACCGTGCACCGCATGGGCATGGCCCTGGCCGACCTCTGCGACCACCTGCCCACCGACGGCCTCCCGTCGGCCGGCGGAGCAGGCGCCACGGTCGTCGCCACCGTCGACCTCGACACCCTGCTCGGGCGGCTGCGCGCCGCCACCCTCTCCACCGGCACACGACTCTCGGCCGGCCAGGCCCGGCAGCTCGCCTGCCGCACCGGCATCCTGCCCGCCGTGCTCGGCGGAGCATCCCGCGTGCTCGACGTCGGTCGCACCCAGCGACTGTTCACCCCGGCCCAGCGCCACGCGCTCGCCCTGCGCGACGGCGGATGCACCTTCCCGGGCTGCGACCGGCCACCCGCGTGGTGCGAGGCACACCACCTGCGCCCGTGGTCCGACGGCGGTCCCACCGACCTGTCGCACGGCGCCCTGCTCTGCCCGTTCCACCACCACGTCGTGCACGACCACGGCTGGCAGCTGCGGCTAGACCCCGACACCGGGCACGTCCAGATGCGCTTGCCCGGACACCGACACTGGCAGCGCAACCATCGCTACCGGCCCGGCGAGTCTCCGCCCCGGGCGGGATCTCCACCCTGGCCCGACGGCTGATCCGCCGGCCTGCTCATCACCGTGTTGGTGAGGCCGATGCCACCTCGCTGCACCAGCTGCTCACGCTCCACCGTGAACCCGGCGCGCTCCAGCACGGGCCGAGCGGTGTGGCTGGCCTCCACCGTCAGCTCTCTCCCTGCTGCATCGACCACCGTGGCCACCAGCGCCGCACCGATCCCCCGCCGACCCACCGTCGGATCCACGTACAGCATTCCGAGGTGGTCAGGGGCATCCATGTCCACAAAACCCACCACGCGCCCCTCGACCACGGCCACCCACCCACGCACCGCGGCTCGACGCTCGGCCCACTCGGCCGGATCGAGGTCGCCCGGCGCCCACGCCGCTCGCTGCTCGGGCGTGTAGTGGGCCGCCGCCGTCTCGTGCACGGCCCGCCTGAACACCTCGAGCGTCGCCTCGGCGTCGGCCCGCGTCTCCGGACGAATGACGAAGGTGGGTTCAGCCACGCGCGCCCGCCAGCAGCTCGGCCAGCGACATGGGACGGCGCCCGGTGAGACGCTCGACGTCGTCGCTGACCGCCGCGACCTCGCCGTCGCGGATCGCTGTGTACGTGCTGACCCACGCCTTTACCTGCCAGTCCGGAGCCCCGTAGGGAGCACGTGACCGCCACGCCTCCTCGACCGTCTCGTCGTGGAAGGTGACGTCACGGCCGGTGGCCGACGCGATGGTGGCAGCGATCTCGGCGAACGTCAGCGCCTCAGGTCCCGTGACGTCGTAGGTGGCGCCGCGGTGTGCGCCCGGATCCTCCAGGATCGCGAACGCGGCCCGGGCCACGTCCAGCTGCGTGACCACCGAGACCCGACCGTCACCGGCCGGTCCGCGGATCACCCCGTCGTCGCCGACCGTCATCGGCATGAAGTCCGCGTAGAAGGAGTCGCGCAGGAAGGTCCATTCCATGCCCGACGCCTTCACGTGCTCCTCCGTGGCCCAGTGGTCGCGGCCCAGCGTGAACACCGAGTCCTCGGCCGCGCCGAGGAACGACGTGTAGACCACGTGCTGGACCCCCGCGTCGCGGGCGGCGTCGACGAACGTGCGGTGCTCGTCGAGCCGGCGCTCGTTCTCGGCCGCCGAGACCATGAACAACGTCTCCACCCCGTCGAGCGCGCGCACCGAGGCATCCCGATCGGCGTAGGAGAACGGGTGCACGACCGAGCCGGTCAGTCGCGGCGCCTTGGCCGGCGTGCGGACCAGCAGGCGTTGCTCCCGGCCCGCGTCGGCCAGCATGCGGGCCACGTGGCCACCGACGGCTCCGGTCGATCCGGTCACGGCCAGGGTCGATGTGCTCATGCAGGGTGCAACCGCGGTCCGGGGCGGACGATTCCCGCTAGCCGGCGGACCTGGCGAACAGGGCGATGGCCACCATCACCAGCGCCAGCGCGCCGTATCCGACCCTGCGCGGCCAGCCGGTCGACGTCCTCAGCGCGAGCACCGCTTGGATCGCGTAGTAGACGGCGAACGCGCGCGACGCCACCGCCACGATCGTGAAGGTCGGGACGGTGGCTGCGAGCAGCACCGCCGCGGTTCCGCTGACCAGGTACGGCCGCGCCCCCTTCATCACCGAGGTCAGGCTGCGAAGGTTGCCCTCGGCCGACACGGTGTCGGCCACGGCGGCGCTGAACTGGCTGAGCACCGCGGACAGCACCAGCGGCAACGCCAGGAACGGCGCCACCCTCGCGGTGAGATCGAGCAGCGTCCGGTCCGGCCCGGCCGAGGACCCGATGCCGAGCACCGGCGTGGCCACCAGCACGAAGACGAGATAGATACCTGCCGCCGTCAGCTGTGCGAGCCGCGATGCCTGGACGCGGGTCTCGGTGTCGAACTGGTCGCCGAGGTAGCGCACGGTCTCGAAGCCCTGCGCCGTGATCACCACACCACCGAGCACGAGCAACGTCTCCAGCAGGCCGGTGTGGGCCACGGGAGGAAGGTCGAGCCCGCCGCTGCTCAGCTGCTGCACGTCCTGCACCAGCAACGCACCAGCGAGCACGGCCGTCAGGACCAGCACCGCCACGAGGCTGAACCGGTCGAGCTCGTCCAGTCCGTCGAAGCCGCGCGTGATCCCGATGCCGACGATCAGCACCACGACCACACATGCGAGGATCCGCTCCCACGGAACCGAGCCGGACACTCCGACGTACTCGATCACGTACTGCGCCATGATGCGCAGGTACAGCGCCACCGAGATGATGTAGGCGACGGCGATGACCGCGTCCCCCACCCGGTCGAGTCGCAGGTCGAACCGGCCGAGGCTGCCGTCGTCGAGCGCCGGCTCCACCACCCGGACACAGTGCCGCACGGCCGTGCCGACCAACCAGGCGAGAGCACAGACCGCGGCCACGCCGAGCACCGACAACGACCCGAGCGTGCGCTCCATGACCGGCACGATGATCAGCAGCCCGGAGCCCAGGATCGACGCAAGCGGCGTGACGGTGGCCCTGATCACGCGAGACGTCTGGGGCACCGGCCCAGCCTGTCATGGCGCGATCCACGACACCGCGACGACGCGTTCGCGTCTGCGACTCCGTGGCCGGGTCCGAGGCTAGGGCAGGACCACGGTGAAGGACTGCGGCTCGTCGTCGGTGGCCTCGAACACCTGGGGAGGCTGCTCGTCGCCGGTCGCGATGCCCCGGCCCTCCAACGACACACCGAACGCGTAGCGATCCGCCGGCTCGGCGAAGATGTTCGCCTCGACCTGGCAGGCCCCGTCGACGAGAGTGGCGCCCGACTCGGGAAGACGGACCTCGTCGCTCAGGGGCTTGGTGCCGCTCTCGTCCGTGACGGACAGCGACGGGGGCCCGAACTCCGACCCGTCGACGCACGCGTCGCCGTCGACCTTCCAGACCGAGCCGCCCTCGTCGCGCACGGTCACCGCGAACTGGTGCAGCTGCGGCTCCGGCGATGTCGCGCTCGGCGCCACCGTCTCCGCGGCCTGCGCGTCGTTCGGCGCCTCGCTGGAGCATCCTGCCGTCGTCAGCGCAAGAACGCCTACCATCACCACCCCGATGAACCTCATTCCACGCACGCTAGCAACTCGACGCCGACATGACTACACCCTGTCACGAGACGCCGGCGGGTACCGTTCGTCCATGCGAGCCGTGACCCTCCACGAAGGCCAGCTGACCGTCGAGGACGTGCCGACCCCGGAGCCCGGTCCCGGCCAGATCCTGGTCGACGTCACCCGCTGCGGCATCTGCGGCTCCGACCTGCACGCCAAGCAGCACGCCGACGCGACGGCCGACGCGGTGGCCGAGGTCGGCTACGAGCACTTCATGCGGTCGGGCCACCACGTCGTGATGGGGCACGAGTTCACCGGCCGCGTCGCTTCCTACGGGCCGAAGACTCGGCGGAAGTGGCCGATCGGCACCCCCGTCGTCGCTCTGCCGATCCTCGGCACGCCGGATGGCATCCACCTCACCGGCCTGACCCGCCACGCCGGCGGCGGCTATGCCGAGCAGGTGCTGGTCGACGAGTCGGTCACGTTCGAGGTGCCCGACGGTGTCAGCCCCGACCACGCCGCAATGACCGAGCCGCTGGCGGTCGCCCTGCACGCCGTCAACCGCGGCGAGGTGAAGGCCAAGGACACCGCCGTCGTCATCGGCTGCGGACCGATCGGCCTCGCCGTCATCCTCATGCTCAAGGCCACCGGCGTGCGCCACGTGATCGCCAGCGACTACTCCGCCGGGCGCCGCGCACTGGCCGTCCGCTGCGGCGCCGACGTGGTCGTCAATGCCGCCGCCGAGTCGCCCTGGGCGTCGTTCGCCGAGAGCAGGTACCTGATGGGGCCGACCGAGCTCGGCCAGCTCGGTCTCGACACCATGAAGCAGCTGCGCAGGCTGCCGCTCGTGCCGTGGCGTCGGGTCATGGAGGTCGGACAGAAGCTCGGAGCCGCACCGCGGGGGCCGGTGGTCTTCGAGTGCGTCGGCATGCCCGGCGTGCTCGAGGACATCGTCAGCCACGCACCGCTGCTCTCGCGGGTCGTGATGGTGGGCGTGTGCATGGAGCCCGACACGTTCCGTCCGGTGATGGCGCTCAACAAGGAGCTCGAGCTGCGGTTCGTGTTCGCCTACGACCCCGTCGAGTTCCATCGCACCCTGGAGATGATCGCGGACGGAACCGTCGACCCGTCGCCGCTGCTCACCGGCACCGTGGGGCTGGAGGGCGTGGCCACCGCCTTCGACCAGCTGGCCGACCCCGAGCAGCACGCCAAGATCCTCGTCGACCCGTCGAGCAACGCCACCCGCGCCTGAACCGCCGGACACAGCCTGCTCGTCGCTGGCAAACGGAACCTGCTCGCCAGGGAGGCCGTCTGCGGCCGACCGTGCCCTTCGCTTCGCTCACGCTTCGCTAGGGGCCGGGAGCGCCAGCGACCGAGGCGGGACCACCGCAAGCCGCCCGACTGACGTTCGCCTCGCTTCGCTCACGCTCCTCGCAGAGCTCGTCGCTGGCGAACGGCCGCCACGCGCGCCCGACCGTGATGTGGTTGTCTCGTGCCAAGCCGTTCGTCGAACAGGAGCCGCACATGCCGCAGACCGTCCGTGGAGTGATCGCCCGTGAGAAGGGGGCGCCCGTCACCGTCGAGAACATCGTCATCCCCGATCCGGGTCCCGGTGAGGCGGTCGTGGACATCCAGGCCTGCGGCGTGTGCCACACCGACCTGCACTATCGCGAGGGCGGCATCAACGACGAGTTCCCGTTCCTGCTCGGGCACGAGGCCGCCGGCATCGTCGAATCGGTCGGTGAGGGCGTCACGGACGTCGCTCCCGGTGACTTCGTGGTGCTCAACTGGCGTGCCGTGTGCGGAAGCTGCCGTGCCTGCCTGCGCGGCCGACCGTGGTACTGCTTCGACACCCACAACGCGACGCAGAAGATGACGCTGGAGGACGGCACCGAGCTGTCTCCCGCACTGGGCATCGGCGCGTTCGCGGACAAGACCCTCGTGGCCGCAGGCCAGTGCACGAAGGTCGACCCGTCGGCCTCTCCGGCCGCCGTCGGGCTGCTCGGGTGTGGCGTGATGGCCGGGCTCGGGGCCGCCATCAACACCGGCAACGTGCAGCGCGGCGACTCCGTGGCCGTCATCGGCTGCGGCGGAGTCGGCGCTGCAGCGATCGCCGGCGCCCGGCTCGCCAACGCAGCGAAGATCATCGCGATCGACATCGACCCGGGCAAGCTGGAGACGGCCACCCACATGGGCGCCACCCACACCATCAACGCGAAGGACGGAGACGTCGTCGAGGCGATCCAGTCGCTCACCGACGGCTTCGGTGCCGACGTCGTGATCGACGCGGTCGGACGGCCCGAGACCTGGAAGCAGGCCTTCTACGGTCGCGACCTCGCCGGCACCGTCGTGCTGGTCGGTGTGCCCACCCCCGACATGCAGCTCGAGCTGCCGCTGATCGACGTGTTCGGCCGCGGCGGATCGCTCAAGAGCAGCTGGTACGGCGACTGCCTGCCCAGCCGCGACTTCCCGATGCTGGTCGACCTGTACCAGCAGGGCCGACTCGACCTCGACGCCTTCATCACCGAGACGATCGGCATCGACGACGTCGAGGCCGCGTTCGACAAGATGCATGGCGGAGGCGTGCTGCGATCGGTGGTGCAGCTGTGAGCGCACGGGTCGAGAAGGTCGTCACGTCGGGCACGTTCGCGCTCGACGGCGGCGAGTGGGACGTCGACAACAACGTCTGGATCGTCGGCGACGACACCGACGTGATCGTGATCGACGCACCCCACGACGCGGCGGCGATCTTCGCCGCGGTCGGCGACCGGACGGTGCAGGCCATCGTCCTCACCCACGGCCACAACGACCACGTCAACGCGGCGGTCGAGCTGGCCGCCCTCACCGGCGCACCGATCTGGTTCCCGGCGGCCGACCGCATGCTGTGGGACGTCGAGCACGACCAGGCGCCCGACCACGACCTGGCCGACGGTGAGACCTTCGAGATCGCGGGCAGCACGTTGCGCGCCATCGCCACGCCGGGGCACTCCCCCGGCAGCACCTGCCTGTACGCCGAGGACCTCGGCGTGCTGTTCAGCGGCGACACGCTCTTCAACGGCGGTCCCGGGGCCACCGGGCGGTCGTACTCGAGCTTCGACACGATCATCGAGTCCATCAGCACCCGGCTGTTCACGCTGCCGGACGACACCACGGTGCACACCGGACACGGCGACGACACCTCGATCGGTGCCGAGAAGCCCTCGCTCGACGCATGGATCGCCCAAGGATCCTGATCCCATTCGCCTGCGCCGTCAGGCGGCCCCCCGCACAATGGGGACGTGCCCCCGGCTGACTCCCACCGCGGCGCCGACCTGTTCACCGCGTCGGCGCAACGAGTCGTGGACTACCTCAACGAGCACACCCCTCTCGACGACTGGTCCGTCACCCGGGTGGCAGGCGGCGAGCAGGTCCACCTGCACACCCAAGGCGGCACGCTGATCGGGTCCGGCATGCGCGTGGCGTGGCAGGACAGCTTCTGCGTGCGCATGGTGGAGGGCGCCGCGCAGGTCGTGGTGGACACCCTGGCCGACCCGGACTACGCCGACCACGAGGCCGCCGACCAGGTTCGCTCGTACGCCGGGGTGCCGCTGACCGACGACAACGGCACGCTGTTCGGCGTGCTGTGCGGCTTCGGCACCGAGCCGCTGGCGGACGTCGACGCCGTGGACGGCGACCTCGTGAACCTGATGGGTGGTCTGCTGTCCTCCAACCTGGTGGCGGCGCGTGCCGCCGACCGGGGACGCCGCAAGACCGAGATCGCCGAGGCGCTCGCCCAGACCGACGCGCTCACCGGGCTCACCAACCGTCGTGGGTGGGACGTGCTGGTCGCCGACGCCGAGCAGCGCATGAACGCCTACGGCGACCTCGTCACGATCGCCGTCGTGGACCTCGACGGCCTCAAGGCGATCAACGACGCCGAGGGACATCACGCCGGGGACGAGCTGATCGTCACGGCGGCGCGGGCGCTGACGTCGGTGGCCGGCCGCGGCGACCGGGTCGCACGCTTCGGCGGAGACGAGTTCGCCATCTTGGTCAACAACGTCGGCTCGATCGACGTGGCGGCGCACGTCGAGGCGTTCGAGCGAGCGCTGGAGTCTGCCGGCGTCGACGCCTCGGTCGGTCACGCGGTGGCGGCTCCCGGCAGCCTCTCGGTCGTCGACGCCTTCGTGGCCGCGGACCGCGCGATGTACGACGCGAAGGCCGCCAGGACCGCTACCGTCGTGCGATGACCTGGTTCACCTCCGGCCGGGAGTCCGAGGCAGTGCTGGCTGCCGAGCGCTCCGCCATCTGGGAGATCCTCACCGATCCGGACGCGATCGTGCGGCTGACCCCGTTCCTGGAGCGCATCGACGCGTCCGGCGACACCTGGGTCTGGCACCTCGGCGGCCTCGACGTGCTGGGGCACGAGATCTCGCCCAGCTTCACCGAGCAGATGTCCTACGAGGACGGCCACCGCATCGACTTCACGCACGCCCCGCCGCAGGGCCGCGACGAGAAGGCCGGCGCCGACGGCACTTACACGCTCACCGACACCGACGACGGCACCCACCTGGCCATCCGGCTCGAGGTCTCGGTCGACCTGCCGCTGCCCAAGCTGGCGTCGTCGGGCGTCCAGGGCGCCATGAAGGGCGTCATCGCCACCATGGGCAACGGATTCGCCAAGCGGCTCGAGGCCGAGCTCGGCCTGGACTGACGCTCAGCCCCGCTTGAGCAGGCGCAGCACCGAGCGCTCGAGCGTGCGGCTCACGGGCGCACCGGGCGCCACCCGCCGGTGCTGCCCGGTGACCACGACCCCGTCGTCGAACAGGTCCACCACCCGCGGGTCCACGTAGGAGGACCGGGCGATGGCCGGGGTGTTGCCCAGGTGCTCCGACACCTCGCGCATCGTGGCGGCGACGGCACGCTTGCGGGCCGTGGGCGTGTCCGCCTCGACCACTGCGAGGGATCGCGCAGCCACCACGTTGGCGCGCCAGGTGCGGAAGTCCTTCGCGGTGAAGTCGCCGCCGAGCGACTCCTTGACGTACTCGTTGACGTCGGAGGCGTCCAGTCCCCGCCACCGTCGGTTCTCCTTGAACTCGATCAGCCGGTCACCGCCGCTGCGACGTCGGCGCAGGGCCGCGAGCACCGCCACGACACGTTCGTCGCGGACCGTCACCTGCACGGTCTGGCCGGACTTGGCCGGGTAGTCGAAGTCGATGCCGCGAGGCACGACCGACACGTGCGGCCGCTCGAGCGTGGTCAGGCCGTGGCTGCCGTTCTCGTCGGCGTAGCGGTCGGACCCCACCCGGAACATGCCCAGGTCCAGCAGACCGAACACGGCCGCGCAGACGCGGGTGCGGTCCAGCTGGTCCCCACCGAGATCGCGGCGCACGGTGGTGCGCCGGCGCAGCAGTGCGCGGGCGAACGCCTCCATGTGCTCGAACTTGGCCAGGTCCCGCTGCACCCGCCAGTCGGGGTGGTACAGGTACTGGCGACGTCCCGCCGCGTCGGTGCCGACGGCCTGCAGGTGCCCGTTCGGCAGCGGACAGATCCACACGTCGGTCCACGCCGGTGGGATGACCAGCTCCTTGACGCGGACGACGTCGAGATCGGAGAGCGGCTCGCCGGTGTCGTCGAGATAGCTGAACCCCCGCCCACGCCGCAACCGGCGCCAACCGGGCATCGCCGCGTTGACCCGCCGCAACCGCACCATGGGTCGAAGGTAGCCGCGCGGACGCATCACCGCAGGAAGCCGAACTAGGCTGGTCGCATGACCCGGACCGAGGTGCTCTCCACCCGCGAGGTGCCGCTGGGCGGACTTCGCGCCATGACCGTGCGCCGCACCCTGCCCCAGCGCGAGCGGTCCTTCGTCGGCGCCTGGTGCTTCGCCGACCACTACGGCCCCGACGACGTCGCGAGCACCGGCGGGATGGACGTCGCGCCGCACCCGCACACCGGGCTGCAGACGGTCAGCTGGCTGTTCGCCGGCGAGATCGAGCACCGCGACAGCGCCGGGGTGGTCGCCACCGTGCGGGCGGGCGAGATGAACCTGATGACCGGCGGCTCCGGCATCTGCCACTCCGAGGTGTCGACGCCCGACACGTCGGTGCTGCACGGGGTGCAGCTGTGGGTGGCGCTTCCCGACGCCCACCGTCACGCTCCCCGGGACTTCCAGCACCACGTGCCCCGGCCGGTCCAGGTGGCCGGCGCGACCGTCCGGGTGTTCCTCGGGTCGCTGCTGGGCTCGACGTCCCCGGTCAGCACGTTCACGCCCCTGCTCGGCGCCGAGATCCTGCTCGATGCCGGCGCGAGCGTGTCGCTGGACGTGGACCCCGCGTTCGAGCACGGCGTGCTGGTCGACACCGAACGAGCCGTGGTCGAGGGCACCGCGATCACGCGCGGGCAGATGGCCTACCGGGCCGTCGGCGAGGACCGGCTCACGCTGGAGAACCCGACCGACCAGACCGCGCGAGTGGTGCTGCTCGGCGGCACCCCGTTCACCGAGCAGATCGTCATGTGGTGGAACTTCGTCGGCCGCAGCCACGACGAGATCGTGGCGTTCCGCGAGCAGTGGGAGGCCGCGGGCGAGCGCTTCGGTTCGGTCGAGGGTTACGTGGGCCCCACCGACCGCATCCCGGCGCCACCGATGCCGTCGGTGCGTCTGGCCCCACGGAGCAACCCGGCCGGCTGAGCGGGCCGATCGACTCAGGGACTGGCGGCCAGGAACAGGAAGGCAGCCAGCAGCGCCACGTGGATGCCGCCCTGCAGCACGGTGGCGCGACCGGGAACGACCGTGAGGACGCTGGTGACCAGGGTCAGCACCAGCAGCACGATCTCGGTGTCACCGAGCCCGAGGACGAGCGGTCCGTCGAGCCAGATCTGCGCGATCGCCATCACCGGGATGGTCAGCCCGATGCTGGCCATGGCCGATCCGTAGGCGAGGTTCAGGCTGATCTGCACCCGACGCAGTCGGGCGGCCCGCACCGCCGCAATGGTCTCCGGCAGGAGGATCAGCAGGGCGATGATGATGCCCACGACGGCTTGCGGCATGCCGGCCGACGACACCCCGGACTCGATGGCCGGCGACACCGACTTGGCGAGGCCGACCACGGCCACCAGCGCAGCGACGAGCAGGCCGAGGCTGAGCAACGCCGTGCGATCGCTGGGCGGATCGGCGTGCACCTCGTCGTCGAGTCCCGTGCCCGCGGCAGGGGTCTCCGCCGGCAGGAAGTAGTCGCGGTGCCGGACGGTCTGCACGCCCACGAACAACAGGTACAGGCTCAGCGCGCTGACCGCCGCGAACGCCAGCTGCCCCGGGGTGAACTCGGCGCCGCTGCGTCCCTCGGTGAAGCGCGGGACGACCAGGCACAACGTGGCCACCGTGGCCACCGCGGCCAGCGCACCGCCGGTCCCCTCGGCGTTGAACACCGCGATGCGGCCCCGCTTGAACGTGGCCGCCAGCAGGGACAGGCCCACCACGCCGTTGGTGGTGATCATGATCGCCGCGAACACGGTGTCGCGCGCCAGGGTCTCGGCGCCCTTGCTGCCGCTGGTCACGAGGGTGACGATGAGCGCGACCTCGATGACGGTGACCGCGACAGCCAGCACCAGCGACCCGAACGGCTCACCGACCCGGTGGGCGATCACCTCCGCGTGGTGCACGGCCGCGAGGACGGCACCCCCGAGCAACAGCGAGACGACCACCACGACGACGACCGGCAGGTCACGTCCCCACGCGGCGACCAGCAGCACGAGTGCGGCGATCGGCACTGCGGTGGTCCAGCGGGAGGCGAGCGCGGCGGCCGACGTGGTCGTCATGGGCCCATCATCCCAGACGCGGACGCGCCGGCTGACAACTCGTCACCCGGTACGGTGAGCCCATGGCGCCTGCGATCCGGAGTCCGTGGCTGGCCGGCTTCGGCGTCGTGGCGGTCGTGCACCTGGCGCTCAATGCGGCCGACCTCGGGCCGTGGGACTCGATCTCCAAGGCACTCCTCGCTCCGCTGCTCCTCGCGTGGGTGGTCCAGCAGCACGGGCCCCGCCTGCTGGTCGCGGCACTCTTCTTCTGCTTCCTCGGCGACGTGCTCCTCGAGCTCGACGACCTGTTCGTCGCGGGCATGGCTGCCTTCGCCGCCGCCCACGTGTGCTTCATCCGGCTCTTCGTCCAGCGCGGAGCCGTCGCCGCCCTGAGGGCCCGGCCCTCGATCCTCGCCGGCTACGTGGTCGCCGCGATCGTCCTGATCACGTGGACGTGGACCGGCCTCGACGCCGGCCTGCGGCCGATCATCCCGATCTACGCCGCCCTGCTGGTCGGCACGGCGTCCACCTCGCTGGCCGTCGACGTCCGCGCCGGCGTGGGCGGTGCGCTGTTCCTGGTGTCCGACGGCATCATCGCCCTGGGCGAGGCGGGCCGCATCGACCCCGACGCCACCGCGACGGGTCTGGCGATCATGACGCTGTACATCCTGGCGATCCTGCAGCTGACGGCCGGCATCATGGCCAAGGAGCGGCGCACCGTCGCCGCCGGACCGGGCTTCGACCCGACCGTGCGCACCGACTGCTGGCCGCGTCTGCCCGGTACCAGCTGACGTGGACCGCACCTACCGACTCGTCGTCGCCACGTTCGGCCTGTTGTTCCGTCTCATGGGCTACCGCTTCGACGTGCGCGGGGCCGAGCACCTGCCGCGTGACGGCGCGGGAGTGGTGGCCGGCAACCACATCGGGTTCCTGGACTTCACCTTCATCGGCTACGCCGCCCGTGCGCGGGGTCGACGCATCCGGTTCATGTCCAAGACGTCGGTCTTCGAGACGCCCGTCGTGGGTCGCCTCATGCGGGCGATGCGGCACATCCCGGTCGACCGGAAGTCGGGAGCCCGCGCCTACCGGCGGGCACTGCACCTCGTCGACGAGGGCGAGCTGGTCGGCGTCTTCCCCGAGGCCACGATCAGCCGTTCGTGGCTGCTCAAGCCGTTCAAGCGCGGCGCCGCCGGGATCGCGGTCAACCGGCGGGTGCCGCTCGTGCCGGTGATCGTGTGGGGCGGCCATCGCGTCTTCACCGTGGACGGTCACCGCAGCCTGCGCCGCCGCATCCCCATCACGATCGCCGTCGGCGAGCCGCTGCACGCCGGCGCGGACGAGAGCGTCGACGAGCTCTCGGCGCGACTGCACACCGTCATGGAGGCGTTGCTGGAGGACGCGATCACCTCCTACCCCGAGGCGCCGCGGGACGACGAGGACCGCTGGTGGCTGCCGTTCGACCACGGCGGCACCGCGCCCGACGTGGAGACTGCCGCCAGACTGGACCGGGAGGCCGTCGCCCGCATCGGCGACAGCTTCGAGTGAGCAGCCGAGCAACGAGAGCTGGAGGAACGCCATGAGCTGGGGACAGCACATCACGGCCGACATCACGGTCGGCACCCTCGACGTGCGGGTCGACGGACCCGACGACGGCGAGCCCGTCGTTCTCCTGCACGGCTTCCCGCAGACCTCGCTCAGCTGGGCCGGCGTCGCTCCACACCTGGTCGACGCCGGGTACCGCGTCATCGCGCCGGACCAGCGCGGGTACTCGCCCGGGGCTCGTCCTGTCGGCGTGGAGCACTACGGCAGCGACGTGCTGGCCGACGACGTCGCCGAGCTGGCCGATGTGCTCGGCCTCGACACCTTCCACCTGGTCGGGCACGACTGGGGCGCGTCCGTGGCCTGGGTGGTGGCGGCCCGCCACACCGACCGCCTGCGGAGCCTCACCGCCGTCTCGGTTCCGCACCTGGCGGCCTTCGGCAAGGCCCTGCAGACCTCCGAGCGCCAGCGAGAGATGTCGCGCTACATGCAGCTGTTCCGCCGCGACGGCGGGCGGGCCGAGGAGGTGCTGCTCGAGGACGGCGCGCACCGGCTGGTCGACTTCTACGACGGCAAGGTGCCCGCCGGCGACGTCGCGGAGTACGTGCAGCGGTTCTCCGAGCCGGCCGCGCTGACGGCGGCCCTGAGCTACTACCGCGCGATGGCCCCGTGGATGAGCGACCTGCCCGCCGTGACCGTGCCGACCACCTACGTCTGGAGCACCGACGACCGCGCCCTGGGCCGCGAGGGCGCCGAGATGTGCGGCGACTTCGTCGACGCCGACTACCGGTTCGTCGAGCTGCCCGACATCACCCACTGGATCCCCGACCAGGCCCCCGAAGCCCTCGCCGCCGCCATCCTCGCCCGCGTCAGCTGACGAGGACCCCTGACCGAGGCGCCAGCAAGCCCAACAACCCGCTCGCCAAGGAGGCCGCCTGCGGCCGACTGTGAGGGAGCGCCAGCGACCGAGGCGAGACCACCGCAAGCTCGTCGGCTGTGGTTCGCCTCGCGAAGCGGGCCCTAGCGGAGCGTGAGCGAAGCGAAGGGCACGGTCGCTCCGCTCCCTGGCGAACAACCCCGGTCGCCAAGGAGGCCGCCTGCGGCCGACTGTGAGGGAGCGCCAGCGACCGAGGCGAGACCACCGCAAGCTCGTCGGCTGTCGTTCGCCTCGCGAAGCGGGCCCTAGCGGAGCGTGAGCGGAGCGAAGGGCACGGTCGCTCCGCTCCCTGGCGAACAACCCCGGTCGCCAAGGAGGCCGCCCGCGGCCGACTGTGAGGGAGCGCCAGCGACCGAGGCGCCAGCGAACCTCGCTCCGCTCCCTGGCGACCCGCTGTCAGGCGGTGGCGGAGCGCTCGACGCGGGGGGCGGAGACCAGCGGCCAACCGGTGGGGTCGTCGAGATCGCGGCCGACCATGGCGGCGTAGGCGTTCCAGTCGGCGGCGCGCTCGGCGTGCCACAGGTGCTGGCGCAGCATGAGCTCGGGCAGGGAGCAGTCGCCGGCGTCGCGGTGCCGCGCACCCATCTCGACGGCGACGTCGCGGGCAGCGCGGGCATCGGCGGTGGCGTCGTGAGCGTGGTCGAGCAGCACCCCGTAGTAGGTGGCGACGTCGGTGAGGCGGCGCGGTCCGAGCCCCCCGCGCTCCAGGCCCCAGTCGATGACGTAGGGATCGACGACCATCAACCGGTCCCACGCGGGCTGGCGCACCTGGTGCCGCTCGGCCTCGGCACGCAGCATGGTGAGGTCGTACGGGGCGTTGAACACGACGAGTCCGATGCCGCGCTCGACGAGCGACTGGACCCAGTCGGCGATCATCGCGATGGCGATGCGAGCCGGCGGCGCGCTGACGAGAGCCGCGTTGCTCAGACCGTGCACCCGAGCGGACGCCTCGGGCACCGGCACCCCGGCGTCGACGAGACCTGATCGGTCGCCCGCTGGATCGAGCAGCGCGTAGCTGAGCACGCGGTCGTGGTGCGGGTCGACGCCGGTGGTCTCGAAGTCCAGCGACGCGAGCGGCCGCTCGAACCAGCCCCGGTGGGACCCGCGGACCGGAGGCTGCGGCTCGCACGTGAGGCACAGCGTCCGCCAGGCTCCGGGATGTCCGACCAGCCGTCCGCTGCCCGCGATGAGGTGCGTGAAGCACGTGTCGCAGGCGGCATCGAGGGAGTTGGTCTTCACGGAAGACCACGCTAGGTGGCGACACCGACAATCATCGTGACGACACACGGAGCGCCCTCGCACGGCGCGATCGCTCTACGATCTCGACATGACGCGGACCTCCTTCTCCTTCGACGGCGCCGTCACCGTGATCACCGGCGCCGGCAGCGGCATCGGGCGGGCCGTGGCCGAGCTCGCCGCCCGCCGTGGTGCCCGGCTGGTGCTGACCGATCTCACCGACGACAGCCTCGACGCCACCGTCGCCCGGCTATCCGACCCGTCGGCGGTCCTGCACCGGTCGGCGCTCGACCTGCGCGACCAGGACGCCCTCGACATGTTCGCCGCCGAGGTGCACCGCCACGTGCCGGCGGTCGACGTGGTGATGAACGTGGCCGGCATCTCCACCTGGGGGCGCATCCAGGACCTGGAGGCCCACCACTGGCGCGACTGCGTCGAGATCGACCTGATGGCGCCCATCGCGGTGCTCTCGGCGTTCGTGCCGCCGATGATCGAGCACGGAACCGGCGGCCACGTGGTCAACGTGTCGTCCGCGGCCGGACTGTTCGGGCTGCCGGTGCACGCGCCCTACAGTGCGGCCAAGTTCGGGCTGCGCGGTGTCAGCGAGGTGCTGCGCTTCGACCTGGAGCAGCACGGCATCGGCGTCACCCTGGTGTGCCCCGGCGGCGTCAGGACCCCGCTGGTCGACACCGTGACCATCGTGGGCGTCGACCGCGACCACCCGGCCGTCGCGCGGACCGTCGAGCAGTTCGAGCGGCACGCCGTCACGCCCGAGGCCGCTGCCGGAGCCATCATCGACGGCGTCGAACGCGGCCGCTACCTGGTCTTCACCTCGCGCGACATCCGCGCCGGCTGGTACCTGCAGCGCTACGCGCCGTGGGCCTACGAGCGCGTGATGCGCCGGCTCAACCGGCGGTTCTCGAAGGTCCTCACGGCGGCCGCAACGGGCTGACTCACCCCTGGTCGCCGTCGCCGTCGCGAGCGCGTAGCTCGTCGCGCTCGCCCTTGAGCTTCTCGACCTGGTTCTTGCGGTGCTTCATGCGCATGCTCGTGCCGGTGATCGCCACCGCCAGCAGCGCCCCGATCAGGACGCCGATCAACGAGGCCGCACGGAAGTTGGGGGCGTCGACGTCCATGATGCGCTCGCCGGCGTGGGCGGCGTTGCTGGTGCCGGCGACCACCGAGAGCGTCAGCCAGTTGGGCGCGGCGAGCACCACGGCGACGATCGCCACCACGGCGCGCCAGGTCCAGGAGAAGAACCTGCGACGGATCTGGAACAGCACCAGCAGGGGCACGAAGGTGAAGGTGAAGCCGTAGAACAGGCCCCAGAGGGTGCCGGCGATGAAGCGCCCCTGCACCTGGTCGGCCATCCGCTGCGCCCACCAGCGGGGGAAGAACGCGGCCGAGATCCGCCAGCCGACGTACGCGACCACGAGCAGGACGAGGGCCAGGACGAGACGCTGGACCCATCGCCCCGGCGCCACCGTGGGCTGGTCACTGATCCGCCGGTCGATCGCGTCGTCCTCGTGCTCGGGGTTGTCGGCAGCCGATCCCCCGTCGCGTGGTGCTCCGGCGCGGGAGGTCTTCTCGTCATGCTGGTCGTCGCGAGCCATGGCGACATCATGGCACCCGGCCGCGCCCGAAGCCGTCGTCCGGGCGCGATAGGTTCGCGAGGTGCGCATCGCCACCTGGAACGTCAACTCCGTCCGGAGCCGCATCGATCGGGTCACCGGCTTCCTGGAGCGCCACGACGTCGACGTGCTGGCCATCCAGGAGACCAAGTGCCGCGAGGACCAGTTCCCCGCTCTCGAGCTGAGCTCGATGGGGTACGAGGTCGCCCACTTCGGCGTGAACCAGTGGAACGGGGTCGCCGTGATCTCGCGCGTCGGGCTCGACGACGTCGCCACCCGGTTCGCCGACGACCAGCCCGAGTTCGGCGATCCCGCCATCCTCGAGCCGCGGGCCATCGGCGCCACCTGCGGCGGCGTCCGGGTCTGGAGCCTGTACGTGCCCAACGGCCGCGAGCTCGGCGACCCGCACTACGACTACAAGCTCCAGTGGCTCGAGAGCCTGCGGGCCGCCGGTGCGCAGTGGCTGGCCGACGATCCGAATGCGCAGGTCGCACTGACCGGCGACTGGAACGTGGCTCCCCAGGACGAGGACGTCTGGGACATGGCCGCCTTCGAGGGCCACACCCACGTCTCGGAGCCCGAGCGGACAGCGTTCCACGCCGTGGTCGACGCCGGGTACGCCGACGTCGTGCGCCCCCACGCGCCCGGGCCTGGAACGTACACGTACTGGGACTACCAGCGCCTGCGCTTCCCCAAGAAGGAGGGCATGCGCATCGACTTCGCGCTGGCCTCGCCGGCGCTCGCGGCTCGCGTGGGGCACGCCTGGATCGACCGCGAGGAGCGCAAGGGCAAGGGCGCCAGCGACCACGCTCCCGTCGTGGTCGACCTTGACTGATCGCGGCACGGCCGCAGTACGCTCCGGAACGTGACGACCGACTGGCGCGCCGACGTGGCGCAGCACCTGCGCACCCTGATCCTGGCCGCCGACCCCGACGTGGTCGAGGAGGTCAAGTGGCGCAAGCCCAGCAACCCCGACGGCGTGCCCACGTTCTCGTGCGACGGCCTGGTCTGCACCCTGGAGACCTACCGCGACAAGGTGAAGACGACGTTCGCCCGCGGCGCCGCGCTCGACGACCCGGCCGGCGTGTTCAACGCCAGCCTGACCGCCGGCACCCGACGCGCGATCGACGTGTTCGAGGGCGACGAGGTCGACGCCGCCTCCTTCACCGCGCTGGTGCAGGCGGCGATCGCGGTCAACCGCGCCTGATCAGCTCAGCCAGGTGGGCCGCAGCGGCCAGTGCGCGTCGCCGTGCGCAGCTGGCTTGACGCCCAGCACGTGGTGCAGCTCGATCTCGTTGCGCTCGAACGCCAGACGCGATCCGGCCATGTAGATGCCCCACACCTTGGCGCGACCCTCGCTGACCTCGCCGAGGCACGCGTCCCAGTTCTCGACCAGGTTCTCGCACCAGCCCTTGAGCGTCAGTGCGTAGTGCTCGCGCAGGTTCTCCACGTGCCGCACCTCGATGCCGGTCTCCTGCGCCGCGACGGTGATGCGACCGACGCCGGTGAGCTCACCGTCGGGGAACACGTAGCGGTCGATGAACGCGCCGGTGCTGGTGGTCTTGTTGTTGGGGCGGGTGATGCAGTGGTTCAGCATGCGTCCGCCGGGCTTGAGCTTGTCGTGGATGAACTGGAAGTACGCCGGGTAGTTGCGCACCCCGATGTGCTCGGTCAGGCCGATCGAGCTGACGGCGTCGAAGCCGGTCTCGACGACGTCGCGGTAGTCGCCGAAGCGCACCTCGGCGAGGTGGTCCAGGCCCTGGCGCTTGATCTCCTCCTGCGCCCACGCCGCCTGCTCGCGCGAGAGCGTCACGCCCACGACGGTGACGCCGTAGTGCTTGGCGGCGTGGCGCACCATGCCGCCCCAGCCGCAGCCGATGTCGAGCAGTCGCTGACCGGGCTGCAGGTCGAGCTTGCGGCAGATCAGGTCGTACTTCTCGAACTGCGCCTCCTCCAGCGTGGACTCCGCCGTGGGGAACACCGCGCAGGTGTAGGTCATCGACTCGCCCAGGACCAGCTCGTAGAAGCGGTTGGAGACGTCGTAGTGGTGGTGGATCGCCTCGGCGTCGCGCTTCTTGTTGTGCCGCAGGCCCTCGAAGGCGCGGCGCCACTTGGGCAGGTGCTCCTCGGCCGGCGGCGTCGGCGGCTTGAGGTTGCCGAAGCCCAGGCTGCGCACGATCTGCAGCATCTCGGCGGCCGACGGCACCTTGAAGCGCAGCTGGCTCATGATCAGCACCATCGCGGCGTAGGGGTTGCCCGGGTGGATGCCCTCGACCTCCAGGTCGCCCGACACGTAGGCGCGGGCGAAGCCGAGATCACCGGGGGCGGTCATCAGGTAGGCCAGGCCGCGCTCGTTGACGAGGCGCAGCGTGAGCGTGGCGTCCTCGGGCCCGGCGGTGCTGCCGTCGAACGCCTCGAAGCGGAACGGCATGCCGTCCTTCATCAGGCGCTCGAGAGCCTCGGCGATGCTGAGCTTGGCGGCGACTGCGGTGTCGGTCATGAGTTCCTCACTGCTTTCTCGAACAGGGTGCTGAGTCGGGCGTCGGGGTCGTACCGACGGCGGGCGGCGGCGAGGAGCTCGCCGCCGTACATCGTGTCGAAGGTCTGCTGGTCGTAGAACGCCTCGGAGTACAACGACTTGTGTCCGCCCATGCTGCTGACGGCGTCCTCGACCTTGCGGTTGATGAATCCCGGCGGTGCGTCGGCCGGCACCACGACGGTGCCCCAGAAGCCGATGTTGACGTAGGGCTCGCCGGCGGCGAGCGGGTACACCGGCCACGCGCGGGTGGTGCGCAGCGGGCACAGCCACACCGGACGCATGCCGACCTCGGCGTCGAACCACTCGAGGAACTCCGGCATGCGCGCTACGGGGACCTCGACGTCCTGGATGACGCGCTCGCGGCCCGGCACCTTCTTGATCTTGTCGAGCGTCCTGATGATGCCGAAGCGCTCGTCCAGGCCCACGATCTTGTGGAAGACGTCGCTGCGACGCCAGCGGCTGGGCCAGAGCCGACGCACGATCTTGTTCTGCGCGCCGAAGGCACCTGAGCACCAGAACCAGTCGGTGTCCCAGCGCCAGATGTAGTCGTTCATGGTCAGTGCGTCGGTCTCACGCTCGGCGATGGAGCGGTAGAACACCCGCTGACCGGTGTAGTCGCTCACGCGCGGCCGCTCGTCGGTGAAGTGCGCGAGGGTGAGGTAGATCTCGTCGGGGCTGAAGGCGGTTCCGTCCAGCCCGTCCACGCGCTCGCCGTGCCACTCGCCGCTGTGGCAGATCTCCTCGATCGCCTTGACCGCAGCCGCGGCGTCGGCCATCTGCACGTGCCGCAGCGTGACGAACGGCGGGACCTTCTCCAGCTTGATCTTCAGCCGGGTGGCGTAGCCGAGGCTGCCGTAGGAGTTGGGGAACGCCTCGAACAGCTGGGAGTGCTCGTTGTCGGGCGTCGCGGTGATGATGTCGCCGGCGCCGGTGAGGATGTCCATCTCGAGCACGGACTCGTGCGGCAGACCGTTGCGAAACGACGTGGACTCGATGCCGAGGCCGGTGACCGCGCCGCCGAGGGTGATGGTGCGCAGCTGCGGGACCACGTAGGGGATGAAGCCGTGCGGCAGCGTCTCGTCGACCAGCTGCTCGTAGGTGCAGATGCCCTGCACGTCGGCGGTCTTCGCCACGGTGTCGATCTCGATGACGCCGTCGAGGCCGGACACGTCCAGGCCGGGGGTGTCCGAGGACGAGCGGGGGCGGAAGAGGTTCGACGTCTTCTTCGCCAGGCGCACGCGCTCGCCTGCAGGAATGGCGGCGTACGAGGCCACCAGCGCCTGAACCGCCTGCGCGTGCTGCTCCCAATCCTTCACCTGAACAGGTTAGACCTGAAGATCCGATGAGAGACCCGGGGGTGAGTTGCCTTCCGCAACCGAGAGCTACCCCGAGCCGGCGAGGTGGCGCAGAGCCGCGGAGTAGCCGTCGAGGCCCATGCCGACGACCACGGCCGCAGCGATGTCGCTGAGGTACGACGTGTGGCGGAACGCCTCACGTGCGTGCACGTTCGACAGGTGCACCTCGATGAGCGGTTCGCCGAGCTGGCTGGCGGCGTCGCGGACGGCCACGGAGGTGTGGGTCCACGCGCCGGCGTTGAGCACGACCGCCGACCGCGCGTCGGCGGCCTCGTGCAGCCAGCCGATCATCTCGGCCTCGTCGTCGGTCTGACGCACCTCGACCTCGAGGCCGACCTCGGCGGCGACCTGCTCGCACCGCGCGACGAGATCGGCGTAGGTGGCCGTGCCGTAGACGTCGGGCTCGCGCACGCCGAGGCGGCCGAGGTTCGGTCCGTTGAGGACGAGGACGGTCATCAGGTCTCCAGCTGCCAGATCAGGGCTTCGCCGCCTGGTGTGGCAGCACTCAGATCGTACGGGCCGGCGTCCGTCAGGTGGGCCTCATCGCCGGGGAACAGATCGGTGTCGCCCAGGCGCAGAGCGCCGCGCACGACGTGCACGAGGCTTCGCGCTGCGGCCGGAACGGGCAGCGACTGCCCGGCAGCGAGTCGCGCGACGAACATCTCGGCGGTCGAGTGGACGGTCACCGAACGCAGCAGTCCGTCACCGTCCGGGACCTCCACCTGCTCGTACGCGGGCCGGCCGTCGTGGTCGCTGTCGAGCATCATCTGCACGAACACGAGTGGCTCGGAGGTCGAGTCGTTGACCTCCGAGTGCTCCACACCCGTGCCTGCGCTGAGCCGCTGCGCGGTGCCGCGGCGCACGAGTCCCCCACCACCGGTGTTGTCGGCGTGCCGCAGCGTTCCCTCGACCACCCAGGTCACGATCTCGACGTCCGCATGACGATGCGCCGCGTACCCGGCCCGGGGCTCCAGGCGCTCGGTGTTGATCGCGCGGATCGGGCCGAACCCGGTCCGCTCGGCGTCGTAGTGCGCACCGTACGAGAAGCTGTGCCGCGTCACGATGTCGCCGGCGTCGGTGCAGAATCGTTCGGCGTCGCGGACGACGTGGATCTCGCATCTCGTCACGTCAGGCCCACCCGAGGTCGTGGAGGCGGTCGTCGTCGATGCCGAAGTGGTGGGCGATCTCGTGCACCACGGTGATCGCGACCTCCGCGACCACCTCGGCCTCGGTGTCGCAGATCGCGAGGGTGGGATTGCGGAAGACCACGATGCGGTCGGGCAGCGCGCCGCCGTACGTGGTGTCGCGCTCGGTGAGGGGGATGCCGTCGTAGAAGCCGAGCAGGTCGGGTTCGTCGGCGGGGGCGTCGTCCTCGATGAACAGCACGACGTTGTCCAGCAGCGCGGCCAGCTCGTCGGGCACGTCGGCGAGTGCCTGCTCGGCCAACGCGGCGAACCGCTCCTCGCTGACCTCGACCATGCAGCCATCCTCCCCCACGGCACCCCGTATGCTGTTCGGGTCCCGGCCCCCATCGTCTAGCGGCCTAGGACGCCGCCCTTTCACGGCGGTAGCACGGGTTCGAATCCCGTTGGGGGTGCTCAACAATGGCAGCAAGAAACGGCCATAGCCCAAAACCGTGTGCCCACGGTGTGCCCAAATCGCGCACGCGAACGTCAGAGGTCGACCCTAGGTTCGCCCCATGAGGACGCCGATCAAGCACCAGGCGAAGGACGGGACGGTCACCTACCGTGTCCGGTTCCGCCACAACGGCGAGCACACCACGCTGACCTTCCGCGGCAATCCGGCCGCGGCGAAGAAGCGCGCCGTCGAGTTCGCGAAGCGACTCGACGCCTCGTCATCGACCGAAGCGCTTCAGTGGGTCCGCGATGAGGAAGCCGGGCCTGCAGCGCAGCAGACCACCCCGACGCTTGACGAGTGGGCCGCGACCTACATCACCGGGCGGACCGCGGTGACCGACGGCACCCGCCACGGCTACGAGCGCACCCATGCCCTCTACTACGGTCCCTTGCTCGGGCACGTGCCGATCGGCGATCTCGACCGTGGTCAGATCGCGGCTGCGCTGAACCGGTTGCGCAGTCGCGGCGGCCGCCACGACAAGGGGTACTCCGACAAGACGATCGCGAACGCCCACGGCCTCCTCGCGTCGATGCTGAAGGAGGCGCAGGCCGACGGGGTGATCGCGGCGAACCCGTGCGCGCGGATCAAGCTGGGCCGGTCGACGTCGCACGAGCGGGCCGAGATGGTCCTGATGTCCGAGACCGACTTCGTCCGCCTCCTCGGCGAGATCCCCGAGCACTACCGACCCCTCGTGCTCACCCTGTTCGGCACGGGGATCCGGTGGGGCGAGGCCGAGGCCCTCGAGGTGCGTGACCTCAACCCGAAGGCCCGCACCCTACGGATCAGCAAGGCCGCGAAGTGGGACACCCGGTCCACGACCCGGATCGTCGGCCCGACCAAGACGAAGAACAGTGACCGCACCGTCACGATCGACGACTACGTCCTCGCCGCGCTCCTGCCCCTGACGCTGGGCCGGCCGAGGAACGCGCGCCTGTTCGTCGCACCGCGCGGCGGGCCGCTGCGACACAAGGCGTTCTGGGAGGCGTGGGTGCCGGCGTGCGAGCGGGCCGGACTGAACGACCCGCGGCCGCGCCCGCACGACGCCCGCCACACCCACGCGTCGTGGCTCATCGAGCGCGGGGTGAACCTCTACGTCGTGTCCGCGCGCCTTGGCCACCACTCCATCAAGGTCACCGTCGACACCTACGGCCACCTCTCGAACGAGGCACAGCGCGCGGCGGCCGACGCCGCCGGCATGGTGTTCACCGACGCCCTCGGACCGGTGGACCTGCCACCCGAGCTCGAGGACTAGAGCGACGCCTCACGCCGGTCGAGCTCGGCCTCGACGTGGGCCCGCTCGCCAGCGGTCAGCGTCGTCAGCCTGGCCAGCACGGTTGGGACGTCGACCCACAGCTCTTCGGCGAGCTCGTCGTGGTCGAACGACCACAGCATCGCGTTCACCAGCGCGTCCATGCTGATCAGCCGACGCGCGGCGAGCTCGTCGACGATCGCTTCCTCCCGCTCCCGCATCGCCACCGGCACAGGCCCGCGTTCGACGTGCACCAGCTCGTGCGTCAGCGTGCACCGCCGCTCGGCCTGCGTGAGGCCCACGTTCAGCGTGATCCGCTGACACCCGTGGTCGTAGTGGCCGAGCTGGTCGTCCCCGAGGTCACGCCACACCTGGTCGATGTGGGTCAGCGCACGGAGCGCCCGCCAGGGATGGAACGACATGATCTGGCGAACCTACGTACCCGGTCGGACAGAACGTCACGCAGACAACGAGGTCGGGCCCTTGACCGCGCGCGGGCGGCGGTCGTCGACGTTCTGAGCGAAGAGAATCTTCTCGAGCCAGTACACGGTCCTCGCGGCCTTCGCGACGAGCATCCCGGAGCACCAGGTGGCCACGAGCGGGACGACCACTCCGACCTGCCCCACGAGGAGGAGCACGACGAGAGGCGCCGTGGACGTCACGAACATGATCCGGAAGATCGAGACCCAGTTCCGGCGCAGCTCAGTCCCGTACATGACTCGGACGTCCTCGATCCGATCGGACTGGCTCTGGTAAGTCAGGGTGCACACGAACGTCGCCGCGGCGAGGACCAACGCAGAGACAGTAGCCAGGCCGAGCAGGAACTCAGGAACGTTGGACACGTCGATCTGCCGCAGGCCCACGAACCACACACCGGCGGCGATCAGGCCAGCGGCGTGGTCAAGGCCGGGACGCTCGGCAAGAAGGTCCCGCACACTGTAGGACGTTCCGGCCACGTGAGTCACCCTCCCAGGATCTTGTCCAACCGATCCTGCATCTCGACACCGACATCTCGCAGACCCTGGACCAGCGCCGTGTACCTACGGCTCTCGGTCCCATCCTCTGGAAGCTTCCATCGAAGTGGCCAACTTCCCAGCGACCAAGTCGATGATCTCCTTGCTGTCGTCATCGTAGACCGCCTGCGCACGCACCCGCTTGCGTCGGCCAGTGAGTCTCGGCAGGTCGTTGAACACCAGGCTCTTGAACCCGGCCAAACTGCCAGTGTGCTGGGAGTCAGCGCGCAGGCGGACAGTCACGTCGACGACGAGCTCACCACCGAGCTCGCTGGCCAGCTGGTCGAAGTGGGCCGCCAAGCCAGCGCGCCCCGGTTCCATGTCATCGAGGATCCGGAGGGTCTCGTACCGCGCTTCCAGCATGCTCACGCCCTTGGCTCGCCGCAGGTCAGGCGTCTGGTCCGGCGCGTACACCGGGTCGACCTGCCAGTGCTGGCCCCGCTCGAGCGGAACGTGCCGCTCCAAGAACGACTCCGCGGCCGACTTGTGCCGCGGCGCGTTGGTCCCACCGCGAGCGATCGCGATCGCGTTGTGTCGTGGCATGAACGCCATCACCGTGGTGTGAGCGAACCGCTTCACGTCGGTCTGGTTCGCCGCATCGTCCATCAGATCAGTGATCTGCTCGCTGGTCCGATCGATGGCCGTCATGAACGCCGTGTTCAACACGCGGTGAGCGCCGACGAGGATCAGGTCACCCCCGACCTGCACGTCGTACACATCATCGTCGTGAGTCCGCTCGACCAGAGGAAGCTGCGCTGCTTCCTCCAGGGCAGGCCGCCAGTCCTGGTTGAATGACCGCTTCTCGGCCTTGTCGAGGACGTGTGCCTGGAAGAACAGGATCGGCACCTCGTTGGCACTCGTCGTCATCAGGCTCCTCCCTCTGGTCCTTCGACGTCTGGCGCGGTGGCCGCGTCGTCCTGAGCCGACCTAGAAGCTCGGCCAGTCGACTGCCCCTTCCGCTGCATGCGCGCCGGCGGCTCGAGGTTCAAGAGCCCTGACTCGGGCAGGTAGGCGAAGTCGTGCAGCGCCGCGTCGAGAACATCGCGGTAGGGCGTCCTGGTGACGACCGCGAGGCGATGGAGAAGGAACGCGCTCGGCATCTCTGACAAGCCACGGACCCACCATGAGCTCAGCGCCTGACGCGAGAGTCCGATCTCGTTGGACACCCAGGAATCCGATGATCCGAATTCGCTGGTGTAGCGCTCGACGATCTCGCGCAGGCGCGGCAGGTTCTTCATGCTCAGCATCCTTTCCGCGCTTGCTCGATCGGAGCAACAAACCGGTTGACTCAATCGTCTACCGAACGTAGACGCCCGAAGTGAAGAAATCGTCTACCAAGAGTAGTGCCGAAATCGCGCTCGTATCAGCGGGCGCACCGGGAAATTGCTGCGTCTACTTCTTGACAACCGTCTACCTAATGACTCATTCTTGTCGGGATGTTGTTGACATCATGCCGTCTACCAAGAGAGAGTGTGATCGACCGATGAACCGCAAGAAGCGATGGCCTAGGGGTACCTGGATGCGACTGATGTCCGGCGACACGCTGCGGGCCTTGATGGCCCAGAAGGGGTTCTCGATGGAGAGACTCGCCCGCTACGCCGGGTGCAGCAAGTCCTTCATCAGTCACCTGACAGCTGGCCGAAAGGCCACCTGCACGCCCGAACTTGCCACTCGTATCGCGGAGGCCCTCGAGGTGCCCCTGTCGATCCTTTTCGTGCCATCACTGTCGGGATCTCGTAGTCAAATCGTCAACTCTGCGCCTTCAAGGTCGGCCTGACCATGAAGTGGCTGACGACGGCGGAGGTGGCCGAAGCGATTCAGGAGTCGCCCGAGAACGTGTCGCGACGGTGCGCCCGAGGTGAGATCCGGGCGAAGAAGCTCGGCCGCGAATGGCGAATCACCGAGCACGACCTGGTCGCGTTCATGGCGGTCAGCAACGAGGGTGACTCCGCCGAGACTCGGTCCACCCTTGGGCGCCGGAGCCTCGTGTGAACGCGGTCGTCGCTGGGGACCAGCTTCGAGCTTGATGTTCGTCCGTTCGTCGTCCCGCCACATGTCGAGGGCGCGACGATCCAGGAGCGGTTCGAAGCGTTCCACGCCCTGAACCCGTGGGTCCTCGATGCCCTCGAGGAACTGATCCGTCGCCGCCTTGCCGCTGGTCGCCGCCGCTGCGGGATGAAGGCCCTCGTCGAGCGTCTCCGCTGGGACTTCGACATGCAGACCACAGGCGACCAGTTCCGCCTGAACAACAACTACCCCTCCCGGTACGCGCGGCTGATCCGGCAGCGCCACCCCGAGTGGTCCGACGTGTTCGCGACCCGCGGGCTAGTCGCCGACTGACCCACACCCCAGAACGGAGCACCACCACCATGCAGATCCCCAACGTCGTCCAGGCCATGCGCAACGCGCTGAACAACACCGGCACCGAGACTCGGGCCGACGGCCAACCGAAGCGCTACGTCCTGCAGCACGCCCACTGCGGCCACATCGCGCTGGTGTCGAAGCGGCGCCTCACGATCGGCGCAGCGCACGCCACCGCACACTCCCAGGGCCGACATGCATGGCGTGTCCGCCTCGAGCCGGCGACGCCGCCCGAGGGCGCCGAGTGCGAGAAGTGCTCCGACGACATGGCCGCTCTCGCGCCCAAGCGGACCCGTCGCGAGGCCGCCCGACTCGCCAAGGCGGCACGCGCATGACCCGCCTGCTGGCCCGGTGGCTGACGTGGCCCCTGTTCATCGGCGGCGTCGCGACCGTCGCCGCCGGCACGCTCGGGGCCCTCCCGACCACGGCGGCCGTCGCAGTCGCAATGCCCCTGCTCGCCGGCGCGGTGCTCGCCCTGTTCATCGAGGTTCTCCATGACTGAGCTGCTGATCGTCGCCGACGCCATGTGGCAGGTCGTCCAGAACAGCACCACCCCCGCCATCGGCGCCGCTGCGTTCGTCGCGGTGTGCGCCCTCGCCTACCGGGCGGTCACCCGTGGCTGAGCTCCCCGCGACCGTCCCCGTCGCGTGCCCGGTGTGCGCCGCGCATGTCGCGACTGCGTCGGCCGAGCCCGACGGCGAGACCGGGATCAATGTCTCGATCGCATCCGAGCAGGTCCTGCTGATCGACCAGCACATGGCCGACGCCCACAACGCCAGCCGACCCTTCGAGCTGCGCCGCGACTTCACCGACGGGTTCTCCCTGTCTGGCACCACCACCACTCACTGAAAGGACCCACTCATGGCCACCGACAAGCCAGCGTCCAAGACCGCCAGCACCAAGCCGCCACAGGAGCCGACCGCGGCCCCCGCCAACACCGCACCCCGTCGCCGCGCGGCCGACACCCTGTTCGTTGCCTACCGCCTCACCGAGTCCGGCGCTCTGGACGATCTGCGGATCTACGGGCGGAAGGAACCGGCCGCGGACTACGCCCTCGATCAGGAGCCCGCCTGGAAGGTCATCGCGATCGCCAAGGGCGACAGCCTCGCCGAGGCGATCCAGGCACGCCGAGGGTGACCGTCGTGCTGACGTCGAAAAACACCACGTGGCGACGCCGCCCACCCGGCGCACCCTTGTGCACCGACACCGGCGACATCCTCATCGGCGGAGTCACGATCGCGAGGCCGCAGCAGCTGCCGCGCAGCCGCCGCTGGATCATCGTCTGGCCCCTGACCGGCGGCATGTCCACCACGACCTGGCCGTCACAGGAGGCCGCCGGCGACGCACTGATCGCTGCGTACAGCGTCGGGCTCGAACGCCTCGACGGAAGGTGGCGAGTCCGCTGCTGGTGCGGCGTGCTCGAGCCCGACGAGTGGGCCGCCACCATCGAAGCCGAACCCCAGATGAAGGAGCTCGCCCGCCGCTGCCCTCACGGCGCCGACCCGACGCGCGCGAGGCAGGTGGCCCTGTGATTCCCGACGACGTCACCGGCCCCGCTTCGCTCCAGGCGGTGCGCTGATGCCCTGCTCGCCACGCATGTCGAAGTGCTACGCCGGCTGCCTGCACCGGGCGCACGTCCGCGCGTACCAGGACGAGCGAATCAGGCAGGAGGACCACGCCCGCGAGACAGCGAACGGGTGGGACGCCGAGTACGCGGAGTTCCTCGAGGCCAACCCGCTGCTCACGTTCCACGACTACCTAGTCCAGTCCCGCGGGTGGTCCGGCCGCACCCGAGACCCGATCGAGGACGCCAACGTCGAGGAGCGTGTCGCGTGAACATCACCGAGTCCAACGACTGGTTCGCGGTCCTGCGCGGCCTCCGAACGGGTGCCGACGACCTGCAGCGCGAGGCGGCGATCGCGGCGGCCGAGTCTCTCACCGCCCGAGCGAACCGTGCCCTCGGCGCCGGGCCGACCCCCGCCGAGGTCCGCGGGCTCGTGGCCGGCGCCCACGATGCTGTAGCGATCGCCGCCGAGGACGAGTCGTGGCCGGTGCACGTCGACCTGGGCCCGCGCGCTGTCGTCACGAACACGACCACTGGCGGTGTGCTGTGAGCGGCGAGCGCCAGTCGGCGCGCATGCTCCCGGTCGACCACCTGCTCGCCCACACCGAGAACGTCCGCGACCGGGTCGGCGACGTGTCCGAGCTCGCCGCCTCGATCCGCCAGAAGGGCATCCTGCAGCCGCTCGTCGTGACTGAGCACCCCAGCGTGCGTGACCGGTGGCTGATCCTCGCCGGGCACCGCCGGCACGCCGCAGCCCGCCTCGCCGCCCTCCCTCGCGTGCCCGTGGTGATCCGCCATGACGTGTACGAGCCGGACGAGCAGCTCGAGCTGATGCTCGTGGAGAACATGCAGCGCCGCGACCTCTCTCCGGTCGAGAAGGCCCGGGCGCTGAAGAAGCTGATCGACGGTGGGCTGACGCAGTCCGAGGTCGCACGCCGGATCGGGGTGAAGCCTCCGACGGTCAACACGTACCTGATGCTGCTCGAGCTCGACGCCCCCGACCTCGAGGCCATCGAGACCGGCGACCTGCCTGTGATGAAGGCACGGGAGGCCGTCCGAGCGAACCGCGCGCAGGCGCGTGAATCTGCTGGGACTCCCACCCCGGGACGACCTGTGCAGGTCGAGCTGGCCCACTTCACGAGGAGCCACCCGCTCGCCGCCAAGGTCACCGAACGTTGCGACCACTCCACGCGGCCGAAGGTCGGCATGACCGGGTGCGGGCAGTGCTGGGAAGCGATCATCCGCCTCGACGAGATCGCCGGCGGTGGTGCGGCGTGACGGCCAACGACGCGCGCGCACACGCCACCGGCGGCTACGTCGCGCTCTGCCCCGAATGCGGGAAGCGCCGGTACCTGTCACGGCGCGACGCGCGAGCAAAGATCCGCGTCGACTTCCCCGGCGAGCGGATGTCCGCCTACCGGTGTGGCGAGTACTTCCACATCGGCCACCTGCCGTCTCGTGTCGTCGCCGGCGACATGCCCCGTGACGCGATCGCAACTCGCCGCAGCGGTGGACGCCGATGAAGATCACCGACCAGGGGCCGCTGCGCCTCGGAGACACCGTGCAGCTCACCGACGGCCGCACCGGCCAGGTCTGGGACATTCCCGACGAGGCCGACGGGTTCATCGGGCTCACGGTCGCGACCGACGACCGGTCCCTCGTGCGCGCCAGCCCCCGCGACCTGGTGCTGGTCGAGCGACAGCTGCCGGACCCACCCAACCCCAACGCCACGGCGTCGATCCGGACCGCGAGAAAGCTGCACCCCTGCGACGGCGGCGGCCATCTGGCTGGCGGGATCCGCCCGGGCCAGAAGTACGTCCGCGCGGTCGCGTTCCCCGGCCACGACTCCGGGGCCGCCGACGACGGCCGCCCCCACACGATGCGTCTGTGCTTCTCGTGCGCGTCGAAGTACCCGACCACCGATCCCCGCAACATCGCCCCCAGGAGCACCTCATGAGAAAGCCGATCGAGAAGGACTGCGAGTCCTGCGGCGCCCCGATCCTCATCGCGCCACGAGCCCGCCCCGAGGGCGGCTACACGGCCCTGGAGGCCGTACCGGTGGGAACGTCCCAGCCGCGCATCGTCGCCGTCCTCGTCGGCGCGTTCGCGTGGGAGCCGCGACGCCTGCTCGACGCCATCAAGGCCGAGCTGAACGTGTCCACCGACGTCGCGACCGAACGCACCCGTGGGATGCCGACCCACGCACGCCACCTCTGCCCGTCGCGCTTCGCTGGGCGTGGCGACTCATGAGCGTCGAGTCGATGGCGGTCGTGCTGTACCACTCGGCGTCGAAGGGCACCGCGAGGAACGTGCTGCTCGGGATCGCGAACCACGACGGCGACGGTGGCGCCTGGCCGTCGATCGCGACGCTGGCGCGGGTCGCGAACACCTCGGAGCGGTCCGTCCAGGCGCACATTCGCACCCTCGTCGAGCTCGGCGAAGTGCAGGTCGACCTGAACGCCGGCGGCACCCATCGCACCCGCAACGACCAGCGCCCCAACCGGTACACCATCACCCTCGAGTGCCCACCCGAGTGCGACGGATCCCGCCAGCACCGGCTTGTGGACAACCCGACTGACGGGGTGCAGGTTCCTGCACCCCGTCACATCGACGGGGTGCAGGATCACGTCGTACGGGGTACAGGATCACGTACTGACGGGGTGCAGGAACCTGCACCCGAACCATCCAAGAACCAACCAGAACCTGCAGCAGCGCGCGGCGGCGCCGACGCTGACTCCGACGCGGAGCTCGTCGACGAGCTCCGCAGCCACTTCGCGGCAGCGTCCGCTCTCGACTCGATCGCGTTCACGATGCGCCCCGAGCAGCGCGCCGAGATCGCCGGCCTCGTCCGCACGCACGGCTGCAGGCGACTCGTCCGCGCCGCCCAGGACACCAAGACCGGCCCCGTGCGCCGGGTCACCGCGTTCCTCGAGACGTGGCGCGGCCTCGCGCCCCACGCCCCACCTCGTTCGCTGCGTCCCGCCGGCCCGGTGTGCCCCGAGTGCCAGCAGCCCCTCGCGGCCTGCACCGCGATCAACCTCAAGCTCTCACCCGCCGACAGATGCACCCAAGGGAAGGAAGCCATATGACCACCGACACCACCCAGAGGGCCGTCCAGTGACGCGCCGAAGCGACCGGATCCCCGAGGAACTGCCCGCTCTGCCCATCCCGGCCGCGGTCCAGTTCGCCACCTACCCCGGCAACCTCGAGGCCACCGGTCCCGGGCAGGTCGTCGGGCCGATGCTCGGCTCCCACCAGCTGCTCACCTGCGTCTCCGCCACCCACGACCCCGCGGCCAACACGACTCGCCTCGGGTTCACCTACGGCGACCTGTCAGACCGCTTCCCGCGGGAGGTGGCTTGATGACCAGCGTTCCCGACGAGGCCGTCGTACAGGTCATCCACCAGGCCGCCTACAAGATCGCCGACACGCAGTCCGCTGACCTGACCGGCCCGGACCGTGTCGGGCTCTATGACGCTCTCGAGCAGTACAGCCTCGCGCCGGCGATCGCTCAAGCGGTCGCTGCCGGCGGGTACTTCGACGCGAAGGTCGACGACGAAGCTCTGGCTGCCGAGCTCGAGCAGACCAAGGCTTCGCTCGATGCGTTCCTCGGGTTCGCGCAGCGCCTCGCCGAAGCCGCCGAGGTCGCCCCCGACTCGCCTCTGGTCGACAACGTCGAGGACCTCGTCGACGCCGTGCTCGGGAAGATGCTGAACCCCGGTGGCGATGCAGGTGAGCCCAATGGGTGAGCCGCAGCCCGACTTCATCGGCCCGATCTCGACGCCGAACGGGTCACCGCGCTGCCACGCGACCGACTGCACCGTCTACTCCGTCTGGCACGTCCTGTTCGAGGTCCGCGTCACCCTCGGCGTCTGCGCCGCCGCGCCACTGTGCGAGAAGCACTACCGCGCCGCCGTCGAGGAAGGCCACACCCAGGACGCCCACCAGTTCGGGTCCGTCTGCAACATGCCCGGCTCCGCCTGGCGTGAAGCGAACGCAGGCGAGCCGAGCCGCTGCCTGCTCCCCGGAGAGGCACTCGACGAGCAGCTGCAGCAGCTCGCCGCCTACGGCCCGCCTGCTGCCGCTGCAGTCGACGAGCAGCGGGAAGCTCGAGCCGGTCGGAGCCCGCTACCGGGCACGCCACGCCATCAGCCCGACCCTGTTCAAGGAGACCGTCTGATGTCGCTCTACACGATTAGGCCGCTCGACGACCGGACCGGCTTCAAGGGCAAGCCCAAGCCGTCGGCGTTCACGCGCCGCGCCGGTGACGGGTCGTGGCGCCGTGAGTCGATCCCGTTCTCCGAGACCCGCGAGCTGCTGGCACGCGAGCTCAGGAGCCTCAAGGCGACGAACGCCGTCCTCGAGGTCGACGTGCTCCCGGGCCAGATCCGGCTCGACGGCGAGCTGTACGCCACGGCGAAGGCCCGCACACCCGCGGTCCGGCTGCACTTCGACTCCCCCCACGGTCACCTGACCTACGCCACGGACGCGTTCACGAAGTGGCAGGACAACGTCCGCGCGATCGCGCTCGCGCTCGAGGAGCTCCGCAAGGTCGACCGGTACGAGGTCGGACAAGGCGGCGACCAGTACGCCGGCTACGCCGCCCTCCCGGGCCGGCACTGGTGGCATCGCGCTCGGCGGCATGACCCACGACGAGGAAGCCGCACGAGTGCTGGGGCTGACCTCATGACCGCGCCGTCGGTGGTGATGGCAGCTCCGCTCGAGCACGCCGATGGGGTGTGGGCGCGCCGCGGCCCAACCCTCGTGTGGTTCGAGACACCCAAGCCCGTCGAGCCTCCGAAGCCCCGCACCCCGCTGCTGCCGTGCGGAACCCACGCAGCGTTCAACCGGCACCGCAGCCACGGCGAAGAACCCTGCTACGCCTGCCGTGTCGGTGAGAGCGCCTTCCAACGCAACCGCTACCGCAACCGTCGAAAGGTCACCACCTCATGAGTACCCACCGACTCGCTTCGAGCTTCGTCGCGAACCGAGCACAGATCCGCATCGCCGGACACGAGTTCCCGTTCTACCTGGACCAATCGGGCATCACGATCGAGCCCGTCGAGGGCGCGAGCGACATGTCGATCGTGCACCTTCCTCTGCTCGTCGACGGGCCAGTCGTCCTCCACACCGAGCCCAGGGACCCCGACCAGCCGGCCCCGCCCAACGAGTCGGCGCTCGAGCACGACCGCGCTGTCGCGGCCTCTGCACTGCTCGAGTTCGCACCTGATTGCCCCCTCCACGGCGACGAGGACAAGCCTGGCTGCCGGCTCGTCTGGTACCTCAAGAACCAGCTGGACGAGGCCGCCAAGGCTGTGCTCGCTGGGAGCGCATCGTGATCGGCACCTGCATGAAGGCCGGCTGCCGCCACCGCACCTTCATGGACAGCGACTACTGCTTCAACCACGACGCCTCGGCGGACCGCTTCAGCGGCCTGATGGTCGGGATCGGCGCCGTCGTACTGCTGGTCCGGCTCGCGATCGTCGCCGTCACGATCTGGGCGCTGATCGAGCTCGTCCAATGGGTCACGTCCAAGTGAGCGACCACGCCGAGTTCGAGCGCCTGCTGTGGGAGGCCGGCGAGGTCCGCCCCTGGCGAATCACCCAAGCACTCGACACGCGCAGCCTCCACGGGCCCGACGTCGACGCCGCGTGCGGTGCCACCGAACCGGAGGTCGACTGGTGGGAGGCCGGCGTCCTGTACCCCACATGGGAGCAACTGCAGCGCCTCGCCCAGCTGACCGACTACCCCGTCGCGTTCTTCCTCCACGACAAGCCGCCACCCGAGCTCGGCCCCGTGTTCGTCTGCTCGCGCCCAGGCGGCTGCGACGTCATCACCACCCCGCCACGCGTCGAGGCGTTCACCCCCGACATCGTGCGCGCCACTGTAGGAGCTGCATGACCACCTGCACGTATGCCGGCAACGGCCAGCCCCGCGTCCTCCCGGGCCGCCACACCGACTCGGATGCCGCCGACACGCTCGAGCACGACCCCGACTGCCCAGGCTGCCTCCCGTGCCCGGACGACCACTGCATGGTCTGCCACGTCGAGCACGTCGTCCACGAGTCCACCTGCCCCGACTGCATCGCCATCGCGAAGAAGCGACTCCGCGAGGTCTACGGCCTCCACAAGCACCTCTCCACCCAAGCCGTGCTCGGCGGCAACGACGGCCGCCTCGTCGCCGGCGCACCCATCCCAGGCGGCGACGCCGTCGTCCTGCGTGCAGGCGCCTCCGACGGCCGCGCCGTCGACTGGCGCGAGGCATACAACCGCAGCGTCACCAACCCCAAGCAGCGCCTCGACACCAGCCACAAGGCACTCGAGCGCGACACCGACCCCGTCCCGACCGAGCACATGCTCCGCGAGTGGGCGAAGAGCTGGGCAGACCGCCTCGGCATCACACCGTTCGCCCGCCCAACCCCCGACCTGCTCGGCACCGTCGACTTCCTCATGACCTACACCTCATGGGCCGCGAACCACGACCCCAACTTCCCCGGCTACGTCACCGCCCTCGGCGGACAGGTCGCCGTCCTCGAGCGGATCCTGCACGACGGAGCCCGCAACGAGGCCGGCAACGCACCCTGCTTCCGCTGCGCCGGCGACCTCGTCCGGTCCGCGGCCGACCCGAAGCCCTGCGCGCACGCGCGCCTCGCAGCCCAGGCTGCAGCTCACTGGGAGGAGCCCGACTTCACGACCCGTCACGCGATGAGGTATCTCGAGCAGTGGCACCCGGCCGAGTACAAGGCGCACCAGTCCTGCAATCAGGGCGGCCGCGCAGACACCTACGTCTGCTCCCGCTGCCACTGGCGCTACAGCGAAGGCGGCTACTGGCTCGCCGTCCGCGAACAGATCGAAGCCCAACGCGCCGCACAGGTCGCCGAACAAGCCCCCTCGCGCTTCGAGGCCCTCGGCGCCCTCGCCGACGTCGAGCTGGCCACGTGGCAGAAGCAATGGATCCGCACCCACTTCATCAATACCACCCCCAAGGAGAAGTCATGACCACGAACGAGACGAAGGGCCTAGTGCCGTCGGAGGCTGCGGTCGAGGCGGGAGCACGGGCGGCAGTCGAGTGGCTGCCGAACCTGTCTTGGGACGATCTGTGGGCGGCTGCACGTATCGAGCGGATCGATGAACAGCGGGCTGCCCTGACCGCCGCGTTGCCGTTGCTGGTGGCCGAGGTGGTGAAGCCGCTGCGGGAGTTGGCGGAGCCGATCCGTAGGTACGTCGACGGCATCGCTGATTTCTACGGCGACGACGAGAAGCCGGACGACGTGCTGGACTACGTCGATGGGGGCAGCGGTTCCCCGGCGCTGCGACTGTCCGATCTCCGCGCCATCCTCGACTCCCTGCCGGGTGGTGAGCGGGCAGCGGTGCGTGCCGAGATAGATCGCGTTCAGACCGAGGCTCTGAGGCATGGACAGATCGTGGATGACATCAGTGCCGAACCGATCGCACGTGAGAACCTCGCGCTGCCGTCCGAGCCCGTGCCGACCGGGTTGACCTGGGAGTGCGGCCCCCACGCGAACGCATGGCGCGGTCACGACGCCCGCTGTCGCCAGGTCCCCGCAACATTCGAGCCCGTGCCGACCGTGGACCGCGATGCACTGGCGCAAGCGATCGAGGTCGAGCGGCTGTCCTGGATCAACCGTCTCGCGTCACTGTGTGACGACGACTGGCTGCGCAAGCGCGACAGGTGCATGGGACTCCAAGGCGCCCACAGTCGCCACGACCGCGACGCGGCCGGCGCGTGGGAGCACGCAGCGTCGGCTATCCGGCAACTGCTGGGCGACGACTACGAGGCACGCAGCGACCGACACGACACCTACCGCGACTGGATGGTGAACGGACGGGACCAAGGTGCCGCCGATCGGTGCGAGGCGGCAGGCGGGCACGACCGATCACAGTCCTACGAGTTCAACGGACGAACGTTGTTCACGTGCCCGACCTGTCAGTACCACTGGTCCGAGCCCGCTGCCCCTGGAGACGTCCGCACGCACGGGACCGACGCATGAGCGCGTCGGAGGGCCTGTTCCCTGCGCCACCACCGGCCGTGGCCTCTAGCGGCGCCCTGATCTCAGACGACAGCGTCTACAGGTACTGGCTCAGCCGCGGCTGGTCCGACCCGACCGCGCCGGGCCGTGGTCGCATCGGCGCGACGTTCATCATGCTGAACCCTTCGACAGCCGACGCGACCACGGATGACCCCACGATCCGTCGCTGCATCGGGTTCGCCCAGACGTGGGGATGCGTCCGCCTGCGAGTCGTGAACCTCTACGCCTACAGGGCGACGAAGCCGGATGCGATGTTCAACGCGAGAGCCGAGGTCGGCATCGACATCGTTGGGCCGGAGAACGACATGTGGATCGAGCACGCGCTCCGGGTGACGGCTGGCCCGGTCGTTGCCGCGTGGGGTGCGAACGCCCAACAGGACCGGGTGGACGCTGTGCTGTCGCTGCCGGGTGCCGATCGAATGCAGGCGCTCGGGCTCACGAAGTCCGGCGCACCGAGGCACCCGCTCTACATGCCGGGCGACTCGACACTGATCCCGTTCGGGACCGACGCATGAGCGCGGCGGAGGTGACCTGCCTGATCATCAAGTGCGACACCTGCACCAGGGTAGGTGAGATCGAGGACAACCCCATCCACTTCGAGAACCTGGACGAGGCGGTGAAGTTCCTGGGCGGGTCGGAGGAGAGCGACTGGCTCATGGCTGCTGGCGAGCACACTTGCCCGCACTGTCGAGCTAAGAGGGCCTGCGCCACGGTCGGCCATGACTGGGCCGACTGGTTGGTCAGCGACGCCCGAGGCATTCCGATGGCCCGCCGATGGTGCTTCCGCTGCCAGGAGCACGAGGTCGCGCCGACCATCGGGACCGACGCATGAGCGCGGGAGGTGGACCAATCGTCATCTGCACGCCCGACCCGGTGTGCAAGGACCCACACCCGCACCGCTGGTACTGCATGAGGGGCCACGCGCTGGACGACGCGGCACGGGTTCCGGGCGTCTGTCCGCTGACGGTGTGCGAGCGACGAGGGGCCAACGCATGAGCCGCGTCGGCACGTGGGCGCTTGACGGCCCCGGCTACTCCCCATGCCCGAAGCACGTCGGACTCAACGCCACCGAGGTCAAACCATTCATGGAGAACTTCGCCATCGCCAAGTCCTGCCCAGAGTGCTCGACGTGGGGTGACGCATGACGCCCCCGGACGTGTCCGCGATCCGGGCAAGGCTGGCAGCAGCAACACCCGGGCCGTGGGTGGCTAGCGAGGTCTACGGACTGGTGAGTCCGACGCAGATCGACGGATATGCGCACCCGGTAGAGCGGGAGGACGCGAAACGGCAGACCGCTGCCGACACCGACCTGATCGCCCACGCCCCGACCGACCTCGCCGCCCTGCTCGCCGAGAACGAACGTCAGGCCGCCGAGCTGAACAACCTGCGAGCCAAGGTGCGGGCCGTCGAAGCACTGGCCGACGAGTACAAGCCGACACCCAGCGCCAACCCCGCCGGTGTCGACGCGCTGCGGAAGCAGGCAAGGTACGCAGTCGCTCAGAGGTTTCGTGCCGCCCTCGCAACGGTGGCCGACCAGTGAGCGCCGACGGATCCCGTGAGACCGAACGCACCATGCTCGACCGCCTGTGCCTCCGCTACGACAAGCACGTCACCAACGGTGGGTGGTCCGGCGCGAAGTACCTGAGAGCCGAGCATGTGCCGATCGGCCTGTCGCTGCAGCGCACCCGCATCTGCGACTTCATCGCGGTCAACCTCCACTCGGAGAACAGCGGGACCGGTACCTACCGGTACGGCCCCGGAGGTGGCTACGAGTGGTCCGTCCGAGCCCCCGTCCTCCACGGACACGAGGTCAAGGTCTCCCGATCGGACTGGCTCACCGAACTGGCCGACCCAGACAAGGCCGAGACGTTCCGCCGGCACATGCACGCGTGGTGGCTGGTCGTCTCGGACCGGTCCATCGTGCGCGACGACCTCCCCACCGGGTGGGGCCTCATGGTCATGCGCGGCACTGGGCTGCAGGTCCTCCGCCCAGCTCCTGCCTTGGACCCCGAGCCGATCCCCGGCCACCTGCTCGCATCGTTCGCACGAGCCGTTGCCGCTCACAGGCCCGGGCCACCGCACCGGTCGTTGGTGGACGAGTGAGCGTCGACCACCGCCACGTTCGCCTCATCACCAACCCACTCGAACCCCTGCCCCGGGCACTCCGAGGCATCACCCGCCGCCGGAAGGACGCTGTCGGTGCCGCGGCCTGACCTACCGCCGGGCGCGCGTGGCGTTCGATCGGGGCGCGGTGTGAGTGTCGTGGAACTGGCTGCGTTCCTCGGGCTGACCGCAGGCCGCGTCCGACAGATCGTGGCTCAGCACCGGATCCCGCCCACTGGCCGCGCCGGCCGTGCAAAGCTCTACGACCCGCGCACCGTGCTCGAACACGCCGGATCGCACGACAGGGCTGCGCGGCAAGCGTTGACCTGACATACACTTGTGGCACGGACGACTCTGTCCACTTCCGGCCTCACCCCCCAGGGGTGGGGCCTTCGCCATGTCACCTGGTCGCACGGGTGGGGGGGTGGCCCCCGGTGGTAGCCAAGCACGCCGGCCGGGCGACCCGCCGCTACCGCAAGCTCAAGGCACTGTTCCGTGAGCAATGCGCCCGGGCCTCCGCCCCCTGCTGGCTGTGTGGTCAGCCGATCGACTACTCGCTCGAGTACCCCGATCCGAGCTCGTTCTCGCTGGACCACAGGTTCCCTCGCGAGACCCACAAGCACCTCGCCGAGGACCCCGCGAACTTCGAGGCCAGCCACCTGGACTGCAACCAGCGTCGAGGCAAGCGATCAGCGCCAGCCTCCCTCGGTGATCGGTCCCGGGACTGGTAGGGGAGGGGCGTCAGCATCGCAGGCTCGGCGCGCCGAGGCCCTGTCTTCGCCGGTAGTGGGCCTCTCCCCCCGGAGGCGTCGAGGGGGGTCGACCAACGGGCTCGACCGAGGAGGACAGACACCTCATGACCCAGAAGGCAAAGTCCGTTTCCGCCCCGAAGTCGAAGAAGTCGACCAGCCCGCCGGCTGTCGTGATCCCCGATGGTGGGATCTCGATGACCTGGACAGTTGCGCAGCTCCGCGCGTACGCCCAGCGCGAGTCGATCGACCTCGACGGGGTCTCTCGCAAGGCCGACATTGTGGACCGGATCGCCGGGTACCTCGACCATCGCCGGCCGGTGTTCGTGACCGTTCTCGATGCGACGGACACCTCGATCAAGAAGGCGATCGAGGACAAAGTGCTCGACGAGGCGCTGCAGGCGGGTCCCATCGCAGCGCTGCGGATCCTCGCGAGCAAGATCGACAACGAGGACGAGCTCCGCGCAGCTCGCCCTGTCGTACGCCGGCGAGGAGAAGCAGAAGCCTCCGCCGATCGACAACGTCTCGATCCCGACCTACCTCAAGTACTGCGAGTCCCTCGGCCTGACAGTGGCGACCGCGGCGAAGGGTGCAGCGAAGGGCGGTGACTCCGGTGCCGGTAGCCCAGAGCCCAAGCCGCCGAAGTCGAAGCTTCCAAGGGCTCAGGCTCGCCCACTCGAGCCAGTAAGCCCCTGGTAGGGCGCACCGAACCGCGGATCTTCACTCCACCGCTTCGCCCGCTCGAGCCCCGAACCGCTGCCACCGAGAAGCGGACGCTCGGCTACGCCGTCATCGACTTCGCCGACGACGTCCTCGGCATCGACCTGTTCCCGTGGCAGCGGTGGCTGCTCGTGCACATGCTCGAGCTGCTGCCCGACGGCACACCGCGCTTCAAGACTGTGATCGTGCTCGTGGCCCGCCAGAACGGCAAGAGCATGCTGTCGGTCGTCCTCGCGCTGTTCTTCATGTACGTGCTCGCCCGCGAGCTCGTGATCGGTACCGCCCAGGACCTCGACGTTGCCGAGGAGATCTGGCAGGAGGCCGTCGACCTCGTCGAGGAGACGCCCGAGCTGAACGAGCTGAAGCTCAAGGTGTCGAAGGTCAACGGCAAGAAGTTCCTCGAGCTACAGACTGGCGAGCGATACAAGGTCAAGGCAGCGAATCGACGCGCCGGCCGCGGACTGTCCGGCGACCTGATCCTTCTTGACGAGCTCCGCGAGCACCAGTCCTGGGACGCATGGGGCGCCATCACGAAGACCACGATGGCTCGCGCTCTGGCGATGATCCTCGCGATGTCGAACGCCGGCGACGCCACCAGCGTCGTGCTGCGCTACCTCCGCAAGCTCGCCCACGCTGGACTGGGCGACCCGGACGGGCTCGGCGACCCCGAGGAGCTGCTCGCCGACGAAGAAGAAGGCGCCGAGCTGCTCGACGAGTTCGACTTCGAGGACGACTCCCTCGCCATCTTCGAATGGTCAGCCGCCCCTGGACTTCCCCGCACCGACCGGTCGGGTTGGGCGCAAGCCAACCCCTCACTCGGCTACTCGATCACGGAACGGTCCATCGCGTCGGCCTGCAGGACCGACCCCGAGTGGATCTTCCGCACCGAGGTGCTGTGCCAGTGGTCGGACACCACCATCGAGGGCCCCTTCCCGCCCGGCGCCTGGGAGGCCGGCTTCCCCGCTGAAGGCGAGCCCGTCTCCAAGATCCGCAAGAAGTCCGACCTGCTCTGGGGTGTCGATCTCTCGCACGACCGGACTCGCGCCTACGTCGGCGTCTGCGGGTGGCGCAAGGACGGCAGCCCTCACGGAGAGATCGTCGCCACCCGCGGCGGCACCGACTGGCTCGTTCCGTGGTTCACCGACCGCGTCGAGAAGTACGGCACCATGCGAGTCGCCGCCCAGGGGCGCGGCGCCCCGATCTCATCGGAGCTCGAACGCCTCGAGGCCATTGATGGCGTCGAGGTCATCCGCTGGGAGGGCGCCGAGCTCAGCCGAGGCACCGGGTCGTTCTACGACGCGGTGTGCCTCCCCGATGGACGCGGCTTCCGCCACAACCGTCAGCCCGTGCTCGACGTGCCGGCTGCCACCGCCGCTGTCCGCCCAAGCGCCGACACGTGGCTGTGGGACCGCACCAAGTCCCCCACCGACATCGCGCCTTTGATCGCCGTGAACGCCGCCCACTGGGCACTGACCTTGGTCGAACCTCCGCCGGAGAAGTCGGCCTACGAAGAGTACGAAGTGCTCACAGTCTGAGGGAGGCCACCGCCAGTGAAGGATCTTCGCCAGCACGTCACCAAGCAGGTGATCGTCGAGACTGACGCCATGACCGTGAAGGGTCGCCTGGTCGCCGCCGGTGCGCAGTCCATCACGCTGCAGGACACCGTGGTCCTCGCAGACGCCGATGGCGGCAAGCCGATGGACGGCACCGTCGTCTTCCCCGACGACCGCGTCGCGTGGATCCAGGTGCTCGGGTGACCGTCTTCCAGACCCTCGGCGAGCTTTCGTCGCACCTCGAGGCATCAGGTGGCGGCACGCTCGAGTTCGTCGACCCCGGACTGCCGCTCGGCGCCGTGAGCGACATCGACGTCAAGAACGTCTGGGAGAGCCAGCCCAGCGTCCGCAAGGTCGTTGACTTCATCGCCCGCTCCCACGCCCAGGTCCCCCGCCACCTGTTCGAGCGCGTCTCCGACACCGAACGGCGCCGCGTCACCGACACCCCGCTCGCGCGGATGCTGAAGAACCCCAACCCGGCCGCCGGCATGACCGCGTTCCGGTTCTACAGCGAGCTCACGATCGACTACGCCCTCTACGACCGCTGGTGCGCCGCGATCGTCGACCGCGGCGATTCCATCGAGTTGCACCGCATCCCCGCACGCAAGGTGCGGTTCAAGACGAACGCGCTCGACGAGGTCATCAAGGTCGTACTCCTGGTCGGCGGCGAGCGCCGCGAGATCGACCCGGACCGGTTCCTGTTCGACCACGGGTACGCGCACTCCGGCGGCAACGGCACCTCGCCGATGCGGACGCTCCGCGACATCTTGAACGAGCAGGCCGAGTCCGTCACGTACCGGCGCGACCTCTGGAAGCGCGGCGCACGGTTCGGCGGCGTCATCACACGCGGCAAGGAGTGGCCCAACCCCAAGGCGCGGCGCCGCTTCGAGCGCGGCTTCCAGCGGTTCGCCTCTAACGGCGCCTCAGCCGGATCGTGGCTGCTGCTCGAGGACGACATGAAGGCCGAGCAGATGAAGTCGATCGCTCCCAACGACGCGCTCGATCTCGAGGGCCGCAAGCTCGCCGACGTCGAGGTCGCGTCCTCGTACCACATCGCGCCCGAGCTGATCGGCGCGCGCGAGGGCACCTTCTCGAACATCAAGGCGTTCCTCGAGGCCCTGTACGGTCCCGCGCTGGGCCCGATGATCACCGCGTTCGACCAGTCGTTCAACGCCGCGCTGACCCGCGGCACGGATTACTACATCGAGGCGAACGTCGAGGCGATGCTGCGCGGCAACTTCGAGGACCAGCTGAAGGCGTACCAGCAGGCCGTCGGCGCCCCGTGGATGACCCGCGCCGAGGCTCGCGCCCGTTCGAACCTGGCGCCGATCGACGGCGCCGACGAGCTCGTGACGCCGCTGAACGTCCTCGTCGGCGGCCAGGCGAACCCGCGCGACTCAGCACCGAAGTCCGACACCGTCCCCGACCTGGTCCCCCCGTCGAAGCTCGGAACGAAGCGTGCCGCCGTGTCGATCAAGGAGCGCGCTCCCGAGTCGTACACCACCAAGACCGAACAGGTCCTCGCCGCGTTCTTTGCCCGTCAGGGTGCCGCAGTGCTGTCGTCCCTCGGCGCCGGAGACGCGGACTGGTGGGATGCGTCCCGCTGGGACACCGAGCTTGCCGAGGACCTCTACAAGCTGGCGGTGTCGACGTCCGAGGCCGTCGCAACCGCCGTGATCGAGAAGGCCGGCCTCGACGCAGACGAGTACGACGTCGATCGCACCCTCGCGTTCCTTGCATCGGTCGCCGCATCACGGGCCGGCATGGTCAACAGCACCACCCGCGACCAGGTCCAGGCTGCCATCGACTCCGAAGACGAGACGAAGACCCCGGCAGCCGTGTTCGATGCCGCGCCGGACGAACGCGTGCCCGTCGCCGCGGCCGCCCTGGTCATCACCTTCTCCGCGTTCGCGGTCGCCGAAGTCGGCAAGCAGCTGGCGCCCGACACCGCCACCAAGACGTGGATCGTCAACTCCGACAACCCTCGCGCCACTCACGCCGCCCTGAACGGCGAAACGGTGCCGATCTACGAGACCTTCAGCAACGGCATGGACTGGCCTGGAGACCCCGTCGGCGGCGCCGACGAAGTCGCCGGCTGCCAGTGCTCGCTGCGGCTGGATCTCTAGCACCACCCACCCACACCCCGACCGAGCAGGCGCCCACATGGGCGCCCGCTTCGCCATGCCCGAGGAGGGTCCGCATGCTCGTCAAGTCAGCCCCCGTGGAGATCAAGGCGGTCGACGCCGACACCGGCGTGTTCGAGGCGCTGGTCGCCGTGTTCGGGAACAAGGACTCCGGCGGCGACGTCATCCTGCCCGGCGCCTTCGCCGAGTCGCTCGCCGAATGGGCGAAGTCCGGTGATCCGATCCCGATCTACTGGTCCCACCGCATGGACGACCCCGACTTCAACATCGGGTACTGCCTCGAGGCGAAGGAAGTCGCCGCATCAGGCGGACTGCCCGGCGGCCTGTGGGTGAAGGGCCAGCTGGACCTCGAGGCGACCACCTCGAAGGCCGGGCAGGTCCACCGCCTCATGAAGGGCCGCCGGGTCAAGCAATTCAGCTTCGCCTACGACATCGGCGAGGGTGCGTGGGTCGAGAAGGACGACGACTACTGGTACGAGCTCCGCAAGCTTCCACGTCCACGAGGTCGGCCCGACCCCGATCGGCATGAACCAGGAGACCGAGCTGCTCGACGTCAAGTCGGCCGCCCACCAGCTCGAGCGCGTCGCGCTGGCCACGAAGGCCGGCCAGACCATCTCGCTGAAGAGCAAGTCCACCCTGCAGGCCGCCCTCGACTCGATCGAGGGCTCCGCGCTGCAGATCAAGAACGTCCTGGCCGCGCTCGGCACCACCGCCGACGACGACCAGGCAAGCAACGACAAGGCCAAGGCGGACGAACCGGACAAGGACGAGGAGACCCCGACGGGGTCCAAGTCCGAGGATCCCACGCGCCCGACCCCCGCCGCGATGTCGGAAGCTCCTGAAGATCCAGCTCGCAGACGCGGGCTGACCCCTCCCCCGAAAGGAATCACCATGCCCAAGTGGAAGCGCCTCCTGCAGGAGGCACAGGCTGCCGCGAAGGCCGCTCAGGAGATCATCGCCAAGGCGAAGGTCGAGGGTCGCGAGAGCGACGCCCTGACGGACGACGAGCGCGCCGAGTACGCCAAGCAGTACGACCTCGCGACCTCCAAGAAGGCCGAGTCGGACGCTGCGAAGAAGTCGGCCGACGCCGACATGTTCCTGAAGTCGCTCTCGGACATCGAGGACCTCGACGAGGACGACCCCGAGGACCCCGACGCCGGCGGTCTGCCGGACGCAGGCCGCAAGGCCGGCGGGACCAAGGGCGTCACCTTCGGTGATCGCTACGTCAAGTCCGCCGAGTACAAGGCGTTCAAGGACGCCCACCCCTCGGGTGTCGGGCAGGGCTCGCCGGTCCAGATCGGTCGCGTCAAGGTCGGGACGCTCGCGGAGTGGATGCGCTCCAAGGCGCTGACCTCCCCGACCGCCCGCATCCAGGACATCCGGTACCCGACCGTGGACATGGTCGAGCGTGACACCCTCACGTTCCTCGACCTGATCACCCGCGGCCAGACCGCCGGGAACTTCGAGTACGTCCAGGTCACGTCCGTGACCCGCAACGCGGCGATCGTCCCCGAAGCCACCGCCTCGGACGACGACGACGCGCTGAAGCCCGTCAGCGAGATCGCCACCCAGCTGGCCGACGCGAAGGTCTACACCTACGCCGACGGCTACGACGTGACGAACCAGCTCCTGGCCGACGCGCCCGCGTTCGCGACCTACATGGACACCGAGCTGCGCTACTCGCTCAACTCGGTGATCGAGGACAAGCTGATCAACGGCACCGGCGTGAGCGGAGAGCCCAAGGGCATCTACGCCACCTCGGGCGTCCAGGAGGTCACCTACACCGCCGCGGCCGTCGGAGCCGACGGGCTGCCCACCGACGCCACCGTCAAGGCGTTCATCCGTGCCACCCGCATCGCGATCCTGAAGGTCGTCCGGCTGCAGGGCGGCAAGGTCGACGCGATCGTCCTCTCCCCCGAGATGGACGCCGCACTCGACCTGCTGCAGGACACGAACGAGCGCTACTACAGCGGCGGCCCGTTCAGCTCCGGACCGTCGACGCTGTTCGGTCGGCCCCGGGTGACCAGCGAGCGGCTCACCGACACCCACGCGGTGCTCGGCGACTTCAAGCAGGTTGCGCTCCTGGACCGCGAGGGACTGTCCGTGCTGGCGTTCAACCAGCACAAGGACTACGCCCAGCGGAACATGACCTACGTGCGCGGCGAGCTGCGCGCAGCCCAGGTCATCTGGAAGCCGAACCGGCTCGTCATCGTGAAGCCGTCCGCATGAGCACCGCGGACGAGCTGATGATCACCCACAAGGGCGTTCGCTACCGGGCCGAGGACGCGAAGCGTCTCAAGCTCGAGGCGACTCCCGAGCTGGTGGTCGGCGCTTCGCAGGGCGACTCGAAGCCGGCCAAGCCGGCGAAGAGCACTCCCGCGAAGAAGGCGCCCGCGAAGAAGGCGCCGGCGAAGAAGGCCAGCGCCAAGAAGGCCGCCACGGCGGTCACCACGAAGTCGGCCGAGCCCGCCAACAAGGCGGACACGTCCGGCGACGACAAGGACACCGCCTGATGCCCGGCCTGCCGGACGGAACCGAACCCCTCGCGTCACCGGAAGACTTGACCGCGTTCAAGTCTGGTGACCCGGAGGCGATCGTCCGGCAGGCCACTCAGGCGGTCCGCTCGTACTGCCACTGGCACATCGCACCGATCATCACGCAGACCGTCCGCTGTGACGGCGCCGGCGACAACGTGCTGTTCATCCCCACCCTCGAGCTGGTCGAGCTCGTCTCCGTCACCAACAACGGCGACGCAGTCGACCTCGCGACGATCGACACCTCCGAAGCCGGATACCTCGAGCTCACCACCGGCACATGGTCGTCCCGCCCCGGGCAGGTCGTCATCACCATGCGCCACGGGTACGAGGCGACTCCCGACGACGTCACGGGCGTCGTCGCCGCCGTGTCGCTGCGAGCGGTCGACTCGCCCGCAGGTCGAGTTCGCGAGCACGCCGGCGGCGTGGACATCGGCTTCGGGCAGGTCAGCCCCGGCCTGTCTGGCGGCCTCGCGCTCATGCAGCACGAGAAGGACATGCTGAACAAGTTCGTGGTCGACCAGTGAACGACGGACCCGCATTCGCGAATCAGACGATCGTCCTCGTCACCCCCGGGACCAAGACCGTGCACGGCAAGGAAGTTGCCGACTGGTCGAACCCCGCCACCCCCACGATCTCGATCGACGGATGCTCGGTGCAGCCACTGCAGGGCACCGACAGCGAGGACCACCGCGACGCAGACCTCCACCAGTTCGTCGCCTACGTGTTCGACCTGACCAAGGGCGCCGCGATCCAGAACACACAGCACGTCCGGTTCGGCGGGCTGGAGTTCAAGATTCAAGGCCCGGTGCTCCCGAACATCTACGGGATGCGGTCCGACCACTACGTGCTGAACCTCAGCGTCTGGGAGGAGCACTGATGGCCCGCCGCGATCGCCCCGTCATTCTGATCCAGCTGAACAGCCAGAACATCCGGGCATTCCTCAACTCTGAGCAGGTCGGGAAGGTCCTCGAGGCGCCCGCCCGCCGCATCAAGGCGGCCGCAGACGCCGGCTCAGGCGACGACGGCCACGAAGTGTCGATCGAGCGCTCCCGCAAGGGCGACCGTCTCGTCGCGATCATCGGCGCCCGGACCTTCAAGTCCAAGCGCGCCGAGCGCGACTACCGCAACCTCACCCGCTCCCTGGACGCTGGCCGTGGCTGAGACCATCGTTTTCGCCGACGTCGAGCAGATGCTCGTCGACGTGCTCGCCGTCGACGCACCCGTCGCCACGTGGGTTCCGACCGACCCGGACACCAAGCGGCCCGGCCTCGGCGTCCGAATCGAACGCACCGGCGGACCCCGCCAGCGCATGGTCGACGTGCCCACCGTTGTCACCGAAGCGTGGGGCCTCGACGAGGACGAAGCGATCGCCCTCATGAGCGACGTCAGATCAGCGATGGAAGCGCTCTCGAGCACGCGCTACGGCGCCCACGCCATCTACGGCGTCAACGAGCTGGGCGGCCCCACTAGCCTGCCCGACCCCTTGTCCACGCACGCCCGCTACACCGCCACGTACGAACTACGAATCCGAGGAGTTGTCATCGCATGACCGCAGCCAAGAAGGCCACCGTGCAGAACAAGGCCGCCACCCCCGACGCCGACAAGGCCGCCACCCCCGACAAGGCCGCAGGCGACCCCCGCACGACCGAGGTCATCTTCTCGATCTCGCAGCGCACCGAGGACGGAACGGACCGCAAGGCCGGAGACAGCGGCCACATCCCGGCGGCCGAGGCGCGCCGACTGATCTTCCACGGCCGTGCCCGCGCGGCCACCGGAACCGACACCACCCCACCGTCCGAGTCGTCCAACGGCGACGGCCCGGCCAACCCTGAAGGGAACGCGTCATGACCAAGTCGGCAGACAACGTGCGGTTCTACGGCGAGCTCGAACTCGGCCGTGTACACCGCGCCCAAGGGCACCACCCTCCCCGAGGACCTGTCCGCGCCCAGCTCCGAGTTCGACGACAGCGGCTGGCTTCACGAGGACGGCATCGACTTCGACCGCGACCTGGACACCCAGGACACGCCCGCCTACCAGGGCGGGCAGATCGTCCGGTCCAAGACGAAGATCAACAAGGAGACGTTCAAGTTCACCTGCCTCGAGGAGAACCTGCCCGTCATCGGCCTGGCGTACCCGGATGCGACCCTGACGACCGCGACCGGCGTCACGAAGCTGGTCCCGTCGGGCAAGGGCTCCAAGGAGATCACCGGCATCGTCGACGTCGTCGACGCCGAGTTCACGAAGCGGTACTGCCTCGTGCGCGCCGAGGCCGCGCTGACGGCCACGGTCCCGCACAAGAACAGCGACCCCACCACCTACGAGATCACGGTCACGGTCTACGAGTACTTCATCTTGACCGACAACCCCACGTGGGAAGCCGCCTGATCTCGTCCTGAACCTCCCGGGCGGCGCGAGTCGGCGCGCCGCCCGGGAGCCACCACCCCCACCGACACCAGCCCTACCGACGAAGGAGCACCACCATGCCCAGCACCACCCCCTCCGGCGCCCGCAAGCCCGCCGACCGCAAGACCAAGGCCGCCTCTGCCGCGAAGAGCGAGCTGGCCGACGGCCCCATCGAGTTCGACTGGCACGAGCAGCGGTACATCATCGAGTCCGACGTCATGGACGACGCCGAGCTGCTCGAGGACGTCGAGAAGGAACGATTCATGTCTGTCGGCGAGCGCATCCTCGGCGACAAGCAGTGGGCCGCGTGGAAGGACGCCAACCGCGACGACAACGGCCGCGTGCGCGCGACCGTCGCAGCCGAGTTCCTCAAGGAGCTGTTCGAGGAGCTCGGCCAGGGAAACTGATCCGCCTCGCGTACCTCGTGTTTCACCACTACGAGGCGCTCGAGGCCGACTTCGAGCACTACTACCCGAAGTGGAATCTCGCGGACATCTGGTCGCCTGGGCGCGGGCTCACCCTCCGCAAGGCTGGGAACCTCGCCGCGTGGCTCCCAGCCGGCGCGGCGGTGTACCACTCGGAGCAGTCCGACGCCGCGTGGACCGAGGCAGAGCACCTCGCTGCAGTCAGCATCGACGTGCAGCAGCTCGGCAACTGGCAGCGCGCCGGGAAGGACAGCGCGCCGAAGCCGAAGCCGATACCGCGCCCATCCGACCTCGCCGCTGCACGCGAGGCCGGCGAGCGACACAGCGGTCGAGCTGCGAAGGTCCGCGAGCGCCAGGCAGCACGACGCCGCATGCTCGAGCAGCAGGCGGCAGAGGCCGTCGCCACGTAACATCACGGCATGGGTGACTGGATCTCGACATACCTCCACTGGTTCGACATCGGCAACGACGGCGAGTGGACACTGGCCGAGCTCGGACTCCTTGCCGCCGCAACTCTCGCCATCGTTGGCGTCGTCTTGTGGGTAGTGCTCGCTGTCCTGCACCTCTTCGGGATCTTCGGCGAGGGATTCGCTGCAGCCATCTCCAACGATCCGGAAGCGCCGGCAAAGGCGCGCCAGCGTCTGGAGGGACGCCGACTCGACCATCGCGATCGCGAGTAGCGCCGACCAACACCAGAACGTAATTCGAAGGGCCCCGGGATGATCCCGGGGCCCTTCGCCGTACCCAGGACAGGAGGTCGCCGATCATGGCTGGCGAGCTCCTCACCGCATACATCAAGCTCACCCCGTCAATGGAGGGCCTTCAGGGCGCCGCGGCTGAGGCGCTGGCACCTGCAGCCCGCGAGGCGGGCCGGGCTGGTGACAAGGCAGGCTCCGGGTTCGGTGCGGCGTTCTCGCGCACCGCCAAGCGCGCTGTGAAGGCAACCCTCGCCGGCGGTGCACTGCTGGCCGGCTTCGCGGTCGGCAAGGGCATTTCCCGCCTGCTCGGCATCGAGGATGCGCGCTCGAGCCTTGCTGGGCTCGGCTACGACGCGAAGTCCGTCGACAAGATCATGAGCAACGCGCTGGACTCCGTCCGGGGCACCGCGTTTGGGCTCGCCGACGCGGGCAAGGTCGCCGCCTCACTCGTCGCTGCTGGCGTCAAGCCCGGCAACGATCTGTCAGCGAGTCTGCGACTTGTCGCCGACTCGGCGACCATTGCGAAGACCGACCTCGGTTCGATGGGCGCCATCTTTGGCAAGGTCGCCGCCTCGGGCAAAATCCAGGGCGACGTCATCGCCCAGCTTCAGGACCAGGGCATCCCGATCCTCCAGCTGCTCAGCAAGCAGTTGGGCGTCACCGCCTCGGATGTCGCCGAGCTGGCCCGCAAGGGAAACATCGACTTCGACGACTTCTCCAAGGCTATGGAGTCCGGGCTCGGCGGCGCCGCGCTGAAGGCAGGCGACACCACCACTGGCGCCTTCGAGAACATGAAGGCCAGCCTCGGTCGCGTCGGCGCGAATCTTCTGTCTGGCTTGTTCCCTCAGCTCAAGACCGGCTTCCAGGGCATCACAGACTTCCTCGGGCCGCTCGAGGACAAGGCCAGCGTGTTCGGAGAGAGCCTGCGCGTCGGCTTCGACAAGGTCGCGACCGTCGTCGGCAAGGTCAAGGACGCCGTCGGCGGACTCGACTTCAACAACATCGACGGACGGCAGCTCGGCGAACAGCTCGCGCTCGCGATCGAGACAAGCCTCGGCGCCCTCGGCGATCTGACGAGCAAGATCGGCAAGCAGCTCGGGAAGATCGACTGGGTCGGACTCGGCATCGAGGTCGGCAAGCAGGCGATCGCGGTCGTGGCGGGCCTTGCTATCGGTCTCCTCAACACCGATTTCGGGGCACTGCTCGGCGGCCTTGCTGACCACTGGAAAGCGGCTCTGCTCGCTGTCATCTTCGTTGCATTCGCGCCGGCGAAGCTCGCCGGAGTGCTTGGCAGGGTCCTGACGCGAATCCCGTTCGCAGGCAAGTTCCTGTCGTGGCTCGTCTTGGGGCTCAACAAGGTCGGCGGCAAGATCACCACCGTCGCCTTCGACGCGATAAAGCTGTTCTTTGGTGGCTTCCGAACCGCCCTTGGCTTCAGTGGGCCGCCACTGATCACCCGAATTATCGGCTTCCTCCGGAGCATCTTCCCGAGGGTCGCAGCCTGGGGCCGGGAGATGGCCGCGAAGCTCGGATTCGAGATCCGATTCGCATTCCTGCGGATGGGCGAAGCTGCCGGGCAAGCGTTCCTCGCTGTGCTGCGGTTCCACGCGTCTATCCCGGGACGGATCCTCCGAGCCGTCGGATTCCTCGGGCGACTGCTCGCACCAGCAGGCCGCGCCGTCATCAGCGGCCTCGCGGCAGCGGTACGTGCCGCCGGCGGACTCGTCGCCTCAGCAGCCCGGGCAATCCTCACCCGAATCCGGGCACCGTTCAGCACCGCGGGATCCATGCTGCTGGGGATCGGGCAGAACATCGTCCAGGGCCTGATCCGTGGCATCGCTGGCTCGGCCGACGCAATCCGTCGCGCCATCGGCGGCGTCGCCGGCGTCATCAAGAACAAGATCAAGTCCCTGTTCGGCATCAAGTCACCCTCGACGTGGATGCGGGACCAGGTCGGCCGCCAGCTCGTCGCCGGCATGGCCGTCGGCATCCTCGCGGCCACCCCGTCGCTCCGCGACCAGATCGAGGGCCTGCAGATCGCCCCGACAGTCTCCGCGGCACAGGTCACCGGGCAGCGCGGATCCACTGCAGCTGGCGTCCGCGCCGACGCGGCCGGCACCAGCGTGGCTGGCGGGCAGCCCGGCGACCGCCCCATCTACACCGAGACCGGTGTGCTGCTCGGCTGGATCCGGGAGATTGCAGGACGCGAGGCCGAGCTCGTGTGGGCCGACGGCAAGGAGCACGACAACCGACTCGGGAGGGCTCGCCTGTGACGCTGCTGCTGAAGAACATCCCGGACACGTCGGTGCTGAAGGCCAAGCCGTCGACGAACTACTCGACATGGTCGCTGCTGCGTCTCTCGTCGTCCTCGACCCAGACGTCCTACGCGTTCCTGCTGCCCGCCGGGATCCCCACGTTCCCTGGCGTGAAGATCCTCTCTGCGCGTCTGCGCCTCGTCCCCGCCGGCACGTTCGACGGGACCACGATCAGCGTTCGACGCGTCACCACCCCGTGGCGCACCATCACGTGGAGCTCGCAGCCGTCGACAACGTCCTCGGGCGAGGCGTCGACGTACAAGGAGGGCAGCGGGTCGCTGTACGTCGACGTCACCGAGATCGTGCAGCGGTGGGCCGACGGGATCCCGAACTACGGGCTGCGGGTGGCCTCGTCGGCGACGACGAACCGCGAGCTGTACTCCGGCGACGCCAGCGGATCGAAGTACGACTACCGGCCGTGGCTGGAGATCGAGTGGTCCGCCCCCCCATCCGAACCGGTGGCGATGTCGCCGGCCGCGAACCAGCAGGTGTCTGTTGCGCGTCCGAGCCTGACGTGGGTGTACGCCGACCCGGCCGGTCGCGCAATGGCGGCGTACGAGGTGGAGACCAACGACTCGGACTCCTGGGTGTCGCCGGATTACTCGTCGGGCGAGGTTGTCTCGATCTCACCGCAGCACACGTTGACTTCCGACGTCGCTGTCGACGGCACCTTGTGGTGGCGTGCGCGGCACAAGAACGTGGACGGGCTCTGGGGCCCCTGGTCGGCGGGTCAGCAGTTCGGGCGAACGCTGACGGGTGACGTCGACGTGGTGTCGCCCGGTGAAGCTTCCGAACGACTACGTCACCGAGACCACCCCCCCATTCATCTGGTCGTTCTCCGAGACCCAGTCACGCTTCCGGGCGCGGCTGTACCACCAGCCGTCGGCGACCAGCGGGCTCGTCCTGCTCGACGACAGCGGTGTGCGGTCTGGTGCTGACTCGTCGTGGGCGTCCCAGCGGCCCCTGTCGTTCGTCGGTGGCCCGGCACGCTTCATCGTCGACGTGTGGGACGACGTGGACCGCGTCTCGACTCCCGGCGACCCGGCCTACGTCACTGCGTCGCGAGACTTCACGCTCGTTCCATCCGCTGGCGTCGACCCGGTCACAGGGTTGGGGGTGGACATCGACGACAAGCCGGTCGCGGTGCTGACGTGGGACCGCTCAACTCCAGCGGACGGGTACACCATCTACCGCGATGGGCGCGCCGTGGCCGCGGACATCGCCCCAGGAGACGTGCTCGTCTCCGGTACGACCTACCAGTGGGTCGACGTCAGCGCGCCGCCCCGCCACGATCACACGTGGTCGGTCGCTGCTGTCGTCAACGGTGAGGAGTCTGCGGACAACCCACTGGTGACTGGCGCGTTCGCGGGCATGTACATCTGGCTCGTCGACGCCGAGGATCCCGACTGGTGGCTCGCCCTCGCCGGGCAGGACTCCGGCACGTGGGGCATGGGCGAGCAGTCGGCCATGCACGAGATCCGAGGCTCCCAGAGCCAGGTCCTCATCACCGAAGCGCTGCGCGGGTTCGAAGGATCTATCTCCGGCCCTCTACTGTCCGATCTGCCTGGGCTGGACGACCTGACCGCGCAGCAGCTCCGCGACCGGGCATGGCGGCTGAAGGAGAACCCGACCGGCATCTACAGGCTGATCCTGTCGGACATCAACATCCCCGTCGTGGTCCGCAACGCTGTGCCCGCTCCCACGCCTGAGCGGGACCTCGAGTACCAGCTGTCGTTCGAGTTCTACCAGCAGGGCGAGCTCCCCTGGCGCACGGAGGACTGAGCCGTGCCGCTCACGATGGGTCGCTCACCGGTCGAGCTGCAGGCGTACCGCGGGCAGAGCCTGACCCACCACCGGATCCGGACTCGACTGACCATCCTCGATCGAGATCACCGGTTCATCGAGGACGTCAGCGGATACTTCGAGACCGGCCAGGTCGACCTCGACGCGTCCGGCTCGCCCACTCGAACCACCGCGGTCGACCTGTTCGATCCCACCTACAGCGTCGGCCTCGACACCTCGCAACCGCAGAACGGTTCGACGTCGTCGAAGTACATGGTGCAGATCCACAGCGGCCTCTACGTCGAGTCCCTGCAGGAGTGGTTCGACGTCCCCGTGTTCACTGGCCCGTTGACTCGGCCGGTCCGGACCGGCGACATGCTGAAGATCGAGGCCCAGGGCAAGGAGTCCCTGGCCATGCACAAGACGTGGCTGACCAGGACGGTTCGCCGCGGCGCGCTCAAGACGTCCGCCATCAAGGCGATCATGGCCGATCTGACCGGGGAGCAGTTCTTTCGCATCAGCGCCTCATCGGCCAAGCTCACCGCAGATGTCTCTGTGGGTCGCGACAAGACGCCGTGGGAGGTCGTGCAGGCGATCGCCTCCAGCATGGGCTGGCTGCTGTTCTACGACGCCGAGGGCTACCTCGTCTGCCGGCCACCGTCGGCGATCCCGGTGCACCGATTCGCCACCGGGACCGGCGGGTCGCTGAAGTCCCCCACCGAGGTCGGGTACGAGCAGGACGATGCCGAGAACATGGTGTTCGTCACCGGCGGCACACCGAAGGGACGGAAGGTCCCCGTCACCGGGCAGGCATTCGCGCCGGAAAACCATCCCCTGTCACCTCAGTCCCTGCAGCGAGGCGGCGTGCCGCAGTACCTGCGCCGTGACGTCGAGAACTCGGCCGCCCTCACCACCGCGGCAGCGAACAAGCTCGCCGAGTCGCTGCTGCCAGCAGCGCTCCTCGAGGGCATCTCTGTCGGGTTCACCTGCCTGCCGTACCTGCTGCTCGAGCAGAGCGACCCCTACGCCGTCGACGACACGATCGACGGGTTCAGCGTCACCGGCACCTTCACCAAGGCATCAATCCCTCTGACCGCTGAAGCCGAGATGACCTGCGGCTTCACTCGACGCGTCGCACGGCGCGCACGACGAATCTAGGAGCACGCTGAATGAGCGAACGTGGCGAAATCCGCTGGGTACAGACCACGAACGAGGAGACGTCCATCGCCGTGGACGGTGCCGTCTCCGACACCGTCCTGAGCGTCGAGTCGGCCGACCTGTTCGTCAACGACGCCGGCACCGGCCAGCTGCTCATCGGCGAGGACGTCTACACCTACATCGACGTCGCGATCGCCGAGCTGGAGGACGACCCCGACACTCTGACCCTGGAGACCGGCCTGGTGAACGCCACCGAGGTCGGAGACCCGGTCCAGGTGTACCCGGCGGTCCCACGGAAGATCGCCGGAGTCGTTCAGGACGACTCCGGCGCCGGCGACCCGCTGCGCGTCCGCGTGCCGTTCGTGATGCAGGGCTACATGAACCTGGCCGACGGCCCCCGCGACCCCGGAGCTGGCCAGCTCGTGACGTTCGACTACGACGGCACCGAGGCTGTACTCACGGACATCATCGGCGCACCCGCTGTGTTCGACGGCACGGCCATCGACCCCGACACCTTGCCACCGTCATCGCCCTGGGGTTCGGACGCACCCGCCGACGCTCCGGTCCTGACAGTCGAGCCGTTCGCTGTCGGTGTTCTCCGCGCCTCGTGGCCCCAGGTCGACGGAGCTCAGGAGTACCAGGTGTTCTCGTCCCTGACTCCATCCATCGACACCGACGTGGCCGCCCCGGTCGGTTCGGTGTTCGGGACGCGGTTCGACATCGGCACGGTTGACGGGTCGATCCTGCCGATGGGCGATGCTGCTGCCCCGGTGTACGTGGTGGTCCGCGCCGTGAATCCGAACGGTCCGGGTCCTGACTCGAACGAGGAGGCCGGGACGGCCCGGCAGGCGGACGAGGACTTCATCTCAGCCCTGTACGCCTACTTGGGCGAAGTGCAGGTTAACCAGTTGACTGGTGGCCGCCTGGATGCCCTGATCGCGTTCGTCGGCACGCTGAAGCTCGCGATGGACGACGAGCCGCCGCTGATCAGCATCTCCCCGCCGACTCTGGACGACAACGGGCTCCCGGTCGGTGGCATCGAAATCTTCGACCCCGTAGCCCCGACGAACACTCTCGTGCGTCTGCACCCTGCAGGCTGCACATTCCGGGGCAGGATCATCACCGACCTGCTGACGGTGCTCGAGGAAGTCGAGGTGAACCAGCTGTTGACCCTGAACTCCGGGTCGACTGCGGTCCTCGAGAACGGCGTCTCCGACCCGACCGAGTCGCCCACGCTGTCATCCACCACGATCCAGTCTGCATGGCCAGCCGTCCCAGCGACCTACACGCAGAAGGGTGTGTGCTGGGACGCGACGAACGGTCAGTGGCTTCGCCTGTTGCAGAGGACCAGCTCGAAGCGCGGCTACGTTCAGGCGATCTCAACGTCCGGGGTTGCGTCCAATGCCGTGTTGCTGGGAGCCGACACCCCAGAAAGCACCATCGGCGCGGGCGCGATCTACCTGTCCGCCTATGGCATCACCGCCGTCGGCGGCTCGGTCTACTACGTGCAGGAGACCTACCGGTTGGACGGCGGAGATCGCACGTGGTGTCTGACGCCAACGAAGTGCTCCATCTCCACGGGCGCATTGCAGGCCAGCGCGGCGGGCGAGTTCTACGACGTCGTTGATCCGGGCGAAGCGGCGATGGGGTCGGACGGGACCAATGTCTACTTCCTTGGCAAGGCTGGCCCGTTCGCGGACGCCTACCCGGTCATGGTCAAGAAGTACAACGCCTCGACGATGGCCCCCATCGGCGACCCGACCAGCCTCATCGACGCCGACGACACGGCCTCCTACAGGTTCGTCTCGGTGTCGGACCACGGGTACGGGTCGGCGAAGCTGACTGTCGGAGTCGGATATTCGGCCGACGTCTACGCCCTCCCGCCCTTCACGTTCAACAGTGAAGTCGCGAAGGACGCGACGCTCTCGTTCGACGTCGAATCAGCCAACATGGCCTACAAGACGTCCGGCTCCGACCAGGGCTTCTATGCCGCCGGAGCGGGCGTCCTTCACCACTACTCCGACTACTACCCGGCCGCTGGCGAGAAGTGGTGGGCCAAGCACGTCGATACCAACGGCTCGGACCACACCGCCGCATCACCACTGTCACCCGGCTACACCATCAGCGCCCGCCGATACGCCTCAGCCACCATCCCCACACAGCGCTCAGGGATCACCGGGGCTGACCTGTACATCGGCTACGGCAGCACCGCCCCCGGCACCCTCTACAAGCGGTCCGAGTCGCTCGTGTCGAGGTCCGCGATCCTGACGGCCGGCAAGGACACGTCAGGCTCCACGACGATCCCATCGACGAACACGCTTGGAGGCTCGCCCGCCGAGATCCAGACCGGCGACCCCGACACCCTCATGCGGGGCGACGGTGCGATGTTCGTCCGCGACCCACAGTCCGACGGCGAAGCCGTCAACCTGGCCACCGCGAGGAGCCTCCGGTACAACCGCATCGGCGGCACCACGTCGCTGCCCGTGCCGTCCTCGTCCTCGCTCACGAAGCTCATCATGGACACCCCCGGCGAGGCGTACGGCCCCGACGTGTCGGCCGCCTCGAGCCGGATCTACGCAGCGTTCGACGGCTTGTACGACATCGAGCTGAACGTCACCCACACGGACTCGGCCACCCCGGTCGGCACCCGCCACTTCGGGATCCACGTCAACGGCGTGTCGAAGGAGATCGTTCGAGTCCAGGGCTCCGCGGTGTCGAACAGCGTCTACAAGCTGCGGTTCTGGGTCGAGATGGAAGCCGGCGACTACGCCGAAGCGTGGTTCTTCCAGCTCAGTGGGTCGACGCGGAACGTCAACTACGCCCAGATGAAGATGAAGTTCTCCGGGACCATCTGATGGGCAGGTTCCTCCCACGCGGTCGCGCGGTCGCCAATCAGCCAAGGTCAGAGGGAGCGTGCCGCTGATGGCCGACGAGCCGACCCTGGGCGAGGTCATGCGCCGTCTCGACTCCGTCGCACAGCAGCTCGCGGGCCTGGCCAGAGAGATGCGAGACGACCGCAACCACGCGGCCGAGACGTTCGTGCGTCAGGACGTGTGGCGCGAGGCGCGGCGTGCCGACCAGGCCGACACCACCGACGTCGGCCGCGAGGTCGAGACGCTGAAGGCCGAGAAGAAGCGCAACGACGAGTTCAAGCGACAGGTGGCCCTCGGCGCCGCGCTCGGGGTCCTCGCGATCCTTGGGTCCTTTGGGCTGGCCATCTTCAACCTGATCGTGAGTGGGGGCTCTCCGTGAAGCTGTTCAACAAGCCGCTGCCGGTCCCGTCCGGGCGCACCATCCTCATCGTGTGGACGGCCGTCGCGCTGCTGATCATCGGCGGCGGGGTCTGGCTGACTCTGTTCGTGTTGCAGTCGCGGCAGGCGTCCCAGCTGGACCGCGCGGACCTGCGGGCGGACCTGATCGAGACCCGAGCCGACTTGACCCAGGAGCAGGCCGCGTCCGCTGCTCTGGCTGATCAGGTCGAGTCCCTCGGCGAGAAGCCGGTCGTTGATCCAGGCGCAGCACCACGGACGGTGTACGTGCCGATCCCAGGCCCGATGGGGCCGGGACCGACGCTGGCTCAGATCGGGTCGGCCGTCCGCGACCAGATCGACGACGCACTCGCCCGCAACTGTGGCGGGTCGTGCGTCGGCAAGACCGGAGCTGCAGGCGTGAGCCCTCCCGCCCCGGAGCCGGCCAAGGATGGCAAGGACGGCAAGGACGGGGCACAGGGCGAGCCTGGGCGCGGGATCGCGACCGGGCCGACGTGCAACGCCGACGGCACATGGACGACGACCTACACCGACGGCACGAGCGACACCCAGCCCGGCCCGTGCCGCGTGATCATCCTCGACCCCCCGCCGACCCCCGAGCCCTAGACCGCGCTCCACCAGCTGCAGCCCGCACCGACCCGGTGCCGGGCCACTCCGCCATGCCCAAGGAGGCACCCGTGACTCGAGCGACGAAGTACCCACCCGCGAACCGGACCCTGCAGTACTGGGGGTCGAAGTTCGTCGGCTCGACGATGGCGCCCAACGTCCTCGGCCTGCACTCAACCGAGGGCACCGGCTGGCCGGCGTACTCCGGCGGCGCGGTCGCACCGCACCTGACCGCGCGGCCCGACTTCAGCAAGAAGCGCATCGACTGGCGTCAGCACTTCGCGCTGAACAAGTCGTCACGCGCGCTCGTCAACAAGCTCGGTGGCGTCGAGACCAACACGTTGAACGTGGTCCAGATCGAGCTCGTCGGGACCTGCGACCCTGCGACGAAGGCGAAGTGGGAGAAGCAGGGCCTCGTCGCGGGCCGCGACTTCATCTACATGCCCGACGCCCCGGACTGGTTCATCGCCGACCTGGCCGACTTCGTGCGCTGGCTGCACGCCGAGTGGACCGACTTCCCGATCGCCGACGCCGCGCCGCGCGGGTGGGGCGCGTACCCGGCGTCCTACGGTGCGTCGAAGTACCGGCTGTCGTTCACCGAGTGGCGCAACGCCTACGGCATCCTCGGCCACCAGCACGTCCCCGAGAACGCCCACGGCGACCCGGGTGCGTTCCCGATCGGCAAGCTCCTCGCCGCGGCGACTGGCACACCGCAGACTCCGCCGCCGCCCGTGGGCGGAACCTACACGGTGCGTCCTGGCGACACGCTCACGGCGATCGCCCGCGCCGCCGGCGCGACCGTCGACGACCTCGTCGCCTGGAACGACGTCGCCGATCCCTCGATCATTCGTGTCGGCCAGCAGCTGCGTCTGACCGCGCCGCCGAAGCCGACGCCGGAGCCGCTGCCCGTCCCCCCGACGATCCCTGCCCCGGTGTGGGGCAAGCCCGAGACGTGGGTCCTCGGTGGCGTCTCCGACGACGTGACCAGGCTCGGCGAGCGCATCGTGGTCTGGTCGGAGTACTTCGGCCTGCCCTACCCCTACGACGAAGGCCCCGGCCCGACGCTTGGCCCGAAGGACGTCGCGGGCCTCTCGGCCGTCCAGGTGAAGCTCGGGTACGGCGACAAGCCGAAGGACCTCGCGCCCGGTGGGAACTCCGACGGCTACGCCGGACCGCAGACCTTCATCGACATCGCCGCCGACCCGCCGGCGAAGAAGCCGGCCCCGGAGCCGAAGGTCCGCGAGTCGTCGGCCCTGCTCGTCAACTGCGCCTCGAAGCGCAACGACGCCGCCGTCGGCGGGAAGTGGGCCAACCGGGTGTCGATCCTCGCCGACGACATCCTCGGCTCCGACGCCTCGTTCATCGTCTGCTCCGAGCTCTACTCGGCCCAGCGTCCCCAGCTGGCCGCGAAGATCGCCACCAAGTACGCCGTCGCCGCCTACAAGGAAGGCCGCGTGATCTTCCGCCGCAAGGGCCGCTGGGAGACCCGCGCCGGCTGGTGGTTCCGCGCGTTGCTCGGGACCATCCGCAAGAACACCACCGTCGACAGGTTCTACCGCACCGACAACTACTACGCCCGCCTCACCCTGTCGGCCGTGCACCTGTCCTACGAGGTCACCTCGGCCGGCGACAAGGCCCGCATCAGCGAGACCCGCCGCCTCGTCGACTACCTGCGGACCGGGTTCACGGACAAGACGTGGGGTCCGGTGCTGATCGGCGGCGACTTCAACAGCCCCGCCGGCGGCACGACCCGCACCGACCACGTCGGCCGCGAGCTGGTGCAGGCCGGCTACCACGACCTCGGCATGGAGGCCGGCGCACGGACCGGGAAGGGCCGGTACCACCTGCTGCGCCTGTTCGGCCCAGCCGGCGTCCACGGCACCCGTGTCGTCACCCGGTCGACGCGGGGCTCTGACCACCCGCTCGTGTTCGTCCAGTTCACCTACTGAGGAGATCCAGCCATGTCCCGAGTCATCAACCTCGCTCGTCGTGCCGCCCGCCGGGCGGCCGAGTTCATCCGCGATGCGGTCGCCGGGTACGAGCCGGCCGCGGTCCGCTCGTTCGCCGTTGCCGTATTCGTGCTGCTGGCAGCGTTCGGCAAAGGCACCGGCGAGCTGCCGGACCAGGTCGAGGCGGTCCTGACGTTCACGCAGTTCGCGGTCCCGGTCCTCGGTGGGTTCTGGATCAGGTCGAAGGTGTCGCCGGTCCACGAGATCCCCGACCACCTGGCCGACGAATGATCACAGTCACCCCTCCCGGTGCGATCGGCGCCGAGCACGTCGACGACGACAAGACCCTGCTGACCTACCCCGACGGCACCGTCCGGTTCGAGCACGTCTGCGACCGTGGCGCGCGAGGGACGATCGTGTGCGCGCCCGCCCTGCAGCTCGGCGCTGGACACGTGGTGACGATCGACAAGGCCGGCTCGAGCACGGTGCGGCCGTCGATCTTGTGCGACGACTGCGGCACCCACGGCTGGGTCACGGGCGGGGCCTGGTCGCCGTGCTGATCACCCTCGCCCGCATCACCGCACTGACCGCGCGGACTCTGTACGGCTCCGCAGCGTGCGCGGCCGAGTTCCTGGCCGACGCGATCAGCCAGCACGGCGCGGCCGCTGAGGCGTCCCGCGTCGTCGAGTACTACACCGACGGCACCGACTGACCGCGCCGCTCCTCCCCCGGCACGGCCAACACGAAGCCCCCGATCTGACTCCGGTCAGGTCGGGGGCCTTCTGTCATGCCCAGGAACTACCGTCCCGGCATGGCCACCAGGCGCCCAGTCCGGCACCCCTTCGCGATCCTCACCACCCAGGGCGGCGACGAGCTGCCAGCGCTGATCCTCTGCTGGGTCCACGGCCACCCGTCCGACCCACAAGGCTGGTTCGCCCAAGTCGTCGTGAACTCCGTCAACGACCCCGGCCAGCCGGTCGAGATGCTCGTGGCCGCGAAGGACCTCCGCCGAGCATGATGTCGCCCGGCGAGCAGGAATCCTGGGGGGACCGGCGCCGGGCGACACGATCAGGCTACGGGCGACTCGCCCGAGCCGTCCAGACTCGCCGCGGCTACTGCTCCACCGAGCCCTCGTGGTTCTTGACGATCTGATAGATCCGGGTGCGACTCATGTCGAGCTCGCGTGCCGCGCGTGACGGTCCGACCAGTCTCACGAGGTCGCGGACAGCGCGGCCGTAGAGCACGGACATGTCCTCGCTGAGACTCGTCACGGCTTCGGCTGTGTCTCGGAGCATCTTCGCGCGCTGGACGACGTCGCCCTCTTGGCTGAGTGCGCCGAGGCTGGCGGCGACGTCGTTGATTCGCTCTGCGGGGGTCGGCACGAGAATACGATAACCCCACTTGACAGATAAGACAAGGGGGGTGTACAATAGAGACACAACTACAGAGAGGAGGTGAGGGGCAAGATGGAAGCCCTAGTCATAGCGCTGATGATCATCTCGATCATCCTGCAGGTCATAGCGATCGTGCAGAACAGGCGCTAGAAAGGGTAAGGCCCCCGGTAGAACAAGTACCGGGGGCCGCACCCCCAGACTACCCCTCACCTCGGAAAGGAGTCCAGATGAAGCTCATCAACCACCGCTCGGTCCAGGCATCAGCCGCGGCCGGCATCGTGATCGCCGCAGGGCTCTACCTGCTCGGCGGCAGCACGATCGCATGGGCGCTGGCAGCAGCGTGGGCAGCGGCGACCGCCGTCGCACTCACGCAGGCCGCCAGGAGCTGAACACCTGGCACAAGACGGCCCCGACTCTCCGAGAGAGTCGGGGCCGTTCCTTGTGTCCTAGCCGTCCGGGGTCAGACGAATCCGAGCCGCCGCGCAGACCTCGACGACTGCCGGCCCTGACGCAGCCGACGCAGCCGCTTGACCTCCATCGGCGCCGCGGCGTAGACACGCGGGTCGTCGAGCATGGTGTTCAGCAGCTGGTAGTAGCGCGTGACCGACATGTCGAGCCGGTCACGGATCGCCTGCTCCTTGGAGCCGGTGTACTGCCACCACATGCGCTCGAGCTCGAGGACGGTCGCCTCCTGCTCGGAGAGATCAGCGCGCTGGTCGGTCATGGATTCGACCGTACCGGGGAGGTCCGACACGAACTCTCTCGGAGCAAATGGGCACGGTGTGCCCACTTCAAGAACAATCAGACACGATCGACAGCGCCATGTACAGTACGGAGTCGCTGCAATCGCAGCGAATATCCGGCGATAGCAGCGCAGATCGGCTACGCTCAAAACACATTCGAATCCCGTTGGGGGTGCTCGTGATCGCCAGAGCCCCCGAACCGCCGCCGCAGGCGCAGTCTCGGGGGCTCTGACGTTCACGAATGAGATCCAGTGATTCGAGGAGGAGCGAGGAACGAGCGACGGAGTCCCGTTGGGGGTGCTCGCGATCGCGATGAGCGAAGGATGGCGAGGACCGGCCAGCGGTGAACCGGCGGGTGGGACACTGGGAGCGTCCGTCCCTCGACGTCCGGAGCACCATGTCCACGCCCCCGATCGGCCCAGCCGCTCGCCTCGCGGCGCTCAACCGCGTGCAGCGCAGAGTCGCGGCGATCGGGTTCTTCGCCGTCGCCGAGCACGGGATCCTGGGACTGATCGTGGCTGCGTCGGTGATCGTCGACGAGCCCGCCCGCCGCGGTGACGCGATCGGCCTGCTCGTCATGGCGAGCATCGTCTCGGCCATCACCTACGTCGTCATGCGCACGATCCTGGGCGCGAAGCTGCTGTCGCCGTGGATCCTGATTGCCGTCGCGGCACCGGCGTTCGGATTCTTCTGGGTGCTGTGATGCGCAGCGCGGAAGCGTCGGGTGCCGGCCGCTTCGCACCGTCGCCGTCCGGCGACCTGCACATCGGCAACCTGCGTACGGCGGTCCTGGCCTGGCTGTTCGCCCGCAGCACCGGCCGCGACTTCCTGATGCGGGTCGAGGATCTCGACCGGGTCAAGGCGGGCGCCGAGTCGCGACAGCTCGAGGATCTCGCGGCGATCGGCCTCGACTGGGACGGCCCGGTCGTGCGCCAGTCCGAGCGCACCGCTCTGTACGCCGATGCCGTGTCCGACCTGCAGGCACGCGGCGTGGTCTACGAGTGCTTCTGCACGCGCCGCGAGATCCAGGAGGCGACCTCGGCGCCCCACCAGACCCCGGGCCTGTACCCGGGAACGTGCCGCGAGTTGTCCGACCGGGAGCGTGATGATCGCCGGGCCGAGCGTCCGGCCGCGCTGCGCCTGCGCACCGAGGTCGGGACCGCCACGGTGCGCGACCTGCTGCACGGCGAGTTCACCGGCCCCGTGGACGACGTGGTGCTGGTCCGCGCCGACGGCGTGCACGCCTACAACCTCGCGGTCGTGGTCGACGACGCCGCCCAGGGAGTCGACCAGGTGGTCCGCGGCGACGACCTGCTCGAGTCGTCGCCCCGACAGGCCCACCTCGCCGTGCTGCTCGGCCTGCAGGTGCCCACCTACGCCCACGTGCCCTTGGTGCTCAACACTGCCGGCCAGCGCCTCGCCAAGCGCGACGGTGCCGTGACCCTGCGCGACCTCGAGGCGGCCGGCCTCGACGCCTTCGCCCTGATCGTCGACTCGCTCGGCCTCTCCGGCGGCACCCTCACCGCGCTGCTGCCCGCGTTCGACCCGGCCACCCTGCCGCGGGAACCGTGGGTGTTCACTCCTCCAGCCTGACCCCTTGACAATGTTTGTGAGTGCTCACTAACTTACCTGCATGTCACCACAGTCCCGCATGAAGGCGGCCGATCGCAAGGTCCTCATCCTCGAGGCCGCCATCGAGGAGTACGGCCGATCGGGCATGCACGCCACCTCGACCGAGGCGATCGCCGAGCGCGCCGGAGTCTCGCAGCCGTACCTGTTCCGCCTCTTCGGCACCAAGGCCGACCTGATCGCCGCCGCCATCGAGCACCACGTCGAGCACCTGCGCCTGCGATTCCGCTCGGCGGTCGAGGATCGCGGGCCCGAGACGTCGCCGTTCGAGGCGATGGCCCTGGCCTACATCGAGCTGATGAACGACGGCGCCCGATCGCTGCAGTGCCAGCTGCACACCTGGGCGGCGGCCTCCGATCCCGCCATCTCCGAAGTCGCACGACGCACCTACCGCGACATGTGGCGCGAGGTCGCCCAGCTGAGCGGCGGCACCGCCGACGAGGTCCGCGACTTCATGGCCCAAGGCATGTTGCTCACCGTCCTGTCCTCCCTGGACCTGATGGACCTGTTCGGGGATCCGATCGAAGCCGCCCAGGAGATGTACTGATGTTCACCGCACTCGCACGCCTCGCCACCACGCGCCCGCGGCGCGTCCTCGCCGTCACGATCGTCTTCTTCGCGATCGCCGGGGTCGTGGGCGGACCGGTCGCCGGACTGCTCAACACCGACAGCGACTCGTTCTCCGACACCGGCGCCGAGAGCGCCGTGGCCGTCCAGCGGATCGAGCGGGCCAGCGGACTCGACGCCGCACCCCAGCTGATCGCGCTGGTCGACACCGATCGCTCAGCGGCACTCACCGAGGTCACCCGCGTGCTGCAGGACGAGCCGGGGGTCGGCCGAGTCGTCGGCGGGCCGTCGTCCGGACCGGCCTTCGTGTCGACCGACGGTTCCAAGACCTACCTGGCCGCCATCTACACCGCCGACGCCGATGGCGACGCGGTCACCGAGCACCTGCGCGACGAGCTCGACCGCATCGACGGCGTCGCGGTCGGCGGCCCCGGTCCGGCCTACCAGCAGGTCAACGAGCAGGTGGAGAGCGACCTGCTGCGCGCCGAGCTGATCGCCTTCCCGTTGCTGTTCGTCGCCTCGCTGCTGGTCTTCCGCTCGGCCGTGTCGGCCCTGCTGCCCCTGCTGGTGGGCGGTCTCACGATCGTCACGTCGCTGCTGGTCGTGCGCGGCATCAACGAGGTCGTCGACATCTCGATCTTCGCCCTCAACCTGATCACCGGTCTGGGCCTCGGACTCGCGATCGACTACTCGCTGTTCATGGTGTCGCGGTTCCGCGAGGAGCTGGAACGGGTCGGGCCCGGTGCCGAGGCCGTGCGCCGCACCGTGGCGACAGCCGGGCGTACCGTCGTCTTCTCGGCCGTCACGGTGGCCGGCGCCGGGCTCGCGCTCCTGGTGTTCCCGCTGCGGTTCCTGTACTCGATGGGCATCGGGGTCACCGTCGTGGCGCTCGTGGCGGCAGCCGTCTCGATCATCGTGCTGCCCGCGCTGTTCGCGGTGCTGCAGCACCGGGTGAACGCCCTGGCACCACGACGGTGGCGCCTGGCACAGCAGGCAGACGCCCGCGCCGAGACCAGGGGGTTCTGGTACCGGCTCTCGACGTTCGTCATGCGCTACCGCGTCGGCACCGCCCTGGGCGGCACCGTGGTGCTGGTCGCGCTCGGCCTGCCGTTCCTCGGCGTGAAGTTCACCGGCGTCGACGCCACGGTCCTGCCGGACTCCGCCTCCGCCAAGGCGGTCGACAGCACGCTGCGTTCGGAGTTCACCGGTACCGAGTCCTCCCCGGTCATCGTCGCCGTGTCCGCTCCCCGGAGCGCCGAGTCGGCAGTCACCACCTACGCCGACGACCTCGCGACGCTGGACGACGTCGCCCAGGTGACGCCACCGCGATTCGTCGGTGACGACACGTGGCAGGTCGACGTGCAGCCCGCCGGATCCACTCTCGACGAGCAGACGCTGGACCTCGTGGGCGCGGTCAGGGACGTCCCGGCGCCCGGTCCGGTCGTGGTGGGTGGCGCCAGCGCAGAACAGGTCGACCAGGTGGCGGCGATCCGCGCCAGCATCCCGATCGCCCTGGGCATCCTGGCGGTGCTGACCTTCGCCGCCCTGTTCCTGATGACCGGCTCGGTCGTCCTGCCGATCAAGGCGCTCGTGATGAACGTGCTCACCATCAGCGCGACCTTCGGCATCCTGGTCCTGATCTTCCAGGACGGTCGCCTCGAGGGTCTGCTGAACTACTCCAGCCAAGGGGCTCTGGAGTCCTCGCAACCGGTGTTCCTGTTCGCGGTGGTCTTCGGGTTGTCGACCGACTACGCGGTGTTCCTGCTGACCCGCATCAAGGAGGCCCGTGACGCCGGTGCCGGAGAAGCTCGACGCCGTCGCTCTCGGCGTGCAGCGCACGGGTCGTATCGTCACGGCCGCCGCCGTGCTGTTCGCGATCGCGCTCGGCGCCTTCGCGACCTCGGAGATCATCTTCATCAAGGAGCTCGGCGTCGGCACGGCGCTGGCGGTGCTGATCGACGCCACCATCGTCCGCGCCCTGCTCGTGCCCTCACTGATGGCGATGCTGGGCCGGGCCAACTGGTGGGCCCCCGCGCCGATGCGCCGGTTCCACGACCGGTTCGGACTCAGCGAAGCCGCACCAACGCGCTGAGCCTGACGTCTCGACGCGACACGCCAGGGTGTCGTGGTCGAGACGTCAGGCTCAGCGGGAACGCTAGATGAGGCCCTTGTCGGTGAGCCACTGCTTGGCCAGGTCGGCCGGTGCAGCCTTGTCGGCACCCTGGTTCTTGCTGTTCAGGTCCAGCAGGTCCTGCGTGGTCAGCTTGGTCGAGATCTCGTCGAGGACCGCGGTGACGGTCTTGCTGGCCTTGGACGTGTTGATCAGCGGCACCACGTTCTGCGCCGCGATCATGTTCTCGGGATCCTCCAGCGTCACCAGGTCGTTGTCGACGATCGAGGGCGTGGTCGAGTAGATGTCGGCGACGTCGATCTTGCCGTCGAGCAGCGCCTTGAGGGTCGCCGGTCCGCCACCGTCACTGATCGCGGTGAACGTGACGCCGGTGATCCCGTAGAACTTCTCCATGCCCGGGATGCCGTAGGCGCGGGTCTTGAACTCCGGGTTGGCCCCCAGCTTGAGGTCCTTGACGCCCTTCAGGTCGCCGATGGACTTCAGGTTGTTGGCCTGCGCGAACTCCTGCGTGACGTTCAACGAGTCCTTGTCCTGCGCCTCGGACATCGTCAGCACGGTCAGCCCGTCGGGCAGAGCGTCGCCCAGCGCGGTCTGCACGTCCTCGGACGACGTGGCGGTCGCCTTGGGGTCGAAGTAGGTGAGCAGGTTGCCCGAGTACTCCGGCACCAGGTCGATCTCACCGTTCTGCAACGCCTTGATGTAGACCTCGCGAGCGCCGATGTTGAGCTTCTTCTGCACCGTCACTCCCTTGGCCTCGAGCGCCTGGGCATAGATCTCGGCCAGGATCTCGTTCTCGGGGAACGCTGCCGAGCCGACCGTGATCGAGTCTCCGGACGACTGGCTGTCCGGAGCACCGTCGGTCGACGTGGGGTCTCCGCCGCACGCGGCGAGCGCGAGGCCGAGGGTCGTGGCCGCTGCGATGGCGGCGATCTTCTTCAGGGTCATGTTCTTCCTCTTGTTGGGGGTCTGTCGTCAGACGGTGGAGGGTTGGGACTGGGGTCGGCGCCCGGTGGCGAGCGCCTGGAGGGCGGCGAAGAAGCCGTCGAGCACGAAGGCGAGCAGGATGACCACCACCGAGCCACCGGCCATCTGGGCGTAGTCGCTCACGGCCTGCCCGTCGATCAGGAACCGACCGAGTCCGCCGAGCCCCACGAACGCGGCGACGGTGGCCGTGGCCACCACCTGCAGGACGGCCGAGCGGATGCCGCCGACGATGATCGGCAGCGCCAGCGGGATCTCGACCTTGCGCAGGATCTGCAGCTCGGTCATGCCCATGGATCGCGCGGCGTCGACGGTCTGGCGGTCGACGGACTCCACACCCGAGTAGGCGCCGGCCAGCAGCGGCGGGATGGCGAGCACGACCAGCGAGATCAACGGCGCGGTCAGCCCGATGCCGACCACCAGGGCGAGCGCGGTGAGCAGACCCAGCGTGGGCAGGGCGCGCATGGCGCCCGTGACCCCCACCGCGACACTGCGGAACCGACCGGTGTGGCCGATCCACAGCCCCAGCGGGATGGCGATCACACCGGCGATCGCGATGGTCTCGGCGGTGTACACCAGGTGCTCGACGGTGCGCGCGGGGATGCCGTCGGGACCGCTGTGGTTGGCCGCCGCGGTCAGGAAGTCGATGGTGTCGCCCACGACGCTCATGCACTCACCGCCTTGCGGCGCGGTCGAACGGTGGACGACGTCGCCGTCCACGGCATCAGCACACGGCCGATCAGCACCAACAAGAGGTCCAGCAGCAGCGCCAGGACCACGATGGCGAGGATGCCGATGATGATCTCGGTCTGGAAGTTGCGTCGGTAGCCGTCGGTGAACAGCGACCCGAGGTTGCTGACGCCGACGAGGGTGGCGACGCTCAGCATGCTGACGGTGCTGACCGAGACGACCCGCAGGCCCGCCAGCAGCACCGGACCGGCCAGGGGAAGCTCCACGCGGAACACCCGTTGCGGGCGCGAGAATCCGGCCGCCGAGGCGGCGTCGAGCACGGCCGGTGACACCGAGCCGAAGGCGTCGGCCGTGGTGCGCACCATGACGGCGGCGGCGTAGGTCGACAGCGCGATCAGCACGTTGATGACGCTGAGGAACCCGGTGCCGAGGATGCCGGGCAGCAGCACGAACACCGCGATCGACGGGATCGTGTAGAGCACGCCGATGGCCGCCACCGAGGCGCCACGGATGCGGGGGTGCTCGTTGGCGTACCAGCCGATGGGCAGGCTGACCACGAATCCGATGGCCGTGGAGACCACGCTGATCCACAGGTGTCGCACGAACAGCTCGCGGATCATGTCGATGTTGTCGATGAACCAGGTCACTGGGGGCCGCCCAGCACCCCGGTGGCCTTGCCGGTGCCGTCGACGACCACCTGCACGCCGTCGCGATCCTCCACGTGCAGCGCCCGGGCGCCCTTGTCGAGGCCGACGAAGCTGCGGACGAAGTCGTCGGCGGGGTTCGCGAGGATCTCGGCCGGCGACCCGACCTGGGCTACCTCGCCACCGGTCTTGAGAATCACCACCTGGTCACCGAGCAGGAAGGCCTCGTCGATGTCGTGCGTGACGAACACGATGGTCTTGTCCAGCTCGCGCTGCAGCCGCAGCAGCTCCTGCTGCAGCTCGTCGCGCACGATCGGGTCGACGGCGCCGAACGGCTCGTCCATGAGCAGGATGTTCGGGTCGGTGACGAGGCCGCGGGCCACGCCCACGCGCTGCTGCTGGCCACCCGACAGCTGGCTCGGGTAGCGGTCGGCCTGCGCCTCGCTGAGCCCCACCGTGGGCAGGATGGCCAGCGAGCGCTCGCGCGCCTCGTCCTTGCCCACGCCGTTCAACCGCAGGACCGTGCCGATGTTGTCGAGCACGGTGCGGTGCGGCAGCAGTCCGGCGTGCTGCATCACGTAGCCGATGCTGCGTCGCAGCGCGACCTTGTCCTTGGTGGCGATGTCGACGTCGTCGATCAGCACCTGCCCGCGCGAGGGATCGACCATGCGGTTGACCATGCGCAGCAAGGTGGTCTTGCCACAGCCGGACGAGCCGACGAACACCGTGGTGCTGCGCGAGGGCAGGACCAGCGAGAACTCACCCACCGCCTCGGTTCCGTCCGGGAACGTCTTTCCGATGGAGCGGTACTCGATCATGCGGTCCTCTTTGGAGGTAGGCAGTCAGTTCGGGTTCGCCCTGCGAAAGGCTCAGGACAGTCTTGCCGGAACTGGGCGCATCGGCAACGCAAAGGTCCGGTGAACACCGTGACCGACGTCGCCGAGGCCGTTTTGTCCAGGCGGTCCGCCGTGCGATACAGTGACGTCCGCGGTTCGCCGCACTGCAAGGCCTCGTGGCGCAGTTGGTTAGCGCGCCGCCCTGTCACGGCGGAGGTCGCGGGTTCGAGTCCCGTCGAGGTCGCCAGCGTGAAGCCCACGTGCTCGTCCGAGCACGTGGGTTTTTCCGTGTCTCCACTGATCGCTGTGGGCTTTTCGCGGACACCGGGCCATGCTCGACCCATGACACCCGAACCCCTGCAGACCCTGCCCGAGGACTGGGACCGCGCCCTGTGCGTCGTGGCCCACCCCGACGACCTCGAGTTCGGAGCGGCGGCAGCAGTCGCTCGCTGGACGGACCAGGGCAAGACCGTCGGCTACGCCATGGTCACCAGCGGCGAGGCCGGCATCGACGGCCTGCACCCCGACGAGTGCCGGCCGCTGCGCGAGGCGGAGCAGGTCGCCTCAGCGGCAGTGGTGGGCGTCGACCACATCGAGTTCCTCGGCGAGCCCGACGGCGTGCTCGAGTACGGCGTCCACCTGCGGTCGGTGATCGCCCGGGCGGTGCGCCGGTTCCGGCCCGACGTGGTGGTCACCGGCAACTTCCGCGACACGTGGGGCGGCACCAACCTCAACCAGGCCGACCACATCGCAGTCGGACGCGCGGTCCTCGACGCCGTCCGCGACGCCGGCAATCGGTGGGTGTTCGCCGACCAGCTGTCCGGCGACGACGCGCTCGAGCCGTGGGGCGGGGTCGGCGCGGTGCTCGCGTTCGGGTCACCGCAGTCCACCCACGGCGTCGACACCTCCGCGACGTTCGACCGCGGCGTCGCCTCACTCGCGGCCCATGCCGCCTACATCGAGGGGCTCGGCTGGGAGCACTTCGACCCGCAGGAGTTCCTCGAGGGAATGTCGCGCCCGACCGGTCAGCGCCTGGGGACCACGCACGCCGCCGCGTTCGAGGTGTTCTCGATGGGGTGGGGAGACTGACCCGGGCCACGTGACGCGAGTCACCCCGCAATCAGGGATGGCTCGGTCAATGTGGTTGGTTGAAACTTGTATGACTTCCCTCGCAACTGACACCGATTTCCTGCTGTCCGACTCTGCCATCGACGTCCTCTTCCGCGAGGCCCGTACGGCCAACACCTTCACCGACGAGCCCGTGTCGGCCGAGCAGGTGCGCCGCGTGTTCGAGGTGGTGAAGCTCGGTCCGACCGCCATGAACAACCAGCCCATGCGCCTGCTGCTCGTCGAGCCGGGCGAGGGCCGCGACCGTCTGGTGCGGCACATGGGCGGCAACAACGCCGCCAAGACGGCCAGCGCCCCGATGGTCGCCGTGATCGCTGCCGACACCGACTTCCACGACCGGATGGCCGAGCACTTCCCCATCATGGAGAACGCCCGCGAGATGTTCCTCGACGACGGGGCGCGCGCCCAGCAGGCCACGTACAACACCGCACTGCAGACCGGCTACTTCATCCTCGGACTTCGCGCCGCCGGGCTGGCTGCCGGTCCGATGGCCGGCTTCGACCGCGACGGCGTCGACGCCGAGTTCTTCGAGGGCACCGGCTGGCGCTCGCAGCTGGTCGTCAACATCGGCCACCCCGGACCCGACGCCTGGTTCGACCGCCTCCCTCGCATCAGCGCCGACGACGCCATCCGCACCGTCTGAAGGACGACATGGGCACCGTCTGACCGCTGACGAGTCACGGAGATTCGCTGACGAGTCACCCAGGTGCGCCGAGGAGTCACCTGAGTGACTCGTCGGTGACCGTGCGTGACACGTCGGCGACCGTGCGTGACTCGTCGGTGACCGTGCGTGACTCGTCAGCGGGTCCACGTGACTCGTCGGGCACAGTTGGGGGCATGACCGACATCGATCTGGCGGCTCGTGTCCGCGATCTCATGCCCACCCTGCTCGACGACCTGGACCACCTGGTCCGGATCCCGTCGATCTGGGCGCAGCCGGAGCACCACGACGACGTGCACGCGTCGGCGCGCGAGGTCGAGCGCCTCCTGCTGGAGGCTGGCTTCAACGAGACGCAGATCGTCGACGCGGGCGGCGCCCCGGCGGTCATCGCGCACCACCCGGCTCCTCCCGGCGCTCCGACCGTGCTGCTGTACGCGCACCACGACGTGCAGCCGACCGGCGATCCCGCTGCCTGGACCTCTCCCCCGTTCGAGCCGACTCGTCGCGGGGAACGGCTGTACGCCCGCGGAGCTGCCGACGACAAGGCCGGACTCGTCGCACACCTTGCGGCGTTCCGCGCCCACGGCGGCGACCCGCCGGTCGGCGTGACCGTGTTCGTCGAGGGCGAGGAGGAGTCCGGCTCGCCCTCGCTGGTGGCCCTGCTCGAGGAGCACCGTGACGAGTTGCGGGCCGACGCCATCGTCATCGCCGACTCGGCCAACTGGGACATCGGCGTCCCCGCGCTGACGGTCAGCCTGCGCGGCCTGGCCGACTGCGAGGTCACCGTCCGCACGCTCGACCATGCCGTGCACTCCGGCCTGTGGGGTGGAGTCGTCCCGGACGCGCTCACCACCTTGTGCCAGCTGCTGGCCACGTTGCACCATCCGGACGGCTCCGTCGCGGTCGAGGGCCTGCACCACGGCACCGCAGCGGACCTGGAGTACCCCGAGGACCGGCTGCGAGCGGAGTCGTCGATCCTCGACGGCGTCCAGCAGATCGGCACCGGATCGGTCGTCCAGCGCCTCTGGGCCGAGCCGGCGGTCAGCGTGATCGGCATCGACGCCACGCCCGTGGCATCGGCCTCCAACACCCTGGCGGCGAGCGCCCGCGCCAAGATCAGCATGCGCGTTCCGCCCGGCGGTGACGCGAACGCCCACCTGCAGGCACTGGTCGACCACCTCGAGGCGCACGTCCCGTTCGGCGCGCACCTGGAGGTCGAGCGTGGCGAGACCGGCGACCCGTTCACCGTCGCCGCCGACGGACCCGCCTACGACGCCGCCCGTTCCGCGTTCCGCGAGGCGTGGGACGGCACGGACCCAGTTGACATGGGCATGGGTGGCTCGATTCCGTTCATCGCCGAGTTCGCCCGGATCTTCCCCGACGCCGCCGTGCTGGTGACCGGCGTCGAGGACCCCGACACCCGCGCCCACGGCATCGACGAGGGGCTGCACCTGGCCGAGTTCGAGCGCGTGTGCGTCGCCGAGGCGCTGCTGCTGCAGAAGCTGGCCGACTCGACTCCTCACCCCGGAGCGAGCTGACCCGGTGCGACGTGACCGTCAGGAGGCTGCCGTCGGCCTCCCTGGCGAGCATGGCGCGAGCATCCGGTAAAGTCTGCCTGCGTACGGCCAGGTAGCTCAGTTGGTACGAGCGTCCGCCTGAAAAGCGGAAGGTCGCCGGTTCGACCCCGGCCCTGGCCACCAGTCAGACCACGTGGTCTCCAGTCAGACAACGTGCTTCTCGGGGCGGACGCCACCAGCGAAGCGATTCACCGACAGCCCGGACACGTCGATGTCGGGTGTCCTCTGCATGACCAGGTCCCTGACGACCTCGCCGACGGCCGGGCCCATGAGGAAGCCGTGACCGGAGAAGCCGGTGGCGTAGACGAACCCCTCGGCCTGCTCGGCACGGCCGATGAGCGCGTTGTGGTCGGGAGTCACCTCGTACAGCCCGGCCCACGCGATGCGCAGGCCGACGTCGTCGACACCGCGCATGCGCCGGTGCATCGCCGCTGCGAGGTGTTCGAGCCAGGCCGGGTCGCGTGCCGGCTCCGACCCCCACGCGTCGTCCAGATCGGGCAGGCCCATCAGCAGACCCGGCCCCTCACGGTGCCAGTACAACGACGTCGCGAAGTCGACGGTGAACGGTGCCGCCGCGTCGAGGTGCGGCATCGCCGACGTCAGCGCGACGTGTCGCCGCAGTGGTTCGACCGGGAGGTCCACCGAAGCCCAGGCGCCGATCCGGCGCGACCATGCGCCGGCGCAACAGACCACCGTGCCGGCGCTGATCGGTCCGTGGTCGGTCTGCACGCCCCGGACGGCACCGCTGACCACGTCGATGCCCGTCACGGAGCAGCCGGTCGCGATCTCCACGCCGAGCCGTCGAGCCGACCTCGCGTACCCGAGCACGACCGACTCCGGCGAGCAGTGGCCGTCGTCGGGCGACCACATCGCGCCGACCAGTCCGGTCGGGTCGACGAGGGTCGAGAGGTCGCAGGCCTCGTCGACGTCGATCATGCGACTGTCGATGCCCAGAGACCGCTGCAGCCCCGAGGCGGCGGCGAACTCGGCCACCTGCTCCTGCTCGCTGAGCAGGAACAGGTAGCCCGAGCGGTGCAGGTCGATCTCTTGGTCGTGCTCCTCGGCGAAGCCGGCGAAGGCAGCTAGGCTTCGCTGCGCCAGACGCACGTTGACCTCGTCGGAGAACGCCGTGCGCACACCCCCGGCGGCCTTGGAGGTCGATCCCCCACCGAGCTCACCGGCCTCCACCACGACGACGTCGGTGACCCCGTCCGCGGCCAGGTGGTACGCCACGCTCAGTCCCATCACCCCGCCGCCGATGACGACGACATCGGCGGTCGGAGGCAGACTCATGGACCCAGTGTGCTCCGCCTCCCGGTCACTGCACGGGTCACTGCACGGACAGCTCCCCGTCGGCGTAGCGGCGGCGCAGGACCTTCTTGTCGAACTTGCCGACGCTGGTCTTGGGCACCTCGTCGATCAGCGCCCACGCGTCGGGCAGCTGCCACTTGGCGAAGTCGCCGGCGAGGAACTCGCGCAGCTCGTCGACCGTGACGGTGGCCCCCTCCCGCAGGACCACCGATGCCAGCGGCCGCTCGTCCCACTTCTCGTCCGGGATCCCGACGACGGCGGCCTCGACCACATCGTCGTGCGCCATCAGCGCGTTCTCCAGGTCCACCGAGCTGATCCACTCGCCTCCGGACTTGATGACGTCCTTGGCCCGGTCGGTCAGCGTCAGGTAGCCCAGGTCGTCCAGGTGACCGACGTCGCCGGTGCGCAGCCAGCCGCGGTCGAACTTGGCGTCGACCTCCCGGTCGTCGGAGCGGTAGTACCCCCCGGTGATCCAGGGTCCTCGCACCTCGACCTCGCCGACGCTCTCGCCGTCGCGTGGCAGCACCGCGCCGGAGTCGTCGACGATGCGCCCCTCGACACCCATGACGAGACGTCCCTGCCCGGCCCGGTAGCGCCACTGGTCCTCGCCTTCGACACCGAGCGGGATGCCGGCCGCGGTGGCCACGGGCGAGGTCTCGGTCATGCCCCATGCCTGCTTGACGTACAGCCCGTGGCGCTCCTGCAACGCCTTCTGCAGCGCCAGCGGCACGGCCGACCCGCCGGCCAGGATGACCTTGATCGAGCTGACGTCGGCGTCCGCGTGCGTGTCGAGGTAGCCCAGCACGTCGTTCCAGACCGTGGGGACGGCACCGGACATGGTGGGCTTCTCCAGCTCGATGAACCGCACCAGCGGCTCGGCCTGCAGCCAGCGGTCCGGCATGGTCAACGACGCTCCGCTCATCAGGGCCGCGTACGCCAGTCCCCACGCGTTGGCGTGGAACATCGGCACGATCGGCAGCACCCGATCGTGCGCGGTGAGCCCCGCGATGGCGCCCGAGCACACCGACAGCGAGTGCAGCCACGTGGAGCGGTGGCTGTAGACGACGCCCTTGGGATTGCCCGTGGTGCCGCTGGTGTAGCACATGGCAGCGGCGTCGAGCTCGTCCACGTCGGGCCAGTCGAAGGTGTCCGGCTGGTCGGCGACGAGCTCGTCGTAGATCAGCACCTCCTTGCCCGAGTCGCGCAGCGCCGACAGGTCGGTGGTGGCTGCGTCGGGCCCGGCGACGATCACGTGGGTGACGGTCTCGAACGACGGCACGTGCGGTGCCAGCAGCGGAACCAGCGAGTCGTCGACGATGACGACGCGGTCCTCGGCGTGGTTGGCGATGTAGACCAGCTGCTCGGGGAACAGCCGGATGTTCAGCGTGTGCAGCACCGCACCCATCGACGGCACGGCGAGGTACGCGACGAGATGCTCGTTGTTGTTCCACTGGAACGTCGCGACGCGTTGGTCGCCGGTGATGCCGAGCGATCTCAGTGCGTTGGCGAGTTGCGCGGCCTGCCGGCCGACGTCGCCGTAGGACATCCGACGCGACCCGTTAGTGGTCGCCGTGACGACCTCGGAGTCGTGGTGCACCTGCGTGCCGTGCCGCAGGATCGAGCCGATGGTGAGTGGGAACTCCTGCATGGTGCTGCGCACGATGACCTCCTGAGTCGTGTCCTGGGTCACATCCTAGGCTGGCCATCATGGACCTGGGACTGAGCGGCCGCACGTACGTGATGACCGGCGCGACCGGAGGGCTCGGGCTCGCCACGGCGCACGCCCTGGTCGCCGACGGCGCCTGCGTGGTCGTGTCCTCGCGAACGCAGGAGTCGGTCGATGCCGCCGTCGCCGATCTCGGCGACAACGCCACCGGTGTGGTCGCCGACATCAGCGACCCCGACACGCCGGCCCACCTGATCGCTGCCGCCCGCGATCGGTTCGGACGGCTCGACGGCGCCCTGATCAGCGTCGGCGGTCCGCCGGCCGGATCGATCATGGACGCGACCGACGAGCAGTGGACCGACGCGTTCTCGACGGTGTTCGTCGGCGCCCTCCGACTGGCGCGCGGCGTCGCCGCCGAGCTGGGCGACGGCGGCTCGATCGCCTTCGTGCTGTCGACGTCGGCCAAGATGCCGATCGGCGGACTGGCGATCTCCAACGGGCTGCGCCCCGGGCTGGCGATGGCGGCCAAGACCCTCGCCGACGAGCTCGGGCCTCACGGCATCAGGGTCAACGGCCTGCTGCCCGGACGCATCGAGACGGGCCGGGTGGTGCACCTGGACTCGCTCGCCGACGACCCCGCTGCGACCCGCGCCGCCCACGAGGCCAGCATCTCGTTGCGCCGCTACGGCACCCCGGAGGAGTTCGGACGCGTGGCGGCGTTCGTGCTGTCGCCGGCCGCCTCGTTCATCACCGGCACGATGGTCCCGGTCGACGGCGGGATCACCCGCGCGCTGTAGCCAGCGCCGCGGCAGCACCGGATCGGCCTCGTGCTCCGCGGTCGGCTCCCAGCCGGGCGGGCCGAACACGTAGCCGAGCCGGTTGCGGAGGCCCCGTGTGCTCCGCACGTCGCGCACCATCTGGACGTAGTCGCCGTACTGCAGGCGCAGCAGGTTGTAGGTGTCGACCTGCTTGGTCAGCCCGTAGCGCGGGCGCTGCTCCTCGCGGGTGAACGTGCCGAACATGCGGTCCCAGATGATCAGGATGCCGCCGTAGTTCTTGTCCAGGTACTCCGGATCACTGCCGTGGTGGACGCGGTGGTGCGACGGCGTGTTGAACACGTACTCGATCGGCGCCCACATGCGGTCGACGAGCTCGGTGTGCACGTAGAACTGGTAGATCAGGTTGAAGCCGAAGGCCACGTAGATCGTCCACGGCGCGAACCCCAGCAGCGGCAGCGGCAACCAGAAGAAGAACTCGAACCACGGGTTCCACTTCTGTCGCAGCGCGGTGCCGAAGTTCATGAACTCGCTGGAGTGATGTGCCTGGTGGCCTGCCCAGCCGATGCGGACGCGGTGGCTGAACCGGTGGTGCCAGTAGTAGCCCAGGTCGAGACCGGCGATCACCAGCACCCAGTACCACCAGGTGTCGGTGGGCAGCTGCCACGGCGCGAGGTACGTGTAGATCGCGACGAAGGCGAAGAACGTGGCGACCTTGAAGGCGGTCAGGAAGAAGATTGAGCCGACGCCCATGGAGATCGAGGCCCGCGCGTCCTTGAACGCGTACCCGGTCGTGTTGTCGTCGTGATCGAGCCAGCGCAGCGCGCCGAGCTCGAGCAGGATCGTCAGCAGGAAGAACGGCGCCGCGTAGGTGAGCGGGTTCTTCAGGGGGTCCAGCAGGTCTGCCACGTCTCGCTCCTCATATGACTCTGGAGTAAATTACCACAGGGTCAGGGTTCCGGGTAGGGTGTGGACATGGCTCGCTCGAACACCGGCACCAAGAACGCAGGCACCAAGGGCGTGCCCCGGATCGACCGCGAGACGCAGATGCTCCAGATCGCCTCGCTGGCGTTCGGCACCGACGGGTACGCCGCCACTTCGGTGGCCGACGTCGCGGACCGCGCCGGCATCTCCAAGCCGTTGGTCTACAACTACTTCGGCTCGAAGGACGGGTTGTTCCTGGCCTGCATCGAACGCGCCGGCAGCCTGCTGGCCACCGAGATCGAGCGAGTCGCTCGCTTCGACGCCGTGGGCGTCCAGCGCGGCGTCAACACGCTGGCCGCGATGTTCGACCTGCTCGAGGACCAGCGCCACCTGTGGCGACTCGTCATCGACCCCACGGCGCCCACCACCGGACCGATCGCCGACGCCACCGCCAGCTACACCGCGCGCATCCAGAAGCTGGCTCGGGAGGGTGTCACCGAGATGCTGACCGCGAGCGGCGTCACCGACCACCGCGACATCGACGCCATGACGCACGTGTGGCTGGGCATCGTCGACTCGCTGATGGCCTGGTGGGTGGAGCACCCCGACGAGACCGCCGAGCAGATGCTGCACCGGTGCGTGCGACTGATCACCGCTCTGTTCGGAGACGTCGCCTCGTGAGCATCGCCGGCCGCACCGTCGTCCTCACGGGATCGTCCAGCGGCATCGGCGCCGAGGCAGCGCGCCAGCTGGCCGCCCAGGGTGCCACCGTCTGCCTGCTCGCCCGACGAGCCGACGAGCTGACCACCCTGTGCGACGAGATCACGGCGAACGGCGGGCACGCCCACGCGTATCCGGTCGACCTCACCGACGCCGACGCCTGCGACGCCGTGGCCGCCCAGCTGCTCACCGACCACCCGGTCATCGACGTGCTGGTCAACAACGCCGCCCGATCGATCCGCCGCCCGGTCACGGAGTCGACCGATCGTGCGCACGACTACGAACGCACCATCGCCATCAACTACCTCGCCGCGGTGCGCCTCACCCTCGCGCTGGTGCCGCGGTTCGTCGAGCAGGGGCACGGCCACGTCGTCGTGTCCTCCAGCCTCTCGACGCAGATCCCGATCCCGCTGTTCTCGGCCTACCTGGCCAGCAAGGCGGCCCTGGAGTCGTTCGCCCGGTCGCTGTCGGCCGAGCTCGGCGACCAGGGCGTCACGACGACGATCGTGCACTTCCCGATGGTGCGCACCGAGATGTCGGGCGCCACGTCCATCTACGCCGCCATGCCCATGATGTCCGCGGGGCGAGCAGCCGGATGGATCGTCCGCGCCGTCGATGCGCGGCCGTCGCGGGTGACGCGACTGGCCGGGGTGGCCGGTGAGATCGCCATGGCGGCCCTGCCCGGCCTCACCACCCGGCTGACCCGCCCGTTCTTCCGGCGGATGGACGCCTCACTGGCCCGACGGGTGCGCGGCTGACCCGGGCGCGAACCGCATCAGCAGGAACACCGCCAGCCCCACGGCGACTCCCGGCACCAGACCGAGCAGCAGGGCGATCCAGCCGCGCGGGACGACGGCCCGTTCGTGCCAGACCCACCACGCCAGCACCGCCCAGGTCAGCACCACGTCGGTGGAGTAGCCCGCGGCGTACGGGTTGACGAACCCGTCGAGCAGCCCGCCCCAGACGTCCCCGCCATCGGTCACCAGTGCGGGGACGACGATGACGCAGAACGCGCCGGTGAACGCGAGGGCCAGGGTCAGCAGACCGAGCCGGAAGGTGCGCAGATCCATGGGCGAACCGTAGCGGCACGATCGGCGGTAGCATTCCGGTGAGCCACATCACCCCGTGGCCCACCCGATGAGTCGGCCCACCATCGCCGCCTCGCCACCCTCCACAGAGAGCACCACCGTGAATCCTCAGAACCCTTCAGCCTTCGGCACCCACCACGAGCAGGTCGTCTTCTGCCACGACGAGGCCTCCGGCCTCAAGGCGATCATCGCGATCTACTCCACCGCGCTCGGTCCCGCGCTCGGCGGCACCCGCTTCTACCCCTACGCCTCGGAGTCCGAGGCCCTCGCCGACGTGCTCAACCTGTCGCAGGGCATGGCCTACAAGAACGCGCTCGCCGGTCTCGACCTCGGCGGCGGCAAGGCCGTCATCATCGGCGACCCGAACCAGATCAAGACCGAGGCCCTGCTGCGCGCCTACGGCCGGTTCGTCCAGAGCCTCAACGGTCGCTACTTCACCGCGTGCGACGTCGGCACCTTCAGCCCTGACATGGACCTCATCGCCCGCGAGTGCGACTACGTCACGGGCCGCACCGTCGAGCACGGCGGCGCCGGCGACTCCTCGGTGCTCACCGCCTTCGGCGTCTACCAGGGCATGCGCGCCTCCGCCCAGCACGTCTGGGGCGACTCCGCGCTCGGCGGCCGCACCGTCGGCGTCGCCGGCGTCGGCAAGGTCGGCAAGCACCTGGTCCGCCACCTGCTCGACGAGGGCGCCCACGTGGTGATCACCGATCCGTGGGCTCCGGCCGTCGAGGCCATGACCGCTGCCCACCCCGAGCTGCGGGTGGTCGACTCCGTGGACGCGCTCGTGCGCGAGCCGCTCGACGTCTACGCCCCGTGCGCGCTCGGCGGCGCTCTCGACGACGAGGTCGTCGAGGTCCTGCAGGCCGCGATCGTCTGCGGTGCCGCCAACAACCAGCTGGCCCACGACGGCATCGAGAAACGACTCGAGGAGCGCGGCATCGTCTACGCCCCCGACTACTGCGTCAACTCCGGCGGCGTCATGCAGGTGGCCGACGAGCTCGACCCGTCAGGGTTCGACTTCGACCGCGCCAAGGCCCAGGCGACCAAGATCTACGACACGACGCTCGAGGTGCTCACCCACGCGGCCGAGCAGGGCGTCCCGCCGTCGATCGCGGCCGACCGGGTCGCCGAGCAGCGCATGCGCGACGTCGGTCGCCTGCGCGGGGTCTACCTGCGCTAGGCGGTCACCCGGTCCGCGAAGGCGAGCAGCTCGGCTGCGACCTCGTCGCGGATGGGCGGCTCGTTGTGCACCTCGTGGCGGAATCCGCTCCACACGCGCACCCGTACGTCTCGATGTCCCGAAGCGGCCAGGCGGTTGCCCACGTGGTACGCGCCTTCACCGAAGTTCGTGACGGGGTCCTGGTCGCCGGCCAGGATCAGCACCGGCAGGTCCGGGCGGGCGGCGGCGTAGAACGCGTCGCCGTTCGCCTGGTCGTACAGGTCGACGAACCCGCGCAGGAACCGGTTGGACAACGGTGCACCGAAGTTGTTGAGGGGGTCGACGGCGTGGTCGCGCACGACGTCGGCGTCGCGGGCCACCCAGTCGGTCGGCCCCGCACCCTCGCCGTACCGGTCGAGGAACCCCGTGAACAGGGCCATCACGTGGGCATCGGACGCCGCAGCGGCCTGATCAGGCTCCGCAGCCAGCGCGGCACGATCGAGCACGGTCTCGATGCCCTCCATCTGCGCGGCGATGCCGCACAGCACCAGGCCGGCCAGGTCGTCTCCACCACCCACCACCATGCCGCGGGCGATCATCGAGCCCCACGAGTGTCCGAACACCACGTAGGGCAGGTCGGGGTGCCGCTCACGCACCAGGCCCGCGAGGGTGCGCTCGTCCTCGACGACCACGCGGTCGGCGTCGTCGCCCGCGTCGCCCCAGATGCCGCTGGTCATGGCGGTGCGCCCGTGACCGGCGTGATCGTCAGCCGCGACGACGTAGCCCGCGTCGAGCAGCGTCGTGATCAGGCGGAGGTAGCGCCGCGAGTGCTCGCCGAGGCCGTGCACGACGTGCACGATCCCGCGGGCCGGCACGACCGGCTCGTAGATCCATCCGAACACCGTGTCGCGGCCGTTGTGCGACGTGAACTCGACCTCGTGGAGCGCCATGCTGGGAGTCTACGAGCGACGCACACGCACCTCGGCGACCGACCCGGACGCCGCCCGTGCCACGAGCTCGTCGAGCCGATGGGTGGTTCCCAGGCCCCACCAGCGCACCGAGGTGCCGGTGCCCTCGACGTCAGCCAGCGGTTCGGGCGCCCCGACGGGCACTCCACGCTTGTAGGCCACACGGAACCCCACGCCGTCGACTCGCCGGTTCTCGTGGACCAGCCGATCGGCCAGGGCCGTGACCACCGACATGCCGCGGCGAGGCAGGCCGTCGGCCAGCGGAGGCGGTGCCTCGGCGTCGAAGAACCGGAGGTCACGTGTGGCCATCACGGGCTTGACGCGCAGGACGCCCGAGTCGTCCGGCCGCGTGTCGGTGCCCCGGCCGTCGTCGACGACCTCGACCGACCCGTCGCCGTGCAGCACGACGTCGACGTGCCGGGTCGTGCCCTCGTACGCCTCGTCCAGCGCGTACGCCAGTGCCTCGAGCACCGCATGAGTGCCGTCAGGACACACGCCGTCGCGCCTTCGCACGGCGGCGAGGTGGTCGACGTCGACGGGCGAGGCCCAGTCGTGCGTCGTGACCAGTCTCAACTGGCAGCTGGATCTTCGCGATCGAGGTCGCGGTACTGCTCCGGAATCGGATCTCCCGACTCGCCGTGGAGCTCGCGCTGAAGAGTGTTGAAGTCGGTGTCCGGTGTCCGGTACTTCAAGTCACGCGCAACTTTGGTCTGTTTGGCTTTCGCACGGCCGCGCCCCATAGGTGCCGACCCCCTCGCAGAACTAGTCAGTCAATTCGTGAGACCAGCGTACCCGCAGGTAGCCCGATCCACGCAGCGACCCCCCGGTGAGGTGTGGACTCATCGAGGTCGCCGGCGATCAGGGGTGCTCGCCCACCAGGGTGACGGTGCCGGCGGCGCCGTGCTCGCCCGCAACGCCGACCTCGCCCGCGATCCAGGCGTCGACCCCGTGCTCGCCGAGCAGTCGCACGGCGGCATCCGCTGCGTCGGCGGCCACCAGGGCGATCATGCCGACGCCCATGTTGAGTGCCTGCTCCAGCGCCGGCTGCTCCACCCCGCCGAGCTCGGCCACCATGCCGAACACCGGTTGCGGACTCCAGGTGGTGCGGTCGACCCGCACCGACACCGAGTCGGGCAGCACCCGAGCCAGGTTGGCAGCGAGACCGCCGCCGGTGACGTGCGACATCGCGTGCACCTCGACGCCGTCGGCCAGCGCCAGGCAGGGCTTGGTGTAGAGGCGGGTGGGGATCAGCAGCTGCTCACCGAGGGTGCTGCCGAACTCCGGCACGTGGCGGTCCAGCGACCATCCCGCCTGGCCGAAGAACACCTGTCGCACCAGCGAGTACCCGTTGGAGTGCAGGCCGCTGGCGCGCATCGCGACCACGACGTCGCCAGGACGCACGAGGTCGGGCCCGAGCAGGCGGTCGGCCTCGACCACACCCGTGGTGGAGCCGGCGATGTCGTACTCGTCGACCCCCAGCAGGCCGGGATGCTCGGCGGTCTCGCCACCGAGCAGGGCGGTGCCGGTCTCGACGCAGGCCTGCGCGATGCCCTTGACGATGTCGGCGATGCGCTCGGGCACGACCTTGCCGCAGGCGATGTAGTCGGTCATGAACAACGGCTCGGCGCCGCAGACGACCAGGTCGTCGACGAGCATGCCGACCAGGTCGAACCCGATGGTGTCGTGGACGTCCATGCGCTGGGCGATCTGCACCTTGGTGCCCACACCGTCGGCCGAGGTGGCCAGGTACGGCTTGTCGTAGGACTTCAGGGCCGAGGCGTCGAACAACCCGGCGAAGCCACCGATGCCGCCGACGACCTCGGGCCGACGCGCCCGGTCGACCCACTGCTTCATCAGCTCGACAGCACGATCGCCCTCGGCCACCGAGACACCGGCAGCCGCGTAGTCGAGCTTCGTCGATGCGGGCGACGTGTCGGTCACTGCACGACCTTCAGCGTGTTGTCGGGTGTGGGCGCCTCGAGCAGGTGCTTGCCGATCAGGTCGTCCTCGGGGAGCGCGACCGGGTAGATGCCGTCGAAGCAGGCCCGGCACAGGTTGTCCTTGGGAACCTGGGTGGCCTCGATCAGCTCGTCGAGGTCGACGTAGCAGAGCGAGTCGGCGCCCACGGAGCGGCAGATCTCGTCGACGGAGAGACCGTTGGCGATCAGCTCGGCGCGCGAGGCGAAGTCGATGCCGTAGAAGCACGGCCACTTGACCGGTGGGCTGGAGATGCGCACGTGCACCTCGTCCGCGCCGAACTCGCGCAGCATGCGCACGAGCGCGCGCTGGGTGTTGCCCCGCACGATCGAGTCGTCGACCACCACGAGGCGCTTGCCCTCGATGACGTCGCGCAGCGGGTTCAGCTTGAGCCGGATGCCGAGCTGGCGGATGGTCTGCGAGGGCTGGATGAAGGTGCGGCCCACGTAGGAGTTCTTGACCAGGCCGTGCCCGAACGGGATGCCGCTCTCCTCGGCGTAGCCGATGGCCGCGGGCGTGCCGGACTCCGGCACCGGGATGACCAGGTCGGCCTCGACCGGGTACTGGCGGGCCAGTCGACGACCGATCTCGGCGCGCACGCTGAACACCCGCTGGTCGGAGATGGTGGTGTCGGGACGCGCCAGGTACACGTACTCGAACAGGCAGCCCTTGGGCGCCGGCTCGGCGAACTTCTCGGTGCGCAGACCGTCCTCGTCGATGGCGATGAACTCGCCCGGCTCGATCTCGCGGATGTACGAGGCGCCGACGATGTCGAGCGCCGCGGTCTCGCTGGCGACGACCCAGCCCCGCTCGAGGCGACCCAGCACCAGCGGGCGGATGCCCTGCGGGTCGCGGGCGGCGTACAGCGTGTTCTCGTCCATGAACACCAGCGAGAAGGCGCCGCGCAGCATGGGCAGCACCTCGAGCGCCGCCTCCTCGACCGATCGGTCGGGGTACGACGACAGCAGCGACGCCATGACCGACGTGTCGGAGGTGGCGGTCTCACCGCGTCCGGAGTCCGACGCCTGGGCGGCGAGGCGCTGGGTGAGCACCTCGGCGAGCTCGTGGGTGTTGGTCAGGTTGCCGTTGTGGCCGAGGGCCACCGATCCGGTGGCGGTGGGGCGGAACGTGGGCTGCGCGTTGTGCCACACGCTGGACCCGGTGGTGGAGTAGCGCGAGTGACCGATGGCGATCTCGCCCTTCAGCGACTCCAACGTCGACTCGTCGAAGACCTGCGAGACCAGTCCCATGTCCTTGTAGACCAGGATCTGGCGTCGGTTGCTGACAGCGATGCCGGCCGATTCCTGGCCACGGTGCTGCAGCGCGTACAGGCCGAAGTAGGTGAGCTTGGCGACTTCCTCGCCCGGGGCCCAGACGCCGAAGACGCCGCAGGCGTCCTGCGGTCCGGCGTCCTGGGGATCGATCTCGTGGGTGAGTCGTCCGTCTCCGCGGGGCACGGTCTCAGTGTAGGGCCCGTGGCCACCCGCCCGGACCCGGATCGTGGTCGAATGAGGCATGGAGTCCAACACGATCACCGTCCAGCGCACCATCGCCGCCCCGCCGGAGGCGATCTTCGCCTACGTCGCCGACGCCACCAAGCACCAGCAGATCGACGGATCGGGCTCGCTGCGCGGCACCAAGGGCGATCCGGAGCCGCTGACCCTCGGCTCGAAGTTCGGCATGTCGATGCACATGGGCGCCTCCTACTCCACGGTCAACGAGGTCGTGGAGTTCGAGCAGGACCGGCGCATCGCCTGGCAGACCACCGGTTTCGGCGGCCTGATCGGCGGTCGCATCTGGCGCTACGAGCTGGAGCCGACCGCTGACGGTACCGTGGTCAGCGAGACCTGGGACCTGACCCACGAGCGAGGCGTCTTCCTGGTCAAGCGCTCGAAGATGCCCCGCGCCACCGAGAAGGCGATGCGCCGGACGCTCGAGCGCATCGCCGAGCTCGTCGAGAACGCGTAGCCGCCGGGCCCGTCCGGGTCTAGGGTGGCGTGATCGTCGTCACAGCCCGGAGGTCGTCGTGTCGGTTCTTCCCATGGACATCCCGTCCGCCACGTTCCTGCCCGACTTCCTGGAGCACCGAGCCGGCCAGCTGGCCGATCGTCGCTGCTGGGTGTTCGGCGAGCGCACCTGGACCTGGGCCGAGGCGTGGCAGAGCGTGCGCCAGGCCGCCGGGGCGCTCGCGGCCGCCGGCGTCGAGAGGGGTGACAACGTCGCCATCCTCGACAAGAACAGTCCGGCCGTCCTGCAGATCCTGCTGGGTGGCTGCCAGATCGGGGCCTCCACCACGGTGGTCAACTGGCGCCTGGCCGGCGACGAGCTGGACTACGTCCTCAACGACTGCCGTGCATCGGTGGTGTTCGTGGGTCACCAGCTGCTCGACCAGCTCAACCTCGTGCGCGACCGCCTCGAGCACGCACGCACGATCGTCGTGATCGGCGGGCCCGACGACGAGCTCGCGGCCTGGCTCGCGGCGGGCGAGCCGCTCGACCGGCGCCCCGAGGTCTCGCCCGAGGACGTCTGCGTCGTCATGTACAGCTCCGGCACCACCGGGCGTCCCAAGGGGGTGCAGCTGACCCAGTCGGCCATGGTCGAGCACTGCGTCAACGGTCTCGGCGACCAGGTCTACGACCACGAGAACGACATGATGATGGTCGCGATGCCGATGTTCCACGTCGGCGGCTGCTCCTACACCCTGCTCGGCCCGACGGTCGGCGTGACCGCCTACATCGTCCCCGAGGTCGACGCCCAGCTGCTCGCTGCCGGGATGATGGCCGGCTGCACGCACGCCTTCCTCGTCCCGGCCGTGGTGGCCGCGCTGGTGGCGGCGGGCCCGCAGGCCATGGGATTGTTCAGCCGGCTCAAGGCGGTCGGGTACGGAGCCGCGCCCATGCCGCTTCCGGTCCTGCGAGCCGCGATGGCCGCCTGGCCCGACACCGACTTCCAGCAGGTGTACGGCATGACCGAGATGTGCGGCGTCGTCACCGTGCTCGACGACGCCGCCCATCGCGACGAGAGTCGGCCCGAGCGGTTGGTCTCCGCCGGCAAGCCGGTGCAGCACGCCGAGCTGCGCATCGTCGACCCGGTCAGCCTGGAGGACGTGCCGGACGGTTCCTCGGGCGAGCTGTGGTTCCGCACCCCGCAGGCCACGATCGGCTACCTCGGACGCCCCGAGGCCACCGCCGAGCTGCTGACCGAGGACGGGTGGCTGCGCACCGGCGACATCGGCCGGGTCGACGACGGCGGGTTCGTGTTCATCGAGGACCGGATCAAGGACATGATCATCACCGGCGGCGAGAACGTGTACTCCCCCGAGGTGGAGCGGGTCCTGGCCGAGCATCCCGCGGTGGCCGAGGTCGCGATCATCGGCGTCCCGGACGACACGTGGGGTGAGACGGTCAAGGCCGTGGTGGCCTTCGCGCCGGGACAGTCGGCCACGTCGGACGAGCTGATCGCCTTCGCGCGCGAACGACTCGCCGGCTACAAGGCACCGACGTCGATCGACGTGGTCGGCGAGCTGCCGCGCAACCCGTCGGGCAAGATCCTCAAGCGCGACCTGCGCAAGGAGTACTGGGCCGACCGGGACCGCCAGGTCTGACGAGGGCGCGGGTGCGGGCACGGGTGCGGCCCCGATCATCCAGGGGTGGGACCGGGGCCGCCTGACAACCATATCGCCACGAGGAGCCCGCGGCGCGAATCGGACACGCCGCGAATCCCAACGAATTCGCCTGAAATGCCCGGAGAAAATAGCAGACAGGCCGTCAGGAATCCGCTCAGCGGTCCCTGACCAGTCGCAGGAAGTCGGTGTTGCTGATCCGCCCGGTGACGAAGGCTCGCGCCAGCACGATCGACCGGTCGCGGTCCGACAGGACCGCGGTGGCGGGCGCCGCGAGGGGCTCGGCCGTCGGGGCCGGGACGGGCTCGCGCGGTGCAGGCGCGAGCGCAACGGTCGGAGGTGTCGCCCGCTCTGCCACCTCGTCGGCCGTCTCGTCCGGCACGTCACCCAATGGCTGCAGCGGGTCGATGGGGGCGCGCCGATTGATCTCGGCCAGGGTCATCTCGCTGTACTGGGCGGCGGTGATCTCACCGCGCAGGAACGCGCCCGCGTAGTCCTGCAGCCGGTCGCCGGCGTGGAGCAGGTGCTGCTCCGGAAGCTCGTGATCGGTGGGGACACGATCCGGAATGCTCATGACGCCTCCTGGCCGGGTGTGCACGTCCAGCCTAGGGAGCGTGCATCGAGACGGTCGTCTCGACGCGCCGGATCACGAACCGGCATCCTCGACGAGCGGCAGCAGCGCCGACAGGTCGGACCGCTCGCCCGACGCCCGCACCGCGGCGTCGGCCCAGGCCAACCGACCACGCGCCAGGGCGATCCACGTCGCAGCGTCCATCTCGACCACGGCAGGCGGCGTGCCCCGGGTGTGCCGCGTGCCGGCCACGCACTGCACGACCGCGAACGGCGGCACCCGCACCTCGACGGCGCCCCCCGGGAAGCGATCGGCCAGCACCGTCAGCAGGTGCCACGTGGCGGCCTTGAGGTCGCCACGGTCGGCCGTGCCGAGATCGATGCGACCGAGCACCTCGCTCAGCTGATCGACGTCGAGCAGTCGGTCGCGCCGCGCCATGGCAGAACAGTAGCGTCATGAAGACCTCCGTCGTCGCTCTCACCTGCGAACACCTGCGAATCAGGAGAACCCGATGGCGGTCCGATGGACAGCGCACGCAGCAGCCTTCGCTGTCGCGGCAACGGTGCTGCTGGCCCCCAGCCCGGCCCCTGCTGCGACGGCGCAGGACCCTGACGGGCGCTCGGCCCTGACGGCCGCCGGTTCCTGCTGGGAGATCAAGCAGAGGTTCCCCGGCTCGTCGGACGGCCTGTACTGGGTCGTCACCCCGGCGATGGCGTCGCCGATGAAGATCTACTGCGACCAGACCACCGACGGCGGTGGGTGGGAGCTCGTCGCCCGGGGCCGGGAGCGATGGACCGAGGCCGGCGGGGGAAGCATCGGTTCGGGCACGTGGATGACGCAGCTGCCCGTCGACGGCGGCCCGGACAGCAGTGGCAAGGCCGCGATGATCGCCAAGCAGCTGCCGGACGCCGCCATCGACGACCTGCTCAACCACACCCGGGTCGACTCGCTCAAGGACGGCATCCGGCTGCGCCGAGCCAAGAACACGACCGGAACCGCGTGGCAGGAGGTGCGCTTCTCCTACGCGAAGCGCGACCGCTGGACCTGGGCGCTCGCGGCCCAGCTCGACGTCGCGTCGTACACGGTCGACGGCGTCACGACCACCGCACGGCAGCAGACCCGCGACCTTCGCCTGGGCGGACGCAACGACGTGTCGCGCATGTTCACCGCGGCCTCGTCGGCCAACGACTTCGCCCGCGGCTTCAGCTACGGCCTGTCCGGCGCGCCCGCCGGCACCACCGACGACAGCAGCTACCTGTACTCCTCGCGATCCGACGGCATGTACGCCACACCGTTCACGCAGGTGTTCATCCGCCCCCAGCTGCGCAGGTCCGACATGGCGTTCACCGCCATCCCCGACGGTGGTCTCCCGGCCAGCTCGAACCGTCCCGTCGCGAGCTCGTTGGCCCTGCCCAACACGTGGGGTGTGCGCGGCCTCGGCGCCGGTGGGACCAACGCCGACGCCACCGAGGTCTCCGCCTTCACCCAGATCGGCAACGTCATGTACGTCGGCGGCAACTTCGCCAAGGTGCGCAACAACGTGACGGGCCAGGAGTACTCCCAGCCGTACCTGGCCGCCTTCGACGCCACGACCGGCGCATGGATCCCCGGGTTCCGTCCTCGACTCAACAACCAGGTGAAGGCCCTGGCCACGGCACACGGTCGCCTGATCGTCGGCGGCCAGTTCACCGTCGTCAACGGCAAGACCCGGCGCGCCCTCGTGCAGCTCGATCGCCTCAAGGGAACGACGTACCCCGGCTTCAGGGCCGACTTCGGCCAGTCCACGAAGGGGGCGAAGCTCTGGGTGCGGGCACTGGTGGTCGACGCCAACCACATCTACGTCGGCGGCGGCTTCACCCGCGTCAAGGGGGGCCGCAGCTCCACGACCTACGTGCGCCACAACATCGCCCGGCTGCGCAGCAGCGACGGGCTGGTCTACGCCTGGCGCCCCAACCTCGGCGCAGGCATCATCCAGTCCAACGGCAAGCGCACCGTGCGATCCAGCGTGCTCTCCCTGTCGATGGCCCCCGACCGGCAGACGATCTACGCGGCCGGACAGTTCACCCTGGGATTCATCGGCTCCGACGACGGCCACCGCGCACGCTCGGCCCCCGGCGCGGCCGGCATCACCACCGGCAGCTCGGCGGCCTTCCGCCGCTGGACGGTCCGCTACAGCTCGGCCTCCAAGCAGAGTCACTACCAGCAGGCCGTCGCGGCGGTCGGACGTGACGTCTGGCTGGGCGGGAGCCAGCACAGCCTCGGCAAGTACCACGGCGGACAGCTCCAACGGGGGAACATCACGATGACCGGAGGAGACTTCCAGGCCATCGAGTCCGCGCGCGGCATCGTGTACGGGTCGTGCCACTGCAACGACCACAACTACTCGGACACGTTCAACTGGGACAGCCGTGCAGCCGGCGCCAGCCAGGCGGACCGCATCGGCTACATCGGCGCGTGGGACGAGACCACCGGCGACTACCTCCCGGAGTTCGCGCCCACCGCGGGCACCCGCCACGGCGAGGGACCCTGGGCCCTGACGATGGCCTCCGACGGCACGCTGTGGGCCGGAGGCGACTTCACCTCCGTCGTCACCACCAACGAACGCACCGAGTGGGCAGGCGGATTCATCCGTCTCCCCGCCACCCGCACGGCAGCCCCGGCAGCACCCACGAACCTCAGCGTGCACCGTGGCGGCACCAGCGACTTCGCCTACTTCGGCTGGGCACCGTCCAGCACGCCCGGCGTGTCGTACGAGCTGCTCGAGAACGACCGCGTCGTCCAGCTGATGGGCCCGGGCGACACCTACAGCGACACCGAGAACTACCAGCTCTCGACGACACCCGGGCGATTCTTCGTGCGCGCCGTCGACGCCTGGGGCAACCGTTCGGCCACCACCCCGGTGCTGAGCGTCGGGGGGCCCGCCCGTGCCGCAGCCGCCTCGAGCGCACCCACCCCTCAAGCCGCCCCGGCACCGCCACCGACCGACCTGATCGCCGCCGGATCCACGTGGACGGTCAGTGCGCCCGGGTCAGGACGCATCGACCCGACCTGGAACCGTCCGGACCACGCGCCGGGCAGCGGCTGGAGCCAGGCCACCGCACCCGTCGGCTGGGGCAACCCGCGCGTCGCGACGTCCTTCGGCGACCGTCCCGGCACCTTCTACCTGCGGCACGACGTCACGATCGACTCGCCCTCCGCCCTCGGGACCGTGACGATCCAGTCACTCGCCGACGACGGCACCGCCATCTACGTCAACGGCGTCGAGGTCGGTCGCAAGAACCTGCCGACCGGCGCGCTCGACGGGTCGGTGTCGGCCACGGCGGAGCCGGACGAGTCCGCATCGCTGGACTGGACCTTCACGGTGCCGACCAGCCTGTTCGTCGCCGGGCGCAACGTGATCTCGGCCGAGGTGCATCCGGGATCGGCCAGCACGAAGGACGTCGCCTTCGAACTGACGATGTCCAACCGCTGAGGGGTCCAACCGCTGAGGGGTCGAACCGCTGAGGGGTCCAACCGCTGAGGTCCGACACTGAGGCCCGGTCGCCCGACCGATCGTCAGGCCAGCGCGGCGGGGATGGTGGCCCGCCACGCGGCCTGCAGCTCTGCGACGTCGAGACTGAACTGGTCCTCGACCTCCAGGGTGCTGCCGCCCGTGCGACCGATCGACGCCAGCGGGACGCCGTGCCGCTCGGCGAGGTCGACCAGCTCTTCGTGCCGGGCCGGGCTGACCACCACCATGGCGCGGGCGGACGACTCGCTGAACAGCTCGACGAACGGGTCGTCGAGCACCACGGCAGCACCGATGCCGTGCCGGAACGAGGCCTCGGCCAGGGCCATCGCCAGTCCGCCGTCGGACAGGTCGTGGGCCGACTCCAGGACGCCGGAACCGGCCGCCTCCAGCATCAGCTCGGCCAGCGACCGCTCGGCCTCGAGGTCGACGCGTGGCGGGAGCCCGCCCAGGTGCCCGTGCACGACGTCGGCCCACGTCGAGCCCGAGAGCTCGGGGTGGGTCTCGCCGAGCACGACGATGTGTGCCCCACCGGAGGCGAAACCGCTGGCGATCCGCTGGCGGACGTCCGCCACGACGCCCAGCACGCCGACGACCGGCGTCGGCAGGATCGGGGTGTCTCCGGTCTGGTTGTAGAACGAGACGTTGCCGCCGGTGACCGGGATGCCCAGCACGGCGCAGGCGTCCTTGAGACCGTGGGTGGCCTGCTCGAACTGCCACATGACGTCGGGATTCTCCGGCGACCCGAAGTTCAGGCAGTCGGTGACCGCCAACGGCCGGGCGCCCGTGACGGCGACGTTGCGGTACGACTCCGCCAGCGCCAGCTGGGCCCCGGTGTAGGGGTCGAGCTGGGCGAAGCGCCCGTTGCAGTCGGTCGACACGGCGACGCCCAGGTGGGTCTCGGCGTCGATGCGGACGACGCCGGCGTCCTCGGGCTGCGCGAGGACGGTGTTGCCCTGCACGTAGCGGTCGTACTGGTCGGTGACCCAGCTCTTGTCCGCCATGTTCGGCGACGTCACGACCGCGACGAGCTGATCGCGCAGCTGCTCGCCGGTGGCGGGCCGCGGCAGCGCCTCGGCACCGTCGGCCTGGAGCGCGTCCTGGGCGGCCGGGCGCGCATAGGGACGGTCGTACGTGGGCCCGTCGTGCGCCACCGACCTCGGCGGCACGTCCACGACGGTCTCGCCGTGCCAGTCGATGACCAGGTGATCGCCGTCGGTGACCTCGCCGACCACGACCGCCTCGACGTCCCACTTGGCGCAGATGTCCATGAACGCGTCGAGGTCGCCCGGCTCGACGACCGCCATCATGCGCTCCTGGCTCTCGCTCATGAGGATCTCCTCGGGCGAGAGCGTGGGGTCGCGCAGCGGCACGGTGTCGAGCTCGACGTGCATGCCACCGTCACCGGCCGAGGCGAACTCGCTGGTCGCGCACGAGAGGCCGGCGCCACCGAGATCCTGGATGCCGTTGACCACGCCCGCCCGGAACAGCTCCAGGGTGCACTCGATCAGCAGCTTCTCCATGAACGGGTCGCCGACCTGGACGGCTGGGCGCTTGGACGGGCCGGTCGACTCGAAGGTCTCCGAGGCGAGCACCGACACGCCACCGATGCCGTCGCCGCCGGTGCGGGCCCCGTAGAGCACCACCTTGTTGCCGACGCCGGACGCGAAGGCGAGGTGCAGGTCCTCGTGCCGCAGCACGCCGACGCACAGGGCGTTGACCAGCGGGTTGCCGAGGTAGGTGTCGTCGAAGACGACCTCACCACCGATGTTGGGCAGGCCCAGGCAGTTGCCGTATCCCCCGACGCCGGCCACGATGCCCGGCATGACCCGGCGGGTGTCGGGCGCGTCGAGCGGACCGAACCGCAACGGATCCATGACCGCGATCGGGCGGGCGCCCATGGCGAGGATGTCGCGCACGATGCCGCCCACACCGGTGGCCGCGCCCTGGTAGGGCTCGACGTACGACGGGTGGTTGTGCGATTCCACCTTGAAGGTGACCGCGTAGCCCTGACCGATGTCGATGACGCCGGCGTTCTCCCCGATGCCGGCGAGCGTCTTGCCCAGCGGTGTCTCCTGGGGCAGGTCACCGAACTTCTTCAGGTGGACCTTGCTGGACTTGTACGAGCAGTGCTCGCTCCACATGACCGAGTACATCGCCAGCTCGGCGCCGGTCGGGCGGCGACCGAGGATCTCGCGGATGCGCGCGTACTCGTCCTCCTTCAGTCCCAGCTCGGCCCACGGTTGCTCGCGGTCGGGAGTGGTGGCGGCGAGGGGGACGGTGTCGAGCTGGCGGCCTGCGGTCACCCGGCGATCCTATCGGTCAGGTGCGGCCGCTCTCGACGGGCGACCCGGCGGCGACACCGCGCCGCCTGCTGCCCGGCAGGCGGCCGGCGAGCACACCGAGCGGCTCGACGGCCTCGCTGAGCACGGCGACGGCGGCGTTGAGATGAGGGATGGCCGAGCTGAGCTCCTCCAGGCGGGGCACGAGTGCGTCGAAGGTCGTCCCCAGCCCGACCAGTCGATCGAGCGTGCCCCCGGGCGCGAGCATCGTCTCGACGATGCCCTGCTCGGCGATCAGCTGGTCCAGGAGGCCACCGGGCGCCAGCAGCCGTTCGATCGCGCCGTCGTCGGACAGCAGCCGGTCCAGCGGTCCTCCCGATTGCAGCAACCGGTCGAGCGGGCCGCCCCGCTCCAGGAAGCGGTACAGCGATCCCCCCTCGCCGAGCTGGCTGTCCAGCGGCCCCCCGGCCTCGAGCAGGCGGATGAACGGTCCGTCCTCCGCGGCCAGCTGATCGAGCAGTCCGTCGCGGGCCAGCGCCCGGCCCAGCGGCCGATCAGGCGACGTGAGGTCGTCCAGGGTGGTGGCCAGTCCCATCAGGCCGCGTTCCTCGGCGAGGATGCGTCCCAGCTGGTCCAGGAGACCTCCCTCGGCGAGCAGGGCGCCGAGACGTTCGCCGTACCCGCCGCGACGCAGCAGGGGGCCGTCGGGCGACGCGAGCTGGCCGAGGCCGAGCGTCGCTCGGGTGGCAGCGACCGACACGCGCAGGGGGAGCAAGGCGGCGGAACGAAGATCCATGGCCCACACGGTAGACCCGATCACGGCGTCCGACACCCCCCTTTCCGGGCTGACGGACAGGTGGGCGCGCCACTAGGCTGGCCGGTACCGCGCAGTGCAATCGGAGCCTCCGGGCAGTGCTCACGACCGAGGAGAGCTGGATGGAGATGTCTCTGCTCGACCTCACCCCCTGGCCGCCTGCGTTCTCGGACTCGTTCGTCGACGACGCGCGTGCGCTGCTGCACGAACACCACCACGTGATGATCGTGGGGGCTCTCGGGAGCCACCGCGGAACCCTCGCCTCGGCCCTCACCGGGCCGACGGCACCGACCGCCTGGGGCCGGGAGGCCCAGCTGCTCGGCGCGTCGGCCAAGCGGTTCGGCGCACTCAACCAGCTGCTGCCGAGCCTTCGAGCCAGCCCCGACCTCGAGGTCGAGGAGGTCGTCGGCCGGGCCGAGCGGCTGCTCGCCGACGCCTTCGGGCGACCGGCGATGTCGTTGCGCGAGGCCGACCTGTGCGACACGGGGTCGGTCGACGTCCTGTCCCGCCTGGTCGACCGCGGTCGCATCACCCTGGTGTTGACCGTCGGGCCCGAGACGGCGGCCGCCCACCGGTTCGCATCGTCGGCGGCACGGATCGACCTGCCTCCGTTGGACGACGACACGATCGCCCAGCTGCTGACCATCCGTTTCGGCGCAGCACCGCACCCCACCACGGTCGCCATGTTGTCGGCACGGTCGCAGGGCGCCTATGCGGTCCTCAAGGAGCTGGCCGACGCCGCGTTCCAGATGGGGCAGATCGCCACGATCTCCGGACTGCTCGTCACAGACGCCTCCGTCGAGGTCGAGGACGTCGACGACGTCGCCCAGTCCGCCGCCCCCACCCGGGCACCGCGGTTCGCGGCCGACCACCCCGCCCACGACCTGCTCGACGTCGCCGCCCTCGTGGTCTCGATCGGCCTGGGCGAGGCGGTCGCCGCCTTCGGCGAGGACACGGTCGCTTCCGCACGCTCCCTCGGACTGCTGCGGGTCGCGGACGAACGGTTGGAGTTCGCCTCCCGGGTCGAGGCGGCGCTGATCGAGCGCCAGCTGGACACCGACCGTCGCACCGCTCTGCTCGACCGCTACCTCCCGGCACTCCAGGAGTCCATGACGCGTGCTGTCAGCGCGCCCCGGTTCGGCGAGTGGGTCATGTCGGTGGGCAGGCCACTGCCCCCGGAGCTGGCTGTCCGCGCCGCGGCCCGCGCCAACCGTGAGGGCCGATACTCTCTGGCCCTGCAGTTCGTCGACGCCGTCACGGCTCCGCACCCTTCACGCCTGTTCGTCGAGCAGTGCCACGCCCTCAGCGAGAGTGGCGCGGTCGACGAGGTCGCGACCCTGGTGCGGTCGATCGACCCGGCGACCCTCGACGACGACGACCTCTTCCCGTTCATGCGGTGGTCCGCGCGGCACCTGCCGCCGCACGAGGTGTCCGAGGTGATGGAGCGTCTGCGGGCCTCCATCGACCCCGCCGACGAGTCGCGCCTGGCCGTCCTCACGCTGAGCCGACTGGCCGGTGAGACGTTCCAGAGCGGGAGCGAGCAGCACCGGCGCGCCCTGCAGTCGCTGTCGCTGGCGGGACGGCTGTCCGCGTCCGGCCAGGCCATGGCCCAGTCGGCACTCGCCTCCTCGCTGCGGCAGGCCAGCCGCCTCGACCAGGCCCTCGAGCTCGCCGGCTCCGCCGCCGCAGCCATCCAGACCCTCGACGCCGCCACCTGCGACGTCGAGCTCGCCCTCGAGACCTGGGTGCTGTGCTTCCTGTCCGCAGGCGACCTCGACGGAGCGCGCGAGGCGCTCACCACCTACTCCTCGGCCGGCGTGCGCTTCGGCAACCTCGGGCGGCTCGGCACCGCGATGTGGGGCCTGCACGCGTTCTTCAGCGGCGATGTCCGCTCAGCCCTGGCGCACGCCCAGCTCTGCCTGGCTCGCACACCCGCCAGCGACCCGCACGGCATGCGGGGGTGGATGGAGGCGATGGCAGCCCAGGTGCTGACCCAGACCGGCGACCTCGACCAGGTCCAGACGCTGCTCGCCGCCTCCTACAGCCACGGCACCAACCCTCGGCGCCAGCACGACCTCGAACGGCGGTTGGCGCAGGCATGCGTGCACGACGCCATCGGCGAGCCGGAGGAGGCCCTGGAGCTGCTGCAGGGCATCGTCGACGAGGCGAAGGCGCACGACCTGACGCTGCTCGAGGTCGACGCCGCCGTCCTGTGCGTGCAGATCGGCGGACCCACGCACCTGCGCCAGCTGCTGGCGGCCGTCGACGGTCTCGACGAGTCCAGCGGCACGTCGTGGACCTGGCTGCGGTTCGCCCACCTGATCCGCGACAACGACATGCGCGGGCTGGTCGCCCTCGCCGAGGAGCTCGACGCCGCAGGCAAGGCGCTGTTCGCCGCAGAGGTCGCCCAGTTCACGCTCGACGTCGCTCGACGTGCCGCGGACATGTCACCCAGCCAACGCGAGAGCCTCTCCGTGATCGCCGACCCCATGCAGCACCGCCACGTCACGCGCAACGGCTGAGGCGTGTCGGGCGATGACTGTCCGACCCGCGTCCTACCGTGGCCACATGCGATCCGATGATCTCGTCTGCCTCGGCCTGGCCGTGCTGTGCCAGACCTGCGAGTCCGAGATCGACGTGCCCGACGACGCAGCCGACCACGGGGTCTGCCGACACTGCGGTGTGGCGTTCCTGATCGACGCCGAGCCGGTCAGCTCCCGCTCCGCCTGACGCTCACAGCGAACCCGCGATCGCGCCGACCGCCGCGAAGACGGCGACCACGATCGAGATCGGCACGAGCCATGCCGCGGCCGTCGCGACCATCACCGTGGTGCCGATCTTGGGCGGCGCGAAGTACCGAGCCCTCGGCAGGTCGCCCACCTGGTCGATCCACTGGGCGGGCAGCTGGGCGCCTCGCCACAATCCACGAAGACGACCGAAGACCCGCCAGCCGTCGCCGCCGGCGATCTCGCGCATGACCCCGCCGGTCTCGTCGACACGACCGGCCAGGTTGACCATCGTGCGCAGCTCCCCTGCGAGCAGCTGCGGTTCCTCGACGGCAGCCAGGATGCGTCGGCGTCGAATCGCGAACAGGATCGAGACGGCTGCCATCAGCGCCCCGAGCACCGTGATGACGATGCCCACGGCTCCGTCGGCGGCCAGCCCGATCACGATGGTGGCGGCGATGAACGGCGTGGGGAGCCACAGCAGCGCCGCCGTCGGCCAGCGCAGCAGCCGCACCGCTGCGACGATCGTGGTCGCCGCCCGGGTGGTGGTCGCTCCGGTGGTGTCGTCGACCCGTTGCGCCGCCTGGTGCGCCGCGCGATTGGCCTGGTCCGCCCAGCGCCCGGGTCCTCGCTTCTCATCGGCCATGTGTCCATCGTAGGCAGCGGGGCATGGGCGGCCGATGCTCGTGCGCCGACCGCTCTAGGCTCTGGCTGTGGCCGTCGTCCTGTCGTTGATCTCCGCACTTGCCTACGGCGTGTCGGACTTCCTCGGTGGGATCTTCGCCAAGCGGGCCACGCCCTGGCAGGTGGCGGTCGTCGCCCAGTCGTCCTCGACGGTGTTCGCCCTGATCGCCTTCGCCATCGTGCGGGGCACGCCGAGCCCGGCCGACGTCGGCTGGGGAGCGCTCGCCGGCGTGGGCGGCGGCTTCGGGGCGGCGTTCCTGTACCGAGGACTGTCGACCGCGCGGATGGGGGTCGTCGCCCCGATCTCGGCCCTCGGGACCGCCCTGCTCCCGGTGTCGGTCGGACTGATCACCGGCGACCGCCCCTCATGGCTGGCGGTTCTCGGCATCGTCGCCGCCTTCCCGGCGATCGTGCTGATCTCCCGTGTGCCCCCCACGGCCGAGCCCGACCTGGCGCACCGCGGCGGCATGGTCGACGGCGCGCTGGCCGGACTCGGCTTCGGCGTCCTGTTCGTGTTCCTCGACCGGGTCGGTGACGACGGGGCCTTCGCCGGACTGGCCGCCTCGCAGGTCATGTCGGTGGTGACCATCGTCGCGGTGGCCACGGCGCTGCGCGTCCGATGGGTGCCGCGCGACCGGCACGCGTGGCGGGCGGCAGCCATGGGGCCGCTGGGCGCCATCGCCCAGGGCTCGTTCCTGCTGGCCACTCAGCAGGGTCTGCTGTCGGTGGTCTCGGTCATCTCCGCGTTGTACCCGGCATCGACCGTGCTGCTCGCAGCGGTGATCCTGCGTGAGCGGATCCTGCGCTGGCAGGCGGTCGGCTTGTCCTTCGCAGCCGTCGCCGTCACCCTCGTCGCCCTGGGGTAGCGCGAGACCTCACTTGAGGAACTTGGAGGTGGTGCGGTCCTTGAGCGGCTTGCCGCCGGTCTGGCAGGTGGCGCAGTACTGCAGCGACGAACCTGAGTAGACCACCTCGCGCACGGTGTCGCCGCACTCCGGGCACGCCTCGCCGGTGCGACCGTGCACCCGCATGCGGGTGCGCTTGCTGTCCTTGAGCTCGGCCGCAGGCTTGCCGCGGGCGGCCTCGACCGCGTCGCGCAGGACCTGCTGCAGGGCCTGCTCCAGCCGGAGGACCTGCTCGTCGGGCAGGGTGTCGGCGAGCGCGAACGGCGAGATCTTCGCGACGTGGAGGATCTCGTCGCTGTAGGCGTTGCCGACGCCCGCGATGATCTTCTGGTCGCGCAGCAACCGCTTGACCTGCATGTGGCGGCCGAGCAAGGGGCGCAGGTCGAATCCCTCGGTCAAGGGGTCCGGACCCAGGGCGGCGATCCCGGGCACGTCGGCAGGTGACCGCACGACGTACATCGCCAGCCCCTTGCGTGTCCCGGCCTCCGTCACGTCGAAGCCCTCGTGGGGGCCGTCACCGCGGTCGATGCGCAGCCGCGCGGCCAGCGGCCCGTTGCCCATCTTGATCCGGGCGTCGGAGAAGTGGGTCGCCCACCGCAGCCAGCCGGCCTTCGCCAGGTGCACCACCACGTGCAGGCCGTCGACGTCGATGTCGATGAACTTGCCGTGCCGGGTCACGCCGGTGACCGTCAGTCCGGCCAACGACTCCGCGGGCGGGTCGAAGGTCTTGAGCACCGAGAACGAGCCGAGCTCGAGCCCGGCCACCACGGCGCCGGCCATCTCACGGTCGAGGAACTCGACCAAGGCGTTGACCTCGGGCAGCTCGGGCATGGGCCCATTGTGCCCGGACCGCCCGTCACCCACCCCCGCGAGTGGCGCAGTTTGGCTGGATTTCGGCGGGATGATCGACCAATTCGCGCCACTCGCGGTACAGGATGCGCCACTCGAGGGGGTAGGTGGCGCGGTGTCAGTCGTCGTGCTCGAGGAAGAACGTCTCCATGCTGGGCCAGGTCGCCGTGCGCGCACCTCGACCCGTGAGCACGCCGAGATGGCCCCCGGGTGCCCGCACGATGCGGCTCTGCGGCGAGCCGACCACGAGATCGAGCAGGTGCGAGACGGCAGCCTCCGGCGCGAGGGTGTCACCGGTGCCGGCCACGACCAGCACCGGTACGTTGATGGCGCCGAGGTGCACGCGGCGGCCGGCGATCTCCATGGCGCCGGTCGCGAACTCGTTGGTGCGCATGACCACGTGGTACAGCTGCCCGAACGTGCGGCCCGGGTAGGCGTACATCGAGTCCATGAAGCGGTCGACCGCCTCCAGCTGGGCGAGGAAGTCGCGGTCGTCGGCGTGCATGAGCATCGCGAACGGCTTGGTGAGGTACTTGTCGAGCGACGACGCCTGGAACCCGGCCCGCGTCAGCCACGCCGGCACACCACCCATCGCCCGGTAGGTGGGGCCGACCAGCCGTCCGACCACGCGATCGATCGGGCGGGCAAGCGCCAGCAACGGCACCTCACGCAGGTCGAACGGGCTGGCCACCGCCGTGGCCGACGCCAGCGGAAGCTCTCGGTGGGCAGCCGCGGTGAACATCGTGAAGATGCCGCCCAGGCTCCACCCGGCCACGTGGACGTCCCGCCCACCGGCATCGACCGAGGCCGCCTCGACCGCGGCCGGCACCACCGAGTCGACCCAGTGCTCGAAGCCCTGGTTGCGATGCTTGAACTCCACGGCACCGTAGTCGGCCAGGTACACGGGTCGGCCCTGCTGCACGAAGTACTCCACCACGCTGCAGGTGCGACGCAGGTCGAAGGCCAACGCAGGCGCGGCCAGCGGCGGGATGAACAGCACCGGGTTGCCGTGCTGCTCGACACCCGGCGCCGGCACGTACCGATAGAGCGTGAAGCCGCGCCGCTTCTCGACCACGTCGCGCGGCGTGCTGGACAGGTCGGCGATCGGTCGCCGGCGCACCTTGTCGCCGACGTTCTCGACCACGGCCTCGAGGTCACGGGGAACGCGCAGACCGAGCAGAGCCATTCGGCGATCTTCTCAGATCGGGCTCACGGACCGAGCGTGAGCCACAGGAGCACCGCGTTCAGCCCGATGACCGTCCCGGCCACCGACCACGCGGCGATGGTGGTGCCGCGACGGTTGACGTGCTCGCCCATGACGTCCGCTCGGGCGGTCAGGACGACCAGCGGCACCAGCGCGAACGGGATGCCGACGGACAGCACGACCTGCGAGATGACCAGCGCGCGCGTGGGGTCCGCGCCCGCCAGCAGGACCACCAGGGCCGGGATCAGGGTGATGGTCCGGCGCAGCAGCACCGGGATGCGCAGACCGAGCAGGCCGTTCATCACCTCGGCTCCCGCCGCGCTGCCCACCGATGTCGACGCGAGACCCGAGCCCAGCAGCGCGACGGCGAACAGCAGCGCCACCCCGGCGCCCAGCTCGGAGGTGACGACGGCGTGCACCCCTTCGAGGGTGTCGGTGCCCGGGAGCCCGTCGAGGCTGGTCGCTGCCACGACCAGCAGCGAGAGGTTGAGCAGCCCGGCCAGCACCAGCGCCAGGGCGACGTCGGTGCGGGTCGCCGAGAGCAGGTCGCGCACGTCCAGTCCCTCGCCGCGCGCGCCGAGGCGCGTCGTCGTGAGGCTCGAGTGCAGGTAGATGACGTGCGGCATGACGGTCGCACCGATGATGCCCGAGGCCAGCAGCAGGCTGTCGGTGCCCTCGAAGCCGGGAACCAGTCCGCCGACGAGGGGCGCTGCAGCGGGCGGGTCGACGACCAGGCCGGCCAGGAAGCCGACGGCGATCAGGGCGAGGAACCCGATGATGACCCGCTCCAGCACGTGCTGGCCGCGTCGGTCGCCCACCTGCAGGATGACCATCGCGACCGCCGCCGTGATGACCGCGCCGACGGGCAGGGGCAGGTCGAACAGCAGGTTGAGCGCGATGGCGCCGCCGACCACCTCGGCCAGGTCCGTCGCGATCGCGATCGCCTCGGCCTGGGCCCAGAAGGCGAGGCGCGAGCGCCGCGGGAAGCTCTCGCCGAGGTGCTCGGACAGCGACCGGCCCGTGACCATGCCGAGCTTCGCCGACAGGTACTGCACCAGCACCGCCATGACGTTGGCCAGCACGACGACCCAGACCAGCGTGTAGCCGAACTGGGACCCGGCGGTCACGTTGGTGGCGACGTTGCCGGGATCGACGTAGGCGACCGCCGCGATGAACGCCGGCCCGAGCAGGCCGATGCGCGGCAGGCGAGGGCGGGTCAGCATGGTGACCAGCATGGCAGCGCGGTGCTGGCACCATGACACCCATGGCTCTGCAGCAGCGTGCGGCGACGGCCGACGACGTCGAGGCGGTGCTGGCCTTCTGGGCGCTGGCTGCCGAGGACTCCGGTCGTCCGGCCGACGACCAGGTGCTCGTGGAGCAGCTGCTCGCCCGCGACCCCGAGGCCCTGCACCTGGTCCTCGACGACGGGCAGGTCGTCGGGTCGCTCATCGCGGGCTGGGACGGCTGGCGCTGTCACCTGTACCGCCTGGCGGTGCACCCGGACCACCGGCGCCGTGGCATCGGCGCGGCGCTGATCGCCTGGGCGGAGCGACGATTCGCCGATCTCGGTGGCATCCGCGCGGACGCCATGGTGCTCGACGCGAACACCACGGCGCACGACGCGTGGACCTCGGCGGGATACGCCCCGCAGTCCCACTGGCAGCGCTGGGTCAAGCCGCTGATCTGAGCTCACGACGACTTGGCGTTCACCTCGTAGGAGGTGTTGGTCGACTCGAAGAAGTTGACCAGCTGCAGGGTGTCGTTGGCCGTCGCCATCCACTTGGCGGGGTTCGCGACGTTGTAGTGCGGCCCGAAGCCGAGCTCCTCGAGCCGGCGGTCGGCCAGGTAGCGCACGTACTGGTTGATGTAGTCGGCGTTCAGTCCGAGGATGCCGCCCGGCAGCAGGTCGCGGTTGTAGGCCTCCTCCATCGCCACGGCGTCGATGACCATCTGCTGGATCTCGTCGGCGAACGCGGGCGTCGCGACGTCGGGGTTCTCGTCGAGGACCGTGAGGATCAGGTTGATGCCGAACTTCAGGTGCAGGCTCTCGTCGCGCACGATCCAGTCGATCAGCGAGCCGAAGTTGCGCAGCAGGTTCCGCTGACGAAAGCTCAACGCCACCATGAAGCCGCTGTAGAACCAGATGCCCTCGAGGATCACGTTGTAGGCCACCAGGTTGCGCACGAAGTCCTGCTTGCCCTCGGTGGTGGTGATGTCGAGGGTCTGCTCGGTCATGCGCTTGATGAAGCGCACCTCGAACTCCTCCTTGGCAGCCATCGACGGCACCGTCACGTGCGACTCGTAGGCCGCCTCGCGATCGATCGGGAAGGTCTCGAGCACGTACTCGAAGCTCATGCAGTGGTTGGCCTCCTCCCACATCTGCTTGGCGAGGTACAGGTGGCACTCGGCGGCGTTCACGTACGGGTAGACGCCGAACGCGAGCGCCTTGTTGACCAGCAGCTCGTTGGGGTTGAAGTAGCTCATGAGGAACGTGAGGGCGTGCCGCTCGTCGTCGCTCATGCGCTCGAAGTCGCCCAGGTCCTCGCCGAGCTGGATCTCGTTGGGGAACCACGTGTTCGCCACGGCCTGGTCGTACAGGTCCATGGCCCACTGGTAGGTGACCGGCTTGAGGAGGAGGCCCTCCTCGATGCCGGTGCCGAGAATGCCTCGTCTGGTTGCTGTCTCCGTCATGGTGGTGCTCGCTTTCTCCGTGAGCCTGACGTTCTGACGCGACACGCAGGGGTGTCGTGGTCGAAACGTCAGGCTCAGCGGGATCTGAAGGGTGGGGCTACTGGCAGGAGTCGCACTGGAGGCGCTCTTGGGGGTCGATGGGGCAGGCTGCACCGTCGACGACGTCGACTTCAGCACCATCGACGAGGTCGAGCTCGCTCACCTCGGCGGGAACCACCGGAGGCGCCTCGACCACGGCGGTCCTCGCGGCGCCGAAGCCGCGACGGGCTCCCCCGCCACCGACCGGACCGCTCGTCTCGGCCTTGTTGACCTTGACCGTGCTCTGCTCGGCGGTGTGTCGCGGCATCATGTGCAGGTAGTACGTGGTCTTGACGCCCATGCGCCACGCGGCCGCGTACAGCTCGACCATCTCGCCGACGTCGCGGCTCTGCAGGTAGATGTTGCGGCTGATCGCCTGGTCGATCCACTTCTGCGCCCGCGCAGCCACGTGCAGGAACGCGTACGGCGACAGCTGGAAGCTGGTGCGGTAGATCTCGGTCAGCTCGGCCGGCACGCCCTCGACCTTCGACAGGTCGCCCTGGTGGCGCAGCAGGTCCTCGCGCACCTGCTCCCACAGGCCCAGGGCACGCAGGTCCTCGACCAGGTTGCGGTTGACCTCGAGGAACTTGCCGGCGCTGGTGGCGCGGCTGAAGATCTGGCTGAACTGCGGGTCCAGGCCCGGCGTGGTGCCGGCCACCAGCCCGATCGACGCCGTGGGCGCGATCGCCATCAACGTCGAGTTGCGGATCCCGACCTGCACCTTGCCGCGCAGGGCGTCCCAGTCCAGGCGCGTGGTGCGGTCGACGTCGACCGCCACCCCGCGATCGGCCTCGAGCAGGTCGAGCGAGTCGATCGGCACCAGACCCTCGCTCCAGCGAGATCCGGCGAAGTTCGGATAGGCACCGCGCTCGCGGGCGAGGTCACAGCTGGCGTCGATGGCGTGCCAGCTGACGAACTCCATGATCTGGTCCATCAGGTCGTAGGACTGCTCGGACTCGTAGGAGAAACCGAACCGCTCGACGATGTCGGTGAACCCCATGACGCCCAGGCCCAGGGCCCGGTTGAGGTCGTTGGACCGCTCGGACTCCGGCACCGAGCTGATCGTGACGTCGATCAGGTTGTCGAGCTGGCGGACGGCCAGCCGCACGGACTCAGCCAGCCGGTCCCAGTCCACGCGCGCCTGCTGGCGTCGACCCGTCACGTGGCGCGAGAGGTTGATCGAGGCCAGGTTGCAGACCGAGACGTTGTCGCGGTCCTGCGGCAGGGTGATCTCGGTGCACAGGTTGGACAGGTGGATCGTGCCGGTGTTGTGGTTCAGGGCACGGGTGTTGATGGTGTCCTTCCAGGTCAGCCACGGGTGCGAGGTGGACTGCAACGACACCAAGATGGCGCGGAACTGCTCGCGGGCGCGCATCTTCTTGTGCCGCAGCTGTCCGGCGTCGGCCAGTGCTGCGTACTCGGCGTAGCGGCGGCTGAAGTCCTGGCCGTACAGCTCGACCAGGTCGGGGGTGTCCAACGGGTCGAAGAGGTACCAGGCCTGGTCGTCCTGCACCCGCTTCATGAACTCGTCGGAGATCCACACCGCCGTGTTGGCGGTGCGGGTGCGGCGGTACGGATCGCCGGAGTTCTGCCGCAGGTCCAGGAACTGCGCGAAGTCGAGGTGCCAGTTCTCCATGTAGAAGCACAGGGCGCCGAACTTCTTGCCGCCGCGGCTGATGGCACGCAGCGTCGAGTCGATGGTGTGCATGAACGGGATGGGACCCGTCGAGGTGGTGTTGTTGGACCGGATCGGCGATCCCTCCGAACGCAGCTTGGAGACCGACAGGCCGATGCCACCGGTGCCCTTGGTCAGCCACATGACGTCGCGGACGCTCTTGGCGATGTGCTCGATGTCGTCCTCCATCTGCATCACGAAGCAGTTGGAGAGCTGGCTGTACGAGGTGCCGGCGTTGACCAGCGTGGAGCCCGCTGCGAGGTACTCCAGCCGGGACATCTTGTCGTAGAACCCGCGGGCGGCCGCGGTCGGATCCTCTTCGTTCAGCGACAGGCCCATGGCGACGCGCATCCAGAAGAACTGCGGCACCTCCAGCGGCGTGCCGTCGGGCTCGCAGATCATGTAGCGCGTGCGCATGGTCTGGGCCCCGATGTAGTGCAGCAGGTCGTCGCGATCGGGGTCCAGCGCGGAGCCGAGGACCTCGAGGTCGAACAGGTCGACGAGTCGTGCGTCGAGCAGACCCAGCTCGATGCCACGCAGGATCGACTGCACGAACGCCGGACCGTGGAACGCGTACACCTCGTCGCGGGTGACGCCCTCGCCGAAGACCTTCTTGTAGAGGGTCTTGATCAGCAACCGCGAGGCGATGGTGTCGAAGGCCGGGTCGTCCTTGACGTTCTGCAGGGCGACCCCGACGACGGCCTCGTCCAGCTGCTCGCTGGTGATCCCGTCGAACAGGGTGATCTCCAGCTCGGACTGCAGCTGGGTGACGCGGGCGACGGCGTCGTCGAGGCCGACGCTGGCCTCGGTGATGGAACGCGCGATCTCGTAGCCGTCGTACGGAACCCGGCTGCCGTCGCGCTTGATGACGGTGATGGACATGCAACTCACCCCTCGTGCAGCTCGGTCTGGAAGCAGATCCACGAGCACGAGGTGCGGTCGCCGAGGCGAACCCGATCCCCTGACCGTCCCACGCGGTCGCGGACCCCACCGATGACGGTGGGCACTGGCAGGTCTTCGGACTCGTGGGCGCTCGAACTTCCTACTGTCCGTCGCTTCCCAGATCGTCGATCCAGTGCATGTGACGGAGGTCGTTCCCACTCACCGCTGCGGGGCAGTCCCGGATTCACACCGGGTTCCCTGTTGCCACGACTCCCCTGGCTGAGGAGCCGAACCAGCTGCGAGCATCACTGTATATGACGAATCACATCGATGTAACCCCTACATCTTGTGGTTCGCTGTGGGCGGGCGAAAAGCGCCGATGCCCCACCGAAAACTCGGTGGGGCATCGGTGAAGAGATGGATCAGAGGTTGCCGGTCTTGTCCTTGACCGCGTCCTGGACCTTGTCGATCTTGTCGGCGAACTTGCCGTCGGTCTTGTCGTCGATCAGGTCGCCGGCCTTCTCGACGACCTCGTCGATCTTGTCGGCGTTGTCGTTGATGGCGTCCTTGGCCTTGTCGAAGATGCCCATGGTTCCTCCTGCTGTGCAGACGGGGTTGTCTTCGACCATCTTGCCGGACAGGGAGTCGCGGTCAACCCCAGGTCAGGAGGCGGCGCGGCTGCGCCCGCGGTTGCCGCCGCCGGAGCGACTGCCGCCGCGGCGGTTGCCACCACCGCCGCCGCCCTGCGGACGACCGCCGCCGCGGTTTCCGCCACCGCCACGGTTGCCCTGCGGGCGACCGCCGCGGTTGCCCCCTCCACCACCGTTGCTCGCGCCACGTGCGGTGGAGACGGCCGGAGCCTCGGTCCCGGACGTGGTCAGCGACGCCGCGGTCATGGGCGAGGGAGCCGTCGAGGCGCGGTGATGACGGGCGGTGACGCCGGCCTTGTGCTGCAGCATCATGACGTCGCGCAGCGCCTCGGGCGTGGTCATCGTGACGACCGATCCCGACTCGCCGGCGCGGGCGGTGCGACCGGAGCGGTGCATGTAGGCCTTGTGCTCGGCGGGTGCGTCGTAGTGCACGACCAGGCCGATGCCGTCGACGTGGATGCCGCGCGCCGCGACGTCCGTCGCGACGATGACGCTCGCCTCGCCCTTGCTGAAGCGAGCCAGGTTGCGCTCACGGTTGCGCTGCGAGAGGTCACCGTGCATGTCGACGGCGTCGATGCCGTTCTGCGTCAGCTGGCGAGCCAGCCGGGTGGCACCGCGGCGGGTGCGCGTGAACACGATGCTGCGCGGGTTGGCGCTGAGCAGGGCGTACGCCGCCTTGGTCTTCTCGGTCGGCTCGCTGACCAGCACGTGGTGCTCCATGGTCTCGACCTGGTCGTCGAGCTGGTCGACCTCGAACAGGCTGTGCACCGGCAGGTGGCGCTTGACCAGCTTGTTGACGTCGCCGTCCAGCGTGGCCGACAACAGCAGCCGCTGGCTGGACTCCGGCGTCTTGGACAGCAGCGCGTCGATCGGCTTGTAGAAGCCGAGGTCGCACAGGTGGTCGGCTTCGTCCAGCACGGTGATCTCGATGTCGGCAAGCGTGATGCACCGACGATCGAGCAGGTCGGTGAGGCGGCCCGGTGTGGCGATGACGATGTCGACGCCGTTCTTGAGCGCGTTGATCTGCTTGTTGATCGGCACGCCGCCGTACACGGTGGTGTGCTTGAGGTTCATCTTCTGCGCGAGCGGCAGCAGGGCGGTGTGCACCTGGATGGCCAGCTCGCGGGTGGGCAGCAGGATCAGCGCGCGCGGCGCCTTGGGGCGGCTGGTGCGCCCTGCGAGGCGAGCGAGCACCGGCAGCCCGAAGGCGAGGGTCTTGCCCGAGCCGGTGCGCGCGCGGCCGAGCACGTTGCGGCCGTCGAGCGCGTCGGGGATGACCGCCATCTGGATGGGGCTGGGGGTGACGATCTGCTGCTGCGCGAGCTTGCGCACGAGGCCGTCAGGCAGGTTGAAGGACGAGAAGGTGGGCACGACAGCAGAGCTGCCAGCAGGCTGGTTCACGAGAACTCTCAGACGATTCGGGGGAGGATGCCCGAAGATCGAGTCTGCGCGGGATTCACGCGACGAGTCGGGCCGGAACAGCGCGAAAGTGCGCGTTCACGTTCCTGAACCTACCAGTACGTTGTCCGCCGCAACGAATCCTCGGGCCCGCACGGGCTGTGCGGTGCGTCACCGCCGGTCAGACGCTGGTGAGGGCCCGCACCGCCGACGTGAAGAACGCCAGGCCGTCGGTGCCCCCGTTGGGACCCGACGGACCGCACAGGTCCTCGACCGCGTGCTCGGGGTGCGGCATCAGGCCGACCACGTTGCCGCGCTCGTTGGTGATGCCGGCGATGTCGCGCATCGAGCCGTTGGGATTGACGTCGACGTAGCGGAACACGACCTGCCCCTCCCCCTCGAGCCGGTCGAGCGTCGCCTCGTCGGCGACGAATCCGCCCTCACCGTTCTTGAGCGGGATGGTGATCTGCTGGTCGAGCTCGAACAGCGAGGTCCACGGCGTGGAGGTGTTCTCGACGGTGAGCTCCTGGTCGCGACACACGAAGGTGCGGTGGTCGTTGCGGATCAGGGCGCCGGGCAGCAGGTGCGACTCGCACAGGATCTGGAAGCCGTTGCAGATGCCGAGCACCGGCATGCCGCCGTTGGCCGCCGCGACGACCTCGCTCATCACCGGGGCGAACCGTGCGATGGCACCGCAACGCAGGTAGTCGCCGTAGGAGAAGCCTCCCGGGAGGACCACGGCGTCCACACCCTTGAGGTCGGCGTCGCCGTGCCACAGGGCCACGGGCTCTCCACCGGCCAGCCGCACCGCGCGCTGGGCGTCGGTGTCGTCGAGGGAACCGGGGAACGTGACGACGCCGATGCGGCTCATGCGCCCTCGACCCGCACCGTGAAGTCCTCGATGACCGGGTTCGAGAGCAGGGTCTCGGCGATCCGGTGGATCTCGGCGAGGGTGCTCTCGGCGGTGTCGGCGACCTCCAGCTCGAAGCGCTTGCCCTGCCGGACGTCGACGACGGACTCGAATCCGAGGCGCGGGAGCGCCCCGTGCACGGCCTTGCCCTGCGGGTCGAGAATCTCCGGCTTGGGCATGACATCGACGATGACGCGGGCCACGGGCGCTCCTGGGTCGGGGTGTGCGGCCATCCTATCGACGCCCGCGGGCTCGACGTCATCGCACCTCGGCGGCGTCGGGGCCGGACCGCTAGCCTCGTGAGCAGGACCGGCCGAAACTCAAGGGGAGGACCGCTCGTGGCTCGACGCTGGCTCGACCAGTCGTTCCTCGGGCGCTCGCTGTGGCAGGTGGTCCCGCGCGACCATCGGCAGAGCAGCACCTCCCTGCGGCGACGCCAGGTGATCACCGTCGTCGTGGTGATCGTCGGCGCCGTCGTGCTGGGATTCTCGCTGCGCATCGAGCCCGGCAGCGCTTGGTTCTATCCCTCCTCGATCGCGCTGGCGCTGGTGTGGACCGCCGGCGCGTTCGCGTCCGGCCCCCTGCATCTCGGTCGGATCATCGACGAGGACGGCGTCGACCTGAAGCGCCCGATCCTGCAGCCGATCGCCATCGGCCTGGTCATGGCCGCCGTCTTCGCCGTCGGCGCCCTGATCGTGCGCCCGATCGACCCGTTGGCCGAGCAGGTCGGCAACGTGCTGCAGTTCGCCACCGAGGGCTCGCTGCCGATCCTCGCGATCATCACGGTGATCAACGGGATCGCCGAGGAGCTGTTCTTCCGTGGCGCCGCCTATGCCGCGATCACCCGGCACCCCGTGGTCTGGACGACCGTGGCCTACACCGTCGCCACGGCGGCCACCGGCAACATCATGCTCTCGTTCGCCGCAGCGCTGCTCGGCGTGGTGGTGGGTCTGCAACGTCGAGCGTCCGGCGGGATCCTCGCCCCGATCCTGACCCACTGCACGTGGTCCACCGCCATGCTGCTGGCGCTACCGCCGATCTTCGGCCTGCGCTGACCTCTCGGCCGCCGCTTCCTCGAGGGCACGCGCGACGGACTGGCGGTAGGTGAGCACGTCGCGCGGCACCACCTCGTCGATGGAGTGGTCGCTGACGACGACCTCGGTCGACATCGAGTCGATCAGGTTCTTGGCCGTCGTGGTGTCGACGTTGGTCACCAGGGCGATCCAGCGCGAGGACAGACCCGGACTGAGGACCGGCACGGTCCTGATGATGAGTCGGCGGCCGTGCATCTCCTCGGCCGCCTGCTGCATCATCTCCAGGTAGGTCACCCGGTCGGCGCCGCCGACCTCGAAGGTGCGGCCGATGGCGTCGGGGTTGTCGACCACGCCGGCGAGGTACGCGACGATGTCGCCGATGCCGATCGGCTGCGTGGGAGTGGCGGCCCACTTCGGCACCACCATGGCCGGCAGGTTCTTGACCAGCTGGCGGGTCAGCTCCCACGAGATGCCTCCGTGGCCCACCACCACGGCCGCCCGCAGGGCCGTCACCGGCACGCCCGACTCGGCGAGGAGATGCTCGACCTCACGGCGTGAGCGCAGGTGCGGCGAGAGGTCGTCGCCGTCGGCGCCGAGCCCGCCGAGGTACACGATCTGCTTGACGCCACACGCCGCGGCGGCGAGCCCGAAGGCGCGCGCGGCCTCGGCGTCCTTGCGCTCGAAGTCCTCGTCGTCGAGCGAGTGGATGAGGTAGACCGCGACGTCGACGCCCTCGAGCGCCGGCTCGAGGGTCCCGGCGTCGTGGACGTCGCCGCCCACGGCCTCGCCGGGACCGTCGTACGCCTCGGGCCGCCGCGTCATGGCCCGGACGTCGTGCCCGGCGTCGATCAGCTCCGGCACGAGACGCCCGCCGATGAATCCCGTCGCTCCGGTCACCAGCACAGTCGCCATGCGGTTCAGACTACGGGCGCACGACCCACCCCGCTCGACTGCGCAGCCGGGGGCTCTAGCCAGCTCGCGCTTGAGGATCTTGCCGGTGCTGGTCATGGGCAGCTCGTCGACGAACTGGACGGTGCGCGGGTACTTGTACGCCGCGAACTGCTCCTTGCCCCAGGCGACCAGGTCGTCCTCGGAGACGTCGTCGTGGTCCTTGTTCTTGACGACGACGGCCTTGATCTCCTCGCCGTGCGACTCGTGCGGGACGCCGATGACCGCGACCAGCGAGACCGCCGGGTGGCTCATCAGCACCTCCTCGAGCTCGCGCGGGTACACGTTGTAGCCGCCGCGGATGATCATGTCCTTGGACCGATCGACGATGTAGTAGAAGCCGTCGTCGTCGATCTTGGCCAGGTCGCCGGAGCGGAACCAGTCGTCGCGGATGGACTCCGCGGTGGCGTCGGGGCGGTTGTAGTACCCCTTCATGACGTTGTGACCCTTGATGGCGATCTCGCCCACGGCATCGGGCCCGGGCTCGACGTCGGTCCAGTCGTCGTTGATCAGCTTCATCTCCACGCCGGGGATCGGCTTGCCGATCGAGCCGACCCGCGGCTCCTCGCCATAGACCGAGAACGAGGCGACCGGCGACGTCTCGGACAGTCCATAGCCCTCGAGGATGGTGACGCCGAACTTGGCCTTGAAGTCCTTGTGGACCTCACCGGGAAGGGCCGATCCACCGGCGGCGGCGACCCGCAGGTTGTCGGCGATGGCACTGACGTCGACGTCGGGATCATCCAACGTGCCGAGCAGACCCCAGTACATCGTGGGAACGCCGGCGAAGAACGACACCTCGTGGGCGAGCATCAGGTCGAGGGCCGGCTTGGCCTCGAAGCGCGGCAGCATCACGACGGTGCCGCCGAAGGCGAACCCGCCGTTCTGGATGACGGTCTGCCCGAACGAGTGGAACAGCGGCAGCACGCACAGGTAGGTGTCGGGGTTGTCGGCGTCGGCGCCGAACAGGTCCTTGCCGGCGAGGGCGTTGTCGCGCATGTTGCGGTGCCGCAGCTCGGCGCCCTTGGGCTGGCCGGTGGTGCCCGACGTGTAGAGGATGACGGCCGTGTCGTCGTCGTCGGTCTCGACGGTGTCGAACGTCGGCGGCTGCTCGGCGACCAGCGGCGCGTAGTACTCCGGCGGCTCCAGGGGAGCCGGGGCGGCGGAGTCGAGCTTGATGAGGAAGAACTCCTCGCAGGTGTCGGTGGCCTGGAACCCCTCCCACGCCGCGTCGCCGATGGGCAGGTCGGCCGATCCCTCGAACGCGAAGTAGGCCTTGGCCTCGGAGTCGGCCAGGTGGTACGCCACCTCGCGCGGCTTGAACAGCACGTTGAGCGGCACCACGGTGGCACCGGCCTTGAGGATGCCGAAGTAGATGATCGAGAAGTACGGCAGGTTGGGGCAGCTGAGGGCGACCTTGTCGCCCTTGGTGATGCCGCGTGACGCGAGCAGGTTCGCCACCTGGTTGGCCGCGCCGTTGACCTGCGCGTAGCTGCAGCTCGGTGTCGCCGAACACGATCGCGGTGCGATCACCGTGCTTCGCGGTCGTGTCCTCCAGCAGTGCGGCCAGGTTTCCCACGGTGACTCCTCAGGTTCTGTGACGGGAGTCTCAGCCTAACGCGGGGACCGGAAGGACGCGGTCCGGGCGACGGCCTCAGCAGCCGTCGCGCATCAGGCTGGGCTTGCGGCCCCTGGTGACCTCGATGAACGTGACCACGTCGTTGTCGGAGACGGCGTCGGGCTTGGGATCGAACAGGAATCCGATCCAGGCATCGCCGTCGTTCACGAACAGACCTGTCTGCTGATAGCCGGCCGACTCGGGCCGACGGTCCGGGCCCAGCACCTTGCGGACGTCGGCGTACGAGGAGTTGATGCCCAGGCCGGACCGGGTCTTCGGCCCGCGCCCGAAGACGCCGATGGAGGCGATGGAGCCGTCACGGGCGACGAACAGGTCCAGGGCGTTGATGTAGTTCGAGGTCCACACCAACGGGTCGACTCCTTCGCAGACCTCCGAGGGCACGTCGGCCCTGAAGTACCCCGTCGCCAGCGCCTCCTGCTTGCTCATGCCCACCCGGACCGGGCCGACCGCACCGGTGTTGATCTGCAGGCTGCCGAGCGGCAGCGGCGAGGGGGTGGCGGCGGTCGGGGTGGCGGTCCTGCCCGACGGTTCAGGAGATGACTCAGATGGCGTCGACGACGCCGTGGGCGTGGGAGACGCGGTCGTCACCGACGGCGCAGCACGAGTCGGCGATGCCTCGGCGGCGTCGGACCTGACGGCCCGCACCGCCAGACCGGTGGCGGACCCGCCCACGAGGGCGGCGGCGACGATGCCGATGGCGAGCTGCTGCTTCATGATGACCTCCCGAACGCGGTCGACCCCGGCGGGGCGACCTCTGCAGACAGAGATGCCGTCGACGGTTCAGAAGTTGTCATGCACTCCCCAGACACTTCTGACGAACCCGCGTGCCGTGTGGATCCGCGCCTTGACGGTGCCCAGCGGGGCGTCGGTCAGCACCGCGATCTCGTCGTACGACAACGACCCGAGATCGCGCAGCACGAAGGCCTCGACGGTCTCCGGGTGCTTCTCGCCCAGCGCGTCGATGGCGTCGAGCAGGTCGATGCGGCTGCCGGCGATCACGCTGGTGGTGCGCGCGTCCGGGTTCTCGGGCAGGTCGCCGGTGGACTCCTCGGCGAACCGCCGCTTCATGGAGCGGTACGTCTGCCGTGCCGCGTTCGAGGCGATGACCGTGACCCAGCCGAGGAACGAGCCCCGTCCGGCGAAGTCGTCGAGGCGGGTGGCGATGGTCAGCATCGCCTCCTGGGTCGCCTCCTCCGCGTCGGAGTTGTACGGCAGGAATCGCGAGCAGCGCCGCAGCACCCGCGGCCTGACCCGGACCAGCAGCTCGTGCATCGCTCGGTCGTCACCGGCCTGCGCGCGGCGCACGAGAGCGTCGAGATCCTCTTCCGGGTCCATGTCCCCCACCCCCCGCTCGGATGCAGTGCGACGATACTGACGTGGTGTCCCAGATCGCACGGTACCGGCTCGACGAGGTCCACGGGTTCGGCGCCTTCGCCACCGTGTGGCGCGGGTGGGACCCCGATCTGCACATCGTCGTGGCGGTCAAGGTGCTGGCCGAGAACTGGGCCAACCACGCCGACGTGCGCGAGCGATTCCTCGCCGAGGCGCGCATGCTGCGCCACATCGATGACCCTCGGGTGGTCCGCGTGCACGACGTCGGCACGCACGAGGGCCGGCCGTACTACGTGATGGACTTCGTCGACGGCGGGACCCTCGCCGACCGGATCGCGGAAGGCCCCCTGCCTGCCGACGAAGGGCTGTGGCTCGCCGGCGAGGCGGCCCGTGCCGTGCAGGTGCTGCACGACACCGGCGTGCTGCACCGCGACATCAAGCCCAGCAACGTGCTGCTGGGCGCAGGAGACGAACGCGTGCTCATCTCCGACCTCGGCAGCGCCAAGCAGATCGCGGAGGCCAGCGGCATCACCGTCACCACCGGCACTCCCGCCTACATGTCGCCGGAGCAGGCCCGCGGCCACACGCTCGACGCACGGACCGACGTCTACTCCCTCGGCGTGCTCACCTACGAGCTGCTCACCGGGACCGCACCGTTCGCGACCGGTGACGTCGGCAGCCTGCTGTCGCGCACCCCGTCCGACCGCCCCGCGGCGGTGGCGCGCCCGTCCGGGCTGCCGGGCAGCATCGACCGCGTGATCGGCCGCGCCCTCGCCTTCGACGCGTCGGACCGGCCCGAGTCGGCCGCGGCACTCGCCGATGCCCTCGACGACGTGCGCGCGGGCACCCGGGTGCGCGGCTTCGGCCGTCTGCAGCACGGCATCCCGGTCGGGGTCGTGCTGGTGGCCAGCCTGGCCGCCTTCGCCAGCGCGGCCGCCGTCATCGTCTTCTGGCCCTGACGAGCGTCAGAAGGTCTCGCCGGTGAGCAGCTCGTAGGCCTCGACGTAGCGGGCCCGGGTCCGGTCGACGACCTCGGGCGGGAGCTCGGGCGGCGGGGCGTCGCCGTGGCGGTCCCAGCCGCTCTCGGGCGAGGTGAGCCAGTTGCGCACGATCTGCTTGTCGAAGGACGGCTGCACCCGGCCCTCGGCGTAGGAGTCGGCCGGCCAGAAGCGCGACGAGTCCGGCGTCAGGACCTCGTCGCCGAGGACGATGGCGCCGTTCTCGTCACGACCGAACTCCAACTTCGTGTCGGCCAGGACGATGCCGCGCTCGCGGGCGATCTGCTCGGCGCGTGCATAGACGGCCAGCGTGAGGTCGCGCAGGGCCGCTGCGTCGTCGGCGCCGATCGTGCGCACCACGTGGTCGAAGTCGACGTTCTCGTCGTGCTCGCCCATCTCGGCCTTGGTGGCCGGGGTGAAGATCGCGGACTCGAGGCGACTCGCCTCGACCAGCCCGGACGGCAGCGCGACGCCGCACACCTGTCCCGTCGCCTGGTAGTCGATCAGGCCCGATCCGGTGAGGTAGCCCCGTGCCACGCACTCCACCGGGAACATGTCGAGGCGTCGCACCACGAGCGCTCGCCCCCGCACCACGTCCGGGACGTCGGTGGACACCACGTGGTTGGGCACGAGGTCGGCGAGCTGGTCGAACCACCACAGCGACATGCGGGTGAGGATCTCGCCCTTGTCGGGGATGGCCGGCGACAGTGCGAAGTCGTAGGCCGAGATGCGGTCCGACGCGACCATCAGCAGGTCGTCGGTGCCGGTCAGGGTGTACAGGTCGCGGACCTTGCCGGAGTGCAGGTGGGTCGCGCCGGGGATCTCGAGGGCCACGACGTCAGCCTAGGGCGTCAGCCGAACACCACGAAGGCCACCGCGGCGGCTGCCGCGAAGACTCCGCCGAGCAACCACATCGAGCGGACCACCGACGCCGCAGCACGGTCGGCCTCGACCAGACGTGCGCGGGTGGCGTCGACCGGATCCACCAGCACCTCGACGTGCTGGCCGACCTCGTACGACGGGTCCAGGGTGCCGCGAAGGGTGACCCGGCGGCCATCGGGGGTCACGTACATGACGCGCTGGGGGCGCTCGGCGTCGACGACCGTGCCGGTGACCCGGTTCCAGTGCTCGGGCAGGGTGCCGACGTTCTGTCGTGCGCGCGCGCCCCACGCCACGAAGACGGCGGCCAGCGCGGCGAGAAGCAGCGGAATCAGCTCGAGGCCCATGTCAGGCCGTCACAGGATCGAACCGGGCGTGTAGGCCGCGGCCTCGGGATGATCGGCCACCAGCTTCTCGACGGCGGCCACCACCGCAGCGACCTGGCTGCGGGCGGCGCCGGTGAACTCGATCGGCTCGGCGACCAGGCTCTCGAGGTCGGCCTCGGTGAGGCCCAGGCGGTCGTCGGCGGCCAGCCGCGCGAACAGGTCGTTGTCGGCAGCGCCCTGCTCGCGCATCTCCAGCGCCACCGCCACCGCATGCTCCTTGACCGCCTCGTGCGCCGCCTCTCGACCCACTCCCCGACGGACCGCCGCGATGAGGACCTTGGTGGTGGCGAGGAACGGCAGGTATCGATCGAGCTCGCGCTGGATGACGGCCGGGAACGCGCCGAACTCGTCGAGCACCGTCAGGAAGGTCTCGAACAGTCCGTCCGCGGCGTAGAACGCGTCGGGCAGCGCCACGCGGCGCACGACCGAGCACGAGACGTCGCCCTCGTTCCACTGGTCGCCGGCCAGTTCGCCGACCATCGAGACGTAGCCGCGCACGATGACGGCCAGTCCGTTGACGCGCTCGCACGAGCGGGTGTTCATCTTGTGCGGCATCGCGCTGGAGCCGACCTGGCCGGGCTTGAAGCCCTCGGTGACGATCTCGTTGCCGGCCATCAGGCGGATGGTGGTGGCCAGGTTCGACGGCGCCGCCGACAGCTGGGCCAGGGCGGTGACGACGTCGTAGTCGAGCGAGCGCGGGTACACCTGGCCGACGCTGGTCAGCACGGTGTCGAAGCCCAGGTGGGCGGCGACGCGCTGCTCGAGCTCGGCCAGCTTGCCCTGGTCGCCGTCGAGCAGGTCCAGCTGGTCCTGCGCCGTGCCGACCGGGCCCTTGATGCCGCGCAACGGGTAGCGGGCCACGAGGTCCTCGATGCGACGGACGCTGACCATCAGCTCGTCGGCGACCGTCGCGAAGCGCTTGCCGAGGGTGGTGGCCTGGGCCGCGACGTTGTGGCTGCGTCCGGCCATCACCAGCTCGGCGTGCTCCGACGACAGCCGCCCCAGGCGCGCGAGCGCCGCCACCGCGCGGTCGCGCATGACGTCGAGGGAGGCGCGGATCTGCAGCTGCTCCACGTTCTCGGTGAGGTCGCGCGACGTCATGCCCTTGTGGATGTGCTCGGAGCCGGCGAGTGCGGCGAACTCCTCGATGCGCGCCTTGACGTCGTGGCGCGTGACCTTCTCACGCTCGGCGATCGACGCGAGGTCGACCTGATCGACGACGGCTTCGTGCGCCTCGATGACGCCGTCCGGGGTGTCGACGCCGAGGTCCTTCTGCGCCTTCATGACCGCGATCCACAGCTGGCGCTCGAGGACGATCTTGTGCTCCGGCGACCAGATGCGCACCAGCTCAGGGGACGCGTATCGGGCGGCGAGGACGTTGGGTGTGGTCACGCCCGCCATTGTCCCACCCGTCCTCGTCGAGGGGTCAGGTCCCCGCGGGGTGTGAGCTGTCGGCCGCCGCTCGGGCGATGTCGGTGCGGTGCTGGGCGCCGTCGAAGCTGATGGCGGCGACGCCGGCGTAGGCGCGCTCGCGAGCCTCGGCGAGGTCGGCTCCGGTGGCCGTGACCGACAGCACGCGGCCGCCGGCGGTCACGAGCCGTCCGTCGACCTCAGCCGTCCCGGCGTGGATCACGTCGACGCCGTCGATCGCATTGGCGTCGTCGACCCCGGTGATCTCGTCGCCCTTGCGGGGCGTGTCCGGGTAGCCGGCCGACGCCATGACCACGGTGATCGCGGACTCGGCGGCCCACTGCGGCAGGCCAACGTCGCCGAGCGTGCCCGTGGCGGCACCGTGCAGCAGCGCCGACAAGGGGGTGCGCAGCAGAGCCAGCAGCGCCTGCGTCTCGGGGTCGCCGAAGCGGGCGTTGAACTCCACGACCTTGACGCCTCGACCGGTCAGGGCCAGACCCGCGTAGAGCAGACCCTGGAACGGCGTGCCGCGACGGGCCATCTCCTGCACGGTGGGCACCAGCACCCGGCGTGACACCTCGGCGACCAGGTCGTCCGGCGCCCAGGGCAGCGGGGTGTAGGCCCCCATGCCGCCGGTGTTGGGTCCCTCGTCGCCGTCGAGCGCGCGCTTGAAGTCCTGCGCCGGCTGCAGGGGCAGCACCGTCTCGCCGTCGGTGATGGCGAACAGCGACACCTCGGGTCCGTCGAGGAACTCCTCGATGACGACCCGCCCGCACTGCGCGGCGTGCTCGAGCGCCTCGGCGCGGTCGTCGGTGACGACGACGCCCTTGCCTGCAGCCAGTGCGTCGTCCTTGACCACGTAGGGGGCTCCGAAGGAGTCGAGCGCGTCCTCGACCTGCTCGGTGGTCTCGCACACGTGGGCCATCGCGGTGGGCACCTCGGCAGCCGCCATGACCTGCTTGGCGAACGCCTTGGACCCCTCGAGCTGGGCCGCTGCGGCGGTGGGTCCGAAGCAGGCGATGCCTGCCTCACGCACGGCGTCGGCCACCCCGGCGACCAGTGGCGCCTCGGGGCCGACGACCACGAGGTCGACGCCCAGGCGCAGGGCCAGCTGCGCCACGGCCTCGCCGTCCATGGGGTCCACGTCGTGCACCGGGGCGAAGGCCGCGATGCCCGGGTTGCCCGGGGCTGCGTGCACCTCGCTGACCTGCGAGTCGCGCGACAACGAGAGTGCCAGCGCGTGCTCGCGCCCGCCGGTTCCGATCACGAGGGTCTTCACGATGATCGAGCCTAGGGCAGCCTGCCCATCGGTCAACGACCCGGCGGGTCCCCCGCGGGGGTGCGGTCAGTCGGGGCGAGGATCAGAGCAGGTCGTGCAGCACGATCGTCTGCTCGCGGTCCGGACCGACGCCGATCGTCGAGATGCGCGCGCCGCTCATCTTCTCCAGCGCGCGCACGTAGTCCTGCGCGGTCTGCGGCAGGTCCTCGAACGTGCGGCAGCCGGAGATGTCCTCGTGCCAGCCGTCGAAGTGCTCGTAGATCGGCTTGGCGTGGTGGAAGCCGGTCTGCGTCATCGGCATCTCGTCGACACGCTCACCGTCGACGTCGTAGGCCACGCAGACGGGGATCTGGTCCCAGCCGGTGAGCACGTCGAGCTTGGTGAGCACGAAGTCGGTGACACCGTTGATGCGGGCGGCGTACCGCGCAATGGGGGCGTCGTACCAGCCGCAGCGTCGCGGGCGGCCGGTGGTGGTGCCGAACTCGGCACCGTTCGCGCGCAGCCGCGCGCCGTCGCCGTCCTCGTCGAACAGCTCGGTGGGGAACGGTCCCTCGCCCACCCGGGTGGCGTAGGCCTTGACGATCCCGATGACGCGGGTGATCTCCTTGGGCGCGATGCCCGAGCCCGTGCACGCGCCGCCGGTAGTGGCCGAGGACGACGTGACGAACGGGTAGGTGCCGTGGTCGACGTCGAGCAGGGTGGCCTGACCGGCCTCGAGCAGCACGGTCTTGTCGGCGGCGAGCGCCTCGTGCAGCAGCAGCGGGGTGTCGGCGACCATCGGGCGCAGCCGATCGACGTACGACAGCAGCTCGTCGACGATCTCGTCGACCTCGACGGCGCGGCGGTTGTAGATCTTGGTGAGGATCTGGTTCTTCAGGTCGAGTGCACCCTCGACCTTCTGCCGCAGGATCTTCTCGTCGAACAGGTCCTGGATGCGGACGCCGATGCGGTTCATCTTGTCGGCGTAGGTGGGGCCGATGCCGCGGCCGGTGGTGCCGATCTTGCGGCTGCCGAGGAAGCGTTCGGCGACCTTGTCCATGGTGCGGTTGTAGTCGGCGATGACGTGGGCGTTGGCGCTGACCACCAGCCGCGAGGTGTCGATGCCGCGCTCCTCCAGGGCGTCGATCTCCTCGAACAGCACGGACAGGTCGACGACCACCCCGTTGCCGATGACCGGGACGCAGCCGGGGCTCAGGATGCCGCTGGGCAGCAGGTGCAGGGCGTACTTCTGGTCGCCGATGACGACGGTGTGACCGGCGTTGTTGCCGCCGTTGAACTTGACGACGTAGTCGACCCGACTGCCGAGCAGATCGGTCGCCTTGCCCTTGCCCTCGTCACCCCACTGGGCTCCGACGATGACCACTGCAGGCATGTGCTTGCACCACCTAGACACGCGACAAGCCCCGGATTCTCGGGGCTCTTACGACCTCACTCTACCCGAAACGGGCTGTCTCGTGCGCGCGTTCGTCCGGGGACGAGGCCGATTCGCCGGCCACCGCACACGACTGTCGTGACAGCGGCCCGGGATCGCCGACCACACCATCTCGCCGCGGACCCGTAGTCTGACGGCCTCATGACGTCACTTCTCGCGATCGCCAATGCAGACGCCGGCACGGCCGACGACGACGCGGTCGATGCGGCGCTCGAGGTGCTGAAGAACGACGTCGAGGTCGACCTCGTGCGCACGGCGTCGCCTGAGGACCTCGCGGAGGCCTTGTCGAACCATCCCGACGTCGACGGGGTCGTGGTGCTCGGCGGCGACGGCAGTCTGCACGCCGTGGTCGCGGCCCTGCGATCCGCCGATCGGCTCGACGACGTCGTGGTCGGACTGATCCCGCTCGGGTCGGGCAACGACTTCGCCCACAGCCTCGGGCTGCCGCTGGAGCCCGACCGCGCGGCGGCGGTGGTCACCGGTGGTCGCACGCGGGCGATCGACCTGATCATCGACGGTGACGACGACGTGGTGGTGAACGCCGCCCACATCGGCATCGGCGCGGAGGCGGCCGCGGCGGCACGACCGTGGAAGAAGGCGCTCGGGCCGTTGGGCTACCCGATCGGCGCTGCCCTCACCGGGTTGCGCGGCCTGATGCAACCGGGTGCGCGTCTGCACATCGAGGTCGACGGCACGGCGCTGCCCCGCAAGCGTCCGGTGATCCAGGTGGCTGTCGGCAACGGACGCTACGTCGGCGGCGGCGCGCCCCTTCTGCCGCAGGCCGACGTGTCGGACGGCCAGCTGGACGTGTCGGTCTCGTACACCGAGTCGCCGCGACGACGGATCGCCTACGCCTTCAGCGTGCGCCGCGGCGACCACCACCGTCGCGACGACGTCGTCTACGTGCGAGGTTCCCGGGTCACGGTGACCGGCGACGCCCTGCGCTGCACCAGCGACGGTGAGCTGGTCGAGGCCGCCACGCGGCACAGCTGGACCATCCAGCCCGGCGCGCTCCAGATGTACGTCCCCTGACGCACCCCCTGCGGTTTACCAGCAGGCCACGGATTGTCGTCACTCCTCCGGGTGAATTTCCCAGCAGGAGTGACGGCTTGCCGAGGGGTGTCGTGTCCTACTTCACCAGCTCGGCGTAGGCCTCGGGACTGGACTCGTGGAGGAACTCACGGCAGCGGTGCGCCTCGGCATCGTCACCCAGGCGCACGGACGCCTCGGCGAGCGCGGCGAGCGACCGCAGGAACGGCTGGTTCGGCTCGTGCGACCACGGCACCGGGCCGTAGCCCTTCCAGCCGTTGCGACGCAGCAGATCCAGCGAGCGATGGTAGCCGGTGCGCGCGTACGCGTAGCCCTCGAGATCGCGGCCGTCGTCCAACGCGGCCTCGGACAGCGCGATCCACGCGAGCGCGGAGTCAGGGTGCAGCGACGCGACGTTCTTCGGATCACTGCCCTCGGCCATCTCGGCTGCCCCGGGGTCGGCCGGCAGCAAGGTCTCGGGCGGCTCGCCCAGCAGGTTCGTCATGCCCCCACCCTACGAACCACCCCGTTGTCGGTTTACCAGCAGGCCACGGAAAGTCTTCACTCCTCCGGGCAAATTTCCCCGGAGGAGTGACCAGGTCCCGGGAGGAGTGGCTGCCGCCGGCGTCAGGCCGCTGCGAAGATGTGGCGCGAGCGCTTGATGTCGCGCAGGATGCGGGCCGCCGTCGTGGCTCGACGATCAGGCGCCAGGTCGCTCCAGGTCCACCGAGAGACACCGAAACCGGCGCCACGGATGCGGTCCTCGCGGAGCTTCTCGTCGACCAGCACTGTTCCCCGCTCGTCGGCGTCGTAGGGATTGAGGCGGCCGTACTTGAACAGGCCGTCGAACTCACCGACATGCCGCTCGTCACGCCACGTGAAGTCCGTGCGCGCCAGCTCCCGACCTCGCTCGTCGAGGACACGCACCTGTGTCGCGGGCTTGGGCACGCCCTCGCGCCAGAACATGAACATCGACCGCGACTCGCCCACCGACTCGCATCCCGGATCGACAAGGCGCAGCGCGAGTCGCGCATGCCGGCCGCCCGGCCATCGTTCGAGCCGATGCGCCGTCTCCACCAGCTCCTCGAGGCACCCGGTTCGCCGTGCCACCGCATTCATGACCACCAGCCCGGACTCCGTGCCGCTGATCGATGCCGACTCGAAGGCCGCTCGGGGAGCTCTGGTGACGCGCAGGCCGTCGATCTCGGTGACGTCGGACTCATCGATCCCGCCGACGTGGTACTGAACTCCGGCCTCGGTACGCCCGTGGGTGCCATCCATGCGCGTCACGTGGACCTGCGAGAGATCGAGCCCGTACGACTCGGGCGCGTGGGCCAGGGCCGCGGAGTGGTGGCTCAGCACGACTCCCGGGCCGAGCTTGTCGATGACGGAGCGAGCGGTGAGCACGTGGAGCTGCTCAGGGGTCATCGCCCGCACGTCGGAAGCGAGGCCGTAGGTGCCGTGTCGCAGTCTCGTGACGAGACCCGCCCGGAGCGCCGCGCGAAGGTCGGCGTCGCTGGCGCCGTGCTCGATCAGGTCGGCCCTGAACAGGTATCCGCGGCGTCGGTCACACAAGATCTTGACGAGTTCGTCCACTGGTCGACCGTCGCCGACTCTTTCGCCCCGGGGGCATCCCGAGGTGCCGATGTGGATGACGCGTCGCGAGCTGCCGACTTGTGGAGATCACATCTACCGGCAAACCGTCACTCCTCCGGGCGAATTTCCCCGGAGGAGTGAAGACTTGCCGTGGCCTGCTGGTAAACCGTCAGAGGCGGGTGCCAGCCGAGCGGAGGTTGGCGCAGGCTTCGGCGACGCGGGAGGCCATGCCGGCCTCGGCGGCCTTGCCCCAGGCGCGGGGGTCGTAGGCCTTCTTGTTGCCGACGTCGCCGTCGACCTTCAGGACGCCGTCGTAGTTGTCGAACATGTGGCCGACGACGGGGCGGGTGAAGGCGTACTGCGTGTCGGTGTCGACGTTCATCTTGACGACGCCGTAGTCGACGGCCGCCGAGATCTCCTCCGGAAGCGATCCGGAGCCGCCGTGGAAGACGAGGTCAAACGGCGCGTCCTTGCCGTACTTCTCGCCCACGACCTGCTGGGCCGTCTTGAGCACCTCGGGTCGCAGCTTGACGTTGCCGGGCTTGTAGACGCCGTGCACGTTGCCGAACGTCAGCGCCGTCAGGTAACGCCCCTTCTCGCCGACGCCGATGGCCGCCGCCGTGGCGAGCGCATCCTCGGGCGTGGAGTACAGCTGCTCGCCGGCACCACCCTCGACACCGTCCTCCTCGCCACCGACGACACCGATCTCGACCTCGAGGATGATGTTGGCAGCGGCGCAGCGGGCCAGCAACTCCTGGGCGATCTCCAGGTTCTCCTCCAGCGGCACCGCGGATCCGTCCCACATGTGCGACTGGAAGTACGGCAGGCCGCCGGCCTTGACCCGCTCCTCCGAGGCCGCGAGCAGCGGGCGCACGAAGCCGTCGAGCTTGTCCTTGGGGCAGTGGTCGGTGTGCAGGGCCACGTTGACCGGGTACTTCTTGGCGACCTCGTTGGCGAACGCCACGAAGCCCAGCGAGCCGGCGACCATGTCCTTGACCGTGGGGCCCGACCAGTACTCGGCGCCACCGGTGGAGACCTGGATGATGCCGTCGCTCTCGGCCTCCGCGAAGCCGGCCAGTGCCGCGTTGAGGGTCTGCGAGCTCGAGACGTTGATGGCCGGGTAGGCGAAGGACTCGCTCTTGGCCTTGTCGAGCATGGCGGCGTAGACCTCGGGTGTGGCGACGGGCATGAAGCGCTCCTGCAGTGTGGTGTGGAGGTGTGGTTCGGCGGTCGGAGCCGCCAGTATTCCAGTTGGTCCGGTCTACCCGCGAGTCACGAGTCCAGCTTCTTGACCACCGCGCGGGCGGCCACCTGCACCGGGCTCCAGACCGACCCGAACGGTGGCGCATAGGCGAGGTCAAGCATGACGACGTCGTCGACGCTCATGCCGGCGGCCAACGCGGTGCCCACGACGTCGATGCGCAGCGCCGCGTCCTCGGCCCCGACGATCTGTGCCCCGAGCAGCCGGCGGGTGCTGCGGTCGGCGACCATCAGCACGGTCATCTCGGCGGAGCCGGGCATGTAACCGGCGATGTTGGTGGTGACCACGGACGCGACGACCGGGTCGAAGCCGGCGTTCTCGGCCTGCTGCACACCGAGACCAGTTCGCGAGATCTCCAGCGCGCAGAACTTGGTGATGGCGGTCTGCACCACACCCGGGAAGGTCAGCTTCTCCGGGACGTCGAGCACGCTGGCGGCGATCGAGTCGGCCGCGACCATGCCCTGCTTGTTGGCGTGCGTGCCGAGCGCGAGGTGCACCGCGTCGCCGGTGACGCGATCGGTGGACGCCACGCAGTCGCCCGCGGCCCAGATGTCGTCATGGCCCACCACCCGCTGGTGCTGGTCGACCATGATCGCCCCCTTGGGCCCCAGGGGGAGCCCGACCTCGGCGGCCAGCGCCGATCGGGCCGTGACGCCGAGGCCGAGGATGACCAGATCGGCGGGAATGGAGTCGCCCTCGACCTCGACGGCCCTGACCCGGCCGTCCTCGAGGGTGAACCCGGTAACCGGGGTGCTGGCCATCAGGTGGATGCCGCGGGCGCGCATGGCGTCGGCGATCTGCTCGCCGAGCTCGGCCTCCACGATCGGCAGCGGGCTGTCGGCCATCTCCACCACGGTGGTGTCGAATCCGCGGGTGACGCAGGCCTCGGCCATCTCCAGGCCGATGTAGCCGCTGCCGACGACCACCACGTGCCTCGGCTGGTGCACCATCGCGTCGAGCACGGCCTGGCCGTCGGCCAACGACTGCACGCCGAGGATGCCCTCGCCGTCGATGCCCGGCAGGTCGGGGCGCACGGGCTCGGCACCGGTGGCGATGACCAGACGGTCGTACGACACGGGGTCGCCGTCGGCCAGGGCGAGCGTCTTGGCCTCGACGTCGAGGCCCGTCACCTCGGTGTCGGTGCGCAGGTCGATGCCGTTCGCGCGGTGCTCGTCGGGCGTGCGCGCCACGAGGTCGTCGGCGGAGTCGACGTCGCCCGCGATCCAGTAGGGGATGCCGCATGCGGAGTACGAGGTGCGGTCCGTGCGCTCGAGCACGATCACCTCGTGCTCGTCGGGCAGCGTGCGCCGCAGGTTCGAGGCGACCGTCGCACCCGCTGCGTCGCCTCCGATCACCACCACTCGGGACATGTCACGACCCTACGGCTCGACACCACCATGCACCCGAACCCACGCGTGCATCGCGATGGCGGCCGCGGCGCCGGCGTTGATCGACCGGGTGGAGCCGAACTGCGCGATCGACAGCAGGCCGGAACACGCGCCGCGCGCCTCGGCGCTGAGCCCCGGGCCCTCCTGGCCGAACAGCAGCACGCAGCTCTCGGGAAGGTCGGCGGACTCGATCGGGACCGAGCCGGCCGTGTTGTCGATGCCGATGAGCGGCAGGTCGTGCTCGGCTGCCCACCCGGCGAGGTCGGCGACCGACTCGTGGTGCCGCACGTGCTGGTAGCGGTCGGTCACCATGGCGCCACGTCGGTTCCAGCGCCGCTTGCCCACGATGTGCACCTCGGCGGCCAGGAACGCGTTGGCGGTGCGCACGATCGAGCCGATGTTGAAGTCGTGCTGCCAGTTCTCGATGGCCACGTGGAAGCCGTGCCGGCGGGTGTCGAGGTCCGCGACGATGGCGTCGACGGTCCAGTAGCGGTAGCGGTCGACGACGTTGCGGGCGTCGCCGTCGCGCAACAGCTCAGGGTCCCACTGGTCGCCGTCGGGCCACGGACCCTGCCACGGGCCGACACCGATCGGATCGGTCACGAAGGCGCGACGCCGAACTCGGCCCGGTAGGCGCGAATGGCGTCCAGGTGCTCGGCGTGCTGGCCGGTCTGCTCGATGAACTCGACGATCAGGTCCAGCGAGATGATGGCGGTGACCGAGGTGTGCAGGTCTCGCTCGACCTGCTGGATCGCCGAGACGTCGCCGGTTCCGCGTTCCTGGCGGTCGACCGCGACCACGATGCCGGCGATGCTCGCACCCTCGGCCACGACCACCTGCTGGACCTCGCGGATCGCCGTGCCGGCGGTGATGACGTCGTCGACGATCAGAGCGCGGCCGACCAGGGGCGAGCCGACGATCAACCCGCCCTCGCCGTGGTCCTTGGCCTCCTTGCGGTTGAAGCACCACGGCACGTCGAGCCCGTGGCGCTCGGCCAGAGCGACGGCGGTGGCGGCTGCGATCGGGATGCCCTTGTAGGCGGGGCCCAGCAGGACGTCGAACTCCACCCCGCTCTCGACGATCGTGGACGCGTAGTGGCGGCCGAGGGCTGCCAGTCGGTCGCCGGTGTTGAACAGTCCTGCGTTGAAGAAGTACGGGGAGGTCCGACCGGACTTGAGCGTGAACTCGCCGAAACGCAGCACGTCGTGGCGCAGGGCGAGCTCGATGAACTCGCGTTGGTGGTCGAGCACGTCAGGAGGTCTTGGCGACGGGGCTGGGGTCATCCGTCGGCTCGACCGCCCGGTCCGGGGGCGGCGCGGTGGTGGCCTTGTCGATGGTCTGCACCAGGTCGCCGATGACGACGTTGCGGTTGCGGGTGTGGAACAGCTCCGAGCACGTGAGCATCGTCAGCTTGGCGACCTCCGGCGGCTCGCCGTTGGCATCCGGGCTCGGCACCTTGAACAGCGGCCAGCTGGTGGTGAAGTCGACCGTGATCTTGTCGCCGTCGTTCTCCAGCTTGTAGGTGTAGACCTTGGTGCGGGTCTCGACCTCGACCATGTCGCCCTTGCGCAGCTTGAGGAAGTCGCGGAACGGCTCTCCGTGGGTGACGCGGTGGCCGGCGATCGCGAAGTTGCCGATCTGGCCGGGCTTGGCGCCCTTCGGGTACATGCCGACGCCCTCGGCCAGGGACTTCTTGTCGAAGCCCTTGACGATCGGGACCTCGAAGTCCTTGCCGAACCGCTTGACCCGCAGGAGCGCGACGGCGTCGCCCTCGATGCCGTCCTTCCACTGCGCCACCGTGGCCTGCTTGATCTCGGCCTGCTTCTGCTTGGCGACGACGTTGGTGCCGAAGTACTGCCAGCCGAACCACCCGAGCATGCCGAGGCCGCCGAGGATCAGCAGAAACCCCAGCCAGGTGGCGATCTTCCCGCCGGCACGGCGGGGAGGCGCCGGCGGTTGCGGCGGAGTGGCCGTGATGGTCATGGGGACGATTGTCCCACCTCCATCCCAACCTGGCTCCCCCGATCCACCAGTTGGAGAAATTTCCCGATTCTGCTTCCCCGCAAGGGAAGGACCCCTACGATGGATGCGTTGCCCCACCGTTTCACCCCCCGAGAACGGTGGGGCACATCTATGTCACGGCCAGCTGCACCGTTCTCGCGCGCGCAGCGCCATCAGGAACAGAGAACGGTGGGGCACATCTATGTCCATCGCCGGTCGCGCCGGCACAGCCCCGTCAGCCGGCGGCTCCGGCATCGACCGGTGCGCGCGGGAACGAGCGCACCGCGGTCCAGATCAGCGGGACGATCGCCAGGGGAATGACGAACGCCCACCGCAGGTGCCCCGCTGAGGCGGCTGCACCGATGATGCCGCCACCGAGGATCGCGCCGAGGTAGTTGGCGATGTTCATGCGGGCGATCGCCACGTCGAGCGCTGCCGGTGGCACGGCGGACGACAACGCCGCGAAGGACAACGGTGCCAGGATCGCGAGCCCGAGACCGGTGACGCCGAAGCCCACGATCGCGACGGCGGCCACGGGTGCGGCGACCACGACGACGAGCCCGAGCACGCCGACCCCGGTTCCGACGGCCGCCACCCAGGCAGCGCCGCGCCGGCGAACGAGCAGGTCGCCGCCGAACCGCGAGGCGAGCGCACCCACCTGGTAGGCGGCGTACCCGAGGGGGACGACGCCCTTGCTCGCGTCGAGCGCGTCATCCAGGTACACGCTGCTCCACGTGAGCGTGCCGGTGTCGGCGGCGTAGAAGATCAAGATGACGGCACCGAACACCAGGACGGGCCGCCACGGCAGCTGCAGGCCGGCGGCCGACAGGCCCGGGTCGACCTCCCGGGCACGGACGAAGTGCGGGGCGCTGCGCCAGACGACGACCAGCGCGACCGCCGCGACGACGGCGAGGTCGACCGCGAGCGGGACGTCGAGCGAGGTGCATGCCGAGGCGTACAGGGCGCCGACGATTCCGCCCACGCTCCACCAGCCGTGGAAGCCGCCCATCACGCTGCGGCCGAGCGCGGCCTGCACCCGCACACCCTGCATGTTCATGCCCGCGTCGACGGCTCCGAGCCCGAGGCCGTAGAGGACGAACGCCGCCACGAGCAGCGCGAATGCCGGGGCGAGCCCGATCAGCACCGCTGCGGCGGCGATGACGACGAGGGCGCCGGTGAAGGCCACCGCGCTGCTGCGTCGGGCCGCGACCGTGCCGGCGATGACGCTTCCGACTCCGGACAGGACAGCGACGAGGACGAGGATCGCGGTGACCGCACCCTCGCCGAAGCCGAACGCGTCCTGGAACCGGGGCACCTGCGTGACGATCGCGGCGAACACCAGACCCTGGAGGAAGAATCCGGCCGAGACCGCGACCCGCGTGCGGCTCAGGTCGACGCGTGCGGGCTCCATCGCGTCATCGTAGATCCGGCCGGGTCAGCTGCGCGGCCAGGCGCCACGCAAGTACTGCGGCGCGTACCCGGCGTCGTCGCGGGCGACGCCGAGCTGTGCCGCGGCACGGAGCGGCCACGCAGGGTCGCGCAGCGCGGCACGGGCGAGCAGCACGACGTCGGCCGACTCGTCGGTCAGCACCTGCTCGGCCTGGGCCGACTCGGTGATCAGGCCGACGGCTCCGGTGGGCAGCCCGCTGACGCGTCGCACCGCGGCGGCGAACGGCACCTGGTACCCGGGGCCCACGGTGATCTCCTGCTCGGCGATGGCGCCTGCCGACGACACGTCGACGAAGTCGACCCCGTGCCCGGACAGCTCCTTGCTCAGTGCTGTCGTCTGGTCGACGTCCCACCCCTGCTGTCCGGCAGGTGCCCAGTCGGTGGCGGACAGCCGCACGAGCAGCGGCTTGTCCTCGGGCCACGCGGCGCGCACGGCGTCGACGATCTCGATCAGCAGACGGATGCGGTTCTCGAACGACCCGCCGTACTCGTCGGTGCGGTCGTTGACCAGCGGTGAGAGGAACTGGTGGACCAGGTACCCGTGGGCGCCGTGGATCTCGACGGTGTCGAATCCGGCGGCGTCGGCGCGCACGGCCGCCTCGGCAAAGGCGGTCGGCAGGGCGCGCACCTCGTCGGTGGTCAGGGCGCGCGGCGCGTCGTACGAGGGATAGGCGTTGCCCGTGGAGGACACCGGCTCCCACCCGTCGGCGGACTCCGGGACGGTGCCCTCTCCGGTCGGGAACAGCCCGTACGTGGAGGCCTTGCGGCCGGCGTGGGCCAGCTGCACGCCGATCGGGGTTCCCTGCGAGTGGACGAAGTCGACGACCCGGCGCCATGCGTCGACCTGCTCGCCGTTCCACAGCCCGGTGTCCTCGGGGCTGATCCGTCCCTCGGGCACGACTGCGGTGGCCTCGGTGAGGATCAGGCCGAACCCGCCGATGGCGTGCGATCCGAGGTGGACCAGGTGCCAGTCGGTGGGCACCCCGTCACGCGCGGTGACGCTGTACTGACACATCGGCGCCAACCAGATGCGGTTGCGGGTCGTCATGCCGCGCAGGGTCAGGGGTTCGAACAGCAGGCTCATGTCAGGTCCAACCACCGGCGCCGACGTTCGCTTCCCGCGTAGGGTCGAGATCACCATGCGTACCTCTGCTGCACGTCTCGACGGCCTCGGCACCACCGTGTTCGCCGAGATGACGGCGCTCGCGCTGCGGACCGAGTCGGTCAACCTGGGTCAGGGTTTTCCCGACACGGACGGGCCGTCGGTCGTGATCGAGAAGGCCGTGGAGGCGCTGCGGTCGGGCTGCAACCAGTACGCACCCGGCGCCGGGGTGCCCGAGATGCGAGCTGCCGTGGCCGACCACCAACGGCGCTTCTACGACCTCGCTGTCGATCCGGACTCGGAGGTCGCGGTCAGCACCGGCGCCACCGAGGCGATCGCCGCAGCGCTGCTCGGCCTGGTCGACCCGGGCGACGAGGTCGTGGTGCTGGAGCCGTACTACGACTCGTACGTGGCGATGATCCAGATGGCCGGCGGCGTGCGGCGCCCCGTGACGCTGCGAGCGCCCGACTTCCGCCTGCCGATCGACGAGCTGCGAGCCGCGGTCACCCCAGCCACCACCGCCATCTTGCTCAACTCGCCGCACAACCCGACCGGCGCGGTGCTGACGCGCGAGGAGCTGGAGGCGGTCGCCGACCTGGCGATCGAGCACGACCTGGTGGTCATCAGCGACGAGGTCTACGAGCACCTGACCTTCGGCGTCGACCACATCCCCATCGCGACGCTGCCCGGCATGGCCGAGCGGACCCTGACCATCAGCTCGGGTGGCAAGAGCTTCTCGTTCACCGGCTGGAAGATCGGCTGGGCCACGGGTCCGACGCCGTTGATCAACGCGCTGACCGGCGCCAAGCAGTTCCTCACCTACACGTCCGGTGCACCCCTGCAGCCGGCGATCGCGGCTGCGCTCGACCATGCCGAGGACATCACCGGCGACCTGCGACGACACCTGCACGCCCGGCGCGATCAGCTGTGCGGCGGCCTGGCCGACCTCGGCTTCGACGTCTTCGTGCCTGACGGCACCTACTTCGCCACCACCGACATCCGCCCGCTCGGCTTCGACGACGGCCTCGACTTCTGCCGCCGCCTGCCCGAGCTCGCCGGCGTGGTCGCCATCCCGCACCAGGTGTTCTACGACGACACGGAGGCCGGTCGCCCGCTCGTCCGCTGGGCCTTCTGCAAGCAAGAGCCCGTCATCGACGAGGCGCTGGGGCGGCTGGAGCGCCTGAAGGCCTGAGTGGAGCCGCCTGTCGGAATCGAACCGACGACCTTTTCATTACGAGTGAAACGCTCTACCGACTGAGCTAAGGCGGCCAACGGTTCAACGAGGATCGCCCGCCGAACCGGAACGAGTCTAGCCGACCACGTGGTGGAGTCGTGGTGGCGGTCGGTCGGGTTAGGTGTCCTCAGGCGCGCAGCGGTGGGTCGGCCACGATGCTGGCGAAGGTGGCCGAGAGACCGGCGGGCAACGACGTCCGCGCCAGGCGGTCGACGTCGACCAGGACCGTCGAGGTCATCCGCAGGTCCTTGACCTGGCCGGCAGCGTGCGACGAGGCACGAAACACCACCGGTGGGCGGCGCCGCAGCACCCGCCCGGACTCGCCGAGCAGCGCCGCCACGGAGACCGCCTGGCCGGAGGCGAAGATCTTGATGAGCCATCGCGTCGGCCGTCGCTGCAGCTCGTCGAGCCCGGCCACGATCATCTGAGCAGCATCGGTGACGTAGAGGTAGTCGCGCAGGGTGTCGAGCGAGACATACACGCCGAGCGGCTGGCCCGTGATGACTGCACGGCACAGCATCGACACCAGCCCTTGCGGCTTGTCCGGGTTCTGGCCGGGGCCGTACAGGTTCGCCAACCGGCCCACCAGCACCTGGCAGCCCGAGGACTCCGCGAACGCGGCGGCCGCGGACTCCATCGCCAGCTTGGCGTGCCCGTAAGGCGCCTTCGCGCTCACCGCCGACTGCTCGGTGTACGGGGGAACGTCGGGCGAGCCCGCGTAGACGCCACCGGCCGACGAGGCCAGGAAGAGCACGCCCCGCGAGCCATCGAGCTCGGCGAGGTCGTCCAGGAAACGACGGAACGCGACGACCTCAGCCTCCAGATCGGCCTGTGGCGTCGCCACCACTCCCGCGCCCGCGCACCACACGACGACCCATCGATCGTCGCCAGCGGCCGTCCGCAACGCAGTGATGCCTTCGCGCAGCGCGGCCGCCGTGCCGTCAGGGTCGCCCCACGGAACGTCGCTGACCAGCGTCGGGCGCGCCTGCCGGCGCAGCTCGGCCACCACCTGACGACCCAGCAGACCCCCGGAGCCGATGACCCAGCTGACCGTCACCCGGAGGCCTGGTCGGTTCGATAGCTCAGGGGACCGGTCGCCCGGTCGGCGGTGATGACGTACAACGGCTTGCCCATCGCCATGTTGACGGCGACTCCGATGTACTCGGCCACGATCCCCAGGGCGAACAGGATGACACCGGTACCGATCAGCTCGATCATCATGACCGAGGTCCAGCCCTGGATGTCGACACGACCGAACAACCTGAGGCCCGCGAGGAACAGCGCGCCGACGAAGCCGAGGATCGCGGAGACCACACCGGCCAGACTCACGAACCGCAACAGCCCGGTGCCGCTGCTGATGACCATGCGCCAGAAGTGCGACATCAACGTACGGCGGCTGTAGCCCGATGGGCGCGCCTCGTCCTCGCGCAGCTGGACCGGACACGTCGAGGCGTCGGAGGCGATCCACCCGAGCGCGATGTCGAGGTAGACGCCAGCGCCCGAGTAGGCGGCAACGCTGCGTGCGACCTCGCCGAGCACCAGGCGGTAGCTGTTGAACATCGCCGCGCGCTGCGTCCCACCGATGCGGTCGACCAGCTTCTTGGCGTACCGCGACGATGCGTTGCGCAGGGCGCCGTGGGGCGGCCGGTTGGTGGGCGCCCCGTAGACGACGGCCACCTGTTCGGCCATGGCGACGTCGAGCATCGCCGGGATGAAGCCAGGGTCGTGCTGGCCGTCCTCGTCCATGGTGACGACCCAGTCGCCACCGCTCGACGCCATGCCGGCGAGCGTGGCCGGGTGCTGACCGAAGTTGCGGCTGAGCCACACCGGCCGCACCCACTCGTGTTCAGCCGCGAGGTCACGCATGACCTGTGCGGACGCGTCCGGTCCGTGGTCGTGCACGAGGAGCACCTCCGCCACCACGGCCCGGTGACCGTCGGGGGTGGCGAACTCCTCGTGGAAGCGCTGCACGTCGGCCACCACGTCGCCCAGCGTCGCGGCACCCCGGTAGACCGGGATGACGACGGAGATCTGGTGAACCTGACTCAACGATCCGTACTCCTCGTGCTCGGACCCGCTGGTTTGACTGCCGCGACCAGGACGCTGGAACCGAACGGCAGGCTGCGCCCGGACGCCAACCGTGGAGCGTCCAGCATGGCGCATCGATACAGGAATCGATCGAGCCTCGGCGAGACCTCCGGGAGGGGCGGCACGCCGTCGGTGTCGATCTCCTCGGCGCCCCGGACAGCCTCCACCATCCGTCCGCGGAGCCGGTCGGCCGCGAAGAACGGAAACGTTCCGGCGAACGCGTAGGTGGCTCGCTCGACGACCAGACCACTCGCCTCGACAGCGCGGACGGCGCGCTTGCGGGTGTACCGGCGGTGGTGGTGGTTCCAGTCGTCGAACTGGGTCCACGCCCACTGGTAGGCGGGCACCGACATCAGGAACCGACCGCCGGGCGCGAGCACGCGCGCCACCTCGGTGAGGGCCACCGACTCCGGCTCGCAGTGCTCGATGACGTCGAAGGCCGCCACGACGTCGAAGGACTCATCGCTGAACGGCAGCGCCATGACCGAGGTGCACACGTCGCCGGCCTGCAGACCACGCGGGTCCAGGTCGACGGCGAGGTGCGCGCCGGTGCTGCGCAACCACCCGACGCTCGGCCCGTCCGCGCTGCCGACGTCGAGCACGCGGTGATCGCTGTGGACCGCTCCCCCGAGGGCGGCCTCGAGCAGCTCTCCCCGCGCTCGGTACCACCAGTAGTCCGGCTGCGCGATCGACGGCGACGAGGCGGTACTCATACCATGATGGTGCCACCCCGTCTCCCCCAAACCGAACACGGCCCGTGCGGCCACGCCCGTCCCGCGCGGGCGCCCTCGACCCACCAAGGCCTCCATGTCGACACCCTCTTCCTCGCTCCGGCGTGACGCCGGTGCGATCGTCGTTCTCGTGCTCGCGGTGGCAGCCACCGGATGGTGGGTCGTCGGCGTCGCGATGACGGTCGACCGAGGCTTCGACATCTCGGACGAAGGTTTCTACGTCCTGTCGTTCAGGTGGTGGGACTCCACTCCCCGCGTGTTCACCGGAGCTGCAGTACCTGTACGGCCCGGTGTTCGAGCTGTTGGGCAACAACATCGAGTCCCTGCGGTGGTTCCGCCTGTTCACCGTCCTCGCCGCTCACGGAGTTCTCGGTGTCTCGCTCGCCAGGTGGCTGCGGGCCCACCGTCCGACGACGTCGAGCACGGCCCTGGCTGCCACGACGGTGGCGATCGTCGCCACCGGCGGCATGGCCTACAGCTGGCTGCCGTCGAGCCCGGGCTACAACGACGTCGCCATGCTCGCAGCGGTGGTCGGCGCCGGGCTGGTCCTGCAGGCCGCCGCGCGCGGCCGTGAAGGTCGCGCGCCCGGCGCCGGGGTCCCCGTCGCCCTCGGCCTGGTGAGTCTGGCCGCCGTCATCGGCAAGTGGACAGCGGCACCGGCCATGATCGTCGTGGTGGCGGTCGGGGTGCTCCTGGTCGCCGACGCCTCGGGCCGGCGGGCCGCAGCACGGTGGGCGGCCTGGGTCGTGGGGGCGGTCGCCGTCGCGCTCGCCTGCGTCCACCTGTTCGTGGTCCGCCTCGACCAGGCGATTCCGCCGATCATCGACGTGACGCGGCTGTCCTCGGACGGCGACCACTCGCCGGCCACGCTGCTCACGACCTACGCCACCTCCAGCATCGACTTCGTCGCGACCACGCTCGGTGCGCACGTCGTGATGCTCGTGGCCGCGTTCGTGGCCGGGTTCTTCCACCGCGGTCGCGTGGGCATGGCCACGGCGGCCGTCGCGGTGCTCGCCACGGCCCTGTCCGTGGTGCGGGTCGCGCAGGACGGCGGGTTCCGCGGTGGCCCTGCGTCGCTCGAGCAGTTCTCGGTCGGCCTGTTCGCCTTCGTGCTGGCTGCACTCGTCGCCGCAACCGCAGCCCAGCTGGCTCGGCTGCGAGCCCACACGTTCACGCCTCCGTCGCGCGACCAGGTCGTGGTCGGCCTGCTGCTGCTGACGCTGCCCCTCATGATCGCCTTCGGCACCAACAATCGACTGTGGGCTGCCGCCGCGAGCAGCTTCGCGCTGTTCTTCGCCTTCATGCTGATCGTCCAACCCGGCCTTCCCGCGACCGCTCGGTTCGTCACGCGCACCTGCACCGTCGTGGCCGTGGTGGCCGCTGCGCTCGTCGCGCACAGCAGCATGGTCGACGACCCCTACCGCTCCGAGCCGAGAAGCGCCCTGACGACGGAGGTCGCCGACGGCGCCACCCCGTTGGGTTCACTACGCCTGACGCCCACCGACGCACGTGCCGACGAGGCCCTCCGATCAGCGCTGGGCCCCTACCTGCAACCGGCACCGGCCAAGATCATGGCCTTCGACAAGATGCCCGGACTGATCCTGATGCTCGGGGCACGCCCGGTCGGTGAGCCATGGACCGGGCCCACCGCGACCCTGCGATCGGCGGCCAGCCTCACGACCGCGTGCGCGGACGGCACGCTCACCGAACCACCCATCCTGCTGTACAACCGTGCGCCCGCCGAGCGCGACATCGCCGCTCTGGCGACGTGCGGATGGACCCTGGCCGACGACTACCGGCTGCTGCCGGTGGTCGACGGGCCCAAGGGCGTGACGGTCTACGTGCCCCGCCGCAGCGCGGGCTGACCGTAGACTTCACGCCGTGAGCGAAGACGTGCAGGCCGAGCTGGAAGAGATCCGGGCGAGCATCGACAACATCGATGCCGCGCTCATCCACGTGCTGGCCGAACGGTTCAAGTACACCAAGCGCGTCGGTCGGCTCAAGGCCGAGCACGACCTGCCGCCGGCCGACCCCGACCGTGAGGCCCGACAGATCACGCGCCTGCGCGACCTGGCGCACGCCGCCGACCTCGATCCGGCGTTCGCCGAGAAGTTCTTGACCTTCATCATCGACGAGGTCATCCGGCACCACGAGGCCATCCGCGGCTGACCGTCCCCCTGGCCGCGCCGCTACTCCTCGGCGCAGGTGGTGCCGTCCTTGGGCACGGTTCCCTCGACCAGGTAGGTGTCGACGGCCTTGACGATGCACTGGTTGCCGGAGTTGTAGGCGGTGTGTCCGTCGCCCTCGCGGGTCAGCAGCACGCCCGACGAGAGCTCGTTGGCCAGCTTGACCGCCGACTCGTACGGGGTGGCGGGGTCGCGCGTGGTGCCGATGACGACGATCGGCGCCGCACCCTCTGCCGGCACCGGCTGCTGCGGATGCGTGGCCTTGATCGGCCAGTCGGTGCAGCCCAGAGCGCCCCAGCCGAGAGCCCGGCCGAACACCGGCGACACCTGCTCGAATCGCGGGAGCGCCGCCTGGACCGTCGCCAGATCGGGGCGTTCGCCGGCGTCCAGGCAGGTGACGGCGTAGATGACCTGGCCGATGTTGTCGCTGTAGGTGCCGTTGGCCTGCCGGCTGAAGTACGCGTCGGACAGTGCCAGGAGCGTGGTGCCGTCGGAGGAGTTCAGCGCCTGTGTGAGGGCCTGGGTGAGCACCGGCCAGCTCTGCTGGTCGTACAAGGGCAGAGCGAGTCCGTAGAAGGCCTGCCCCTCGGTGAGAACGCGGTCACCACGCGTCTTGAGGGGCTGGGCGTCCAGACGGGTCAGCAGGTCGCTGACACGCTGGTTGGCCTCGGAGACCGACGACCCGAGCGGGCAGCCGTCACTGTCGATGCAGTCGGCCGCGTAGGCGTCGAAGGCCCGTTGGAACCCGGTGGTCTGCCCCAGCGCTGCCTCGATGCTGGTCTCGACCGGGTCGACCGCTCCGTCGAGCACCATGCGACCGACCCGCTGGGGGAACAGGTTGGCGTAGGTGGCACCGAGCTGGGTGCCGTACGACGCCCCGAACCAGTCGAACGTGGTGCGCCCGAGCAGCGCGCGCACGACGTCCATGTCGCGGGCCGCCTCCTCGGTGGAGACGTGCGCGGCCAGGGCCCCGGACCGTCGCTCGCACGCCGTGCCGAGGTCGGTGACGCTCTGCTCCAACGCGGTGATCTCGGCGGGGTCGTCGGGATCGGGATCGGTCTCGGTGAACTGGTCGAACGCGCGGTCCGACAGGCACTCCAGCGGGGTGCTCTCGCCGACACCGCGCGGGTCGACGCCGACCACGTCGTACATGTCGGTGACACTGCTGCCGAACTGGCTCGCCATGCTGGCCGCGTAGTCGATGGCCGACCCGCCGGGTCCTCCCGGATTGACGAAGATCGACCGCTTGGCCGGACCGTCGTGGGCCGGGAACAGCCGCACCGCCAGGGTGAACGTCTCGCCGTCGGGCTGCTCGTAGTCGACCGGGACGGTGACCCGCGTGCACTTGGCGGTGCCGCAGTCGGTCCAGCTAGCTTCTGGTCGTAGAAGGGAGCAAGGGGAGCCGCGACGGCCTCGCCCGTGGGCGTCGGAGGCTGCCACTGCTGCCGATCCGAGAACTGCCAGGTGAGCAGGCCAGCCACGACGGCGACCACCGCGACAGCGGCGACGATGGCGACAGCACGGGTGCGAGTGATCATGGGCGAAGCTCCAACATCATGCGTTCGAGGGCCAGGTTGGGTGCCGCGTTGGCGGCGAGCGCCTCGCGGCAGTCCACGATGGCATCGATGGTGCGCATGGTGGACTCGGGCGTCCACAGGCGGGCGAGCTCGGCGATGGTGTCGATGGCGTCGGCATTGACCGCGTCGGTGCGCGACCCACACTGCGAGGCGGCGACGTCACGGCACAGCGACAGCAGGTCGAGCAGCACGCCGTCGATCGAGTCGAGCGCCAGCCGCTTGCGTCGCCGGGCTTGGTCCTTCTCCAGCGCCGAGAGCGCCCCGGCGTAGCCGGCCGGGCGCCGTCCGCGGTCCTCCACGCCCCACGTCTGGCGCAGGTCGTCGAGCTCGTCGGCCTCGGACTCGTCGGCTCGACCGGACGCGTGAGCGGTGGCTGCGTCGACGACCGTCTGGGCGGCCGCGACGCAGTCGCCGACCGACCGCAGCGACAGCGGCAGGGTGAGGATGTCGAGGCGGCGCTGCCGGGCCGCGGGGTCGCGTGCCAGACCGCGGGCCCGACCGATGTGACCCTGCGACGCTGCAGCCGTGGCCTGTGCGAGCTCGGGCTCGATGCCGTCGCGCTCGATGAGCAGGCGCGTGATGTCGGCGGTGGGCGGGGTGCGCAGCAGCACCGGACGACACCGCGACCGGATGGTGATGACGACGTCCTCCAGAGCGGGGGCGCACAGCATCCAGACTGCGTGCCGCGACGGCTCCTCGACCGCCTTGAGCAGCGCGTTGGCGGCCTGCTCGGTGAGACGGTCGGCGTCCTCGACGATCATGATCTGCCAGCGCCCGACGGCCGGGCGGAGCGCGGCGCGGCGCACCTGGTCGCGTGCCGTGTCGACACCGATGGACAGTCCGGCGGTGCTGATGAGCGTGATGTCGGGATGGCTCCCGGCCTGCGCCGTGGTGCACGACTGGCAGTGGCCGCATCCGCCGGTGTCGCACTGCAGGGCCGCGGCGAACGCGCGGGCGGCGTTGGAGCGGCCCGAGCCGGGAGGACCGGTGAACAGCCAGGCGTGCGTCATGGAGCGCCCGTCACCGGTGGACGAGGCGACCGCTGCCTGCAGCGTCTCGATGACCGGCGCCTGCCCCACGAGGTCGGACCAGACGTTCATCGGGCCTGCTCCAGCCACGGCTCGACCGCACGACGCACGGCCGCGTGCACGTCGTCGGGAGTGCCGCCGGCCTCGACCACCAGGTAGTGCGCTGGGTCGATCGCGGCCAGGTCGAGGAAACCCTGACGAACGCGCTGGTGGAACTCCAGCGGCTCGGCCTCGATGCGGTCGGCGCCGTCGAAGCGGGCCAGCCCGACGGCGGGATCGATGTCGAGCACGACCGTGAGGTGGGGGCGCAGCGAGCGCGTGGCCCAGCGAGCCACGTGCTCGACCTCGGAGACCTCCAGCGCACGGCCAGCACCTTGGTAGGCGAGCGTGGAGTCGACGTAGCGGTCGGTGATGACGACCTGACCGGCCTCGAGCGCCGGCAGGACCACGGAGTCGACGTGCTCGGCCTTGTCGGCGGCGTAGAGCAGGGCCTCCGTGCGGGGGGAGAGGTCGCCGGTCTCGTGACCCAGCACGATCGAGCGCAGCACTGCGCCGACCTCGGTGCCCCCCGGCTCACGCGTGAGCAGCACCGTGTGGCCCAGGCCCTCGAGCCACCGGACCAGCAGCGCTGCCTGGGTGGACTTGCCGCCACCCTCGCCGCCCTCGAGGGCGATGAACACCCCGGAGTCGGTGAAGAGCGGCTGCATGGAGGCGAGCCTAGTCGGGGGCTCCCACGGACTCGCTGTCGGCGGTGAGCACGAGCTCGACGACCAGCAGAGCCGCCATCACCAGACCGACCCACAGCTCGGACCACGGCGCGAACGTCAGAGCCAGCACGGCGACGGCCGCGACCACGAACGGACCCAACGTCCGCACCGACGCGTCGTGCAGGCGGATGCACACCGCCCAGAGGGCAAGGAGGAACACCGCCACCGGCACCGTGATGAACGCCGCGCTCGCGGTGTCGGAGATCTCGGCGTGGTGGTCGTAGTACGCCACCCGCGCCGCCAGTCCGGCACCGATCGCGGCGGCGCTGCCGAACACCAGCAGGTGCCCGAGCCCCCAGACGAAGCCGACGTCGTTGCCGCTGAGCACCTCGGCGTTCTCGCGGGCGAAGTACAACCACCATGCGGCGAAGACGATGAGCACGCCGCCCGCCACGACCAGCCCGAGGTGCACCGACGACGTTCCCTCCGCGTCGAGGCTCTCCTGGATGGCGATGACGGCGGCCAGGATCGTCTCGCCGAGCACGATGATGAAGAACAACCCGTACCGCTCGGCGATGTGGTGGGGGTGCCACGGCGTGGCGCCCGCCGCCTCGGCGAACGCCGGCACGGCGAAGTCCAGGGCGGCGAGCACCAGGAACTGCCACAGGTGCAGCTGACCACCGGTGGCGACGAGCGCCAGCACCCACAGCACCTGCACGGCGGTGAGCCCGACGGCGTAGCGCAACGCCGTGGACCGCCGCTGCGGATCGCCCGACACCACGCGCAGCCACATCAGCACCAGACCGACGCGCATGATCACGTACCCGACCACGCCCAGCGTGAAGTCGGAGTCGAAGAACCGGGGGACGCCGGCTGCCAGCACGAGCGCGCCCAGCACCTGCAGCAGCGTCAGCACCCGGTGCAGGACGTCGTCGGGATCGTAGGCCGACGTGAACCAGGCGAAGTTCAGCCAGGCCCACCACACCGCGAAGAACGCGATCGCGAAGTACAGCAGGCCGTGGGCGCCGTGGCCCTCGGCGATCTCGTGCTCGAGAGTCAGCACGGCCTGGGCGATGCCGACGACGTAGCAAAGATCGGTGAACAGCTCCAGCGGCGTCGCCGCGCGGTGCTGCTCCTGCGGATCGCGGGGTCCCAGAGGTCGCAGGGAGAGAACGCTCACCGGCTCAGTCTGTCAAAGTGCGGTCGTCGAGTGGCGCAATCTGTTCATCGAGTGGCGCAAGATGGTCGCTCTCAGCGCTGAGACCTCGCCAAACTGCGCCACTCGCGGGGAATGGGTCAGGCCTTCTTCGCCGCAGCCTTCTTGGCCGTCTTCTTCGCGGTCGACTTCTTGGCGGTGGTCTTCTTGGCCGTCGACTTCTTGGCGGTCTTCTTGGCCTTCTTGGCCGGGCCCTTGGCGCGACGCTCGGCGAGCAGCTCGTAGGCGCGCTCGTTGGTGAGCTCCTCGAGGCTGTCGTCCTTGCGCAGCGTGGCGTTGTACTCGCCGTCGGTGACGTACATGCCGAAGCGACCGTCCTTGGCGACGACCGGCTTGCCGCTGACCGGGTCCTCGCCCAGCTCCTTCAGCGGCGGCTTGGCAGCACGGCGACCGTAGGTCTTGGGCTGGCTGTAGATCTCGCGGGCGCGCTCCTCGGTGATCGTGAGGAGCTCCTCCTCCTTCTCCAGCGAGCGCGAGTCGGTGCCCATCTTCAGGTACGGCCCGTAGCGGCCGTTCTGGGCGGTGATCTCCACGCCCTCGGCACCGGTGCCGACCACGCGCGGCAGGGTGAGCAGCTGCACGGCCTCGTCGAGGGTGATCAGGTCCAGCGACATGGTCTGGAACAGGCTCGCGGTGCGCGGCTTGTCGGCCTTCTTGGCGCCCTCGGGCAGCGCCTCGGTGACGTACGGGCCGTAGCGGCCGTTGCGGGCCGTGATCATCAGCCCCGTCTCGGGGTGCAGGCCAAGCTCCTTCTCCATGCCGGCCGGCGTGGAGAGGATCTCCTTGGCCTTGTCGAGCGTGAGCTCGTCGGGCGGCAGGTCCTCGGGGATGTTGCCGCGCGTGGGGACTCGCTTGCCCTCGTCGTCCTCGGTGAACGGAGGACCCTCGACGTACGGGCCGTAGCGGCCGACGCGGACGTTGATGTCCTCGCCGAGCGGGAACGTGGCCAGCCCGCGCGCATCGATGTCGGGCAGGTTCTCCACGAGGTACTTCAGCCCCGTGTTGCCCTCGCCCTCGCCGGCCCAGAACTGCTGCAGCACGTTGACGCGGTCCTCACGACCGCCGGCCACCTCGTCGAGCACGTCCTCGAGCTCGGCGGTGAACGAGTACTCGATCAGGCGACCGAAGTGCTGCTCGAGCAGGCGGATGACGCTGAACGCGATCCACGCCGGGACGAGCGCGGTGCCCTTCTTGTACACGTAACCGCGGTTCTGGATCGTCCCGATGATCGACGCATAGGTGGAGGGGCGACCGATCTCGCGCTCCTCCAGCTCCTTGATCAGCGTCGCCTCGGTGAAGCGGGCCCGCGGCTTGGTCTGGTGGCCGGCCTGGCCGAGCTCGGCGGCCGTGACGGTGGCGCCCTCGGAGAGGTTGGGCAGCTTGGTCTGCTGGTCGTCGCCCTCGGACTCGTCATCGGTGCTCTCGACGTACGCCTTGAGGAACCCGTGGAAGGTGATGGTGCGGCCCGACGAGCTGAACTCGACCTTTTCGCCGGACTCGGCCTCGGCGCCGATGCGGATCGACACGCTGTTGCCGCGGGCGTCACTCATCTGCGAGGCGATGGTGCGCTTCCAGATCAGGTCGTACAACCGCGCCTCGTCGCCGGACAGACCGGCCGCCTGCGGGGTCTTGAACGTCTCGCCGGCCGGGCGGATCGCCTCGTGCGCCTCCTGGGCGTTCTTGACCTTGCCGGTGTAGACGCGCGGCTTGTCCGGCAGGTACTCCTTGCCGTACAGCTCGGTGACCTGCGACCGCGCCGCGCTGATCGCGGTCTGCGACAGCGTGATGGAGTCGGTACGCATGTAGGTGATCAGGCCGCTCTCGTACAGACGCTGGGCGACCTGCATGGTGCGGGCGGCGCCGAAGCCGAACTTGCGCGACGCCTCCTGCTGCATGGTCGTGGTGCGGAACGGCGCGTACGGCTTGCGACTGTAGGGCTTGGAGTCGACCGACGACACCGTGAACGGGCGGTCGCGCAGGCCGTCGGCCAGGGCACCGGCGGCGATCTCGTCGAGGTGCACGACCTTGTCGTTGGTGAGGTTGCCGGCGTTGTCGAAGCTGCTGCCGTTGGCGACGCGCTTGCCGTCGACGGTGGCCAGCTTGGCCGGGAACTGGCGCGGGTCGTGGCCGTCGCCGGCGTCGAAGGTGGCCTCGAGGTCCCAGTACGACGCCATGCGGAACGCCATGCGGTCGCGCTCGCGCTCGACGACCAGGCGGGTGGCCACCGACTGCACGCGGCCGGCGGACAGCCCGCTCATGACCTTCTTCCACAGCACGGGGCTGACCTCGTAGCCGTAGAGGCGGTCCAGGATGCGACGGGTCTCCTGGGCGTCGACGAGGTCCATGTCGACGTCGCGCGGGTTGGCCATGGCGTGCAGGATCGCGTCCTTGGTGATCTCGTTGAACACGATGCGCTTGACCGGGACCTTGGGCTTCAGCTCGTCCAGCAGGTGCCACGCGATGGCCTCACCCTCGCGGTCCTCATCTGTTGCGAGCACGAGCTCGTCGGCGTCCTTCAGCAGCTTCTTGAGCTTGGCCATCTGGCTCTTCTTCTCGGCCGACACGACGTAGACCGGCTCGAAGCCGTCGTCGATGTTGACGCCGAGGCGGGCCCAGGGCTCGCCCTTGAACGCTGCCGGGACCTCGTCCGCGCCGCGCGGCAGGTCACGGATGTGCCCCACGGACGCGTCGACGACGTAGCCGTCACCGAGGTAGCCCGCGATGCTGCGGACCTTGTTCGGTGACTCGACGATGACGAGGCTGGTCAACGGGGGCTCCCCTGGGGACACGTGCATGAAGTGACGGACGCGGCATACGCTAACGCCTCCTGTCAAGGGATCAAGCGCAGCGGGGTGTGATCTCCTCGGCGCGAGCTCTGGGCCGACGACCCGACCGAGTGCGGAAATGTGGCGGTCTGGTGCCAGAATCAGCAGGTGGATCTGTCGGGGTATCGGGTGCTGTGGAGCGACGAGAAGGTGCGTCGCCTGTTCGTCGCTGCGTTCTTCGCCCGCATGCCCGCCATGGCTGCCCCGCTGGCCTTCACGCTGCACGTGGTGCAGGACCTCGACGGCAGCTACGGACAGGCCGGCATCGTGGCCGCGGCGTCCACCATCGGGGCCGGGGTCGGTTCGCCGTGGCGCGGTCGCCTGATCGACCGGCTCGGCCTGCGGCGCGCCGTGGTTCCGTCCGTGATCGCGGTGGGCATCCTGTACCCGATCGCCGCACTCGCGCCGTACTGGGCGCTCATCCCGGTGGCGTTCCTCATGGGGCTGTTCCTGATCCCCATCTTCTCGATCATGCGACAGGCGCTCAGCGTGATGGTCACCACCGACCGCCGGCGCCTCGCGTTCTCCGCCGACAGCGTGGTGGCCGAGGCCAGCTTCATCATCGGTCCGGCCGTCGGCGTGCTGCTGGTCACCCAGTTCAACGCCGCCGTCGCCCTGGCCGCGATCGGGGCCGCCGAGGTCGTCGCCGGCATCTCGCTGCTGCGTCTCAATCCCCCCACCCGCACGCCGGTCGACGCCGACGCCCCGGCACCCGCCGGCCCACGACCCACGTGGCTGTCACCCCAGGTCGTCTTCCTCTTCTTCATCTCCGGCGGCGCCGTCCTGACGCTGGTCGCCACCGACCTCGGCATCGTCGCGGTCCTGGAGGATCTCGACAACACCGCGGCGATCGCACTCGTCTACGCCCTGTGGGGAGGGGCCTCGCTGGTCGGCGGCGTGCTCTACGGCGCATGGCACCGGTCGTACCGGCCCACGTGGCTGCTGCTCGCCCTCGGCCTCACCACCATCCCGGTCGGGCTGGCCACCAACGTGTGGGCGCTCGCCCTGCTGGTCATCCCCACCGGGTTCCTGTGCGCACCCACCCTGACCGCGACCGCCGAGTGGATCACCCAGCTGACGCCGGAGGAACGTCGCGGCGAGGCCATGGGGTGGCACGGCACGTCCTTCACCGTCGGCGCAGCCGTGGGCGCCCCCATCATCGGGCTGTCGATCGACCACGTCGCCCCGTGGGGTGGTTTCGTCGTCGGCGGCGCCATCGCCACCGGCATCGCGGTGCTGTGCTGGGGCGGCCAGCTCCTCCCGGGCATGGGCCCCACCCCGGTCGGTCCGACCACCACCGCGGACGATCGAACGGTCGCCGGGTGATCGTCCGCGACGCGACCGCGGCCGACGTCCGGGCGCTCCTGACCATCCACAACGACGCGGTCCTGAACACCACCGCCATCTGGGACGAGTCCCCGGCCGAGGAGGCCGAGCGCGCGTCGTGGCTCGCCGACCGCCAGTCGGCGGGGTTCCCGGTGATGGTGGCAGAAGCCGACGGGGTGGTCGGCGGCTACGCCACGTACGGCCCGTGGCGTCCCAAGACCGGCTATCGCCTCACCGTCGAGGAGTCGGTGTACGTGCTGGCCGAGCACCAGGGTCAGGGGCTCGCGTCGGCGCTCGTCGACGCGGCCGTCGCGCGCGCCCGGGCCGAGGGCTTCCACCGCATGATGGCCATGATCGAGTCGGGCAACCAGGTGTCGATCGACCTGCACGCACGCCGAGGCTTCGAGATCGTCGGCCGCATGGACCAGGTGGGGCGCAAGTTCGACCGCTGGCTGGACCTCGCGGTCATGCAGCTTCGACTGGACTCCCCGACAATCGAGGGGTGACTGCCCCGCACGTGCGCCTGGTGCTGCCGCACCAGCTGTTCGCGTCACACCTCGACGCCGACGCGGGCACCGTGTTCGTGCTGGTCGAGCACGACCTGATGTTCCGGCAGTACCGGTTCCACGTCCAGAAGCTCGTGCTGCACCGCGCGAGCATGCGACGCTTCGCGACCCGGCTGCGCGACGCCGGCTTCGAGGTGCACCAGATCGACACCGACGGTCGCACCATCAGCCGCGCCGCACTGACCCGGTTGATCGAGGATCTCGGTCCGTCGCGAGTCACGCTGCACGACGTCGTCGACGACTGGTTGGAGCGCGACCTCACGGCAGCGCTGGCCGACGCCGGGCACCAGCCAGCCGCCGACGACGTCCTCGAGACGCCGAACTTCCTGACCACGCGCGCTCAGATCTCCGAGGTGTTCGACCAGGGCCGGGCGCGCATGCAGCACTTCTACACCTGGCAGCGTCGCCGGCTCGACGTGCTGGTGACCGAGTCCGGGGAGCCGGTCGGCGGCCGGTGGTCGTTCGACGACCAGAACCGCAAGAAGCTGCCCCGTGACCACCCGGTGCCCGAGCCGACGCCCCCTGATCGACATGCCGAGGTCGCCGCCGCGATCGACTGGGTCAAGCGCGCCTTTCCCGACAACCCGGGCGATGCCGATGCCTTCGCCTGGCCCACCTCGCACGCGGAGGCCGACGCGGCGTTCGAGCAGTTCCTCGAGCAGCGGTTCGCCGAGTTCGGCCCGTACGAGGACGCCCTCACCGCCGACCACCCCTTCGTGTTCCACTCGCTGCTGACGCCGCCGCTCAACATCGGGCTGATCTCTCCGCGTCGGATCCTGCGGCGCGCGCTGGAGGTGGCTGACGGCCAGGCCGTTCCGCTGGCGTCCCTCGAGGGGTTCGTGCGACAGGTCATCGGCTGGCGCGAGTACATGCGAGCCACGTACGTGACCCGGGGTCGCGCGATGCGCACCAGCAACACGTTGCAGCACGCCCGACCGCTGGATCCGGGGTGGTGGGACGCGACCACCGGCCTGCCGCCGGTCGACCACGTGGTCGGACGGGTGCTGCGCCACGGGTGGGCGCACCACATCGAACGGCTGATGGTCCTCGGCAACGCGATGTGCCTGCTGCGCGTCCACCCCGACTCCGCGTACGAGTGGTTCATGGAGATGTTCGTCGACGCGTACGACTGGGTGATGGTTCCCAACGTCTACGCGATGAGCCAGTTCGCGGCCGGATCGGCCATCACGACCAAGCCGTACGTCTCCGGCTCCAACTACCTGAAGAAGATGAGCGACTACACGCGCCAGGAGTGGGGTGAGTGGCAGCAGGACTGGGACGCGTTGTACTGGACCTTCGTGCGCGACCACCACGACGTGTTCGCCGGCAACCCCCGGTCGCAGATGATCGCCTCCCTGTACGACCGGCTCGACCCGGGCACCAAGGCGGCGCACACCCGGCGCGCCGCAGGCTGGCTGGGGTCGTAGGCGTGCCCCGCCTCCACGCGCTCGAGCTGCTGCCGGACGACGAGGGCCACGACGCCGTCGTGGCGGACTGGACCGTCCTGCGTGAGGCAGGACTGCCGTCGCAGCTGGACCATCGGGGCTCGACCAACAGCCCGCACCTCACCGTCATCGCGGTCCCGGAGATCGACGCCGATCTCGAACGACGCGCGGTGGAGCTGCTCGGACCCCTCCTGCCGGTCCACGGCCGCACCTCGGGGCTGGTGGTGCTCGGAGGTCGCCGAGTGACGGTTGCGCGCACCGTCGATCTGCCGGACGAGGTCGTGCGGGCCGTGCTCGACCTGCGGTCGGCCACCGGCGGCCACGAGCACCCCGGCTGGCTCGCCCACCTCACGCTGGCGCGCCGGGTGGATCGTGCCGATGTGCCGCGCGCGCTCGACGTCCTCACGACCGATCCCCTCGACCTCACCTTCACGTCCCTGCGCCGGTGGGACCCCGACGCCGGCGAGGTGCGGACGCTCGGTCCTCGCTGAGCCGGGACGGAGGGTCAGGGGAGGCCGAGGCCGGAGCGCAGCGTCGCGTGGTCGTAGTACTCACGCCACATCTGCACGCGGCCCTCCTCGATCTCCAGCACGCCGACCACCGGCATCGCCCCGGAGTGCCCACCGATGACGAACGTGTCGACCCGCTCGAGGAACACCGCTCCACTGATGACTCCCGCGTTGCGGATCTGGATGTCGACCTCGGTGGCCGCTGCCATCAACTTGCCGATGCGACGGCGCAGCGCCGGACGACCGACGGTCGGCTCGGCCTCCATCATCAGGTGCATCTGGCCGTCCTCGGCGAACATCTCGATGATCTTCTCGATGTCGATGTCGTTCCACGCCTGGATCATCTCCAGGGCGGTCGACAGCTTCGCTGCGTCGTCCATTGCACTCCTCCACCGTGGCCCCGGCCGCGTGTCCGCAGCGCGTAGGAGTCACTTTCTTTACTGTAGCGTGATCGGAGGCCGATCCGCTGGCACATGCTCGAGAAATCCCTCGACGACCAGGTCGATCAGCGATGCCGCGTGGGTCGAGCGCAGGTCGGGGCGTCCGAGCAACGAGCCCACGGCGTCGAGGATCTGACCCGCGGTGAGGTCGCCGTCGCTGGCGCCGACCAGCGCGGCCTCGACGGTGTCGACCTGCCGCGTGCGGCACAGCCCGGACGTGCGGCGCAGCACGATCGCCTCGGGGTCGTCCGCCCCGGCGGCGCCGTGGGTGTCCTGCACGAGACCGTCCACCTGCCGCCACCGCTCGGCGAGCGGGTCGCCGGCAGCAAGGGCATCGACGGCCCGCTCGTGGGCGGCCACCGACCCCGACACCGGTCCGGCGACAGGTCCGACCCAGTCCTCGATGCGGACGTCCGGAACCTGCCGGTCGGCGCGGCGCAGGTTGATCCAGCCGAATCCCATCGCCTCGATCCCCTGCTCCTCGAACCACGTCAGCCACCGGTCGTAGCGGCGGGTGTGCTCGGGGCCGGCCGTCAGACCCATGTCGGCCAGCCACATCTCGGTGTAGGACGAGAGGTCGAGCACCTCACGCTGCACCACCCACGCATCCAGCCCCGTGCCCTCGACCCAGCCGCCCAGACGTTCGGCCCACGGCTGGTCGACGTGATGGATCCAGGCTCCGAGCACGTGACACCGTCCGCCGGGCGACAGGTGGTCCGCGGCCCCCGTGACGACGTGCCGAACGACGTCGTCGCCGGGCAGGGCGGTCTCCCGGTACACCAGGCGGTCGCCGTCGGGCGGCGACACGACGAACGGCGGGTTCGTGGCGATCAGGTCGAATCGCTCGTCGGCGACCGGTTCGAAGAGGCTGCCGTCGCGCACGTCGACGTCGATCTCGTTCAGTGCCGCCGTCAGGCGAGCCATCGCGAGGGCCCGAGGGTTGACGTCGGTGGCCACCACCCGGCGTGCGTGCCCCGACAGGTGCAGCGCCTGGACCCCGCAACCGGTGCCCAGGTCGAGCGCCGACCCCACCTCGTCGCGCACCACCAGGCCGGCCAGGCTCGACGACGCCTCACTGATGCCGAGCACGTGCTCGGGATCCATGCCGTCGACAGGTCGCCCGAGTCCGGGGGTTCCGTCGCACACCACCCACCAGTCGTGGGACTCGTCGCCGTAGGGCCGCAGGTCGACCCGGGCCCGCACCAGCGACCCGTCGCTCGCGAGCATCCGGGCCGCCACCAGCGGGTCGACCAGGCCGGGCAGCGCCCGATCGGCGGCAGCGCGGTCGACGTCGACCTGCAGGGTGAACAGGCGGATCAAGGTCGCCAGCGTCGAGCCGTCCGCGGTGGCACGCACCGCCGGCACCACCTGGTTGCGCCCCAGCGCGTGGTGGGCCTCGTCGCCGAGGAGGGCGTAGGTCGCGTCGGCGGTGAACTCGGCCGAGCTGAGCGCCTCACGCAGCGCGGCGGTGGTGGTGTCGTCGAGCATCGGCCCACCCTCGCAGATGACGAGGGCCCGCCCACCGTCGAACGGTGACCGGGCCCTCGCGTCGGGTTCAGTCCTTCGCGGGATCCACAGCGGGCTCGTCCTCGACGATGTCGGTCTCCAGCGCGATCGGACGACGCTTGGAGATGTATACCGCGGTGATGATGATCAGCGTCGACACGGCGGCGATGGCGTAGCGCGTGGCCGCGCTCTCGTCGGCGCCGTATGCGTACTTGATGATCAGCGGCGTGGCGAGCAAGGCCACCAGGTTCATCACCTTGAGCAGCGGGTTGATCGCCGGACCGGCGGTGTCCTTGAACGGGTCACCGACCGTGTCACCGATGATCGTGGCCTCGTGGGCCAGCGATCCCTTGCCGCCGTGGTTGCCGTCCTCGACCAGCTTCTTGGCGTTGTCCCACGCGCCGCCGGCGTTGGCGAGGAACACCGCCATCAGCAGACCGGTGCCGATCGCACCGGCCAGGAAGGCGCCGAGCGAACCGATGCCGAGGCCGAAGCCCACCGCGATCGGGGCGAAGATGGCCAGGATGCCGGGCGTCGCGAGCTCGCGCAGCGAGTCGCGGGTGCAGATGTCGACGACCTTGCCGTACTCGGGACGGCCGGTGCCCTCCATGATGCCGGGGATCTCGCGGAACTGGCGACGGACTTCGTAGACCACGGCGCCGGCCGCGCGACCGACGGCGTTGATGGCCAGTCCGGAGAACAGGAACACCACGGCTGCACCGAGGATGAGTCCGACCAGGATGCTCGGGTCGGCCACGTTGAAGATGCCCTGCAGCGCGTAGACCTCGATGACCTTCAGGTTGCCGACGTCACCGGACTCGGTCAGACCCGAGTCCTGGACGGCCTCGGTGATCGAGCTGGTCAGCGAGCCGAACAACGCCGTCGCGGCCAGCACGGCCGTGGCGATCGCGATGCCCTTGGTGATGGCCTTGGTGGTGTTGCCCACCGCGTCGAGCTCGGTGAGGATCTGGGCCCCCTCCTCCTCGACGTCGCCGGACATCTCCGCGATGCCCTGGGCGTTGTCGCTGACCGGACCGAAGGTGTCCATCGCCACGATGACGCCGACGGTGGTCAACAGACCACAACCGGCCAGCGCGACGGCGAACAGGGCGACGACCAGCGAGCCGCTGCCGAGCAGGAACGCGCCGAACACGGCCGCGCCGATCACGATCGCGGTGTAGACCGCCGACTCGAAGCCGACCGACAGGCCCGACAGGATGACGGTGGCCGCGCCCGTGAGCGACGTCTTGCCGACGTCCTTCACCGGACGGGTCTCGGTGCCGGTGAAGTACCCGGTCAGGGCGAGGATGACCGCCGCCAGCACGATGCCGATGATGACCGCGAGGATCGCGATCAGGCGCGGGTTGGCGTCGAGGCCCGGGGCCGCCTGGCCGGCCTGCTGGTTGAGCGAGACGATCAGCGTGTTGACGTCGATGCCCGGCAGGTCAGCGTCGCTGAACGTGGTGGGCAGCAGCAGGAACGCGGCGCCGATCGACGCTGCGCCGGACACGACCGCGGTGATGTAGAACGAGCGGTTGATCGTCGTGAGTCCACCCTCGCCGGAGCGGGGGCGGGTGATGAAGACGCCGAGGATCGCGGTGAGCGCTCCGATGGCGGGGATGACCAGCGGGAAGACCAGACCGACCTCGCCGAACGCGACCGATCCGAGGATCAGCGCGGCGACCAGGGTCACGGCGTAGGACTCGAACAGGTCGGCTGCCATGCCGGCACAGTCACCGACGTTGTCGCCCACGTTGTCCGCGATCGTCGCGGCGTTGCGCGGGTCGTCCTCGGGGATGTTCTGCTCGACCTTGCCGACGAGGTCGGCGCCGACGTCCGCGGCCTTGGTGAAGATGCCGCCGCCGACGCGCATGAACATGGCGAGCAGGGCAGCTCCGAAGCCGAAGCCCTCGAGCACCTCGGGGGCGTCGCCGGTGTAGATCAGGACGATGCCGCCGGCACCCAGCAGACCGAGGCCCACGGTGAGCATGCCGACCGTGCCGCCGGTGCGGAACGCGATGCGCATCGCGACCTCGCGTCCCTCGTCCTGGGCGGCTGCTGCGACGCGGATGTTGGCGCGCGTGGCCAGCCACATGCCGAGGTAGCCGATCAGGGCCGAGAACCCGGCGCCGAGCAGCAGCGCGACGTAGCGGCCGATCTTGACCTTCCAGTCGTTGTCCCAGCCGAGCACCGCCGCGTCGAGCGCGACCAGCATCAGCAGAGCGATGACCGCGAACACCGCGAGGGTGCGGAACTGCCGGCTGAGGTACGCCGCGGCGCCCTCCTGCACGGCCTGGCCGATCTCCTGCATCTTCTCGGTGCCCTCGGGTGCCTTCAGCACCTGGGCGCGGAACACGCCCGCCATGATGAGCGCCAGAGCGCCGATGGCCACGACCGCGTACAGGTAGTACGTGTTCTTGTCCGAGAAGTCGAGGTCACCGCCCACTGCCGCAACGAATGTCGCGTTCGCCATTGAATCCTCCAAGGTCAGGCAAGACAGAACGCACCCTGAGGTGGCAGGGGCGCGTGACGCAGATTACATGCCGGGACGCCGGGAGACCGATCGGGGTCAGGCGTGGGCGGCGCACGCCTCGTCGACCGTGGCGTGCAGGCCGAAGACCTTGTCCAGCCCGGTGATCTCGAAGATCTTCAGGATGCGTTCCTGGGTGCAGACGATGTCGAGGGACCCGCCATCGGCGCGCACGCGCTTGAGGGCGCCGACCAGCACACCGAGGCCGGTGGAGTCCAGGAACTCGACCTTCTGCACGTCGATGATGAGGCGGTGGTGACCGGCCTCGACCGCGGCCACGATCGACTCGCGCAGGCGCGGGGCGGTGTAGACGTCAATCTCCCCGCCGATCTCGATGACGTCGAAGGGTTCGACGGTGCGCGTGGTGATCGTCAGATCCATCGTGTTCCCTTCGTGTCGCGAGGCGACGGTTCGGCGATTCAGTCAATCACACGCCGCGACGAGTCGCCCGCGTCTGGGACACTCGGCAGGTGGATCCGGCCGACCTGTTGACGCGTCACCCGGACCGCGTCACACACGTCGAGCACGTACCTGCTCGCGAGGCGGTGGTCGAGCCCTGGCCGGACTCGATCGATCCGCAGGTGCGGGCCGTGTTCGAGGACGACGGCATCACCGCCGTGTGGGGTCACCAGGCCGACGCCATGGCCCACCTGGCCGCCGGTCGACACGTCGTGATCTCCACGGGGACCGCGTCGGGCAAGTCGCTGGCCTTCCAAGCACCGGCCATGACCGCGGTGGTGGCGGGACGAGCCGGCAGTCGGCTGGAGGGGCACCGCCGACCCACGGTGCTGTACATCGCTCCCACCAAGGCTCTGGCCGCAGACCAGCTGCGCCGGCTCGCCCCGGCCGCCCATCTGCTGCGGCCGGCCACCGTCGACGGTGACAACTCCCGCGAGGAACGGGCGTGGGCCCGGGACCACGCCAACTACCTGCTGACCAACCCCGACACCCTCCACCACTCGATCCTTCCGGCCCACGACCGGTGGTCGCGGGTGCTCGGCGGCCTGACGCACGTGGTGGTCGACGAGTGCCACCACTATCGAGGTGTCTTCGGGGCTCACGTGGCCCACATCCTGCGACGCCTGCGGCGCTTGTGCGAGCACCACGGCGCCCATCCGTTGTTCGTGCTGTCGTCGGCCACGGTCGCCGACCCCGCCGCGTTCGCCCAGCGCCTGACCGGGCTCGACGTGGCCGCCGTGACCGAGGACGCGTCGCCGCACGCCGCCCGCACCATCGCCCTCTGGGAACCGCCGGTGGTCGGCGGCACCACCTCGGCCACCGGTGAGCCCGAGCTCTCGGGCATCCGTCGGTCGGCGACGTCCGAGGCGGCCGAGCTGATGACCGACCTGGTGATCGGCCGCGTCCGCACCCTGGCCTTCGTGCGGTCACGACGGGGCGCCGAGACGGTGGCTGCCGCGGCCCAGCGCCGACTCGGCGAGGTCGACCCCGAGCTGCCGCGACGGGTGGCCACCTATCGCGGCGGATACCTGCCCGAGGAGAGGCGTGAGCTGGAGCAGCGGCTTCGATCAGGCGACCTGCTCGGCCTGGCGAGCACCAACGCCCTCGAGCTCGGGATCGACGTGGCGGGGCTCGACGCCGTGATCAGCGTGGGATTCCCTGGCACACGGGCCGGCCTGCAGCAGCAGTTCGGTCGGGCCGGACGCGCCGGGCAGGACTCGCTCGGCGTGCTGGTGGCCCGCGACGAACCGATCGACACCTACCTGGTGCACCATCCCGAGGCACTGTTCGGTGCTCCGGTGGAAGCCTCGGTGTTCGATCCGGACAACCCGTACGTGCTCGGTCCGCACCTGGCCGCAGCCGCCCAGGAGCTGCCGCTGACCGAGGGAGACTTCGCCACCTTCGGTCCGCGCGCCGCTGAGGGAGTTGCCGCGTTGGAGGCGGCCGGATGGTTGCGCAGGCGCACGGCCGGCTGGTTCTGGACCAAGCGCGAACGGGCCGGCGACCTGGCCGACCTGCGGTCCAGCGGCGGCGCGCCCGTGCAGATCGTGGACGACACCACCGGGCGACTCGTGGGCACCGTCGACGCCGGATCGGCCGACGGCCACGTGCACGAAGGAGCCGTGTACGTGCACCAGGGCGAGGTGTTCCTGGTCGACGAGTACGACGTCGAGCACGGCGTGGCCGTGGTGCACCGCGACGATCCGCCGTACTCGACCCAGGCCCGCTCGGTGACCGAGGTGCAGATCAGCGAGACCATCCGCTCGGAGCGCTGGGGACCCGCGACGATCGCGTTCGGCACCGTGGAGGTGCACAGCCAGGTGGTGTCGTACCTCAAGCACAGCACGCAGACGCAGAGCGTGATCGCCGAGGAGCCCCTGACCCTGCCCGAACGCACCCTGCCCACCCAGGCGGTGTGGTGGACGGTCGATCCCGATGCCGTGGCCGGCGCGCTGGACAGCACGGACGTGCCCGGCGCCGCCCACGCCGCCGAGCACGCGTCGATCGGCCTGCTCCCCCTGCTGGCGACCTGCGACCGGTGGGACATCGGCGGGCTGTCGACCGCCCTGCACGCCGACACCGGGCTGCTGACGGTCTTCGTCTACGACGGCCACCCCGGCGGCGCCGGGTTCGCCGAGCGTGGCCACGCGCTCGCTGCGAGGTGGCTGCGCATGACCCGCGACGCCATCGCGGACTGCCCCTGCCCGGACGGCTGCCCGGCCTGCGTGGTGTCGCCCAAGTGCGGCAACGGCAACGACCCGCTCGACAAGGCAGGTGCCGTGACCCTGCTCGACGTGGTCCTCGCGCACGCCCCGGCTCACGGCTCGACGTAGGAGTCCGGAGCGGCTCTCGCCTCGGCCTCGGGCTGCCACCGCCGGCCCCACCATCTCTGGCTGGTGGCGCGAGCCGTGACGGTGGCGACCGCGAAGTCCATGCGGCAGCCCACGAGCTCTGCGCCGTTGCGTCGCGCGATGTCACGAGCGGTCGCGCACGCGTCGCGCCCCGCCACGCTGGCCTGACTGGCCGCAAGCGCCGCGAGGTCCGCCGCGGCCACGGCTCGATGGCGCACGGCGACGAGACCGGCGATCTCGGTGATCACGAGGGTGATCAGCACCAGGGCCGACGCTGCTGTGACGGCATGCGCCGTGGCCGCACCACGATCGGCTGCCCGTGGGCGGCTCACGGGGACTCCACGACGGCCGAGGCGTCGGCCTCCAGCGATCGGGCGCCGACGTGCGAGAAGAACGGCAGCGGCAGGCGGGACTCGGAACGGACGGTCACGGTGGCGACGCCGTCCGACACGTCGACCGAGACACGCGCGTCGGCGGGAGCGCTGCGTCGGGCTGCCGCGGTGGCGGTGTCGACCGACTCGCCGCGGGCGACCAGCCGTGCGCCGTCACGAGCCGCGTCGGTGAGGCGCACCTGGGTGAGCCCCAGGGACACGACCCACAGCAGCAGCAACGTGAAGGCCAGACCGAACGGGGCGATGGTGGCGAGCTCGGCCGTGACCATGCCGCGCGGGTCTCGCCGCCGGCTCATCGCGGACCCCGGAACGGGGTCGTCCACACGTCGAACCAGGCGCCGATGTCACGGAGCCGGTCGAAGATGCCGGTGATCCAGTCGCCGTCGGCACCCATCTTCATCACGATGCAGCCGATGCAGGCGGCTGCCGCCGTGCCGACGGCGTACTCGGCCGTGGTCATGCCCCGGTCGAGGGGTGTGACAGACATCAGAACCTCCTGGGCTCGGCGGCCGGGGCGAGCGGTGCCTCCACCCGCCCCGGCCACGCAGATCGGACAGCGGCTCAGAACGGCAGCAGGTTGGGGATCTGGTCGATGACGCCCTTGACCAGGTCGCCGAACCACTCGGACTGGCCGATCTTGACCAGGACGCCGCCGACGGTGCAGGCACCGAGGGTGCCGACCGAGTACTCGACGGTGGACATGGCGCGCTCGGAGCGACGGATGATGGTGCGCATGGGAGAACCTCCTTGTTGGGAACTGACATGGAGAAGATGGGCTTGCATCACGCCGATCTGCGCACTGATCGACCGGCTGGGGACAGCCGTCCGGAGCTCGGCTGCTGTGGACGACCTCACAGCTTCAGGTTCGAGGCGACGGCGATGATCGTGGGGACGATGCCGATCAGCAGGAACGCCGGCATGAAGCACAGGCCGAGCGGCGCCGCCGTGCGCACACCCACCTGACGAGCGTGTTCGCGACGTGCGGCGTGATGCTCACGACGCACGTCCGTGGCCAGGGCCGAGATGACGTGGGCCACGGGCACCCCCGACTGGTCGGCCCGACGGAGCGCCCGAGCCAGCGGGAGGAGCGGACCACGCACGTCCGCCACGGCTGCGCGCAGGTCACCCGAGACCGCGACCCGGTGCGCCACGGCGGACAGGTCGGTGCGCAGCGGCTCGGGGGCGACCTCGGCCGCCAGGGCCAACGCCGTACCCGGAGGTCTTCCGGCCTCGAGCGCTGCGGTGACGAGATCGAGGGCACCGGGGAGCTGGCGCCGGGCTACCTGATCGCGTCGTCGCGACGCCCCGCTCTCGAGCCGGCCGGCTCCGGCGCGCACGACCGGCGCCGCGAGCAGGCCCAGGATCAACCCGATCGGCCAACCGAGCACGAGCAGCATGGCCACCGGCGTGAGCACGGCGGCCGCCGACGCCGGATCGATGCGAGTCGTCGGCGACCTCGACTCGGCCCAGAGACTGCGAGCCTCGACGGCGCGCGCCGACGGGCACGAGACACCACACGGCGGCGGCCGCGAGGACAGCCGCCGTCATCGGGGCGCTCCCGAGGCCACCCGCTCGACCCAGAGCACCCCGACACAGGCCATCAGCACCCCGGCGAGCAGACAGACGCCACCGGCCGCGGTGGCCAGCAGCACGTGGACCGGATCGCCGCCCATCCCGGATCCGAGCGCCAGGCCGAACACCGGCAGCACCGACATGAGCCGCGCCGTCGCGCGAGCCGGAGCCAGCTCGGCCTCGACCTCGGCCGCGAGGTCGAGATCGTCTCGAGCGCGATCGGCGAGACGACCGATCACGCCGGCCAAGGGAGCGCCGGCCCGGTCGGCCAGCCACCAGGCAGCGGCGAGATCGACGAGGACCTCGGCGCCCGGACGGGCTCCCGCCTCACGCAGGGCCGCGACGACGTCGGCACCGTGCTCGGCGGCTCGTGCGGCGCTGCCAAGGAGCTCGACCTCCGCCGCCGCTGATCGCAGCGCGACCTCGGGCAGTGCGCCGGCGCGCAGCTCGGCGGCCACCAACGACAGACCCTCGACGCCCTGGCGTCGCCGTTCTCGCGCCTGCGAGCGCCGCCTGCCGATGGAGAGGACCCGGGCGGCGGTGAGGCCGCCGACCGACGCGGCCAGGACGACCAGCAGGTGCGAACCACCCAGGGCGAGCGCTGTCCCGACAACCACGACCGCCACCGGCGCGGCAGCCGCGGGTGGCGGGATCGACCAGGGCCGTGGCGCCATCGCGAGGCGGTGACGGAGCCGCCACCGCCCCGACGGCCGGCCCAGCCCGACCGCCATCGCGACGGCGAGGACCGCCGCGGCCGTCACGACACCAGCGCCCGGTAACGATCGTGTGCCGGCCCCCGACGGGTACCGCCGGAGCCGAAGGTCACGGCAGAGACCGCGCGAACCCACCCCTGCTCGGCCTCGAGCAGCGCGATCTCGCGCACCCGCCGTGATCGGTCGGTCGAGCGGTCGAGGTGCACGACCAGGTCGACTCCCGCGGCCAGCTGGCTGTGCACGGCGTCGCGGGCCAGACCTGCCGCCACACCCAGCGCCTCGAACCTGGCCGGCACGTCGGCAGCGGAGTTGGCGTGCAGCGTGCCGCAGCCGCCCTCGTGACCGGTGTTGAGCGCAGCCAGCAGGTCGACGACCTCGGCCCCCCGCACCTCACCGACCACCAGCCGGTCAGGGCGCATGCGCAGCGCCTGGCGCACGAGGTCGCGCACGGTGACCGCGCCGGCCCCCTCGACGTTGGGCGGGCGGGCCTCCAGGCCCACCACGTGCGGGTGGGCCGGTCGCAGCTCGGTCGAGTCCTCGACGATCACGAGTCGGTCGGCCGGATCGGCCAGCCCCAGCATCGCCGCGAGCAGCGTGGTCTTGCCGCTGCCGGTGCCGCCGGTGACGACGAACGAGGCGCGAGCCGCGACGATGCGACGCAGGTGATCGCCGGCGCCGCCGGGAAACATGCCCAGCTCCGCGAGGTCGTCGAGGGAGTAGACCACCCGCGACGGCACCCTCAGCGAGATGACCGTGCCCGGGCGGGCCAGGGGCGAGAGCACCGCGTGCAGACGCGTGCCATCGGGCAGGCGCGCGTCGACCCATGGCGATGCGTCGTCGAGGCGCCGGCCCGCGATGGCGGCCATGCGCTGGGCCAGACGCCGGACCACCTGCTCGCTCTCGAACCCGACCTCCACCGGACGCAGACCAGCACCGCAGTCGACGAACACCTGGCCCGTGCCGTTGACCAGGACGTCGGTGACGCCCGGCAGCGCGAGCACCGCGTCGAGGGGGCCGGCACCCAGCATCTCGCTGCGGAGACGGTCGACCAGCGCCAGCACGTCACTGCTGCCGACCACCTGGTGCTCGGCACGCAGGGCGTCGGCGACCGTGGCGGCGGTGGGTGCGGCGGCCTCCATCACGAGGCGATGGCGGACGCGATCGACGAGCGCAGGCGTCATGTCGAGCTCCTGCGCTCGAGACCCACGAGGTCGAGGACGTCGCCAGCGGCCGCGCGCAACGATCGCGAGCGCAGCGGACCGCGACCGTGGTCGACCGCCTGGCGCAGAGCACGATGCGGACGGACCCTCGCGACCACCGGAAGCCCCACCGCCTCCTCGACGGCCGCCGCGCCGAGCCCGCCCCGGCGTGCCACCGACACCGCCACCACCGAGGCGCACGCGTCGCGCACCCGCGCGACGGTCCGCCGCGCGGCACCGACTCCGGTGATGTCTTCTCCCACCACCACGACGGTCAGCACCGACCCGGCCAGCAGGGAGCGGGTCCAGCCGGCCGGGTCGATGGCCCGGGGTGCGTCGGCGACCACGAGGTCGAACGCGCGACCGGCCGCGGACCAGACCGCGGCGGACGCCATGGGGATCTCGACGTCGACCGCTGCAGCCGGCCAGGACACGGTGGCGAGACCGCGATGGCGCGGCAGCACGTCGGCCAGCGACTCCCCGGACACCCGGCCGCCGACGGCAGCGAGGTCCGACCATCTCAGTCCGTCGACCCGCTCGCTGCCCAGGACGAGCTCGACGCCGGCACCCCCCGGGTCGGCGTCGAGCAGCACCGAGGCGAGTCCGCGGCGCGCACCGACCAGCCCGAGGGCCGCCGCGAACGTCGTCGCGCCGACCCCACCGCTGCCGCCGACGACCGCCACGGTGCACCCCTCGACACCACCGTCGAGCGCGGCGCCCACCGCTGCGAGGGCTGCGTCGTCGTCGAGCGGGTCGACCACCGCGCAGGCGCCGAGCGCGACCGCGTGACGCCAGACGCGCTCGGGCTCGCCGGACACGACGAGCACGTGGTCACGGCGCGACAGGCCCATCTCGGCGACTGCGGCGGCGAGGTCGTGGCCCACGATCACGACGGTGGCGGCACGCCACTCGCGTCGCACCCCGTCGAGCGACTCGACCGCGACCGGCCTGGCGCCGGTGGCCGCGCACCAGCGCATGCCGGCGTCGAGCACCGCGTGATCGGTGGTGGCGATGACTGCGTCGTCCTCCATGGTCCGATCGTCGGCGCGCACGGCGTGGCGGACGACCCATGGCGACGAGGCTGTGGACCCAGCGGCACGGCCGCGCGCCCTGTGGAACACCTCGGCCTATCCTGAACAGGTGACTCCTCCGGCCGCGGGCACCAGCAGATCGGCTGCGTTCTTCGATCTCGACAAGACGATCATCGCGCGCTCGAGCACTCTCGCGTTCAGCAAGTCCTTCTTCAACGGCGGACTCCTCACCCGTCGCGCGGTGCTGCGCAGTGCCTACGCGAACTTCATGTTCGCCGTCTCCGGTGCCGACCACGACCAGCTCGAGAAGATGCGCGCGTACCTGACCGAGATGATCGCAGGCTGGCCGGTCGAGACCGTGCGGCAGGTGGTGTCGGAGACGCTGCACACCATCATCGATCCGCTCGTGTACGACGAGGCGGTCCACCTGATCGCCGAGCACCAGGCCGCCGGCCGTGACGTCGTGATCGTGTCGGCGTCGGGCTCGGAGGTGGTCGAGCCGATCGGGGCCATGCTCGGCGTCGACCACGTCATCGCGACCACCCTGGTCGAGGCCGACGGACGCTACACCGGCGAGGTGTCGTTCTACGCGTACGGACCCCACAAGGCCACCGCGATGCGGGAGCTGGCCGAACGACGCGGGTACGACCTCGCCGCCAGCTACGCCTACTCCGACTCCGAGACCGACGCCCCGATGCTCGAGGCGGTCGGCCACCCCTACGCGGTGAACCCCGACAAGACGCTGCGCGCCCTGGCCGCCAAGAACGACTGGCCGATCCTGGTGTTCGACCGCCCCGTCGCCCTGCGTCGCCGGCTCGGCCTGGACACCACGGTGGGCAAGGCTGCGGCGGGCGCGATGCTGGCAGGCGCCGTCGGATTCGCCGCCGCGACGATCATCAACCGGCGACGCCGTGACCGTCGCCCGGGCGCCCTGCGTGCGCTTGTGAACTGAGGCGCACAACATTACGAGCCAGTAGGGCTGTACGCCGGCGCACAGCAGGCGTAGACAAGGGGCAGAACTCCACAGCGGCCCAGCACATCGGTACCCACGCGGCGATCACCCGCCTCACTGGGACAGTCGCTCGGCGGACTTCGCACCGGTTCACTCCAGCGAAGACCTGACGACTCAGATCCAGCACGCCTGGTAACCGAGCACGATGCTGGCCAGGCGGCGCCATCCTCACGGATCGGCGCCGCCGCTTTGTCAGTCGTCCTCGGCCGCCGGGCGCCAGCAGACCAAGGGCAGGTACGCGGCTTCCGGCCACGCGACGACGGCCTGCTCGTGGCGTCGCACGATCTGTTCGAGCAGGGCGCCCACGTCGGGGAACTCGGTCGGGAGCAGGGGCGCGTCCAGCCGCAGCACCGACTCGTCACCATGTCGCTGGCTCGTGACCACGACGACAGGGGAACCGGCGAGCATCGCCGCCCGGACCGCACCCGACGAGCACTGGACCCGCCGCCCCGAGAAGGTGACCACGCTCCCACCGGGCACGTCCGGCGCAACCGCGACCACCCGGCCGGCCCGCAGCCTGTCGACCACGCCGCTGACACCGACGGCGGCCGAGAACAGCGAGCCGCCGCGCCCGACCACCCGCAGGTGCTGGATCATGCTCGGACCGCCGGACGCCATGTCGCGAGCGCCAGCCATGACCTCGATCGGGACACCGGTCGCGCGTGCCACCGACGCGAACAGCCCAGCGAACTCACCGTGGTGGGCGAAGCTGAGAAGCACGCCCTGGCCCTGCGCGGCGGCGGCGACCAGGTGCTCCCCGCCCTCGACGACCTGACGGGTCAGCTGCCGCGGGTGCCAGCGACGCTCGGCACTGCGGGCCGAGAAGGCGATGTGCTGGGCAGCCAACGTGTCCAGGTCCAGCTCCGGGCGCGACGCACCGACCAGGTGCTCCATGTCGCGGCGCGCGGCGGCGAGCGCCTCGGGATCTCGGACCCGTCGAGCCACGGACCGCTGTACGTGCCGGGACGCCAGCGCCCACGGCAGGCGGGGACGCACCAACCAGACCGCCCACGCGATCGCCCTGAGCAGGCGTGCCACCAGTGTCGTCCCACGCTGCTCCCGCACCCCGCCATCGTCGCCCACGGCAGCACCCTAGTGGCTCGTCACGACCCGGACGGCCCGAGTCGTGCAACGAGACACGCAGGCGTCGCGATTGCTAATCTCGCTTCGTGCCGCACACCACTCCCGACCCAGCCCACCTGCGCGAGCTCTACCTGGACCTCATGAAGCGCACCCTCACCGGCGCCCTCGCCGAGGACAGCGACTCGGTCGTCGGCGGTGTCCGATGGCAGGGGTCGCAGTCGGCCAAGAAGCGGATGGCGACCGTCGTCGCTCGCGCGGCCGAGCGCTTCGACCTCGAGATCGTCTACAAGAAGCCCTACGACGCGGCGGCTCGTGAGTCCGGCCTCGACTGGCCCTCGCGCTCGGAGTCCATGATCGGCCTGCGCCGCATGGGCAACATCCAGGACTGCATCGCCACGATCATGACCGAGGAGATCCCCGGCGACCTGATCGAGACCGGCGTCTGGCGCGGCGGCGCCACCATCTTCATGCGTGCCAACCTCAAGGCGTGGGGCGACGAGCAGCGCACCGTGTGGGTCGCCGACTCCTTCGAGGGCCTGCCCAAGCCGGACCGCTCGCGGTTCCCGGCCGACGACGGCGACGAGCTGCACAAGCAGACCGGTCTGGCCGTCGGGGTCAACCAGGTCAAGCGCAACTTCGAGCGGTACGGCCTGCTGGACGACCAGGTGAAGTTCCTGGTCGGCTGGTTCAAGGACACCCTGCCGACCGCGCCCCTGGAGCAGCTGGCGCTCGCACGTCTCGACGGCGACATGTACGAGTCGACCATCCAGGCGCTCGAGGCGCTCTACCCGAAGATCTCACCCGGTGGCTTCTGCATCATCGACGACTTCGGCAGCCATGCCTCCCAGGCGGGCCAGGCCGTCCTGGACTACCGCGAGCAGCACGGCATCACCGACGAGATCGTCGCGATCGACGACTTCGGCGCCTACTGGCGCAAGTCCGGCTGACGCTCGCCGACCGACGTCTCGCCGCGGGCGTAGGCGATGAAGGCGTCGATGTCGTCCTGGGCCAGCATGGGTACCGCCTCGCGGACCCGGTCGACCGGCCAGTCCCACCACTTGATCTCCAGCAGCGCCTCACGCTGCTCGGGCGTGAATCGGTAGCCGATGACCTGGGCCGGGTTCCCGCCGACGATCGCGTACGGCGGCACGTCCTTCACCACGACGGCCCCACCGGCCACGATGGCGCCGTCACCGATGGTGACGCCGCTGAGGATCCACGAGCCGGCGCACGTCCACACGTCCGATCCGACGTGCGTGTCGCCGCAGAACGTCGGGTAGCCGTCCTCACCCGCACCCGGCATGCCGAACAGGATGCGGTGCGGATACGTGGTGACGTTGGTGGTGGAGTGCTTGCCGCCGAGCAGGTAGGTGCCGCCCAGGGACGAGTAGTTGCCCACCAGCAGCCGTTCGGTTCCGCGCTCGTAGGTGAGGACCGTCGGCACGCCGTAGGTCTGGTCGCCCTGGACCACGCGACCCGACCGGACGAGTCGCTTCCACGTGTAGAAGTTCTCGCCGACCACGGTCGCGACGATCCGCCGGTAGGCGTGGACGATCTTGCGCAGCATCACGATCACGGAAGGGTCCCTTCAGTCGTCAACATGTCCTCTGCAGCGAGCGCCTCCGGCGTGGCGTCGGCCGGGGCGCCCGCGCCGTCCGGGTCGGCGATGTTGCGTCGGAACGCCACCCACCACGCCACCGAGGCCGCCGTCTGACCTGCCACCACCGCCCACATGCCGCCCTCGGCACCGCCGATCGCGACGCCGACCATGGTGAGCACGACGACGAGCACCGTCTTGGCGATGTCGACGCGCGTGGCCACCGCCACGGCACGCCGCCCCAGCAGCCCCGCGCGTGCGCCGCTCATGCCGCTCATGGCGACCATCTGGAGTGCCGCGGGGACCAGCAGCTGGCTCGCGACGCTCCAGGTGTCTCCGAGCAGGGCCCGTCCCACCGAGTCGGGCAGGAACACGATGACCACGCCGTTGACCGCCGCCACCACGACCGTGAGCGCCGTGATCCGGAGCGCCTGTCGCTGGGCCGCAACGGCGTCGTGGCGGACCTGGGCGACCTCGACCACCCCGCTGGCCATCGAGGCGACCTGGAAGACCACGAACGGGCGCTGCAGCAGCAACGCACCCTGGACACCGCCCATCACCTTGGGGCCGGCGATCGCCGTGACCCCCGCGGCGGTGCCGAGGGCGCTGCCCTGGGCCGCGGAGTAGGACGCGAGGTAGCGCCACGACATCGACCACGTCTGGCGCAGCCACCTCAGGGAGAAGACCAACCGGCGGGACCGGTTCTGCCACAGCACGATCAACCCGGCCACCGAGCCCGAGGCGCCCCAGGCGAGCACGAACTGCCACAGCTGGCTGTCGTCTCGCCACCAGAGCATGCCCATGCCCACGAGGAGCAGGACGAGCCAGACGGTGTCCACGACCAGCGCCCGCACCGGCTTGAGCGTGGCGAACCCGACGTACCGTCCGACGTCCTGCAGCAGCAGGAACGGGGTGCATGCCGCGAGCACGAGGAAGGCGTCGCCGAGACGGACGTCGGCCAGCCGCACGACGAGACCGCCGAGCGCCGCCAGACCACCGGTCGTGACGCCGATCGCGATGGCCAGCGCCAAGACGTCCCCGGACTTCTCCTCGGACTCCGCCGAGTGCACCAGCAGCACCTCGCCGAGCAGGGCACGGCCCACACCGATGATCAGTCCGTAGGTGAGCAGGACGATCCAGAACAGACCGAACGACGCGACGTCGAGCAGCTGCGCGGCGAGCAGGACGATCAGCAGGTTGGACCCACCGGACAGCGCCTGGTCGAGCGTCACCACTCCGAGGCGACGACCGCCGGCGCTGAAGGACCTCATCTCAGCCCCACTGCCCGTCGCCGCCGCCGAAGCGCTCACCGAGGCGGTCGGCGAGCGCGGGGTAGCGTCGCTTGACGCCGTTGAACTGGTCGGCGAAGGTCCACCGGGTCACCTTGGCGACATCTGCGACCGCGGTCGAGGCCTGACCCTTCCGCGCCGAGTGACGCCACTGCTTCCACGAGGCTGCGTCCTCGACCAGGAACGGGACCGGTAGGTCCTGCCCGTGTGCCTGCAGCTCGCGGCGGTAGGCAGCCCGCGTTCGACGGGTGAGTCGTCTGCCGGTGGTGTCGTGGGCGAACGGGTAGGGCGGGGGGCTGGGCAGCGCGCGTTCGTGGGGGATCAGCGCCTCGGCGTACTCGGCGCACAACCTCCTCACCGGTGAGCCGACCTCCAGCTCGCCGCGCGAGTGTCGCAGGCGGATCGAGAGCTTCTCGGGCTGCGCGGAGTCGAAGGCGTGGAAGTGGAACAGTCGCATCCGCTCGCCGGTGGCCGTGTTCAGGTAGCCCTGGCCGTCATGCCCGAAGGGTCGCTCCGGCAGGTTCCCGACCCCCACGTTGTAGCCCGAGTGCCGCAGCGCCGTGGCGTCGAACAGCGTGCTTCCGATGTCGACCCACTTCTGGTCCACGAACAGGCCCGCCAACGGCTCGTACAGGCACTCGGTGCGCAGCCGCGCCCACCACCACTGCAGGAAGGCCATCGCGCGCCGGTCGACTCCGCAGAAGCCGAGGTTGAACACACCGACCGCGAGCAGGTGGGCCACACCCATGTCGGCGTCGTCGGCCGGGGGGTGCAGGAAGTGTGGCGTCAGCAGGATCCCGCCCGGTGCCGCGGCCAGTGCGGCCGGCAGCTCCTCCATGGGCGAGAGCAGGTAGGTGTCGGGGTCGAGGTAGTACGCGGACTCCGCGGTCTCCAGCAGGCGCATCAGCAGCTGTGGCTTCACCGCGGTGGCCAGCTCGACGAGCTCGTAGATCGTGGCCAGCTGCAAGAACTCCCGCTGCGGCAGGCCCAACGCCTCCGCGCTGAGCAGCTCGACACCCTCGACGGCCGGGAGGTCCGCGTCGGTGACGACGTCGACCATGAGGACCTTGAGCACGGCCCCGTCCTCGTGCCTGCGGAGGCTGTCGGCGAGCGCCATCGCCTTGGGCAGGTAGTTGGACGTCAGGATCGTGCAGTACGCCACGCCCGCCACTTCGAACCTCCGACTGTGCCGATCTCGGACCGAGTCTGTCGCAGCGCTCAGCCTATACAGGGAGGCGCCGCTCCCGAGACAACGAGCCAGACGGTAATTTGTCATCCATGGTCGCGCCCGTCGTGCTGATCGCCTTCAACCGTCCCGCCGAGACCGCGCAGGTCTTCGCCCGGATCCGCGAGGCGGCGCCCGAGGAGCTGTTCCTGCTCGTCGACGGCCCCCGCGCCACCCATCCGGGCGATCCGGACCTGATCGCCGCCGTGCGCGCGATCGTGTCCGAGGTCGACTGGCCGTGCACGGTGCACGAACGGTTCTCGGACGTCAACCTGGGATGTGCCGCGAACATCGAGCTCGGCCTCGACTGGGTCTTCGAGCACGCACCGGGAGCCATCGTGCTGGAGGACGACTGCCTTCCCGACCTGACGTTCTTCCGCTACTGCACCGAGCTGCTCGAGCGCTACGCAGACCACGAGGACGTCTGGCACATCGGCGGCGCGGCACCGGAGGCGGACACTGCCGCCTACGCGGGCCAGGACTACGTCTTCACGGCGTTCGGCTCGATCTGGGGCTGGGCCACGTGGCGTCGGGCCTGGCAGTCCCACCGCGAGATGCTGCCGCGCACGCACCGCCCCGGTGACACCCTGCCGGTGCGCGCCGGCGCCTCGGCCACCTGGCCGCCAGAAGACCGGTTGGTCACCGCGGCGGCACGGCGATACTTCCGCCGCACCTTCGACACCGCCGCCGAGCACCAGAGCACCTGGGCCATCCACTGGGTGCTGTCGATCCTCGCGACCCGGTCGATCGCGATCACGGCGTCCGGTGTGCTGGTGAAGAACATCGGGTTCGGCGAGTCGGCGAGTCGCACGTCGTCAGAACGCGCCATGCCGGAGACGGCTCCCATGGGCTTCCCGATCCGACACCCGGCCGAGATCTCGATCAACGACGAGGTCGAGCGGCTGCTGGAGACCACCGTCGCACGGGAGTTCGGGCTGCTGGCACGCACGGCTCGCCGTCTGCTGCCCACGGGTCCGCTGCGCAACGTCGTCCGGGCGCTGCACTACCGCCGGGCGGCGCCGCACCAGTCGCGGTGACGGTTCAGCGGCGCGTGGCGAGCGGGCTGGCCTCCGCGCCTCGCGAGAACGCGTCGGCGGCGTAGAGCAGCCAGCGATGCACCCCCGACGGCTCCCCGCTGTCGTAGGCAGCGAGGGCATCACGGTAGTCGGGGGCGGCCGCCGCGTGGCCCGCCTCCGGCACGGTGACCGAGGCCGGATCGACTCCTCGCGACACCAGCACCAGCCGCTCGGCGGCGCGGGCGACGACGCCGTTGTGGGAGGCGAACGCCGCGGCCGACGCGATCTCGGCGTGGACCAGCGCCGCCACGACCAGCGCCGGTGCGCTCGTGGGTCGGCCGAGCATCCGGCCCAGGTCGGCGAGGCGGGTGGTGCCGGCGTCGTTCACCGGGCGGCCGAGGTCGACCGACTCCACCGAGCCCGCTGCGGCCAGGGAGTGGATCCGCGCGATGGCCTGGACCGGCGAGGTGGACCAGGTGCTGAGCAGACCGAGCAGCTCGGTCGAGAGCCGGACGGCGGCGCGTGCCGTCGGGTCTCCCCCACCGCCGGCCAGCTCGTCGACGCTGACCTCGCACCCCTCGAGCGTGGCGGTGGCCCAGGCGCCCAGCAGCAGGGATCGGGCGGTGTCCTCGGGGGTCGAGCGGCGCAGTCCCCGGTCGCGGAGCACGGCGTCGAGCCCGTCACGGGTGGCGGCGAAGGTCGACGGCACCCCCTCGAGTGCGGCGGCCTGGGCGAACGGATCGGACACGCCCGAAGCGTACCCATGGACCGCCGACCCGGCGGGTAGCCTGTGGAAATGACCGATTCAGCCGACGACAGGACAGCCAAGTGGCTGGTCGGCGATCAGCTGTCGTGCGTCCTGCACCTCGGCGACGGTGCCCTCGCCTACCGTCTGGCCGAGCAGGGACACGAGGTCGTCGTCGCCGGTGACGACGTCGTGCGCCGACGTCACCCCGACATCCAGTACGTCCGCACCCAGGGTGAGCGCCTGCCGTTCCTCTCGCGGGCCTTCGACGTCGTCATCGTTCCCGAGGTGCGCGACGCACCCCTGGCCATCGCGGAGTTCGCGCGCGTGCTGCGCTCCGACGGTCTGCTCTCGACGGTGTCGCGGCGCCACGACCACTCCATCCCGTGGTTGCGCAAGCTGCGCGAGATCATCGGCGCCCGCGACGACGCGCCGCCACCGACGGACACCTTCTCGGCCTCGGGCCTGTTCCACCGCCCCGAGACCATCGACGCCGGCACGTGGGAGCGCCTCGACCTCACCGCGCTCATGGCGTTCGCCGCCGAGCGGCGCCATCCCAGCGTCCCGGAGTCGGCGCTGTCACAGGTGCGCGAGCTGTTCCAGAGCTACGCCGCACAGACCGGCTCGCTGCAGCTGCGCACCGAGACCACGTGCCTGCGGGCGCGGGTCGACAAGTCCAGCATGGCCGAGGTCGACGAGACTTCGGAGATCATGCTGCTCGACTTCCGGTAGATCGTGGGCGACGCCGCGGTCGCCACCGTCGCCGCGCTGCTCCTGGTGGGTGCGGTCGGATTCGCGCGCTGGTGGTTCCTGACGCATCGGCGATCCCTCGGCACCGCGTCGGACCGCGCCACGTACGCGACGCTGCACACCGCGTCGCTCGCCGCACCAGCGCTGCAGGACGGCCTCGATGCCGAGAGCGCCGCCGTCGCCCTCCCGCACGTGCGGGCCCTGCTCGGCGGGCCCACGGTCGGCATCACCGACACCGCCGGCCCGCTGGCCTGGGACGGCCCGACCCAGACCGGGGTCGAGCAGGCGGACGCCGAACGGCTGATCGCCGCGGCGCTGCGCACGGGCAGCACCCAGGCCTCCGACCGCATCGTGGTCGCCCCGCTGTCGGTCGACGGGAGGGTTGTGGGCAGCGTCGTGGTCCACAGCGACGAGGCGTCCGGCGGGCTGGTGCGAGCCACCACCGAGGTCGCCCGGTGGATGTCCAGCCAGCTCGCCCTGGCCGAGCTGGCCGGGTCTCGGACCGCGCTGATGGAGGCCGAGCTGCGGGCTCTGCGGGCACAGATCTCGCCGCACTTCATCTACAACTCGCTGGCCGCGATCGCCTCGTTCGTGCGCACGGACCCGGAGCGAGCGCGCGAGCTGCTGCTGGAGTTCGCCGACTTCACCCGGTACTCGTTCCGCCAGCACGGCGAGTTCACCACGCTGGCCGAGGAGCTGCGGTCCATCGAGCGGTACCTCGTTCTCGAGAAGGCGCGGTTCGGCGACCGGCTCCAGGTCGTCACCCGGGTCGCGCCCGAGGTGCTCAGCGTCCGCCTTCCCTTCCTGTCGGTCCAGCCGCTGGTCGAGAACGCGGTGCGCCACGGACTCGAGCCGAAGGCCGGGGCCGGCACCGTCACCATCGTCGCGCTCGACGAGGGCGCCTGGTGTCTCATCACGATCGAGGACGACGGGGTGGGCGCCGACCCGGAGGTGGTGAGGGGTGCCCTCGCCGGACGCACCAGCAGCCCGTCGGTCGGCCTCGCCAACGTCGACGAGCGGCTCCGGACCGTCTACGGCGACACGCACGGCATCGTGGTCGACACGGCGCCCGGCCACGGCACCAAGGTGACGGTCCGGATCCCCAAGTTCGCGCCGGGGGTGGCGTGAGGACCAGCGCCTAGACTCGGCGCGTGAAGTTCCTCAACGACCTCGAACCCTTGGTGGACCTGACCTACAACGACGTGTTCATGGTGCCGTCCAGGTCGGCCGTGACCAGCCGCTTCGACGTCGACCTCACGACGGCGGACGGGGTGGGGACGACCCTGCCCCTGGTGGTCGCCAACATGACCGCGATCTCCGGCAAGCGGATGGCCGAGACCGTCGCCCGCCGAGGCGGGATCGCGATCATCCCGCAGGACATCCCGCTCGACATCGTCCGGGGCACGGTCGACCGGGTCAAGGCAGCGCACACGGTCTACGACACCCCGGTCACCGTCACGCCGACCACGACGATCGGCGAGGCGATGAGCCTGCTGCCGAAGCGGTCGCACGGCGCGGTCGTCGTCATGGACGGTGACGTGCCGGTGGGCATCGTCAGCGAGCGCGACGGCGCGGAGATCGACCGGTTCGCCCAGGTGCGCGAGGTGATGACGACCGACCTCCTGACCTTCGAGGCCGGAGTCGACGCCCGCCTCGGCTTCGACCAGATGACCGCCCGCCACGTCCACCTGGCACCGGTGCTCGACGGTGACGGTCTCGTGGGGGTCCTGACCCGCATCGGCGCCCTGCGCTCCACCATCTACACCCCGGCCACCGACCCGGACGGTCGCCTGGTGATCGGCGCGGCCGTCGGCATCAACGGCGACGTCTCCGGCAAGGCCGAGGCGCTGCTCGCCATGGGGATCGACGTCCTGGTCGTCGACACAGCGCACGGCCACCAGGACAAGATGCTCGACGCGCTGCCGCTGGTGACCGCGGCGCGCGACGCCCACGCAGCGACCACGGGACGGCGGGTGCCGATCGCCGCCGGCAACGTGGTGTCGGCCGACGGAGTGCGCGACCTCGTCGCAGCGGGAGCCGACATCCTCAAGGTGGGGGTCGGCCCCGGAGCCATGTGCACCACTCGGATGATGACCGGGGTCGGACGACCGCAGTTCTCCGCGGTGCTCGAGTGCGCGGCGGCCGCCCGCGAGGTCGGCGCCCACGTGTGGGCCGACGGCGGCGTGCGGTTCCCGCGCGACGTCGCGCTGGCCCTGGCCGCCGGCGCCGCGAGCGTCATGATCGGCTCCTGGTTCGCCGGAACCCTGGAGAGCCCGGGCGACCTCAAGATCAGCTCCGACGGGCGGCGCTACAAGGAGTCGTTCGGCATGGCGTCGGCCCGCGCGGTCTCCAACCGCACGCGTGACGCGGCGGGCTTCGAACGCGCCCGCATGGCCCTGTTCGAGGAGGGCATCTCGTCGTCGCGGATGTTCCTCGACCCGGACCGCCCCGGTGTGGAGGATCTCGTCGACCAGATCGTCGCTGGCGTCAGGTCCAGCGCCACCTACGCCGGCGCGCGGTCGATCCAGGAGCTCCAGGAGCGCGCGGTGGTCGGGCTGCAGAGCTCAGCCGGGTACGACGAAGGGCGACCGGTCTCGTCCAGCTGGTGAAGGACTAGCGCGAGGCCGCGAGTGATCGCAGCGCGGCCAGACCCGCAGCGTCCTCACCGTGGGCCACCGCGACGTCCCAGTAGCTGCCGACCCCGGTGTCGTCCTGCTCGAGGCGGGCGAACCGCTCGACGGCTTCGTCGACCGTCCACGTGCCCACCAGGTCGCCGAGGTTGTCCCACACGACCATCTCGACATAGCCCAGTTCCTGCAGGTCCGCCCACAGGGCCTCGGGGTCGTGGCCGTGCCCGCGCGTGAGCGTGGGGTCGTACTCGCTGAACAGCACGGGGCGAGCATCCGCGAACGCGCGCGCCACGGCGGGCACCAGCACCACGTCGTGGCCGTCGGTGTCGGACTTGACCAGTCGAAGGTCGGTGAAGTCCGGGTGCCGTTCGCGCAGCTGGCGCGGCGTGACCGCCGGTGCCGTGGCCGCGTCCACCCCGGGCTCGAAGCGCGTGGTGCCACCTGCCCGCACCGGCGCCATGGCGACGTCGCCGTCGACCGGCGAGAGCAACGACTCCTCGACGGTGACCCGTGGGTCGGCGTCGACGTTGCGGTGCAGGAACCCGAGGTAGAAGTCGTCGGCCTCGACGCACAGCACGCGCGCATCCACCTGATGGAGGATCTGCACGGCCGAGTCGCCCACGTTGGCACCCACGTCGATCACGGTCAGCGGGCGATCGGGCACCGACAACGCCGAGGCCAGCTGCACGAGGTTCTGCCCGTACGCCGGAACGACCCGCGTGTAGTCGGGGAGGCGGTGCGACCACGGCAGGACCAGCGTGACGCCCTGGACCGAGCGGGTGACGGGGCGAGCCGGGAACCGGTCCCGCACGGCCCAGCGGACGCGGCGCCAGACCGACGCCGCGACGGACTCGCGGCCCTTCACGAAGCCCGTCCCGCGGGTGACGGATCCAGCATCGAGACGCCCTCCGGTTCCTCGTTCTCGGGTGGCTCGTCGGCCACCGGTCGATTGGCCGCCAGGACGAGCGCCAGCACGATCCACACGAAGCGATCCCACAGATTCGTCGAGAGGGCCGCGAACATGCAGTACGCCAGCGCCGCGTAGGCGATCGTGGCCTGTGGACGGGCGGCTCCCACGATCGGCTGCACGGTCGACCACAGGATCATCAGCATGAACACCAGGCCGACCACGCCCACCGCGACGGTGATGCCGAGGTAGATGTTGTGGACCTCCAGGACACCCACGAAGCCCCGACCCAGGATCGGGTGCTCGTTCACCGACTTCAGCCCGGCGTCGAGGGCGGCGATGCGCTCGTTGTCAGATGCCACGGAGTTGTTGCCTCCGAGCAGTCGTCCGAGCGCCGAGCTGTCGCCCACGGTGACCCGCGATGCCAGCAGCGCGCCGACGGCCACCGCGAACAGCAGCGCCCACGCGACGCGCAGCGAACGCTCCATGACCGGGTACACCAGCGACAGCGCCACGATCACGACCAGGCCGGCACGGCTGCCGCTGGTGTAGACGCCGTACGCCGCTGCGAGTCCGGACCCGGCGACGACGGCACGCAGCGCGAGCCCCTCGACCGTCCGCCACAGGAACGGCACGAGGGCCAGCGCGAGCAGACAGGTCAGGCCGAAGTTGTTCGTGTGCGTCGAGAGCCCGTAGGAGCGGATCTGCGCATACGGGCTGGAGTCGACCAACGAGTACATGACGCTGATGTTGTTGCCCAGCACGAAGGCGAGCGCCAGCCAGGTGATACGCCGCAGACCCGGGCTCCACCACGCGAAGGCGATCGGGATGGCGAGGCACAGCACCAGGCGCGCCATGTAGATGAGGCTGAAGACCGGGGACTCGCTGAGCAACGACGAGACGAGGCCGACCGACAGCAGACCCACTGCACCCGACACGAACCACGGCGAGATCGACAGGCGTCGCTGCAGCACGACCGGCGTGAGCACGCCGAGCGCAGCGACCAGCGCGAGGTCGGCCATCGTGATGGAGGCGCTGCCCCCCACCACGAATCGCAGGCGGTTCAGTGGTGCCAGGAACGCCGCGAGACCGACCAGGACGACCGCCGACCGTTCGAGTCCGAGCACCGCCACCGTGGCCAGACCCAGCGCGAAGACCACCGGCACGAGCCAGATCTGCGTCGCCACGAGGCACAGACCGGCCAGCGCCACCACGAGCACGCTCCCCAGCCCACCGGACATCACGACCGAGTGGCGCGGGGCGGACGGCAGGTAGGTGGTCACCTTGGACATGGCAGGCGATGACACGAGAGCTAGCGCCGTCTACCCAGCACCGAGCGGTCGCTGCGCCGTGCACCCGGTTCCTTGACCGGCGCGTGCGCCACCGTGTCCGCCTTCTCGACCGGAGCAGCCGACGGTCGAGGAACGCTGACGGGCAGGTCGCCGTACCCGTAGCCGTAGCCGTAGCCGTAGCCGGACAGCCGGCCACGCGGCACGAAGTTGAGCACGACACCGGCGATCCGACCTCCGACGAGCGTCACCCGCTCGGCGGCGAGCTTGAGCTGGTCGCGTCGGGTCCGGCCGTGGGCCGTGACCAGGATCGTGCAGTCGACCTGGGCCACGAGCACGCCTGCGTCGGCGACCGGCAGGACGGGCGGGGCGTCCAGGATGACGACGTCGTAGGCCTCGGTGGCCTCCTCGATCAGGTTGTGCATCGCGTCGGTCTGCAGCACCTCGGCGGGATTGGGCGGGATGCGTCCGGTGGCCAGCAGGTCGATGCCGCTGTCATAGGCCTGGACGGCCTCGCCCAGGGTCAGCGTGCCGATCAGCACCTGGGACAGCCCGACCGCACCTTCGAGGCCCAGGATCTTCGGCACCTGCGGATTGCGGAAGTCGCAGTCGATGAGCAGCGTCCTGACGCCGTTCTGCGCCAGCATGATCGCCAGGTTGGTCGAGGTGAGCGTCTTGCCCTCGTTGGCCATGGCACTGGTGACCACGATCGAGCGCATCGACCGGTCGACGTTGACGAACTGCATGTTGGTGCGCAGGACGCGGAAGGCCTCGCCCATCTCCCGGTTTCCGCCAACCTGGGTGACGATCGGGTTCTGGGCGATGCTGCGTTCCTTGGGAATCGTCACCAGCACGGTGGAGCCGGTGGCCGCCTCGGCGTCGTCGGACGACTTGACCGTGGTGTCGAGCAGGTCGCGCAGGGCCACGAACGCCACACCGAGCAGCACGCCGAGGACGCCGCCGACGATCACGTTCAGCGGAGTGTTGGGCGAGACGGGCGAGGCGTTGAAGGTGGCGTCGCCGACGACCCGCGCCACGATGGGTGGCGTGGCCGACGGATCGCTGGGCCGCTCGAGTCGCGCCACGAGCTTGCCGAGCTCGTCGGCGACGACCTCGGCGAGCTTCTGGGCGTCCTCGGGCGACTTCGCCACCGCGCTGATCTGCACGACGACCGAACCGACTTGCGTGGTCGCGGTGATGTCCTTGACCAGCGCCTCGGGCGTGGTGTCGAGGCCCAGCCGCGAGATCGCCCGCTTCATGATCGAGTCGTCGGTCGCGAGGTTGGCGTACGAGGCGACGCGCTGCACGGTGAAGGTTCCGCTCTGCAGGGCGTCCAGCGACGTGTCCGCCTGCGTGGCGATGAACACGCGTGACTGGGAGGAGTACGTCGGCGCGGTGTTCAGCGACAACCATCCGCTGACCAGCACACCGATCACGAGAAAGACGGTGATCGCCTTCCATCCTCGGCCGAGGACGACCAGGAACTGCCGAGTCTCCACGCGTGCACGCCCTTCGTCGTTGATGATGAGTCGGGTCTGGAACCGACGCGCCGACCCGATCGATTCTACGCACATGCGACGACTCGGCAGCGTCACCGCAGAGCCGATTCCGCAGTGCGCGGAGGCGGACCCCTACACTGCTTTCGATCGCATCCGCCCGACGACGGAGGACCATGACCGAGCAACACGCACCCGTTCGGGTCAATCTGGGGTGCGGTGTCGTCGCCCTGCCCGGCTGGGAGAACTACGACAAGTCACCCGTGATGGTGCTGCGCCGCTTCCCGTGGCTGACGAAGCTGCTGGTCAAGGCCCGGATCCTCGCACCCGGCCACATCCAGCAGTGGCCCGACAACGTCCAGCGGCGCGACCTCACCAAGCCGCTGCCGTTCGCCGACCGCACCGTCGAGGCCATCTACTCCTCGCACATGCTCGAGCACATCTACCCGACGGAGGCGCAGGCCCTTCTCGAGGAGGCCCACCGGGTCGCCGCGCCGGGCGCGATCATCCGGCTCGCCCTTCCCGACGGCGAGCTGTGGGCGCGCCAGCTCGTCGAGAGCGACGGATCCGCCGACGCCGGCCGGCACTACAACGAGCGTCTCGGCGCCTATCCGACCGTTCGTCCGAAGGGCCGCCGGCTCATCACCTTCGTGGGCGGCGGAAGCGCACACAAGTGGCAGCCGACGCGCGGCCTCGTGACCGACATGCTCCGGACCGCGGGCTTCTCGGAGGTGCGCGAGCTGGGCTACCGCGAAGGAACCCTGCCCGACCTCGAGGACATCGAGGTCCGCCCCGAGAGCATGTTCTTCGAGGCGGTGCGCGTCTCCTAGCCGGGCACCCGGCTAGGAGACGTCGAGCCCGGCCAGGAAGTCGCGCGTCACCTCGACGTTGCGCGCCCACGTGAAGGCTGCGGCATGCTCCGCCGCCGCGTCCACGGCCGCCGGATCCAGCGACGCGGCCGCGCGCACACCGTCGGCGAGCGCGTCCGCTCCGAAGTGATCGATGACGACCGCGTGCCCTCCCGCCACCTCCATCGTGGCCGGTTCCGGACCGATCACCACCGGCTTGCGCAACAGCATGCCTTCGACCACGGGGAGTCCGAACCCCTCGAAGTCGGTGGGGAACACCACCATCGACGCGTCGACCATGCGGGCCTGGAACTGTGCGTCCGGCAGGAACGGCGCCACGTCGACCAGTGCCCCGAGGCCCCGATCGGCAATCGCGGCGTCGACCTGCGGGCGTCGAGCCGCGCCAACGCCCAGCACGGTGAGGCGTGGCGCATCGCCGTCGTGGCGCACAAGCGCCTGCCAGCCGTCGAGGACCAGATCGAGGTTCTTGTTGCTGTGATGGGCGAAGGCGATGGCCGGACCGGGCCGCGTGCTCGACGGCCACGTCCGCACGTGGTCCGCCCCCAGGTGCGCCACCACCGCCGGCCGGTCGGCCGTGCCGGGGTGCAGTCGGTGCATGTCGTCGAGGGAGCGCTGCGAGATGGAGACGAATCCGTCCGCGAGCCGATAGCCCTGGGCGTAGGACACGTTGCGCAGGACGCGACGGCCTCGACTGAACTGCTCGGGACGCAGCTCGTGGCGGAAGTCGTAGATGACCACGGCGGTCGGTACTCGAGGATGCCGCAAGGTCGTGGTGGGGTGCGTGGCGAGCAGTGACTCCGCACCCAGGCGTCGCGCGAGTGCCGGCAGGTCGACGGTCTGCGCCAGAGGGCGACCGACGGTCGAGGGGCGGCGCACGCGTACCTCGTGCCGGACGTGACCGGCGGTGGGCAGGCTCGATCCTGCGGGCACCACCACGTGCAGCTCGTCGTCGGGGTGGCACGTCTGCCATGCACCCAGCAGGTGCTCGACATAGGTGCGGATGCCACCGAACTCGGCGGCCATGGCATCGACCAGGAGTCTCATGGGTCAGGCGCCGACGTCACGCTTGCGCACGAAGACCATGAGGGTCGGCGCCACCCCGGGGGGCGTGAGCCGCCCCAGCAGTGCTGCGACCCGCCACGCGATCCGCGACCGCCCGAAGTAGGCGGGCTCGCTGGTGTGGCCGTAGGTGGTGACCTCGTGGCCGGCGAACAGCGCATCGAGCTGACGCCTGGTGTTCATGCGGTAGCGCGTGGGGAACACGTCCTCGGCCTGGCGGTTCGGCTGCAGCCGGCGCAGCAGCGCGACGTGGAGCCGGTTCGGGATCACCCGGGCACCCAGACCGGTCATGCCCCACTTGTGCGGCGTGCGCGCCGCCAACCAACCGCCCGGACGCAGCACACGCATGAGCTCGGCGGCGACCTGCTCGCGCTCCTCGCCGACGTGCTCGAAGACGTAGTCGGCGATCACCAGGTCGAAGCTCTGGTCCTCGAACGGCAGACGCTGACCGATCTGCATGACGTGGGCGCTGTCGAGCGTGGGGTTCGTGGCGATGGCGTCGTCGACGTCGACCCCGGCGACGTGGGCGACACGGCCCCGCAGCAGGCGAAGTCGCCGCGACATCTCCGGCATGGGCTCGACCATCCACAGCCCGCGACCGGCGCCGAAGTCGAGCACCCGGCTGCTCTCGGTGACGAGCGCGTTGATCCGCGTGTAGAACTCGATCTGCCCGTCCATGCGGGAGAATCCGCCCACCCGGGCCTCGGGGTACATCCCGGCCAGCGTGGGGTCCGGCGTGAAGTCAGCCATGATCATCGCTTTCGTGCATCGACAGCCCGCTCCAATCGCGCCGACAGTACACGAACGCTGAATCGGTCCGGGGCGGCGTAACCGACCGGCGCCTCCACCGTTATTACTCTGACGTATCGACCCGGGAGACCGGGTGGACCATCACCAAGGGGCGGAGTCAGGCACACCCATGACCACACTCGTGACCGGCGCTGGCGGATTCATCGGCGGACATCTCGTCGCAGACCTTCTCGACAAGGGCCAGGCCGTTCGAGCGGTCGACGTGAAGCCCGTCACCGAGTGGTACCAGGTGCACGACGCCGCCGAGAACACCGTGGCCGACTGCTCGGACGCGACCGACGCCCACAAGATCGCCGCCGGCACGGACGACATCTACAACCTCGCCGCCGACATGGGCGGCATGGGCTTCATCGAGAACAACAAGGCCGAGTGCATGCTGTCGGTGCTCACCAGCACGAACATGCTGGTCGCCGCCCGCGACGCCGGGACCCGGCGCTTCTTCTACAGCAGCTCGGCCTGCGTCTACGCCGGCGACAAGCAGACCGACCCCGACGTCACCGCGTTGGCCGAGTCCGACGCCTACCCCGCCGATCCCGAGGACGGGTACGGCTGGGAGAAGCTCTTCAGCGAGCGCATGGCCCGCCACTTCCGTGAAGACTTCGGGCTCGAGACCCGAGTGGCCCGCTTCCACAACGTGTACGGCCCCGTCGGCACGTTCGAGGGCGGCCGGGAGAAGGCCCCCGCAGCCCTCGCCCGCAAGATCGCGCAGGCGGAGCTCAGCGGAGAGCACACGATCGAGATCTGGGGCGACGGCGAGCAGACCCGCAGCTTCATGTACATCGACGACTGCGTCCGCGGTTCCCAGGAGATCCTCGCCGGCGACAACGTCGAGCCGGTGAACCTCGGGTCGGCCGAGCTGGTGTCGATCAACCAGATGGTCGACATCCTCGAGGGAATCGCAGGCATCACGGTCGAGCGCCGCCACGACCTCACGGCTCCGCAGGGCGTCCGAGGCCGCAACAGCGACAACACGATGTTCCGGGAGATCTACGGCTGGGAGCCGTCCATCTCGTTGCAGGACGGTCTGGAGAAGACCTACGGATGGATCCACGACCAGCTCGCGGCCCGAGCCTGAGCCGCCATGCGCCTCATCGTCCACGACTTCTCCGGACACCCCTTCCAGGCAGAGCTTCTCCCGGGGGCTCGCCGAGAGCGGACATGAGGTCGAGCACGTCTACGCCCGTCAGTACGTCGGCGGCAAGGGCCACCTGACCCGCCAGCCCAACGACCCCCGCACGTTGAGCTTTCGCAGCATCGAGGTCGCCCTGCCCTTCCAGAAGTACGCGCCACTCGCGCGGATCCGCTTCGAGCGGGCGTACGCCAAGGCGTGGGTGAACGATCTCAGGGGCCGCGACGTCGACGCCGTGATCGCCTGCAACCTGCCACTGTTCTCGACCTTCCGGTTCGCCCGGTGGGCCCGCCGCCACCACCTGCCGTGGGTGTTCTGGCACCAGGACGTGTACTCGGCGGCCATGGCCGAGGAGGCCAAGCGCCGCCTCCCGGGGTTCCTGGGCCGGTTGGCGGGTTCGGCCTGCGCCCGGATGGAGCGGTTCTGTGCCCGCAACGCCAGCCACACCGTCGCCATCGGCGAGGGCTTCCGCGCCGTCTACGACCGGTGGAAGGTGCCGGCCGAGAAGGTGACGGTCATCCCCAACTGGGCACCCCTGGACGAGGTGTACCCGGTGGGTCGCTCCAACCGCAAGTCGTCGGTCCTGTTCCCCGACAAGCCGTCGCTTCGTCTGGTGTACGCCGGCACGTTGGGGCGCAAGCACAATCCGTCGCTGCTGGTGAGCCTGCTCGACCACACCCGCGAGGCCGGAGTCGACGCCGCCATGGTGGTGGTCTCCGAGGGCGAGGCGGCCGACGAGCTCGCCGCAGAGGCGCGGAGGCGACCCAGCTGGCCCTCGAGGTCGTGCCGTTCGAGCCGGCCGACACGTTGCCTGACGTGCTGGGTTCGGCCGATGTCCTGGTCGCGCTGCTGGAGCCCGAGGCGAACATGTTCTCCATCCCCAGCAAGGTGCTCTCCTACATGGCTGCCGGGCGCCCGGTCCTCGGGCTGATGCCTCCGGGCAACCCCGCCGCCGCCGACATCCGTGACTGCGAGGGGCTGGTGGTCGACCCCAGCGAGGACGGCGTGCGCGCAGCCATCGACTGGGTGGTCGCGCTGGACTCCGATCCTCGTCGCGTCGAGCAGATCGGCGAGCTCACCCGACGCATCGCCGAGCAGCGGTTCGACATCGTGCGCGTCCGGTCCCGCTTCGAGGACATCCTCTCCGCGGCCTCAGCCGGTCGCAGCTGAACCGAGCAGATCGGCCGGGTCCGCCTGACCGGTCTCCAACCGACGCTCGTCGGCGCGCACCATCGCCTCGATGACGGACTCGAACGGCGTGTCGGCGACCCACCCCAGCTCTGCCTGCGCCTTGCCGGGATCGCCCCGCAGCACCGCCGCGTCGGCGGTTCTCAGCAGGTCGCTGTCGAGATCGACGTAGGACCACGCGTCGTCGACGTCGGCCGCGGCGAAGGCCAGGTCGACGACGTCGCGCACCGAGTGGGTCCGCCCGGTGGCGAGGACGAAGTCGTCCGGAGTGTCCGCGCGCAGCATGGCCACGATCCCGCGGACCGTGTCCTGCGCCGCGCCCCAGTCGCGCACGGCGTCGATGTTGCCGAGGGTGATGCGCTGGTCGTGGCCGGCCGCGATCCGCGCGACCGCAGAGGTGATCTTGCGGGTCACGAACTGCTCCCCGCGCAGCACGCTCTCGTGGCTGTAGAGGATGCCGACGCTGACGAAGGCGCCGTCGCGTCGGGCCTTCGCGGCCAGGCTCCGCACGGCGGCCTTGGACCGCGCGTAGGGGCTGCGCGGGTCCATCGGCGTTCCCTCGTGCTGCGGCGTGGGGGCCTGCGGGCCGAAGATCTCCGCACTGGACGCCAAGAACGTGCGAGCGTCGGGACGGTGCCGCTGCACTGCGGCGAGCAGGTGCTCGACGGCGTCGACGTTCACGGTGCGGGTCGTCTCCGGATCGGCCCAGGACCGGGCGACCGAGCTCAGCCCGCCGAGGTGGTAGACCTCGCTCGGACGCAGGTCGGCGACGAGGTCGTCCAGTCCCGCGGGTCGGGCCAGGTCCACCTCCACCAGGTCCACGCCGTCGAGGTACACCGACCGTCCGGAGGGTGCTCCGGGACGAACGACACCCACGACGCGCAGTCCGTCGGCCAGCAGCCGCCGAGCCAGCAGGACACCGTCCTGTCCGGCGACACCGGTGACGAGTGCGGTTCGGGTCACGACCGGTCGGCGAGCGCGGCGAGGTCGGCGTCGACCATCAGGTTCGCCAGGTCGCCGACGGAGGTCGTCGCGGCCCACCCCAGAACGTCGCGCGCCTTGCTCGGATCGGCGATCAGCGCGTCGACCTCGGTGGGACGTTCGTAGCTCTCGTCGTAGTCGACGTGGTCCTGCCAGGTCAGACCGGCTCGGGAGAACGCCGCGTCGCAGAAGTCGCGCACCGTCGTGCCGGTCCCGGTGCCGAGCACGAAGGTCTCAGGGGTGTCGTGCTGCAGCATGCGCCACATGCCCTCGACGTACTCCTTGGCATAGCCCCAGTCACGGATCGCATCGAGGTTGCCCAGGCGCAGACGGTCCTGCTGGCCGAGCTTGATCCGCGCCGCCGCCTGGGTGATCTTGCGGGTCACGAAGGTCTCGCCGCGCCGCGGCGACTCGTGGTTGAACAAGATGCCTGACACCGCGAACATGCCGTAGGCCTCGCGGTAGTTGACGGTGGCCCAGTGGGCGTAGAGCTTGGCCGCACCGTACGGACTGCGTGGGTAGAAGGCGGTGTCCTCGGCCTGCGGCGGCGGCGTCGCCCCGAACATCTCGGAGGTCGACGCCTGGTAGAACTTGCTGTCCAGACCGGCCTGACGGATCGCCTCGAGCAGCCGGATCGTTCCGATGCCGTCGGCCGAGGCGGTGTACTCCGGCATCTCGAACGAGACCTTGACGTGGCTCTGGGCCGCCAGGTTGTACACCTCGTCAGGCTCGATCGCGTGGATCAGGTTCACCAGGCTCACGCCGTCGGTCATGTCGCCGTAGTGCAGGTGCAGGTGGTCCGACGCCTCGGGGTGAGTCGTCCAGATCGGATCGATGCGGCCGCGGTTGAACGACGACGAGCGGCGCACCAGACCGTGCACCTCGTAGCCCTTCGAGAGCAGCAGCTCAGCGAGGTACGAGCCGTCCTGGCCGGTGATGCCGGTGATGAATGCGCGCTTCATGCCTGCCTCTGGGAGTCGGGGGCGATGCGTCGGCAGCATATCGTCAGCTGCTCGCGCTCCTCGTCGTTCACCGCAGACCGTTGAGGACGATCGCGAGACCGCGGTCGAACGAGCCGTCCAGGTCGGGATCGGGCTCGATCGCGCCGACGCCGCTGGCGAGGCGGTGCATCTGGGTGGCCTGGGTGTGTCCGAAGACGTACAGCAGCAGGGTTCGGGCGGCGTCGGGATCGTCCAGGGCTGAGGCCAGCTCGGACTCGATGCGCGACACTCCGAGGCGGAACGCCGAGGCCGTCGCCACCACCTCGGCACCGTCGCGTACCGCCAGCATGGCGCTGCGCAGGTCGTGCGCGAGGTCGCCGGCGCGCTTCTCGACCGGCCCGCTGTCGGGCACGACGACGTCGGCCACGATGCGATCGGCCATGAGCGCCAGCAACGTCTGCTTGTTCGGCACGTGGTGGTAGAGCGCACTGGGCTGGACGTCGAGGGCGGCGGCGACCCGCCTCATCGAGCAGAACTCCAGCCCGTGGGAGTCGAGCACGCCGAGCGCCCCGGTCACGACGTCGTCCAGCGAGTTGGCCACGCGACGATCCTATCGGCTAACCTGAACATCGTTCACCTGATCACCGTTCAGGTGCTGACGAGGAGTCCCCCATGACCACGACCGCCACCTCTCGCCGCGGCCTGACCACCACCGACCTCGCGCTGATCGCGACCTTCGCGGCGCTGATCGCGGTGTGCGCCGTGTCCGCCGCCCTCCCGTTCGGCGTCAACGGCGTGCCCATCACCCTGCAGCTGCTGGCCATCTTCCTGGCCGGCGCCGTCCTCGGCGCGGTCCGCGGCTTCCTGGCCGTCGCGCTGTACGTGGTGGTCGGTGCGGCGGGCCTGCCGATCTTCGCCGGGGGTCAGGCCGGGCTGGCTCCGTTCAGCGGACCGACGTCGGGCTACCTGCTGGCTTTCCCCGTGGCCGCTCTGGTCACCGGTCTCGTGGTCGAGCGGTTCGCCGCCCGAGGCGTGACCGTGACCGCCGTCGTGGTGATCGTCGGCGGCCTGATCGGCGAGACGGTCGTGACGCTGGCCGGCGCCGTCAGCATCGCCGTCACGGCCGACGTCTCGTACGCCAAGGGCATCGGCTTCGCCCTCCCGTACGTGCCCGCGGACCTCGTCAAGCTGGCGATCGCCGCCGTCGTCGCCGCCGGCGTGCACCGCGCCTTCCCGCAGCTGCTGTCCCGCCGGTCGTAGGCTGCCCGCGTGGCCCTCATCGAGCTCGACGCGGTCGACGTGGTGGCGGCGGGCCAGCGTGAGGACGTCTCGATCCTGCGTGACCTGACGGTCTCGATGACCGAGCAGCGCATCGCCCTGATCGGCGCCAACGGCTCCGGCAAGTCCACCCTGGCCCGCCTGCTGAACGGCCTGGTGACGGCCACCTCCGGACACGTGCGCATCGACGGGGTCGACGTGGCCGAGGAGGGCGCGGCGATCCGTCGGCGGGTCGGGTTCGTGTTCACCAACCCGGCCTCGCAGCTGGTGATGCCCACCGCGGTCGAGGACGTCGCACTGTCGTTGCGGCGCGACATCGGCGACGCCGACCGGCGTGACGCCCGTGCCCGCGAGGTGCTCGACGAGTTCGGGCTCGGACACCGCGCCGACACCAGCGTCCACGCACTGTCCGGCGGGCAGCAGCAGCTGCTGGCCGTGGCCGGGGTGCTCGCCACCGGACCGGATCTGGTGGTGGCCGACGAACCCACGACACTGCTCGACCTGGCCAACACCCGGCTGATCGGCGACCTGCTCCTCGGCCTCGACCAGCAGCTCGTGCTCGCCACCCACGACCTCGACCTCGCAGCGCGGTGCGACCGGGCCCTGGTCATCGCCGACGGCCGCATCGCGTTCGACGGTCCGGCCGGCGACGCCGTGTCCCACTACCGCGCCTCGGCGCTGGACGACGGCACCGGCCCGCGATGAGAGCGGTCAGCCTCGGCGTCCACCACCCCGGCACCACCCCGCTGCACCGGATCCCCGCCGGCCCCAAGCTGGCACTGCTCGTCGCCTACGGGATCGGCGTGGTGGCGCTGCGCGGACCGTGGCCGCCGGTCGGCGCGCTGGTCGTGTCGCTGCTGCTGGCCGCGTCGGCCCGGGTCCCGTTGCGCGACCTGTGGCGCGGCCTGCGACCGATGCTGCTCATCGTCGCGGTGCTGGCCGGGTTCCAGGCGTGGCAGCGCGGGTGGCCGGTCGCCGTCGAGATCGCCGCCACCATCGTGGCGCTGGTGATCGCCGCGTCGACCTTCACCGCGACGACGCCCACGGACCGGCTGCTCGACGCGATCACGCGAGGGCTCGGGCCGTTTCGACGGTTCGGTGTCCGACCGGAGAAGGTCGCCCTGTCGTTCTCACTGATGATCGCCGCGATCCCCCGCATCGCCGACATCGCCGCCGAGACGCGCGACGCCGCCCGCGCCCGAGGGCTCGAACGAACACCCCGGGCCTACCTGACGCCGCTGGTCATCCGCACCGTGGCCCACGCCCAGGCGACCGGCGAGGCGCTGCAGGCGCGGGGCCTCGGCGACGACTGAGCGACGATAGGATCGCTCCACCACTCCCCGGAGGTTCATTCGTGCCGTTCTCCCGCCGCTTTCGTGACCGCGGAAAACGTGGTCTCCACCACGCGTTCCGTTGGGCCCAGCGCGTCGGCGTCGACGTCCTGCCGCGTCACTTCTACTCGTCGGTGCCCGACGTCCGAGAGCTCGTCGAGACCCGCGAGTGGCGCGCACCGCTGACCATGACCGGGGTCGACGGCACCGACCTCGACACGCAGCTGGCCGAGGCGGCCGGCTGGTTCACGCCCGAGGTTCGCGCGGCGCTGGCGGAGGCCGACGTGCACGCGCAGGCGGTCGCCGAGAACGGCGCCGACGGCTACGGACCGATGGAGGCCCAGTTCCTGCACGCCTTCGTGGCCACGAAGCGCCCGCAGCGCATCGTGCAGGTGGGCGCCGGCGTCTCGACGGCGGTGATCCTGGCGGCTGCCGCCCGGCACGACGTCGCCGTCGACGTCGTGGCCGTCGACCCGTTCCCCACCCCCCTGCTGGAGCGCCTCGCCGACGAGGGTGCGATCACGCTGCTGCGCCAGCCGGCCCAGGCCGTCGAGCTGCAGACCTTCACGTCGCTCGGGGAGGGCGACGTGCTGTTCGTCGACAGCACCCACACCGTCAAGACCGGGAGCGAGGTCAACCGCCTGGTCCTGGAGATCTTTCCTCGGCTGAGTCCCGGCGTGGCGGTCCACGTGCACGACATCATGTTCCCGTACGACTACCCGCCCGACCTGCTCGGTCGGCTGTTCTTCTGGAACGAGAGCACGCTGCTGCACGCGTTCCTGATCCACAACCAGCACGCGTCGGTGCTGGTGTCACAGTCGATGCTGGCGCACGGTCGCACCGACGACCTGCGCGAGATGCTGGCCGGCTATCGGCCCGCACGCATGACCGACGGCCTGTTCGCCGACCCCTCGGGCGGCCACTTCCCGTCGGCCACCTGGTTCCGCACCCGCTGAGTCCATGGTTTACCAGCAGGCCCCGGACTCGTGTCACCCCTCCGGGTGAATTCACCCGGAGGAGTGAGGTTTGCCGGGGCCTGCTGGTAAACCTCACACCTCAGGGCAGGATCGCGAGCGCCTCGGCGAGGGTGGTCGAGGGGCGCATGACGGCGGTCGCCTTCTCGGTGTCGGGCTGGAAGTAGCCGCCGATGTCGGCCGGCTGACCCTGCACCGCGAGCAGCTCGGCGACGATCGCGTCCTCGTCACCGGCCAGCTTCTCGGCCAGGGCGCCGAACGACTCGGCCAGCGCGGCGTCGTCGGTCTGCTTCGCCAGCTCCTGGGCCCAGTACAGGGCCAGATAGAAGTGGCTGCCGCGGTTGTCGATCGTGCCCAGCTTGCGGCCCGGCGACCGGTTCTCGGCCAGGAACGTGCCGGTGGCGCGGTCGAGCGTGTCGGCCAGCACCTGCGCCCGCGGGTTGTCCGTCGTGGTCGCCATGTGCTCGAAGCTGACCGCGAGCGCGAGGAACTCGCCGAGGCTGTCCCAGCGCAGGTAGTTCTCCTTGACCAGCTGCTGCACGTGCTTGGGCGCCGATCCGCCGGCGCCGGTCTCGAACAGCCCGCCACCGTTGATCAGCGGCACGACCGACAGCATCTTGGCGCTGGTGCCGAGCTCGAGGATCGGGAACAGGTCGGTGTTGTAGTCGCGCAGCACGTTGCCGGTGACGCTGATGGTGTCCTCGCCGCGACGGATGCGCTCGACCGAGTAGGTGGTGGCGTCGGCCGGCGTCATGATCTCGATCGTCAGGCCGTCGGTGTCCAGCTCGGGCAGGTACGCCTCGACCTTGGCGATCAGGTTCGCGTCGTGGGCGCGTGACGGGTCGAGCCAGAAGATCGCCGGAGTGTCGGAGGCGCGGGCTCGGGTGACGGCCAGCTCGACCCAGTTGCGGATCGGCACGTCCTTGGTCTGGCAGGCGCGCCAGATGTCTCCGGGCTCCACGGTGTGCTCGATGTGCACCGCACCACTGGAGTCGACGACCTGCACGACGCCGGGCTGCGCGATCTCGAAGGTCTTGTCGTGGCTGCCGTACTCCTCGGCCGCCTGGGCCATCAGGCCCACGTTCGGCACCGAGCCCATGGTGGTGGGGTCGTAGGCACCGTTGGCCCGGCAGTCCTCGATGACCGCCTGGTAGACGCCGGCGTAGCTGCTGTCCGGGATGACGGCGAGGGTGTCGGCCTCCTCGCCGTCGGGACCCCACATGTGACCCGACGTGCGGATCATGGCGGGCATCGAGGCGTCGACGATGACGTCGCTCGGCACGTGCAGGTTGGTGATGCCCTTGTCGGAGTCGACCATCGCCAGCTCAGGACCGGCGGCCAGCTCGGCCTCGAACGACGCCTTGATCTCGTCGGCCTGGTCGAGCGAGCCGATGGCCGCGAGGATGCCGCCGAGCCCGTCGTTGGGGCTCAGGCCGGCCGCCTTCAGCGCGTCGCCGTAGGTGGCGAAGGTCTGCGGGAAGAACGCGCGGACGACGTGCCCGAAGATGATCGGATCGGACACCTTCATCATGGTGGCCTTCAGGTGCACCGAGAACAGGACGCCCTCGTCCTTGGCGCGCTTGATCTGGGCTGCGAGGAACTCGTCGAGCGCGGCGGCCCGCATGACGGTGCCGTCGACGACCTCGCCGGCCAGCACCGGCAGCGACTCCTTGAGCGCGGTGACGGTGCCGTCGGCGGCCACGTGCTGGATCGTGAGGGTGTCGTCGGCCTCGATGACGACCGACTTCTCGTTGGAACGGAAGTCGTTCTCGCCCATGGTGGCCACGTTGGTCTTCGAGTCCGCCGTCCACGCGCCCATCGAGTGCGGGTGCGCCTTGGCGTAGTTCTTGACCGAGGCCGGAGCGCGGCGATCGGAGTTGCCCTCGCGCAGCACCGGGTTGACGGCACTGCCCTTGACCTTGTCGTAGCGCGCGCGGACGTCACGGTCCTCGTCGCTCTGCGGGTCCTCGGGGTACGCGGGCAGGTCGTACCCCTGCTCCTGCAGCTCGGCGATGGCCGCCTTCAGCTGGGGCACCGACGCCGAGATGTTGGGCAGCTTGATGATGTTCGCCTCGGGCGTCTTGGCGAGGGCGCCGAGCTCGGACAGCGCGTCGGGGACCTGCTGGTCGGCGGGCAGCCGGTCGGCGAACTGGCCGAGGATGCGGCCGGCCAACGAGATGTCGCGCGTCTCGACCGTGACCCCCGCCTGGGCGGCGTACGCCTCGATGATCGGCAGGAACGAGTACGTCGCCAGCGCGGGCGCCTCGTCGGTGTGGGTGTAGATGATCGTCGACTCAGCCACGGGGACTCCATTTCGCGCACAGGTGCGGATGAAAAAGTTTCTTGACGTCAAGATATCTCATCGACGCCATCGCGCCGACAGGGCCGTTCAACCGTGGCACCTGCAACGCACCCTGTCGACCCGTCGGGCCGCATCGTTCGGATCAGTAGTAGCCGACCTGGTAGGTGCCCCGACCGAACTCCCACGAGTACATGTTCTTGCTGATGGACCGCTTGCGACCCGGCACCGACGTCCAGGCGCTGGTCCAGTCGATGCCGTACCACTCGATCTTCGCGCGGACTCGCGATCCCGCGGGGATCTTGTTGCACCACGCGGTGACCGTGTAGTTGCGGCTCTTGTAGTCGGCGTTGACCCAGGTGGTGGTGACGTGGCAGTCCGACGGCCGCGTCGCGGCCTGTGCCGGCGTCGCCATCAGCAGGGGCGCGGCGACGGCAACCGCCGTCATGAACGTCGCGAGCCGCTTCTTCGTCATCATCGTGGTCCCCGTTTCGTCAGCTGCCAAGATCGCAGACAGACAGTAGCGCTCGCCGGGGATCACGTCGAGCACGGTCGGGCCTTCGCCACGACCGGCGATGTGACCTGCACCACGCGGCGCCCTACCATCACTTCATGACCGTCCCGGGCCTCCACGCGCTCGTCGTCGACGACGAGCGCCCTCTGCTCGAGGAGCTGGTCTGGATGCTCGAGCGCGACGAGAGGATCGGCGCGGTGGAGTCGGCGGGTTCGGGCACCGAGGCGCTGCGCGTGCTGGAGGCGGGCGAGGTGGACCTGGTCTTCCTGGACATCGCGATGCCCGGCCTGAACGGACTGGAGATCGCCGGGCTGCTGAGTCGTTTCAAGCAGCCCCCGGCCATCGTGTTCGTCACGGCGCACGACGCCCACGCCGTCGAGGCGTTCGAGCTGAACGCCGTCGACTACCTGCTCAAGCCGATCCGCGAGGAGCGGCTCCGCGAGAGCGTCCGACGCGTGTGCGACACCGAGGCCACGCCACCGGACGCGGAGGCGACGATCGCGGTCGAGCTCGGCGGTGTCACGCGCTTCGTGCAGCGGTCGTCCGTCGCCCTGGTCGAGGCGCAGGGCGACTACGTGCGCCTCCACACCGTCGAGGGAACCGACCATCTCGTCCGCACGCCCCTGTCCACCCTCGCCGAGACCTGGGCGGACGCCGGCTTCGTCCGCGTGCACCGCAGCCACGTGGTGAACCTGGCGCACGTGCGCGAGGTCCGCATGGAACCCGGCCGCTGCACCGTGCTGGTCGACCTCGGCCAACGGACCCTCGAGGTCCAGGTCGCGCGTCGCCACACCCGCACCCTGCGCGAGCTGATCCACGAGCGCGTTCCCGGGTCGGGCCCGGTCCGGTGAGCGACGAGCCGCGGCAGTACACCGGCCGCGTCCGCGTGACGAGCCCGCTCGCCTCGGCGCCGCGACACGTGCCGCGCACGGTGCGGCAGGAGATCGACGAGTCGACCGGCGTCGGCGAGGTCTACATGCGATCGCTCATCCGCTCGCAGCTCCGCGCGGCCCTGACGGTCGTCACCACCCTGGTGCTGTCGATCGGCATGCTGCCGGTGGTGTTCCTCGCTGTCGACGCCTCCACCTCGACCCGGCTCTTCGGGGTTCCGCTGCCGTGGATCCTTCTCGGCGTCGTGGTGTATCCCTTCCTGGTGCTGATCGGGTGGCTGTACGTGCGCCAGGCGCAACGAGCCGAGGCCGACTTCGGCGACCTGGTCGACGCCGCCGAGACACCCGACGCGAGCCACCCGTGAGCGGGCTGCGGTGAACACCACCTACGGGATCGTGGCGATCACCCTCGTGGCGCTGGCCACGCTGGGCATCGGCGCCTTCGGGCTCCGGGTCAGCCGCACCACCAGCGACTTCTACGTCGCCTCACGATCGGTCAGCCCGGTGTGGAACAGCTCGGCGATCGGCGGCGAGTACCTGTCGGCGGCGTCGTTCCTGGGCGTCGCCGGTCTCGTCCTCGCCAACGGCGCCGACATGCTCTGGTACCCGATCGGCTGGACCGCGGGGTACCTGCTGCTGCTGGTGTTCGTGGCCGCCCCGTTGCGCCGGTCCGGCGCCTACACGATCCCCGACTTCGCCCAGCTGCGACTCGGGTCGCCTGCGGTGCGGCGCGTCGCGAGCATCCTGGTCGTCGCCATCGGCTGGCTGTACCTGATGCCGCAGTTCCAGGGCGCCGGACTGACGATGCGCACCGTCACCGGCGCGCCCGGCTGGGTCGGCACCGTGCTGGTCGCGACCATCGTGGTGGTCAACGTCGTCTCCGGTGGCATGCGCAGCATCACCTTCGTCCAGGCCTTCCAGTACTGGCTGAAGCTCAGTGCCCTGCTCGTGCCGGTGTTCTTCCTGCTGCACGCCTGGACCGACGACGGGCGCCCGTCACCGGTGGCCGCCTCGGACTGGTTCAGCCCGTTCGGGTCCAGCGACCCGACGAGCCTGTACCTGACCTACTCGGTCCTCGTCGCGACGTTCCTCGGCACCATGGGGCTGCCCCACGTGGTGGTGCGGTTCTACACCAACCCCGACGGCCATGCCGCCCGGCGCACCACCCTGATCGTGCTCGGGCTGCTCGGGGCGTTCTACCTGCTGCCGACCATCTACGGCGTGCTCGGCCGCATCTACGCCGGTGACCTGATCGCGGAGGGTCGCACGGACGCAGTCGTGCTCGAGCTGCCTTCGCGCATGCTCGGCGGATCGACGGGCGAGGTGCTCGCCGCCATGCTGACGGCCGGGGCCTTCGCGGCCTTCTTGTCGACGTCGTCCGGACTCACCATGTCGGTGGCCGGCGTGATCGGCCAGGGCATCGCCCGGGGACGCCTCGGCGGCGTGGCGGCGTTCCGCATCGCCGCGATCGCCTGCATCGTCGTGCCGGTGGCACTCGCCCTGTCCGCCGAGCGCATCCCCGTGGCCAGCTCGGTCACCTTCGCCTTCGCTCTCGCGGCCTCGACGTTCTGTCCGCTCCTGGTGCTCGGCGTGTGGTGGCGCGGCCTCACGGACGTCGGAGCGATCGCCGGACTGGTCGGCGGTGGCCTGTGCGCCGGGGTCGCCCCGATCCTCACGATCGGGGCCGACCTGGACGGGTGGCTCGGCACGGCGATGAGCCAGCCCGCGCTGTGGTCGGTGCCCGTGGGCTTCGCCCTGATGGTGGCGGTCTCGTGGGGCACGCGCCATCGGGCGCCCACGAACGTGGCGCGCACCATGGTCCGGCTGCACACCCCCGAGCGGATCGACGTCGACCGCCGCGCGTGACGCGACACCGCGACCGGCCGCATCGCGCAACTCCCGTTTACAGCCACGCCGGTTTCGTCATACAGTCATCCGCACGCGGATGGCCGGGGGGCCTCCTTGGGCCGACGCGACACACATCGGGGGATGTATGAGAACGACCAGAACCATGGCCACGACCGCTGCCATCGCAGCCCTGGCCTTCGCCGCGACCGGGATCCCGGCCGCCACCGCAGCACCGTCCGGTGGTGACGTGGCATCCTCACGTCCGCTGCCGGTCGACGGATCGGTCGCCTCCCAGGCGATCACCGCCGCCAAGGACGCAGCGTCGAAGACGTTGGTCGGCACCGGCCAGGCGCTCGCGGCCACCCATGCGCTGCGTGACTCCAACGGAGCCACCCACGTGCGCATGAGTCGCACCTACAAGGGTCTGCGCGTCGTCGGAGGCGACTTCGTCGTGCACCGCACCAAGGCCGGCACGGTCACCAGCGTCTCGCAGACGCTCGACGACGTGCTGTCGCTGTCGACCACGCCGAAGCTCTCGCCGGCCAAGGCGCTGGGCACGGTGGGCACGACCGTGGCCAAGGCCGGCGCGCCCGAGCTGGTCGTCGACGCGATCGGCGCCGACCCCACCCCGCGTCTCGCCTGGCTGACCACCACCACCGGCACGCAGGCCGACGGCACACCCAGCCGGATCGACACCTACGTCGATGCCGCCACGGGCAAGACCCTGCACCAGGTGCAGCGCATCCAGACCGTCGAGGGCGAGGGCCAGTCCCTGTACGGCGGCACCGTGCCGTTGAACCTCACCCAGTCGGGCAGCTCGTTCCAGATGAAGGACGCGTCGCGCGGCAACACCTACACGATCGACGTGGGCAACAAGACCGACTCGGTGCTGTGCAACCTGCTCGGCGTGGGTTGCGCCACCGGCTCGGTCGTCAGCGGACCGGACACCAGCTTCGGCAACGGCTCGACCAGCAGCCGCGAGTCGGCGGCCGTCGACGCCCAGTACGGCACCGACGAGACCTGGGACTACTACCAGAGCGTCCACGGCCGCAACGGCATCTTCGGCACCGGGAAGGGCTCCTTCAACCGGGTGCACTACGGCAAGAACTACGTCAACGCGTTCTGGGACGGCGAGAAGATGACGTACGGCGACGGCAACGGCACGCAGTACGGACCGCTCACGTCGCTCGACGTCGCCGGGCACGAGATGTCGCACGGCGTCACCGAGAACTCCGCGGGCCTCACCTACTCCGGCGAGTCCGGCGGCCTCAACGAGGCGACCAGCGACATCTTCGGCACGATGGTCGAGTTCTACGCGAACAACCCGAACGACCCGGGCGACTACCTGATCGGCGAGGAGTTCGACACGACCGGCCAGGGGCTGCGTCGCATGGACAACCCGGCCTCGGACGGTGTCTCGCTGAACTGCTACACCAGCAACGCCGGCAACGTCGACGTCCACTACTCGTCGGGCATCGGCAACCACTTCTTCTACCTGCTGGCCGAGGGGTCCGGCGCGAAGACCATCAACGGCATCGCGCACGGCTCCACGACCTGCGACGGATCCAGCATGAGCGGCATCGGCCGTGACGCTGCCCAGAAGATCTGGTACCGGGCGCTGACGGTCTACATGACGTCGGGCACCAACTACGCCGGCGCCCGCTCGGCGACGTTGAACGCCGCCAAGGACCTCTACGGCACCGGCAGCGCCCAGTACGACGGCGTGGCCAATGCCTGGAGCGCAGTCGACGTCGGCTGACACCCGCCGAAGGTTCCCGCTGAGCCTGACGTTTCGACCACGACACCCTGGCGTGTCACGTCGAAACGTCAGGCTCAGCGCGTTCGGGACGCCACTGGTCGCTGCTGGAGGACCGTTCGTCGCACGGCGGTCTCCGCAGGGCGCACGGTCGTCGGTGCCTCGTCGCAGGGTGGGTGCGGTGATCTGGCTCACACCCGCACCGTCGCCCTAGCGTCGAATCGGCTGCACACCGCGTGCCGGCCGATCCGAAAGAGGTGAATCTCGTGGTGGAGAGAATCAGCGCCGAGGCCGAGGCGGCCTACGAGCGCATCCACGCGTCCGAGGACTTCGCGCACCTGAAGAAGACCTTCCTCGGCTTCGTCGCGCCCGTCACGGTCGCGTTCATGGTCTGGTACCTGCTGTACGTGCTGATGTCGATCTATGCCGGCGGCTTCATGGGCCACGTGCTGTTCGGCAACATCAACGTGGCACTGGTGTTCGGCCTGCTGCAGTTCGTGACCACGTTCGGCATCGCCTACTGGTACGCGAAGTTCGCCGCCGCCAACATGGATCCGACCGCTGACCGGCTGCGCGACGAGTACGAAGCGGAGATCGAGCGATGAGCCCCCTGAACCTCACCTTTGTCGCGGCCTCCGACGACAGCAACCAGGGCCTGACCGGGTCCCTGTTCATCGTGATCGTCCTGATCACCGTGGGCATCACCTTCTGGGCCAGCCGCAACAACAAGACCGCGGCCGACTACTACGCCGGTGGCCGCAGCTTCTCCGGCGCGCAGAACGGCTTCGCCGTCGCGGGCGACTACATGTCCGCCGCGTCGTTCCTCGGCATCTCGGGAGCCATCGCGCTGTCGGGCTACGACGGATTCCTGTACTCGATCGGCTTCCTGGTGGCATGGCTGGTGGCGCTGCTGCTGGTCGCCGAGCTGCTGCGCAACTCCGGCCGCTTCACGATGGCCGACCAGCTGGCGTTCCGGATGCGCCAGCGTCCCGTCCGCACCGCCGCCGCGACCTCGACCGTCGTCGTGTCGATCTTCTACCTGCTGGCCCAGATGGTCGGCGCGGGCGCTCTCGTGGCCCTCCTGCTGGGTGTCGACAGCCAGACGGCCAAGAACCTCACGATCGCCGGCGTCGGCGTGCTGATGATCTTCTACGTGACCGTCGGCGGCATGAAGGGCACCACGTGGGTGCAGATCGTCAAGGCGGTCCTGCTGATGACCGGCACGGTGCTCATCACGGTGCTGGTGCTCGCGAAGTTCAACTTCAACATCAGCGACATGCTGGGCTCGGCCGCGGAGGAGAGCGGCGCCGGCAAAGCGTTCCTCGAGCCGGGCCTGAAGTACGGCGTCTCGACCACGAGCCGCATCGACTTCATCTCGCTGGGTCTCGCCCTGGTGCTCGGCACCGCAGGCCTGCCGCACATCCTGATCCGCTTCTACACCGTCCCGACCGCGCGCCAGGCGCGCAAGTCGGTGCTGTGGGCGATCGGTCTGATCGGCTCCTTCTACCTGATGACCCTCGTGCTGGGCTTCGGCGCAGCCGCCCTGGTCACCGGCGACAAGAAGCAGGACATCGTCGACTCCGGAGGCAACCTCGCCTCGCCCCTGCTGGCCGAGGCCGTGGGAGGTGGCGCCGGATCGACCGGTGGCGCCGTGCTGCTGGCGTTCATCTCGGCCGTCGCGTTCGCCACGATCCTCGCGGTGGTGGCCGGACTGACCCTCACCTCCGCATCGTCCGTGGCGCACGACCTGTACGCGAACGTGTGGAAGAACGGCGACGTCACCGAGAAGCAGGAGGTCAAGGTCGCCAGGCTGTCGGCCTTCGTCATCGGCGGCATCGCGATCGCCCTGTCGATCCCGGCGCAGAAGCTCAACATCGCGTTCCTGGTGGCGTTGGCCTTCGCGGTGGCGGCCTCGGCGAACCTGCCGGCTCTGCTGTTCAACCTGTTCTGGCGGCGCTTCAACACCCGGGGCGCCACCTGGAGCATCTACGGCGGACTGATCTCGTGCGTCACCCTGGTGATCTTCTCGCCGGTCGTCTCCGGCTCGGAGACCGCCATGATCACCGGTGCCGACTTCAGCTGGTTCCCGCTGGCCAATCCGGGCATCATCTCGATCCCGCTGGGCTTCTTCTTCGGCTGGCTGGGCACCGTCACAGCCCGCGACGCCGATGCCGAGGCCCGGTACGTCGAGCTGGACGTCCGGTCGATGACCGGGGCGGGTTCGGAGAAGTAGGGCGCGCGGGTCGCTGGCGCTCCCCGCTCCAGCGACTCGTGCCTCGTCGCTGCCGGGCTTCGCCCGGGCGCCTGGCCTCGCTCCGCTCGGCCCCATGGTCGGGGTGGGGCGAGGCTTCCCCCGCCGCCTGCCTCGCTCCGCTCGGCCCATGGTCGAGCTGGAGCGGGGCCGGCGTCGCCGCACAGCCGGCGCCAACCATCTGGCAACCGCCGTCGGACCACCATGTGTCCTGAGCAACAATGCAAGAGAGTCGTCGATCAAGGAGCATCACCGTGTCCGAGCAAGGCATCAGCAACCTGTCGAACGAGCAGCGCCGCTTCGAGCCCCCCGCCGATCTGGCCGCCGACGCCAACCTGAAGGCCGACGCGTACGACCGCGCCGCCGAGGACCGGCTCGGCTTCTGGGCCGCGCAGGCCGAGCGCATCTCGTGGGACACCCCGTTCACCGACGTGCTCGACTGGTCGAACGCCCCCTTCGCGAAGTGGTTCGTCGGCGGCAGGCTCAACGCCTCCTACAACTGCGTCGACCGCCACGTCGAGGCCGGCAACGGCGACCGCGTCGCCCTGCACTTCGTCGGCGAGCCCGCCGACGACACCCGCGACATCACCTACGCCCAGCTCAAGGACGAGGTGAGCCAGGCCGCCAACGCCCTGACCGAGCTGGGCATCGAGACCGGTGATCGCGTCGCCATCTACATGCCGATGATCCCCGAGGCCGTCATCGCGATGCTGGCGTGCGCCCGGCTCGGCGCTCCGCACACGGTCGTGTTCGGTGGCTTCAGCTCCGACGCGCTCGCCAGCCGCATCGAGGACTGCCAGGCCAAGCTGGTCATCACCGCCGACGGCGGCTACCGCCGTGGCGCCGCCTCCGCGCTCAAGCCCGCCGTCGACGAGGCCCTGGTCAAGATCGACAACGACACCACCTCCATCGTCGAGAACGTCCTGGTGGTCAAGCGCACCGACCAGGACGTCGCCTTCAACACCGACATCGACGTCTGGTGGCACGAGGTCGTCGGCGAGGCGTCGACCGACCACACGCCCGAGGCCTTCGACGCCGAGCACCCGTTGTACGTCATGTACACGTCCGGCACCACCGGCAAGCCCAAGGGCATCCTGCACACCACCGGCGGCTACCTCGTGCAGACGGCGTACACGTTCTGGGGCGTCTTCGACCACAAGCCCGACGACGTGTTCTGGTGCACCGCCGACATCGGCTGGGTCACCGGCCACTCCTACATGGTCTACGGACCGCTCGCCAACGGCGCCACCCAGGTGATGTACGAGGGAACTCCCGACACCCCGCACAAGGGCCGCTGGTGGGAGATCATCGAGCAGTACAAGGTCTCGCTGTTCTACACCGCACCCACCGCCATCCGCGCCTGCATGAAGTGGGGCGAGCAGATCCCGGCCGAGCACGACCTGTCGAGCCTGCGCATCCTCGGCTCGGTCGGGGAGTCGATCAACCCCGAGGCCTACGTCTGGTACCGCGACAACATCGGCGGCGGCACCACGCCGATCGTTGACACCTGGTGGCAGACCGAGACCGGCGGTCACATGATGAGCCCGCTGCCCGGCGTCACGGCCGCCAAGCCCGGCTCCGCGATGCGCGCCGTCCCCGGGATCAGCGCCGAGGTCGTCGACGACGCCGGCAACCCGGTCGGCAACGGCGAGGGCGGTTACCTCGTGGTCACCGAGCCCTGGCCCGCCATGCTCCGCACGATCTGGGGCGACGACGACCGGTACAAGGAGACGTACTGGTCGCGCTGGGAGGGGATGTACTTCGCCGGCGACGGCGCCAAGAAGGACGACGACGGCGACATCTGGTTGCTCGGTCGTGTCGACGACGTCATGAACGTGTCGGGCCACCGACTCTCGACCACCGAGATCGAGTCGGCCCTGGTGTCGCACCCCAAGGTCGCCGAGGCGGCCGTCGTGGGCGCCAACGACGACATGACCGGCCAGGCCGTCGTGGCCTTCGTCATCCTGCGCGAGTCTGCCGGCGACGGTGGAGAAGACGTGGTCAACGAGCTGCGCACCCACGTCGGCAAGGAGATCGGCCCGATCGCCAAGCCGAAGAAGATCATGGTCGTGCCCGAGCTGCCCAAGACCCGGTCCGGAAAGATCATGCGCCGCCTGCTGCGCGACGTCGCCGAGAACCGCGAGGTGGGTGACGCCACGACGCTGGCCGACACCGGCATCATGGACAAGATCACCGCGGGCATGCAGACCTCGAAGGACGAGGACTGACCTTCGACGCAACGCCTCGGTCCGACCGTCGTCTCGGCGGCGGCGTTCCGGGGCTTGTAAGGTCGCAGGCATGAGCACGCCGCACAAGCCCGTCGAGGAGCCCACCATCGGCCGACTGGTCGCTGACGCCAGCCGTGACATCTCCGCGCTGGTGCAGTCCGAGATCGCGTTGGCCAAGACCGAGCTGAAGGTCAGCGTCAAGGCCGGCGGCATCGGCGCGGCCCTGTTCGCGGTCGTGGGGTTCTTCGCGCTGCTGCTGATCATCCTGCTGTCCATCACGGCGGCGTACTTCCTGACCATGACCGGCCTGCACCCCGCGTGGGCGTTCCTGATCGTCAGCGGCTTCTACCTGCTGCTCATGGTGGTGCTGACCCTCGTCGGCATCCGCCTGATCAAGAAGGTCGGCGCACCTGAGCAGACGATCAGCACCGCCAAGTCGATCCCGAGCGCGTTCAAGGGCCGTGGCGGCGCTTCGGCGACGCCGTCGGTGTCACTGCCGACGCACGACTGATTCAGCGCTCGCCGGGCGCGGCACGCAGCAGCAGTCCGACCACGGCCGTCGCGCCGCCGACGGCTGCGGCCACGATCAACCAGTGGTCGAGCGAGGACAGGGCCGCGTCGACCAACAGCGTCTGGGCCCGACCGGCCAGCGTGCTCGGGGCGGTGCTGGCGCCGAGCAGTCGGGGAGCCGCCTCGGCGGCGACCACGTGGACCACACCAGCGGCCGCGGCCGTGCCGAGGCCGAGCCAGACCAGCATCGTCGACGCCCGGCGGGCCGCCAGCATCGCCACGCCCGCGGCGATCAACGCGATCGCTGCCAGCAGCGTCGACTGCTCGGGCGTGCTGTCGACGGCCTCCAGCACGCGACGCTCGTCGGCTCCACCGATCGTGACCAGCAGCTGATCGGGAGTCTCTAGCGTGACGGGCAGATCGGCGGTCACCGCGTCGACGATGGTCTTCGCGACCGGACCCAGATCGATGACGACGCGGTTGGACGCATCGAGCTCGGGCGGGAGATCGCGCGGATCGCCCAGGAAGGCACGGTGCGACTCACGCTGCGCCTCGGCGAACGCCGAGCGGAACTGCGGTGTGTCGACGATGCCGGACGCCGCCTGGGTGAGGGCCTTGCGGACCGGCGGCGCGAACTCGTCGGTGACGCCGGTGCGCTGGACGACGTCGTCGGTGACCGCCTGCACGACGCCGGCGCGGAAGTCGGGATCGTCGACGAGACCTGTGGTGAACCGGACGTAGCCGTCCTCGTCCGCGACGTTGTGGGCGACCCAGCCGACCGGCAGCGCGACGGCGACGGCGACGACGGCGACCAGCGCTGCCAGACCGGCCAGGACCGACCGCATCACGCACACCCGCCCGTGGACACGGCGCTGGTGGCGGTGGCGCCCTTGCGAGCCGACGCGGCGACCTGCTCGGCGGTCAGCGCGTACCCGGTGGACTTGTCGGCCACCGACGCCGCGAAGATCACGCCGATCACGTCGCCGGACGGCGACACCAGCGGACCTCCGGAGTTGCCCGATCGCACCAGTCCGCGCACCGAGAACGTGTCTCGCACGACCTGCCCCTTGTCGTAGATGTCAGGGCTGCGCAGGTCGATGCGATCGCGGATGCGCGCGGCACGAGCGTCGAACGGCCCGTTCTGCGGATAGCCCAGGATGGCCGCGGAGTCACCCTTGGTCGCCGTGGTGTCGAACGACAGCGTGGGCAGCTGAACGCCGTTGACCGCCAGCACGGCCACGTCGAGATTCTTGTCGAACAGCACCACCCGTGTGGGCACCCGGCGGTCGTTGATGATGAGCATCGGGGTGGTGACGCCGGCGACGACGTGGGCGTTGGTCATGATGCGGCCGGGCGCGTAGGAGAAGCCGCTGCCCTCGATGCCCCGGTCGCAGCGGGCCTCGCCGAGGATCTTGACGACGCTGCCGCGGGCGGCCTCGACCCCGGGCTGCTGCAACGTGGCCTCGTCCGGCGGGCCGACCTGGGTGATCTGCTCGGTCTCGAACGGGTCGATGTAGCGCGGGAACAGGTTGGTGTCGAGGACGTCGTTGAACGAGCGCAGGACCGACGTGGCCTGCGACGGCATGAAGCGGTCGACCTCCTGCAGGATCACCGACGAGCGCGACGCCGATGCCAGGTAGGGGATGCTCGTGCCGCTGACCGAGTAGCCCAGTGCCCAGCCGGCGACCAGCACGGCGACGATGCTCAGGACGCTGCCGCCCACGGCGTCGAGCCAGCGCAGCGGACGCCACTTCAGCCCCCGACGCAGCTCTGACCCGACGACGGTGCCGATGGCCTGTCCGATGGCTGCCGCGGCGATCACGAGCCCGAGCGCCAGCAGCGAGGAGCCGAGGTCCTGCGTGGCGTCACTCATGAACCGCGGCACGATGGCGATCGCGATCAGCCCGCCGACCAGCAGCCCGGTGGTCGCGATCAGGTTGACCACGAAGCCCTGGACGTAGCCGCTGACGGCGTAGGCCAGGAGCACGACGACCACGATGATGTCGAGGGAGTTCACCAGGCGCCCTCCGGCAGCGGGCGGCGGTCCGCGACGTCCCACGGCTCGTCCCACCCGACGACCTCGAACAGTCGCGCCACGATGCCGGCCGTGAACCCCCACAGCGGCACCCGCGCGCCGACCTCGAACGCCGGACCGACCCAGCCCGACGGGTGGGTCACGCTGAAGCGATTGGCCGGATCGACCAGCTCGCGGACCGACTGGTGCAGCACCTCGACCACCTCGTGCTCGCTGGTCGATGCCAGCGGCTGCGGGTCGCGCCAGTAGCCGACGACCGGGGTGACCGCGAAGTTGCTCGGCGGGAGCCACAACGTGGGAAGCGTGCCGACGACGTCGACGCTGGCGGGGTCGAGGCCCACCTCCTCGTTCGCCTCGCGCAGCGCGGTCATGGCGGCGTCCGTGTCGCCGGGGTCGGCGCCTCCGCCCGGGAAGGAGATCTGTCCGGCGTGGTTGCGCATGGTGGTGCCGCGGCGCGTGAGCAGGATCTCCGGCCCGTCGTCGCCGTCGGCGAACAGCACGAGCACCGCGGCGGGGCGTGCGTCGGCGGGAGGTTCTGGCGAGTGGGGCGCCAAGCGCTTGGCGGTCACCTGACCGATCGCGTCGGCCACGGGACGCAGCCAGTCGGGCAGGTCGGCGGGGTGCACGGCGGGCCGGTCCGCTGCGCTCATGGCCGGACCCCCGCTCGTGAGACGCGCACGCACGCGCGCGGACGAGACCGTGGCGCCACGTCAGGATCCATTGTGACGGGTGACGCCTCGCATCTCACGCCGGACCCTGCGTGGTCACCAGGGCTGCTGCCTCAACCGGATCTGTGGGGCCGTCGCCGAACGACGGGCACCAGCGAGCCACCGGACAGGCGCCGCAGGCCGGCTTCTTGGCGTGGCAGCAGCGTCGGCCGTGCCAGATGAGCCGGTGACTGACCATCGTCCAGTCGCGGCGCGGGAACAGCGCGCCGAGGGCGTGCTCGGCCTTGACCGCGTCGCGCGACGTGGCCTCGTCGACCCAGCCGAACCGGCGGATCATGCGAGCCACGTGGGTGTCGACCGTGATGCCCGGGACGTCGAAGGCGTTGCCGAGCACCACGTTGGCCGTCTTGCGGCCCACGCCGGGAAGGGTCACCAGCTGCTCGAGCCGGCCAGGCACCACGCCGTCGAAGCGCTCGACCAGGGCGGCCGACAAGCCCAGCAGGCTGTCGGTCTTGGCCCGGAAGAATCCGGTGGGCCGGATGATCTGCTCGACGGCGGCTCGGTCGGCCGCGGCGAGCTCACGAGCCGTCGGATAGGCCGCGAACAGTGCCGGCGTGACGCCGTTGACCCGGCGGTCGGTGGTCTGCGCCGACAGCACGGTGGCGACGAGCAGCTGGAACGGATCGCCGAAGTCGAGCTCGCACCGCGCGTCGGGGTAGGCCTGCGCGAGGGCCCGGTCAATGCGCCGGGCGCGACGCACCACGGCGGTCTCGGGCCGCGGCGAGGAGGGATCGGCCATCGACCCAGACTACGGTCCGTGTCGTTCTGTGGGCGTGCCCGCTCGCGCGCGGTGGCGATCGTGTGGGAAACTGCGTCGAGCTGTGTGACATTGGCGACATCGACGTGAAGGAATGGCTGTGAGCGACGAAATTCTCAGGCAGGCTCCCCTGTTTGCCGGGCTCGACGACGACGCGGCCACCACGCTCGCCGGCACGATGGCCGACGGATCCCTGCGACGCGGCGAGGTCCTGTTCAACGAGGGCGACGAAGGCGACCAGCTGTACATCGTCACCGACGGCAAGATCAAGCTCGGTCGAACGTCCCCGGACGGGCGCGAGAACCTGCTCGCGATCCTCGGTCCCGGGCAGATGTTCGGCGAGCTGTCGTTCTTCGATCCCGGCCCTCGCTCCGCCACGGCCACAGCGGTCACGGACGTGACGCTCAAGAGCCTCGGCCACGAGGCGCTCAACCCGGTGCTCGTGGCGCACCCCGACGTCGCGCAGGCGCTGCTGAACCAGCTGGCCGGACGCCTGCGCCGCACCAACGAGGTCGTCGGTGACCTGGTGTTCTCCGACGTCCCCGGTCGCGTCGCCAAGGCCCTGCTCGACCTCGCGTCGCGCTTCGGCCGCCGCGCCGACGACGGCATCCACGTCAACCACGACCTCACGCAGGAGGAGCTCGCCCAACTGGTCGGCGCGTCCCGCGAGACGGTCAACAAGGCGCTCGCCGACTTCGCCTCGCGTGGCTGGCTGCGTCTGGAGCCCCGCTCCGTCGTGATCCTCGACCTCGAACGCCTCCAGCGCCGCTCCCGCTAGCGCCTCGCGTGGCTCGCGGTTTACCAGCAGGTCACGGACTCTTGTCACTCCTCCGGGTGAATTTACCCATGAACGTGAGGTTTGCCGGGGCCTGCTGGTAAACCTCACCTCGCCCCGGCCCGACGACTACGTCCGCAGGTAGTCGAGCTGGGCGGCGACGCTGAGCTCGGCGGCCGGCCAGAGGGCCTCGTCGACGTCGGCGTAGACGGTGCGCACGACGTCCTTGGCGGTCACGGCCCCGTCCTCGACGGCCCGACGGACCTGCTCGAGCCGGTCGGCCCGGTGATCCAGGTAGAAGTCGACGACGCCGGCCGGATCGTCGATCACGGGCCCGTGGCCGGGCAGGATCCGCTGGACCAGCCCCTCCTCGATCAGCTCACGCAGGTGCGCCAGCGAGTCGAGGTACGAACCGAGGACACCGTCCGGATGGGCGATGATCGTGGTGCCGCGTCCGAGAATCGTGTCGCCACTGAGCAGGCTCCCCTCGCCCGGAAGCAGCAGGCACGCCGAGTCGGTGGTGTGGCCCGGCGTGGCCAGGACCTCGACGAGCAGTCCGTCGACGTCGATCTGCTCGCCGTCGGTCAGCACCTCGGCGTCTCGGCAGAACTCCGGATCGATGGCGCGGGCCGGGGCCCCGGTCAGCTCGCAGAACCGCCCCAGGGCCTCGGTGTGGTCGAAGTGACGGTGGGTGAACAGGACCAGCGCGACCTCACCGGCTGCGGCCAGCACCGCCTGCAGGTGCGCCTCGTCGGCGGGGCCGGGGTCCACCACGACGGAGCGGGCCGCGCCCGGCTCCCGCAGGATCCAGGTGTTGGTGCCGTCGAGCGTCATGATGCCCGGGTTCTCGGCCAGCACGAACGACGCGCGCTCGGACACGCGGGCGGCGGTGGTCATCAGGGCTCTCCCAGGTCGGTCTCGAGGAACAGGGCACCGTCGGCCTCGATCAGTCGTGGCTCGATGGTCTCGAACTCGTGGTCGACGGACGCTGCGACCACGGTGGCAGCCGAGTGCCTGGCCACCGATCGGCAGGTGGCGATCGTGGGCGGCATCATCGTGGCCTCGCCCGCGTCGATGGCCGCCAGCACCTGGGCCAGCGGCACCCACGACGCACGGTCGGCCTCGCGGCTGATCGTGCCGACCTGCTGGCCGTCGGGAAGCGCGGCGACGAAGAACCGGGTGTCGTAGCGTCGCGGCTCGAAGTCGGGGGTGATCCAGTGCGCCCACGCGCCCACCAGGTCCGCCCGCAGCACCAGGCCGTGCTGGCGCAGGAAGTCGGCGAAGCCGATGCGGCGCTCCTCGAGGTCCTCGCGTGCCTGCCGCAGCTCTGGGGTGCTGGTGTCCGACAGGACGGTGTCGGCGTCCGGGCCGGCCAGCAGGACGCCGGTCTCCTCGAACGTCTCACGCACCGCGGCGACCACCAGCGCACGGGCGAGATCGACGTCGCAGCGCCACCGTCGCGCCCACTCCTCGGCATCCGGACCGACCCACGCGATGCCCGGGTCGTGGTCGTCGTCCTGCACACCGCCGCCGGGGAAGACGTAGAAGCCTCCGGCGAACTGCATGCTGGTCTGACGGCGCATCAGGTAGGCCTCGATGCCCTGCGGGCCGTCGCGCACCACGACGATCGTGGCCGCGTCCTTGGTCGGAGCGGGCGGACCCGCGTGCCCTTGTGCCGCGGCGCGCAGCCGCTCCGGCATCGGGATGCGGGTCAGGCTCATGCGACCTCGACGACCAGCTCGACCTCGACCGGCGCGTCGAGGGGCAGCACCGGCACGCCGACGGCGCTGCGGGCGTGCTGACCGGCGTCGCCGAAGGCCAGTCCCAGCAGCTCGCTGGCACCGTTGGCCACCCCCGGCTGACCGGTGAAGTCGGCCGTGCTGGCCACGAACACCGTGGCCTTGACGACCCGCACGACCTGGTCGAGGTCCACCTGCGACGCGACGGCCGCGATGGCGTTGAGGGCGCACTGCCGCGCGCAGTCGTAGGCCGTCTCGGCAGAGACGTCGCCGCCCACCTTGCCGGTGGCGATCAGCTGACCGTCGACCAGAGGCAGCTGACCCGACGTGAACACGTGCTGGCCCGAACGGACGGCCGGCACGTACACCGCCACCGGCTTCGGGGCATCCGGCACCCGGAGTCCCTCGGCCGCGAGGCGATCGGCGACGCTCATGCGCCGACCGGTCGCTTGAAGTAGGCGACCAGGTTCTCCTGGTTCAGCGGGTTGGGAACGATCTGCACGAGCTCCCACCCGTCGGCCCCGAAGTTGTCGAGGATCTGCTTGGTGTTGTGCACCAGCACGGGCGCGGTCAGGTACTCCCACTTGGTCATGGGCTCGACTGTATCCGGGGAGGCCGGTCGTGCGTAGGCCTGCCGCACGGCGCCGTCGTCGGTAGGCTCGGCACGTGGCCATCGCAACCGATCTGCACGTCGTCACCGGCAAGGGCGGAACCGGCAAGACCACCGTGGCGGCAGCACTGGCGATGGCGCTGTCGGACGGCGGCCGCCGCGTGCTGCTGTGCGAGGTCGAGGGTCGCCAGGGCATCGCTCAGCTGTTCGACGTCGCCCCGCTGCCGTACGAGGAGCGCAAGATCGCCGTCGGCCCGCACGGCGGCGAGGTCCACGCGCTGGCGATCGATCCGGAGTCGGCGCTCCTGGAGTACCTGCAGATGTTCTACCGGCTCGGCCGCGCCGGCCGCGCGCTCGACCGGTTCGGGATCATCGACTTCGCCACGACCATCGCCCCCGGCGTGCGCGACGTGCTGCTCACCGGCAAGGTGTACGAGGCCGCCCGGCGACGCGTCAAGGATCCCGCCGGCGGTGAGCGCTTCGCCTACGACGCCGTGGTGATGGACGCACCCCCCACGGGTCGCATCACGCGGTTCCTGAACGTCAACTCCGAGCTGGCGGGTCTGGCCAAGGTAGGCCCGATCCGGCGCCAGGCCGACTCCATCATGCAGATGATGCGCGCCGACACGACCCGCGTGCACCTCGTCACCGTGCTCGAGGAGATGCCGGTGACCGAGACCATCGACGGCATCGCCGAGCTGCAGACCGAGCAGCTGCCGGTCGGCCACGTGGTCGTCAACATGATCCGGCCCGACCTGGTCACCGCAGCGACCCGCGACGCCCTCGCCGACGGATCGCTGGACGCGGCCGCCGTCGGCGCCTCCCTGGAGCGCGTCGACCTGCCTGCCGCGGCGGCCGGGTCCCTGATCGACGGCGGCCTCGACGCCATCCACCGCGCCCAGCTGCAGACCGACCAGCGTGCCGATCTCGACCACTGCGGCCGTCCGGTCATCGAGATCCCGCGCCGCCCCGACGGCATCGATCTCGGGGCTCTGTACGAGCTGGCCGACCAGCTCGGAGACCTCACGTGACCGGCAGGCCCAGCACCCGGGGATCGGGTCGCCGCAGCCGACAGGGTCCGCGCGTGCTCATCGACGACGCCAGCCGCGACGGCCGGGTCGACGTCGACGCCCTGCTGGCCGACCGTGGCACCGAGATCATCGTCTGCTGCGGCTCCGGCGGCGTCGGCAAGACCACCACGGCCGCCGCGCTGGCGCTGCGGGCTGCGGAGCAGGGGCGTCGCGTCTGCGTGCTGACGATCGACCCCGCACGTCGCCTCGCCCAGTCGATGGGCCTGACCGAGCTCGACAACTCGCCCCGCCCGGTCCCGGGCGTCGAGGGGGACGGCACGTTGGACGCCATGATGCTCGACATGAAGCGCACGTTCGACGAGGTCGTCGAGCAGCACGCCTCGCCCGAGAAGGCCGAGCAGATCCTCGGCAACCCGTTCTACATCGCCCTGTCGAGCTCGTTCGCGGGCACGCAGGAGTACATGGCCATGGAGAAGCTGCGGCCAGCTGCACTCGGCATCGGTGGCCGACGAACGACGCTGGGACCTGATCGTCGTCGACACACCTCCGTCACGCTCGGCACTGGACTTCCTCGACGCGCCGGAGCGGTTGTCGTCCCTGCTCGACGGGCGCTTCATCAAGCTGCTGCTCGCCCCGGCCAAGGGACCCGCCCGGTTGCTCAGCGCGGGACTCGGCATCGTCACCTCCGCGCTCAACAAGGTCCTCGGGGCACAGTTCCTCACCGACCTGCAGACCTTCATCGCCGCGTTCGACACGTTGTTCGGCGGCTTCCGGCAGAGGGCCGAGGCCACGTTCGCCCTGCTGCAGGCTCCCGAGACCGCGTTCCTGGTCGTGGCGGCGCCGGAGCCCGCAGCGATGCGCGAGGCTGCGTACTTCGTGGAGCGTCTGGCCGGCGAGAAGATGCCGCTGGCGGGCCTGGTGGTCAATCGGGTGCACGACGACGACGCCAGCGGCATCACCCTCGCCGCGGCGGAGAGCGCCGCCGTCCGGCTGCGCGACGGCGACGAGCGCGACCAGATGACCGCCGAGCTGCTGGCCGTGCGGGCCGAACGCCTGCGCGTGGGGGCGCGCGAGACCCGTCAGAGGCGTGGCTTCACCTCGGCCCACCCGTCAGTGCCCACGGTGTCGGTCGCGGCACTGTCCGGCGACGTGCACGACCTCGACGCCCTGCGCGAGATCGGCCGCCTGCTCGCGGGTCACTGACCCGCGGCCCCCCGGCCAGCCGGTCAGACGGCGATGCTGGGCGCGAGGACGCTGCGCCAGGTGGTGACGTTCGGACGACGACGCAGCAGCGCACGGCGCTCGCGCTCGGTCATGCCGCCCCAGACGCCCCACTCGATGCGGTTGTCCAGAGCCTCGACCAGGCACTCGGCCTTGACGACGCAGCTCGAGCAGACGGCCTTCGCGCGATTCTGCTCAGCACCCTGCACGAAGAGCTGGTCCGACTTGCCCCTGCATGCCGCTTCTGCGGCCCAGTTGTCATTCCACACGTTTCGGAACCTTCCCCGAGAACAGCCCGACGGCTGATGGTTGATTCGTTACCACCATCTTGTGAAAATCCTGAGGATTCGGGCAGCCCCGATCAGTGTCATCTTGTCTGGTCCCAACGGACTATGGCGTCCGGTGGAGGCGTCCGGCGCGTCCCGAGCCCGGCGGCCCTCTCAGGCTTCTCCCGTACGCTTGAGGCCATGACGTCAGCGTTCTCCCAGGCGATCAGGCGACTCGTGAGGTCCGAGCGCCCCGCCACGTCCACCGCCGGTGCGGTCGGCTCGATGGCCCGCCTCTCGGTCATCGCCGGCGTCGGCGTCGCGGCCATCGCGATTCCCGCCGCCTCGTTCGTCGCGGTCACCGCCAACGAGGTCAGCACCGACATCGTGAACCTGCCGCTCGCGCTGGAGGACCAGCCGAACCCGCAGACCACGGTGGTCCTGGCGAGCAACGGCGAGCGGCTGGCCTACTTCTACGAGGAGAACCGCCAGGACGTCCCCCTCGACCAGATCGCGCCGGTCATGCAGCAGGCGTTGCTGTCGATCGAGGACTCTCGCTTCTACGAGCACGGGCCCCTCGACCTGAAGGGCACCCTGCGCGCGCTGGTGAACAATGCGTCGGACGGTCAGACCCAGGGTGGATCCACGATCACCCAGCAGCTGATCAAGCTGACGCTGCTGTCGCAGGCCACCACCAAGGAGCAGCAGCGCGCCGCCGTCGAGAAGTCCACCGCACGCAAGATCCGCGAGCTGAAGCTCGCCATCACCTACGAGGAGACCCACTCCAAGAAGGAGATCCTCGAGCGCTACCTCAACCTCGCCTACTTCGGCGACGGCGCGTGGGGCATCAACTCGGCCGCCTACCACTTCTTCTCCACCAGCCCCGACAAGCTCAACGCCACCCAGGCGGCCACGCTGGCGGGACTGGTCAAGAACCCCGACGCGTTCAACCCCGTGGCCTTCCCCGAGAAGGCCATCCAGCGGCGCAACACGGTCGCAGCGGTCATGGCGCGCGACGGCATCATCTCCCAGGCCGACGGCGACAAGATCCAGGCCGCCCCGCTCGGACTCAAGATCACCAAGTTCCCCAACGGCTGCGTCGAGTCGGTGGCCGCGTTCTCGTGTGACTACGTGCGTCGCTACCTGCTGCTCGACGACGCCCTGGGCGCGACCGTCAAGGAGCGTCAGCGCGCCATCGAGCGTGGCGGACTGACCATCAAGTCCAACATCGACCTGACGATGCAGAAGGCAGCCAACAAGGCCGTCACCAGCACCGTGTCGCCCACCGACCAAGCGCTGGGCCTGATGGCCATGGTCGAGCCCGGCACCGGCAAGGTGCGAGGCGTCGCCCAGTCCAAGCCCATGGGGCGCGACACCAAGAAGGGTCAGTCCTTCATCAACTTCACGGTGCCCACCAAGTACGGCGACTCCGGCGGCTTCTCGGCCGGGTCGACGTTCAAGATGTTCACCGTGGCCGCGGCGCTCAAGAAGGGCATCAGCGTCGGCCAGACGTTCAACTCCCCACCCAACCTGACCATGCCGCGCGGCTCGTACTTCGACTGCGAGGGCGGCGGGACCGCCGAGTGGAAGGTCAAGAACTCCACCTCCTCGGGCATGAAGAACATGTACACCGGTCTGAGCGAGTCGGTGAACACCTACTTCGCCCAGCTGGAGAAGAAGGCCGGGCTGTGCAGCACGGTGCGCATGGCCGAGGCCATGGGCATCACGGTGCCGTTCGACCCCAGCAAGGGCATCACCAACCAGGTCGGCCCGTTCACCCTCGGCGTCACCAGCGTCAGCCCGCTCGAGATGGCCGCCGCCTACGCGGTGCCGGCCTCCGGCGGCCTGTACTGCACGCCGCAACCGGTCAACGAGATCCTCGACCGCAACGGCGAGGTGATCAAGAAGTACAAGCCCGAGTGCAAGCGCGTGCTGTCCAAGGACAACGCCGCCCAGATCAACGACATCCTGCGCATCGTGCAGGAGCGCGGCTACGGCGCCCAGAACGGCACCCGGCTCAACATCCCGTCGGCCGCCAAGACCGGTACGGCCCAGGACAACGTGGCGGTGTCGTACGCCGGCTACACCCCCGAGCTGTCGACGTTCTCGATGATCGCCGGCGTCAAGAAGAACGGCGGCCCCAAGTCGCTGGCCGGCGTCACGATCAACGGCCGCCTGCTCAACTTCGGCGCCGTCGGCGGTAAGCTCGCTGGCCGGACCGATGTGGAAGAAGGCCATGGGCACCATCCAGAACCAGCTCTCACCGGTGAACTTCGGCACGCCGCCGGAGCGTCAGCCGACGAACAGGAAGCCCGAGAAGAAGAAGCCGAACGACACACCGGCGAGCGCCGTCCCGTCGCCCCCCGGGGGTTGATCCTCAGGCGCCCAGTTGGCGCTTGACCTCGGCGGCCACCGCTGCGGAGTCGGCCTTGCCCTTGGTCTGCGGCGTGACCGCACCCATCACCTTGCCCATGGCGCGCATGCCCTCGGCGGCCGCCCCCGTCGACTCCACGGCTGCGGTGACGATCTCGACGATCTGCTCGGCCGACATCTGCTCGGGCAGGTACTCGGCGAGGATGGCCGCCTCGGCGGTCTCCTTCTCCGCCATCTCGGGTCGACCACCTGCGCTGAACGCCTCGGCGGCCTCGCGCCGCTTCTTGACCTCGGCCCCCAGGACGGTCATGACCTCGTCGTCGCTGATCTCGCGGGACTCCTTGCCTGCGACCTCGGCGGTGGTGATGGCCGTGAGGACCATGCGCAGCGTCGAGGAGCGCAGGGCGTCGCGGGCCTTGATCGAGGCGGTGAGATCGGTGCGGAGCTGGTCCTTCATGGCAGACATGAGGCCAGTGTCCCACCTCGGCTGTGCCACGCTGGTCGCATGCATCCTCTGGCCCTGACCGCGGGCGCCGCCGCTGCGGGGCTGGCGTGGTCGACCCTCGTCGAGCCGAACGCGTTCGTGCTGCGTCGCGCCACGGTTCCGGTCCTCGCACCCGGGTCCGAGCCACTGCGGATCCTGCACCTCAGCGACACGCACATGACGCCGGGGCAGGGACGCAAGCAGGGCTGGCTGCGTGGCCTGGCCGACCTCCGGCCCGACCTCGTCGTCAACACCGGCGACAATCTCTCCCACGTCGACGCCCTGCCTGCGGTGCTGCGCGCGTACGGCGACCTGCTGGACGTGCCCGGCGTGTTCGTCTTCGGATCCAACGACTACTTCTCCCCGGTGCGCAAGAACCCGGTGCGCTACCTCACCGGAGGCACGGGCGTGGCTCACCGAGGCCAGTGGATGCGCCCCAAGGACCTGCCGTTCGAGCAGATGCGCACCGAGTTCACCCGTCGCGGCTGGACCGACCTGTCCAACCGGCACGACGAGGTGGAGATCGGGGGTCGCCGATTGTCGTTCGTCGGCGTCGACGACCCGCACCTGGAGTTCGACGAGCTGGACGACGAGCCCGCCGACACCTCCGCCGACCTCGCGATCGGGGTGGCGCACGCGCCCTACCTGCGGGTGCTCGACCGCTGGAACACCCAGGGCTACCCGCTGATCCTGGCGGGGCACACGCACGGCGGCCAGCTGCGTGTGCCGTTCTACGGCGCGCTCGTCACCAACTGCGACCTGGACCGCACGCGTGCTCGTGGGCTGCACACCCACCGGGTCGACGGCCACCGCGAGTCGTGGCTGCACGTGTCGGCCGGACTCGGTTCGTCCCCTCTGACGCCGGTGCGATTCGCGTGCCGACCCGAGGCCACCCTGCTCACGCTGACTGCGGTAGACTCGGCCGGGTTGCCCGACTAGGGCAGCGGGGTGTGGCGCAGCTTGGTAGCGCGCGTCGTTCGGGACGACGAGGTCGCAGGTTCAAATCCTGTCACCCCGACCACTGGATGTTCACCAGATCGAGGACGCCCGGGCCATCAGGTCCGGGCGTCGTCGCGTCGGCGTCATCTCACTGGGCGCTTTCACTCTGTGTGGGGGTCGCCGTCGACGACGTCGACGATCATGATCTCGATGTCGCGCGTCGGATCGAACTGCGGGTCGTCACCGATCATCTCGTGGAGCACACCGGCGATCCGTTGACGCGCCTGCTCGCCCTCCGCGCGCAGGTCGGCGCCGTAGGCGCACACCAGCTCGACGTGCACGGACGCGCAGCGGTCGTCGGCGATGGTGAGGTCCAGGGCCTCCAGCGCGCACGTCGCGGTGTCGACGGCCGACCGCAGCGTCGGCCGCAGCACCCGCGTCGAGACGCGCACGACCGAACCGCGATCACCACGGACGGCGGAACCGCCCGCGTAGGTCAGCACCGGATCGGCCGGCATGACCGCGGTCCGGACACGGTGGACGATCTCTCGGGAGACGTCGACCCACCCGTCGGTCTCTTCGGCCCGCATCGCGTTGGTGGCGCGCTCGAGGGGATCGGGCGTCTGCTCTACCGCCATTGCGCCATCCTCTCCGCGAGGTCCTTGCGCGCGCGGTGCAGCAGTCCGCGCACGGCATCGGCCGTCATGCTCAACGTACCGGCGATGTCGGCGTAGCTCATCTCCTCCACCTCTCGCAGCAGCCAGACCGCCCGTTGGTCGGTCGACAGCTCGGACAGGGCGACCTGCAGGGCAGCGACCAGCTCGCGGTCGAGCACGCCCTGCAGCGGGTCGCTGGTCGCGGGCGGTGCCACCGAGGCGAGGAAGTCGTCGTCGATCGGGGTGGGCTTGCGCTTGCGCTGCAGGTCGGCGGCCCGCCGGGTGACCAGCCGGAACAACCAGGTGCGCAGCGACGACCGTGCCTCGAAGGTGGCGATGTTCTTCCAGGCCGAGATGCACGCCTCCTGCACCACCTCGGCCGCGTCGGCGGAGCTGCCGCCGACCATGCGCAGCGCGAAGCGGTACATGCCCGGACCGTGCCGCTGGACGATCGCCTCGAACGCCTCCCGGTCCCCGAGGCCGGCCTGACGAACCAGCACACGGTCGGACCGGATCGACAGATCGTCGTCCTGCGGCGAACCAGCGTCGTGCACGCCTCATCATCGACCCTGCGACCTCGTCGCGCATCCGGAGACGGACTCGGCGATGTCTCGATCCGCGGCACTGTGTCACAGACCACACCGATGACGCGTGACGATCCGCCACCTCGTGACGACTACCCATCAGAACCAGCAATCAACACTCACTCGAAAGGAACCGATCATGGGCATCGCAGACAAGGCCAAGAACGCCGCCGAGGACCTCGTGGGCAAGGCGAAGGAGGTCGTGGGCGACGCGACCAACGACGACAGCCTCAAGGCCGAGGGCAAGAAGGACCAGACGAAGGCCTCCGCCAAGAAGACCGGTGAGGACATCAAGGACGTCTTCAAGAAGTAGGACACCTCGTGGGGGCGGTGCACCCGCACCGCCCCCGTGTCGACACCCGGCACCACCACCGGGATCCATCACCACCCAGGAAGTGAGAACTCCCATGGCTCGTCCCAAGCGCAACGCCTTCGCCCTCCTCGGCTGGGTCGTCTGGAAGCTCCTGGCCCTCGTCGGACTGCCGATGGCCAAGAAGAAGCTCGACGAGAACCGCCGCAACCGCATCCGCTGAACCACTTCCTCCACCCGGCCGGACCGGCCCCCACGAAACGGAACGACATGACCGCCCTCACCACCACGCCCAGCAGGAGCCAACGCCTGGGCGCCGAGTTCCTCGGCACCTTCTGGCTCGTGCTCGGCGGGTGCGGCACCGCCGTCCTGGCCGGCGACCGCGTCGGGACGCTCGGCATCGCGTTCGCGTTCGGCCTCACCGTCCTGACCGGCGCCTACGCGTTCGGCCCGGTCTCGGGCGGCCATTTCAACCCGGCCGTGTCGCTGGGTCTCGCGGCGGCGCGACGCTTCCCCTTGCGGGACGTCCCCGGCTACATCGGCGCCCAGGTCGTGGGGGCCACGGTGGCCGCCGCCGTCCTGTTCGTCATCGCCAACGACCAGCCGGGCTTCAACGCGTCCGCGACCGGCTTCGCCACCAACGGGTACGGCGACCGCTCGCCCGGCGGGTACGGCCTGGCAGCCGTCGCGCTGACCGAGATCGTGCTCACCGCCTTCTTCCTGTTCGTGATCCTCGGCGCCTCGGCCAGGCGCGCGGCCGTCGGATTCTCCGGTGTCGCGATCGGCCTGGCCCTGACCCTGATCCACCTCGTCAGCATCCCGGTCAGCAACACCTCGGTGAACCCCGCCCGCTCGCTGGGCGTCGCCTGGTTCGCCGGTCCCGACGCACTCGGCCATGTGTGGCTGTTCATCGCCGCACCGATCGTCGGCGCGATCATCGCCGGCGTCCTGCACGCATCACTGCTCGGCGACGACGAGACGACCGAGACCCCCGACGCCGCCCTGGCGGCCTGAGCCCCTCCCTCCCACACCCACGAAAGGCATCTCATGGCAGAGACGAAGAAGACCCCCACCACCGAGGTCGCGACGACCGACGCCGGACCACTGGTCACCTCCGAGGGGCGCACCACGATCGCCGACACCGTCGTGGCCAAGATCGCCGGCATCTCGACCCGGGAGGTCAGCGGCGTCCACGACCTCGGCGGCGGCGCTGCCCGCGCCGTCGGCGCGCTGCGGGACCGCATGCCCGGCACCCGCACCAACCTCAGCCAGGGCATCAACGTCGAGGTCGGCGAGCGCCAGGCCGCCGTCGACGTCGAGATCATCGCGGACTACGGCGTCGCCCTCGCCGAGCTGGCCACCGGCATCCGCCGCAACGTGATCGGTTCGCTCGAGCGCATGACCGGGCTCGAGGTCACCGAGGTCAACGTCACGGTCCTCGACGTGCACGTCGAGGGTGACGACGACGAGACCCGGGTCGAGTGACATGAGCGCCGACCCCGCCGACCAGATCGCCCATGCCGTGCTCTCCGTGCCCGGCGTGCACGACCTGCACGCCGGCGTGATGGGCGAGGTGGCCACCTACCTGCCCGGTCGCCGGGTCAACGGCGTGACTCTGCGCGAGGACTCGTGCGAGGTCCACGTCGTGCTCGACTGGGGCAGCCCGGTGGTCGAGACCGCCGACCAGGTGCGGACCGCCGTCGAGGCGCTCGTGCAGGGTCCGGTGCACGTGACCGTCGAGGACGTCGTCGCGCCGGGAGCCGGACCCGAGGAGGAGTCATGACCGACCCGCGTGCCGACCTGCGATCGCAGCGACGAGCCGCGATCCGGCAGCACCACCCCGACCGCGGCGGGAGCGCCGAAGCCCTCGCCGACGCACTGGACGCCATCAACGAGCGGCTGGTCCAGGGAGGTCGACCGACCACTCTCGTGACCTCGCGCTCGAGCCGTCTCAGCGCATCCCTGCGCCGTCTCACGCGCCACCTCCACCAGCGCCTCCCCGGCACGCGCCGCTACATCCACCTGAACCCGAAGGATCACTCATGAAGCTTCTCCACCATCGGCCTGTTCACCGGCCTCCTGCTCGCCATCGCCATCGCGATCGGCGGATTCAGCGCCTTCCTCGGTGCCCTCGTGCTCGGCGCCATCGGTTTCGTGGCCGGCGCCCACCTCGACGGCGACATCGACGTGAGCGCCGTGGTGCGGGGCCGTCGTGAGTGAGACGCTCCCCCCGGTCGACGAGCGCGGCACCTTGGACCTTCGCTCGAAGGCCGTGGCGAACATCGCCCGCAACGCCGCACGCGAGGTGCCCGGCACCGTCGAGCACTCGGCCGGTCTGACGCCGCTGCGGACCACCAGCTACCCTCGCGCCGGCGTGACGTTCACCGGCTCGGTGGCCGTCATCGACCTCGACGTCGCCGCACCCTGGCCCTGCCACGCCGAGCAGCTGGCTGCCGTCGTCCGCGACTCCGTGCGCGACCAGACCTCTCGGCTGTCCGGCATCGACATCGACCGCGTCGACGTGACGCTGCACGTCGTGCCCGACCCCGACGCCGGAAGGAGAGTCCGATGAGCACCATTCCCCCTCCTCGCAACCGCCCGGCGGCGGCGCTGACGGGTTCGGTCGTCGCCCTGCTGCTCGTCGGCCTGGCCGTCGTCGCCGTGCACGACCTCGCTGTCGCCCAGGGATGGACCGGCGGACCCGACTGGACCGCCTCGACCATCAAGGCCGCGGACGGCCTGACGGTCTCCGGTGCCGCCGTCGCCGTCGGTGTCGCCCTGGCCCTGGTGGGCCTGTGGCTCGTCGCCGTCGCCCTCACGCCGGCCAGCCGCTCGCACCGCCGCAGCGGGCTGCCTGCCGACGTCTGGGTCTCGGAACGGGCCGTCTCGGCGGCCTCCGTCGCCGCGGCGGAGAACACGGCCGGCATCGCCGCGGCCACGGCCCGCGCCTCACGCTCGCGCATCGTCGTCACCGTGCAGTCGGATCGTGCCGACGCGGCCGAGGCCGTGCGGTCCGCCGTCACCACACACCTCGACGGATTCGACGATCGCGCCGTCAAGGTCAACGTCAAGAAGGTGCACCATGACTCGTAGGCTCTCCGCTCTGGACCGCATCGCCACGCTGCTGATCGGACTGCTGCTCCTGGCTGCCGGGCTCGCGCTGCTCGACTGGAAGTACGACTGGATCGGCGCGCTCCCGGAGACCACCGACACCTCGCGCCTCGCAGACGTCGAGTCGGCCGCGTGGTGGCCGTGGACCTTCGCCGTCGCCGGCGTGGTCCTCGGCCTGCTCGCACTGGTGTGGTTGCTCTCGCACTCCCCACGCCGCGGAGAGCGCGCCGTCACGCTCGAGGGGCCGTCCGAGCCACACGGAGCGATCCGGGTGGATCTGAACGACGTGGCCGGCGCGCTGGCCGCCGACCTGGAGGCGCACGCGCCCGTCACGCAGGTGCGCGGCGCCGCCCGCCGCCGCAAGGGTCAGCACGTCATCGAGCTGCGGGCCCACCTGGACCCGGCCGCGGACATGCGTCGGATCGATTCTGCTGCCGCCCGGTGCGCCGAGCAGGTGGCCGCTGCGTTCCCCGACGGCACCACGGTGAGCCGCGTGCTGCTGGGCGGCAGCCGACAGTCGCGACGTCCCAGCCCGACGAGCGTGGGCACGGTACGGGTCGAGTGACCGGCCGGCCGACGGCTGACGAGGGTCAGTCGCGGCCGTAGATGTCGCGGGTGTACACCTTGTCGGCGACGTCGTCGAGAACCTCGGTGCGCCGGTTGGCGATGATGACGTCGGACCGACGCTTGAACTCGTCGAGGTCGTCGACGACGTCGGAGTGGAAGAAGCTCGTCATCTGCAGCACCGGCTCGTGGACGATGACCTCGATGCCCTTGGCCTTGAGCCGCTTCATGATGCCCTGGATCGCCGACTCCCGGAAGTTGTCCGATCCGGACTTCATCACCAGACGGTAGATGCCCACGGTGCGCGGGTTGCGCCGCAGGATGTCGGCGGCGATGAAGTCCTTGCGGGTGGTGTTCGCGTCGACGATCGCGCCGATGAGGTTCTGCGGGACGTTCTCGTAGTTGGCGAGCAGCTGACGGGTGTCCTTCGGCAGGCAGTAGCCGCCGTACCCGAACGACGGGTTGTTGTAGTGGGTGCCGATGCGCGGGTCCAGACCGACGCCCTCGATCACCTGGCGTGCATCCAGCCCATGGGTGGCCGCGTAGGTGTCGAGCTCGTTGAAGTACGCCACGCGCAGGGCCAGGTAGGTGTTGGCGAACAGCTTGATCGCCTCGGCCTCGGTGGAGTCGGTCAGCAGCACCGGCACGTCGGCGTCGAGCGCTCCCTCGGCCAGCAGGTCGGCGAACATCCGGCCGGCCGTCGAGGTGGAGCCGACCACGATGCGCGACGGATGCAGGTTGTCGTGCAGGGCCCTGCCCTCACGCAGGAACTCCGGCGAGAAGATGATCGTCGATCCCGGGTGTTCAGCACCGAGGCCGGCGGTGAAGCCGACCGGCACGGTCGACTTGATCACGATGACCGCACCGGTGTTGACGGCCAGCACCTCGCCGACGACGGCCTCGACCGACGACGTGTCGAAGTAGTTGGTCCGCTCGTCGTAGTTGGTCGGTGTCGCCACCACGACGAGGTCGGCGTCGGCGTAGGCCGACGCACCGTCGCTGGTCGCAGCGAGGTCGAGGGCGTGGGTGCTCAGGTAGTCGACGAGCTCGGGGTCGTCGATCGGCGACTCGCGGCGATTCACCTGCTCGACCCGCTCGGAGTTCGTGTCCACCGCGACGACCCGGTGATGCTGGGCGAGCAGCACCGCGTTGGACAACCCGACGTATCCGGCTCCTGCGACCGCGATCTTCACGTCGCCAGCGTAGTCACCGGACTCCGGATCGTGCTGCCACCGCTCGGGCGGTGCGCGGCCCAGCAGCGCGAACATGGGATGCTGGCGCCACCACGACATCGCAGCGAGTCCGGACGGAAGGCAGCACCCGACATGACCAGCACGCCTGACCGTCGGTCGGCCGCGCCGATCTACTGCACGATCGTGGCGGCGAACTACCTGCCCAAGGCCCTCGCACTCGCCGAGAGCCTGGCGCGATTCACCGAGACGGACAACCCGCTGCGGATCCTGATGGTCGACGGCGACCCCGTCGACCCGTTGGGGCGCGGCGTCGAGTTCGTGCGCCCCACCGAGATCGGGCTGAGCGACGACGAGTTCGAGGGCCTGGCCGCCTCCTACGGGGTGGTGGAGCTGTCCACGGCGCTCAAGCCGCTGTTCCTGAAGCACCTGCAGCAGTCCGGTCCGCGGGTCGTGTACCTCGATCCCGACTTCTGGATCTGTGGACCGCTCACGGAGATCGACCACGCGCTGGACGAGGCACCGATCCTGCTGACACCGCACTTCCTCGACCCGATCGCCCCGGGCACCAGCTACATCTCCGAGATGCACAGCCTCGCCCTGGGCATCTACAACCTGGGGTTCTGCGCCGTCGGGCCGGACGGCGCCGACTACCTCGACTGGTGGTGGGGCCACCTCAAGCACGAGTGCCTCATCTACCCGCTGCTGCACATGTTCGTCGACCAGAAGTGGGCCGACGTCGGCTCGGTGATGTTCGGAGCGCACCCCTTCACCCACTCGGGCTACAACGTCGGGCCGTGGAACCTGCACGAGCGGCCCCTGGCCCGCTCCGCCGACGGACCGGTCGTGCTCCGGGGCGACTCCACCGAACCCCTGCGGATCGTGCACTTCAGCGGATTTGACCCGCGCGCGCCGCACGAGATCAGCAGCCGACTCAACACGTCCCTGCGCGACCAGGTCGGCGAGACCGAGGTGCTCGACGAGATCGCCAGCGAGTACGCGGCCCTGGTGCTGCGCATCGAGGACGCCATGGGCGGCGCACCCACCGGGTACCAGTTCGACGTCGACTCCTCGGGTCGTCGGATGACCACCCGCGTCCGTCGCAGCTACCGCAACGCGATGGTCGCCGGCGACGACCTCCCGTCACCGTTCGACCCGGCCGATCAGGAGGCGTGGCGCAGATGGCGGCGCCGGAGCCTGAAGGACCGTGCGGTCGCGATCGTCGTCGACTCGTCCCTCGCCGGCAAGTACGTGTTCGCCGACGAGTTCCGATGGGCCACCTCCCGCGCCCCGGCGCGGTTCCGCAAGGCCCGAGCCGCGTTGCTGGAGGCCGGACAGGTCCGTCGATGACCGAGCCGACGAACGACGCGCGGGGGCGTGCTCCACGCTCCATCACCCTGCTGATCGGTCGCCGGGTGCGTCACCTGACCTATCTCGTCCGCCGGGTCCGTCACGTCGGTCGCGGGTGGCCGCTGCGGGTCCTGCTCGGGGCGCGGGTCGACGTCTCGGGCAGCGGCGTGGTCGCACTGGGCGCAGGGGTCCGGATCGACCGCGACGCCTGGCTGCACGTCGAGGACGGCGCACGTCTGACCGTCGGCGCCGGCTCGGCCATCGGGCGACGCTGCCTGCTCTCGGCAGCCGGGTCGGTCACGCTCGGGCGCGACGTGCTGCTGGGCCCGGACGTCCTCATCATCGACAACACGCACGGCACCGTCGGCCTGGAGACTCCGTTCATCTCCCAGGAGATCGTCGCGCGTGGGTCCATCACCGTCGAGGACGGCACATGGATCGGCATGGGCGCACGCATCATCTCCGGCTCCTCCCCCCTGGTCATCGGTCGCGGGTCCCTGATCGGCGCGGGTGCGACCGTGCGCGGATCGGTTCCGCCCGGCACGGTCATCCCCGCAGGCGGGCAGACCAGCCGATGAGTGCGAGCCCCTCGACGACCATCGTCACGACGGTCCGGTCGTGACCGAGCAGAGACCCCGGTTCGGGCGGGTCGCGGGCGACACGGCAGCGCTCTACGGGGCCCAGACCGCCGCCCTGATCGTGCCGCTGATCCTGCTGCCGTTCATGACCCGGGCGCTGCCGCGGGCCGAGTGGGGTTCGGTGGCCGCCGCGCAGTCGCTGGCCCTGCTCCTCGGCATCGTGGTCGAGTTCGGCTTCATCTACGGCGGCACGCGCACCGTCACCATCACGCGCGACTCCAACGACGCGCTCGCCCGACTGGTCAGTGCCGTGCAGGGCATCAAGCTCGCGGTGAGCGCCGTGCTGGTGGTCGTGGCGACCGGCATCGGGTGGGCGGTCGGCCTGTCCGGCGCCGACCTCGGCCTGCTGGTGCTCGGAGTGGGCCTGGGCAGCGCCCAGGGCTTCTCGACCTTGTGGTTCTTCCAGGGGCTCGAGCAGATCCGGACCACGGCCTACATCGAGCTGGGCGGCAAGGTCCTGGGCGCCGCCACGATCCTGCTGCTGGTGCGCGGAGCCGGCGACGGCTGGATATACCTCGCCGCCCTCATGGTCTTCACCGGTGGAGCCAACGTGGTCAACGCCTCGCGCATGAGGCGGGCCAGCGGCGGACGGCAACGCGCGCAGCTCCGGCCCATGTGGCAGCTGTTTCGCGAGTCGCTCCCGCTGCTCGGGTTCCGCATCCTGACCGCCGTCAACGCGCTCGGCGGCCCGGCGATCCTGCAGGCGATGGTCGGCGGCACCGCCACGGCCGGCTACGCCAACGCCGACCGACTCAGCGGGGCGGCGCGCAGCCTCATCGTCCCGCCGTCGCAGGTCCTGTTCCCCAAGTCGGTCGCCGCGTCCGAGACCGGGCCCCGCGAGCACAGCGCGATCCTGCGGCGGGCCCTGGCCGGGTTCGTCGCCGCGTTCGTCGTCATGATGCTCGTGGCCCAGGCGATCATCGGCTGGTTCGTCCCGTGGTTTTTCGGCGCAGCGTACGCCGACACGGTCGGGCTGTTTCGCGTGCTGCTGCTGACGATCCCGCTGGTCGCGGCGTCCAACGTCCTCGGCGTGCTCGGCCTGATGGCGGCCGGGAAGGTGCACCAGTTCAACCGGATCCTCGTGGTCACGACGCTGCTGTTCCTCGCACTGGTGGCCGTGCTCGTCCCGCGCGACGGCGCCATGGGACTGGCGGTCGCCAACGCCACGACCGAGCTGGCCGTCCTGGCAGCCCTCCTACACGCGAATCGACGGCTGCTGACCAGAGGACGGGCGCCGACGACGTGACAGTCGGCCCCGCTGCTGGGTCACGAACACCACGCGGGCGGCGAACAGCACCGCGATCTGGGCGACGATCAGGAACACCGCGATGCCCTGGTTGAACAGGAACAGTCGCCACAGCTCGGCCACCCCGTACAGACACGTGCCGGCGACCAGCGCAGACGGCCCCGCGTACTGCCCGAAACGGCCCAGCAGGAAGCCGACGCCGACCAGCATCAGCAGCACGTAGGCGAGTCCGCGCGGACCGTAGTCGACATACGTGTCGGCGAACGCGGAGTTGGTGTTGAGCGAGGTCAGGATCGAGACGCCGTAGCGGTCGGGGTCGATCGCCTCGCTCTTGTCGCCCTTGACCTTGCGCAGGAACGTCGGGGTGATGACCTCCTCGGTCCCAGCCAGCGGCGGCGTGTCCAGCTTGCGCTGCAGCAGGGCGTCGGACGTGCCGAGCGAGGCCTGCATCGGGGCACCCAGGTAGGAGGTGATCTGGTAGTAGTTCATCGCCAGCGGGTTCTGCACGTCGAAGGTCTCGTAGTAGTTGGCGTTGCGCACGAAGTTCAGCGACGCCAGCAACGCGAATCCCACGACTCCGACGATGGCGAGGGTCTTGAGCGGCATCGTGAACGTCGGTCGCGCCTTGCTGTAGCCGTACGCGACCATGACGGCGCACATGATCAGCGACAAGCGCGAGGTGACCAGTGCGGACATCAGCAGCATCACGAGGTTGAGGGCCAGCAGGATCGGTTCGCGCTGACCGGTCAGCCGCCGCACGATCACCAGGGCGGTGGCGGCCACGGTCGCGTACCGCAGCGTGGTGAGACCGGCACTGCCGTCGAGCGCCTCGGACAAGGCGTTGCCCGTTGACGAGCTCAGGGCGGCGGTGATCGAGATCGACCCGGTGATCTGGGCGTACGTGGCCGCGATGCCCACCGCGGCGATCGCCGTGAGCCCGAGCAGGACCAGTCGCCCGAACGCCGGCTCCTCGTCGATCTCCCGGTTGCGCTCGGACGGCGGCCGGAACTGCCCGAGGAACCGGCCCACCACGAGACAGACGGCGCAGGCGAGGTACCACAGCACCAGCGTCGAGATGGTCGCTGCCGTGGCCGGCGCGCGTTCGTCGAACCCGCGCAGGTACAACGACTCACCCGGCAGCAGCCAGGCGATGGCGCTGGCCGCGACGCTCAGGAACAGGACGACTCCCGGTCTCATGAACGTCGCGAGGCGCATGGCTGGGGGTTCCCGGGATAGGTCGAGGCAGCGAGCGAAGACCCGGTGCCACCGGAAGTTTACTGCCTCGGGGCCGTGGCACCTGCCGTCACGCGCGCCCCAGGTGCTCGGTCAGGGTCTCGCTGACGACCTGGGCGACGACGTCCCAGTCGAACCGTGACGTCGCGGGAGCGGCCGATCTCGGGTGCTCGGCCGCCCGCTGCATCGCCGCGGCCAGGGCCACGGCGTCCGTCGCGTCGTCGTACCCGAACTCCGCGTCGCCGCAGATCTCGGCGACCGACCGGCAGCTGCTGGCATAGACGACCGGCGTCCCACAGCTGATCGCCTCGGCCACCGGCAGCCCGAAGCCCTCGATCAGCGAGGGCATGACGAGCGCCGCCGCGCCGCGGTACAGCTCGGCCAGCGCCGCGTCGCTCACGCCGTGACGGTGCGTGACCTGACCGGCCGTGCCGGCTGGGCCCGCCATCGCGACCGGGTCCTGGTCGGCCGGACACACGCAGACCAGGTCGAAGTCCGGCAACGACGCCATCGCGTGCAGAGCGGTCTGCAGGTTCTTGTGTCGCTTCGTGTTGCCGACGAACAGGAAGTACGGACGGTCGAGCACGGCGCGGGGTCCGTCGGGAGTGAAGGCCGCCGAGCAGCCGTTGCCGGTGTTGACGATCTGGATGCTGTCGTCGTCGAGCCAGTTCGCCAGGTCCACCCGTGAGGTCTCGGACACGGTGAACACCAGCCGGCTGCGTCGCAGGGCCGGTCGCATCACTCGCTCGTAGTACAGGCGAAACCTCCTCGCCGACCGGTCCGGCTCGCTGAGGTGGATCAGGTCGTGGACCGTCGGCGCCTGGTGGACGCGCGCCGGCCCCACCCCGTACCCGGGGCTGTACAGCAGCGCGTCCGCCGGGAGCCGGAGGCGGGCGGGATCGAGCATCGATCGCGGCGACGTGGGGTCCGACGACGGCGCGAACGGCGTGCCGTCGACCGTGAGCCGCGCCAGGACCTCGGTGGCGTAGCGCGCGATCCCGTGCGCCCCGACGTACCGCGTGTCGATGTACAGCTGCCGGCTCATGCGCCGGCCCATGCGTGGATCCGCTCGGCGAACGAGGCGTGCGACAAGGTGGCGCACGCCGACGAGGGCCCGGTCATGTCGATCTCCATCGCCTCGCGCGCGGCCAGGACCAGGGCATCGAGATCGGTGGCCGACGCGACGCGTCCCCCACCGGTCAGGGCGACCGACTCGCCTGCGCCGCCGATCGAGTTGACCAGGACCGGCGTGCCCGCTGCCATGGCCTCGACCGGCATGATGCCGAAGTCCTCGACCGCCATGAAGACGAACAGGTCGGCAGCCCGGTACAGCGATCGCAGCTGTGAGTCGGACACCCGCCCGAGCACGTGCACCGGGACGTCGGCCTCCGCGGCCCGGGTGCGGATCGCGGCCTCGTCGGGACCACCGCCCGCGATCACGGCCGGGATGCCCAGACGGCTCGCGACGTCCATGACCAGGTCGAGTCGCTTGTAGGCGATCAGGCGCGAGGCACCCAGCACGAAGTGGTCCGGCAGCCCGGCACAGAACTGCTTGTTCTCGGCCGCATCGCTGGCGACGGAGGATCTCACCACGTCGACGTCGACCGGTGGGTGGATCACGGTGGCGTCGACGTCCCAGGCGTTGCGGATCCGCCGACGGACGAACTCGCTGTTCGCCGCATAGGCCACCCGGGCGTCGGCGCGACGGCGATCCACCGCGCGCAACGGGGCAGCACCTGCGCGCACCGCGACATTGCGGCCACGATGGTCGTGGTCGGGCGCCCAGATGTATCGCGCCGGACTGTGCACGTAGGCGAACCCCTGCGCGCCACGCCGCGCCGCTCGCGAGGCCAACCCGTGGGCGAAGGCGTGGGAGCTGGCGATCACCCGGTCGTAGCCGCGCAGGTCGACCCGGTCCCAGGCCGAGCCCATGAACGGCAGCGCCATGGCCTTGCTGCGGCGCAACGGGGTGCGGGCCAACCAGGTCTCGCGGGAGACGTCGGGGAAGCGCTGCGGGGCGTCGTTCCACAGGCACACGCGATCGGCCCCCGGGTAGGCGAGGGCGAGCTGCTCGAAGACGTTCTCCGACCCACCGATCGGTGCCAGCCACTCGTGGGCCAGCAGAGTGTGCATCGTCAGTACTCCTGGTGGGTGCTCCTGGTGGGTGCAGGGCCGGTCACGAACCGGCGCCCACGGGTGTTCCACGGTCTGCTGGCGTCCACCCTAGGGCCTCTCGGGACCCACCGGAAAGCGCACTGTGGTGTGGAACACTTGCTGCATGGCAGACGAGCAGCCCCCCAAGAAGGTGGTCAAGCGCGTCGTGAAACGGCCGGTCTCTGCCTCGGACCAGCCCGCCCAGCCACAGATGCGATACGGCCGACCGGTCAGCGGGCCGCCGACCAAGGTCTCCGCACGCGACACGCCTGCTCCCGCTCCGCCGACCACCCCGGCCTCGCCGAAGCTGAAGACTCCCGGTGCCAAGAGCACCGGACCCAGGACGCCGCTGGTCAAGCGGCCAGCGGTCAAGGCTCCCAGCGTCGACGTCTCGCCGGCCCTCGACGCCGTGCGTGACCGCACCACCCGGGCCGCCTCGGCGGTGGGACGCGCCGGACATGCCGTCGGCGACTTCACCGCCGGCCGATGGCGGGCCACCCGGGCGTGGCGGATCCCGGCGCTCGAGCCAGTGCGCGCCACCCTCCTCACCGGGCTGCTGGTTGGGCTGGTCTCGGTCGGGCTCGGCGTCGGCGCCCTGGCCCTGTTCAGCGCCGTGCGCGGCGTGGCCAACGGCGGACCCCTGTGGGGGTCGCTCACCTTCGTCGTCGTCACCGTGGTGGCCTTCGTCCTCGGCGAGCGGCTGCTCACGGCGTTCGGCACCCCCATGCCGCGCCTGACCAGTCTCCTCGGCGTGGTCCTCACACTCATCACGATCCTGAGCGTCTTCCTCGGCCTGGCCGACTCCCGCTACGGCATCGTGATCGTCCCGATCGTCTCCGCGGCCGCACTGTGGCTGTCCCACTGGGTGCTCACCGTCGCGGAGTCGAGTCCCGTCGACGCCGAATGAGCGAGATCCTGTGGAGCCCTCCGCTGGACGGCACCTCGCGCATCGAGCAGTTCGCCCGCTGGCTCGCCGACCACGACGTGGCCGGAGCACCGGCACCAGATGCCGGCTACGACGCGCTGTGGTCCTGGTCGGTCGAGCACCTCGACGACTTCTGGGGCTCGGTGTGGCGGTGGGCCGACCTGCCCGCGAGCGGCGACGGCGAGATCGCCCTGGCCGACGACTCCATGCCGGGTGCGGTGTGGTTCCCGGACGTGCGGCTCAACTACGCGGAGGCTGCGCTCGCGCTCCCGGGCCGCGCCGACGACGACGTGGTCGTGGTCGCGGCGTCCCAGAGCCGCCCTGACGTCGAGCTGACCGCGGCGCAGCTGCGCGACCAGGTCGCGCGGGCCCGCGTGGGTCTGGTCCGCGCCGGCGTGCAGACCGGTGACCGGGTGGCGGCGTACTCGCCCAACATCCCCGAGACCTTGATCCTCATGCTGGCCGCGGCCAGTCTCGGCGCCGTCTTCAGCTCGTGCGCGCCCGAGTTCGGCACGCAGAGCGTGGTCGATCGGTGGCAGCAGATCGAACCCACCGTGCTGCTCACCGTCGACGGCTACCGGTACGGCACCAAGGCCGTCGACCGGCACGAGGAGGTCGACCAGATCCGTGCGGCGCTGCCGAGCGTGCGCACCCACCTGTGGCTGCCCTACCTCGACCCCTCCGCCGCGGCTCCCGACGGAGCAGTCGCGTGGTCGGACTTCGTGGCCGACTCGGCCCCGCTGGAGTTCACCCGCCTGCCGTTCGACCACCCGCTGTACGTCTTGTTCTCGTCGGGCACCACCGGCCTGCCCAAGCCGATCGTGCACGGGCACGGCGGCATCACCATCGAGCACGTCAAGGCGTTGGGCCTCCACCTCGACCTCGGCCCGCGCGATCGGTTCTTCTGGTTCTCCACCACCGGCTGGATGATGTGGAACCTGCTGATCTCCGGACTGCTCGTGGGGTCGACCGTCGTGATGTTCGACGGCAATCCCGCGCCACCCGATGACGCGGGCGAGCCCGACGTCGGGCTGCTGTGGCGGCTCGCAGAACGTCTGGGCATGACGTACTTCGGCACCAGCGCACCCTTCCTCCTGCAGTGCCGCAAGGCGGGCATCGTGCCGCGTGACGTCGCCGACCTGTCGGCCGTGCGCAGCATCGGATCGACCGGGGCACCGCTGCCTGCCGAAGGATTCCGCTGGGTCCACGAGGCCGTCAGCCGGACCGCACAGCTCGGGTCGACCAGCGGCGGCACCGACGTGTGCGCCTCGTTCGTCGGTCCGGCCCCGATCGTTCCGGTCTACGTCGGCGAGATCTCCTGCCGCCAGCTCGGCTGCGCCGTCGACGCCTACGACGAGCAGCGCCGGCCCGTCGTCGGGTCGCTCGGCGAGCTGGTCGTCACCCGGCCGATGCCGTCGATGCCCGTCGGCTTCTGGGGCGACGACGACGGTTCGCGCTACCGGGCCGCCTACTTCGAGGACATCCCGGGCGTGTGGCGCCACGGCGACTGGATCACGATCACCGAGTCCGGCACCTGCACCATCACCGGCCGCAGCGACGCCACGCTCAACCGCGGTGGGGTCCGGCTCGGCACGTCGGAGTTCTACTCCGTGGTCGAGGCACTTCCCGCCGTGACCGACAGCCTCGTGGTGCACCTCGAGGACAGCGAGGGCGGCGCCGGTCAGCTGCTGCTGTTCGTGACGCTGGCCGAGGGTGCCGAGCTCGACGACGCGCTGCGCCGCGAGATCGCCGGCGCACTGCGCAGCAAGCTGTCGCCGCGCCACGTGCCCGACCAGCTGCACCAGATGACCACCCTCCCCCGCACCCTGTCGGGCAAGAAGCTCGAGGTGCCGGTCAAGAAGATCCTGCAGGGCGTGCCCGTCGAGCAGGCCGCCGCGCCGGGCGCACTCGCCGACCCGTCCGCGCTCGACGGCTTCGTCGGCCTCCTGGGCTGACGGTACGACGCTCAGTGGCAGTGCCCACCGGCGCCGCTCGGCGACACGACCACCACCCGCGTGGAGGCAGGCGAACGCAGGCAGGGCCGACGCCACCCGCGCGCTAGAACGCCATCGCCGCCGCGGGGTCGTGCAGGATGCGGGCGACGTCCGCGAGGAACTGCGAGCCCTGCTGGCCGTCGACCAGGCGGTGGTCGAAGCTCAGTGCGAGCGTGGTGACCCAGCGGGGCACGATCTGGTCGTCGTCGTCGACCCACGGCTTGCGGGTGATGGCGCCGACGCACAGGATGCCGGCCTCGCCCGGGTTGAGGATCGGCGTGCCGGCATCGACGCCGAACACACCGACGTTGGTGATCGTGAAGGTCCCGCCACTCATCTGCTCCGGCTGCGTGCGTCCCGACCGAGCCGTGTCGGTCAGGTCGGCCAGGGCCGACGCCAGCTGCGACATCGACATCTGCTCGGCCGATCGGATGTTCGGCACCACCAGTCCGCGCTCGGTGGCCGCGGCGACGCCGAGGTTGATCGAGCCCTTGAGCACGATCTCCTGCGCGGCCTCGTCCCAGGACGAGTTGAGCTCCGGGGTGCGGCGCATGGCCAGGCAGACCGCCTTCGCGATCACCACGGTGGGCGAGACCTTGAGACCGTCGAACGCCCGGTCGGCGCGCAGCCGCTCGATCAGCTCCATCGTCGCGGAGACGTCGACCGTGACCCACTCGGTGACGTGCGGTGCGGTGAACGCCGACGAGACCATGGCCTGGGCCGTCATCTTGCGCACGCCCTTGATGGGAAGGCGCACGTCGCCGGACGGGTCCGACGCGGTCGTGGCTCGGTGGTGCGGAGCCTGCTGCTCCTCGGCGAACGCCTCGACGTCGGCGCGTGTGACGATCTCTCCGGCGCTCGGCACGGAGGCGAGATCGACGCCGAGAGTCCTGGCGAGCAGCCGCACCGGCGGACGCGCACGCGGGCGGGTGGAGACCGGTTCGGCGGGAGCCTCGACCACGGACTCGGCGCGCGCGTGCGTGCGCCGTCGACGCGTCGGGGCCGAGCTGCTGGGACCGTAGCCGACCAGCATCGCCTGGCGTTCGGGCGCAGGTTCGCTCTCCGGTGCGGCCGGCGCCGCGGCCGGGGTTGCCGCGTCGGCACCGATGCCGACGATCGGCGTACCCACCGTGACGGTGTCGCCCTCGGCGACCATCAGCTCGGTCACCTCACCCGCGAACGGGCTGGGCAGCTCGACGATGGACTTCGCGGTCTCGATGTCGACCAGCACGTCGTTGACCTTGACGACGTCGCCGACCGCCACCTTCCAGGACACGATCTCGGCCTCGGTCAGGCCCTCGCCGACGTCCGGCAGCTTGAACTGCGGCATCAGAGCGCTCCGATCTCTCGCGCACGCTCGACCGCACCGATGATGCGGTCGAGGTCGGGCAGGAACTCGTCCTCGACCCGGCTCGGCGGATACGGCATGTCGTAGCCGGTGACGCGCTGCACCGGCGCCTCCAGGCTGTGGAAGCACTCCTCGGTGATGCGGGCCGAGATCTCGGCACCGAGGCCGAGGGTGCGCTGCGCCTCGTGCACCACGACGGCGTGCCCGGTGCGACGCACCGACTCGAACACCGGAGCGAGGTCCAGCGGCGACAGCGTGCGCAGGTCGATGACCTCGAGGTCGAGACCGTCCGCGACAGCCGCGTCGGCGGCCTGCTGACAGCTGGTGACCATGGGGCCGTAGGCGATCAGCGTCGCGTCACGGCCCGGGCGGGCCACCCGCGACGACCACAGGGACTGGGCGGGCGCCTCGGTGTCGACCTCGCCGGACTCCCAGTAGCGGCGCTTGGGCTCCATGAACACGACCGGGTCGTCGGACTCGATCGCCTGCTGGATCATCCAGTAGGCGTCGTTCGGGTTGGAGCACGACACCACCTTGAGGCCCGAGGTGAGGGCGAACTGGGCCTCGGGGCTGTCCGAGTGGTGCTCGACCGCGCCGATGCCGCCACCGAACGGGATGCGGATGACCATCGGCATCTTCACCGCGCCCTTGCTGCGGAAGTGCAGGCGCGCCACCTGGCTGACGATCTGGTCGTAGGCGGGGTACACGAAGCCGTCGAACTGGATCTCGACCACCGGGCGGTACCCGCGATAGGTCAGACCGACCGCCGTGCCGACGATGGCCGACTCGGCCAGCGGCGTGTCGAGCACCCGGTCCTCGCCGAAGTCCTTCTGCAGTCCGTCGGTGACGCGGAAGACGCCACCCAGGCGACCCACGTCCTCGCCCATCACGAGCACCTTCTCGTCGGCCTCCATCGAGCGGCGCAGGCCGCTGTTCAGCGCCTTCGCCATGCTCATCTTCTGGGGGCTCGTCTGCTGATCGCTCATGCGGGGCTCCCCTCGAACGAGTCTCGCCAGGCGACGTAGGCCGCCTGCTGCTCGCGCGTCTCGTCGGTGGTCTCGGCGTGCACGTGGTCGAACAGGTCGGCGAGGTCGGGCTCGGGCAGCTGGGCGCAGCTCTCGCGCAACCGGGCGCCGACCGTCTCGGCCTCGCTGTCGAGCTCGTCGAAGAAGTCGTCGTCGTAGCCCTCGGCCACCAGGAGCCGGCGAACCCGATCGAGCGGGTCCTTGGCCCGCCACTGCTCGGCCTCTGCCCCGTCGCGGTAGCGGGTGGGGTCGTCGCTCGTGGTGTGCGGGCCCATGCGGTAGGTGATCGCCTCGATCAGCGTGGGGCCCTCGCCGGACCGCGCACGCTGCAGGGCGGCCGACGTGACGGCGTGGACGGCCAGCACGTCGTTGCCGTCGACCCGCACGCCCGGGAGGCCGAATCCGGCCGCCCGGCGCGCGATGGGCTGGACGGTCTGCCGCTCCAGCGGGACCGAGATGGCGTACTGGTTGTTCTCGCAGAAGAACACCAGCGGGGCGTGGTAGACAGCAGCCCAGTCGAGGGCCTCGTTGACGTCACCCTGGCTGGTGGCGCCGTCACCGAAGTAGGCCATGACGGCGGCATCGCGCTCGGAGTCGCCGGTGCCGACCGCGTGGTCGAGGGTCAGCCCCATCGCGTACCCGGTCGCGTGCAGGGTCTGGGCCCCGATGATGATCTGCGGCAGCGCGATGCCGTGCTCGGCCGGATCCCACCCACCGAGCTCGGTGCCCCGGAAGACCCCGAGCAGCTGGGCGGGGTCGACGCCGCGGCAGTAGGCGACACCGTGGTCGCGATAGGTCGGGAAGGCGAAGTCCTGCGCGCGCATCGCACGCGCGGAGCCGATCTGAGCCGCTTCCTGACCGAGCGCGGGCGGCCACAACCCGAGCTCGCCGTGCCGCTGCAGGGCGAAGGCCTCGGTGTCGATGCGACGGGCCAGCACCAGGTCGCGATACAGCGACGCGATCGCAGCCACGTCCCCGTCGAAGGAGAACCGTGGGTCGGTCAGCCGCTCGCCGTCGGGCGTGAGGAGCTGGACCACGTGGTCTTCAGGGAGTCGGCCGTCAGGGCTCGTGAAGGGTGCGCTCATGTCGTGCCTCTTCCGTCACCGGCCGCGGGATCGCCGCGTGCCGAGGTCAGCAGGTGCGAGGCACAGATTCATGGGTGGCGAACCGTGGTGTCCCACACGGGCGTGACGGGCATCACGCCTGTCGGCAGGCTATCGGATCAGTCGCGCTGTCGCCAAGCATCGGCCAGGTCGAGGAACCGGGCGTTGGCTCCCGGATCGCCGACGGTGACGCGCACGCCGTCGCCGACGAAGGCACGGACCGAGACCGGACCGCACGCGTCGGCGAACGCCGTGGCCGCGGCGCCGAGCGGCAGCCACACGAAGTTCGCCTCGCTGCGCGGCACCGCCCAGCCCTGCGCCAGGAGCTCGGCGCGCAACGCCTCGCGCTCGGACACCACGACGTCGACCCTCGCCATCAGCTCGTCGTGCGCCGCCAGGGACGCGACGCCGGCCTCCTGGGCCAGGTCGCTGACGGCGAACGGCGCGGACGCCTTGGCGATGGCCCGGGCGATCGGCACGGGGGCGACGGCGTAGCCCAGCCGCAGACCGGCCAGGCCGTAGGCCTTGGAGAAGGTCCGGAGCACCACCACGTTCTCGCGACCGTCGATGGCGGCCACGCCTCGGGCGGCGTCGGGATCGCGCACGAACTCGACGTAGGCCTCGTCGATGATCACGAGCACGTGCGGGGGCACGCGGACCAGCAGATCCTCGAGCTCGGCGGCGCTGACGACCGGACCCGTCGGGTTGTTGGGCGTGCACACCACCACGGCCCGCGTCCGTTCGGTGACCGCGTCGACCATGGCGTCGATGTCGTGGCGTCCGTGAGCGTCCAGCGGCACCCGCACCGGCTGCGCTCCGGTGAGGCCGATCGCGGCCGGGTACGCCTCGAACGAGCGCCACGGGACGACGACCTGGTCGCCGGGCTCGAGGAAGGCCTGCATCAGGGAGAACAGCACGGCGACCGAGCCGGTTCCCACGCAGATCTGGTCGCGGTCGACGTCGAGGTGCTGGGCCAGCGCCTCCCGCACCCTCACGGCGCTGCCGTCCGGGTACCGGTTCATGCGCGCGAGCGCCGCAGCGGCCCGCTCGACCACCCCCGGCAGCGGCGGGAACGGGTTCTCGTTGTCCGCCAACGCGAGCTGGTCGCTGGCGGCGGGCCGGCTCGCGCGGTGCACCGCGATGTCGTCGAGCGCGCGCCGGGCCCGAGGTGACGTCACGCCACGAGCATACGAGCCGTCTCGGCGACTGCCTGCGGTCGCCGACGATCCGGGCTGGCAGACTTCGGGCGTGACCACACGGCGGCCGGGGCTGGGGTACCTGATGGTGATCTCGGCGGCCGCGCTCTTCGGGGTCAACGGTGGGGTCTCCCGAGTCCCGATCGAGGCGGGCCTGCCCGTCGGCACCTTCACGACGTTGCGGATCACCGGCGCGGCCGTGGTCTTCGTGGTGGTGGCGCTCGCCGTCCGACGCCCGGCCCTGCGCCCGCCCACGGGCCGCTCGCTGCTGCTGATCGTCGCACTCGGACTCGTCGGCGTCGTGGGCCTGCAGCTCACCTACAACATCGCGATCGTCCGGCTGCCGCTCGGCATCGCACTGCTGCTGGAGTACCTCGCCCCGGTGCTGATCGTGCTGTGGGTGCGCTTCGTGCGGCGCGAACCGGTGCACCCGCGGATGTGGGTGGCCGTGGCCCTGTCGTTGTCCGGCCTCGCCGTGGTCGGCCAGGTGTGGGGTGGCCTGACGTTCGACGCGCTCGGCGTCGCCATGGGGCTGGCCGCGGCGGTGTGCTTCGCCACCTACTTCCTGCTCGGCGAGCACCACACCGACACCCAGGACCCGTTGCACGTGATCCTGTGGGCGTTCGTGGTCGCGACGGTCGTCATGAACGTCGTGCAGCCGTCCTGGAGCGTGCCCGACCTTCCGGCGTCCGCGTCGATGCTCGGGCGCCTCGACGGACTCGACCTGTCACCGTGGCTCGCGCTGGCCGGCGTGGTCGTCCTCGGCACCGTGGCACCGTTCTTCCTCATGCTTCTGGCGCTGCGCCACCTGCCGGCGACCATCGTGACGGTGGTGGCGATGCTCGAGCCGGTCGTCGCCACCGTGATCGGGTGGGGCTGGTTCCGCGAGTCGCTCTCGGCGCTGCAGGTCGTCGGCGTGGTCGCGGTCCTCGCGGGGATCGTGCTCGCCCAGACGGCCCGCCCGGGTCGCTCGCCCCTGGTCGAACCGCTCGTCCTGCCCGCACCCTGAGCCCGCCACGTCGCAGTGGTGCAACAATCGGCAGATGGAACGCTTTCTCTCCACCTGGCTGGTCAGCAGCATCGCCCTCGCGTTCGCCGCGTGGCTCCTGGGCGACAACATGGCCATCGCCGACGGCGGCGCCACCACGGTCGACCGGGCTCTCGGGGTCCTGGCGGTCGGTCTGGTCTTCACGCTGGTGAACAGCATCGTGGCCCCCATCGTCAAGACCCTGTCGATCCCGTTCATCATCGTCACGCTCGGCCTGGCACTGCTGGTCATCAACGCCCTGCTGCTGATGCTGACCGAGGTCATCACCAACGCGTTCGATCTCAGCTTCATGATCAACGGCTTCGGCTGGGCCGTCGTCGCGTCCATCGTGATCTCGATCAGCCAGTCGGTCGTCGGCGCCGTGTTCACGTCCGCTCGCCGGTGACCTTCCGCATCGCCCTGGTGTGCCTCGGCAACATCTGTCGCTCGCCCACCGCTCACGTCGTCCTGGAACAGCGGCTGGCCGCGGCCGGGCTCGCCGATCAGGTCGAGGTCTCGTCGGCCGGGACCGGTGGATGGCACACGGGCGAGCCGATGGATCCACGGTCAGCGGTCGCCCTGCGCGACGCCGGCTACGACCCCACGCGCCACCGAGCCCGACTGTTCACCGCCGACTGGTTCGCCGAGCAGGACCTGCTGCTCGCGATGGACGCCAGCAACCGCGCGGACATGGTCGACCTCGCCCCGACGGTCGAGCAACAGTCGATGGTGCGCATGTTCCGCGACTTCGACCCCGAGGCGACGCCGACCGACGACGCCGTCCCGGACCCGTGGTACGGCGGACCCGATGGTTTCCGCCAGGTGCTCACCATGATCGAGCGCACGGTCGACGGGCTCGTGGCGCAGCTGCCGGACCTGATCGACTCCCACCCGGGCTGACCGAGACGGTAGGTTCGTCCCATGGCGCGCATGGCAGGAACCGCCGCTCGGGCGGAAGCTCTGCTCGGCGTCGGCATCGTCTCCACGACGCCGGTCGCCGGTGGTGACATCTGCACGGTCACCCGGCTGCGACTCACCGACGGCCGCGGTGCCGTGATCAAGACGCGCCCCCAGGCGCCGGAGGGATTCTTCGCCCGCGAGGCGACCGGGCTGCGGTGGCTGCGTGAGGCCGGGGGCGTCAGGGTGCCCGAGGTGCTCGCCGACGCCGACGACTGCCTCATCCTGGAGTGGGTCGAACCGGTTCGCCCGACCACCGACGCCGCCGAGGCCTTCGGGCGTGCGCTGGCCACCACCCACGCCGCCGGCTCCACCGAGTTCGGCGCGGAGCACGACGGCTACATCGGCCTCGCACCCCTGCCGAACCGCCCCCTGCCCACCTGGCCGGAGTTCTACGCCTCGCGCCGCGTCATGCCCTACGTGCGAGCAGCGGTCGACCGGGGGTCGTTGCACGCCGACGACGCCGCCGTGATCGAGCAGGCCATGCACCGCATCCACGATCTCGCGGGTCCTGCCGAGCCGCCGGCACGCGTCCACGGCGACCTGTGGTCGGGCAACGTGGTCTGGGGGGCCGACGCCGAGGTCTGGCTCATCGACGCCGCGGCCCACGGCGGCCATCGCGAGACCGATCTCGCGATGCTCGCCCTGTTCGGCATCCCCCACCTGCAACGGGTCCTCGACGCCTACGACGAGGCCGCGCCCCTCGCCGACGGCTGGCGTGACCGGGTCGCCCTCCACCAGCTCCATCCGCTGCTGGTGCACGCCGTCATGTTCGGCGGCAGCTACGGGGGTCGCGCCGCCGCAGCCGCCCGCGGGCTGCTCGACACCTGATCCCGAGTCCGCGGGGTTCAGCAATCCCTCAGGCGACACGGGCAGACTGAGTCTCATGCGAATTCTGGTGGTCGACGACGACCGCGCCGTGCGTGACTCGTTGCGGCGATCGTTGGAGTTCAACGGCTACACCGTCGAGCTCGCGTCCGACGGGGCCGAGGCGCTGGCGGTGGTTCCCCGGGTCGCACCCGACGCCATCGTCATGGACGTGATGATGCCGCGCCTGGACGGCCTCGAGGCCACGCGCGCCCTGCGGGCGGCTGGCAACGACGTGCCCATCCTCGTGCTCACCGCACGCGACGCCGTCTCCGATCGCGTCGACGGCCTCGACGCCGGTGCCGACGACTACCTGACCAAGCCGTTCGCCCTCGAGGAGCTGCTGGCCCGGTTGCGGTCGCTGCTGCGCCGAGCGGCCCACACCCCCGCCGGCGACGCCGACGAGGAGCCGCTCGCCTTCGCCGACCTCACCCTCGACCCCGTCACGCGCGAGGTCGTCCGTGGTGCCCGCTCCCTGTCCCTGACCCGCACCGAGTTCGCCCTGCTCGAGCTGTTCATGCAGCGTCCCAAGCGCGTGCTCGAGCGCACCTTCATCCTCGAGGAGGTCTGGGGCTTCGACTTCCCGACCACGGCCAACTCCCTCGAGGTCTACGTCGGCTACGTCCGCCGCAAGCTGGAGGCCGACGGCGAGTCCCGCCTGATCCACACCGTGCGCGGCGTCGGGTACGTCCTGCGCGAGACCCCCCCGTGAGTCCGGTCTCGTGAGTCCAGTCCTGTGAGTCCGGTCCGATGAACCTGGCCAGGCCCGACCTCGGACGTCCGGTGCGCGGCGGCCGGGCGTACTCGCTACGCGTCCTGCGGTTCTTCACGTCCAGGATGACCCTCGCGCTCCGCGTCGCCGTGCTCACCACGGCGGCGGTGGCCGCCACGCTCACCCTGGTCAGCGCCACCATCTACGTCACCGTGCGCTCGGAGTTCCAGAGCTCGCTCGACGACTCGATGATCCGTCGAGCGCAAGCCGGGGTGACCGCCGACCTCGGCAGCCTGTTCGCGGGCGGTGCCGATCCGGGCGCCCTCGCGTTGACCGACATCAAGGTGATCGTGCTGCGCTCGGGACGCGGCGTGCTGCTCGGAACGCCGGCCGTCAGCAACTTCCCGATCCAGTTCATCGGGCTCCCCGAGCGCGAGGTGTCGCTCGGCCAGACGTCGGAGTCAATCCGCACGGCCTACCTCAAGGGGACGCCGTACCGGGTCGTCGCGGTGCGGTCCGGCCCGGGCGAGGCCCTGGTCATGGCGCAGTCCATGGAGTCGATCGACAAGGCGCTCGAACGCCTGCGGATCATCCTGCTGCTGACCAGTGCGATCGGCGTGGCGCTGGCCGGCTTGGCCGGATGGGCGGTCGCGGCCAACGGCCTGCGACCGGTGCGGCGCCTGACAGCGGCCACCGAACGCGTGGCTCGCACCGCCGAGCTCACTCCCATCACGGTCACCGGCACCGACGAGCTCGCTCGCCTCACCACGTCCTTCAACTCGATGCTGACCGCGCTGGACGCGTCGCAGACCCGCGAGCGGCAGCTGATCGCCGACGCGGGCCACGAGCTGCGCACACCGCTGACCAGCCTGCGCACGAACATCGAGCTGATGGGACAGGCCACCGGCGAGGGCGGCCGCTCCCTCAGCGCGGACCAGCGCAACGAGATCATGGGCGACGTCCGGTCCCAGCTCGAGGAGCTCACGACCCTGGTCGGCGACCTGGTCGAGCTGGCTCGCGACGAGCCGGTGCGGCGCGATCCCGAACCCCTGGACCTGGCCGACGTGGTCAACCTCGCGGTGTCGCGGGTTCGGCTGCGAGCCGCCGAGGTGCACTTCTCGGCCGAGACGGAGCCGTGGATGGTGGTGGGTGAGGCCCAGCTGCTCGAGCGTGCGGTGACCAACCTGCTGGACAACGCGGCGAAGTGGAGCCCGGCGGGCGGCACCGTCACCGTGTCGCTGTCCGACGGCGTCGTCACGGTCAGCGACGAGGGACCGGGCATCGAGCCCGACGACCTGCCGCACATCTTCGACCGCTTCTACCGGTCGCAGGAGGCACGCACCCTTCCCGGTTCAGGACTCGGCCTCTCGATCGTCAAGCGCGCCGCGGAACGACATGGCGGCACGGCCGACGTGTCGTCGACCGTCGGCCGAGGCACGACCTTCACGCTGGCGATCCCGGCCGCCACGCCAGCGGACACGAGCGCCTAGACAGGACGGTTCTTGCGCCGATCACACGGCGTTCTCAGCGCGGGCTCAGAGATGAGGGAGACTCTGTAGACATGACTGAACCGCACGACCCGTTCTCCGAGCGTCCCTACGTCCCGCCGAGCGAGCGTTCCGAGGACGCCACTGCGTCCGAGCAGCCCACCGCGGAGCAGCCGACCACCGAGCACCCGACGGCGGAGCAGCCAACGACGGAGCAGCCAACGACGGAGCAGCCCACCGCCGAGCAGCCGACGACGGAGCAGCCGACCGCCGAGCAGCCGACGACGGAGCAGCCGACGACGGAGCCTGCGGCCGAGGCGCCGACCGACCCCGTCACTCCCGGGCCCGTCATTCCAGGCACCGCGGCGTACGCGGCGCGCTACCCGACGGCGCACGAGTACGCAGGGACCGACCAGAGCAGCACCCCGGCTTCGTACGCCGCGGCCGGCGCAGCATCTGCGGCCGCGGCCGGAAGCAGCGAGCCGACCGTGAGCATGGGTGAGCAGCCGCCGTTCGCGGCCGTGCCCGCCGCACCCTCCACCACACCGTCCGGCCGTCGTGGAGGCAAGCTCGTCACCGCTGTCGCGCTGGTCGCCCTGGCCGGCGCAGCCGGCTACGGCGGCGCCTACCTGCAGAACCAGCAGAACGGCGGCGGCACGACAGGGGTCACCACCAGCTCGCTGGACACGAGCGACGCAACGCCCACCAAGGTCGCCGACGGAGCCGTCGAGAAGGTCGCGGCCAAGGTCCTCCCCTCGGTCGTGCAGATCAACGTCAAGGGCTCCACGGAGAGCGGTTCCGGCACCGGCATCATCGTCAGCAGCGACGGCCGCATCCTCACCAACAACCACGTGGTCGAGGTCGCAGCCGACGGCGGCTCCATCACCGTCGCGTTCAGCGACGGCTCCAACGCCAAGGCCGAGATCGTCGGTCGCGACCCCGTCACCGACATCGCGGTCATCAAGGCCGAGGGCAAGTCGGGCCTGCAGCCCGCGACGCTCGGCTCGTCGGCAGAGCTCCAGGTCGGCCAGGAGGTCGTGGCCATCGGATCGCCGTTCGGCCTCGAGAGCACGGTCACGCAGGGCATCGTCTCGGCCCTGAACCGCCCCGTCACGTCGTCCGACGGCAGCGGATCCGGCACGCCCACGGTGTTCCCGGCCGTGCAGACCGACGCCGCGATCAACCCCGGAAACTCCGGCGGCCCGCTGGTCGACCTCGCCGGCAACGTCATCGGCATCAACTCCGCCATCCGGGCCGGATCCACGGTGTCCGGCGAGGCCGGATCGATCGGCCTCGGCTTCGCCATCCCGATCGACCTGGCCAAGAACATCGCCAAGCAGCTCATCGCCGGTGACACGGTCGAGCACGCCCAGATCGGCGTCTCGGTGCGTCCGGCGGTCAGCTCCGACGACATCACCGGCATCGGCGCCGAGGTCAACACCGTCAACGCCGGCAGCGCCGGTGCCGACGCGGGCCTGCGCAAGGGCGACATCATCACCGCCATCAACGGCCACGCCGTGGCCAGCTCCGACGCCCTCGTCGCCTCGATCCGCGCCTACCAGCCGGGCGAGACCATCAAGGTGTCGTTCCAGCGCGACGGCAAGTCCCAGACGGTCGACGTGACGCTCGGTTCCGACAAGGCCTGATCAGGTCTCCCGCTCGAACGACCCCTCGACGACGGCATCGCGTCGAGCCCCCACCAGCCGTGGAGGGTTCGGCGCGATGTCGAGCGTCGATGGCCGAAATTCGCGCGACACCCGTCCGGGGTGAGCACTAGCGTCGTTCCGTGAAGGAACGCGATCTGTCCGTCCCGGCCCTCGTGGTCACGGTGGTGCTGTGGGCATCGGCGTTCGTGGGCATCCGGGCGGCCTCCGACAGCTTCACGCCCGGTGCCATGAGTCTCGGCCGGCTCCTGGTCGGCGTCGTGGCGCTCGCGCTGGTGGCGCGACCTCGGCTGTCGACCATGCCGCACGGACGCACCCTGGCCCTGGTCGTCCTGTACGGCGCCACCTGGTTCGGCATCTACAACGTGGCGCTCAACGCGGCCGAGCGTGACCTCGACGCCGGCACCACCGCCCTGATCGTCAACATCGGACCGATCCTCATCGCGCTCCTCGCCGGAGTGCTGTACCGCGAGGGCTTCCCGAGACCTCTGATGACAGGCATGGGCATCGCCTTCTCCGGTGTCGTCCTCATCGCACTGTCGACCCGCTCGGACGCCACGGCCAGCACGTCGGGCGTGCTGCTGTGCGTGCTCGCCGCGGTCTGCTACGCCGTCGGGGCGGTCGCCCAGAAGCCCACGCTCGCCGTGCTGACCACGTCGGCCTCGGTCTGCCTGGGTTGCGCCGTCGGCGCCGTCCTGTGCCTGCCGTTCGCCCCCACCTTGGTGCGCGAGCTGGGCAGCGCGAGCGCCGCCGACATCGCTTGGCTGGTCTACCTCGGGGTGTTCCCCACGGCGATCGGCTTCACCACCTGGGCGTACGCCATCAAGCGGCTGAGTGCCGGACAGGTGGCGTCGTCGACCTACCTGGTTCCGGTCATCGCCACGGGCATCTCGTGGGTCGTGCTGGCCGAGGTGCCAGCCCCGCTCGCGTTCGTGGGTGGCGCCCTGTGCCTGCTGGGCGTGTTCGTCACCCGGATGCGTCGACGAGCACCCCAGCCGGCGCAGCGATGACCCGCTAGGACCCGACCAGGTCGGTGACCAGGTCCCGCAGGATCCCGAAGCCGCCCTGGGTCAGGATCGACTCGGCGTGGAACTGCACGCCGCGGTAGTGCGGGCCGGCCACGAGGTGCACGTCGCCGGTGTCGGGATCGGTCTGGACCGTCACACCGTCCGGCAGGCCGCCGGCAGGCTCGCGCGCCACGAACGTGTTGTAGAACCCCACCGTCTCCTGGCGGTCCAGCACCGGCAGACGGCTCTGCGTGCCCTGGAAGACGATGTCCTTGAACACCAGGTCCAGGCCCAGCTGGTGGCACAGCGTCTGGTGCCCGAGGCACACCGCGAGGAACGGGCGCTCGTCGTCCAGCAGCGACCGCACGGTCGCGTGGAGCACGGCCATCTTGGGGTCGTCGAGCTCGCGGGGGTCGCCGGGGCCCGGGCCCACCACGACGAGGTCGTAGCCGTCGAACGACGTCTCCGTCACCGCGTCGTGGCGCACCACGTCCGTGCTCATGCCCAGCACCCCGAACACGTGGGCGAGCATGTTGACGAAGTCGTCCTCGGCGTCGAGCACCACCACCCGCTTTCCGGCGAGCGCCGGGGAGGGCGCCGCGCCGGACTGGTCGCTGAGCCAGAACTGGCTCAGGCGCTGGTTGCGGCGGCCCAGGGCGATCAGCACGTCGTCCTCGCGGGTGACGGCGTCGAAGCCCTCGGCCGGGATCGTGGCCCCCTCGACCAGGCCGAAGGCGCTGAGGATGCCGCCCGCCTTGGCCCAGGTCTCGGCGGTCTCGTGCTCGGCGTCGGAGTCACGCACCAGCGTCGCACCGGCGGTGACGGTGAGGTTGCCGTCCAGGTCGACGTCGGCCGTGCGGATGAGGATGGGCGCGTCGACCCGGGGCAGACCGTCGCCGTCACGCCCGACCAGGGCTGCGACCGACGCGTAGTAGCCGCGTCCCTCGGCCTCGTACCGGTGGATCAGGCGGCAGGCGTTCTCGACCGGGCTGCCGGTGACGGTGGCCGCGAACATCGAGTCGCGCAGCACCGCGCGCACGTCCCGGTCGGTGCGTCCTGCGAGCAGGTACTCGGTGTGCACCAGGTGGGTCATCGGCTTGAGGTACGGGCCCAGCACGAGGCCGCCCTCGTGGCAGATGTCGCACATCATCTTCAGCTCTTCGTCGACGACCATGAAGAGCTCGTAGATCTCCTTCTCGTCGCGCAGGAAGTCCAGCAGAGCCGCCTTGCGATCGGCGTGGGTGTCCAGGCCGCGCACCCGGAAGGTGCCACTGATCGGGTTCATGCGCACCTCGCCGGCCTCGACGCTGACGTGGCGTTCGGGGCTGGCGCCGATCAGGTAGCGGTCTCCGGTGAAGATGCAGAAGGTCCAGAAGGCGCCCCGCTCGCGCTCCAGCAGGCGGCGGAAGACGGTGAGCGCGCCGTCGTGCCCCCAGTCGGCGACCTTGGCGCGGTACTTGCGACCGATCACCAGGTTGGCGCCCTCGCCGTGGCCGATCTCGTCGTCGATGATCCGACGCACGACGTCGGCGTACTCGGCGTCCGAGGTCTCGAAGCCGCCACGGTCGTCGAAGTCGACAGCCACGTCCGGCAGGTGGGCCAGCAGCTCACGGAGCGGGATCTGGTCGCTGATCTCGGCGGCGATGACCGACAGCGGGGTGCCGTCCTGGTGGGCCTCGAAGCCGCGTTCGCGCGCCTGGGCGAACGGCACCAGCACGAGGCTGTCCCACCCTGCCCCGTCAGGTCCGTCCCCGCTCGGGCCGTTCGCGAGAGGGATGTCGGCCAGCTGCTCGATGTCGGTGCGCGGGCCGCCGATCACCGTGACGGTGTCGGCGTCGCGCACGCGGATCAGCGCAAAGGCCGGCTGGGCAAGCACGTCGTGGAGCTGGGTCATCGAATTCCTCGGGAAGGCTCACGACCGGCGGGACACGAACGCCCAGAGCAGCCGTGAGGCGGTCTGGGCGTGAACGGTCCGACAGGCCACCTACAGGTGGCGCCACCAGGTGGAGGTGCTGTCGGTCATGGCAGGAGCGTAACGCAGCGCGCGCCTGCCAGACTGACCGCATGGACATCGACGTCGACCTGATCCGGCGCGACCTCGCCCAGCTGATCGCGATCCCGAGCACCGGCGGGTCCGACGCGGAGGTGTACGCGCAGCGGTGGGCAGCCGCCACCCTGGCCGGACTCGGGCTCGAGGTCGACCACTGGCGGATGGACCTGGACGACCTGCGCGCTCGAGCGGACTTCCCCGGCGAGGAGGTCGACCGCGAGGAGGCATGGGGGTGCGTGGGGGTCTCGGCTCCGGGACGACCGGCGCTGGTGCTCAACGGCCACCTCGACGTCGTGCCCACGGGAGAGTCGGAGGACTGGACCAACGCCGACCCGTGGCACGTGCGCGAGCACGACGGCCGCTGGTACGGACGAGGCGTCTGCGACATGAAGGGCGGCGTCGTCGCCATCATCGCCGCGGCGCGCGCGGTCGCGGACACCGAGGCGGTGCTGACCCGCCCGTTCGCCGTGCACACCGTGATCGGCGAGGAGGACGGTGGAGTCGGCACCTTCGGCACCCTGCTGCGAGGCCACACCGGCGACGCCTGCGTGATCGCCGAGCCCACCGGCGGTCGCATCGTCACGGCCAACGCCGGCGCACTCACCTTCCGGCTCGAGGTCAGCGGCCAGGCCACCCACGGATCGATGCCCAGTCGAGGGCACAGCGCCATCCTCGCCTTCGACCACCTGCACCACGCCCTGCTCGATCTCGACGCCCGCCGCAACTCGCACCCGCCTGCGCCGTTCGACGTCGATCCGTGGCCGCTGAGCATCGGCATGGTGCAGGCCGGCGAGTGGTCGAGCACGGTGCCCGACCGCCTGGTCGCCGAGGGCCGGTTCGGCGTGATGGCCGACGAGTCGTTCGCCCAGGCCGAGGCGGCGTTCGAGGAGGCGGTCGCGGCCGCAGCGGCGCAGCACCCCTGGCTGAAGGACAACCCCCCGCTCGTCACGTGGCCGGGCGGACGGTTCGCCGCCGGCCGACTCCCGGACGGGGATCCGCTCGCCGACCAGGTCAGCGGCGTCGTCGCAGCCAGCGGCGCCGGCGCCGCCGCCATCGCCGGCGCCCCCTACGGCTCGGACCTGCGCCAGTACGCCGCGGCGGGCATCCCCACGCTGCAGTACGGCCCCGGTGACGTGGGTCAGGCGCACTCGGTCGACGAGTCCGTGTCGATCGACGACGTGGTCCGTTGCGCCGAGGTCTACGCGCGTCTCATCGTCGACCGCTGCACCTGACGGTCGCTCAGCCGGCCTCGGGTGTCGGCGACGCACCCGCACCGGGCGACGGCTCACCGGTCCCGGAGGCGCGGGACGGCTCCGGGGACAGGGTCAGCGGACGGTAGTCCGCGACGTCGATGATCCCTCCGGGCTGGAAGCTCACCGGCTGCAGGCCGATGGGCCGACCGTCGGCGTCGAACGTGACGACGGTGACCTGGGCCGTGCGACGCAGCTTGCTGCCCAGCGCGAACGCGTAGACCGCCCCTCCGGTGGACCCCGTGGTCAACGTGGTCGTGACGCGCCCTGCGGGCGCCTGCGCACCGACGGAGACGACCTCGTCGGGTCCGACCTGGCGATGCAGGTGTCCGGACAGCACGAGGTCGACGCAGCCGGAGGCCGCCAGGTCCTTCGCCGACGACGGGCTGTGCACCACTGCGGTGGTCACCTCGCCGTCCTCGCACGCGGCCTTCGTCAAGGCCTCGTCCTGCAGCCCGATGGCGCGGATGTTGTCCGAGGAGTTCCCGTCGTAGCCGGCGGTCAGGCCTGAGCTGCGGGGGTCGCTGCCGCCGATGAAGCGGATGCCCGCGACCGTCTCGGGCTCGCCACCGAGAACGGTGAATCCCTTGTCCTTCATCTGCTCGACCACCGCAGGTCCCGAGTCGTGGTTGCCGGCGACGGACACCACGTCGAATCCGCGGAACTCGCGAGCGAGCGAGTTGATGCTGAAGGTCTCCCACGACGCTCCCGTGGAGGTGTCGTCGCCGAGGTCGATCAGCAGGCGGGCACCGGCGCGATCGGCAACCGCGCGCGCCACCGGATCCATGCCGATGTTGTCGTGCCGGTCGGTCACGACCAACGCCGTCGACTCGCCCTCCCCGGGTCGACGGACGTCGATCGTGCTGGCGCTGATCGCCAGCTGGCCGTAGAAGGTCAGGGACTCGCGGTAGGTCTTCAGGGCGCCTTCCACCAGCGCCCGACCGCCGGCGGTCGTCGCGCCCTCGGAGACCTCGAGGGTGCGCAGGACGGCGTCGTCGGGGAGCTCGGGGAACACCTGACGGATGGGGGCCCACGCGGTGAGGTCTCCCCGTGGCCGGTCCGGCACCGACACCAGGAACAGCGCCAGGACCACCACGACCGCCGTGCCGAGCGCGGTCAGCACGCCCCGCCTACCGGGGCGACGCGCCCTCCGCGCGATCTCGCGCCGACGCTCGGGACCCGTGACGCGCCAGCCGACGACGACCAGCACGATCACGAGCAGCGCGACACCCAGGCCGCGCAGCAGCGCGTCCCGCGCGATGGAGAGCAGCGATGAGCGCACCGCGGCGATCTCGCCCTCCGGCTGGCTGGCGATCACCGCGTCGCGCGCCACCAGCTGGTCGAGGTTGCTCACGTCGGTGTCGCCGAGGCGGATCGTCACCCCGATGTTGGCCGGCGCGTCGGCGGGAAGTCGCAGGCGCGGCAGCAGGGGCCCGAAGTCGAGCACGGCGTGGCCACCGAGGGTGGGCGACACGACAGCATCGTGCGCCCCGATGACGACCTCGCGCTCGCCGTTGAGGAACGTCGACGCGGTGACGGGTGCGGCGACGGCCAGTCCGACGAGGACCAGCAGCAGCGCCTTCAGCAGGGACCTCATGCGAGCTGGCGCAACCACAGATCGCTCGTGCCGATCGTCGTGAGCTGCTGGGTCGCACGCGTCAGCACCACGTAGAGGGTGCGCCAACCCGTTCCACCGACACCAGGTCCACCGTCGACCCCGTCGACACCGTCGGCACCGGGAGGCGCCTCGGCCACGATCTCGTCCGGCTCGACGACCACGACGGCGTCGAACTCCAGGCCCTTGGTGTCCAGGCCGTCGAGCACGCGGAGCCGGTCGCCGAGGTCGCCGAGCAGCTCGGACATCTCGGCCACCCGCGCCCGTGGCGTGACCACGGCGACCGAGCCGTCGACCTCCGCGAGCATCGAGCGCGCCTCGGCCACGACGGCCTCGCCGAGCTGTTGCACCACGCGGTGCTGCGGCTCATGGCCGGTGCGGCGCACGGCTTCGGCGAGGTCGGCGCCCTGGATCGCGTGACCGGCCACGCGGGCGGCGAGGTCGTAGATCTCGGCGGAGTTGCGGTAGTTGGTGCTCAACCGGAAGGCGTGCTCCGGCTTGCCCTCCAGCGCGGCGGCGCGCGCCGTGGCCGCCTCCTGCGGGTGGGGCCACGACGACTGCGCCTGGTCGCCGACGATCGTCCAGCTGGCGTAGCGACCTCGGCGTCCGACCATGCGCCACTGCATCGGCGAGAGGTCCTGCGCCTCGTCGATCAGCACGTGGGCGAATCCGTCGTCGTCGGTGCGAGTGCTCGCGCGGTGCCGCTCGTCGCGGTCCTCGCGTTCGCGCCGCTCGAAGCTGCATCAGCTGCTTGGGGGAGTCGTCGTCCTCGGAGTCGGCCTCCGGCTCCTCGCCGATCAGGTAGCGCAGCTCGTCGATCAACGGAACGTCCTCGATGCTGGGCTCACCGCTGGCCCACGACTCGACCAGCGCCGACTTCTCGGCGGCGCTGAAGCCACCGCCGTAGCGGTCGATGAGGGTCGGCAGCGTGCGCCAGACCTGCACGGCGTCGACCACGGGCCACCAGTCCTCGACGAAGTCGACGAAGCGGTCGTCGGTGCCGAGCTCGTCGACGAACGCCTCCTCACCCTTCTCGAGCGCGCGCTCGCCGGAGACCTGCTGCCACAGTGCGGTCGCGACCGCTGCCGGCACCCGGGCGTACGCCTGGTTGCGCCGGCCACCCGACAGCAGCCGCTGTCGCAGCCGGTCGAGGGCCGCCGGGTCGAGCGCGAGCACGTCGTCCTTGTAGAAGTAGCGGAATCGATCGGGTGCGTCCGGGCTCGGTGCCGCCGCCGCACGGGCCAACAGCTTGACCATCCGCGACGAGCCCTTGGCCGCCGCGGCCACCGGATCGTCGTGGCGCGCCGCCTTGATCCCGTCGACCACCTCACCGAGCGATCGCAGCGTCACGCTGGTCTCGCCGAGACTCGGCAGCACCCGCTCGATGTAGTTCATGAACACCGACGACGGCCCCACCACGAGGACGCCACCGGACTCGAAGCGTCGGCGGTCCGAGTACAGCAGGAAGGCCGCCCGGTGCAGCGCCACCACGGTCTTGCCGGTGCCCGGACCACCGCCGATGGTGGTGACGCCGCGGATCGGCGCACGGATCGCCTCGTCCTGCTCCTTCTGGATCGTGGCGACCACCGAGTGCATGGAGGAGTCACGGGCCCGGCTGAGGCTGGCCAGCAGCGCCCCCTCGCCCACCACGACCATGTCGTCGGGGGCGTGGTCGGCGTCGAGCAGGTCGTCCTCGACGCCCACCACGGTGGAGCCGCTGCACCGCAGCACGCGGCGACGGACGACGCCGGCGGGGTCCTGCGCAGTGGCCTGGTAGAACAGCGAGGCAGCCGGGGCACGCCAGTCGATCAGCAGGATCTCGCGATCGGCGTCCCGGACGCCGATGCGACCGATGTAGCGGGAGTCGCCATCGAGCATGGACAGGCGCCCGAATACCAGCCCGTCGTGCGCTGCGTGCAGCGCCGACAGTCGCCGCGACGCCTGGTAGACCATGGCGTCGCGCTCGACCAGGCCTCCTTCGTTGCCCACGTGCCCTCGGGCCATGCCCTCCTTGACCAAGGATCTGGCCACCTCGGCGGACGCCTCCAGCCGTTCGTGCACCGTGTCGACGTACGCCTGCTCTGCTGCGATCTCCGCGCGCTCCGCGTTCTTGGAACCCACCCCACTCCTTCACCCCGGGAACTCCTGGCGCATGCCGGTTCGGGGAACTCACCAGTGTAGGCGGCGGCCGGTGGCGGTCGGCACACATCCGCCGGACGAGACACCCCGAGGTACGCTGACAGGACCTTGGTCCCCGACAACGAGCTCACCATGCTGCCCGACACGCCTCGCGCCTGCGCACCCACGCCGCCTTCTCCCCACATACTGGAGCGACGGCATCCGAGGTGTGAGGACCACAATGATCCACCGCAAGCGACCGGTGGACCAGGACTCGGACTTCCTGAGACGCATGGTCGAGGAGGCATCAGGCATGCAGCCGAACGCCGACTCGCCACCGCCGCGGCACCGCGGCCCGTACGTCGACCGCCCGCCGTCCTCGACGCCGGCGGAGATGGCCGGACCCTCGCGGTCCACCGAGCCGGGTTCGATCGTGTACTCCCCCGATCCCGGTCGGTTTCGCCCCACCACCTCCGCGCCGGACGAGCCCGGTGTCGGCTTTCGCTCCACCCGACAGGTGCGTGCTGAGATGAGTCCTGTCATCTATCGCCCCGCAGGCTCCGGCCCCGACCGCGAGCCGGAGCGCCCGCCCCGCGTCTCCATCGCCGGTCCCGGCGTTCCTACGGCAGCCGAGTTCGCCGACGAGACCTCTCCTGACCAGACCCCCGACACCGCGACCCCGACCGAGATCCCGCCCGTTCCCGCCGGATTCGACGAGGATCCGGAGATCGACGACGACGAGCTCGCCGCCGAGGCCGACGACGACCTGCTCCTCGACGACGCCCCGCCTGCCGACACGGGGGCCCTCCCCGACGACGAAGAGGTCGGTCCCCCGGTCACCGCGACGCCCGCACCCGAACCGCCGATCGAGACCCCGCGCCGCAAGTCTCCGCTGCAGCGCCGTCGTCGCCGCATCCTCGGCCACGCCGACGATCCACCGCAGGCCACCGCCGCCGAGCAGCTCGCCCGCCGCATCGACGAGGCGCAGGCACCCGCCGAGACCAACCCAGCAGGATCGAGCACTGCAGAATCCAGCACGGCAGAATCGAGCACTGCAGCGACCGCCGACGTCGAGGAGTCCGCGGCCACCGAGCACCCGGTCGCCGAGCCCGTCGCGCCGCCGATCCCACGGCGGCGTCGTGTCCGCAGCCTGCACATCGAGCCGCCCCCGGTGGGCCTGCCCGAGGAGGACAGGATCACGCCGGAGCGGGCTCCCCGCGAGCCCGTGCCGCGCGAGCCCAGCGCGCCCGAGGAGGTCGAGACCGATCCCTCCTCCGTCGCCGACGAAGCTTCCCGCGACCGTCCCGACCCCTGAGGACGAGGCGATCGATCACGCGGTGACCGACCAGCCAGACAGCGCGGACGACGTCGAGCCGTCACCCGCGCTGGAGTCCGAAGACCCTGACCCGCGGTGGCGCCAGGTCGCACCGCCGCGACTCGGCGGCCCCACCGACCGGGCTCCGGACGACGAGCCGGTCGCGGAGCCGCCGGCGGAGCAGCCGTCCGACGCCGAGGCACGCGACGATCACGCCGAGTCCACCGACTCACCTGAGTCCACCGACGCACCCGGGTCGACCGACGAGTCGCCTGCGCGCCACGTGCGCGAGACCGCAGCCATCAGCGGCCACGTCGTCAGCTCGCGCAGCCGCGGCCTCAGCGGCATCTCGGTCGTGGCCGTCGACGCCGACGACCACGTGGCCGGTTCGGCCATCACCGGGCGCCGCGGACTGTTCGTGATCGAGAACCTGTCCGGCGGCACCTACCGCCTCGCGGCTCGCGACACCGTCGACGGTGACTTCGCCGACGGATGGCACGGAGGCAACGACGCCACGGAGGCCCAGGAGCTGCAGGTCGACGAGGACCGCACGCTGCCGGACGTCGACGTCACACTGCTGGGGCGGGTGGCCATCGACGCCGAGGTCGACGTCCGCCACAAGAAGACCGTCGTCGACATCGAGGTCACCGACCGCACCACCGGGCTCCCCGCCGAAGGCACCATCGTCATCGGCACCAAGCAGTTCCGCACCGAGGTCCCGCTCACCAGCGGCCGCGCCACCATCACGCTGTTCGGCTCCACCCACGACTGGGACACCGAGGACGAGCGCATCGATCCACGCCTGCGTCTGGAGTACCAGGGTTCACGCCACAGCAGCGCCGCCACGCGAACGATTCGCCTGCACTGACGCTCGGCGGGCGCTCATCCCTTGCGACGCTCCAGGAAGGCGAGCATCGCGGCGCGTGCCTGGTCGCTGCCGAACAGGGCCGCCGACTGCGCGGCCAGCTCGGGGCCGAGGGCGTCGATGCGGGCCAGCAGCTCGCGGTTGAGCAGCTTCTTGGTCTCGCGCAGCCCCTGTGGGTAGCCGAGCGCGAGGTCGGCCAGCACGGACGCGACCTCGTCGGCCAGCTGGTCGTCGGGCACGACCCGGGTGACCAGGCCCAGCTCGGCGGCCTCGGCCGCCCCGAACGTGCGGCCGGTCAAGAACACGTCGGCCGCTGCGCGGTCGGTGAGGCGCGGGAGCAGGCTCGCGCTGATCGCCGCGGGTGCCAGTGCGAGGCGCACCTCGGTGAGCGCGAACGTGACCGACTCGGCCGTCAGCACGATGTCGGCGGCGCCGACGACCCCGAGCCCACCGGCACGCACGGGGCCAGCCAGCTCGACGACGACGGCAGCGCCGAGTCCGGCGATCCGGCGCTGCATGTCGATCATCGCGAGCGCACCCTGCTCCATCCCGTCGGCGGCGGCCTCGGACAGGTCGGCGCCGGAACAGAACACGCGTCCGGCGGACCGAATCAGCGCCACCTTGACGTCGGGGTCGGCGTCGACGGTGGCGAGGTGGTCGCCGAGCTCGGTGACCAGCTGACGGCTCAGCGCGTTGCGGTTGTGCTCGCTGTCGAGCGTGATGGTCGCGACGCCGTCGGCGATCTCCAGGTGGACGAGTTCCCTCATCATGCTCCTCAGTAGGACTTGGGCAGACCCAGCGAGAACTGGGCGATGAAGTTGAGCACCATCTCGCGACTCACCGGAGCGATGCGCGACAGCCGCGATCCGGCCAACATCTGCACCAGACCGTACTCGTTGGCCAGGCCGTTGCCGCCGTGCGTCTGGATGGCACGGTCGACCGCGTTGCAGACCGCCTCACCGGCGGCGTACTTGGCCATGTTGGCGGCCTCGCCGGCTGCCATCGCGTCGCCGGCCGCGTACAGCGCAGCCGCCTTCTGCGTCATCAGTCGGGCCATCTCGATCTCGATGTAGGACTGCGCCAGCGGGTGGGCGATCGCCTGGTGACCACCGATCGGCGTCTTCCAGACCTGGCGCTGCTGGGCGTACTCGGCCGCCTTGGCCAGGGCGAGCCGCGCGGTGCCGAGCGCGAACGAGGCGCCCATGATGCGCTCGGGGTTGAGGCCGGCGAACAGCTGCTCGATGCCGGCGTCCTCGCTGCCGATCAGCGCATCGGCCGGCACCCGCACGTCGTCGAAGAACAGCGTGAACTGCTTCTCCGGCGACACGATGCCCATGTCGATCTCGGAGTACGAGAAGCCCGCCGAATCGGTCGGCACCAGGAACAGCGCCGGCTTGAGGTTGCCGGTCCTGTGGTCGGCCGTCCGCGAGACCACCAGCACGTGGCTGGCCTCGTCGACGCCGGAGATGTAGTACTTGGTGCCGTTGAGCAGCCAGTCGTCGCCGTCGCGCGTGGCGGTGGTGACGATGTTGTGCGAGTTGGAGCCGGCGTCGGGCTCGGTGATGGAGAACGCGAACGTCGAGGAGCCGTCGGCCAAGCCCGGCAGCCAGCGCTGCTTCTGCTCCTCGGTGCCGTACTGGGCGATGATCGTGCCGACGATCGCCGGCGACACGACCATGAGCAGCAACGGGCTGCCGGCGGCCGCCAGCTCCTCGCACACCGCGGCGAGGTCGCCGATGTCGCCGCCGCCTCCGCCGTACTCCTCGGGCACGGCGACCCCGAGGTAGCCCAGCTTGCCGGCCTCGGTCCACAGCTCGGTGGTCTTGCGACCCTCGGCGGCCGCCTTCTCGAAGTAGTCGCGGCCGTACTTGGCGCCCAGCGCGGCCACGGCCTTGCGCAGCTCCTGGCGCTCCTGCGTCTCGGTGAACGTGCTCATGTCTGATCCTCTTCCTCGGTGGTGGACTCGATAACGGCCAGGACGGTGCCGGACTCGACCTGTGCGCCGGCGGCGACGTCCAGCGCGGCGACGACGCCGTCGGTCGGCGCGGTGATGGTGTGCTGCATCTTCATGGCCTCGAGGACGACGACGACGTCGCCCTTCGTGACCTGTTGGCCCTGCTCGACGGCCACGCTGACCACCGACGCAGGCATGGGCGCCAGCAGCGATCCCTCGGCGACGACGTCGGCCGGGTCGACGAACCTCGGGATCGGCGTGAACGAGCGCGAACCGTCGGGGCCGCACACGTCCACATCGTCGGAGTCCTCGTACTCGCTGACCATGAAGGTACGGCGTACTCCGTCGATCTCGAGCGTCACCTGGGCCGGTGCCGCCTCGACGACCGTGACGCCGTCGATGTCGAAGGCTCCACGCCGGACGACGTAACGGATTTCGATCGGCTCGCCTGTGCCGATCCGATAGGTACGCACCTGGTCCTGTGAGATCACGTTGCGGAACCCGACGGGGATGCCGGCAAGCACCTTCGCCTCGAAGGCCGCGCGGGATGCCTGTCCGACGGCAGCCGCCACGGCGTACACGTGATCGTCCGACTCGTCTGTCCGGACCCAGTCCGCGAGTCGCTCGGCCAGCAGGGCTGTGTGCACACGCTCGGCCCTGAACTCTTCGTCTGCGAGAACGGCGCGAAGCAGGTTGATGTTGGTCACGACACCGTGGACGTGCGCCCCGCGAAGTGCACGGTCGAGCCGACGGATCGCAGCGGCGCGGTCCCGGCCGTGCGCGATGACCTTCGCGATCATCGCGTCGTAGTGGATCCCGACGACCGACCACGCCTCGACCCCGGAGTCGACCCGGACGTCACCCTCGATCTCGAACGATCGGATCTCACCGGTCTGCGGCGCCCAGTCGTCGGCGGGGTCCTCGGCGTAGAGGCGCACCTCGACGGCATGCCCGTGCGGCTCCCAGGTGGCACCCGGATCGAGAGCGCCTCCCTCCGCGACCTCGATCTGGTGCGCCACGAGGTCGAGACCGAAGACCTCCTCGGTCACCGGGTGCTCGACCTGGAGGCGCGTGTTCATCTCGAGGAAGAAGACGCGCTCCCCTTCCGATCGAGACTGGTCGACGAGGAACTCGACCGTGCCGGCGCCGACGTACCCGACCGCCTCGGCCGCGGCGCGGGCTGCGTCGTGCAGCGTGGTGCGGGCGGCGTCGGACAGGTTCGGCGCGGGCGCCTCCTCCACGACCTTCTGGTGGCGGCGCTGGATCGAGCAGTCGCGGTCGCCGACGATCCAGGTGGTGCCGTGGGTGTCGGCCATGACCTGCACCTCGACGTGGCGGGCGCCGGGCAGGTAGGGCTCGACGAAGACCGTCTCGTCGCCGAACGCCGATCGTGCCTCCGCGCCTGCGGCGGTCAGCTCACCGGCGAGATCGGCCGGGTCGGTGACCACGCGCATGCCACGCCCGCCGCCACCGGCCGACGCCTTGACCAGCAGCGGGAAGTCGGCCGGCTTCGCGGTGTCGGGGTCGACCTCGAGGATCGGCACGCCGGCGGCCTTCATCAGCTCCTTGGCGCGGATCTTGGAGCCCATCTGGTCGATGGTGTCGGGGTTCGGTCCGATCCAGGTGAGCCCGGCGTCGATCACGGCGCGGGCGAACTCGGCGTTCTCGGACAAGAACCCGTAGCCGGGGTGAACGGCGTCGGCTCCGGCGCGGCGAGCGGCCTCGATCACCAGGTCCCCGCGCAGGTAGGTGTCGGCCGGGCTGTTGCCGGGCAGCCGCACGGCGCGGTCGGCCTCGCGCACGAACGGCGCGTCGGCATCGGCGTCGGAGTGCACCGCCACGGTGGCGATGCCCAGGTCGCGACACGTGCGGAACACCCGCCGCGCGATCTCCCCCCGGTTCGCCACGAGAACTGAGCTGATCATGCGCTTCCCCTTCCGTTCGCCAGCGACGAGCCCTGCGAGGAGCGTGCGCGAAGCGAGGCGAACCACAGCCGCGCAGCTCCCGGTCGCCCCGCCTCGGTCGCTGGCGCTCCCTCACGCTCGGCCGCAAACGGCCTCCCTGGCGAGCAGTACCCGTTCGCCAGCGACGAGCCCTGCGAGGAGCGTGAGCGAAGCGAGGCGAACCACAGCCGGGCAGCTCCCGGTCGCCCCGCCTCGGTCGCTGGCGCTCCCTCACGGTCGGCCGCAAACGGCCTCCCTGGCGAGCAGTACCCGTTCGCCAGCGACGAGCCCTGCGAGGAGCGTGAGCGAAGCGAGGCGAACCACAGCCGGGCAGCTCCCGGTCGCCCCGCCTCGGTCGCTGGCGCTCCCTCATAGATGCCGGGCCTCACAGGCGGAACACCCCGAAGCCGTCGGCGCCCTTGACCGGGCGCGTGTGGATGGCCGACAGGCAGATGCCGAGGATCGTGCGGGTGTCGCGGGGGTCGATGACGCCGTCGTCGTAGAGCATGCCCGACGTGAAGTACGCGAGCGACTCCTTCTCGATCTGCTCCTCGATCATCGCCCGCATCGCGGCGTCGCCCTCCTCGTCGTAGGGCTGGCCCTTGGCCTCGGCGGCGCCGCGGGCCACGATCGAGATGACCCCGGCCAGCTGCGCCGGCCCCATGACCGCGGACTTCGCATTCGGCCAGCTGAACATGAAACGCGGGTCGTACGCTCGCCCGCTCATGCCGTAGTGGCCGGCACCGTAGGAGGCGCCCATCACGATCGAGATGTGTGGGACGGTCGAGTTCGACACCGCGTTGATCATCTGCGCGCCGTGCTTGATGATGCCGCCCTGCTCGTACTCGGCGCCGACCATGTAGCCGGTGGTGTTGTGCAGGAACAGCAGGGGCGTGTCGGTCTGGTTGGCCAGCTGGATGAACTGCGCCGCCTTCTGCGCCTCCTGGCTGAACAGCACGCCCTGCGCGTTGGCGAGGATGCCGACCGGGTAGCCGTGCAGCTGGGCGAACCCGGTGACCAGGCTGGACCCGTACAGCGGCTTGAACTCGTCGAACTCGGACGCGTCGACCAGGCGGGCGATGACCTCGCGCGGGTCGAACGGCGTCTTCGGGTCCGTGGGCACGACCCCGAGCAGCTCCTCGGGGTCGAGGACGGGCTCGTCGTAGCTGGCCACCGGCGCGGCGCCGGACTTGCGCCAGTTGAGCCGTCGAACGATGGAGCGGCCGAGGCGGATCGCGTCCCGCTCGTCGACGGCCAGGTAGTCGGCCAGGCCCGAGGTGCGGGCGTGCATCTCGGCGCCACCGAGCGACTCGTCGTCGGACTCCTCACCGGTGGCCATCTTGACCAACGGCGGACCGCCGAGGAACACCTTGGCGCCCTCCTTGACCATGACCACGTAGTCGCTCATGCCGGGCACGTAGGCGCCGCCGGCGGTGGAGTTGCCGAACACCAGCGCCACGGTGGGGCGACGGTCGGCGCTGGCGCGGGTGATGTCGCGGAAGGATCGGCCGCCCGGGATGAAGATGTCCTTCTGGGTGGGCAGGTCGGCGCCGCCCGACTCGACCAGGTTGATGGTGGGCAACCCGTTCTCGGCGGCGATCTGCGCCGCGCGGTGGCCCTTCTTGAGCGTGCTGGGGTTGGAGGAGCCACCCTTCACGGTGGGGTCGTTGGCCACGATCATGCACTCGACGCCCTCGACGACGCCGATGCCGGTGATGATCGACCCGCCGACGGCGAAGTTCGTGCCCCAGGCCGCGAGGGTCGACAGCTCGAGGAACGGTGCGTCGGGGTCGATCAGCAGCTCGATGCGCTCGCGGGCGGTCAGCTTGCCGCGGGCGTGGTGACGCTCGACGTACCGCTCGCCGCCTCCGGCCAGCGCCTTCGCGTGCTGCTCGGCCAGGTCGGCGACCCGCTCCAGCATCGCCGCGCGGTTGTTCGCGTACGTCTCGCTCGTGGTGTCGACGCTCATCGGGCCGAGCCCTTCGCCAGGGAGCGCCTCGCTGCGCTCACGCGGCTCGTTCCTCGCCGCTGGCGACCGACCCATTCGCTCGCCAGGGAGCGGAGCGACCGTGAGGGAGCGAGGGACGAGCGACCGAGGCGTGGTGCGCTCACGCGGCTCGTTCCTCGCCGCTGGCGACCTGTGAGTCCATGCATCGTCGTCTCCATCTCAGTAGCCCAACAGCTTCGCGGCGAGGTCCTTCATGACCTCGGTGGCGCCACCGCCGATGCCGAGGATGCGGGCGTCGCGGTAGTGGCGGTCGATCTCGGACTCGCGCATGTACCCCATGCCGCCGAAGATCTGCACGGCCTCGTGCACGACGAACTCGACGCAGGCGACCGACTGGTTCTTGGCGACGACGGCGTCGAGGATCAGCGACGGGTCGGTCTTGGGGGTGTCGAGGGCCCGCTCGAGGGCGCGCCGGGTCAGCTCACGCGCGGCGGCAGTGCGGCTGTGCATCTCGACCAGCTTGTGCCGGATCACCTGTCGGGTGATCAGCGGTCGACCGAACGTGTCGCGCTCGCGGGCGTACGCGACCGCGAGGTCGAGGGCGCGCTGGGCGGTGGCGTAGGACTGCACCGCGAGTCCGAGACGCTCGCCCACGAACTGCTGCATGACCAGGTAGAAGCCGCCGTTCTCCTCCCCCACCAGGTTCGCGACCGGGACGCGCACGTCGTCGAAGGCCAGCTCGGCGGTGTCGGAGCAGTGCCAGCCCATCTTGCGCAGGCTCTTGCTGACGGTGAAGCCGGGTGTGTCCTTGTCGATGACCAGCAACGAGATCCCGCCGTGGGACTCGCCCCCGGTCCGCACGGCGGTGGTGACGAAGTCGGCGCGGACGCCCGACGTGATGAACGTCTTGGACCCGTTGACCACGTAGTGGTCGCCGTCGCGCACCGCGCGGGTGCGCAGGTTGGCGACGTCGGATCCGCCGCCGGGCTCGGTGATGCCCAGGGAGCCGATCATCTCGCCGGCCAGGGTGGGCCGGACGTAGCGATCGATCAGGTCCTGGTCGCCGGAGTCGATGATGTGCGGCACCGCGATGCTGTGGGTGAACAGGCTGGCCTGCAGGCCGGTCGAGCCGCCGGCGGCGAGCATGGCCTCGGTGACGACGCACGCGTCGATGACGTCGCCCCCGGCACCACCGACCTCCTCGGGGTAGCCGACGGCGAGGAAGCCGGCCTTGGCGGTGTCGAGGTGCAGATCGCGCGGCAGCTGGCCGTCGTCCTCCCACTGCGCCAGGTGCGGCACGATCCGGTCGCGGGTGTAGTGCTCGACCGCGCCGCGCAGGGCGGTGCGCTCGGGGGTGTCCCAGATGGTCATGAGATCAGCTCCTTGCCGATGCAGCTCTGCAGGAATCGAGACGACGCGGGCCCGGAGCCACTCGCCGACGGCCTTGGCCTGCGGGTCGAGACGGGTCGACGACGCGACTCCCTCGCCGAGCAGGCCGTGGATCACGATGTTGACGCCGCCCAGGTTGGGCAGCGGGTGGACGTCGACCGCGAGGTCAGCGGCCTCGGGCAGCAGGGTCTTCACGGTGTCGACGTCGAGCAGGTCCAGCAGCCACGCGACCGCGGCATCGCGCTGCGGGTGGTCGGCCGGGATCCACACGCCGACGTTCGCGTCGCCCCCCTTGTCCCCCGACCGCGCGTACGCCACCTCGCCGAGCGGCGCTCGGTTCCCGCTGAGACTGACGTTCTGACGCGACTCGCCAGCGTGTTGCGGTCGAAACGTCAGGCTCAGCGGGTCCTTGACCACTGGCGTGGGTGGGATGGGTTCGCGGCGGCCGTCGGCGTGGACCACGACGTGGGGCACGTCGGTCTGCGGCAGGTAGGCGGCGCGGTAGACGCCGAACGGGGTTCCGGCCGACGGCGGGCGCGACACGGTGAATCCCGGATAGCTGGCGAGGGCCACCTGCACGGCGGCGTCACTGAAGGCGCGGCCCACCGGTTCTGGTTTCGCGCTGCGCACGTCGCAGCGCAGGTAGGAGGTCGCCTGCGCCTGGGTGGGCGGGTCGGCGACGTCGGTGCGGTCGAGGTGCCACGTGATCTCGTCCGGCGGCAGCGCCGCGAGCGCGCCCTCCATCTGGGCGGTGATCCAGGCCGCCTTCGCGGGGATGTCGAGCCCGGTGAGCAGCAGCTCGACGCTGTTGCGGAAGCCACCGAGCGCGTTGAGGCACACCTTGGTGGTGGCCGGCGGGGCCGAGCCGCGCACGCCGCTGATGCGCACCCGGTCGTCACCGACCTGCGTCAGCTCGATGCTGTCGAGGTGCGTGGCCACGTCGGGATTCAGGTACACCGGGCCCTGCACCTCGTACAGCAGCTGGGCGGTGACGGTGTCGACGGTGACCGCGCCGCCGGCCGCGGGGTTCTTGGTGATGACGGTGGTCCCGTCGGCCGAGATCTCGGCGATCGGGAAGCCGAGCGGGCGTGAGGTGTCCAGGGTGGTGAAGCCGGCGAAGTTGCCGCCCGTGGCCTGGGTGCCGCACTCGATGACGTGCCCGGCGACGACGGCACCGGCCAGCGCGTCGAGGTCGTCGCGTCCCCAGCCGAAGTGCGCGACGGCCGGACCCACGACGACGGACGCGTCGGTGACCCGACCGGTGACCACGATGTCGGCACCGGCCTCCAGAGCGGCCGCGATGCCGAACGCACCGAGGTAGGCGTTGGCGGTGAGCGCGTCACCGAAGTCGTCGGACGCTCCGCGCACGTCGTCGCCCTCGACGTGCGCGATCGCGACGGCCAGGCCCTGCTCGGCGGCGATCTCGCGCAGCTTCTCGGCCAGCCCGGCGGGGTTGAGGCCGCCGGCGTTGGTCACGATCTTGACTCCGCGCTCCTGCGCGAGCGCCATGCAGTCGGTCATCTGGCGCACGAAGGTCTTGGCGTAGCCGAGGCTCTCGTCCTTCATGCGGTCGCGGCCGAGGATCAACATGGTCAGCTCGGCGAGGTAGTCGCCGGTCAGGTAGTCCAGCTCGCCCCCCTCGAGCATCTCGCGCATGGCCGACAGTCGGTCGCCGTAGTAGCCCGAGCAGTTGCCGACCCGGATGGTGCCTGCGCCGCTCATGCGCGATCTGCCAGAGGAAGCGGGTCGTTGCCGGGGAGCCCGGCGAAGGTCTGGGCGATGTCGAGCCACTCGTCGGCCGCGGCACCGGTGGCGTGCACGTCGACATCGTCGCGATGGCGGCGGCGCGTGGCCAGCAGGGCGAAGTCCCATGCGTCGCCGGTGACCCGGTCCACAGCGTCCTCGGCTCCCCACGTCCAGGGCTCACCGGTCGGGGCGGTCAGCTCCACCCGCACGTCGACGGCCGGCGCCTCCTTGCTGCGCATCAGGTACGAGAAGCCGCGAGTGCGCACTCCCAGGTGGCACACGTGCCGGACCCGGTCGGTGCGCGGCACGTCGGTGCCGAGGGCGTCGGCGACGTCGTGGCTGTGCGCCCATGTCTCCATGAAGCGAGCCGTGGCCATGGACGTGGCGCTCATCGGCGGACCGAACCAGGCGATCTTCTCGCCGTCGGGAACGCCCCGCAGGGCGTCGGCCAGGGCGGCGCGACCGGCGCGCCACTGGGCCAGCAGCTCGGCCGGAGGTGTCTGCGCCACGCGCTCGGCCTCGGCGTCGACGAATCCGAGCGGGTCGGCCGACGCTGTGGCCATCAGGGCCTCGAAGCCCTCCCCGCCCTCGATCGCGGTGATCGACGCGTCGTCGGTCCAGTGCAGGTGCGCGACCTGGTGGGCGACGGTCCAGCCCTCCGGGGTGGTGACGGTCGACCACCCTGCCGGGTCGAGGTCGGCGACCCAGGCGTCGAGCTGGTCGCTCTCGGCAGCGAGATCCGCCAGCACGTCGTCGAGGGTGCTCATCGCACGTCTCCATCCTTCTCGAGAGCGGCGTCCAGCGTGGTGGCCCACGCGTCGAGCACGGCGCCGCGGCGGGCGGCGTCGTCGCTCAGGGAGTTGGCCAGGCCCAGCCCGCGCAGGAGGTCGAGCGTGGCCTGCACGAGCCGGCGGTTGTCGCCGACGGACTCGTCGACGCCCAGCAGCTCGACGGCGTAGGCGTGGGTCTCGCGGCCCACGCGACGCTCCAACGGGGCGACGGCGGCGCGCAGGTCGGCGTCGGTGCGCGCGGCCACCCACAGCTCGAGCGCGGCGTAGAAGACCGGCGACGTGAACTGCCCGCTGAGCACCTCCAGCACGGCACGGGTGCGGTTCTCGGTCGGCAGGTCGATGGTGCGCATCTCGTCGCGACGTCGCTCGGTGAGGTGTGCGACGGCCGCGACCACGAGGTCCTGCTTGGTCGGGAAGTGGTGCAGCTGCGCTCCCCTGCTGACACCGGCGCGCTGGCTGACGACCGTCGTGGTCGTGCCCGACCAGCCCAGCTCGACCAGCGACTCGACCGTCGCCTCCAGCAGCCGCTGCCGCATGGCGCGCGTGCGCTCGGTCTGCGGCACCCGCTCGCGCACGTCGGGCTGACTGGTCACCCCGACAGCATGCATCAACTCGAACAAACAGTCAATCTTGTTTGTAATTACCCCTGTTCTGTACCATCGGGGTCGAGCTCACGGCGAACGCGCTCGCGCAACTGTGCTGCCAGCAGGGGCTTCGGCCGTCGATGGGCCGAGTCGGGTCGTGCTTCGACGACACCGCCACCGAGACGTTCTTCTCGAGTCTGAAGTGCGATACCCCCCCCCGCGCGAGTTCTACGGCACCCTCCACCCGAGGCAGTCGTGCTGGAGTCGTTCAACGAGGCATACAACCATGAGCGACCACACAGCTCGGCAGGAATGATGTGGCCGGTCAAGTCGACCGTCGACTGGTCACTCAGCGGCTCCGCAGGTCCTGCCCCGTCGCCTTGGAGAGCGCCGTGGCGATCGCCACGGCGGTTCGACCGACGTCGTCGCCTGACGCTTCGACGGTCGAACTGTACGGAAACACGTCAGACCATCTGTCCGGCGCGTCACCGCCGGCTGGGTTGATGAGAGTCATCCCGCTGATGCTTGCCCTACGCATCGCTTGGTCAGCGCTGGCCTCATCGAGCGGGTTGATCAGCCCGTCCGACAGAGCCACGATCCACCCTCTGCATCTCGAGCGAGGCAGAGCTCCGATCTTCTCCATCGCGTCAGCAATGTCGGTGGAGTCCCCGGTGAGTCGTGGGACGGTCACCGTCCCCAGCTGAGACGAGCTGAGGCGCTCCGACGGGAGCGATACGGCGGCCTCGACGACGAAGTCGATGACCGTGATTTCGTCGTCGTCTCGCATGTTCTGGGGAGCCCACCTGATGATTTCGTCGAGTGCCCGCTCGCGGCTGGTGGTGAACTTCGCCATCGATCCTGATCTGTCACGCAACACCACCAGTCGGACACAACCGGGGGCTCGCGGCCCGAACATCTCGACGTCAGACACGCTCGCCGGCTCGTCCGAGCGGTGGCACCACCCCAAGAGGAGGAGCAGCGGAATCAGCAGGAGCAGCCAGGGCCAGCGCCGTGCCAGCCACGACCGCTGTTCCGCCTGGTCGCCGCGTGTTCCGACCACCCCGGGCGCCCCAGGGGCCGGCGCCGTTCCAGTGGGATTGTCGAACATCGACGCTCAGGCCGACGGGCGCGAGCTACCCGAACCGCCGTCATTGGCCATCGAATCTTCCAGGACCCGTTCGGACGCTTCGCGCTCTTCGGCCGACGGCGGACGGTCACTCCCCGGATCGGGCATCGGGAAGAAGATCGGGTCGGACAGGGTGACCTCCTCCACCTCGTCGAGCTCTGCGGGCCGACGATAGAAAGGCTCTTCGATGCCGAACTGGCTGAGAACGTGGTGCAGGATCGCCTGCGGGTTCTTGAACATCATCCAGGTCCCATCGAGAGTCGAGTCTCCATCGGAGTCGACCATCTCCGGAACGGTGCGTTCTCCCAGGTGACCGACGCTCTCGTCGACCCACCGTCGCCGGCCGAAGTGGTCATCCTGGTCAAGGGCCGGGTACTCCAGCCCCGTCGAGGCCAGTGGCATGGCCGACTTGTCGTGATCATCGACAGGCCCGACGTGCGGAATGGTGGCGTAGGCGATGAACGGTTGAAGGTCCGGGTGCTCGTTGGCGATGACGTGTCGCATGTAGTGGACCGTCGCGTAGTACGTCGTGACGATCTCAGAATCCCAGTGCGCCGCGGACCGGGTCAGCTGGATGAGCCTCTCTGCCTCGTTGTAGAAGGCGCCGGCCAGCAGGATCAGGCCTTGGTACGTGTGGTCGCGATGCGCCATCGCCTCGTTCTTTGCATCTTCCAGATGGTGAAGATTGTGTGCCGGGAGACCGTGGTCGAACCACTCTCTGAGGAAGAAGTAGAGAGAGATTCCCAGCTGGAACAGCAGGAAGAACCAGAACCACAAGCGGCGCTGCGAAGGCAGCTTATCCTCGTCCGCGGCCAGCTGCTTCGCGGCGACATCGGCTGCGGCCTTGGCCTCGTCGAGCTCGGCGATCGCACTCTGAGCGGCTTGGCCGTTGTTGCCCTCCGCGCTGGTGGCGACAGCGGTCTGAGCGGTGTCCACTGCCGCGGAGGTCCGAGCGGCCTCGACGCGTGATGCCTCGACTGGCTTGTCCACGATCTCGGCCGCCCGAATGGACGACAGAGGCAGGATGATCAGGAGCAGCACGATGCCGAGAATGACGCCCACAGCCCGCGAGCCCATGTCCTCCACGTGCTCCATGTGGACCTTGCGGACGATGTGGAAGTTGGGACGGAGCCCAGCTTCCTTATACGCGTCTTCCTCGAACTTGTGATGCCGCGAGAACCCTTCCTTGAGGCCGACGGCTGTGTAGTGCGGGACGAGCACCATCATCAGGATGAGACCGAGGCCCATGAACATCGCGATCGCCTTGCCCTCCCGCGTCGCGTCTGCGTAGGACGCGAAGGCGAGGTACGAAATGACGGCCTCGGCGAAGATGAAGACCAACGCGAATGCGTACTTCGTGAACTTGTAGCGTTGTGACTTGAGGCGCGAGAAGCGCATGAGCTCTGCCTCGTCCTGCTGGACGTCGTCATACACCTTGGCGTACCGACGCTTCGCCGCGACGGCCTCGAGATCAGCCTGGCGCAGCAGGTCCCACTGAGCAGCGATGAGAGTGGCCTGCTCCTCGAGCCGCGCCGCGGAGTCGCGCGAGCGAGCATTCGCCCACTGAGCCAGCCGCTGCCGCAGCGTCTCGTGCTGGTGCGCCTGGAAGCGCTCGTAGGGGAACGCCATCCGGCCGTCGTCCCAGATCTCGGGCGACAACGGTTGGGCGGCCACGACATGAGCCTCGTTCTGGGCGGCCCATCGAAGGTTGGCCAGCTCCTCCACGAAGATCGGGTTGAGGCCGTCGCCAGGCGGGTCGTCCGGATTGCCCTCGCCCATGCCGGCCGACACGGGGCGATCGATCTTCTGCGGCCGGCCACCCTCCTCCGAACGTCCGAACCAACCCCGCACCCTGTTGATGAAGCTCACGACGCACCCTCCCGAACACTGGTCTTGGCCGAGGCCACCGCGGCGTCCAACGCGGGAGGCCTGAGGAACTCAAGATCGCGAGACACCAACCGGTCGGCCGTGAAGTCGGAACGGCGCGCCAGCTTCTTGTTGTACATGTCGGTGTACCGCCCCCAGAGCAAGCGCCCTGACGCCACCGCTCCTGCCCACTTCTCTTCAGCGTCCGCACGCAGGTCGCCCTGCGCGGTCACCACTTCTGCGCGTTGCTGCTTGAGCGAACGGATCTTGTCCTTCGCCTCACCGATGGCGCCTTTCAGCGCATCGACTTCTGCCTGCCGGGCAGCGATCCGCGTGGCGGCAGCTGCCGCCACTCGACGATGTTCGAGGAGCTCGACTGATCCGTTCAGGTCGTACTTGTTGGCTGCCGTCGGCGCCTCGACGTCGGGTTTCGCTGGAGGCTGCTCGAGGTCTCTTGCTTCCAGCTGCTGCAGCTGCGACGTCTTCTCATCCACGAGTTCGTTCGTCAGAGCGATGTCGGAGTCGATGCCATCGATCGTGCGCTGCATCTCGTCGTGCGCAGCGACGAGATCCTTGGAAATCATCGTGCCCGCGCTGTCGACCGCACCGGCGACCACCGCTCGAAAACTCTCGATCGGCGCTTCTCGTCGACCATCGCGCCGACCCACCCGGGTCATGGTGCGGAGCATCGGTCGGTCGATGTGGCCGTCCTTGAGATCGGTCTCGATGCGATTGGCCAGCTCCTCCAGCGCGAGGCCGAACCAACGACTCAGCATGAACTCGGCACCGCCTCGACCTGATAGTTGTAGGCGCACAAGGATCCTCCGCCAGCGGCCACGTAAGACTGCCAGAACGTCTCAGCCGCCGCGTCCAGCCACTGCGGGACCTGCCTCTTGTCCGCCGTGACACCCGCCTTCACACCAACGAAGGTGAGGTCGACACCGTTGAGGTCGGGAATCACGTCGAAGCTCTTCTCGATGTCCAGCCAAGCGGCCGGATCGGCGTCCGACTCCTTGGACTTCGTGGTCATCTGGATTCCTTCAGAGGTCTGGTACCCGTCAGTGAAGACGACCAGGTACCGGCTGCCGGCCTTGATGTCGTTGGCTTCGGAATAGCCCTTGAGCGAGTCGGCGGCAGCGTCGATGGCTGCAGCGATGTCACTGCCGCGGCCCCGGCCGGCAGGAGCCGACAGCGCTGTGTCGACCGCCGACCGAGCCTGGCCCAGACGCTCGTCGAGCTGCTTCGCCCTGTCCGGCCGTCTCCGGCTTCTTCATGACCAACTCGAAGGGCGGCGAGTCGCCGGAGGCCGACAACAACTTCTCCTTCGCGTTGTCGAAGTAGTAGACCGCGACGGAGCCCTTCTTGGCCTCGCACGTGTCGATCGCTCGCCGAGCCGCCGTCCGGTAGGTGTCCAGACGGTCGGGTGCGATGGACGAGCCGGTCCGGTCGACGACCAGGAAGCACGCCGCTTCAGGCTTCTCGTCGGTCTCCGGCCACAAGATGAAGGCGATCAGGCCGACGAGCACCAGCGCGACGACGGTCGCGAGAACAGCGACCGGGTTGATCCCGCCCCGCTTGGCACCGGGCAGGGACAATGAGTTCGAGCGGGCCATGTCACATCTCTCCGTCTCAGCGTTTCGTCGTGTTCGACATCGAAGGCAACCAAGAAACTAGCAGCCGGTTCGACGGCGTGGGCCCGTTCACGCAGAAATCCTGTCTGATCGACGAGTCGTTGGCCAGAGGGAGACAATTTCGCTCGCGAGCTGGAGGAAATTTCACCCATGAGCTGGTCTGATGGCCACTAGTGTGTCGGCATGCCTGACGCCCAGTACCCCGCATCTGACCTCATCCGGGAACGTGTGCTGAGCATTCGCGCGGTCCTCCGCGGACTTTCGGTCGTCCCGAAGTCTCGACGTCCGAAGCCTCCCCCCGAGCGGATCTTCGAGAACTCGACGATCGTGACGTCGCCCGACATGCAGGGCTTCTACATTCTCGAGTGGACGGGCCTCGACAAGGAACAACACCTTGTCGGGTTCTGACGGTGCCCGACCTACGACAGCCACTTCGCAATCCCCCACCGACCGAGGAGTCATCATGATGATTCACATGGCGAAACACCTTCGCGGCTACGTCTGCCGAGGATGCGGCAACGTGATCACGACGCCGAACTCGTACAAGAAATGCCCTGTGTGCGGGATCAAGTACAACTGACAGATCTTCTCGGATCGGTCGTCGTCCTCGTCGCGGTCGCTGGCATCTTGTCGTTCATGGTCGTCGGCAGTCGACCCTTCAAGGTTGACCGCCGTTACAGAGCGGGTGGCTATCCCCGGTCGGCGCGACGAGTTGGAGGGCTTCGCGCCTACAGCGCCGACGGGGCCGGCTTCTTGTGGCTACCCCCTCTCATCGGGCTCTTGGCACTGGCCAGCTTCTACGGTCCCGGGTCCCGCGGGGCAATCACGGCCGGGTCACTGTTCGGGTTGATGATGGGCCTGAGCCCGCGCCGCGGACACGGAGCAAGCATCAGGAACGTCGCCCTCAGCATCCTCGGCGTCGTGGCGGCATTCGCAGCCTTTGCAGGCATGTTCACTACCTCGTCGTGTGGCTCCGACGTGGGTGCACGAGCAGTCACCTTCATCGCGATGACGACGTTGTTCGGTGCGGGCCTCCTGCTGGGCAGTCTGCGAGGCGGCTTGAACAGCACGGTCGGTCTCGAGATCTTCGCACTGGTCGAGACGGCAGTCTTCTTGACCTCACCGTTCGGAGTTGACGTCGACCGGTGGGATCGCCTGCTCCTTTCGGCGCTCGCACTGAGCATCGGATTCGTGACCGCGATCGCGCCCCGCCTGGTGTTCGGGATGCTCGGTGCCGGGATCGCGGTCGTGACGCTCTACGGATCGACTCTGACGTCGTCAGGCTGCTCGCTGGACGGATCCGCGGACCAGGTTCTGGTGGTGGCCTCAGGTATCGCGGTCTACGGGGTTGTGCGATTCCTCGTCAGAGCTGTCACGGGAGGACGATAGGCCGAGCTTCGAGGTTCACGCCGCTCGGCCCACCCTCGTCAGCCGCGGGTGGAGGTGAACAGCTCCACCGCGTCCGGGTGACCGAGCACACGACCGAAGACCCCGAGGAACTCCCCCTGCTCGATGTTGTGATTGCGGCTGGGCGGCTTGCCATCGTCGTCGATCCATCGGGTGAACTCGAGCTTCTTCTTCTCGAGGGCATCGAGCAGAAAGGGCTTGGCCTCGTCGCGGATGTCCATCTGGCCGAGCCTGATCGCATCCATGGCGATGTCAAGGTCACGAATGACCTTCCGGGCGATGTCCAGCTGCATGTCGGGGAGTCGCAAGACCGTGCCGCCGAGCAGATGCAGTCGGTCCCCCTCCTCGCGCAGATGATTGAGCGCAGCGATGAGGTCGTTCAAGTTCGCGAAGAACTTGTGGTAGTCGCTGTACCCGGCGTACATCACAGCGGTGTCGATGTCGATCCCGTCGTGCAGGTACTGCCACACGAGGTGCCTCCGGCCACGGTGGAGGTAGGCGCCCAACGGCTTCTCGCGGCCCGACACGCCGACGAACCGCACTGGATGCACCCAGCTTCCGCCTCGCCCGACCACCCCGTCGACGGGACCGACCTCGCCGGAGGCGAAGCGAAGTATGTCGTCGATCTCCTCGGTCGACTTGCCCCACAGCGGAAGCGGACCTCCGACCAGCTCCGCCGCCAAGACGGCCGAGAGACTGCGGTCGTCATCCACGTCCGCGGTCCGAAGCACGAGGCGCACATCGTGTCGGGACGTCTTGGCCCATCGAGAGACCTGGACGACGGCGACGAGTCCCCCCGCCGGACCCGGACCCTTGTGGCCGAGGTCGAGATCGATCACGGCGGCGGCGATGTCGTACGGAGGGGCCGGCCAGCCGTGGGGCCGACGACCCGCCTCGAGATCCTCGAGGTGGCTCAGGTCGTCTGTGTGGAGGACCCGGTGTCCCTCGGCTTGGCATGCCGCACTGAAGACGGCGAGCTCGCCGTCCTTATCGTCGACGAGCAGAAGATCCATGAGTGACATGCTGCCAACTCCCGCCTGCTGGTGGTGGGACTTCGACGAAGGTCTTTTCCCCTACGGCTACAGCCGGCCCCACGCGACCTTGCCGATAACCCAACAGAGGGCGCAGAAAATGATGGTCTTGACGGGCTCGTTGAGGGCGGCCATCACGAAGTGGCCCACACCGTCGAGGGACGCCACGGCGAGCGCTGGCACCATCCCGTCGAACGACTTGTAGGCCCACCAGTACTGGACGGCGTACACGACGAACGGGAGCAGCAGGGCCACAGCGCACCCGAGCCGGATGACCGTCCATCGACTGACGCGCTCGCGGAACTCGTCCACGCCTCCATCCCGCCGGTGCAACCGAACGTCACCGCGATCGACACGAGCTCGGGTGGTGCCGAATCCAGCGTCGAACTCCACCTGCAAGCTGAACCAGCCATCCTCGAGAACGACGCCCTTGGTGCCTGGGCTGATCCCCGTGTCGTTGAGGTGGTCGGTAAAGGTGTGCTTGATCGTGCGTCGGGCGACGACCCAGTCGCCCGCGCGCGGACCTCCCCACGACAACATCAGGGACGAATACGAATCTTGGGCGGCTTGGGCGTCGGGACGCGCGGACGCATCCGCTCGGTGTTCTCGTTGTCGATTCCCTCACGCAGCTCGGCGCGTCGACGGTCGTTGTCCATCTCGCCGGTGTCGCTCAGCTCTTCGGTCTGCACGGTCTTGCGCTGATCGTCGACCTCGGCTGCGGTGTGCGGCTGGAAGTACCAGATCGATCCAGACGCCAGACCAGCCACTACCGCCACGCCAGCGGCCTTTTCCCTGAAGCCCACCCATTCATCCTTCGCGCCGGTTCACTACGTTGCTCGCTCATCCTGACACGGACGGATCCGAGGTCGTGGGGAAATCTTGCTCATGCGCGCACCCCCGCCTGCCGCGGCGGATCGCCAGCGTCAAGGGACGATTCACCGCAACGTGGCGATCGACGCAACAGGTCGCTTGCTTCGTCCCACAGCTCGACCCAGTCGCGCGAGTGGTCGATCTCGTCGATCCAGTCCTCACCTGACGGTGACACGGCGGCCAGCCCGGCAAACCACGCCGCCGTGCCGCGACACAGACGGGCTCGTCCTCTGACCTGCACCTGGAGGCGCTCACTCGTGCCCGGCAATGACAGGTGCCCACTTCCCAGACCGACGTCGACCAAGAACTGCTCGGCCGCACGATCGACCGACCGAGCCGGTGAATTCTCCAGCGCCCCACCCATGTCCGACGACGCCCAGACCTCGGCTACAACGTCGGGAAACCGACCAAGGCGATCGACTGGGGCGTCAAGATGCCCGACTTCGACGCTTGGACGCCGACGCAGCCGAAGGTGCACGCAAGGACCTCACAGCACTCGATCGTCAGCTACGACGCGATCCGCCGATGCCGCCCTCCCGTATATGGCGCTCCCTCGTCCGCTTGGTGACGTCGATCAACGACGGCGGCGCCGAGCCCGACGGATGGGGCCCCCTGAGCACCAGGACCGCAAACCGGTCCTCGCAGCTGCCATGGTTCAACCCTCGGCGGCGAGTCCAGTCACGAGCGACATCCCGGGGACCTCGCCGAAGCACGCAACACTGGAATCGCAAACGCAGCCATCAACCTAGCTCGCCGGCGCCGCCACGCCCCTCTGGTTGCTCTCGATGACGCAACCGGTGTCGTCCTGACTGCCCAGCGCCTCGCCTCCGAGGGCAACGAGCGCGACAGCACCCGTCTGGACGAACAGCTCAGCACGCTGTCAGCAACGAAAGTCGCTGGCGCCCGCAGCCTGCTGGACCAGATCGGCAGCCGCGTGATCGGCGCAGCCATCAGGGCACGATTCGACACGGAGCGCTGGACGGAGTGGGCGACCGGCCCATCTGAGGGGGACGCGCTCGACTGGAGTCAAGCCGAGCACAAGTTCCGCAAGCCCACACTCATCGGCATCGCCGTCTGCGCCGTCCTCGCCCTGATCTGGGCCGCCGTCACCTACTTCGCTCGCAACGTCCTCCCAGCCTGGCTCACGGCCCCGCTCGGTTTCATCGCGGTTGGCGCGGCTGGCGGTGGTCTACCTCCTTTGGAGCGTGTATGCGTTCTTCCGCGCTTACAGCGCCTTCCTCGAACGCGGCCGCCGTCGACTCGAGGTCCGTCGGCACTGGCTTGAGCGCGCCCAGGCAGCCATGCGTGAGCACGCCCGCCTTCGAATCGCACGCGTGATGACGACAAAGTGGTTGGACATCCTCGCCGCGATTTACCCTCCCAGCGAGACGGTCGTCCGTTCCGTCGACAGGACCATGCCCCCAACAGCCCCGAAGGTCATGGCAGCGGCGCTACCTATCTACAGCGATCAAGAGATCACCAAGTGGCTTATCGACGAGGCCGCTGAAGTCGGCTGCCGCATGCGGGCACTGGAGCGAGTCGCGTCTACCGCGTTGGGAAGCTTCCGCGGCGGACTCGGTCAAGAAACCCGTAGGGGACGACGGCCTCAGGGGTGGTCCACTGCCAGACCTGTGGGAACGACGCGCTGATCTGTGGACGGCTCATGTAGGAGAACTTCGTGTCGAGGTCTATGGCGACGTTGCGCGACGCTTTCTCGAGGGGAGCGCTCGGCAGTCCAGATCCTCACCCCGACCTCGCGAGCGAGTCATCCGGTCCCGTTCGCAGTGTTCGAGGCCGAACCCTGGCCGGATGCTACTGCAGACGACATAGCGAGTTGGGACGAGCGGCTCGACTTCGCCTTGCGAGACGGGCTTTCCGGTGGTGGATCCGGCTCCGTGAGAATGGGCGAGGACCTATGTGCAGGGAGCTTCCGTGTTCAGTTGCGCCGGTCGGGCTCGTTCCAGCAGATGGCGGCGCAGCGACAGACGCCCGGCGCGAGCACTGACGACGATGGCGTCTTCTAGCAGTGTCGCCCAGCCGAGCGTGTGCACTTGTCATGGACCGTGGTCGGGCCATTCACGGAGCCCGTTGGGCGGGGACGGTTCGCGCGCTGTATCCGTCGAATGGCCCAATCCGTGGGCGGGGCTGGGAGCACGCGGGGCTGTCCCGGCTCGGTTGACACCTTGACCTGGCCTACAGGTCGGGCCCAAGACCAAGTGATGAGTCGAGAGCCTGACTGAAAAGTTCTCAGAGGGCTTCGTCGCTACACGCCGGAGCTCGCCACGCGCCGTCGCGTTGGTCTGTTGGCCCTGCTCTTTCCTGCGGACGGCCGCGGTCTTGTCGGGCTGCATGATCGGATTGCATGGTGCACGGACTGACCGTGGGTAGGACGGCTGGCCGGCTGGCGCTGCCGAGCTTCGGTTCTCCGGGTAGCGAAGTCGTGGGCGGACGGGGCGGGTCAGGCGGGTTGTGGGATCGCGGCGATGTTCGCGAAGACCGAGACGACCGCGGCAGCCCAGGACCGCGATTCCGGGATCCGCAACCGAGGTCGGCGCGCGCCGTGGGTGAGCCGGGCGGGCACGTGGAGGACGCGGTAGCGCAGCGCCTTCGGTACACAATTGGCGAGTGCCGTAGCGTCGCCCACCCAGCCCAGGAGTCGGGTCCAGGCGACCAGGTCGGCCGCGATCATCGTCATCGCGAGGCAGGTCTGGTTGATGTCGAACTCACGGGACGGGAACCGGCCCGGGCCGGTGTCCTTGGCGTGCCGGATCCGCGCGCTCCTCGGACAGCGACCGTTGGGCGCCGAGATGGGGTCGGTCGCGGCGGACGATGACCTGTATCCCTTCGGGCCACTTCGCGAGCACGGCCCTGTCGATGAGGCCGGTGAGCTCGGCGACGTCGCCCACACGGACACCGCCGTCGGCATTGATCGCCGCCGTCCAGATCTTCGCAGGGACCAAGTCCATGACGTCACCAAGCTTCGCGGTGATCGCGAAACGTACCGAGTACTCGAGTTTGCGGCCGAGGCCCTTGCCCTGTTCGGTGAGCCATTCCAGCAGGCCGTGGGAGGCGCCCGCACCGGCGCTGCGGATCAGCAGGTTGCGGCGGTGGGCGCCGGGGATCTGGGCGATCGCGTTGGTGAGGACCTCGATGTGGTCGGCAGTGGTGTTCGACCCGGCGTTCCCCGCACGCAGCTTCGCGGCGAGGAGCCCCCGGTCGCACCACACCCCGATCGGGTGGTAGCCGGAGGTCGGCTCGAACGTCGCGGCAGCCATCTCCTTCTCGCTGTGCGCGACCACGGTCGTGGCGTCGATGTCGAGCTCCACAAGATTAGCCAGATCGGTCCCGGCGGCGTTGGATGCCGGAAGTGCGTCAGGCAGTTGCGCCCACACGCGCCGACGGACCCGAGCACGCGCTGTCGCGATCCTCTTGCTTCGGCCGGGCGCGATCGCCTTCCGCGTGCGCCATAGCGTCGGGGCCAAGCGACCGAAGACGCCGGCAATAGTGACGCAGCACGCCGATGTCGGCGATCACCTCGCCACCGGAGGTGAGCATCACCGTGACGTCGGCCAGGACCCGGCTTCGGTCGTGTCCTGGGACGAAGTTCCGGCGGGTCGTCTCCCTGGACGGCTCACCCGTCAATCGGCTCCTGTCGGGCAGAGGTCGGGTCGCGGTGCTGCCCGCGTGGTCCAGCACAACGACGCCATCAGCCGTGACGGACAGGCCCATCGACCACGGAGTACCCTTCACCTACCGAGTGTCTTCCTGCTGGGACTACTTGAACCGTCGAAATGCCAAGTCCTCATGCTCAACGTGCACTCCGGTGTTTTTACGCGCCGATCATGCAGCGGCGTCGTGAACGATCCGGGTTAGGGCTAGCAGGTCAAGTAGACCGCCTACGAGTTCGGTATTGGCGCTGGCCCGACGCTGGAACTCCCGCGGGCGAGTTCCAGTTCGCAATCCTCCGCTGGAGCGAAAAGTGCAAGTTGTCCGGACTCCGGCCACCGTGGGTCCTCCCACGCTGGTCGAGTTTGAGGTGATCCCAACGGCCGCAGACGCGGCACCGTCGCCGCGGCGCCTCGCGACAGCCAACGCGGGGACCGCCTCGCGTCGGTGTAGAGTCTATCTATGTCTCAGCACCTGACTAGAATCAGTCACCCGGTCGAAGGGCGAATCGAGATTGACCGTGGGGATGCAGAGACGGTGCTTGACTGCCGTTGGCCGTTTGATCGGGACACGGATGAGTGGATCAGCATTCGACTCCGGTTTAACTCTCACGAATACAGCAAGGCGATCCGCCTGCTACTTGGGACCGGGCAAGGCCGAGTCGAGGGCATTGACGGAGGCTCCCTGGCGCTCGCCGCGAGAGGGTCCAAGACGACTTTCCACATGTCAGCCCCTGGTCCCCTTGGGCAGCAGTTCATTTACGACGCAGACATCGCTCCACGGGACCTTGTGGCGTACGACATCGACTGAACAGGCGCGCGGACCATCAATGGCAGATATCGCCAGGGCACGAACCTTAGTATCAGAAGCTCAACGACTGGAAGCAACCGGCGACGTCCGGTCGGCCTGCGCCTTATATGAGGAGGCGGCGCGAAATTCCGAGGGACCGACAGTTGCCTGGGCTTTCCACGAGGCCTCGGTAATGGCTCGTAGCGCTGGCGAGCCATCGCAAGCGGTCAACCTTGTGGATCTCGCGCTGAGCAGTTCGCGTGAATGTGGTGAACTCTTGGGGAGGTTGTTGTTGACGCGTGCGCACGCCTTGGGCGAGCTGGGAGAGTTCCAGCGATCCATGGATGACGCAGTCGCCGCGAGCAATGCCTTCGCCGCATGCGGGGCCTCGGTTGAGGCGGACTATGCGCGGAATGCCCAGGCGATCGCATGTATCAACCTGGACCAATTGGACATTGCCGACGAAATACTCGCTTCACTCGCCCAGCCCGGTCATACGCAGCAAGTTCGTAGTCAGGCGTTGAACAATCTTGCGATCTTGCGGGAGCGAGAAGGCAACCTGGTTCGGGCTGTGAATCTCCTTGAAGAGGACCTCAAACTCTGTCAGGCGATTAATGACGCCCGTGGAGTTGAAATTGCACGTCTGAATCTCGAGCGTGTGTCGAGCCTCCTTCGAGGGCGCTGTCCAGAGTGAACCCGGATACACACGACAGCCCTGCTCACCTGGAACTGCCGCCGATGGTGGACGTCCTACGTGAGTCTGCGGACCGCTGTCGGCGCAACGACATTATGTTGGCCGTGGCTCGCACTGTCCTTCTGTCAGCGGGTGCATTCTTGGCTCTCGGTACCAACGTGGTCGAGATTAACCACGTAAAGGTCGACATCTTTGGCCTGATCGCGGTCCTGGTCTTCGTCGGCCTGTTGGCGCTTCGGCTCATTCTTCCGGAAGGCCAGCAAACAGGGTTGCTGGAGGAGCGGATCAATGCGGTCGCCGACGTGATCGAGTCCCACGCTTGGCGGTACGCGCTCAAAGTCGAACCGTACGCTGCCCTGGCGACCAATCACTCGCCGGAGCGCGAGTTCCTCAACCGCGTCGCGTCTTTCGAGCAGGTTGGCTTGGAAGTGAGGACTGGGTCAGAGACACGCCAGCAGCTCACCCCGGGGATGCGCGACCTTCGCGGCCAGGACTGGACGACGCGGCGGGCCGCCTACCTGAACCAGCGCGTGCGGCCCCTGCACAGCGATCTAGTCCGCGAGGGCAAGTGGTTCAGTCGCTGGACCACGCTCTCGATCGTCGTCGTACTCGTCCTCGAGTTGTCGGGGATCCCGTTGGGCTTCGTGAAGGCCTCCCAGGTTTGGAACGTTGAGCTTATCGGGTTGGTGAGCGCGCTAGCAGCGTCGCTCGCGCTCTTGGCGCAGGCCGCGCGGGTCAAAGCCCGATCTGACCGACCGCTCGACCGGGACACGGCGTTCCATCTCGTCACGGACGCGACCGAGGCCGCCAGTGATGAGCTCGAGTGGCTCGAGTTGGTGAGCCAGGTCGAGACTGACCTCACGCTGCACGCCCAAGCGACCCTGGCCACCGACTCGCAGCGGCCGGCCCGCAGCCCGCAATCCGGGCGAAAGGAGATGACGCCGCCGCAGTACTTCCAAGCCATTAAAGAGCTTCGCGACCGGTTGGATCGCATCGACGAGTCCGGCAAGAAGTTCGAGCCCGACGTCATCATTGGGGTCAACGCCGGTGGCGCGGCGGTGGGCGGTGTCCTTTATTTCCACCGGCGTACAGCCTTCCTGCCTGTCTCCTTCAAGAGCGGCATGAGCAACGATCAGAATCGGGAACTGCTCCGAGTCGCTCTAGGCAACCTCGGCGCCCGGGGTTCGGCGTTCAACGTGCTGATCGTCGACGCCAGCCTGAAGACCGGCGACAGCCTGAGGACGGCCGTCGAAATGGTCCAGGACGTCCTCGCGACGGAGCAGCGCTATGTTGTACGCACGGCTGTTCTCGCGTACCGACCAGCTTCTGAGGAAGCGAAGCAGATCAAGATCGACTACTTCATCTCAGATGAGGTCGACGTGTTTCCGTACGGAACGGTATGACTACGAGAGGTAGTTGCTCATGCAGTCCTTGACGTCGGCGTTGATCGACCGGTTTGGCGAGTCGGGCGTGATTGCGGCCGCGAACGTGGACTTATGGAGATCGGGCGCGACGCCACTGGTCGACCTGCCCGAGCTTGAGCAGTTTTTGGCGAACGCCTCGGTCGAGCTGGTCCACGAAAGCTTTTGGAGAAACCTACCCTTCGGAACCGGCGGGGTCCGCGGTCCTGTCGGATTCGGTCCAAACCGGATCAACCGGTCGGTGGTAGGCATGACCATTCAGGCGCACTGCGACTTCCTTAGCGAGCGACTGGAAGACCTGCAGGGCACCGGTGGCCTGCGCAAGGCAGTGGTCGTCGCGAACGACGTCCGCGAGTTCCACGATCTCGCAGGAAACCTGACCTTCATCACCGACCCGATGCCCGGCTGTTCTTCGCGCGGTCTGGCCGAACTGGCCGCGGAGGTCTACGCGGCGAACGGCTTCCAGGTCTACATCATGTCGCCCGACGATCCCGCGGCGATCCTCACTACTCCGGAGCTGTCCTTCCTGGTCCGGGATCTGAATGCGATGGGCGGCATAAACCTGTCCGCCTCGCACAATCATCCGGACGACAATGGCGTTAAGGTGTACGACGAGTTCGGCGGCCAGTATCTGCCGCCGTACGACGAGCAGCTTTCGGACACGGCTACACACGTCAGCCAGGTTGAGCGGGTCGACTTCAGGGAGGCCGTCGGAACCGGCGCGATCATCGACGTCCCAGCGGACGCGTTGGAGCGGTATCGAGCTTGCTATACGGACCTCTTCGCCGCGCACCACGTGGGTGCCGTCGGCACCACGAAGATCGTGTTCACGCCCCTGGGAGGTTGCGGCGAGCGCACGCTGGGCGACACCCTGATCGCGCTCGGCTTTGACGTAGTGGTTCCGGCCAACCAGCGCCGGGATCCGCTGTTCACCTCGATCCCGCTGCTCGCGCCGAACCCCGAGGTGCCCGAGGCGACAGAACCGGCATGTGCCGCAGCGGATGAACTGGGCGCGGCGGTCGTGATCTCCAGCGACCCGGACGCCGACCGTCTCGGGGTGGAGGTTAGGCACGACGGCCGCTGGATTCACCTGACCGGCAACCAGATCTCGACCCTTCTCGCCTACTATCTCTTCCTCGACGAGCAGGGCCCGCGGCTGCAAGGGCCGGCGTTCACTACCACGGTGAGCACTCGGGCCATTGGAAAGATTGCCGAGCTGGCAAAGTCCGACCTCGTGGCGACGGACCTGTTGATCGGGTTCAAGTACATCAACGGTGCTTTGCACGAGCACGAGCTCGCGCTGGAGTCGAAGGCATCGGATTCCCAGCTGCTTGCGTTCGCCACCGAGGAATCGCACGGGTTCCAGATGACGCCGCGGCTCCGCGAAAAGGACTCCATGTCGGGCGGCTGCCACATCGCCGCGCTCGTAGAGCGGCTCGGCAGCGACGAGCGTACGCTCATCGACTACCTTGACGAGATCTACGGCGCCATCGGCGAGTTCGGCGACCGCGGGCGGTCGCTGGTCATCCTGGGCAGCGCGGGCGTCAGGACTATCCAGGCCCTTATGGAGCGACTGCGGGAGAACCCGCCGTCCGCCCTCGCCGGGCTGGCCGTCCAGAAGGTGACTGACCGGCTGGACATCACCTACGGAGAGATCAAGAGTCGCACCGACCGTGAGGCCCGAAACCTGCTGGTCTTCGAGCTCGCTGGGGAAGTCCGGGTGGAGGTCCGCCCGAGCGGCACCGAACCTAAGCTTAAGTTTTACGTGCATGTGGCAGAGACCCCGGACGCGCAGGCGCGGGCTGACAGGGCGAGCGACGACATCTACCGAGAATTGGCCGCCCTCGCTGGCGTGCAACTTAGCCAAGGCTTCGCCGCGCTACCGGACGTGCTTCCCCTCGACGTGAAGTCGACTCTGCAGCACCAGGTGGTGCCAAGTCTCGAGGCCGACGCACGTGCTCAGCCGGCTGACGTAGTCGTTGAGCGTCTCCGCGCGCAACTGCGGAAGCTGGTCCCGGGCGACGATCCGCTGAAGATCGTCGGGATCGCTCTTCGCGATGCTCTTCCCGCGGACTGCACTGAACTCGGTGACCTGCTGATTGCGTCAGGCCGGGCCTGACGTGATGGAGTTGCGCCTCCCGATCGTGGTCACCAACTTCGCCGGTGGAAAAGAATTCGGGTCAACCGAGCTCGGCGGTCATGATGGGTACGCGAGCCTAGCCGCGGTCGTGGATCAGTACGCCGGCGACGGGCCGGCTGTGCTCGTGGCCCAGGAAGCTTACGACCGAGGAACATGGCCTGCCCACCCGGCTCTCGGTTCTCGAGGCGGAGCTGGGAGGGCACACCACGAGCAGCTTCGTAGCCCGCATGTCTACCGCCTGGTATCCGACCGGCGCCAAGTGGGCACGGTCCTCGGAGATCCGCACCGGCTCGCGCAGCGAGGGCCTCGGTGCCCTCAGCCGCGGTGACGGTTGCCGGCTCAGCCCATGGGGGCTACTGGCCGGACTAGACGACGACTCGCTGAGCCTCGTGGTGGACTTACCGGTCTACGAGGTACGCGGCGATCACGAGGAGCCGGCGGAAGGCGACGCAGGCGACTGGCTATATCTGGCGGGCCCGCTGCGGTTCCGGCCGTCGTACTACAAGGGGGGACGAGACACCGATCCCCGGGCCGCGCAGGCCTGCCTAGTGCAGGTGGAGCATCCGGTCTGGGGCGAGGACTCCTTTGTCCTGGTCAACCTGCATTTGAGCACCCTCACCGCGGAGAAGCGCCTGGATGAGCTTGGCCCGCGGATCCCGAGTCCGGAAGCCTCTTGGCTCCGGGCCCGCCAGCTCGGCGTCCTGAGCGAGTTCGTCGCGGATGTCCGGAGGGAGAGCGGTCTCCCTGTCGTGGTCGCGGGTGATTTCAACGCCGAGCCCGACAGCCCGGAGCTGACCGAGTTCTGCGAGAGCACCGGTCTCGAGCCGGTGTTCACCAGCTCGCACTGCTGGCGCTGTGGCTGGGTCGTTGACTCACGGCCGGAGGTCGCGTTTACCTCGGACGGGCCGAATGACCTCGGCCTCAGGATCGACGCCCCTGGAACTGAGATACTCCGTACCAGGGCGGTCTGTGGCAATCCCGACTGCCTGGAGCCTCGCTTCAGTCACAAAATGGCACAGCAGTTGGTGGACAATGTGCTCGTTGACCCACGAATGACGCTGTTCGGGCGTCGGGTCGAGTTCGCGGATCCGCAGCTTGACCTGGGCTGGTCCTACACGGACCATGCTGTGCTGGTGGTGACCCTGACGGTGACAGAGAATGGCTCGGCAGATTGCGAAGGTGGTGGATAGTGGCGGCAGGTCGGTTCGGTACCGATGGCATCCGAGGTCGCGTCAACGTCGAGGTAACCGCGGATCAAGCTCTACTTCTGGGGCTAGTCTGTGGTCGCGAGCTAGCGTACGAGCGGTGGGTGGTAGGCCGGGACCCGCGTGTCTCATCGCCCATGCTCGCCTACGCCTTCATGTCGGGACTGGCATCGGCCGGGCGTTTTGTGGTCGACCTGGGCGTGGTTCCCACGCCTGGCGTGGCGCTCGAGTGCATCCGCCGCGAGGCGGCGGGCGCGATGATCACCGCGTCGCATAATCCGTACTTCGACAACGGCCTGAAGGTCTTTGACCCGTCGGGTAACAAACTTGACCGGGCGACCGAGTCCGGTCTCGAACGGATTGTGCTCTCAAGTCCCGACCGCGGAGCGTTTCTGAGTGCCGAAGCGGGCGCGATCGTGGAGGGTGCGGCGACCAACTACGTCGCCTGGCTGACCCAGCGAGCGGCGGAGATCGACGGCAGCACGCTGCGGATCGGGCTGGACCTTGCGAACGGCGCCGCAGCCCTCGTCGCCGCGGACGTCTTTCGGAGTACGGGTGCCGAGGTGGTGGTCACTGGCGGCCAGCCTGACGGCCGGAACATCAACGCCGAGGTCGGATCCACCCATCCGGAAAGCATCGAGAAGTTCGTGGTCGAGGCTAGGCTCGACCTCGGCTTTACGTTCGACGGCGACGCCGACCGGGTGCAGTGCGTCGACTCCTCCGGAACACTCTGCGATGGTGACGACATTATGGCAATGCTCGCGATCGATCGCCAGGAACGGGACCTGCCAGGGTCTGGTGCAGTCGTAGCTACTATGTGGAGCAACCTCGGCTTATCCCGCTCACTCGCCGAGCGCGGAATTGTCGTGGAAAGTTGCGACGTCGGTGACCGTGCTGTCGCCATCGCCATCGAACGATCCGGAGCCAGCCTCGGTGGAGAGTCCTCGGGGCACGTCATTATCCCAGGTCTGCTGCCCGCCGGTGACGGCATGTCGACGGCGCTCGAAGTTCTGGGCGCGATGTCGAGGTCCGGCCTATCGCTATCGGAACTGCGCGAACGCGCGATCACGAAGTTTCCACAGGAAATGGAGAACGTGCGAGTGAGAAGGCGTCCGGCCGATCTTGTGGCCGAGCTCCGCCCCCGCGCAGACGAGGTCAGTGCGACGTTTGGTGAGTTGGGACGGGTCGTACTGCGTGCGAGCGGTACTGAGCCTGTCGTCCGGGTTATGGCTGAAGCAGCCGACCAGCAGGCTGTCGCCACAGCAGTGCGGACCCTTGTAGAAGCAATCCGGGCGATTGATCGGTGATTGGGTAGCCTGCCTGACGTCGAGCGGGACGCCCTCAAGGTCCAGATAGGTGTTGGTCATGATGCAGTTCGAGGTGCGGATGCTGTGGTGCGACGACTGCCTCTGCCGAGCAATGCAAGACAGGCCTCGCGTTTGTCGGCCGACAAACTATCGAGAACCTCGGTGATGGCTGACTCGAGGCTGTAGGTGAATCGCACCGCAAGATGACTCCCGCCTTCTGGTGGTGGGACTTCGACGAAGGTCATTCCCCCTACGGCTACAGCCGCCCCCACGCGACCTTGCCCCATGACCCACGAAGGGCGGAGAAGATGATGGTCTTGACGGGCTCGTTGATGGCGGCTATCACGAAGTGGCCCACACCCCAGCGGGTCGCCACCGTCAAGGGAAGATCTCACCGACTACGCGGCGAACGAGGCGCTACCGTTTTTCGGAGCACGACTTCTCTGCAGATGCCCCCGTAAGGGGACAGCTCCGTCCGGAGCCACATCTGAAGAGAGGAATCACCCATGAAGGACGCACTGAACGTCGATCGGCCGGTCAGCCGGCGACAGGCGCAGAGCGCGCGCATGACCACGCGGGTCGAGCTGGAGGTCGCTCGCGTGACCATCGACGTGCATCGTCGCCGGCTCGTCGAGTGGGCCGGGTCGGACCACGCCGACTACCCGCAGGTCTCCCAGTCACGGGAGATCGCTGAGCGCGAGCTGGCCACGCTCGTCGACGCGATGGGGTCGCTCGTCGAGATCGAGCCAGGCCAGTTCGACACGGACGTGCGCGTCGGCGGTCGCGGCGCCACGTGAACGGTCAGGCCTCCTGCAGGCCCGTGCACCACTGCTCGAGAGTGGCGCGGGCCTGCCGGGCACGTTCCCGCAGATCGTCAGTCGTCGCGGCCGGCAGAGGCCCGTCTCCGTCCCAGCCCGCCGCCTGCGCGCGTGCTTCGATGGCCCCCCGCAGCACGCGGTTCCGCAACAGGTCGCTTGCTTCGTCCCACAGCTCGACCCAGTCGCGCGAGTGGTCGACCTCGTCCATCCAGTCCTCACCTGACGGTGACACGGCGGCCAGGCTGGCAAACCACGCCGCCGTGCCGCGGCACAGACGGGCTCGCCCTCTGACCTGCACCTGAAGGCGCTCACTCGTGCCCGGCCATGACAGGTGTCCACTTCCCAGACCGACGTCGGCCAGAAACTGCTCGGCCGCACGGTCGACCGACCGAGCCGGTGAATTCTCCAGCGCCCCACCCATGTGCGACGGCTCCCACCAGCGGAGCGCGTCTCGCACACCTTCGACAAGGCTGGTCGTGGAGGTCGGCTCCGACGGGCGTGGCTCTCGGTCGCCGATGAAGTCGAGCACGCTCCCGGTGACATCGGTGATGATGAGGCGCAGCAGGTCCCAGACCGCGTCAGCCGTCAGGTCTGGACCTGGGCCGGCGTGGGTCCACCACGGCAGGTCTACGGCGGCCGGTGGACGACCCCGCCACTCGTCCCAGAGTCGACGTGCGTCCCATGCCTCCTGGTCCCAGCGGCCTTCGCGGCGGGTCTCCCAGCCGAGCATCAGCGCTGCGACCCGCGTGTCGAGGTCGCGCGCAGGATCCTTGGCCACCCCCAGAAGAACAGTGCGCCGGGACCGCTGATCCCGCCGCATCAGAGTGGCGTCACCGTCCGCCGACCACGGATCAGCCTCGGCGACAGCCGTCATGAGGGGTCGCACTGACGCGTAGGTCCCCTCGGTCTTGCGCGCCCAGGCGACGTACCGCTCCACAGCCAGCCACCACGAAGCCCTGGGACCGGACCAGCCCGCCTCCTCGACCGCGATCTCGAACCAGTACCGGGGGTCGTCGCGGCCGGGTCCCAGCTTGATCCGGTGGAATCGGGTCACCAGGACTCGATCGAGCAGCACGGCGAGGTCGAGTGCGAGCGTGCGACGCTCGGCGTCCAGCTCGCGGCTCCTCTCGTCCGGGTCTGGGGTGTGGTCGAGCAGCAGGATCAGGTCGTCGAAGGTCAGGTCGGTGACGCGGCCCGACAGGTTCATGGCCGCTTCGTGCATGACTTCGTCCCACGACGCAGCGTCGGCAGACGAGGTCACTGCCAGCATTTGCACGAAGGCCGCCGGCGTCATCGATCTGCCCGACCCGAGCCGATGGTCGGCGATCCGCAGTGCTGCGGCCCACTCATTTCGTTCGAGCAGCTCGACGACAGCCGCGCGGACGGCCTCGGCCTCCTCGTCGTTCACCGTCCCCATCGTGCCAGCAGCGGCCTTCTCATTCGGCGAGATCGCTCCAGTAGCGGGCGCCGAGCCAGCCGGCCCAGACCATCTCGAGGACCCAGAAGGTGACCACGAAGGGGAAGACGAGGTCACTCGTCTCGTGCCATGCGGGAAGGCAGACCGCGGCGATGACGATCCCGAGAGCGGAAGCGCCGGAGCGCCTCGGCCGGTGTGGTGGTGGTGGGTTCCACCAGCGAGACACCCCCCACAGGCTGAGGCAGCCCAGCAGGCCGACGTAGGTCCAGACGTGCGTGAGCAGGAGTCGGGTGAGGTCGAGAGGGAAGTACGGGAGGAACCAGTGGATGTAGTTCTCGTGCCCGAGCACGAGCTCGAGAGCGATCGCGGCGGCACTGAGCAGCCCGTAGCCGGCAGCGGCCGGCAGCAGCAGCCCACCGGCCGCGACGCGGTGCAGCGTGGTCCGGCGGGCGGGTCTGCCCATCCGCACACGACTGATGTTGTCCACGAACCTGACCTGGTCCATCAGCGCGATCTCCTGACGTCGGGGACGAGGCACTCGACGCGGGTGGCCCAGTGCGGGGTCGGTGGCAGCTTCTGGCCGCGGCGGCCGAGCAGCGCGACGACGACCGATGCGGCGGGAGGCGCGGTGGCGGGCCACGGAGTGTCGCCGTCGGTGAGCACGATGATGACGTCGCGGCGGGGCCGGGCGTCGGCTGCGGCAGCCATGCCGATGCGCAGGTCCGTCCCTCCGGCACCGACCAGGCGCATGTCGCGTGCGCGGCGGATGGTCTGGGCGGTGTGGACGGCCGCGTCGACCGAGAACACCATGACCTCGGCGTCGCCGACGCCCAGGGCGAGCAGCACGTTGTCGATCTCGCCGAGCGCCCGAGCCAGCAGCTCGTCGTCGACGCTGGCGGAGGTGTCGACGACGATCGCGACCTTGGGCACCGGCCGGTGCTGCCCGGGCAGGACGACGTTCGGCGTGACGCCGGCTCGGCGTGACGGCCGCGAGTAGGTGAAGTCGCCGCGTCCGGCGGCCCAGCCCACGGCGTGCCGCACCGTGCGGGCGAGCATCGGCTCCCACGCCACGGTGGGTTCCATCATCTGCTGCACCCAGCGCTCGGCGTCGCCCGCTCCGTGTCCACGACGCCCACCGGCGGCGCTCTCGCGGTACTCGATGGCGACACGTCGACGAATCTCGCGCCCCTCGCTGATGCTGACGGCACCGACGTCGACGTCCGGGCCCAGCTCGTAGGAGCGTGAGATCCCGTCACTGCCACTGCCGCACCCTTCGATCGGGTCGGGGTCGGCCTCGGCCGGGCCGGAACCCGAGCCGACCGGAAGCAGCGACAGCAGCGCGAAGTTCTGCTCCGCCGACAGACCCGCCGGCACCGACAAGCCAACCGAGGTGGGCAGGTCCGGCGGACGCACCTGGTCCGGCTCGAGGGTGTGGCTGATGGTGGCATCGGTGGCCTGCGACCACTGCCGACACGTGGAACCGTCGACGTCCTGGTCCCGCGCTCGGCTCGAGTGATCCAGAAGGAGGTGCCAGGTGACGTGGGCCAGCTCGCGGCCGACCTCGGGCACCGAGGCACCGTCGAGCCACCTGCCGTTGACGTAGATGCGCCAGTACTCGTCGCAGGTGATGCGTGGCACCGATGCGGTCTCCACCGCGACCAGGGCGTAGAGCGCGTGCGACAGGTAGGCCAGGTCGCGGGGGCTCTCGGCCGGCTCGGGCCCATGTCGTGGCGTTCCGGCCGGCGGTGGGCTGATCAGCCACAGCTTGGCCGCAGACAGCTTGCGCTCGTCCATCAGCGCGACGCCGGCAGCAGCCCGGCGAGCGCGAGCGCCGGGGCGAAGATGCTGATCTCAGACGGGACCACCGCACCGTCGGGTCGCAGGCCCGGTCGCATCAGCGCCCGGATCACCGGCACCGCCGGATCGACGCCCACCTCGTCGGCGGCCTTGGCGCACAGCACGACGGCGGCCGCCCAGCGGTCGGCCGAGCCTTGGCGCGACACCGCGCCGAGCACGCCCTGCAGGGTCACGAAGACCCGGTCGGCCCGCATGCCCACGAAGGACGCGGACGACGGGTCCGCGAGCAGGTTCTCGGGGTCGGGCAGGTCCTGGGCCCGCACGTAGGTGAGGTACTCGTGCGCCACCGACTCTCCGATGCACCCGCTGACCAGCAACCGACGAACCTCGTCGTTGGCACCGACCGCGCGCGAGAAGGCCGACAGCCGAGCGGCGTAGTCCCACGTACGGGGCGTGGGAAAGGCCCGCCCGCGCGAGACCGCGTCCTTGGGGATGGCGCTCAGCTGCGACTCCCTGGCGTGCAGGAACCCCGACACCAGGACCAGTTCCTCGGCGAGGAAGCGCTGGTGGTCGGGCGGTTCACCGTGGACGGGCAGGCTCGGCCACCGCCCGGTGACCAGTCCCTCGGAGTAGATCTCCAACGGCAGCGACCAGTCGATGTGCACGAACCGTGACGCCGTGGGTGCTGCCAGCTCCCAGCCGGCGGCGGCCACGTCCGCCGGGTTGGCTGCCGCCACGAAGGAGACCGTGTCGGGCAGCTGCAGCGAGCCCACCTGGTAGTGCGTCAACGGCCGCAGTGCCGCTGCCTGCAGCGACGGTGACGCGGTGGAGAACTCGTCGAAGAACGCGATCGAAGGCCCCGTGGCGTCGGCGAGTCGCCTGGCCCAGCCGGGGGGCGCGAGCTTAACCGAGCCGTCGGCGGTGACCACCGGCAGACCCGCGAAGTCGGACGGCTCGGAGTGGGTGATGATCACGGTCTCGACGTGCCAGCCCTGGCTGTGGGCCGACTCGACGACAGCGGTCTTGCCCTCGCCCGGGTTGCCCCACAGCAGCACCGGGATGCGGGCGCTGATGCAGATGCCCAGCGCCTGCAGTCCGTCGTCGTAGGCCTGTCGAGTGTGGATCACGGGCGCTCGTCCTGTCGTCGGTGGTGGTGTTCGGTCATGCGATGTCGGTGTCGACCCAGTCGACGAGGTCGGGAAGCGTGTGGACGCCGGCGCGGAGTGCGCGCTTGACCTCGATGCGGTTGCCGAGGATCTCCAGCATCACGGCGAGGTCGCATCGAGTCAGGCCGCACGGCCCGAGGTCGTGACACAGAGCGTCGATGGCGGCCTTGGACGGCTGCGGGTACAGGACGCCGTGATCTCGCAGGGTCAGCACGTGCCGCGGCTCGAGGCGACAACCGGCCTCGACCCACCGCGCCACGTACAAGGCAGCAGCGTGGGCGCTGACGCCGAGCAGCTCGGCCATCGTGTACGCCTCCGATGCCGGGACACCGTCGCGCACCAGCGCGACCAGCTGGCGTCGTGGCACGCCGAGACGCAACCACGTGCCCCACTCGCGCGAGGTACCGACCGTCTGCGGACGATCCAGCCACGCCAGCCACGCGGCTACGTCGGGATCTGGTCGATAGGCCAACGTCTCGGTGAGCCATCGACGGTCCACGGAGTGGTAGGCCAACGCGAGGAAGAGCGCCGACGGAAACGGGTCGTCCAGGACCGGGAACCCGCGTGCCAGCCCGAGCACACGATCCGGGTGCAGGCCCGCCTGCCACAGGTACTCGACCCCGTGGACGTCGCGCACGACGTCGCGAGCAGGATGCGGAGAGGGCGCGACGTCGAACGAGCCCCATGCGGCCGACGTCGCGCGCAGCACGGCGTCGACCTGCCAGGCCTCGGCGGCGTGCAGCTGGGCGATGTGCTCCACACCGAGCAGGTGCTGCACCACCGATCGCACGTCGGTGAAGGCGCGCCGGCAGCACCCCTTGCCGTTCACCGGGCGCCACGACCCGCGAGGACCGGTACGCAACGCCGGCAACGTGCGGCGGGTCAGCAAACCCATGGAGCTCTGCACCGCCGGAACAGCCCGTTCGACCAGGCCCAGGCACGACGTGTAGCCGCCGAACGCCGTGGCCAGACGCTCCGCCTCGAGATCGTGCGGCGTCGACACCGACCAGTCGGCCTCGATCACCACCTCGTGCTCGGTACCAGAGCTCGCGTCACGGCTCGCCCGGCACTCCACGCTCAGAGACAGGGAGGCACCTCCCGGTGCGGGGCCGACGTCCATCGACTCATCATCGAACACCTGAGCGAACGCCGGTAGGGCAAATCTTCCCGACTTGGGTCGGTTTCGCCAGTGGAGCTGCGTCTCGTGGTCCGAGCCGACGAACTGGACGTCGGCCCTGGCCCGGGTCCACATCGACCAGCGCGCGAGTTCGACGCATTCTTATCGGATTTCGTTGGCCGGTGCTGACCGCGACCCGCCGGAGCTCGTCACGGTCTAGGCACTCGTTTTCAGTCTCGAGGTCTGCTCCACATTCACATGCGATTCGCCCTATCGTCGTCACTGTCGGGATACTGCGGCACCTGTCGCATCGCGAACTCGGAGGCAGCACGTGATCAAGATTCAAACGGCATACGGCGCCGAGAGCGCGATCAGACACCCGGCCACCGCCGAGGCGCTCAGCACGATCCTCGGGTGCGACGTTCCGGTCGTCGACCAGCAGGCGACGCAGCGCGTCGGCCAGACTGCACTCGTCTACAAGCCCTCCGCCAGACCGCGGCTGGGAGTCAAGCTCGGCGCGGAGGAGATGGACGAGTTCGTCCTCGGCAAGCTCGTCCGTACGCGTTGAGCCTCCCAGACGGCAACCCGTCACGCATCACTCCGCGTCTCTGGGTCGGCGGAGCGCCGGATGGTGCCGAGGACGTCGCGAGCGCCGGCATCGGCCTGGTCGTCGACTGCCGGGCGGGAGCGGACGACCACGTTCTGTGGTCAGGGCTGCGGGAGGTCTCCTACCTCAACCTCGGCGTCGAGGACAGCGGAGGTCCAATGCCTCGGTGGTTCTACGAGCAGGGAGTCGAAGCGATGCTCGACCACTGGGCGTCGAAGGGCACAGGCGTGCTGGTCCACTGCCAGTTCGGGTCGCACCGCAGTCCGGCCCTCGCCCTCGCTGTGCTGCTCGTCGACGGGATGCCGTTCGACGAGGCGGCTCGGCTGCTGGTCTCCCGGCGTCCACAGACCGGGGACCGATACTTCACCGACGTCGCCGAGTGGTTCGACAGCTACTCGAAGGGGCCCGCCTGACGGCGCACCCTGCGCCGCTGCTCGTCGGGGGGCTCACGACAGGGCCCGGTTCGCCCCTTGACGTGCTTGCCCTCGTCGCCCAGGCCTGTGCTTGTGCTTGTGCTTGTGCTTGTGCTTGTGCTTGTGACGTAGTCCAACGCACATGCAGGACCGCCGTCCATCGACTCATCATGACCACGTGAACGGGCGCGAGTAGGGCAAGTCCGCTGAGTTGCGACCTGCATTGCCGCCCTCACCGCGACCGCTGGGCCGGAAGACAGCGCGGTCGGTGTCGTCGTCTGCCGAAAGAGACATCAGCCGACCCACAGCGTCTGACGGTGCCGCGTGGGCTTGATCGTGTACGAAACGGTGCGGAACCCGGTCGTCGCCCAGAAGAAGCCGGCGACACGCTTCTCGCAACGGATCTGCGCCGAGAAGCGGTTGCTCTTGCCGAGCCGGACCTTCGGGTACACGATGTTGTCCCCGTTGTCCCACTTCTTGGTCGTCCACCCGGTCTCGCGGACGTTGGCGAGGATCCCGCGGGCCTTGACCCCGGGAGTCCCGCAGACGTGGTCGTTGACCACGACGTAGACCCAGCCGTCTGCGGCCTGGGCCGGCGACGGTATGGCGAGCAGTCCGATCGACGCGACGAGGGCGCCGAGCACGGTGACGATGATCCTGTTCATGAGCGAAACCTAGAGCCCAATCCGACCTCAGCATCAGGGAAGATCTTCCGTCGACGCCGAGCTCCCCGATGGGACGATGAGCGGCACACGAAGTGAAGGGAAGCCTGACATGGCCTGCCCTTGTCAAGGAAAAGTCAACAACCACAACGGCCGCTGCCCCGCCTGCAACGAGGCGATCGTTCACGGGATCCCGGTCAGCAGACACAGCTGCAGTCACGGTAACTGCACCTGAGGGTGGCCAGTGGGCCGGTTCGGATGCCTCCGAGCCGGCCCCGTCTGCCGAGACTGCCGGGCGCCGTCAACGCCAGGTCACCAGGTCTCGAGTGGCCAGTCAGCCGCAACAGCGAGCAGCACATCCGGGTCAGTGGCGGCAAGCGTCGCACTGCCTGACTTCTTGCTGACTGCGACCTCGATGGCCTGCACCGTGGCGATGTTGCCGATGCGCTCGACCAGGATGTCCCGGAACGATGTCACGGATCGCGTCTGGGCGAACTTCGCCTTGACGACGACCGTCGACCCGACGCGGTAGGCGCGCCACGGATCTGCAGAGGCGAAGAAGTCCGCGTGGAGGTCGAAGACCGGTCGATCCACGACCTTCGCCGGCGTGGGGGGCATCGCCACCGGCACGGGCCGACCCGGTGTTCGGAGCATCTGCGAGAGAACGTCGGGCAGGTGGCGATTCGCCAGCACTGCGGCGTCGATCACTCGGAGATCATAGGTCTCGCAGAGGCGTCGGAACTGATCCTCGATCGTCCGGTTCGGTCGCAGCAGGATGAACTGGTCGGCTCCGTCGCCCAGATGCCTGCGGGTGGCGTCCGCCTCACGGATCTGGGCTCCGATCGGCCAGGCCTTGTCCTCGTCAGGCAGCTTGCAGTCGATCACGTGCAGCCGTCCCGACGAGTTGACGACGACATCGACTTCCTGCAACTGCTTGCGATCACCGATGAGCTCGGCGTTGATGAGCACGTCGTCGGCCGCGACACCGAGCTCACGAAGGAGGCAGAGCACGAATGCCTCGAACAAGGCACCTGATGCCACGTGCCCGCTGGGGCCCGGGGGGATCCCCCGACGCTCGGCCACCTGATCGCACGCCTGGTAGAACACCGCGTCCCACGAGGCGCCTGCCACGCACCTGACTGCAGCCGCGTGAATTTCGGGGTCGATCACCGTGTCGACGACCTTGACCTCCCGTTCGTCGTCACCCCAGGTGACGCGCAGCAGCTCCTCGACGGTGAATCGGTCGATCGCTCGCGGGTCGACGCCTCCAACGAGGCGGCTGTGACCCTCTGACGTGCAGCTCGTGCCAGGGGCTCGCCGCGTCACGGAAGTACACCGTGACGTGATCGTGGCGGCGGCCCACCTCCAGCGCACCGGCGAACATCAGCCGAGTCCCCCCGGACGCGTTGAGCATCCACCGCCGGGCCGGGTCTTTGAGCCATGGCTCCAGCACGCCGACGACCTCGGCGGACACGTTGTCGGCGATGGGACCCACGATCTCGACCCGCGCGCGGGGAAAATTGTCGTTCACGAACTGGCGGAACCGGTCGGCCGGCCGGCGGAGCCGATCGTCATCGTGCGCCGCGACGATGAGCACGTCGCGCATCTCTGGCCCCCACTGAGCCATCGCGTCGATGTCGGGCCACAGGCGTTCGCCCGCCAGCACGATCAGTCCGTCGAAGCGTCCCGCGTCGTCGTGGGCCTCGTGACCGTCGGAATCTGTCACGTTCAGGAGCCTTCCTTCGTTGCGCCGCAGTGCCGTCCGGCCGGGCGAGTCGACCAGAGCCTCACGGGCAGTATGTCAACATCTCCGCCAGGGCACGCCGCTCACTCGGGTCGATCGCCAGGTCCCAGGCCTCCTTCACCGAGATCCATCGGCGGGCGTACTCGCACTGGTAGGACTTCTTGGGTCGCCATGCCGCAGGGTCGTCATCGCCCTTGCTCGCGTTCGCCCGGCCGTCGACGGCGAGCGGCTCGCCACTCTCGTTCGCGAACAGCAGTCGACGATCGGTCGTCCAGCCCCGCGCTCCGGAGACCCAGGCCTCCGCGAGCGGCACGACGTGGTCGATCTGAACGCGCTGCGATCCAGCGGGATCCTTCAGATCCGTGACCGTGATGGTGGCACCGGTGTAGGGGTCGATCCACGTGCCGGCCAGGACATCGTGATCGCACGAACCTTGCTGCTGGACGATGGCCGTGCCTTCGACCGCGTCGCGCAGCAGCACGTCGTCGCGCTGGTTGCACCCGTTGCCGTCGGTGTCGCTCCACGCACGACCGAATGCGTCGCGACGATAGCCCTCGGTCGAGGTCGGTCGGCTGTGTACGGCCAAGCGGTCCAGGACCTCGGCGGGGTTCCCCGAGGCGTCGGCTGTCGCGTGTTCCGGCGATTGGTGGCAGCCACCCAGAACGACGGCGACGAGGCCGGCGGCTAGTGCTCGCGAGAGCAGTGCGGGCACTTGACGCAGACGCCGTTCCACGACGGCTTGCCCCAGAAGGCCTTGCCGCAGCCGTCACACTTCTTCACCGACGTGTACTCGCCGCCGCGCGATGCGGAGGCCGTCTCGACACGGGCCATGGCTTCGTTCCTCTCGGACAGGGTCGGAGCGTGAAATTCGCTCACCGGCAAATCTATCGCCGGTCCCGCCCGGTGTGAGGCGTTCTGAGACAATGGGTACAGCCTCGCTCCATGGGTACGGGGACCCGCGACCGAGAGTCGGGAAATTCGATTGGCGCTTCATCGGAGATGGGGCGGGACCCGGACGTGGCGGAGTTCCGGTGGAGGCGGCTGACGTCACCGGCGCAGCGCCTACGCTGGCGACGATGACCCTGATCAGTGCGCACCGCGCCGGCGCGGGCGACCGACGCGACCTCGAGAACACGCGGACGGCGCTCGACCAGACGCTGCAGCTGCCGGTCGACTTCGTCGAGTTCGACGTCCGGGCCTGCCGCGACGGCGCACTCGTGCTGTTCCACGACGCCGAGATCGACACGCCACACGGCCGGCGCCTCGTCTCCTCGCTGTCCCTGGCGGACTTCCAGCAGGCCGCGGGCCCAGAGGTCCTGACCTACGAGGAGGTGCTGACCACGCTCGCGTCGAGCCGGGCCCGCGCCCACGTCGACGTGAAGCTGATCCCCGGCCAGGCGGCCTCCGAGGCCGTCGAGGTGGCGGTCGCGCGGCGGGCCGTCGAGGTGCTCGGGGCCGACCGCGTCATCGTCACCACCATGGAGGAGTCGTCGGTGGCGGCGGTCCGGTCGTGGGCCCAGCAGCACGCACCCTCGCTGCTGGTGGGCCTGTCGCTCGGCCGGAGCATCGACGGCCTGGGGTGGCGGGCCGCGATCCGACAGCTGGTCGGCGACCTGTTTCCCGCCCGCAGGATCGACCGGTGCGGCGCCAACCTGGTCGTGGCCCACCGGCACCTGGCACGGCTCCGGCTCGCCCGATGGGCTCGCCGTCGAGGACTCCCCCTGGTGGTCTGGACCGTCGACGACGACCGCGAGCTGCGTCACTGGCTGGCGCCCGGGCGCGCCTGGCTCGTCACCACCAACGTGCCCGAACGGGCCCTGCGGCTGCGCGACGAGCAGCGCTAGGCCGTCACGTCCACGACGACGCGGCCGCGGACCTTGCCCTCGAGGATCTCGGCCGCGAGGCGCGGGACGTCGGACAGCGGCTCGACCACGGACAGCGAGTCGAGCGTGGCGCTGGGCAGGTCGCGGGCGAGGCGCTCCCACGCCGCCTGGCGCAGGGCCTGGGGCGCATTGACCGAGTCGACGCCCAGCAGCCCGACTCCACGCAGGATGTGCGGCAGGACGGTGGCGTTGGGCATGGCCGGCGCCTCGACCAGGCCGCACGCGGCCACGGCTCCGCCGTACCGGGTCTGGGCCAGCACGTTGACCAACGTGGAGCCCCCGACGGAGTCGACGGCTGCGTCCCAGCGCTCCTTGCCGAGCGGGCGACCCTCGCCCTGCAGGTCCGCCCGATCGATGAACGACGAGGCTCCCAGTGCGGTGAGGTAGTCGTGCTGCTCGGGTCGACCCGTGGCGGCGACGACGGTGTGGCCGGCGGCCGACGCCAGCGCGACGGCGATCGAGCCCACTCCCCCGGCGGCCCCGGTGACCAGCACCTCCGAGCCGGCGGCCAAGCCCCACGCGTCGAGCTTGTCCAGGCACAGGGCCGAGGTGTAGCCGGCCGTGCCGATGGCCATGGCGTCCTGCGTGGAGAAGGCGTCGGGGATGCGCACCAGCCACTCGGGCTTCACGCGCTGGTAGCGGGTGTAGCCGCCGGACTCGGTCTCGGACATGCCCCAGCCGTTGACGACGACGCGGTCACCGGCGGACCAGGCGGGGTCGCTGCTCTCGACCACGGTGCCGGCCAGGTCGGCCCCGGCGACCAGCGGAGTGGTGCGCGCCATCTTCTGCGGGCTCGCGACGACGAGGCCGTCCTTGTAGTTCAGCGACGAGTACTCGACCTCGACCAGCACGGCGTGGTCGGGCAGGTCGGCGGTGGTCAGGTCGCGGAACTCGGCGCGCTGGCCGTCCTCGGTGTCGTCGACGACCAGGGCGCGGAAGGAGGCTTCACTCATGCCTCGAGTGTGTCAGGCCGCCGAGTCCGGCGTGACCTCACCGACGATCGTCTCGGTGTGCGCGTCGGGATCGGTGACGGGCACGCGGTCGAGCTTCGCCCACGACCCGGCGTGCGAAGTCCGCCGCCAGCTGCAGGGCCAGCTCGCTCTCGGGCAGCGCCTTGCCCAGCACGGGGAAGGCGTGCACCTGCTTGCGCCACAGGTGCGTCTCGACCTCGACCCCGTGCGAGGACAGGGCGAGCGCCATCGCCTCGACCTCAGGACGCAGGATCTCGTCCTCGGCGGCGACCAGGAACGTGGGGGACGTGATCTGGTCAGCGGCGTCGAGGGGCGACTCGGCGCCCTCGATGCGCGCACCCTCGGGCAGCCACCGCGAGCGGACCTTGGCGATCTTGCCCAGCGGCAGGTAGGCGTCGCGCGGGCGCACCACGCGCTGCACGTCCTTGTCGAGGCGGTCGGGGTCCAGGCTCAGCAGGGGCGAGAAGCCGATGACCGCGGCCGGCGGAGTCAGCCCGCGGCGCGTGGCCAGCTCGGCGATCTTCATGGCGAGGTAGCCACCGGCCGAGTCACCCGCGACGACGATCTTGTCGGGGTGGGCGCTGATGTCGAGCAGCGCGGCGTAGGCGGTGATGGCGTCATCGACCGAGTCGGCGACGGCGCCCTCGGGCAGCTGCACGTAGTCGACCGAGATCACGGTCGCGCCGCTCTTGCGGGCCAGTCGCTCGCACACCCGGCGGTGCGACTCGATGCCGCAGGAGAAGAACCCTCCCCCGTGCAGGTACAGGATCGTCAGGTCGCTGTCCGGCCCGTGCCGGTGGGTCATCGACTCGACGGCGACGCCGCCCAGCTCGAAGCGGACCGGCTCGACGAAACGTGACCGCGGTCGGCGCGCCGACAGCTTCTCGCTGCGACGCATCCACCCGATGGTGCGGTCGCTGACCGGTGCGACCATGAGCATCGGCTTGAGGACGAGTCGCACGCCGCGCTGCAGCAACCACGACTGCCAGCTGACCTTCTCGTGGACCACGGCGCTGTCGTAGACGACCTTCATCGGTCCGCGCTGAAAGCGGGGCAGCTGCTGCCGCCGCGCCCGCGCGGGAGTGGCGACGAGGCCCACCAGCGCGGCGACGCGATCGAGCAGGGCGGAGATCCACATACTTCGACCGTACCCTCAGTATGTAGGAGCGACAAGTGACATGAGTCGCATACCCGCAGGTCAGAGCACTGTTCGCAGCGAGGAGATCTCGGTCATTCAGCGATGAACCGCGCGTCGACCTCGACGTGGATGACGATCTCGTCCGGGGTGATGTTCAGCTCCGCACGCCCGCCGTCGTCGCCGGACATCATGGCGAAACGCGGCGTTGCGGACGTGCCGGAGCCGTCGCCCAACATGCCCGGATCGGCGAACGACTGCGGGATGACCTTGCCCTTGCGCACCGCGTTGGCCAGCACCTGGGCCTTCTGCACGGCGTCGTCGACGGCAGCCTTGCGCACCTCGGCCTCGTACCCGCGGCGGTTCTTGGCCGAGACGTCCCACGTGACGCTGGCGATCTCGACGCCGACGCGGCCGGACCAGTAGTCCAGGAAACCGCTCATCCGCTCGAAGTCGCCGAACTCGGCACGCACCTCGATGCGCGCGACGTGGTTGAGCTCCTGGCGCGAGCCGTCGGCCGAGTAGGGCCGGTGGCTGAACACACGCACCTGGTCGCACGACCACGCCTGGACGGCGCCTCGATCGTGCAGCTCCTGCAGCTGGCTGGCCAGCGGCTCCTGCACGCCCACGGCGTCGTGGAACACCTCCGCCTTGTCGAGGCCCTCGATGGCCACGGCCATCGAGACCATGGCCCGCTCGGCGGGGTAGCGTTCCTCGGCCGAACCGCGCACCGTGATGTCCAGACTCATGGGGCCAGTGTGCCGCACCGAGCGTCCCCGGTGGCTCGATACCGGTCGCCACCACGGCGAACGTGAGGGTTTCCTCGCGATAGGATCGGGCCGTGGTCACCCTTCAGGACTTGCAGGTCACGAGGCTCGGCGAAGCGACCCTGCCGTCGCCCCTCGCCCCGTACGTGGCCGGACGCGCCACCAACGAGTACTACGTGGGCGAGAACGACCGCATCCTGTTCGACGACACCGTCGAGCTGCTCGAGGGCCGCGGCGTCCCGCTGGACCAGGTGCCGACCTTCGAGACCGGCGGCCCGCGGCAGAAGCTGTTCTTCGACGCCGCCACGACCCGCGTCGGGATCGTCACCTGCGGCGGGCTGTGCCCCGGCCTCAACGACGTCATCCGCGCCCTGGTGCTGGAGCTGCACACCCACTACGGCGTGCGCGACGTGCTGGGGTTCCGCAACGGCTACGCCGGCCTGGTGGCCGAGAGCGGGCTCGAGCCCGTGGCGCTCACGGCCGACAACGTCGCGCGCATCAACGAGCGCGGCGGCACGATCCTCGGATCGTCTCGCGGGGCGCAGGACCCGGCAGCGATCGTCGACCGACTGACCGAGCTCGGCGTCGACATCCTGTTCGTCATCGGCGGCGACGGCTCGATGCGGGGCGCACACAACATCACGCTCGAGATCGCCCGCCGATCCGCCCGCATCTCGGTGGTCGGCGTACCCAAGACGATCGACAACGACATCCCCTACATCGGGCAGAGCTTCGGCTTCTCCACCGCGTTCGGCCGCGCGGCCGAGTCGATCAAGGCCGCCCGGGTCGAGGTCGAGGCGGCGCTGGGCGGCGTCGGCATCGTCAAGGTCATGGGCCGCCACGCCGGCTTCATCGCCTGCTACGCCGCCCTCGCCAACCACGACGCCGACTTCGTGCTGATCCCCGAGGTGGAGTTCAAGCTCGATGGCGAGAACGGTCTGCTCGAGACGCTGCGCCAGCGGGTGGCCGCCAAGGGTGGCGCCGTGATCGTGCTCGCCGAGGGCGCCGGGCAGCACCTGCTCGAGGCGAGCGACACCACCGACGCCAGCGGCAACGCCGTGCTCGGGGACATCGCCCGGCACCTGCGCGACGTGATCACCAAGGACTTCGCCAACGCCTCGCTGCCGCTGACGATGCGCTACTTCAACCCGGGCTACGCGATCCGGTCGGTCCCGGCCGACCCGTCCGACTCGGTCTACTGCGCGCGGCTGGCTCAGACCGCGGTGCACGCCGCGATGTCGGGCCGCACCGACATGGTCGTCGGACGGCGCCGGCACCGCTTCGTGCACGTGCCGATCCCCTTCGTCACGCAGGGCACGCACAGCGTCTCGCCCGACGGCGACCTGTGGCTGTCGGTGCTGGAGAGCACGGCCCAGCCCTTCGTGATGTCCTGAGGCCGAGCTCGCTCGACGCTGACCTCAGGCTGCGTCGACCGGGACCAGCTCGACCACGAGGTTGTCCTCGTAGTGGAACCGGCCGTCGTGCTGCACACGAGAGGCGCAGGTGATCAGGCGCAGCACCCGCTTGTCGCCGGCGAGGAAGAGCTCGCGCGAGGAGCTCGTCCTTGGCGTACTCCTTGGTGTCGGCCACCCGCCAGGTGCGCAGGTCACCGGACGCGTCGCGGGTCGTGGCCTTCATGCCGACCTTCACGTCCCACAGCGCCTTGAACGTGCCCGGCGCGTCACGACCGTCGCTGACGTGCCCGGCGATCACCGTCGGACGATCACCGTCGTCGGACAGCGCCGCGCCGTCGGCCCACAGCCCCGCGCGTCGCACGTCGGCCGGGGGTTCCAGCACCGACCCCTCGAAGCGGATCGGGTCCAGGCGCGCATCCAGTCCGACGCCGGGGACGACGATGGACATCGTGTCCTGAGTCCTCGGCGCAGCCGGCGTCGCCGTCGACTCGACAGACGGGCCCGGGCGGGCCACGCTGGCCGTCCCACCGGAGCCCCACGGGACGATCACCGCGACGAGCGCGACGACCGCGACGAGGACCGCCAGGGCGACGACGAGACGGCGTCGCCCTGGCGGCTGCACGTGAGCGCCGCTCACCAGCAGGTCCTCAGGTCAGCCGAGCCTGCGTCGCAGCACCAGAGCGCCTGCTCCGGCCATGCCCAGGAGTCCGAGTGCGCCGAGCGAGAGCAGATCGCCCGACGAGGACGTCGCTCCCTCACCGCCGGCCGGGACGCTCGGGTTCGCGGGGACGACCGGCTCGTCGGCCGGGGTGTCGACCACGGAGGCGGTGTTGTTCGGGGCCACCGGGTCCGGCTCGTTGCCCTCGACGGTCACGAGGTTCTCGACGGAGTCGGTCTGGTCGGCCGGAACCGAGGCGGTGACGGTGATCGTGGCCGACTCGTCCGGTGCCAGCTCGCCACCGGTGCAGGTGACCTCGTTGCCCGCCACCTGGCAGCCGGCGTCACCCGACGTGGCCGCCACGTTGCTCAGGTCCGACGGGACGTCGTCGGTGATCGTCCATCCGGAGGAGTAGCCGTCGCCGTTGTTCGTCACGGTGATCGTGTAGGTCACCGTCTTGCCGGGGGCGAACCCGGCCGAGGTCTTGGTGACCGCGAGGTCCACGGGCAGGCCCGGGCTCGCCGCTCCGTCGTTGCGAGCGTTGGTCGGCCCGCCGCGGCTGGAGATCAGGGTGAAGGTGGGCTGCGCGGACGCGGGGTTCGTCACCCGGACGCGGTCGATCTGGCCGGTGTCGTTGTGCGAGAAGCCGAGGTCGCCGCCCGCGTACGTCCAGGCGGCGCCGGCCAGGCCCTCGGTGATCTGGGCCGGGGTGAGCGTCCACTGCGTCAGCGCTCCGGTGGCGGGATCGACGCGCACGATGACGCGCCCGTCACCGACGCCCCAGAGGAATCCCTGCGAGAAGCTTCCAGTCCGAGACCTGGCCCGCGGCCTGGAGGGAACCGCCGGTGATGGCGATGGTGTCCTGCAGGGTGCCGTCCGTGACGTCGATGACGTACATGTTCGATCCCGTGGTGTCGGCGGCGTACAGCAGGTTGCCGGGGCCGAAGGCGCCCACCTGCAGGCTCGCGTTCGCGCCGTCGCTGGGGAACAGGTCCGTGCCCACGCGCGTGACGACGCCGCCCTGGCCGATCCGCACCAGCGCGGTCGCCGGGATGTCGTTCGTGGCCGTCGAGGTGAAGCCGTAGAGGTAGTTGTCGTCGGTGTTGTAGCCGATGCCGTTGTACTCCTGGGCGGCCGTGGCGCCCTCGTTGGAGAGCGCGAACTGGCCGTTGTCGCCCACGGCCGCGGTCGACAGCTGCGTCGGCGTGCCCTGGCTGATGAAGATCGTGGGGCGCGCCGGGTCGAAGGCATCCCCGGGTGCTGCCGAGGCGGGAGCGATGGCGCCGCCGAGGAGGAAGAGGGTGGCTGCAGCGCCGGCTGCCGCGCCGCGGGAGAAGGTGAACACAGGCGGGTCCTTGGGAAGCTCGAGAGACAGGATCTCCCGCGAGATTAGGGACCAAGTGCCCGGTCAGACAGCGGACTGATCCAACACGCCCGAATTGACCCCCGTCTGGGGGACAGGCGGCCAGGAGCGGGGTGCTCGATCAGGTCGTGCGGTCCGCGCCGTGCCGACGCCGCATCCACGAGGTGAGCAGGCCGTCACGTTGGGCCTCTCGGCTGAGGTCGAGCTTGGTGCGGACCGGCCGACCGGCCGCCGTGTACTTGGCCTTGACGCGGTCGAGATAGGTCTTGGCGGTGTCCGGCTTCACGTTCAGCACCTCCGCCACCGCGGCCAGCGTCAGACCCGAGGCGTACAGGACCAGCGCGCGCTCCTCCTGGTCGCTCAGCCGGGGCCGGCTGGGGTCTCCGGCCAGGACGGCTGCGAGCTCGGGGGTGTGCCAGGTCTCGCCTCGGAGGACGGCCCCGATCGCGGCGACGATGTCCTCGGCGCTGTCCCGCTTGCCGACGACACCGCCCACACCCGCGCGCACGACCTCGCGCACGAGGGTCGGCGATGCCATGGCCGACAGCACCAGCACCCGCACCCCGCTGTCGACCAGCCGGCGGACCATGGCCGGGTCCACCGAGGGACCACGCTCGACGACCAGGTCGAGCACGACCAGGTGTGGTCGCTGCGCGGGCAGGGCCCGCTCGTGCCACTGCAGGTACTCCGGGAACGTCGCCACCGAAGCCACCACCTTCAGGCCGGGAGCCGCTCCGACGATCTCCACGGTGCGCTCGCGCTGCAGCAGATGGTCCTCCACGATCGCGACCCGCCAGTGCCGCCCACGCTCCTGCCCGTCACCCATCGTCGTCCTCTCGACCTGCTCCAGCGGCGACTATGACACGACCCTCTCCGCGCCGTCAGCCGGGGACACCTCGAGCACCGATCGTCCGGTGACTGACGTGTGGGACACCCGCCACCGCCCCGAGTCGACCGACGGGTGCAGTCCGTCAAGGGACTCGCCATCGCCGACGAGCACCATCTGCGGCCCTGAGGGCGACGGGTACAGGCTGACGACGAGCCGGCCGCCCTCCCCCGTGGCCCCGACCCCGGCCAGCACGAGTCGACCCAGCTCCACGGCAGCGACGTGGTCGGGCGCATCGACCTCGCCGCTGCGGACCACGAGGGTCACGACGCGCTGCCGCGACTCGGCAAGCGCCCGAGCGAACCACTCGTTGATCCGATAGGCAGCGGGACTGAGCTGGATGAGCTGACGCAGGTACTGCTCCTCGGCAGCGCAGCGCCGGACCACCTGCGCCGCGGTCGGATCGAGGTGGCCGCTCGCGATCGCCTCCAGCAGCTCCAGCGTCGAGGCCAGTCCGGCTGCACGCCAGCGACGTCGAGCCACGATCGTCTCGGCGCGCGCGGCCGCCTCCTGGCGCGCGGCGTCGGCGAGGGCGCGTTCGGACTCCGCGTCGGCCACCAGGTCGCCCACCAGTCGGCGAAACCCCGTCCAACCCAGACCCAGCCCCAGCGCGGGCGCGGTGCCGACCAGCACCGTGGCGGCCGCGCCGAGGTCGCTGGTGCCCACGGCCACCGCGGTGACCACCGCCGTGCCGGCCAGGATCGCCATCCCGACGGCGAAGACGCGTCGTCCCCCACGGGTCACCAGCAGCACGAGGATCGGCGTGATGCCGATCGCCTGGTAGTACAGGACATCGGACCGGCCGAAGTCCATGCCCGCGAGTCCGGCCACGAACGCCGGTCCCACCGCCACCAGTCCCACGGCCACGACGGCCGGCGACGCGTGGTCCCGACGGCGCGCGTCGCGCCGGAACAGCACGGCGCACGCCGCCACGACCACCAACATGAGGTAGGTCGCCGTGAGCTCGCCGGGACGGTTGAACGGCTCGATCACGAAGCCGACCACGATGACGGCCCACACCCACCGCCAGCACGCCTGTTCGCGGATCCGCTCGACGTCCGACCCGGGGTCGCCGTCCGGACCGACGGCGACATCGGTGGACGTGGCCAACGGACAGGTCAGTCGCACCCGCGTCCCTCGCCCCGGCGCCGAGTCCAGCGCGACACGTCCGCCGACGGCCGCCAACCGGTCGCGCACCGATCGTCGGATTCCTCGTTCCGGCGTGCTCCCCGGATCGAAGCCGATGCCGTCGTCGGAGACGCTGACCACCAGGTCCTCGCCGTCCCGCTCGACGGCGACCACGACCTCGGTCGCCTCGGCGTGCCGGTCCGCGTTGCGGATCAGCTCGCGCACCGCGCCGTCGAGAGCACGCAACGCCCCGGTCTCGAGCAGCGACTCCTGGCGGCGCAGGTCGTCGTCGCCGAGACCCTCGCGACGCACCTCGATCGCCGTGGCGGCATCGGCCAGGCCCGCCAACGACGGCACGTCGTCGTCGCGCCGCCCGGCGACGAGGGATCGGATCTGCTGAGCGTCCGAGCGGCAGCGCCCACGAACCGCCTCGATGCGCCCGACGTCACGGATGCCGTTCGCCACGGCGCCCAGGGTGTTGATCACCGTGTCGTGGACGACACGCGCGTCCTCGGCCGCCTCGCGCGTCGCCTGGAGCACCGCCTGCCGCACCCGATCCTGCTCGACCGCTCGAGCGGTCTCGACGTCGGCGGAGACGGCCAGCCCGCGCAGGAACGGCATCGCGAGCTGGGCTGCCACGGCGATCGCGGCCGCCGTCACGAACAGCGCCGCCGAACGATCGAACCCCCAGCCCGGTCGAGCCAGCGCGACCACCGTCCCGACGCCGGCCGATCCGAGCACGGGCATCAGCACCGCCCACGGGCGACGCAGCACCAGCCCGCTGACGGCGTAGAGCAGGTTGCCCATCCAGCAGGCGGCCAGCAGGAGCGCACTGTCCAGCTGGTCGAACGCCAGGTAGTCCATGCACCAGAGCGCGTAGAGGCCGAGCAGGGCCGGGGTCATCGGCCACCGCCCCGACCCGACCTGCCAGGCCACCGCTGCGGCCGCGACGTGGGCCAGCACCAGCATCAGGTGCGGCACCCGGGTGTCGGTGATCACGACGGCGGCGAGCGTGACCGCCTGCCAGGCGGCGAGCGCGATGAACAGGGCCCGGCGCACGGCAGCCTCGAAGGCCTGCTCGAGCGGCCCCGCGGGTGGTCGCGCATCGGTCACGCTCGCCCCTCCTACCGGTGCCGTCATGGGGCTCGAACGGTACCGCGGCCCCCGGCGGCGGTCGGAGGACAACCGTCACTCCTGTGGGCAGCCGCCCACAGGAGTGACGAGACAGAGGCGCGGGCTAGCGCGGCCCGGGACCGCCGGGGCCACCGAGGACACCGGCGTCGAAGGCCTTGAGGACCGAGGCCTTGTCGGAGTCGGTGAGGTCGCCGGCCTTGACCGCGTCGTCCAGACGCGAGGACAGCTCGGTGCGGCGAGCAGCCTTGACGTCGGCCTGCACGTCGTCGAGCGCGGCGGTGACCTTGTCCTTCGAGATCCCCAGCTCCTTGGCCAGGGCGGTCGCGAAGGCGTCACGCAGGGTGTCGCGGTCGGCAGGGTCCGGTCGCTCGCCGCGGGCGGGGCGCTGGTCCTTGAGATCGTCGCGGACGGCCTTGATGGCCGTCTTCAGCTGGTCCTCGGTGACACCGAGCGCCTTGGCGAAGGCCGCGGGATCGCGCACCTCTGCTGCCGGTCCCCCGCGGTGCCCCGGGCCCCCGCGCATGCCCTCGCTGTGGCTGCCGGTCGACGGCTGGTCGGCGGCGTTGGCCACGACCATGCCGCCGGCGACGAGGCCGGCCGCGGCCACGGCTCCGGCGATGCCGGTGCGGAGTGCGGTGTTCTTGTCCATGGGAATCTCCTGGTGCTGGCGTTCGGGTGGAACCACCCACGATGAACCGGGCACCTGTCAGCAGGCTGTGATCTGCACGTGAATCCCCTACCACCGTGTCTCACGATGTGGGATTCGTTGATCACAGGGCAAGACGGTGGCAGGCTCGACTGCAGCAGACACGCCCCGACCCCGCCCTTTCTCCGCAGGAGCACCCATGAGCGACAGCTGGACCTTCGAGACCAAGCAGATTCATGCCGGCCAGACGCCGGACCCCACGACCGGAGCTCGCGCGCTGCCGATCTACCAGACCACCTCGTACCAGTTCCGCGACACCCAGCACGCCGCCGACCTGTTCGCGCTGGCCGAGCCGGGCAACATCTACACGCGGATCATGAACCCCACGCAGGACACCGTCGAGCAGCGGCTCGCCGCGCTCGAGGGCGGCGTGGGCGCGCTGCTGTTCGCCTCCGGCCAGGCCGCCACCACCGGCGCCCTGACCAACGTGGCCGAGGCGGGCGACCACATCGTCGCCTCGTCGAGCCTCTACGGCGGCACCGACAGCCTGCTGCGCCACACCTTCCCCAAGCTCGGCATCACCGTGACCTTCGTCGAGGACAACAACAACCCCGACGCGTGGCGCGCGGCCGTGCAGGACAACACCAAGGCGTTCTTCGGCGAGACCATCGGCAACCCGAAGGGCGACATCCTCGACCTCGAGGCCATCGGCGCGGTCGCCAAGGAGGTCGGCGTGCCGTTCATGGTCGACAACACCGTGGCCACCCCGTTCCTGCTCAACCCGCTCCAGCACGGCGTCGACACCGTCATCCACTCGGCCACCAAGTACATCGGCGGACACGGCACGACCGTCGCCGGCGTGGTCATCGACGGCGGCACCTTCGACTACGCCGCCCACGGCGACAAGTTCCCCGGCTTCACCACGGCCGACCCCAGCTATCACGGCCTGGTGTTCGCCGACGCGCTCGGACCGGCTGCGTTCATCGCCAAGCTGCGCGTGCAGTACCTGCGCAACGTGGGTCCGGCCATCGCGCCGTTCAACGCCTTCCTGCTGGCTCAGGGCCTGGAGACGCTGAGCCTGCGCATGGAGCGTCACATCGAGAACACCCGCGCCGTGGCCGAGTGGCTCGAGGCGCGCGACGACGTCGCCAAGGTCACCTGGGCCAGCCTCGACGGCAACCCGTACAAGGAGCTCGCCGACAAGTACGTGCCGAAGGGCTCGGGCGCCGTCCTCACCTTCGAGCTGCCCGGCGGCATCGAGGCAGGCAAGGCGTTCATCGACTCGCTCGAGCTGTTCAGCCACGTCGCCAACATCGGCGACGTGCGCAGCCTGGCCATCCACCCGGCCAGCACGACGCACTCGCAGGGCACGCCCGAGGAGCACGCCGCCACCGGCGTCACCCCCGGCCTGGTGCGCCTGGCCGTCGGCATCGAGGGCATCGAGGACATCCTGGCCGACCTCGACGCGGGACTGCGCGCCGCGAAGTGACACCAGCACCACGCACAGCCGGCGTTGATCGCCCGCGTGTCACCGGGGGGTGGCGCGCGGGCGATCTTGTCGGTGACCGCCGGTTCATCGACATCGGCGACGTCCCGCTCGAGAGCGGCGAGAGCATCCCCGACGTGCAGATCGCCTACGAGACCTGGGGCGAGCACCGGGTCTCGGCCGACGGCAGCTCCAACGCCGTCCTGGTGCTGCACGCCCTGACCGGCGACTCGCACGTCACCGGGCCGAGCGGACCCGCGCACCCGACGCCGGGCTGGTGGGACCCGGCCGTCGGGCCGGGGCGGGCCATCGACACCGACCGGTTCTTCGTGGTCGCGCCGAACATCCTCGGTGGCTGCCAGGGCTCCACCGGGCCATCCAGCATCGCCAGCGACGGCGCGGCGTGGGGCAGCCGGTTCCCCGCGCTGACCGTCCGCGACCAGGTGGCGGCGGAGCGCGCCTTCAGCGACCGACTGGGTGTCGACCGCTGGCGCGCGGTGATCGGCGGCTCGGCCGGCGGCATGCGCGCCCTGGAGTGGGCGGTCGAGCACCCCGACCGGGTGGAACGGCTGTTCCTGCTGGCGACCTCGGCGTCGGCGTCGGCCGAGCAGATCGCCCTGTCGAGGACCCAGATCGCGGCGATCGAGGCCGATCCACACTTCGCCGGTGGCGACTACTACGACGCGGACGCGGGGCCACGCTCCGGTCTCGACATCGCGCGCCGCATCGCCCACATCGCCTACCGGTGCGAACCCGAGCTCGAGGAGCGATTCGGACGCACCGCGCAGGACGACGGTCGCTGGGCGGTCGACTCCTACCTGCAGCACCACGGCGCGAAGCTGGTGAGCCGCTTCGACGCCAACTCCTACGTCGCGCTGTCGTCGGCCATGGACAGCCACGACGTCGCCCGCGGTCGCGGTGGTCTCGCCACGGCACTGGGACGGATCACCGCGCAGACCATCGTGGGCAGCATCGACTCCGACCGCCTCTACCCGCCGCACCAGCAACAGCTGCTGGCCGACCTGATCCCCACGTCCGGACCGCTGCGGACCATCGAGTCGCCGCACGGCCACGACGGCTTCCTCATCGAGGCCGACCAGGTGAGCGCGCTGCTGCGCGAGCTGCTGGGCTGATCCTCAGATCGTGTGGCGGTTCGCCACCGCGTCGTAGAACGCCGTCGAGTCCTTGCGCCACAGCAACCACAGGATCACGACGGCAAGGACGAGGTTGACCACCGACACCACCGAGGTGAACGCGTCGTACTGGCCCCCGGCGATGCCCAGGATGGTCAACGCCACGTTGATGGCACCGAGAACGGTCGCCGTCGCACGCGCCCACGCGCGTCCCTGACCGTTCTTCCACCCCATCCAGAGCCACACCACGGCTCCGACGAGCCCGATGAAGACGGTGAAGCTGGTGCCCACCGCGACCATGGTGTCGATCTGCGTCTGCGTCACGCCCGGATCGGTCTGGCGCATGCGATCGGCGACCCGGTCCGCGTAGTCACCCTGCGTCACGATGGCGATCAGGCCCGACACCACGCTCAGGGCGGCGCCGGCCCACATCAACCGGACGGCCGTGACCACCTCGACCGGTGGAGTCAGGTCGGCGGACGGAAAGCCGTCGGAGTCATCGGTCGTGGGCTCGTCGCTCATGGGACGAGCCTGTCAGACCATCCGGCGCACCACGCTCAGCGGTGCGTGCTTCATGACCTGACCGAGGGGAGCCCACGGCCAGCCCGGGATCGCTGCGTCGGCGACCTCGCGCTCGATCGCCTTGACCAGCGCCCGCGACCCGGTCTCGGTGTCGACCATGAGTCGCGGCTGCTGCTCGATGACGTCGTGCATCTCCGAGGCGATGTAGCCGGGGAACAGGGTGGTCACCGCGATGTCGTGCCCCTTGCGGCCGATCAGGTCAGCGCGAATGCCCTCGGCGAGGTGGGCGACGCCGGCCTTGGTCGCGGCGTAGGTGGCCATCGACGACGGCATGCCGCGCATGGCCGACATCGACGAGATCATCACCAGGTGCCCGGCCTTGCGCTCGTAGAAGTGCTCCATGGCCGCCTCGCACTGCGCCAGCGCTGCGATGAAGTTGGTCTGGGCGGTCTCGCGGTTGGCCTCGAACCTGCCGGTCCCGATGCGGCCGCCCTTGCCGAGCCCGGCGTTGACGATGACCCGGTCGAGTCCGCCGAGCTCGCCGATGGCCGCCTTGAACACGCTGAAGACCTGGTCGTGGTCGTTGACGTCCAGCGCGTGCACGGACACCCCGATGTCGGGATGCGCGGCGAGCAGCTCGTCGCGCAGCGCCTCCAGCCGATCGACGCGACGTGCCGTGATGGCCAGGTGGTGGCCCTTCTCGGCGAGCACGCGGGCCATGCCGGCCCCCAGCCCGGAGCTGGCTCCGGTGATCAGCACGTTTCTGCGCACGTCAGTCCCTCTTGCCCATCTGGATCGCTGCCTTGGCCATCTGACCGTAGTAGACCGGGCGCAGGAAGCGCTTGGCGAAGTACGCGATCTTGCCGTCGCGGTCGGTGAGGATGATGTGGGTTCCCTTCTCGACCTGCTGCAGCACCACCGCGGCGATCTCGTCGGCCGTGCGCTTGGACCCGTCGATCAGCTTGGCGGCCGACGCCTGGGCCGACTCGTCCTTGCCGCGCATGGAGTCGGTGAGGTTGGTCTTGAAGAACGTCGGACAGACCACCGAGACCTGGACGCCGAACGGCTTGAGCTCGTGGAAGAGCGTCTCGCTGAGCGCCACGACGGCAGCCTTGACGCTGTTGTACTCGCTCATGCGCGGTGGGTGCACCAGGCCGGCGGCCGACGCGGTGTTGACGATCGCGCCGCTGCCCGCCTCCTTGAGCATCGGCGTGAAAGTGCGGCAACCGCGGGCGACGCCGAGCAGGTTGATGTCGACGATCCACTGCCACTGGTCCATCTCGGTCAGCTCGATGCGACCGCCGGCGGCCACCCCGGCGTTGTTGAACACCAGGTCGATGCCATTCCAGTGCTCGACGACCCAGTCGCGGGCGCGGGCCCAGTGCACGTCCTGGGTGACGTCGAGCGTCAGGTAGGTGACGGTGCCACCGGACTGGTCGACGAGGGCGGCGAGCTCTGCGGAGGGCTCGTCGTGGACGTCGGTGGCGAGCACCCGCACTCCGCGCTCCGCGAGCTGACGGGTCAGGGCCAGGCCGAGGCCGGAGGCGGCGCCCGTGACGAGGGCGCGGGAGGTCGAGGTGATCTTCATGTTTCAGATACTACCGGTATCCGAAATGGGTGATACTCGCGGACTCGAGCCGCGCCGGCACGTCACCACGCCTCGCGTCCGGGCGGCTTCGCCGCGGAACGACTCACGCGGTGCTGGCGCGCCTCGACGCTCGCGCGCAGAGCGCGCTCGGTCTCAGCGGAAGCTGAGCATGTCGGCGGGGACGTGGGTGTGCTCGTTGAAGGCGAGCAGGCGGCGGCCGCCGCCACCCACGATGACCGTGGTGACGCTGGCGTTGATGACCACGCGGTTCAGGGTGATGAACAGCGAGTCGTCGCCGGTGAGCAGGTGCGAGGCCACCAGGCCGATCGGTCCACCGGAGGTGAACACGGCGACGGACCTGCCCGACCCGGCCTGCTCGGTGGCGGCGTCGAGCGCGCCGAGCACGCGGGAGCGGAACTCGGGGAACGGTTCGGGTCCGGCGATCGCACCGTCGACCCACTCGGCCAGCCGGGCGTCGAGCGTGGCCTGGAACGCCTTGGCATCGGTCGGACGCGACGCAGCGTCGGTCGCATCGGCGAGGCCCAGGTGGTCGTACTCGTTCCACCCGGCGTCGATGTCGTACAGGTCGCCGTCGATGGCATCGAGCACCGCCACCGCCGTCTGGGCGTGGCGCTTCATCGACCCGCACACCGACCAGGTGGGGCGGAACCCCCCGGCCTCCCACGAGGCGCCGAGCGCACTGCCCTGCCGGTGGCCGAGGTCGGAGAGCTGGTCGTAGTCGTCGCTGCCCCACGAGGCCTGTCCGTGCCGGACGAGATGGATCGCTCCCACGTCGCGAGGCTATCGGTGAGCAAGCGTGCGACCGGGCCCGGGGACACGGGAAGGGCCGGTCACCCCCCGGGAGGGGTGACCGGCCCGTAGATCCCTCAGCGCGTCAGAACTGCCGCTGAGCGAACGTGGTGCGTGATGATCACGCAGGCGGCATGAGCACCGAGTCGATCAGGTACACCGTGGCGTTGGCGGTCTTGACGCCACCACAGATGACCTTGGCGTTGTCCGCACCGACGGTGATGTCGTCGCCGGAGCCCTTGACCGTGAGGTCGGCGCCGTTGACGGTCTTGAAGGTGCCGTCGATGTCAGCCGGAGCGATCTGGCCGGGGATGACGTGGTAGGTCAGCACCGACGTCAGGGTGTCGGCACCCGCCGGGGTCTTCAGCGTGTCGACCGTGGCGGCCGGCAGCTTGGCGAACGCGTCGTCGACCGGCGCGAACACGGTGAACTGGCCACCGTTGAGGGTGTCGACCAGGTTGACGTCGGGGTTGAGCTGACCGGACACGGCAGCGACCAGGGTCTTCAGCAACGGGTTGTTGCTGGCGGCCGTGGCGACCGGGTCCTGGGCCATGCCCGAGACCGAGCCGGCACCGTCGGGGACGGCAGCGGCGTAGTCGGCGCAGCCCGGGCCGACGAGGTCGGCTGCCGGATCGGCGTCCGTGGACGGGGCGTCCGAGGACGGGGCGTCAGATGCAGCGGAGTCCGAGCTGCTGTCGGATCCGCAGGCCGCGGTGAACAGCGACAGCGAGGCCACTGCAGCAACTGCGAAGCTCTTGGTGGTCGTACGCATGATGTTTCTCCTTGTGTTGGGGATGTTGCTATTCGACGCGGAACTGGACGCTGTGCCAGCCGGTCGTGCCGTTCGGGCGAATCTTTGCCCGATCGGACGTCTGGGTCTCGCCGTCCTTGTTGGTGGCGCGGACGGTGAGCTTGTGGTTGCCCGAGGTCAGGTCAGGAGCCTCGAAGCTCCACTGACGCCAGGTCTCGATGGTGTCCTCGGTGGCGAGGGTGGCGTCCTGCCACGGCCCGTTGTCCACCATGACCTCGACCTTCTCGATGCCGACGGCCTGGGCCCAGGCGACGCCACCGAACTTGGCGGCACCGGCCTTGAAGGTCTGGAAGGACTTGGGCACGTCGATGCGCGACGAGAACTTGATGGGCGCCTCGGCGTCGTAGTCGCGGGTCGTCCAGTAGGCCTTGAAGTCGGCGAACCGGGTGACCTCGAAGTCGGTCAGCCACTTGGTGGCCGACACGTAGCCGTACAGGCCGGGGACCACCATGCGGACCGGGAAGCCGTGGACGAGCGGGAGGGGCTCGCCGTTCATGCCGATGGCGATCATCGAGTTGCGATCGTCGGTCAGGGCCTCCAGCGGCGTGCCGCAGGTCCAGCTGTCGGCGCTGGTGGTCTTGACGGCGTCGGCCCCGGACTTGACGCCGGCCATCTCCAGCAGCGTCTTGGTCTCGATGCCCAACCAGGTGGCGTTGCCCACGTAGGGGCCGCCGACCTCGTTGGAGACGCAGGTCAAGGTGACGCGGTGCTCCACCAGGTCCATGTCCAGCAGGTCCTGGTAGCTCAGGTTCAGCTCATTGTCGACCATGCCGTGGATGCGCAGCGAGTAGCCGTCGGTCGGGACGTCCGGGACGCTCAGCGCGGTGTCGATGCGGTAGAAGTCGCGGTTCGGGGTGATGTACTTGCTCACGCCGTTGACGTCGACCTGGACGCCGTTGGGAATCGCCGGGGCCGGCGTGGTGGGGGCCGGCAGGGTGACGTTGGCGCGGGACTCCTTGGCCGCCGCACCGCCGAAGACGCGGGTGAGACCGCCGCCGATCGCAGCGACCGCTGCGACACCGAGGGCGCCGATGAGGAAGGCGCGACGCTCGAAGCCGCCCTCGACCGATCCGCGCTCGCCGGCGATGACACCCATGCGGCGCAGCAGGAAGATGATCGTGACGACGGCGACGATGCCGGTCAGGAGCGTGGGAAGCAGCACGACCAGGCGATTGGCCGTGGCCGTGCGGTCGAACAGCGCGGCGAAGAAGGCGATGACGCCGAGCGCGATCATGGCGCCGATGGCGATCTTCGGCCGCTTGACGCCCAGGGCACCGACGACGAGGGCGACGATCGCCAGCGTCACCACGACGCCGCCGATCAGGACCGGCTTGTCGTTGGTGCCGAACTGGTTGACCGCGAAGTCCTTGAGGAAGGGGGGCGCGAAGTCGATCGCGCGATTGCCGACCGAGTTGATCGGCGTGGGGACTCCGGTGAAGAGCTTGGCCAGCAGCGTGCCGAGCGCGAGGCCGAGGGCCGCAGCCAGCAGGCCGGACAACGCGCCGGCCCAACGGGGCGCAGTGCCCTGGGTCTGGGGTGTTGCCGTCTCTGTGCTCACACCAGCCATTCGCCACCCGGGGGCAGGCGGATGGGTCAAAGTTCGAGATTGTTTTGTCTGCGCAGGTCAGACGGCGTGTCGCCGGGAAAAATCGACTCAGTCGACGAAGGTGACGGCGTCCTCGATCGGTGCGCGACGGGCGGTGAACCGCGCCGACGGATGGTCCGGGTCGGCGTACCCGAAGGCGATGCCGCAGACGACCACCTGGTCGTCGCCGATGCCGAGTCGCTCGTGCAGCAGCGGCGAGCGACTGGCGACGGCGGCCTGGGCGCACGTGGCGATGCCCAGCGCCTCGGCCGCGAGCAGGAAGCTGTTGACGTACAGACCGCAGTCGATCGCGCCGTAGACGCCCAGCTCGGCCGGCGCGGACACGACCGCGAGGTGGGGGGCGTCGAAGAAGGTGAAGTTGCGCATCATCTCGCGCGCCGACGCCTCCCGATCGCCCTTGGCGACGCCGACGGCCTCGTACAGCTGCCATCCCACCTCGCGTCGGCGCTCGGCATGAACTCCGCTGTATCCCGCGGGGAACTCCAGGTCCGTGCCGAACCCCTCCTGCGAGGTGTTGAGCTCGTGGGCGAGGTCGCGGGTGGCGTCGCCGGACGTGATGACCAGCTGCCACGGCTGGGTGTTGCACCACGAGGCGGTCTGCTGCGCGGCGGTCAGCAGCCGCTCGATCTGGACGCGCGGCACCTGCTGGTCCAGGAAGCCTCGGCAGGAGCGTCGCGACGTCAGCACCCGTTCGAGCGCCTCGATGTCCGCGTGGGGTTGGTCGGTCATCGGCCCTCGAACCGGGCGGGACGCTTCTCGTTGAACGCGCTGTTGCCCTCGTCGGCGTCGAAGGTGTCGAACAAGGCGGTCTGCCCGGCGGTCTCTCGTTCCAACGTCTGGTCGATCGTGCCGATGGTGGTGGCGTTGATGGCCGCCTTCATCAGTCCGATCGCGATCGTCGGCCCCTGGGCGACGCGGTTGACCACGGCAGCCAGCTCGGCCTCGAACGCCTCGTCGTCGACGGCGGCATGGACCAGACCCGCATCGGCGGCGTCGACGGCTGTCAGCCGCTCCCCCAGCATCGCCATGCCCATGGCCCGGGCTCGCCCGATCGAGGCCGCGACCAGCTCGCTGGCTCCGCCGTCGGGCATCAGGCCGATGTTGACGAACGCCAGCAGGAAGTACGCGGACCGCTTCACCACGGCGATGTCGGCGGCGAGCGCGATCGAGACGCTCGCCCCCGCCGCGAGGCCGTTGACGCCCGCGATCACCGGGAGGGGCGACGCCGTGATGGCTCGGACGAGGCGGTTGATGCCGGCGAGGGTGCCGGCGCGGTCGAAGTCGTCCCCCAGCGCAGCTCCTGCCCCGAAGGCCCGCCCCTCCCCCGTGATGAGGATGCACCGCACGTCGTCGGCCGGGTTCTCGATCGCCTCGGCCGCCGCATCGAGCATGTCGGGGGTCAGGCTGTTGAGTCGGTGCGGCGCGGTCCACGTGATGGTGAGGAGGTGGTCGCGGGTCTGGATCGTCACGTCGTCGGTCACGGGCCCGACCTTAGCCCCGGTCTATCGTGACGACCATGACGCTTGCGGGAAAGACCCTGATCATGTCCGGCGGCAGCCGAGGGATCGGCGAGGCGATCGCGGTGCGGGCCGCCGCCGACGGCGCGAACGTGGCGCTGCTGGCCAAGACGACCGAGCCGCACCCGTTGCTGCCCGGCACCATCCACACCGCCGCAGCCGCGATCGAGGCGGCCGGCGGTCACGCGCTTCCACTCGTCGGCGACATCCGCGACGACGCGTTCGTGCTCGACGCGGTCGCCCGGACCGCCGAGACCTTCGGCGGCATCGACGTTGTGGTCAACAACGCCTCCGCGATCGACCTGTCGAGCACGGCCGACGTCACGATGAAGAAGTACGACCTGATGACCTCGATCAACTCCCGCGGGACCTTCCTGCTGTCCAAGTCGTGCATCGAGCACCTGTCGGGGTCGGACAACCCCCACATCCTCACCCTGTCGCCGCCGATCACGCTGGACCCCAAGTGGTTCTCCACCGCCACGGCGTACACGATCGCCAAGTTCGGGATGAGTCTGGTGACCCTGGGCCTGAGCGAGGAGCTGCGCGAGCTCGGCATCGCCGCCAACTCGCTGTGGCCCCGCACGGCCATCGACACCGCGGCCGTCCGCAACGTCGTGGGCGGCGACCTGGCGACCCACTCGCGCACGCCGCAGATCATGGCCGACGCGGCCTACGAGATCATCACCCAGCCCAGCCGCGAGTTCACCGGCCGCTTCCTCATCGACGACGACGTGCTCGAGGCCGCGGGAGTCACCGACTTCTCCATCTACCTCAACGGCGGTCGCGAGGAGGACCTGGCGCTGGACTTCTGGGTGGAGCCCAAGGGGCCGCACGACCCCTCACTGAGCCTTCACGGCTAGTCACTTCGAGCCATTTCTGCGAAATCAGCCCGTTCATCCCGCCGTTCGCCCGAGAAGTTCGTACCGTCGTTGCAGGAGGAAAAGCAACGATGAGCGTGTACTTGTTCGACATGAACGGTGGGCCGATCGCCTTTCGCCGGACCTGGTCCGACCCGTACCTGTTCGACCTCGACGGTCGCTGGATCGGCCACTGCGCGTGGGACGACAACGACGTCGTCGACGTCGAGGGCCACTACCTCGGATCAGTCGTCAGCGATCGCCTCGTCCGGCGCAACGACTGGTACGACCGGCCCTGTCGCACGGTCGCCGCCGATCCCGGGCCGGCCACCCCCAGCGGCGCCCCGGGTCACCCGATGTCCTTCCCCAACTGCTTCGCCTACGAGGACGTGGCGATCTCGCACCTGACCTGAGGTGCGACCTCAGAGCTGACCGCGCTGCACCTGGGTGGTGCACGTGTAGGCGCCGGACTTCTCGAGGGTGCCGGTGACCGACCACTTGGCGGAGTCGCCGGCGGGCAGGTTCTCGACCGTGGCGACACCGCGCGCCACGACGTCGCTGCGCGAGGTGATCCAGCTGATCGTGATGACGTAGTCCTGCTCGGTGTCGGTCGGGTTCTTGACCGTCCCCGCGACCGTGTTCTTGCCCTTGTCGGTGGTGCAGTCGCCGACCTTGACGTCCTTGACGGCGCCCTCGAAGTCCTTGATCTGCGGGACCTCGGGCAGGTCCGACGGCGAGGTGCGATCGGGGTCGATCGAGGCGCTCGCCGTGGGCTCGGCCTTGGAGTCGCCCGAGTCGTCACCGCCGAACAACCCGCATCCGGACAGCAGTGCTGCGGCCGCCACACCGGCGACGGAGGCGCGAAGCAGGCGCGTGACGGCGGCGCGAGAGGTGATGTGCATGGAACTCCCTGAGATCGAACGGGTCAATTCTAGGTCAGCGCAGTCGGTCGGGCGGGCATCACGCGGCCGTCCCACGCCTGAAATCCGTGGCGAATCGGGGGCACGAGGTCAGCGCTCACCGGACTCGGGGCGGCGTCGGACGAGCACGATGCCACCGATCACCATCACCAGACCCAGGAGGCCGAGCGGGACCACCAGGTCGCCGACTCCGGTGGCGGGCAGCAGGCGGATGCCGGACGTGCCGGCGCCCGAGCCCGCGCCGGGCGTGAGCCCGTGTCCACCGGCGCCGACCGCGCCGCCACCACCGGAGGGCCCGGTCGGGCCGGAGCCCGGTGTCGTGGAGCCCGGGTAGTCGACGGTCAGGGTTCCGCTCACGTCGGTGCCGTCCGTGGTCCGTCCGACGTAGTCGATCGGGGTGGGGTCCCCGACCAGTCCCGACGCCGGCGCGAAGGTGATCGTGCCGTCGGTCGGATCGACCGTCCACGTGCCCTCGCCCGAGACCGTCAGCTGGAGCACCTGAGCGCCGCTGGTCGGGTCGACCAGACGCACCGTGGTCGGGTCCAGCCCGGGGGTGGCGGCGACCGGATCGATGGTCACCGTGGCGCCGCGAGCGGCCGACGCGGAGAGGTCCTTGACGATCGAGCCGTCGGCGACCGTCGGCGTGTAGGTCGCCGACGCGAGGGTGCCGTTGGTGTCCGCCACCTGGTACCGGACCGGCGGCGCGGTCCCGACGAATCCGGAGGTGGGGGTGAACACGATGCGTCCGCTGTCGATCGTGTAGACGCCACCGGTCACCGACACGCTCGAGCTCGCGGCTCCGGTCGCGTCGAGGAGGGTCAGCGTGGCAGGCGCGAACGGAACCGCCGCGTCGCCCACGGTGTCGTTGGCCAACGGATCGACCGACTGCGGACTGTTGATCTGTCCGCTGCTGGTGTCGTTGGTGGCCACGGGCGTGATCGCCTGGACCGTCGGCCGGTAGGTGGCCGTGGCGACGCGCCCGCTGGTGTCGCTCACCTGGTAGACCACCGGGGTCGCGGCGCCGACGAAGGCGTTGTCCGGCGTGAAGACCAGCAGGCCGTCGTCGACCGTGTAGGCACCGCCTTCGACCTCGACGCGGGTGGTCGGCGCACCGGCGCCGTCGAGCAGGGTCAACGTCGCGCGTTCGAAGGGCACGCTCACGTCACCGGGGGTGTCGTTGGCCAGCGGGTCGACCGACTGCGGCTGACCCTGCTTGCCGGTGCTGGTGTCGTTGGTCGCGGTGGGCGAGGGGGCGAGGACGGTCGGCGTGTACGTCGCCGTGTACGTCGTGTCGTCGATGTCGCTGATCCGGTAGGTCGCAGCCACCGCCGTTCCGACGAAGTCGGGGGTCGGGGTGAAGACGATGCGTCCGTTGGCGATCGTGTAGCTGCCGCCCGCGACGGTCACGGTCGTGGTCGGGCTTCCGTCGCCGTCGACGAGGGTGAGGCTGCTCGGGACCGACGGGTGGGCGGGATCGAAGATGTCGTTGGCCAGCGGGTCGACCGACTGCGGCTGACCCTTGGCGCCCGACGAGGTGTCGTCGGCGACGATCGTCGCCACCGCCTCGATGACCGGTGCGAACCGGGCCGTCGCCGTGGAGCCGTTCTGGTCGGCGATGCGGTAGGTGACCGGGGTCGGCGACCCGACGTAGTCGGTGGCCGGGGTGAACACGATCCGGCCGGCCACGATGGAGTAGACGCCGTCGGCGACGGTCACAGCATTGGTCGGGTTGCCTGCCGCGTCGAGCAGCGTCAGGGTGCCCGGGACCAGCGGCACCGAGGAGTCACCCGGGAGGTCGTTGGCCAGGGGATCGACCGAGACCGGCCGGTTGACCACTCCGGTGGCCGTGTCGTCGACGGGGGCCGGAGTGACCGCCGTGATGACCGGGCGGTACGTGGCGGTCGTCGTGGTGCCGTTGACGTCGGCCACGCGGTACGTGACCGGCGGGACCGGGCCGGTGAAGGACGGGACCGGTGTGAAGGTGATCTGCCCGTCGGTGAGGGTGTAGACACCGCCGCTGACCGAGACGCTCGTGGCCGGCGTGCTGCCGTCCAGCAGGGTCAGTGAGCTCGGCGCCAGCGGCACGGTCGGGGCTCCGGGGCTGTCGTTGCCGAGCGGGTTGACCGTCTGCGTGGCGCCCTGCAGTCCGGTGGAGGTGTCGTCGAGGGCGACCGGGGTGACCGCGGTGACGGTCGGTTGGTAGCTCGCCCGCGCCGGAGTGCCGTTCTGGTCCGAGACCTGGTAGCGCACCGGCGGCGGCGTCCCGACGAAGCTCGGCTCCGGGGTGAACACGAGACGACCGCTCGCGATCGTGTAGGTGCCACCGGCCACCGTGACCGAGGAGACCGGGCTGCCGCCGGAGTCCAGCAACGTGAGGGTGGCCGGAGCCAGCGGAACGCCGTCGACGCCCGGCGTGTCGTTGACCAGCGGGTCGACGGTCTGCGTGGCGCCCTGCAGTCCGGTGGACTCGTCGTCGACCGCGACCGGGTTCACCGCGGTGACGGTGGGCGTGTACGTGGCGGTCGCCGTGGTGCCGTTCTCGTCGGCGATGCGGTACGTGACCGGCGGCGCCACTCCCGTGAAGCTCGGGGTGGGCTCGAACGTGATCGTGTCGCCTTCGACCGAGTAGGTGCCGCCGGCGACCGTCACCGAGGTGGCGGGGTCGCCGGCCGCGTCCAGCAGGGTCAGCGTGGCCTGGTCGAGCAGCACCGAGGGATCGCCGGGACGATCGTTGGCGAGCGGGTGCACCGTCTGGGGGGCGCCCTGGCGTCCGATCGAGTCGTCGTCGACCGCGACGGGAGTGACGGGCGTGACGACCGGCGTGTAGGTCGACTCCGCCGTGGTGCCGTTGGCGTCGGCCACGCGGTACGTGACCGGATCAGGCGTGCCGCTGAAGCTGCTGTCCGGCGTGAACGTGATCTGGCCGTTGCTCAGCGAGTAGACCCCGCCGGTGACGTTCACCGTCGTGGCCGGCGTCGCGCCGTCGAGCAGCGTCAGGCTGCCGGGCACCAACGGCACCGCGGGATCACCCGGGCTGTCGTTGCCCAGCGGATCGACCGTCTGGGGCGCCCCCTGCAGTCCGGAGCTCGCGTCCGCGTGGAGGATCGGGGTCACGGCCGTGACGGTGGGCGTGTAGGTCGACGTCGCCGTGGTGCCGTTGGCGTCGGCCACGCGGTACGTGACCGGATCAGGCGTGCCGGTGAAGCTGCTGTCGGGCGTGAAGGTGATCTGGCCGTTGCTCAGCGAGTAGACACCGCCCGTGACGTTCACCGTCGTGGCCGGCGTCGCGCCGTCGAGCAGCGTCAGGCTGCCGGGCACCAACGGCACCGCGGGATCGCCCGGGCTGTCGTTGCCCAGCGGGTCGATGGTCTGCGGTGCACCCTGGATGCCCGTGGTGGTGTCGGGTCGGGCGACAGGAGCGATCGCGGTCACGGTGGGCGTGTAGGTCGACGTGGCCGTCGTCCCGTTCACGTCGGCCACGCGGTACGTGACCGGCGCCGCGTCACCGGTGAAGGTCGGATCGGGCGTGAACACGATCTGGCCGTTGCTCAGCGTGTAGGCGCCGGCCGCGACGGTGACGGTGGTCGCGACGACCCCGTTGGCGTCGAGCAGACGCACCGAGGTCGGGTCGAGGGCGACGTTCGGGTCCCCGGGGGTGTCGTCGGCGATCGGGTCGACCGTCTGCGTGGCGCCCTGGATGCCGGTCGAGGTGTTCGGACGGGCGATCGGCGCGACCGGCGTGAGGGTCGGCGTGTACGTCGAGGTGGCCGCCGTGCCGTTGGAGTCGGCCACGCGGTACGTGACCGGATCAGGTGTCCCGGTGAAGCTGCTGTCGGGCGTGAAGGTGATGCGGCCGTTCGCCAGGCTGTACACGCCGCCGGTCACGCTCACCGACGTCGCCGGGGTCGCACCGTCGAGCAGCGTGAGGGTGCCGGGCACCAGCGGGGCGCTCGGGTCGCCCGGTGCGTCGTTGGCGAGCGGATCGACCGACTGGGCCACGCCCTGCGGGCCGGTCGTCGAGTCAGGCACCAGGCCGGGGTTCAGCGACGTGACGGTCGGGGTGTACGTGTCGGACAGCGTGCTCCCGGCCGCGTTCTTCACCAGGTACGTGATCGGCGTGGCCGCTCCGGAGAACGTCGGCACCGGCACGAAGGAGATCTGCCCCGCGTTGACCGAGTAGGTGCCCTGTCCGGGGATCTGCACGGTGTCCTTCGCCTGACCGTCGGCCGGATCGAGCAGGGCGAGGCTCGCCTGGACCAGGGTGACGGGCGAGAGCGTGTCGTTGGTCAACGGCGACACCGTCTGGGTGGCTCCCTGCAGGCCGGTGCTGGTGTCGGGACGCGTCACGGGGGCGACCGACGGCTGGTACTGCGCCGAGACGACGGTGCCGTTCAGGTCGCGCACCCGGTAGGTGACCGGGTCCGGCTCGCCGGTGAATCCCGGGTCCGGGGTGAAGATGACCTCACCGTCGACACCGAGCGTGTAGACGCCGCCGGCGACCGTCACGGCCGTGACGTCGGAACCGTCGCCGGCTCGCAGCGTGACGGAGTCGCGGTCGAGCGGGACGGCCGGATCGCCGGCCGCGTCGTTGGTCAGGACGTTGATCGACTGCGGGTCACCCTGGGTGCCGGTCGTCGCGTCGTTGTTGGCCTGCGGGATCACCGGCGTCAGGCTCGGGCGGTAGACGGCGCGGGCCGTGGTGCCGTTGGCGTCGCTGACCTGGTAGCGCACCCCCACGGGCGAACCGGTGAAACCGGCGTCCGGCGTGAAGGTGATGACGCCGTTCGCGAGCGTGTAGACGCCGCCCGTGACCGCGACCGAGGTGGCCGGGTTGAGGCTGGCGTCCAGCAGCGTCAGGCTGCCGGGCACCAGCGGGACGGCCGGGTCGCCGGCGGCGTCGTTGGTGAGCGGGTTGACGCTCTGCGCGACGCCCTGGGGGCCGGTCGTGGAGTCGTCGGTCGCGACGGGAGTGACCGGGGTGAGCGTGGGCGTGAAGGTCGAGGTCGCCGTCGTGCCGTTCTCGTCGGCCACCCGGTAGGTGACGGCCGGGGCGGTGCCGGTGAACGTCGCCAGCGGGGTGAAGGTGATCGAGCCGTTCGCCAGGGTGTAGTCGCCGGCTGCGGTGGAGACGGTGGTCGCGGGATCGCCTGCGGCGTCGAGCAGCGTCAGCGTCGTCGGATCGATCGGGACGCTCGGGTCACCGGGGTTGTCGTTGGCCAGCGGGTTGATCGTCAGCGGACGACCCTGCGGACCGGTCGCGACGTCCGGGTTCGCGCCGGGGTTCAGCGAGACGACGGTCGGCGTGTAGGTGTCGGACACGGCTGCGCCGGTCTGGTCGTTGACGCGGTAGGTGATCGGCGTCGCCGTGCCGCTGTAGGTGGGCAGCGGGTCGAACGTGATCATGCCGTTGCTGACCGAGTAGGTGCCCTGACCCGCGATCAGGACGCTGGTCCGGGCCTGGCCGTCGGCCGGATCCACGACCCGCAGCGTCGCCGGGTCCAGCAGGACCGACGGGTCACGGTCGTCGTTGGCCAGCGGGGCGACGCTCTGCGGAAGACCCTGCAGGCCGGCGCTGGTGTCCGGTCGGGTCACGGGCGTGACGGTCGGCTGGTACAGCGCCGTCGCGGTCGTGCCGTTGGTGTCCGCGATCCGGTAGCGCACGGGGGCCGGCGTGCCGGTGAAGGTCGGGCGCGGCGTGAACGTGATGGTGCCGGCCGATCCGAGGGTGTAGACCCCGGCAGCCACGGTCACGGTGGTCGCCGGGTCGTTGCCGGCGTCGAGCAGCGTGAGCGTTCCGGCCACCAGCGGCACGTTGGCGTCGCCGGCCTGGTCGTTGATCGTCGGGGCGACGGTCTGCGACCGACCCTGGGAGTCGCTCGAGCTGTCGTTGTTGGCGACCGGCGTGACCGGCGTGATCGTGGCCGTGACGGTGGCCGTGGTCGTCGTGCCGTTCACGTCGGAGATGCGGTAGTCGACCGGGGGGACCGCTCCGGTGAAGGTCGCCACCGGGGTGAACACCAGTGCACCGCCCACCACGTCGTACTGACCGACGCCGGCCAGCGTGAACGTCGAGACCGGGTTGCTGGCGGCATCGAGCAGGCGCAGGGTCGCGGGGTCCAGCGGCACGACCGGGTCGCCGGGGGTGTCGTTGGCCAGCACGGGGATCGAGAGCGTCTGACCCTGGCCGCCCGTCGCGGTGTCGTCGACGGCCGTCGGCGTCACCGGGGTGACGGTGGCGGCCAGCTGCGCGGTGGTCGTGGTGCCGTTCTGGTCGGCCACGCGGTAGGTGACCGACGGCGCGGTGCCGGTGAAGGTGCCCACCGGCGTGAAGACGATCGTGCCGTTGGTGACGTCGTAGCGTCCGACGCCCGCGACGATGAGCGTGTCGACCGGTGCACCGCCGTCGAGCAGCTTCAGTGATCCGGGAACCAGGGCGATGGCGGGGTCACCGGCCGTGTCGTTGTCGAGCACGGCGACCGTCTGGGGACGGCCCTGCAGGCCGGTGGAGGCGTCGTCCTGGGCGACCGGGGTCACGGCGGTGACGGTCGGTTGGTAGCTGGCCGAGGTGGTGGTGCCCTTGGCGTCGGCGACCCGGTACGTGACGGGGTCGGGCGTGCCGGTGAAGGTCGGGTCCGGCGTGAAGGCGATCCGCCCGGCCTGGATCGTGTAGACGCCGTCGGCGACCGTGACGGTCGTGGCGGGGCTGCCGCCGTCGAGCAGCGTCAGCGTGCCGGGCACCAGCGGGACCGTGGGGTCGCCGGCCTGGTCGTTGGCCAGCGGGTTGACCGACTGGGGCAGACCCTGCTGGCCCGTGGAGGCATCGTCCGCTGCGACCGGCTTGGCGTTGGTCGGGGTGGACGTCGAGTCCGGCGCATCGACCGCGGTGCCGTCGGGCCCGGTAACGGTGGCCGTCGCGGTGTTCTGGACCGCTCCGGCCAGCACGTCCTGCGAGGTGACGGTGTAGGTCTTCGGCGTGCAGGTGAGGGTGGCTCCCGGGGCCAGTGGCCCGGCGGGACAGGTCAGCGAACCGAGCTTGGGGTCGGCCACGGTGATCGGGTCGAGCGTGGTGTTGCCGGTGTTGAGCAGGTCGAACGTGTAGGTGATGGTGTCGCCCGCGTCGAGGACCCCGTTGGTGTTGGCGTCGGTGGTCGAGCCGACCGCCTTGTCCAGGGTGGCCGACGTGACGCGGGTCAGGTCGACCTCGGCCGAGGCCTGCGGCGACGTGACGGGGGCGCCCTGCGAGTCCACGCCGGTGGCGGTCGCGGTGTTGCTGACCGAGCCGGCGTCGATGTCGCCCTGCGTGACGGGGTAGCTGCCCGCACAGGTGGTGCTGGCGCCCGGCGCGAGGCTGGTGGTCAGGCAGGTCGTGCTGCTGAGGAGCGGATCGTCGATGGCGATCTGCGAGATGGTGCGGTTGCCCGTGTTGGTGACGGTGAAGGTGTAGGGCACCGTGTCGGTGGCGTCGACCCGGCCGTCCGGGCCGGTGGCGACGGGACCGGCGGTCTTGGCGAGCGTGAGCGTGTTCGTCGCCGCGATCGGCGTCGACGTCGAGTCGGTCTGGTCGACCGGTGCGGTCTGCCCGGCCGGAGCGGTCATCGAGCCGCTCGCCGTGTTGTTGACGGCGCCGCCGTCGACGTCGGCCTGGGTGAGTGCGTACGTCGTAGTGCAGGTGACGCTGGCGCCGGGCGCTAGCGGGCCGGGAGCGCAGGTGACCGGGCCGACCTTGGGGTCGCTGACCGTGGGTGCGCTCAACGTGGTGCCACCGGTGTTGGTGAACACGAACGAGTAGGTGATGGTGTCGTCCTTGCCCGGACGCCCGTCGGGACCCAGCGCGATCGCGGAGGCCTGCTTGTCGAGCGTGAACGACGACACCGGCGACAGCGGCGTGGTGATGGAGCTGTCGCTGCTGACGGTGTTGTCGTCGGGATCCTTGGCCGAGCCCGTGGCCGTGTTCTGGACCTCGCCGGCGTCGACGTCGGCCTGGGTCAGCGTGTAGGTGCCCGAGCAGGTGGCCACCTCGCCCGGGTCCAGTTCGGTCGGCGAGCACGCGAACGTTCCGCCGAGCTTGGCGTCGGTGACCGACACGACGGTCAGCGACGTGGTGCCGGTGTTGGTCAGCGCGAAGTCGTACGCCAGCGTGTCGCCGGCGTCCGTGCCGTTGCCGTCGACGTCGGTGAGTGCTCCGGCGGTCTTGACCGTGGCCAGGGAGCTGGTGCCTGTCACCGATGTCGAGGTGCTGTCCGACGACGTCGCCTGCTGGCCCGTCGGCCCGGTCGCCGTGGCATCCGCGGTGTTCAGGACGGAGCCGGAGTCGACGTCGGCCTGCGTCACGGTGTAGACCACCGGACCACACGTCCTCGAGCCCTCCGGCGCCAGTGGCCCGGCCGGGCAGCTGACAGGGCCCACTGTCGGATCGCTGATCGCGACGTCCTCGACCGACACGGTGCCGGTGTTGGTGACCACGAACGAGTAGCTGATCGTGTCGCCGGCGTCGGGGCCGTTGCCGTCGACGTCCACGAGGGAACCGGCCTGCTTGTCCAGCGAGATCGTCGCGACGGGTGCGATCGTCGTGGTCGCGGTCGACTGGTTGGACACGACCGGGTCACCGCCCGGGGTCTCGGCGGTCGCCTCGGCGGTGTTGACGATCCCGCCGAGGTCGATGTCGGACTGGGTCAGCGTGTGGACCTTGGTGCACGTCGTCTCGTTGGCGGGCGCGCTGGCCAGGGGCGGCAGGTCCGCCGTCGGGCAGGAGACGGGTCCGACCTGGGGGTCGGAGATGCCGACGTTGCTCAACGTCTGGTTGCCGGTGTTGGTGACGGTGAACGTGTACTCGACGGTGTCGCCGGCGTTGACCCGCCCGTCACCGTCCTCGTCGGTCGGGGCGGCTGCGGTCTTGGTGAGAGCGAGGCTGTTGGTCTCGGGGACGCTGGTCGACGTGCTGTCGGACCTCGGCGTGGGCTGGGGACCGCCGGCTGGACCGGTCATGGTGCCCGTGGCGGTGTTGTTGACCGCGCCGGCGTCGACGTCGGCCTGGGTCAGCACGTAGGTGCCGGTGCAGCTGACCGAGGCGGCCGGTGCCACCGGCCCGGCCGGACAGGTGACGCCGGGCAGCTTGGCGTCGGCGACCACCGGGGCACTCAGCGTGGTCGCGCCGGTGTTGGTGAAGACGAAGGTGTACTCGATGGTGTCGCCCTGGCTGGCCTGGCCGTCGCCGTCGACGTCGGTGCGCGCACCTGCCTGCTTGTCGAAGGTGAACGACGAGATCGCCACGATGGACTTGGTCGCGCTGGCCGCGGCGGTCACCGGGGCTCCGCCGGGGCCGGTGGCATCGGCGGTGGCGGAGTTGTCGACGACGCCGTCGTCGACCTCGCTCTGCGTGAGCACGTGGTTGCCGGTGCAGGTCGCGGTCTGACCGGGGGTCAGCGTGGTGCGCGAGCACGTGATCTGGCCGCTGATCCTGGCATCGGTGATCGCCACGCTCTCGAGCGTGGTGGTCCCGGTGTTGGTGACGACGAACGTGTACGGCAGCAGGTCACCGACGTCGGGTCCGTTGCCGTCGCTGTCGACGGGCACCCCGGCAGACTTGGTGAGCGTCATCGTCGACGCCGTGGTGGTCGGGGTCGACGTGGTGTCGGGGACCGAGGTGATCGGCGCACCGCCGGCCGGCGTCACCGTGACGGTGGCCGAGTTGGTCACGGCGCCGGAGTCGGCGTCGGCCTGGGTGATCGTGTAGACGGTCGGCGTGCACGTGACCGAGGTGCCGGGCAGCAGTCCGCCGGTCGGGCAGGTCACGGGCCCGATCTTGGGATCGTTCACGGTGATCTGGCTGATCGTCGTGTTGCCGGTGTTGGCCACGACGAACGAGTAGCTGATCGTGTCGCCGGCGTCGGTGCGTCCGTTGGCGTTGACGTCGGTCGGGGTGCCGGCCTGCTTGTCGATGGACACCGAGGGGACGCGGGTCACCGACGTCGTCACGCTCGAGGGCGGCGAGGTCACGGTGCCGCCGCCCGGCGTCGACGCGGTGGCCGTGGCGGTGTTGTCCACGCCGCCGGCGTCGATGTCGGCCAGCTTCAACGGGTAGGCCTTGGTGCACGTGATCGTCTGCCCGGGCGCGATCGTCGTGCTGGGGCAGGTCACTGCACCGATGGCCGGATCGTCGATCGCCAACAGGCTCAGCGTCTGGGTGCCGCTGTTGGTGACGGCGAAGGAGTAGGTGATCGTCTCGCCGACGTCAGCGCGGCCGTTGCCGTTCGCGTCGGCCGGAGCACCGGCGGTCTTGACGAGGGTGAGCGTGTTGCTGGGCGCCAGCGTCGACGACGTGCTGTCGGTGCGCGTGGGCGGCGTCGGCGCGGGTCGGCCGACCGGCGAGCTGATGGCGCCGGTCGCGGTGTTGTTGACCGCGCCGGCGTCGATGTCGGTCTGGGTGAGGGTGTAGACCTTCGTGCAGCTGACCGAGGCGCCGGGCAGGACGGTGGTGGTCGGACAGGTGACCGGCCCGACCTTGGCGTCGGTGACGGTGGGGTTGCGCAGCGAGGTCGTGCCGGTGTTGGCGAACACGAACGTGTAGGTGATCGTGTCACCGGCGTCGAGGCGGCCCGAGGAGTTCGCGTCGACGGGGGCGGCCGCCTGCTTGTCGAAGTCGAAGCTCGAGGTGGGCGCCAGGGTCTTGGTGTTCGTGCCGGTCCCCGTGACGAGGGTGCCGTCGGGATCGCGGCCGGTGGCGGACGCGGTGTTGTCGACCTTGCCGGCGTCGACGTCGGCCTGGGTCAGCGTGTACGTGCCGGTGCAGATGGCCGACTCGCCAGCGGCCAGCGTCGTCGGGCTGCACGACAGCGAGGCGATCTTGGGATCGGTCGCGGCGACCTCCGTGATCGTTCGCGTGCCGGTGTTGGTCACCGTGATCGTGTACGGAACCGTGTCGCCGACGTCGGTGCCGTTGCCGTCGAGATCGGCGACCGCACCGGCCACCTTCGTGACGGTGAGGTCGGACACCTGGCTGGTGGGCGTGGACGTGGAGTCGGTGGCGCTGACGTCGGCACCTGTCGGCGGCGTGGCCGTGGCGGTCGCGGTGTTGACGACCTCGCCGCCGTCGGCGTCGGCCTGGGTGATCGTGTAGGTGACCGGCTCACAGGTGCGGCTCGCGCCCGGAGCGAGCGGCCCGGCCGGGCAGGTGACGGTGCCGACCTTCGGATCGCTCACCGCGACGGGGTCGAGGGTCACGTTGCCGGTGTTCTCGACGACGAAGGAGTAGCTGATCGTGTCGCCGGCGTCGACGAGTCCGTTGCCGTTGGCGTCGCTGGGCGCATCGGCCTGCTTGTCGAGGGTGATCTGGGGGGCGGCCGCCAGCGTCGTCGTGACGCTCGACGGGCTCGACGTCACCGTGGCGCCCTGGGTGTCCGTGGCGCTCGCCGTGGCGGTGTTGACGACCTCGCCGTCGTCCAGGTCGGCCTGGCTGATCGTGTAGGTCTTCGTGCAGACCTTGGTGGCGTTCGGTGCGATGGCGCCGGCCGGGCAGGTGACGGCACCGATCGTCGGATCGCTGACCGTCGTGCCGGTCAGCGTGGTGTTGCCCTGGTTGGTGAGCGTGAAGGTGTAGACGATCGTGTCGCCGGCGTCGAGCGCGCCGCTGCCGTTGGCGTCGACCGGCGCCGCGGCGGACTTGACGAGCTGCAGCTGGCCGGCCGGGGTCACCGAGCTGGAGGTGGAGTCGGTGCGGCTGGGCGGCACCGGGACGGGGCTGCCGGCGTTGCTGGGCACCAGCGTGCCGGTGGCGGTGTTGTTCACCGCGCCGGAGTCGACGTCGGCCTGGGTCAGCGCATAGACCTTGGTGCACGAGACGCTGTCGCCCGGCGCGACGGTTCCCGTCGGGCAGGTGACCGCGCCGATCTTCGCGTCGGTGACGGTCGGTGACGTGAGCGTGGTGGCACCGGTGTTCGTGAACGTGAAGGTGTAGGTGATCGTGTCGCCGACGTCGGCGCGACCGTCCGGTCCGGTGGCGATCGCACCGGCCGTCTTGTCGAACGTGAAGCTGGACGTGGGGACCAGGATCTTGCTGTTGGTGGCCGCGGCGTCGACGGTGTTGTTCTCGGGGTCCTTGGCCGTGGCGGTGGCCGAGTTGTCGACGACGCCGTTGTCGACCTCGGACTGGGTCAGCGTGTGGGTGCCCGTGCAGGTGGCCGACTGACCAGCGGCCAGCGTGGAGGGCGAGCAGGTGAGACCCGGGAAGCTTCGGGTCGGCGACCGCCACCGAGGTGAGGGTCTTGGTGCCGGTGTTGGTCGCGGTGAGGGTGTAGACCACGGTGTCGCCGACGTCGACGCCGTTGCCGTCGAGGTCGTTGACCGCCCCGGCGCTCTTGGTCAGCGACAGGGCGCGGACGTCGGTCGTCGAGGTGGACGTCGTGTCGGGGGTCGAGGTCACGGGGCCGCCGACCGGCGGGGTGCCGCTCGCGGTGGCGGAGTTGTTGACCGCGCCGCTGTCGACGTCGGCCTGGGTGATCGTGTACGACGTCGGGGTGCAGGTGCGCGTGGCGCCCGGGGCCAGCGGTCCGGTCGCGCAGGTGACGGGACCGATCTTCGGGTCGCTGACGGTGACCGGGTCGAGGGTGACGTTGCCGGTGTTCTGGATGACGAAGCCGTAGATGATGGTGTCGCCGGTGTCGATGCGGCCGTTGCTGTTGGCGTCGGTGTAGGTGCCGGCCTGCTTGTCGACGGTCAGCGAGGCATCGGCGGGGATGGTGGTCGTGACGTTCGACGGGGCCGCCGAGACGGTGCCGCCGGTCGGGTTCTGGCCCGAGGCGGTGGCCGTGTTCGCGACCTGGCCGGCGTTGATGTCGGCGGCCGTCAGGGCGTAGGTCTTGGTGCAGGTCGTGCTCTGCCCCGGGGTGAGGGTGGTCGTGGGGCAGCTGACGGTGCCGACCTTCGGGTCGCTGACAGCGACCGAGGTGAGGGTCTGGTTCCCGGTGTTCGTGACGACGAACGAGTAGGTGATCGTGTCGCCGACGTCGGCGCGGCCGTCGGGGCCGGTGGCGATGGCACCGGCCGACTTGGTGAGCGTGAGCGCGTTCGCCGGGGCGATCGGGCTGGACGTGCTGTCGGACGAGGTGGCCGGGCCCGGCAGTCCCGCCGGACCGCTCATCGATCCGGTCGCGGTGTTGTTGACCGCACCGCTGTTGATGTCGGACTGCGTGAGTGCGTAGGTCTTGGTGCAGGTGACGCTCGCGCCCGGGGCGACCGGTCCGGCCGGACAGGTGACCGGCCCGACCTTCACGTCGCTGACACCCGGAGAGGACAACGTCGTGGCGCCGGTGTTGGCGAACACGAAGGTGTACGTGATGGTGTCGCCCACGTCGGCGCGGCCATCGGCGCCGGTGGCGATCGAGCCGGCCTGCTTGTCCAGCGTGAAGCTCGAGGTCGGCACGAACGTCTTGGTGGCGGTCTGGTTGGCACTGACCGGTCCGCCGCCGGCCTTGGTGCCGTTGGCGGTGGCCGAGTTGTCGACCTTGCCGGCGTTCACGTCGGCCTGGGTCAGCGTGTAGGTGGCGGTGCACGTCGACGTGGCGCCGGGGGCGATGGTCGCGGGCGAGCAGGCGATCGGCGACGCGGAGATCTTGGCGTCGCTGATGCTGACGCCGTTGATCGAGGCCGTGCCGGTGTTGGTGACGGTGAACGTGTAGGGCACGGTGTCGCCGACGTCGGGACCGTTGCCGTCCAGGTCGTTGACCGCGCCGGGCACCTTGGTCAACGTCATCGAGCCTGTCGAGGCGATCGGGGTCGACGTCGAGTCGGGCGTCGAGGTGAAGGCGGTGCCGCCCAGGGGCGTGGCGGTCACGGTCGCGGAGTTGTTGACCGCTCCGGAGTCGAGATCGGCCAGCGTCAGCGTGTAGACCTTGGTGCAGACCACCGACGCACCCGGCGCCAGGGTGGTCGGTGTGCAGGTGACCGCACCGACCTTGGGGTCGTTGATCGTGATCGCGTTCAGCGTGGTGTTGCCGGTGTTGACCGTCGTGAACGCGTACTGGATGGTGTCGCCGACATCGACCTTGCCGGAGCCGTTGGCGTCCACGATCGAGCCGGCGGTCTTGTCGAACGTGACGGTCGAGACCTTGGTCAACGGCGTCGAGGTGGTCGATGGCGCCGACGTGATGGTGCTGGCGTTGGGGAGCGTGGCTGACGCGGTGGCCGAGTTGTCGACCGTGCCGGCGTCGATGTCGGGCTGGGTGATCGCGTAGGTCTTGGTGCAGGTGAGCTTCTGCCCGGGCGCCAACGTGGCCGGAGCACAGGTGACGGCGCCGATCTTGGGATCGTTGATCGTCGGGTTGGTCAGCGTGGATCCGCCGGTGTTCTCGATCTCGAACGAGTAGGCGATCGTGTCGCCCGGGTCGGGGCGCCCGTTGCCACCGAGGTTCGGGGCGCCGGCGGTCTTGGTGACCTTGATGGCGTTCGACGGGGTGACGGTCGTCGACGTGGAGTCCGGCGGCGACGTCGGCAACGCCACGCCGTCGGGACGCTTCATGGTGCCGGTCGCGGTGTTGTTGACCGCTCCGGAGTCGACGTCGTTCTGGGTCAGCGTGTAGGACTTCGTGCACGTGACGCTGACGCCCGGACCGATCGGCGCTGCCGGGCAGGTGACCGCTCCGACCAGGTTGTCGGTGACCGCCGGGGTGTTCAGCGACGCGGTGCCGGTGTTGGTGAACACGAACGAGTAGGTGATCGTGTCGCCGACGTCCGGACCGTTGCCGTCCAGGTCGTTGACCGCCGACGACTGCTTGTCGAAGGTGAACGACCGGCTGGGCGTGAACGTCTTCGTCGCGGTCGCTGCCGGCGTGGTGGCGCTGCCGACCGACGAGGTGACGGTGGCGGTGGCCGAGTTGTCGACCTTGCCGGCGTCGACGTCGACCTGGGTCAGCGTGTAGGTGCCCGTGCAGGTCCTGGTGGCGCCCGGTGCGACCGCGCCGGCGGGGCAGGTGACGCCGCTGATCTTCGGGTCGTTGATGGTGACGGCGGTCAGGGGCAGGTTGCCGGTGTTGGTGACGGTGAAGGTGTACGCGATGGTGTCGCCGACGTCCGGACCGTTGCCGTCGTTGTCGTTGAGGGCGCCGGCCGACTTGGTGAGCGACCCCTTGGTCACCTGCGTGATGCTGCGGTTGGTCGACGCGGTCTTGGTCACCGGCGTGCCGTTGACCGTGGTGCCGCTGACCGTGGCCGTGTTGGCCACGGTGCCGGCGTTCACGTCGGTCTGGGTCAGTGTGTACGTGCCGGTGCAGCTGGTGCTCGCCCCGGCAGCCAGCGTGGTGGCCGCACAGGTGACCGTGGCGATCTTGGGGTCGCTGATCGCCAGCGAGCCGACCGTGGAGTTGCCGGTGTTGGTGACGTTGAAGGTGTAGGTGACCTGGTCGCCGGCGCTGTTGATGCCGTCACCGTTGGTGTCCTGGACGGCACCGGCGCTCTTGGTGAAGGTGAAGCCGGTGGTCTCGTCGACGATGTTGAGGCTGTAGTCCTCGACCTCGCCGGAGGCGGCGGGGCCGTTGGGGTTCGCGACGTCGGCGGCGTCGAAGGCCGTCCTGAATCGCGCGTAGGTCAGCCCGGGAATCAGACCGGCCGGCTTGGCGAACGACAGGTTGACCGAGGTGGCACCGGGCGCGAAGGTCGCGGTCGCCTTCTCCCCCGCGTCGAACGCGCCGTTGCGGTTGAAGTCGATCCACCCCGACACGGCACCGTTCTTGGTGGCACCCGACACCGGCACCGTCAGGGTGTACGGCACCGTGCCCTGCGCGACGACGTCGGGCAGGGAGGCGAACGCGTCCTCGTCGGCCCCGTCACCGTTCGTTCCGTTGGCGTTGGCGCCCGAGGCGACCGAGATCGGGCTCGCGGTGGGGTTGCGTCCTCCGCCGTCGTCGTCGGGGCTGGTGGCGCCGAGCGCCAGGTTCCCCGGGTTGTGACGGGCCGCGTTCCCGGCGTTGTAGCCCGAGGGCGCGTCGCCGAAGTCGAGGCCGTTGGTGACCGACATCAAGAACAGGTCGCCACCGGGGCTGACGTCGTTGCAGTCGCCCTGGTTGTTCGAGGACGTCAGGCAGATCGCATGCATGTCGACCTGGAAGGTCAGCTGCGTGTAGGTGCCGGGCACGCTGACCGAGCCGCAGCCGGCCGATCCACCGCCGGAGACGTTGACGTTGCCGGCCTGGGACAGCGTCGCGCTGCACGAGGCGTCGGTGCGGACGTTGGGCGCCTCGACGTAGCCGTTCTCGATCGCGAGGTTGGTGCCGGCCAGCACCGCGCCGGGCGAGGCTCCGGCCGGCGAGCTGCTCGTGAGCTTCAGCGCACCGGAGTAGATGAGCGCCTCGTAGTAGGTGTTGAGGAACACCGACCGCGACCCCGTGGCGTTGCCACCGAGTCCGGCCAGGTGGATCACCGGGTTCTTCGTGGGGTGCTCGAAGTTGATGGTGACCGAGCCGGTGTTGGTGCAGTAGGCGGACTGGTTCTTGGCCGGCTTGGCACAGCTGCCGTAGTCGGCGGTCAGCTGCAGCGTCGGCGAGCTGGTGTCGAAGCCGGTGATGAACTGGCCGGCGGCACCGCCGCGGCCGCTGACGCCGCCGCCACTGGCCCCGGCCAGGTTGGCGCCGGAGACGCTGTAGGAGATGCCGAGACCGGACGGCTGCGTCTGCACGAACGGGCCGCCGCCGGTCAGGGCACCGGTGTTCTGCTCGAACGCCTGTGCCGCCAATGGGGTGAGCATGAGTGCCCCCGACACCGTGACGGCGACGGCTCTCAGGACCGATCGGCGCCACGTCAGCACGCTGTGCACGCGCGCTGCTCGCGTCCGGCGCCGAAGTGCCATGGGGAAGAAACCTCTCGACAGAAGGGCGCATCTCGCCCGTGTCTGAGGTTCAGGTTAACGCTTGGGACAAGCGTTTACCACTGGGATTGGAGTGACTAATCATCGTCGACTGAGAAAAAGTCAAGGATTGCAGGGGACTTACGTCCTCAAGATCGTCAGAAGGAACTAGACACGCCGCCGTGTGACTAGATGCAACTAGTGTGAAAAGAGTGTTGAGAGCGTCAGCTCGCGTGCGCCGTCGCGGTGAAGGCCCGCGTGGCGGCCTCCACGATCTGCTCGGAGTCGGCCGGAAGCGATCCGTCGATCCAGGACGCCACCAGCTGCGCCACCCCGCCCACGAACATGGTGGCCGCGAAGGCGCCCTCGGGCTCGCCCCAGGCCTGCGGACCGTAGAGCTTGCGCGCCTCGCGCGCCGACATCCGGGCGAACCGCCGCAGCAGAAGCTCACGGTGCGAGCGCGTCGCCTCCACCGCCGCCGACTCCACGATGGCGGCCCGCCCCTTGCGGGGGTCGTCGGTGAGCACCTGCACGAAGGCGGCGATCGCGGCACGGGCACGGTCCGTCGGTCCTCCGCCGGCCTGCGCCAGGGCGGCGACCGTGCGCTGCTCGATCTCGTCGGCGATCTGCTCCAGCACCGCCACGAGCGCGTCGTCGAGGTGCGAGAACGACTCGTAGAAATAGCGCTCGGTCAGTCCGGCGCGCTGGCACACGCCGGTCATGGTGACCTTCGGTCGGTCGGCGCCGCCCCACAGGTCGAGGGTTGCGTCGAGCAGCTGGCGGCGACGCTGGGCGGTGCGTTCCGTTGCGCTGATGCCGCGATAGGTGCGTTCGATGACCATGACCAGATGTTGACAGGACGCCCTTCCTGAAACAAGATGCGGTGATGGACGGCGTGTCGGAGCTCCAGGGGCGGAGGTCGTGGCCCGTCGTCGGGAGCACCTTGGCCTACGTCCGCGACCCGCAGGCGTTGTTCCGACGTCAGTGGGAACGCCATGGCGAGGTCTCGCGCATCAGCTTCCTCGGGCGGCCCTGGGCGGTCATGCTCGGCCCCGACGCCTGCGAAGCCGTGCTGGTCAACCGGGACAAGGCGTTCGCGAGCGGACCGGGTTGGACCGAGGCGGCCGGCCCGTTCTTCGGGCGCGGACTGATGTTCCTGGACTTCGCCGAGCACCACCTGCACCGCCGGATCATGCAGCAGGCGTTCACGCGCGATCGGCTCGAGGGCTACACGGCCGGCATGCAACCCACCATTCGCGCGGGTCTCGACGCGTGGCCGACCGGCGACGACGTGCGCGCGTACCCCGCGCTGAAGCAGCTGACGCTGGACATCGCGACACAGACGTTCATGGGCGGCGCGGAGCACACGTCGCCCGACGAGATGCGGCGGATCAACGCGGCCTTCATCGACTGCCTGCAGGCCGCCACGGGCATCGTGCGCCACGACGTGCCGTTCACGCGGTGGCGCCGGGGCACGCGGGGCCGCCGGGTGCTGGAGGAGTTCCTGCGCGGCTACCTGCCGTCGCGGCGCGAGCGCGAGGGCGACGACCTGTTCAGCACCCTGTGCCACATCGAGAGCGACGAGGGCGAGCGCTTCAGCGACGACGACGTCGTCAACCACATGGTCTTCATGATGATGGCCGCGCACGACACGTCGACCATCACGCTGTCGACGATGATGCAGTACCTCGGCCAGCATCCCGACTGGCAGCAGCGCCTGCGTGCCGAGGCCGCCGCTCTCGGCGACGCCCCGACGCTCGCCGAGCTCGACGCTCTGACGTCGTTCGACCTGGTGATGAAGGAGTGCCTGCGCCTGGTCGCACCCGTGCCGGTCCTGGCGCGCAAGACGGTGCGTGAGACGTCGGTGCGGGGCGTCCGCATCCCCGCCGACCACTTCACCCTGGTCGCTCCGCACTTCAGCCACCACATGGACCAGCTCTGGACCGAGCCCGCGCGGTTCGACCCCGAGCGCTTCGCCGAGCCGCGCCGCGAGCAGGCGTCGCACCGACACGCGTGGGACCCGTTCGGCGGCGGCGTGCACAAGTGCCTCGGCATGTTCTTCGCCGGCAGCGAGGTCACCAGCGTGCTGCACCACCTGCTGCGCCGCTTCGAGTGGACCGTCGACCCCGGCTACCGGGTGCCGATGAACTACCACTCGCTGCCGTTCCCGAACGACGGCCAGCCGATCAGTCTGCGACGCATCTGACAGGAGTCCCATGGCGAACGAGGTCCACATCCCCACCGGAACACCTGCGTCGGCCGCGTTCGTGGCGTCGGTCGAGCGCGCGATGGGGTTCACCGCGCGCATCAACCGGCTCGCCTACGCGGACGCCGCTGAAGTGGCTGCACTGTTCGCCGAGCTGACCGGGCGCGAGCCGGGCCCGGGCTTCCGACTCGTCCCGCCGTTCTACGCCGACCACGGCACGAACGTCCGGAGCGGCGCACGCGTGTTCATCAACCAGGGCTGCACCATCTACGACCTCGCCGAGGTCACGATCGGCGACGACGTCCTCGTCGGTCCGCACGTCAGCCTGATCACCTCCGAGCACCCGGTGGCCCCCTCGAAGAGGCGCGCCGAGCTGGTCGGGCGCCCCATCACGATCGGTGACGGCGTGTGGCTCGCCGCCGGTGCCACGGTCATCGGCGGTGTGTCGATCGGCCGCAACAGCGTCGTGGCGGCCGGCTCGGTGGTCACCCGCGACGTGCCCGACGACGTGCTCGTGGGCGGCAACCCGGCTCGCGTGATCCGCTCGATCGCCGGTGAGTAGCACGACGACGGCCCCACGCCGAAGCATGGGGCCGTCATGTGACAGAACTGGCTGTCAGACGTACTTCTCGCCGTTCTTGGCCTTCTCCAGCAGCGATGCCGGGGGAGTGAAGCGGTCGCCGTACGTGTCGGCGAGCACCTGGGCCCGCGCCACGAACGCCTCGACGCCGATGGAGCCGTCAGCGGCCTCGTAGCCGTTGATGTACTGCAGCACACCGCCCTGGTTGGGCGGGAAGCCGATGCCGAAGATCGAGCCGATGTTGGCGTCGGGCACGGTGCGCAGCACGCCCTCGTCGAGGCACTTGACCGACTCCAGGCTCATGATGAACGTCAGGCGCTCCTTGAGATCGGCCATCTCCGGCTGCACGTCGCCCACCGGGAACTTCTCGGCCAGACCCGACCACAGGCCCGTGCGCTTGCCGTTCTCGTCGTAGTCGTAGAAGCCGGCGCCCTTGAGCCGTCCGGACCGACCCTCGGCGATCATCTCGTCGATGACGCGCTCGCCCGCGTTGCCCTCCCACGTGCCACCGGCTGCCTCGACGGCCGCCTTCGACTCGTTGCGGATCTTGGTCATCAGCTCGAGGTTGAGCTCGTCGCTGAGCTGCAGCACCGGAGCCGGGAAGCCCGCCATGGTGGTGGCGCGCTCGATGCTGACCGGCGAGACGCCCTCGGCCAGCATGCCGATGCCCTCGTTGACGAAGGTGCCGATGACCCGGCTGGTGAAGAAGCCGCGGCTGTCACCGACGACGATCGGCGTCTTCTTGATCGCCTTGGTGTAGTCGAAGACACGTGCGATGGCCTCGTCGGAGGTCTGCTCGCCGGCGATGATCTCCACCAGCGGCATCTTGTCGACCGGGCTGAAGAAGTGGATGCCGATGAAGTCCTGGGGGCGCGAGACGCCCTCGGCCAGACCCGTGATGGGCAGCGTCGACGTGTTGGAGCCGAGCAGGGCGTCGGGCTTGACGACCTTCTCCACCTCCGCGAACACCTCGTGCTTGAGCTTGACCGACTCGAAGACCGCCTCGACCACGAAGTCGCAGCCCTCGAGATCGGCGTAGTCGGCGGTGGCCAGGATGCGCCCCAGGACCTCGTCCTTCTTCTCGGCGGTGATCTTGCCCCGCTCGAGCGCCTTGTCCAGCAGCTTCTCGCTGTACGCCTTGCCCTTGTCGGCGGCCTCCTGCGAGATGTCCTTGAGAACGACGTTCATGCCCGCCTGGGCGGTGACGTACGCGATGCCGGCGCCCATCATGCCCGCGCCGAGCACCGCGACCTTCTCGGCCTTGGTCGGCTCGATGCCGTCGGGGCGCGACTTGCCGGCGTTGATGGCACCGAGGTCGAAGAAGAACGCCTGCGTCATGTTCTTGAACTGCTGGCCGACGAGCAGCTCGACCAGGTAGCGGCTCTCGATGCGCGACGCGGTGTCGACGTCGACCAGCGCGCCCTCGACCGCGGCGCTCATGATGTTGCGCTGCGCCTTGTAGTCGGCACCCTTGACCTGCTTGCGCAGGTTGGCCGGGAACGACGGCAGGATCGCGGCGAGCGACGGGGTGGTGGGGGTGCCGCCCGGCATGCGGTAGCCCTTGCGGTCCCACGGCTGCGAGGCCGCTTCCTCGTTGCCCGCGTTGGCCTCGACCCACGCGATCGCGCTGGACATCAGGTCGTCGGCCGCGACGACCTCGTCGACCAGGCCGACCTCCTTGGCCTTGGCCGGCTTCATGCGCGGGCCCTGCAGCAGGACCTTCATCAGCGCGTCGGCCAGGCCCAGCATGCGCACCGTGCGCGTGACGCCGCCGCCACCGGGCAGCAGGCCCAAGGTGGCCTCAGGCAGGCCGATCTCGTAGCGTCCGTCGGCCGCGATGCGGTGGTGGCAGGCCAGGCCGATCTCGAGCCCGCCGCCCAGCGCGGCGCCGTTGATGGCCGCGACGACCGGCTTGCCGGAGGTCTCCAGCTTGCGCAGCGTGGCCTTGATGCGCTCGACGTTGGCGAACAGCTCCGGCGCGTCGGCCGGGGTGGCCTGCGTCATCAGCTTGAGGTCGCCACCGGCGAAGAACGTGTTCTTCGCCGACGACACGATCGCGCCCTTGATGGCGTCGCCACCTGCCTGCACGTCCTCCACGAACGCGTCGACGGCCTTCTCCATGGCGTCGGTGTAGGCCTGGTTCATCGTGTTGGCGCTCTGGTCCGGATCGTCGATCACCAGGTGGGCGATGCCGTCCGTGACCTCGTAACGCACTGCGCCTGCGGTGATTTCGTGGGTGCTCATGAAAGTGACAGTTCTCCTGTGCAGAAGTGGGGGAGGGTGATCAGATGCGCTCGACGACGGTGGCGATGCCCATGCCGCCGCCCACGCACAGCGTGGCGAGTCCGTAGCGCTTCTCGCGGCGCTCCAGCTCGTCGACGAGGGTGCCGAGGATCATCGCGCCGGTGGCACCCAGCGGGTGGCCCATGGCGATGGCGCCGCCGTTGACGTTGGTCTGCTCGTGCGGGTAGTCGCCCAGGTCCTTCATCAGGCGCATCGCGACGGCCGCGAACGCCTCGTTGATCTCGATCAGGTCGATGTCCTCGATGGACAGGCCCGCCTTGGCGAGCGCCTTCTTGCTGGCCGGCCCGGGGCCCGTCAGCATGATGGTCGGCTCCGACCCCGTGACGGCGGTGGCCAGGATGCGGGCGCGCGGGGTGAGGCCCGACTTCTGTCCGGCCTCCTCGCTGCCGATGAGCACGAGCGCGGCGCCGTCGACGATGCCCGAGCTGTTGCCCGCGTGGTGGACGTGGTTGATCTTCTCGACCTGGGTGTACTTCTCCAGCGCCACCGCGTCGAAGCCGCCCATGTCGCCGATCTGCGCGAAGGACGCCGGCAGCGCCGACAGGCTCTCCACGGTGGTGCCCTCGCGCACGAACTCGTCGTGGTCGAGGATGGTCAGCCCGTTGACGTCCTTGACCGGGATGACCGACTTGTCGAAGTAGCCGTTGGCGATGGCCTTGGCGGCACGCGCCTGCGACTCGGCGGCGAACGTGTCGACGTCGGTGCGGCTGTAGCCCTCGATGGTGGCGATGAGGTCGGCACCGATGCCCTGGGGCACGAAGTCGGTGTCGAAGGAGGTGCGCGGGTCCATGGCCCACGCGCCGCCGTCGCTGCCCATCGGCACGCGGCTCATCGACTCGACGCCACCGGCGAGGATGAAGTCCTCCCAGCCCGAGCGCACGCGCTGCGCGGCCTGGTTGACCGCCTCGAGGCCCGAGGCACAGAAGCGGTTCAGCTGCACGCCGGCCACCGAGTCGGGCAGGCCCGCGGCGAGTGCTGCGGTCTTGGCGATGTCGCCGCCCTGGTCGCCGACGGGGGAGACGCAGCCGAGGACGAGGTCGTCGATCAGGGCGGGGTCCAACGACGGGTTCCGCTTCTGCATCTCCTCGATCAGGCCGGTGGCCAGGGCGATCGGCTTGACCTCGTGCAGGGATCCGGTCTTCTTGCCGCGACCACGCGGCGTGCGGATGGCGTCGTAGATGAATGCTTCAGCCATGATGGGGTCCTCACAGACATGGAGTGGGTGGCGTACCTCCGATTGTGACACCATCACTGTCAAAGTGGTAGAGGAGGGTGCGTGTGAACGACGATCCCGGGGTCCAGGACGACCTCAGTGTCGAGCAGCTGGCTGCGCGCGTGGGCATGTCGGTGCGCACGGTGCGCTTCTACGCCGGTCGGGGCCTGATCCCCCCGCCGCGCCGCGAGGGACGCAACGGGTACTACGGCGCCGACCACATCGCCCGCCTGGAGCTCGTGCGCGAGCTGCAGGCGCACGGCTTCACGCTCTCGGCCATCGAGGGCTACCTGGAGCGGATCCCCGCCACGGCCACCCCCGAGCGCGTCGCCCTGTTCCGCACCCTGCTGGCCCCGTGGACCACCGACCTGCCCGAGACGGTCAAGCGCGGCGAGCTGGAGATCCGCGCGGGGCGCGCGCTCAGCGACGACGACATCGAGCTGCTGGTGGCCATCGGCGTCGTGGAGCCGACCCCCGACGACGACGTGTTCCAGGTGGCTCCGGCGCACCTGGCCGTCGGCGTGCAGTTCCTCGAGACCGACATGCCCCTGGACGTGGCGCTGGCGGCGCGCAAGATCTTCGACGACGCCGGCAAGAAGGTCGCCCACGACATGACCGAGGTGTTCCGGTCGCTGTGGTGGCCGGCCCTGCGCGAGTCCGGCCGCAGCGCCGAGGACATCACCGCCCTCGTCGAGCGGTTCAAGCCGCTGACCATCCAGGCGCTGGTCACGGCCTACGAGACGGCTGTGGACGAAGCCAAGCGCGAGACGGTCAGACGGCGGACGGAGTAGCCGAGGGGCCCGATCAAGCCCACCACCGTCGTTCGCCTCGCTCCGCTCACGCTCCGCGAACAGCCCCCCGCTCGCCAGAGAGGCCGCTTGCGGCCGAACGTGAGGGAGCGCCAGCGACCGAGGCGCGCTCACCCGAGGGCTCGATCAAGCCCACCACCGTCGTTCGCCTCGCTCCGCTCACGCTCCGCGAACGGCCCCCCGCTCGCCAGAGAGGCCGCTTGCGGCCGAACGTGAGGGAGCGCCAGCGACCGAGGCGGGCACGCACCTCCCACCCCGCTCGCCAGAGAGGCCGCCTGCGGCCGAACGTGAGGGAGCGCCAGCGACCGAGGCGGGCACGCAACCACCCCCGCTCGCCAGTGAGGCCGCTTGCGGCCGAACGTGAGGGAGCGCCAGCGACCGAGGCGGGCACGCACCCACACCCCGCTCGCCAGAGAGGCCGCTTGCGGCCGAACGTGAGGGAGCGCCAGCGACCGAGGCGGGCACGCACCTCCCACCCCGCTCGCCAGAGAGGCCGCCTGCGGCCGAATGTGAGGGAGCGCCAGCGACCGAGGCGCGCACGCACCTCCCACCCCGCTCGCCAGAGAGGCCGCTTGCGGCCGAACGTGAGGGAGCGCCAGCGACCGAGGCGGGCTCAGGCGACGGGCTCGATCGAGCCGTTCACCTCACCACGCCTCGCGTCCGGGCGGCTGCGCCGCGAACGACTCACGCTGCGCTGGCGGCCGGTGACGCTCGCGCGCGGAGCGCGCTCGGTCACAGGCCCATGTCGCGGCCGATGATCTCCTTCATGATCTCGGTGGTCCCGCCGTAGATCGTCTGGATGCGGGTGTCCAGGTACGCCTTCGAGATCGGGTACTCGCTCATGTAGCCGTAGCCGCCGTGCAGCTGCAGGCACTTGTCGACGGTCTTCTTCTGCAGCTCGGTGGTCCACCACTTGCCCATCGCCGCGTCGCTGACCGTGAGGTCACCGCGGTTGTGCTGGGTGATCGACTCGTCGACGAAGACCTGGGCGATCCGGGCCTCCGTCTCGAGCTCGGCGAGGACGAAGCGCGAGTTCTGGAACGATCCCACCGGCTTGCCGAACGCCTTGCGCTCCTTGACGTAGTCCAGCGTCATGTCGATCGCCGCACGGCACGCGGCTGCGGCCACCACCGAGATCGACAGGCGCTCCTGGGGCAGCTTCTCCATCAGGTAGATGAATCCCTTGCCCTCCTCGCCGATGAGGTTGTCGACGGGGACGCGCACGTTGTCGAAGAACAGCTCGGCGGTGTCCTGCGCCTTGAGGCCGATCTTGTCGAGGTTGCGGCCGCGCTCGAAGCCCTCGGCTCCGCGCTCGACGGCGATCAGGGAGAAGCCCATGGCACCGGCGTCGGGATCGGTCTGGCACACGACCAGCACCAGGTCGGCGTTGATGCCGTTGGTGATGAACGTCTTGGAACCGTTGATGACGTACTCGTCGCCCTCACGGCGGGCCGTCGTCTTGATGCCCTGCAGGTCCGACCCGGTGCCGGGCTCGGTCATGGCGATGGCGGTGATCGTCTCGCCGGAGCAGAAGGTCGGGAACCAGCGCGCCTTCTGCTCCTCGGAGGCGTACGAGAGCAGGTAGCCCGACACGAGGTCGGTCTGGATCACGAAGCCCACGCCACTGGCGCCGACGCGGGTGATCTCCTCGCTGAGGATCGCGTTGTAGCGGAAGTCGTTGATCCCGCCTCCGCCGTGCTCCTCGGGCATCATGAAGCCGAGCAGGCCGAGGTCGCCGGCCTTGGTCCACAGCTCGCGCGGGACGATGCTCGCCTTCTCCCACTCGGCGTGGTGCGGCGCGATCTCCTTCTCGGCGAAGGTTCGGACGGTGTCGCGGAACGAGTCGTGATCGGCCTCGAAGATGGTGCGCTTCATGATTTTTCTCCCTTTTCCACCGCGATGCCGCGGCTGATGAGCTGGTCGACGTCGGTGATGCCCCACGCCGTGAGCGCCGTGCGCGTGTCGGCACCGGGCGCCGAGGGCGCCGCGCCGAGGGTCGCCGGCGTCGCCGAGAAGCGGGGTGCGGGTGCGGGCTGCACCAGCCCGTCGCGCTCGACGTAGGTGCCGCGGGCGACGTGGTGGGGGTGGATGGCGGCCTCGTGCATCGGCACCACCGGGGCGACGCACGCGTCCGAGCCCTCGAACGTCCCGATCCACTCGGCCTGGGTGCGCGTGGCGAAGATGGCACCGAGCCGCGCCCGCAGCTCGGTCCACTGCCTCGGATCATTCCGATCCGGAAGCGGTCCGTCGCTGAACGGCTCGAGCAGCCGTTCCATGGCGGCGTAGAACTGCGGCTCCAGGCCGCCGACGGACATCCAGCGCCCGTCCGAGGTCTCGTACACGTCGTAGAACGGTGCGCCGGAGTCGAGCAGGTTGGTGCCGCGCTGGGCGTTCCACATGCCGGCCTGCTGCATCATCAGCGGCATGGCCAGCAGGTGCGCCGTGCCGTCGGTGATGGCGGCGTCGACGACCTGGCCCGTGCCGGTGCTGCGCGAGTGCGTCAGCGCGGCGAGCACGCCCGCGACGAGGTACAGCGAGCCCCCGGCGAAGTCCCCGAGCAGGTTCAGCGGGATCTGCGGAGGCCCACCAGCACGGCCGATGGTGTCGAGGGCACCGGCCACGGCGATGTAGTTGACGTCGTGACCCGCGGTGTGGGCGAGCGGTCCGTCCTGCCCCCACCCGGTCATGCGTCCGTAGACCAGCGCGGGGTTGCGCTCGAGGCACACCTCCGGCCCGAATCCGAGCCGTTCGGCCACGCCGGGGCGGAAGCCCTCGATCAGGATGTCCGCCTGCTCGACGAGCTGGAGCAGCACCTCGACGGCCTCGGGCTGCTTGAGGTCGAGGGCCGCCGACGGGCGCCCGCGCGCCGTGATGTCACGTTCTGGGGCGGTCATCTGCAACGCGTTGCCGCCGGGGCGATCTACGCGGATGACGTCGGCGCCGAGATCGGCCAGCAGCATGGCGGCGAACGGCCCGGGGCCGATGCCGACGATCTCGACGACCCGGATGCCGGCCAGCGGCCCGGTGGCGTGAGGGGTGTCAGTCATGGTGCGCCCATCATGACAGTGATGGTGTCACGGTACAAGCGGAGCCGCGAAAGGTGCATACCGCGAGTACGGCATGTGACATCATCGGTGTCATGTACTCCGAACTCGCCTACACGCGCCGTGGCCACGGCGAACCCCTGGTGCTGATCCACGGCATCGGACACCGCCGTCAGGCCTGGGACCCGGTACTCGACCTGCTCGCGCAGAGCTACGACGTGATCGCCGTCGATCTCGCCGGCTTCGGCCAGTCACCGCCGCACCCGGCCGGTGTCGCGTACTCGATGGAGAACGCCTGCCAGAACTTGGTGGACAATTTTTCCCTCTGGGGCGTGGAAAAGCCGCACGTCGTCGGCAACTCGCTCGGCGGCGCGATCGCCCTCGAACTGGGCACGCGCGGACAGGTCCGCTCGGTCACCGCACTGAGCCCGGCCGGGTTCTTCCGCGGCCTGGACCGGCTCGTGGCGCTGCTCCTGCTCGTCGCCCTCAAGCTGACCTCGTACCTGCCCGAGGCGATCGTCGCCCCGGCCATGCGGACGGCCACGACCCGTCGCCTGCTGGGTCGGGCGCTGTTCGAGCACGGCGACCGGCTCACGGCCGAGCAGTTCCTGGGCGACACCGCGGCACTGCGCGACGGCCAGGGGTTCTTCTCGGTGCTCAAGGAGGGGACGACATACCGCTTCCGAAGCCCCGTGAACGTGCCCGTGACGATCGCCTGGGGCACACGCGACAAGATCCTGCTCTACGGTCAGGCCGGCCTCGCGGCCGAGCGCCTCCCCGACGCCAACCACGTCGCCCTCCCCGGCTGCGGACACGTTCCGATGATCGATGATCCCGGCCTGATCGTGCGGGTCGTCGAGAACACGACCGGGCGAGCGTCGGAGCAGCGAGCGGCCTAGAGCCAGCCCCGGTCCCGGGCCACCTGGGCGGCCTCGACGCGCGTGCGCGTGCCGGTCTTGCCGATCGCCGAGGACAGGTGGTTGCGGACCGTCCCCTCCGAGAGGTGCAGGCCGCTGGCGATGCCGGCCACCGGGACACCGGTGAGCGCGACCCGCAGCACGTCGGTCTCACGGTCGGTGAGAGGGCTGGTACCCCCGACCAACGACTCGGTCGCGAGCGCCGGATCGACGACCCGCTCGCCCGCGTGCACGCGGCGCACCGCCTCGGCCAGCTCGGTGGCCGGGGTGTCCTTGACCACGAACCCCGACGCCCCCGCGTCGAGCGCTCGCCGCAGGTAGCCGGGACGGCCGAAGGTGGTGACCATCAGGACCTCGGTCCGGTCCGCCACGAGCCGGCACGCCTCGATGCCGTCGAGGCCGGGCATCTCGATGTCGAGCAGGCACACGTCGGGCCGGTGCTCGGCGACGGCGGCCGCCACCTCGTCGCCGCGGGACACCTCGGCCACGATCTCCAGGTCGGGCTCGAGCCCCAGCAACGCCGCCAGTGCCCCGCGGACCATGGCCTGGTCATCGGCCAGCAGCACCCGGATCCCGCTCACCACGACACCTCCAGGGTGGTGCCGCCACTCGTGGCCGGCCCGACGACGAGCGCGCCACCGGTCTCGGCCACCCGCTCGCGCAGCCCCCGCAGACCGTTGCCGCACGCGCCCTCGGCGATCCCCCGGCCGTCGTCGCTGACCACCATGCGGTCGGGGCCGAGCGTGACCGTGCAGCGTCGCGCACCGGAGTGCCGCACCACATTGGTGACCGCCTCGCGCAGCACCCACGCCGCGACGCTGCGACGCCGTGGGTCCAGGACGTCATGGTCGGAGGGCAGGTCGGCAGCGATGCCCGCGGCACTCAACGCGACGCCCGCCGCCGCGATCTCGTCGGGCAGCACCGCGGCCCGCAGACCGCCCACCGTCGAACGGATCTCGGCGAGCGCCTGGCGGGTGAGCGCCTGGATCTCCACCAGCTCGGCGCGGGCACGATCCGGGTCGAGGTCGACCATGCGCTCGGCCAGCTGCGCCTTGACGCTGACGACGGTCAGGCTGTGCCCCAGCACGTCGTGCACGTCGCGGGCCACCCGGTCGCGCTCCGCGGTGAGGGTCAGCTCGTCGCGCACCACGGCGTGCTGCTCACCGAGGTCCGACATGAGTCGTCCGATGCCGGTGCCGAGCGAGACCGCCACCAGGCTGAACACGAGTCCCTCGTCAGCACCAGTCCCCTCGACGAGCCGCGGCAACGCGATGGTGAACGCCACCAGTGCCACCGCCCACAGCCAGTTCAGGGGCCGGCGCAGCGCGAACATGCCGAACGAGACCAGAAAGGGCGTGAACGACAGCGCGTCGGCGCCGATGGCCGTGGCGGTGAGCACGGGGACCGCCGTCAGCACCACCAGCATGACCTCGGGACGCACCCGCGCCCCGTCGTCCCACAGGCCACGGAACGCCACGACGTACAGGACCGCGAAGACCACCACTCCGGCGAGTCCGCCCACGACGCGCGGCCAGGTGTCCTGGTCGAGCGCGGCGATGGTCGGGAAGACCAGGAAGACCAGCCAGACCCCCCACATCAGCCAGCCGTAGCGGACGAACGGGCTGTCCTCCATGTCGGTGACCGTGGAGGTCACTGCCGACCGCGACCGCGGCGCACCAGCAGCGTCGCCGCCACGGTCAGGATGAGCGTCCATGCGAGCACGTTAGCGATCAGCAGCCACAGCGGGTCGGTCACGACCGAGTCGTCGCCGGTGATGACCCGTCCATCGGTCAGCGGGTAGCGGGCCAGGCTCACGTAGCCGTACATGGGGGTGAACTTCGCCAGCGTGAGCAGCCCGCCGCTCAGCGGGAAGAAGATGTTGCCCAGGAAGCTGAGCACCACGATGGACCCGCTGGCGCCGCTGATGGCCGCCTCGGAGCGGAACAGCAGGCCGAAGCACAGGCCGTACAGCGCGAAGACCAGCGACCCCACAGCCAGCACGACGGCACTCAGCACCCACGCCATCCCGTCACTCTCCGCGCCGGTGAAGACGCCGAGCACGTAGACCAGCGCGATCGGCGCGAGTGCGATGATCGCGGCCAGCGCCACCTTGATGCCGACGAACGAACCGTCACGCAACGGTGTGAGGCCGAGCTGGCGACCCCAGCCCTGCGACCGTTCGACGGCGGCGCGGCCGCCGATGCCGACGGTGGCGGTGACGGCTCCGTACGCCGCCATGGCGATCATGATGGCCATGGCCACGTTGCCGTTGCCGACGCTGTCGCCGGCGTAGTCCTCCGACGTTCCGAAGATCAGGTAGAAGAAGCCGGGCAGCGCGATGGTGAAGAACACCGTCACCGGGTCGCGCAGGATGCGCCTGATCTCCAGGCCGAGCAGCTTGCCGTGGTGGGCGCGGGTGCTCGGTGCGGTCGTGGTGGTGCTCATCGGTTGGCTCCTGACGCGGTGGTCGTGGTGATGCGGACGAAGGCGTCCTCCAAGGACGCCGTGGTGACCTCGAGGTCGTGCGCGCCGTGCTGCGCCAGCAACTGCAGTGCCGCGGCGTCGGAGTCGGCGGGACGGATGGTGACGCGCGACCCCTCGATCTGGACCGGCTCGTCGAATGCCGCGCTGACGGCTTGGGGATCCGGGACCAGCGCCGTCACCACCCGGCCGGTGGCGGTCGCCCGGATCTGCGCCGTGGTGCCGTCGGCGACGACCCGGCCGTCGGCCATCAGCACGATGCGGTCGGCGAAGTCGTCGGCCTCCTCGAGGTAGTGGGTCGCGAACACGACGGTGCGCCCGCGCGACGCCTCCTCGCGCATGACGGCCCAGAACTCGCGGCGGGCCGAGACGTCCATGCCTGCGGTCGGTTCGTCGAGCACGAGCAGGCGCGGATCGGCGAGCAGTGCGAGGGCGAAGCGCAGCCGTTGCTGCTGCCCGCCCGAACACTTGCTGATCCGTCGGTTCGCGAGCTCGGTCAGGCCGGCACGGGCGATCACGTCGGCCGGGTCGTCGTGCGCGTCGCCGTAGGTGGCGGCCACGTAGTCGACCGTCTCCCGGATCGTGAGGTCCGCGAGCAGCCCACCGGTCTGCAGGACGGCCGAGATCAGGCCCTCCTGCACGGCATCGCGCGGGGCCCGGCCGAGCACCTGCGCGGTGCCGCGGGTGGGCTCGATGAGGCCGAGGACCATGTCGAGCGTGGTCGTCTTGCCGGCCCCGTTGGGACCCAGCAGCGCGACGATCTCTCCCTGGGGGATGGTCAGGTCGATGTGGTCGACCGCGACGACGGTGGTGGATCGACCGTCCGACCCCGTGGTCGGGAACGTGCGCCCGAGGTCGACCAGCTCGATCGCGGGAACGCTGCCGTTCGAAGGTGTGGTTGTCATGAGGTCAACTGTCGTCGGATCGCCGTCCCCGCGGAAGGCTCACGTGTCACGACCTGGTCGTGACAGGTGTCATGGGCGCTCACTAGCGTCGGGGCCATGGACCAACGCATCAGTCTGATCACCGTGCCCGTCGCCGATCGCGACCGCAGCCGCCGCTTCTACGTCGGCGGCCTCGGCTGGGAACCGTTGATCGACGAGCAGGACGTGCTGATGTTCCGAGCGGGCGAGCACCTCGTGCTCTCGTTGTGGGACGTGGAGTCCTTCACCGCCGAGGTCGGTGCGCCGAGGTCCGGGGCCGGCGTCGCACCCCTCACGATCGCCCACAACGTGGCCACCGATGCCGAGGTCGACGACGTCCTGCGCACCGCCGAGGCTGCCGGCGCGCGGGTCTGGCCGGCCGAGCGGCGCGAGTGGGGCGGCTACAGCGGCTACTTCGCCGATCCGGACGGCTACCGCTGGGAGATCGCGAACGCCGGCAGCGAGGGCCCCTTGGCGTTCGTCGTGCCGACGGCATAGTCGCGACCGCTGCGGTGTTGAGACCTGCGTGGACATTCTCGACGCGGTCGTGATCGGCGCCGGCCAGGCCGGACTGTCCACTTCCCATCACCTGCAACGACGGGGTCTGCGCCACGTCGTCCTCGACGCGGACGACCGCCCCGGCGGGGCCTGGCAGCACCGGTGGGACGACCTGACCATGCACGACGTGCACCGGGTCGCCGATCTGCCGGGGCTCGAGCTCGACCGGTCCACGAGCGGGCGCGCCAACCAGGTCGTGCCGGAGTACTTCGACCGCTACGAGACGACCTTCGACCTTCCGGTGCTCCGCCCCGTGCGTGTGGCGGCGGTGCACGACGAGGACGGGCTGCTGATCACTTCCGAAGCAGCCGGCGACCGCACGTGGACGTCGCGGACCCTGGTCAACGCCACCGGCACCTGGACCCGTCCGTTCGTGCCGCACTACCCGGGCCAGGAGACGTTCACCGGACGTCAGCTGCACACCGTCGACTACCGCGGTCCGGATGATTTTTCACAGCAACGGGTGGTCGTGGTGGGTGGTGGTGCCTCCGCCGTGCAGTTGATCGGGGCCATCGCTCCGGTCGCTGCCCACGTCACGTGGGTGACGCGTTCGGAACCGGTCTGGCGCACGGGACCGTTCACCGCCGAGATCGGCCGCGAGGTCGTCGCGAAGGTGGAGGAGCGCGTCCGCGCCGGCCTCCCGCCCCGCAGCGTCGTCAGCGTGACCGGTCTGGCGCTGCGTGAGCAGGAGCGCGAGGCCGAGCGCCTCGGCGTCTACGGCGCGCGGCGCCCCATGTTCGACCGCGTCGAGCCCGACGGCGTGCGGTGGACCGACGACACCTTCGAGCCGGCGGACGTCATCGTGTGGGCCACGGGCTTCCGGCCGGCGATCGAGCACCTCGCCCCGCTGCACCTGCGCAGCCCCCGCGGTGGCATCCAGCTCGACGGCACCACAGCCGTCGCCGATCCCCGGGTGCAGATGGTCGGGTACGGGCCGTCAGCCAGCACCATCGGCGCCAATCGTGCCGGCCGTGTGGCGGCTCGGGGGGTGGCGTCGCAGGTGCGTCGAGCCAGCAGTCCCGCCTAGGCGTCGATCACGGCCTGCACCGCCGCGGCGTAGACGGCGACCACGGTCTCGACCCCCGCATCACGCAGCGGGGCCGCCCCCACCACGTACCGGACGGTGGCGAGGCCGACCATCTGGGCCACGATCAGCTCGGCCCGCAGCTCGTCCCCGTCGAGACGTTCGGCCAGCAGCGCGACCACCACGTGCCGTGCGACGTCACCGACCACGGGCGAGCCGTCACCTGTTCCCAGCGCGCTGCGCACCAGGGCGCTGAACGTCTCCCGATGGGGGTCCCAGGTCGTCACGAACGTGCGCACGAGGCGTTCACCCATCGTCTCGAGCGGGCCGTCCAGCGCTGCGGTGAGGCGACCGACGGGGTCGTTCGGCAGGTCGAGCGTCGCCATCAGCAGCCCTTCTCGACTGCCGAAGTGGTGCGCGATCAGGCTGGGATCGACGTCGGCGGCTCGGGCGATGGAGCGCGAGGACGCGCCCGCGAACCCCTTGGCAGCGAACTGCTCGCGCGCCGCCGCGACCAGGCGGGCCCGGGTCACTGCGGCGTCGCCTCCGGGCGGCCGACCGGGCTTGCGGGGGCTCACGCGGTGCGGCGCCGCAGGGTCAGCGAGGCGCCGGCCACCGACGCCAGGACGAATCCGAGGAGGATCGCTAGGTCACGCGCCATCGGTCCGTCCAGTCCCGCGGTCGTGAGCGAGCGGGTGAACGCGTCGGTCGCCCAGGTCAGGGGCAGGACAGTCGAGATCCAGTCCAGCACGGTGGCCATCCGGTCGCGCGGCACGAGCAGTCCGCACAGCAGGATCTGGGGGATCACGACGGCCGGCATGAACTGCACCGCCTGGAACTCGGTGCGCGCGAAGGCCGAGAAGAACAGTCCCAGCGTGGTGCCGAGCACCGCGTCGACGACGGCGAACAGCACGATCACCCACGGACTCTCCACCCCGAGGTCGAGCCACCAGATCGCGATGGCCGAACTGACGGCAGCCTGCACCAGGGCGGCCAGCCCGAAGGCCAGGGCGTACCCGGCGATCAGCTCGCCGCGACGCATGGGCGTGGTCATCAGGCGTTCGAGCGTGCCCGATGTGCGCTCGCGGACCATCGTCACCGACGTCACCAGGAACATCACCGTGAACGGGAAGATCCCCAGGAGCTGGGGTCCGACCCGCTGGAACACCTGCGGCTCACCGTCGAAGACGTAGCGGAACATCACCAGCAGCACGGCGGGCAGGATGACGATGATCGCCATGCTGCGGCGGTCGTGGGACAGCTGCTGCAGCACCCGACGGCTGGTGGCGAGCGTGCGGTTCATGCTGCCTCCTTCTCCGCGACCGCCAGGAATGCCGCGTCGAGGTCGTCCGTGCCGGTGTCGGCGAGCAGCTGCGACGGCGTCGTCTGCGCGAGGATGCGGCCCGCACGCATCAGCAGGATCTCGTCGCAGCGGCCGGCCTCGTCCATGACGTGGCTGGTGATTAGCAGGGTGCGGCCGTCGGCCGCGAGCCTGGTGAACAGTGCCCACAGGTCGCGGCGCAGCACGGGGTCGAGGCCCACAGTGGGCTCGTCGAGCAGCAGGACCTCCGGATCGGCGAGCAGTGCGGCGGCGAGCGACACGCGGGATCGTTGGCCGCCCGACAGGTGGGCGGCGAGGTGTCCCGCCCGGTCCTCGAGCCCCACGTCGGCGAGCGCCCGATCGACGGCGGAGCGGGGCGCCCCGGCCAGGGTCGCGAAGTACTCGAGGTTCTGCCGGACGGTCAGGTCCGGGTACACCGAGCTGGCCTGCGTCATGTAGGCCACCCGTGAACGGTTCCGGGCGCTTCCGGCGTCGTCTCCGAGCACCGTCACCATGCCGCCAGCCACGTCCTGAACACCCGCCAGCGCTCGGATCAGCGTCGTCTTGCCGCACCCGCTCGGCCCCAGCAGCCCGGTGATGGAGCCGGCGCGGATCGTCAGGCCCAGGTCGGGCAGCACGGTGGCGCCGCCACGCACGACGGTCAGCCCCGTCACCTCGATCGCATAATTCATCATCTGATGAATATAGCCCTCAGTGGCGTGGCGGCACCAGGTACGACCCATCGAGATCGGTGGCCCGCGGACAGCCCACGAGCGCGAGCGTGTTCTCGACCTCGGCGACGAAGCGACCGACCTCGGCCTGCACGCCGTCTGCGCCTCCGGTCGCCAGCGCCCACAGCATCGGACGGCCGATCAACGCAGCGTCGGCACCCAGCGACAGCGCACGCACCACGTCCCAGCCGCGACGGATGCCGCCGTCGACCAGGACCGAGGCTCGCCCGGCCACCGCCTCGACCACGGGCGCCAGCGCCTCGGCGGTGCTGACCACCGCGTCCAGCTGCCGGCCGCCATGGTTGGACACGACGACCCCGGCCGCGCCGAGATCGACCGCACGCCGAGCGTCGTCGGGGCGCAGCACGCCCTTGACGATCACCGGGATCGGGCTGGACTCGACCAGCGCGGTCAGGTCACGCCAGGTGAGCGCCGGGTCGTGGAGCGCGTGGCGCTCCGCCGGCGTGAGCGGGCCGGTGGTGGCGTCGAGGAAGGTCGGGTGCTCGACCCGGAAGCCGGTGCGGGCGTCGCGTTCGCGCACCCCGCCGACCGGGAAGTCGACGGTGAGCACCAGCGCCTCGTAGCCACCCTCGACCGCGGCGGCGACCAGCTGCTCGGTGATGGAACGGTCGCGGAACACGTACAGCTGGAACCAGCGGGGCGCGTCGCCCATCGCGGCCGCCACGTCCGCCGGGTCGCTCGTGGTCTGGGTCGACAGGGTCATCAGCGCTCCCGAGGCTGCCGCGGCTCGTCCCATCGCGACCTCGCCCTCGTCGTGGGCGTGCCGCTGGTAGGCCATCGGGGCGATCCCCACCGGATGCGGCCAGCGGCGCCCCAGCACGGTGACCGACGGGTCGACCTCGGCCACGTCGACCAGCACCCGGGGAGCCAGCCGGTGCGCGGCCCACGCGTCGACGTTGTGCCGCAGCACGCGTTCGTCGCCCGCGCCCCCTGCGAAGTACCCGAAGGCTCCCTCGCCGAGCAGCTCGGCCGCCCTGGACTCCAGATCACTGTTCATCCCGACACCGTAGTTCGTCCGGGTGGATCGTTGACGTGCCGTCAGTACCCTCGAGGTCGTGCCTGCTGCCGTCCGTCGCCCCGCTATCGCGGCCGCCGCGATCGGGGCTCTCGTCGCCGTCACCGCCGGCGCCGTGGTCGTCGCGGACCGGCACGATGCCCTGCCCGGGGAGAAGGCGCCGGTCGCCACGGCGCGCGCCGCGACGAGACCGGTCGAGGCGGTGCCGAAGGCCACTCCCGCCGAGGCGGCGCTCCTCGTCTCGCGCCGGCTGTTCGCGTCCTCCCAGGACGTCGTGCTGGCCGATGGGTCGGACCCGCGGGCCCGGGCCACGGCGGTCGCGGTCGCCAGGTCGCTGCGGGTGCCCGTGCTGATCGACGGCACCGACGCCCCGGCGGAGATCCAGCGACTCGGCGCCCACACCGTCCTCACGGTGGGCACGACCCAGAGCCCTCCCGGGGCGCACGCGCTGCCAGTCGAGCAGGACGCCGCCGAGCAGGAGGTCGCGAGCATGGGCCTGCAGGCCGCCGACACCGCCTCGGTGGACACGGTCGTGGTGCTGGCGTCGCTCGCGGACCACCCCGCCGCGGTCGCCAACGCCCGGAGCGCGGGCGCGACGGTGATCGAGGCGAGCGAGCCCGACCCTCGCACCGCGCCGGACGAGGCGAAGGCGCTGACTGCGCGACCCGACACCCCGGTGATCGCCGTCGGCATGCCACGCGACTTCGCCTACACCCTCGACGTCGTGCGCCACGACATCGAGCAGCCCGCCGGCGGGTACCTGGCCCTGCCCGGGCACCGCTACGCCGCCATGTACGGCCACCCGGGCGCGCCGTCGCTGGGTGTCCTCGGCGAGCAGGGCGTCGCCGCGTCGGTCGCCCGGGTCAAGAAGCTGGCCGCCAAGTACCGCGCGGCCAGCGGCACCGACTTCGTGCCGACCTTCGAGATCATCGCCACCGTCGCCTCGGGCGGACCCGGTAAGGACAAGAACTACTCGAACGAGGTGTCGATCTCGAAGCTCACGCCTCTCGTGGACGCCGCCGAGAAGGCCGGGATCTACGTGATCCTCGACCTGCAGCCGGGGCGCTCCGACTTCCTCACCCAGGCCAAGCGGTACCGCGAGCTGTTGCTGCGCCCGCACGTCGGGCTGGCCCTGGACCCGGAGTGGCGGCTGGGACGCAAGCAGAAGCCCCTGCAACAGATCGGCTCGGTGTCGGCAGCCGAGATCAACCGCACCTCGGCGTGGCTGGCGAAGCTGACCCGCGAGCAGTCCCTGCCGCAGAAGCTGTTCGTGGTGCACCAGTTCGCCGAGTCGATGGTCAGGCACCGCAACCGCCTCGACACCGGTCACGCCGAGCTCGCGACGGTGATCCACGTCGACGGTTCGGGATCACAACCGGACAAGAAGGGCACGTGGAAGCGCCTGCACCGCGACGCCCCGAACGGGCTGGCGGGGTGGGGCTGGAAGAACTTCGTCGACGAGGACTCGCCCATGCTCACCGCTCGGCAGACGTGGGCGAAGGTGCGGCCGCACCCGGATCTCGTCACCTATCAATAACCATATGCAACTGGTTGCATAGACCGCTGGCTGACCGCTACCGTCGTCCCGTGGCACTCGAGCACGCGATCCTCGTCTCCCTGGCCGAACGCTCGGCCAGCGGCTACGAGCTGGCGCGCCGGTTCGACGCCTCGATCGGGCACTTCTGGAAGGCCAGCCACCAGCAGATCTACAAGGTCCTGGGCCGCATGGAGACTGACGGCTGGCTCGCCTCCGAGGTGGTCTCGCAGGACGGGCGGCCCGACAAGAAGGTCTACGTGGTGACCCCGGCCGGACGCGACGAGCTGCACGCGTGGACCGCGAAGGCCACGCCGCTGGAGCACCTGCGCAGCGAGTTCGCCGTCAAGCTCCGTGCCCTGCCGTTCGGCGATCGTGACGCGATCGTGGAGGACGTGCGGGTCCGCCGCCGCGCGCACGAGGCGCAGCTGGACTACTACCGGCAGAGCGCCGCGCGCTTCTACCCCGATCCGTCGGCGCTGACCGACGACGAGATCGGCGGCTGGCTCGTGCTGCGCGGCGGCATCCGCGGCGAGGAGACCGCCCTCGCCTGGTGCGACGAGATCCTTCAGCGACTGGAGACGTCCAATGACTGACGCACCAGGTCGCCAGGGAGGTCGGCCACGGCCGACCGTGAGGGAGCGAGGAACGAGCGACCGAGGCGAACCGAGGACGCCGGCTCGAGCAAGCACCCCACCTCACCACGCCTCGCTCCGCTCACGCGGCTCGTACCTCGCCGCTGGCGACCGGTGGGCAGACACTCGCCCGCTGCGATCAAGATCGCTGACGAACGGCCTTCACGCCCACGGCGAGCACGCCCAGGCCGATGGCGATCGCGGTCGTGATCAGCACGGCGTGCACCCAGAAGAACGCCGTGGGGGCGCTGCTCCAGTGCTCGCCGCTCCACGCGCGGTCGTCGTCGACGATGGCCTTCGCGAAGCGCGGCCAGATCACCACGTTGAACAGGCCGGCCAGCACCAGGAACCGGGCCGCAGCCTTCGAGATCACCACACCACCCAACCTATCCCGGGCCATCCAGAGGAGCACCCATGAAGGCCTTCCGAGAAGCCGTCGAGTCCGGCGACTTCGCCGCCACCGGCGACCTGCTCGCCGACGACGTCGTCTTCCGCAGCCCCGTGGCGTTCAAGCCGTACGAGGGCAAGCCGATCGTGGCAGCCATCCTGCGCGGCGTCGGACGGGTGTTCACCGACTTCCGCTACGTGCGCGAGCTCGCCGACGACGACGGGCACGGTTCCGCGCTGATCTTCGAGACCTTCGTCGACGGCACCAGCCTGATGGGCATGGACCTGCTGCGCTGGAACGACGAGGGACTGATCACCGAGTTCACCGTGATGGTCCGGCCTCTCTCGGCCGCCAACGCCCTCGCCACCGCGATGGCCGCCCAGTTCCCCCAGATCGCAGAAGAGGCCGCCCGATGAGCTCTCCGTACCCCCACCTCCTGAGCCCGCTGGACCTCGGGCACACCACGTTGCGCAACCGCGTGATCATGGGCTCGATGCACACCGGCATGGAGGACCGGTCCAAGCACCTGCCCGAGCTCGCCGCCTACTTCGCCGAGCGCGCCAAGGGCGGCGTCGCGCTGTCCGTCACGGGTGGCTACGCGCCCAACTGGCACGGCTGGCTGCTGCCGTTCGGCTCGAAGATGACGTCGTCGCGACTGGCCGACCAGCACCGGGTCGTCACCGACGCCGTGCACGAGCACGACGGCAAGATCGCGCTGCAGCTGCTGCACGCGGGCCGCTACGGCTACCACCCGTTCAAGCGCGGAGCCTCCACCATCAAGTCGCCCATCACGCCGTTCGGCGGGCCCAAGGCGATGAGCACCAAGGAGGTCGACCGGACCGTCGACGACTTCGCCGCGTCGGCCGTGCTCGCGCGCCGTGCCGGCTACGACGGTGTCGAGATCATGGGGTCCGAGGGCTACCTGATCAACCAGATGGTCACCGCGCGCACCAACGACCGCTCCGACGAGTGGGGTGGCTCGGCGCAGAACCGGATGCGCTTCCCGGTCGAGATCGTCAAGCGGGTGCGCGAGAAGGTCGGCGACGACTTCATCGTCATGTACCGCATGAGCCTGCTGGACCTGGTCGACGACGCCCAGAGCTGGGACGAGACCGTGGAGCTGGCCCAGAAGCTGGAGGCCGAGGGCGTCTCGATCATCAACACCGGCATCGGCTGGCACGAGGCGCGCATCCCCACCATCGTCACGTCGGTGCCGCGCGGCGCGTTCTCGTGGGTCACCGGCAAGCTGCGGCCCGAGGTGAACGTGCCGGTCGTCGCGTCCAACCGCATCAACACTCCCGAGATCGCCGAGCAGATCCTCGCCGATGGCGAGGCCGACCTGATCTCGATGGCACGTCCGCTGCTCAGCGACCCGCACTTCGTCACCAAGGCCGCCGAGGGCCGCGCCGACGAGATCAACACCTGCATCGCCTGCAACCAGGCGTGCCTGGACCACACCTTCGTCAACAAGCGCGCGAGCTGCATGATCAACCCGCGCGCCGGGCACGAGACCGAGCTGGTGCTGCTGCCGACGCGTGCGGCCAAGCGCATCGCCGTCGTGGGTGCCGGCCCGGCCGGGCTGGCGGCCGCAGCCGAGCTGGGCGGACGCGGTCACTCCGTCGAGCTGTTCGAGTCGTTGCCCGAGGTGGGCGGGCAGTTCCGCCTGGCGATGAAGATCCCCGGCAAGGAGGAGTTCGCCGAGACGCTGCGGTACTACGGCCGCATGCTCGAGAAGGCCGGCGTGACGATCCACCTCGACCGGCGCGCGACGGCCGAGGACCTCGGGGGCTTCGACGAGGTGGTGCTCGCCACCGGCGTCGAGCCGCGCATCCCGTCGATCCCCGGCGTCGAGCACCCGTCGGTGGTCTCGTACCAGGACGTCATCCGCCACGGCGCACCCGTGGGCGGTCGCGTCGCGATCCTCGGCGCCGGCGGCATCGGCTTCGACGTCGCCGAGTTCCTGCTGCACGAGCCCGACGAGACGCTGGAGCACTGGATGCAGCGCTGGGGCGTGACCGATCCGGCGCTCGAGCGCGGCGGCCTGGCCACCAAGGTCAAGGCGCCGCCGCGCCGGCAGGTGACGCTGCTGCAACGCAAGACCACCGAGCTCGGCAAGGGTCTGGGCAAGACCAGCGGCTGGGTGCACCGCACCACGCTCAAGGACTCCGGCGTCGAGATGGTCAAGGGCGTCACCTACGACCGCATCGACGACGACGGGCTCCACGTCACCGTGAGCACCGGCAAGGACACCTCGGAGTCGCGGGTGATCGAGGCCGACACGATCGTGCTGTGCACCGGCCAGGAGTCCGTGCGCGACCTCGTCGAGCCGCTGGAGACCGCCGGCGTCACGGTGCACGTCATCGGCGGCGCCGACGTCGCGGCCGAGCTCGACGCCAAGCGCGCCATCAAGCAGGCCACCGAGCTCGCCGCCCGCCTCTAGGAAGCCCCGAATTTTGCGGGCTCAGGCACGGTTTTCACCTCGAAGAACGGTGCTTGAGCCCGCAAAATTCGGTCGGCTTGTCAGGTGGTGAGGTCGATGAGCTTCTGGACGGTGTTGAGGTTGCGAGCCGTTCCGGGGGTGGCGAGCCGGCGCATGATCGTGTCGGTCTTCATCTGGGGTCGACCGGCGCCGTCGGCGTAGCGGATGTGCAGGTCGGCGCCGATCACGCGCCACACGTCGTCGCCGGTCTCGACCTCCTGCGCCGCGGCGACCGCCTCGAGCGTCGGCTCCGCGAGCAGGAACGACACGTAGGAGAACTTCGGCTCCACCACCTCGAAGGGGTGCGCCGCCAACGCCTCCGACAGCTGCTCGGGCGTGCGCGAGATCGCCTCGCGGAAGAAGCCGAACTCGGACTCGATCGCCTGCTCCAGCGCTCGATCGAACGCGGCCGGATCACCGGCCACCTCGACGATCAGGTTCCCCGACGCGATGTAGGTCTGGGGATCGGTGCCACCCAGGTCGGCCGCGATCTCACGCACCCGCGCCATCGGCAGCGTCGCACCGCCGACGTTCACAGCGCGCAGCAGCACGATCCGGCGGGGCATGGTTCCCGATCGTAGACTGCCCGCGTGGATGCCCTCGACAGGCTGATCGACGCAGGCCGGCTGCTGGTGCTCACCGGCGCGGGCGTCTCGACCGACTCGGGCATCCCGGACTACCGCGGGCCGGGCTCGATCGCCCGCACGCCGATGACCTACCAGGAGTTCATCGCCTCACCCGTGGCGCGACAGACCTACTGGGCCCGCGCGCACGTCGGCTGGAGCCGCATGACCGGCGCCGAGCCGAACCTCACCCACCGCGTCCTGGTCGACCTGCAGCGGGCTGGCCGGTTGTCGGGCCTGATCACCCAGAACGTCGACGGCCTGCACGAGCGGGCGGGACACCGCGACGTGATCGACCTGCACGGCCGCATCGACCGCGTGATCTGCCTCGACTGCGGACGTCGCGTGCCACGCGCCGACCTGCACCACCGCCTGGTCCAGCTCAACCCGGGCTACGCGGACCGCGCTGCCGAGGCTCGCCCCGACGGTGACGTCGCCCTGGCCACCACCGACGACTTCGTCGTCGCCGACTGTCAGCGGTGCAGCGGGCGACTCAAGCCCGACGTCGTGTTCTTCGGCGAGAGCGTCGCGAAGCCGCTGGTGCAACGGTGCTTCGACCTGGTCGATCGCGCCGACGGCCTGCTGGTGCTCGGGTCGTCGCTGCAGGTGATGTCGGGTCTGCGCTTCGTCCGGGCCGCCGCCAAGCGCGGCATCGCCGTCGGCATCGTGAACCGCGGTCCGACCCGCGGTGACGACCTCGCCACGGTGCGCGTCAACGCCGGCTGCGCCGAGACGCTGTCCCCGTTGCTGGCTCAGCTCAGCTGAGCTGGCGGATGCGCACCGTCTCGGGGAGGCCGGCCAGCTCCGCCAGCACCTCGGGGCTCACCTCGTCGGACACGTCGGTGACCACGTAGCCGTTCTCACCGCGCGTGGACAACGACTGCGCCTCGATGTTCACCCCCCGCTCGCCGAACAGCGAGTTGATGGTGGCGAGCACGCCGGGCGCGTTGCGGTGCACGTGCGCGATGCGGCGCTTGCCCTGGTCGGCCGGCAGGTTCAGCTCGGGCATGTTGACGCTGAGCGACGTGCTGCCGAACTCGGTGTACGAGCGCAGCTTGGACGCGACGAAGCGGCCGATGTCCTGCTGGGCCTCCTCGGTGGAGCCGCCGACGTGCGGCGTGAGGATGACGTTGGGCAGGCCACGCAGGTCCGACTCGAACTCGTCACCCTGCCGCTTGGGCTCGATCGGGAACACGTCGACCGCAGCGCCGGCGATGTGTCCGGACTCGATGTGCCGGCGCAGCGCGACCGTGTCGACCGCGATGCCGCGCGACAGGTTCAGGAACAACGAGCGCGGCTTCATCTGGCGCATCTCGTCGTCGCCGAACAGTCCGGCGTTCCCGGGTCGCCCGTCGACGTGCAGCGTGACGACGTCCGCCTCGGCGAGCAGCTCCTCGATGGTCGAGCAGCGCTTGGCGTTGCCGAGGGCCAGCTTGTCGTCGATGTCGTAGAAGATCACCTTCAGGCCCAACGCCTCGGCCACCACCGACAGCTGGCTGCCGATGTTGCCGTAGCCGATGATGCCCAGCGTGCGGCCGCGGATCTCGTGGCTGCCGGCGGCCGACTTGTTCCAGACGCCGGCGTGCATGTCGGTGCTCTTCTCGTGCAGGCGACGAGCCAGCGAGATGATCTCGGCGATCGCCAGCTCGACGACGCTGCGGGTGTTGGAGTACGGCGCGTTGAACACCGCGACACCGCGCGCCGTGGTGGCCGCGAGGTCGATCTGGTTGGTGCCGATGCAGAAGGCGCCGATGGCCAGCAGGTCCGGAGCCGCGTCGAGCACCTTCTCGGTGATGTAGGTCGTGGACCGGATGCCGAGCAGGTGCACGCCCGCGATGGCCTCGATCAGCTCGTCCTCGCCGAGGGCGTGGTCAGCGGTCTGGACCTGGTAGCCCTTGCCACGCAGGAAGTCGGCACCGTCGGTGTGGATGTTCTCCAGCAGCAGCACGCGGACGTCGGAGTCCTCGAGACGGGCAGTGGCGAACGGAGCAGCAGCATTCATGGTCATCATCATCGCGGTGGCCTCCAGGTCAGCGAGAATCGGGGCTGACCGGGGCCCAGGCGAACGGTCCCAGTAGTGATGGTGCAGTGGTTCGTGCGGTCACTCCCCGGTGGGGTCCCACCTCAACGCCAGTCGCGCCCGCGGGCTCAGTCTACTGCGGCGACCCCACCGCGCGCATCCGCTCCACCGCCTCGGCCGGCGGCGTCTGGTCGAGGTTGGCCAGACGCACCTGTCCCTGGGCGATGAGTCGACCGTCCTGGTCGTGCGACTCGGTCTTCCACAGCTGCTGGGTGCGGCCTCGGTGGATGGGGAGGGCGGTCACCGTGATGGTGTCGCCGACCTTGGCCTGCCTCAGGAAGTCGGTCAGGTTGCTGGTGCCGACGATGGTGCCCTTCTCGCCGAGCCACACCTGCGCCGCCACGCTGGCGGTCGACTCGTGCACGGCGCAGTAGACGCCGCCGTGCGGGATGCCGAACGGCTGGAGGTGCTGGGTGCCGAGGGTGAAGCGGGACACGACGCGATCGGGACCGACCTCGACCATCTCCACCCCGAGGACCCCGTTGAGGTCAGGTTCGTTCATGTGCACAGCGTAGGCCGCGCGACCGGCACACACCTGGATCTATACCCCCTAGGGGTATGGTGGAGTCATGGATGACATCCCCGGCTACAGCGACGACAAGTCCGCCGTGCTCAAGCGCCTGCGTCGCGTCGAGGGCCAGGTGCGTGGCCTCACGCGCATGGTCGAGCAGGACACCTACTGCATCGACGTGCTCACGCAGGTGTCGGCGACCACCCGGGCGCTCGAGGCCGTCGCGCTCAAGCTGCTGGAGGAGCACCTGTCGCACTGCGTGGTCGACGCGGCCCGCGACGGCGACCCGACCGACAAGATCCGCGAGGCGTCCGACGCGATCGCCCGCCTCGTCAAGTCCTGAGGAGGAGCCCATGACCATCACCACCTACCGTGTCGACGGCATGACCTGCGAGCACTGCGTGCGGGCCGTCACCGACGAGCTGACCGGGATCGAGGGCGTCACCGGTGTCACCGTGGACCTCGTCGCCGAGGGCACCTCGACGGTGAGCGTCGAGAGCGTCGAGCGGCCGGACCCCGAAGCCGTCGCCGCCGCGATCGACGAGGCGGGCTACGAGCTGAGCGCATGAGCCGCCACACCCTCGACGTGCACGGCATGACGTGCACCTCGTGCGCGATGCGCGTGGAGCACAAGCTCAACGCGCTCGACGGTGTCACCGCCACCGTCAACTACGCGACGGAGAAGGCCAGCGTCGAGGCACCCGAGGAGCTCGACGTGCAGACCCTGATCGACACCGTCGACCGGACGGGATACACCGCCTCGGTGCGCGGCGAGCAACCCGCCTCCGACGGGTCCGGTGGCCTGCACGGGCGCGAGTCGATGCTGCGCCGCCTGCGGGTCGGCGTGATCCTGACGGTGCCGGTCGCGGTGCTGTCGATGATCCCGCCCCTGCAGTTCTCCGGCTGGCAGTGGTTTGCGCTCGTCCTGGCGACCCCGGTGGTGCTGTGGTGCGCCTACCCGTTCCACGCCTCGACGGTGCTCAACGCCCGGCACGGCGCCGTCACGATGGACACGCTGATCAGCCTCGGCGTCGGTGCCGCCTACCTGTGGAGCCTGTGGGCGCTGCTCCTCGGGGACGCCGGACGCGTCGGGATGACCATGGACTGGTCGTGGACCGGGGGAGGGGCCGACGAGATCTACCTCGAGGTCGCCAGCGCCGTCACGGTGTTCATCCTCGCCGGCCACTACCTGGAGGCCAACGCCAAGCGCGAGTCCAGCGCGGCCCTGCGCGCCCTGATGGCCCTGGAGGACGACGCGGCCGCCGGCCTCGTGGTCGGCGACGAGTTCACCGTCCGCCCTGGTCAGCGCGTGGCGACCGACGGCATCGTCATCGAGGGTGCGTCGGCCGTCGACGAGTCGATGCTGACCGGCGAGTCCGTCCCGGTCGAGGTCGCCGTCGGCGACGCGGTCACCGGCGCCACCGTCAACCAGGGCGGCCGACTGGTCGTGCGCGCCACCGCGCTCGGCGCCGACACCCGGCTGGCGCAGATGGCTCGGCTGGTCGAGCAGGCCCAGGAGGGCAAGGCCGAGGTGCAGCGGCTCGCCGACCGGGTGTCGTCGTGGTTCGTGCCTGCCGTGATCGTGCTGTCGCTGGGCACGCTCGCCGGGTGGCTGCTCGCCGGTGGTTCCACGCAGCACGCCTTCACCGCCGCCGTCGCGGTCATGATCATCGCGTGCCCCTGTGCACTGGGACTCGCCACACCGACGGCCCTGATGGTCGGCACGGGACGCGGCGCCCAGCTGGGCATCCTGATCAAGGGCCCGCAGGTGCTGGAGTCCACGCGAGTCGTCGACACCGTGGTGCTCGACAAGACCGGCACGGTCACCACCGGCCGCATGTCGGTCACGGCCGTCCATCCCGCGCCCGGCGTCGCCGAGGCTGACCTGCGGCGCATCGCTGCGACCCTCGAGCACGCCAGCGAGCACCCGGTCGCACGTGCGATCGCCACCCTCGCCGATCCCGGCGCGGTGACGGACTTCGCCAACCACGCCGGCCTCGGCGTGACCGGCACGGTCGAACAACACCGCGCCGCTGCCGGTCGACCGGCCTGGCTGCGCGAGCGCGGCATCGACGTGCCCCTCGACGTCACCGGCGTCGCCGTCGCGTGGGACGGCGCCTTCCGTGGCTCGATCACCGTCGCCGACACCGTGAAGGACACGTCGCGGCAGGCGATCGCCGACCTGCGCGCACTCGGCCTGGAACCCCTCCTGCTGACCGGGGACGCCCGCGCCGTGACCGAGCGGGTCGCGCACGAGGTGGGCATCGATCGCGTCGTCGCGGACGTGACGCCCGCTGACAAGCTGCAGGTCGTCACCGACCTGCAGGGCAAGGGCCGGACGGTGGCGATGATCGGCGACGGCGTCAACGACGCCGCGGCGCTGGCGGCCGCCGACCTCGGCATCGCGATGGGGACCGGCACCGACGTCGCGATCCAGGCGTCCGACCTGACCCTGGTCAAGGGTGATCTCGCCACCGCCGTCGACGCCGTGCGCCTGTCGCGCGCCACCTTGCGCACCATCAAGGGCAACCTGTTCTGGGCGTTCGCCTACAACGTCGCAGCCATCCCGCTGGCGGCCGCCGGGCTGCTCAACCCGATGATCGCCGGCCTCGCGATGGCGTTCAGCTCGGTGTTCGTGGTGACCAACAGCCTGCGCCTTCGTCGCTTTCTGTGAACTGACGGGCATCGCGATACGGTCGCACTGCCTTCGCACCACCACTCCCACCTGGAACTGCCATGTCACTCGTCGCCATCACCGGATCGACCGGGCACGTCGGAGGCGCAGTCGCGCAGCTGCTGTCCGACGCCGGCATCGACGCCCGCCTGCTCGTCCGAGACGTCGCTCGAGCGCCGGACCTGCCCCGGACCGAGGTCGTCGAGGCCGACTACGGCCACGTGCGCCAGGCGGCGAACGCCCTCGAGGGTGTGGACACGCTGTTCATGGTTCCGCTCATCGACGGCTCCGACCGCACCGTCACGCACCACGACCTCGTCGACGCCGCGGTCCAGGCCGGCGTCCGCCAGGTCGTGTACCAGTCCTTCGTGGGCGCTCGTCGCGACGGCACCGGCGCCTTCTCGCGGCAGCACGCCGACACCGAGGACTACCTGACCGCCACCGAGCTCGACGTCACGATCGTGCGGCCCAACTACTTCGCCGACACGCTGTACCAGCTGTGTCGCGGCGTCGAGTTCCGTGCTCCGGTCGGCGACGGCCGCGTCGCCGCCGTCGACCGCGACGACGTCACCGCCGCGATCGCAGCCGTGCTGACCGACCCGGCAGCCCACGTCGGGCAGGTCTACGAGCTGACCGGGCCGGAGGCGATGGCCTTCGACGACATCGCTGCCGTGCTGACGAAGGTCCACGGCGAGACCTATCACTTCATCAACGAGACCGAGGACGAGGCCCGGGCCAGCCGGGCCGGGTACCGGGCCCCCGAGCCCGAGCTGGAGGCCTGGCTGTCGATGTACCGCGCGATCCGCCACGGGGAGCACGGCCACGTGACCGACGACGTCCGGCACCTGACCGGGCGCGAGCCGGCCTCCATGCTCGACGCGCTCTCACGCCTGCAGGAATAGCATCGAGGTCATGACCTCACAGCCGCTGATGACCATCGAAGGCACCGTCACCATCCGCGAGCGCATCGCGGTGCCGGACGGCAGCATCGCCAGCGTCAAGCTCGTGGACTCCACCGGCGAGGTGCTGGCAGCGACCGCCGTGCAGGCCGGGGGCGTGCCCATCCCGTTCACGATGCACGCCGATCCGGCCTTCCTGAACGCCGACGGCCACCTGTTGTTGTGGGCGGCGTTGCGCACCGACCTCGGCCTGTGGGGCACCACCGACCTGGTGCCCGTGACCGACGAGACGGTCGAGCTGGTGCTGAGCAAGATCGAGGACTGATGAGCCCGTCCGGCGAGGCACCGGAGCAGCCGGCGCTGGGGCGCATCGCCCAGATGTTGCGTCCGTACCGGGCCAAGATCATCTGGGTCGCGGTCGCGGTCGTCGTCTCCGCCGTCCTGACCTCGATCGTCCCGTTCCTCACCAAGGCGGTGTTCGACCGCGCGCTCTTCCCGCCGTCCGGCGGACCACGACTGCACCTGCTCGGGTGGCTGGTGCTGGCCATGTGCCTGATCCCCGTGGCCACGGCCCTGATCGGCATCGTCCAGAACTGGCTGACCGCCACGATCGGCAACTCGGCGATGGCCGATCTGCGCGGCGACCTGTTCGCCCACCTGCAGAAGATGGAGCTGGCGTTCTTCACCGCCACCAAGACCGGCTCGATCCAGTCGCGCCTCGCCAACGACGTCGCCGGGGTCCGGACGGTGCTGACCGACACCGCCACCACCATCTTGCAGAACTCGGTCACGGTCACCGCGGCGTTCGTCTCGATGGTCATCTTGTCGTGGCAGCTGACCGTCCTGACGCTGATCCTGATGCCGCTGTTCATCGCGATCCAGCTGCAGGTCGGCAAGCGACGCCGGCGGCTGGCCAAGCGCACGCAGGAGTCGCTGTCGGAGATGACCGCCATCACCGAGGAGGCCCTGAGCGTCTCGGGCATCTTGTTGTCCAAGGTGTTCAACCGGGCCGAGTCGGAGGTCGAGCGCTACCGGGAGGCCAACCGCCAGCAGACCCGCCTGCAGGTCGACCAGGCCATGACCGGTCGCGCGTTCTTCGCCACGGTGCAGACGTTCTTCGCCATCACGCCCGCCCTGATCTACCTGGTCGCCGGGCTGATCATCACCGGCTCCTTCGGCGGTGCGACCATCACCGCCGGGACCCTGGTGGCGTTCACGACGCTGCAGGCCCGGCTGCAGATGCCCCTGCTGCAGCTGATGCGGGTCACGCTGGACGTGCAGACGTCGATGGCCCTGTTCCGCCGGATCTTCGAGTACCTCGACCTCCAGCCGGCCATCACCGAACGACCGGGTGCCACGGAGCTGGACCCCGCGGCCCTGCGCGGCGAGATCGAGCTGCGCAACGTGTGGTTCCGCTACCCGGAGCCGCGCGCCCTGTCCGGCACGGTCAACCGCGACCGCTTCGGCGACACCGGGGTTCGCATCGACCGCGCCGACACTCCCGAGGGCTCCGGGTGGGCCCTGCAGGACGTGTCCCTGCGCGTGCAGCCGGGCCAGCTCGCGGCGATCGTGGGGCCGTCCGGATCGGGCAAGACCACCACCACCTACCTCGTGCCACGGTTCTACGACGTCACCGAGGGCGCGGTGCTGATCGACGGTCACGACGTGCGCGACCTGACGACGGGCTCACTGGCCCAGTCCGTCGGGATGGTGACGCAGGAGCCCTACCTGTTCCACGGCACCATCCGCGACAACATCGCGTACGCACGACCCGACGCCACCGCGGCCGAGATCGAGCGAGCCGCACGCGACGCCAACATCCACGACCGGATCCTCAGCTTCGCCGAGGGCTACGAGACCATCACCGGGGAGCGCGGCTATCGGCTCAGCGGTGGCGAGAAGCAGCGTCTCGCGATCGCCCGTGTGCTCCTGATGGATCCCCGGATCCTGATCCTCGACGAGGCCACGTCGGCGCTCGACACCGAGACCGAGCGGCTGGTGCAGGAGGCGCTCGACCGCGCCATGCACGACCGCACGACCATCGCGATCGCGCACCGCCTGTCCACGATCCAGAACGCCGACGTCATCTTCGGCCTCGTGGACGGCCGCCTGGTCGAGCAGGGCACCCACGACGACCTGCTCGACGGGGGAGGCCTGTACGCGCGGCTGTACATGGAGCAGTTCACCCGCAGCACCCGACCGACCGTCGAGACCCCCTGAGCTACAGCGCGAGCCCCACGTACTTGGTCTCCAGGTACTCCTCGATGCCCTCGGCGCCGCCCTCGCGGCCGTAGCCGCTGGCCTTGACGCCACCGAACGGCGCGGCCGGGTTGGACACGATGCCCTGGTTGATGCCGACCATGCCGGTCTGCAGGCCCTCGTAGACCCGCACCACCCGCGCATGGTCCTGCGTGAACGCGTACGCGACCAGGCCGTACTCGGTGTCGTTGGCCATGTCGATGCCCTCCTGCTCGTCGCGGAAGGTGAAGATCGGTGCCACGGGGCCGAAGATCTCCTCCGTGGCGACCTCGGCGTCGCGCGAGACGCCGGTGAGCACGGTGGGCGGGTAGTACGTGTCGGTGCCGTACTCGTCGGTGTCCGGACGCGCGCCGCCGGTCAGCACCGTGGCGCCCTTGGCGATCGCGTCGTCGACCAGGTCGGCGACCTTGTCGCGCTGCTTCTGGTCGACCAGCGGGCCGACCTGCACGCCGTCCTCGGTGCCGCGGCCCACCGTCATGGCGGCCATCTTCTCGGCCAGCTTGCGCCCGAACTCCTCGGCCACCGACTCGTGCACGATGAACCGGTTGGCTGCGGTGCAGGCCTCACCGACGTTGCGCATCTTGGCCAGCATCGCGCCCTCGACGGCACGGTCGAGGTCGGCGTCGTCGAAGACCACGAAGGGCGCGTTGCCGCCGAGCTCCATCGAGACACGCAGCACGCCCTGGGCGCTCTGCTCGATCAGGCTGCGACCCACGGGGGTCGACCCGGTGAAGGTGAGCTTGCGCAGTCGCGGGTCCTGGATCAGCGGACCCATGACGTCGGCCGTCGCGGAGGTGGTCACCACGTTGAGGACACCGGCGGGCAGGCCGGCCTCCTCGAGCAGCTCGGCCAGCTTCAGCATGGTCAACGGCGTCTGCTGGGCCGGCTTGACGACCATGGTGCACCCGGCGGCGATCGCGGGGCCGATCTTGCGCGTGCCCATGGCGAGCGGGAAGTTCCACGGGGTGATCATCAGGCAGGGGCCGACCGGCTGCTTGAGCGTCAGCAGGCGGGTCTGTCCGTTCGGCGCCATCGAGTAGCGCCCCGAGATGCGCACGGCCTCCTCGCTGAACCAGCGGAAGAACTCCGAACCGTAGGCGATCTCGGCCTTGGACTCGCTCAGCGGCTTGCCCATCTCGAGGGTCATCAGCATCGCCAGGTCGTCGGCGTTGGCGGTGATCAGCTCGAAGGCCGACCGCAGGATCTCGCCGCGATCACGCGGGGCGGTGGCGGCCCAGTCCGCCTGCGCGGCGACCGCGGCATCGAGTGCAGCGGCACCGTCGGCCACCGAGGCATCGGCCACCTCGACCAGCACCTGCCCGGTCGACGGGTCGTCGACCTCGAAGGTCGCGGCGCCCTCGGCATCGCGCCATTGGCCACCGATGTACAGCTGCGGACGGACCGCGTCGATGATGCGACGTTCGTGCGTGGAGCTCTGTTCAGCATTCATGTGGCCACTGTAGGACCGACACCCTCCTGTGGGGCGAGTCGCCCGCGTCATGATCGGGGGGTCGAGGGCTCTCCTTCATGGGGGCTCGGCACCAGAACGGGCCACCGAACACCGATCAGACCAGCCAGGGGATGGACCTTGAGGGCACCGAGACGCCAGAAGGTCGCTGTCGCGATCGCCGCGGCCGTCGCGGTCGGGCTGCTCGGCTTCGCCACCGTGCGTGACCGCACGCCGGCCGAACCGGCGGCGCAGGCACCCCAGGGAACCGTCACCAGCACCCCCAGCCGAGACGTCGAGGTCGTCGACCTCAGCACGCCGGCCCAGGCGGCGATCGCCGTGTCGAACCGGCTGTTCGCGTCTGCGGACCTCGCCGTCCTCACCGACGACGACCCGGCCGACACGAAGGCCGCCATCGCGGCCGCGACCCGACTGAAGGTCCCGGTCCTGCTGGACGACCCCGCCGCTGCGGCCGAGCTCGCGCGGCTGCGCACGTCGCGGGTCCTCACGTTCGGGACCGTCACGCCGGTGATCGGCGCCGTCGCCGCCGAGTCCGACGCCGGAGCGCTCGACAGCCAGATCGCCGAGCTCGGCGGAGACGAATCGACTCCCGACCCGCAGCAGTCGGCGCAGCAGGCCGTGGACGCGGTGGTGCTGATGACGTCCGCCCGGACCTTCGACGTCGCCGCTGCGAGCGCCGGCATCGCCGGCGCGACCGTGGTGCAGACCGCGACGGGCGACCTGCGGGCCGACCCCAAGACCGCAGCCGTCCTCGCCAAGCGTCCGGACTCGCCGGTCATCGCCCTCGGCTCGCAGTTCAGCCAGACACTCCCGTACTCGCTGTCGGTCGTGCGCAACGACGCCACCCAGATCGGCGGCGGTTACCTCGCGCTGCCGGGTCGGCGGTTCGTCGGGCTGCACGGCAAGATCGGCGATCCGGACTCAGGCATGCTCGGACAGCAGAACACCCAGGCGTCGATCCGACTGATCAAGCAGGCGGCTGCCCGGTTCGCCGCCAACGACTCCCTGCCGGTCGTGCCGATGTTCCAGATCGTGGCGACGACCGCGTCAGCCACCGCGGGCGCCGACAAGAACCACTCCGACGAAGTCGCACCGGCTGACCTCGAGCCGGTCATCGATGCCGCCGAGAAGGCCGGCCTCTACGTGCTGATCGACCTGCAGCCGGGCAGCTCGACCTTCGTGCAGCAGGCCAAGGTGTACCAGGACCTGCTGATGCGCAAGAACGTCGGCCTCACCCTCGAGCCCGGCTTTCGGGCCGCCGCCGGCAAGGACCCGACGGCGGGCACCGGTGTCGTCACCGCGGACGAGGTCAACCAGGTGGTCACCTGGCTGGCTGACCTGACGTCGAAGAACGCCCTGCCCCAGAAGCTGCTCACGATTCGAGAGACGTCACCGGCCAGCATCCGCAACCGTTCAGCCATCGACACCACGCGCCCCGAGCTCGCCGTCGTGCTGGAGGTCGACACGACCGGCACCCCGGCGACCAAGCTCGCCGCCTGGTCGGCCGCTCGCACGGGTGCTCCCGCGGGGGCCCAGTTCGGCTGGATCCAGGACAAGACGCGTGACCGCCCGATGTTCACGGTGAACGGCACCTACAAGCTGATCAAGCCGTACCCGTCGGTGATCACGTACCGCTAGGCGCGCCGACTCAGAAGAAGTCGCCGGCCGCAGCCGCCGGGGGCGCAACGTCGTCGTGCGCCATGGGAGTGAACCGCGAGTAGTGCCCCTGGAAGCTGACCGCGACCTTGGTGGTCGGACCCGAACGGTTCTTGGCCACGATGATGTCGGCCTCGCCGATGCGCGGCCCGTCGTCTCCGCCACCCTCGTCACCGTCGCGCTGGCCGCGGTGCAGCAGCAGCACGACGTCGGCGTCCTGCTCGATGGAGCCGGACTCACGCAGGTCCGAGATCATCGGGGTCTTGTCGGTGCGCTGCTCCGAACCACGGTTCAGCTGGCTGATGGCGACGACCGGGATGTTCAGCTCCTTGGCCAGCAGCTTGATCTGGCGGGAGAACTCCGAGACCTCGACCTGGCGGTTCTCGACCTTCTTGCCCGACGTCATCAGCTGCAGGTAGTCGATGACGAGGAGGTCGAGGCCGTGCTCCTTCTGGATGCGACGGGCCTTGGAGCGGATCTCGGGCATCGTCATGTTGGGGCTGTCGTCGATGACGATGGGTGCGCCGGTGACCTTGGCTGCCACGTTGCCGATCTTGCGCCAGTCGTTGTCCGACATCTGGCCGCCGCGCATGGCGCTGACGTTGACCTTGCCCTCGGCCGACAGCAGTCGGGTGGTGATCTCCGAGGCCGTCATCTCCAACGAGAAGATCGCCGACGTGAGCTTGTGCCGGATGGACGCCGCACGGCAGAAGTCCAGGCCGAGGGTGGACTTGCCGATACCGGGTCGGGCGGCGACGACGATCATCTGACCGCCGCGGAAGCCGGTGGTGACCCGATCGAGGTCGGGGAACCCCGACGGGACGCCGTGGATCTCTCCCGAGCGCTTGCTGCAGCTCCTCGATCTCGTCGATCGTGGTGGGGATCAGCGTCGAGATGAGGTTGTAGTCGTCGGCGTTGCGCGAGCCGTCGACGTCGAGCACCTCGGCCTGGGCGCGGTCGACGATGTCGGCGAGCTCGCCCTGGCCGGCCTGGCCGAGCTGGGAGATGCGCTGCCCGACCTCGACGAGGCGACGCAGCACGGCCTTCTCGTGCACGATGCGGGCGTAGTAGTCGGCGTTGGCCGCGATGCTGACGCCGGAGACCAGCGTGTGCAGGTACGGCGCGCCACCGACGCGCGCGACCTCGCCGCGCCGCTGCAGCTCGGCAGCGACCGTGATGGCGTCGGCCGGTTCGCCGCGCGCGGCCAGTCCGGTGATGGTGTCGAAGATCAGCTCGTGCGAGGGCCGGTAGAAGTCGCGGCCCTGGAGGATGTCGGCGGCCGGGTCGATGGCGTTCTTGTTGAGCAGCATCGCTCCGAGCACGCTCTGCTCGGCGGCGATGTCCTGCGGCGGCACGTAGGCGCTGGCACCCCCCGTGCCGTCACCGGCCTCGGGCTCGTACAGATCGGCCACGCTCATCGAGGCTGGACCCCCTCAGGTCTGGTGTGCCGCAGGTCGCGGTGCTTCGTTGCTCACGCTAGGTGTTCCCACCGACAGATCCGCGCACGCGCGACCGGGAACCACCTGACCTTAGGGGCCGCGGACCACCGAGCAACAGCCCGCGACGCACACCCCCTGTGAGCAAGTGGAGCCAGCGTGTGCAAAACGCCGTGCGAGTTGTGCACGAGCCGTGGACAACCATGTGGAGAACAATGATTTATCACGTGCTCCAGGGCTCTGACCTGCGGTGATGTGGTCCGACCTGTGTGGACAAGAGAAAAGTCCCACACTGTCCAGCACGTGGTCAGCCGGCGTCGTCGCTCCGAAATCCGACGGCGGTCCAGTCCGGGGCCATGAACTGGGCGGGGCCGTAGTTGGCCACCTTCTGCTGCACCAGCGCGACGTGGGGCGAGACTCCCAGCGGCACCAGGGGGACGTCGCGGAACAGTCGCTTGTCGAGGACCTTGACGACTCGGAACCGCTCGGTGTCGTCGAGCGCGACGATGGCCTTGTTCCAGGCGCCCGCCAGCTGGTCGTCCTCGACGCCGGTGAAGTTCTGCCCCGAGTCGATCGGGTAGAACAACCGCTTGGCGTCGACCACCGGGAACGGACCGCCCTCATGGCTGAAGGTGGCCAGGTCGAAGTCGAGCGGGATGATCCGATCGGTGAAGAACTGCTCGTCCGGAACGGTCTGCAGCGTGACGTCGATCCCGACCTTGGCCAGCTGGCCGGCGATCATCGAGGCGCGCGAGCGAATAGTGCTGGTGGCCGCCGGCACGGGCATGACGAGGGTCAGCGCCTTGCCGTCGCGAGTGCGGGGAGCGCCATCGGCCCCGGCCACCCAGCCGGCCGAGTCGAGCAGACGGCCGGCCTCGGCCGGGTCCGGCGCGATCAGGTCGGACTGGTCGACGTACCCCGCCTGCCCGGGCAGCAGGATGAAGCTGCCCAGCACCTGCGGAGTCGAGCCGACCGGACGGCTCTGCGCCGCGGCGATCGCCCGACGGTCCAGCGCCAGGGCCACCGCCCGGCGCACCTTGACGTCACTCAGGGGCCCGGTCGCGCCGTTCATCGTGAGCTGGGTCCACTCGGTTCCGGCCGAGACGCGCAGCTCGACGGAGTCGTCGAGCTTGGTCGTGTCGATGTCGGAGATCATGCTGGGCGGCACGTCGACGGCGTCGAGGTCTCCTGCGCGCAACGCCTTCAGCTGCACCGGGGTGGTGGCGGCCTGCCAGACGATGCGCTCGAGCCGCGGCTTGGCACCCCACCACCGTGGGTTCGGCTCCTGCACCACTCGTCCCTTGGCGCGGTCGATCGACGCGACCCGAAAGGGGCCGTTGGACGGGATCGCGCGGTCGGTGAAGGCGGTGTTGAACAGCTTCGCGCTGGACGAGACGTTGGCGGGCAGTGGCGGGTAGACGTAGCGCGGCCAGTCGGTGGTGGGATCGGCGAACCGGACGGTGTACGTGTACGGGTCGTCGCCCTGCTTCACGTCGGTGATGTCGGCGTACCCGCGGGTGCTGAGCACCTCGAACTTCTGGCTGGAGCCGTTCTGGGCCTTCCAGAACGCGATCATGTCGCGGGCGGTGATCGCGGTGCCACCCTGCCAGACGGCACTGCGGTTCAGGTCGACCCGGATGGTCAACGGATCGCGGTCGACGATCTCGACCGATCGCGCGTAGTCGGGGTCGACCTCCCAGCCGCCGTCGGCGGTGATGCGCACGGCCGAGCCCACGGTGGGCTGCAGGATGCGCGCCGCCTCGGACTCGGCGTTGGAGGCGTGCTGCGGGTTGAAGTTCTCCGGCAGGGCCGCGGCAGCCAGGCGCAGGGTGCCGCCCGTGGCGACCGCGTCGCGCGGGACCGGCTTCCACCCGACCGCGGCCGGGGCGGCATCGGGGTTGCCCGACCGAGCGGGTCCGTCATCGCTCCCGCCGCCGGGCAGCAGGCTGCACCCCGCCAGCAGCAGAGTGCTGGCGACGAGCAGGGGGAGTCGGCGAGGGGGGCGCACGGGGGAAAAGGAACGACGGACCGGCGCTCGCGAGGGCGAGCACCGGTCCGTCATCGGTCCTACTTGGAGGCGACCACGTTGAGCTTGACCGTCGCGCTCACCTCGGGGTGCAGACGCACCGCGACCTCGTAGGGGCCGACCGCCTTGATCGGGTTGCCGATCTCGATGCGGCGCTTGTCGACGCTGCCGCCCTGGGCGGTGATGGCCTCGGCGATGTCGGCGACCGTGACGGCACCGAACAGGCGTCCGCCGGCGCCGGAGCGCACCGGCACGTTGACCGGCGCGGCCTCGAGACGACCCTTGAGGCTCGTGGCCTCCTCGAGGTCGTGGATCGCGTGGGACTCACGAGCGGCCTGGATGGACTCGACCTGCTTGGCTGCGCCCTTGGACCAACGGATGGCGAAGTTGCGCGGCAGCAGGTAGTTGCGGCCGTAGCCGTTCTTGACCTCGACGATGTCGCCGGGGGATCCGAGGTTGGTGACCTCGTGGGTGAGGATGAGCTTCACGATGTTCGCCTTCCTCAGCGCGTGGTGGACGTGTAGGGCAGCAGCGCCATCTCGCGGGCGTTCTTGATCGCCTTCGCGATGAGCCGCTGCTCCTGGACCGAGACACCGGTGACGCGGCGCGCGCGGATCTTGCCGCGGTCCGAGATGAACTTGCGCAGCAGCGCGGTGTCCTTGTAGTTGATGACCGTGTCGGCCGCGAGAGGATTGCTCTTCTTCTTCGGCTTACGGATGACGGGCTTTGCCATGATGCTCCTGATTTCGCTAAGAAAGTTGGTCTGACTCAGAAAGGGGGGTCGTCGGAGGCGGCTGCGCCACCGCCGCCCCATGCGTCAGAAGATCCACCCTGGTTGCCGCCCTGGGGGGCAGCCGCGGGGGACGATCCCCACGGGTTGGCCTGGCCGCCTCCGCCACCGGAGGTGCCACCGCCTCCGCCGCCGCCCGACGCGCGGGTGGTCTTGGCGGTGGCGAAGCGCAGCGACGGGCCGACTTCCTCGACCGTCATCTCCACGCTGGTGCCCTTGGAGCCGTCCTGACGCTCGAAGTTGCGGACCTTCAGGGCGCCGGTGACGATGACGCGCTGACCCTTCTGCAACGACTCGGCGACGTTCTCGGCCAGCTGGCGCCACGCATCACAGCGGATGAACAGCGCGTCGCCGTCCTTCCACTCGTTGGTCTGCCGGTCGAACGTACGAGGCGTCGACGCGACGGTGAAGTTGGCCACGGCGGCGCCCGACGGAGTGAACTTCAGCTCCGGGTCGCCGGTGAGGTTGCCGACTACGGTGATGTTGGTTTCGCCAGCCATGAGGCACAGCCTTTCGAATGGGTGGGTGTTCTGACACCAGTGAACAGCAGGAGTGGGACAACCTGAAGGCTGTGTCCACAGCGCGGTCCACGCAGCGACGTGCTGACCGACTACGTGATGTCGGGGCGGGTGACCTTGGTGCGGACCACGGACTCGTTGAGGGTGAGCTGACGATCCAGCTCCTTGACCGTGGCGGGCTCTGCCTGGAGCGTGACGACGGCGTAGATGCCCTCGTTCTTCTTGTTGATCTCGTAGGCGAAGCGGCGCTTGCCCCAGACGTCGATCTCGTCGACCGTTCCGCCGTCCTGGCGCACCACGTTGAGGTAGGTGTCGAGGCTGGGCTGAACGGTACGTTCGTCGAGATCGGGATCGAGGATGATCATGACTTCGTACGGGCGCAATGACATTGCGTCTCCTTCGGACTGAACGGCTACGGGAACCCCCGCAGCAGGAGGTGTTGCCCGAATGGCAACCGTCCGATCCTACGCGACGAGTGCCGTCGCAGGCCAATCGCGCCCTCTACGCTGGTGCCCATGACTGATGCCGCCTTCTCGATCGAGGCTCTGGTCGTCTCGCCGCTGAGTCGCTACGAGGGGCGTCCGGCCGACGGCGCGGTGCCGTTCGACGGGGACGAGCACCCGACGACCGTCCGCGTCCGCGCGCACAAGGGAATGGTCGGCGACCGCTACTTCGGCACCCGGTTCACCTACGCGGCGATCACGTTCATCGCCACCGAGAAGGTGCTGGCGCTCGAGGGTGAGCTGGGCTCGGGCCCGTTCGACCCGCTGGAGGCCCGCCGCAACGTCGTCACCCGCGGCCTGGACGTCGACGCCCTGGTGCGGTCCGAGTTCACGATCGACGCCGGCCACGGCCGGATCCGGTTCCGTTCCATCACGCCGGCCAACCCGTGCGCGTGGATGAACGAGGTGTACGCGCCGGGAGCCCATGCGGCACTGCGCGGGCACGCCGGCATCCGCTGCGAGCCGCTCGACGACGGACAGCTGTCCGTCGGCCCCGCGACCGTGTCCGACGTGCGCGCCCTCGACCCCGACGAGCTGCGGCGCCGGGTGTCCGAGGCTCCGGTCAGCTGACGTCGTCGTCGACCCAGTCGAAGGTCTTGGTGACCGCCTTCTTCCACTGCCGGAAGAGGCGTTCGCGCTCGTCCTCGTCCATGGCCGGTGTCCAGCGCTCGCCCTCGCCCCAGTTGGCGCGGATGTCCTCCACGCCGTCCCAGTAGCCGACCGCGATGCCGGCGGCGTAGGCCGCACCCAGGGCGGTGGTCTCGGCGATCTGGGGTCGCACCACGTCGACACCGAGGATGTCGGCCTGGAACTGCATGAGGGTCTCGTTGACGACCATGCCGCCGTCGACGCGCAGCTCGGTCAGCGGCACTCCCGAGTCGGCGTTCATCGCCTCGATGACCTCGCGGGTCTGGAAGGCCACCGACTCCAGGACGGCACGCGCGATGTGGCCCTTGTTGACGAAGCGGGTCAGGCCGACGAGGGCGCCACGTGCGTCGGATCGCCAGTAGGGCGCGAACAGGCCGGAGAACGCCGGCACGAAGTACGCGCCGCCGTTGTCGTCGACCTGCTGGGCCAGCGTCTCGATCTCGGCTGCGTCGGAGATGAGACCGAGGTTGTCGCGCACCCACTGCACGAGCGAGCCGGTGACGGCGATGGATCCCTCGAGCGCGTAGACCGTGTCCTGCTCGCCGATCTTGTAGCCGACCGTGGTGAGCAGGCCGTTGTCCGACTGCACCGGCTCGGTGCCGGTGTTGAGCAGCATGAAGTTGCCGGTGCCGTAGGTGTTCTTGGCCTCGCCCTTCTCGGTGCAGGCCTGACCGAACGTAGCGGCCTGCTGGTCACCGAGGATGCCCGCCACCGGGGTGCCGTTGAGGATGCCGGGCTTGCACTCGCCGTAGATCTCCGAGCTGGAGCGGATCTCGGGCAGCATCGACATCGGGATGCCCATGTCGGAGGCGATGCTCTCGTCCCACTGCAGCGTCGTGAGGTTCATCAGCATCGTGCGACTGGCGTTGGTGACGTCGGTGACGTGCACGCCGTCGTTCTCGGCCCCGCCGGTGAGGTTCCACAGCACCCAGGTGTCCATGGTTCCGCACAAGAGCTCGCCGGCCTCGGCCCGCTCCCGCACGCCGTCGACGTTCTCCAGGATCCAGGCGATCTTGGGGCCGGCGAAGTAGGTGGCCAGCGGCAGACCCACGGTGGCCTTGTAGCGGTCGGGGTCGCTCGTCCCATCCTCTCCGGCGCCGAGCCGGTCGACGATCTTCTGGGTGCGGGTGTCCTGCCAGACGATCGCGTTGTGGACGGGTTGCCCGTCGCTCCGGTCCCACACCACAGCCGTCTCGCGCTGGTTGGTGATGCCCACCGAGGCGATGTTCTTGCTGTTGAAGTTGGCCTTCGCCAGGGCGCCGCCGATCACGGTGCGGGTGTGCTGCCAGATCTCGAGGGCGTCGTGCTCGACCCAGCCGGCCTTGGGGAAGATCTGTTCGTGCTCGACCTGGTCGACCGCGACGACCGTGCCGTCGTGGTCGAAGATCATCGCCCGGGTGGACGTCGTGCCCTGGTCGATCGCCATGACGTGGGTCTGCGCTGCCATGCGCCCAACGTAGTTCAGTGCGCGGCTGCGGTCACCGGGCCTAGGGTGGACAGGTGACTCCCATGTTCCCGCTGGGGTCTGTCCTGATGCCAGCGATGCCGCTTCCGCTGCGCCTGTTCGAGCCGCGCTACCTGGCCATGCTCGACGCGGTGCTCGACCGCGAGACGTTGGACTTCGGCGTGGTCCCGATCGAGCGCGGACACGAGGTCGGCGGCGGTGACGCCCGCTTCGGCATCGGCACGATGGCGCGCGTCGAGCAGGTCGAGTCCGGCGACGGGCTGGCCGCGCTGATCGCCCGCGGGACCGACAGGTTCGTCGTCGACACCTGGCTGCCGGACGACCCGTGGCCACGGGCCCACCTCACGCCGGTCGATCCGCTGACCTGGGACGAGTCGCACCGCGAGCGCCTGGAGTCGACCGAACGCGAGGTCCGGCGGGCGCTCGCCCGGGCGAGCGAGTTCGGCGAGACCACCTGGGACGCCACCGTCGAGCTGTCCGAGAACCCGATCGACCGGTGCTGGCAGGTCGCCGGCATCGCTCCCGTCGGCACGATGGACCAGATCGACCTGCTCGCGTCGACGTCGGTCGACCAGCTGCTCACCACGGTCCAGACCCACACCCGCGGGGCCATGGAGACTCTCGTGATGCGCAATGTCAAGGAGACTTGACACCCGGGGCCGATGTCAAGCATCCTTGACACATGCAGAACGACGTCAAGCAGCTCCGACTGGAACGCAACCTGTCCCAGGCTGATCTGGGCGGACACCTCGGCGTCTCACGGCAGACCGTCATCGCGATCGAGAACGGGCGCTACGACCCGTCGCTGCCACTGGCCATCCGGATCGCGAGGTACTTCGACACGTCCGTAGAGGAGATCTTCCATGCCTGACACCACGACGAACAACGACCGCACCAACTCCTGGACCGTGCCGATCACCGGGGTGATCATCGGTGTCGCCTACCTGGTGATCGGCATCGCCCGCGACGACGTCTCCTCCGGCGTCGTCGGGCTGCTGATCATGCTGGCCTACTGCGCCGGCCTGCTGCTGTTCCGCCGGCGATCCGAGGCGGTGGCCCTGCTCAACGGCGAGGCGACCGACGAGCGCCGGGCCCTCATCCTCGCCCGCGCCCTCGCCACGACCGGCCAGGTGCTGATCCTGGTGCTGGTCGCCGGGCTGTTCTGGAGCCTGGTCGCGGACAACGGCTACGCCGGCGTCTTCATCGGCCTCGCCGCCATCGGCGGTTTCACCTTCATGGCCGCCACGGTCTGGCACGCGCGTCGCGGCTGACCCTCACGGGTTCTCCGGCCAGGAGTGCTTGGGGTAGCGGCCGCGCAGCTCGGCGCGCACCTGCTGGTAGGGGCCGTCCCAGAACGACTCGAGGTCGGCGGTGACCGCCGCCGGACGGCGAGCGGGTGTCAGCAGGTGCAGCAGCACCGGGACCCGACCGTCGGCGATGCGAGGGGTGGCCGTCCACCCGAACGCCTCCTGGATGCGCAGGGACAGCACCGGCTGCTCGGTGCCGGTGGCGCCGTACTCGACGCGCACGCGTGCGCCGGTGGGGATGGCGAGCCGCTCCGGTGCCAGCTCGTCCAGGCGCGACGCCTCGGGCCACGGCAGCAGCCTCCGCAGCGCCGACAGCACGTCGATCCGCCGCAGGTCGCGCATGCTGCGCACGCGCGCCAGCTCGGGTCCGAGCCAGGTGTCGATCGCGTCGAGCAGGGCCGTGTCGCTCACGTCGACCCAGGGCTCGCCCACCACCTGGTGCAGGAACGCGAGCCGGCTGCGCAGCGCGACGGCCGACTCGCTCCACGGCAGCATCGCCAGACCGTCGGCGGCCAGCGCGTCGCGGACCGCCAGACCCACGGCTTCGGGGGAGGGGTTCGTGATCGGCGCGGACGACAGCTCGATCGACCCCAGCCGGGTCACGCTGCGAGCGACCAGTCGGCCGTCCAGCCAGCCGACCTCGTCGGACTCGGCCCACCGGCTCGACGCCGCCTCGAGGGCAAGGTCCTCGTCGAGCGGGGCCGCCGCACGGATGGTGGCGTCCGAGGCGCCGGGTCGACGCTCGGCGTCGGCCACCGCGATCCACGGCACGCCGGACAGGGCCGGATCGCCGCGACGAAAGCTCGCGCCGGTGCCGGAGACCATCAGGTAGGTGGAACCCCCGGGGCGCAGGCGGGCGATGCGGCCGGGGTGGGCCAGCGCGACCACCGCCCCGACGGCGAGGTCGTCGGTCAGCTCGGTGCGCGGGGGCGAGGGGTCGAGCAGCTGCTCGAGTCGCGCCGCGGTGTCCTTCCAGGACCCCGTGCCCGGGCCGCCGCGGCGCACGGCTCGCAGTGCGGCGACGAGATCGCCCCCGGGAGCACGCACCTCGTCGGCCAGCAGCGCCACGATCTCGGCCGCCCGACGACCCCCGACCATCGGAGCGCCGTCGAGCAGGGCCCGCGCGAGTCGCGGGTCGGCCGGCACCTGCACCATCTGCCGCCCCCGCTCGGTGATCGTCCCGGCGGCGTCCACCGCGCCCAGGTCGGTCAGGGTCTGGCGCGCCGACTCCAGCGCGGCCGGTGGGGGCTGGTCGAGCAACGTCAGACCAGCACCATCGGGCGCACCCCACGCCGCGACCTCCAGCCCGAAGCCGGTCAGGTCGGCCGCCGCGATCTCCGGCAAGGGATGTTCGACCAGGTGTGAGTGGTCGGCCCGCGACCAGCAGCGGTGCACCACGCCGGGCGCCTCGCGGCCGGCCCGGCCGGCCCGCTGCTCCGCGGCGGCGCGACTCACCCGCACCGTCACCAGCGCCGGCAGGCCGCGGCGATGATCGGTGCGCGGCTCGCGGGACAGTCCCGCATCGACCACGATGCGCACACCCGGCACGGTCAACGACGACTCGGCGACCGCCGTGGAGACCACGACGCGGCGGCGCGACCCGCGGGCGAGAGCGCGGTCCTGCTCGGCGGCTGGCAGGCGGCCGTGCAGCGCCATGACGTCGACGTCGGTCAGTCCGGCGAGCCGGTTCACGACGCCCGACACCTCGCCCACGCCCGGCAGGAACACCAGCACGTCGCCGGGATCGTCGGCGAGGGCAGCGCGCACGGTCGCGGCCACGTGGTCGAGGAACCGTGGCGGCACCCCGCGCTCGTCGAAGGCCAGCACGCCCGACGGTGGTGGCGACCAGCGCTGCTCGACGGGATGGAGGCTGCCCGGGACCGCGACGACCGTGGCACCTCCGAGCGCGGCCGCCGTGCGCTCGGACTCGATCGTCGCCGACATCGCGATCAGCCGAAGGCCCGGTCGCAGTGTCGCCCGCACGTCGATCAGGAAGGCCAGCGTGAGGTCGGCGTCCAGCTGGCGTTCATGCACCTCGTCGAGGATCACCGCGTCGACACCCGCCAGCTCGGGGTCGCGCTGGAGCCGCCGCAGCAGGACCCCGGTGGTCACGAACTCGATGCGCGTGCGTGGTCCGACCCGGCGATCGCCGCGCACCGTGTGACCCACCGTCTCGCCGACGGGTTCGCCGAGCAGACCGGCCAGCCGGCGGGCCGCGGCACGTGCCGCGATGCGTCGCGGCTGGGTGACCAGCACGGTCCCCGCGACCCCAGCGGCCACGGACGGCGGCACCATCGTGGTCTTGCCGGTGCCCGGCGGCGCCTGCACGACCACGACGCCTCCGGAGGCGAGCGCCGACGCGAGGTCGGCGAGCCCGGCGACGACGGGAAGATCCGGCGGATCGTCCAGCAGGCGCCGCATCGGGTCGGTGGCCATCAGAGGTCGGCGGACACCTTCCACAGGTCGACGCCGTCGGCATCGGTCGCGAAGGTGTCGATGGCGGCGAGCTCCTCGGTCGAGAAGTCGACATTCGACGCGGCGGCGAGGTTCTCGTCGAGCTGCTCCACCGAGGACGCACCGATCAGTGCCGAGGTGACGCCACCGGGGCGCAGCGTCCAGGCGATGGCCATCTGCGCCAGCGACTGACCGCGCTGCTCGGCGATGTCGGCCAGGCCACGCAGGCGTCTGACATTCTCCTGTGTCAGAAGTCCGTCGTCGAAGCTGCCGCGATCGCCGGCCCGTTCGACCGGGTCGCCCTGCAGGTACCGCGTGGTCAGCAGCCCCTGGGCCAGCGGGGAGAAGCCGATGGAGCCCATCCCGAGGTCGGCCAGCGTCTCGAGCAGGCCGCTCTCGACCCACCGGTTCAGCATCGAGTACGACGGCTGGTGGATGACCAGCGGCGTGCCCAGCTCGCGCGCGACGCGCACGGCCTCGATGGTGCGCTCGGGCGAGTAGGACGAGATGCCCACGTACAGCGCCTTGCCCTGCTTGACCGCGGTGTCGAGCGCGCCGATGGTCTCGGCCACGGGCGTGCCCGGGTCGGCCCGGTGCGAGTAGAAGATGTCGACGTGGTCGACACTCATGCGCGCCAGCGACTGGTCGAGGCTGGCCAGCACGTACTTGCGGGACCCGAGCTTGCCGTACGGGCCCGGCCACATGTCCCAGCCGGCCTTGGTCGAGATGATCAGCTCGTCGCGGTACGGCTTGAAGTCGCCGCGCATCATCCGGCCGAAGTTCTCCTCCGCCGAGCCGTACGGAGGACCGTAGTTGTTGGCCAGGTCGAGGTGCGTGACGCCGCGGTCGAAGGCGTGACGCAGGATCTCGCGCTGGGTGTCGAACGGGCGGTTGTCGCCGAAGTTCCACCACAGGCCCAACGAGATCGGGGGCAGCAGCAGACCGGAGTCACCGACCCGGCGGTACTCGAGGTGCTGGTAGCGGTCCTCGGCGGCCGAGTACGGCTGGTGCAGCTCGGGAACGGGATCGGCGTAGTAGCGGGCTTCAGGATTCTGGTCGTCGGTCACGCCGTCCAACCTAGTCGTGGGCTGGAGCGACCGCCGCGAGCGGGACGTCACCATCGCTGTCGGGCCAACGGCCGACCAGTCCCGGCCGCCCGCCGAGGTCGAGATCGCCGGCCACGTGCGGCAGCACCAGCACTCCCGCGTCGGTCGGGACCAGTGACGTGGAGCCCTCACGCCGCACCGCGTCGACCCGCGACACCGACGGCGCGGGAGCGGTGCCGGTGCCGGTCACCTGCACCAGAGCCGGGAACACCTGCCGCTCGCCGTCGACGTCGACCTCGTAGTCCTCCTGCGTCGCACCCGTGATCGCGGCCCGCAGCAGCGCCTCGACCAGCACCGGATCGCCCAGCCCGTCGTAGATCCAGCGCCGCCCGAGCACGGTGTGCTCCATGTGGGTGAGGAAGGCAGCTTCACCGGCCGCCAGCTCCTGCGCCCGATAGGTGAGCGGCACCTGCAGCACGCGATCGCCGTCGGCGACCAGCAGCACCTCCACGCCGACCTCGCCGGCCGGATCGTCGAAGCGGTACGAGTACCGCGTGCCCAGCTTCAACGCGTCGGGGTCACCGTCGAACCACTCGGTGGCGGTGAGCCACTGGCGAGCGATCTCGAGCTTGGTGGGGCTGATCGAGGCATTCACGTGCACGATGGCCATGGGGTCAATCTACTGACCGGCAACCTGCCCGCGGGCCAGCAGCCCGGTCACGACGTCGATGGCGTGCGTGGTCGCGTCGTCGTCGACGTCCAGGTGCCACACCAGTCGCACCACCGACGGTCCCACGGCGTAGAACCGCACGCCGTCGTCGAGCGCAGCCGCCGCGAGATCGGGCGCCGCCCATCCGGTGGCGGACACGTCGAGCACGACGATGTTGGTCTCGACCTGCGCAGGGTCGACGCAGCCGGGGGCCGCCTCCGCGAACGCCTCGGCCGCGCGACGAGCGCGGGCGTGGTCGTCGGCCAGCCGGTCGACGTGGTGCTCCAGGGCGTGCAGGCCCCCGGCGGCCAGGATGCCCGCCTGTCGCATGCCGCCGCCGTGGCGCTTGCGCCAGATGCGGGCCTCGTCGATGGCGTCGCGCGACCCCACCAGCACCGAGCCGACCGGCGCGCCCAGACCCTTGCTCAGGCACACCGAGACGGTGTCGAACAGCGCACCGTAGTCGGCCAGGGCCACACCCGACGCCACGTGGGCGTTCCACAGGCGCGCCCCGTCGAGGTGCATCGCGACGCCGGCGGCCCGGGTGCCGTCGCGCAGGGCGCGGATCTGCTCGATCGGCTGCACGGTGCCACCGCCGAAGTTGTGCGTGTTCTCCACGACCACCAGCGAGGTGTTGACCTGGTAGACGCCGGCGCCGGTGATCATCAGCGCGAGTGGATCGGCGGCATCGAGCAGCCCGCGCGGCGCCGTCCACGTGCGGGACGTGATGCCCGAGAACGCAGCGGCCGCGCCGAGCTCGGCGCGCACCACGTGGGCGAGCGAGTCGCAGATCAGCTCGGCGCCCGGTGCGACGTGCAGGCGCAGGCCCAGCTGGTTGGCCATCGAGCCGCTCGGCGTGAACAGGCCGGCCTCGTGCCCGAGCAGGTCGGCGACCCGCTCCTCGAGCGCGTTGACCGTGGGGTCCTCGCCGTAGACGTCGTCACCGACCTCGGCGGTGGCCATCGCCTGGCGCATCGCCTCGGTGGGCCGGGTCAGGGTGTCCGACTGCAGGTCGGCGCGCAGCCTCACGTCAGGACGGCGATGGCGGCGTCGTAGTCGGGTTCCTGGGCGATCTCCGGGACGAGCTGGCTGTGCAGCACGGTGCCGTCGCGATCGACCACGACCACCGAGCGCGCGAAGAGTCCGCGGAATCCGGAGTCCGTGAGCGTGACGCCGTAGTCGTCCCCGAACGTCGAGCGGAACGCCGAACCCACCGTCACGTTCTCGATGCCCTCGGCACCGCAGAACCGGCCCATCGCGAAGGGCAGGTCCATCGCCACGTTGACGACGTCGGTGTCGGGCAGTGACGCCGCGAGCTCGTTGAAGGTGCGCACGCTGGCGGCGCACACGCCGGTGTCGACGCTGGGGAAGATGTTCAGAACGGTGCGCTTCGACGCATCGCGGGTGACGTCGGACATGTCCGGTGCCGTGAGGGTGAAGTCGGGGGCGGGTGCGCCCACCGCGGGCAGGTCTCCGACGAGGGTGGCGGGCTGGCCGCCGAGAGCAGTCTGGGTCATGCCGTCAGTCTGGCAGGGTCAGCGCAACCGGGTGATCTCGACCTCGACGAACAGGTCGGAGCCGCCGGCGGTCGAGTAGATGCCGCGCAGCGGCGGGTTGTCGGCGTAGTCGCGACCCCGGGCCACCACCACGTGACGTGGACCCTGCGCGATCTCGTTGGTGGGGTCGAAGCCCACCCACTCACCGTCCCAGTACTCGATCCACGCGTGCGACTCGCCGTCGACGGTCTCGCCGACGACCGGGTCGCTGGAGGGGTGCAGGTAGCCCGAGACGTAACGGGCCGGAACGCGTGCGTGACGCAGCGCCCCGACGGTCAGGTGCGCGATGTCCTGGCACACGCCGCTGCCGGCGGCCCACGCGTCAGCTGCCGTGGTGGTCACCTCGGTGGTGCCGGGCAAATACTGGATGCGCGCGTGGATCATCGCCATGACCGCGGCGGTGAACTCCGCGGGGGTCGCGGCCGACGCCCTCAGCTGGTCCACCTCGGCGGCCAGGTCGTCGGCGGGACGGACCCAGTCGCTCATCGCCAGGAACTCGCAGTGCTCGTCCTGGACGGACTCCAGGTCGTCCCACCCGATGTGCTCGACGTCGGCCGTCGGCGGCTGGGTCTCCACGGTGGAGGTGGCGACGACCGTCAGGTCGCCGTGCGGGTCGTGCACCTCGAAGGCCGTGACGGTCGTGCCCCAGTAGTCGCGGTACTCGTACGTCCACGGCGAGGGTGAGATCTCGAGTCGCGACCGCAGCACGTACTGCTCCGACGTGGTGGCCGGCGTCATGCGCGCCTCGTTGAACGAGGCGACCGCACCGTTCTCGTAGTGGTAGCCGGTGGTGTGCTTGACCCGCAGCTGCATGGCCTCGGACGCGGTCACAGTCGAACCCCTCCCGTCCACGAGTAGGCCTCGGACTCGGCGAAGTACCTCGCCGTGACGGCGTCGCTGGCGGCGGCACAGCTGCGCTGCAGACGCTCCATCTCGACCGGCAGGTCGAACACGATGTCGGCCAGCGGCCGGTACTCCAGCTCGGTGCGGGCACGGCCGAGCAGCCGTTGCGCCTCGTCGCCGAAGCCGGCCCGGCGGCCGCTGCGCTCCAGGCGCACCAGCGCCTTCTCGGCCTCGGCGAGGGCCGAGACGATCGAGCGGGGGAACCAGCGGTCCAGCAGCAGGAACTCGGCGGCCTGGCGGTCCGCCTCGACACCGCGGTAGGCACGGATGAAGCTCTCGTAAGCGCCGCACGCTCGCAGCGTGGTGGGCCACGCGACCTGCGGGCCCGACGCCAGGGCGGCGGTGGACATCAGGCGAGCGGTCATGTCGACACGCTCGATGTTGCGGCCGAGCTGGTAGAACTGCCAGCCCTCGTCGCGGGTCATGGTGGACTCCGCGATGCCCGAGATCATCGCCGAGCGGTTGCGCACCCAGGCGAACATGTCCGGCGGTCGCATGGCCCGGGCCGATCCGAGCCCACGCCACGTGGTGTTGATGGCGGCCCAGATGTCCGTGGACAGCGTCTCGCGAGCTCGACGCGAGCTCTCACGACAGGCACCGATGGTCGCCGCGATCGAGGTCGGCGAGTCCGGGTTGTGGGCCAGCAGGTCCAGGATCATCCAGCGGTTCGGGTTGCCCGCGTACTCCTCGACGCCCATGACCGACAGCAGCTGCTCGCACGAGACCCGCTCGTCGATGCTCGGATCCTCGACCAGCACCTGCATCTGCACGTCCAGGATCCGTGCTGTGTCGTCTGCACGCTCCAGGTAGCGCCCGATCCAGAACAGCGACTCGGCGATCCGGCTCAGCATGGGCACTCCCTGTCGCCGTTGGTGTCGTCTGCACGCTCCAGGTAGCGCCCGATCCAGAACAGCGACTCGGCGATCCGGCTCAGCATCGGGGGCCTCCCTTGCCCTGGGCCTGCTGTTGCTCCTGGACCTGCAGATGGTTCGGGTCGAGGTCGAAGGCGTCCTCGGTGACCGCCGGGATGGTCCCGGTCTCCTCCTCCGCGGCATCCGGGTCGGCCGGTCCGGCGAGCACCCAGGTGTCCTTGGAGCCGCCACCGCGGCTGGAGTTCACGATCAGCTCGCCCTCGGGCAGCGCCACCCGGGTGAGGCCGCCGGGGAGCACCCAGACGTCCCCGCCGCCCTTGTTGACCGCGAACGGACGCAGGTCCACGTGCCGCGGCCGGATGCCGTTCTCGACCAGGGTCGGCACGGTCGACAGCGAGATGACCGGCTGGGCGATCCACGCGCGCGGATCGAGCAGGATCTTGGCCCGCAGCTCGTCGAGCTCGGGCTTGCTGGCGGCCGGACCGATGACGATGCCCTTGCCGCCGGAGCCGTCGACCGGCTTGAGCACCAGCTCGTCGAGACGGTCGAGGACCTCCTCGCGCTGGTCGGCCTCGCCCACCCGCCAGGTGTCGACGTTGCGCAGGATCGGCTCCTCGCCCAGGTAGTAGTCGATCAGGTCCGGCAGATAGGTGTAGAGCAGCTTGTCGTCGGCCACACCGTTGCCGATGGCGTTGGCGATGGTGACGTGGCCTGCGCGGGCCGAGTTGATGATGCCGGGCACCCCGAGGGTGGACTCGGCACGGAACTGCTGGGGGTCGAGCCAGTCGTCGTCGATGCGGCGGTAGATCACGTGCACCGGCTCCAGGCCGTTGGTGGTGCGCATCATGACGCGGCCCGACCGGCACACGAGGTCGCGGCCCTCCACCAGCTCGACGCCCATGGTGCGTGCCAGCAGGGTGTGCTCGAAGTAGGCCGAGTTGTAGACGCCGGGGGTCAGCACCACGACGGTCGGGTCGCTGACGCCGGCCGGGGCGGCGGCGCGCAGTGCAGCGAGCAGCTGCTGGGAGTACTGGGCGACGGGCCGGATGCGGTGGTCGGCGAACAGCTCGGGCAGCGACGCCGACAGCGCACGCCGGTTGGTCATCACGTACGAGACACCCGACGGCACCCGCACGTTGTCCTCGAGCACGCGGAAGTCGCCGTCGCCGTCACGGATCAGGTCGACGCCCGAGACGTGCACCCGCACACCGTTGGCGGGGTCGAGGCCCGCGACCACGCGGGCGTAGTGCGGCGACGTCATGACCGTGGAGCGCGGGACGACACCGTCGTGGAACAGCTCACCGGGTCCGTAGATGTCGGCGAGGAACGCTTCGAGCGCCAGTACCCGCTGACGGACGCCGCGCTCGACCTGGACCCAGTCCTGGGCCTCGATCAGCCGCGGCACGATGTCGAGCGGGAACGGCCGCTCCTCGCCCTCGACGCCGAAGGTGATGCCCTGCTCCAGGTACGACGACGCCAGCGAGTCGGCGCGCAGGCGCACCTCGTCGGGGCCCATCTCGGAGAACGCGGCGCGCACGGCTTCGTAGGTCGGTCGGACCTCGGAACCGTTGCCGGCGTACATCTCGTCGAAGCCCGTGACGGGCCCATATCCGTCGAGCAGCTCCGGTGTGTCCACGATTCCACCGTAGGACAGTTGTGGTTCCGCCGTGTTTCGGGGCGATGAATGGCCTACGATCACGGCACGGAGGTACGCCCAGAGAGGTCGGCCATGGACGGGTACGTGCTGGTTCTGAACGCGAGCTACGAACCGTTGCAGCGCGTGTCGCTCCAGCACGCGATCAAGATGCTGGTGCGTGAGGTCGCGGTCATCGAGGAGGAGGCCGGCGGCACGTTCGGACCCTTTCCCCGCCCCAAGGTCCTGCGCCTGGTCCGCTACGTCGTGACCCGCTGGATGCACCGGCGATCGAACCTGTGCACCAAGTCCGCGATCAAGGCACGCGACAAGAGCTGCGCCTACTGCGGTGGTCGTGCCGAGACCGTCGACCACGTCATCCCGCGCAGCCGCGGCGGCACCCTCACGTGGGACAACGCGGTGGCGGCCTGCCAACGCTGCAACCACCGCAAGGCCGACCGCACTCCGGAGGAGGCCGGCATGACGCTGCTGATCGTGCCCGCCCGACCCACGCACCAGTTCGTGGCCTGAAACGGACTACAGACCCTCGCGGTCGTAGATGTCCTCGAGCGCGTCGAGGAAGGCGCCGTGGTCGTGGCCCAGGCGTTGGTGGGCGTCGCGCGCCTCGGCCGCGACCCGCCCGGCGACCTGCTCGTAGCGCTCCCGCCACACCTCGGCGTCGAGCTGCCAGTAGCCGAGCGTGCTGAGCGCCGACTGGGGCCATCCACGCTCTCGCCGCAGGTGCTGGCGGATGGCTCGGCCGGCGCGCGCCTCACCCGCGAACCAGACGTAGCTGCCCGGGTCGGGCACCTCGAGCACGGCGGCCCGCAGGGCGTCGCTGACTGGGGGACCCGCTGCGACGGTGATCCACTCCACGTCGACCTCGGCGGGGCTCGGCAGGTCCAGACGGTCCGCGGGATCGGTGACCACCACGACGGCGCGCGCGTGCTGCCCGGCGTCGAGACCACGCAGGATCCGGGCGAGCGCCGGCACCCCCGTCAGGTCCGCCACCAACAGCTGCTGGCCGACGACCGGCGGCGGCGCGTAGCTGCCGTGCGGCTCGGAGAGGGTGACCGTGTCACCGGGTGTGCACGTCCGGGCCCACTCCACGCCCGGCCCCCGGCCGTGCAGCACGACGTCCAGGTCGAGCTGCTGACCACCGTCCACGCGTCGCAGGTCCGACACGGTGTAGACCCGCGGCTGCGGCAGGTGCACCGTCACCGACTCGTCCGGCACCCCCGTGCCCGGGAAGGTCGAGTCGACGGCGACCGTGACCCGCACCAGGTGCGCGGACAGGGCACGCCGCCCCAGCACGGTGGCGGGCCAGCTCTTCACGGCGGTCACGCTAGACCACGGCGCGTTGGTAGCGTGACGGAGTGACGACAGCACTGGTGGTCCGCAGCATCGACGCCGAGGAGCACCTCGCGTTCGTCCGCAGCCGCCGATCGGTCAGCTTCCTGCAGACGCCCGCGTGGGCTGCGGTCAAGAACGAGTGGCGTGGCGAGTCGATCGGCTGGTTCGACGGCGACCGCATCGTCGGTGCCGGTCTGGTGCTGTACCGCCAGCTGCCCCAGCTGCATCGCATCGGGTTGAAGCGCTCCCTGGCCTACCTGCCCGAGGGTCCCGACATCGACTGGTCGGGCAGTGTGCGGGCCGGCGACCTCGATCGCTGGCTCGACCCGATGATCGCCCACCTCACGGCCGCCGGCGCCTTCGGGATCCGCATGGGCCCGGCCGTGGTGGGTCGACGCTGGCACGCCGGCACCCTCAAGGCGGCCATCGCCGACGAGGCCCTCGGCACGCTGTCGCAGACCCCGGCCGACGAGCAGGACGACGACGTCCTGGCCGTGGCCGCCGCCCTGTCGCAGCGCGGCTGGCGCGAGATCGGCCTCGACGGGGGCTTCTCCGCCGGCCAGCCCAAGTACAACTTCCAGCTGCCCCTGGCGGGGAGGTCCGAGGACGACCTGCTGGCCGGCATGAACCAGCAGTGGCGGCGCAACATCAAGAAGGCCGCCAAGAGCGGGGTCGAGGTCACCCGCGGCACCCGCGCCGACCTCGCCGACTTCCACCGCGTGTACGCCGAGACCGCCACGCGCGACGGCTTCACGCCGAGGCCCCTGCCGTACTTCGAGCGGATGTGGGACGCCCTCACCGCCGAGGAGGATGACCGTCTCGTGCTCTACCTCGCTCGTCACGAGGGCGACCTCGTGGCCGCCACCACGACGGTGCGGGTCGGCGCCCACGCGTGGTACTCCTACGGCGCGTCCACCACCGCCAAGCGCGACGTCCGCGGGTCCAACGCCGTGCAGTGGCAGATGATGCGCGACGCCCTGGCCGCCGGCGCCGAGGTGTACGACATGCGCGGCATCACCGAGACCCTGGACGCCGACGACCCGCAGATCGGGTTGATCCAGTTCAAGGTGGGTACGGGAGGAGAGGCCGTCGAGCACCTCGGCGAGTGGGATCTTCCGCTCAACCGCGCGCTCTACCTCGGCTTCACGCAATACCTGAAGAGGCGCTGATGACGTTCACCCTGCACGTCGACGCAGCACGCTGGCGGGCCGGCACCCGTCGGGTGCTCGACGCATCCCCCGGACTGGTCCCGGTCATCAAGGGCAACGGATACGGGTTCGGTCGCGGGCTGCTGGCTCGTGAGGCCACCGCTCTCGGTGCCGACACCATCGCGGTGGGCACCTACGCCGAGGTGCCCGACGCGCTGGCCGACTTCCGTCCCGGGCCCGAGGGGGGCCGCGTCATGGTGCTGACCCCGTGGCGCCCGTTCCTCACCGACGTCGTGCTGGACGACCGCGTCGTGCACACCCTCGGGCGGGTCGAGGACGTCGCCGCGCTGAGCGAGGTCGCGCCGACGGCTCGCGTGGTGCTCGAGGGCGAGACGTCGATGTCCCGCCACGGGCTGGACCGCCACGAGCTGGCCGCCGCCGTGTCCGCGCTGGGCGATCTGCAGGTGGTGGGCTTCGCCATCCACCTCCCGCTCGTGGGCGCGGGACCGGCGGAGGGGCACCTGCGCGAGGCGGAGAGCTGGGCCGCAGCGCTCGCTGCCTCACAGCTGGACACCTCGACCCTGTTCGTCTCGCACCTCACGTCCACCGAGCTCGGACAGCTCGCCGCCCGACGCCCGCACCTGACCATCCGGCCCCGGGTCGGCACCGGCCTGTGGCTCGGTGACCTCGGCGCCCTGTCGGTCCGCGCCGAGGTGCTCGACCGGCACACCGTGTCGCGCGGGGAGCGCGTCGGCTATCGCCAGCGCGCCGTGCCACGCGACGGCGTGGTGCTCGTGATCTCCGGCGGCACCAGCCACGGCGTCGGTCTCGAGGCACCCCGTGGATCGTCCGGGGTGCTCACCCGCGGCAAGACGCTGGCCAAGGGTGGGCTGGAGGCCGCGGGCCTGACCCTGTCGCCGTTCACCGTCGCCGGGAAGCAGCGATGGTTCGTCGAGCCGCCGCACATGCACGTGAGCATGGTGTTCGTGCCGAACGGCGTCCAGGCGCCCGCCATCGGTGACACGGTCGACGTCGCGGTGCGGTTCACCACCACGACGTTCGACCGCATCGACCTGGCCTGAGCCGCTAGCCCCTGGGGGGCGGGATGATCCCCCCGGGCCTGCCCGGCGCGGTCGGCGTACCCGTCGGTGCCGGGTCTGTCGGGGTGGTGTCCGTGGGCTCCGGTGTGGGAGTCGGCGTCGGCGTGGGGGTCGGCGTCGGCTTCGGCTTGTCGACGCACTTGGTCTTGGAGCCGTTCAGCTGCTGGTCGGACCTGCACTTCGGCGGCGGCGGCTTGTAGACGGTGCCCTTGTCCGGCTTGATGTTGCCCGGCGGGACGAACTCGCCGCAGCCGTCCTCGTCCTGCAGGGCGGCGTTCATGTAGGCCTTGAACGTCATGGCCGGGTAGGTGCCGCCGAAGAACGGGTTGAGGTAGCCCTCGAGGTCCTCGTTGCCCGTGCCGCGGTTGTACATGACGGTCGTGGCGAGCTTGGGCGTGTAGCCGGCGAACCACGACGACGACACGTGCTGGTTCAGCGGGTCCGCGCCGGCCGTGGCGGTGCCGGTCTTGCCCGCCGTGGGGCAGGTGGTGACGCCGTTGGTACCGGTGCCGCCGCTGGCCGTGACGCCACGCATCGCCTTGATAACGTCGCCCGCGACGTCCTCGGGGATGGTGCGCTTGGCCTTGGTCTCGTGCTCGTACAGATCGGTCTTGTTGGTGTCGGTGACCTTCTGGACCAGGTACCAGTCGGCCTTGACGCCACCGGCCGCGATGGTCGCGTAGGCGGTGGCCATGTCGATCGGCGGCACGGGCGCATAACCCAGCGGCGTGACCGCGACCGGGCTGATGGTGTCGGTGACCTTGGCGGGGATGCCGGCCTGCTGCGCTGCCGCGAGGACCTTGTCGGCGCCGGTGGAGATGTCGGCGTCGGGGCCGCCACTCATCTGCTGGGTGAGGTCGACGAAGGCCGTGTTGATCGACTTGGCCGTGGCGCGGGCCAGCGACACCTCGCCGAACGACGCACCACCGGAGTCGCCCTGGTTCTCGATCTCGGCCGACCCGATCTTGAGCGGCGAGTCACCGTCGAGCTCGGTGGTGAGACCGTAGCCGTCCTCGAGAGCGGCGACGAGGGCGAACACCTTGAACGTCGAGCCCGGCTGGGTGGGCAGCGTGGCCCAGTTCAGCTGGCTCTTGAGGTAGTCGGGACCGCCGTAGAGTGCACGGACCGCGCCGGTCCCGGGCTGCACCGACACCAGCGACGTGTGCAGCTCGTCCAGGCCCTTGGGCGCGACCTGCTTGACCGCCGCGACGGCGTCCTTCTGCTTCTCGTAGTCGATCGTGGTGACGATGCGCAGTCCCCCACCGCGGATCTGCGCGTCGCTGAAGTCCAGCCCGACCATCTGCTTCTGGACCATGTCCAGCAGGTAGCCCTTGGTGCCGGAGAACCGGTTGCTGTTCTTCTTCTTGACGACGCCCGGGAAGCTTGTCGCGGAACTTCTCGCGCTCCTCCGAGGTGATGGCGCCGGACTTCTCCATGCCGTCGAGCACGTACTGGTAGCGCGGCATCATCCGCTCCTCCCAGCCCTCGACGTAGGGGTCGTAGTAGCTGGGGCTGTTGATGATGGTGGCGAGCATCGCGGACTGTGCGTAGTTCAGGTCGGCGGCCGGCTTGTTGAAGTACGTCTTGGACGCGACCTCCACGCCGTAGGCGCCGTTGCCGAAGTAGATGGTGTTGAGGTAGCCCTCGAGGATCTGCTTCTTGCTCAGCTGGTTGTGGATCTTGATCGAGAGCACGGCCTCCTTGACCTTGCGCTGGTACGAGCGCTCCTGGGTCAGGTAGAGGATCTTCACGTACTGCTGGGTGATCGTGGAGCCGCCGCCCCTGATCTCGCCGCTGGTGGTGTTGTCGCGCACCGCGCGCAGGATTCCCTTGAAGTCGATGCCGCGGTTGGTGTAGAACGACCGGTCCTCGGCGGCGATCGCGGCGGCCTGCATGGAGGCCGGGATCTGGTCCAGCGTGACGTTCTCGCGGTTCTGCTCGGCGAACGAGCCGATCTGGTGCTTGCCGTCGGAGTAGTAGACCTTGGTGGTCTGGGTCTGGAAGTCCGCGTTGGGGTCGGGGATCGCGATGGCGCGGTAGAGCACGAAGAACGTCAGAGCGCCGGCGAGGATGCCGGCCACCGTCAAGAAGGCGAGCCACCGCAGGGTCTTGGTCCACCAGGGTCCTCGGCCACCGATGCCCTGCAGGAGGGAACGGAAGCGGGAGCCGCCGGACGTCGAGGAGGCCCGCCGGCGGGCGGAGGGCTTGCGCTTGGTCTGTGCTGCCACGGAGTCAGTCCTTCGTCGCGGATCTGGGCGGATCCATTCCGGATCACGTGAGAAGCGCCGTCGAGAACGGCAACCTGTCCAGTGTGCCGAACTTACCTGAGAGCGCCCTGATCCCCCGCGGGACAGGTGGTTCAGATCACCTCGATGTCGGCGAACTTGACGTCGATACGTGTGATCGATGTATCGTCTCGATATACCGACAAAGTCCCAACTTTGTCAGTAACAGGATCGGATGAGATGACACGACGCGGTGTGGCGCTGGAGGTGGCAGTCCTCGGACTGCTGCACGACACGCCCATGCACGGGTACGAGCTGCGCAAGCAGGTCAACGCCCTGCTGGGGTGGAGCCGCATCCTGTCCTACGGCACTCTCTACCCGTCCCTGAAGGCTCTGGGCAAGGCCGGGCACATCGTGGCCGACCAGGCCGCGGCGACCGAGCCGAGTGCGACCGAGGCACGGTCCCGCCGGGCCCGGATCGTCTATCGGCTCACCGCCGAGGGCAAGGAGCACTTCACCTCGCTCCTGGAGGAGTCCGGTCCGGCCGCGTGGGACGACGACACCTTCGGTGTCCGCTTCGCGTTCTTCGGGCGCACGAGCGCGGCCTCGCGCGTCCGCATCCTCGAGGGTCGGCGCAGCCGGCTCGAGGAGCGGCTGCACAACGTCAAGCACGCGGCCCAGCGGGGTCGCGAGCGCACCGACGCGTACACCCGAGAGCTGCAGCGACACGGGCTCGAGGCCGTGGAGCAGGAGATCACCTGGCTCACCGGGCTGATCGATCGCGAACGCAACGGCGGACCCCCGACCGATGTCGACGCGGGCGACATCACCTGACCAGCACGACCCATCAACCAGCAACAGACAACGATGAAGGAGAACCCATGGGTTCGGTACGAGTGGCAATTGTGGGCGTGGGCAACTGCGCCACGTCCCTGATCCAGGGCGTCGAGTACTACAAGAACGCCGAGCCGGACACCACCGTGCCCGGACTCATGCACGTGATGTTCGGTGACTACCACGTCCGCGACATCGAGTTCGTGGCCGCGTTCGACGTCGACGCGAAGAAGGTCGGCTTCGACCTGGCCGACGCCACGCAGGCCAGCGAGAACAACACCATCAAGATCACCGACGTCGCCCCCACCGGTGTGACGGTGCAGCGCGGCAACACGCTGGACGGTCTCGGCAAGTACTACCGCGAGACGATCGAGGAGTCGGACGCACCGGCCGTCGACGTCGTCGAGACGCTCAAGCAGTCCGGTGCCGACGTGCTGGTCTCGTACCTGCCCGTGGGCTCGGAGGAGGCCGACAAGTTCTACGCGCAGTGCGCGATCGACGCCAAGGTCGCGTTCGTCAACGCCCTGCCGGTGTTCATCGCCTCGGACCCCGAGTGGGCCAAGAAGTTCGAGGACGCCGGCGTCCCGATCATCGGCGACGACATCAAGAGCCAGGTCGGCGCCACCATCACGCACCGCGTGATGGCCAAGCTGTTCGAGGACCGCGGCGTGGCGCTGGATCGCACCTACCAGCTCAACGTCGGCGGCAACATGGACTTCAAGAACATGCTCGAGCGTGATCGCCTGGAGTCCAAGAAGGTCTCGAAGACCCAGTCGGTCACCTCGAACCTGACCGGTTCGCTCAGCGGCAAGGTGTCGGACAAGAACGTCCACATCGGCCCGAGCGACTACGTGCAGTGGCTCGACGACCGCAAGTGGGCCTACGTGCGCCTCGAGGGCCGTGCCTTCGGCGACGTTCCCCTGAACCTGGAGTACAAGCTCGAGGTCTGGGACTCGCCGAACTCGGCCGGCATCATCATCGACGCCATCCGCGCGGCGAAGATCGCCAAGGACCGTGGCATCGGCGGAGCGCTGCTGAGCGCCTCGTCGTACCTGATGAAGAGCCCGCCGGAGCAGCGCGCCGACGACCTCGGGCGCGACAAGCTCGAGGCCTTCATCCGCGGCGAGGAAGAGCGCTAGAGCTCACTGCAGCACCCTGCACAGGGGCGGTACCCATCGATGGGTGCCGCCCCTGCTGCTCAGGTCGTGCGTGACGTGTGCTCGGCCAGGGTGCGGGTGAACGACGCCATGGTCGCCTGCAGCGCCTGCTCGCGCGTCATGTCGAGGTCCTCGATCAGGATCTGCCAGACCGGCCATGCGCCGATCACGTACAGCTCGTCGTAGGCCGTGGAGTGCTCGGTCCGGGGACCGAGCTCGGGGCTGAAGGTCTGCTCCAGGTCGTACTTGAGCCGCTCGACCAGCAGGCGACGCCCGCCGCGCAGCGCCGCCGAGTACGGCTCGCCCAGCGCCGACGAGCGGGCAGCCGGGGCCATCAGCTCGATGCGGTCCGCCCGGCGGGAGCAGAACAACGAGATGCGCTCGTCCAGCGGCAGGTCGGGAGGCACGGGCTCCCAGTTCTCGGCGTCGATCTCCATCCAGCGCTCGGTTGTGGCCGCCAGCAGGGCCTCGAGGTCAGCGAACGCCGTCCAGATCGTCCGGACCGAGACGCCGACCCGGTCGGCCACCATCTGGGCCGTCGGCCGCAGCACCCCCTCGCGCACCAGGTCCGTGTGCGCCTCGACGATCGCCTGCTTGGTGCGCAGCCCCCGGGCGATACGCCCGTCGAGCGGTGGCTCAGGATCGCCGAACCCGTCCGCAGGATCCGGCCGGTCGGTCGCGCGTCGTCCCCCTCCCGCACCTCGGCGGTCCTCCGCGCGACGGTTGCTCACCCGCCGTTCCGGCCCCGTGTACGGCGTCGGCTGTTCGTCCATCTCCACGGACGGCTCCCTCCATCGCCCCGGACCTTGGTCACTCTATCGGCGCGTGACCCGCCGTGCCGACAGAACCCAGGAGGCGGGCGAAGGTCGATCTCATCAGCTCCGTGGCGGCCTCGACCGACAGGCCCTCGTCGCGGCGCAGCACCAGCCAGGTGATGCCGTCGGCAGCGACGAACAGCGCCTGGTGCAGCGGGGAGGCGGACGCGATGTCGGTGCCGGACCCGATCTCGGCTCCGAACGTCGCCACGAGGTCACGGTGCAGCCGGGCGCGGTGCTGCTGGCGAGCCGCGGTCAACGACGGTGAGAATGGCTCGACCAGCTGCGACGACGCCGCGGCCGGACGTAGGTCCTCCATGCGCCGGGCGCGCTCAGTGCACCACTGGTCGATGCGGTCGGCCAGCGGCAGGTCCGGCGGTGTCGGCTTGCGGGCGGCCGCGTCGCGGTCCAGCCAGTACTGACCAGTGGCGGACAGCAGCGCCTCCATGTCACCGAAGTTCAGCCACAGGGTGCGCAACGAGATGCCGGCCCGCTCGGCGACGAGCTTGGCCGTCGGACGCAGCACGTCCTCCTGCAGCAGCTGGGCGTGCGCATCGACGACGGCGGTCCGCGTTCGCTCGCCGCGCGCGACTCGACCGTCGCGGTTCTCGCGACGAGGGCGGGGCACATCGGGATCGAGGGACATGGTCGGCTCCAGCAGTGGTGGTGCACAGGTCAGGTTGCGAGATGGTTGCGGACAACGATTTCGGCTTGACGACTTCGGACAATACCTACACTCTTTGTGCATGCATAGTGAGATGCAGATCACAAACAGCGTGCGGGGTGCAACCAACCGCAGTGCCATCTTGCACCGGGCCGAAAGTGGCCGATGCTCGAGGTGAAGAACCTGGAGGTCGTCTACAACGACGTGATCCAGGTGCTCAAGGGCGTCAGTCTCGACGTGCCGACCGGATCGATCGTCGCGCTGCTGGGAGCCAACGGAGCCGGCAAGACCACGTTGCTCCGAGCCCTGAGCGGGTTGCTGGAGACCCACGACGGCGCCATCACCAAGGGTGAGATCAGGCTCGACGGCAACCCCATCCACCAGCGCAAGGCTCCGGCGATCGTCGCGGCCGGCATGTCGCAGGTGCTCGAGGGTCGCCGGGTGTTCACCGAGTTCACGGTCGACGAGAACCTGCGCGTGGGCGGACACACCCGCAGCAAGGGCCGCGCCGAGGCGATCGCCGAGGTCTACGACATGTTCCCGATCCTGGCCGAACGGCGCCGCAGCACCGCCGGCTACCTGTCCGGCGGCGAGCAGCAGATGCTGGCCATGGGCCGCGCCCTCGTCGCCGGCCCCACCTTCCTACTCCTCGACGAGCCCAGCCTCGGCCTGGCCCCCCGCATCGTGCAGCAGATCCGCGACATCGTCGTGGAGATCAACCGGCGCGGCACCACGGTGCTGCTGGTCGAGCAGAACGCCACCATGGCGCTGTCGATCGCCGAGCGTGGCTACGTCATGGAGAACGGCAAGATCGTCATGGACAAGCCCGCCGCCGAGATGCTGCAGGACGACGACATCCGCGACTTCTATCTCGGGCGGGGCGACAACGCCACCTCCTATCGCGACCTCAAGCACTACAAGCGTCGGAAGCGGTGGCTCTCATGACCAGCGAACACCCCCACGACCCGGTCGTCCAGGTCGCCGACGTCGAGCTGCGGTTCTCCGGAGTGACGGCCCTGAGCGGCGTCAGCTTCGAGGTCCGTCCCGACGAGCTGTTCGCGATCATCGGACCCAACGGCGCCGGCAAGACCTCGATCTTCAACGTCCTCTCCGGCGTCTACACGCCGCAGGTCGGATCGGTCACCTTCCTCGGTGAGGACCTGGGTCGGCTCAAGCCGCACCAGATCGCCCATCGCGGCATGGCGCGCACCTTCCAGAACATCGAGCTGTTCGAGAACCTCGACATCGTCGACAACCTGATGCTCGGACGGCACCACCACCTCGGGTACGGCTGGCCGTCGGCCGTCGCGTGGCTCGGCAGGGCCAAGGCCTCCGAGGTCCGCAACCGCCGCCGGGTCGAGGAGATCATCGACTTCCTCGAGATCGAGGCGTACCGCACCCTTCCGGTCGGCCTGCTCCCGTACGGCATCCAGAAGCGCATCGAGCTGGGCCGGGCCCTGGCCATGGAGCCGAAGCTGCTGCTGCTCGACGAGCCGGTGGCCGGCATGAACGGTGAGGAGACCGAGGACATGGCGCGGTTCATCCTCGACGTCAAGCGCGAGCTCGGCATCGCCATGATCCTGGTCGAGCACGACATGGGCCTGGTCATGGACATCGCCGACCGGGTGATGGCGCTCGACTTCGGCGAGCCCCTCGTGACCGGGACACCCGCAGTCGTCCAGGACCACCCCGAGGTCATCCGGGCCTACCTGGGTTCGGCGGAGGAGGTCTCATGAGCACCCTGCCCACGCTCGCCCAGGTGGTGCAGCACCGCAGCGTCGACACCCCCGCGGGCGTCGCGATGCGCGAGAAGAACCTCGGCCTGTGGCGTGAGATCACCTGGTCGGACTACTGGCACCACGCCGACCTGGTCGGCCACGGGCTGCTGGCCCTCGGGGTCGGCACCGGAGACCGCATCGCCGTGCACAGCGAGAACCGGCCCGAGTGGCTGTACTGCGACGTCGGCATCACGGCCGTGCGCGCCGCCACCGTCGGCCTGTACCCGACCAACCCGGCTCCGGAGGTGCTGCACGTCCTGCGCGACTCCGGCTCCACGGTGCTGTTCGCCGAGGACCAGGAGCAGGTGGACAAGGCGCTCGCCATCGGCGACCAGTGCCCTGACCTGCGACACATCATCTACCTCGACGGCCGTGGCATCACCGAGATCTACGACGACCCGCGCTTGATGTCCTGGGACGACTTCCTCGACCTGGCCCGTGCCCACGCCGGAAAACATCCCGGTGCCGTGGACGCGCTCGCCGCCGCGGCCACTGCGGACGATCTCGCCACGTTGGTCTACACCTCCGGCACCACCGGTCCACCCAAGGGCGCCATGCTGTCCACCGGCAACGTGGCCTACGTCATCGACCGGCTGCGCGACGAGGCGTTCATCGACCCCCGGCCCAGCGAGAAGGACCTCGCGGTCTCCTATCTCCCCCTGTGCCACGTCGCCGAACGCCTGTTCACGGTGTGGACCAGCGCGGCCAGCGGCGTGCAGATGAACTTCGCCGAGTCGATCGACACCGTTCCCCAGGCTCTGCGCGAGATCCAGCCGACGCTGTTGTTCGGCGTCCCGCGCATCTGGGAGAAGATGGTCGCCGGCGTCCAGATCCGCATGAGCGGCGCCTCGCGCATCAAGCGGGCCAACTTCGCTCTGTGGATGAAGGTCTCGCGCTGGATCGGGCGCACCCTGGTCGCCCACGACGGCCAGCACACGCTCGGCACCCGACTGGCCTACGCCGTCGGCTGGGTGTTCCTGTACCGCGCCCTGCGCGAACGGCTCGGACTCTCGCGGGTTCGCTACGCCGCGTCCGGCGCGGCCCCCATCGCCCCTGAGGTGCTCGAGTTCTTCATGGGTCTCGGCCTGCCGATGCACGAGGTGTACGGCATGACCGAGAACAGCGCCATCGCCACGGCCAACCGGCGCGGCAGGGTCAAGGTCGGCACCGTCGGAGAGCCCCAGGACGGCATCGAGCTGCGCATCGACGACGAGACCGGCGAGATCCTCACCCGCCACGAGGGCACCTTCGCGGGGTACTGGAACAACCCCGACGCCACGGCGAGCGCGATCGACGCCGACGGCTGGCTGCACACCGGTGACGTCGGCGAGTGGGTCGACGGCACGCACGTGCGGATCACCGATCGGCTCAAGGACATCATCATCACCGCCGGCGGCAAGAACATCGCCCCCAGCGAGATCGAGAACAGCCTCAAGGCCTCTCCGTACATCAAGGAGGCCATCGTCATCGGCGATCGGCGCAAGTTCCTGACCGCCCTGATCGGCATCGAGCTCGACACGGTCGGCAACTGGGCGCAGAAGAAGCGCCTGGCATTCACCACGTACGCCGACCTGTCGGCCAAGCCCGAGGTGATCGAGCTCGTGCAGCGGGTGGTCGACGAGGTCAATCAGCAGTTCGCCGCGGTCGAGACCATCAAGCGGTTCAGCCTGCTGCCCAAGGAGCTCGACGAGGACGCGGGCGAGCTCACCGCCACCCAGAAGGTGCGCCGCTCCGCGGTCACCGGCCAGTTCGAGTCCGTCATCGAGAGCATGTACGCAGGAGACCGCGCATGACCAACTTTCTGCAGGCGCTCGTCAACGGCTTCGGCCAGGGGTCGATCTACGCCCTCCTGGCTCTCGGCTACGTGATGATCTACAAGTCCACGCGCGTCATCAGCTTCGCCCAGCCGGCGCTGATGGTGGTCGGCGGTCTGGTCACCTATCACGCCACGGCCGTCATCGGTCTGCCGTTCTTCCCCGGCATGGTCGTCGGCATCCTGGGCGGCGCGCTCGTCGGCATGGTCGTCGAACGTCTCGCCCTGCGCCCGATGATCGGCAAGCCGGTGTTCACGCTCGCGATCATCACCATCGGCGTCGACATCGTGCTGCGCATCTTCACCAACCGCTACATCGGCATCGAGTCCAAGATCGTGCGCTACCCCAACGGCAGCGCGCGCTACGAGCTCGGTGGGGTGTCGATCTCGCACCAGACGCTCGGCCTGATCGCGGTCACGGCCGTCACCGTCACCGCTCTGACCATGTTCTTCCGGTTCTCGCGCACCGGGCTCGCCATGCGGGCCACGGCCCTGGACCAGGAGACCGCGCTGGCGCAGGGCATCCGGGTGGGTGCGATCTTCGCGCTCGCCTGGGCGATCGCCGGTGGACTGGCCGCGATCGCCGGCACGTTCATCGCCGCCGGGACCGCCGGCATGGAGCAGACCAGCTGGATCATCGCCCTCAAGGCGCTGCCGGCGATCATCATCGGCGGCCTGGACTCGCTGCCCGGTGCCGTCATCGGTGGACTGTCGGTCGGCATCGTCGAGGCCCTCACCGCGATCTACCAGCCTGACGTCGCTCCGTGGCTGGGCCGCAACTTCTCGCTGGTCGCGCCCTACGCCCTGATGCTGGTGGTGCTGCTCGTCAGACCGTACGGCCTCTTCGGCACCAAGGAGGTCGAGCGCGTATGAGCACCGGTCTGTTCTCCCGCCCCCGCTCGGGCCTGCGCGGCCGCCCCCTGGCGCGCACCGCCTACACGCAGGATCTCGCGCTGCTGAACTCACCGGCCAAGCGCCGGTCGACGATCATCTTGGTGATCGTCTCGTTTCTGCTGCCGTTCATGCTCACCGACGACCTGCTGCTGATCCTCACCCTCGGCATGATCTCGGCGGTCGGCGCGATCGGCCTCAACCTGGTCACCGGCTACGCCGGCCAGGTGTCGCTTGGCCACGCCTTCTTCATCGGTCTGGGCGCCTACACCGCCGCCATCATCGGTGGCGACCCCGACGGGCCGGTCGTCGGCTACGGCCTGCCCATCTACCTGTGGCTTCCTGCCGCGGGCATCGTCGCCGCGGTCGCCGGACTGCTGGTCGGTCCGATCGCGGTGCGACTGCGTGGCCTGTACCTGGCGATCGTCACGCTCGGCCTGGTGTTCCTCGGCGACCACATCTTCCGCGAGGCCCGCTCGTTGACCGGTGGACCCGGCGTCGGCCGCCGCGGACCCGACCTGGTGGCGTTCGGCATCGACTTCAACGGGTCCGGATCCGTGCTCGGCCTGGACCTGGCGCGTGAGCAGCGTCAGTTCCTGCTGGCGCTGGTCTTCCTGATCGTGTTCGCGATCCTGGGGCGCAACATCGCCCGGTCCGGCGTCGGTCGGGCCTTCTCGGCCGTGCGCGACCGCGACGTCGCCGCCGCCGTGGTCGGGGTGGACCTGACCAAGTACAAGATCATGGCCTTCGCGATGTCCTCGTTCTTCGCCGGCGTCACGGGCGCGTTGTACTACGCGGTCGTCGGCGTCTTCGAGCCCGGAACCTTCGGCCTGCTGCTGTCGATCCAGTACCTGGCCATGATCCTGATCGGTGGCGTCGCCACCATCTCCGGATCGATCATGGGCGCCATCTTCATCAGCGCCCTCGGCCGGATCTCCGGCGAGATCGCCGGTTTCGTCCCGGGCATCAGCACCAGCGCCGCCAGCGGTGGTCTGTTGTCGGTGTTCCAGCTCGAGTCGATCCTGTACGGCCTGCTCATCATCGTGTTCCTGATCTTCGAGCCTCGAGGACTGTTCGGGATCTGGAACCGCGCACGTCTGTACTGGAAGGGCTGGCCCTTCTCCTATTGACGCAACCCCCTGACCGGGCGGATCTTCGTCCGCCTGCCGCCCAGCGGCACCAGCAAGACGGCTTCGCTCGACGCGGCGCCGGACCGAAAGGAAATGACAGTGAAGATCCGATCGAATGTGACCCGCGCGGTCGTCGGCGCTGCCGTGGCGACGCTGGTGCTGACCGGCTGCCGTGGCAGCGACGGAGGCGAGGCCGGGGCCAGCCCCGGCGTGACCTCCGAGGCGTGCCCCGATGCCGTCAACAAGGACAACGGCTGCATCTACCTCGGTGTGATCTCCGACCTCACCAAGGGCCCCTTCGCCCCGTTGGCGGTGCCGATCACCGACTCGCAGAAGGCGTTCTGGAAGAAGGTCAACGAGGCGGGCGGTGTCGGCGGCTACGACATCAACCTGTCGGAGAACATCGCTGACGCCGAGTACAACCCCGAGATCCACAACCGCAAGTACCAGGAGATGCGCAAGAACATCCTGGCGCTCGCGCAGACCCTCGGCTCGACGCAGACCCTGACGATCCTCGACGACATGAAGGCCGACAACGTCATCGGCGTTCCGGCCTCGTGGAACTCCGCGTGGGAGTTCGACGACCAGATCCTCGAGAGCGGCGCCAGCTACTGCTTCGAGGCCATGAACGGCGTCGACTGGGCGGTCGCGAACCGCGGCGTCAAGTCCAAGGTCGTGGCCGTCGGCTACCCCGGCGACTACGGAGGAGACGCGGCGGCCGGTGTCGAGGCTGCTGCCAAGGCGAACGACCTGGAGTTCAGCAAGCTCGAGACGCCTCCCGGCCAGGACAACCAGGCCGGCGCGATCGGCGCGATCTTGAAGGCTGCGCCGGACATGGTGTTCGTCTCGACCGGTCCGGCCGAGATGGCGACCATCGTCGGCGGCCTCGCCCAGCAGGGCTTCAAGGGCACCGTCGTCGGGTCCAGCCCGACGTGGAACCCTGCTCTGCTGCAGTCGGCGGCGAAGCCGGCACTCGAGGCGCTGTACTTCCAGGCCGGTCCCTGGGGACCGTTCGGCACCGACACGCCGGGCCACCAGGCCATGCGTGACGCACTCGGTGACGTGACGCCCAACGACGGCTACACCGCCGGCTGGGTCTGGAGCTACCCGCTGCTGGCCGCGCTGAAGCAGGCGGCTGACGGCGGCGACATCACTCGCGAGAGCGTGGTCGAAGCTGCCAAGAACCTCGACAGTGTCGACTACGAGGGCATGCTGCCCCCAGAGGCCGGCGCCACGAAGGGTGACCCGAACGAGGTGGCCTACCGCGCCAGCGTCATCAGCAAGGTCGACGACACCGCACCCACCGGTGTGTCGGTCGTGCAGGAGCTGACCGCTGGTCCGACGGCCTCGGCGTACGACTTCACGAAGCCGTGCTTCAGCCTGAGCTGATCGACTGAACGACAGCAGGGCCCGGTGAGCTTCGGCTCGCCGGGCCTTGCTGCGTCAGACGAGCATCTGGGCGAGGTGGTGCTCGACCCTCGAGGGTGGTGGTGTGGGTGGTTGTCGGTGGGTGGGTTCGGCGGTGATGGTGTGGCCGGAGGGCAGGACCCATTGGAGGATCTGGTGTCCTTTGAGGGTGTGGTGGCGTCGGCACAGTGGCCACATGTTGGTGCCCGCGGTTGGTCCGTCGGGCCAGGGTTGTCGGTGGTCGCCGTCGCACCGGTCGGCTGGGATCAGACATCCGGGTGCTTGGCAGACGCCGTCGCGGAAGCCGATGGCGTGCTTGAGGGTGTCGGGGGCGAGGCGGCCGACGTAGTGGTGGGCCAGGACGTCGTCGGTGATCGGGTCGATGATCAGGCGGTGCCAGACCGGGTTGGCGATCAGGTTCGGGTCGAGGGTCCAGGCGGTGGGTGCTGACCAGGAGCCGTCGGCGGCTTCGGCGAATCCGTCACTGGCGCCGGTGAACGACTCAGCGGGGAGTTTCACGGCGATCTGGGCGTGGACAGACGCGTGGCCTGACTCGGTGGTGGTCATCCACGCGGCGAGCAGGTCGGCTTCGCGTTGGGGAATGGTGCGGGGGTCGTCAGCACCGAGGGCCTTGGCTTCGGCATGGAGCCTCTTGGCGATCGCGGCTGCCTGCAGCGAGGGTAGGACGGCGAACAGGGTCGACATGGTGTCGTCGCCGTGGCGGACCTCGACCCGACGCTCCTCACGCGCCCGCTCGGCCCGTTCGAGTGCCAGGTCTGTTTCGACGCGTTCGACGAACCGCCGCAGCCACCGCCGCAGCTCAGTCACCGTGTGGGTCTGGGCGTAGGCGACGACGGACTGATCGAGACGCAGGTACGACTCGGGCCGCTGCAACACAGCCAGAGTGGTCGCGATCTCACGCACCCGGTGCTCATTGATCCGCCCGTCACGAAACGCCAACCACACCTGCGGGGTGTGCTCACGGACCCGATCAGCCGACGCCAACCGCCCGTGGACCTGGGCTTCGGACAACCCCATGGCCTGACCAATGTCCAGACCGATCGCCGCGGCCTCGAGCTGACGCTGCAACGGCCGCTCCAACCGGCCAATCCGCTCCAGCTCACCGTCACGGTAGGCGATCATCCCCTCGATCTCCGCCGCCTCGGCACGAGCACGCGCACGAGCCAGCGCGGTCAACCGACCCACCCCGATGCCCCCGTTGCTGCTCATACAACCAACCTAGACGCCACCACTGACACTGCTTCCGCTCTGCGATCCCAGTGTGGACAACAGTTCCTCAAGCGCCCGTTCGTGCCTCCGGCGGCAGCCATTGCGTTGACCAAAGCGACCACGATCGACGGCCTTGACCGCCGTGTGCTGGCCAGCTGCACACCGTCCATCCACCGCAAGTGTCCTAGCTGGGAATCTCCGCAACAGACTTGATCGCCTTGCGCAGTCGCGTTTGGCGATCCAGAAACCACTCGAGGTATTGACTCCAATCTTCCTCGTTCTCAATCTGAGCGTCTGGAAGATACTCGCAAACTCGGGCAGCTTTGCGCCCGTCCATGGGGTCCCACTCGAGCGCACCGCCGTAGACTTCCTCAACGGCTTTACGTTGAGCCAGCAGCTGCTCGAATCTTCGGGTGTTCGCCGCCGGGTCCGGGTCTTCGAAGTACAACTCGTTGATGAGACCCCGGCGCATGAACCCGCTGCTGTACACGGCTCCGGGCACACCTGCCGTGATGGGGTACCAAGATCCAACCGTGGTTCGAGTTCCACGGGTCCAGCCGACGCCTCGGTCGGTCATCAAGGCGATCCATCGAGTCCAGAACTCGCGGTACAGGCTCTGCCGACCGGACACCTCGCGCTGCGCCGCAGTTGTTGTTCGAATCACCTTCTCCCAGCCATTCGGTTGGGCGACCAGCCGAAATGCTGGGGCGGGATCCGATTCTCCGATGCGAACGACTTCGATCTGGACCGCGAAGAACTTGGTTCGCTCGTCCGTCCGTGAGTTCAGCCAGTCAACCGCCGAGCGGTGCTCTTCCCTGAAAGATGTGGCAAGCCAGACGATGGTTGTCGGGTCAGTTCCGGCCGCGTAGGTCAGAATCTGCCCGAGGTGGGTGTGGTCTGACTGCTCCAGCTGATTCTCGACGATTACCGGCTCGCCAGTGCTTGCATCGTGTCCGAGTAGATCGAGGCTGAACCCACCAACGGGATGCTCGGCAACTTCGAGGACAAGATCCATCCCGAGGAGCTCGCTCAACACATCCACGTTGTCCAACAGCCACGGGGTGAAGTCCCGCGCCTCGTGCGGCCAAACCTCGCGAGGTATAACGGGCCTTATCCTGCCGACACTCGCGCCCCCTCGAACGCTCAGGTGATCCATGAGATGCACACTGCCACGAGTCCACCATGCCCGCGGGCCAATGCGGGTATCCCTGTCGACAGCGAACTTGAAGTCAGCGTGAACGGCCGACTTCCGAGCTTCACTCGTTCCGACAGCATCTAGCGTCAGCGGGCGCCGCGTAGGGGTTCTGACCGGTGACGGAGAAGACGAAGGCTCCGAGGTGTGCGTCCATCGATCGGGTCAGGTCCATCACGAGCTGGTAGAAGTCCGAGATCTGGCGTTTCGTGATGGTCGTTGCGGCAGCACGATGGGCAAGTTCACCACGCAGCACGAGGTGCTCGTCCAAGGCCGCCCGCGGATCGTGCACTCGCTCACTTGTCCAACACTGACTCACATCTTCGATGCCGAAGGTGCGCCGGAACAGGTCATCAACGTTTCCGGCTTTCGGCGAGTTGAACACCAGCTCTTGACAGAGGCGGCGGGCTCGTTCGCCTGCGACATCGCGCCACCCCGTGCCTGCCAGTTTCCAAGGACTGAGGTCATGTTTGTCGTCCTTCACCTCACGAGCAATCGCGCGACGCACCGAGATCGGCAATGACTCGGCATCAACGATGCCGGTGATGAGTTCGGCCATCGTTTCAGTGAGAACGTCTTCGCAGTACGTCTCCCAGAGCGCCGAAATGAGCAGGTATGTGCCCTTATTGGCTGGACCGAGGTGTAGTTGGACAGCTCGACTGGTCTTCGCCGCTTGGCGCAAACTCCACAGGGACCGCACGTCGTCGCTGTTGTTGTGGAACGAAATCCTCGCTTGACTACGCGGCCCGGTGAGGGCACCTCCCTTGGGTGCAGTCATCTCGATAGCACTTTCTGCCGCATCGTTGAATCTTGACCGATGGCACTGACAAACCGGGATGACCACAGACGGGAACAGGACCGGATAGATTCGTCGCGAGCCGTCCATGACGCTCTGCCGCGGATGAATCACACCGCGGCCCTCGCGCAGAACCTTTGCATCGGCCAGACACCACCGGCCCGCTAGTTGCCCCGAATCAGGCGCATCGGCCAGTCAGTCCTGCCTCAACCACGAGCGGCCCAGAACGCCCTGAGCGCCTCGGTGGCCTGCTCCTCCCCCAACGGGCCGCGGTCCATGCGCAGGTCCATCAGGAAGCGGTAGGCCTCGCCGACCTCTCGACCGGGGCCGATGCCGAGGATCTCCATGATCTGGGTGCCGTCGAGGTCAGGACGCAGCGCGTCGAGCTGCTCCTGCTCGGCGAGCACCGCGATGCGCTCCTCGAGCTCGTCGTAGGTGCGCTGCAGTCGCGCCGCCTTGCGCTGGTTGCGGGTGGTGGAGTCGGCCCGGGTGAGGATGTGCAGCCGCTCGAGCTGGTCACCTGCGTCGCGCACGTAGCGGCGCACCGCGGAGTCGGTCCACTCGCCCGAGCCGTACCCGTGGAACCGCAGGTGCAGCTCGACCAGCGTGCAGACCTGGTCGACGACGTCGTTGCTGTAGCGCAAGGCCCGCAGGCGCTTGCGGGCCAGCTTGGCGCCCACGACGTCGTGGTGGTGGAACGTGACCGTGCCGCCCTCGACGAACCGCCGCGTCTTGGGCTTGCCGATGTCGTGCAGCAGTGCGGCGAGCCGGATGACCAGGTCGGGCTGATGGTCCAGCCGGCCCTCGAGTGCGATGGCCTGCTCCAGCACGGTCAACGAGTGCTCGTAGACGTCCTTGTGGCGGTGGTGCTCGTCGCGCTCCAGGATCAGGGCCGGCAGCTCGGGCAGCATCTGCTCGGCCAGGCCGGTGTCGACCAGCAGGCGCAGGCCCACGACGGGGTGGTCGGCGAGCAGGATCTTGTCCAGCTCGATGCGCATGCGCTCGGCCGAGACGATCGACAGACGCCCGGCCATGTCGACCATCGCCTGGCGGACGTCCGGATCGACCGTGAAGTCCAGCTGGGCGGCGAACCGGGCCGCCCGCATCATCCGCAGCGGATCGTCACCGAAGGAGACCTCCGGTGCCACCGGGGTGCGCAGTCGCCGGGCCGCGAGATCGTCGAGGCCACCGAACAGGTCGACCACCTCGCGCGACGGCAGCCGGATGGCCATGGCGTTCACGGCGAAGTCCCGGCGTGACAGGTCTGCCTGCAGCGAGTCGCCGAACCGGACGGCGGGCTTGCGCGAGTCCGGGTCGTACTCGTCGCTGCGGTAGGTGGTGATCTCGAGCTCGTGCTGACCGTGACGCAGCCCGATCGTGCCGAACTCACGGCCCATGTCCCACAGGGCGTCGGCCCACGGGGCCACGATCTGCTCGATCTGCTCCGGCGTGGCCGAGGTGGTGAAGTCCCAGTCGTTGCCGGGGCGATCGAGCACGGCGTCACGCACCGGTCCGCCGACGACGGCCAGCTCGTGCCCCGCGTCGGAGAAGGCGCGGCCGAGGTCGGTCAGGAAGCCCAAGGCGTCCAACCGCGCGTCGATCCGCGCCTGCTGCTCGGGGGTGAGGCTGTTCGTCGGCACGGGGACACACTCTATCGGCGGATCGACGGGGCTCGGTCACCTCCGGTGCCCCGACTAGCATGAGTTGGTGATCCGGAGACGACGCACGGCCGCGGGGCTCCTGCTCGCGACCCTGCTCGCGGGGCTCATGGTCCGACCGTCCACGGCATCGGCCGCCGACTCCTCGGGCGTGCTCACCACCATCACGAACGTGTCGCCGTCGCAGCTCGGCGCGGCGGCCGACGTGACCCTCTCCGGCCGCGTCACCAACACCGGCGACCAGGCATGGACCGACGCCCAGGCCTACCTCGTCATCCGCCCGCAGCCGATCACCTCGCGATCGGACCTCGCCGATGCGGTCCGGACCGACCCGGGTTTCGCCGGTCCGCGCGTGGTCGACGTCGGGCTCTTCGACGAGATCGGAGACCTGCCTGCCGGCGCCACCCGCCCGTTCACCGTCACCGTGCCGGCCAAGCAGCTGCCGATCTCAGGCGCCGACGGCGTGTACCCCGTCGGCATCCAGATCCTCGCCACCGATGCCTCCGGCGCACGCAGCAACGCGGCGATCTCACGTGCGATCACCGTGCTGCCTCTCATGAGCGGAGACCACCCCGCGGTGTCGACGACCGTGGTGTGGTCGTTCTTCATGCCGGTCGGGCGCGACGTCACCGGTCGCGTGCTCGACCTCGACACCCTGCTCGCGAGCATCAGCACCGGCGGGCGGCTGCGCCAGCAGCTCGACGCGGCCATCGCCCGCGGTGCCGTGGGCCGCGGCGTCATCGTGGATCCCGCGCTGGTGCTGGCCGTCGACGATCTCGCCGAGGGCCGCGCACCCAACGACCTCACGGACGCCCAGCGACAGATCGCGGCGACGTTCCGGGACGACCTGGTGTCGATCAGCACCGGACCGTCGGCCTGGGTCCTCGACTACGACCGCACCGACGTGCTGGCGCTGGTCGGTGATCCGGCACTCAGGCGCCGGCTGTTCGGCGCCGTCGAGAACGCCACCGAGTCGGTCATCCAGGAGTTCGGGCTGTCGACCCGACGCGTGTCCTGGCCCGTGTCCGGTGGCGTGACCCGCTCCCTGCTGACCAGTCTTCGCGCACGCGGCGCCGATCCGGTGGTGGTCAACTCGTCGGACCTGTCGCGCTGGACCGATTCCTCGGGCTCGCTGGTCGACGTGCCCACGACCAGCGGGGACCTTCCGCTGCTGGTCAACGACCGCGTCCTCGACGACCTGCCCGGCGAGACGTCGGGCGCCGTCCTGCGTCAGGAGACGCTGGCCGCGGCAGCGTTCTCGTCCCTGGAGCGGGAGGCCGACCCTGCGTCACGGGCCGGTGCTCTCGTGCTGGTCGATCCGTTCTGGACGCCCCGCGCGGACGACCCGGTGCTCACGTCCACCGAGCCCTGGACCGCCCCGTTCTCGGCACCCAACGACCTCGGCGCCGTCGTGCGTGATCCGCGGTTCACCGGCACCGTGCCCCGCACCACCTCGGTCCGCACGCTGCCGGAGTCGCTGCTCGACGCCGCCGACACCGCCTACCGCGACGGAGACGTGCTCAACTCCGCGGCATCGGACGAGTCCGTCTCCTCCGCCGACAGCCGTGCACGTGCCGTGGCCGGGGTGCTGGGCGTGCGGTGGCGCACCCAGCGGTCGACCGGCATCATGCTGGCTCGCGAGCTGCAGCGTGAGGTCACCCGCGACCTCAACGCGATCACCGTCATGGGTCCGCCGTCGGTCACGCTGTCCAGCTCGTCCGGCGGGTTCCCCCTGACGATCACCAACGGCAGTGACGAGGAGGTCTCGGTCGGCGTCCGCCTGTCGTCGAGCAATCCAGCGCTCCGGCTGCCCGACCAGGACCAGGTGCAGATCGCTGCCGGGGAACGCATGACGCTCACCGTCGACGTCGACCTCGGCCAGCAGAACGCCACGACCGTCACGGCACAGCTGCTCACGCCGGACGGCCGCCCGTTCGGCACGACGAGCGAGTTCAACGTGCGCTCGAGCCGGGTGGGCGCAGTCCTCTGGATCACGATGGCCGCCGCCGGCGTGTTCGTCGCGCTGGCGCTCGCCCGCCGGTTCCTCAGCAGGCGAGGCGGTCCGACGGTCGAGGCAGGTCCCGACGATGACTGAGCAGAACTCGCTGGCGCGCGCCAGCGCCTGGATGGCCCTGGGCACAATCGTGTCGCGCCTGACCGGATTCGTGCGCGCCGGCCTGCTGATCGTCGTGATCGGCAAGTCGCTCAACGCCGACCTGTTCGACATCGCCAACACCGTGCCCAACGCGCTGTACATCCTGGTGGCGGGCGGGATCTTCAACGTGGTCCTCGTTCCCCAGCTGGTCCGAGCCATGAGCAACGACGCCGACGGTGGCGACGCCTATGCCAACCGGGTCATCACCCTCGGCCTCCTGGTGCTCGCGGTCGGCACCCTGGTGCTGGTCGTGGCCGTTCCGTGGCTCATGCGCGTGTTCTACGGCGCCGATCTGTTCGAGCCCGGCAACGCGGTGCAGCGCGACTCCGCCCGACTGCTGATGTGGCTGTGCATGCCGCAGGTGTTCTTCTACGGCGCCTTCGTGCTGGTCGGCCAGGTGCTGAACGCCCGCCGCCGGTTCGGCCCGATGATGTGGGCGCCCATCGTCAACAACCTGGTCGCCATCGCGGTGCTGGTCGCCTACGCGCTCACGTTCGGGGTGTCCGACGCCACCGACGGCTTCACGACGCGCGAGGCCCTCGTCCTGGGCGTCGGGTCGACCGTCGCGATCGTGCTGCAGACCCTGGTGCTGGTGCCCTACCTGCGCCGCGCCGGGTTCAGGTACCGCCCACGGTTCGACTTCCGCGGGGTGGGCATGGGCCACACCCTGCGGCTCGGCATGTGGACGTTGCTGTTCATCGTCGCGAACCAGGTGGCGTTCATCGTGGTCAACCGGCTCGGAAACGCCGCCACCCTGGAGGGCAAGTCGCTCGACGTGCCCGCCGCCGGCGTGGCGGTGTACTCGTTCGGCTTCCTGGTCAGCCAGGTGCCGCACGGTGTCATCACGGTGTCGTTGGCCACCGCGATCATCCCGACGCTGTCCTCGCTGGCCGCGGCCGGCGACCTCGACCGGTTCCGCCTCGAGCTCGGGCGCACGATCCGCATGGCCCTGGTCATCGTGGTGCCGCTGGCCGTCGCCGTCGCGTGCCTCGGCGGCCCGTTGTCGACCGCCGCCGGCATCGTCGGTGCCGTGGAGGGAGACACGTCGCTGATCGGCAACACCATCTCGGCGTTCGGCCTCGCGATGGTCACGTTCACCTTCCACTACCTGATGGTGCGCGGCTTCTACGCCAACGAGGACACCCGCACGCCGTTCTTCATCCAGGTGGCGATCGCAGCGGTCAACATCGTCGCGGCCGTCGTGCTGTCCCGGCTGGTCGATCCGGCCCACGTCGCCATGATGCTGGCGTTGTCGTTCGGCCTGGCCTACGGCGTCGGCGCCACGCTGTCCACCACGCTGCTGAGTCGTCGGTTCGGTCCGATGATCGACCGCGAGATGATGGTGTTCCTCGGCCGTCTGATCCTCGCCTCCGCCGTCACCGCGGGCGTCATGCTCGGATCGGCGCGCGGGCTCGCCGCCCTGGGCCTGGATCCGACGCGCGCCAGCGGGGGTCTGCCGATCGCCGTGATCTCCGGCCTGGTGGGCGCGGCGGCCTACGTGGTGTCCACCCGTCTGCTGCGCATGGAGCAGCTGCCGTACCTGGTCGCCACCCTGCGCCGCCGCTGACCGCACGGACACACCGGCGATCGGCGTCACGGAACGCTGGTCCGGCTGTCTACCATGACAAGGACGCGTGAAGGAGTGTCGATGAGCGAGCGGCGGACGTTGGCCTCCGGCGACGTCCTGGCGCATCGATACGAGCTGCAGGACCTCGTGTCCGAGAAGTTCGGAGCGGCCACCTGGCGGGCCCACGACCAGACGCTCAACCGCAACGTCGGTCTCGAGCTGCTGCCCAGCAGCGATGCTCGCGCCGAGCACTTCCTCGAGGCCGCGCGCCAGTCGACCGCCGTCAACGACCCGCGCTTTCTGCGCGTCCTCGACCTGATCTCCGACGAGCAGGCCCATCACCTGGTGGTGCGGGAGTGGGCTCGGGCCTTCCCGCTCGACCAGGTGCTGCTGCAGTCGGCCCTGCCCAACCGTCGCGCCGCCACCGTCGTCGCCGAGGTGGCCGAGGCGCTGGCCCATGCCCACGAGAACGGGGTCTACCACCGTCGACTGACACCTCATCAGGTGCTGCTGAAGCAGTCCGGCGCCGTCCGCGTCGTCGGTCTCGGCGTCGCGACGGCTCTGGCCCCGGCCGATCACCACGACTCCGCTGCGGACCTGGTCGCCTACGAGCACGAGGACGTCGAGTCCCTCGGACGCCTGCTGTACGCCTCGTTGACCAGCAGGTGGCCCGGTTCGACCGTCGACGGATTGCCGCCCGCGCCCACCGAGCACGGCCGACTGCTGCGCCCCCGCCAGGTCCGGGCCGGGGTCTCGCGCGACATCGACGACGTGTGCGACCGGATCCTGGGTGTCCCCCCGCGCGAGCACCGACCACGACTCACCAACGCCGCCGACATCGCTCGCACCCTGCGCCTCTCCGGCGAGGACGACGACCTGCACGACGACCAGCCCAGTCTCAGCAACATCTCCTCGCCGGACCTGCTGCGCCTGGACCCGGTGATCGTGCCGCAGGGCCCGCCGCCCGGTCTCGAGCCGCCGCGCCGACGACCCAAGGCCTACGAACCGGCGCCACCGACGACGTTCGAGCGGGCCAAGGCGCGCGGACGCCGCGCCACGCGTGGCGACCGCGCCCTGGTGCTGCTCGGCATTCTGGTGGGTCTGGCCCTGATCTCCACCCTGATCTTCCTGGCCGATCGCTCCACGCAGTCCCCGACGGCCGCGATCGACGACTCGTCGCCGGTGCGCACGCTCCCACTGAGATCGGCCACCGACTTCGATCCGCAAGGGTCGGACGGCGAGGAGAACCCACGGCAGGCGTCCCGGGCCATCGACGGCAACCCGGACACCAGCTGGTCGACGTCGCGCTACTTCGGCAACCCGAACCTGGGCGGTCTCAAGGACGGTGTCGGACTGCTGGTCGACCTCGGTGGCACCCGCCAGATCACCTCGCTGCGGATCCTGCTCGGCTCCGGTCCCACGAACCTGTCGGTGTACGTCGCCCCCGAGGGTGCCAGCAAGGCTCCCACGCGACTGCGGGATCTCGATCGTGTCGCCACGATCGACGCCGCCGGTGCGGACGCGACCGTCTCGCTGCCGTCCGGGGTGGTCTCCCGCTACGTCGTGGTCTTCCTGACCCGGCTGCCCGAGAGCAGCCCCGGGGAGTACGTCGGAACGATCCGTGAGATCGGGGTCCGGGGTCGCGGATAGGGGAATGTCCGCGTCCTAGACTGCGTTGAGACGAGTACGTGCGCAGCACGCGCCATCCCCGACGAACAGGAGCTCGCCCCATGGGTGACATCCGCAATCTGATCATCATCGGCTCCGGACCCTCGGGCTACACCGCCGCCGTGTACGCCGCGCGGGCCAACCTCGAGCCCTTGGTCTTCGAAGGGTCGGTCACCGCCGGCGGCGCCCTCATGAACACCACCGACGTCGAGAACTTCCCCGGCTTCCCCGAGGGCATCATGGGCCCCGAGCTCATGGACAACTTCCGGGCCCAGGCCGAGCGCTTCGGCGCCGAGCTCGTCGCCGACGACGTCACCGCCGTGGACCTCACCGGTGACATCAAGACCGTCACCCTGGGCGACGGCAGCACGCACCAGGCGCGGGCCGTCGTGCTCGCCACCGGCTCGGGCTACCGCAAGCTGGACATCGACGGCGAGGACCGCCTGTCGGGCCGTGGCGTCAGCTGGTGCGCGACCTGCGACGGATTCTTCTTCCGCGAGCAGAACATCGTCGTGGTCGGCGGAGGCGACAGCGCCCTCGAGGAGGCCACCTTCTTGACCCGCTTCGCCAGCAAGGTCACGCTGGTGCACCGCCGCGACGAGCTGCGCGCATCCAAGATCATGCAGGACCGCGCCATCGCCAACGACAAGATCGAGTTCGCGTGGAACTCCGAGGTCGCCGAGATCCATGGCGACGAGACGCTCGAAGGCCTCACGCTGCGTGACACCGTCACCGGCGAGACCCGCCGCATCGACGCCACCGGGTTGTTCATCGCCATCGGTCACGATCCGCGCTCGGAGCTGCTCACCGGACAGGTCGATCTCGACGACGAGGGCTACGTGCTGGTGAAGCCCGGATCCACCGCCACCAACCTGGCCGGCGTCTTCGCGGCCGGCGACCTGGTCGACCACACCTACCGACAGGCCATCACGGCTGCCGGCACCGGGTGTGCGGCCTCGCTCGACGCCGAGCGCTACCTGGCCGACCTCGAGCACGCCGGCGCACCGGCTCCCGACGCCGCCCTCGTCGACTGAACCCAGCACCACCTTCCACCACCCACCCACCCAGCAGGAGCACCCATGGCAGACATCACCGCCGTCACCGACGCCGACTTCAAGGAGAAGGTCCTCGACGCCGACGGCCCCGTGCTCGTCGACTTCTGGGCCAGCTGGTGCGGCCCGTGCCGCCAGCTCGCCCCGATCCTCGAGGAGATCGCCACCGAGAAGGACGGCGCCCTCACGATCGTCAAGATGGACGCCGACGCGAACCCGGTCACGCCCGCGCAGTACAAGGTGATCGGTCTGCCGACCATGAACCTGTACTACAAGGGCGAGGTCGTCCGCTCCATCACCGGCGTGCGCCCCAAGTCGGCGATCCTCAACGAGCTGTCCGAATTCGCCTGAGACTGCAGGACATCGCAAAAGGGGCGGCCCGTGTGGGCCGCCCCTTCTGTGTCTTTGTTTCTTTGTCGACAAATACCCTTGTCGCTATGAACCGGCTTTCTTCCCGTCCATCAGGCCCACGATCCGCTCCAGGTCGTCGATCGTCGCGAACTCGATGACGACCTTGCCCTTGCTCCGTCCCAGGTCGATCTTGACCCGGGTGTCGTAGCGATCCGAGAGTCGGTCGGCGATCTCGGCGAGCCGCGGCGCCGACATGGTCGGACCCCGCCGGGCGGCGGTCTTGGTCGATCCGGTGTCGGGGCCGACCGCCACGATCTCCTCGAGCGCTCGGACCGACAGACCCTCGGCGACCACCCGGCTGGCGAGCCGGTCCTGGATCTCCGGATTGGCCACGCTGACGAGCGCGCGCGCATGCCCGGCCGACAGCACACCGGCCGCCACCCGACGCTGCACGGTGGGGGTGAGCTTCAGCAGACGCAGGGTGTTGCTGATCTGGGGCCGCGACCGGCCGATGCGATCGGCCAGCTCGTCGTGAGTGCAGCCGAAGTCGTCCAGCAGCTGCTGGTACGCCGACGCCTCCTCGAGGGGGTTCAGCTGCGAACGGTGCAGGTTCTCCAGCAGGGCGTCGCGCAGGAGGTCCGCGTCGTCGGTCTCGCGCACGATGGCACCGATGGAGGACAGGCCGGCCTCTTGGTGCGCTCGCCACCGGCGCTCGCCCATGATCAGCTCGTAGCGGTCGGCGCCCACCGACCGCACCACGATCGGCTGCAGCAGCCCGATCTCCTTGATGGAGTGGACGAGCTCGGCCATGTCGTCGGCGTCGAACACCGAGCGGGGCTGACGCGGGTTGGGAACGATCTGGGTCAGGGGGATGTCGGCGTAGCGGGCTCCCTCGACCTCCTCCAGACCCGACTCGCGCGCCGCCGCAGCGGTGGCCGGGATCAACGCCTCCAGGCCGCGGCCGAGTCCGCGCGACTGCTTGCCTGCGGTGCGGGGGGTGCTCATGCGCGTCCTCCTGAGGACTGGGTGATCTCGCGCGCCGCCTCGAGGTAGGACAGCGCTCCGCTCGAGACGGGGTCGTAGGTCAGCACGGTCTGCTGATAGCTGGGCGCCTCCGAGATGCGCACGGCTCGGGGAATCGTGGTGCGCAGCACCGTGTCCCCGAAGTGCGAGCGCACCTCCTCGACCACGCCGGAGGCGAGTCGGGTGCGGCCGTCGTACATCGTCAGCAAGATGGTGGAGATGTCGAGCGCCGGGTTCAGGTGCGACTTCACCAGCTCGATGTTGCGCACCAGCTGGCCCAGGCCCTCGAGCGCGTAGTACTCGCACTGGATCGGGATCAGCACCTCACGACCGGCCACCATCGCGTTCACGGTGAGCAGCCCGAGCGAGGGCGGGCAGTCGATGAAGACGTAGTCGATGACGTCGCCGGCCTCCTCGCAGTCGCGCAGATAGGTCTGCAGCGCGCGGTCGAGACGCGACTCGCGCGCGACCAGCGAGACCAGCTCGACCTCGGCGCCGGCCAGGTCGATCGATGCCGGCAGCACGGTGAGCCCGGGGATGTCCGGGCACGGGCTGACCAGCTCGTCGATGTCGGTGCCCTCGACGATCGCCTCGTAGACACCGGCCGCGCCCTCGTGGTGCGGGACGTTCAGCGCGGTCGACGCGTTGCCTTGTGGATCGAGGTCGATCACCAGGACGCGCAGTCCGCGCAGTCCCATCGCTGCAGCGATGTTGACGGTCGTCGTGGTCTTGCCGACGCCGCCCTTCTGGTTCGCTACGACGAAGATGCGGGTCTGGTCCGGACGCTCGAACGTCGGGAAGCTCGCCACGCGCTGTGCGAGCTCGACGTGGGCCTCGGCTTCGTGCGCCAGAGGGGTGTGCTCGGGTGGCAGTGGGGTGGTCACCGCGCCCCTTTCCATGGTTTCACGTGAAACACCGCTCACGCGGAGACTTCGACGACGGTGGTCGGAACCGCCCCGTTGGGGTAGGTCTGCACCACGATAGTGGTGGCGCCGAACCGGCGGAGCGTCGCGGTAGCCGCCTCGACCTCCTCGGCAGCGGACTGCCCCTTGAGGGCCAGTAGTACGCCGCCGGGCTTCTTCACCAGCGGCATGCACCAGCGAGCCAGACGGTCCATGTTCGCCACCGCGCGCGCCGTGACGACGTCGAAGGTGTCATGGACGTCCTCGGCCCGTGCACGCACGACCGTGCAGTTCTCCAGACCCAGACGCTCGACGGCCTCGGTCAGGAACGTGGTGCGTCGCAGCAGCGGCTCGATCAACGACACGGACAGATCGGGGCGCGCGATGGCCCACACGATGCCGGGCAGGCCGGCACCCGTCCCGACGTCGGCCACCGAGGCACCGTGTGGCACACGAGGCAGCACCACGGCCGAGTTCATGACGTGGCGGGACCACAGCCGCGGAACCTCACGGGGACCGATCAACCCGCGCGTGACGCCGTCGGTGGCCAACAGCTCGACATAGGCCTCGGCGAGTGGCAGCCGGGACGAGAACACCCCCGCCGCGTCGACCATGAGATCTGTGGGCGGGGGTGTTTCACGTGAAACATCGTCAGGCATGGAGCGAGGCTACCCCTGAACCTCGGCGTCGACATCGGCGTCCACACGGGTCGTGCCAGCGCCCGGGAGCACCACCACGTAGCGGTGCGGCTCCACGCCGGCGGACTCGCTGGTGAGTCCCGCATCGGCGACGGTGTCGTGCACCACCTTGCGCTCGAACGGAGTCATCGGATCCATCGAGACCGAGGCCTCGCCGGCGCCCACCTGCTCGATGGCCACCTGCGCCAGCGTCACCAGCTCGGCGCGACGAGCTGCCCGGAACCCACCGATGTCGAGCATCAGCCTGCTGCGCTCGCCGGTCTCGCGGTAGACCGCCAGACGGGTCAGCTCCTGGAGGGCGTCGAGCACCTCACCGTCGTCGCCCACCAGGTGACCGAGCTCGCCGCCGACGATCTCGACCGCAGCGCGATCACCCTCGACGTCCATGTCGATGTCACCGTCGAGGTCGGCGATGTCCAGCAGCTCCTCGAGGAAGTCCGCGGCGATGTCGCCTTCCTTCTCCAGCTTCGATGCATCCGTGCTCATCACTTGCCGCCCTTCTTGCGCTTGCTGCGCGCTTGGTTCTTGGGTTGTTGGCGAACCGGCTTCGGCTCCGCCTCGATCGCCGCGTCCTTCGCCGCCTGCAACGGGTCCTCGGTGACCGTCTTGCCCTTCTTCGCGTCGCGCTCCTGCTTCTGCTTGAACGCGGGAGTTCCGGGGGAGGGGTTGTTGCGGATGACGTAGAACTGCTGACCCATGGTCCAGATGTTCGACGTGACCCAGTAGAAGAGGACGCCCAGCGGGAAGATCACGCCGCTGATGGCGAAGACGAACGGGAGGATGTACAGCAGCATCTTCTGCTGCTGCGCGTACTGCCCGGTCATGGCATCGGCCGGCATGTTCTTGCTCATCAGCTGCCGCTGCGTCGTGAACTGCGTGGCCACCATGATGATGACCAACGACATCGTCAGGATGCGGGTGCCGGTCAGGTCGGTGTTCGTGAACGTGTCGGCGATGCGCGCGCCGAGCAGCTGGGCGTTCTGCAGCTGCGTCGCATTCTCGGCGGTCATGAAGCCACGAGCACCCGCGGCGCCGTCCTGGGCGGCGCGGTCGATCACGCGGAACAGCGCGAAGAACACCGGCATCTGCAGGATCAGCGGCAGGCACGACGCCAGCGGGTTGGTGCCGGTCTCCTGGAACAGCTTCATCTGCTCCTGCTGGAGCTTTTGCCGATCGTGCTTGTACTTCTGCTGCAGGGCCTTGATCTGGGGCTGCAGCAGCTGCATGTTCCGGCTGCTCTTGATCTGCTTGACGAACAGCGGGATCAGCAGGGTGCGGATCGTGACGGTGAGCCCGATGATCGACAGGACCCAGGTCCAGCCGGACTCCGCCGGCAGCACCGTGGAGAAGATCTCGTGCCAGACCAGCAGGATGCCGGACACCGCGTAGTACAGCGGTGTCATGATCGCCGAGCCGATGTCGCCTAGGAAGCCCACGACTGTTCTCCTTGTGAAGTGCGATCATGCTGCGACGCAGCATGTCGATGGGGTGGAACTGGATCGAGCCCGCCGGGTGCCCACGGGTGGCAACGTCCCAACCGTCGCACGGCCAACCACGCGCCGCGCACGGAACCGTGCACCTGCACCGCCTCGAGCGCGTACGCCGAACAGCTGGGGTAGTAGCGACACACGTCGCCGTACAGCGGGCTGATGGCGAACCGGTACACCCGCAACAGTGCCACGAGAAGGTACTTCACCGCGCGGCCAGACCGGCATCGAGCGACACACCCGCGCGCACCAACGCAGCATCGAGCTGATCGCCGAGTGCACGCGAGGACGCGGTGGACGATGCGGGCAGTGCACGCACGACGACCCGTGAGCCCGCCGGCAGCTGATCGACGCGGTCGCGCATCAGGTGACGAAGACGCCTCTTGACACGGTTGCGGTCGACCGCCGACCCGACGGCCTTGCTCACGACGAAACCGACGGTCGATCGACCGCCGGTTCCCTTCACGACGTGCGCCACCAGGGTCGGCTGAGCTCCTCGCGATCCACGTCGAACCGTGGACCGGAAGTCGTTGCCGTCACGCATGCGTTGCCCTGGGGCCAGCACGATGACTCAGGCGGAGAGCTTTGCGCGGCCCTTGCGGCGGCGGTTGGCCAGGATCGAGCGGCCGGCGCGGGTGCGCATGCGCAGACGGAAACCGTGCTTCTTGGACCGACGACGATTGTTCGGCTGATAGGTGCGCTTGCTCACGATGTTTCCTCACAGAACGATGTACACAGATGGTGACGTCCGGCGGGACCGGGTGTCGATCACGCACATGACGACGTCCATCCGCGGGCTCGCGGCAGGAGTCGTCCACAGACGATCTCACCACGGTACGGGTCGCCTGTCTGGACGGTCAAACCGACCTCATACGGCAGGGCAGCCGCAGGTTCGTGACGACACGCCGACGACGACGTCACGAGATCGTGCAACTCGCTTGTGACCACTGACCTGCGCTGCTAGCGTCACGCCGTACCGATCACTTTTCCACAGACTTGGCGCCCCACTCTTGCCGGCTGCACATGTTGTGGAAAACCATGTGGATCATGACCCGGAGGCGCCCTATGACCGACCTTGCCGAGACCCCTGCGGACGACGCGCTGCGGAGGATCTGGGGCGAGGCGATCGCCACGTTGTCGCCAGGCGCGAAGGTCTGGGTCTACGCCGCGCAGCCGATGTCACTGCACAACAACATCTTGCTGGTCGCCGTCCCTGACGACCTCACCCGCGCCCAGCTCGAGGCCCGGGTCAAGCCGGCGCTCGAGCAGGCGCTGACGCAAGCACTCGGCTCGGAGACCCGACTCGTGGTCAGCATCGAGCCCGACCTCGCCGACCAGCTGCACGAGGGCGAGACGGTCGAGGACATCGACGACCAGATCGACGACGACCTCGACGACGAGGATCGCGACGAGTTCGTCGCCAGCTGGGACTCCGGCGCACCGAAGATCGGACCGGCTCGCATCGGTGGCGCCTCGGAGGCCCGACTCAACCCGCGCTACCTGTTCGAGAACTTCGTCATCGGCTCGTCGAACCGGTTCGCCCACGCGGCCGCCGTCGCCGTCGCGGAGGCACCCGGCAAGGCGTACAACCCGTTGGTCATCCACGGCGAGTCCGGGCTCGGCAAGACCCACCTCCTGCACGCCATCGGCCACTACGTCCTGAACTTCTACCCCTCCTCGCGTGTGCGCTACGTCAGCAGCGAGGAGTTCACCAACGACGTCATCAACGCCATCCGCAACAACCAGACCGCCGCGCTCAAGCGCAAGTACCGCGAGGTCGACGTGCTGCTGGTCGATGACATCCAGTTCCTCGAGGGCAAGGAATCGACCCAGACCGAGTTCTTCCACACCTTCAACGCGCTGCACAACGAGAACAAGCAGATCGTGATGACCTCGGACCGTCCCCCCAAGAACCTGACCACGTTGGAGGACCGGCTGCGCAACCGCTTCGAGTGGGGTCTGACCACCGACGTGCAGCCGCCCGATCTCGAGACCCGCATCGCGATCTTGCGCAAGAAGGCCGCCAACGAGAAGCTCACGGCGCCGGCCGACGTGCTGGAGTTCATCGCCAGCAAGGTCCAGACCAACATCCGTGAGCTCGAGGGCGCACTGATCCGCGCCACCGCCTTCGCCAACCTGCAGGGCACCACGGTCGATCTCAACCTGGCGCACATCGTGCTCAAGGACCTGGTCGCCGAGGGCGAGGAGCCCGACATCTCGGTGTCGATGATCATGGCGCAGACCGCGACCTACTCCGAGTTCACGATCGACGACCTGTGCAGCGCCAACCGCAGTCGCAATCTCGTGCTGGCTCGCCAGATCGCCATGTACCTGTGCCGCGAGCTCACCGACATGTCGCTGCCCAAGATCGGGCAGGAGTTCGGCGGCCGTGACCACACCACCGTGATGCACGCAGACCGCAAGATCCGCAAGCTGATGGCCGAGAAGCACGCCGTCTACAACCAGGTCACCGAGCTGACCGCGCGCATCAAGCAGCAGGCCCGCCAACCGTGACACGCCTGCAACGGCAGGGCGTCGTGCACACCTGGGGACGAGCCTGTGGGAAAGACCGAGAAAATCGTGGACAGAAGGTGTCCAGATGTGAACAGAGTGTGAACGGCATCACAGGATCCACAGCATCCCGTAGCTTCTCCCTCCAGGCCCACACATCTTGTCCACCGGCAGAATTTCTGGAATTACAAGAAAAAACCACGTTGTCCACGGAATCCACAGAGGCTATGACTACTACTGAACCTCTTCATCACCAGATGACCAGTAGAAATCACCTCGACCGTCACCTGTGGGCATCGTTCACCAGGCCTCACCTGCCTGTTGCCGAGGCCCTTGACCGTGGCAGGATGCTGGACGACAGCCACCTGGCCCGCCCGAAAGGCAGCACGACGTGAAGTTCCGCATCGAACGCGACACCTTCGCCGACGCTGTCGCCTGGACTGCGCGCAGCCTGCCGAACCGTCCGAGCGTCCCCGTGCTCGCCGGCCTGCTCATCGAGTCGTCAGCCGACGGTCTCACCCTGTCCGGCTTCGACTACGAGACCTCCACCCGCGCCACCTTGCCGGCCGAGGTCTCCGGTGAGGGCCGTGTCCTGGTCTCCGGTCGGCTGCTCGCCGAGATCGTGAAGTCGCTTCCTGCCAAGCCGGTCGACGTCACCCTCGACGGCACCAAGGTGCAGGTCGTGTGCGGCAGCGCCCGCTTCAGCCTGCAGACCATGCCGGTCGAGGAGTACCCCCAGCTGCCGCAGATGCCCACGGCCTCCGGCACCGTCAAGGCCGACGTCTTCGCCACCGCCGTGGCCCAGGCCAGTGCCGCCGCCGGGCGCGACGACATGCTGCCGCTGCTCACCGGTGTGCGCCTCGAGCTCGAGGGCGACACCATCTCGTTGATGGCCACCGACCGATTCCGCGCGAGCCTGCGCGATCTGCAGTGGTTCCCCGAGAAGACCGACCTGTCGGCGCAGGCGCTCGTGCCCGCGCGCGTCCTGGGAGAGACCGCGCGGTCGCTCACCAGCGGCGGCGACGTCACCATCGCGGTGTCGGCCGGCGAGTCCGGCGACGGACTGATCGGCTTCGAGGGTGCCGTCGGCAACGGCACGCGCCGCACGACCACCCGACTGCTCGAAGGTGACTTCCCCCGGGTCCGTCAGCTGTTCCAGGCCCAGGCCGAGACCGTGGCCTACGTCGACACCCACGCGTTCGTCGACTCGGTCAAGCGCGTGGCGCTCGTCGCCGAGCGCAACACCCCGGTGCGCCTGACCTTCGCCGACGGTGTCCTGCTGCTCGAGGCCGGAAGTGGCGACGAGGCGCAGGCCTCGGAGTCGGTCGAGGCCACCATCGACGGCCCCGACATCTCGATCGGCTTCAACCCCACCTACCTGCTCGAGGGACTGGGCGTCATGTCCGACCCGGTCGTGCACCTGTCGTTCACCCAGCACACCAAGCCAGCCGCCATCTCCGGCGTCAAGGAGATCGGCGCCGATCCTGACGGAGCCTTCCGCTACCTGATCATGCCGGTGCGCCTGCAGAGCTGAACCACCCACGAACCCCAGAGGAGCCAGCATGGACATCGGACTGGTAGGACTCGGCAAGATGGGCGGCAACATGCGCACCCGCATGCGCAACGCCGACATCACCGTGGTCGGGTACGACCGCAATCCCGACGTCTCGGACGTCGACTCGCTCGCAGCGATGGTCGAGCAGCTTCCGTCACCCAAAATCGTGTGGGTCATGGTGCCGGCCGGCGAGATCACCCGTTCCACCGTCACCGAGCTGATCGACCTGCTCGACGCCGGCGACGTCATCGTCGACGGCGGCAACTCGCGCTGGACCGACGATGAGAAGCACGCCGAGCTCGCAGCCGCCAAGAACATCGGCTACGTCGACTGCGGCGTCAGCGGTGGGGTGTGGGGCCTGGAGAACGGCTACGCGCTGATGGCCGGCGGCGACGCCGACGACATCGCCAAGGTGCAGTTCGCCTTCGACGCCCTCAAGCCCCCGGGCGAGTCCGGCTTCGTCCACGCCGGTCGCGTCGGTGCGGGTCACTTCTCCAAGATGGTCCACAACGGCATCGAGTACGCCATGATGCAGGCCTACGCCGAGGGCTTCGAGCTGCTCGAGAAGGTCGACATGGTCGACAACGTCACCGCTGTGTTCGACTCGTGGCGCGAGGGCACCGTGGTGCGTTCGTGGCTGCTGGACCTGCTGGTCAAGGCGCTCGAGGACGATCCGGGTCTGAGCAAGGTGCGCGGCTACGCCGACGACTCCGGCGAGGGCCGCTGGACCGTCGAGGCGGCCATCGACAACGCGGTGCCGATGCACACCATCGCGGCGTCGTTGTTCGCGCGGTTCACCTCGCGCCAGGACGAGTCGCCGGCCATGCAGGCGGTCGCGGCCATGCGTCAGCAGTTCGGCGGCCACGCCGTCAAGGCGGCCGCCGAGGCCGGGCACGACCCCGACTCGGCCTGACGCCGGCGTGCACGTCGCTCGCCTCACCCTCCACGACTTCCGGTCCTACCCGGAGGCCGAGATCCATCTGGATCCCGGCGCCGTCTGCTTCATCGGCGCCAACGGGCAGGGCAAGACCAACCTCGTCGAGGCGATCGAGTACCTGTCGCGCCTGGACTCGCACCGGGTCTCCAGCGACGTCCCCCTCGTGCGGTCCGGCGCCGAGCGCGCCGTCGTGCGCGCCGACGTCGTGCGCGGCGACCGCACCGCCTTGTTGGAGCTGGAGATCATCCCCGGCAAGTCCAATCGGGCCCGCATCAACCGCGGAGACCTGCCCCGCGTGCGTGACCTGGTCGGCGTGCTGCGCACGGTGACGTTCTCGCCCGACGACCTGCAGCTGGTCAAGGGCGACCCGTCCGACCGCAGACACTTCCTCGACGCGCTGCTGGTGCTCCGCACGCCCCGCCTCGCGGGCGTGAAGGCCGACTTCGACCGCGTCCTGCGCCAGCGCAACACGCTGCTCAAGAGCGCGGGGAGGAGGCGCGACGTCGAGATCGCCACCCTCGACATCTGGGACGAGAACCTGGCCCGCCTCGGCGGCGAGCTGATCGCCCAGCGCCTGGTCCTGCTCGACGATCTCGCACCGCACCTGGTGGAGGCCCACACCCGGGTCGCGTCCGGTGCCGCCGAGGACCGGCGCGCGGTCACGGCCGTCTACAAGCCGTCGATCGACCTGCCGGCGTCCGAACGGGACCAGGCGGTGATCGCGGAAGCCCTGCTGGCGGAGATGGGCCGGCGGCGCGGCGACGAGCTGGACCGTGGCATCAGTCTCGTCGGACCGCACCGCGACGAGGTGGTGCTGTCGATCGGTCAGCTGCCGGCCAAGGGCTACGCCAGCCACGGCGAGTCGTGGTCGCTCGCGCTCGCGTTGCGCCTGTCCGCGTTCGAGCTGCTGCGCACCGACGGTGACGATCCGGTGCTGATCCTCGACGACGTGTTCGCCGAGCTCGACCAGGGCCGCCGCCAGCAGCTGGCCGACCTGGTCGGCGACGCCGAGCAGGTGCTGGTCACGGCCGCGGTCGCCGACGACGTGCCCGACGAGCTCAAGGGTCAGCGGTTCGTGGTGGCCGGGGGCACGGTGACCGAGGATGCCTGACCAGCCCGACGAGCCCGATCCCCTGGACCTGGCACGCGACATCACCGATCGGTACAAGCGCGGGGGAAGACCCGCCCCGCCCGGCGGTTCTCGCCCCCCGCGCCGCCGGCCACCACCCGCCACCGAACGCCGTCAGCGGCGTGACGACCCCGTGCCGATCGGCGAGGTGCTCGGCGAGATGATCCGAGAGCGCGGCTGGGGCAAGCACATCGACGCGCAGCGGGTCTTCGACGACTGGGCCACGATCGTCGGTCCGGAGGTGGCGCAGCACTCGCGGGTCGTGGGGTTCGCCGATGCCGTCGTGCACGTCGAGACGCGCACGACCGCGTGGGCCACGCAGCTGAGGCTGCTCGCCCCGCGCATCGTGGCCAAGCTCAACGAGGCACTGGGCGACGGGTCGGTGCTGCGCATCGACATCCGCGGCCCCCAGGCGCCCAGCTGGACGTCAGGCCCGCGCTCGATCCGCGGTCAGCGCGGACCCCGGGACACCTACGGCTGACGGCGATGTTTCACGGGGAACATCGTCGTCGAACGCCAACCAGCTGACCAGCACGGTGAAGACGATCACCGCGACGCCGACCAGGCCCAGCACCGCCGACGCGTCGACCACGCCGTCCCATCCGCCGGTGGGTCGTACGCCGATCAGCACCAGGGCCACGAGCGCGCCGAGGGATCCGAGCGCCGACACGATCACGCCGGCACGCGCCCCGACCACCTGGCGCGACAGCACCACGGAGGCGAGGGCCGACCACACCAGGCAGACGCCGAGGGCCGCGACGATGTCGGACGGACGGTGCCAGCCGGCCACGATGGTGGAGGCAGCCGTCATGGTCGTGGCGGCCGCCCCGCCCAGCATCGCGATCACCCGTAGCGTCGGTGGCGCGGTGAGCACCGTCGCCGCGGTGGCGCTCGCCACCACGGTGGTGTGCCCGCTCGGCAGCGAGTTCAGGGTCGAGAGCCCGAAGTCGGGCCGGTCCAGGACCAGGTGCTTGAGCAGCTGCGTCGTCACGTTCGCTCCGACGATCACGCCCACCGCTCCCAGTGCCCAGCGCGCGTTGCCGCGGGCGAGGGCCAGCGCCACGCACACCAGCATCACGATCAGGATCGCTGCGATCGACACGTTGCCGAGGAAGGCCAGCAGGGACAGGCGCGCGTCGCGGCCGGCGTAGACGGTGTTCATGGCCCGCTGGTCGAGACGCTGTCCCGACGACGTTCCGACCGCGCCGAGGTAGGTGAGGACCAGCACGGCCGCACCCAGCACGGCGCACCCCACCGCGACGGCGCGGGAGACGACGGATTCGTGGGTGACGGCCATGACACCAGCCTGCCACGGTGGGCCGCCGTCCGGGTCCACGGCCGACCCCGAGCTCATGCGGGGGACTGCGAGCACGTCACAGCCACGATTCTGTGCCTCTCAGACCCACTCGACGCTCGCGACACGGCGAGGCGAGGAGACGGTTCAACCGTCAGACGCACGCTATGGGCCCGTATACTGACGGAGTGAATCAAACTCCAGATCCTGAGCAGTCCTACGACGCGAGCAACATCCAGGTGCTCGAAGGTCTGGAGGCGGTGCGCAAGCGCCCCGGCATGTACATCGGCTCCACGGGTGAGCGCGGACTGCACCACCTGGTCTACGAGGTCGTCGACAACTCGGTCGACGAGGCTCTTGCCGGTCACGCCACCCACATCGAGGTCGTGCTGCAGGCCGACGGCGGCGTCCGCGTCGTCGACGACGGCCGCGGCATCCCGGTCGACATGCACGCCACCGAGAAGATGCCGGCCGTCACCCTGGTGCTCACGTCGCTGCACGCCGGCGGCAAGTTCGGCGGCGGCGGCTACAAGGTCTCCGGTGGTCTGCACGGCGTCGGCGTCTCGGTCGTCAACGCGCTGAGCACCAAGCTGCACGTCGAGGTCAAGCGTGACGGCTACGTCTGGACCCAGTCGTTCACCTACGGAGAGCCCGACGCCGACCTCGTGCGCGGCGAGGCCACCGACGACACCGGCACCACGACCACGTTCTACGCCAGCGCCGACATCTTCGAGACCGTCGAGTACTCCTACGAGACGCTCAAGACGCGTTTTCGTGAGATGGCGTTCCTCAACAAGGGCCTCGAGCTGGTCCTGCGCGACGAGCGCGACGCCACCACCGAGGCGGCCGAGGGCGACTCGGCCGTCGACTCCATCGAGAGCGAGGCGCGCTTCCGCTTCGACAACGGCCTGGTCGACTACGTCGACCACATCAACGTCGGCAGCAAGTCGCCCATCCACAACGGGGTCATCGCCTTCGAGTCCGAGGACGAGGCCAAGGGCCTGTCGCTCGAGGTCGCCATGCAGTGGAACGACAGCTTCAGCGAGTCGGTGCACACCTTCGCCAACACCATCAACACCCATGAGGGTGGCACGCACGAGGAGGGCTTCCGCGCGGCCCTGACCTCCACGGTCAACAAGTTCGCCACCACCCAGGGCCTGATCAAGAAGGCCAGCGACAACCTCTCCGGCGACGACATCCGCGAGGGCCTCACCGCGATCATCTCGATCAAGCTCGAGGAGCCCCAGTTCGAGGGTCAGACCAAGACCAAGCTGGGCAACAGCGAGGCCAAGTCCTACGTGCAGTCGGTCCTCAACGACGAGCTCGGCGCGTGGTTCGAGCAGCACCCCGCCGAGGGCAAGGTCATCGTGCGCAAGTCCATCGACGCGGCCACCGCCCGCATGGCGGCACGCAAGGCCCGTGACCTCGCGCGCAACCGCAAGGGGTTCCTCGGCAGCGGCGGTCTGCCCGGCAAGCTCGCCGACTGCTCCAGCCGCAACCCTGAGGAGTGCGAGATCTTCGTCGTCGAGGGCAACTCGGCCGGCGGCTCGGCCAAGGGCGGCCGCGACCCGCGCACCCAGGCGATCCTCCCGCTGCGCGGCAAGATCCTGAACGTCGAGAAGGCACGCATCGACAAGATCCTGCAGAACGCCGAGGTCCAGGCGATCATCTCCGCGCTCGGCACCGGGGTGCACGAGGACTTCGACATCGAGAAGCTTCCGGTATCACAAGATCGTGCTGATGGCCGACGCCGACGTCGACGGCCAGCACATCTCCACCCTGCTGCTCACGCTGCTGTTCCGCTTCATGAAGCCGTTGATCGACGGCGGCCACGTGTACCTGGCCCAGCCGCCGCTGTACAAGATCAAGTGGACCAACCACCCGCACGACCTGGCCTACTCCGACCGCGAGCGCGATGCGCTGCTCGAGTCCGGCGCGGCCGCCGGACACCGGTTGCCCAAGGAGGCTCCGGTGCAGCGCTACAAGGGTCTCGGCGAGATGAACGACTCCGAGCTGTGGGAGACGACCATGGATCCGGATGCGCGCGTCCTGCGCCAGGTCACCCTCGAGGACGGCGCCGCCGCCGACCTCATGTTCACGGTGCTGATGGGTGAGGACGTCGAGCAACGACGGTCCTTCATCCAGCGCAACGCCAAAGACGTTCGCTTCCTCGACATCTAAGGGACTCACCCATGACCGACCTCCCCATCGAGCGCGACCGGATCGAACCCGTCGAGCTGCAGGACGAGATGCAGCGCTCGTACATCGACTACGCCATGAGCGTGATCGTGTCCCGAGCCCTGCCCGACGTGCGCGACGGACTCAAGCCCGTCCACCGGCGCGTGCTCTACGCGATGTTCGACGGCGGGTACCGACCCGACCGCGGGTTCAGCAAGTGCAGCCGCATCGTCGGTGACGTCATGGGTCAGTACCACCCGCACGGCGACACCGCGATCTACGACACCCTGGTGCGCCTCGCGCAGCCGTGGGTCATGCGCGCACCGATGGTGCAGGGCCAGGGCAACTTCGGTTCGCCGGGCGACGACCAGGCAGCCGCCATGCGGTACACCGAGTGCAAGCTCGCGCCGATCGCCATGGAGATGGTGCGTGACATCGACGAGGAGACCGTCGACTTCCGCCCCAACTACGACGGCCGTTCGCAAGAACCCAGCGTGCTGCCGGCGCGGTTCCCCAACCTGCTGGTCAACGGTTCGGCCGGCATCGCGGTCGGCATGGCCACCAACATCCCGCCGCACAACCTGCGCGAGGTCGCCGAGGCGGCCCAGTGGGTGCTCGGCCACCCCGACGCCTCCCAGGAGGAGACCCTCGAGGCGTTGATCGAGCGGGTCAAGGGCCCCGACTTCCCCACGCACGGTCTGATCGTCGGCACGCAGGGCATCGAGGACATGTACCGCACGGGCCGCGGCTCGATCCCGATGCGCGCGGTGGTCAACATCGAGGAGGACGCCAAGGGGCGCATCCAGCTGGTCGTCACCGAGCTGCCGTACCAGGTCAACCCCGACTCGCTCATGCGCAAGATCGCCGATCTGGTCAACTCCGGGCGCATGCAGGGCATCAGCGACCTGCGCGACGAGTCCAGCTCGCGCGTCGGCCGCCGCATCGTCGTCGAGATCCGCCGTGACGCCGTCGCCCGCGTGGTGCTCAACAACCTGTTCAAGCACACCGAGCTGCAGACCAACTTCAGCGCCAACATGCTGGCCCTGGTCGACGACGTGCCGCGCACGCTGAGCCTCGACGGCTTCATCACGAACTGGATCACGCACCAGATCGAGGTCATCCGACGCCGCACCGAGTACCGCCTCCGCAAGGCCGAGGAGGAGGCACACATCTTCCGCGGGTACGCCAAGGCCCTCGACGCGCTCGACGACGTCATCGCCCTGATCCGCCGCAGCCCCACGGTCGACGAGGCTCGCGACGGCCTGATCGACCTGCTCGACATCGACGAGATCCAGGCGCGCGCCATCCTCGAGATGCAGCTGCGCCGCCTGGCCGCGCTCGAGCGGCAGAAGATCATCGACAAGCTCAACGAGCTGGAGGCCGCCATCGCGGACTACCAGGACATCCTGGCCCGTGAGGAGCGCCAGCGCTCCATCGTCAGCGAGGAGCTGGCAGCCATCGTCGAGAAGTACGGCGACGACCGGCGCACGCCCATCGTCCCGGCCGACGGCGATCTGTCCGACGAGGACCTGATCCCCGACGAGGACGTCGTGGTGACCATCACCAAGGGCGGCTACGCCAAGCGCACCCGAACCGACCAGTACCGCGTGCAGCACCGCGGGGGCAAGGGAGTGCGCGGTGCCACGTTGCGCGGCGAGGACGTCGTCGACCACGTGTTCGCGACCACCAGCCACCACTGGATCCTGTTCTTCACCACGGCCGGACGCGTCTACCGCACCAAGGCGTACCACCTGCCCGAGGCCGCGCGCGACGCCAAGGGTGGTCACGTCGCCGGACTGTTGTCGTTCCTTCCCGACGAGCAGATCGCGCAGGTCCTGGCGATCCGCGACTACGAGCAGGCGCCCTACCTGGTGCTGGCCACCCGCAAGGGTCTGGTCAAGAAGACCCGTCTGGGCGACTACAACAGCCCCCGTCAGGCCGGCGTCATCGCGATCAACTTCCGCGACGAGGACGACGAGCTGATCGGCGCCGAGCTGGTCAACGCCCAGGACGACATGGTGCTGATCTCACGCAAGGCGCAGGCCATCCGGTTCCGCGCCGACGACGAGCAGCTGCGGCCCATGGGACGCGCCACCTCGGGCGTCACCGGCATGAAGTTCCGTGGCGACGACTCGCTGCTGTCGATGAGCGTGATCCGCCGGCCGGAGCAGGCCGACGACGCCGACGCGGTGCTCGAGCCTGAGCAGCTGTACGTCTTCACGGTCACCGACGGTGGGTACGCCAAGAAGACGCCGATCGAGGACTACCGCCTGCAGGGTCGCGGCGGACTCGGCATCAAGGCCATGCAGATCACCGAGAACCGCGGTGAGCTGGTGGGTGGGCTGGTGCTGGTCGACACCGACGACGTCATCTCCGTCACCAGTGGCGGACAGGTCACTCGTAGCCTCGTCTCAGGTGTGAATGCGACAGGACGTGGCACGATGGGGGTCAAGTTCGTGACGTTCAAGGGGGACGACCGGGTGGTGACCATCGCCCGGAACGCCGAACCGGTTCCCGAGGACGACGCAGCCGATGAGCAGACCGATCAGCCCCAACCGACCGATGAGGTGCACGACGAGTGAGCGACGAGGCCCCCGACGCGAGCACTGACCGTTCGAACGGCGCGATGCCCGGAGCACGTGCGGGCGACGCAGCGCACACCTCGCAGATCCCCAGGATCGACGCGTCGGCCGGTCTCGACGGCGAGACCGACAAGGGTCGTCCGCGACCGGCGGCCGAGAGCCCCAGCATCAAGAGCTCGACCTCGAAGTCTCGGGGCGACGCGAAGAAGACTCCGGCCACCAAGGCGTCATCGGCCAAGAGTGGTGGCAGCAAGTCCACGCCGGCCAGGTCCACGGGAAGCTCGAGCACGAGCACCAAGAGCGGTGGCAGCACGTCGTCGAGCCGGTCGCGTCCGTTGTCGGCCAGTGACTACGCTCGCACCACGTCCTCCTCCCCGTTCGCCACGGCGGTGATTCCCGCCGTCAAGGCTGAGCGTGAGGATGCTCCCGTGTCACAGACCGTCACCACGACCAGCAAGCCCGAGGCGGAGACGCGGACACCGGTGATGTCGGACTCGCGCGGGGGTCGCGCAGCCACGCTCCGGTTGTCGTACATCGAGCCGTGGTCGGTCACCCGGATGGCCTTCACGATCTCCGTCGCGATGATGGTCGTCGCGGTCGTCGCCGTGACGATCTTCTGGGTCATCCTCGACGTCACCGGCATCTGGGAGCAGATCGACAGCAGCGTCAACACCGTGCTGAGTGACGACACGAGCTCCTTCCGCATCACCGACTACCTGGGCTTCACCCGACTGGTGGGTCTGAGTCTGGTCCTGTCGGCCCTCAACGTGGTGATCATGACCATCCTCGCCACCATCGCTGCGCACCTGTACAACCTGGCCGCGCAGCTGTTGGGTGGCTTCGAGGTCACGTACACCTCGCAGGACTGATGGTCGCGCGGGTCCACCCGGGCCGATTTCATCGCGACCGGTGCCGTGAGGTAGTGTTCATCGCTGTTGCGGGCGTATAGCTCAGCTTGGTTAGAGCGCTTCCCTGATAAGGAAGAGGTCCCAGGTTCAAGTCCTGGTACGCCCACTGTTCGAGGAGGATCGATGAGCAAGATCATCACCCTCGGCCTCGCGGCCGCAGGCGTCGTGTGGGCCCTCGGACGACGCACGAAGTCGACCCCGGTCGACCCGTGGGCAGCCGGCACCGATCCGGTCTGACCACACCTCCCCACCACAGGGGGCCTTGGCGCAATTGGTAGCGCACCTGCTTTGCAAGCAGGGGGTTAGGGGTTCGAGTCCCCTAGGCTCCACCAACGACGCCGGGCCGGTGCCCGGTCAGGACCGCCGTCGCCACACGATCACGGCCACGGCGACGGCCAGGGCGATCGGGACCCCGATGCGCACGGACCGCTTGGCTCCGGTCTCGACCTTGCCGGTGAGGGCGTCGACGGTGTCGGCGAGGTGCTCGCGAGTCTGCTCGATCTCGCGCTCGAGGTCGTCGGTCATGAGGTCTCCTCGGTTCCGGGACGGGCGGCGGCCACGTCGGCCTTGACGCTGTCGACACGTTCACGCGGGGGTTCGGGCGCTCGGTCGACCGACCTCTTGCCCACCAGGGCCATCGCACCGGCCACCAAGGCCAGTGCCACACCCACGATCAGTGCCGACAACCAGGCGTCCAGCACCGTCGCCAGGCCGAGCACCGCTGCGGCGACCAAGGTGCCGACCGCGAACCAGACGACCACCCCGGCGGCCCCGAACAGTCCCGCTCCGATGCCGACGCGCTTGCCGGCGGTGGCGAGGTCGCGCTTGGCCAGTGCCATCTCGTCACGCACCAGGGTGGACAGGTCCTCGCTCAGCTGGGCGACCAGCTGACCGGTCGATCGCTCGTCGGCGCTCATGACGTCGATCCCGGGGGCGGGACGTCTGCTCCGGCGGTCGACGTCCGGTCGGTGCGACGCACGGCGTTCTTGATCTGCTCGTAGCGCTCGCGGCCGGCACGCGCGCCCAGCACGTAGCCCGCGGCGGCGCCGACCAGCACGGTCAGCTTCTTCACGGTCATCACTCCTCGACGATGGGGTACCCCTCCACCATGCGTCACATGCGCGAGCGGCGCCGGGAGGCGACCAGCTGGGCCACCCCGGTCAGCGCGAGCGCAGCAGCGACCACCACGACCACGGCCACCCGCTGGTCGTCGATGACCGTGTTCCCGACCAGTCCGATCACCGAGTAGGTGATCGACCACAACAGCGTGGCGCCCACGGCCGCGACCACGTAGCGCTGCCACGGGTAGCCGCCGAGCGCTGCGGCCACGAGCACAGGCACGCGTCCGCCCGGCACCAGGCGCGAGACCAGCAGGGTGCGGACCTCGTTGTGCTCGATGCCCTCGCGCAGGGCAGCCAGCGCGGCCTGCGGGTTGTCGCGCTGGAGCCAGCCGATGCGCTGGGCCAGCGGGGTGCCCCAGCGCCGGAGGGTCAGGTAGGTGATGACGTCGCCGGCGTAGGCGCCGGCCGCGCCCACCGCCACGACCACGACGATCTCCCACGGATGGTCCGCCTGCACCACCACGGCTGCCGCGCTGACCGCCGCCCCGGTGGGCACCACCGGGATGATCGAGCCGAACATGACGAAGCCGGCCATCGTCATCAGCGCCCAGAGGCTCATGCCGCACCTCCTGGCCCCAGCTCGAGCCGGACGCCGTGGCGCGCAGGGAGTGCAGTGGTGACGGCACCGTCGAGTGCCGCGGCGAACCGACCGGCCGGACCGACGAACAACCGTCGGTGGTTGGCGCGCGCGATGCGGCGCAGACCCCACGGCCAGAAGGTGCCGTGGTGGACCGGGAGCGCCCACCGGCTGCCGTTCGACGCGGCGAGACCGGCCGCCTGCTCCGGTCCGAGGTGCTCGTCGCCGAGCGTCGGACCCCAGCCGCCGATCGGCAGCAGGGCGAGGTCGACCGGTTCGACGTCATGCAGGTGGTCGGCCATCCCGGTGTCGCCGGGGTACCAGACGCTGCGACCTCCCGAGGTGATGCGGAAGCCGATCGCGGGACCTGCATGGCGACTGCCCGGCAGTCGGCGCCCGTCGTGCTGGGCCGCCAGCACCTGCACCGCGACACCGGCCACGTCGAGCCGGTCACCCGGAGCCACCTCGTGCACCGTGCGCGAGCCGAGTCGCGCGAGCAGCGCCGCGGCGCCGCGCGGAACCACCAGGGGGACGGCCGGATCGACGGTCCGTAGCGACGGCAGGTGCAGGTGGTCACCGTGCAGGTGGGACACCAGCACGACGTCCACCTCGGCTGCCTCTGCGCGCGGGGTGGGCGCGTGCCGCACCAGGTGAGCGACGCGGTCGGTCAGCAGCGGGTCGGTGCCCACCCGAACGCCGGCCAGCTCCACGGTCGTGCACGAGTGGCCCCACCAGGTGACGGCCAGGCCGGTCACGGACGCCCTCGCAGGCCGAGCTCCTCGAGCCGTCGGACCAGCAGCCGGTGCACGTCCGGTCCGGCCAGAGGACTGCCGTCACCGGTGTCGGACCAAGACTGGGGGTGGATCAGCAGTGCCTCGGTCTGCCAGCCGCCGAAACCGCCGTGCGAACCCACCTGCTCCTCGAAGGCGACGACCTCCTGCAGCTCCGGATCGAACCGGCCGACGACGACCAGGTCGCCCACGTGGTCGCGCGACGACAGCTGGCACAGGTCGGCTGACGCTCGCCAGCCGAACGACCCGGTCGGGTCCTCCCCCTCGCCGCCGACGGTCTCGCCGTCACGCAGGTCGCGCCACCCGGACCCTCCGAACACCCGCACCGTGCTGTCGTCGACCCGGCCCATCACCAGGCCCACGTGCGGATGGGCCGCCAGCCCGTCGATCAGCGCCGGAAAGCGATCGGCGACCGCGCGCAGCGTGAGTCGGTCCGGCTCGTCGGTCAGGTAGACGTGGGCGAGGTTGCCCGACGCGGCGACCACCAGGTGGTCGGTGTCGGGGGTCTGCTGGGCGGGGGGTCGGGTGGCTCGTCGCGCCGCGGCCTCGACGACCCGCGGAGCAGCGGTACCTCCGGCCAGCAGGGTGGCCGGACCCCACGGCTCGGCCGGCCGGTCGTCACCACTGATCCGCACCGGCTGAGCCGCCAGGTCGTGGACGACCTGCGACAGCGTCGACCCGGTCAGCTGCTTGAACGGGGTGCCCTGGGTCTGGCCGTGGTCGGACACCACCACGAGCTCGTAGGTCGCTCGCACCTCCTGCGACACCTCGGTGAAGAACCGCAGCACCCGATCGAGGTTCTCCAGCGTGCGCATCGACTCGGGGCGACTTGGGCCGGCATGGTGGGCGACCTCGTCGTAGTCGACGAAGTCGCAGAAGATCACCGGTGCGCTGCGGGCCATGTGCTCGGCCACGATCGACACGTTCAGGTCACGCAGCACCACGGTGGTCAGGCCGCGCAACAGCACGAACGACCCGGTCCGCCGCACCCGCGGCTCGACACGCCGACGGCGCTGCCGACGGCCCTGGTGCAGCTCGGTCACCATCTGACCGATCAGGAGCACCAGCGACCGGACGAACCCGGCCCGGCCCACTGCGAACGAGGCCGTCGCCCGCTCGCGCGACGGAATGCGGGCGTCGCTCATCGTCAGGATGCGGGTGGGCGCGTCGCCGGAGAACAGGTTGGAGACGCTGACGCCACCGTGCGCCAGCAGGCCGTCGCCGGTGCTGAACGACTGCTCGACGGCCGCCACGTCGTCGGTCTGGCTGGACACCACGAGTCGACCCTGCTTCTTGTCGTACCAGCGAAACGACGGTACCGACGTGACGTCGCCGTGCAGCAGTGCGGCCTGCCCGGCAGGGGTGGTGGCCGGCAGGCCGGTGTGCCAGGACTGCATGCGGTGCGAGTGTGACCGCAGCCAGTGCGACACCGTGGGCATCGCGCCGGCGGTGATCGCCTGACGCATCAACGGCGTGCTCACCCCGTCGAGCTGCACGATCAGCACGCCCCGCGACTCCGAGCCCTCGCGATGGGTCAGCCGCACGGCCTGGCCCATGACCTGGCCGAAGAACGCCTCGTCGCTGCTGGCGTCGAACAACCAGTTGACGCCGGCCGCCACCACCGCGGCCGCCCAGGAGGCGACGACGATCTCACCGACGCTGAACGGCTCGACGGTCGGCACCAGGGTCATGGCGACCCCCAGCAGCAGCGCCTGCGCGAGCAGGCCCGCGACGAGCAGACCCACGGTTCCGGTGAGGACGGTCAGGCGGGTGAGCAGCGGACGCAGCAGGGCGCCGACGGCCAGCAGCACCACCGCGAGCGTGGCGACCGACTCGGTTCCACGGGTCACCTGGGTGCCGGGCAGCAGCCACAGGCTGACCGCGAGCGCCACGAACGAGACCACGAACGAACGCAGCACGCCCGCGATCCACCGCCAGTCGGGCCGGAACCGGCGCAGGTCGCGTCCGACGATCCGCAGTCGTCGACCCAGCGAGCGGCCGACCCGCTCCGAGACCGAGCTCATGGTTGCGGCGCAGCGCTCGGCGGCGCGCCCATGGCCCAGCGGATCGTGCCGGTCATGGCGATGCCGGCGGCTCGGACGGCGGTCGCCTCCGTGACCGGCAGGTACGGCAGGCGCAGGGGCCAGCGGGCCCACAGCGGCAGCAGCCCCACCCCGGCGGCGCACAGCAGCGAGTACGGAGCACGTTGGCTCAACGACACCGGCGGGTGCAGCAGGATGAACCGGGCGGTGCGACGGGCGGCTTCCGTGCTGTGCAGCTCGGGGCGGTAGCCGGCGATCACCTCGTCGAGCTCCGCGACGGTCTCGGGCACGTCGACCGCGCCGAGGCCCCGGGCCACGTGGGCGGTCTCGGCCACGTAGGCGTCGCGGCCGGTCGGGTCGAGCGGCCGGCCGCCGTAGCGGTCGTGCGCCCGCAGGAAGCTGTCGACCTCGGCGACGTGCACCCAGCGGATCAGGTGGGGGTCCGACGCCCGGTACGGGCGGCCGTCGGGGGCGACGCCCTCGATGCGGTCGTGCACGGCCCGGACGATAGCCATGGCCTGGTCGGCCTGCTCGATGGTCGCGAAGGTGGTCTCGGCCAGGAACGTGCTGGTGCGCTGCAGTCGGCCCCACGGGTCTCCGCGGTAGCCGGAGTGCTGGTCGACCGCAGCCATCGCCAACGGGTGCAGCGACTGCAGGAGCAGGGCACGGATTCCACCGACGAACATCGACGCGTCGGAGTGCACCCGGAAGATCGCCGAGTCAGGACCGAAGCGACGCTCACCCGTGCTGCTCCAGATGCGCTCACGGCGAGCAGGACCCTCGTCGCCGGCGACCCGCTCGAACAGGGCAGCGCCGATGCGCTGTCGCACCATCGCCACGGGATCCATGGCTCCAGTCTGTCCTACGACAGGTCGGTCAACAGGTGGCCAGGTGCGGCGCGACGACGACGTTGCTCGGCCGGGTCGGGCACCGGAACCGCGGCGATGAGGCGCTGGGTGTACTCCTCCCGTGGATCGCCGAGCACCTGGGCGCGGTCGCCCACCTCGACCAGCCGGCCGTGCTGCATGACGGCCACGCGGTTGGCGAGCGCGTCGACCACGGCGAGGTCGTGGCTGATGAACAGGCACGCGAAGTCGAAGCGCTGCTGCAGCTCGGTGAACAGCTCGAGCACTCGAGCCTGCACCGACACGTCGAGCGCCGAGGTGGGCTCGTCGGCGATCAACAGGTCCGGATCGAGCGCCAGGGCGCGGGCGAGGCTCACCCGTTGACGCTGGCCGCCGGACAGCTCGTGCGGGTAGCGCTCGGCGTAGGCGCCGGGCAGCTCGACGCTGTCGAGCAGCTCGCGCACCTTGGCGTGCACGGCGTCGTCGGTCAGGTCGGTCTGGACGTGCAGCGGCTCGGCCACGCAGTCGGCGATCGACATGCGCGGATTCAGTGACGCCGCGGGATCCTGGAACACGAACCCGAAGCGGGACCGCAGCGGACGCAGCTCGCGATCGGACAGCCCCGAGATGGTGGTGCCCGACACCCGGACCGTGCCCGCCGTCGGCTGCTGCAGCCCGACCGCCGTGCGGCCGATGGTCGACTTGCCGGACCCGGACTCGCCCACCAGGCCCAGCACCTCGCCGCGGCGGACCGTGAGTGACACCTGGTCGACGGCGCGGAAGCTCGGACGACCGAATCGGCCGGCGAACTCGACGGTGACGTCGTCGATCTCCAGCACCGTCTCGGCGTCCGACGCCACGGGCTGGGGGCCGTCTCCTCGACCCAGGTGCGGAACGGCGTCGAGCAGCGCACGGGTGTAGGGGTGGGCGGGCTCGGCGAACAGCTGGTCGACCGGAGCCTGCTCGACGACCGACCCGCGGTACATGACCACCACGCGATCGGCCATGTCGGCCACCACGCCCATGTTGTGGGTGATGAGCACGATCGCGGTGCCGAGGCGCTCACGCAGCGACAGCAGCAGCTCGAGGATCGCCGCCTGCACGGTGACGTCCAGCGCGGTGGTCGGCTCGTCGGCGATGATCACGTCGGGACTGGACGCGATCGCCATCGCGATCACGACGCGCTGCTTCTGTCCGCCGGACAGCTGGTGCGGGTAGTAGTCGACCCGCTCGGCCGGATCGGGCATCCCGACGAGCTCGAGCAGCTCGACGGCTCGGGCGCGCGCCGCCTTCTTGGACATCTTCTTCGCGGAGTCCGTGCTGTGGGCGCGCAGTCCCTCGATGATCTGCCAACCGACCGTGTACACCGGGTTCAACGCGGTCGACGGCTCCTGGAACACCATCGAGACCTGGTCGCCGCGGATGGGCTGCAGGTCGCGGGTGCTCATGCCGATCAGCTCGCGGTCGACACCCTCGCGGTGGCGCAGCGTGGCCGAACCGGTGACCTCGGCGGTGGACGGGAGCAGGCCCAGCACGGCCCGCGAGGTCACCGACTTGCCGGATCCGGACTCACCCACGACGGCGACGACCTCACCGGGCGCGACGTCGAAGCTGATGCCGTTGACCGCGTGCACCGGCGCAGCGTCGGTGCGGAAGGTGACGTCGAGGTCGGTCAGTGACAGCGCCGCCACACGCTTGGTCTCGCCGGCCGGTGCGGCAGCGGCCGGAGCGTCGAACTCGCCGAAGCTCAGCGGTGTCCGCGGTGGTGGTCTCCCCGCTGCGCGTGCGCAGCAGGGGGTTGAGGATGTCGTTCAGACTCTCGCCGACCAGGGTCGCCCCCAGCACGATGAGCACGATCGCGGCACCGGGGAACACCCCGGTCCACCAGATGCCCGACGAGGCGTCGGGCAGCGCCTTGTTCAGGTCGTAGCCCCACTCCGCGGCGGCCGAGGGCTCGATGCCGAAGCCGAGGAACCCCAGACCTGCGAGGGTGAGGATCGCCTCCGACGCATTGAGCGTCGCGATGACCGGCAGCGACTGCGAGACGTTGGAGAAGATGTGCTTGCGCAGGATGCGGGGGGTGCGGGCGCCCACGACCCGGGCAGCGTCGACGTACGGCTCGGCCTTGACCGACAAGGTGGCGTTCCTGATGACGCGGTAGTACTGCGGCACGAACACGACCGTGATCGAGATGGCAGCGGCCAGGATGCCACCGACGGCCCCGCTGCTGCCGCCGGACAGCACGATCGACACCACGATGGCCAGCAGCAGCGACGGGAACGCGTACAGCGCGTCCATCACGAACACGAGCGCCCGGTCGAGCCACCCCCCGAGGAAGCCCGACAGCAGACCCAGGGGCACACCGACCAGGCCGGACAGGATCACCGCGAGCACGATCACGACGACCGCGGTGCGCGCACCGTAGATGACCCGCGAGAGCACGTCGGTGCCCCCGACGGTGGTGCCGAACAGGTGGTCCCACGAGGGCGGGTCCTGCGTGCCGAACAGCACGCCGTCGGCGCCGCGGGCCTGGTTGAAGCCGTAGGGAGCCAGCAGCGGGGCGAAGACCGCCAGCACGACGAACAGGGCGATCAGCCCGAAACCGAGCAGCAGCATGAAGCGCTGAAGTCCGTGGGACTGCTTGACCACACCCATGATCAGAACCTCACTCGCGGGTCGACGAAGGCGACCACGACGTCGATCAGGAAGCTCATCACCCCGACGATCAGGGCGATGACGGTGACGATGCCCTGCACCGCCAGGAAGTCGCGACGGATCAGGTACTGCGACAGTTGGTATCCGAGGCCCTTCCACTCGAAGGTGGTCTCGGTGAGGATCGCTCCGCCGAGCAGCAGCGCGATCTGCAGCCCCATCACGGTGACCACCGGTACCAGCGCGTTGCGGAACGCGTGCTTGCTCAGCACGCGGCGCTCGCTGACGCCGCGGGCGCGGGCCGCGGTCACGTAGTCCATGCGCAGCGTCTGCAGCAGGTTCACCCGCACCAGCCGCAGGAAGATGCCGCCGGTCAGCAGTCCGAGGGCGATCGCCGGCAGCATGGCGTGCTGCAGGACGTCCCAGATCAGCGACGGCTCGCCCCACAGGATCGCGTCGACGATCATGATGTGGGTCTGCGGATTCACGTTCTGCAAGGTCAGCTCGGTGCTGGTGCTGGCTCGCCCGGACGACGGCCACCCGAACGGGGTGAACGCCAGCTTGAGCAGCAGACCCACGAAGAACACCGGTGCCGCGTAGACCAGGATCGCGAACAGGCGCAGCATGACGTCGGGCAGCCGGTCGCGGTACCGGGCGGCGAGACGTCCGAGTGGGATGCCCACGCAGAACGCCACCAGCAGCGACCAGAACGCCAGCTCGAGCGTGGCCGCACCGTTGACGACCAGGATGTCCGACACCTTGCGGTTGTCGGTGAGCGTGGTGCCGAAGTCGCCGTGCAGCAGTCCGGTGAGGTACTCCCAGTACTGCGTCAGGATCGGGCGGTCCAGTCCGGCGTCGGCCTTGCGCTCGGCGATCTGGGCCGCGCTGAGGCGACCACCCAGGGCGGCCTGGATGGGATCACCGATGACCCGCATCAGCACGAAGACCATCGTGACGAGCAGCCAGATCATCGGGACCAGCAGCGCCAGGCGCACCAGCAGGTAGCGCGCCAGCGGACTCAACCCGCCCCGACGGGGGGCATCGGGTTCGTCCGGTGACGAGACCGGGGTGAGGGACTCGGTGACGGCCATGCGTGGCTCCTGCGGTGGGTGGATCGGGACGACGAAGGGGGCAGGCCCGGTACCGGCCCGGACCTGCCCCCGATCGATCTAGCGGCTCACTTCGACAGTGCCGTGAAGCGGAACTTGAACGACGCGTCGAGCGTGTCGTCGACCCCCTTCACGTCGTCTCCGGCGATGGCGACCTGCGAGCCGGTCAGCAGCGGCAGGTATGGCACCTGGTCGGCGAGCCGGTCCTGGATCTTGCCGATCGTGGCCTCGCGGCTGGCCTGGTCGCCGTCGACGCGCTCCGAGTCCAGCAGCTTGGTCATCTCGTCGTCCTGGAACGGCGTGCCGATCTCGTTGTAGTGCGAGTTGGTGAAGTTGCCGCTCTGCTTGTCGTCGTACGGGCTCAGGAACGGCGACAGGTAGTTGTCGGCGTCCGGGAAGTCCGGGAACCAGCCCAGCTGGAAGACCGGGTACGCGTCGGCGGGGTACTCCTCGGAGTACGTGACCCACTCGGTCGACTGCAGCGAGACCTTGAACAGGCCCGTCGCCTCGAGCTGACGCTTGACGGCGTTGTACTCCTGGTCCGAGCTGGAGCCGTAGTGGTCGGGGTTGTACTGCAGCTTGATGTCGACCGGCGTCTTCACGCCGGCGTCGCTGAGGAACTTCTCGGCGGCCGCCTTGTCGGGCGCGGCGCCGTACAGGTCCTTGAACGCCTCATTCGCTCCGGCCTGGCCGTCGGGCACCATCGAGTACGCCGGGGTGTACGTGCCCTTGTAGACCTGCTCCGACAGCTCGTCGCGGTTGACCGAGGAGGCGGCCGCCTTGCGGATGGCCAGCTTCTGCTCGGGCGAGGTGCCCGGCATCGTGTCGAGGTTGAACACCACGTATCGCAGCTCGCCGCCGGCGCCGGTGTGCACCTTCACGCCGTCGCTCTTCTCGAGGTCGGCGATGTCGGTGGGCGTCAGCGAGCGGTAGGCCACGTCGATGGCGCCGTTCTGGATGTCGAGCTTGAGGTTCTCGGGCTTGGCGTAGTACTTCATCGTCACGTTCTTGGCCTTGGGGGCCTCGTACGTGCCGTCGTAGTCGGGATTCGCCACGAACTCGGCGAGCTGGTTCTTCTGGTAGCTCTTGATGGTGTACGGACCGGAGAAGCCGTTGGCCTTCACGGCGGCGTCGTCGTCGAGCACGGCGTCGGCGGGGTAGGTCTCCTCGTCGACGATCGGACCGGCCGAGGTGACCAGGATCTGCGGGAAGGTCTGGTCGTTGGGCGCCGCGAGGGTGAACGTGACGGTCGAGTCGTCGGTGGCCTCCACCGACTTCATCGCGCCGAGCAGCGAGGCAGGGCCGTTGGGGTCGTTGATCTTGACGATGCGGTTGAAGCTGAAGGCGACGTCGCTGGCGGTCAGGTCGTGACCGTTGGCGAACTTCAGGCCCGGCTTCATGGTGCACACGTACTTGGTGCCGTCGTTCGGGTCGAAGTCGCACTTCGAGGCGGCGTCGGGGGTCAGGTCGGTGGTGCCGGCCGGGAAGTTCAGCAGGTACTGGTACACCTGCGTCTGCACGTTGAGCGAACCGTTGTCGTACGAGCCTGCTGGGTCGATCGAGACCACCTGGTCGGTGGTGCCCACGATCAGCCCGGCGTTGGAGTCGCCGGACTTGCCGGCGCCGCACGCCGCGAGGGCGAGCCCGGAGAGAGCGGCCACCGCGGTGATCGCGATGGTGCGTCGGCCCGTGCTGGGTCGAGTGGTGTTCATCGATGTCCTCCTGAGAACGACTCGGCGCCGTCCCCCGGCCGCCGTGGACTAGTCACGACGGACTAGATCGCTCGGCACGCTACACGTCGGGCTGTCTCCTTGGGATTGCAGTTTGGTGACGTTTCGGTCCGGTGCGGTCGTGTGCGCGGGCCACCCCGAGGGAAGTTGGGTGGATCTGCCAAAATAGGGACTAAAGTCCATTCGTTCGGGCACAATGGGCCTCTACGAAATGAGGGACATGGAGGGTGACATCCGGGTCACGTCGCAGCAGCGCCGCCGAGACGCATGGTTCGGCCTCGCTGACGTGTCGCGCGACCTGTCCGTGGACGGCTTGCTGCAGCGCTTGGTGCGCGAGGCCTGCCGGCTCAGCGGTGCGCGCTGCGGGATCCTGGACGTCGTCGACGGCCGAGCCGACCGCCGCCTCGGCCGCTTCGCCTCCTTCGGCCTGCCCGACGACCTGACCGAGTCGCTCGCCGGACGCGAGGCGTTGGTCGACCTGCTCGACCAGGCGTCCTCCCCGATCGGATCGCTCGCCTTCCTCGGAGTGCCGTTGCGGGTCGACGGCCGCACGTTCGGCAACCTGTACCTGTTCGACCACGAGTCCGGCCGAGGGTTCTCGGCTGACGACGAGGACGTGGCCGACGCGTTCGCCAGCTCGGCGGGGTTGATGATCAGCACCGCGCTGCTGCACGAGAAGTCGGTGCGGGACCGGCGCTGGCTGGACGCCTCGGTCGAGATCGCCACGAGCCTGCTCGGCCCGGTGTCGCACGAGTCGGCCTGGCAGCTGATCGTCGATCGCGCCCGTGACGTGGCGTCGGCGTCGTGCGCGATCCTGCTGCTGCCCGACGACGACGGCGAGGACCTCGTGGTCGCAGCGGTCTCGGGCGTCGAGTCGGACGGTCTGCTCGGTGAGTCCGTGCCCGTCGCCGGCACCCTTGTGGGGCGGCCGGTGCGCACCGGGCACGCGGTCGTCGTGCCGCGCACCGAGCTGGATCGTCGCTACGACCCCAAGATCCTCGCGGGCTGGCCTGCGTTGCGCACCGTGCAGATGCTGCCGCTGCACGACGGTTCTGGTCCTCAGGGCGGCGGGAGGGGCACGCTGGTCGTCGGCTGGGCCGGTTCTCGACTCGTCGACTCCTGGGAGCTCGATCCCGAGCTGCCCGAACGCTTCGCCGAGCAGGCCGCACAGGTGCTCCAGATGGCGCGGGTCCAGGGTGATCGGCGACGCCTCGCGATCTTCGAGGACCGGGGCCGCATCAGCCGCGACCTGCACGACGTCGTCATCCAGCGCCTCTTCGCGATCGGCATGAACCTGGACCAGACCGCCAGCGTCACCGACGACCCCAAGGTGGCTGCCTCGCTGTCCTCGGCCATCGACGGCATCGACGAGACGATCGCCGATCTGCGGCGCACCATCTCCGGACTCGAGCACGACGACGTCGACAGTCCCGACGTCCCTGCGATTCTGACCCGAATGGCCGATGATGCCGGCGAACTGCTGGGATTCCGGCCCGTGGTCACGTTCAGCGGGCCCGTGACGACACAGGTGTCCGGTATGGTGCGGGAGCACGTGGTCGCAGTCGCGGGCGAGATGTTGTCCAACATCGTGCAACATGCAAAGGCCACCAAGGTCTCGCTTGACGTCACGGTCGGCGACCATGTCACTCTCACTGTGGTGGACAACGGACAGGGCTTCGACCCATCAGTCGGACGAGACGGAGGCAACGGGATGCGCAACATGCGTCGTCGTGCCGAGCTGCTCGGTGGACAGTGCGAGGTCGAGAGCACACCGACCGGTGGATCCACGATCACGTGGAGCGTCCCAGGGGAGAGCGCATGACCGAACCGATCACGGTGTTCCTGCTCGACGATCACGAGATCGTCCGGCAGGGCATCAAGAGCCTGCTGGAGCGCAACGACGACCTGAAGGTCATCGGCGAGGCTGGTCTGGCCGCCGAGGCACTGCGCCAGATCCCCCAGCTCAAGCCTGACGTCGCCGTCCTCGACGGTCGCCTGCCCGACGGCACCGGCATCGAGGTGTGCCGCGAGGTCCGCTCGCGCCACCCCAAGACCGCGGTGCTGATCCTGACCTCGTACGACGACGACGAGGCGTTGTTCTCGGCCGTCATGGCCGGCGCGGCCGGCTACGTGCTCAAGCAGGTGCGTGGCAACGAGATCGTCGAGTCGATCCGCCGGGTGGCCGCGGGAGAGTCGCTGCTGGACCCCACCGTCACCCAGAAGGTGCTCGAGCGCATCCGCGAGGGTGCGCCCACGACCGATCCGCTGGACAAGCTGACCCGCCAGGAGCGACGCATCCTGGAGTACATCGGACAGGGCCTGACCAACAAGCAGATCGCCGACGAGATGTACCTCGCGGAGAAGACGATCAAGAACTACGTCACGCAGATGCTGTCCAAGCTGGGGCTGCAGCGCCGCACCCAGGCTGCGGTGCTGGTCACCAAGCGCGGCGGATCCCTCTTCCCCGAGCACTGATCCTCCCGGCGGACCGATAGTCTGGGTGCCATGAGCCTGGACCAGCCGCTTTCGCAGTTCGACCCCGAGATCGCAGCGTTGCTCGACGCCGAGCTGCAGCGTCAGCAGACGACGCTGGAGATGATCGCGTCGGAGAACTTCGCACCCGTCGCGGCGCTCCAGGCGCAGGGCAGCGTGCTGACGAACAAGTACGCCGAGGGCTACCCCGGCAAGCGCTACTACGGCGGTTGCGAGGTCGTCGACCAGGTCGAGCAGATCGCCATCGACCGGCTCAAGCAGCTGTTCGGCGCCGAGTACGCCAACGTCCAGCCGCACTCGGGCGCCACGGCCAACGCCGCCGTGCTGCACGCCATCGCGCGTCCCGGCGACACGATCATGGGGCTGGACCTGGCCAACGGCGGCCACCTCACGCACGGCATGAAGATCAACTTCTCCGGGCGCCTGTACGAGGTCGTGCCGTACCACGTGGACGACGAGGGCATCGTCGACATGGACGAGGTGCGGTCGCTGGCCCTCGAGCACTCGCCCAAGGTGATCATCGCCGGCTGGTCGGCCTACCCGCGCCAGCTCGACTTCGGCGCCTTCCGCGCGATCGCCGACGAGGTCGGTGCTCTGCTGTGGGTGGACATGGCGCACTTCGCCGGGCTGGTCGCCGCCGAGCTGCACCCCAGCCCGCTGCCGCACGCGCACGTCGTGTCGACCACCACCCACAAGACGCTGGGCGGCCCGCGGGGTGGCGCGATCTTGTCCAACGACCCCGAGATGGTCAAGAAGCTGCAGTCCGCGGTGTTCCCCGGCCAGCAGGGCGGTCCGCTCGAGCACGTGATCGCCGCCAAGGCCGTGGCGTTCAAGATGGCCCTCGGCCCGGACTTCACCGACCGCCAGCAGCGCACGCTCGACGGTGCACGCATCCTGGCCGAGCGGCTCATGCAGGACGACTCCCGTGCCGCCGGCGTGCAGGTGCTCAGCGGCGGCACCGACGTCCACCTCGTCCTGGTCGACCTGCGTGACAGCGAGCTCGACGGTCAGCAGGCCGAGGACCGGCTGCACGAGGTGGGCATCACGGTCAACCGCAACGCGGTCCCCAACGATCCGCGGCCGCCGATGGTGACGTCGGGCCTGCGCATCGGCACGCCCGCCCTGGCCACCCGCGGCTTCGGCACCGAGGAGTTCACCGAGGTCGCCGACGTCATCGCCGAGGCGCTCAAGCCCGGCGACGTCGACATCGACGGTCTGCGCAAGCGCACGGCCGTGCTGGCCGAGCGCTTCCCGCTCTACCCGGACGTCGCGCGCTTCACGTCGTGACGGCCCACCTGTGAGGCAGTGGTTCCGTCCGGCGCTGATCGGGCTGCACCTGTTCGCCGTCGTCGCCCTGACGTTCTGCATCGTGATGGGGCTGTGGCAGCTGGGGGTCTATGACACCCGGCAGGCCTCCGAGCGTGCGGATCGTCAAGAGGTTCCGCAGGTGTCGCTCGCGGGCCTCTGGGGACCCGACGAGCCGTTCGAGCCGCGCCTCAACCAGCGCCCCGTCTCGATGACGGGGACCTTCGCCCCGGCTGCCGACCAGTTCTGGGTCACCGGTCGTGACCAGGGCGGCGTCCGCGGCGCCTGGCTGGTGGCCCCGTTGATGACCGATCCCCGTGACGCGATGCTCGTGGTGCGTGGCTGGGCCCCCGAGGTGGGGGATGCGCCGTCGCTGCCGACCGGCCAGGTCACGGTCGACGGTCTGTTGCAGTCCGGACAGGGCGAGGGACAGCCGTGGGATCCGGACCGCCGCACGATCGGCGCCATGCGCATCCCGGCGCTGGCCAACGAGCTGCCCTACGACCTGTACTCGGGATTCGCCATCAGCACCGACGCCGGACTCGCCTCGGGCCTGACGGTGGCCGAAGCACCCAGCCAGGACGTGTCCTGGACCGTGGGACTGCGCAACCTCGCCTACGCCCTGCAGTGGTGGGTGTTCGGATTGTTCACGGTGTTCATGTGGTGGCGGATGACCAGCGAGCAGGTGGCGGCCGCCGCCGAGCCGGCGCTCGTGGGCGCGGAGTAACCTTCCCGGGTGAGCCGAACCGCCATCGCCTACCGCGTCGTCGCCTGGATCGTCGGACTGAACCTGATCTTCGTGATCGGCGCCTTCATCGCCCAGCTCAGCACCAACGACCTGTCGTGGTGGAACCGCAACGACGGCCTCATCTCGATCATCGACATGATCCACGGCTACCTGTTCATGGCGCTGCTCGTGCTGATCGCGGTGCTCGCGCGTCGCCACCGCTGGCAGCCGTGGTTCGTCATCACCACGGCCCTGTTCGCGACCATCCCGTTCGTGAGCTTCTGGGCCGAGCACCGCGCCACCACCCGCCTACGCGCCGAAGCTGCCGCCTGACCGTTGGCGGTTTACCAGCAGGCCCCGGAAGGTGTTCACTCCTCGGGTGAATTTGCCCGGAGACATGAGGTTTGCCGGGGCCTGCTGGTAAACCGAGAGCGGCAAGCGAACCGAGAGCGGCTAGCGGCCCTCGAAGGTCGCCTTGCCGGGGCCGTCGGTGAGGAACGACTCCATGCCGTGCTGCAGGTCCTCGGTGTCGAACAACGACGACGCGATCGAGGTGGTGTGGGCGATGGCCTCGGGCACTCCGCCGATCTCGAAGTGACGCAGGATCTGCTTGGCCGCGCCGAACGCTCGGGTCGGGCCCACTGCGACGTGACGAACCAGCTCAAGCACGGCATCGTCGAAGCCCTCGTCGGGCAGGACGTGGTTGACCACGTTCCAGCTGGCCAGGGTGGCGGCGTCGTAGGTGGCGCCGGTGAAGACCAGCTGCTTGGCCCGGCCCACCCCGGCGCGCGCGGCGAGCCGTTGGGTGCCGCCCATCGTGGGGGTCAGACCGATGACGCGCTCGACCAGGCCGAACTTCGCCCGATCGGCCGCGATCACGATGTCGCAGGCCAGCGCCACCTCGAACGCCCAGGTCAGCGTGAGGGCGTGCGCGGCGAAGAACGTCGGAACGTCCAGGGCATCGATGCGCTCGGGCAGCTCGAGCATGCGGTCGTACAGCCGCTGGGTGTCGGCGCGCGTCTTCTGCGCGTGGAACGCCGCGACGTCGACCCCGCCGGAGACCAGCTTGCCCTCGGCCCGGATCAGCAGCGCGCGGGGCAGGTCGGCCTCGATGTCGTCCAGTGCCGCGTCGAACGCGTCGTGCAGCTCGGCTGAGTACAGGTTCACCGGAGGGGCGCTGAAGGTGAGCACGGCGATGTCGGACGCGACCCGGGACAGGTCGACCGTGGGGGAGGCAGTCATGCAGGTCACGGTAGCGCCCGGCACGTGCGGCCCGGCGGGGAGCCGTTTCAGGCGGTGCGTGGGAGAATGAGGTGCACACATCCGCCCGAAAGGACCCCCAGAACGTGGCATCGCAGCTGACCGCCCACCTCGCGACGAATCTCGGCACCATCGTCGTGAACCTGTTTGCCGACCAGGCCCCCAAGACGGTCGAGAACTTCGTGGGGCTGGCCGAGGGAACCAAGGAGTTCGTCGACCCCGCCACCGGGCAGCTGGCGACCCGTCCGTTCTACGACGGTCTGGGATTCCACCGCATCATCGCCGACTTCATGCTGCAGGGCGGCGACCCGATGGGTGACGGTCGCGGCGGACCGGGCTATGAGTTCGAGGACGAGTTCCACCCGGACCTGCAGTTCGATCGCCCCTACCTGCTGGCCATGGCCAACGCAGGCCCCAACACCAACGGCTCGCAGTTCTTCATCACGCTGGCGCCCACCACCTGGCTCAACCGCAAGCACACCATCTTCGGCGAGGTCGCCGACGACGAGAGTCGTGCCGTGGTCGACGCGATCGGCGCCTCGCCGACCGACCGGTTCGACAAGCCCTCGACCCCGGTGGTCATCGAGTCGCTGCGGATCGAGCGCGCGGAGGCGTGACGTCCGACCCTGTCGCCGATCAGCGGTGCTACCGACACCCTGACCGCGAGGCCTACATCTCGTGCCAGCGCTGTGAGCGGCTGATCTGTCCTGACTGCATGCGCGACGCGGCGGTGGGCTTCCAGTGCCCCACGTGCATCGCGGAGGGCAAGAAGTCGGTGCGTTCTGCCCGCACCATCGCCGGCGGCCTGGTCAGCACCAACGTGGGCCGCGTCTCGATGGCCCTCATCGGCATCAACGTGGTCGCCTACCTGCTGCAGGTGGCGACGGGTGGCTTCGACGGGCCGATCTTCCAGCAGGGCGCGATGCTGGCCGACACACGCTTCGCGCAGGACGGCACCGAGCTGACCGGAGTGGCCCAGGGCGCCTGGTGGCGCCTGTTCACGGCAGCCTTCCTGCACCTGGGTCTGCTGCACCTGGCGTTCAACATGTACGCCCTGTACCTGTTCGGGCCGTTCGTGGAGAAGGCGCTCGGCACCTGGCGGTTCATCGTGGCCTACCTGACCATGGCCGTGTTCTCGTCGGTCGTGGTCTACCTGCTGTCGCCGGCGGGCACCCCGACGGTGGGAGCCTCCGGCGCCATCTTCGGGCTGTTCGCGCTGGCGCTGGTGCTGCAGCTCAAGGCCAAGGTCGACGTCACCGGTCTGCTGGTGCTGCTGGGCATCAACGCGCTGCTGAGCCTGCGGGCCAACGTGAGCTGGCAGGGTCACCTCGGTGGATTCCTGGCCGGACTGCTCATCGGGGCGGCCGTGGCCTACTCGCCCAAGCGGCTGCGTCAGCAGGCCCAGATCGGTGCTGTCGTCGTGCTGGTCGTCGTGGGGGCGGTCGCCCTCGTGCTGCGCACGGCGGCGCTCACCTCATAGTTTGTCCACAGGTTGATCCACACCTGGGGACCGAGTTACACCGGTGTAGTTATCCCCATCTGGATCCACAGCTGGGGACAGATGAAGCCGCTACTCCCACTTGGTGGCGAAGCCGAACGCCGCCACGATGAACCCCATGCCGATGAAGATGTTCCAGTTGCCGATGTCGCCGTACCACTGCAGGACCTTCGGGTAGCTGTCGATCTGACCGTTGACCACGTAGTAGGTCACGATCCACACCAGTCCGAAGACGGCCGACCCGACCATGGCGGGCCCGGCCCAGCGATTACCGATGCGTTGCGGCTTCGGGCCCTGAGACTTCGGGCCCTTGGGGGTCTTGTCGCGTGCCACGGGTCCTCCAGACGAGGCGGCGGTGTCGCCGCGGGTTCAGTGGGTCTCGTCTAGCCTAGTGGTGCACCACACAGACCGGGAGGCCGTATGCCGCGCAGCAGCGCGAAGCGGGGTTCGCACGCGCAGCAGCGCTGGCCCCTCGCGGTCATGGCGGTGTGCGCTGCGAGCGGGCTGCTGTTCGTCACCGCCGCCGTCAGCGCCTCCGGCGACGACCTGCGCCCGTCCGGCGGTGACCTCAGCTCGCTGCTGCGCGAGCGGGCCGAGCGCGTCGACCAGCGCCGCGACACCGCCAACGCGCTGCAGACCTCGATCGACCAGCTGTCGGCCCGGGTCGGCGGCACGGCGATCGACACGCTGAAGAAGGACGCCGCCGCCCTCGAGCCGGTCGCCGGAATGACGTCGGTCCGCGGGCCCGGAGTCAGGATCGTTCTCGACGACGCCCCGAAGAGCCGGGTGCGACCCGGCCTGGACCCGAACATCTTCGTGGTCCACGAGCAGGACCTGCAGGCCTACGTCAACGCCCTGTGGGCAGGTGGTGCCGAGGCGATCTCGCTGCAGGGCCAGCGGCTGATCTCGACCACGGGCGTGAAGTGCGTCGGCAACACGGTGCTGCTGAACGGTCGTCAGTACTCGCCGCCGTACCGGATCAACGCCGTGGGCGACGTCGGCGGCATGCTGCAGTCACTGGGCTCGACCCCGGAGACCGTGACGTTCGCGGACTACGCCCGCACGTACGGACTGGGGCTGCGGGTGGGCAGCGCCGAGGACCTCACGGTGCCGGCCTACGACGACCAGGTCACGATGCAGTACGCGTCGACGACGGCTGATCCGTCGTGAGCTGACCGGTCCCCGGCGCTACTGCCCTGGCCCGTTGCCCTGGTCGGCCACGCCGTCCTGGACATCGGGTTGATCGGGCTTGGTCGACACCGTGATGGTGATGGCCGTGCCCTGCGGAACCCGCTGACCGCTGGTCAACGACTGGTCGGACACGATGCCCTTGTCCTGCGTCGCCGCCGGATCCTCCTGCACCGTGACCTTCAGGCCGGCATCCTCCAGCGCCTTCTGCGCGTCGGCCTGCTTCTGGCCGACGACGTTGGGCACGGTGGTCTGACCGCGCGAGACGATGATCGTCACGGTGGAACCGACCTCGACCGACTCACCGGACGGCGGGTTGGTGTTGATGACCTGGTCCTTCTCGGCCTGGTCGTCGGCGGTGTCCTTCTTGACCTTCAGACCGAGGTCCTCGAGCCGGCTCTTGGCGCTGTCGTAGGTGAAGCCCTGCAGGTCCGGGATGGTCACCTGCTCCGGCCCGCTGCTGATGACGAGCGTGACGGTGCTGCCCTTCTCGGCCTCGTCGCCCTCGGCCGGATCGGACTCGATGACGAATCCCTCGGCGATGTCGGCGTCGGCGCGCTGCTGGGTCTCGACCTGGAAGCCGGCGTCGGTCAACAGGCGGGTGGCGACCTGCTCCTCCTTGCCGGCGACGGCGGGAACGGTGACGGTGGCCGGTGCCTCGGGGCCGCTGTCGTTGGTGATCAGCAGGATCGCGATGACCGCGGCGACCACGAGCAGCAGACCGATCACGGCCGCGATCCACCAGCGGCTCTCGCTCTCCGGCTCCTCCTCGGGCACGGCGCGTCGGGCGCCGGGCTCGGTCCGGCGGGGCGTCGCTGCCACGGCGGGGGCCACGGCGGTGGCCGCGCCCACGACGGCGGTGGAGGCGGAAGCCTCGACCTCGCCGCCGGCGAGCACCCGCTCGATGTCCTTGCGCATGTCGGCGGCGCTCTGATAGCGATCCTCGACCCGCTTGGCCAGCGCCTTGGCCACGATGTGATCGACCGACTGGCTCACCTCGGGGTTGAGCTGCGACGGCGCCTTGGGCTCCTCGCGCACGTGCTGGTACGCGACCGACACGGGGCTCTCGCCGACGAACGGCGGACGTCCCGTGAGCAGCTCGAACAGCAGGCAACCGGTCGAGTAGATGTCGCTGCGGGCGTCGACGGTCTCGCCACGCGCCTGCTCCGGTGACAGGTACTGGGCGGTGCCGATGACGGCGGCGGTCTGGGTCATGGCCGACGACGTGTCGGCGATCGCGCGGGCGATGCCGAAGTCCATGACCTTGACCAGGCCGGCCGGTGTGACCATGACGTTGGCGGGCTTGATGTCGCGGTGGATGATCCCCGACCGGTGGCTGTAGTCCAGTGCACTGAGCACGTCGGCCGTGATCGAGAGCGCGCGCTCCGGCAGGATCTTGCGCCCGTTCTCGGCACCGCGCATGATGTCGCGCAACGTCTGGCCCTCGACGTACTCCATCACGATGTACGGCACGTGCGTGCCGTGGGCACCCGTGGTCTCACCGGTGTCGTAGACCGCCACGATCGACGGGTGGTTCAGGGCCGCCGAGGACTGCGCCTCACGACGGAACCTCGCCTGGAAGGTGTCGTCGGCCGACAGGTCGGTCCGCAGCTGCTTGACCGCCACCGTGCGACCCAGGCGCAGGTCGCGCCCGACCCTGACATCGGCCATGCCGCCACGACCCAGGAGACCGCCGAGCTCGTAGCGGTCGCCGAGGCGGATCGGCTCGTCGCCGGATTCGGTCATGTCGTCAGTCTCCCAGAGTGAGGTGCGGGTGCGGTGATTGGAGTGGGGAACGGGGTCATTTGCCGAGCACAGCCTCCATCACGGAGCGGGCGATCGGCCCGGCCAGTCGGCCACCGGCGATCTCGTCGCGGGAGATCTTGGTGGACTCCACGATGACGGCGACGGCCACCTGCGGGTTCTCGGCAGGCGCGAAGGCGACGAACCAGGCGTACGGCGGGCGGTCCGGCGCGGACTGTGCCGTGCCGGTCTTGGCGCCGACATCGACCCCCGCGATGCGCGCCGACGTGGCGGTGCCGCGTTCGGTGGTGCTGATCATCATCTGCTCGAGCTTGGCGGCGTTGGTGGCGCTCATCGCCTGGCTGAGCCGCTCGGGCTTGCCCTGGCTCAGCACGCTCAGGCTGGGTGACCGGACCGTCTTGACCAGGTACGGCTTCATGACGGTGCCTTCGTTGGCGATGCCGCCGGCCACCATCGCCATCTGCAGGGGCGTGGCGGAGACCTCGAACTGACCGATGCCGCTCTGCGCCAGCTGGGGCGCCTCGAGGTCGGTGCCGGCGGAGGTGAACTGGCTGGGACTGGTGGGGATGCCGGACAGCGGATCGGTGCCGAAGCCGAACTTGGCGGCCTGCTCGGCCAGCTTCTGCTGGCCGATCTTTCCGGCCAGCCCGCCGAACGCGACGTTGCACGACACGTTGAGTGCCTGCTCGAAAGTGATCTCGTTGCCGCCGCAGTTGGATCCGTTCTCGTTGACCAGCTTGTACTGGATGCCCGGGAAGCTCAGCGAGCTGCCGGCCTTGACCTTGTCGTCGATGTTCTTGACGACGCCGTCCTCGAGCGCCGCGGCTGCCGTGACCAGCTTGAACGTCGACCCCGGCGGAAGGATCTGCTGGGTGGCGCGATTCAGCATCGGCTGGTTCTTGTCGGTGGTCAGCTCGTCCCACGCGGCGTTGACCTTCGAGAAGTCGTGACTGGCCAGCCGGTTGGGGTCGTACGAGGGCTGGCTCACCATCGCCAGCACCTCGCCGGTCTGGGGGTTGATCGCCGCGACGGCCCCCTTGGTGCCCTTGCCGAGCGCCTCGAGGCCCTCGGCGGCGGTCTTCTGCGCGAGCGGGTCGATGGTGAGCTCGACGCTGCCACCCTTGGGCTGCTTGTTCGACAGCAGGTCGACGACGCGGTTGACGAACAACCGGTTGTCGCTGCCGGACAGCACCTTGTTCTCGGACCGCTCGATCCAGGACTGGCCGTAGATGTAGGAGAAGTAGCCGGTCAGTGGCGCGTAGAGCCCGCCGTCGGGGTACGTGCGCTGGTAGACGTAGCGGTCCTTGCTCTTGACGCTCTCGGCGATGGGGTCGCCGGCGACGAGGATGGGACCGCGGTCGCGCGAGAACTCCTCGTCGATGACGCGCCGGTTGTTCGGCTTGTTGTTCAGCGAGTCGGCCTCGACGTACTGGACGTAGTTGACGTTGGCGACCAGCGCCAGGAACATCACCAGGCACCCGATGGCCAGGTAGCGAATGGGCTTGTTCATCCGAGCTTCACCACCCTTGCCGATGGGTGGTTCTCGCTCGACCGGGGTGAGGTGTGGTGGTGGTTCATCCGAGCTTCACCACCATTCCTGATGGGTGGTTCTCGCTCGACCGGGGTGAGGTGTGGTGGTGGTTCATGCGAGCTTCACCACCTGTGTCTCCTCGTCACTGTCGAAGGTGGCGATCTCGGGGGCGGGCCGTCGGGTCTGGTCGCTGATGCGCAGGAGCAGGGCGATGATCGCCCAGTTCATGACGATCGAGGACCCGCCCTGGGCGAGGAAGGGGGTGGTCAGGCCGGTGAGGGGGATCAACCGGGTGACGCCGCCGACGACCACGAACACCTGCAGCGCGAAGGACACCGCGAGACCCGCGGCGAGCAGCTTGCCGAAGGCGTCGCGGCAGGTCAGGGCGATGCGCAGGCCGCGCTCGACGATCAGGCCGTACATCAGCAGGATCGCCATCAGGCCGGTGAGACCGAGCTCCTCGCCCATGGCGCCGATGATGAAGTCCGAGAACGAGAACGGGGTGAGCTGCGGGCTTCCCTCGCCGAGCCCTTGGCCCAGCAGACCGCCGTGCGCGAGGCCGAACAAGGAGTTGATGATCTGGCCGTTGCGATCGGGGTCGCCGAACGGGTCGAGCCACACGTCGAACCGCGCCCGCACGTGGCCGAAGGCCAGGTAGCCGAAGTAGGAGCCGACGACGAACAGCACGCCGCCGACGATCAGCCAGCCCGGGCGCTCGGTGGCGATGTAGAGCATCACGACGAACAGACCGAAGAACAGCAGCGACGACCCGAGGTCGCGCTGGAACACCAGGATGCCGACGCTGATGAGCCAGCCGGCCAGGATCGGTCCGAGGTCGCGTCCGCGCGGGAGGTCGACGTTCAGCACCCGCCGACCGGCCAGGGCCAACGCGTCCTTGTGCACGACGAGGTAGCCGGCGAAGAAGATCGCCAGGCAGATCTTGGCCGCCTCGCCGGGCTGGAAGCTGAACGGGCCGAGATTGATCCAGATGCGGGCACCGCGGATGTTCTGGCCGATGACCGGAAGCAGGGGCAGGATCAGCAGGACGATCGCGGCGAAGCCGAACGAGTAGGTCAGTCGCTGCAGCGAGCGGTGGTCGCGCACGACGAACAGCACGACGGAGAACGCGATCATGCCGAGCGCTGTCCACAGCAGCTGGGCGTTGGCCAGCGGCTGGAAGTTGCCCTGGAGGCAGAAGTCGGCGCAGCCCTTGTCGATGCGGTAGATCATCGCCAGGCCGAGTCCGTTGAGGCAGATGACGAGCGGGAGCAGCACCGGGTCGGCGTAGGGGGCCAGGCGCCGGACGACGAGCGTGGTGGCGATGGCCACGACCGCGACCGCGCCGCCGAGCTTGAAGGTGTCGGACGGGATCGATCCGGTGGTGCCGAGGCCGACCGCGGCGTAGGCGAACACGCTGATCCCGACGGCCATGGCCGTCAGGACCATCTCGGCACCGCGACGCTTGCGCGGCACCCACACCGGTGCGGCGGCGGACATCAGGACGCCGCCGAGGGTGTCTTCGTGGGCGTGGGGGTCGCGGACGGGCTGGGGGTGGGAGCGACGAACTGCTCGAGGTTGGCGACGATGTCGTCAGCGTCGGCCCGGTTCTGCGCCTCGATCCCCGCCTCGACCTGTGAGCGGCTGTACTCGGGCAGGGTCGTGAGCTCGATGTCGCTGACCTCGGCCACCCGGTGCAGGTTCACCCCGGGCACGTCGAAGGGCACGCCCTGGTAGACGGCGACCCGGCCGTCGCTGGCGGCCACGTAGTACTGGGTCTGGGTCCACTTGTACGCGCCGAAGCCGGCAGCGGCGATGATCGCGACCAGCACCACGCCCAGTGCCGTGCGCCGGACCCACGGGCGGGAGCCGGGTGGGCGGGGCGCGTAGCGCATGACCTCCTCGTCGACCTCCGACGACATCGCGTCCCGCGTGGCGGTCGTCCGGTCGCGCGGCTGCTGGCGCTGCTCGGCCGCCGCTCCCACCAACTGGGGTCGGCCGTCGGCGGACGAGGAGTCGGGATCGACCTCGGTGTCGGCCTCGACGAACTCGGCGATGACGACGGTGATGTTGTCGTGCCCGCCGCCCTCGATGGCCAGGCGGATCAGCTCGGTGGCGGCGAGGTCGATGGTCTCGGACTGCATCGCCCGCTCGATGAGCTGATCGGGAACCATGTCGGAGAGTCCGTCGCTGCACAACAGGTAGCGGTCGCCGAGGGACGGCTGGATCCAGCTGAAGTCGGCCTGGTTGTCGTCGCGGCCGAGCATGGCTCGCAGCAGCAGCGACCGGTGCGGATGCACGCGGGCCTCGGCCGGGGTCAGCTTGCCTTCGTCGACCAGGCTCTGCACGAAGGTGTGGTCGGCGCTCAGCTGGGCCAGGGCGTTGTCACGCAACCGGTACATGCGCGAGTCGCCCAGGTGCGCGACCGCGAGCTTCTCGCCGTCCCACAGCATCGCCTCGAGCGTGGTGCCCATCCCCTCGACGGCGGGGTCGGCCTTGATCAGCTCGCCGAGGCGCGCGTTGGCGAGCTCGACGCTGGTCTGCAGGGCGGTGAGTGCGTCACCGTCGAGGGTGTCGTCGAGGCGGCGGACGACGTCGATGGCCGACGACGACGCGAGGTCGCCGGCCGCGGCTCCACCCATGCCGTCGGCGATCGCGAGCAGGCGGCTGCTGGCGTATCCCGAGTCCTCGTTCTTGGACCGGCGCAGGCCGACGTCGGTGTGCGCGACGTAGCGGTAGGTCAGGGCGGTCATGGCCGACTACTTCCGCAGCTCGACGACGGTCTTGCCGACGCGTACCTGCATGTCGAGGCCGACGGGAACGGGGGTGGTGACGCGCTGGCTGCCGATGTAGGTGCCGTTGGTGGATCCGAGGTCCTCGACGAACCACTGCTCGCCGTTGGTGGCGAAACGCGCGTGACGGGTGGAGACGTAGTCGTCGTCGAGTCGGATGGCGGCGTCGGTGCCGCGGCCGAGCAGGATCGGGCCCTCACCGAGCGGAACGCTCTGGCCCTGGTTGGCGCCGGACACGACGTGCAGTGACGACGGGTTGCCGCGCGACGGCCTACGGGAGCGCTTGGTCTTGGGTGCGCCCTGCGCCTTGGTCTTGGGGGTGCGCTGGCGGGCGGGGGCCGGCGCCTTGGTGCCGAAGATGTCGGAGCGGATGACCGAGACCGCCGACAGCACGAACAGCCACAGCACGGCGAGGAAGCCCAGCTTGATCAGCGTGAGGGTGAGCTCGGACAACGGCCCGTCACCTCGACCCGGCGACGCGGATGACCATGATCGTGTTGCCCAGGCGCACCTCGGAGCCGTCGGCCACGACGGCCGTGGTGACGCGGTGGCCGTTCAGGACCACGCCGTTGGTGGAGTCGAGGTCGACGATCGACACCGTGGTGTCGCCGCCGTTGCGGTGCACGGTGATGCGGGCGTGGCGCCGTGAGATGCCGGGGTCGTCGATCTTGAGGTCGGCCTCGGCGTCGCGGCCGATGACCAGGCCCTCGTTGGGCACCGGGTGGGTGGCCCCGTTGACCTCGATGCTGACGTTGGACCGCACCTCGGGCTTGATGGCCCCGCCGGACACCGACGCGTTGGTCTTGCTGCGCACACGGAATCGTCCGGTGCCGAGCTCGGGGGTGTTCACGAAGGCGATCGTCAAGGGGCCGGCGAGCGTGTAGCGCTGCTCGGTGACGTGATCGGTGATCAGGGTGCTCAGCTCGTCGACGAGCGTGGCGCCGAACGGGGTGAGGCGTTCGTGGTCGGCCGGCGAGAGCTCGACGCTGAAGTCGTTGTTCACCAGGCGACGCTCGCGCGACAGGATGTGCGCGGAGTTGTCGACCTCGCGCTGCAGCGCGGCGGCGATCTCGACGGGCTGCACGGCGCTGCGGAAGGCGCGGGCGAACGCTCCGGTGACGGCTCCTTCGAGGCGTTGCTCGAACCGTTGCAGGACCCCTGCCATCTGACGCTCACCTCCCGCACGCGATCGCACCACTGGCGCTTGACTAGTCGATCGTAACGGGAGACGGCGAACAGAGCCGCATGCCACCGTTCTGGACACCCGCGAACCCCTGTTAGACTCAGTCCTCGGTCCTGCCCCGGTGGGACCACGCGCGAGTGGCGGAACGGTAGACGCGCTGGCTTCAGGTGCCAGTGTCCGCAAGGGCGTGGGGGTTCAAATCCCCCCTCGCGCACCAACCTGAGATCGAGCCCCTGACAGAAATGCTGTCAGGGGCTCGATTGCGTCGGGGCTCGGTCGCAAGCGCATCTGGACGGGTGGTGGGATTTGAGGAGGAGGCGCACTCGGAGCCGCGGGCGCCTGCTGACCGAAAACGCGCCGACGGGGTTCCCATTCCCCGGAAGTCGTCGTCCATCTCGACCTTGCTCAGGAGCTTGAAGGCAGGTGCTGGCAGTGCGGTCGGGGTGGGATCAGACGAAGCCGGCACCAGTGACGCCTCGAGGAGGCGCCGGAGCCATCGCCGCTGAAACCAGCTGAGGAGCAGCCCGCAACAGCTGGGACGAGCATGACGGTGACGGTCGCTGTGCGCTTCAACGAGATGCAGGGCCCATCTGGGTTGGTCTGCGGGTCGCGTTGACGCGTCACCCGGCAAGCTCGGCGACATCGACGGCGTCGATGACCGCTTGAAGGTGAGGACGTGACGTGAGGTCCAGCGGGACGAGCTCGGACGTGCGGCCTTTGAGGTCTATGAGTAGGTCGGCGCTGGTGTCTGTGAGAACGGTGAGGGCCGACGCGGTGTCCCACCGGACGCCCGAGAGCGAGGCCCTTTTCAGCTCGGCGGCCGCCAGGACATCCACGACGGGCTGCCCGTATGCATCAGTGCGCCCGATGCGGAGCCCGACGACGTGCGCGGTCTGGATGCCGGGTGCGACGGCAAACGCCTCCTTAACGGTCACGACCATATGGCCGGCGACCATCTCGGCGTAGAACGCATTCGTCTCGGACTTCGTCAACTTCTTCAGGCTGACGTTCCCGGCAGCGGTCAGGGTGGGACGTCGCTCCGGGACGGCGTCCAGGTCGGGCAGCAGGACGACGATCGACACCGCATCACCCTGGGACCCGATCGGTGCCGCAGCAGCCTCGTTGTCCTCGAACGCTGCCGCAAGGGCACCTATGACCGTGCCTGGATCGTTCGCACGAAGGTTGTTCCACCAGTGGTCAAGGTCTGCCTGGTAGACGTCACGATCGGCGGCCGCGTCAGACGTCAGCTGGGCGATCTCGACTTCTGCGTTCGCAATGGCAGTCGCCAGCGCCTCACGTCGGGCTGTCCGGGCGAAGACGCTCGTGGACCGCTTGGCCTCGGCAACATGGCGCTTGGTCACGGCCGCACGGTCAACGGGCTGCGGGTCAGGCGCACGTGGGGGCTGCGCGTCAGGAAACGACTCTCGGTGAAGGTTCGCCACAGCGTCCAGGGCCGCGGCGAGACGACGCCCCTCGGCTGCCTTCTCGGCAGCTGCCGGAGATTGAGTGGCGGAACGAAGCTCGCGCGCAGCAGCTCCAGAGCCGCGCGGCCTGGAACGGGACGACCCGCCCGCACTCGTGTAGTAGCTCACGGGACCAGCGCCGGTCGAGAACCCCGTACGTCCCGAACCAACATGAACACGTGCCGCCCGCGGACCAATACTCGTCCGCACGCCACGAGACGAAGCCCGCACCCGTACGCCCGGTGCCACCTTGACCGAGAAGCCCATCATCTTCACCTTTCGCCGTGACTACTGTAGATGGAACGAGGTGTCGCGAAGGGCGAAATTCGGTGAGCCTGATGAGGGAGACATGGTGACCATGAGCCGACACCTTCCGGCGAAGCGGAAGGTTCAGCTGGCTGCTACTCATTGATCTGGTCCAGCGCTGCGAGCCACGCACCCACTGCGACAAAAAAGGCAATCAGCGGACGAAGCGGCGACGTGGGCGCGGCCGTTTAGGTGGTCGTGCCGGCGCCCACTTCCGGCGCCATTGAGAACCCTAGGTTTCGCTCGCGTTCAGTCCGCCACCAAGAGCGACAGCACCCGGCCCAGGAGGTCGTCGGGCACGGCGTCGGGGTCGGCCTGGCGCTCGATGGCCAGGCCGTTGGCCAGGGCCATCAGCAGCGTGGCCAGCTCGGACGGGGGCAGGGGCATGGCGACGCCGGCGGTGCCGAAGTGGTGCTCGATCGCCGCGGTGATCGCGGCGTGCAGTCCGCGCCGGCGCTCGCGGAAGGCGGCGTCGACGTGGCCGCTGCGCACCGATCGCTGCCACAGCTCGAGGAACAGCAGGGTCCAGTCGCGCTGCTCGTCGAACGCCGCGGTGAGGCGGTCGCCGAGGGCCTGGGCGCGCTGCGCGAGCGGTTCGTCGACGTCGCTGACGGCGTCGAGACCGAGGTCCAGGAAGGCCGTGACCCGGTCGTCGGCGAGGGCCGCGACCAGTCCGTCCTTGCTGCCGAAGTTGGAGTAGACGGCGCCCTTGGTGAACCCGGCGTCGGCGGCGACGTCGTCGAGGCTGGCGGCGTCGATGCCCTTGCGGGCGAACACCCGAGCGGCGGAGTCCAGCAGCGCCCGCCGCACGACGTCGCGGGTCGGGCGGGTGGCGGGACGTGTGGGCGGCAGTGTTGACATCGGGGCTACGATACTCATGAGTACTCGATACCGGTCGGTATTGGAACCACGGTGAGGAGCACCATGTCGGTCCAGGAACAGATCGAGACGCGCGCCGCCCGCACGTTGCGCTGGGGGCTGGGGCACGCCGTGCCCCGGATGGCCATCCAGGGATCGGCACGTCGCGGCGACCTGCACGGACGCCTCATCGAGGCTTCCGACGAGGCCACGACCCTCGACCTGCTCGACCGCATCCGCGCCGAGGGTCCCCTGCACCGCTCGAAGTTCGCCTTCGTCACCGCCTCCCAGCCGGTGGTCAAGGAGGTGCTGACCAGTCCCGACATGCGCAGCGGCGTCGACTTCGGTCCGGGTGGTCCGCTGGCCAAGGTCGCGCAGTGGGCGTTCCGATCGGCGCCGATGGGACCACTGACGCCCCCGTCGCTGCTGGTCACCGAGCCCCCGGACCACACCCGCTACCGCAAGCTCGTCACCCGGGTGTTCTCGGTCAAGGCGGTGCAGCGCCTGCGCGACCGCACCCAGCAGATCGCCGACGACCTGCTCGACGACCTCGACCCGACCCGCCCGGTCGATCTCGTCGACCGCTACTGCTCCCTCCTGCCGGTGACGGTGATTGCCGAGGTCCTGGGCGTTCCTGCACGCGACCGCGACCGGGTGCTGGCCTTCGGCAGTGGCGCCGCTCCCTCGCTCGACCTGGGCCTGGGCTGGCGCACCTTCCACACCGTCGAGTCGTCGCTGACCGAGTTCGAGCAGTGGCTCGTCGGCCACATCGAGCAGGTGCGCCAGAACCCCGGTGACGACCTGCTCAGCCAGCTGGTCACGGCCCAGGACGACGACGGGGCCGTGCTCACCGACGACGAGCTGAAGTCGACCGCCGGACTCGTGCTGGCTGCCGGGTTCGAGACCACGGTCAACCTGCTCGGCAACGGCATCCGTCTGCTGCACGACCACCCGGACCAGCTCGCCCAGCTGCGCAGCGCTCCCGAGGGGTGGGCCAACGCCGTCGACGAGGTGCTGCGGTACGACCCGCCGGTGCTGCTGACCGGTCGCATGGCGGCGCGCGACACCGAGATCGCCGGCGTGGAGGTGCGGCGGGGATCCATGGTCACCACGCTGCTGGCCGGTGCCAACCGCGACCCCGACGTGTTCGACGATCCGGGCCGCTTCGACGTCACCCGCGAGAACGCGTCCGATCACGTGTCCTTCTCGTCCGGTCGGCACTACTGCCTCGGGGCCGCCCTCGCCCGCATGGAGGGCGAGGTCGGACTGCGCACGATCTTCGACCGCTTCCCCGACCTGCGCCTCGAGCCCGGAGCAACCCGCCGACCCACCCGCATCCTGCGCGGCTACGAGACCCTGCCCGCCACCCTCGCCGGCTGAGCCGGACCCTGCAGCCTGCCTTGTGGTGAACGACTGCCGCCGGGCGACTCCTTGGTGCGCGCGCACGATGCGTGCTGCGGTGCGTCCCGCGACACTGGGCGAGGAGGTGTGAACCCATGCGGCACGCGCACAAGCCCCTCACCTGCGACACGGCGATCGTCGGCGGGCGGGTCATCGACCCGGAGTCCGGTCACGACGCGGTCGCCACGGTGGCCATCACGGGCGACACGATCACGGCGATCACCACCGAGCCTGTCGAGGCGACCGAGGTGGTCGACGCCACGGGGATGATCGTCGCCCCCGGGTGGATCGACCTGCACAGCCACGCCCAGAGCGTCGCGGGCAGCCGGTTGCAGGCCCGCGACGGCGTCACCACCGCCCTGGACCTCGAAGGCGGGTTCACCGAGGTCGCCAGCTGGTACGAACGCGTCGCGGCGGAGGGGCGCGCCATCCACTACGGGGCGTCGGCGGCCTGGCAGCACGCGAGGATGATCGAGATCGGCGGTCTGACCGTCGCCCAGATGGCCCATCCGCTGGACCACTTCGGCGACCCACGATGGAAGGCCGCGTCCACCGCGCGCCAGCACGCCCAGCTGATCGAGCGCATCGCGCGCGACCTCGACGCGGGTGCCATCGGTGTCGGTGTCCTGATGGGGTACGCCCCGCGCGTGGATCCCGAGGAGTACCAGGCGGTGAGCCAGCTCGCCGCCCAGCACGGCGTGTCCACCTTCACGCACGCACGCGACCTGGTCGAGCAGGTGCCGGACGCCGTCGTCGACGGCGCCGAGGAGATCGTCCGCGCCGCGGCGGAGACCGGAGTCCGCGCGCACTACTGCCACGTCAACAGCACGTCGACCCACCACGTCGATCGCGTGCACCGGCTCATCGAACGCTCGCCTGCACCGGTCACGACCGAGGCCTACCCCTACGGCGCGGGCGCCACGGCGATCAGCGCCGACTTCCTCGCACCCGAGCGTCTGGCCGAGCGTGGACTCCAGCCGTCGTCACTGGTGCACGGCCCCACCGGCGAACGGGTCCGCGATGCCGCACACCTGAGGCAGCTGCGCGAAGAGGATCCTGGATCGGTCGCGATCGTCCACTTCCTGGAAGAGTCCCGGGCCGCGGACCGCGCCGTCCTCGACCGCTGCTTCGCCTTCCCGGGAACTGTCGTCGCCTCGGACGCGATGCCGCTGACGTGGCCGGCCGAGCAGTCCGACCCCTACGCGTGGCCGCCGCCGGCCTCGACGAGCCTGCACCCCAGGACCGCCGGGACGTTCTCACGGTTCTGGCGGCGCTACGTCCGGGAGACGCAGATGGTGTCGGTGGTCGAGGCGGTGCGCCGCTGCACGCTCGGGCCGGCGCAGATCCTGGAGCCGTTCGTGCCCGCCATGGCGGCCAAGGGACGCCTGCGAGCCGGATGCGACGCCGACGTCGTGGTGGTCGACGCCCAGCGGGTGACCGATCGCGCCACCTACGAGCACGGCAGCCTGCCATCGACCGGCTACGCCCGGGTGATCGTCGCGGGACGCACCGTTGTCCGCGACGACGACCTGGTCGTCGACGAGCTTGCCGGTCGGCCGGTCCGAGCCGGCCGCTGAGCACGACGTTGTCGGATCTGACCAGCGTCGATCGGCAACTTTGTGAGCGCGGCCGAAGAGACTGACCCGTGACGCCACGAGGATGGGTCGGCAGGGTCGGCCGTCCAGGGGCCGGCCCGACCACGAGGAGGTGGCCGATGGCAGTGGTGGGGATGCCGTCGTCGGGGGCGGCCCCGGACACCCGCGGTCTGGTCGTCCGTGAGCTCACCGTCGAGGAGATGGGGGCAGGATCTGAGCTGCTCGCGCAGATCTGGCAGCGCGACACCGGAAGCCCGGTGGACAGCGCGATGCTCGTCGCGCTCTCCCACGGCGGCAACTACGTGGGAGGCGCCTTCGACTCCGGTCGCCTCGTGGCGGTCGGGGTGGGCTTCTTCTCCGAGCCGCTGGGTCGGGCCCTGCACTCGCACATCGTCGGTGTCATGAGCGGTCATGCCGGGCAGGGTGTCGGCGCCGCCCTGAAGGACCACCAGCGTCAGTGGAGTCGCGATCGGGGCCTGTCGACCATCACGTGGACCTTCGATCCGCTGGTGGCGCGCAACGCCTACTTCAACCTGCACCGCCTGGGAACCCGAGCGCGCTCCTACCTGGTGGACTTCTACGGCGACATGCGCGACGGGCTGAACGACGGACACGGCAGCGACCGACTGTTCGTCGCGTGGTCGACCGACCCGGTCGCCCGCCCGGCCGTCGAGATTCCCGCAACGGCGATCCACGAAGCACTGACGATGGGCGACGACGGCCGCCCAGGGGTCGTCCGGCTGCCCACCGCCGACGCGACCTGGTGCAGCGTCGCGATCCCGGCGGACATCGAGTCGCTCCGCTCCAGCGACCCCGAGGCAGCGATCGCCTGGCGGCTGCGCGTGCGTGACGTGCTGCCGGTCCTATTGGATTCCGGGTGGACGATCATCGACGTGGAACGATCAGGCCGTTACGTCCTGAGGAGGTCCTGACATGCAGGTACGGTCCGTTCTGGTGCACACCTTGCGGCTGCCGCTGGTGGCGCCGTTCACGACGTCGTTCGCTCGACAGACCGATCGCGAGGCACTCATCGTCGAGCTGCACGGGCAGATCGACGGCCGAGACGTGCGTGGGTGGGGCGAGTGCGTCGCGATGCGCCACCCGTTGTACTCCAGCGAGTACGTCGCCGGTGTCGCCGACGTGATGCGCACCTACCTGGTGCCGGCGCTGCTGCAGGTGGAGGATCTCACTGCCGAGACGTTGCAGCACCACCTGAAGCCGTTCGTGGGTCATCGGATGGCGAAGGCGGCGCTGGAGATGGCGGTGCTCGACGCCGAGCTGCGCAGCGCCGGCACCTCGCTCGCGCGGCACCTGGGTGCCACCGTCGACCGGGTGCCGTCCGGGGTGTCGGTCGGCATCCAGGACTCGGTGCCCCAGCTGCTGGACGTCGTCGCGGGCTACCTCGACGAGGGGTACCAGCGGATCAAACTCAAGATCCAGCCCGGCTGGGACGTCGAACCGGTCCGGGCCGTGCGGGAGGCACATCCCGACGTGCCGCTGCAGGTCGACGCCAACGCGGCCTACACCCTGGTGGATGCCGCGCACCTGCGTCGCCTCGACGAGTTCGACCTCCTGCTGATCGAGCAGCCGCTCGGCGAGGACGACCTGCGACAGCACGCCGAGCTGGCCCGGCAGATGGCGACCCCGATGTGCCTCGACGAGTCGATCGTCTCGGTGGAGGCCGCCGCCGACGCGCTGGCGCTCGGATCGGCGGCGGTCATCAACATCAAGCCCGGCCGCGTCGGTGGCTACCTCGAGGCGCGACGCATCCACGACCTGTGCCGCGCGAACGGCGTGGCCGTGTGGTGCGGGGGGATGTTGGAGACCGGCCTCGGTCGTGCCGCCAACGCAGCGCTGGCAGCACTGCCCGGGTTCACGCTGCCCGGCGACATCTCGGCCTCGCGCCGGTTCTACGCGCAGGACATCACCGAGCCGTTCGAGCTCGAGGACGGGTTCATTCGCGTCCCCACCGGCCCCGGTCTGGGGGTCGAGCCCGATCCCGCGACCATGGCGGAGTTCACCGTCGGCACCGAGGAGATGACGTGACCGACGTCTGCGACGTCGTGGTGCGCGGAGGGACCGTGGTCCGCGCTGGAGCCACCGGTGTCACCGACATCGGCGTCACCGGTGGTGTGATCACCGAGGTCGGGGGCGCCATCGCCGGCCGGCGGGAGATCGATGCGACCGGCATGGTGGTGATCCCCGGCCTGGTCGACCCCCATGTGCACCTGTGCTCACCGCAGGTGCTGGCCGCCGACGACCCGGAGTTCGTCGACGACTTCTACGTCGGGTCGTTGGCGGCCATCGCCGGGGGCGTCACGACGTTCGGCCAGATGAGCTTTCCCCTGGGCGACGAAGGACTCACCGCCGCGATCGACCGTGACGCGGCAGCCTGCCAGGAGGTGGCGGCCGCCGACTACTTCCTGCACCCCGCGATGATCGGTGCGACCGAGCAGACGCTGGACGAGATCCGCGCGCTGGCGGCCCGCGGGCACACCAGTCTGAAGATGGTCGTGCTGGCGTTCGACTGGGACTCGAGCCATCTCGTCGAGGCGGTGCGGGTGGCCGGCCGGTCCGGCATGCTCACGCTGGCGCACTGCGAGGACCAGCTGCTGATCGACGACGCGACGGCGCAGCTGGCCGGCGAAGGGCTCGCCGACGCAGCCCACTACCCGCTGAGCCGCCCGCCCGTGAGCGAGCGGGCGGCCGTGGAGCGGATGATCGCGGTGGCTGAGCAGACCGGCTCGAGCGTGTACGTCGTGCACCTGTCGTCGGCGTCGGCGCTCGAGGTGTGCACCCGGGCGCGGGCCCGAGGCGTGGACGTCCACGTGGAGACGCGTCCGCTCTACCTCGGGCTGACCGACGAGGTCCACGCCGAGCCGGACGGCGCCAAGTACGTGGGCATGCCGCCGGTCCGGTCCGCCGCCGACGTCGACGCCCTGTGGGCCGGTCTGGCCGACGGCTCGATCGACACCATGGGCAGCGACCACGCCCCGTGGACCCTGCAGCAAAAGCTCGAGCACGCTGACGACGTGGACGCCCTGCGCAAGGGAGTGGCCGAGCTGGAGACGATGCTGCCCCTGCTGTGGACCGAGGGAGTCCGCGCCGGCCGCTTGAGCCTCGAGCGGCTGGTCGAGGTGACCTCCACCCGGGCTGCCGCGCTCTTCGGCCTGCCTGCCAAGGGCGAGATCCGGGTCGGTGCCGACGCGGACCTGGTCGTCATCGATCCCGAGGAGAGCCGAGTCGTCGACGGCTCGACGATGCAGTCGCGGGCGGGGTACTCGGTCTACGACGGGCGCACCCTGCACGGGTGGCCGCGCTGGGTGCTCAGCCGCGGCGACGTCGTGCTGGACGACGGTCAGCTGGACGCGGCACCGGGGCGAGGGCGCTCGGCCCAACCGACCAGGAAGGACACCGGATGCTGATCGAGGACGCACAGGCGCAGCTCGAGGCGGCGGCCGACGCCGCCCTGGCCCAGCTGGGTCTCGACGCGACGATCCACGCCGTCGACCTCGCCACCGGCGCCGAGGTGGGCCGGCACCCGGATCGCCCGGTCGTCGCCGCCAGCGTCTTCAAGATCCCGGTGCTGCTCGAGGTCTGCCGCCAGGCGTCGGCCGGGCAGCTCGAGCTCGTCGACCGGATCCGGGTCCCGGCGGGCGACCGCACGCTCGGCGGCGTCGGGCTGTCGGTGATGCTCGACGACGTCGAGCTGTCCGTCCGCGACCTCGCGTACCTGATGATGTCGGTCAGCGACAACCATGCGACCGACGTCCTGATCGACCGGGTCGGGCTCGACGCCGTCAACGCCGGTCTGGCCGGGCTGGGCCTCGAGGTCACGACGCTGGAGACGGACTGCCGGGGGTTGTTCGTCTCGATCGCCGACGACATCGGGCAGGACGTGGACGACGACGCGTTGTCGCAGCCCGACGACGAGCTGCGAGGACGTCTGCGCGCGGCGGCGGCGTTCGACCCCGACCGCACCAGCGCGACCACCGCCCGAGAGGCCACGACGTTGCTGCGCGCGATCTGGGACGACACCGCGGCACCGCCCGAGGCGTGCGCCGAGGTCCGGCGGATCCTCGGCCTGCAGGTGTGGCCGCACCGGCTGACCTCGGGATTTCCCGACTCGCGCATCTCGATCAGCGGCAAGACCGGCACCGTCACCTACGTGCGCAACGAGGCCGGCGTCGTGGAGTACCCCGACGGTGGGCGCTACGCCGTGGGCGTGTTCGTCCGGCACCCCGACGAGGAGCTGCGCAACCCGGACGCCGACCGGCTGATCGGGACCCTGGGCCGGCACGCGGTCGACGCGCTGCGGGCGGTGGAGCAGTGACCAGCGGCGACGTCCAGGTGTACATCTCGGTCGACATGGAGGGCATCGCCGGCGTGGCGACGCTGGACCAGGTGGCACGCGGCGGCACGGGGTACGCGCGCGCTCAGGAGCTGATGACCGATGAGACCAACGCGGCGATCGCCGGAGCGTTCGACGCCGGGGCCACGCGGGTCCTGGTCAACGACAGCCACGGCACGATGGACAACCTGCTCGCTGCACGCCTCGACCCACGCGCTCGGGTCCTGACCGGTCTGCCCAAGGCCGACTGCATGGCCGAGGGGATCTCGGCCGATCACGACGTGGCCCTGTTCGTGGGGTATCACGCCGCGGCCGGCGAGCGGGGCGTCCTGGCGCACACCTTCTCGTCGCACTTCGGCGAGGTGCGACTCAACGACGAGCCGGTGTCGGAGGCGGACGTCAACGCTCTGCAGCTGGCTGCGGCCGGAGTTCCCCTGGGGCTGGTCACCGGCGACGACGTCACCTGCGAGCGTGCCGTCGACCGGTTCGCCGGCGTGGTGGTCGCAGAGGTCAAGCGGGCGCACGGCTGGTCGGCCGCCGACTCGTTGTCGCCGCTACGGGCGCAGGAACTGGTGCGCGAGCGCGCTGCCCGGGCGGTGGCCGCGGCACCTGGGCTGGAGCCACCGGTCCTGCCGGATCGGCTGACGCTCGAGGTCGACCTGCCGAACGAGACCGCCACGGAGACGGCAGCCATGATCCCGGGGGTCGAGCGGGTGGGCACCCGCGTCGTGCGCGCCGACGCGGGCGACCCGACCGAGCTCGTCGGCCTCGTCGTGGTGCTCTACCAGCTGTCGGCCCTGGGCGTCGCGTCGCGTGCGGCGATCGTCAACCGCCGCTGAGGACTGGTTCAGGCCGGTTCGGCCAGCAACGACGCGCACAGCTGTGCGAGCAGCGCGAGGCGGTCGGGGATCGCGGCCACGACCACGTGCTCGGTGACGGCATGGGCGCCTCCTCCGACGGCGCCCAGTCCGTCGAGCGTGGGAACGCCGACGCCCGCGGTGAAGTTGCCGTCCGATGCGCCACCCACGACCGCCGACTCCAGTGCCGGTACCCCGATCTCGGCTGCCACTCGCTGGGCCCGATCGAACAGGTCAGCGCCCAGGGCTGGCTCCATGGGCGGCCGGTTGATGCCTCCCTGGATGCTGACCGCGCAGCCACTCACCTGCGGTCGCAGCGCCCGGATGGCGGCATCGACACGCTCCTGCTCGGCAGCGGTCATGGCGCGCGCGTCGACGTGCACCTCGGCGCGCGACGGGATCGTGTTGGTGGTGGTGCCGGACGTCAGCAGCGTGGGCGTGACGGTGGTGGCCGCGGCGGTGTCGCCCATCGCCGCAATGGCGAGCACTTGGTGGGCCGCCTCGATGGTGGCGTTCGAGCCGCGCTCCGGCTCGAGACCCGCGTGCGCAGCGACGCCATCGATGACGACGGTGTACATGGAGGCGCCCTTGCGGCCGACCTTGACCGCACCGCCGTCGGCCGAGGCCTCGAGCACCAGCGCCGCCCGACAGCCCCGGGCCTCGGCCTCGATCAGGGCACGCGACGTGCTCGACCCGGTCTCCTCGTCCCCGGTGACCAGCAACGTGATGCCGTCTGCTGCCCCCGGATCCTGCTCGCGCAGCATCGCCGCAGCGTGGACGGCGATCACCAGGCCGCACAGCATGTCGAAGCAGCCGGGACCACGCAGGATGCCGTCGGTCACCCCGGCGGGGATCTGGTGCAGGGTCCCCAGCGGCCACACGGTGTCGTGGTGCGCCACGATCAGGACCTTCGAGGGTCCGTCACCGAATCGCACGCGCAGGTGCGGCACCTCGTCGACGTCCACCCGCTCAGGGGTCAGGCCGAGGCGTCGCTCGACCAGGTCGGTGACGGCGTCGGCACTGCGGTTCAGGGCCGCGACGTCGCCCGACGGCGACTCCACGGCGACCAGTCGAAGGATGTCGTCGACGACGTCGTCGAGCCGCGCGGTGGCGAGGGGGGTGGTGGTCTGAGCAGGCATGGAACTCACTGTGCGGGCGAGGCGCCGGAGGCGCTTCGTGCGTCCGGCCCAAGTTCGGGCGATGGTGTGGTGGCGCTGGACGACGCGCCGGCGGCGAGCCGCTGGCGCCAGTCGTGGAGCCTGAGCTGCAGCATCACGGCGAACCTGACATCGGGATCGTCCAGGTCGATCCCGCGCCGCTCGGCGATCTTGCGCAGTCGGTAGCGGAAGGTGTTCGCGTGCACGAAGACGTCGGCAGCCGCTGCGGTGACGTCGCCGAGCCGGTCCAGATAGGCGCGGACGGTGTCGAGGTGGTCGGAGTCGTCGTCGAGCAGCAGGGGCGCCAGCGGACCGGCGAGCGGCTCGTGGCGGGCGATCATCGCATCGACCAGCTCCATCAGGAGGGCGTCGACCTGCAGGTCGCGCCAGTAGCCCACCCCGCCCAGACGGTCGTCGACCTCGCGCAGGCGCAGCACGCGAGCCGCCGTGTCGGCCTGCCGCCTCGACCGGGACAGCTGGGTGGCGTCGGCGATGACGTCGCCGAACCCCACCACCAGGTCGTCGCCCGGGAGACGCTGGAGCAGATTGGTCCCGAACCGGCGGGCCTCGACGGCGTGGGCGTCAGGACGTGGGTCGCCGGACCCGAACGGCACCACGACGTGGACGTTCGGGCCCACGGGAGCCACCACGGCGCGGTGACTCATCGACGCGGTGAAGGTCGCGACCAGTCGTGCGAGGCGACGAGCAGAGATCTCGTCGCCCAGTGGGTCGTCCCCGCCCGAGCGTGGGCTGAGGGTCACGACGAAGGTGGGCACGTCGGCGATGCCCAGCTCAACCGCGGCGGCGACACCGTCGGTGCCCCCGGCCAGCAGTCGCACGACCTGGGCGTGCCGTGACTCGTTGCGCGCCTCGTCCAGGAGCCGATCTCGGGTGATGGACAGGGCCAGGACGTTGGACGCCTCGATCAGGCCATGCTCCTGCAACGGGGTGGGAGGGGCCGACGTCACCGCCCAGATCGACCCGAGCGTCTCGTCGCCGTACCTGATCCGCATGGCGGTGCGCGGGCTGGCGCCGACGATGTTCGGGCGGACGAAGATCGGCACCGGGCTGGCGTACAGCTGAGCGAAGATTCCTTCGCGCTCCAAGATGTCGCTGTTGGTCGAGGACACCCGTCGTTCGAGGATGCTGCGCTGGCGATGCTCGTCGGCTCGATCCTGGTCGGCCGAGAACGCCACGATCCGGAATCGGAGGTCCTCGATCGTGACCGGTCCGTCGAGCAGGGCCGACAGGGAGTTGGCGATGGCGTAGAAGTGGTCGCGGTCGGCCACCCCTTGGTCGTCCAGCGCCACCGCCGTCGGCACCTGGTCGCGGTCCAGGTCGGCGGCCACCATCGCGGCCAGCCGCAGCCACGCCATGTCGTCGCCGATGCCGAGCAGCATCGTGCTCGTGTCCTGCGCGCCACCGCCGCGCAGGACCGGCGTCGATCCCACCAGCGACGTGCGCACCAGCAGCGCGACCGCACCAGCAGCAGCCCACGTCTGCCAGGCCCGCAGCACGGACGGCTCGTCCTCGAGGCCGATGCCCAGGACCAACAGCCCCTCGGCTGGCTGGTCGTGCTCGTCGACCCCCGCGATCGCCGTGATGTGTGCCTCGAGGTCCAGGGCACCGCCGATGTGCTCCAGGCCGGCGAACTGCAGGCGAGCCAACAGCTGCTCGGTGCTCACGCCAGCGTCTGACACCACGCCATCGTCGCACGCGCCCGGGCAGGTGTGAGCGTGCGCCATAGTGCTGTTGGCCAAAGGAGCCGCCAGCAAATTGCACGAACCCACGATGGCGGAGGCTCGCGGGGCCACGAGGATGGGGTGACCCACCTGCCTGCGGAGGAGACACGCCATGTCACGCACCACACTTGCTATCGGCGCCGTCGCGCTGAGCCTGACACTGACTGCCTGCTCTGGCGGTTCGAGCGGGTCTGGGCAGCCGAAGGCCTACGCCGATGGCGGCACGTTCACGATGGCGCTGGCCAGCGACCCGGGGAACCTCGACCCGTCGATGACGCCGAGCTCGGTGACCCGGTCGATGCTGGCACTGAGCTACGACACCCTGGTGTACCTGAAGGACGACGGCACCGTCGTGTCCGGCCTGGCTGAGAAGTGGGACTCCACGGCGACCACCGCGTCGTTCACGCTCAAGCCGGACATCGCGTGCTCCGACGGCTCGAAGCTGACCGCCACCGACGTCAAGGACAACATCGACTTCATCGCGAACCCGGACAACAAGTCGCCGCTCAACGGCGTGATGGCACATCCGGGTCTCAAGGTGGCCGCGGACGACGCCGCGCGCACGATCACCGTCACCTCGCCGGACGAGAACGGCTTCCTGCTCACCGAGCTGTCCGGGATCTTCATCATCTGCCGGGCTGGGCTCGACGACCACAAGGCGCTGGCCGCCGCGACCATCGGCACCGGCCCGTGGCAGCTGGACAAGGCCGTACCGGGCGACAACTACTCCTTCACCCCGACCGCCGGATACTCCTGGGGTCCGGACGGCACGTCGCTGAAGGGTGCCGGAACCCCCGACGCGCTCGACGTCCGCGTGCTGAGCAGCGGGACGACGACGGCCAACCTGGTGCTGTCCGGCGAGGTCAACTACGCCGCGGTCGGCGGATCCGACGCCCGCCGTCTGCAGTCGGCCAAGCTCGCGACCATCGACACCATCAGCACGGCCGGCGAGACCTGGTTCAACCAGGCGGACGGACGCCCCGGTGCCGATCCTGCCGTTCGCGAGGCCCTCACGGTCGGCACCAACCGCACCGAGCTGTCGAAGGTCGCCACCGGCGGCCAGGGCCAGGCGTCGACCGGCTTCATCACGCTCGACCCCAACCCCTGTGCGGGGATCAACACGGTCAAGGGCAACTTGCCGGCGTACGACCCCGCGAAGGCCAAGCAGATCCTCGACGACGCGGGATGGGTGGCCGGATCGGACGGCGTGCGCGCCAAGGACGGCACCCAGCTGAAGGTGGCCTTCAAGTACGACGCCCAAGGACTGAGTGCGCGTACCGCTGGAGCCGAGTACCTGGCCGCGGAGTGGAAGAAGCTCGGCGTCGACGTCGACCTGCAGGCGCTCCCCGAGGCGCAGCTGAACGATCGGTTCTTCAACACCGGACAGTGGGACGTCGCCTGGGCGCCGTTCACGTTCAACCTTCCCTCGCAGATGGTGGCCTTCGTGTCCGGACCCGCACCCGCCGATGGTGGCGTCAACTTCTCGCACATCGACAACGCGGCGTACACCGCGGCGGTGGCCAAGGCGTCACCTCAGGTGGGCGATGCCGGATGCGCCGACTGGGCCGACGCCGAGAAGGCCCTGCTGGCCGGATACAACCTGATCCCGATGTTCGACGACGTCTCCCGCACGTTCGTCTCGCGCGCCGAGGTCGTGGCGCCCGGCGGGCAGCTGTGGGGCTCCTCGATCCGCCTGCTGAAGAACTGACGACTGTCGTCGATGTCAGCCGCCGGAAGCTCCGTCGGGTACTGCGAGGCGATCTGCGCGCCGACCGCCGTGGATCGCCTTCGCAGTCCGTCGGACGCTCCGGCTGCTCGTCTCGGTCTGGGTGCTGATCACGTTCTCCTTCCTGATCATCCACCTCACCCCCGGCGACCCCATCCGGGCCGCGTTGGGTCCACGCACTCCCGCTGACGTCATCGCGGCACGACGCGCCGAGCTGGGTCTGGACGACCCCCTGCTGCAGCAGTACGTGCACTACGTGACGCACCTGTTCCGCGGCGACCTCGGCACGTCGTTCCAGACCCAGCTGCCCGTCGCGCAGATCATCGGCGACCGCCTGCCGAACACGCTGCTGCTCGCGTTCGCGGCCTTCGTCGTCATCATCGTCGTGGCCATCCCGGTCGGCCTGCTGGCTGCGGTCCGCACCGAGGGGGGTGGGCGTCGCGGTACCGAGGTCGCCTTCACCTCGACCGCCACCGTCCTGGGGACGATCCCGGACTTCCTGGTTGCCGTGACCGCTGTCGCGGTCTTCGGGGTGGGCCTGGCCTGGCTGCCGGTGGCGGGCGCGACGGGGGTCTCGTCGTACGTCATCCCCGTGCTGGCCCTGGCCATCGGCCCGGCCGCCGGGCTGGCACGGATCGTGCGAGTCGAGATGCTGAGCGTGCTGCAGACCGACTACGTCAGGACGGCGCGGGCCAAGCGGCTTCGGGCCACTCGCGTCTACCTGCGGCACGCCTTGCCGAATGCCGTGACCGCCACCCTCACGGTCAGCGGCCTGCTGCTGGCCGGACTGGTCGCGGGCACCGTCCTGGTCGAGCAGGTGGTGGCCTGGCCGGGGCTCGGCTCGTCGTTGACCGGGTCGATCATCAACAAGGACTTCCCTCTCGCCCAGGGGATCGTGCTGGTCTACGGCGCGATCGTCCTGGTCGTCAACCTGGTCGTCGACATCGTGCTCGTGGCGCTCGATCCGCGCTCGACGCTGAAGGAGGGCTGATCGATGACGCTCACGCCCACCGATCCGGCCCGCGTCGATCGCGCGGCCGCAGCACGGTTCCGGTCGCTCACCTCCACCCCACTGGGTGTCGCGGCGCTCGCGATGGTTGCGGTGGTCGCCCTCGTGGCTGTCTTCGCGCCCATCCTCTGGGGCGAACAGGCGGCCCGGTTCGACACCTCGGCGATCAGCGCGCCCCCGTCGGCGCAGCACTGGTTGGGCACGGACAGCCTGGGGCGCGACATCGGACTTCGGGTGCTGGTCGCGACCCGGCTGGCCGTCGGCCTGGCGATCCTCGCGACCGCGATCGGTCTGGTGGCCGGTGTCCTGCTGGGCGCGCTGACGGCCGTGGCCGGGCGCCGGGTGGCCCGGTGGTCGGCGGCGGCGATCAACATCGCGGTGGCCTTCCCCGGGCTGCTGCTGGCGTTGTTCTTCGCCATCATCTTCGGCGTCGGCAAGCAGGGAGCCGTCCTGGCGCTCGGCATCGCGGCGGCGCCGTGGTTCGCGCGACTCACCCAGACCCTGGTCGCCTCGATCATGGATCTTGAGTACGTGGCGGCGGCGCGCGTGATGGGCATCGGGAGGCTCGCCATCTTGCGACGCCACGTCCTGCCCAACATCGGCGAGCCGCTGGCCATCAACGCGGCGATGGGTGCGGGAAATCACCTGCTCGCCTTCGCCGGCCTGTCCTTCATCGGGATCGGGGTCCAACCGCCCGGCTACGACTGGGGTCGCCTGCTGCTCGAAGGCGTCGACAACATCTATGCCAACCCCGCTGGGGCTCTCGGCCCGGGACTGGCGATCGTCGTGGCCGGCCTGGCCTTCAACCTGACGGGTGAGGCGGCGGCCTCCACGCTGGGTGGACGGCAGCGGCGTCCTCCCCGGTGGACACCCGGGCTGGCCGGTGACGCACCGGTCGACTCAGCCGCCGCGGTGTCCTCTGAGCGAGGCGAGGGTGTTCTGGTCGTCGATGACCTGCGGGTGCGCATCCCGGTCGACGGCCGGTGGGTGGACGTGGTGCGTGGCGTCGATCTCGACATCGCCCCCGGCGAGTCGGTGGGGATCGTCGGTGAGTCCGGCTCCGGCAAGAGCCTGACCGCGATGGCGGTCGCCCGGCTGCTGCAGCCCCCGGTCCGGGCCGAGGCCGCCACGCTGCAGTTCGACGGTCACGACCTGCGGTCCTCGAGCAGATCGGTGACCCGCGACCGGCTGGCGGACTCGATGTCGGTGATCTTCCAGGACCCGATGAGCTCGCTGAACCCGGTGATGCGCGTCGGTGCCCAGGTCGCGGAGGTCGCGCGCGAGCACCAGGGAGCCTCCCGCTCCGCGGCGTTGTCGCGAGCGGTGCAGGTGCTCGGCGAGGTGCGCATCCCGGACGCGGAACGCCGCGCCCGGCAGTACCCGCACCAGTTCTCCGGTGGCATGCGGCAACGAGCCATGATCGCGATCGGCCTGATGGGACGACCACGCCTGATCATCGCCGACGAGCCGACGACCGCCCTGGACGTCACGGTGCAACGCCAGGTGCTGGATCTGCTCGACGCGGCACGGGACGAGACCGGAGCAGCGATGATCCTGATCTCGCACGACCTCGGCGTCATCATGGGTCGTACCGACCGGGTGATGGTGATGTACGCAGGCAGGATCGTCGAGCAGCTGAGCGCCGACCAGGTGCGAGAGCACGCCCAGCACCCCTACACGCAGGCCCTGCTCGCGGCCGTGCCCACGATGACCACCGATCGCACGCAGCCGCTCGCCACGATCCCGGGTCGGCCGCCTCGACCGGACGAGGTGCCGCGCGGATGCGCCTTCGCGGCCCGGTGTCCCGCGGCGACCCAGCACTGCCTGGACGAAGATCCGGTGCTGGAGGACCTGGGGCCCACGACCGTGGCGTGCTGGAATCCGCTCACGCCCCTGGTGGTGGAGGGACGGGGGGACGACACATGAGCGCTCTGACTTTCGACGACGTGCACACCAGGTACGGGCGCGGCAGTGCAGCGGTGCACGCGGTGCGCGGCGTCACGCTCGAGGTGCCGGCGGGGTCGATCGTCGGACTCGTGGGTGAGTCCGGCTCCGGCAAGTCGACGCTGGCTCGGACGGCGGTCGGTCTGGCGCCCGTCTCGTCCGGGCAGGTGCTGCTGGACGGCCAGCCGATCGAGCAGTCGTACCGACGCGGCCACCCCCGACCGGTGCAGATGGTGTTCCAGGACCCCTACGCGTCGCTCGACCCGCGGATGACCGTTGGCGCCAGCATCGCCGAAGCCATGATCGCGCAGCGTGACCGCCGGGAGCGGTCCGAGAGGGTGGCTCGTCTGCTCGCGATGGTCGAGCTGGACCCGACCTTCGCGGCCCGTCGCCCTGCCGCTCTGTCGGGCGGTCAGCGGCAGCGCGTCGCCCTGGCGCGGGCGCTCGCCGGTGACCCGGAGGTGGTCGTCGCGGACGAGATGACGTCGGCCCTCGACGTGTCGGTGCAAGGAGCAGTGCTCAACCTGCTGCGCGACGTCCAGCGCCGGCTCGGACTGACGGTGCTGTTCATCTCCCACGACCTGGCGGTGATCCGGTACATCAGCGACCACGTCGCGGTCATGCGCGAAGGTCAGCTGGTGGAGCAGGGCCCGACCGGGTCGGTGCTGGGCGAACCCCAGCACGACTACACGCGGGCCCTGCTCGACGCCGTCCCGTAGGCCCGCTCCCGAGGCAGGCTCAGCGGGTCCCGAGCCGACGGGAGCGGATCGTGGTGGCAGCGGCTGCGGCGGCCGCGAGCACGAGCGTGAACACGATCCACGACAGCGTGTAGGGGCGCCCGCCGATGGTCTCGTTGCCGGTCTTCTCGGCGTGCCCGGAGATCACGGCGAAGAACGCGACGCTGCACGTGGCCCACACAATGAACGCCACGACGGTGGGCATGCGGGCGGAGGGCGGCAGGAATCGGGCGGCCACGAAGGTGAGGCCGACCGTGAGGGGTGCCAGCACGAAGTCGTGGACCACGATCGCTCCGGCGAGCCAGATCGCCAGCGACACCAGGGCCGTGGTGCCGTCGTCGAGCAGCGACCAGACGCCCCAGAGCACACCGGCCACCCCGACCGCTCCGAGGAGGAGCCGTGTGGGCGAGACGCCGGTCATGCGCGCACCTCGATCTTCTGGACCCACTTGGTCTGCAGCACACCGGGCCGGTTCGGGGCGATCAGCCGGCAGGGGAACCCGTGGTCGAGGCTGAGGACCTCGCCGTTGAGCTTCAGCGCCAGCAGGGTGCGCTCGTCGGCGACGAACTGGCCCGGCAGCTCCGACGACGCGAAGGCCCCGCGGGTCTGCATGGAGCCGAATCGCACGGTGGACCGGGCGGGTGCACCGACCTTCGCGATGAGGTCACGGACGGCCACCCCGGTCCATTCAGCCGAGCGGCTCCAGCCCTCGACGCAGGCGATCGGCAGGGTGTGGGTGGACTGCGGCAGCGCGCGCAGGTCGTCGAGGGTCAACGTGACGGTCTGGTCGCCGGAGGTGATCTCCAGGGCGAAGTCCGGAGACGTGGCGCCGGCGACGGCCCCGGCTCCCTTGGCGGTGCGGTTGATCGGCAGGGACTGCGGGCCCTCGCCGTCGCGCACCGAGAACACCGAGACCTTGCGCAGCAGCGGGATGGTCTGGCCCGCGGTGAGCAGCGCGGCCAGACCGGACGCGGCCCCGGTCGCGGCCAGCACGGCGCGGCGGCTCGTGGCGTGCGGGTCGTCGTCACCCGGATCGTCACTGGCGTCGTCGGGGGTCTCGTCGACGGGAGCCCCGAGACCCTCGCGGATCAACGGCAGCTTGACGCCGATGTGCAGCACGATCGAGCCGATGGCGATCCAGGCGAGTGCCTCGTGCGTGCGGCGGAAGCTGAAGTCCCACGGGTACCAGCCGGCGATGTTGAGGGTGCCGCTCGCCAGCAGGAACAGCGCTGACGCGACGAGCACGCCGATCGACAACCGCGACAACCCTTCGAGCACGAGAGCCTGCTTGTCCTCCTTGGCCGGGGGCCGGGCGAACAGGTGGGGGTAGACCGACCAGAGCTTGACCAGGATCAACGGCACCGCGGCAGTGCCGGAGATGACGTGCAGGCCCTGCGTCCAGCGGTACAGCCACGCCGGATTCGGTCCGATCGGCAGCCAGCTCGGATCGGTGTACTGGAAGTGGCTCCACATCCCGGTGAGGAAGCAGATGGCGAAGGCGATTCCCAGGGCGGTGCCGACGCGACTGGTCGTCGGCAGCCCCCGTCGGGAGTCGTCGAAGTGTTCCGGACGTGGAATGCGGGCCTCGATGTCCTCGACCCGGGGCAGACGCACTAGAGGAGCCTCATGATCTGACCAGAGTAACCGCGTGACGCGGTCCCACAGTGCGAGTTTCGTCGATCCTGAGTCCGGCCGCCTCGGCGACGTCGGCGATCGCGTCGAGACCGACGACCGCCCAGGCGAACTCGGCCGAGTCGCGGCCGTTGATGCGCAGGCGACGCTGCTCGGCGATCAGGCCGATCCCGTGGCCGGCGATCTCGACGATCGTGCGCCCGTCGACGGCCAGCACCTCGCGCACCCGGCTCAGCAGGCGCACGGGGTCGCCGCCGATGCCCACGTTGCCGTCGGCCAGCAGGGCGAACTCCCACTCGCCCTCGCCGGGCACGTGGCCGAACACGTCACGTCGCAGGGCGTAGGCGCCGCGACCGCGGGCCTGGCGCACGGCTTCGGACGACACGTCGATGCCCAATGACGGGATGCCGCGCCCCGCCAGCTCGCCGACGAGGCGACCCGGGCCGCAGCCCACGTCGATCGTGGGACCGGTGCACGGCTCGATGAACAGCGACCGGTCGACGATGTCGGGGGCGCCGTTCCAGGCGTGCACCTCGAACGGCACGGTCTGTCCGCCGACGCCCACGACGTCGGCCCGGCCGGTGGCGAAGGCGTCGTCGTACGCCTGTGCGGGTTCGTAGGCCTCGGTGGGATCGAAGGCGTCGTTCATGGGGACACTCCTGAGGAAAGGGCCTGGTCGACGACGACGGCCAGTCGGGACTGCTGACGATGGGAGGCGGGGATGTCGGCGGCGATCTGTTGCGCGTCCGCCCAGGTGTCCATGTCCTGGACGGTGCGCAGCCAGCGGACGGTGCCCAAGGCTCGCTGGGTGTGCTCGGCGGTGCGATCGGTGGACATGGGGACGCCGACCAGGCGATCGGCCTCGGTCGCGTCCGGCAGGCCGAGCAACCACCACCCGCCGTCGTCGGCCGGGCCGAGGACGCGTTCGCCGCCCTGCACGACCTCGCCGGCGGTCTCGTAGTCGTTGGCGCTCAGATGGGGGGTGTCCATGCCGACCTGCACCACCCCGCGGCCGCGGTCGGCGTCGGCGTGGGCGTGGGCCAGTCGCTCGTCGAGCCCGTCGCCTCGCTGCTCGACGACGTTCACGCCATCCAGCGCGGCGCGGATATCGGCCGAGCGGGCGGCCCGCCCGAGGTCGCCGGTCATGGCCACGACCACCGGCCAGCCGCGGTCGGCGCTGACCGCGAGCACGGTGTCGAGGGTGTCGAGCAGCGCAGCGGCGGCCAGCTCGGCGGCGATCGATTCGCCGGTGGTCGCCGCGATGCGGGTCTTGGCCAGTCCGGGCACCGGTGCCTTCGCCACGACCAGCAGCGTGGGCCCCCCCGAGCGGTCGTTCATCGCATGACCTTCGCGAAGTCCTTGATGACCCGCAGGGTGCCCTTGACCGAGCCCGACACCTTGCTCTTGGTGCCGGGTGCGCGGTGGCCGTAGGCGACGTCGATCTCACGCACGGTCCAGCCGGCCTTCGAGGCGCGCAGCATCAGCTCGAGCGGATATCCGAACCGGCGGTCCTCGACACCGAGGCCGAGCAGGTCGTCGCGACGGCTCACGCGCATGGGTGCGAGGTCGTGGATGCCGAACCCGCTGCGGCGCCGGATGACGGTGGCCAGCAGCGTGGTCCCGAGCCGGGCGTGCCACGGCCACACGCCGCGCTCCACGGGGCGGCGTCGACCGACGGCCATGCGCGCTCCACCGGACCGCACGATGTCGAGCATCGGCACGAGGTCGGTCAGCAGCATGGTGCCGTCGCCGTCGATGACCGCGACATGGTCCGCCGTGGCGGTCTCCACGCCGGTGTGCACGGCGGCGCCGTAGCCGGCGCGTTCCTCGTGCACGACCGTGGCGCCGAGGCTCTGTGCCACCTCTGCAGTGCCGTCGCGGGAGCCGTTGTCGACCACGATGGCTCGCCAGCCGGCGGGCAGACCGGCCAGGACGCCGGGAAGCGCAGCCGCTTCGTCACGACACGGGATCACCACGTCGCACACGATTCCCGTTGGGCCCACACTCATGGATTCGAAACTAGGGGGTCGCTGGATGGGCCGCCAATCGTCGCTCACCGGGTGCGCAACGGGTCGTCGGCAAGCGCGGCCAGGCCGTCGACGGGGGAGATCCGGGCGGTGAACCCCAGGCCGGCCGTGGCGGCGGCCGGCGATGCCACGACGTGACGCACGTCGAAGCGTCGGTAGTCGCCGGTGACCACGGGCGGTTCGCCGCCGCCGGCACCGGCGAGGGTCTCGGCCATCGTCAGCAAGGTGCACGGCTGTCCGGAGGCCACGTTGTACGCGGTCAGGCCCTCCGGGTGGTCGGCGACCTGCTCGAGCGCGAGCACGTTGGCGAGCGCGACGTCGTGCACGTGCACGAAGTCGCGCATCTGGCCGCCGTCCTCGAACACGCGCGGCGCCTCGCCGCGGGCGATCGACGAGCGGAAGATCGCCGCGACCCCGGCGTACGGGGTGTCCGCGGGCATGCCGGGGCCGTACACGTTGTGGTACCTCAGGGCGATCGCCCGGCCGCCCTCGAGCGTGCACCAGGCCGACGCGTAGTGCTCCTGGGCCACCTTCGAGGCCGCGTAGCTGGTGCGCGGCAGGAAGGGGGTGTCCTCGCCGATCAGGCGCCAGGTGATCTGGTGGTCCATCCCCTCCTCCACGCAGACCGGGCAGCGGGGGTCGTAGCGCCCGGCGTCGAGGTCGTCGACCTGTCGGACCGCCGGGGGGACGTCGCCGTGCTCGGGGCACGTGTACCGGCCGTCGCCGTAGACGACCATCGACGACGCGAGGACGATGTGTTTCACGCCCACCCGCGCCATCGCCGCCAGCAGCCGAGCCTGTCCGTGGTCGTTGTGGTCGGCGTAGTCCGGCAGGTCCTGTGCGTCGACGCCGTTGCCGACCATGGCGGCCTGGTGGCAGACGACGTCGATCCCGGCGAGCACGTCGTCGAGGGCGTCGTGGCGCAGGTCCAGCACGTGGACGTCGGCAGCGGGCTGGGTGTTCTCGCCGTGTGCCTGGACGAGGTAGGCATCCAGCCCGACGACCTCGTGGCCGCGCTCTGCTGCGATGCGAGCGATGTGGGTGCCGATGAATCCGGCCGCGCCGGTCAGCAGGATCCTCACGGGAAGCTCGATCGGCAGGTCCATGCCGTCGATCGCGTGCGGGCAGGCGCAGTCGCGCTCCGTTCCCACGTCGGCCACGACGCTGCGCAGCACGTCCTTGAGCGTGTCGGTGTGCGACGCGAAGACCTCGAAGACGGCGTCCATGCTGACGGCGGAGTCGGAGTCGACCCCGGCGTCGTGGTCGGTGACCAGCGCCACCGTGGAGTAGCAGAGCGCCAGCTCACGGGCGAGCACGGCCTCCGGATGGCCGGTCATGTTCACCACGGCCCAGTCCTGGGCCGCGTACCAGCGCGACTCGGCGCGGGTGGAGAAGCGGGGGCCGTCGATGACCACCATCGCGCCCCCGTCCACCGGGGAGTGGCCCTCGAGCCCGGCCAGCAGGTGGCCGCGGAGCCGATCGCAGTACGGATCCGCGAACGAGATGTGGCACGCGCCCTCGTCGAAGTAGGTCTGGGTGCGTCCGGTGGTGCGATCCACCAGCTGGTCCGGCACCACGAACGTGCCGGGACCGTAGGCCTCCTGCAGGCCGCCAACGGCGCAGGGAGCGAGGATCTGGCGCACCCCGAGACTGCGCAGGGCCCAGAGGTTGGCGCGGTACGGCACGCGGTGGGCCGGGAACTCGTGATGACTGCCGTGCCGGGGCAGGAAGGCGACCGACCGGCCGCCCACGGTGCCCACGGCGATCGGCGCGGAGGGTGCGCCGAACGGGGTCTCGACGGTGATGGTCTGCGGATCGTCGAGGAAGGTGTAGAAGCCGGATCCGCCGATGACGGCCAGCTCGGGTCGCACGCTGCTGCTCATGGGGTCGATCCTGTCACCGATGAGCCGCGCGGCCGGATCGGGGCTCGGCGAGGTGCCGCTCAGCTGGCGATGCGACCCTCAAGCAGACGCGCGCGCTCGCCCGCTGTCAGCCCGCCCCAGACTCCGTACGGTTCGCGGACCTCGAGAGCATGCTGCAGGCAGCGATCGATGACCGGGCAGGTCGAACAGATCTGCTTGGCCCGGGCCTCGCGTGCCGTGCGCTTGGCACCGCGCTCGGCGTCGGGGGAGAAGAACATGTCGGTGGGGAGGTCGGCGCAGCTGCCGTCGTACTGCCATTCGTACGCCTCGACGAGCGGAACGGGCAGCTTCTGGATGTTCGGCACGACGGTTGCTCCTGTTCGCGTCTACTCGGGTGCCGACAACTCTACGCCGGTGAATAGGTTTTGACTAGGTTTGGCCCGCGGCGACCGCGACTTTTCCACAGGCGCACCCACAGATTGGGAAAACTGCAGAGGTTCTGACGACATTTGCGCCCCTGACGAGAGAATCCACAGGGCTGTCCACAGATTGGGAAAAATGGACAGGTTCTGACGAGGTTCGACAGGATGGGTGGATGGACCTCACCTGGGGCGTCGGCGCGGTCTCGGCGCGCCTCGGCATCGCTCAGGCGACGCTGCGCACCTGGGAGCGCCGGTATGAGCTCGGCCCGAGCCATCGAACGGCCGGGGGCCATCGCCGCTACACCGCGCACGACATCGAGCGCGTCGACTTCATGCGCCGCCTGCTCGATCGAGGCGTCACGCCGCGCGAGGCCGCGAGGGCCGCGCACGACCTCGATGCCGCCGAGGTCGCGGCGCTGGTGGCCGGCGAGCTGCCGGGTGACTCCGATCTGACCTCCGCCCAGGTGGTCGACGCGATCCTCGAAGCCGTGGAGGCCCTCGACGGCACACGGCTCACCAGCCTGTTCGGAGGCGTGCTGCGCCGCCGGGGGGTGGTCGACGCGTGGAACTCCGTGCTGGCACCGGTGCTGGTGCGCATCGGCGAGGGCTGGTTCGACGGCACCATCGACATCGTCAACGAGCACATCGCGAGCGAACGACTGCTCTCCGAGCTGCGACTGATCGCCCGCACGCACGCAGCGCCGATGAGCCACGGCGGAATCGTGCTGGCCACCGCAGAGGAGGACCAGCACTCCCTCCCGGTCTTCGCGCTCGAGGCCGCGCTGGCCCAGCGGGGAACGGGCAGCTTCGTGCTCGGCGCTCGCGTGCCCTGGACGTCGTTGGCCGAGCTGGCGCGGCGGACCACGCCGAACGCGATCTTCGTGTGGGCCACCCTGGTGCGCGACGACCAGTCCGCCCTGGTGGAGGCGGTCGAGTCGATGCCGCGGGGCACCCGCCTGGTTCTGGGGGGCCCCGGCTGGGCCGCGATCCCCGGGAGCGAGGCGTACGTCGTCTCCGACCTCGAGGGCGCCATCGAGGCCTTGGACCCGTCCGTCACCCCCTAGGCTGAATCGCATGTCGGACGCACGCGTGCTCACCACCATCGACGGCCCGGTCGCCTACGTGACCCTGAATCGGCCGGAGCAGCTGAACGGGGTCGACCTCGACCTCGTCGACGAGCTCATCGCCGCTGCGACGTCGTTGGCCAAGGACCGCGCGATCCGGGCCGTCGTGCTGCAGGGAGCCGGGCGCTCGTTCTGCGCCGGGCTCGACTTCGCCGCGGCGTTCACGAACAAGCGGCGGGTGGCCAGGTACTTCTTCGCGGGAGCACGAACGGTCAACCGGTTCCAGAAGTTCTCGACGGTCTGGCGCGACCTGCCGGTGCCGGTCATCGCCGTCGTGCACGGTCACTGCTTCGGTGCCGGGGTGCAGCTCGCGGCCGGGGCTGACTTCCGTTTCACCACGCCGGACGCCAGGTGGTCGATCCTCGAGGCCAAGTGGGGCCTGGTCCCCGACATGGGTGGGACGGTCCCGTTCATCGAGAACATGCCCATCGACGTGCTGCAGCGTCTCGCGATGACCGGCGAGACGATCACCGGGATCGAGGCCGTCGAGGCCGGGCTGGCCACCGACGTCGCCGAGGATCCCCTGGCGGCGGCGATGGCGCTGGTCGAGAAGATCGTCGAACGCTCGCCCGACTCGGTGGCCGCCACCAAGCAGCTGCTCTACGCCAACCAGCGGGGCTCGCGACGCAAGGCCCTGCGGCGAGAGCGGCGCCTGCAGTCGGCCATGTTCAAGGCCCCCAACACGAAGATCGCTCGCGAGGCCGGCATGGCCAAGCGACCGGCCACCTTCGGGCCCCGCACCTTCGGGTGAGGTTAGAGTCGGGCCGTGACCGAACAGACGCCAGACCAGCCCAAGAAGGTCGCCGACCAGTACGACCGCGGGTACGACTACACCACGTACTTCGACGAGCGTGCCTATGAGAACGCGGCCGAGCAGATCGCCATCTCGCGACTGCTGAAGGGCCGCCGGTTCGCGAAGGCCGCCGACATCGGGGGCGGCTACGGTCGCCTGTGCCTGCTGCTGCGCGAGTTCGCCGACCACGTGACGCTCGCCGAGCCGAGCCGTACGCAGCTCGACGCCGCGGCCAAGCTGCTGTCCGGCACCGACGTCGCCCGGGTCCAGATGCAGGCCGATGCCCTGCAGTTCGCCGACGGTGAGCTGGACCTGATCACCATGGTCCGGGTCATGCACCACCTCCCGGAGCCGAGCGCGGAGTTCGCCGAGATCTCGCGCGTGCTGGCGCCGGGCGGCACCGCCATCATCGAGGTCGCGAACTACGGCCACTTCAAGAACCGTCGTGCGTTCAAGAAGCAGGGCAAGGCGCTGCCGGCCGAGCCGGTCAGCATCCGCACCGTGCAGGCCGACGAGCCGGACGCCATCCCGTTCGTCAACCACAACATCGACACGGTCGTCGATCAGCTCGCCACCGCGGGGCTGCAGGTGCAGAACAAGCTGTCGGTGTCGAACCTGCGCAGCCAGCGCCTCAAGAAGCTGCTGCCCACGGGCGCCATGCTGGCGATCGAGAAGCGCCTGCAGGGTCCGCTCGCCAGGAACGACTTCGGCCCGAGCATCTTCCTCGAGCTTCCGCAAGGGCTAGCGGACGGCGGTCACGGCGAGGTCGGGCTGGTCGGCGAACAGCCCGTCCAGGCCGGCCGCGGTGAAGGCCCGGATCTCGCCGGCGAGGTCGCCGTAGGCGTTCGGGTCGGTGCTGGAACGGAAGTCGGTCGGCAGGAACTGGTTCTCGGCGCGGAACGTGTAGGCCACGACCTTGAGACCGGCGGCGTGCGCGTCGCCGACCAGGCGTGACGGCGTCGCGAGCGCACCGGACGGCGTGCGGGGGATGACGCTGTTCTTCTCCGGGCCCAGCCAGGTGGCGTAGCGAGCGACGTCACGCAGGCCGTCGGGCGTCATCAGGTCGGCGTAGGTGCGGGCGTCGCCGGAGGCGAGCAGGTCGTACGGGGCGCCGGTCGCCGAGGTCAGCTGGACCAGCGGCACCTTGGTGCGGGTGGCGAGGTCGCGCAGGTTGCCGGTCTCGAAGGACTGGATGACCACCTTGGCGCGGGCGTGGTTCAGGCCGAACCGGGTGAGGTCCTTCAGCAGTCGACCTTCCAGTGGCAGCCCGATGTCGCGGAAGTAGGTGGGGTGCTTGGTCTCGGGCGCCACCCCGATGCGTCGGCCGAACCGGATGCTCTCGGCGCGGGCGAACGCGAGGACCTCGCTGAACGTCGGGATGCGGTACCGCCCGTCGTAGGCGGTGTTGGCCGGACGGACCTGCGGGAGGCGTTCCTTGGCCCGCAACGTGCGCAGCTCGCGCAGCGTGAAGTCCTCGGTGAACCAACCGGTGATGGCGATGCCGTCGATCGACTTGGTGGTGCGTCGATCCGCGAACTCCGGGTGGTCGGCCACGTCGGTGGTCCCGGAGATGTCGTTCTCGTGCCGTGCCACGAGCACGCCGTCCTTGGTGCTGACGAGGTCGGGCTCGATGTAGTCCGCGCCCATGCGGATCGCCAGGTCGTACGACGCCAGCGTGTGCTCGGGCCGGTAGCCCGATGCTCCGCGGTGGCCGAACACGGTGACGTCGCTGTGCGGAGCCTGGGTGGCCGGCCTGGCGCGGCTCGGCTCGAGGACGGGTGTGCGGGCGGCGGCGCCGGCGGGAAGGGCCATGGCTGCTCCGATGAGAGAGGTGGCGACGAGAGCTGGGACGAGGCGCCGGGTGAGGGCGCGCAGGACGGATCGATCTCCCCCGAGATGTGTCATGCCCTCAGTCGACGCGTGCCAGGTGTCCGGCAGGTGGATTCGTGCCGGGGCTCAGATGAACGTCAGAGGACGCCGAGCCGGTGCAGCACGTCACGCACGTGGGGGAGCGCGTTGCGCTCGCCGAGTCCGGTCGTGTCGTCGAAGTAGAGGCCGTCGCCGATCAGCTGGATGGTGCGGGCGAGCGCCTCGTCGCCGAGGTGCTCGCTGAGCACCTCGAACCAGCCTTCGCGCAGGTCCGCCAGTGCTGCGGAGGCGCGCGGGTCGTTCTCCTGGGCGATCCTGGCGGTGGCGATCAGGGCGCGGTCGAAGTCGCTCCCGGAGTCCACGGAGGTCGAGAGGTAGAACTCGACCGGACCGACGCTGGCCGTCCGCATCGCCTCGACGTCGACGGCGCCCTGCTCGCGGAGGCGGTCCAGCATGCCCTCGACGAGCTCGTCCTTGCTGTGGAAGTGGTACAGCAGGCCGCCCTTGGAGACCTCCGCGTCGGCGGCGACGGCCTCGAGCGTGGCCGCCCGGCTTCCCGAGGCGACCAGCAACGACTCGAAGGCGTCGAGCACGCGATCACGCGTGCTGCGCTCCTCGGACATGACCTCACCCTAGCGAGGGAATCAGGAGCGACCTCGCTTTGTTACTAAACCGTCCAGACGGTACAGTAGTCCGGTCAACCGACATCGATCCGACCCGAGGAGGACACCATGACCAGCCAGCACCTGGACGGGCTGCACCTGAACGCAGACCAGACCCCCGAGCGGGCGGGACGCCGCGAGTGGACGGCGCTGGCCGTCCTCATGCTCCCCGTCCTCATGGTGTCGGTCGACAACACGGTGCTGAGCTTTGCCCTGCCGGCCATCAGCATCGACCTGCGCCCCAGCGGCACGCAGCTGCTGTGGATCGTCGACATCTACGCGATCATGCTCGCCGGACTGCTGATCGCCATGGGCAGCATCGGCGACCGCATCGGTCGTCGCCGCCTGCTGCTGATCGGATCGGTCGGCTTCGGCGCGGCCTCGTTGCTCGCGGCCTACAGCACCAGCGCCGAGATGCTGCTGGTCGCCCGCATGCTGCTGGGCATCAGTGGCGCCACCCTGATGCCCTCGACGCTGTCGCTGATCCGCAACGTGTTCACGCACAGGACCGACCGTCGCCTCGCGATCGCCACGTGGGCCGCGATGTTCTCCGGCGGGGCCGCCCTCGGCCCGGTGCTCGGCGGCTGGCTGCTCGGACACTTCTGGTGGGGCTCGGTGTTCCTCATCAACGTGCCGCTGATCGCCCTGCTCATCCCGGTGGCGCTCGCCCTCCTGCCGGAGTCGAAGGACCCGAGCCCCGGTCCGCTCGACCTGCCGGCGATCGGGCTGTCGCTCGCGGCCATGCTGCCGTTCGTCTACGGCATCAAGTCGGTGGCGCACCACGGCCTCGACCAGACCACGATCGTGGCGTTCGCGGTGGGGATCACCTCGGGCTGGGTGCTGGTGCGTCGCCTGCGGCGCAGCGCGCACCCGATGATCGACCTGTCGCTGTTCGGCAACCGGGTCTTCAGCGGCGCCATCGTCGCCAACCTGTTGAGCCTCATGGCGCTGACCGGTTTCCTGTTCCTCGGCGCCCAGCTGCTGCAGCTGGTGCTGGGCATGTCGGCGATGGACGCGGCGCTGGTGCTGCTGCCCGGTCTGGCGATGACGGTGCTGTCCGGGTTCTGGGCGGTGCGGCTGCTGCACCGGTTCTCGGCCCGCCTGCTGGTGACCGGTAGCTTCGGCGCCTCGGCACTGGGGTACGTCGTCATGGCCCTGACCGGGTCGCCGAGCGCCATGTCGGTGGCCATCGCGTTCTCGCTGATGGGCATCGGCATCGGACTCGCCGAGACGATCACCAACGACCTCATGCTGTCGAGCGTCCCGGCGTCACGCGCCGGAGCTGCCTCCGCGATCTCCGAGACGGCCTACGAGATCGGCGCCGTGCTGGGCACGGCCGTGCTCGGCAGCGTGCTCACGTCGGTCTATCGCGCGAACCTGACGATCCCGGCAGTGGCGTCGTACGGCGAGCGGGACGGTTCGTTCGAGACGCTCGGCAGCACGTTGACCGCTGCCGAGTGGTACCCCAACAGCGTGGGTGAGCAGATCCGCGCCTCGGCGACCGCGGCCTTCGACCTGGGCGTGCAGACGACGTCGGCCGTGGCGATCGCGGTGGCGCTCGGAGCGGCGCTGGTCTCTGCTCGTGCGCTGCGCGGTGCCTGACGTGTGACAGGTGGTGTGCGGACAGCGGTGGCACAGTGGGAGTCATGATCAGGTGGCTCGGAATCCTCGGTGTGCTCGTCCTCGGAGCCGCAGGTGCGGCACTCGCACTGCTGGTCTCACCCTGGTGGTGGATCCTCGGCGCGCCGGTGCTGGCCATCGGCCTCCTGGGGGTCCGGGACCTGCTGCAGCGTGAGCACAGCATCCTGCGCAACTACCCGGTGATCGGCCACGCCCGGTTCGCGATGGAGGCGATCCGCCCCGAGCTCCAGCAGTACTTCATCGAGCGCAACACCGACGGCACGCCGTTCGACCGCGAGACGCGCAGCCTCGTCTACGCCCGCGCCAAGGGTGAGGAGGACGCCGAGCCGTTCGGCACCGAGCGCGACGTCAACTCCATCGGATACGAGTTCGTCACCCACTCGATCAAGGCCAAGACCGCCGAGGGTTCCATCCCGAGCGTCATGATCGGTGGCCCGCAGTGCACCCAGCCGTACGAGATGGCGCTGCTGAACGTGTCGGCGATGAGCTTCGGTGCGTTGTCGGCCAACGCCGTGGAGGCCCTCAACGCCGGTGCGGCGATGGGCGGGTTCCTGCAGGACACCGGTGAGGGTGCGATCAGTCCGTACCACCTCAAGCACGGCGGCGACCTGAACTGGGAGGTGGCCTCGGGCTACTTCGGCTGCCGCACCGAGGACGGGCACTTCGACCCCGACTCGTTCAAGGAGAAGGCGCGCGGCGACACGGTCAAGACCATCTCGGTCAAGCTTCTCGCAGGGCGCCAAGCCCGGCCTCGGTGGAGTGCTGCCGGGCGCGAAGGTCAGCGAGGAGATCGCGCGGACCCGCGAGGTCGAGGTCGGCAAGACCGTGATCTCGCCGCCCGCGCACACCGCGTTCAGCTCGCCCCGCGGGCTGATCGAGTTCATCGAGCAGCTGCGCGAGCTCAGCGGCGGCAAGCCGGTCGGCATCAAGCTGTGCGTCGGCTCGCGCCACGAGTTCCTCGCCATCTGCAAGGCCATGGTCGAGCGCGACTCCTACCCGGACTTCGTCATCGTCGACGGCTCCGAGGGAGGCACCGGTGCCGGCCCGGTCGAGTTCGAGGACCACGTGGGCATGCCGCTGACCGAGGGTCTGGTCTTCGTGCACAACGCCCTCACCGGAGTCGGCGTGCGTGAGCACGTCAAGATCGGCGCCAGCGGCAAGATCGCCACCGGCATCGACATCGTCAAGCGGATCTGCCAGGGGGCGGACTTCACGTTGTCGGCGCGCGCCATGATGTTCGCGATCGGGTGCATCCAGGCGCAGGCGTGCCACACCAACCGGTGCCCTGTGGGCGTCACGACGCAGGACCCGTGGCGGGCCCGGGCCCTGCGGGTCGACGACAAGTCGGTCCGGGTGCGCAACTTCCAGAGCCAGACCATCGCGAGCGCGCACCAGATCGTCACGTCGATGGGCCTGACGTCCTTCACCCAGCTGCACCCGGGGCTGCTGAACCGGCGTCTCGAGCACCAGGTCACCCAGTCGTACGCCGAGCTGCACGAGTGGCTGCAGCCGCGCCAGCTGCTGGACGACCCGCCCGAGCACTGGCTCAACGACTGGAACCTCGCCGACCCCGGCGACTTCGGGCCACGCACGTCCAACCGCCCGCCCGGCTTCCACCCGCAGATCTTCGAGGCCGAGGGCTGATCGACCGTCCCTAGGTGCCGCTGACGAAGCTCTTCGCCTCGGTCCCGCTCTGGTCGAGGCTGTCGCCGAGGCGGCCGAGGGCCGCGCCGACCTGGCCGAGGATCTCCGCGAGCCCGACGAGGTCGTCGGCCAGACCACCCAGGTCCCGGGTGGTGCCGTGCAACGACTTCGCTGCGGCGCTGAGCTGCTTGGCCGGCCCGCCCATCAGGGGCACGTTCTTGACCTCGCCGGCTGCGTCGCCCACGAGCTCGGCGACCTCGGACAGCGTCTCGGCGATCGACCCCAGGCGCGTGGCACTGCCGCCGAGCCGTGACGTGGCACCGGAGACGCCGTCCTCGCCCACCAGGGCGAGACCCGCTGCACGCGCCTGGGTGCCGGCCTCGCCGAGTCCGTTCGACAGGCTCCGGAGCAGGTCGGGGATGTGGGCCAGCTCGTCCTTGTTGTTCCACACCAGGTCGATCACGGCGGTGAGCTTCTTGATGTCCAGGTCGCCGCCGAGCAGCTTGCCGAGGTCCATGGCGGGAGCCTAGTGGGTGAGACTGGCCCCATGCCGCTGAAGCACTCCGCCCTCGCCGTCGTCGTGATGGTGCTGTGGGGCGGGAACTTCGTGGTCATCGACGAGGGTCTCGCCGACGTGCCGCCCTTGCTGTTCCTGTCGTTGCGCTTCGTCCTCGTGGCCCTGCCGCTGGTGCTGTTCGTGCCGCGTCCAGCCGCCTCCTGGCAGGCCGTGGTGGCCGTCGGCGGGTTCATGAGCCTGGGCCAGTTCAGCCTGCTCTACGTGGCCCTCGACCTCGGGCTTCCTGCCGGCCTGGCCTCGCTCGTGCTGCAGGCACAGGTGATCTTCACGATCGTGATCGCGACCGTCGTGCTCCGCGAGAGGCCCACGCGCCGTCAGGTTCTCGGTGCGGCGGTGGGCACCACGGGGTTGGTGGTGGTCGCGGTGGCGCACGGGACCTCGGCTCCTGTGGTGCCGTTGCTGGTCATCCTCGGCGCTGCCATGTCGTGGGCGATCGGCAACGTGGTCAGCCGGGCCGCCGGGGTGCAGTCGGGCCTGTCGCTCGTGGTCTGGTCGGCGCTGGTGGTGCCGGTGCCGGCCTTCGCGTTGTCGATGCTGGTCGACGGGCCCGACGAGGTCGGGCGTGCGCTCACGTCGCTGTCGGGAGTGGCCATCGCGAGCACGCTCTACACCGCCATCGGGGCGTCGTTGATCGGCTACGGCATCTGGAACTCGTTGCTGGCGCGCCACCCGGCCGGTGCCGTGGTCCCGTTCGTGCTGCTGGTGCCGCCGATCGGGATCGTCGCGGCCTGGCTGGCGCAGGGCGAGGTGCCGACCGGCGCCGAGCTGGGTGGCGGCGCCGTCATGCTGCTGGGGGTCGCCATCGCGACGATCGCCCCGGTCAGGCGAGCAGCGCGGCGCGGGCCATCGGTGCCAGCAGCGAGCGCATCGCCTGGGGGCTGATGCGTGCGCTGTGCGGGGTGGAGTTGAGCAACCCGAAGGTCGCCTGCGCCACGGCCCGCGCCTCGGCGGGATCGAGGTCGTCACGCAGGCGGCGCAGCACGTCGACCCAGATGTCGATGTAGGTGAGCTGGAGGCGGCGCACCGCGCCTCGGCCGTCGGCGTCGAGGTTGGACCACTCGCGCTCCTGGATGACGATCAGCGCCGGATGTTCCAGGGCGAAGTCGATGTGCCAGGCGATCAGTGCGTCGAGTGCGGCTGCCGGTTCCTCGTGCGACGACCGGCAGGCGCGCGCCTCGGCGACGTGCCGCTCGCTGATCGAGGTGAGGGACTCGGTCAAGATCGCGTCCTTGCCCGGGAAGTGCTTGTAGATGGCCGGCCCGCTGATGCCGCAGGCGGCACCGATGTCGTGCACCGAGACGCCGTGGAAGCCGCGCTCGGCGAACAGCCCGGCGGCTGTCTCGAGGATCTGGGCGCGGCGGTTCATGGGACGAGCGTACCCGCAGGTTAACGATCATTAACCGGCGGTGCTAGTGTCTGGCACATGACGTCGAGTCCCCCGACCCCGACCATGGGCGACCTGGTCGACGAGCTGCGCGATCGCCTCGCCGTGGCTCGCCTCGGCGGCAGCGAGGCGTCCCGCGAACGTCACGTCGGCCGCGGCAAGCTGCTGCCTCGCGACCGTGTCGACCGCCTGCTCGACCCCGGTTCGCCGTTCCTCGAGCTGTCGCCGCTGGCGGCCCACGACGTCTACGACGACGACGTCCCGGGCGCGGGGATCGTGACCGGCATCGGTCGGGTGGCGGGCCGTCTGTGCGTGGTGGTGGCGAACGACGCCACGGTCAAGGGCGGCACCTACTACCCGCTCACGGTCAAGAAGCACCTGCGCGCACAGGCCATCGCGCAGCAGAACCATCTCCCGTGCATCTACCTCGTCGACTCCGGTGGCGCCTTCATCCCGATGCAGGACGAGGTCTTCCCGGATCGGGAGCACTTCGGCCGCATCTTCTTCAACCAGGCGCAGATGTCGGCGCAGCGCATCCCGCAGATCGCCGCGGTCATGGGATCGTGCACCGCTGGTGGTGCCTACGTGCCGGCGATGAGCGACGAGACGGTCATCGTGCGCGATCAGGGCACGGTGTTCCTCGCCGGCCCCCCCTTGGTCAAGGCAGCGACCGGTGAGGTGGTGACGGCCGAGGAGCTCGGCGGCGGCGAGGTGCACGCCACCGTGTCCGGCGTCGTCGACCACCTCGCCGAGGACGACGCGCACGCGCTCGACATCGTGCGATCCATCGTGGACACGGTGCCGCGCGCCGATGTCGAGCCCGATCGTCCCCCGGTCGAGCCGCTGCAGGATCCGGCGGGGCTGGGCAGCGTCGTGCCGACCGACGGACGGACGCCGTACGACGTGCACGACGTCATCACGCGGCTGGTCGACGGCTCACGCCTGCACGAGTTCAAGCCGCTGTACGGCGAGACCCTGGTCTGCGGGTTCGCGCACATCCAGGGCCACCAGGTGGCGATCGTGGCCAACAACGGCATCCTGTTCAGCGAGTCCGCCCTCAAGGGCGCCCACTTCATCGAGCTGGCCAACCAGCGCGGGGTGCCGTTGCTGTTCCTGCAGAACATCTCCGGATTCATGGTGGGTCGCGAGTACGAGAACAAGGGGATCGCGAAGGACGGCGCGAAGCTGGTCACCGCGGTCGCGACGTCGGTCGTCCCGAAGCTCACGGTCGTGATCGGCGGGTCGTACGGTGCCGGCAACTACGGCATGTGCGGCCGCGCCTACGACCCCCGGTTCCTGTGGACCTGGCCGAACGCCCGCACCTCGGTGATGGGCGGCGAGCAGGCCGCCTCGGTGCTGGCCACCGTCCGCCGCGACGCCATGGAGGCGCGCGGCGAGTCGTGGTCGGACGAGGACGAGGCGTCCTTCAGAGAACCGATCCGAGAGCAGTTCGAGCGGCAGGGCTCTCCGTACTACTCCACGGCCCGCCTGTGGGACGACGGCATCATCGAGCCGGCCGACACCCGCCGGGTGCTCGGCATGGCCCTGCAGGTCGTCAACACCCCCGCCCCGACCCAGACGCCCGGTCACTTCGGCGTCTTCCGGATGTGAGCGCCATGACCCAGCCCTGCTTGTTCGACACCATCCTGATCGCCAACCGCGGCGAGATCGCGCTGCGCGTCATGCGCACCTGCCGACGCCTCGGCATCCGGTCGGTCGCGATCTTCACCGATGCCGACGCCGATGCCCCGCACGTGCGGGCCGCCGACGCCGCCGTGCGGGTCGACAGCTACCTCGACATCGATGCGGTGATCGCGGCAGCGGGAGAGGCCCGCGCCACCGCGATCCACCCCGGCTACGGGTTCTTGTCCGAACGGTCCGCCTTCGCCGCGGCCGTGGCCGACGCGGGCCTGACTCTGATCGGACCATCGGCGGAGGTGATGGACCAGATGGGTCGCAAGGACGCGGCTCGCGAGATCGCCATCGCGGCCGGGGTCCCCGTGGTCCCGACAGGTGACGACGCCGGGTTCCCGGTGCTGGTCAAGGCGGCCGCCGGTGGCGGCGGCAAGGGCATGCGCGTCGTGCGGTCGGCCGACGAGATGGACGAGGCGATGGCCGCCGCGAAACGCGAGGCGGCGTCCTCGTTCGGCGACGACACGATGCTGATCGAGAAGTACGTGGAGCACGGGCGTCACATCGAGGTGCAGGTGCTCGCCGACCACCACGGACACGTCATCCACCTGTTCGAGCGCGACTGCTCCACCCAGCGCCGTCACCAGAAGGTCATCGAGGAGGCGCCCGCTCCCACGATCGACGCCGCGACGCGAGAGCGGATCACCTCGGCGGCCGTCGACCTGGCGCGCCACGTCGGCTACACCAATGCCGGCACCGTCGAGTTCCTGCTCGATGCCGACACCGGCGAGGCGTACTTCCTGGAGATGAACACGCGGCTGCAGGTCGAGCATCCCGTGACGGAGCTGATCTGTGGTGGCCCGATCGACGGCATGGACCTGGTCGAGCACCAGATCCGCATCGCCGCAGGCGAGCGACTCTCGATCGGGCAGGACGACCTGTCGATCGACGGCCACGCCATCGAGGTGCGGGTCTACGCCGAGGACTCCTTCGGCGGCTTCCTCCCGCAGGCCGGCACCGCCGACCTGGTGCGGTGGCCCGCGAACGCGCGCGTCGATGCTGCCCTCGAGTCCGGCCAGGTCGTCTCCACGTCGTACGACCCGATGCTCGGCAAGGTGATCGTGCACGGGCCGGACCGCGAGAGCGCACGTCGAGCCCTGGTCGCGGCGCTCGACGACACCGCGATCCTCGGCATCACCACCAACACCGGGTTCCTGCGCGTGCTGGCCGCCTCCGACGAGTTCCGCGACGCGACCATCGAGACCGGATGGCTCGACGATGCCGAGATCGCGGTCCCCGACCCGGAGATCCCCCGCGTGATGGGCGCATGGATCGTGGCCATGCTCGCCGCCCAGCAGGCCGACGCGTTCGGTGCCGACGGATTCCGCCTCGGTGGGCCGCCCGCGCCCACACGCGTGCAGATGGACCGCGAGGTGCTCGTGGACCGGGCCCGCGGCACCGTCGACGACCACCGGGTCCGTCAGCTGTCGGCCCAGGACCACGTGCTGGTCGCGGACGTCGACGGGGTGCGCGTCACGGCAACGGTCAACGCGCAGCCGGGGGTCGTCGAGGTGGCGCACCTCGGACAGCGCCACGTCTTCACCGCCCCCGATCGGGACACCACAGCGGCCGCGGTCGGCGACGGGTCCCTGACCGCGCCGATGCCGGGCACGGTGCTCGAGGTGCGGGTCGAGGTCGGTGCCACCGTCGCCGCCGGGGACGTCCTGTGCACCATGGAGGCCATGAAGATGGAGCTGCCCGTCACGGCACCCTTCGACGGCGTGGTCGCCCGCGTCGACGTCGCGGCCGGCCAGCAGGTGACGATGGCCGCACCCCTGCTGCAGGTCGAGCCCGCATGAGCCGCCCCGCCCCGAACCTGCCGAGCCGGGTCACCGTCTACGAGGTCGGACCGCGCGACGGCCTCCAGAACGAGTCGGCCGTGGTGCCGGTCGAGGTCAAGGTCGAGCTGATCGAGCGCCTCGTCGCAGCCGGACTGCCGATCGTGGAGGCCACCAGCTTCGTGCACCCCCGATGGGTGCCACAGCTGGCCGATGCCGCCGAGGTCGTGGCGCGGCTGGATCTGGCCGGGTCCGTCCCGATGCCCGTGCTCGTGCCCAACGAGCGTGGCCTCGATCGCGCGCTGGAAGCGGGCTGCTCGCACGTGGCGATCTTCGCCAGCGCCACGGAGACCTTCGCGGCGAAGAACCTGAACTCCACCCTCGAGGGACAGTTCGAGATGTTCGGTCCGACCGTCGAGCGGGCACTGGCCGCCGGCCTGGACGTGCGCGCGTACGTGTCGATGTGCTTCGGCGACCCGTGGGAGGGCGACGTCGCGATCGACCAGGTCGTCGACACCGGTGCGCGTCTGCTCGACCTCGGCGCGAGTCAGCTGTCGCTGGGGGACACGATCGGTGTCGGCACCCCGGGCCACGTGGGCGCCCTGCTCGACGCGTTCGGCGCCGCCGGCGTGGGGGTCGATCGGCTGGCGATGCACTTCCACGACACGTACGGCCAGGCGCTCGCCAACACGTACGCGGCTCTGCAGCACGGCGTCACGACCTTCGACGCCTCGGCCGGCGGGCTCGGTGGCTGTCCCTACGCCGAGAGCGCCACCGGCAACCTGGCCACCGAGGACCTGGTGTGGATGCTCGACGGGCTGGGCATCGAGCACGGCATCGATCTCATGGCCGTGGTGCGGACGAGCACCTGGATGGCCGAGCACCTCGGCAAGCCCCCGGCCTCGGCGGTCGTGCGGGCTCTGGCGTCAGAGCGGTAGACGCCGATCGCGCAGCTCGTCGGCTGCGTACTGCCCGATCTGCCACGTGGCGAGGGCGTCGCTCGAGGCTCCCACCGCCCCTCCGACCAGGGGAACCTTGCGACCGATCAGCGTCACGGCACGCTTGCCGGCGGCGCGGGAGATGATCTCCGACGTCACCTCGCGGCCCAGCGTGTGGTCGAGCTCGGGGTCGTGCACCGGGGAGGTCGCCAACGCCATCGGCGACGACGGCAGGCGGTGCTTCTTGACCAGCGAGGCCACGGAGTCCTCGCCGAGCATGCAGGCGAGGATGGCGTTGCGCACGCGGGCGTCCTCGAGGTCGTAGCCACGCAGGTGCGCGATGCCGGCCACCAGGTGGCACTGCACGAGCGTCACGCCGACGACGTTGGCCGGGACCGACACGGCGTAGGTGGCGAGGCCGCCCAGGTTGGTCACGAACCCCTGCACGCCCGCCATCGCGGCGTGCTGGCGCACGAGACCGGAGATCGCGGTCGCCACGTCACCGTCGGCATCGACCAGCCTGGCGTCGGCGGCGGCCGCGGCGGACCGCAGCGGACCGACGCCGTCGATCGCCCGGTCGAGCGTGCCGCGCACGAACGAGCTGGCATACCGGGGGGCGAAGCTTGGACCCCGCCGTGACGGCGGCCTTGCGGCGAACTCCCATCGCACCAGCATATGAGGACGTCCGCAGGGGCGCAGGGAGCCCATAGGCTGGCGCCATGCCGTTCTCGCAGCGCGTCGCCGAGACGTCGTGGCGCGGGGAGGCGACGGCGTGGATCGCCGAGCACCTGCAGCGACACGGGCGCCGCCTGGTCGGCGAGATCGAGCAACCGCGGATCCGCCCGTGGTCGACCCAGCTGGTGGTGCCGACTGACGAAGGTCGGTGGTGGTTCAAGGCGAACTGTCGGTCCATGGCGTTCGAGCCCGGCCTGCACGCCGCGCTGTCCGAGCTGGTGCCGGAAGCGGTGGACCGCCCACTGGCGATCGATGCCGAGCGCGGCTGGTTGCTCACGGCGGACCACGGCCCGACGTTGCACGAGCACGGTGAGCCGTCGCCCGGCGACTGGCAGGCGATGGCCGCCGAGAGCGCTCGTCTGCAGCAGACGCTGACCCTGCATCGTGACCGGGTCGTCGGCATCGGCGTGCCGGACTGCGCACCGGGCACGACGCTCGACCGGTTCGACCGCCTGCTGTCGCTGTACGCCGACCTGCCCGACCAGCACCCTGCGCACGTTCCGCAGGAGCTGCACGTCCGGCTGCTCGCCGCGAGGCCCCGGCTCGTCGACGCGGTCGAGCAGCTGGACCGGTCCGCCCTGCCGGTCACCTGGCAGCACGGCGACCTGCATCCGGGGAACGCGTTCCGCTCGGTCGACGGTGCCGGCATGCGCCTGTTCGACTTCGGCGACAGTCAGTGGGCGCACGCCCTGGAGGTGCTGGTCGTGCCGTACGGCTGGATCACCTCACTGACCCAGATCCGGTGGGAACCGGTGCTGGCGGCCTACGCCGAGCAGTGGGGTGTCCGCGTCGACGATCTCGCCGCCGACTGGCACGCCGTCGGCCTCACCCACGCCGTCAACCGCTCGCTCACCTGGTGGGGATGCCTGGCCGACGCGACGGCCGCGGAGTGGCAGCAGTGGGGCGAGGGTCCCGTGACGCACCTGTCGAGGGTGCTCGACACATGAGGCCCAGCCGGCTGCCACCCTCGCGATGGGACCTGGACCCGGACCAGTGGCCCGACGACGACTGCGTGGCCGCGGGAGCCGATCTCGAGCCGGCGACCATCGTCGACGCCTACCGCCACGGCGCGTTCCCGATGCCGCACGAGGACCTGCTGCTGTGGTGGTCGCCTCGCTCACGCGGCGTCCTGCTCCCGGGACGGTTGAAGGTCAGCCGCTCCCTGGCACGGTCGGTGCGGCGGTTCGACGTCACGGTGGATCGATCCTTCGAGGAGGTCATCGACGCGTGCGCGGACCCGTCGCGACCGGGTTCGTGGATCGACACCGGCATCCGGGACGCCTACGTGCGGCTGCACCACCTCGGGTGGGCGCACTCGGTGGAGACGCGCGACGCCGACGGCCGTCTGGTCGGCGGGCTGTACGGACTCGCGATCGGTGGACTGTTCGCGGGCGAGTCGATGTTCCACCGAGCCACCGACGCGTCCAAGGTCGCCCTCGTGGACCTCGCCAGGCGATGGGGCGACGGTCTGATCGACACCCAGTGGAGCACCCCGCACCTGGCCTCCCTGGGCGTCGAGGAGATCGATCGAGCGACCTACCTGGCCACGATCGAGACCCTCGTCGGGCAACCACCGCGCGACGCCTGGTGACCCCTTACCCCGACACGCCGGGACTTTTCAGCCGGGGGGTGTGCCGAGCCATGGGGTGGCATCCATAGACTGACCGACGAATTCAATCGAACCGTTTTCTCTAGGAGCTCTAGTGGCTATCTCACGCAACGACCTCGTGGCCGCCCTCGCCGAAAAGGCCGGCACCACCAAGTCCGATGCCGACGCCGTCCTCTCATCCTTCAGCGAGATCCTGCTGGAGTCGGTCGCCAAGGGCGAGAAGGTGTCGATCCCCGGCATCCTGTCCGTGGAGCGCGTCAACCGTGCCGCCCGTACGGGTCGCAACCCGTCCACCGGCGAGACCATCGACATCCCCGCCGGCTTCGGCGTCAAGGTCAGCGTCGGCTCGCGCCTCAAGGCTGCGGCCAAGTAGCACCCCGCACGTCACACGACGCCATCCGATCTTCGATGATCGGGTGGCGTCGTCGCGTGTACGGGCGACGTCACGGAACCTCGATCGGTCGCCCGGCCTCCTCCCACGCCTCCATGCCACCGGCCAGGTTGGTCACGTCGTGGCCGTGGGCCTGCAGCCAGCGGGTCGCCACCGCCGACCGGCCGCCGACGTGGCACACCACCACCGTGGGCGCCTGCGGGTCGAGCTCGCCGACCCGGTCCGGGAGGTCGTTCAACGGGATGTGCACCGCGCCGGTGATGTGCCCGGCGTTCCACTCGTGGGGCTCGCGAACGTCGAGCACCGTCATCGCGGAGGCGAGGTCCACCGGCAGCGTGGCGACCTGGACCGTGGGGATCTCGGAACTGTGCATGGCTCCATCATGCGCTCACCCGCGAGCGCGGGGGCTGGCATTTCGGGGTCTGATGTGACTAGGTTGGGCGGAAGCCATCGATCCGGGAGGTGCTGCGAGTGGATGCCCATGAGGTCATCGTCCTTCCCTTCGCCACCTCCACTCCGGCCATCGCCCGCACGCGGCTCGCATCATTTCTCACGGTGCACATGGCGCCGGCATCGGTCATCGACGACGCTCTGCTGGTCATCAGCGAGATGATCGCCAACGCGGTCAGGCACGGCAGCCCGACCGCCGACGACGGGATCGAGATCAGCTGGTCCATCCACGCCGGCCTGCTCGAGCTCAGCGTCCTCGACTCCGGCGCGGGTGCGTCCTTGACGCCCATCGACTTCGACGAGGATTCGCTCAGCGGACGCGGACTCTCGATCATCAGCCGCATCGCCGATCGCTGGTGGGTCGACATGACCCAGGGCACGCGCGTCAACGCCGAGCTGTCCTTGACCTAGGGTCTTGCCCATGGGCAAGAAATCGAGACTGAAGAACCGCGCCACCAAGAAGGAGCGCATGCCGTTCGTGGCACGCACCTTCGAGGGGCTGCCGCGCGAGACCGACTGGATCGCGCTGCGTGAGTTCGTGCCGTCCGCCACGGCCGTGGTTCCTCTCGCCTCCGGCGGCGAGGTCACGATCTGCTCCTTGCTGCCCGGCGGAGGTGCGGGTCTGGTGCGGCCCGACGGACAGGTGTGGGTCGGCCTGCAGGTCATGCACAACTTCGGCGACATCTCGCGCGACCTCGCCCACGTGGTCGAGCTGTCCGAGGGCGTCGAACCGGGCAACCCGATCGTCATGACCGATCCGGGCGTCGGCCCGCGGCTGCAGGACCTGATCGACCCGTCGGCCACCTTCGACGTCACGGTGCACGAGGGGTTCGACTTCTGGCTCGAGGGGATCGACGCCGGTGAGGAGAGCGAGGCGCTGCTCGAGGAGGCCAACGAGACCGTCGCCCCCACCACGCGGCTGTCGTCGGTCGAGGGTGCCTACTGGACCGAGATGGGTGCCCACCGCTATCTGCGGTGGGTCATGACCCACGACGACACCGACCTGCTCGACGGACTCGCTCGGCTGCAGTCCGCCGGCGAGGACACCTTGACCGAGGACAGCAAGCTGATCGGGCACTTCCGGGCCCACGGTCTGCTGGTCCCGGTCTGGGAGTTCGAGGTCGACGCCGATGCTCTCGAGAAGCCCGCCGCCGAGTTCGAGGAGCGGTTGGCCGCTGCCATGGCCGACTCCACCCCGCTGACGTCCGAGCAGCGCTCCGCCCGCAGCAACATCGTCAGCCGCCAGGTCTCGATTCGCTGAGACCGAGGGCGCTCTTCGCCCGAGCGTCGAAGCGCGCCAGCGCAGCGTGAGTCGCGCCGCGGCGAAGCCGCCCGGACGCGAGGCGTGGTGAGTCGACGTGGTCGCCCAAGCCGTCGGCTGCGGACCAGCCAACCGCTCAGTCGCGCAGCACCGGGCAGGACATGCAGCGGGGGCCGCCGCGACCCGAGCCGAGCTCGGACCCGCTGATCGCGACGACGTCGATGCCGTGCTCGCGCAGGCGGTCGTTGGTCTGCTCGTTGCGCTCGTAGGCCACGGCGAGGCGCGGACCGATGGCCAGCGTGTTGTTGCCGTCGTCCCACTGCTCGCGTTCCGCGGTGACGGGGTCCAGGCCGGTGTCGATCTGGTGCAGGGTGTCGATGCCCATGGCGGTCGCGGCGATCTCGAAGAACGATCCCTCCGATCCGATGACCAGGTCCTCGTCCCACGTCACCTGGTACGCCCGCAGACCGGCGGCCATGTTCGGGTAGATGACCACCGTGTCGACGTCGACCATGGTGACGATGGTGTCGAGGTGCATCGTGGCGCGTTCCTGTGCGATCGGGACCGCCAGCACCTTCTCGGCCAGCCCGGCGCCGAGCACCTGTCGGGCGAACCGCTCGAAGCCGGCGGGGGTGGTGCGCTCACCCACGCCGACGGCGATCACTCCGGGGGCGAGCAGCAGGACGTCGCCGCCCTCGAGGTGCTCCAGGTGCGGTCCGTGCACGCGCGGGACGTCGGCGAAGCGCGGGTGGTGGCGGTAGATCAGGTCGGTCAGCTGGGTCTCGCGCACCCGCGCCGGCATCGCCAGGCTGGTGACGGCGACGTGCCCCGGCAGCCAGACCGAGGAGTCACGGGTGAACAGCAGGTTGGGCAGCGGGTCGATCAGGAAGTCCTCGGGCTGCAGCAGGCTGGTCACGATGCTGCGGAACGCGGCCGTCTCGTCGTTGCGCAGGCCGGCGGTCAGCACCAGGGCGAGGCCAGTCGGGTCGAGGTCGCCCAGCTGTGCGGTCAGGTACGCCCGCAGGCTGTCGCCGAGTCGGAGGCTGGCCGTGGTGCTCTCGATGATCGAGGCGCGCGCGGTCGGATCGGTGAGCGTCGCGGTCAGCAGCTCGACGAGGTAGAGCACCTCGACGTCGCGGTCCCGCAGCGCCTCGGCGAAGGCGTCGTGCTCCTCCTGCGCCCGTCCGAGCCACGGGATGCCGTCGAAGAGCAGGCTGTCGTTGTTGCGCGGCGTGAGCCGGGCGATCTCCGGACCCGGACGGTGCAGCATCACGGTGCGCAGACGGCCGACTTCGCTCGAGGCTCCCACAGGCATGCGGCCACGCTAGTGCACCGTTTACCGCCCCGACACGTGTCGGGCCTAGGCTCGCCACGTGGACTGGAATGACTTCGACGCTGCACTGTTCGACCTCGACGGTGTCATCACCCCGACCGCGGACGTGCACCAGCGCGCGTGGTCGGCGATGTTCAACGCCTTCCTCGGCGGCCGCGGGCTCGAGCAGGACTACACGCTGGACGACTACCACCGCTACGTCGACGGCAAGCCGCGCTACGAGGGCGTGCGGTCGTTCCTGGAGTCCCGCGACATCGAGCTGCCCGAGGGCGATCCGTCCGACGACCCGTCGGCCGAGACCGTGTGCGGGCTCGGCAACCGCAAGAACGACGACTTCGAGCGGATCCTGGCCGAGGAGGGCGTCGAGCCGTATCCCGGTTCGGTGGCTCTGGTCGAGGCGTTGATCGAGCGCGGGATCAAGATGGCGATCGTGTCCAGCTCGCGCAACGCACCCAAGGTGCTGGAGGCGGCTGGCATGATCCAGCACTTCCCGGTGATCGTCGATGGCGCCGTGGCCGCCACGCGGCACCTGGCCGGCAAGCCGTCGCCGGACACCTTCCTCGACGCCGCCGTGCAACTGGACGTGGCCAAGGACCGGGCCGTGGTGTTCGAGGACGCCCTCTCCGGCGTGCAGGCCGGGCGTGCTGGCCGGTTCGGCCTGGTGGTCGGCGTGGACCGGGGCGCCGGTGCGGAGGCGCTCACCGAGCACGGCGCCGACGTCGTCGTCTCGGACCTGCAGGAGCTCGTGTGAGTGCCGGCCAGAAGGGGCCGTCGCACGTCGCGCCGGCTGCCACCGATCAGCTGGACCGGTCGCGCTTCCCGGTCGACGAGTGGGCACTGACCGAGGAGAACCTCGATCCGGAGACACTCGGACTGACCGAGACCCTCTTCTCGGTCGGCAACGGCTACCTGGGCATGCGCGGCAACGTCGAGGAGGGTCGTGAGTCCCACACCCACGGCACCTTCGTCAACGGCTTCCACGAGACGTGGGGGATCCGGCACGCGGAGGAGGCGTTCGGGTTCGCACGGGTGGGTCAGACCATCGTCAACGTGCCCGACGCCAAGGTCATCCGGCTGTACGTCGACGACGAGCCGCTGCTGATCTCGATCGCGGACCTGCTGGAGTACGAACGACGACTGGACTTTCGCTCCGGCGTGCTCAGCCGCGAGATCCTGTGGCGCACGCCCAGCGGCAAGCGGGTCAAGATCCGCTCGCAGCGCATGGTGTCGTTCGCGGTGCGTCATCTCGCGGTGATGACCTTCGAGGTCACCCTGCTCGACGACTACGCCCCCGTGGCCATCTCGTCGCAGATCCTCAATCGTCAGGACGGGGAGGACGAGTACCACGTGCGGTCCAAGTCGATGGGTGAAGGCGCCGACCCGCGCAAGGCCGAGACGCTGGACGAGCGCGTGCTGATCCCGGAGAGCAACTGGGGCAACCTGGGCGAGGGCCGGGTCACGCTGGGGTACCGCTGCGCCGACAGCGGCATGACCATCGCCGTCGCCGCCGACCACCGACTCGAGACGGCCAACAGCTTCACGCAGCGCATCCAGACCGACGACGACCTCGCGAAGATGACGTATCGGATCAACGCCGAGCCCGGCAAGCCGATCCGCCTGACCAAGCTCGTCAGCTATCACACGTCGCGCGGTGTGCCGTCGCGCGAGCTGCTCGACCGGTGCCGGCGCACGCTGGACCGCGCTCACGACGAGGGTGTCGACAAGCAGTTCCAGGACCAGCGCGAGTGGCTCGACGGCTTCTGGGAGCGGTCCGACGTCGAGATCCCCGGTCAGCCCGAGGTGCAGCAGGCGGTGCGCTGGAACCTGTTCCAGGTGGCACAGGCCGCGGCGCGCGCCGAGGGCACCGGGATCTCGGCCAAGGGGGTCAGCGGCTCCGGCTACGGAGGCCACTACTTCTGGGACACCGAGGTCTACGTGCTCCCGTTCCTCACCTACACGACACCCAGAGCGGCCCGCAACGCCCTGCGATTCCGGTACACGCTGCTCGACGCCGCTCGCGAGCGAGCCGAGCAGCTGGCGCAGAACGGCGCGCTCTTCCCGTGGCGCACGATCAACGGCCAGGAGGCGTCGGCGTACTACGCAGCGGGGACGGCGCAGTACCACATCGATGCCGACATCGCGTTCGCGTTCAGCAAGTACATCGCGGCCACGGGCGACATCGACTTCCTGACCCGCGAGGGCATCGACGTCCTCGTCGAGACCGCTCGCATGTGGGTGGACCTGGGCTTCTGGCGCAACGAGGAGGACGGCGTCTTCCACATCCACGGCGTCACCGGCCCGGACGAGTACACGACCGTCGTCAACGACAACCTCTTCACCAACGTGATGGCGCGCTTCAACCTGCGGCACGCCGCGAGGGCGGTGCGCGAGCTGGCCGAGCGCGACGGCATCCAGTACGAGCAGATGATCACGCGGCTCGCGCTGGACCTGGACGAGGTCGCCGCCTGGGAGAAGGCCGCCGACGACATGGCCATCCCGTTCGACGAGCACATGGGTGTGCACCCGCAGGACCAGCACTTCCTGGACCGCGAGGTGTGGGACCTGGAGAACACGCCGCTGGAGAAGCGGCCGCTGCTGCTGCACTACCACCCGCTGGTGATCTACCGCTTCCAGGTGCTCAAGCAGGCCGACGTCGTGCTGGCGCTGTTCCTGCAGGGCAACCACTTCACGGCCGAGCAGAAGCGTGCCGACTTCGAGTACTACGACCCGATCACGACCGGTGACTCGACGTTGTCGGCGGTCGTGCAGTCGATCATCGCGGCCGAGGTCGGCTACCACGACCTCGCCCTGCGCTACTTCAACGCGGCGCTGTTCGTCGATCTCGCGGACCGGCACGGCAACACCACCGACGGCGTGCATGTCGCGTCGACCGGTGGGGTCTGGAACGCCTTGGTCAGCGGGTTCGGTGGCTTCCGCGACCACGACGGCCAGTTCACGATCGACCCGCGGCTGCCGGAGTCGTGGGACTCGTTGATCTACCGGATCACCCTGCAGGGCACGCGCGTGAAGGTCACGGTGACCGACGCCGCGCTCGAGCTGGAGGTCGAGGACGGCACGAGCGCGGGATTCTCCGTGCGCGGTGAGCCCGTGACGGTGACCGCCGGTGAGCCCGTGACGATCAAGCTCGACGGACAGGGTCCGCGACTCGAGGGCACCCCTCCGCCGGTGCCCGGCCGCAAGCGGTCGGACGGCACCACGATCTCGGCGATCGTTCCCGGCACCTGAGGCGGGTCGCTGCGGCTCAGGCGGCGTGCTGGGTGGGTTCGGCGGGGGCGGTGCGGCCTGATGGCAGGGTCCAGGTGATGACGTCGTGTGACTTCATCTGGTGGTGTCTGGCGCAGAGTGGCCAGAGGTTCGCCCCGACGGTGTGGCCGTGGGGCCAGGGTTGTCGGTGGTCGTACTCGCACCGGTCTGCTGGTTTTGTGCAGGTGGGTGCTTGGCAGGTGCCGTCGCGGAAGGTGATGGCCTTGCGGAGGGTGTCGGGGGCGAAGCGGCCGGTGTAGTGGTGTTCGAGGGTGTTGCCGCCTGTGTCGGTGAGCAGCTTGTGCCAGAACGGGTTCGCGGTGTCGTGGGTGATCCAGTGGGCGGGGACGATGAACGTCCCATCCGCTGCGACCGCGGGTTCGTCGGTGAGTCCGACCAGCGTGGTGGCGGGGATGACGACGGCGATGTCGGCGCCGATGGCGGGTTGTCCGTTGTCGGTGGTGGTGGCCCAGGCGGCGAGGAGGTCGGCCCGCTTCTGGGCGATGGTCCGTTCGTCGTGCTCGAAGGCTCGGGCTTCGCGGTCGAGCCGTTTGTCGATCGCAGCAGCCATGTGCGATGGGAGGTAGGCCGACAGCCAGGCCATGCCGTCGTCGACGTGCTCGATCACGACGCGCCGTTCGGCGCGTTGGGTCTCGGCTCGTTCGACGGCCAGGTCGGCTTCGACCCGGGCGACGAACTTCTTGAGCCAGGTCTTGAGCTCGATGCTGGTGTGGTCGGCCGCGTAGGCGACGACCCGGTGGTCGAGGCGGGTGATGGATTCGGGTCGTTGGAGGCGTCCGATGGTGTCGCTGATCAGCTGGGCACGCCGTCCGTCGAGGACGCCGTCGGCGAACGCGGCCCAGACGGTGGGGGTGTGGTCGCGCAGGCGTTCGGCGGCGGTCAGGATCCGGTGGACCTGGCCCTCGGAGAGGTTGAGGGTGTATCCGATGTCCAGGGCGATGGACCGTAGCTGTGCTTGGCGCAGGAAGTGCTCACTGGTGTGGGAGTACTCGGCCTCGAGCGCTTCGCTGTGGTCAAGAACGGCAGCCCAGGCGGCGTGTTCGGCGATCGCGGCAGCACGAGTCGCGGCGACCATCCGGATCTCGGTTTCTGCCTGCGATTGCTGCATGTTTCCAACCTAGAACACCCCTGTGACACTCCACCTTCGTCGATCACAGATGTCCACAACCGGTCGTGGCGGGCGGTGAAGATGTCGTCACCAAGGCAATACGGGCGGGCTCGTTGACTGTGGTCTCTCGTCAGACGTCGACGTCGCCCGATAGACGGCGAATCGTCGTGATGCGAACGAAGTAGCGACGATGACGTGGTGCGTCCGCCAGGAGCGGGATGTCGTCGTGCTTCCACTCGTTGGCTGCCAGCTCGGGGCGCGATGTTCGGTGTTCGGTGAGCCACGCGTCGAAGGAGGCGTCGGCGGCGGCGGGCAGCGCGGGTCCAACCACCAGGTCGAAGAAGTTGTGGGCATCGGCAGTGACACGTTCGAACAGGACTCGACACGCCTCGGCCTCGGTCTCGAACGTGCCCACGATCGACTGGGTGCCGCGTTCCGCGTAGAAGACGACCCACCCCTCGGGGCGGTGGTCGAGCACGTGAGCGTCCTCGCGGTATGAGCCGGAGAGGTGGAAGGCGGTTTCGCGAACTCCCATCGTGTGGAGGGTTCGCCGCAGGTCGTCGCGGGTGCGGGGTGGGTCTGCGAGGGACACCGTTCGATCGTGGCACGGGTTGGTGCGGTCGGGCGTGGTTCGCCTCGCTCCGCTCACAGTCGGCCGCAGGCGGCCTCCTTGGCGAACAGGTGGGGGTGGCACAGTCGGGCGCGGGCGGCCTCCTTGGCGAACAGGTGCAGACCACCGCCGGAGCGGGGAGCCGAGGTTTCGCGGAAGCGTGAGCCCACCGGGCCGAATCCGCCTAGCATCTCGCCATGAGCATCGGGCGCCTCGAAGTCGAACCTCATGGGAGCACGCGAGACGCACTGATCAACGACCTCGTGCTGTGCGGGATCGGGGTTCTCGGCGCGTGGTTCTTCGTCCTGCTGAGTGACGTCCCGGCCTGGGTGGTGGTGGCTGTCTCGATCGCGACGGTGATCGCGCCCGTGGTCACGTGGTTCGCCTCGCGCGCGTTCAGCCGTCCGACGACTCTCTGGATCGATGGCGGCGTCCTTGGCCATGAACGCTCCGGACAGGTCATCGAGGCACGCTTGTCCGGGATTCTCGATGCTTCGTACGAGTGGATGCTCTACGGGGTACCGGAAGCGGTCTTCATCTTCCCTCGGGGACTCGAGATCAGGTGCCCGATCACGCACGAGACGCAACCATTTCTGCGTGAGGTCCTCGCAGAGATGCGCGCCTCGGGCCGGATCGGCAGCATCTCGAGCAAGCTGGCGACCAAGGTCGGTTCCCACTAGGTTCGTGCAGCCTGCCTCGGGGCGTTCGCCTCGCTCCGCTCACAGTCGGCCGCAGGCGGCCTCCTTGGCGAACAGGGTGGGGGTGGCACAGTCGGCCGCAGGCGGCCTCCTTGGCGAACAGGGTGGGGTGGGGCTGTCGGCCGCAGGCGGCCTCCTTGGCGAACAGGTGGGGTGGGGCAGTCGGGCGCGGGGGCCTCTTGGCGAACAGGGTGGAGTGGGGCTGTCGGCCGCAGGCGGCCTCCTTGGCGAACAGGTGGGGTGGCACAGTCGGGCGCGGGCGGCCTCCTTGGCGAACAGGTGGGGTGGGCTCCTTGATGAACGGGGACGTCTCCGTAGCGAACAGGGTGGTCGTGGAACACTCGATGTCGTGACTGATCTGACTGACTTCATCGCGGGACTGCCGAAGGCCGAGCTGCACGTGCACCACGTGGGATCGGCGTCGATGGACACCGTTGCCACGCTCGCCGAGCGTCACGCCGGGACCACCGCCGTGCCCACGGACCCGACAGCGCTGGCCGAGTTCTACACCTTCACCGACTTCGCGCACTTCATCGAGGTGTACCTCGCCACCGTCGACCTGCTCCGCACGCCCGAGGACCTGTGGACCCTCACGCACGACGTCGCCCGCGACCTGGCCGCGCAGAACGTCCGGTACGTCGAGCTGACCTGCACGCCCTACACCTCGATGGCCGTCGGCATCAGCGCCGAGGCGTACTGCGAGGCCATCGAGGACGCCCGCCGCCGCGCGGAGGCCGACTTCGGGATCACGATGCGGTGGATCTTCGACATCCCCGGCGAGTCCGGTGTGCCGGCAGCCGACGTGACGCTCGACGTCGCCACGCGCCTGCAGCCCGACGGCCTGATCGGCTTCGGACTCGGTGGGCCCGAGGTGGGAGTGCCGCGACCGCAGTTCAAGCCGCACTTCGACGCCGCCCGCGCCGCCGGGCTGCACAGCCTGCCGCACGCGGGCGAGTCCACCGGCCCGCAGACGATCATCGATGCGCTCGACGAGCTCGGCGCCGAGCGCATCGGCCACGGCATCACCGCCGTGCAGGACCCCGCCCTCATGCAGCGGCTGGCCGACGAGAACGTCGTGCTGGAGGTCTCGCCGACCTCGAACGTCCGCACCCGGTCCGTCGCGTCGATCGAGGCCCACCCGCTGCCCCAGCTGGTGGCGGCCGGTGTGCCGATCACCATCAACTCCGACGACCCGCCGATGTTCGGCACCACGCTCAATCGCGAGTACCAGGTGGCTGCCGACCTGCTCGGCCTGGACAAGTCCGGTGTCGCCGACCTCGCGCGGGCGGGCGTGCGCGCGTCGTTCGCCGACCGGGCCCTGATGACCGAGATCCTCGCCGAGATCGACGCCTACACGAGGGCTTGACCGCATCACCTTCTAGTTATATAACTAAAGGGTGATAGACGATGACCGGCTCGATCTCGTGTTCGGCGCCCTCGCCGATCGGACCCGGCGCGGCATCCTGGCGCGGCTGGCCGACGGCGACACCAGCGTCGGCGACCTCGTGGCGCTGTTCGACATCTCGCAGCCGGCCATCTCCAAGCACCTCAAGGTGCTGGAGGTCGCCGGCCTGGTGTCGCGCACGCGACAGGGGCAGATGCGCCTGAGCCACCTCGAGGCTCGGCCGCTCGCCGAGGCGACCGGCTGGTTGGGCACCTATCGCGAGTACTGGGACGCCAGCTTCGCGCGTCTCGACCACCTCTTGAGTCGTCTCGACGACTCGACCGACGAAGGAGAACGACCATGAGCAGCACCACCAGCCGCGAGGCCACGATCGAGAAGGTCGGCGACCACGCCATCACCATCACGCGTGAGTTCGACGCCCCGGTCGACCGCGTCTTCCGCGCCATGCACGAGCCCGACCTGATCGCCCAGTGGATCGGCCCGGACCGGTTCGACGGTGGCAACGAGGTCACCCAGGTCAACGAGCACGGCGGAACCTGGACCCTCGTGCAGCGCGACGAGGACGGCAACGAGTTCGGCTTCCGCGGGGTGATCCACGGCGACCCCACGCCGGAGCTGAGCCTGCGCACCTTCGAGTGGCTCGGCATGCCGGGTCACGTCTCGTTCGAGCGGCTGAGCCTGGAGGACATCGGCGGCGGCCGCACCCGGTCCCACGCCACGACGGTGTTCCTCGGCGTCGAGGACCGCGACGGCATGTGGGATAGCGGCATGGCCGGCGGCGTCAACGCCGGCTACGCCAAGCTGGACGCCCTGCTGCGAGCGGAATGACGAACGGCCGGCCCCGAGGGGCCGGCCGTTCGCAGTCACACTCCGATCAGGCGCGATGCATGCCACGCATGAGCGCGTGGGCGCCGCCCCGAGCACGCCGCACCAGCGGTGTGCCCGCGAGCACCAGCATCAGACCGGTGGTCAACGGCCACAGCACGGGGCCGCCGGTGTCGGGCAGCAGGCCATTGCCACCGCCACTGCTGGAAGGCGCCGCCAGGGGAGCCGGGCTCACCTCGATGATGGTCGAGTCGGTGAGCTCTCCGGCCTTGGTCACGTACGTCGCGGTGATGGTGTGCGGCGACGCGTGGTTGAACGTGACCTCGTTGCCGACGACGTCGTCGGTGGCAACGTCGCTGGCGAACGTCGACTCCGTGGTCAGGTCGTCCGTCGGGTTGCCGAACTCGTCGAAGCCCTGGACGCCGACGGTGATCGTGTCACCGACCGTCGCGGTCGTGCTGGACGGCGTCGCCTCGATCGTGGCGGTGGGGCCTGCGACGACCTCGATGGTGAACGACAGGTCGGCCGAGCCCGCCACGTTGGTCGCGGTGAGGGTGACGGGGTAGCTGCCGACGGCGTTCGGGCCGACGGTGCCGGTGATCTCGCCGGTGGACGACGACACGAACAGTCCGGGCGGCAGCACGCCGCTGATCGACACCGTGGGCGCGGGGAAGCCGGTCAGGGTCGGCGTGAATGCGTACGAGGTGCCGACCGGCACGCCGTCGACCGGCGGCGGTCCGGTGATGGTCGGCACGCTGTTGACCGTGATGGCCACGTCCAGCGTGGCGTCGGTGCCGGCGCCGTTGGCGGCCGTCAGGACGGCGGAGTACGGGGCGTCCTGGGCGGATCCCGGAGCGGGGGTGCCGGTGATCTCACCGGTCGTGGGATCGACCACCAGCCCGCTGGGCAGGCCGGAGCCGGTCACGGTGGGAGCCGGTGATCCGCCGACGGCCGTCGGTGCATAGGTGGCGGCACTGTCACCCTCGACGAAGGTGGCGGTGGGCGCCCCGATCAGGGTGGGAGCGCGGTTCACCGTGATGGTGACGTCGAGCCGTGAGTTGGGTGCGGTCCCGTTCTTCGCGCGCAGCGTGATCGGGTACACGCCGATCGTGTCGGGGTCCGGCGTACCGGTGATCTCACCGGTGTCCTTGTCCAGGCTGAGGCCGTCGGGCAGCACACCGGTCTTGATGCTGACCTTGGGCGCCGGGAAGCCGGTGAGCGTCGGCGTGTAGGTGCCGTCGATGCCCTCGGTGAACGTGGCCGTGGGTGCGCCGGTGAGGCTCGGCGCCTCGTTGATGGTGATCAGCACGTCCAGCGAGGCCGCTCCGGCTGCGTTGGTCGCGGTCAACGTGACGGGGTACTCGCCGCCGGCGCCGGCCGTGGGAGTGCCGCTGATCTGGCCGCTGTTCGAGTCCAGGCTGAGACCGCCGGGCAGGTCACCGGTCACGGTGACCTCGGGGACGTCGTCGCCGGTGACGGTCGGCACGTAGCTGAACGGGACGCCCACCTCGCCCGACGCGGTGGCCGGACCGGTGATGGTCGGCACGGTCACGACCACGATCGTGAGGTTGAGATCGGCCGAGCCGCCGACGTTGGTGGCCCGGAGCGTGACGGGGTAGGTGCCGGGGATGCCGGTCGTGGTGCCGCTGATGACGCCGGCCGAGGAGACCGAGAGGCCGGTGGGCAGCGGTCCGCCGACCGACGTGACGCTCGGAGCCGGCGTGCCGGTCACCGTCGCGGTGTAGGAGAACGACGCTCCCTGCACGGCCAGCGCGGTCGGGGCGCCGGAGATGGCGGCCGGGGTACCTGCGGTCTGTCCCGACGTGTTGGCTCCGGAGAGGTTCGCACCAGCAAAGCTGGCGCCGAGCACGTTGGTGTTGCTCAGGTTCGCGAGTGCCAGGTTCGAGCCGGCGAAGTTCGCGTACGACAGGTTGGCGCCGGAGAAGTTCGCGAGTGCCAGGTTGGCGCCGGCGAAGTTCGCGTACGACAGGTCCAGGCCCGAGAAGTTCGCGTTGGGCAGGTTCTGCCCTGCGCAGGACGTGTGGCTCGACGGCGTCGGGTTGCTCACCACGGTGCACGTACCGACCGTGGTGTTGGCCTGGGCCGGAGCGATGGACAGGGCGAAGGTTCCGCCGAGGGTGAGGAGGAGCGCGACGACAGCGCGCAGCGAATGAGACAGACGATGCATGGGGGCGATCCTGAGTGGGAGTGATGATGGACCCGAGAACCCGACGACTGCCGAGCAGCGTCACTCTGTCAGAGCAGCCGCGACGCCGTGCGCGATTTGCGCAAGATGGCTCGAACGGGCCATCTCGAGGACCTAGAGCCGGCGTGGCACCGGCGCCGGTGTGATCGGCACCCGCACGAGCAGGACGCCGGGTCGCACCGAGGCACTGATCTCCTGGCCCTCGCCCACGGCGTCGCCGTCGAGCTGCATCGGCATCGGCTTCTCGGCCTTGATCACCACGGTGGTGCCGGTGAGTCGGTCCAGCTTGTCGTTGGTGCGCTTCTGCCGGCCGAGCACTCGCACGATGATGGCCAGCCAGCCGATGAACCGCTTGGGCGCCAGCACCACGACGTCGAGCTGGCCGTCGTCGAGCTGGGCGTCGGGCAGCAGGGGGATGCCGCCCTGCAGGAAGCCGACGTTGCCGACCACCACGGTGCGGGCACGGAACTTCTTGAACTCGCCGCCGTCGACGGCGATCTGTACCTTCATCGCCGGGAAGCGCGCCGCTTTCAGGCCCGACACGAAGTAGGCGAGCCAGCCGACCTTCTCCTTGAGCTGGTCGTTGACGCCGGTCATGATCGCGGCGTCCATGCCGAGGCCGGCCATCACCAGGAACGACGTGTCGATGCCGGAGTCGGTGCGGTAGGTGCCGAGGTCGATGGCCTTGTCCTGCCCGTCGAACACCACGTCGAGCGCGTCGCGCACGTTCAGCGGGATGCCGAGGTTGCGCGCCAGCAGGTTGCCGGTGCCGTGCGGCAGGATGCCCACCGCGATACCGGTGAGGGCGGCCTCCTCGCACACCGCGCGCACGGTTCCGTCGCCGCCGGCAGCGACGATCAGGTCGACGCCGGCGCGCAGCGCCTCGGCGGTCTGGCCGTGCCCGATGTCCTCCACGGTGGTCTCGAACCACAGCGGCTCGTTCCACCCCGACAGGGCCGCCACCGCGGCCACCCGTGTCTTGAAGTCCTCGACGTCGCCGACCTTGCTGGGGTTGAGCACCACGGCCACCTGCCGGTTGCCGGCACCGGTCAGACGCGCCAGCTCGGTGGGGAACCGGACCGTGTCGGACACCAGCAGCACCCACAGGCCGAGGGTCACGCCGACCCCGAACACCACGCCGGCGAGCACGTCCGACGTCCAGTGCACCCCGAGGAACACCCGGCTGGCCGCCACGAAGAGTCCGAGGACGGCGAACACGGCGATGAGGGTGCGGCGGCGCCAGCCGCGTCCGGTGAGCACGATCGTGACCAGGATCGCGACGGTGAAGAACATCGCGGAGCCTGCCGCGTGGCCGCTCGGGAACGAGAAGCCGCCGATCTCGTTGAGCTCACCCACCGTCGGCGGTCGGTCGCGGCGGAACACCAGCTTGATCAGCGCGTTGCCGAGCAGCGCCGCCACACCACTGGCGACGATCCAGATGGCGATGCGGCCCTCGCGCTGCCACGCGGCGTAGACCAGGAAGCCCAGCAGGCCGATGATGCACCCGGTGGTGCTGAAGACCTCGGCCGCACCGTTGAGCAGATCGACGAAGCGCGGGCGCGAGGCGCTGAAGTCGAACGCGCGGTCCGCGATCTCGCGGTCGAGGGGTCCGACCGGCCACCAGCCGGTGTTGGCGAACAACGCCAGGACGGCGAACGCCGCGGCGAGGGCGGCCAGCACCCACAGCAGGACCGTCGGACGCGCAGGGGTGGCACGACGCAGGTCGAACGACACGGAGCTCCTCTTCGACGTACGGTGCGGTCACGGGATCGATCAAGGGTAATCGAGACGCGGGAGTGTGTGCGCCCGGCGATAGGGTGGCCGGGTGATCGACCCCAAGCTCCTGCGTGACGACCCCGACCTCATCCGCACCGCCCAACGCCGACGCGGTGCGCCCGAGGAGATCGTCGACCAGCTGGTCAGCGCCGACGAGCGACGTCGATCCTCCATCGTGGCCTTCGAGGCGGTGCGGGCCGAGCAGAAGAAGCTTGGTGCGCTGATCCCGAAGGCGCAGGGTGACGAGAAGCAGCAGCTGCTGGCCCAGACCAAGGAGCTCAGCGCCCAGGTCAAGCAGGCCGAGGCCGACCAGGGCGCCGCCGCCGCTGAGTTCGACCAGCTGCTCAAGCAGCTGCCCAATCCCGCGTCGCCGGACGCACCCGAGGGCGGCGAGGACGACTTCGTGGTGCTCGACACCGTCGGCACCCCGCGCGACTTCGCGGCCGAGGGCTTCGAGCCGCGCGACCACCTCGAGCTCGGCGAGCTGCTCGGGGCCATCGACACCGAGCGCGGCGTCAAGGTCAGCGGAGCGCGGTTCTACTACCTCACCGGCGTCGGCGCACAGCTCGAGCTCGCGCTGACCCAGCTGGCCATGAGCAAGGCCGCCGAGTGGGGCTTCACCCCGATGATCCCGCCCGCGCTGGTCAAGCCCGCCGCCATGGAGGGCACCGGCTTCCTCGGTCAGGCTGCCGACGACGTCTACTACCTGCCCAAGGACGACCTGTACCTGGTCGGCACCTCGGAGGTCCCGCTGGCGGCGTACCACTCCGAGGAGATCCTCGACGCCGGCTCGCTGCCGCGCCGGTACGCCGCGTTCAGCCCCTGCTACCGCCGCGAGGCCGGCTCGTACGGCAAGGACACCCGCGGCATCGTGCGGGTGCACTGGTTCGACAAGGTCGAGATGTTCGTCTACACCACGCTCGAGGAGTCGTACGCCGAGCACGAGCGCATCCTCGGCTGGGAGCGCGCCTGGCTCGACGCCCTCGAGCTGCCGTACCGGGTCATCGACGTCGCCACCGGCGACCTCGGCCTGTCGGCCATCCGCAAGTTCGACTGCGAGGCGTGGGTGCCCACCCAGGGCAAGTATCGCGAGGTGTCGTCGGCGTCCAACACCACCGAGTTCCAGGCCCGCCGTCTGAACACCCGGGTTCGCACGGCCGACGGCACCGTGCCCGCCGCCACCCTCAACGGCACGCTGTGCGCCATGCCGCGCACCATCGTGGCGCTGCTGGAGAACGGGCAGCAGGCGGACGGGTCGGTGCGCATGCCGGCGGCCCTGCACCCGATGCTCGGCGAGGTCCTGAGGCCGATCGCGTGAGCTGGCGCCCTCGCCTGGTGGCGCTCGACGTCGACGGCACCCTCGTCGACCACGACAACGTCATGTCCGACGCGGTCCGCGAGGCCGTGCGGGCCCTGCACGCGTCGGGGGTCGAGGTGGTCATCTCCACCGGTCGCGCGGTGCCCGGCGTGGTGAACACGGCGCAGAAGCTGGGCCTCGACGGGTACGCCGTCGCCAGCAACGGGGCCCTGGTGCTCACCCACAGCCCGGTCGAGGTGCTGCACGCGGTCACCTTCGACGCGTCCGAGGCGGTCGGCCGCATCCTCGAGCACGTGCCCGACGCCCTGGTGGCGGTCGAGGAGATCGGTGTCGGCTACCGCGTCAGCCAGCCTTTCCCGGACGGCGAGATCAACGGCACGATGACGGTCCAGACCGTCGAGGAGCTGGTCGCCGAACCGGTCACCCGTGTCGTCATCCGCGCGCCGGAGCGCAGTGCTGACGACTTCCACCGCCTGGTCAAGGACCTCGGCCTGCACGACACCAACTACTACATCGGCTACACGGCGTGGCTGGACATCGCTCCCGAGGGCGTGTCCAAGGCGTCGGGCCTGGAGTGGCTCTGCCAGCGGCTCGACATCGCCCGCGCGGACGTGCTGGCCATCGGTGACGGAAACAACGACATCGAGATGCTGGCGTGGGCCGGCCGGGGTGTGGCCATGGGCCAGGCGCCCGAGGCGGTCAAGGTCGCCGCCAACGCGATCACCGGCAGCATCGATGACGACGGCGCCGTCACCGAGCTGCAGCGCTACCTCTGACCGCATCCGCTCGCCGAGGAGCGATCTGACCGCATCCGCTCGCCACGGAGCGATCTGACCGCATCCGCTCGCCAAGGAGCGATCTGACCGCATCCGCTCGCCAAGGAGCGAAGCGACTGTGAGGGCGAAGCCCGAGGCGAACCACGCCACCGTGGCTCGGGCACCAGCGAGCCCCTCGCCTCGCCACGCCTCGCGTCCGGGCGCCTACGGCGCGACCCGACTCACGCTTCGCTGGCGCGCGTGTCGGTTCGCTCGCAGAGCTCGCTCACGCCACGCGGCTCGACTCCAGCTTGTCGAAGCAGTCGAGCACCGCGTCGACGCTCGGGGCCGAGCTGGTGGTGGGTTCGACCGGACGGGCCAGCGCCTCGGCCTCGCGGGCGCGGCGCAGGTGACGCTTGATCGTGGACGTGGAGCACCCCAGGCGGTCGGCCAGCTGCAGGCAGGTGTCCTTGGGGTAGGCCTGCCGGATGGAGATGACCGACTCCTGGCTCACCGGGCCGCCACCCACGTTCGGCACGCCCATGGCAGCCGGGGACAGCTCGACCTCGATGCCGAGCTCGCGGCGGATGCGGCGGCGATCGCGCTCGGTCGTGCAGGCGACGAAGCCGGAGACGTCCACCTCGACGACCGCGCGGTACAGGCAGTCGACGAGCAGCGGACACCCGGCGCACTGACGGTGCACCTCGGCGCGCCGCTCGGTGAACTGTCTCCACTCACTGGCCGTCAGGTCGCGCCGCGACGGCGGGTGGTGCAAGGACTCGTGCTGGTACACCTCCGGCGCATGCGCGCACGGCGGCAGAATCGTGTCGGACACGATGGTCATGGGCTCCCTCTTCCCGTCACATCGGGCCCCACACTAGAGGTACATGCCTCCTGATGCTGGCGATTCCGATGAAGTATCCGATTCGTCACCGTTGGCGTCGTTTGACCCCGGTAGCGCCAGCCGCATGTTCTGGAACTGCTGCTGCGCCTGGACCTGCTGGGCGTACATCGCGGCCTGGATGCCGTGGAAGAGGCCTTCGAGCCAACCGACCAGCTGTGCCTGCGCCACGCGCAGCTCGGACTCCGACGGCGACTCCTCCTCGAACGGCAGGCTCAGACGCTCCAGCTCGTCGACCAGCTCAGGAGCGAGTCCGTCCTGCAGCTCCTTGATCGACTGCACGTGGATGTCGCGCAACCGTGTGCGCCCGGCCTCGTCGAGCGGGGCGGCCTTCACCTCCTCCAGCAGCTGGCGCACCATGCTGCCGATGCGCATGACCTTGGCCGGCTGCTCGACCAGGTCGCCCAGCGGCGTGCCCCCGGTCCCGCCGTCCGAGCTCGACGGAGGAACGGCGATCTGGCGACCGTCGGGTCCGATCACCTGCGGGCCGTCGTCGTGCTTCGGGGCGCCGTCGGTGGTGGGTTCTTCGTGGGCGGACGTCATGACGCCAGCCTAACGAGGCTCAGAACGTCAGGAGCACCTTGCCGGTGTGGCTGGAGTCCTCGAGCACCTGGTGCGCCTCGCGGACCTGCTCCAGCGGGAAGGTCGCGTGCACGATGGGGCGCACCGTGTGCTCGGCGACGAGCGGCCACACCTGCGCCACCATCGCCGAGACGATCGCGGACTTCTCGGCCGTCGGCCGTGCGCGCAACGAGGTGGCCATCACGGCCGCTCGCTTGGCCAGCAGGGCGCTGAGGTCGAGCTCGGCCTTGATGCCGCCCTGGAGTCCGATCACGATCAGCCGGCCGGCCGTGGCCAGCGCCGCGATGTTGGACTGCAGGTACTTGGCTCCGATGATGTCGAGGATGACGTCGGCGGCCATGTCGCGCTCGCGCAGCACCTGGGCGAAGTCCTCGGTGCGGTAGTTGATCACCACGTCGGCGCCGAGATCGCGACAGAACTCGGCCTTCTCCGGCGTCCCCACGGTGGTGGCGACCGTGGCGCCGAACGCCTTGCACAGCTGGATGGCCATGGTGCCGATGCCACTCGCACCGCCGTGCAGGAGCACGGTGTCGCCGGGCTGGAGCTTGCCCATCATGAACACGTTCGACCAGACGGTGGACGCGACCTCCATCAGGGCGCCCGCCTCGACGAGGGTGATGCCCTTGGGGACGGTGGCGACCTGGCCCGCCGGCACCACGACGTGTTCGGCATAGCCGCCGCCGCTCAGCAGCGCGCACACCTGGGTGCCGGCCGGGAAGTCGGTGACGCCCTCGCCGACGGCGGCGATCTCCCCGGAGCACTCCAGTCCCAGCACGTTGGTGGCTCCCGGCGGCGGGTCGTACAGGCCCTGCCGCTGCAGCAGGTCAGCGCGATTGACGCCGGCTGCGGCGACCTTGATCAGGACCTCGCCGGGTCCGGGCTCGGGCACGGGACGGTCGACGACCTCGAGGGCCTCGACTCCGCCGGGTTGACCGACGACGACGGCACGCATGGAGGTCACCGTAGCGTGCTGCGGGCATCTCGCCCCGGCAGCCGGTCACCTGCCAAGATGGGATTCATGCGTGTCGCCGTCATCCAGCTCGAGTCCGCCTTGGACGCGTCGACCAACCGCGACCGCATCGCCGACCGCCTCGAACAGCTGCCGTTCGGCCTCGATCTCGTGGTGCTTCCCGAGGGCGCGATGCGCGACTTCGGCGAGCCGGGACACGACCTGGCCGCCTTTGCCGAACCGTTGGACGGCCCTTTCGTCACGATGCTCGCCGATCACGCCCGCCGCCTGGGCGCCACGATCATCGGCGGGATGTTCGAGGCCACCGAGGCGTTGCCGTACAACACCCTCGTGGTGCTCGGCCCGGACGGGAAGCTGAAGGGCTCGTATCGCAAGGTGCACCTGTACGACTCGTTCGGCTACCGCGAGTCCGACCGGTTGGCACCCGGCGAGATCACCCCCACGGTGCTGGACGTCGTGGGCATCCAGGTCGGTCTGATGACCTGCTACGACCTGCGGTTCCCCGAGCTGTCACGCGCCCTGATCGACGACGGCGCCGAGGTCCTGGTCGTGCCGGCCGCCTGGGTGGCCGGTCAGCACAAGCTCCACCACTGGCGCACCCTGCTGTCGGCGCGCGCGATCGAGAACACGGTCTTCGTCGTCGCATCCGCCCAGGGCGGCGACCGGTACACCGGGCACTCCACCGTGCTCGACCCGATGGGCCTGGTGCTCGCCGAGGCCGAGGGCGCCGACGAGACCCTGGTGGTCGAGATCGACCGCGACGAGGTCGGAGCGGTGCGCGAGGTCAACCCGTCGCTGAGCAACCGGCGGATGCGCTGATGGCGGTCAACCAGCAGGGCCGTCGCCGCCGACTCGACTCGTCGGTGCCGCCCGACTACGACGTGCCCACCCGGGTCCCGCGGATCTCGTCACCCCGCGTGGCGTCCGCCGTCATGACCGCGACGTTCGTCGCGTGGATCGTCGGCGTGATCGGCGCCGGAACCGCTGTCGTCGCCGTCGGAGCGCCGTCGTGGGTCCAGCGGCCGGCCGCGGCGGTGCTGATGGTCGTCTTCGTGGTGGCGCTGGTGCACCGAGGTGGTGGCCGCATGCGCCTGTGGGTGCCACCCACCATCGTGCTCGGCGTGCTGGGTGTGGTGGTCCACAGCAACGGCATCCTGGCCTCGGCGGCCGTGGTCACGGCGGTCACCGCTGCGGTGTGGGCCGTGCTGGTCACGCGCCCGGCCGACGGCATCGCCGGTGCCGTGGGCGAGTTCCTGATCGCCATCGTGGTGGCGCTGAGCGGGACCGTCGCGGTGGCGGCGTGGAACGCGCCGGTCAACTACCAGCGGTTCAACCTGATCGTGCTGGGCGCCGCACTGGGGCTGGTGATCGCGCTCGTCTGGAGCCTCGGTGCCGGTCTGCACGGGTTGGGTCGACAGAACTTTGCGATCCTGGTCGGTGCGGCCGTGCTGCTGGTGCTGGTGCTCGCGTACAGCAGCTTCGTGCGCACCCACGGCTCGCAGTCCCTGATCGACCTGTTCACCAACGCGGTGATCTGGCTGCGGGAGACCTTCGGCGGCGTGCCGCGGCCCGTGGAGGTGTTCCTCGGCTTCCCGGCGCTGCTGGTGGGGGTCTCCGTGCGGTCGCAGCGCCGCGAAGGGTGGTGGATCCAGGTCTTCGCCGTCATCGGCACCGCCGTGATGGCCACGTCGCTGGTCACCCCGGGAGCCTTTCCCACCTACATCGGACTCTCCACGCTCTACTCGGTGGTGCTCGGCCTGGCGGTCGGGTTGGCCGTGCGCTCGCAGGTGATGTCGCCTCGGTCGTCGCGCGCGGCCCGCCAGATCGAGCCGTTGAGCCGCGTCGAGCCGGGACGTTTCGCACCCCTGAGGTAGTCGCCTGACGCAAGTGGGAGAATGTGCGTGTACCCGGGGCGACCCGGGTGCTGGGAGGGGTGCCGGAGCGGCCGAACGGAACCGCCTTGAAAGCGGTCACTGACAGAAATGCCAGTCGCGGGTTCAAATCCCGCCCCCTCTGCTTGATGAGCTACCGACTGGACCGACGATTCGTGCTGCAGGGCATCGGCATCAACCTGCTGGTGGCTGCTGCTGCCCTGGCGCTGACCGCTGTGGTGTCCGTGCCCTGGGTCCAGCTGGTGGCTGCGATCGCTGCTGCCGCGTTGCTGGGGCGGGCGGTGCTGCTGTGGGTGCGCCCGCCCGTGGTGGCCCTGACCGACGCCGAGGGTGTCACCCTGGGGGGTTCGCTGACGATCAAGCCGGTGTCCATCGAGTGGACCGAGATCGAGAACGTGACGTCGGACGCCCAGCGGGTCTTCCTGGATCGCGGCGAGTCGGTGCTCGCGTTCCCGCTCGTCTACGCGGGCGAGCGAGCGCCGGAGCTGCTGCGCGACGTGTACGACCGTCTCAACACGGCGCACGGCTACGAGCGGTTCCAGCTCGACTGACCGCCGTGACCCCGGCCTCGCGGCGAGGGGCGATTGGTCCCGACGCCTTGTCGGTCGGTATCCTGCTCAGGTTGCCTGCTGCGGTGGGCGACGAAGGAGATGTCGCATAGTGGCCTAGTGCGCCCGCCTGCTAAGCGGGTTGAGGTTCAAACCTCTCGCGGGTTCAAATCCCGCCATCTCCGCTGACAGCCACGAAGCCGTGCCAGCGCGAGACCCGACATCCTTGCGCTGGTCCAAGGCCGGGCGACCACAGAGGAGCTCGCTCCGCTGCCGAGTGCCGTTCGCCAGTGACGAGCTCTGCGAGGAGCGTGAGCGGAGCGAGGCGAACCACAGCCGGGCGGCTTGCGGTCAGCGGTTCGCGGGCTGGGAGCGGCGCGCACGCAGGGCGTGGAAGACCAGGAAGCACCCGGCGCCGATGGCGGCACCGAACGTGTTGGAGACGACGTCGGAGATGTCGGCGGTGCGGCCGGGGCGGAAGGCGGCCTGCATCAGCTCGAAGGTGCTGGAGACCATGGCCGCGACCACGACGGCATGCCACCACCGGGCCAGCGGCGACGCCATCATGGTCAAGATGCCGAGCGGCAGGTACATCAGCACGTTCGACGAGAACTCGATCACGCGGTAGACCGCGTCGTAGGACATGCCCAGACCGAGCATCCAGCGGCCGATCGCGGTGCCGTAGACGGCACTGAACCGGCTGTCGACGTGGGTGGGCCACAGGGCGATGATCGCCAGGGCGAGCCCGTAGAGACTGCCGCCGATCAGCAGCGGTCGCGTCATCTGGGGCACTTGCCGATTCTAGGTGGGCGCGCATGAACACCGTGTGTCACGCTCGCGGGGTGCCCAGCCACCTGAAGCGGTTCCAGCGCCTCGGCGCGATCCTGTGGATGCTCCGACCCCTGTACTTCGTGGTCGAGGTGGGTGTGGCCGTGGCGAGCACGGCGCCGTACAGCTTCGTCGACAACACGATCAGCGACCTCGGTGCCGCGCAGTGCACCAGCATCGAGCGCTTCGGCGACCCGGTTCCCCTCTGCTCACCGGGGCACGACTGGATGAACGCGGGATTCATCGTCTTCGGGGCGCTGCTGGCGCTCGGCGCGGTGCTGCTGCACGGCAGGTTCGGACGCGGGCCGATGGGCGTGGCGATCACCGCCCTGCTGGTGGTGTCGGGCATCAGCTCGATGGCAGTCGGCTTCACGCCCCTGGACCTGCACCCCGACGGTCACGTCCTCGCTGCCACGCCGCTGTTCGTGGCGCAGCCGGTCGCGCTGGTCCTCCTGGGCCTGACCCTGCGCGGGGAGTCGAGTCGAACCGGTGTCGCCCTGATCGCGACCGGTGTGGCGTGCGCCGTGGCCGCGGTGGCGTTCATCCAGATCGACCACGGCATCGGCATCACCGAGCGCATCGCCTTGTGGCCGGTGTTCGTGGCGCTGGCGGTCGTCGGTGCGGAGCAGCTGACGACGGACCGCGACGGAGGTACCACGTGAGCGAGCTGGTCGCCTTCGACAGTCATGGCGTCCGCTGTGGGGCGACGCTGCACCGAGCTGCCACCGACGACCTGACCGGACCGACCGGAACCCCGTGCGTCGTGATGGCGCACGGCTTCGGGTGCACCCGAGACGGCGGGCTGGACCCCTTTGCCGAGCGGTTCGCGGCGGCCGGGTGCCACGTGCTGACCTTCGACTACCGAGGATTCGGCACCTCGGACGGCACCCCGCGTCAGCGCGTGTCGTTTCGGCGGCAGCGCCAGGACTACGGGGAAGCGGTGCGGTTCGCCCGTGGCCTCGACGGCGTGGACCCGGCCCGGATCGCCCTGTGGGGCACGTCGTACTCCGGGGGGCACGTGGTGGCCGTGGCGGCACGCGACCACCGGGTGGCGGCGGTCGTCTCGCAGGGTGCGGCGGTGGACGGACTGGCGATCCTGCGCAAGCCGGAGAAGGCAGACCCCACGACGCCTCCGGGCAAGGGTGCCCGTGTCGTGGGGGCGGCGCTGCGTGATCTCCTCCACGCTGCCACCGGCCGCGCACCGGTCACCGTCGATGCCGTGGGTCCGCCCGGCGGCTTCGCGCTGCTGACGGCCGCTGACTTTCGCGACTACCTACAGCTGATGGGGCCCACGTGGCGCAACGAGGTCTGCGCCCGCAGCGTGCTCGGCCTGCCGTTCAACCGGGCTGTCCGCAGCGCCGCGCGCGTCGAGTGCCCGACCTTGTTCGTGGTCGCCGAGCAGGACACCATCGCTCCGCCGTCGTCGGTCCGCGAGGCCGCCCGACGGGTGGGTGCTGCCGCCGAGGTCGTGAGCTTCGACTGTCCGCACTTCGACATCTACGGAGGCCGGGTGTTCGAGGCCTCCGTGCAGGCACAGGTGGGCTTTCTCACGCGCCATCTGGTCGCGACAGCATGACGCCAGCCCGTAGGATGGGTGCATCATGCAACCAGGTTCCGACGTCACGTCCGCGCGCACGTCGGTCCGATCCCACTACCTGCTGACCTACGCGATCCTCGCGGTCGCCGTGGCGTCCTTCGCCCTCATGCAGTCGATGACGGTGCCGGTGCTGCCGCGCATCGAGGCCCAGTTCGACACCAGCCAGTCGACGGTCACCTGGGTGCTGACCGCCTACCTGCTGTCGGCGTCGGTGTTCACACCCATCATCGGTCGCCTCGGGGACGCGTACGGCAAGGAGCGCATGCTCGTCTTCTCCTTGGTGTGCCTGTCGCTCGGCTCCCTGCTGGCCGCGCTCGCGCCCACCATCGGCGTGCTCATCGGGGCCCGTGTCATCACCGGTGTCGGTGGTGGCGTGCTGCCGCTGTCGTTCGGCATCGTCCGCGACGAGTTCCCGGCACACCGCGTGGGCAGCGCCGTCAGCCTCGTCTCGTCGCTCATGGCGGTCGGCTTCGGCGCCGGCATCGTGATCGCCGGACCCATCGTCAACGCTCTGGGCTACCACTGGCTGTTCTGGCTGCCGTTCATCGTGACCTCCATCGCCGCCGTGGGCGCGTGGCGCTTCGTCCCCGAGTCGCCGGTCAAGACCCCGGGCCGCATCCCGGTGCTGCCGGCCTTCCTGCTCGCCGGCTGGCTGGTCGCGCTGCTGCTGGGGCTGAGCCAGGCGCCCCGATGGGGCTGGACCTCGCCCCAGGTGGTCGGCCTGATCGCCCTCGCGGTGGTGATCGCCGCCATCTGGATCCGCGTCGAGCAGCGGATCGCGGTGCCGCTGATCGACATGCGCATGATGCGACTGCGCGGCGTGTGGACCACCAACCTGGTCGCCCTGCTCGTGGGCTTCGGCATGTACGCGTCGTTCGGCTTCCTGCCACAGCTGCTGCAGACGCCCGAGTCGTCCGGGTACGGCCTCGGTGCCTCGGTCACGGTCTCGGGGCTGCTGATCCTGCCCATGGCCGCGGCGTCGTTCGTCTGCGGCCTCATCGCTGCGCCGCTGGCATCGCGCTTCGGCGCCAAGCGGGTCGTGGTCACCGCCTGTCTGCTGGCAGCGACGGGCATGATGCTGCTGGTCAACTTCCACTCCAACCCGGTGTCGGTGCTGATCTCGAACGGTGTGCTGGGCTTCGGCATCGGCCTGGCGTTCTCGAGCCTCGCCGCGTTGATCATCGCGGCGGTCACCCCGGAGCAGACCGGCGTCGCCAGCGGCATGAACGCCAACATCCGCACCATCGGTGGATCGATCGGATCGGCGATCATGTCGACCATCGTGACCTCGCAGTCCGGCCAGACCGGAGTGCCGCTCGAGAGCGGCTACACGAACGGCTTCACGGTGCTGGCGGTGATGATGCTGGTCGCCGCGGCGGCCGGACTGCTGATTCCCGGCCGACCCACCCGTCGCGTCTCGAGCCGCCGCGTGCCGGTGGCCGTCACGGCCTGACGCTCAGCCGAAGAATCGCCGGCGCAGTGACACCGGCTGCTCGGTGATGTCGGTGAACCCGGCGTGCTGGGCCCACACGTAGCCGATCCGCAGCTGCACCCGCAGGGCGTCGGGAACCAGCGAGCGCAGGGCGGCGCGGTCCAGCGAGCCGTGCATCGTCACGGTGTCACCGTCACGCGACACGGTCATCGGCACGGTGACGAGGTCGCCGTGGTCGGGTGACCACGCCTGGGCGACGACGTCGACCTCGTCGAGCAGGTCGGGCGTGGGGGTGGTGAGCACCAGCTGCCCGGACCACCGCACGCCTCCCGACCGGGTCGTGGACTCCAGCTCCCATGAGGCGTCGGTGAGGATGCGCCGGGTGGGCTTGCGGGCGACGACCGCCTCGAGCACGTCGCGCCAGTCGCTCAGGAAGCGGGTGTGTCCGTGGGAGGCCGCAGTCACCCGTGCGGCGGCGCCCATCTGGGCGACCCGGTCCGGATCACGCAGCAGTCCGACGGTGCGCTCGGCCATCTGCCCGACGTCGCCGAACTCGATGAGCAGTCCGTCGACACCGTCGGTGATCTGCTCGCGCGGCCCGTAGGGCATGTCCATGCTCACGACGGGGCAGCCGTGGCTCATCGCCTCCAGCGTCGAGAGCGGATAGCCCTCGAACTGGCTGGTGAGCCAGAACGCCGAGGCCGTCCACAACGCCTGGCGTGCACGGGGGTCGTGACCGTGCAACGTGATGGCGTGGGTGAGCCCGGTCGAGTCGATCTGCTCCTGCAGATCGGCGCGCAGCGGTCCGTCGCCGTAGATGTCGAGCGTGGCCCCGGACAGGTCCCGCCGGACGTGGCTGAACGCTTCGATGGCCCGGTCGATGCGCTTCTGCCCGTCGAGGCGGGCGATCATCGCGATGGCGTGCGGCCGGCGCTCGGGTGGCGGAACCGGGTCGCTGGGAGGCTCGACCGGGTTGGGCACGACGAACAGGTTGGCGGTCGCGCCGTAGCGTCGAGCGATGTCGTCGCGCTGGCGCTCGGTGAGGCTGAGCAGCCCGTCCAGGTCGGCGATGCGGCCCATGGCGTCGCGGTAGGTGGCGCTGACCGGGGAGTCCCAGCGTCGTGCGCCGGTGAGGTGCGGGTTGTGCATCTGGTGCATCAGGTGCACCCGCGGATCGTCGATGAGTCCCAGCTCGGCGGCGATGAAGCGTGAGTCGCTGATCAGGAACACCGGCCCGGTGGGCGTGACGCTCATGGTCCACCAGCGCCACAGGCCCCCGAGTCCGGACCACTGCATGACCGGTTCGCCGTCAGGGCCGCACAGGTGCACGTCACCCTGGATGTCGGTCGGCGGTGTGCGCAGGTACCGGGTGCCGTCGGGGCGCAGGTAGTCCCAGACCTCGGTGTCGGTGCCGACTGCGCGGCGCTCCCGCCAGCGGTAGCCGTCGTCGACATCGCCCTCGATCGGCCCGTGGTCGGCGAGGGGCGCGAGCCGCTCACCCAGCTCGTCGGTCGGCCACACGCGCAGCTCCTCGTGCAGGTTGCGCAGCTCGCTGGTGGGCAGCAGCTGGCCCTCGTCGAGCAGGGCGCGGCGGATCGGCTCGTACGACGGCACCGGGTTGTACGTGAGGATCGGTAGGCTGACGCCCGCGTGGAGCGTGAACAATCGGTGGCGCAGGAGCGCCAGCCGCGTCTGGCCGCCGGCCTCGAGGCGTACGTTCCCGATCACCGAGAAGTAGGCGCCGTCAGGCAGGGCGGTCGAGGGCACCGGCTCATCCTACGGTCGTGGAGAGGACACACCATGCGGGCGACTGGGCAGCCGGCTGGGCGGTCTCTGTCCCGCGCAGCCGCTCGACGCCTCCGCGGCGCGGTCGGCCGCTGGCGCCGCACCCGGTGGACGGGTCCGACGCTCAGCATCGTCGTGCCGGTCTACGAGGTCGAGGCCTACCTCGACGCGTGCCTGACGTCGTTGTGCCGCCAGCACCATCGCCGCGTCGAGATCATCGTGGTCGATGACGGGTCGCCGGACGGCAGCCTCGCGATCGCGCAGCGGCACGCCCGTCGCGATCGCCGCGTCACCGTCGTGCAGCGCGAGAACGGCGGTCTCAGCGCCGCCCGCAACACCGGCGTGCAGCACGCGACCGGCGAGCTCCTGACGTTCGTGGACTCCGACGACCTCGTCAGGCCGGAGGGCTACCGGGCAGCCGTGGAGTCGCTCGAGGCGTCGGGCTCGGACTTCGCGATCCTGCCGTACGAGCGGCTTCGCGGGCGCGAGCGGCAGACGCCGCGCTGGATCAGCGACCTGTACTCCCGCACCCGTACCGGCGTCACGATCGCGACCGACCCGGACCTGCTCGTGCACGCCACCGCGTGGTCCAAGGTCTACCGACGTGCGTTCTGGGACTCCGCGCAGCTGCGTTTCACCGAGGGCATCCTCTACGAGGACCAGGACGTGACCGCGGCTGCGCACGTCGCGGCGTCCGGGGTCGACGTCGTGCCGGTCACCACCTACGTGTGGCGCCACCGGCCGCAGTCGATCACCCGCGAGTTCAGCGGCTTCACGATGCACGGGTTCATGGACGCGGTGGCCACGAGTCTCGACGTCCTCGACGCCGTGCCGGGCGCCCGTCGTGAACGGGCCCGACAGGTGCTCAGCAACGACGTGCCGCACTACGTGCGCGCGCTGCCGCGGGTGGCCGACACCGGATTCGCCGACGCGCTGTTCGAGCGATTGCCGGCCCTCCTGGCCGAGGTCGAGCCTGCCGACCTGCAGCGGGAGTGTCCGGCCGAGATGCGGGTCGCGTTCGCCCTGATCGAGCAGGGGCGCATCGACGACCTGCACCACTTCCTCACCCACGACGGGCTCGACCTGTCGGCGCACGAGTCGGCGCCGGAGCCGGCCGGGCCGTCGGTCCACCTGCCGTTCTGGGGTGACGATCGCATCGATCCGGCAGCGTTCGTGCTCTCGCCCCGCCAGGTGGTGCTCGACGCGCGGGTGCTGAGAGCGCGCCTGCTCGACGACGGCGTCGACCTCGAGGTGTGGGCGTACCTGCGCCACCTGGACGGCCCCGAGGCATCGGTCGCCACGTTCCGCTGGGTCGACGCCGCCGGCCGGAGCGTGTCCGAGCTCGTTGCTGAACGATCGGACGAGTCGGTGGGGCACCACCTGCGCACGGTGCGCGAGAGCAACGAGCACGCGGTCTGGCGGGTGCGAGGTCCGTGGCCGGCGCACGACGGCTCCCTGCGTCTCGAGGTCACCGTCACCCACCTCGGCCACACCCGCACCGGCGTGGTCACCGACCGCGACGCGATGGGATCGGCGGCGGTCGAGCAGTCAGCCGCCGGGCGGCGCCTCCGGGCTGCGGGTCCGTTCGTGATCGAGCGGGGCTCCGCACCGCGAGCCGCGCCGGCCGGCACCACGCTGGCAGCGATCTCGTTCGACGAGGCCGGCGCCCGCGTGGTGCTCGACGGCCCGGCGGCCGACGTCGCCCTGGTGTCCTCGCGGGTGCGCCTTCCCGGCGTGCTCGTCGACGGGTCGTGGCTGGTGCGGCTGGAGGCGGCGGTGTTCGACCGGGGAACGTTCCCGGCGCCGATCGGTGACTACCGGATCGAGGTCGACGGTCGTCGCGTCGGGCTGGCGCACGATCTCGCGCTGTCGCTGCCGCTGACGTTCCGCCTGACCCGCACCCGCGGTCGCGTCGTGCTGGAGTCCGGCAGGGTCGTCGTGCGTCTCGACAAGCCGCGCACCGACCTCGAGCAGAGCGTGTGGGGGCAGCGCCGTCTGCGCGCCGCCTACCAGCGCGCCGAGGTCGAGGTCGACCCCCACGCGGCTCTGCTGCAGTGCTACGGCGCCGAGGTCGCCACCGACACACCTGCCGCGTTGCACCACGAGCTGTGGCGCCGTGATCGGTCGTGGACCCTGTGGTGGGGCGTGGTCGACCACTCCGTGCCGCTGCCCGAGGGGGCCGTGCCGCTGGTGGCCGGCACCCGCGCCTGGTACGACGCCATGGCGACGGCAGGACTGCTGGTCAAGAACATCGAGCTGCCCGCCTACCTGGTCAAGCGCCCCGGACAGGTGCACGTGCAGACCTTCCACGGCCAGCCCTTCAAGTCGATGGGGCGGGCGTTGTGGGGCGGACAGCGCAACTGGCCCGAGTGGCGAGTGGCGTACGAGTGCGTGGAGCGTCGCTCGGCGCGGTGGGACCTGATCGTCAGCCCGCACGCCGAGGGCACGCTGCACTACCGCGAGCAGTTCGACTACGACGGGCCGGCGTTCGAGCTGGGCATGCCCCGCACCGACTCGCTGCTGGCCTCCGAGGCCGACCGGGTGCGCGCCGACACCCGGCGAGCCCTGGGCATCGCCGACCACCAGGTGGCCGTGCTGCACGCCGCCACGTGGCGCGACGACCGGGCGTCGGGGCCCATGGGGTCGCGCGACGTCGACCACCTCGACGTCGAGGCCCTCGCCCGCGAGCTGGGAGACGGCTTCGTGGTGCTGCAGCGGAGCCACGGATCGGTCGCCCGCACCGACCGGCGACACGGTGACCGGGCGGGCGTGGTCGACGTGACCGACCACCCGGAGATCAACGACCTGGTGCTCGCCTCCGACGTCGCCGTGCTCGACTACTCGTCTTTGCGGTTCGACTACGCGGCCACGGGCAAGCCGATGGTGTTCTTCGTGCCGGACCTGGCCGAGTACGAGGGGTCGACCCGCGGCTTCCTGTTCCCGTACGAGGGCACCGCTCCCGGCCCGTGGGTCGAGACACCCGCCGGTGTGCTCGATGCACTGCGCACCCTCGACGCGTGGCGCGACGACCACGCCGACGCCTACCGCTTGTTCACCGAGCGCTTCAACCCGCACCACGACGGGCACGCCGCCGCCCGCCTGGCCGACCGGATCGCCGCGGTGCAGCAGCCGGCCGCCGGCGAGCGCTGAGTCCGACGGGGCCGGAGGTCTTAGCGCATGCGTGGCCGTGTTCGAACTGCAAGGCCGGTCCTGATCGGTGTGACTGTCTTGATCTGGCTTGCGGTGGAGCAGATTGAGTTTCGGCGGGAGCACTCACTGATGTGGCAGGTGGGACTCGCTGCTGGCGCGCTAGTTCTCATTCTTTCGCCGAGATTCTCGATGCCGGAACAGAGGCGGGGCCAACTTCTCGCGGGGGCGGTCGCCGTTGTCGTCTTGGCGAATCTCTACGAGATCTTTCTCGGTCCAGGCGCATCGGGAGCGTAGTCGGCTCTTGCGGACCTGTGCACCAGCTCGGTGTCGACCACCACGTCCGCCTGCGGGTGCGCTCGCCGACCACGTGCTGCCAGCGATCGGCTGGAGTCCGCAAGGGCTGAGATGGTGCTGTGGAGACATGACCCGATGCTGAGGCCCGGCCCCCGGGCTGGTCAGGAGGCGAACGCCCCGGGGCGGTCGACCGGGACGATGACTCGACCGAGTGGAAGAAGTGACACCGGCACCAGCTTGAAGCTCCCCAGGCCGAGTGGGATGCCGACGACGGTGAGGCACAGCAGCGCGCCGGTGATCAGGTGGCCGAGCGCCAGCCAGAGCCCCGAGAAGATGAACCACAGGACGTTGCCGATCGCGCTGGGCGCGCCTGCGTCCACGCGGCGCACCACCTCACGCCCGAACGGCCACAGCGCATAGATGCCGATCCGGAACGACGCCAGACCGAAGGGAATGCCGATGATCGTCAGGCACCACAGCGCACCGGCGACCATGTAGGCGAGGAACATCCAGAAACCGGCAAGGACCAGCCAGATCACGTTCAGGACAACTCGCATGACCCGAATCTCTCACGTCGGGCGCCGATCAGAGTCCGGAACCCGCCTCGTGTCGTCTACGACGCCCGCCTGCGGATCCAGCCGGCCACCAGCGGCAGCGCCACGATGACCATCAGCAGACGCAGGAGCTGGACAGCGGAGATGAAGGTGACGTCGCCTCCGGACTCGGTGGCGGTGGCGAGCACGACCGGCAGCCCGCCCGGCGAGGTGGCGAGGTAGGCGTCGAGGCGGCTCGTTCCCGTCAGCTCCGCGAGCGGGACGGCCAGCAGGCCGCAGAACACCACCAGGAGGACGGCTGAGCCGACGACGGTCACCGCGATGCCTCGCAGCACTCGGACCGTCGAGCGATTGAAGCCGATGCCGGCCTGCACGCCGATGACGACGAAGGCGGCCGTCTGCACCAGGGGCGGAACCGCGGCGCCCTCGAAGGAGCCCAGCACGGTGATTGCGCTGCCGACCAGCAACGCGCCCAGCAGTGCCGGCGAGGGGAGACGCACGAGCCTTCCGAGCAGGGGACCGATCACACCGGCCACAAGGACGAACCCGATGTCGCGGCCGGTCAGCCCGGACAGCAGGGCCGGAGCAGCGGTGGTCGACGTCGAGGTGGCGAACACCTGTCCGACGACCACCGGCAGGGTCACCAGGATCACAAGCACCCGCACGTACTGCACCACGGCCACGATCCGTGGGTCGGCGCCGGCATCGCGGGCGAGCGCCGTCATGGCCGACGCGCCGCCGGCCACGGAGGCGAACGTCGCCGTATTGCCGCTCACGCCGTCGCGGCGCAACAGTTGCCCGAGCGCGATCGACGCACCCAGGGTGAGCACGATGACCCCGATCACCGCCGGCCACGCCGATCCGAGGTCCCCGAGGGCCTGCACGTCGACCTCGCTGGCGACGAGCGCTCCGATCACGGCCTGGCTGCCGCGCACCACGAGGTTCGGCAGCTCAGGCGGACGCGGCGTGGCGAGTGCCACCACCACCGAACCGATCAGCGCACCGAACAGCGCGGGGGTGGGCGCTTCGAGGAGCGTCAGGACGGCGATGCTGGCAGCCACGGCAGCGAGCAGCGCGGCCCACGGGCGGGCAGACGTCATGGCAGCTTCAGCCGTTGATCATGTCGGAATCGACCGGCACCCGGACGACTACGTCGGTGATGACGAAGGAGCTCGTCGCCCGTCTGCGCGGGTACAGGTGGCACACCGGTGGCGCCGCTGAGCGCAGCCTGACGTGGCCGATCTCGGGGGCCCGGACAGTGCTGGGGGGCATGTCGTCGATGGTAGGGCGAAGAAGTGTGCACCGACTCGTTGACACCTACCTACGGCAGTAGGTAGGTTCGTCCCATGAGGCGCATCGACTTGCACTGCTACCCGGGAACCCAGGAATGGGTGGACTCCCAAGGCCCCTTCGCCGAGGCTCTGGCCAAGTACTGGAACAAGCCGTGGGTCGGTCGTCCGGAAGAAGACGTCGTCGCCGACATCAGGGCGCACGGGCTACAAGCCGTGCTGGTCGCCTTCGACATCGAGTCGTTGACCGGTGCCAAACCCTGCTCCAACGAGTCGGTGGCTGCGCTGCGAGATCGCTACCCGGACACCTTCGTGGGCGCCTGGGGAGCGGTCGATCCGCTGAAGGGCGCCGAGGCGATCGATGACGCCGTGAAGGCGGCAGAGCGGGACGGAGTCCTGGGCTTCCACTTCCACCCGATCATGGGCCGCTTCCGGGTCGACGATGAGCAGCACCGGCCGCTGTTCGACGCGATCAACGGTCTCGGTCTGCCGGTCATGGTCGACGTCGGCACCACCGGAATGGGGGCGGGACTTCCGGGCGGCCTCGGCAGTCGGATCGATCACGCCCACCCGATGGCCATCGATGCTCTCGCGGCGAACTTTCCAGACCTCACGATCATCGCCGCCCATCCGGGTTGGCCGTGGGTGGACGAGATGACCGCCGTGGCACTCCACAAGGGCAACGTCTTCTGGGAGATGTCCGGGTGGGCGCCCAAGTACTTCCCCGACCAGCTGAAGGTCGACATCCGCAGCCGCCTGCAGGACAAGATCATGTTCGGCACGGACCATCCGAGCATCCCGTTCGAGCGAGTTCTGCGCGAGTGGGACGATCTGAAGTACAGCGACGAGGTCATGTCCAAGGTGTTCCACGCCAACGCCGAGCGCGTGCTCGGGCTCTGAGAGGGAGGCAACAGATGTCAACGGACCGACCCACCGCCCTCGTCACCGGCTCGGCGAGCGGAATCGGCCGGGCCGCCGCGCTTCGGCTGGCGCAGGAAGGATTCGACGTCACGATCAACTACAGCCGGTCGCGAGATCGCGCCGCCGCGACGCTCGACGAGCTGCATGCGCTGGGCGGACAGCACCGGATGGTTGCCGCCGATGTCAGCGACGACGCCGCGGTGCGCGAGCTGGTCGCCACGGCGGTGGGGGACTCCGGACGCCTCGACGTCCTCGTGAACAACGCCGGCATGACCAGCGAGACGCCGCCGGACGACCTCGAGGGGGTCGACCCCGACGAGTTCGATCGCGTGTTCCAGGTGAACGTGCGCGGGCTCGTCCAGGCGACCCGGGCCGCGGCCCCCTCGCTGCGAGCCGCTGGCGGATCGATCGTCAACGTCGCGAGCATCGTCGGTCTACGACCCGGCCCACAGCCGCTGGCGTATGCCGCGAGCAAGGCGGCCGTGGTCAGCCTGACCAAGACCCTGTCGCGAGTCATGGCGCCCGAGGTGAGGGTCAACGCCGTCGCGCCTGGATGGATTGCCGGCGAGTGGATGGAGCGGACGTTGGGCGACCGCTACGACGATCTGATGGACCGCAGGGCCCGACACACGCCCATGAAGCGCAACGTCACGCTCGACGACGTCGCCGACTCGATCTATGCGCTCGCCGTGCATCACCAGTTCGTGACGGGCGAGGTCGTGGTCATCGACGGTGGATTCACGGCCACGACGTGATGAGTCCCCCCGTGGCTGAGCCGACGACGACCGGGCGACGGACGTCGCGGATCGTCGGGGCGGTGCTGCCGGTGGTGGCCTGCATCGCGGCCGGCTGGCTGCTGTGGGACCTCGCCCGCCTGGTGGGTGTCCTGCCCGACGTCCCGAGCGCCGGATCCATCGTGTGGGGCCTGCTCACCCGCCTCGGCGACGGAACCTTGCTCGGACCGCTCGGAGAAACCGTCACCGCGTTTCTGGTGAGCCTGATCGTCGCCATCGCCCTCGGGATCCCGATCGGCATGCTGGTGGGACGGATCCGCCTGGCCGATGACGCCCTCGGGGTGACCTTCGACCTGCTGCGACCGATCCCCGCCGTGGCGCTCGTCCCTGTGGCCGTGGTCGTGCTCGGGCTCGGACTCACGATGCAGGTCGCGCTGGTCGTGTTCGCCTCGCTGTGGCCCGTGGTCTACAACGCCCGATACGGCGCCCAGCACGTGGACCCGCTGCACGCCGACGCGGCCCGGCTCAGCGGACTGAACCGGTTGCAGATGTTCGTTCGCATCTACCTCGTCGAGGCCCTGCCGTCGATCATGACCGGTGTCCGTCTCGCGGCTGCCGTGGCGGTCGTGCTCACGATCGTGACCGAGCTGGTGGCGTCGGGAAGCGGCATCGGCTACTACGTGTCGACCTCCCAGGACGCCGGTCAGGAGGTGTCGGCGCTCAGCGGCGTGCTGCTCGCCGCGATCCTCGGCACGGTCGTGAACGCGGTCGTCCGAGCCGTCGAGCTGCGGCTCACCTCGTGGCACGTCGATCGGCAGGCTCTCGCATGAACGCGGTCGCGACCCTGTGGCGCGCCGGTCGTGCGCGTCGACTCGTGCTCGGCACCGTGGTGCTCGCCCTGCTGCTGGTCGCCTGGCAGGTCATCGGCGTCCGCGCCATCGTGCCGTTCGTGGTGCCGTTCACCGACGCCTTCAGCGGAGCCATCGATCTCGTCACGGGGCCGCAGCTGACCATCGACGTCCTGCCTTCCGTGGCCAGGGCCCTGGCGGGATTCTTGGCGGGCAGCCTCGTGGGCTACGTGGTCGGCACGGCGCTCGGCGTGGCTCCTCGCCTGGAGCGATGGACCCGCCCGGCGGTGGAGTTCGCCCGCTCGACGCCTGTTCCGATCCTGATACCGGTGGTGTTCGAGATCTTCGGCGCCGACAACGGTGCACGGATCGGACTGATCGGCCTCGCCGTCTCGTGGCCGGTCATGCTCAATGCGATCGACGGCACTCGTGCGGTCGACACACGCTTCGTCGACGCGGCGCGCATCGTGGGATTCAGCCGGTGGGACTGCATCCGCCGCATCTACGTGCCGGCAGCCCTTCCGCAGGTCTTCGCCGGCATGCGCATCGGTCTCGGCCTGGGCATCGTGATGATGGTCGTCAGCGAGATGGTGTCGGCCGACTCGGGGCTGGGGCAGTTCGTCCTGAGGTCGCAACGCTCCTTTGCCCTGCTGGACATGTACTCCGGCGTGCTGGTCCTGGCCGTGATCGGTGGGTTGTTCACCGTCGCCTTCAACCTGGTCGAGCGACGCGTCCTGGGCTGGTACCACGAGCAGAAAGGCATGATCCATGACTGAGCACGGGACACCCGCGAGGTCCGCGGCAGCGCTGAGCGTCAAGGGGGTCCGCAAGGTCTACGGCGGCAGCCAGGGCACGGTCGCGATCGACGACCTCACCTTCGACATCGAGCCCGGTGAGTTCGTGGCCATCGTCGGTCCCTCCGGGTGTGGCAAGACCACCCTGCTGCGGTGCCTGTCGGGGCTGCTGCAGCCCACGTCCGGTGACATCGCCCTCGACTCGATTCCGGTGACCGGGGTGCAGTCGGGATTCGGCGTCGTCTTCCAGGACTACACGCGCAGTCTGATGCCGTGGCTCAGCGTGCGCAAGAACGTCGAGCTCGGCCTCGGCGCTGCGTCGCGCTCGCAGCGCCGCGCCAAGGCCGATGAGGCGCTGGACGCGGTCGGTCTCGATGAGTTCGGCGGTCGCTACCCCTGGCAGCTCTCGGGCGGGATGCAGCAGCGCGTCGCCATCGCCCGGGCGCTGGCCAGCGATCCACGCCTGGTGATGATGGACGAACCGTTCGCCTCGGTGGATGCGCAGACCCGTACGTCACTCGAGTCGATGGTGGTCGACCTGTGGTCGAGCTCGGGCTGGACCGCGATCCTCGTGACGCACGACATCGACGAGGCGATCTACATGGCCGATCGCGTCATCGTGCTGTCCAACCGACCCAGCCGTGTGCTCGAGGTGCTCGACATCGAGCTCGAGCGCCCGCGTACCCAGCTCGAGACCCGCGGTCTGCCCCAGTTCCAGGAGTACCGGCGCCGCATCAACCAACGCATCAGCCAACCGTGATCGATCACTGAGGAGAACACCATGCCGCACCAACCCTTCGGACGCCTGTTCGTCACGCCGGTCCTGCCGTTCCAGGCCGACGGAAGCATCGACGAGCCCGCCTACCGCTCCTTCCTGCGCCGATTCCTGACCGACGAGTACCTGGAGGCCGGCATCGCCCTGATCGCCAACCCCGAGGCCGGCGAGCTGTTCTACCTCGACCGCGACGAGCGCCGTCGTGCCATGGCGATCGTCGTCGATGAGGTCGCCGGCCGGGCCCCCATCGTGGCCGGTGTCGTGGACGTGACCACGGCGGGCTTCGTGCAGGGCGCGAAGGACGCGGCGGAGGACGGCGCAGACGGGTTGTTCATCTTCCCGCCGGTCGGTGCGCAAGACGTGACGTCGTGCTGGAACGCCGACGCCTACCCGGAGATCTTCGTCGACATCCTCCAGGCGATCGCCGCCGAGGTGGACCTCCCGATGATCATCCACCCGGTCGCGCAGATGACGCCGGGCTACGGGGTCGGACTGACGTCGGAGGTGACGCGCACGATCCTGCGCGAGGTGCCCAACGTCGTGGGCTGGAAGATGACCTACAACTACGACGGGTACCGCACGATCACCGACGTGATCCGCAGCCAGGACCGTCCGGTCGAGGTCCTCGGTGCCGTGGCGAAGTACTTCCACGAGAACCTGTTGAACGACTCGATGGACGGCACCTCGTCCGGAGCGTGGAACTACGCCCTCGAACCGATGATGGAGCACATCCAGGCGTGGCGGGCCGGCGACGTCGAGCGTGCCTCGAAGATCTGGAACGGCGGACTGCGGCAGCTGCAGGCCCACGTCTTCAGCGACTTCGGTCGGCTGCACGTCCGCTACAAGACGGCCGCCTGGCTGCGCGGGCTCATCCCCAGCCCTGCGATGCGCCCGCCGATGCCGAAGCCTCGCCGCAGCGAGGTGGCGGATCTCATCGAACTGCTCCGCGCGGCCGACCTCGACGTCATCGACGAGGCGCAGATCAACGCCGAGATGGATCGCCTCGAGCTGTTCTGATCCGTTCCTGCGCACCTTGACAGGACGTGAACCACGTCACTAGATTAATACCTACCCAAGTAGGTACTAAAGGAGTTCCGATGAAGAAGCTACTCAGCGTGGCAGCAGTGGCGTCCCTCCTGGCGCTGGCAGCCTGTGGATCCGGCAGCACCGGCTCCTCCGGCGGCTCCAGCTCGGACGGACCCACCAAGATCACCGTCGCCAACCTGGCGGTGACCAACTCGGCCGGCCTGGTGCTGGGCGTCGACAAGGGCTTCTTCTCCGACGAGGGTCTCGACGTCACGATCGAGAGCCTGCCGGCACCGTCGACGGTGCCGGCAGTGGTCAGCGGCAAGGCGCAGTTCGCCTTCACCGGTGTGCCACCCCTGCTGAACGCGCGAGCCAACAAGCTGCCGATCCAGGCGGTTGCGCCCGCGGCTGGCTACCCCAGTGACCTCGCGGAGTCGCAGATCCGCCTGATGGCCGCTCCGGACAGCAAGATCACCGACGTCAAGCAGCTCGAGGGTGCCACCATCGCGGTGGACACACTCTTCCAGCTGCCGCAGCTCAGCCTGATCCAGGCACTTCAGGCGAAGGGGGTGGACACCAGCAAGATCAAGTTCACCGAGATCCCCTACCCGTCGATGATCGACGCGGTGAAGAGCGGCAAGGTCGATGCGGCCGACATGGGTGATCCCTTCCTGAGCCAGGCGCTGGGCCAGGGCTTCACGGACCTGATCTCGAACGGCGAGGGCTTCAGTCCGGCCGCGACGCAGGTCATCTGGGTCGCCTCGGAGCAGTACATTGCGGAGAACCCCGAGGTCGTGGCTGCCTTCACCCGCGCGGTCGACAAGAGCAACCAGTACGCGCAGGAGCACCTCGACGAGGTCCGCAAGATCGTGCCCACCTACATGGAGGGCACCGACGCGATTGCCGACAAGATCCTGCTCCCGGAGTACACGACCACCATCGACAAGAGCGTGTTCGACATCTACAACAAGCTGCTGGTGGGCCTGAAGGTCATCGATGGACCGACCGACGTCGACGCGGCCATCTACACCGGCAAGTGAGCTGAAAGGATCCACCGCGTGACTCTCGAAGGCATGACGCGATTCCCCGAGCAGGACGCCGCCACCTACCGCGCAGCAGGGTACTGGGACGACCGGCTGCTGATCGAGCACTACGAGGATGCCTTTGCGCAGTACGGCGACCGGATCGCGATCATCGACGATCGTGAGTCGATCACCTACGGCGAGTTGGAGCGCCGATCCCTGGTCGTGGCGCGGAACCTGCACGACCTCGGGATCCGCCCACTCGACCGGGTGGTCGTGCAGCTGGCGAACACGGCCCAGTTCGCCAGCTTCTACCTGGGTCTGCAGCACCTGGGTGCGATCCCGATCATGGCGTTGCCGAGCCACCGCTTCCGTGAAGTCGAGCAGTTCGTCCGGCTTTCCGGAGCGGTGGCCATGGCATCGCCGGTCCGGGGCAAGGACGTCGACTACACCACCATCTTCGATCGCGTGGCAGCGACCGAGCGGTCCCTTCGTCTGCACGTGGTCGACGGCGGCGAGACCGTCGGCGAGAGGGCTGTGACGCTGCAGGACCTGCACGACCTCACCCCTCGGACCTCGGAGGAGCAGGTGCGGGCCTTGCGTGCCGGGCTGGATCCGGAGGATCCGGCGGTCTTCCAGCTCTCCGGCGGCACCACCGGTGTCCCGAAGCTCATCCCGCGCAGCCACAACGACTACGCCTTCAACTCGCACCTCGCGGTCTCGGTGTGCGACGTGCGCGACGGAGACGTGCTGTTGGACGTGCTGCCCATCTCGCACAACCTGCCACTCGCGTGTCCTGGCATGCAGGGCTTCTTGTTTCGCGGTGCCACCGTGTCGCTGGTGTCGGTGCCGCGTTCGGCGACGATCATCGAGCGCATCGCTCGCGACCGGGCTACCCACATGCACGTCGTCCCGGCGCTGCTGATCAAGTTGTTGAACGACCCCGCGGTCCAGGGCGCCGACCTCACCTCGATGCGGGTGATCCAGAGCGGTGGTCAGCGGCTGCAGCCCGAGACGCGGCTGCGTGCGCAGACCGCCTTCGAGCGCGCGACGGTCCAGGAGAACTTCGGCATGGCCGAGGGCCTGCTGATGTTCGTCCGCCTCGACGACCCGGAGGAGGTGCGGCTCGAGACCGTGGGGCGTCCGATCTGCGACCACGACGAGGTGCGATTGGTCGACGAGGAGGGTCTGGACGTCGAGCCTGGTGAGGTCGGAGAGCTGTGGGCCCGCGGGCCGTACACGCTGCGCGGCTACTTCAACGCCGAGGAGCACAACGCCCGCGCGTTCTCGCCGGACGGCTTCTACATGAGTGGTGACCTGATGTGGGAGCACGAGTCGGGCAACTACGTGGTGGCGGGTCGGAAGAAGGACCTGATCAACCGCGGTGGCGAGAAGATCTCTGCTGAGGAGATCGAGAACCTGATGCTGAGCCACCCCGCCGTCGTGAACGTGGCCGCCGTCCCGTATCCGGACGATGTGCTCGGTGAGCGAATGTGTGCCTGCGTCGTGCTCAGGGACGGTGCCACGCTGGAGCTCGATGACCTTCTGGCCCACCTGTCGACGTTCGAGATCGCCAAGCACAAGATGCCCGAGCGACTGCGGGTCTACCAAGAGTTTCCTCTGTCACCCGTCGGCAAGGTGTCGAAGAAGGACCTGGTCGCCGAGCTGCAGGACGAGGTCTCGACAGCCTGATCGGCCGGTGCCTCGTCCGCAGTGGGGATCAGGCCTGGGCGGCCTCTTCGACCAGCTCGACGTTCTCGGCCGTCTCCCCGCGGTACCGCTCGAGGCCCTGCAGACCCGGTCCGTAGGCCGAGACCAGCTGTGGGCCGAAGTCGGCGTAGATCTGCTGGACGTCGATGTCGTGCTTGATGAGGCCCTTGACAGCGGCGATGATCGCCTCGTGCCCCGACCGGACGCCGTGCCAGGTGTGACCGTCGGCGGCGACCGCGTACACGATCTCGGCGGAGTCGACCACCACGGCGACGTGTCGCGCCTGGTGGTGGCGATAGATGGCCTTCTCGTTGCTGGCGTGCCGAAACACCCGGACGCCCTCGATCTGCAGTGGCTTGCGGGCGAAGTCCAGGGCGATGATGTCCACGTCCGACGCTGCGCGCTGGGTGATGACGTCGTGCAGGGCGGCCATCTCGTCCGGGCTGGCCGAGACGTAGGCGCGACGGGTCGCGTGCGACAGCGCCTCCATCGCGGCGTCGATCACGGCCGAGGTGGTGGTGAGGGTCGGCACGGCCACGACGCTGCTGGCGTCGACGTCGGGAGTGAGGTCGCTGGCGGCGGTGGCCGCGTCGCGCCGAGACTGCTCGAACTCCGACTCGAGGCGGCGCAGCAGGTCCTCGGCCGGCACGGCGCTGAACAGCACGGGATCGGAACCGACCTCGATCGCCACGTCTCGTGCGACGAGACGCCGTAGCGTCTCGTACACCTTCGGCTGCGGCACGCCGGTCTTCTTGGCGACGGCATAGCCGGTCTGCGGCTTTGATCCCACCAGGCCCACGTAGCAGCGGGCTTCGTAGGACGAGAATCCGAGGGATTGCAAGGCGCCTGACAGCCGCTCCCCCGGGCTGCTGTCGCGGTTCTCGGGCAGATTCATGTGTGACAGCCTACTGCAGTAGGTAGTGATGCGGAACCACTAGACGCGCTCGATGATCAGGGCCATTCCCTGGCCCCCGCCGACGCACAGCGTCGCCATGCCCACGGAACCGTCGATCTGTTCGAGGGTCGTGAGCAACGTCGTGACCAGGCGCACGCCGGTCATGCCGAACGGGTGGCCCAGCGCGATGGAGCCACCGCGCAGGTTGACCTGGTGCTCGAGGTCCATGCCGGTGGCGCGGGCCGAGGCCAGGACCTGCGCGGCGAACGCCTCGTTGAACTCGATCGCGTCCAGGTCGCCGACGTTCATGTCGGCTGCGGCGAGAGCGCGCCGCACCGCCTCGATCGGCCCGACGCCCATGATCTCGGGCGCGAGCCCGCTCACCGCGGTCGCCACGATCCGCGCGCGGGCGGTTAGGCCCTCGGTTCGCGCGAGCTCCAGCTCACCAGCACGGCGGCGGCCGCACCGTCATTGAGGGGGCAGGAGTTGCCGGCCGTCACGCTGCCGTCCTCGCGGAACACCGGCTTCAGAGAGGCCAGTGCGTCCAGCGACGTCCCGCGTCGGGGTCCGTCGTCGCTGCGGATCGTCTCGCCGTCCGGCCGGGTGATCGGGACGATCTCACGCGCGGTCGATCCGTCGTCGACGGCGGCGATCGCCCGCTGGTGTGACCGGAGCGCCAGGTCGTCCATGTCGGCCCGACTCACATCGAAGTCTCGTGCCACGTTCTCGGCAGTCAGGCCCATCGGGATGTACATGTCGGCCAGGCCGTCGGCCGTCAGGTCCGGGTGCTTGTCCTCCTCGCGAGTGGTTCGCCCCACCTGGCTGATCGACTCGACTCCGCTGATCAGCTGAGCACGCGACTCGCCTGTGGCGATGGCGTGGAAGCCGATACGGATGGCCTGCAGGCTCGACGCGCAGAACCGGTTGACCGTGGTTCCGGGGATGGCGATCGGCAGCCCGGCGAGTGGGACGACGCGCCGGGCGAGGTTGCTGCCCTGCCGGCCCTCGGGATACGCCGTGCCGAGCACGTGATCGTCGAGAAGGGACGGGTCGATCCCCGCCGCATGGACGGCATCACGGACCACGCTGGCCGCGAGGTCGTCGGGGCGTACAGAGGCCAGCGACCCCTTGATGGCGCGGCCGATCGGGCTGCGGCGGGCGGAGGCGATGAGCACGTCGTCCATGGATGTCATACTACCTACATCCGTAGGTATGAAAACAAGGGGTGATGGCGATGCCGGGAGTGCTGACGCACCGTCGCGGGGCAGTGGCGGTGGTCGAGCTCGACGAGCCGCGACGGCGCAACGTGCTGGACGAGTCCATGGTGGGGGCGATCGCCGACGCTTTCGAGACGATCGAGGCCAGCGAGTGGGCGCGGGCGGTGGTGCTGACCGGTTCGGGAAGTGCGTTCTGTGCCGGAGCCCACTTGTCGACGTTGATCGATGCGAGCAGCGGCGCCTTGGACGATGTCCGCGTGGTCTACGAAGGGTTCATGCGAGTGCTGCGTTGTCCGCTCCCGGTCGTGGCCGCCGTCAACGGCCCGGCCGTCGGAGCGGGACTGAATCTCGCTCTGGCCTGCGACGTGCGACTGGCGAGCGAGTCGGCGGTGTTCGACAGCCGATTTCCCGCCCTGCGGCTGCATCCGGGCGGTGGGCACGCGTGGCTTCTGCAGCAGGCGGTCGGGCGACAGCGGGCCACGGTGATGACGGTGTTCGGCCGCTCGCTGTCGGCTCGTGAGGCGTTGTCGGCCGGGCTCGTGCTGGAGGTCTGGGACGACGATCAGCTGGTGGATCGTGCGGTGGAGCTGGCCAGTGGCGTCGACGGGCTGGAGACCGCGTTCGTCACCACCGTCGTCGACACCGTTCGTGCCTCGGCCCAGATGCCGACGCACGCCGAGGCCTTCACGATGGAGTCGGAGCGTCAGCGCGAGTCGACGCTTCGCCCCGAGTTCGTGACGGCAACCCAAGCTCTGCTCGACCGGATCTCATCGAGCTGAACCCGGGCGCCTGACGCGGCGCGGCCCGGTCGGCTCAGAGCCCGAGACGGGCCTTGAGTCCGTCCAGCTCGGTCCACAGCACGGCCGGCAGGGTGTCGCCGAACTTCTCGAACCACTCGACGATCTGCGGGATCTCGGCAGCCCACTCGTCGGTGTCGACGCGCAGAGCCTGCTCCAGCTGGTCGGCGGTGACGTCGAGACCGTCGGTGTCGATGGCTCCGGCCGACGGCACCAGGCCGATCGGCGTTTCGTGCGCCTCGACCTTGCCCTCGACCCGGTCGATGACGTACTTGAGGATGCGGCTGTTCTCGCCGAAGCCGGGCCACAGGAACCCGCCGTCGTCGTCGCGACGGAACCAGTTGACGTAGAAGATCTTGGGGAACTTCGACTCGTCGTTGTTCTTGGCCATCGAGATCCAGTGACCGAAGTAGTCGCCGGCGTCGTAGCCGATGAACGGCAGCATCGCCATCGGGTCGCGGCGCACCACGCCGACCGCACCGGTGGCGGCAGCCGTGGTCTCCGAGCTCAGCGTCGCGCCCATGAAGGTGCCGTGGGTCCAGTCGCGGGCCTCGGTGACCAGCGGGATGGTCGTCTTGCGGCGACCGCCGAACAAGATGGCGTCCAGCGGCACGCCGTTGGGGTCGTCGTACTCGGGCGCGAGCGTCGGGCACTGCTTGATGGGCGTGCAGAAGCGGCTGTTGGCGTGGCTCGACAGGTGGTCGCTCTCGGGTGTCCAGTCGCCGCCCTTCCAGTCGGTCAGGTGGGCCGGCGGCTCGTCGGTCATGCCCTCCCACCACACGTCGCCGTCGTCGGTGAGCGCCACGTTGGTGAACACGCTGTTGCCCTGCTCGATGGTGCGCATGGCGTTGGCGTTGGTGTCCCAACCCGTGCCGGGCGCGACGCCGAACAGGCCGAACTCGGGGTTGACGGCGTAGAGCCGACCGTCGGCGCCGACGCGGATCCAGGCGATGTCGTCGCCGATGGTCTCGACCTTCCAGCCCGGGATGGTCGGCTCGACCATCGCGAGATTGGTCTTGCCGCACGCGCTCGGGAAGCCGGCCGCCACGTACTTGACGACGCCCTCGGGGTTGGTGAGCTTGAGGATCAACATGTGCTCGGCCATCCAGCCCTCGTCGCGACCCATCACCGAGGCGATGCGCAGCGCGTAGCACTTCTTGCCGAGCAGGGCGTTGCCGCCGTAGCTGGATCCGTACGACCAGATCATGCGCTCCTCGGGGAACTGCACGATGTACTTGGTGTCGTTGCACGGCCAGGGAACATCCGTCGCGCCCTCGGCGAGCGGCGCGCCGAACGAGTGGAGCGCGGGCACGTAGTCGGCCTCGGTCTGCTCGATCTTGGTCAGCACGTCCTTGCCGATGCGAGCCATGACGGTCATGGAGGCGACGACGTAGGCGGAGTCGGTGATCTCGACGCCGAACATCGGGTGCTCGGACTCCAGGTGGCCCATCACGAACGGGATGACGTACATGGTGCGGCCCGCCATGCAGCCGTCGTACAGGTCGGTCATGACCTGCTTCATCTCGTCCGGCGCCATCCAGTTGTTGGTGGGCCCGCAGTCCTTCTCGTCGAGCGAGCAGATGTAGGTGCGATCCTCCACGCGGGCGACGTCCGTGGGGTCGGAGGCGCAGTAGAAGGAGTTCGGCTTCTTGTCCTCGTTGAGGCGCTTGAAGGTGCCTGCCTCGACCAGTCGGTCGGTGACCGTCACCCACTCGTCCGGCGTGCCCTCGCACCAGTGGATGTCGGCGGGCTTCGTGAGAGCGGCCACCTCGTCCACCCAGTCCTGGAGCTTGGCGTAGCTCGATCGGTAGGTGGTCGTGATCGTGTCTGCAGACATGTGTGTACTTTTCCTTCTCGCGCATCGCGTCCCCAGCGCATGGGGTCGCACCTCCGCGCCAGGTAGGGGGCGCGGCCAGCTGATGGTTGATGGGTTCGTCACCGAGATGACGATCTGACGACCTTACGCGGACAGACGTGTCCAGAACCATGCCGGACGGGTGAACATGGTCACATCCATGTCAGGTCGCGGTCTGTGGGTGCACCGGATTTTCGCCGCGGGCCGCCTCACGCTAGACTCGCCTGGTTCCGTTCGCGGAGCGTGCGCCCGTAGCTCAACGGATAGAGCATCTGACTACGGATCAGAAGGTTAGGGGTTCGAATCCCTTCGGGCGCACCAGACAGCCGCCGCCACCCACGTGGTCGGCGGCTTCGTGGTCTCAACGGGCGAGCGCCCGATCGTTCGACCGGTGCGTGCCGAGGACCTTTGTCTCGGGTGGCACTGTTGCCGGGCGGCGATCCACTGCTGTGATTGCGGTGCTCGTTCGACGTCGAACGGGTCTTTTGGCCCATTTTCCTGTCCGGGAACGGAAACCGTCGTACCGTGGGTATGCAGTTTTGCCCCTCGGACGGGGGACAGGTGCTGATCGCCGCTTCTCGGACGAGCGCGACGAGAAGGGAGGGCAGCGGTGGCCGAGGCTCTCGATCGGCAGGCCGGAGATCCGGCGCGCACGTCACGCCCGTCGGTGTTCACTGCCTCCCCGCAGGTGTTGGACGTCTTCTGGGCGACGTCCAACTCGATGCTGCTGGTGGCCGACGGCGAGGGCATGCTCACGGCGGTGAACCCTGCCTGGCGACGCATCCTCGGGTGGGCCGTGGAGGACCAGCCCGCACGCGGGTTCGTGGACCTGATCCATCCGGACGACCGACCCGCTCTGCTCGAGGCGATCCGCGAACGTCACGCCGGAGAGGACTTCGAGGCGGTCGAGCTCCGAGCACGGACCACCGGCGGGGACTACCGCCTGATCTCGTGGAACGGCGCCAGCGACGGACAGAGCTGGTACGTGTCCGGGCGAGACGTCACCGACATCCGGCGGCTTGAGGTCGAGTCCCGGGCGCAGTCGGCGTTGTTCGACCAGCTCGACCTCGCCGTGGTGAACGTCGACGCCGACCACAACATCTCGGGGTGGAACGCCGGCGCCGAGAAGTTTTACGGCTGGTCGGCGAAGGAGGCCATCGGCCGACCGGTGGTGGAGCTCGTCAACCCCCGGCCCGTGGCCTTCGTCGAGGGGGAGGGTGACGTGGCGAGTGGTCGTTGGGAGTCCGTCACGAAGGAGGGTGAACGGCGGGTCGCGTAGGTCCGCTGGACCGAGCTGACCGACGGGGATGGTCGGTACGCCGGCACCATGAGCGTCGCGATGGACGTGTCCGCGCACGTGGAGGTCGAGCGGCAGAGCCACGACGCCCGTCGGCGTCTGCAGACCGTCACCGACAGCATGAACGAAGGGCTGTTCGCGCTCGGACCCGATGGCGGCGTGACCCTGATGAATCGCGCGGCAGAGTCGATCCTGGGCTGGTCGATCGACGAGGTGCGCGGCATGCGGCTGCACGACATCACGAGCCACCAGTGGCCGGAGGGGCTCGCCCACGCCTCCGCCCGGTGCCCGATCGGCGGTGGCGGAACGATCACCGGAGCCGATGCGTCCGGTGTCCTGCGGGTGCGCTCGGACACCTTCATCTGCCGTGACGGTCGTTCCGTCCCGGTCTCGTACACCGTGACTCCCCTCGCCGACCCCGATCGGGCCGGCGGCTGGGTGGTGGTCTTCGAGGACGCCACCGGCGCGCGGGCTGCGCAGGAGCGCAAGGATCGTGAGACGCGAGCCAAGAAGTGGACCGAGCTGTTCGCGTCGGCGCTGGCCGACGGGCTGTTCGAGCTGTACGCCCAGCCGATCGTGGAGCTGTCGACCATGACGGTTGCCCAGCACGAGCTGCTGCTGCGTGTCGTCGAGGAGGACGGCTCGGTCTCCGGGCCCCGGGAGTATCTCGCAGCGGCCGAGGAGCACGGGCTGACCGGCGAGATCGACCGCCGGGTCATCCGCGCCGCGACGCGTCTCGCGGCCCGGGGCCGTCCGGTCGAGGTGAACGTGTCGGCAGCCTCGATCGGTGACTGCGCCCTGTTGCGGGACATTGCGCACCACCTGGAGACGTCTGGCGCCGACCCGGCGCTCCTGGTCTTCGAGATCACCGAGACGGCCGTGATCGCGAACGAGGAGGAGGGCCGACGGTTCGTCGAGGGCATCCACGAGCTGGGCTGTCGCGTCGCACTCGACGACTTCGGTGCGGGGTACAGCGGGTTCGCCTACCTGAAGCAGTTCCCGGTCGACTTCGTGAAGATCGACATCGAGTTCATCCGCGACCTGAGCCGGAACGCGGCCAGCCGCCTCGTCGTCGAGGCCGTCGTGACGCTCGCTCAAGGGATGGGCATGAAGACGGTGGCCGAGGGTGTCGAGGATGCTGCCACGCTCGACCTCCTCGTCGAGCTCGGTGTCGACTACGCCCAGGGTTATCACCTCGGGATGCCGGCCCCGTTCTGATCCCTCCCGCTTGTCCTGACAAGGTCCGCAGAGCAGACCCCCGCTCATGAAGAATTCTTCAAGTCGGGTAGCGTGCCGGACACCGCAGTGCCCACCGAGAGGAACTCCCAGATGGCCGACGTCCAGGCAGCGCTCGATGCAGCAGGTCTGACCAACGAGAGCGTGCGCGAGTACGTCGAGCACTGGGCCGGGATCACCGGCGCCGACCGGATCGAGGTCGTCGGCGAGGCCGACGACGCTCGACTCATCGCGGAGTGCCTCGAGGCCGGCGAGCTCATGCCGGCGGGCGAGGGCCGCTACTACTCGCGCAGCTACTTCAAGGACACCGCCCGGGCCGAGGAGCGCACCATCGTCGCCACCAGCGACGAGAGCGACAAGGGCGTCTACAACAACTGGCGTCCGGCCGCGGAGATGAAGGACAAGCTCGTCGGCCTCATGACCGGGGCCTCCGCGGGCAAGACCATGTACGTCATCCCCTACCTGATGGCGCCCAAGGGCTCGCCGCTGGAGGAGTTCGCCGCCGGCGTCGAGCTGACCGACAACCGCAACGTCGTGCTGCAGATGATCCGCATGGCTCGTGTCGGCGTGGAGTACATCAACGACCTCGGCGACTCGTTCGTGCGCGCCGTCCACGTCACCGGCGACCTGGAGAACCTCGGCCAGGGCACCCCGGACGACCAGCGCTACTTCGTGACGGTCGCCGACGAGCGCACCATCCTCCACTTCGGTTCCTCGTACGGCGGAAATGCGCTGCTGGGCAAGATCGCCCACGGCCTGCGCCAGGGCTCGTACGACGGCTGGAAGAACGGCTTCCTCGTGGAGCAGTTCATGCTGCTGGGCATCGTCGACAAGCAGACCGGTGCCAAGTACCACATCTGCGGCGGCTTCCCGAGCGCCTCGGGCAAGACCAACCTCGCCATGACGCTGGCACCCGACGCCCTCGGCGACCGCTACCACGTGGAGTTCTACGGCGACGACATCGCGTGGCTGTGGGTCGGTGACGACGGCAAGCTCTACGGCATGAACCCCGAGAACGGGGTGTTCGGCGTCGCGAAGGACACCAACGAGAAGACCAACCCGACGGCCGTCGACTCCATCGTCGAGGGCACCGGCGCCATCTACACGAACGTCGCGTACAACGCCAAGACCCAGGAGGTCTGGTGGGAGGGCAAGGGCCCGAAGCCCACCGACCTCGACGGCTGGGAGGACTGGAAGGGCGACGTCATCGCCGATCGCGCCGCCGACGAGGTCGACGCCCCGTGGGCGCACCCCAACAGCCGGTTCACCACCACGCTGGCCAACGTCCCGAACGTGGCGAGCGACTTCGAGGACCCGGCCGGGGTCGAGATCCACGGCGTCATCTTCGGCGGTCGCACCCGCGACCGCGAGCCGCTGGTGCGGGCCATCAACGACGTCGCCGAGGGTGTCTACGACGGTCTGACGCTGGGCGCCGAGGCGACCGCTGCGGCCGACGGTCTCGAGGGCGTGCTGCGCTACGACCCGATGTCGATGCGGCCGTTCATGTCCTACGGCGAGGGCGACTACGCCGCCCACTGGCTCGAGGTCTTCGACCGGGTCACGACCAAGCCGATCTTCGCCCACGTGAACTGGTTCCAGCGTGGCGACGACGGCCGCTTCCTGTGGCCCGGCTACCGCGAGAACCTGCGCCCGCTGGTGTGGCTCATGCAGTACAAGAACGGTGAGGTCACCGGGGTCGAGACGCCGGTCGGCGTCATCCCCGCGCGTGACGAGCTGCTGCTGGAGGGCCTCGACGAGCAGGCGCTCGCCGACCTCGACACCGTGCTGACGATCGACATCGATCGCTGGAAGCAGGAGATGACGCACCGCGAGAAGCACCTCGACGGCTTCACCGGTGTTCCCGAGCGGATCTGGGAGGCGCACCGCCGGGTTGCCGCGGCGCTCGACGACGCGTGACCCGCGCCAGGACCGGCCACACGAGAACGGGACCCGAGCACGTCCCGCTCAACCGGGCGAAGGCGGACCTGTTCCGGGCGCTCGGGCACCCGGTGCGCGTCCGGGTGCTCGAGATGCTCGTGGACGGTCCGCGGCCGGTGCACGAGCTCCGCGACGACGTCGAGGTCGAGGCCTCGAGCCTGTCGCAGCAGCTGGCCGTGCTCCGTCGCACCGGGCTGGTCACGTCGGACCGCCGCGGCGGCACCGTCGAGTACACGCTGGCCACGCCCGAGGTCGCCAGCCTGTTGGCAGCTGGCCGCGAGCTCCTGGCGCACGTGCCCCCCGAGCTCGGCGACTGGCTGGCCGAGGACCGGTCAGACTCCTGAGGGCACCGGCTGCCGGTCGTCGCGGCGGGAGTGACGGTAGGCCACGAACGCCGGGACGACCGAGAGAGACGCCAGCGCGATCGTGATCAGCTCGACGTGCTGGGCGACGATGGGGATCACGCCGAAGAAGTACCCGGCCGCCACGATGCCCACGCTCCAGACGGCTGCACCCACGACGTTGTAGGCGGTGAATCGCGCCCGATCCATGCGACCCACGCCGGCGGTGGCGGGGACGAACGTGCGCACCACCGGGACGAATCGGGCCAGGATGACCGCCTTGGGTCCGTGGGTCGCGAAGAAGGCCTGCGCCCGTTCGGCGTTGCCCCGGGAGAACACCCGTGAGTCGGGGCGCGAGAACAGCCGGGGTCCGAGACGTCGGCCGATCAGGTAGCCGGTCTGGTCCCCGACGACGGCGGCCACGAAGACCGCGAGGCCGAGTACCCAGATCGGCAGGTTGATCACGTGGGACGCGACCAACGCACCTGCGAGGAAGAGCAAGGAGTCGCCGGGCAGGAAGAACCCCGCGAGCAGTCCGCTCTCGGCGAAGACGACGGCCATCACCAGCAGCACGGCCGCCGGCCCGAGTGCGAACAGCAGTGGAGTCAGGATGGCGGTCATGAGCTCATCGTCGTGCCGTCAACCTGACTGCCGCCTGACCAGCGCGACGTGTGCCAGCGACAGGAGCACCGCGGCGATGCACCACGAGGCGAGCACGTCGGTGGTCCAGTGGTACCCGAGGTAGACCCGACTGGCCCCGATCCCCACGGCCAGCGCGACGCAGGCCCCCAGCACGAGACACCGGACAGTCCGGCGTGCGACGAGCGGAACGAGCACGAGGCACACCAGTCCGAGGAACACCGCCGAGTTGAGCGTGTGACCGGAGGGGAAGGAGTAGGAGCCGTCGAACGGGCCGAGCCGATCGACCGCCCCGGGACGGGGCCGGCCGAGCAGGAGCTTGACCGACACCGTGAGCGCCGCCGAGGTGGTCATCGTGACGGCGACGACGGCGGCCGACCGTGGACCGCGCCGCTCGAGCGCGGCGACCAGCAGCAGCAGGGCGCCGGCGCCCACCACCACCTCGCTGCCGATCAGGGTGAGGACGTGGGCGACGTGGGTCGACCACGGGTGGCGCATGGTCAGCACGTCGCCGGCCACCCGCGGGTCGAGCCGAGTCAGTGTGGCGTGGGTGTGCACCGCGACGGCGAGCACGGCGAACGCCACGCCGGCCAGCGGTGCGATCACCCACGCGCTGGTGGGACGTCGGTCGGCGCGAGTGAACGTGGCCATGTCATAACTCCTCGTTGAGGCTGCCCGGCGTCAGGGCGGCGACGGGCAGCGCGGAAGGGTGAGGCGTCAGGCGGTCGCGAGATCGGCCCGACGACCGCGACGTTCGTGGATGGTGAAGTAGGTGACGCAGGCCACGATGATCGCGAGGAAGAGCGCGCTCGTTCCGTTGGTGCCGATGCCCAGTCCGCCGTCCTTGGTCGGGGCGGTGAGGAAGTCGCCCATCGAGGCGCCGAACGGACGCGTCACGATGTAGGCGGCCCAGAAGGCCAGCACGGCGTTGGCCTTGAGGCCGTAGAACGCGACCGTGATCAGGGCGATGACGCCGCCGAAGACCAGCGCCGACGGGAGGTAGCCGACGGCCAGCTTCTCGGCCACGAGGTCCCCGGCGGACGTGCCGAGCGCGAAGGTGAACAAGATGGTGAGCCAGTAGTAGGACTCGCGACGACGGGTGACGATGGTGTGGATCGACAGTGTCTTCTCCGAGCGGTACCAGGCGACGAACGACACCAGGAGCCCCGCACCGAAGATGCCGGTGGTCGTGTAGAGGCTGACGCCGAGGTTGTCGACGAGGTTGTCGGAGAACAGGGTGCCGACCACGCTGATCAGCACCACGACGAGCCAGTAGATGCCCGGGACGTAGCGGCGCGACGACAGCTGGAACACCAGCGCCCCGGCCAGCATCAGGGCCATCAGTGCCGTCGTGGCCGACAGGCCCAGGCCGACGTTGGAGTTGAGGAAGTCCGCGGCCGTCTCGCCGACGGTCGTGGACAGGATCTTGACCACCCAGAACAGCACGGTGACCTGGGGGACCTTGTTCAGCAGCAGGGTCGTCCAGGCGCTGGTGGTGCCGGTGGACTCGAGTCGCTCGGAAGCGGGGAGGTGGGTCATGGAGGAAGCCTGACCGGCTGAACCTGCCCGCGACCTGACTGTGACAACCCAGGGAATGCGGCTCTGACTCAGAAGCGCGGCAGGGTCAGGGTGAAGGTCGTGGGAGAGGCCGCGGACGTGAGTGCCACGTCGCCGCCGAGCGCCCGAGCCACCCGGCGCGACAGCGCCAGGCCGAGGCCTGCTCCGGGGCTCGATGCGTCACGCCGTCCGATCTCGAACAGGTCGTCGACCGCGTGGTCGGCGACGCCCGCGCCGTCGTCGCTGACCAGGATGCGCACGGAGCGCTCGTCGAGCTCGGTCGAGACGGTGACCTGCGACGCGGCGTGGCGGATCGCGTTCTCCACCAGCGGCGCAAGGGCTCGCGTGGCCATCTCGACCGGCACGGACACGATGCAGTCGTCGACCCGTGCTGTTCGCACGCCGACCGACCCTGCGTGGGCGTCGAGCGGGACGACCGACGCCACGACGTCGGCGACGGCCGTGTGTCCCTGCTGGTCGTCGCCCCTTGCGAGGTCGAGCAGGGAGCTGATCGTGACGCTCATCCGATCGACCGCGTCGACGATGCGGCCGAGGCGCTCGGCCATCGCCGGGGGTGGCTGGGACATCAGTGCCAGCTCGGCCTCGCCGCGGATGCCGGTCAACGGGGTGCGGAGCTCGTGCGCCAGCTCGGCGGTGAGTCGCTGCTCGTTGCGCAAGGCGCCCGCCACGCGGTCGAGCAGCACGTTGAGGGTGTGGCCGAGCCGGTCGAGCTCATCACCGGTGTCGCTGCCCACGAATCGGGCGTCGAGATCGTGCTCGCTCCACTCCTCAGCTCGTGCGGCCATCGACTCCACGGGCGCCAGCGTGCGCTGCACGGCCCAGGCGGCCAGCGCGGAGGCGCCCAGAGTCACGACCGTGCCGAGCAGCAGCAGGCCGATCAGCACGGCGTCGCGCGTCTCCTCGTATCCGTCCAGCGACGTCGAGACCACCACGACGGCGGTGCCGTCGCCCTGCACGCGGACCGGAGCCGCCAGGAATGCACGGTCGAACCGTTCGCTGCGCTGGCGCGTCGTGACCGTGGACATCGAGTCGACGAACGCCGTGACCGATCGTCCGGCACGGGGGCCGTCGAGCAGCACTCCCGCGCTGTCGTAGATCCACGTGGTGTCGTCGATGGTGTCGTCGGGCGCCTCGGCTACGGACAGCCTCCCCGCACCGTCGACGCTCAGCGTCGTCGTGATGGCGGCGACCTGGTCGTCCAGCCGTGCCTCGACGTTGGTGCGGTTGAGGCCGGCCAGCACCAGCATGACGGTGCTGATCATCGCCGCCATCGCGATGGCGGTGATGACCCCGGTCGAGCGCACGATGCGCTCACGCACCGATCTGCCGCGCCACCTCATCGGAGGGTGAACCCGACGCCGCGGACCGTGACCAGCTCGACCGGAGACTCGATCGCGCTCAGCTTCACCCGCAGCCTGCGGACGTAGGAGTCGATCGTGTTCTCGTTGACGATGGCGCCGTCGGTCCAGGCCGCGGCCACGGCGGTGCGCCGCCGCACGACCACACCGGGCTCGGCGGCGATCGCGGCCAGCAGGCGGAACTCCGTGGGGGTCAGCTGTGCCTCCTGCTCACCGGACCGCACCGACAGGCGTTGCGGGTCCAGCACGAGGCCGCTGGTCGCCGCCGGCGGTGTGCGGGCGCGCCGGACCAGCGCCTCGATGCGCACGAGGACCTCCGCGATCGCGAACGGCTTGACCACGTAGTCGTCGCCGCCGGCGTGGAAGCCGGAGATGCGGTCCTGCAGGCCGCCGTAGGCGGTGAGGAAGAGGGCCGGGGCGTGCTGTCCGGCCGCGCGCAGCGCCTGACACACGTCACGGCCGTCGGCATCGGGCAGGCCGATGTCCAGCACGAGGACCTCGACACCGCTGGCCGTTCCGAGGTTGCCGAGAGCCTCGCGGCCGTTGCGCGCGATGACGACGTCGTGGCCGGCCATCTTGAGCGCGTCGGTGAGGACGCGCCGGACGTCGGCATCGTCCTCGCAGATCCCGACCACCGGCATGGCGTCATCGTGCCCGATCCCCGGCTGCCGTGGTGGATGTCACGCACCACAGTCAGGTACGTGTCAGGTTCACGGACACACGCTGGAGCCATGGCCACGCTGCTCGACGCGACCCCCGGCAGACCGTCGGCGCTGCGCGCACGCGGACTGCCCTCGTGGTCCGTCCCGGTGGCCGTGCTGCTCGCCGTCGCTGCGCGTCTGCCGTTCGTGGCGATCGCCCCGTCGCCGGACGAGGCCGGCTACCTGCTGGTGGGGTCGCAGTGGCACGGAGCGGGAAGCTCGCTGTACGGCAGCTACTTCGTGGACCGTCCGCCCCTGCTGGTCACGATCTTCCAGCTCGCCGGCCGCCTGGGCGGCGTCCCGGCGCTGCGTCTCATCGGCTGTGTCGCGGTCGTGGTGGTGGTGCTCGGGTCGTCGCGGCTCGCGCGGATGATCGCCGGCGACCAGGCGGGCCGCTGGGCGGGGTTGTGCGCCGCTGCGTGGTGCGCCAGTCCGATGCTCGGCGGCTACGCCGTCAACGGTGAGCTGCTCGCGGCACCCTTCACGATCGTCGCGATGGTGACCGCCACGTCGGCCCTTCGGGCCCGCGACGCGCGGCGAGCCGCGTTGCTGGCGGCAGGGGCGGCGATGCTCGCCACGGCCGCGATCCTGGTCAAGCAGAACCTCGCCGAGGCCCTGGTGTTCGGGGCCGTGGCCTTGATCCTGTCGGTCGCCACCCGCCGCATCACCCGCCGGCGGTTCACCCTCCTGACGTTCGCCGCGCTCGGAGGCGCGGCCGGGATGCTGGCGCTGATGGCGGTGTGGACCGTCGCGCACGGCACCTCGATCAGTGGCGTCTTCGACGCGATGTACCCGTTCCGGATCCGGGCCGGGCAGGCCCTCGCCGCCGGCGGTGGCAACGCTCCGATCCGCCTGGTCAGTCTTGCGAGTGTCGCCCTCGTCTCGGGAATCGGCGTGGTCGGGCTCCATCTCGCTGCCCACACGCTGCGCCTCCTGCGCCATCGGGACGGATCGCCCCTGTGGTGGGCATTGACCGCGACCGCCGTGTTCTCCGTGCTGTCGATCGCGGCCGGGGGCAACTACTGGCACCACTACCTCGTCGAGGCGGTCGTCCCGCTGGCCGTGGTCGCCGGTGTCCTGGCCGCGCGGACCCGCGTCTCGCAGCTGATCGTCGTCGGGTCGGTCGCGGTGGCGGCGCTGACGTGGGGCCACCACCTCGGCGCCGGCGACCACTCGCCCGGACAGGAGGTCGGCGCAGCGATCGGTGCGGTCGCAGCTCCCGGTGACACCGTCGTCAGCGCCTGGGGCCATCCCGACATCGTCTACGCGTCCGGTCTCACCTCGCCGTACGACCAGCTGTGGAGCCTGCCGGCGAAGACGCTCGACCCCGACCTGCACCACTTCGACGAGGTGCTGAGCGGACCGGCGGCCCCGACCTGGTTGGTCACAGGTCCAGGCTCGCACGACTCGGGCCTGCGGTCGTGGGGGCTGAGCACGGCTGCCGCGGGGCAGATCGTGTCCGACCGCTACGCCGAGGTCGGCCGGTTCTGCGACCGGCGCATCTTCCTGCTCAGGGGAGTCGATCGCCCGGCGCTCCCGACCCCCACCACGTGCACCACATCGAGCTCTGCGAACGGATGACGGACATGACAGATCGACCCGACACCACCCACCTGGACCACGGGCTCCCCACGCCCGCGCGAAGCCTGGTGATCGTGCCCACCTACGACGAGGCCAGCGGCATCGAGGCGTTGCTCGACCGGGTGCTCGCCGCGGCGCCGACCAGCGACGTCCTGGTCGTCGACGACTCCAGCCCGGACGGCACCGCGCAGCTCGTGGCCGCGCATCCCGCCTTCGGCGATCGGATCTCGCTGCTGGTCCGGGCCGAGAAGGACGGCCTCGGAGCGGCGTACCGGGCCGGCTTCGCTCGCGCGCTCGCCGACGGCTATGCCGTGGTGGTCCAGATGGACGCCGACCTGTCGCACCCGCCGGCGAAGATCCCCGAGCTGCTCGACGCGCTCGAGCACGCCGACGTGGCGATCGGCTCGCGCTACGTGCCCGGCGGCGACGTGAAGGGGTGGAAGCGATCCCGTCGGGCCATCTCCCGCGGCGGCAACGCGTACGTGCGTCTCGTCCTGGGCATCGACGTGCACGACGCCACCGCCGGATTTCGTGCCTACCGCCGCGATGCGCTCCTGCGCCTGGACGTCACGGCGTCGGAGTCCGACGGCTACGCGTTCCAGATCGAGAACGCCTGGCGGGCCTCGCGACGTGGCCTGCGCATCGTCGAGGTGCCGATCACGTTCGTCGACCGCACGGTCGGCCAGTCGAAGATGACCGGCTCGATCGCGGCCGAGGCGCTGCTGCGCGTGGCCGGCTGGCGGTGGCACGAGATCCTCGACCGGGGCCGCGGTCCAGCGAGGATCGGACGCCGGGTGTTCCATGTCGCCCGCTGACCTGCGCCGGATCGCCGGTTCTCCCGAGGTCCTGTCGTTCCTCGCCGTCGGGGGTGCGGGCTACGTCGTCGACGTCCTCGCCTTCAACCTGCTGCGGTCGACACCGGCACTGGCCGGTCTCGACCCGACGCTGGACAAGACGCTCGCCGTGGCCGCGGCGATGGTGGTGACCTACATCGGCAACCGCATGGTGACCTGGCGCGACGACGCCTCGTCCGACCGACGTCGCGAAGTCATGCTGTTCGTCGTCTTCAACGTGATCGGCCTCGGGATGTCGGTGGTCTCGCTGTTCGTGTCGCACCACCTGCTCGGCCTCACCAGTGCGGTGGACGACAACATCTCGGCCAACGTGGTGGGTGTCGCCCTCGGGACGGCGTTCCGCTTCTGGTCCTACCGGCGCTTCGTCTTCACCGGCGCTCGGACGAGTCGCGGCGGCCGGTCGGTCAGCCCAGCGGCTCCGGGCGCACCCGGACTGGCGCCAGCGCCCGCGCCATCAGCGTGGCGGTGATCGAACCGGCTGCCATCACCGAGGCGAGCACCACGATCTGGAAGCGCCCTGCCTCCAGCGGTGAGACCCCGCCGAAGATGGCACCGACGAAGGCGCCGGGCAGGGTCACCAGGCCGGTGGTCTTGGTCTGGTCGGTGGAGGGGATCAGCGCTGAGTAGACGGCTCGTCGGGCGAGGTCGATCGTCGACTGGCGGGGCGTCGCGCCCAGGGCCAGCCAGCCCTCGACCTCGTCCCAGTGCTCGTCGATCGACTCGTTGAGCCGCCGTCCGGTCAGTGTGGCGATGGACATCGCGTTGCCGATCACGATGCCACCGATCGCCAGTCCGTAGCGCGCCGTCAGGTCGAGCGCGCCACTGGCGAACACGATCGCGAGCGTCACGCCCACGCCGGTGGCCATCGACCCGGCCAGCAGGGCGAGGTGGCGCAGGCTCCAACCGATCCGCCGGGTCGCGGTGGCGGCCGCAACGGAGAACATCACGAGCAGCGCCAGGGCGACGTAGAAGCCGTTGCCGATCACCTGGCTCAGCACGAGGCTGATGAGTGCGAGCTGCAGGGCACCGCGCAGGATCGCCCACGACGGCGCGAACGGTCGCGGGGTCCGCGTGCTCCACAGCACGGCGATGGTCAGGGCGACCAGCAGGCCGACTCCGAGGACCGTCGGCCCCAAGGGTTCGTGCGCGGGCATGGCTGGAGCCTAGGGCCCGAGCCGACTGGCGACGTCGAGCACGGAGCCGGGGTTGAGCATCCCGGTGGGGTCGAGCGCCTGTTTGACCGCTCGGTGGACCGCGAGTGCGGTGTCGTCGAGCTCGTGGGTGAGCCAGCCCTGCTTGAGCCGGCCGACCCCGTGCTCGCCGGTGATGGTGCCACCGAGGTCGAGCGCGGCCCGCGTGATGCGGTCGAACGCCCGCCGCGCCGCGTCGGTGCTGGCCGGGTCGCTGCGGTCGAAGATCACGGTGGGGTGCATGTTGCCGTCTCCGGCGTGGCCGAACACCCCGATGGTCAGTCCCTCGTCGTCGGCGACCCCCTGCACGGCCTCGATGAGGTCGACGACGCGCGAGCGGGGGACGCAGACGTCGTCGAGCAGCCAGTCGCCCAGGCGCTCGAGGGCGGGAAGGGCCTGGCGGCGAGCCTCGAGCAGCTGGTGGCCCTCGGCCGGGTCGTCCGTGACGGCGATGTCGACGGCGCGCTGGCCCAGGCAGACGCCGCGCGCAGCGTCGAGCACGTGGGACCGCCCGCGGGAGTCGTCCTGCAGCAGCACCATCGCCTCGGCCTCGAGTCCCATGCCGGTCAGGTCGTCGACGGCGGCCAGCGTGGTGCGGTCCATGATCTCCAGCAACGAGACGTCGACACCCTGCGAGGTCAGGTCCGCGACCGCGCGCCCCGCGTCGGCGAGCGAGGAGAACGTGGCGACGAGCGTGGAGGCGGGCTCGGGCGCCGGGCGCAGAGCCAGCGTGATCTCCGTGATGACCGCCAGCGTGCCCTCGGACCCGACCAGCAGGCTGGTCAGGTCGTAGCCGGCCACGCCCTTGACCGTCCGTCGTCCGGTGCGCAGCACGCGTCCGTCGGCGAGCACCGCCTCCAGGGCGAGCACGTAGTCGCCGGTGACGCCGTACTTGACGCAGCACATGCCACCGGCATCGGTGGCCACGTTGCCGCCGATGGTGCAGGTGTCGACGCTGCCCGGGTCGGGTGGGTAGAAGAGGCCGTGCTCGGCGACGGCTGCGCGCACGTGCCCGGTCACCGCTCCGGGCTGCACGACCACGAGTCGATCGACCGGGTCGACCTCGATCGACGTCATGCGTCGGGTGCTGAGCACCACCGATCCGGCCGGCGCGTTGGCCCCGCCGCTGAGCCCGGTGCCCGCGCCGCGCGTCACCAGCGCAAGCCCGGCTGCCGACGCGGCTCGGACGCAGGCTGCGACCTCGTCGGTGGACCGCGGCGACAGCACCGCGACCGGCACCGCGCGATCCGTCAGCTGCGACTCGTCGTGCGCGTACCCGGCGAGCAGGTCCGGGTCGGTCGTGACGATCTCGTCGGGCAGGTCGGCGAACATGGCTAGACGCTATGTGACATCGGCGGGTCGGGCAGGTCGCGGCCCGACCGGTACGGACCCACGAGCACGGCGAGGCTGACGACTGCCTGCAGTGCCGTCATCAGTCCGATGGTCGGCCTGATCCCGAGCGTCGATCCCAGCCAGCCGGCGACGAGCCCGGCCAGCGGCATGGTCCCGAAGTTGATCACCGCTGACGCCGCTGAGGTCCGGCCGAGCAGCACGGGTGGGACGTAGCGCTGGCGGAACGCCGAGCGGATCACGTTGGCGCCGACCACCCCGAGACCGACGCACGCGACGCCGATCGGCACCAGTGCCACCAACGGCCCGGGGCGGGCCAGCACGATGAGCATCGCGGACGGACCGCCGAAGACCTGCAGCCAGCGCATCGCCGCGGCCCCGCCGAGTCGGCTGGCCAGGCGATTGGCGACGAGGGCGCCGAGCAGTCCGCCGACACTCCCGACCGACAGCAGGAGCCCGACTGCCGCCGGTCCGACATCGAGGTCGCGGACGAGGAAGAGCACCGTCAGCGCGCCGTAGCCGGTGAGCGCGAAGTTCGACGCGGCCCCCTGCAGGGTGAAGAACCTCAGGTGCCGATCCGCGCGGACGACGCGGACTCCCTCGACGATCTCCTGACGCAGCGTGGTTCGCGCGACCTCCCGCTCACGTGGCCGAAGCGTTCGGGGGTCGATCCGCCACAGGCACGCCGCCGACACCAGGAAGCTGACCGCGTCGACGAGCAGGGCGAGCGCGCCGCCGAACGCCTGCACGGCGAGTCCGCCGACGCCGGGACCGGCGACCTGCATGGCCGACTCGGTTCCGTACAGGCGACCGTTCGCCGCGTCGAGGTCGCGGTCGGGCACCACCCGAGGCACGAAGGCCCCGTAGGCCGTGCGGAAGAACACCGAGCACGTGCCGCCGAGCAGCGCCGCGACCAGCAGGTGCGGCAGCGTGAGCACGCCGACCAGGTGCGCGACGGGAACCGATCCGATCCCTGCGAACGCGACCAGGTCGGCGCAGATCATCACCCGCCGGTTGTCGAGGCGATCGACCCAGGCGCCGGCGGGCAGTCCGACCAGCAGCCATGGCAGCCACGACGCCGCGGTCAGGAGTCCGAGCCACCCGGGTCCGGCGTCGAATCGGGTGATCGCGATCAGGGGGATGACGACGGTCGTGGTCATCGCGCCCAGCACGCTGACGCCCTCGCCGAACCACAGCAGGCGGAAGGCGCGGTTGTCGGCCAGCGAGCCGTGGAGCACCGACGGCGGCGCGGTCATGGCTGGCACGGGAACCCTCGGGCGAAGACCAGGATCGGCTCGCGATCGGCCCCGTCGTCGGGGACGTCGCGCTCGGACCACCTGACCAGGACGTCGATCAGCTCCTGTGACACTTCGCGCAGCTCGTCCGGAGTCAGGTTCAGCCAGTTCTGGGTCGCGAACGCGGCGTCGTCCCACTGGGCGTCGGTCCCCTCGTTGGCCAGCCACGCCGTGACCCGCTCCATCTGTCGTCGTAGCTGCAGCGCAGCGGCCTCGCGCCCGGCCGCGGCAGCCGCCGGGTCCGCGGCGAGGTCGAGGTTGTTCCACCGGGTCCCGGCCGACACCAGGCGCCACCAGCGCTCGCGCCGGTCGCGTGCCAGCTCGGGTGCCTCCTCCACCAGGCCCGCCTCGGCCAGGACCTTCAGGTGGTGGCTGGCGTTCCCCACCGCCTGACCGGTCCGCGCGGCCAGCATCGAGGCGGTGGACGGACCGTCGACCTTCAGCGCGTCCATCATGCGGGCGCGGAACGGATGGGCCAGGGCGGCCAGTGAGGCGGCGTCGTTCAGGGTGCGGATCTCCGGGCGGGCCATGCCACCACCGTAGATGCACAAGACTGATTGCACAATAGTTCTTGTAGATATGGTGAGACGCGTCTGAAATACGGAACCGGCAGACTGGTGCCATGACGTCGCACGCCGGAGCCGGACCCGCCCAGAACAAGGGTGGCAAGAGCCGGGCCACCGAAGAGATCCTCGAGTCCGACCGGCGTGAGCCCGACGCCGGATCCTTCGGCGGCGGAGTGTCGTCGGACTCCGAGCACGCGGCGCTGCGGTCGTCGGTGCGCCAGCTGACCACCCTGCTCGGCGAGGCGCTCGCCCGTCACGAGGGCGACGAGCTGCTCGCCCTGGTCGAGAAGGTGCGCCGCCTGGCGCGCCAGCCCGACGACGCCGATCTGCGCGCGGTCCTCGCCGACCTCGATCCGTCGACGGCCGTGGTGCTGGCCCGGGCCTTCACGGCGTACTTCCAGCTGGTCAACACCACCGAGCAGCTGCACCGATGGCACGAGCTGACCGCCGAGGGTGACGGGCCGCTGTCGGGCACGATCGACCGGATCTCCGCCGCTCTCGACGAGGGAAGCCTGACCCGCGACCTCCTGACGTCCGTCCTCGAACGCGTCGAGTACCGACCGGTGTTCACCGCCCACCCCACCGAGGCCAGCCGCCGCACCGTCCTGCGCCTGCTGCGAAAGGTCGCCGAGGCCGTCCGTGCACTCGAGGACCCCCGGCTACCGCGGTCCCAGGTCGCCGCTGCCGAGCGCCGGCTCGCCGAGCTGGTCGACCTGGTGTGGCAGACCGACGAGCTGCGGGTCGTGCGGCCGGAGCCGTCCGACGAGGCTCGCACCGCGGTGTACTACCTGCGGTCGATCGCCTCCGAGGTCGTCCCCGAGCTGCTGGAGGAGCTGGACGTCCAGCTCGGGCGCATCGACGTGAAGCTCCCGGCCACCGCTCGCCCGCTGCGGTTCGGCACGTGGGCCGGCGGTGACCGCGACGGCAACCCGAACGTCACCCCCGCCGTCACGCTGGACATCCTGCACCTGCAGCACACCTCGGGCATCGCCGAGCTGGTCGCCGCCGTCGACGAGATCCTCACCGAGATGACGGCCTCGACCCGCATCGTCGACGCCACCGACGAGCTGGCCGCGAGCCTGGCCGAGGACGCCGAGGCGCTGCCGATCACGTGGAACACGATTCGGCGGCTCAACGCCGACGAGCCCTACCGGCTCAAGCCAGCTTCGTGCGCGTCCGCCTGCTGCGGACCCAGGACCGCCTCGTCAACGACACCCCCCACGAGCCCGGCCGCGACTACCTCTCCTTCGCCGAGCTGGTCCAGGACCTGGTGCTGGTGCGCGACTCGATGCTGGCCGAGGGCGACCTGCTGACCGGCGACGGTGCGATCCTGCGGCTGATCCGCACCGCCGTCACGTTCGGCGCCGGGCTGGCCACCATGGACGTCCGCGAGCACTCCGAGAAGCACCACACCGCTCTGGCCGAGCTGTACGAGCGCCTCGGCGACGACACCTACGGCACCCTCGATCGTCCGGATCGCATCGCCCGGCTCAGCGAGGAGATGGCCGAGCCGCGACCGCTCACGGGCACCGGCACCACGGGTCTGGGGGAGGCCGCCTCGGCGTCGCTGGACCTGCTCAGCACCATCCGCACCGCACTCGACACCTACGGACCCGACGTCATCGAGACCTACATCGTGTCGATGACCCACGACGTCGACGACCTGTTCGCCGTCGTCGTGCTGGCCCGCGAGGTCGGGCTGGTCGATCTCGCTGCCGACGAAGCCGTGGCTCGCATCGGCTTCGCGCCGCTGTTCGAGACCGTCGCCGAGCTGGAGTCGGCCGGTCCGCTGCTCGAGGCGCTGCTCAGCGATCCGTCCTACCGACGCATCGTGGCGGCGCGCGGCGACGTGCAGGAGATCATGCTGGGCTACTCCGACTCCTCCAAGGACGCCGGCATCGCCGCCTCGCAGTGGCAGGTGCATCGCGCCCAGCGTCAGCTGCGCAACATCGCGCGCGAGCACGGCGTGGTGCTGCGCCTGTTCCACGGCCGCGGGGGATCCACCGGACGCGGCGGCGGCCCCACGGCCGAGGCGATCATGAGCCAGCCCTACGGCTCGCTCGACGGCCCGATCAAGATCACCGAGCAGGGCGAGGTCATCTCCGACAAGTACTCCCTGCCCGGACTCGGACGTCGCAACCTCGAGGAGGCGTTGGCGGCGGTCATCGAGGCGTCCACCCTGCACCGCACCTCGCTGCTGCCCCGGGACCTGCTGGACGGGTGGAACGCCACGATGGACCTCGTCGCGGAGCAGGGCAAGCAGCGCTACCGCGCTCTGGTGCGCGACGACAACCTGGTCAAGTTCTTCGTGGCCGCCACCCCGGTCGACGAGCTGGGCAAGATGAACATCGGCTCTCGTCCCGCCAAGCGGCCCGGCGGCGAAGGCGGCCTCGACGACCTGCGCGCCATCCCCTGGGTCTTCGGCTGGACGCAGTCGCGCATCATCCTGCCGGGCTGGTACGGCGTGGGAACCGGCCTGGCCGCCGCGTTCGACGACGGGCGGGCCGACACGTTGCGCGAGATGTACGGATCGTGGGCGTTCTTCCGCACCTTCTTGTCCAACGTGCAGATGACGCTGGCCAAGACGGACCTCGACATCGCAGCCGAGTACGTGCACGCGCTGGTCCCGGAGGGTGCTCGCCACCTGTTCGACCAGATCAAGGACGAGCACGCCCGCACCGTCGAGCAGGTGCTGCGGATCACCGGCCAGGAGTCCCTGCTGGAGTCCGCGCCCGTGCTGCGGCACACCCTCGAGCTGCGCGACCAGTACCTCGCTCCGCTGCACGCCCTGCAGGTTTCGCTGCTGGCCAAGGCGCGTCAGAGCGAGGCGTCACCCGACCTCGAGCGCGCGCTGCTGCTCACGATCAACGGCATCGCGGCGGGGCTGCGCAACACCGGCTGATCGGGCTCAGCGCTCGCCGAGGGCCCGCGCGGCGGCGTCCCGGTGCAGCTCCGACACCTGCTCGTGCTGGCGGCGAGCCTGGTGCAGCAGGTCGTCGATCTCCTGCTCGGGCAGGTGCCGGTGGACACCGGTCACCGTGAGCAGCGCGTCCCAGCCGGAGATCTTGCCGGCCAGCGCGACCCGCATCGCCTCCAGGTCCACGAGGTCGGCCAGCGGTGTGCGCTTGATCGGATGACCGTTCGGCTTGAGGCGCGACACGCGCTCGCCGACCTTGACGCTCACGGCGCTCAGCGGCGCGGGTCGCACGCCGAGGTCTCCGGCGATCTCGAGCAGGCGTCGTCGCTCGTCGCGCAGCTCGCGCCGGATGGTGGCGGTGACCTCGCGCGCGTCCGGGTCGTGCAGCGATCGTCCGCGCGCGAACAGCTCGATGCCGCTGGCCGCGCCGGTGAGGTGGATGCGGATGTAGTGGCCGAGCGGGTCCACGATCAGCTCGTTCCGTCGGGGCTGTCGGACCCGAGTCGAGCCACGATGGCCGCGATGAACGCGTCGAGATCGTCGGGAGTACGCGACGTGATCAGGTCCCACCCGTTGGCCGGGCACACGAAGACCTCCTCGTCGACCCACGTGCCTCCGGCGTTGGTGATGTCGGTGCGCAGGCTCGGGAAGGACGTGAGGGTCTTGCCGGGCAGCACGCCGGCCTCGACCAGCGACCAGGGTGCGTGGCAGATCGCCGCCACGGGCTTTCCGGCTTCCGCGAACCGCGTCACGAAGGCGACCGATGCCGCGTCGCCGCGGACCTTGTCGGCATTGACGGTGCCGCCCGGCAGCACCAGCAGGTCGATGTCCTCGACGACGGCGTCCGCCAGTCGGCGGTCGGGGTCGAAGGTCGCGTCCTTGTCGGTGTCGTTCAGCATCGTCTGGACCGGTTCGAGCTCAGGGGCGAGGTGCACGACGCGGGCGCCGGCAGCCTTCAGGGCTTCGAGTGGCCGCTCGAGCTCGGGGCGCTCCACCCCGGTCTGGTCGGTGAGGATCGCGATCGTGGCGTCGGCGACGGACATGGGACCTCCTGGGTCGGCGTGCGGTTCACCGGCGACGTACCCCGTGACGACCTGGTTGACGCGCCGCGCGATCGCGGGCGATCTCACAGGTTGACGAACGCTGGTCCGGGGTACGGAGCACCCGGCGCATGGTGCGTGAGGTACCGATCGAACCGAGGACTCGTGAACTCCCCCACCGACGCGCCACACGCCATCACGCGAGCCGAGGTCGCGGTCGAGTGCGGACCGTGGCCGCTGCCCGCCGGCGGTGCCACGCACGACCGATGGAACCGACTGGTGGGCCTCGGGCGGCGTGACCTCCCGCTGGCCAAGATCGTCGAGCCGCACCACGACGCGGTCGCGATCCTGCACGATCTCGGCGCACCGGGTGTCGCGGCCCACCAGGTCGGGACCGATGACCTCTGGGCGGTGTGGGCGGCCGAACCGCCGTTCGCCGTGCTGCGAGCCGAGGCGACGGACGAGGGCTGGCGGCTCAGCGGCAGCAAGGCCTTCTGCTCCGGAGCGGACCTGGTGTCGCACGCCCTGGTCACCGCCGAGACCGTCGACGGGTCGCGGCTGTTCGCGATCCGGGTGCGCCTCGACGGCGACCGCCTGGCGGTCGACGAGTCCGGTGCATCGTGGGTCGGACCCGGGATGGCTCGTGCCCGCACCGTCACGCTCCGGTTCGATGACGTCCCGGCCGATCCCGTGGGCGGTGCGGGCGCCTACACCGACCGCACGGGATTCTGGTGGGGTGCGATCGGCATCGCGGCGTGCTGGCTCGGTGGCGCTCTCGGGGTGGCCGACACGCTGGAGGCGGGGCAGGCGCGGCTCGGGTCTCATGCGCTGGCGCACCTGGGCGCGATCCGCGCGGCCGTCGAGACCTACGACCTCGCACTGGTGGCCGCGGCGGAACGTGCCGATCGCGGGCTCACCGTCACCGACGCGCAGCGGCTCGCCCTGGTGATGCGGGCTCGGGCCGCCGACCTGGTCGAGGAGGTCGTCAGCCGGGTGGGACGGGCGACCGGACCCGGTCCGCTCGCCTTCGACGCCGCACACTCCGCCCGCGTGGCCGACCTCGGCGCCTTCGTCCGACAGCACCACGCCGAACGCGATCTCGAGCAGCTCGGGCGGATGCCATGACCGACGACTGGTCGACGCGGCTGGGCCAGCTGCCCGACGTGGGGACCGTCCCACCGGGGCGGATCGTCGTCGTCTCGGCCCACCCCGACGACGAGGTGCTGGCGATCGGCGGCTGGCTGTCCACGGTGGCCGACCGCGATCTCGTGTTCGTGACCGCCACCGACGGGGAGGCGTCGCACCCCGACAGCCCGACCACGACGCCGGACGACCTGCGGGCCCGGCGCCCCGGTGAGCTGGTCGCTGCTCTCGGCGTGCTCGGCATCGCCGACCCGCAGATCGATCGACTGTCGTTGCCCGACGGCGGTCTGACCGATCGGCGCGACGAGGTCTGCGAGCTGCTCGCCGCCCACGTCGCAGGAGCCGCGCTGGTGCTGGCGCCCTTCGAGGGCGACGGCCATCCCGACCATGAGGCCGTCGGGGCTGCAGCCATGACGGCCTGCGCCCCGTCGGTGCCCGTGTGGCGCTTCCCGATCTGGACCTTCGCGTGGACGGCCGCGGCGGATCAGCCATGGCTCGCGCACGCGGCGCGGCTGCCCGGCACGGACGAAGCGCTCCGGCTCAAGGCGCTGGCGATTCGCGAGTTCGTGTCCCAGGTCGAGCCACTGAGCGATGCACCCGCCGATGGTCCCGTGGTGGGACCCGAGGTGGTGGCCCACGCCCTCGCGGCGCCGGAGGTGGTGGTGACGTGACCGACCCCCTGCACTTCGAACATCTCTACGCCGAGTCCGACGACCCGTGGCAGCTGGCCGAGCGTGTCTACGAGCGCCGCAAGCACGAGCTGACGGTCGCCAGCCTGCCGCGGTCGCACTACGACCACGCCTTCGAGCCGGGCTGCTCGATCGGCGTCCTCACGCAGCTGTTGGCCGAGCGGTGCGACCGCATCCTCGCGACGGACCCGGCTGCGCCTCTCGAATCGGCGCGTCGGCGAGTGCCCGACCGGACGGTGCGGTTCGAGCGCGGCAGCGTTCCGCAGGACTGGCCCGATGACGCCTTCGACCTCGTGGTGCTCTCCGAGCTGCTCTACTATCTCGACGCGAGCCAGCGTCACGACGTGATCGCCCACAGCCTGGCGAGCCTGCGCCCCGACGGCCACCTCGTGCTCGTCCACTGGCGTCACGCGTTCGACGTCGCCACGTGCACGGGTGACGATGCGCACGGTGAGGTGTCGTCGAGGCCCGAGGTTCGCACGCTCGTCTCCCACGTCGAGGACGACTTCCGCTTGGAGGTGTTCGCGCATGGCGACGTCTGAGATCGATCGTGTCGCCGTGCTCGTGCCCGCGGCCGACGAGGAGGGCACGGTCGGTGCGGCCCTCGCTGCGATCCGGGCCGCCGTGCATCGCGTGGACGTGCCCGTCGACGTCGTCGTCGTGGCCAACGGATGCTCCGATCGGACGGCGGAGATCGCCGCTGACCTCGGTGCGGTGGTGCTCGCCGAGCCGGGACGCAACGTCGGGATGGCGCGAGCCCTCGCCTCTGCCTGGGCGACCCGCCACGGCACCGACGGACTGTGGCTGGCGTGCACCGACGCCGACAGCACCGTCCCGTGCCACTGGCTGGCGACCCACCTGGAGTGGGCGGCACGGGGGTTCGACGCCGTGCTGGGCGCCATCACGCTGCCGCCCGAGGCCCTGCGGCACCACCGCGAGTGGGCCGAGCGCTACGCGAGCCGGCGACGCCACGTGCACGGCGCCAACCTCGGCGTGCGCGCCGACGCGTACCTGGCCGCCGGCGGCTTCCGCCCGATGGAGGCCCACGAGGACATCGACCTCGTGGACCGCCTGGAGCACGACGGAGCGTCGGTCGCGTGGCTGCCGGACCTGACGGTGCTCACCTCGCCGCGCACCGTCTCGCGCGTCCCGGCCGGAGTCGCCCTCGACCTCGCGGCGGGCGAGGAACCACCCGAGTCGGTCGCGGCACCTGCGTAGGACGCGCTGACGTGGGTACGTCGTGGCCATGAGCACACACACTCCAGACGAGCTCGAAGCGATCCAGGGCGTCGTCGACCGCGTCGGCGCCTACCAGGACGGAGCCCCCGAGGGCACGGTCGAGACCGAGCTGACCAAGGGTCTGCAGGAGGCCGGCATCAGCCTGGACTCCGCGGAGGTCGCCACTCTCGCCGAAGCGATCGAGTCCAGCGACGGAACGGTCTCGGTCGCCGACACGCTCGGCTGACCGGAGCCGGGATCAGGCGCCGAGTGCGCGGTCGAGGTTGGTGGCCGCGCTGATCAGCGCCAGGTGCGTGAACGCCTGCGGGAAGTTGCCCAGCTGCTCGCCGGTGCCGCCGATCTGCTCGGCGTAGAGGCCGAGGTGGTTCGCATAGGTGAACATCTTCTCCAGCGCCACCGACGCGTCGTCGAGTCGACCGGCGCGGGTCAGGGCCTCGACGTACCAGAACGAGCAGAGGCTGAACGTGCCCTCACCGGTTCCGGCCGTGTCCTCGACCCCGTCCGGTGAGTCCGTGACGTCGTACCGGAACACCAGGCTGTCGGCCACGAGTCGGTCCTCGACCGCCTTCAGCGTCGAGAGGAACCGTGGATCCGACGGCGACAAGAACTTGACCATGGGCATCAGCAGGACTCCGGCGTCCAGCGAGTCGCCGCCCTCGGTCTGGGTGAACGCCTGCAGGTCCTCGTTCCACGAGTGGTCCATGATGCGGGCGTAGATCTGGTCCCGCACGCTGGACCATGCCTCGATGTCGCCCGGCAGACCGCGCTGACGCGCCATGCGGATCATGCGCTCGACCGCCACCCACGCCATCAGCCGGGACGTGGTGTGCGCGCGGGTGCCGCCGCGGATCTCCCACATGCCGGCGTCCTCGCGCTCCCAGTTCTCCAGCAGCCAGTCGATCACGCGCTGCATGTCGCGCCAGGCGTCGTGGGACAGGCCGGGTCCGTACTTGTTGAACAGGTAGACCGAGTCGATGATCTCGCCGTAGATGTCCAGCTGGAGCTGGTCGACGGCGCCGTTGCCGACGCGCACGGGCCGAGAGTCGCGATAGCCCGCGAGATGGTCGAGCTCGTGCTCGTCGACCGGGGCGTTGCCGTCGATGTCGTACAGCACCCGCAGCGGGCCGAGATCGTGGTCGGCGCCTGCGTCCGAGGCGTGCTCGCCCATGCGCTCGGACAGCCAGCGCACGAAGTCGCGCGCCTCGTCGGTGAAGCCCAGACGGAGGAGGGCGTACAGGGTGAAGCCGGCATCACGGATCCACACGTAGCGGTAGTCCCAGTTGCGGCCGCCGCCGATCGCCTCCGGGAGGCTCGTGGTCGGTGCGGCGATCACCGCCCCCGTCGGCTCGTGCGTCAAGAGCTTGAGCGTGATGGCAGCGCGGTGGACCGTCTCGCGCCAGCGACCGGTGTAGACCGACTGGGCGATCCAGTCGTGCCAGAAGCGGCTGGTGGCGTCGAACAGCTCGTCGGTGTCCGTCGCAGTGCACGGGGCCGGGGGCTCGGCGTCGGCGTCGAGGACCTCGAGCACGAACAGTGCCGACTCCCCGCTGACCAGCTCGATGTCGGCGACCACGTCGTCACCGTCGATCGCCAGGTCGACCGTGGAGCTGAGGGCGAGGTGGAGGCCGTCGCCGGTCACCAGCACGTGGCCGTCGTGCTCGCGCAGCCCGGCGCCGGCCCGGGCGTAGTCGGGGCGAGCGGACATGACGGACCGGACGCGCGCCGAGCCGCGCACGGCACGGACTCGACGCACGACGCGCTGGCGGTGGTCCTCGTCATGAGGACGGAGCACCGGCATGAAGTCGTGCACCTCCACGACGCCCTGCTCGGTGAGGAAACGGGTCGCGAGGATCGCCGTGTCGGGGAAGTAGAACTGCTGCGTGCGCACGCTGCCGCCCACGGGTCCGAGCCGCCAGCCGCCGCCGATCTCGGAGTCGAGCAGCGCGGCGAACACGCTGGGTGCGTCGAACCGTCCCGGGCAGAACCAGTCGATCGTGCCGTCGGCGCCCACGAGGGCGGCCGTGCGCAGGTCGCCGATCAGGCCGTGGTCGGCGATCGGCAGCTGGGCGCTCACTCGCGCCCCCTCACTCGGGGAGCCGCCAGTCGGTGAGCTCGAGGGCGGCGTCCGGTCCCCACGACGACTGCTCGTAGGGGAGGACCTCCGGCGGGTCGTCGAGCACCGGGGTGACGATCTGCCAGAGGCGATCGACCTCGTCGGCGCGGGTGAAGAGGGTCTGGTCGCCGCGCATCACGTCCAGCAGCAGCTTCTCGTAGGCCTCCAGCGGCTCCTCGCCGTCGTGGCCGTCGTGGTCCAGGCTCAGCTCGAGCGTGGCGCCCTCGAGGCTCAGCTCGGGTCCGGGTCGCTTGGCCTGCAGCTCCACGCGGACCCTCGGGGTGTCGGACAGGTCGAGCACCAGCTCGTTGGCCGGCTCGACCTCGTCGCCGAACCGTGCCAGGGGTGGTTGCCGGAACCGCAGGGTGATCGTGCGCCGGGTCTCGGCGAGGGCCTTGCCGGTGCGCAGGTAGAACGGCACCCCGGCCCACCGCTCGGTGTCGACCCACGCCTCGAGCGCGATGAACGTCTCGGTCGTCGAGTCGGCGTCGACACCCTCCTCGTCGGTGTAGCCCGCGTACTGACCGCGGACGACGCGCTGGGGGTCGAGCAGTCGCATCGACTCGAAGACCTTGGCCTTCTCGTTGCGCAGGCTCAGCGCGTCGAGGTGCACCGGTGGCTCCATCGCCACGAACCCGAGCACCTGGCACAGGTGGGTCGAGATCATGTCGCGCAGCGCGCCCGTGCTCTCGTAGAACCCGGCGCGTCCCTCGATGCTCAGCTCCTCGGGCACGTCGATCTGCACCGACTCCAGGTGCCTGGCGTTCCACGCGGGCTCGAGCAGGCCGTTGGCGAAGCGCAGCGCGAGGATGTTCTGAACCGCCTCCTTGCCGAGGAAGTGGTCGATGCGGAACACGTGGTCCTCGTCGGCGACGTCCTGCAGCGTGGCGTTGAGGCTGCGCGACGACTCCAGGTCGCTGCCGAACGGCTTCTCGACCACCAGTCGGGCGCCGTCGGCGATGCCCTCGCGGCCCAGCATCCGGACGATCGGCTCCATGGCCGACGGTGGGACGGACAGGTACACGACGCGCTGGGTGCCGTCGCCGAGCTCGTCGACCAAGGACTGCACGGCGTCGGCGAGGTCGGAGCCGTCGTCGGCGTCGGACGTCTGGAACGAGAGGCGACCCACGAGGTCGTCGGCGACCTCCGGGTCGAGGTCGTCCACGGTGTCGTCGAGTCCGTCGCGAATCTGCTGGGCGAACTCCTCGTCCGAGCCCGGGGAGTGCCGACCCGTGCCGATGATGCGGTAGTCGCTCGGCAGGCGGTCCGCGGCGGCCAGGTGGTACATCCCGGGGAACAGCTTGCGGGCGGCGAGGTCTCCGGTCGCTCCGAAGAGCACGAAGACGTGAGGAGGCAGGGTCTGATCCGGTGAGGTGGCCATCGTGGCCAGCGTACGGTCGCGGTGCACGTCCCGCAGGGCACCGGCGGGTGAGGGACGATGAGGTCATGAGCTCCCTCGTGCGCCCCGCCACGTCCGCCGACGTCCCCCGCATCCTCGAGCTGGTGCACGACCTGGCCGCCTACGAGAAGGCCGCGGACCAGGTCGAGGCGACCGAGGACGACTTCGGCCGGGCGTTGTTCCCCGCCGACGGCCATCCGGCGACCTTCGCGCACGTCGCCGAGGTCGACGGCGAGGTCGTGGGCATCGCGGTCTGGTACCTGACCTTCTCCACGTGGACCGGCACCAACGGCATCTGGCTGGAGGACCTGTTCGTCTCCCCGGATCACCGCGGCACCGGGCTGGGCCGAGACCTGCTGGCGGCGCTGGCGGCCGAGTGCGTCACCCGTGGGCTGCCGCGCCTGGAGTGGTGGGTGTTGAACTGGAACGCCCCGAGCATCGCGTTCTACGAGTCGCTGGGCGCCGCGGCGCAGGACGAGTGGACCACCTACCGCATGACCGGCGATGCGCTGGCATCGCTGGGGGCGACGCAGTAGCGTCGCCTCTGACGACACGATCTCGAGGAGAGCGCATGCGAGGCGCGGAGAGCGGGGCGGCCACCACGGCCGCTTCCAGGCACGACGCCATCGCCGGCTGACGCGACAACCGCGGGCCGGCCCGTTCCGCCTGCCCCCACTCATCGAGAGAAGTTCGTCATGCATGCCCTCACCGAGCGCGACATCCGCGCCAGCTTCATCAACGCCTCCCGCCGCGAGGCCACCCAGGCACCGGTCCCTCCCGACCTGCCCGACCGGCCGTGGGACGACCTGGACATCCTCGGCTGGACCGATCCGAAGGCCCCGCAGCGCGCCTACGTGGTCGTGCCGACCGACGCCGGTCCGATCGGCCTGCTCCTGCGGACCCAGAGTCGCGGTGCCACCCGCCCCGCGATGTGCGACTGGTGCCAGGACCCGCAGGCCACGGACGACGTCGTCCTGTACGTGGCTCGTCGCGCCGGCGCCGCCGGCAAGCAGGGCAACTCCGTCGGCGCGATGATCCACGCCGACCTGACCTGCTCGACCCATGCCAGGCGGCCCCCGACACCGGAGGAGAGGGGACGGGATCCGGAGACGTTCGTCGCCGGACGGATCCTCGGCCTGCGGGAGCGGGCCGCGCGCTTCGCCGAACGGGTGCGCGACGGCGATTGACCCGTCGTCGGTGCGGGTACCTCTGGGGCAACACCCTCAGGAGGTACCCGTGCCGAAGGACGAGCAGAACCCCAGCCTGAAGAATCCCGAGATGTACGAGGCCCTGCGTGACGACGGTGCCTCGAAGCAGAAGGCTGCCCGCATCTCCAACGCAGCAGCCCAGAAGGGGCGGTCGGAGAAGTCGGTCGGGGCCAAGGGCGGTCGCGCCGGATCCTACGACGACTGGACCGTCGACGACCTGCGTGAGCGCGCCAAGGAGCTGGGCCTGACCGGCTACTCCGACCTCACCAAGGACGAGCTCGTCGAGCAGCTGCGCGAGCACTGACCGGGACCACCGGACTGCGTCGGCGCGCTGGCGTCACCGTCCGGGATGCAGGTCTCGCGCGCGCCGCAGCAGGGCGCGGAACAGGCACACGCAGGCCACCGCCAGTGCGAGCGTGCCGACGATCTGCAGCGACGAGCCCACGAGGTTGCGGGCACCGCCGATCATGACCGCACCCACGAGCGCGGCGACACCGACGACCATCGTGAGGACGCCTTCTGACACCAGGTCCGAGGAGGTGCGATCCGCCATGGTGCGACCGTACGTCGAGTTCGGGCAGAACAACAGGGTCCGACGTCAGTCGCCTCGGCCGCCGAACGAGGGATTGGGCACCAGCAGGTCGCGCGTGATGTCCGCGATCGTGGCCGTCCCGGTCAGCGCCATGGTGAGGTCCAGCTCCGCGATCACGTTGGCCACGACCTCCTCGACGCCGCGCTGACCCGCGATGGCGAGGCCGTACATGTGGGGCCGACCCAGGAGCACGGCGTTCGCGCCCAGCGCCAGCGCGGTGAAGACGTCCGCACCGGTGCGGATGCCGCTGTCGAACAGCACGGTGGCGTCGGGTCCGACCGCCTCGCGCACCCCGGGCAGCGCGTCGAGAGAGGCGAGCGATCCGTCGACCTGACGTCCTCCGTGGTTGGACACGACGATGGCGTCGACGCCCAGCTCGAAGGCCCGCACGGCGTCGTCGGGGTGCATGATGCCCTTCAGAACGATCGGCAGCGACGTGCGGTCGCGCAGGGTCGCCAGGTGCGCCCACGACAGGCCCGGGTTCGAGTAGATGTCGAGGAACGTCTCGACGGCCTTGCGAGGCTCGGGGGCCCGCAGGTTCGACATCAACCGTCCGGGGAAGTTCGTCGAGATCCGCAGCAGCGACCGGATCGCCCCCACGGTGACCTCGGTGTCGGCCCTGGTGTCGGACGTGCGGGCTGCCTCGATGCGGTCGGCCACGATCTGCAGGAAGCGGTCGTCGCTGGTGTACTGCGCCAGACCGAGACCCTGGGCGAACGGCAGGGAGCCGAGCGTGAGGTCCTGTGGCCGCCAGCCGAGGATCGTGGTGTCGAGGGTGACGACCAGCGCCTCGGCGCCGATCTTCTCCGCCCGCCCGATCAGGCTGTTCACCAGCTGGTCGTCGGTGCTCCAGTACAGCTGCACCCACTTGGGTGTGGTCGGCATGGCCGCGGCGCAGTCCTCCATCGGGTTGCAGCCCTGGTTGGAGTAGATGTACGGCACCGAGGTGGCCTCGGCCGCAGCAGCGATGGCGAGATCGCTGTCGTCCGCGACCAGCGCCCCGGCGCCGACCGGAGCGAGCAGCAGTGGTGCCCGCAGCGCCGTGCCGGTCACGGTCGTGCTGAGGTCGCGCTCGGTGATGCCGTGTGCCATCCGGGGAACGATCGCCCACCGGTCGAACGCGGCGCGGTTGTTGCGCATGGTGCGGCCCTCGCCCGCGCCGCCGGCCACGTACGCCCAGGCCGTGCGTGAGCTGACCTCCTCGGCACGTCGCTCCAGGTCGGCGAAGCTGGTCGGCACCGCGGGGCGCCGCCCGAGGACGCCCTGGCCGTAGATCTCGGACTGCCGGGCCCGGCCGAGGCCGACCGGCGAGGGGGCTGGATCGGAAGCGCTCACGAGCCGACGGTACCGGTGGGTTCGGCAGTGCTGTGCGATTCTGGGTGCCCACCGAGGGGAGTCCCACGTGACCGCATCGCCCGACCGACCGTTGTGGCAGCTGCACGAGCAGCTGCAGGCCCGGACCTTCACCGACCTCACGCATGCCTTCTTCCCGGGCATGCCGCACTTTCCGGCGTTCCCCGACGAGGAGCGCAACCAGACCTTCCAGGTCGATCCCGACGGCTTCGCCGTGCACCGCTACGAGATCGTGGGGCAGTGGGGCACCCACTGCGACCCGCCGTCGCACTTCGTCGACGGTGCTCGCCCGATCGACGAGATCCCGGTGCAGCAGATGATCCTGCCGCTGGTGGTCCTCGACATCTCCGACCGCGTGCGCGAGGACCCCGACGCGGTCCCCACCCTCGAGGACGTCGCCGCGTGGGAGCAGCGCAACGGTCCGATGCCGGCCGGATGCTTCGTGGCGCTGCGCACCGACTGGCACCAGCGCTGGCCCGACCCCGACGCGATGGCCAACCACGACGACGACGGTGTCGCGCACCTTCCGGGCTGGTCGCGAGAGGTGGTGGTCGACCTGATCGAACGCGTCGGCATCACCGCGATCGGCCACGAGACCACCGACACCGACCCGGGCTCGTCGACCTCGGCCGGCGACTACGGGCTCGAGCTGCTGCTGCTGCAGCACGACAAGTGGCAGATCGAGCTGATGGCGAACCTGGACCAGGTTCCCGAGGCGGGCGCGCTGGTCGTCGCGTCGTGGGGCAAGCCGAAGGGCGGATCCGGATTCCCCGCGCGGGTGTTCGCGATCCACTGACCGCCAGATGTTTGACGTGCTCTTCACGGGGTAAGGAAAGGAGTGATCGTGCCGCGGATGCGGCGCACCGTGCGAGAAAGGACGTCGCCGTGGTCAGCATCAAGCGGCTTCCCGCTCCCATCTGGGAGTCCTACGAGTGGCAGTACGACGGTGCCTGCGCGGACACCGACACCGATCGCTTCTTCTCCCCCGAGCACGAGCGCGGCTTCGCCCGCGAGCGTCGCGAGAGCGCGGCCAAGGCGTTCTGCGAGCGTTGCCCGGTCGTCCAGCAGTGCCTCGAGCACGCGATGCGCGTACGGGAGGAGCACGGCGTCTGGGGAGGGCTCAACCCCCGCGAGCGCTCCGACCTGGCGGCCGACCGGCGCTCCAAGGGCACGGCTGCCTGAGACGCAGCCGCGGTCGGGTCACTCGGCGTCGAAGCGCGCCGCGGGGTCGCCGCGGTGGTCCACGATCCACTGGGCGATGTCGCGCAGCTTGAGGTTGCGGTCCTGCGACTGGCGGCGCAGGAAGGTGAAGGCCCGGTCGTCGTCGATGTCGAACCGCTCCATCAAGATGCCCTGCGCCTGGCCGATGAGCTTGCGCGCGTCGATGGCGACCTGGAGGCCGTCCTCGTTGTGGGCTGCGGCGAGCGCCACGGACGCGTGGCGACTGAAGATGGTGGCCACGGCGATGTCGTCGTCGTCGAAGGCGCCGGCGCTCTCGTCGTACAGGTTCAGCGAACCGTAGCGGCGCTCGCGGGTCTCGAGACGCACGCTGACGGCGCTTCGCATCCCGAGCTCGTGCACGGCCGGCCCCCACTTCGTCCAGCGAGGATCGTTCGAGGTGTCCACCACCACGTAGACGCCGTCGCCGTCGATGGCGTCGAGGCACGGGCCCTCGTCGTGCACGATCTGCAGGTCGTGCGACTCCACCACCCGCTGCGACGTGGCCGCGGCGGTCTCGATCTGCTTGCGGGCGTGCACGAGCATGATGCCCGCGTCGTTGCAGCCCACCGCGATGCGGGCGTACTCCGCGATGCGCTGCACGGTGGCGTCGGCGTCGGGCTCGTCGTGCAGCTCGAGCGCCATCTGGGAGAAGAACGTGGACGCGTCCACCTCTCCGATCGCCCGATCATGGGACCTGTTCTCCATGGGGATCATGAAAGCACCTCATCGAGGTCATCGAGGCTGCGACCTCGCGGAAGTTTCGTGGTGGAGGCGATGGGTACGTCACGACCCGAGAGGAGCTGCCGATGTCCACCCTGGCCGATGACAGCCCGACCGTGACGATCTTCGCGAATCACGGCACGTTGGTGAACCTGATCGCCGACGAGATCCGCTCGCGCGGCGCCGGCACGCACACGATCTCGGTCGAGGCGGGGTGGGTCGACTCGGTGTCGAGGGCGCTGCTGGTGCTCGACTCGCGCGCCGGCATGTCCGCGGTGCGCGCTCTGTGCGATCTCGACACCACGGCCGCCCACGTGGTCGCCCTGGTCGTGGAGGGTTCGGACGTCGACGCCGAGGACCTGTGCGATCGATGCATCGAGCGGCACGACCTGGTCATGGTGCGCGAGGAGGAGGACGACGTCGTCGCGCGAGTCGCCGAGGACCTGACGACTCATCGGTCCTGACCGCCCGAGGTCTCGACGGCCAGCGGGTCGAACAGCGTGACCGTGGAGCGCACGTCCCACGCCAGCTCGGCGGTGTCGGCGATGGCCACCAGCAGGAACGTCGCGTCGTCGCCGGCCCCGGACGTGCGGAGGCGAGCCTCGACGTCGTCGCGCAGGTTCAGGTCGTGGAGCAGGTCGTCGGTGACCGACGTGTCATGGAGCTGGAACTCCAGCATGAGGGTGTGCACGTGCTGACGGCAGCCTTCCGATCCGGACGGACCGGCTGCTGCTGAACCGGTGCTCACATTCTACTGGCCGTGTGCTCCCACCAGCGCCGGGGCCAGCGGACCGGACGGTGCACCGTCGACGACGCCCACCGCGTCGCGCAGCTGGTCCAGCAGGCGGGCGAGTCTCCGCGACACCTGCATCTGGCTGATGCCGGTGCGGTCGGCGATCTGCTGCTGGGTGAGGTGGTCGAAGAACCGCATGCCGATCAGCTCGCGCTGGGTGTCGTCGAGGTCGCGCATGGCACGCGAGATCGTGGCGAGGTCGTCCACGTGGCCCACGTCGTCGGTCTCGTCGACCAGCAGGTCGCCGGCCGTCTGCAGGTCGGCGCGCGCGGACACGTCGAGTGACGCCGCGTGGTAGCAACCGCTCGCCGCCCGTGCCTCGCGCACCTGCGCCACGTCGACGTCCAGGTGCTCGGCGAGCTGGTGCGAGGTGGGCGATGTGGCGTGCTCCTGCCAGTGGGCAGCGCTGGCGCGGCTGATGTCGGCCTGCAGCTCCTGGAGACGCCGAGGAGGTCGGACGCTCCAGCACTGGTCGCGGAAGTGTCGCTTGAGCTCGCCGAGGATGGTGGCGGTGGCGAACGGGGCGAAGGCCCCCTTCTCGACGTCGAAGCCGCGCATCGCCTTGACGAGCGCGAGGTTGGCGACCTGCACCAGGTCGTCGAGGTCGGCGCCCCGGTCGACGTAGCGGCGCGCCAAGGAGCGCGCCATCGGCAGGTGCTGGCGGATGATCTCGTCCTCGGCGCGTCGTCGATCGGCAGGTGATGCGCCGATGCGTGCGGCGAAGAGTGTGCGAATTCGGTGGTCTGAAGCTGCGTCCACGATGCCCCCCAAGGGCAATGATTCAGTGAACGGCTTCTGCGCAACCGTTCGCTCAGCGTGGCATCAATTGCCCGTGGGCACAACCCTTCGGGTGAGCACGCTCTCCTGGGGCATTTCGGAAGTGATCTGGTGTCGCTTTGTCGATTTGTCAATGTCCGTACAGCGCGAGACCCCGGTCACGTCGTCGACGTGACCGGGGTCTCGGAGGTGAGGTCAGCTGGTGGGCCCGGCCGGGGGCTTGTCCTCCGGCGCCTTCTTCGCAGCAGGTGTCTTCTTGGCCGCCGGCGCCTTCTTGGCCGCGGGTGCCTTCTTGGCCGCGGGCGCCTTCGGGGCCGCGGTCTTCGCAGCAGGTGCCGACGGCGCCTTCTCCTTCGCCGCAGGCGTGGGGACCTTCGGCGGGGCGGGTGCCGGCGCGGGCGGCGGCGGTGCGGAGTTGGCGGCCGACTGGGCGCTGCGGTAGGCCGAGACGGCCGCGGCGCCGGCCGCCGTGAGGGCGGTGAACGAGACCAGGCGACGGACGCGCTTGCGTCGCCGCTGCTTCTTGACGGCCTTCTTCTGCGACTTGGTCATCAGCGCCTCGGGCGGACTGACCTCGCTCAGGTCGGGCATGCGGTCGCGGGCCTCGCGGGTGAGCTCGCGCGCCTGATCGGCGATCTGCGCACCGACCACCGGAGCGCGCTCGGCGATGCGGTCGCGGACCACGGGCGCCTTCTCACGAGCGCTCTGACCCAGCTGGGTGACCTGCTCGGTGATCTGGTCGCGGACGCCGGGAGCACGCTCGGCCACGGTGTGCCCGAGGTCGGACAGCTGGTCGGCGATCTCGCCGCCGGCGGCCTGCAGGCGTTCGACGAGCTTGTCGGACTTCTTCTTGGACGTGAACGGCTTCATGGGCTTGAGCCTACGCGGATTCAGACGCGCACACCTGAAACGGGTACATCCTCGCGCACGCCGCGCCAGGTCGGGTGCCGCAGATGGCCCGCCGCCGTCCACTCGACGAAGGCGACCTCGCCGACGAGGATCGGCTCGACCCAGTGCGCCTCGCGAGCCACGTCCCGCGGAGCATCGGGCAGGGTCACGTCATCGGTCTCGATCGCCGCGAGTCGACGGTGCAACGACTCCAGGTCGGCGTCGGAGAACCCGGTTCCCACCCGGCCCGCGTAGGAGAGCGTGTCGTCGCGGTGCACGCCCACGATCAGCGAACCGAGGGTGCTCGCGCGGACCCCGTTGCCCGGGCGCCAGCCGCACACCACGACGTCCTGGGTGCGCTGGTGCTTGATCTTGACCCACGACGACGAGCGTCCGTCGTGATACGGGCTCCGGCGTCGCTTGGCGATCACGCCCTCCAGGCCCCGACCGAGGCTGTGCTCGACGGCGTCGTCGAGCGATCCGTCGAAGGCCGGCGGGACCCGGATCGTGGCGTCCTCGGCGTCGCCGATGCCGAGCGCCTCCAGGGCCGCGCGCCGCGCGTCGTACGGCTCGCTGCGCAGCGACGTCGAGCCCTCGGCCAGCAGGTCGAAGGCCAGGTAGTGCGCCGGGGTTCGCCCGGCGGCAGCCGCGACCTCCCGGGGTCGGGTGAGGCCCATGCGCTGCTGGAGCAGGCCGAAGTCGGGAACGGAGCCGTCGCGGAACGCGACGATCTCGCCGTCGAGCGCCAGCGCGCCGCGGTCGAGCCGTGCCAGCGCCTCGGTGATCTCCGGGTACGACGCGGTGAGGTCGTTGCCGTTGCGGCTCACCAGGCGCACCTGGTCGTCGGGCAGCTCGGGGTTCACGGTGGCGAGCGCCCGTATCCCGTCCCACTTCATCTCGTACGCCCACCGCGCAGGCGAATCCACCGACGACTCGCGACCGACCGAGGCGAGCATGACGCCGCCCCCCGCGTCCGCCACGCCCGACGCGGCAGCGCGCCGACCCAGAGGCTCGAGCGGATCACCGTCGGCCCGGACCCGCTCGAGCACCTCGTCGAACCTCAGCTGCTGCAGGTCGTCGTCGATCTCGTCCCATCTGCGGGGTGCAGCCACGTGCGGCAGCGCGGTGCCGCGCAGCGAGTACGGGCAGATGGTGGTCTTGTTGCCGTTGTTCTGGCTCCAGTCGACCAGCACCTTGCCGCGCCGGATGCTGCGCGCCATCGAGCTGACGACCAGCTCCGGGAAGCTGGGACTGCAACGCCTCCGCCAGGGTCTTGGCGAAGGTGTTGACGTAGTCGGAGTCGTGGGTGCCGTCGAGCGCCGCGTAGAGGTGCAGCCCCTTCGACCCGCTGGTCACCGGGAGCGCCGTCAGCCCGACGTCGCCGAGCATCGAGCGGGCCTCGTGCGCGACGGCCGCGCACTCGGCCAGACCCACTCCGGGACCGGGGTCCAGGTCGAGCACCAGGCGATCGGGATGGCCCGGGGTGCCGTCGGGCTGCACCCTCCACTGGGGGACGTGCAGCTCGAGCGCGTTGACCTGCCCCAGCCACGCGAGGTCGGCGGCACGCTCGACCAGCGGGTAGTCGGCCTCGTGCCGGTCGTGACTGATGCGTTGCCGCCGGATCCAGCGGGGAGCCGAGGACGGCAGGTTCTTCTCGAAGAAGACCTCGCCGGGCTGGCCCACCGTGCCCACACCGTGCACCCACCGCTTCCGCGTGACGATCCGGCCCGCCAGGTGCGGGAGCAGCACCGAAGCGATGGTCACCAGGTACTGGATGACCTCGGCCTTGGTGGTGCCGGTCTCGGGGTACACCACCTTGTCCGGGTGGGTCAGGCGCAGCCGGTGGCCGTCGATCGAGACGGTCTGCGACGGGCCGGGAGGCGCCACGTCAACCGGTCTTCTTGGCCGGGGCCTTCTTCGAGGCGGCGCTCTTCTTCTTGGCCGGGGCCTTCTTCTTGGCGGCTCTCTTCTTGGGGGTGCTCGACGTCTTCGACGCGGACCCACCGCCGCTCTTGCGCTCGTCGATGCTGCGCCGCAGAGCCTCCATCAGGTCGATGACCTCGGCGTCGTCGCTGCCGGCCTCGCGCCCGAAGGTGGCCTCGGTGTCCAGAGCGTCGCCCTGCTCCAGCTTGGCCTCGACCAGGGTGCGCAGCTGCACCTGGTAGTCGTCGGTGAAGTCCGATGAGTCGAAGTCGCCGGACAGCGACTCGACCAGCTGCCCGGCCATGTCCGACTCCTTCTTGGTGACCGACACCTTCTCCTTGAGCACCTCGAAGTCGGGGGTGCGCACCTCGTCGTCCCACAGCAGCGTCTGCAGCATCAGGACGTCGCCGCGCACCCGCATGGCCGCCAGGTGCGTGCGCTGGCGCAGCGCGAACCGCGCGATCGCGGTGCGATCGGTGTCCTCGAGTGCCTGGCGCAGCAGGGCGTACGGCTTGAGCGCCTTGGCATCCGGCTCGAGGAAGTAGCTCTTGTCCATGCGCAGCACGTCGACCTGGTCGGAGGGCACGAACTCGATGACCTCGATCTCGTGGCTGCGCTCGGCCGGCAGCGACGCGAGGTCGTCGGGGGTCAGGACGACCGTCTGCTCACCGTCGTCGTAGGCCTTCTGGATCTCGTCGTAGGCGACGACCTCGCCACAGATCTCGCACTTGCGCTGGTAGCGGATGCGGCCACCGTCCTCGCCGTGCACCTGGTGCAGAGACACGTCGTGGCTCTGGGTGGCGCTGTAGACCTTCACGGGCACGTTGACCAGCCCGAAGCTGATGGCGCCCTTCCAGATCGATCGCATGGGCCCAGTGTTTCCTACCCGGGGGACCGGCGCCAGCAGGTGGGTGGCGCGGATCCGCGCTCAGATGATCGGACGAGGCAGGTGCAGGGGATCCTCGAAGGGTTCGCCCGGGCGTTCTGGCGGCTCGGGGTCGTCGGGCGGACTGGCCGGCTCGGTCTCGTCTGGGTCAGGCGTCGGTTGGTCGGTGCTCATGTCGCTCCTTCTCACCCCGGAAGGTCGTGGCCTCCTTCGTACCTCCTGACGGCTGTGCAGACAAGCCGTCAGCGACCAGTGAGGCGCCGTGCGACGCGCCGCGACCGTGACACCGGGGCCGGCGTCGGCCGGACCAGCTCGACCTCACCGGGCTCGTAGGGCTCGAGGCCGGACTCGACGCGGCGCCGCACCTCGGCTGCGGCAGCCGGCACGTCGTCGAACGGCACTCCGGCCAGCTGGTTGGGGGAGTAGCGCCACCACTGCAGGTCGAGCAGGTCGTCGCGCAGGTCGTCGGGCACGCGCTGCTTGAGGACGCGCGCCGGAACACCGCCGCAGATCGTGTACGGAGGCAGGTCCTTGGTCACGACGGCGTTGGCCGCGACCACGCACCCGTCGCCGATCGTGACTCCCCGCAGCACCACGACGCCCGCGCCGAGCCACACGTCGTTGCCGATGCGGGCCCGATCCGGACCGATGCTGCGGAACGACTGGCGCCCGCCGGCCTCGGGCTCGACCAGCTCCGCCTCGGCCGCCGCCGGGTGCCAGCCGAAGGTGGCGTGCTTGTACTGCGAGGCGCTCACGCTCAGCCAGGTGAGGGGATGGCCCGTCGCGCCGAGCGTGGAGTTGTTGCCGATCTCGCTGTAGCGGCCGAAGTCGGCGGCCTGCGCCTCGACGTGCTGGCCGAACTCGGTGAAGCAGCCGATGCGGGTCGTCGACCGCACCAGGAACCTGCCGAGAAAACGGACCGGGGCCTCGACGAGCACCCGGGACGAGCCCACACGCACGATGTGCTGGGCGCCCCGCGCGTGCTCTTCCACCCGACAAGGTTATCGCCCCTGATCGCGAGCCCGCGGGTGACGGGACTGGCAAGATGGCGCCGTGGACACCAGCCCCGAGCAGTACACGCTCCGCCAGAAGATCACGCCCATGGTCAACCGGTACGAGTTCCGCGCGCTGCAGCCCGACGGCTCGGAGGGCCCGTTGCTCGCGATGGCACAGCAGAAGCGGCTGGCCTTCAAGGAAGAGGTCACGTTCTACTCCGACGAGGCGCGGACGCAGCCGGTCTTCTCGTTCAAGGCGCGCAAGCGGCTCGACCTGGCCGCCACCTACGACGTCATGGACGCGCAGGGAGCGCCGATCGGCGAGTTCCGCAAGGACTTCGGCAAGTCGCTGCTCCGGTCGACCTGGCACCTGACCACCCCGGACGGACTCACCGCGATCGGCCAGGAGCGCAGCCTGACGGTGTCGTTGGTGCGCCGGTTCGCCGACATCCCGTTCCTGCTGTTCCACTTCGACTTCACGGCTCCGGACGGTCAGGTGATCCTGAGCTCGGAGCGTCAGAGGTCGCTCCGCGACCGATACGTGGTCACGTCGCCGCGCCTGGCCAACGGGTGGCAGCTCGACTGGCGCGTCGCCGCGGCCATGGCGGTGGCCCTCGACGCTCTGCAGGGCCGATGAGCCCCACGATCACCCGTGCGTGGCACGGCGCGCTCGCCCTCCTGGTCGCCGTCGCCGTCGTCTGGCAGGTGGTGGTCAACCTCGACACCGACCGCAGCCTGGTCAACCTGTTCAGCTACTTCACCATTCAGTCGAACCTGCTGGTCATGGTGGGAGCCGCCGGGGTCGCCCTGGACCCGATGCGATCGGGACGGGTCTTCGGCGCGATCCGGCTGGCCGGGCTGGTCGGGATCACCGTCACGGGCATCGTGTACTCCACCGTGCTGGCCGGGTCGCTGGAGCTCACCGGCGCCGACGTGGTGCTGAACGCGATCTTCCACTACATCGTCCCGGTGGCGGCGGTCGTCGGCTACGTGCTGATCCAGCCGCGCACGCCGTTGGACCGCTCCGCGTGGTGGTTCCTGGTCTGGCCCATCGCGTGGCTGGTCTACACCCTGATCCGCGCCGTGGCGGTCTCGCCGGCGTTCCCGATGTCCGACACCGAGACCGCGCGCGTGCCGTACGGGTTCCTCGACTTCGACGCCAACGGCGTCCCGTCGGTCGTGGTGGCCTGCCTGCTCGTCACGGTCTTCACCGCCGTGCTCGCGGCGTTCTACCTGCGCCTCGGTGGTGTCAGGCGGGGGTGACCTCGGCGGGGCGCTCGAGCAGGCCCCGACGATCGGCGCCGATCTCGAACGGGACCGTCGCCAGCGGCACGATGCTCGACACGAGCGCGACCAGCAGCACCTTGGCGCTCCAGCGGTTGTGGTGCCAGGCGGCGAAGGCGGCGACCACGAAGCCGATGAACACGATGCCGTGGATCATCCCGGCGACCGGCACGCCGCCCTCGCGCAGGCCGAACGGTTCGGACTCGGTGACGTACTTGCAGTACATCGCCGACAGCAGGAGCGCCCAGGAGACGGCCTCGGCGATCGCCACGGACCGAAAGACGTTGCGGGAGACGGGGGGCAGAGGGATGCGCACGCCGCCACGGTACCTGCGACACCTGCACGAAACATCGACCCGTGACAATGGTCATATGGCCTTTCTGCTGCGCGTCGCGCTGCCCGACGTCCCGGGCTCCTTGGGCGCACTCGCGACTGCGCTGGGCGGGGCGGGAGCCGACATCGAGGCCATCGAGGTCGTCGAGCGCCGACCCGACGGGCAGGTCGTCGACGACGTGCTGCTGGAGCTCCCGGCGCGGGTGATGCCCGACGCGCTCGTGACCGCGTGCCACGCCCTCGACGGCGTGGCGGTGGAGTGGATCTCGCGGTACACCGCCGGGGCGAACCTGAGCATGGACCTGGAGGCGGTCGAGCAGTTCACCGAGGACCCGAAGCACGCGATCGACGCGATGGTCGACGTGCTGCCGTCCACCTTCCGGACCGACTGGGCCCTCGCCCTCGAGGTCGTCGACGGCGAGGTCTCCGTCCGGGCCCAGACGGCCGCGGCGCCGCAGCTCGTCCCGTCGGCGGAGGCGTGGATGGACATCACCGGTCCGCAGATGCTCGACGCGGCGCCGGAGTGGGACTCCACCGTCCTCGCCGCCGCGCCCGCCCGTGACCGCGACGACCGGGCCGTGGTCGTCGTGGTCGGCCGGCACGGCGGCCCGGACTTCCTGGCCTCCGAGGTCGCCCGCATCGGCCACATGGTCTCCCTCGCCGCCTCCGTCCAAGCGGTCTGAGTGGCCCGGCGGGAACCGAGCGGACGGGGGCGCGGTGGGGGGCCGGTAGCCTCTCGGCCATGAGCGCCCTCGACAACGTCTCGGAGATCTTCGACGCCTCGGCCTGGACGCCGGTGCCCGGCTTCGAGGGCCTGCAGGACCTCACCTACCACCGGGCCAACGCCCACGGCACGGTCCGCATCGCCTTCGACCGCCCCGAGGTGCGCAACGCCTTCCGTCCGGGCACGGTCGACGAGCTGCTCACCGTGCTCGAGCACGCCCGGACCTCCTCCGACGTCGGTTGCGTGCTGCTCACCGGCAACGGCCCCTCGCCGAAGGATGCCGGATGGGCGTTCTGCTCCGGCGGTGACCAGCGGATCCGCGGCAAGGTCGGCTACCAGTACGAGGTCGAGGGCGAGGCGCCACAGACCGTCGACAAGGGCAAGCTGGGCCGACTGCACATCCTGGAGTGCCAGCGCCTGATCCGCTTCATGCCCAAGATCGTCATCGCCGTGGTGCCGGGGTGGGCGGCCGGTGGTGGCCACAGCCTGCACGTGGTGGCAGACCTGACCCTGGCGTCGCAGGAGCATGCCAGGTTCAAGCAGACCGACGCCGACGTGGGCTCGTTCGACGGCGGATTCGGCTCGGCGTACCTGGCCCGCCAGGTGGGCCAGAAGTTCGCTCGCGAGATCTTCCTGCTCGGCGACGAGTACTCGGCCGACGACGCGCACCGCATGGGCATGGTCAACAAGGTGGTGCCGCACGCCGACCTCGAGGCCGAGGCGCTGGAGTGGGGCCGCAAGATCAACGCCAAGAGCCCCACGGCGCAGCGCATGCTGAAGTACTCGTTCAACCTGATCGACGACGGACTGGTCGGCCAGCAGGTGCTGCTCGGCGAGACCACCCGCTTGGCCTACATGACCGACGAGGCCGCCGAGGGCCGCGACGCCTTCCTCGAGAAGCGCGACCCCGACTTCAGCGACTACCCCTGGTACTACTGATCCGCTCGAAGCGGGTCCAGCCTCGCCAGCCCTTCTCCTCGAGCAGCTCCAGGAGTCGGCGGGCCACCGGGATCGAGTCGAGGAACACCTCGTCGAGCAGGTCGGCCAGGTCCGGGTCGATCTGCGGCCCCTGCTCCCAGGCGGCGGTGTCCTGGGTCTCCAGCAGGTCGACCAGCCGGTCGCGCATCCCGAGCAGCCGTGGGTCGTCGACGTCCCACGCGATCGCCTCGGCCAGGTCCCGGTAGAGCTCGAGCGTGCCGGGATCGTCGAGCTGCTGCTGCTTGAGCGCCATGAACTCAGGCATCGCCTCGGGCAGCTGGGCGGCGACGAGGATCCAGGCGTCGCGCTCGCCGACGATCATGTCCTCGCGGATGCCCAGGGAGCGCAGCCGCTCGAGGTACGCGACGGCCTCCGACGGCAGGGCGAGACTGTCGCCGGCGGCCAGCCGGGCGATGTCCCGCCGGTGCCCCTGTCGCTGGCGGATCTCGGCACGCAGGCGCCGGTCGACGTCGTCGATCGCGGCGGCGAACTCGGCGTCGTCGGCCACCAACAGCTCGCGCACCCGCGCGAGCGGCACGCCGGCGTCGGCGAGCGTGCGGATCCGCACCAGGTCGACGACGGCGTCCGCGCGGTAGCGGCGGTAGCCGGAGTGGTCGCGCTCGGGCTCGGGCAGCAGCCCGGTCGCGTGGTAGTGCCGCACGGCACGCACCGTGACCCCCGCGGACGACGCGAGCTGGCTGATCGTGAGCACGGTGTCAGTCTCCTACGTGGCGGGCACGCGGAGGAACAGCCTGCGCGACCAGAGGAGACCGACCACCGAGATCACCGCGCACCACCCGAGCGCCAGCCACACGTCCGAGCCCGTCGGAAGCTCCCGTGACCAGCGACCGCAGGCTGTTGATCATCGGTGTGAACGGCTGGTGCTCGGCGAACTGACGCAGACCGACCGGCATCGCGTCGGTCGGCACGAAGCCGCTGCTGACGAAGGGCAGCAGGACCAGGAACATCGGCGTGTTGCTGGCGGTCTCCACGCTGTCGGCGGCGAGCCCCATCCCGACGGTCAACCAGGTGAGGGAGAACGCGATGAGGACCAGCAGTCCGATCGCGCCGATCCAGCTCAGCACTCCGGCGTCGGAGCGGAAACCGAGCAGGAACGCGACGGCCGTGACGACCACGACGGCGAAGGTGGTCTTGATGACCGCTCCGAGCACGTGTCCGGTCAGCACCGACGCTCGCGCGATGTCCATCGTGCGGAACCGCGCGATGATGCCGGTGGTCATGTCCGTCGCGGTCGCGATCGCGGTGCCGAGCGCGACGCTCGCGACGGTCTGGATCAGGACGCCCGGAACGATGAACTCCAGGTAGTCGCTGCGGCCGCCGCCGGGTCGCCCGGGCAGCCCGGCACCCATCGTCGCGCCGAACACGTACACGAACAGCAGCAGGAAGATGATCGGCTGGGCGACCAGCAGGATCGACAGCGACGGGTACCGGCGAATGTGCAGCAGGTTGCGGCGCAGCATCGTGGCCGAGTCGCTCACGGTGTGGCGGGTGCTCATGCGGGGACCTCCGCCGTGCTGGGCCCCTGGGCCGCGTGACCGGTGAGTGCCAGGAAGACGTCGTCGAGATCGGCGGTCTCGACGGAGACGCCGCCCACGGCGACGTCGTCCAGACCGTCGAGCAGACGTCGCAGATCGGCGACGCTGCCGTCGTGGGGCAGGTGCAGCGTCAGCTGGTCGTCGTCGGTGACGGCACCCGGGCGCGATGCTGCCGCGGCGGCAAGGCGCTCCGGGTCGGTGAACTGGACCGACACCCGCCCGCCCGGAACCTGCCGTTTCAGCTCGGAGGGTGTGCCCTCGGCCACCAGCCGGCCACGGTCGAGGACACCGATGCGGTCGGCCAGCTGGTCGGCCTCGTCGAGGTACTGGGTGGTGAGCAGCACCGTCACCCCGTCGGCGACCTGCTCGCGCACGATCGTCCACAGGTCGCGTCGGCTCCTGGGGTCGAGGCCGGTCGTGGGCTCGTCGAGGAAGATCAGCCGCGGCCGGGCGACCAGCGTCATCGCCAGGTCCAGTCGTCGCTTCATGCCTCCGGAGTAGGTCTGGGCCCGTCGGTCGGCTGCGTCGACGAGGTCGAACCGTTCCAGCATGTCGTCGGCCGTCCGCCGTGCGGCAGGCCGATCGAGGTGTGCCAGGTCGGCCATCAGACGCAGGTTCTCGCGGCCGGTGAGGAGCTCGTCGATCGCGGAGAACTGCCCGGTGACGCCGATGGCGGCGCGCACGCCCGCAGACTCGCGACGCACGTCGAAGCCGCCGACCCGGATGTCGCCGCGGTCGGGTGCCAGCAGCGTGGAGCAGATGTTGACGAGGGTCGTCTTGCCGGCTCCGTTGGGGCCGAGCAGGCCGTGGACGGTGCCCTCGGGAACGGCCAGGTCGATGCCGTCGAGCACGGCGTGATCGCCGTAGGACTTGGTGAGTCCGGCGATCTCGATCGCCAATGTCGTGGATGTCATGGGCTCATGGTGAAACCATGACGCTGCGTCAAGGTCAAGCCAGTCCCGCCGAGTGGCGCAGTCTGGCCGTTATTGACCGTCGAAACTGACCATTCTGCGCCAGTCGCGGGACAGAATGCGCCACTCGAGGGGGTGTCAGGCGCGGATGGACAGGTCCGTGGAGTCGTGGCGCCCACGCAGGACCTCGCTGCCGTGGTCGGTCCAATGGCCTTGTTCGTCCGCGGGCGCCTCGCTCACGCTGCGGCGGGAGACGAGCACGTGGCCCGGGACGTCCTTGGCGAGCTCGGTGAGTCGAGCCGCCGCGTTGACGGCGTCGCCGATGACGGTGAACTCGAAGCGGGACCGGGCCCCCACGTTGCCGGCCACCGCCTCCCCGGTGGAGACGCCGATGCCGGCGCCGACCTCGGGCACCTCGGTGACCATCCGGTCGGCGATGGCGCGGGCCGCGGCCAAGGCAGCACCGGCGTGGTCGTCGATGTGCTTGGGGGTGCCGAAGATCGCGAGCACCGCGTCGCCCATGAACTTGTTGACCAGTCCGTCGTGGCGGTCGACCTCCTCGACGATGACGGTGAAGAACCGGTTCAGCATGTCGACGACCTCCGACGGCGCACGGTCGGTGGCGAACGTCGTCGAGCCGATGATGTCGATCATCAGGACCGAGACCACCCTCGTCTCACCCCCGAGGGCGACCTCGCTGTCGGTGGCGGCCTTGGCGACCGACTCGCCGACATGACGCCCGAACAGGTCGCGGATGCGCTCGCGCTCGGCCAGCCCCTCCGCCATGTCGTTGAAGCCGGCCTGCAGCTGGCCGCAGCTCGGTGGCGTCGTTGACCACGATGCGGGTCTGGAAGTCGCCGTCGCGCACCTTGGTGAGGGCGTCGCGCACGGCGTCGAGCGGCGTGACGACTGCTCCTGCGTTGAGCAGCGTCACCATGAGACCGAAGACGAGCACCACGGCCGAGAGGCTCAGGACCGCGTAGGCGAACTGGTCGAGCTGCACGTCATCGGGACGGGTCAGGACGACGAACCCGGCCACGATCAGGCCGAGCGTGGGCGCCGCGGTGCCGAGGAACCAGAACACCACCATGCGCCGCCTGACGCCGGCGCTGGTGAAAGCGGCGTCGCGCTGGTCGGCAAGGGCCCGGGCCGCGACGGGGCGCAGGACGTACTCGGTGAACAGGTACGCGATGGCGCTGACGACGATGCCCGCGATGGCGACGCTGAAGAACGTCGGCAGCGCCGCTCCGGGCTGCAGGATCGCCGCGATGGTGGTGAACACGGCGGTAGCCACCATCCAGAGCACGAGCTGCATGACGGTGATGCGCCACGGCAGCTTGAGGGCGCTGATGCTCTGCTGCCTGGTCGGCGACTGGTCGCTGAGCGCCCAGGACAGCTCGTTGAGGGTCAGCTTGGTGATCGTGACGGCACCGAAGACGACGGCGGCGACGACGTACAGCGGCACGGCGAACACCATGGCGCCGAGGAACTCGTCCGACGGGCCACCCCCGGGGATGACGAGATAGTTCAACGACGCCACCACGATCGCGCCGATGACGTTCGTGAACACCAGCAGCACCGTCAGCAGCACCTGGATGCGGCGGCGCAGCACGCGCACCTCCTGACCCTCCGGGCCCAGCAGACGCGCCTGCGCGCGGCGGACCGTGCGGTTCATCGAGGCTGGCGTTCCGGCGTGGTGAGCACGCCACATGGTCCCACGAAGCGGCGGCGGATCGCGTGCAGGCGATTGACAGGTGTCGTACGGTGCCGGGACGCTGTACTGGCAACCTGACTCCCAGTTGCACCCCCGAAAGGAACCACCCATGGCGCGCAAGCCCGATCGCGAGACCGTCGATGCACTCAAGGCCGTCACCGACTTCAGCGACGACGTGATCTCGGCGATGGCCCTGTCCGGTGCCAAGGTCAACATCCCCGAGCGTTGGTCGGTCATGGCCGAGAACACCCCAGCCGACATGGCCTACGTGCTGCTGGCGGGCGAGGTCGAGGTGCGCAAGGCCGGCGAGCCGGTCGCCACCCTGCCGCCGGGCCAGATCTTCGGAGAGGTCGGCCTGCTCGAGCACTCGTTGCGCACGGCGTCGGTCGTCGCCGTCTCCCCCATCACCGTGCTGCGGCTCGACGCCGCCAGTCTGCAGAAGATCGCCGACGACAACCCGGACTTCGCCGCGTCCCTGGCCGAGGGCGCCGACCTGCGCCAGAAGTAGCGAACCGCGCTCCGACCGCCCGGTGAGACACACGTCTCACGGGGTGGTCGCTGTATGTGACGAACAGATAACGTGCACCAGATGAACATCGGTGTCGTACGGGAGTCGTTGGCCGGGGAGACGCGCGTCGCTGCCACGCCGGCCACGGTGGAGCAGCTGATCAAGCTCGGTTACGAGGTGGTCGTCGAGTCCGGTGCGGGTGAGCTGTCGAGCTTCACCGACGAGGCCTTCGCGGCCTCCGGTGCCACCGTCGGCAGCGGTGACGACGCCTGGCAGACCGACATCGTGCTCAAGGTCAACGCGCCCACCTCGGACGAGATCGCCCGCCTCCTCGACGGCGCCACGGTGATCAGCATCATCGCTCCGGCCCAGAACGAGGCCCTGCTGGCCGAACTCTCCCAGCGCAACCTGACGGTCCTCGCGATGGATGCCGTCCCCCGCATCTCGCGCGCCCAGTCCATGGACGTGCTGTCGTCGATGGCCAACATCGCCGGATACCGCGCCGTCATCGAGGCGGCCAACGAGTTCGGCCGCTTCTTCACCGGTCAGATCACCGCCGCCGGCAAGGTGCCACCCGCCACGGTGCTGGTCGCCGGTGTCGGCGTCGCGGGCCTGGCCGCCATCGGCACCGCCAACAGCCTCGGCGCCATCGTGCGCGCCACCGACCCGCGTGCCGAGGTGGCCGACCAGGTCGCCTCGCTGGGCGGCGAGTACCTGCCCGTCGAGGTCGAGACCGAGCAGTCCACCGACGGGTACGCCAAGGCCACCAGCGAGGAGTACGACCGTCGTGCCGCCGAGATCTACTCCGAGCAGGCAGCCGAGGTCGACATCATCGTCACCACCGCCCTGATCCCTGGCCGCGCCGCCCCGGTGCTGATCACCGAGGCCGACGTCGCCGCCATGAAGCCCGGCAGCGTCATCGTCGACATGGCCGCGGCCAACGGCGGCAACGTGGTCGGCTCGGTGGCGGGCGAGAAGATCGTCACCGACAACGGCGTGACCATCCTCGGCTACACCGACCTCGCCGGCCGCCTGCCCACGCAGGCGTCGCAGCTGTACGGCACCAACCTGGTCAACCTGCTCAAGCTGCTGACGCCGGAGAAGGACGGCCAGCTGGTTCTGGACTTCGACGACGTCGTGCAGCGCACCATCACCGTGGTCTCGCAGGGCGAGACCACCTGGCCGCCGCCCCCGGTGAGCGTGTCGGCCGCGCCGGCCGCCGCCCCGGCGCCGCCCAAGGAGCCCGAACCACCCAAGGAGCCCGCGCCGGCCTGGCACCGCTGGGCCCTGATCGGCACCGGCATCCTCGCGCTGTTCCTGGTCAACGCGTTCGCCCCCGAGCCGCTGCCCGAGCACTTCACGGTGCTCGTGCTCGCGATCGTCATCGGCTACTACGTCATCGGCAAGGTGCACCACGCGCTGCACACGCCACTGATGTCGGTCACCAACGCCATCAGCGGCATCATCGTCGTCGGCGCCATGGTGCAGATCGGCGAGGTCGGTGACGTCGACAACTCCGGAGTCATCCGCGTGCTCGCCTTCATCGCGATCCTGCTGGCCTCCATCAACGTCTTCGGCGGATTCGCCGTGACCCGGCGCATGCTCAGCATGTTCTCGAAGGAGGGATGAACGTGGATTCACAGAGCATCGCCGTCGCGGCCTACATCGTCGCGTCCCTGCTGTTCATCCTGAGCCTCGCCGGTCTGTCCAAGCACGAGACGGCGCGCAACGGCATCGTGTTCGGCATCGCCGGCATGACCATCGCGCTGCTGGCCACGTTCATCGCCGTCGCCGATGTCGCCGACGCCACCGCCGTGGTGCTGCTGATCGTCGCCGTGGTGATCGGCGGCTCGATCGGCCTGTGGCGCGCCCGGGTGGTCGAGATGACCGGCATGCCCGAGCTGATCGCCCTGCTGCACTCGTTCGTCGGTCTCGCCGCGGTGCTGGTGGGCTGGAACGGCTACCTGGAGCACAAGGCGTTCGCGCAGCAGTCGCTGGAGAACATCCACAACGCCGAGGTCTTCGTCGGCGTCTTCATCGGCGCGGTCACCTTCACCGGTTCGATCGTGGCCTTCCTCAAGCTGTCGGCGCGCATCAAGTCCAGCCCGCTGATGCTGCCGGGCAAGAACTACATCAACCTCGGTGCGCTGGCGTTGTTCGTGGCGCTGACCATCTGGTTCGTCATCACCCCCAGCCTCGGGCTGCTGATCGCGGTCACCGTGGTCGCGCTGGCGCTCGGCTGGCACCTGGTCGCGTCCATCGGCGGCGGCGACATGCCCGTCGTCGTGTCGATGCTGAACAGCTACTCGGGCTGGGCTGCCGCGGCGTCGGGCTTCCTGCTCGACAACGATGCCCTGATCGTCACCGGCGCCCTGGTCGGCTCGTCCGGCGCGTACCTGTCGTACATCATGTGCCAGGCGATGAACCGCTCGTTCATCTCGGTGATCGCCGGTGGCTTCGGCATCGAGGCCGGACCCGCCGACGACACCGACTACGGCGAGCATCGTGAGATCAGTGCCGAGGACACCGCCGAGCTGCTGAAGAACGCGTCGTCGGTCATCATCACGCCCGGCTACGGCATGGCCGTGGCGCAGGCGCAGTACCCGGTGGCCGATCTGGTCCGCAAGCTGCGTGACCGCGACGTCGAGGTGCGCTTCGGCATCCACCCGGTCGCCGGACGGCTGCCCGGCCACATGAACGTCCTGCTGGCCGAGGCCAAGGTGCCCTACGACATCGTGCTCGAGATGGACGAGATCAACGACGACTTCGCGGAGACGTCCGTCGTGCTGGTCATCGGCGCCAACGACACCGTCAACCCGTCGGCGGCCGAGGACCCGGGCAGCCCCATCGCGGGCATGCCGGTGCTGCACGTGTGGGAGGCCCACGACGTCATCGTGTTCAAGCGGTCGATGGCCGCGGGCTACGCCGGTGTGCAGAACCCGTTGTTCTTCCGCGACAACACCCAGATGCTCTTCGGCGACGCGAAGGACAAGGTCGAGGAGATCATTCGCGCGCTCTAGCCATCCGCTGACGAGTCACGCAGGTCCGCTGACGAGTCACGGAGGTTGCGTGAGGAGTCACCCAGCGCACGTGAGGAGTCACGCCGGCGCACTTGAGTGACTCGTCGGTCGCCGTGCGTGACTCGTCAGCGGACCTGCGTGACTCGTCAGCGGGCTGGCGGTCAGTCGACGACGCCGTAGAGGCGGTCGCCGGCGTCGCCGAGGCCCGGGACGATGTAGCCGAGCTGGTTGAGCTTCTCGTCCAGCCCGGCCGTCACGAGTGTCACGGGTGCGGAGACCGACGCCAGGTCCGCCTCGAGGCGCGCCACGCCCTCGGGCGCCGCGAGCAGGGTGATGGCCGTGATGTGGTCGGCGCCGCGTTGCACCAAGAAGTCGATGGCGGCGGCCAGCGACCCGCCGGTGGCGAGCATCGGGTCCAGGACGTAGCACTGGCGGCCGGTGAGGTCGTCGGGCAGGCGCTCGGCGTAGGTGACCGCCTCGAGCGTCTCCTCGTTGCGCACCATGCCGAGGAAGCCCACCTCGGCGGTGGGGATCAGCCGCTGCATGCCCTCGAGCATGCCGAGACCGGCGCGCAGGATCGGCACCACGAGCGGACGGGGCTGCGACAGTCGCACTCCCTGGGTCGTGGCGACCGGCGTCGTCACGTCGACCGGCACCACCCGCACGTCGCGGGTGGCCTCGTAGGCCAGCAGCGTCACCAGCTCGTCGGCGAGGCGTCGGAAGGTCGGCGAATCGGTGGTCTCGTCGCGCAAGAGCGTCAGCTTGTGGGAGATGAGCGGGTGGTCGGCGACGTGAACCTGCATGGGACGAGACTAGCGGCGTCGCGGCGGGGTCTGTCACGATCAGTGCATGGCGGACGACGAGGTCGATTTCGCGGTGGCGGCATACCGCACGGGCGACGAGTGGCATGTCGCCGAGATGAAGGCCTCGCTCGGCTACGACCTGGAAGAGCTCGGCGAGGCGCTGGCCCGCTTCCGCGCCGACGCCGGGGTGCTTGCGATGGTGTCCGTCAACGACGACTTCTTCGTGCTGGCACGGCGTGACTCCACCGGCATGCGGCTGGTGCTGTCCGACGTGACCGCCGTCCAGGAGTCCGATCTGGCCGCCGACGCCGCCGACGTGATGGACCTGGCCGAGATCGACGACGACGAGGACCCACAGCCCGGCGGCGACCTGGACCTGCTCGCCGACCTGGGTGTCACCGCCACCGACCTCGCCGACGTGTGCGACGACGGTGACGACGCCTCGGCCGAGGACATGCTGCTGGATCTGGCCGAACGCCTTGGCTTCGCCGACGAGCTGGAAGAGCTGCTGGATTGACCGACTGGCAGGTGCCGATGCGCGAAGCCCTGGCGCTGGCGCACGACGCGCTGGCCGACGACGACGTGCCCGTGGGCGCGGTCGTGCTCGATGCCGAGGGCACGGTGATCGGTCGCGGCCGCAACACCCGCGAGCGCGACGGCGACCCCACCGGCCATGCCGAGGTCGTCGCCATCCGTGAAGCAGCGGCTGCCCGCGGCGAGTGGCGGCTCGAGGGTTGCACCCTGGTGGTCACGCTGGAACCGTGCACGATGTGCGCCGGTGCGATCGTGGCCTCGCGTCTGGAGCGCCTGGTGTTCGGCGCCTTCGACGACAAGGCCGGGGCGGTCGGCTCGTTGTGGGACGTCGTGCGCGACCGCCGACTCAACCACCGCCCCGAGGTGGTCGGCCAGGTGCTGGCCGACGAGAGCTCAGCCCTGCTGCGCACCTTCTTCGAGGGCCACCGGTGACCTGGAGCTTCCGCTCCCTGACCCGCGACGACTTCGAGCTGGTCGGTCAGTGGCTCGCCGACCCCGAGGTGCGCCGGTGGTGGAACCAGGACCCGTCGCCGGCCGGCGTGGAGCGTGACTTCGGGCCGGGCGTCGACGGCCAAGAACCCGGAGAGGACCTGATCGCCGAGCTGGACGGTCGACCGGTCGGGCTGGTGCAGCGCGCCCGGGTGGGTGCGTATCCGGAGGATCTGGAGATCTTCACCCGCATCGCCGGCCCGGTGGCGCCGGGCGCGACGTCGCTGGACTACCTCGTCGGCGCGCCCGACGACCGCGGCCACGGACTCGGCCCGCAGATGATCGACGCCGTGGCCCGTTCGACCTTCGAGGACCCGGACGTCCCGTACCTGCTCGTGGCCGTCGTCGCGGCGCACCGCCGCTCGTGGCGTGCCCTGGAGAAGGCCGGGTTCCGCATCGTGGGTTCAGGCGATGCCGAGCCGGACAACCCGATCGACCCGCCGCTGCACCACGTGCTGCGCCGCGACCGATGGCGCGGGGAAGATCCGTCGCCGTCGGGCCGTTGAACCCGGCATGAGGCTCTCGCTGCTCGACCGGTCGCGCACCCGTGCGGGCCGGCCCGAGGCCGAGGGGCTCACCGGATCGGTCGAGCGTGCGGTCCACGCCGAGGCGTTGGGCTACGAGCGGTTCTGGGTCGCCGAGCACCACGGCGTCCCCGGCATCGCGAGCGGCGCACCCGCGGTGCTCCTCGCAGCGATCGGCGCCGCCACCGAACGCATCCGGCTCGGGTCGGGCGGCGTCATGCTGCCCAACCACCAGCCGCTCGTCGTGGCCGAGCAGTTCCTGATGCTCGAGGCGCTGCACCCGGGGCGTGTCGACCTGGGGCTCGGCCGCTCGATCGGCTTCACCGCACCCGTGCGCGCCGCCCTGCGCCACGACCTCGACGCGGCCGACTCGTTCGAGTCCGACCTCGAGGAGCTGCGCGACCTGCTCGACGGTTCGAGTGACGTGACGGCGCACCCGGTACCCAGCGCCGGGCCGGTGCCGATGTCTCTGATCGCGACCGGGAGTGGCGTCCAGATCGCTGCCCGGCTCGGTCTCCCGGTGGTGGTCGGCGGGCCGATGCTGTGGTCGGCCGACGGCGCGGAGGCATTGGCCGCCTACCGGCGCGACTTCCGGCCCAGCAAGCAGGCCGCAGACCCGCACGTGACGATCTCGCTCGACGTGACGATCGCCGCCACCGATGCCGCTGCCCGCGAGCTCGCGCTGCCGGAGGCCTGGGCCATGGCGCGGTCACGCCAGACCGGCGAGTTCCCGGCGCTGGAGTCGGTCGACGCGATCCGCGCCCAGCGCTGGACCGACCAGGTGCGCACGCGGGTCGAGGCGTCGCTCGACCAGGCCGTCGTGGGCTCGACGACGACGGTGCGCGGCATGCTCGACGAGCTGCAGCTCCGCACCGGCGCCGACGAGCTGCTCGCCTCCACGTCGACGCACGACCGCGAGGCGTTGTTCGCCTCCGATGCCGCATTGCGCGATCTCGTAGCCTGAGGCGCGTGAACGCCACGATCGAGACCGTCGTCGTCCCCGACTCGGTCGACGCGCCGGACGCAGCGACGTTCCTGGAGTACGTGGAGGTGCGCAACGCGGTCGAGGCGCACACCCTCGGCACCGACCTGCTGTCGCCGTCGGCACGTGCGCTTCGTCCGGAGTTCGCCGACAACCCCAACCGCAGGCGGATCCTGTTGCTGGCGCGACTCGACGGTGTGCCGGTCGGGCGAGGCATGGCCACCGTGCGCGTCCACGATCTCGACGCCGGCGCCTACGTGGCGGCCGACGTGCTGCCGCACGCCCGACGAGCCGGGATCGGCGCGGCGCTCTTCGACGCCGCGATCGCCGCGGCGCGTGACGCCGGCTGTTCGCGGCTGCTGGTCAACACCCCGCACACGACCCGGGCCGGCGGAGACCGGATCGCACCGCCCACCGGGTTCGGCGACGTGCCGGCCGACGACCCGGGCGCGCGGTTCCTGACGACGCGCGGCTTCGCGCTCGAGCTCGTCAACCGGATCAGCATGCTGTCGACCGACGGCCTCGTCGCTCGGCTCGCGCCGCTGCGTGACTCCGCCGCAGCGGTGGCCGGTGCCGACTACCTGCTGCACACCTGGCACGGGCCGACACCGCGCCCGTGGCTCGATGACCTGGCGGTGCTGCGCACGCGCATGAGCACGGACGCGCCGATGGGCGGCGTCGGAGCGCGCGTCGACCCGTGGGACGCCGAGCGGGTGGCGGCTCACGACCTGCGTGCCCTCGACGCCGGCCATCACGCCGTGACGGTCGTGGCCGAGAGCGTCGCGACAGGTCGGCTGGTCGCCATGACCGAGGTGCTGGTGTCGGCCGACGCCGTCGTGGCCGTGCAGGAGGACACCCTCGTGCTGGCCGAGCACCGCGGTCGGCGGCTCGGCGCGCTGGTCAAGGCCACCGCCGCCCAGGAGATGGTGAACCGCCATCCCCACGTCGAGCAGGTGGTCACCTACAACGTCGAGCAGAACCGTCCGATGCTCGACATCAACGAGCAGCTGGGCTTCCGGCCGGTCGGGTACGAGGGCACGTGGCTGGCTCGGCCAGCGGACGCTGCGGCCGACGCGCCGGAATGATCGTCGGCGCCGCCTCGTTGACCAGGAGAGGTCAGCGGCACCTGCAGTGACCACGGAACAACGCATCCGCTAGATTGGTTGAACATTCAACAATGCGGGCGGGCATCCGCCGGCCGAGGCGAAGGAGCACTCCATGAGCACGATGCAGTTCGGCATCTTCAGCGTCGGCGACCTGACCGTCGACCCGACCGACGGCTCGATCCCCACCGAGCACGAGAAGCTCAAGGCGCTGGTGCAGATCGCCAAGAAGGTCGAGGACATCGGCGGCGACGTCTTCGCCATCGGCGAGCACCACGACACCGGCTTCGTGTCGCCGTCGATCAGCACGCTGCACGCCTACATCGCGGCGCAGACCGAGCGGCTCATCTTGTCGACCTCGATCGCGCACATCACCACCAACGACCCGGTCAAGATCGCCGAGGACTACGCCACGCTCCAGCACCTGTCCGGAGGTCGCGCGGACCTCGTGCTCGGGCGCGGCAACACGGTGCAGGTGTACCCGTGGTTCGGCAAGGATCCGCGCCAGGGCGTGGAGCTGACGATCGAGAACTACCAGCTGCTGCGCCGCCTCTGGGACGAGGACGTCGTCGACTGGGAGGGCAAGCTGCGCACGCCGCTGCAGGGGTTCACGGCGATCCCGCGTCCGCTCGACGGCGTCGCGCCGTTCGTGTGGCACGGCTCGATCCGCACGCCCGAGGTCGCCGAGATCGCCGCCTACTACGGAGACGGCTACTTCGCGAACAACATCTTCTGGCCCAAGGAGCACTACATCCGGCTGATCAACTTCTACCGGCAGCGCTACGAGCACTACGGTCACGGCACGCCGGAACAGGCGATCGTCGGACTCGGCGGCCAGTTCTTCATGCGCAAGAACAGCCAGGACGCGATCAACGAGTTCCGCCCGTACTTCGACAATGCTCCGGTCTACGGCCACGGACCCAGCCTCGAGGACTTCCAGGCGCAGACCCCGCTGACCGTCGGCAGCCCGCAGGAGGTCATCGAGAAGACGCTGTCCTTCGCGGACTACTTCGGCGACTACCAGCGCCAGATGTTCCTCGTGGACCACGCGGGGCTGCCGCTCAAGACGGTGCTGGAGCAGCTGGACCTGCTCGGCGAGATCCTGCCGACCCTGCGGGCCGAGTTCGACGCGCGGCGGCCGGCCGGTGTGCCCGACGCACCCACGCACGCCAACCGGGTTGCTGCCAAGCGGGCACGTGAGGCCGAGGCGGTGCAGGCATGAGCCGCGTCGTCGCCGTGTCGGCCGGACTCAGCGAGTCGTCGTCGACGACGATGCTGGCCCAGCGCATCGGTGAGGCGATCACGGCGGCCGATCCGTCGGGTTCGTTCGAGGTGGTCACGCTGCGCGAGCTGGCACAGCAGATCGCCGAGGCCAACGTGGTCGGCTTCGCGGCACCGCGGCTGCAGAACGTGCTCGACCAGGTGGCCGCCGCCGATGCCGTGGTCTTCGTGACCCCCACCTACCAGGGGTCCTTCTCGGGGCTGTTCAAGTCGTTCATCGACGCGCTCGACCAGGACGCGTTGATCGGCAAGCCGGTCCTGCTGGGCGCCACCGGTGGCACGGCGCGGCACTCCCTGGTGGTCGACCACGCCATGCGTCCGGTGTTCGCGTACCTGCAGGCGTTCGTGATGCCCACGGGCGTGTTCGCGTCGCCGCACGACTGGGGCAGCGAGGGTGCGAATGCGCTCAACCAGCGCATCGCGCGTGCAGTCGCCGAGCTGACCAGCGTGCTCGGAGGCGCCGGCACCGGACGCTCCGCCGACGACTCGATCGACCTGTTCAGCGAGACCATGCTGAGCATCTCGGACCCGCCGCGAGGCACCTGACGTTCGCTGCTGGTCGCTACGCCGAACGCAGCGCGCGCCAGTGGTCCTCGAGACGCCGGGTCCCGATCGGCTCGCCGACCGCGTCGGCGGTCATCGACTCGGTGAAGAACCGGACCAGGTTGCCGGCGCGCGGGCCGGCGCGGTCGGCGAGCCACCGCGCGGGCCGGGCCGCCGCAGGTGGCACGTGCAGCACGCGGGGTCGCCGCTCCACGACCGAGAACGCCAAGCGCTCGACCTCCTCCATCGTGAACACATCGGGCCCGCCCACGTCCCACTCCCCCGAGGGGCCAGCGAGTTGTTCGGCCAAGAAGTCGGCGAGATCGGCGCCGTGGATCGGGTTGATCCGGTTGGCGCCGCGGCCGAGCGTGACGCCCAGCCCGTGCTCGGCCATCGACAAGATCTCGGTCATGTCGGAGAAGTAGCCGGACGGGTTGACGACCTGGGCGGCGACCCGGCTGCGCCGCAGGACCTCGACGAACGCATGCTTCGCGCGCAGGGTGCTCGACGTGCCGTGCTCGACGTGCAGCACGTTGACGTACTGGAACGTCGACACGCCCTCGCTCTCGGCGTCGCGCAGCAGCTGCAGGTTTCCGATGAAGTCGACGTCCCAGGGATCGGCCTTCTGCCGGGTGACGCCGAGCGCCGAGACGACGTGGTCGACGCCGCGGCTGACGCCGCTGATGGTGGACGGGTCCGCGTAGTCGACCTCGACCCACTCGCTCACCGTCCCCGCGAGCGACGGCGCGCCGAAGGATCCCGGGCGCTGCGCCGCGCCCCGCGACCTGACCAGGGCGCGAACGCGCCACCCGCGTGCGTGCAGGGCGGCGGCGACGTGACGGCCGACGTACCCGGTGGCGCCGGCGAGCGTGACGAGCTGCGACATGGGACGCCCTTTCCTGTACCGACTGGTCCACGAATCAGTCTAGGATGGTCCGCATGGCCCGTCCACCCCGACCGCTCGCGCCGGATCGCGCCGATCGCCTGCGTGCGTCGGCGGCCGCTGCGTTTGCCCGTGACGGGTACGAGGGGGCGTCGTTGAACCGCATCCTGCGCGACGCAGGGCTCGCGAAGAGCTCCTTCTACCACTACTTCGATGACCGGGGCGCCCTGCACGACTGGGTGGTGACGGGGCTCGCGGCAGACGTGCTGGAGATCGTTCGGCCCCCAGCACTCGACGTGCTGGATGCCGACACGTTCCGGTCCGAGCTGCTCGCAGCCGCGGGCCGACTGAGGCAGGTCGCGGCCGAGCGCCCCGAGCTGACCGAGCTCGGGCGGATCTTCCACGGGGCCGCCGACCTCGATGACGACCGCGAGATCACGAGGGTACGCGCCGCGGTCCATGCCTGGATCGACGAGGCGCTGCAGACGGGTCGACGCCTGGGAGTCGTGCGTGCCGACCTGCCGGCCGAGCTGCTGAGGTCGTGGCTGGTCGCCCTGCTGGAGTCGCTCGATCGCTGGGTACTGGAGCGTGACCGGGCGGTTGATCCGCAGGATGTCAGCCGGGCGATCAACGCCCTGTGGAGCCTGTTGACGACGGACGGGGACGTGGCCCGGCGCCGTGGCGAGGGCGCGACAACCCGTCGGTAACTTGCCGAATCGGCCCGGGTGCGGTGGGGTGGGTCTGCATGGACACCTCCAGCATCCAGGAAGCCATCGACGGCTTCTTCGCTCCGATCTCCGATGCGGTCTCGTCGGTCATCTTCTTCACGGTGACGATCGGGGGTGTCACCTTCCCGATCATCGTCGGCTGGCTGGTGCTGGCAGCAGCGATCTTCACCATCGCGTTCCGCGGCCCGCAGGTGTGGGGCGTGCGGCACGCGATCGAGCTCGTGAGGGGCAAGTACGGCAGCGACGACGACCCCGGCGAGGTCTCGCACTTCCAGGCCCTGACGTCGGCCGTGTCCGGCACGGTGGGCCTCGGCAACATCGCCGGCGTGGCGGTGGCGCTGTCGCTCGGCGGTGCCGGTGCCACGTTCTGGATGATCCTCGCCGGACTGCTGGGCATGTGCACCAAGTTCGTCGAGTGCACGCTCGGCGTGAAGTATCGCGAGGAGCACGAGGACGGCACCGTCAGTGGCGGCCCGTTCAAGTACCTGCCCATCGCGTTCGCTCGCTTCGGCACGGGTGTGGCCACCGCACTGACGTCGGTGTTCGCCGTCGCGATCTTCTTCTTCGGTGCGGTCGGCGGCAACATGTTCCAGGCCAACCAGACCTACGCGCAGGCCAAGAACGTCACCGGTGGCGACGACGGCTGGCTCGCCGGCGGCGGCGCCGCGCTCGGCTTCGGCATCGTGCTCGCCCTGCTGGTCGGGCTGGTCATCATCGGCGGCATGAAGTCCATCGGCCGGGTCACGGCCAGCCTCGTGCCGGCCATGGCGATCATCTACGTGACCGCCTGCCTGGTCGTCATCCTCGGCAACTTCACCTCCATCCCGGGCGCGTTCGGCGACATCATCAGTGGCGCGTTCTCGCCCGACGGCGTCACGGGCGGTGTGGTCGGCGTGCTGATCATCGGCTTCCAGCGAGCGGCGTTCTCCAACGAGGCCGGCGTCGGCTCGGCGCCCATCGCCCACTCCGCGGTCAAGACCCGGCGTCCGGTCACCGAGGGCTTCGTCGCCATGCTCGAGCCGTTCGTCGACACCGTCGTCATCTGCACCATGACGGCGTTGACCATCGTCATCGCCAAGCCCGAGTCGTGGCTGAACGCCCGTGCCCAGGCCGCGGCGGGCGACACCCCCAACCCGGACGGTGTCGTGCTCACGTCGGACGCGTTCGAGAGCGTCGTGTCGTGGTTCCCGTACGTGCTGGCCGTCGCGGTCGCGCTCTTCGCGTTCTCGACGCTGATCACGTGGTCGTACTACACGCAGAAGGCGTTCACCTCGGTGTTCGGTCGCTCGGCGTTCACCGAGCGCCTCTTCCAGGTGATCTTCTGCCTGTTCACCGTGTTCGGGTCCGTGGTCGCCCTCAGCGACGTCGTGAACCTCGCGGACGCCATGCTGTTCACGTGCGCCTTCATCAACATCCTCGGTCTGTACCTGCTGTTCCCGGTGGTCAAGAAGGAGCTGGACGAGTACTGGGAGGACCGCCGCGAGGGCCGTCTGGTGCTGAAGGCCGAGCAGAAGAGCTGACCGGGTGAGCCTCACCTCGGCTCGTCTGCGGGACGCGTTCCGCACCAACCTGTGGCCCATCCCCACGCTGGGCGTGGTCACTGCGCTCGTGCTCGGGCTGGTGCTGCCGAAGATCGACCTGAGGATCTCCGACAACGTCTCGACGGTGGTGTTCGGTGGCGGGGCCGACGCGGCGAGCACGGTGCTCAGCGCCATCGCCGGGTCGCTGATCACGGTCACGTCGCTGACGTTCTCGTTGACGGTCGTCACCCTGCAGCTGGCCAGCAGCCAGTTCTCGCCGCGGCTGCTGCGCACCTTCACCCGTGACCTCGTGGTGCAGGGCACCATGGCGATCTTCCTCGGCACCTTCACGTTCGCGCTCACGGTGCTGCGCACGGTGCGCACCGAGACCGGCGGCGAGGAGGCGTTCGTCCCGCGGTTCTCGGTGACGTTCGCCTACCTGCTGGCCGTCGTCAGCGTGCTCGCGCTGGTGTTCTTCCTGGCGCACCTGACGCAGACCATTCGCGTCGAGAGCATGCTGCGCAGCGTCCACCAGGGGTCGGCCGGCATCGCGGCGCGCTTCGCCGGCGGCGACCGCCTCACGCCCGAGGCGGCGCAGGAGCTGGTGCCCGACGACGCGGTGCTGCTGACCGCCACCTCCACCGGCTTCCTCGTCGACGTGGACGAGAAGGCCTTGGTCGCGCAGGCGACAGAGCACGACGCAGTGGTCTACATCGAGCGCAACCCGGGCGACTCCATCATCGGCGGCACCCCGATCGGCTGGGTCTGGCGGGCCGGCGGCGGACCATGGGACGACGACGAGCTGGACGACCTGCGCGCAGCGGTGTGCTCGAGGATCACCACCGGCTTCGAGCGCACCTCCACGTCGGACCTCGAGCTGGGGCTGCGCCAGCTGGCCGACGTCGCGGTCAAGGCGCTGTCGCCGGGCATCAACGACCCGACGACGGCGGTGCATGCCCTGGGCTACATGTCGTCGTTGCTGTGCGACCTCAGTGGCGTGACGCTCGGACCGCGCATCCTGCGCGACGGTGACGGCAACGACGGTGCGGTGCGGGTCATCGTGTCGCGCCCGGTCTTCGCCGACCTGCTGGCGCTGGCCGTCGAGCAGCCGGCGCTTTACGGGCAGAAGGATCCCCAGGTGATGTCGCGGCTGTTCATGCTGTTGCGCGAGGTGGCATGGACCGAGGGTCCGCACTCGACGGAGGCGGTCTGCGTGCAGCTGGCGCGGCTTCGACGGTTGGTGGAGGCGGCCGACCACGACGAGGTGGACCTGGCGCGGTTGCAGGCCGAGGCCGCCAGCGTCGACGAGGCGCTCGAGGGCCGCTGGGACCAGACCGGTCGCGCCCGTGCCGCCCACCGCGATTCGAGCGCCTGACCTCCGTCCGGTAAGGTTCCCCGCGGTGGCGTGTCCGAGCGGCCTAAGGAGCACGATTCGAAATCGTGTGAAGGTTCATCCCTTCCGTGGGTTCAAATCCCACCGCCACCGCCAGATGAAGACCCCCGAGACCTGCTGAGATGTCCGCAGAATCGGGGGTCTTCGCATGTCTATCGGTGCGAATGCGCGGCAGGAAGTCGGCGGGTTGACCGGTCGCCCGTGGACCGACGCCGCGGTCACGCAGGATCGAGACCACCACGCGACGCCGGCCACACCGCGGCGTCCGTTACCGTCGCACCATGAGCTCTGGCCATTCGACGACCGCGCCGGAATCCTCGACCGACGTGATGGTGCAGGCCGCTCGGCGCCGCACCTTCGCCGTCATCTCGCACCCGGACGCGGGCAAGTCGACGCTCACGGAGGCGCTGGCGCTGCACGCGCACGCGATCACCGAGGCCGGCGCCACGCACGGCAAGGCGGGGCGCAAGGCCACCGTGTCGGACTGGATGGAGATGGAGCAGGCGCGAGGGATCTCGATCTCCTCGACCGCCCTGCAGTTCGAGTACGAGGGCAGGGTGTTCAACCTCGTCGACACCCCCGGCCACTCCGACTTCTCCGAGGACACGTACCGGGTGCTGTCCGCTGTCGACTTCGCCGTGATGCTGCTCGACGGCGCCAAGGGCCTGGAGCCGCAGACGCTCAAGCTGTTCGACGTCTGCCGGCGCAGCGGCATCCCGGTCATCACCGTGATCAACAAGTGGGACCGCCCCGGCCTCGATCCGCTCGAGCTGCTGGACCAGATCGAGCAGCGCATCGCGATCACCCCGACCCCGCTCACCTGGCCGGTGGGCATCGCGGGGGAGTTCCGCGGAGTGCTCGACCGTCGCGACGGCACCTGCATCGAGTACCAGCGGACGGCCGGCGGCGCGACCATCGCCGGGCAGGTGATCCACACCCCGGCCGAGGCCGCCGAGCTGTTCGGCGACGTGTGGACCGCCGCGTCCGAGGAGGTCGAGCTGCTGTCGGAAGCTGGCGGCACCCACGACGAGACGACCTTCCTCGCCGGCCGCACCACCCCGGTGCTGTTCGCGGCCGCAGCCCTCAACTTCGGCGTCAGCCAGCTGCTCGAGGTGATGCTGACGATCGCCCCGGCACCTCGCGCTCGACCCGACGCCGACGAGAAGCCGCGGCCCGTCGACAGCGACTTCAGTGCCTTCATCTTCAAGATCCAGGCCGGCATGAACACCGCCCACCGCGACCACGTGGCGTTCGCGCGGATCTGCTCGGGCGTCTTCCACCGCGGCGACGTGCTGACCCACGCGCAGAGCGGAAGGCCGTTCGCCACCAAGTACGCGCAGAGCGTGTTCGGCCGCGACCGCGAGACCGCCGAGATCGCCTACCCGGGCGACGTGATCGGCCTGGTGAACGCCTCGGCCCTGTCCATCGGCGACACCCTCTACGCCGAGACCCCGGTGACGTTCCCTCCGATCCCCAGCTTCGCGCCCGAGCACTTCGCCGTCATCCGGGCACGCGACACCGGCCGGCACAAGCAGTTCCGCCGCGGCATGGAACAGCTAGACCGCGAGGGCGTGGTCCAGGTGCTGCGCTCGGACCTGCGCGGCGACCAGGCCCCCGTTTTGGCGGCCGTGGGACCGATGCAGTTCGAGGTGGTCGTCGACCGCCTCCGACGCGAGTTCTCCACCGAGGTCAGCCTCGACCACCTCGACTACCAGCTGGCGCGGCAGGTCAGCGCGGCCGGCGCGGCCACCGTCAACGACCAACCCGGCGCCGAGGTGCTCACCCGCACCGACGGCACCCTGCTGGCGGTGTTCGTCGACAAGTGGCGCATGCAGCGCATCGTGCGCGACCACCCGATGCTCGAGCTCGAGTCGCTCGCCGCCGACGCCGCGTGACGAAGCTGGTCGGCCGGCGTCTGAAGCCTTACGGTGAACCCGTGAGCCAGATCCGTCAGATGTACGAGCCAGGCCAGCCCAGCTAGGGCCGGTCTCGTTCAGCCTTCGGGCATACCTGACGGGAGCAGTCCGTGTACATCTGCGAGAGCCACCTCCACTCATCCGGCGAGTTCACGGTCGAGACGCGACAGGCGTCGGGACTCGTGGCCATGATCGCGCTGGTCATCGACGAGCTGTGCTGCACGCACGAGGGTCGCGACTGCTGCGACTCGTTCTGCCTGATCGATCCCAAGCCGTGGGCCTGGAACCTCGGGCTCGGGCGGCGCCTCAGCGTGGGCCGCCTCATGTGGGCGGTCGGCCAGTGGGCCACCGGCTACGCCCATCACCTGGACCTCGTGCGCACTGAGGCCATCTCCGAGGTCGAGGCGGTCGAGATCTGGGGCTGGCGGCAGGCGGACATCGACGAGTGGCGCGCCTGGCGTGCGGAGGACCGCGACTAGATTCGCCGTGCGCTCACGTCGGCCGGTCCATCGCGTCGAGCAGGCCGAGCGCCTCGCGGGCGCGCTCCAGGCGCGCTGACTCGGGTTCGTCCCACCACGTCGGGCCGCGCTCGCCAAGGCCGTGCTTGGCGAGGTCGGTGCGCCTTCGTGCGGCCGCGACGGCGTCGTCGTCGCCGTGCTTCTTGGCGTTGCGCACGCCCGAGCGGCCGCGGCCGAGATGGGACGTCAGAGCCTCGACCAGGTCGGCTGGCAGGCTCGGGTCGGTTCTCCTCCATCGCCGCCCCTTGATGACCATCCACCGCGCGTCGTCCCCCTCGGTCACCGCGACAGTGCACGCTTCAGGTAGGGCGCGGTGACGCTGCCGGGCACGTCGAGCAGGTCGGTCGGCGTGGCCGCGGCGACGACCGTGCCGCCCTGGCCGCCACCGCCGGGCCCGAGCTCGACGACCCAGTCGGCCGCCGCGATGACCTGCATGTCGTGCTCGACGGTCACCACCGTGTCGCCGGTCTCGACGAGCCTGCCCAGCACCCGAACGAGGTCACGCACGTTGACCGGGTGCAGTCCGCCTGTGGGCTCGTCGAGCACGAAGACCGTGTCGCCGCGGCGAGGACGCTGCAGCTCGGTGGCCAGCTCGATGCGCTGCGCCTCGCCGCCGGACAGCTCCGTGGCCGGCTGTCCGAGGGTCAGGTAGCCCAGGCCCACGTCGAGCAGCGTGGTGAGGGCACGGGCGATGCCGGGCACGTCGTCGAAGAACTCCGAAGCCTCCTGCACCGTCATCGCCAGCACCTGCCCCACGTCGCAGCCGCGGTAGGTCACCTCGAGCGTCTCGGGGTTGTAGCGCGAGCCCTGGCACGTGGGGCACGACGAGTAGCTGGTGGGAAGGAAGACCAGCTCGACGGCGACGAAGCCCTCGCCCTCGCAGGTGGGGCAGCGGCCGGCCTCGACGTTGAACGAGAACCGTCCCGCGCCCCAGCCCCGCGCCGTCGCCTCGTCGGTCGCCGCGAAGATGCGACGCACGGCGTCGAACAGGCCGGTGTACGTGGCCAGGTTCGACCGGGGCGACCGGCCGATGGGCTTCTGGTCGATCGACACGATGCGCACGTCGCCGTCGGACTGCAGACGTTCGGTCATCGCCGTCAGGAGCGACGACTTGCCCGAGCCGGAGACGCCGGTGATCGCCGTCAGGACACCGAGGGGAAGCCGCAGCTCGACGTCCTGCAGGTTGTGCAGCGTCAGGTGGTCGAAGGTGCGCCAGCCGCGGGGGTCGCGCGGCGCGACCGCCGGAGCGTCGACACGATCGAACATGAAGTCGGCGGTCAGCGACTCGACGTCGGCGAGGGCCTCGGGCGGCCCGCTGTGGATGATCTCGCCGCCGAGCACGCCGGCGCTCGGGCCGACGTCGACCACCCAGTCGGCGTTGCGGGCGATCGACAGGTCGTGCTCCACGACGAACAGCGAGTTGCCGGTGGCGACCAGCTCGCGCAGCGCCGCGTAGAGCGCCTCGGAGTCGGCGGGGTGCAGTCCGGCAGACGGCTCGTCGAGCACGTACAGCACCCCGAACAGGCCGGCCCGCACCTGTCCGGCCAGTCGCACCCGCTGCAGCTCGCCGGGCGACAGGGCCGTGCTGGACCGGTCCATCGACAGGTAGCCGAGGCCCAGGCTGATGATCGCCTCGACGCGGGCCGCGAAGTCCTTGACGAGCGAGCGTGCCGCCGACGAGGCGGCGGCGCCGTGGCGATCGGTTCCGAGCGCCTGCTGTTCGAGGCCGGAGTCGAGCAGCTCGCACACCTGCGACAGCGCCATCGCGCTCATGTCGGCGATGTCGATGCCGTCGAAGGTGACGGCGAGTGCGGCGGGCTGCAGTCGCTTGCCGTGGCAGGTCCGGCATGGGCCCTCGGCGAGGAACGCCTCCAGCTTCTCGCGCTGGGAGTCCGACTGGGTCCGGGCGAGGTTGCGCATCAGGTACTTCTCCGCCGACGACCAGTGGCCGTGGTACTGGCTCTGCTCCCCGCCCTTGTTGCCCATCAGGAGCATGCGCGGTTCTTCGTCGGTGAACAGGATCCAGTCGCGGTCGGCCTGGTCGAGGGTGTGCCAGGGGACATGGATGTCGATGCCGAGCTTGGTGATCATGCGTCGCGCGTTCTGTCCCACCCATGCCCGGTTGGCCCAGACGCCGATCGCGCCGTCGTCGATCGACAGCGTCGGATCCGGGACGAGCAGCTCCTCGGTGGTGCTGCGCGCCACGCCGCTGCCTGCGCAGGTGGGACATGCGCCGTCTGCGGTGTTGGGGGAGAACGCCGAGGCCGGCAGATGCGCCGCGTCGTCGGGGTAGGTGCCTGCGCGGCTGTAGAGCAGGCGCAGCACGTCTGACAGCGAGCTCAGCGTACCGAGCGTCGACCGGGCGTTCGATGACCCGCGGGCCTGCTGCAACGCGATGGCCGGCGGCAGTCCGTCGATGGTGTCGACCTCGGGGGCGCCCACCTGTGACAGCAGCCTGCGTGCGTACGGCGCGACGGACTCGAAGTACCGCCGCTGCGACTCGGCGAACAGGGTGCCGAACGCGAGCGAGGACTTGCCCGATCCGGACACGCCGGTGAACACCACGAAGCAGTCGCGCGGCAGGTCGAGCGCGACGTCGCGCAGGTTGTGCTCGCGCGCGCCACGCACGCGGATCCAGCCGGAGGATCCGGCAGGTAGGGAGGTGCCGTGCAGATCGGTGTCAGGGGTCTGTGGCACCTGTCCAACCTACGGGGGCTCGACGGACGCGGCAGATGGCCGGGCGCGGACCCGACGGTCAGCGCGGGCTCACGACCCGGATGCCGGCATCGACGGCTGCTGCGGCCTGGCGTTCGTCATAGGTGATGAAGGCATCGGCCCGAGTTTCGATGGCCGCGGCCAGGTGCAGCGCGTCGAGAGAACGCAGCGTGGGGCCGGGAAGTCGGCCCGCGAGACCGTAGGTCTGCGCGGTGGGCAGGACGAGGTCGATCTCGCCGATCGCGTCGTTGATCGCCTCCGCTGTGACGTCGAGCCGCCGTGCTGCACGGACCAGCTCCGTGACGAGCAGGTGAGAGGCGACGAACCGTCCGCCAGAGCCCTGCACGTCGGCCAGGTGGTCGAGCATCGCCTCGGTCTCGGCCTCGTCGTGCACCAGCTTGAGCCAGGCCGAGGTGTCGGCGTAGTGGAGCACGCTCAACGGTCGCCGCGCAGGTCGTCGAGGACGTCGGCGGACGAGACGGAGGTGCGTGATCGCGCGATCTGCCGGGCTCGGCCGGGCGACGCAGCCGGGGTGACGAGGCCGGACGCGATCATCTGGTCGTACGGATCGGCTCCGGGAGGCACGAGGACGGCCGCGATCTCCCCGTTGTTGGATACGGCGATGGTCTCGCCGGCTTTCACGCGCGCCAAGATCTTGCTGCTGTTGTTGCGCAGCTCGCGGTGCGGGATCGTGTCCATGCCACCCTCCGTAGCAGAGTGTAGCAACGAGATCACTCGGGCGTGCGGGCGAGGTAGATGGTGGCGCTGGAGGTGCCGCGGGTGAGCAGGTTGTCGAACTCGACCACCTCGGCGCGGGCCTCGGCGAACGACGCGGAGAGCGTCGTCATGAAGTCGTCGTCGGGCGGGTCGTCGGACCACAGCGCGAACACGCCGCCGGGGTGCAGGCGCTCGACCACCCGGGCCAGCCCGGCCGGGGTGTAGAGGTCGGCATGGCTGGGGTGCAGGTGGTGTCGCGGCGTGTGGTCGACGTCGAGGACGACGGCGTGCCAGAGGCGGCCGGGCTGCTCGGCGTCGAGCTCGCCATCGGGGCGCAGTCCGGCGAAGAAGTCGCCGTGCACGAGCCGGCAGCGCTCATCGGTCGAGAGCGTGATCCCCGCGGGGATGAGGTGTCGCTGGTGCCAGTCGATCACCTGGGGCAGGTTGTCGACGACCACGAGATGGCGCACCCGCGGGTCCTCGAGCACGGCGAGCGCGGTGCAGCCGAGGCCGAGGCCGCCGACCACCACGTCCAGCTCGTCGAAGGCGGTGGACTCCTGCATGGCCAGCGTGCCCAACGCCGTCTCGGAGACGGTGAACAGGCTCGACATGAGGAACTCGTCGTTCAGCTTGATCTCCAGCAGGTCCTGCTGCGCGATCGGGTCCCAGCGCTCGCGCAGGATCAGCTCGCCCATGGGCGTGCTCTGGAAGTCGATCTCGCGGAACAGGCCCATCAGTAGGCCGAGCCACCCGCCAGCGAGATCGCGCCGACCGGGTGCCACACCGTCTTGGTCTCGAGGAACGCCCGCAGGCGCATGGTCCCGGGAGTGGCGGTGAAGTCGGGCTGGCGGCCTGATCGTGTGCCGGGTGCCAGCACGCGCTTGACGGTGTCGGACGCCGCGCGCTCCAGGTCGGGACGGTCGGCGGCGTCGACACCGGTGAGGTCGAGTCCGTTGACGTCGGCGTGCGACGCGAGCCAGGGCATCAGCTCGGCGAGGCGCCCGGTGAGCACGTTGACGACGCCGCCGGGCAGGTCGCTGGTGGCGAGGATCTCGGCGAACGTGACGGCCACGCACGGGTCGGCCTCGGACGCCGCGACCACCACGCTGTTGCCGGCTGCGATCACCGGCAGCACCACCGAGACCAGGCCGAGCAGCCCGGAGTCGGTCGGCGCCGCGACTGCCACGACACCGCACGGCTCGGGGGCCGAGTAGCTGAAGTACGGGCCCGACACCGCGTTGGCGCCGCCGAACACCGCCGGCAGCTTGTCGGTCCAGCCGGCGTAGTGCACGACGCGGTCCACCGAGGCGTCGACCTCGGCGCGCGCCTGGGCTGCGGTGAGCCCGCGCGAGCTGACGAGCAGGTCGGCCAGCTCGGCACGACGCCCCTCCATCATCTCCGCGACGCGGTACAGCACCTGGCCCCGGTTGTACGGGGTGGCACCGGCCCACGAGCCGAAGCCCTTGCGGGCCGCGACCACGGCGTTGCGGGCGTCCTTGCGCGACGCCAGAGCGGCGTTGGCCATGAGCGTGCCCTTCTCGTCGTGCACCTGGTAGGTGCGGCCGGACTCCGAGCGCGGGAACGCGCCGCCGATGTACAGCTTGTAGGTCTTGGCCACGGTGATGCGTGCCATCAGAGCGCTCCCTCGTCGTCGGTGTCGAGGTAGGCCGCCAGGCCCGACGGTCCGCCCTCGCGGCCGAAGCCGGACTCGCCGTACCCGCCGAACGACGCCGTCGGGTCGAACCGGTTGAAGGTGTTGTCCCAGATGACGCCGGCCTTCAGGCCCGCGGCCATGCCCATGGCGCGAGAGCCCTTCTCGGTCCAGACGCCCGCCGAGAGGCCGAACGGCGTGTTGTTGGCCTTGGCCAGCGCCTCCTCGGGCGTGCGGAACGTCATGGTGGTGAGCACCGGGCCGAAGATCTCCTCGCGCGCGATGCGCATGGAGGCCGAAGCCTCGGTGAAGATCGTCGGTGCGACGAACCAGCCCTGCTCCGGAAGTGCGCAGCTGCTGGTCCAGGCGGTGGCGCCCTCGTCGGTGCCGACCTCGGTGAGCCCGGTGATCTTGTCGAACTGCATCTGGGAGTTGACCGCGCCGACGTCGGTGTTCTTGTCCAGTGGCTGGCCCACCCGCAGCGTCTCGACGCGCTTCTTGAGCCGGTCGACGAACTCCTCGGCGATCGACTCCTGCACGATCAGACGCGACCCGGCGCAGCAGACCTGACCCTGGTTGAAGAACACGCCGTTGACGACGCCCTCGACGGCCTGGTCGATGGCGGCGTCGGCGAACACGATGTTGGCGCCCTTGCCACCCAGCTCGAGCGTGAGCTTGCGGCCGGTGCCGGCCAGCTCGGACTGGATGCGCTTGCCGACCGGGGTGGAGCCGGTGAAGGCGACCTTGTCCACGCCGTCGTGGCCGACGAGGGCGGAGCCGACGTCGCCGGCGCCGGGCAGGATGTTGACGACACCCGGCGGCAGACCGGCGTCGGCGATGATCTCGGCGAGGATCAGGGCCGTGACCGGCGTGGTCTCGGCCGGCTTCAGCACCACCGTGTTGCCGGCCGCGAGGGCGGGCGCGATCTTCCACGCCGCCATCAGCAGCGGGAAGTTCCACGGGATGACCTGCCCGGCCACGCCCAGCGGACGGGGATCGGGGCCGTAGCCGAGGTGTCCGAGCTTGTCGGCCCACCCGGCGTGGTGGAAGAAGTGCTGTGCTGCGGTGGGCACGTCGAAGTCACGCGACTCACGGATCGGCTTGCCGTTGTCGAGCGACTCGGCCACGGCCAGCTCGCGCGAGCGCTCGGCGATGGCGCGCGCGATGCGGAACAGGTACTTGCCGCGCTCGGCGCCGCCCATGCGCGACCACGGTCCGGTGAAGGCCTTGCGTGCGGCAGCCACCGCGCGGTCGACGTCGGCCGACGACGCGGTGCTGACGGTGGTCAGGACCTCGAGGCTGGCGGGGTTGATGCTGTCGAGGTCGTCGCCGCCGCCGTCGACGAACTCGCCGTCGAGGAACATCTGGTATCGCGGCTTGATCGCCGCGATGGCGGCCGACTCGAGCGCCGGCGCGTAGGTCAGGTCCATGGTGGTGGGGGTGTCCTCGTTCATGTCAGTCCACGCTCACGTAGCGGGAGCCGGAGTAGTGGCCCTGGGTCTGGGTGCGGCGCTGCATCAGCAGGTCGTTGACCACGCCGGAGGCGCCGAAGCGGAACCAGTGCGGGTCCAGCCACTCGGGGCCGGCGACCTCGTGCACCAGCACGAGGTAGGCGATGGCGTCCTTGGTGGTGCGGATGCCGCCGGCGGGCTTGACGGCGCGCTGGGCTCCGGTGAGGTCGCGCAGGTCGCGCACCGCCTGCAGCATCACCTGGGTGACGGGCAGGGTGGCCGCGGGGGCGATCTTGCCGGTGGACGTCTTGATGAAGTCGCCGCCGGCCAGCAGCGCCAGCCAGGAAGCGCGCCGCACGTTGTCGTAGGTGGCCAGCTCGCCGGTCTCGAGGATCACCTTGAGGCGTGCGGTCCCGCAGGCCTCCTTGGTGGCGGCGATCTGCTCGAAGACGGTGGCGTAGTCACCGGCGAGGAACGCGCCGCGATCGATGACCATGTCGATCTCGTCGGCACCGGCCTCGACGGCCAGGCGGGTGTCGGCCAGCTTGATCTCCAGCGAGGAGCGGCCCGCAGGGAAGGCCGTGGCCACCGAGGCCACCTTCACGCCGGTTCCCTGCAGCGCCTCCTTGGCGATGGCGACGCGGTCGGGATACACGCAGATGGCCGCCACCGACGGGGTGCCGGGCACCTCGCGGTCCGGGTTGACGCCCTTGCGGCACAGCGCCTGCACCTTGCCGGGGGTGTCGGCACCCTCGAGCGTCGTGAGGTCGACCATGCTGATGGCGAGGTCGATCAGCGCCCGCTTGGTGTCCTTCTTGATCGAGCGGCTCGCCAGCTGGGCGGCCCGCGCCTCGAGGCCGACCGGGTCGACGGCGGGGAGACCCTGCAGGAACCCGCGCAGCGAGGCGTCGTCCGTGTCGGTCAGGCCAACGGCTGCGCGCAGGTCTGCCGCGGTGCGGTCCCCGGTGGCGGGGGGTGTCGCGCTCATCATGTGCTCCTGGGCTGGGTGGCTGGTGGCTTGGTGGCTGGGTTGGTGGGGCGCCCACCGCGACCGAGGTCGCACCCGCGTGGCAGGTGCGACCTCAGCCGATGACGTGGATCAGCTGATTCCCTTGCAGGTCTCAGTATCGCCTTCCTTGGTGAGGAAGGCGCAGAACTCGGCCACCTGGTCCTTGGTGACCAGCGTCCCCTCCAGCACCGTGTTCTTCTTGACCGTGTCGCCGGCGGCGACCTTCAGGCTCAGGTCGACGACCTTCTTGCCCAGGACGAACGGCGACTCCGCGTGCGTGGAGTACATCGTGCCGGCCTGGATGGCCTTGAGGGCGTCCCCGATGCCGTCGTTGCCGACGACCTTGACCTTGCCGTCGAGGTTACGCGCCTTGAGCGCGGCCACGACGCCGAGGGCCATCTCGTCGTTGGCGGCGTACACGCCGTCGATGTCGGAGTTGCCCTGCAGCACGTTGGTCATGACGTCGAGCGCCTTGCCACGGTCGAAGTCGGCGGACTGCTTGGCCACGACCTGGATGTTCGGGTACTCCGCGATGCCCTCGTTGAAGCCCTTGCTGCGGTCCTGGGCGACGTTGGTGCCCAGGATGCCCTGGATCTCGACGACCTTGCCCTTCTCGCCGATCGCCTCGGCCAGCGACTTGGCGGCCTCCTTGCCGGCCTGGATGGCGTCGTAGCCGATGAAGCTGGCCAGCTTGCCGCTGGCGGGCTCGCGGTCGAAGGCGACGACCGGGACGTTGGCCGCGTTGGCCGCCTCGGTCATCGTGCCGCCGGACTCGCTGCCGACCGGATCGATGATCAGGACGTCAGGCTTCTTGGTCAGCGCGGTGGTGGTGGCGTTGAGCGCGGTCTGGTCGCTGTTGTTCGCGTTCTGGACGTCCAGAGACGCTCCGGCCTCGCTGGCGGCCTCCTTCGCGCCGTCGGCGACGGACACGAAGAACGGGTTGTTCAGGGTGCTGATGACCAGGGTGGCTTTGACGGACTTGTCGGCGCCGGTCTCGTCGCCGCCGCGGCCGCAGGCCCCGAGCAGGGTGATCGCGGTGAGCGCGATCGCCACGGTCTTCTTGGGTGTCTTCACGGTGTTCCTCCAGTGGTGGTGGGTGTTGCGATGTCAGCGGGGTTGCCCGAGCCAGGCCCTCGCGGTGGACGGACCAGGCGCACGAGCGACCGGACACGATCGGAGTTGCGATCCAGGAAGATCGCGAGCAGGATCACCAGACCCTTGACGACCCCCTGCAGGAAGGGGGAGACGTCCAGCAGGTTCAGGCCGTTGTCGATGACGCCGAGCAGCAGGGCGCCGATCAGGGTGCCGACCAGTGCTCCGCGGCCGCCGGCGAGGCTGGTGCCGCCGATGATGACCGCGGCGATCGCGGCCAGCTCGAGGCCGCTGCCGGCGGTGGGCTGGGCGGTGCCGAGGCGGGCGGCCAGGATGAAGCCGCCGGTCGCGGAGAGCACGCCGCTGATGACGAAGGCCAGGATCTTGACCCGGTGCACCTTGATGCCGGCCAGTCGAGCCGCGTCGGCGTTGTCACCGACGGCGTAGACGTGGCGGCCGAACCGTGAGCGCGACAGCAGCAGTCCGAAGATCACGAAGGCGATCAGCATGATCCACACCGGCGTCGGGACGCCGAGCACGCGGGACTGGCCGATGTCCAGGAAGCCCCGGTTGTCGATGGAGACGGGGTTGCCCTGGCTGAACTGCAGGGTCAGGCCCGCCAGCACCGACATCATCGCGAGCGTGGCGATGAACGACGGCATCCGCAGCTTGGTCACCAGCAGGCCGTTGATCAGACCGGCCAGCGCACCGACGGCCCACCCCGCGAGCAGGCCGATGATCAGCGGCTGGTCGCGCAGCACGAAGGCGGCCACGATGCTGGAGATGCCCAGGATGGCGCCGACCGACAGGTCGATCTCGGCCAGGATGATCACGTAGGTCTGCCCGGCGGCCAGCATCGCGGTGACCGACACGGCGAGCAGGACGTTCAACAGGTTGCTGCCGGTCAGGAACAGTGGCGTGGCGATGAACAGGATCACGCAGACGAACAGCAGCATCCACACGGCCCGCAGCTCGCGGTTCAGGGACGAGATCACGGTCTTCATGCGGCACTCTCCAATGCGTGTTCGAGCAGCTTCTGCTCGGTGAGGTCGTCGCCGGTGAGCTCGGCCACGACGTGGCCCTGCCGCATCACCAGCAGACGGTCGGACATCGCCACGAGCTCGGGCAGGTCCGACGAGACGAGGATGACCGCGACGCCGGCGGCGGCCTGTTCGTTGATGATCCGGTAGATCTCGGCCTTCGCGCCGACGTCGACGCCACGCGTGGGCTCCTCCATCATGAGGACCTTGGGGCCGGTCATCACCCACCCGCCGAACAGCGCCTTCTGCTGGTTTCCGCCCGAGAGGGTGCCGACCTCCGCCGCGCCGCTCGGCGTGCGGATGGCCAGCTGGTCGATGATCTCGTCGGTGGCTGCGCGCTCGGCCGCACGCCGCACGACGGCGCCGGTCGTGAAGCGGTCCAGGCTGGCCAGCGAGATGTTGTCGGACACCGACTGCTGCAGGCACAGCCCCTCGGCCTGCCGGTCCGGCGCGATGTAGCCCAGCCCGGCCGCGATGGCGCGCTCCGGCGAGCTCGGCCGGAAGGGTGTTCCGGCGACCGCGACCTCGCCCGCCGTCGTGGGCGTCAGGCCGAACAGGGCGCGCAGCACACTGCCCTTGCCGCAGCCGAACACGCCGCCGATGCCGAGCACCTCGCCGGCCCGCACCGTGAGGTCGACGCCGAAGAAGTCCGCGCCGCTCAGGTCGGTGCAGGTGAGCGCGACCTCGTCGCTGGTGTGGGTCTCCTTGGGATAGAAGTCCTCGATCGTGCGGCCGACCATCGCCGAGACGACCTCGCGCTCGCTGAGCTCCGACGTCGCGCGCTCCAGCGCCACGCCGCCGGATCGCAGCACCGCGATGCGCTGGGAGAGACGGAAGACCTCTTCGAGTCGGTGGCTGATGTAGACGATCGCGACGCCGGAGGCACGCAGGCGCTCGATCTGCTCGAAGAGGCGCTCCGACTCCTGCTCGTCCAGGGCGGCCGTCGGCTCGTCGAGGATCAGCAGGCGCATGTCGTGACCGGCGGTCTTGGCGATCTCCAGCATCTGCATCTGTGCGACGGACAGCTGGTCCACCGGAGTCATCGGGTCGATGTCGAGCCCGATCAGGTCCAGCAGCTCGCGGGCGCGGGCGGCCATCTTGGACTTGTTGACGAACCAGCGGCCGAACTCGGCCTGCTCGTCGAGGGTGAACAGGTTCTCGGCCACCGAGAGGTGGGGGAAGATGTTCTGGCGGAACTCCTGGTAGATGACCTGGATGCCGTGTCCCATCGCGGACTGCGGCGTGGGCAGCGTCACCGGTTCGCCGTCGATCACGATGCGTCCGCGGTCGGGCTGGTGGGCGCCGGAGATGACGCGGGTCAGCGTCGACTTGCCGGCACCGTTCTCGCCGACCAGGGCGATCACCTCGCCGCCCTCGACGTGCAGGTCGACGCCGGAGAGCACCTCGTTGTCGCCGAAGCTCTTGTGGATGTCGTGCAGCTCGATGCGCATGGCGGGCCTCAGTACGCCACGCCGGCGTGGAGGATCACGTTGGCGTAGGGCGTGAACTCGCCTGATCGGACCGCGGCCCGGGCGCCACGGGTCCGGTCCTTGAACTCGACGTGGGGGACGAAGTCGATCGTCACGCCGAGCGGGGTCAGCCGCTGCTCGAGCGCCCGCAGCATGTCGGGGCTGTGCTCACGGATCTCTGCAGACACCGTGGCGCCCTCGACCACGAGCTCGTCGAGCACCGTGTCGAGCAGGTCGAGGAAGGCGGGGAGGCCCGGTCGCACGGCCAGGTCGACTCGTTCGACGCCGGGCGGGATGGGCAGCCCGGCGTCGGTGACGACCACGAGGTCGGTGTGACCGGTCTCGGAGATGACCCGGGAAAGCTGTCCGTTGAGGGTCGCGGAGTTCTTGCGCATCAGACCAGCTCCTGGCGGTGGGTGTTCATGAAGGTGTCGACGTCGGGACCGGCCGGCAGGCTGGGCGAGGCGCCCCGCCGGGTGACCGCGATGGCCCCGGCGGCCATGGCTCGGGGGAGGGCGTCGTCGAGCGACTGGCCGCTGGCCAGTCCGGCACCGAGGTAGCCGGCGAAGGCGTCTCCGGCTGCCGTGGTGTCGACGGCGTCGACACGGATCGCCGGGTGGTGCCGCGGGCCGCTGGCGTCGACGACGACCACGCCCTGCGAGGCCAAGGTGATCACGGCGTGCGTGACGCCGCGGTCGACGAACCACTGTCCGGCCGCCTGCGCGGACTCGACGTCGTGGACGGCGATGCCGGTGAGCGTGGCGGCCTCGGTCTCGTTGGGGGTGACGATGTCGATCTCGGCCCAGATCGACTCGTCGAGGGCGGCGGCCGGCGCGGGGTCCAGCACCACGGTCATCCCGGCGGCCCGTGCGGATCGGACGGCGTGGACCATCACGTCGATCGGGGTCTCGAGCTGGGTGAGCAGGACCGACGCGCGACCCTCGGCGGCACGGACGCCGGCGTCGACGTCGTCGAGTCCGAGGTGGCGGTTCGCCAGCGGCACCATGACGATGTCGTTCTCGCCGGAGGCGTCGACCCGGATGTGGGCGACCCCGGTGGGTCCCTCGACGATGCGCACCGCGGCGACGTCGACGCCGAAGTCACCCAGGGCGCCGAGCGTCAGCGTCTGAAAGGCGTCGGTGCCGACGCACCCGACCATCTGCGTGTCGGCGCCGGCCAGTGACGCGGCGAGCGCCTGGTTGGCGCCCTTGCCGCCGAGCACCAGCGTGAGGTCGTCGCCCAGCAGGGTCTCGCCGGGGCGGGGCAGACGCTGGGAGAAGGAGGTGACGTCGGCGGTGATGCTGCCGATGACCAGGACGCCGCCGGGCCGAGAGGGGGTGGTCATGCGGGAGCGCCTTCCGATGTCGTGGTGGGTGCGGAGGTGGAGCCGCGCACGATCAGCTCGACCGGCAGGACGAGGCTCGAGGTCGGCGGTGCGTCGGTCGCGGTGAGGCGATCGACCAGCAGGCGGGCGGCGGCTGCGCCCTGGTCGACGTCCGGACGCATGACGACGGTCAGCGGTGGGTCCAGCAGTGCGGCCAGCGGCAGGTCGTCGAACCCGACGATGGACAGGTCGTCGGGGATCGACACGCCGAGCTCCATGAGGGCGGTCAGCGCGCCGGCGGTCATGAGGTTGTTCGCCACGAAGACGGCGGTGGGGCGACGCTCGGACTGCCACAGCTGCTGCATGGCGTCGTGTCCGCTCGCCTCGCGGAAGTCGCCGATCCGGATCAACGAGTCGTCCGGCGTCAGTCCGTGCTGCTCCAGCGCGGCCAGCAGGGCCTCGTGCCGCATGCGGCCCGGCGTGGAGTCCAGCGGGCCGCTGATCGCGGCGATGCGGGTGTGGCCGAGCCCGACGAGGTGATCGATCGCCTGGTGCACTCCGGAGGTGTTGTCGACCAGGACGCGGTCGACGTCGGGGCCGGTGGAGATGTCGCGATCGACGAACGCGAGTGCCTTGCCGCTGCGCATCAGCTGCAGCGGGATCCGGTCGTGCTCGGACAGCGGCGCCATGATGATGCCGTCGGTGCGCTGGGACAGCTCCTGCACCAGCGACTCCTCGCGCTGCGCGTCCTCGTCGCTGTTCCCGAGGATGACCTGCAGGCCGTGCGGACGCACCTCGCGCTCGATGCCCTTGACCAGGGCTGCGAAGAACGGGTTGGAGATGTCCGGGACGATCACCCCGATCGAGTGGTGGCGGCCGGACTTGAGGCTGCGCGCGACCTGGTTGGGCTGGTACCCGAGCTCGTCGATGGCGCGACCGACCGCGTCCGCGCTGCGGACGGTCTGCCCGGCGAGGTACCGGGTCACCGAGGCGGTGGAGACTCCGGCCGCGCGTGCGACGTCGTGGATGGTGGTCATGGCTCCTGCGCGCGACTCGGACGATGGGGTGTCATCGATGACACTGTTAACGATGACAGTGACGGTACCGAGCCGCCCGGTGCAGTGTCAACGCGGACGGAGGCGCGACTAGAGGTCGAGCACGAGAGCGCCGTCGCGGGCGCGGGAGACACACGGGTACATGACGCGAGCCGCGTCCTTGTCGGCGTCGTCGCTGACCGAGTCCAGGTGCTCCGCGGCGCCGCCGAGCACCCGCACCTCGCACGATCCGCACACGCCCTCGCGGCACGAACCGAGCACCGGCATGCCCCCGGCCTCGAGTGCGTCGAGCACGCTCTCGTCGGCAGCGACGTCGATCGTCCGGTCCGAGCGGGCGCAGGTGACGGCGATCGGGGTGGGCGGGGCTCCCACGCGTTCGAGCGCGACGAACCGCTCGAGGTGCATGCGCTCGTGAGGCACGTGATCGGCCACGTCCTGCATGAGCGACTCGGGCCCGCACGCGTAGACCACCGAGGTGGTGCCGCTGACGACGGCACCGGCGGAGAACCGTCGTCCCTCGTCGCCGGCGTGCACGAACACCCGTCCCGGGTACGCCTCGACGAGCTCGTCGACGAACGCCATCGAGCGGCGGCTGCGCCCCGCGTAGTGCAGGGTCCAGCTTCGCCGCGCCGGAAGTGACTCGATCATCGCCTTGATCGGGGTGATGCCGATGCCGCCGGCGACGAACAGGTAGGCGGACGACGGCACCAGCTCGAAGTGGTTCAGCGGGCCTGACACCTCCACGGTGTCGCCGCTGCGCAGGTTCTCGTGCAACCAGACGCTGCCGCTCAGGTCGTCGTCGGAGCGGCGGATCGCGATCTCGTAGAGCGCGCGATCGGCCGGGTCGCCACAGAGCGAGTACTGGTTCTGGGTGCCGGTCGACAGGTGGATCGTCAGGTGGGCTCCGGGCTGCCACGGCGGCAGGACGCCGCCATCGATCGCGGCGAGGCGCACCCCGAGGACGCCCTCGGCGATGGGGTCGGCGTCCACCACGATCATGGTGCGGGTCTCGCGCGCGCGATGCCTCGACGCGGTGGCCGCCAGCGCCTCCACCCGCTCCTTGACGACGACACGCAGGATCACCGTCAGTGCGGCGATCACGATCAGGGTGACGGACAAGACGGTGTACCAGACAGCGCCGACGTCACTGCCGATCAGTCCGGCGTGAAACGCGACGACGCCGAGCAGGGAGTAGCTGCCGAGGTGGATGAGCTTCCAGAATCGACGGGGCAGGCGATGCATGACCATCGACGTGCCCTGCACGGCCATGAACACGTACATCGCGACGATGCCGAGTGCGGAGGCCAGCGGTCGGTACCCGGTCGAGAACGGCACGAGGACGTCGAGCGCACTGAAGCTGACGTAGGTGTCGAGGATCAGCGACACGACGTGCAGCGCGACCATGAGGACCGACAGGCCACTGAGGTAGCGGTGCAGGTCCTGCAGCCATCCCGGGTTGTCGATGTGGCGCATCACCCGCGTGGCGAGCAGCACGCCCCAGAGCACCGACAGAGTCATCAGGACCCACGCCACGACGGCGCTGGATCGGGTGACGTACCACCACAGGTGTGGATCGTTCATCGCAGCTCTCCCCATCCCTCGGACTCGAGCCGGCTGCCGTCGCGGAGCACGAGCAGTCCGGCGGCACCGACGTCGTCGACCCACGCGAGGTACTCATCGGGGTCGGCCAGGAAGCCGGCCTTCGTCAGCACCTCGGCACGCTGGCCGGTCGCGGCGACGACCGAGACGGTCTGCACGTCGGTGGTCGCGCTGCGGTGGGTCGCGGGATCGACCAGATGGTGCGTCGGCCTGCCGTCGACGGTGAAGACGCGCTTGGACACGCTGGAGGTGACCAGCGATCCGTGGGTCAGCTGCACGACGTCGATGTGCAGGTCCTCGGGGGCGGCGTCGGCAGCGGCGTGCGGATTCTCCACGCCGAGCAGCCACGGTCCTCCCTGCGGCGACTGTCCGGCCACGACGATGTCGCCGCCGATCTCCGCGAGGGCGCCGGCCGCACCGCCCGCCATGATCAGCTCGCACACGCGATCAGCCGCCGCGCCCTTGCCGATGCCGCCGGCGTCGAGCGTGGTCCCGCGCGGCACCACGACGTCGCACCCGTCGACCCGCACGTCCTGCATCCGGCCGGGCGTGGTCACCGATGCGGGCAGCACCGTCTGCAGCGCTGGTTCGACCACCGAGCGGTCGTAGCCGGCGGCGATCACGTCGGGCAGCAGGGTCGGGTCGAACGCACCCGCGGTGATGCGGTGCCCCTCGATCATCGACTCGACCAGCGCGACGGTCAGATCGTCGACGTGGACCGGGCGGCCCTCCGAACGATTCAGTCGCATGATGTCGCTCGTCGTGACGAATCGGCTCCAGAGCGCCTCGCAGCGGTGTGCCAGCTCGAAGGCGGCGTCCAGCAGCAGCGGCGGACCGTCGACGACGCTGATCGTCGCCGTGCCGCCCATCAGCGGCTCGGTGCGCGACGAGCAGGTGGCGTCGGCCTGCTCGTGAGGGGTGGTGGTCATCGACTACCCGCCCGACCCGCCGGACGTCGCGTTCACGCGGGGTGCAGCGGGACGAGGCGCGGCTGCACGCGGCGCCGCGGCTGCCGGAGCGCGGCGCACCGCTGGCGCCTGGGCGGCACGTTGCACGGCTGCGGCCCGCTGCTGCGCGGCGGCACGCTGCTGGGCGAGCTTCGTGGCTGCCTTGCGTGCCTTCTTCTCGGCCTTCAGGCGCGCGGCCTCCGCCTTCTCGCGAGCCACCCGTTCGACCGAGTCGGCGGTGTCGCGGGCCTGCACCGCCTGGCGCCAGTCGCGCACGGTGAGGTCGTCGACCAGGCGCTGGCGTTGCTGCACGGCCTCCTCGGCGGCGGTCGCGGACTGCAGCCCGGACGCGATGGCGACGAACGCGACCGCCGTGGCGGTGGCCGTGACCATCTTGGCGCCGCGAGCAGGCTCGGGGCGCCGCGTCCGGTCCCTAGTCATCGTCCTCGGCCCCGTGCTCGTGCTCGTCGTGGTCCTCGGACTCGTGATCCTCCGACTCGTGGTCCTCGTACTTCGGACGGGAGGTCGTGGCCGGTCGCGGCGTCGTCCTCCTCGGCGCGGGGGCGACGGCCGGAGGAGCCGCCGGCGTCGTCACGCGCGGGGCCACCGGTGCCGGCTCCGGGTCGGGGGTGTCCTCGGTCGCCTCCGTCGTGGGTGTGGCCGACGGGCTGGGCGTCGCGTCGGGAACGTCGTCGACCTCCGGCACCAGGACGGTACCGGCGTTGCCGATGGGTTCTGGTCCCGAGGAGAAGGTGTCGGCGTTGACGGCCATGGCTGCCGATCCGGCGCCGAGGACGCCGACGATCGTGAGGATGGTGACTGCTCGTGATCTCATGTCCTCACGCTAGGGACCGCAGATCCAAGGCCGTGCCGTCGAAGATCCAAGATTCGTCCAAGATCGGTCTGCAGGGGTTCGGAGTCGGCGCGCTGACCTCCTCGGAGCGCCACACTGAGCCCATGCGGGTGTTGCTGGTGGAGGACGACGACGCGGTGGCGTCGGGCATCGTCGATGGCCTCGACCCGGCGCTGTTCACCACCCGTCGAGTCGACACCGGCCTCGACGGGTTGAGCTCGCTCGACGACTTCTCGCCCGACATCGTGCTGCTGGACCTGGGCCTTCCCGACGTCGACGGCACGGACGTGTGTCGGCGGATGCGGGAGCAGTCGAACGTCCCGATCATCGTGGTCAGTGCCCGCGGCGACGAGATCGATCGGGTCCTCGCTCTGGAGATGGGAGCGGACGACTACCTGGTGAAGCCGTTCGGCATGCGCGAGCTGGTGGCCAGGATGCGCGCGGTCGCCCGACGCGCCGTCGGCGACGGGCCGGTGGCGGCGCGTCCCCAGGTACGGGTCGGTCCCCTGGCGGTCGACGAGCGCACGCGGCGGGTCGAGCTGGACGGCGCCGAGGTGCACCTGACGCCCAAGGAGTTCGACCTGCTCAGCTACCTGGCCGCCGACGTCGGCGCGGTGCACCGGCGCAGCGACATCCTGCACGACGTGTGGGAGACGCCGTGGTTCGGCACCACCAAGACGCTCGACGCGCACGTGGCTGCGATCCGCAAGAAGCTGGGCGACCCGGGCTGGATCGAGTCGGTCCGCGGCGTCGGCTTCCGGCTCGTCGAGCCGACAGCGCCGTGAAGCGCCGTTTCATGGCGGCCTTCGTCGCCCTCGGCCTGCTGGTGCTGCTGGTGCAGGACGTGCCCCTGGCCGAGTACCTGCGCGGCGTCGAGACCGACCGCATCATGACGACGCTGGAGCGCGACGCGTTCGTGCTGGCGGGGCGCAGCGAGGAGGCGCTGCAGTCGCCCGACACCGCGGACGACGCCGGCGTCATCGCCCTCGCGCAGCGGTACCGCGACAACGGCGGTGCCCGTGTCGTGGTCGTCGACGCGGCCGGTACCGCGGTGGCGTCCAGTGACGACGACCAGGCCACGACCGTCGGATCGGCCTACGGGAGCAGGCCGGAGATCGCCCAGGCGCTGAAGGGGACGGTGGCCACGGGCAGCCGATACTCGCAGACGTTGCGCTTCGAGCTGCTGTACGTGACCGTCCCGGTGCTCAGCGGAGACCAGGTGCTGGGCGCGGTCCGCCTGACCTATCCGCAGGCGACGGTGACCCGGGCGGTCAACGCCCAGCTGCGCAAGCTGGCCGTCGTCGCGCTCACCACCGTCCTGCTCGCCGGTGTCGTGGCCTACGTGCTGTCGCTGGGGGTGACCCGACGGCTCGACGCCCTGCGGGCCGTCACCGGCGACCTGGCCGATGGCGACCTGTCGGTGCGGGCGAACGAGACCGACGGTGCCCCGGAGGTCCGGGCGCTGTCTGCCTCGTTCAACCAGATGGCGACCCGTCTCGACACGCTGGTCACCCAGCAGCGCACCTTCGCGTCGGACGCGTCGCACCAGCTGCGCACGCCACTGACGGCCCTGCGGCTGCGCCTCGAGCGGGCGATCGACCTGCTGGAGACCGACCCTGCCGCGGCGCGGGAACGCGTAGCCGCGGCCGACGTCGAGGCCGAGAGGCTCGGCACGCTCATCGACGGGCTCCTGCTGCTGAGCAGGGCTGACGCCTCGGACGTCCCTCGCGAGGTGGTCGACGTGGCCGAGGTGGTTCGCGGCCGGGTCGAGCACTGGCAGCCGTTGGCGGAGGAGCTCGGGCTGACGCTGACGCTCGACGCGCCGGCGAGCGCGCCGACCGTGGCGGCGCCCACGTCGGTGGAGCAGATCGTCGACAACTACATCGACAACGCCATGTCGGCCAGCGAGCCCGGAGGTGCCATCGATGTCAGGGTCGAGTCGTCAGGCGCCGGGGTCGGCCTGCGGGTGGTCGACGAGGGTCGCGGTCTGTCCGCCGAGGACTGCGCGCGCGCCTTCGACCGGTTCTGGAGGGCCGACTCGGACTCGAGCGGCACGGGGCTGGGCCTTGCGATCGTCGCTCGCCTGGCCGCGGTCAGCGGTGCGTCGGTGAGCCTGCAGCCCGGCGTCGGTCGCGGGGTCGTGGCCACGGCGCTCTTCGAGCGTGCGCCCGACCAGGTTCAGCCGCGCGACACGACACCGGTCGAGAACGATCAGAATCCCGGTTCGCGCGGCGTGTAGGGCTCCTCGAGCGCGGTCAGCTCGTCGGCGCTCAGGGTCAGGTCGACCGACGCGATCGCGTCCTGCAGGTGGTGCGGCTTGGTGGCGCCGACGATGGGTGCCGTGACGGCGTGCTGCTGTCGCACCCAGGCGAGCGCCACCTGCGCCCGCGAGACGCCGCGGCCGTCGGCCACCTGCGCCACGGCCGAGGCGATCGCACGGTTCGACGCCTCGGCGTCCTGGTAGAGGTTGCGGGTCACCAGGTCAGAGGAGCTGCGCTCGGTCGACTGGTCCTCCCAGTCGCGCGTCAGACGGCCGCGGGCGAGCGGACTCCACGGGATCACCCCGACTCCCTGGTCGACGCACAGCGGGTGCATGTCGCGCTCTTCCTCGCGCTGGACGAGGTTGTACTGGTCCTGCATCGACACGAACGGGGTCCACCCGTGGGTGCGGGCGACCTCCTGCGCCTTGGCGAACTGCCAGGCCCACATCGACGACGCGCCGAGGTGGCGCGCCTTGCCCGCCTGCACGACGTCGTGCAGCGCCTCCATCGTCTCCTCGATCGGCACCTCCGGATCCCAGCGATGGATCTGGAACAGGTCGACGTGGTCGACGCCGAGGCGCCGCAGGCTGCCGTCGATGGCGGTCATGATCGCGTCGCGGGAGAGTCCGGCGCTGCCGGGTTCTGAGTCGAGCGGGAAGAAGCACTTGGTGGCGATCTGCACCTCGTCGCGCCGGGCGAGGTCGGCCAGGGCCCGACCGACGAACTCCTCGCTGGTGCCGTCGGAGTACATGTTCGCGGTGTCCCAGGTGGTGATGCCCGCCTCGAGGGCCTGCTCGAAGTACGCGCGACTCGTGGTCTCGTCGAGCGACCACGGGTGCGGGCCACGGTCGGGCACCCCGTAGCTCATGCAGCCGAGGATGATCGGGGAGACGAACAGGTCGCTGGTGCCGAGCCGCACGGGTTCCATGGTCTCGATCATGCACCCGGTTCCCTAGACTGTGACCGCCCCATCGGAAACTCCCTGAGCAGGACGGTCATGCGCGCCCAGTACCCCGGAACGTGCGGCGTCTGCTCGCAGCCGATCGCGGTCGGTGACGACATCACCGGCGTCGGAGCCTCGCGCCAGTGGATCCACCAGGCGTGCGGCACGCAGGGCACGCTGACGCCCGAGGCGGCACCCGCGGCCGCACCGGCCGTCCTCCCGGCGGGCAAGGAGCCCGGAGACGCCGCCCCCGCGGGCGCCACGGTCGTGTTCACCGACGGCTCGTGCCTGGTCAATCCCGGCGGCCCCGGCGGCTGGGCGTGGGCCGTCGACTCCGACGACCACGACTCCGGGTCCGACCCGTCGACCACCAACCAGCGCATGGAGGTCCGCGCCGCGCACGAGGCGGTCAAGGCTCACCCCGACGGCCCGGTGCACGTGGTCAGCGACTCGCAGTACGTGGTCAACTGCTTCGCCCAGCGCTGGTACCGCGGCTGGCACGCGCGAGGCTGGCTCAACAGCGCCAAGAAGCCCGTGGCCAACCGCGACCTGTGGGAACCGTTCATCGCCCTGGTCCTCGAGCGCGGCGACGTCACCTTCGAGTGGGTCAAGGGCCACGCCGGCCACGAGATGAACGAGCTCGTCGACGAGCTCGCCGGCGCCGCTGCGCGGCTGGCCTCCCAGCAGGCCTGATGCGGCCGGACCTGGTTCAGCTCCGCGCGGATCGGTCTCGGAGCAGGCGGTGGACGAGCGCGTCGACGACGGCGTCGGTGCTCGTCGCAGGATCGATGGAGATGGTCAGTCGGTCCAGCAGGAGGCCGTCTATCGCGTAGTGGAACAGGGCGATGTCGGCCCGTCCGCCCGGCAGCCCCGCCTCGGTGTTGAACGCGACGTCGGCGGCAAAGGCCTCTCGCCGCCACGCGCCGAGAGCCTCGGCCACGTCCGCGTTGCGGGCCGACTCCAGGCGCAGCTCGAGCAGGGCGAGGGTGACGTCGCGATGCGTCGTGAGTCGCTCGACGATGTCACGCACGTACTCGGCGAACAGCGCCTTGGACGGCGCTCGAGCGGCGAGCTCGGCGTGCACGACCGGATCCGGCGTGAGCCGCTCGGCGATCCGGGACACGAGTGCAGTGACGAGCCGAGCGCGTGTGTCGAAGTAGTTGGAGGCCGTCCCGAGCGGCGTGCCGGCCTCGCGGTCCACAGCTCGGTGGGTCAGGCCCCGGGCGCCCTCTCGCGCCAGAACACGCAGCCCGGCATCGGCCAACGCGGCGCGTCGGTCGTCGTTGCGGGCCACGACCTCACCCTAGCTCAACCACTACGGATGTTGTATATTCTCTACCACAACATCTGTCGTAGTTCTTGGAGGGCCCATGCGTGAGCTGACCTACTTCGTCGCCGTCTCGCTCGACGGCTGCATCGCCGACGCCGACGGACGGTTCGATGCCTTCCCGGTCGAGGGCGACCACATCGAGATGATCGTGCGGGACTTCCGTGACACCCTTCCGGCCCATGCCCTCGCGGCGATGGGCGTGGAACCGACCAGCGATCGGTTCGACACGGTGCTGATGGGCTGGAACACCTATGCGTCCGGCTTCGACCACGGCGTGACCGATCCGTACCCGCATCTCGAGCAGGTGGTCTTCACCCGAGGCTCACGCCGCCGTCGACGTCCCGCCCGGGGTGCGGCTGGTGACCTCCAGTCCCGGCACCGAGGTCCAGCGCCTCAAGTCCGAGCCCGGCACGGGGATCTGGCTGTGCGGAGGTGGACGGCTCGCCGCCCAGCTCGTCGACGAGATCGACCGACTGGTGCTGAAGGTCAACCCCGTTCTGCTCGGCCGCGGTCGACCGCTGTTCGACCTGCCAGCCGGTGCCGGAGCGTTCGAGCTCGTGAACAGCACACCCCACGACTCCGGGGTCGTCGTCAACGAGTACGTCCGTCCAGCCCGAACGGCTCATCGCGGCTAGCGTCGACAGCATGCGCTCCGTGCTTGCTGCCGTCGTGGTCCCCCCGTTGGTCATCTTCGTGACCGCGCTGTCGCACCCGCAGTTCCTCACCGTCGAGTCGGCGCAGCACTGGAAGCACGTCCACGTGTGGCTGCTGGTCTGGTTCCCGCTGCTGGCGCTCGGGCCGTGGCTCGTGGCGCGGGCCGTCGATCGGCGCGCCGCCTGGCTGGTCGCGATCGCGGCCTATGCCTATGCGACGTTCTACAGCGCGCTCGACATCATCGGCGGGATTGCGGCCGGAGCGATCACCAAGGCCGAGGCAGGCGGCCTGGGGATCATCTCGCCGATCGCCGGCGACTTCGAGCAGATCGGCGGCATCGCCTTCGTGGTCGCCTGCGCCCTCGGAGCCGGAATCGGGCTGCACGCCACCGGATGGCTGCGAGGTGCGCTGCCGGCGGCGGCCGTGATGGTCGGGGCCGTCGGGCTGTGGGAGTACCACGTGTTCCGGCCGCAGGGGCCGATCGCGATGTTGCTGCTCGCCGCCGGCTGGGCCGCGTTCGTGCTCCTGATCGACCGCCGCGTCGTCGAGCAGAACCGCGTCGAGGTGGCCTGACACACTGGCGCCGTGCGACTCTCCCTCGAACCGGGCGCTGACGGCATCGACGCGTACCGACTGCTGACCGCCATCGTGGTGCCGCGGCCCATCGCGTGGATCTCGACCCTGTCGGTCGACGGAGTCGGCAACCTCGCGCCGCACTCGTTCTTCGGCGTCGCCAGCGCGAACCCGCCGATGGTCACGTTCACCTCGGTCGGGCACAAGGACACCGTGCGCAACGTGCGGGAGACCGGTGAGTTCGTCATCAGCACCTCCACCGAGGCGATGATGCACGCCGTCAACGACACCTCCGCCTCGTTCGGCCCCGAGGTCGACGAGGCGGCGGCGGTCGACGTCGAGATGGCGCGGAGCGTGGTGGTCGCCCCGCCACGGGTGGCGAGATCGCCCGCCTCCCTGGAGTGCCGGGTGCACCAGATCCTCCGGGTCGGCGACTCCGAGCTGGTCATCGGCGAGGTGGTGATGATGACGGTCGAGGACTCCGTGATGGTCGACGGCGAGCCCGACTACGACCTCATGCGGCCGGTCGCTCGCCTCGGTGGCGAGGTCTGGGGACTCCCGTCGCCGACGGTCACCATGCCCCGACCACGGTGAATCGACCGGGCTGATCCGACCAGTCCGATTCACCAGCCGGGCGTAGCGTCGGTCGCATCAGCTCCCGCACGATCACCCTGGCGATGGACGACGGCACGGGCGAGGCGTACGTCTCGCGGCCTGACGACGCGCCCCATCCGGGTGTGCTGCTGTTCCCGGACGCCATCGGCCTGCGACCTCAGATCGAGCAGATGGCCGACCGCATCGCCGGCTGGGGATACGTGGTGCTGGCCCCTCACCTGTTCTACCGAGAGGGTCCGGCCGCCGAGCTGGCGCCGCAGGAGGACCTGCGGGCCCCCGGAGCGCGAGAGGCGTTCTTCGAAGGCGCCATGGCGACCATGCGCGCCCACACGCCCGACCGGGCGCGAGCCGACCTGCCACAGTACGTCGACGCGCTGGCGGCGGAGTCAGGCGTGCTAGGTCCGTTCGCGGTCACCGGGTACTGCATGGGCGGGCGACTGTCCCTGCAGGCCGCCGAGTGGATGCCCGAGTCGTTCGCGGCCGCCGCGTTCTTCCACGCGGCCGGGCTTGTCACCGACGCGGACGACAGCCCCCACCTCGGCGTCGGCGACCTGCGAGCCGAGGTCCTGGCCGGCCACGCCGACCAGGACTCCTCCAACCCGGCCGAGGCGGTCGCCGCCCTCGACGACGCACTGGACGCGGCGGGCGTCACGCGCACCACGGCGATCTACCCCGGGGCGCCGCACGGCTTCTCGATGGCCGACACCTCGATGTACCAGCAGGAGGGGGCCGAACGGCACTTCGCCGAGCTGGCGGCCCTGCTCGCGCGCACGATCGGCTCCTGAGTCATGTCGGCAGCAGGGCCAGGACCGAGTCACGGCTGACCAGCAGCTCGCACCGGCCGCTGCAGACCTGCTGGAACTCCAGACGGCCCAGCGTGATGAGTCGTTGCACCTCGGCGATGTCGACCCCGAGGGTCTCGGCGGCCTCCGCGAGGTTCAGCTGACTGCGCACCCGTCGATGCTACGTCCGTGAGCCGGTGGGCGGAATACGTCGCGGCCGGTGGGTCTTGGAACAGACATGACCGTCAACGCATCAGGATCCGGAACGTTCACCCTCGGCGGCGACATGCCCGTCGTCAGACTCGGCTACGGCGCCATGCAGATCACCGGTGACGGGGTCTGGGGCGAGCCGAAGGACCGCGACGAGGCCATCGCCGTGCTGCGACGTGCCGTCGACCTGGGCGTCACCTTCATCGACACCGCCGACTCCTACGGGCCCAACGTCTCCGAGGAGATCATCGGTGAGGCACTGGCGCCGTACGAGCACGGCATCGTCGTCGCCACCAAGGCCGGGCTGACCCGCACGGGCCCCGGTGAGTGGGTCCCGTGCGGCCGCCCGGCGTACCTCAAGCAGCAGGTCGAGCTCAGCCTGCGCAAGCTCAGGACCGACCGCATCGACCTGATCCAGCTGCACCGCATCGACACCCAGGTGCCGGTGGCCGACCAGGTCGGCGCGTTCAAGGAGCTGCAGGACGCCGGGAAGGTGCGCCACATCGGCCTGTCCGAGGTCAGCGTCGAGCAGCTCAAGGAGGCGCAGAAGACCGCCGAGATCGTGTCGGTGCAGAACATGTTCAACCTGACCAGCCGCGACGCCGAGCCGCTGCTGGACCACTGCACCACCGAGGGCATCGGGTTCATCCCGTGGTTCCCCCTGGCCACCGGTGAGCTGTCGAAGGACGGCAGCGTGCTGTCCGACCTCGCCGCCCAGCACGAAGCGACCCCGGCGCAGCTGGCGCTCGCCTGGCTGCTGCACCGCTCGCCGGTGATGCTGCCGATCCCCGGCACGTCGAGCGTCTCGCACCTCGAGGACAACCTCGGGGCCGCCGACATCGAGCTGTCGGCCGAGGAGCAGCAGGCGCTGGCCGACGCCGTGTAGCGACGTGACCGTCGCCCTGATCGTCCCGCTCTGATGGAATGAGCCCATGAGCGACCTGCGACCCCTGCGGGGCCTGCCGCTGGACGTGCTGCGTCGACGCACCAGCGTCAAGTGGGCAGACCTCGGACCGGACGACCTGCCGCTGTGGGTCGCGGAGATGGACGCGCATCCGGTGCCGGCCGTCGTGGAGGCGGTCACCGCGGCGATGCGCTCGGGGGACACCGGCTACCCGGCCAGCGTGCGCGACTACGCCGACGCGTTCGCAGGATTCGCCGCCGACCGGTGGGGGTGGGCGATGGACCCGAGCCGGACCGCCATGGTCGCCGACGTCATGACCGGCGTCACCGAGGCAGTCGCGCTGGTCAGCCGGCCCGGTCGCCCGGTCGTGGTCAATCCGCCCGTGTACCCGCCGTTCTACGGGTTCATGGACCACGCCGGACGGCCGACCATCGACGCCCCGCTCGGCCCTGGCGGCCGCCTCGACCTCGACGCCGTGGACGAGGCGTACCGAGCGGCCGGGCCCGGCGCCGCGCACCTGCTCAGCAACCCGCACAACCCGACCTCGGTCGTGCACTCTCGTGCTGAGCTCGAAGGGGTGGCGGCTCTCGCGCACGAGCACGGCATCACGGTGGTGGTCGACGAGATCCATGGACCGATCGTCGCATCGGGCTTCGTCCCGTACCTGAGCGTCGAGGGCGCCGCCGACGCGATCATCGTCACGTCCGCCTCGAAGGGGTTCAACCTGGCCGGGCTGAAGGCTGCCCTGCTGGTCGGCGGCCCGCGCTCGCGGCTGTCCGATCTGCACGACATGGTCAGCCACGGCCCCAGCCACCTGGCGATGATCGCCCATGGTGCTGCCTTCCGCCACGGTCGGGCCTGGCTCGACGCGTTGCACACCGACCTGGCCGAGAACCGGGCCCAGCTGTCGGCAGGACTGCAGAGCCTGACCGCATTCACGTGGAACGAGCACGACGGAACGTACCTGGCGTGGCTGGACGTCTCGGGGCTCGGCGACGACCCGGCGCCTGCCATCGCCGACCGCGCAGGGGTGGTGCTCAACTCGGGTCTGCCCTTCGGCGCCGGTGGACGTGGACACGTGCGGCTCAACTACGCCACCACGCCCGAGGTGCTGGACGAGGCACTGCGTCGTCTGACCCGGATGGGATGACCGCACCTAGTCAGATCGGGTGATTTGTCCGCGCGAGCAGCCGGTACGGCCGATCTCTTCCTAGAATTCCCGCAGGGAGTTTCGATGATGGAACGCAGGGGAGCACAGGGAGAACCGGCGCGGACGGGCTCGTCGTTGTCGAACGCGACGGCGGCCATCTACGCCGGAGGTGCGGTGCTGCTCTCCAGCACCTCGATCCTGTGGGTGCCGGAGATGAGTCCGCGCTGGATGCTCGTCACGTTCGCGATCGGTGCTGCGGTCCAGTCGCTGTACGCCTACACGCGCGGCCGACGTCTGACGATCGCGGAGGTCGCGCCGATGGTGGTGGCGACGATGATCGTCACCGGGCTGCTCACGTGGCGCACCGACATGGACCTGGCGGCTCTCGCCAACGGGGCCACGCTGCCGATCATGGCGCTGTTCGTCGTCTGGTTCTTCCCGTCCCTCGCTGCACGCGCCCTGCTCTATGGCGGGTGTGCCCTGTGGTGGTTGGCCATCGTCCTGCGGGAGGACCCCCAGCTCAGCGCGATCGCGCTGATCGTGGTCGTCGAGGTGCTGGTCGTCACCGAGATCTTCACCCGGCTGCGCGCGAGGGACCAGCAGGCCGCCTACCGAGACGTCCTCACCGGCACCGCCAACCGGCGTCAGGTCGTCGAGATCTGCGAGCGGCACCTGGCGCGGATGAAGGAGAAGGGTGTCCCGTTCTCGATCATCTCGATCGACCTGGACGGACTGCGGGAGGTCAACAACCTCCAGGGCCACCATGCGGGGGACGCCCTCCTCGTCGCGGCGGTCCACCACTGGAAGTCCGGCATCCGCGAGCACGACATCCTCGGGCGCTTCGGTGGGGACGAGTTCGTCGTCATCCTGCCCGGGGCCGCAGCCCTCGAGGCCTTCGCCGTGAAGCGGCGGCTGCGCGTCGGCACCGACATCGGCTGGTCGGCGGGCGTCGCGCAGGCACGCGTCGACGACACGTTGGCCACGCTGATGCATCGTGCCGACGAGCGCATGTACCGGCAGAAGGCGGCCCGGACCGCGAGCTGACCGCTCAGTCGGCCGCGGCCGCCTCGTCCGGTGTCGGCGCCGAACCGCCGAGCCGCGCGGGCACCCATGGCTCGCCGGCCGGATGGGGGCCGTAGGCCCGCTGCACCTCGTGCAGCAGGTCGGTCATGGCGGCGGCGAGCGCGGCGGTCAGGTCGGCGGCAGATCCGGTCGCCGTGATGGGGTCTCCGATCGCGACCATCACCGGGATGCGGGTGCGTCCGAGGTGCCGCGGCGCACTCTTGGGTGCGATGCGCTGCGATCCCCACACGATCGCCGGGACGATCGGGGCGCCGGACTCCAGAGCCATGCGTGCAGCACCGCTCTTGAGCTCCTTGATCTCCAGGCTGAGGCTGATGGTGGCCTCGGGGTACACCGTCACGACCTCTCCGGCCTTCAGCTGGTCGACGGCGGCGAGGTAGGCGTCCCGACCAGCGGATCGGTCGACGAGGATGACACCGCAGCCCTTCATCAGGAGTCGGAGCACGGGATTGCGGGCCAGCTCGGCCTTGGCGAGGATGCGGATCTGGCGGTGGTCGACGTCCAGCGCCGAGAGTCCGATGTAGCTGAAGTCGACGTAGCTGGTGTGGTTGACGGCGAGGACGGCGCCGCCGGATGACGGCAGGCGGCGCGACCCGAGTCGGATGACCTGGTGCCCGCCGACGAGGTTGAACAGCCGGAAGACCGTGACCACGAACCAGTAGGTCACGGGTGGGACCTCACAGCTGGTCCAGCAGGCCGAGCGTGGTGGTCCACGCCTCGGTGCTCGGGTCGATCAGGGTGAAGTGGTCACCCTCGACCATGGTCACCGTGGCGTCGGCTCCGGCCGCCGTGGCCTTCCTGACGTAGCTCGTCGACTGGTTGGGCGGCACCGTGGTGTCGTCGTTGCCGTGCACGCAGCGCACCGGCACGTCGAGCGGTATGCGCTCGTAGGGGTCACCGTCGCGGTACCGGGCGGCCAGCTCGGCCGTGTCGGGGGCTCCGCCCATGAGGGCCTCCACCGCCCCGCCGCCGAGCCCGTCGCGAATCGCGAGGGCGAAGTCCAGGACGCCGGCCTGTGCGACGGCCGCCGTGACCGGGACGGCGGGCTGGTTCCAGTCGGGGTTGTCGAGCTTCGACCTGCCCGCAGCCCACACGGCGAGGTGACCGCCCGCCGAGTGGCCCAGTGTGATGACGGTGGACGTGTCGAGATCGTCCACCCCGGCGAGCGCGTCCAGTCCGGCCGCCACGTCGTCGAAGGTGGTGGGCCATCCGCCGCCGTTGCCGAGGCTGCGGTACTCCAGGTTCACCGCTGTCCATCCGTGCTCGGCCAGCGAGGTCGCGAGTGGCCGCCCCAGGGACAGGTCGTACTGTGACTGCCAGAAGCCCCCGTGGATCACCACGACCACGCCCTTGGACGTGCCCGGGGCGGCCGTCCCGGTGGGCCGGCTGATCTCGAAGAACTGCGCCGGGTCGTCGCCGTACGAGATGGTCTCCACGTCATCGCCCTTCGGTGCCGAGCTGATCCTGGTGCACGCCGCCAGTGCCACGGCTGCCGCGAGACCCAGCAGGGTGCGGCGACTGATCGACGCGTCACGGGGGTCCACCCACCCACTCAACCGCACCGTGCGGCCGGTCGCCATCGGAACGACCGCGGCGCTCTCGGTAGGATCGGAGTCCGTCGAGGTCCATGGGAGGAGATGTCCATGGAGTCCTACGACCTGGATCTCTACCTCCTGGTCGGCGCGGCGGTCCTCATCCTGGCGGTCCTCGCCGTTCGAGTCTCGGTCACGGCCGGCATGCCGTCGCTGATGATGTACCTCGCGCTCGGTCTGATCATCGGCAGCTCGGGCCTGGGCATCGAGTTCCAGGACGCCGATCTCGCGTTGGCACTCGGCTTCGGAGCTCTGGTGCTGATCCTGGCCGAGGGTGGTCTGACCACGCGATGGGAGCACGTCAGACCCTCGCTCGGCCTGGGCCTGCTCCTGGCGACCCTCGGGTCGGCGCTCAGCGTGCTGGTGGTCTCGGCGGGAGCCCACTACCTGCTGGACCTCGACTGGCGCCTGGCCATCCTGCTGGGCGCGGTGCTGACGCCGACCGACGCTGCGGCGGTGTTCTCGGTGCTGCGTGCCGTGCCGCTCAAGCACCGGGTCAGCGGTGCCCTGGAGGCCGAGTCCGGTCTCAACGACGCCCCGATCGTGGTGCTGGTCACGGCCGTCAGCCTCGGGGAGATCACGGACGGCGGCGTCTGGAAGTTCACCGGTCTGATCGTCTTCGAGCTGGTCGTGGGCGCTGTCATCGGCCTCGCCATCGGGTTCCTGGCTGCGCAGCTGCTGCGCCGCGTCGCCCTGCCGGCGTCGGGCCTGTACCCGTTGGTGGTTCTCGGGTTCACGGTGCTGGCGTACGGATCGGCGGCCAGCCTGCACGCCAGCGGCTTCGCGGCGGTCTACGTCGCGGCCCTCGTGCTGGGCAACACCGAGCTGCCGCACCGCATGGCCACCCGGTCGTTCGTCGAGGGTGTCGGCTGGCTGTCGCAGATCGGCCTGTTCGTCATGCTCGGCCTGCTCGCCAACCCCGACGAGCTGCAGTGGTGGCACGTGTGGACCGGACTCGCCTCCGGCGCGATCCTCACCTTCGTCGCGCGTCCTCTGTCGGTCGGCCTGTGCGCCGTGTGGTTCAGACGGGGCCTGCGCGAGCAGCTGTTCATCGGCTGGGCCGGTCTACGTGGCGCGGTGCCGATCGTGCTGTCCACGATCCCGCTGGCGGCCGACGTGGAGGGCTCCCGCGACCTGTTCAACATCGTGTTCGTCGCCGTGGTCGTCTACACGCTGGTGCAGGCGGCGCCGCTGTCCAGACTCGCGGGCTGGTGCGGTGTCCTGTCCGACGACATCCGCGAGGCCGACGTCGAGGCAGCGCCGCTGGAACGCATCTCCGCCGACTTGCTGCAGATCCGGGTGCCCAGGGGCTCGCGGCTGATCGGCGTCGAGGTCGGTGAGCTGCGGCTTCCCGTCGGCGCATCGGTCTCGCTCGTGGTGCGCGACGGCAGCACGTTCGTGCCGCACCGCACGACCCGGCTGGCGATGCACGACGACCTGTTGGTCGTGGCGGCCCGTCAGGTGCGTGAAGCCACCGAGCAGCGCATCCGGGCGGTCGGACGCCACGGGCGTCTTGCGGGCTGGGGGCCGTCGAACGGTCCGGTCAGGTGACCGGGAGGATCGGCAGGCACACGTCGATCTGTCGGTCGGCGGTGGCCTTGGCGGTCTCGCCCTTCTTGGTGAGTCCCTTGGTGGCGTAGTTGCTGCCGACCAGCACGCTCACGTTGGTCGCGTCGAATCCGGCCGGCGGGCCCTGGACGGAGATCTTGCCGCCGAACTGGGCCCGCACCAGCTGCACGCGCGGGTCCTTCTCGTCCTCGGCGATGATGACGATGTCGTTGGAGGTGATCTCGGTGGGGTTGTTGGCGACCGTTCCGGCCAGGAAGCCGCGACGTTGCAGCAGCGTCGACACCCGGTTGGCGAGGCCCGCGGTGCGCGACGCGTTGTAGACGTTCACCGTGACCAGGTTGGGGGTGACGTCGTCGCCGACGTTGATCGTCTTGGGCGTGCAGGTGGGCGCGGCGACCGTGGTGGTGGCGCTGGAGGTGAGCAGGTTGAAGCCCACCACGCTCCCGCCCACGAAGGCGCCGATCGTCACCAGGATGAGCAGGAATCCGGCAGGCTTCACGCGGTGCGTCCGATCGAGTGCACGCGGGCGTGCAGCACCGAGCGTTGCTGCAGGGCCGCCCGGAGGGCTCGGTGCAGACCGTCCTCGAGGAACAGCTCGCCGTTCCAGCCCACGACGTGGGCGAACAGGTCGCCGAAGTACGTGGAGTCCTCGTCGAGCAGCTGTTCGAGGTCGAGCTGGGTCTTGGTGGTGGTCAGGTCGTCGAGCCGGACCTGCGAAGGGGGGATCGCGGCCCACGCACTTTGTGACAGCCCGTGCTCAGGGTAGGGACGCCCGTCGCTCACCCGCCGAAAGATCACGTCGTCAGTGTAGTCAGGGCAGGTCACGGACGCCGGTAGCCTGCTGCCATGACGACCAGCGACGACGCGCAGCAGGCCGCAGCCGAGGCACAGGCCGCGGCGCAGCGTGCTGCGGAGGCGCAAGCGGCAGCCGCTGTCGCCCAGCAGCGGGCCGACGAGCTCGCCGCGAAGGCCGCCGCGGCAGCACGCACCAGCACCGCGCCCGCCCCCGACGACGACACGGTGGCGACCGTCACCGCGGGCTACACGTTCGAGGCGGAGGCGCTGGAGATCGGTGCGCTTGTCGACGGCGGCGAGGCGGTGCCGTCGGCGCAGGTGCGGATCCCGCTGGCCATGCTCAACCGGCACGGACTGATCGCCGGTGCCACCGGAACCGGCAAGACCAAGACGTTGCAGGTGCTCGCCGAGCAGGTGTCGGCGGCCGGCGTGCCCGTGTTCGCCGCCGACATCAAGGGCGACCTGTCGGGCATCGCCACACCGGGCACGGCCAGTGACAAGCTCACCGCGCGGTGCGACAGCATCGGTCAGGCCTGGGTGCCGCGGGCTGCTCCCACCGAGTACTTCACGCTCGGCGGCACGGGCACCGGCGTGCCGCTGCGCGCCACGGTCACCGACTTCGGACCCACCCTGCTGGCCAAGGTGCTCGGCCTCAACGACACCCAGGAGTCGTCGCTCGGCCTGGTGTTCCACTACGCCAGGAACGCCGATCTGGAGCTGATCGACCTCGCCGACCTGCGTGCGGTGCTGGTGCACCTGACCGGTGACGAGGGCAAGGCCGAGCTGCAAGGAGCTCGGTGGGCTGTCCAGCGCGACGGTGGGTGTGATCCTGCGTGAGCTGATCGCCTTCGGCGACCAGGGTGCCGACGTGTTCTTCGGACAGCCGCAGATCGATGTGGCCGACTTCCTCCGTACGGCCGACGGAGCCGGCGTCGTGTCCCTGCTCGAGGTGCCCGGCGTCCAGGACAAGCCGGCGTTGTTCTCGACGTTCCTCATGTACCTGCTGCAGCAGCTGTTCAGCACGCTGCCGGAGGTGGGCGACGTCGAGAAGCCGAAGCTGGTGTTCTTCTTCGACGAGGCGCACCTGCTGTTCCGCGACGCGTCGAAGGACTTCCTCGAGACGATCACGCAGACGGTGCGACTGATCCGCTCCAAGGGGGTCGGCGTGTTCTTCGTGACCCAGACGCCCAAGGACGTCCCGTCGGACGTGCTGGCCCAGCTGGGCTCGCGCGTGCAGCACCAGCTGCGCGCCCACACGCCCGACGACGCCAAGGCGCTCAAGGCGACCGTGTCGACCTATCCGACGTCGTCGTACGACCTGGCCGAGGTGCTGCAGCAGCTGTCGATCGGCGAGGCGATCGTCACGGTGATGAACGATCGCGGGGCGCCCACCCCGGTGGCCTGGACGCGGGTGCGAGCACCGCAGGGCTCGATGGACCCGACGCCCGCGGCGGCCATGACAGCGGCGGTCGCCACGTCCCCGCTCCAGGCGAAGTACGGCACCGCGGTCGACCCGGTGTCGGCGGCGGAGAAGCTGGAGAAGGTCGCCGAGGCCTCCGATGCCGCGACGGCCGCCGAGACCCAGCGCCAGTGGGAGACCGAGGAGGCCGAGAAGGTCGCCCGCGAGGCTGACCGCATCGCCAAGCAGCGCGGTCGCTCCACCACCCGACGCTCCTGGTCGCGGCGCACGTCGACCCTCGACAAGGCCGTCGGCGAGGCATCGCGCACCCTGGCGCGCGAGATCGTCAAGAACCTGTTCAAGCGCCGCCGCTGAGCACGGCCGGGAACAGATCAGGGTCATCCCGGGTTGGCACTCCTGACGGGGCAGTCCACGATGGACGTGTGCTCGCGCCGTCGTGGGCCGGCCACACCGACAGGAGGAGTCATGTCCCAGCCTTCGGTGCAGCGTGAGTTCGACGCGCTGTCGCGGCTGCGGGCTCCGTGGGTGAAGCGGGCCGCCATCGAGCTGGCGCTGCTGGCCTTCCTGTACGTCGGGTACAGCGCCTCGCGGCTGCTGGCGTCCGACGAGTTCGCTCCGGCCCGCGGTCGGGCGCTCGACTTCTTGGCGTTCGAGTCGACGTGGCGCATCGACGCCGAGGCCTGGCTGAACCGTGAGTTCGTCCAGCACGACTGGCTCGGGCTCTTCGCCAGCTACTGGTACGCCACCACCCACTACGCCGTCACCGCCGTCGTGCTGGTGTGGATCTACCGCCGCAGTGCGAGCCAGTACGTGACGGCTCGCCGGGCGCTGGTCGTCGCCACCCTGGTCGGCCTGTTCTTCTACCTGACCGCGCCGACCGCCCCTCCCCGCATGATCGGCGGATTCACCGACGTGCTCAACCTGCATGCGGCCAGCGGGTGGTGGGGTGCGGACGCATCGGCCCCGAAGGGCCTGGGCGGCATGACCAACGAGCTGGCGGCCTTCCCGTCCATGCACGCCGGCTGGGCGTTGTGGGTGGCCCTGGTCCTGATCCGCGCCGGAGTCAGTCGGATCGTCCAGGTGGCCGGGGTGGTCTACGCCGCGATGATGGCCGTGGTCGTGGTGGGCACCGCGAACCACTGGGTGGTCGACGTCGTGGTCGGCTGGGTCATCGTGCTGGTGTCGTTCGGGTTGATCGCCGTCTGGGAGCGGCGCAGCCCCGTGGTGGCCCACGAGGACGCACGAAGCGGGCCATCCGATCTCGTCGAATGACCCGCTTCGGTGGTCGTGCGTCAGACCTGCTGCGTCACAGCACCGCCACCAGCACCACGACGACGACCACGACGGCCACCACCGCGACCAGCGCCTGCTTCCAGTAGGCCTTCGCCAGCACCGGCAGCACGGTGGCGCCGAGATCGAGCGCCTCGACCTCCCGCTGGGGCGCGGCCGGTTCGGCGGGGGCCCGGGGTGGGACCGGACCGACGGCCGACGCCGTGGCCGCTCCGACGGCGGGCTCGCCCGAGGGCTGGGTCGCCTCCGGTTCGGGCGCCTCCGCCGGCGCGGTCGCCGTCGCGTCGGCCGCAGGTGCGGCTTCCGCGGCCGGGGCCGGGGCGCCGGTGCCCACCTTGTCCTGCAGGCAGTCGACGAACAGCCCCAACAGCTTGTCGCTGACGTCCTGCATGACCCCACGTCCGAACTGCGCCGGCTTGCCGGTGATGGCCAGATCGGTCACCACCGACACCTCCGTCGCGCCGCCGGTGTCGGTCAGCTGGGCGACCACGTTGGCCCCGGCCGTGCCGTTGCCCCGCTTGTCCTTGCCCTTGGCCTCGAGCACCATGCGGTGCGCCGCCTCGTCCTTCTCGACGAAGCGACCCGTGCCGTTGTAGACCAGGGCGATCGGTCCGAGCTTGACCTTGCAGGAACCCTCGAACGTGTCGCCCTCGACCGAGGTGACCTGGGCTCCGGGGAAGCAGGCCGCGACCGACTCGATGTCCTGGAACGCCGCCCAGGTCTCGTCGATCGACGCCGGCACGCTGAATGAGTGCGACAGCTCCACGGGCCCTATCCCTTCGCCGCTGCCCGCACGGCGCGTCCGGTCAGGACGCCCGCCAGGTGCTTGCGGTAGTCGGCGTCGCCGTTGAGGTCGCTCGGCGGGTTGGTGCCGTCGGCGGCGTGGCTGGCCGCATCGGCGATGCCGGACTCGGAGGCGCCTCGCAGCGCCTCCTCGACGGCAGTGGCCCGCACCGGTGTGGACCCCATGTTGGTGAGACCCACTCGTGCCTCCTCGATGGTGTCGAGGCTCATCTTGACCGTCGCGGCCACGGCCACGATCGGCCACTGGTGCGCGACGCGCACGAACTTCTCGTAGTGCGCACCCCAACCGGTGTGCTTGGGCACGCGCACCGCGACGAGCAGCTCGTCGTCGCCGATGGCGGTCTCGAACAGGTCGACGAAGAAGTCCGCAGCGCCGACCGTGCGGGTGCCGCCCGGACCCTGGATGACGAACTCCGCGTTCAGCGCCACCGCCGGTGCGCCGAGGTCACCGGCCGGATCGGCGTGGGCCAGGGCGCCACCGAAGGTGCCGCGGTGCCGCACCTGGGCGTCGGCGAGGTGCTCGACGGCCTTGGTGATCAGCAGGGCGTGCTCGCGGACCAGTGGGTCGTGGAGCACGTCGTGGTGGGTGGTCATGGCGCCGATCACGATGGCGTCGCCGTCGTCGCGGACGCCTCGCAGGGAGTCGATGCGACCGAGGTCGATCACCCACTCGGGTGCGTTCAGCCGCATCCGCATGACCGGCAGCAGCGACTGCCCGCCGGCGAGGATCTTGGCGTCGTCGCCGTGCTCGGACATCAGGCTCAGCGCCTCCTCGACGCTGGTCGGTGCCGCGTACTCGAACTGCACGGGAATCATCGGGCTTCTCCTTCTGCCGGATCGAAGTGGGGCATGGCGTCGGCCGTGGTCGGCTCGGTGCCGCCACCGCCTGCGTTCTGTAGTGCCTTCCAGACCCGCTCGGGCGTGCAGGGCATCTGGACGTCCTCGACACCGAGGTGGCGGATGGCGTCGATCACGGCGTTGACCACGGCGGGGGTGGACGCGATCGTGCCGGCCTCGCCCACACCCTTGGTGCCGAGCGTGTTGGTCAACGACGGCGTCGAGCGGTGGCTGACGTCGAAGTGGATCAGGTCGGCCGCGGTGGGCACGAGGTAGTCCACGAAGCTGCCGGACACCAGGGTGCCGGCGTCGTCGTAGACGGCCTCCTCGAACAGGGCCTGCGCGATGCCCTGCACCAGGCCGCCGTGCACCTGGCCCTCGACGATCAGCGGGTTGATGACGTTGCCGATGTCGTCGACGCACGTGTACTTGCGCATCTGGACCCGGCCCGTCTCGGTGTCGATCTCCACCGCGCACAGGTGGGTGCCGTGCGGGTAGTTGAAGTTGATCGGGTCGAAGGTGGCGTCGGCGTCCAGCGACGGCTCCATGCCGTCGGGCAGGTTGTGCGCCGCGAACGTGGCCAGCGCGATCTCCTGGATGGTCAGGCCCTGATCGGTGCCGGACACCGAGAACTTGCCGGCCTTGAACGAGATGTCGTCGACCGACGCCTCGAGCAGGTGGGCCGCGACGGGCTTGGCCTTCTCGATGACCTTGTCGACGGCCTTGACCAGCGCCTCGCCACCGACCACGAGCGAGCGTGAGCCGTAGGTGTCGAGTCCCTTGGACGCGATCTGGGTGTCACCGTGCAGCACCTCGACGTCCTCGAACGGCACGCCGAGCCGGTCGGCCACGATCTGGCTGAACGCCGTCTCGTGACCCTGGCCGTGGGCGCTGGCGCCGGTGACGATCTCGACCGTGCCGGTGGCCAGCATGCGCACGCTCGCGTGCTCCCAGCCGCCGGCGCCGTAGTCGAGCGAGCCCAGCACGCGCGACGGTGCCAGACCGCACATCTCGGTGAACGTCGAGATGCCGATGCCCAGCTGGACCGGGTCGCCGGACTCGCGGCGCTGCTTCTGCTCGGCGCGCAGCTCGTCGTAGCCGAACGTGGCCATGGCCTCCTCGGTGGCGGCCTCGTAGTTGCCGGAGTCGTACTCCAGGCCGGCGACGGTGGTGAACGGGAACTCGTCGTTCTTGATCCAGTTCTTCTGCCGCAGCTCCATGGGCTCGATGCCGGTGGCGACCGCGAGCTCGTCCATCATCCGCTCGATGCCGAAGGTGGCCTCGGGCCGGCCGGCGCCGCGGTAGGCGTCCGTCCAGGCCTTGTTGGTCAGCACCGTCTGGCACGCGAAGTGGTAGGCGGGGAACTTGTAGATGGAGTTGAACATGAAGGCGCCGAGCACGGGCACACCGCCGCCGACGACCGACACGTACGACCCGAGGTCGGCGGTCAGCTCGACCTTGAAGCCGGTGACGGTGCCGTCCTTCTCCGCCGCCAGGGTCAGCTTCTGCCACTGGTCGCGGCCGTGGTGGGCCGCCATCAGCGACTCCGAGCGGGTCTCGGTGTACTTGACCGGCTTGTGGACCTGGCGTGCGACCCACCAGGCGATCCACTCCTCCGGGGTGACCTGGAGCTTGCCGCCGAACCCGCCGCCGACGTCGGGGGCGATGACCCGGATCTTGGACTCGGGGACGCCCGTGGTGGCGGCGAGCGCGAAGCGCACGATGTGCGGCACCTGGGTGGCCGACCACATCGTCAGCTGCTCGCCGGTGGGGTCGACCACCACGGAGCGCGGCTCCATGAAGGCCGGGATGAGGCGCTGCTGGCGGAACTCACGCTCGACGACCACGCCGTCGGTGCGGGCCTTGGCGATGGCGTCCTCGACGTCGCTCCCGGTGCCGGCGGCCGCGGAGTCGAACACCCAGTAGGCCGACTTGTTGGTGCCGAGGTCGGGGTGCGCGAGCGCGCCACCGTTCTCCGGCGTGGCCTCCAGGGCCTCCTTCATGTCGATCGCGGCGGGCAGCTCGTCGTAGTCGACGTCGACCAGCTCGGCGGCGTCACGTGCCTCCGCGGCGGTGCGAGCCACGACGACCGCGACGATCTCACCGGCGAACGTGACGCGGTCGGCGGGGATCGGCGGGTGGGCCGGGGTGACCTGGTCGGGCGTGATGGGCCAGGCGTTGATGAGGACGCCGGCCGACTCGTCCAGGTCGGCGCCGGTGTAGACGGCGACGACGTTGGGCGACGACTTCGCCGCGGACGTGTCGATGTGGGTGATCGTGGCGTGCGCGAACGGGCTGCGGACCATCGCCATGTGCAGCATGCCGGGCAGCACGATGTTGTCGGTCCACTTGGTGCGACCGGTGATGAGGCGCTGGTCCTCCTTGCGGCGGCGATCGCGCCCGATCTCGGGCGTGGTCGTGGGTTCCTCGACGACGGTCACTTCGCTCCTCCTTCGGCGGCGGCGTGCAGGACGGACTTGACGATGTTCTGGTAGCCCGTGCAGCGGCAGAGGTTGCCCTCGATGCCGACGCGGACCTCGTCCTCGGTGGGGTTCGGGTTCTCGTTGAGCAGGTCGACCGACTGCATGATCATGCCGGGGGTGCAGAACCCGCACTGCAGGCCGTGGCACTGGCGGAACGACTCCTGCACCTGGTGCAGCTGGCCGTCCTCCCGACCCGATGTGGCCGCGAGTCCCTCGATCGTGGTCACCTCGGCGCCGTCGGCCTGCACGGCCAGGACGTTGCAGGACTTCACGCTGCGCCCGTTCAGGTGCACGGTGCAGGCGCCGCAGTTGCTGGTGTCGCACCCGATGACGGTGCCGGTCTTGCCGAGCGACTCGCGCAGGTACTGCACCAGCAGCATCCGGGGTTCGACGTCGTCGGAGACCGAGGCCCCGTCGACGGTGAGATTGATCTTGGTCATGGAGCGTCTCCCTGAGGTGTGACGAGTGGAAGCAGACGTGTGTCCTGAGTCACAACCTAGGCACGGCAGGGTTGGCGAATGGTTGGCCAATCCCGTGGGTCGGCTGCGGCGAGCTCAGCCCCCGGCGGCAGTGAGCCGGGCGCGCAGCAGCGCCTTGGCCGGGTGGGGTCGAGTGCCCAGCGCCGCCAGGCAGACCTCGAGCACCTCGGTGTCCCACGGCGCGATGGCGCCGTATCCGACGACGGCGTCCGGGTCCGGGTCGGCGAGCACGGCCTCGCGCACCGCGACGGCCACGTAGTCGGCCAGCTCGGTCAGGGCGGGCGAGTTGGTCCCGGGCAGCAGGTCGCCGGCGTAGGCCGCCACGGCCTCGCGGACCCGGCCGGAGCGGATCATGCGGATGACCCGGTCGACGTCGAGCTCCACGGGCATCTCGAGCTTGTACGGGCGCGACGAGAGGGCTCCCCCGAGGGCCGCGCGCAGGTGCGAGACCTCGGCCTTGAGGGTGGACGCAGTGACCCGCTCGTCGCCGTAGAGCAGCGCGTGGAGGCGGTCGAGCGACAGTCCTTCGGGGTGGATCGCGAGCAGGGCGAGGATCTCGGTCTGGCGCCGGTTGAGCAGCAGGCGCTTGCCGTCGAGCACCGCAGAGGCCTGGCCGAGCAGGGTGACGCTGAGGCCGGGAGTGACCGGGCCGCTGGGCGTGCTGAGCTGGGGGTGGTGCTCCGAGCCCGGCATCGCGGTCTCGATGAGGCGTGCCATGACGCGTGCGGTGGCCAAGCCGATCGGGTGGGTGCGGTCCCAGGTGGTCGACAGGTCGATGACGCCCAGCTGCTGACCTGTCAGCGGGTCGTTGACCGGAGCGGCCCAGCACACCCAGTTGTGCACCATGGGGGCGTAGTGCTCGGCGGCGAAGACCATCGAGGTCTGCGCGGTGCGCGCTGCCAGGTCCAGGGCGTTGGTGCCGACGCTGAGGTCGTCCCAGCGTCCGCCGACGACGAAGTTGACGCTCTCGGCCTTGCGGCGCATGACGCGTCCGCCGCAGGTCCACAGGATGCGGGCGTGGTTGTCGGTGACGGCGAGCACCAGGTCGCCGTCCTGTGCGGTCTGGCGCAGCTCGTGCTCGATGCGTCCGACCGCGACCTGCAGGGGGGAGTCGTTCCAGAACGAGGCCGTCTCGGACTCGTCGGCCAGGGGGGCCTCGGCGACGTCGAGCAGGTCGACGGTCGACGACCGCTGCCAGCTGTCGAGGATCTCGGGGCGCACCTGCGTCCGGGCGGGCGGCGCCGGGTCGCGGCGCTGCTCGACGAACGAGCTTCCAGGCCTGCGCCACCTCGGTGCGGCGCTCGCGAAGTGCCGGATCAGCCGGGCCGCGACGTGCGATCTCGCTCGATGCCGTCATGCCGCCTCCTCGCCGTCACGGTACCTCGCACGGTGTGACGGAGGCCACACTCTCATGTCTCGAGGTCCAACGCGTGGTGAATGCGGCCGTCGCGCTCGGCCAGCCGACCCCCGCTGCCGCCCCAGCGACCGGCGATGATCTCGGCGGCGATGCTGATGGCGGTCTCCTGCGGGGTGCGGGCGCCGAGGTCGAGACCGATCGGGCTGGACAGCAGTGCCAGCTCGTCGTCGGACAACCCGATCTCGCGGAGCCGCTGGAGCCGGTCGTCGTGGGTGCGGCGTGAGCCCATGGCGCCGACGTACGCGACCCGCGGCATGCGCAGCGCCACCTCGAGCAGAGGGACGTCGAACTTGGGGTCGTGGGTGAGCACGCAGACGACCGTGCGCTCGTCGATGCGTCCGCCGTCGAGCTCGGCGGTCAGGTAGCGGTGCGGCCAGTCGACGACCACCTCGTCGGCCTCGGGGAACCGGGTGGCGGTGGCGAACACGGGCCGCGCGTCGCACACCGTGACGTGGTAGCCGAGGAAGGCGCCGACGTCAGCGACGGCGGCCGCGAAGTCGATCGCCCCGAACACCAGCATGCGGGGGGCCGGCGCGAACGCCCACACGAACACGCGCATGCCCTCGCCGCGCCGCTCGCCGTCGGGGCCGTACGTCAAGGTGGCGTGGTGCCCCTGGGCCAGCAGGCCGAGGGCGTCGTCGGCCACGGCGTCGTCGGCACGGGGTGAGCCGAGCGATCCGGAGACCGGTTGGTCGGTGTCAGGGCGCAGGATCATGCGGCGGCCCACCCAGGCCGCGTCGGGGTGCTCGACCACGGTGGCGACCGCCACGGGGCGACCCTCACGCACGTCGTCGGCGATGCCGGCCAGCTCGGGGAACGTCTCGCGGCTGACCTTCTCGACGTAGAGGTCGAGGATGCCGCCGCAGGTGAGGCCGACCGCGAACGCGTCGTCGTCGGAGATGCCGTAGCGCTGGAGCACGGGCTGGCCCGAGGCCACGACCTCGCCGGCCAGCTCGTACACGGCGCCCTCGACGCAGCCGCCGGACACCGACCCCACGGCCTCGCCGTCGGGGCCGACCAGCATCGAGGCGCCGGCCGGGCGGGGCGCGGACTGGAAGGTCGCCACCACCGTGCCCATGCCGATGGTCTCTCCGGCGTCGTACCAGCCCATCAGCTCGTCGAGCACCTCACGCATGGGCGATCACCTCCAGCACCTCTTCGAACGACCGGACCGAGTGGCCGGCGATGAACTCGTCGCAGTGCGGCAGGACCGCGACGATGCCTTGCTGCACCGGCTCGTAGCCGGTCTTGCCGCGGTGCGGATTCACCCACACGACCCGGTGGGACAGTCGGCTCAGTCGCTGCATCTGGGTGGCGAGCTCGGTGGTGTCCCCCTGCTCCCAGCCGTCGCTGAACACGACGACCACGGCGCCGCGGGCCATGCCGCGCGCGCCCCAACGGTTCAGGAACGCGCCGAGCGTCTCGCCCAGCCGGGTGCCTCCGGACCAGTCGGGAACCTGCTCGCCGGCGCGCACGAGGGCGCGATCGGCGTCGCGGGTCCGCATCGCAGCGGTGACCCGGGTCAGCCGCGTGCCGAGTGTGAACACCTCGGTACGGGGGACCGCCGCGCTGATGCTGTGGCTCAGCCGCAGCAGGGCGTCGGCGTACGGCTCCATGCTGGCCGAGACGTCGACGAGCAGGACCACGCGACGTGGCTGGTGCGTGCGGCGGCGGTACGCGATCGGGGCCGGCTCGCCGTAGGTGCGCATGGTGCGCCGCAGCGTGCGACGCATGTCGACGTCGCCTCGGCGGGCCGGGGTGTGCCGTGTCGCTCGGCGTCGGGGCGCTCGCGGGCGCAGCAGCCCGATCAGCAGGTCCAGCAGCGCCTTCTCGTCGGCGGTCGCAGCCGCCACGTCGCGGTGCCGCAGGATCTCGACGTCGCTGGCCACCGAGGCGACCGGGTCGGACGCGGAGTCCTCGCCGGACTCGCCGGGATCACCGAGTGGCAGCGTCGACCGAACCTGGCGCGGGGTGCCGCGGGGTGCCGTGCGGGGCAGCTCGTCGCGCCCGGCGAACCAGGCCTCGAAGACCTGGTCGTAGCGGTCGAGGTCGTCCGGCCCGGAGCACAGGGTGGTGCGGCCGGCGGTGTAGGTGCCGGCCAGGCCGCCCACGCCCACCAGGGACGCCGCCGTGAGGAAGGCCGACGCGCGGTCGGGCGTGACGTCGACGCCGGAGCTGCGCAGTGCCCGGGCGAAGCCGAGCAGGACCTCGTCGGGCTGCTTCACCTGTTGACACTCCTGGTCATGAGGCGAGGAGGCGGTCGAGGGCGTGCTTGACCCGGTCGGAGTCCTCGCGGTACTTGACCACTGCGCCGAGGGTGCGCGCCGCCGACTCCAGGTCGAGCTCGTCGGCGCCCAGCCGGTCGAGCGCGCGGACCCAGTCGAGGGTCTCGGCGACGCCCGGGGGCTTGAGCAGCTGCTCGCCGCGCAGGGTCTGGACGGCCGCGGCGACCTGCTCGGCCAGCTTCGCGGACACCTCGGGCATGCGACTGCGAACGATGCTGACCTCGCGCTCGAGCCCCGGGTGGTCGATCCAGTGGTAGAGGCAGCGGCGCTTGAGGGCGTCGTGCAGCTCGCGCGTGCGGTTGGAGGTGAGCACCACGGTGGGTGCCGTGGTGGCGGTGACGGTGCCGATCTCGGGGATGCTGACCGACCAGCTCGACAGCACCTCCAGCAAGAACGCCTCGAACTCGTCGTCGGCGCGGTCGATCTCGTCGATGAGCAGCACGGCCGGGCTCTCGCGCAGGGCGCGCAGGATCGGGCGAGCCAGCAAGAAGCGCTCGTCGAACAGTGACGCCTCGGCATCGGCGGCGTCGAAGGTGGCGTCGCCGGCGGCAGCCTCGAGCGTGCGCAGGTGCAGGATCTGGCGGGGGAAGTCCCAGTCGTACAGTGCCTGGCTGGCGTCGATGCCCTCGTAGCACTGAAGGCGGATGAGCGGGATGCCCGCGTCCTCGGCCAGCGCCTCGGCCAGCGCTGTCTTGCCGGTGCCCGGCTCGCCCTCCAGCAGCAGGGGGCGCTGCATCTCGGCGGCGAGGAACACCACGGTCGACAGCGCGTCGTCGGCCAGGTAGCCGGTGCGGGCGAGCGCGGCGGCCGTGTCCTCTGGTGACGTCACTCGGCCACGTTACTCAGTGTGAGGTTGGTCACGGGTTGGCTCGTCGGGTGGACCGGCAACCGGCGGTGTGTCGACGTCGATCCCGGTGGACAGATCGCCGCACTCCACCAGGTCGGGGCCGTGCGTCCTCAGGTAGTCGCGGGCACCGGCGTCCCCCGACGACTCGGCGAGCACGCCGTCCCAGTGATCTCGACCGATCAGCACCGGGTGGCCGGGGCGACCACCGAAGGCTGCTCGCGCCAGCGACCCGGGCCCGCTCCCTGCGTCGAGCACGCGAGCCACGACGTCCGGGCCCACGTCGGGCAGGTCGACGAGGTGCACGATCACGGCATCGGCGTCGCCTTCCTCGAGGGAGCGCAGCCCGGCTCGCAGCGATGCGCCCATGCCGTGGGCCCAGTCGGTCGCCTCGACGACGTCGACGCCTCCCGGCACCGTCGGCCGGACGGTGCCGGCCTCCGCCCCGATGACCACCGTGACCTGGTCGCAGCCCCCCAGGCGCAGCACCTCGACCGCGTGCCCCAACCAACCCGGCACCAACGCCTTGGGCCGGCCGTAGCGGCGCCCGGCTCCGGCGGCCAGCACCAGGCCCACGGTCGACGACATGCGCCGACCCTACGCCGAACCCCGGCTGCGCCTCGGTCGCTCGTGCCTCGCTTCCTCACGCTCCTCGCAGGGCTCGTCGCCGGCGAGCGGGAGCGGCGGCGGTGGTATGCATGGCGCATGGACGTGGTGCAGGCCGGGTACGCCGTGCGGTTCGAGTGGGGTTCCACGGGAGGCGCCGCGATCGCCACCGGGGCCGACTGTGCCCTGGTCGTCGACGTCCTCTCCTTCACGACCGCGGTCGGTGTGGCCGTCGAGCGCGGGATCACCGTCATCCCCTACCCCGCGGCCGGTGAGGCGGCCGAGACCGTCGCGGCCCAGCACGGCGCTGCCCTGGCGGGGCCGCGCGGCATCGGCGTGAGCCTGTCCCCGGTCAGCCTGCGCGAGGTCGACCCGCCCCCGCACCGCCTGGTGCTGCCGTCGCCGAACGGGGCGACCGTCACCGCCGGTCTGGCCGACCTCACGACGGTGGCCGCCGCGTCGCTGCGCAATGCCCGCGCGGCGGCCGCGTGGGCGGCCGACCACGGCCCGACGATCGCCGTCGTCGCGGCGGGTGAGCGCTGGCCCGACGACTCGCTGCGTCCCTGTCTCGAGGACTTCTGGGGAGCAGGTGCCGTGCTCGCCGCGCTGGAGGAGCTCGACCTCGACCTGTCCCCGGAGGCCGCGGCGGCCGCCGACGCCTACCGGGTCGTGGCCGGCCGCCTGGGTGGGCACCTCATGGCCTCGACCAGCGGTGTGGAGCTTGACGAGACGGGGTTCGGGGGCGACGTCGCACTGGCGGCCGAGGTCGACACGTCGATCGTGGTGCCGGTGCTCGGCGCCGACGGGTTCACCGCCGCCACACCCTGAATTCGCCCCGAGATCGATATCCGACCCGACATCGCGGTATCGTAGGCCCCACACGGTTGTCGTCGTGCCGCTCATCGGGCGGGTTCTGACTCCCGCCTCTCGGTGGGTCCCACACGATCACCGCCGACGTGCCGGCCGCCGAGCGGTGGGCGCGTGTCGCTCGCGAGACGGCTTCCTGCCACCTCGACGGGTGTCGTCAGGCAGGCCGACCGTACCGGCACCCGGACGTGAATTCAGTACCCAGCTCAGTGCCCACCGTCTTGGGCCCAATTTCTTGGGGAGGACCTCAGTGGCCCAACCAGGCCGACGCCAGTCTGGCGCCACCCGCACCCGCCAGTCGGGCAACCGACGCAAGGCGCGCCCCGTCGACAACGAGGGCATCATGCCGGTGCTCGCCCGGGCCGTGCGTGACGTCGAGTCGCGCGCCCAGCGCGGAGCGCTCAACCACGACCAGCGCACGCGCTTCCAGGTGGTCGGACTGCTGGTGCGCGAGGAGCGCAACCGCGTCAAGGCCGACCCCGAGATGAGCGAGTCGGCCCGCGCCGAACAGCTCAAGCGGTTGGACGGTGTGGCCACGATCCTGGCCAAGACGGCCACGCGCGACCCCTCGTTGTTCTCGCTGCTCGGCGACGACGTCGTGATGTCGGACGAGGCGCGCGCGCTGCGCCGCGAGATGGTGGCGGCCGCCGGACTCGAGGCAGCCCCCACGGAGCCGGTCGCCGACGAGACGTTCTCGGACGCCCCGGCTCCCGTCGAGAAGCGTGTCGTCCCGCAGTCGGTCATCTCTCGCCAGCTCGCCAACCCGTTCCTCGCCCCCGACTTCAGCAACGCGGCGCCTCGCGAGAGCCAGTACGGCCGGCTGTCCACGTGGGAGCTGCTCGGTCCGTTGTTCACCGCGTTCGAGAAGGCCTCCGACGGCTCGCCGTCGTGTATGGCGCTGCCTGATCCGCAGTGGCTGATGACCCCGTCGGGTCGGGAGCTGATGAAGCACCAGGCGCAGCTGGTCGAGGCGGCCGCCGCCGGTCACCGCACCTTCCTGCTCGCCGACGAGCCCGGTCTGGGCAAGACCGCCCAGGCGCTGCTCGCCGCCCACGCCGCCGACGCCTACCCGCTGCTGGTCGTGGCCCCCAACGTGGTCAAGGCCAACTGGGCCCACGAGGTCGCGATGTGGACCCCCAGCCGCAAGGCCACGGTCATCCACGGCGACGGCGACACCCTCGACGCGTTCGCGGACATCGTGATCGTCAACTACGAGGTGCTCGACAGGCACGTCGGCTGGCTCGGGGAGCTCGGTTTCAAGGGCATGGTCGTCGACGAGGCGCACTTCATCAAGAACAAGTCGTCGCAGCGATCGCAGCAGGTGCTCGCTCTCGCCGACCGGCTGCGCCAGCGCGTCGGCCGTCCGCTGATGATGGCGCTGACCGGCACCCCCCTGATCAACGACATCGAGGACTTCCGCACCATCTGGCAGTTCCTCGGCTGGATCGACGAGAAGAAGCCCCGCGCCGAGCTGATGGCGGCACTGGAGGAGACCGGGCTGACGCCGATCGACCACGGCTTCTACTCCGCGGCCCGCCGGGTCGTCATCGACCGCGGCATCGTGCGTCGACGCAAGGTCGACGTGGCTGCCGACATCCCGGCCCGTCGCATCGCCGACCTGCCGGTCGACCTCGACGACGAGATCGGTCGCTCGATCGCCGAGGCCGAGCGCGTCCTGGTGGCCCGCATGCTGCGCCGCTACGACTCCGGTGCTGCTGCCAAGGCCGAGGCCAAGGGAGTGTCGCCGTCCGACCAGATCGACCTCGACCTGGTGCGGCGCGTCGCCCTGTGGGAGCGCGAGGACGCCGAGGGCTCCAAGGACGAGGAGAACGTCTTCAGCATGATGCGGCGCATCGGCCAGGCCAAGGCCGGGCTCGCCGCCGACTACACCGCCCAGCTGGCGCGCAGCGTCGGCAAGGTGGTGTTCTTCGCCAAGCACATCGACGTCATGGACACCGCCGAGGCGGCGTTCGCGCAGCGTGGCATCGGGTACACCTCGATCCGGGGTGACCAGAGCAAGTCGGCCCGCGAGAAGGCCATCGACGGCTTCCTCAACGACCCCGAGGTCAAGGTGATCGTCTGCTCGGTCACCGCAGCCGGCGTCGGCATCAACCTGCAGGTCGCGTCCGACGTGGTGCTCGCCGAGCTGTCCTGGACCGACGCCGAGCAGACCCAGGCCATCGACCGCGTGCACCGCATCGGTCAGGACAAGCCGGTCACCGCGTGGCGCATCATCGCCGCGCAGACGATCGACGGCCGCATCGCCGAGCTGATCGACAGCAAGGCCGGCCTCGCTGCCCGAGCCCTCGACGGCTCCGACGAGGAGGTCGGCTCGTCGGTCGACGTCCAGCTCGAGGCCTTGGTCACCCTGCTCACCGACGCCCTCGAGGACCGCTCGGCCTGAGGTTCCCGCTGAGTGTCACGTTTCGACCGGTTTTGAGGCCCAGAACCCGTCGAAACGTGACACTCAGCGGGAACTGGTGGGGCGGATCAGCGGGTGGGTCGCTCGTGGATGATCTCGAGCCCGTCCTCGTCGTCCCACTGCTCGCCGACCTCGACGAACCCGTACGGCAGCACGAGGTCGCGCGAAGCAGTGTTGGCGGGAGCGATCGTGACGCGCACGGTGCGGACGTCGGGGTGGTGGTCCGCTCTGTCCAGGAGCGCCTCGAGGGCCGCTCGCGCGTAACCACGTCGACGGTGTTCCGGCACCACCTCGTAGCCGATCTCGACCATTCCCTCGGCATCCGGTGGGCCGTGAAAGCCCGCTCTGCCGACGGCGAACCCGCCCTCCTCGTCCCACACGACGCCGGTGATCCACGCCGCGCTCGCGGGCTCGTCGACAACCTGGTGTGCCCGCATCTCCCACACCCGGCGAAAGCCCGGGGCGATGAACGCAGCGGTCAACGGCACGGGGGCCGCGGAGTTGGCAGCAACGAGGTCACCATCGGCCAGGGCGCGAAGGGCGGCGAGGTCGAGGTGCACGACGCGGACCCGCTGGCGAGACATGCGATCGACACTAGAGCTGCGCTGGAGGGCCGCCGAGGTTGGTGGGCGTTCCGACGGCGCCGATCGCTCGGTCGTGGTTGCGCGTGATCGTCCACACGATCTTGAGCCACAGGGCGAGGGCGACCAGGTGCACCACGGCAGACGCGGTCTCGGTGGGGCCGACGGCCGAGAGCAAGGACGTGTCGTCGGAGATGACGGCGCCGCCAGCCTGGGACAGGCCGATGGTGACGAGCCAGAAGGCCCACCACCAGCCGCGCAGGGCGCGCCCTGTCCGAGGCGTGGTGCGGAGCCATGCGTCGCGGACCACCTGCAAGGGGAACCACAGGCTGACGACCGGCACGATCCAGCCGCCCCACGCCCAGCCGGCGCTGCGGCTCTGTGCGAGGTCGGGCCGGATGGTCGCAGCTGCCTGGTGCGCCCGATGCAGCCAGATGCCGGTCGACACGAAGGCGCCGACCATGACCAGGAAGAACGGCAGACTGAGCAGCTCGTAGGGCGTGACGACGTCGAGCGTCGTCCCTCCGGCATTGACCTCGTCGATGTAGGTCTGCTGCGCGGACCAGGCCAACGCGGCCGAGACCACTGCTGCGAGGGCGTAGAGCACGCTGAAGGCGGTGACCACGATGGCGGACTTCCGCAGCGGGACCAGCGGCGGCCGCGGCGCAGCCGGATAGGCCATCGGGTACTGCGGAGCCGGGTACGGCTGTTGCGGGTACGTCGGGTACGGCTGTTGCGGGTGCGCCGCGTACGGCTGTTGCGGGTACGCCGGGTAGTGCTGGGCCGGGTACGGCTGTTGCGGGTACGCCGGAGGAGGGGAGTCGTGGATCTCGCCGGGGTAGTCCGGGTAGACCGGCCGAGTCGGTTCAGGGCGACTCGGGTCGGGACCAGTCGGGCCAGGCTCCGGTGGTGTCTGCGACATGCTTCCTCCCGATGACTGCGCAGCAACCAGCGGTCGAGCGCCCGCACCGTGTCATGGTGCGGGACGAGTGAATCACATCAGAGGCCGCCGGTCCCACCACCGTGCCGGGCTGTCTGCATCAGGCTGCCGGCGCGGCCGACTTCCTCCGACGAGCCGGGACGGGCGCCAGGGTCTTGTCGAGGTCGACGCGCAGCGAGACGATCGAGTCGAGCACGTAGTTCTGCACCATCTGCCACGGGCGGCGGTTGCCCTGCTGGGGGAACTCGTCGAGCGAGCGCTGCACGTAGCCCGATGACAGGTCCAGGAGGGGGCGGGCCTCGATGGCGCCGTCGACGAGCGGCTCGACCGCCGGGTGACCCTCGCGATCCATCCACGCGAGGACCTTGCACACCACACGGTGCGTGAGGTCGGCGCGCAGCGTCCACGACGCGTTGGTGTAGCCGACGCAGACCGCGAAGTTCGGAACGCCGGTGATCATCGCGCCGTTCCAGATGAACTGGTCGGCGAGGTCGACCTTCTGGCCGTCGACGAACGGCTCGATGCCGCCGAACGCCAACAGCTTCAGTCCGGTCGCGGTGACGATGATGTCGGCCTCGAGCACGGTGCCCGACTCGAGCTCGATGCCCTCGGGGACGAACCGCGCGATGTGGTCGGTGACGACGTCGGCACCGCCGCTCTTGATGGCCTTGAACAGGTCGCCGCCGGGCACGGCGCACAGGCGCTGGTCCCACGGATCGTAGGTCGGGCTGAAGTGAGCGGCGGCCTGCTCCTCACCCACGAACTTGGCCACGTTCCCGGTCAGCACCTTGCGGGCGACCTTCGGGAAGCGCTGGCAGAACTGGTACGTGGTCACCATGAAGCCGATGTTCTTGGCGCGGATGGCCTTGTCGGCGAGGGCGTCGGGCAGCAGCGCCTTCAGGCGGGCCGCGTTCTTGTCGATGGTCGGCACCGAGCTGATCCAGGTGGGCGTGCGCTGCAGCATCGTGACGTGGCCGGCGGGGCCGTCGCCCTCGAGCAGCGACGGGACCAGGGTGACGGCGGTGGCGCCGGACCCGATCACGACGACCTTCTTGCCGGCGTAGTCCAGGTCCTCGGGCCAGAACTGTGGGTGCACGATCTGGCCGGTGAAGTCCTCGGATCCCACGAACTCGGGTGCGTGCGGCTCGTCGTAGTTGTAGTAGCCCGCGCAGGAGTACAGGAATGACGCGGTCATGGCTCGCTGGGCGCCGGTGGACGTGTCCTCCACCGTCAGGTTCCACCGCGACTCCGAGGTGTCGAAGTCGGCACCCACGACGCGGCTGGAGTACTGGATGAGCTTGTCGACGCCGGTCTCGGCGGCCGTCTCGTGGATGTACTGCAGGATCGAGTCGCCGTCGGCCAGCGTCTTGTCGCCGGTCCACGGCCGGAACGAGTAGCCGAGCGTGTACATGTCGGAGTCCGATCGCACGCCGGGGTAGCGGAACAGGTCCCACGTGCCACCCATGCGCTCGCGCGACTCGAGGATCGCGACGGTGCTTCCGGGGCGCTCGCTGATGATGCGGTGGGCGGCGCCGATGCCCGAGAGACCGGCTCCGACGACGACGACGTCGACGTGATCTGACGACTGATCTGAAGTGCTCATGGTCTCAGTATCGTCCAGGCGCACCAGCGTCACTTGACTTTGCGCGACAACAGTTTGACTCTGGACGACATGACGGAGTCGCCGTGGCACTGATCCGCGCTGCCGGCATCCGCGGCTTCGCGCAGCTGGTCGTCGACCACGGCGGCGATCCGGACCAGATGGCGCAGCGGGCGGGGCTGGCGCCGCAGGCCCTGCACGATGACGACCTGCTGGTCGACGACGTCGCCCTCGGCACCGTCCTGGAGATCGCCGCGGCCGACCTCGGGCTGCCCGACCTCGGGCTCCTGCTGTCGGAGCGGCAGGACCTGTCTATGCTGGGCACGCTGTCGGTCGCGATCCAGAACTCCCCGACCCTCGGCGAGGCGATCGAGTGCACCTCGCGCTACCTGTTCATCCACTCGCGTGCGCTCAGCGTCGATGTCGTGCCCGACCCGCGCGGGGTCGCGGGGGTGGTGGGCATCCGGTACGGGCAGGCCGGCCTGGGTGACGTCTTCCGCCAGGGGCTCGACGTGGGCCTGGGCTTCCTGCACCGTTCGTCGCGCTATCTGTCGTCCGGTGCGTACGGGCTGCGTGGCGTCGAGCTGCCGCACCATCCGCTGGCGCCGCTCTCGCGCTACGAGGAGTTCTTCGGTGTGCCGGTGGTGGCCGGCCGGGAGGCGGCGATCCTGCGGGTGCCGACGAGCCTGCTCGCCCAGCCGATCGGGGCGGCGAACGCGGCGGCACGACAGCTGGCGCTGGAGCACCTCGAGCAGCAGGGGCGTCAGCGCGGGGACGACGTGACCACCCAGGTGCGCGCCGCGCTCGACCAGTCGATCGGCACCACGACGGTGCAGGTGTCCGACATCGCCCGACTGCTGGCGGTGCACCCGCGCACGCTGCAGCGCCGCCTCGAGGACGAGGGCACGTCCTTCGCGGCGATCCTCGACGGCCTGCGCGCGGCTCGCGCCCACAGCTACCTGACCTCGACCGACATGCCGATGAGCCAGGTGGCTGCCGCCCTGGGGCTGTCCGAGCAGTCCGCCCTGAGTCGCAGCTGCCGACGCTGGTGGGGCCGTTCTCCCAGCGAGGTGCGCGCCGGCCGCTAGCGCTGCTCGAGCAGGGCGATGAACTCGTCGGCCATCACCAGGTGTCGGCGCAGTCGGTCCCTGCGATCGCGGGCCTCGGCGATCATCGGCGCGATCGGATCGGCGTCGTCACGCCCCTCGAGTGCATGCATGACCGTGTGCATCTCGTCGAGGCTGTAGCCGAGCGGCTTCATCCGGCGGATCACCAGGAGCCGGTCGACGTCGTCCTCGGTGTAGAGCCGGAACCCGCCCTCGCTGCGCGCCGACGGCGACAGTAGGCCGATCTCGTCGTAGTGGCGCAAGGTGCGAAACGAGAGACCGGTCCGCTCGGCGACCTCGCCGATCTGCATCATGTGGGGCCTCTCACGCGGGATGGATGCGAACTCTACCCTCACGTGAGGGTAGGGTGGGACCAGACGTCCGCCGGATGCGCTCCGGCCCGTGCCCGTCGTTCGCGGCACGTCGCACGATCGTCCCACCGGGGCTCGGCCCCGCCTTCCTTCTCGTCTGGAGCCTCATGTCCCGCGACATTCCTGTGCGCGCCGCCACGTCGACGCGCGACGACAACAGCGTGATGAGCGCCCTGCGCTCGCCCACGCGCCTGCGCATCGAGGTGCTCGCCGGCCTCGTGGTCGCGCTCGCGCTCATCCCCGAGGCCATCTCGTTCTCGATCATCGCCGGCGTCGACCCTCGCGTCGGACTCTTCGCGGCGTTCACGATGGCCGTCTCGATCTCGTTCCTCGGCGGGCGACCGGCGATGATCTCCGCGGCCACCGGTGCCGTGGCGCTCGTGGTCGCCCCGGTCGTGCGCGACCACGGCCTCGACTACCTGATCGCCACGGTGCTGCTCGGCGGGGCCATCCAGGTGGTGTTCGCGCTGCTCGGCGTGGCCAGGCTGATGCGGTTCATCCCGCGCTCGGTCATGGTCGGGTTCGTCAACGCGCTCGCGATCCTGATCTTCCTGGCGCAGATGCCGTACCTGATCGACGTGCCGTTCCTCGTCTACCCGATGGTGGCCGTGGGCATTGCGGTCATGGTGCTGCTGCCGCGCGTGTTCACCGCCGTGCCGGCGCCGCTCGTGGCGATCGTGCTGCTGACGGCTTTCACGCTCGCCGCCGCCCTGAGCCTGCCGGACGTGGGCGACGAGGGCGAGCTGCCCGACAGCCTGCCCCACCTGCTGATCCCCGACGTGCCGTTCTCGCTGGAGACGCTGCGCATCATCGCTCCGTACGCGCTCGCGCTCGCCGTGGTCGGCCTGCTGGAGTCGCTGATGACCGCCAAGTTCGTCGACGACATCACCGACACCCACTCGCACAAGACCCGCGAGGCCTGGGGACAGGGTGCGTCGAACATCATCACCGGATTCTTCGGCGGCATGGGCGGCTGCGCCATGATCGGCCAGACCATGATCAACGTGAAGGTCTCGGGGGCACGCACGCGCATCTCCACCTTCCTGGCCGGCGTGTTCCTGCTGATCCTGGTGGTCGGCCTCGGCGACGTGGTGGCGGTCATCCCGATGGCGGCGCTGGTGGCGGTCATGATCATGGTCGCGGTCGGCACCTTCGACTGGCACAGCATCGCGCCGGCCACGCTGCGCCGCATGCCCAAGAGCGAGACGTTCGTGATGGTCTCCACCGTCACCGTCGTGGTCGCCACCGAGAACCTCGCCATCGGCGTGGGTGTCGGCGTGCTGGTCGCGATGACCCTGTTCGCGCGCCGCGTGGCACACCTGGCGTCGGTCGAGCGCGAGATCGTCGAGGACGAGCACGGCACCGCGCGTGCTGTCTATCGCGTGCACGGAGAGCTGTTCTTCGCCTCCAGCAACGACCTCTACACGCAGTTCGAGTACGCCGACGACCCCGACCTCGTGGTGATCGACCTGACCGCCTCCCACGTGTGGGACGCCTCCACGGTCGCGGCGCTGGACAGCATCAGCACCAAGTACGACCGCAAGGGCAAGAGCGTCGAGATCATCGGGCTCAACACCGCCAGCGCCTCGATGCACGGGCGGCTCAGCGGGCAGCTTCTCCGGGCACTGAGCCGTGGCTGGATGAAAGGTGCCAGCCAGTAACGATCGCGCTATGGTCTGCCCATGGCTGACGGGGGCGAAGGTCTGGTCGGGAACGACCCGGTCCGCAGCGCGGTCCATCGACGTGTCCCGTCCGAGGCTGCACGTGCTGCCGCCCGACTGGAGGAGCGGCGATGAGACGCGTGGCGGTGGCGATGGTCGTGGTGATGGTCGGGACGCTGGCCGCGTGCGGTGGCGGGTCGGACGAACCTGATCCGAGGTTGGCCCAGCGGGCCGAGATGACCCAGGTGGCGGCCCGCGATGCGTTCTCGACGATCGGCGAGGCGGTCGAGGCGGCCGGCTACAGCAGCACCGGAGGCGGTCGGTGGACCATCTGCGGAATGGCGCCGAGCCCCTCCGGGGTCGAGTACGTCGCAGACGTCGCGGTCACGCAGGCGGGCACGAGCGGATCCGAGCAGGCCGACCTGATCGCGTCGGCGCTCACCGATGCCGGCTGGAAGGTCGACACTCCCACCAGCGAGGTCGTCCAGGCGTCCAAGGACGGGCTGGCCCTGCGGGCCGAGTACGGCGGTGCCATCAACCTGTCGATCCGGGGCGGGTGCATCGACGCCCCGAAGGATGTCGTCAACCGGCTCACGGACCGCCCGCGCGACGACCTGGGTCTGCAGCAGCCGTCCTGACCGTCCTCGAGCCTGCCGAGGCTTCGATGGCTGCAGGTTCTCGACCGACTGTCCGTTCCAGATGCCGACGCGAGCGCAGATCGAGGCGTTCCTGCAGGAGCTCCTCGACGATGCGGCCAGGCAGTTCCGCGCGTTTCGGCGGAGGCTTCGCCCTTCCGGGGCCGGTCAGCGACCAGACCAGCGCAACTGCTCGATGGGGATCGTTGATGTGGCTCATTGCGTGGCAACAGGGATAGGGGACTCCGTCGCTCGTTCCTCGCTCCTCCCCGAATCCGCTCCGCTCGACAAAGGCACCAGTGGCCCGCAGCAAAGAGCGCTGCGGGCCACTGGCACCTGCGGAGGTGCTGGGACGGTATTCCAACCTCGGTGAGACAGGGGCGAAGGTGCGATCGATGCGAGACCAAGTGGCCAAGGATGTTCGAGACGAGCCTTGGAAGGTGCCCGAGCTAACGGGTAGGAGCCGGACTCGATGGGTCCTGTCGGGACATGAGTCTTCCGTCCGCGCCGACTACGAAGCCGGCATGGGATCGGTGTCTTTGTCGACGAAGTACGGCGTCCCAATGAGCACCCTGTTGGACTGGCTGCGACGAGAGGGCATCGAAATCCGAAGCGGCGGCAAGCTCTCGACCGAAGACATGCTCGAGGTCAGACGGCTTCGCTCGGATGGTTGGAGCCACCAGCGGATCGCTGAACAGTTCGGAGTGACTCGGTCGGCGGTGTCGCTGCGGTTGAGTCGTGAGCGATGACCCAAGGTAGATCCCTGAACGATGTCGGGAGTCCGCGAGGTCACCTCGCGAACGAAAGAACCCATCTCGCCCGGATGTGGACAGCACTGTGTCTGCCGGCAGCGTCCTGGCGGGCGGGATTCTTGTGATCGCTGGTACGGGCGTCGTGGTGTACGGCAGCTTCAGGTATCGAGCCACCGCGCGAGAGCTGGAAGATGGGCGCTTCGAGACAGGGCGGTCGACGGTCGGTCCGGTGACAGCGGCCGCCGTCCTGACCGTCTCCATCCTCCTCACGCTGCTCATCTCGCTGCTCGTCGATGTCTGATCTGGGCAGTTCAGGCTGACGTGAGGCGGCGGCAGGGTCATTGACGCCGTGCCTTCAGTCGGACTCCTCGCTGGTGCTGCTCGAGGTGATGTCGGCTTCGGCGATGGCCAGAGCCATTCCCATGACGGCGCTCAAGCCGGCCAGGGCGAGGCCGAGATAGGTCCACGGGAGGGCTTGGAGCGTGTCGTTCTGCGCCAGGACTATGAGCATGAGTCCGCAGATGAACATGGCGGCGGCGACGAGGACGCCGACCGACCACTCGATGGTGCTCTTGCGGAGTGTCTTCATCAGGAGCTTTCCTCTCATGGACGGTTGGGTCTGTTGAGTTCAGGGCTTCTTGAGCAGCTTGCCGGTGTGTACGCCGCGAAGGGTGCGGACGGCGACGACGGCCCAGGCACTGAGAAGGAGGATGAACAGTGCGCCGGCTGCGATCTGGAGCACGTGGTTGCCGGTCAGCTGGGCCAGCCCGGAGGTGCCGGTGACCACGGTGCCGACCGGGAAGGTGAAGGACCACCAGGTCAGGCTGAACGGAAGTCCTTCCCTGGCGGTGCGGGCGGTGAGGGTGGCGGCGATCGCCAACCACAGCATCGCGAATCCCCACATGGGAATGCCGTAGACGAGGGCGAAGGCGTGGAACGCGGTGCCGTAGGGGCTGTCGAGCACGTCGGGGGTCACGTTGCCGAGGTGGTGGGCCGCGGTGATCGACTGACCGACGGGGCCGAGGACGATCCATAGGGTGGGCACGGCGCCGGCCGCTCCGATGCCGTGGCGCAGGAGCCGGTTCCAGATGAACGCGATCATGATGATGCTGCACATGAGTGTGAGGCCGAAGAACGTGTAGCAGGCCAGCAGCATCGTCTGCTGGGCCTGGCCGGCCGGTAGGTGCGGGATGAGGGCAGCGCCGGTGGCGGCACTGACCATGGGCGGGACCACGGGCATGAGCCAGCCGCCGAAGGCGGAGTCCTCGCGGACCTCGTGCGAGGTGAAGGCACGGATCGGCACCAGCACGGCCGTGGTCAGACCGAGCAGGGTCCCAGCGGTCCACAGCACCCAGTCCAGCGTCAGCGCGGCAGTCATGCCGATCAGGTGGTGTCCCACCAGCACTGCGCCGGCACCGACGGTCATGAGTCCCATCGCGGGCGCGCCGTAGAAGTGCGACATCACCGGATCGTCCAGGTGACCGCGGGCCACCTCGCCATGCAACGTCCAGTGGCCGGCAGTCGCCACGACCACCACGACGAGCAGCAGGAGGGCGAGGACCCAGACGGTGGTGGCGAAGACCGTGATCCCGGGCACCGTGAAGGGCAGGGAGGCAGCGGCGACTGCGACGATGCCGGTGCCCATGACCGAGGCAAACCAGTTGGGTCCGATGAAGCCGAGAGCCGGAGCGCCCTCGAGATCGCGGAGCCAGCCCGTTCGGTCGCGGGTGCTGCGGGCGGCGTGCTCGCTGGTCGTCGTGAGGTGTGCGGTGGTCATGACTCCACTGTGGTCTCGATGCGGGGTTGCCGGTAGAACCCGTCACCCTGTGGCTCCACAGGGCAGACCTGTGGAGGACGGGTAGTCTAGGCAGATGCGCAACATCCCCGATCTGGCTGCTCTTCAGCTACTGGTCGACGTGGCCACTCATGGCAGCATCGGCGCTGCGGGCCGAGCGAACGGCATCACCCAGCAATCGGCATCCGAACGGCTCAGAGCCGTCGAGGCCCAGACGGGACTGACCCTCCTGCGTCGTGCTGCCGGAGGATCGACGCTCACCGAGTCCGGTGTCCTGATGGTCGGCTGGGCCGCACGTCTGATTGATCTCGCGCACGAGATCGACGAGTCGATCGCGACCCTGCGCGACGACCGGGCCCACCAGCTGAGCATCGCGGCGAGCATGACCGTCGCCGAGCACCTGCTTCCCCTGTGGCTGGTTCGGCTTCGCCAGCAGCACGACACCGTCGTCAGCCTGATCGCCACCAACAGCGAGCACGTGCGGACGGCCGTGGCGGACGGGTCGGTCGACATCGGTTTCGTCGAGGACGGTGCCGACCCCGGTGACTTGGCGTCACTGGTCGTCGCTCGCGACGAGCTGGGCCTGTACTCGGCACCGCACGACCCATGGGCCAAACAGGACTCGCCGCTGACTCCAGATGAGCTCGTCACACGGCCTCTGACGTGGCGTGAGCAAGGGTCAGGCTCCCGTCGCGTCGTCGACGACGCGCTCGCAGGGCTCGGCTTGACCGCCATGGCGCCAGCCGTCGAGCTGACCACCACGTCCGGCATCCGATCGGCGGTCAGCGCCGGAAGCCCGCCAGCGTTCATGAGCCGGAGCTCGGTGCGCAGCGACGTGGAGGCGGGCCGGCTCGTTGAGGTACCGATCACCGGGTTGGACCTTTCGCGCGACCTCACCGCGCTGTGGGTCGGCAGCGGCCGCCCGCCCGCCGGTCCGGTCCGCGATCTGCTGGCGATCGCCACGAAGGCCCGCACGAGATGAGCACCGATCGCCGGTCGCGAGTTGACGAGCCGCACGTCTTCGCGCTCAATGCGCTGGTCCGTGCGTGGCGCGCGGTGGGCGACGAACAGCGGTTCGTCCCGTGGTTCGACCCGGACGGTCCTGGCGTGAACGCGAGGATCCTGGTGCTGATGGAGTCGCCCGGCCCTCGCACCGTCGCCGCGGGTGACCTCGGGTTCAGCACCGAGGACAACGACGACCCGACGGCGGCCGCACTCCGTTCCGCGCGAGTTTCTGCGGGCATGGCCCGTGACGGGTATCTGCGGTGGAACGTGGTGCCGTGGCCGACCTACGACGCTGCCGGCCACCGCCGCCCTCCGCTGGTACGAGATCTTGAAGAGGCGCGTCCGGCGCTGGCCGCGCTGTGGGCGGCTCTGCCCGCCCTCCAGGTCGTCGTCGCCGTCGGGACACCAGCCCTCCAAGGTGTCATGCGGCTGATGACGATCGACGAGACTGCCCGAGTCGTGCCCGCGCTGGGCGCACCGCACCCGTCACCACGCAACGCCCACGCTCGCGCAGAAGCCTTCAATCGACTGCGTGTGGCTCTTGAACGAGCCCAGGAGATCGCGACCTCCTGAGAGCGTGAAGATCTTGACTCACGTCCGCCGCCGACCTGTCGCACTCGTTCGGCGCGCAGGCTGTCGTTGCGCCCCAGGGCTAATGTTGCGGCAATGTCATCTCGCGGTACGACCACGAGGGTAGGGACACCCAACTGGCAATTCCTTCGTGATTGGGAGGGTCGGATCGCGCGCTTGCCCATTGTGCATGGCATCCCACACGGTTCGCCGGTACCATCGTCCTTGGCGATGGACCCCGCCTGAGTCTCAGACTCGAACCGCATTGCGCTGATGGCTCCTGCTACTCGCAGGAGAAGTGTGTCCACATTCGATGACCAGCCCGTCGATCCGGACGTCGAATCGTCCGACCGCGTTATTGATCGAGGTCGTGCAGGCCATCGCCTGCGGGCAGTCACTTCTGTGCTCTGCGAGCGTTGGGACATTCTTGGCGTGATTGCCGCCGGTGGCGCTGCGGGTGCGATCGGGCGCGGGGCGCTGCTGGATGCGTTCCCGCACCGGCTGGGTGAGCTGCCGTGGGCGACGGTGGCGATCAACGCGAGCGGATCTCTGCTGTTGGGCGTCCTCATGGTCGTGGTGGTTGATGTGCTGCCAGATCAACGTCTGCTGCGGCCGTTCCTGGGCGTGGGCGTCCTGGGTGGGTACACGACCTTCTCGACCGCAGCGCTGGACGTGCACGAGCTGCTGCGCACTGGGCACGTGGCCGTCGCGGCTGCCTATCTGGTGTTGAGCGTTTCCTTGTCGTTGCTGGCGGTGTGGAGCGGCCTTGCCGGCGCCCGGTCAGTCGTCCGCCGAGTACATCGCGTGGCCTCGTGATGACGGTCCTCGTGGTCGCCCTGGGCGCAGCGGTAGGAGCGCCGACCCGCTACCTGGTCGATCTGTTCGTCCAGTCTCGCCATTCCTCGTCCCTGCCGTGGGGCACCATCACCGTCAACGCGATCGGGTCATTCGTCATCGGCCTCATCGCGGGACTCGCGGCCACCTCGGATGTCGACCAGGTAGTGGTGGCACTGATCAGCACCGGTTTTTGCGGGGCCCTCACGACCTTCTCCACCTTCAGCTTCGAGACGGTCAGGCTGATCGAGCAGCATCACGTGCCGACGGCCTTGCTGAACGTCGGACTGAGCCTGATTCTGACCATCGTCATGTGCGCCGGCGGATACGAGCTGGCCCTCGCGTCATAACACCTTTCTGAAAGGAAGTAGCCAGATGAAGGACAACCGCATGGAAACGGCGGACATGCGCATCAACCTGCGCGAGGCAGACGGGTCCGCGGGCGGTCTCGTCGTCGGGTTCGACCGAGACAGGTCGTCCGTGGAGGCGCTGGAACGAGCAGCCCAACTGGCAACCCGGCTGCTGATACCTCTTCACGTCGTGCACGCGGTCGACCTGCGCGACTACCCGATCGACCCAGACGGCCCCGACTGGGAGAACGAGGCGAGAGCCACGTTGCGGGACGAAGAACGCACCGTCCACGACGTCCTTGACCGTTTCGACTGCGTGTGGTCCTACCAAGCCGGACGAGCAGACCCCGCCGACCTCCTGATCAAGGTCGCGTCAGAGACCGAGGCCCTGATGATCGTCGTCGGCAGCCACGGCCAAGGCATAGGCACAGCGCTGACGCACCTTCTCGAAGGTTCGATCGAGCACCGACTCCTCAGCGGAAGACCACCCTGCGGGGTGCTCGTCGTACCTGATCAGATGAGGGAGTAGCCGAGCCTCGACTGTGAGTCATCCCGCGCGTCGCCGGTTGGAATAGCTTCCTCAGGGGGTCAGATTGGCGGAGGCGCTGGGACGGTATTCCAACCTCGGTGAAACAGGGGCGAAGGTGCACGCGATGCGAAGTCGGGTGGCCAAGAACGTCCGGAGTGAGCCGTGGAGGACACCGAAACTCGGCGGAGGCAACGGGACTCGGCAGGTCTTGTCAGGTTACGAGTCGTCTGTACGAGCAGACTATGAAGCGGGCATGGGATCGGTGTCGCTGTCGAGGAAGTACGGAGTTCCGGTGAACACCTTGCTGGACTGGTTGCGGCGCCAAGGTGTTGAGGTTCGAAGTGGGGCGAAGCTCTCGACCGAGGACATGATCGAAGTCCGGCGGCTTCGCTCGGATGGCTGGAGTCATCAGCGGATAGCAGATCGGTTCGGGGTGAGTCGGTCGGCTGTGTCGCTGCGATTGGCTCGTGATAGTCAGCGAGATGGAAGCACTTCCCAACCATGAGATTCACCATGCCTCCGCAACCTCTGGATTGGGCGGTCGGTGCTACCAAGCGGCTAGGTACTCGGTGACTGGAGGGGCACCTTTTACCAGCGTTGTTCTCCACGGGAGCCGGCCTGCCTTCTGAAGTTGCCCTATGAGGACTATGGGGTGAACCCCCAGCTCGACGGCCTCGGATCTGATCCACTGCGACGTAACACGCTGGGGGACCGGCGGAAGGTCCCCTGGGAGAACCCATGTTGCAGCAGCCTGGTCAGCTTCCTGCTCGAGTCCGAGAGTGGGCCCCCGTTCCTGATCGTCAACGATGTACTGCTCTTGCTCAAGGTGGCCGCTGTGAATATGACCTGCCTCGTGCAAGATCGTGAACAGGACCTTGTCCAGACGTTTACCTCGTCCGGAGACGCAGATGATGGGTCCGCCATCGGCATGCTTCAGGGAGCACCCGTCGATCTTGCTGGAAGGGAATGCCTCAAGGTAGACCAATCGAACACCAACGGCGGCAAACGCAGCCGGCAGGCTGAGAACTCCGTCGGGAACTCGTGCCATGGTTGTCACTTGCGAGGCAACGGCGGCAAGTCCCTTGGTGCTGTAAGGCCCAACCTCGATGTTGTCCGCTTGGCGGCGCGCGAACGCGGCCCAGGCCAGCTGCGTGTTCATGACCGGTTCGTGCGCATTGGCTCGCCGAGCTGCCATCAGCAACGGTGGCTCGTCGAAGATATCTGGGACGCCGAAGAGCCTTTCTAGCGCCCGACGCTGACCGTCGAGGTCACCGCTAGGGATCAGGCCACGGCTCTCCAGGAGAGAGATCGGGGCCAATTCCTGGAGGCGGGCACGGAGGCGAACCGCCTGTAGTTGACTCTGCACCTCGGAGTCGCCCTGCTGAGTCCACAGCAGGTAGGTGTTCTGCAAGTTCAGCCAGTACTCGGGCGAAGTCCCCAGAGCGGCCGCGATCTGAACTGCAGACTCGCGCGTGATCTCCTTCTTTCCCGAGATGATCTCGGAGACGAACTGTGCAGGCCGATCCAAGATCTCGGCAAACGCGACCTGGGTCCAGCCGCGAGCGTCAAGCTCGTCAGCTAGAAACTCCCCGGCCGGGAAAGCTTCCGCAAGGCGAGTGTTCATTTCGGGCCTCCCTTCAGTGATAGTCGACAACTTCGATGACGGTGACCACGCGCCCTGGACTCTCGGTCCGGAAGCGCAGGATCAGTCGGTACTGGTCGTTGAGACGTATGGAAAAGGTGCCACGCCGATCCCCCTTCAGCTTCTCGAAACGGAGGCCGCGCTGCGCCGCAAGGTCGCGCTCGTCCATGGCTGCCGTGAGGATCTGGACCTTCTTGCGGTACGACCGCAATAGGTCCTCGCCCCAGTCCGGAGCGCGGGCATCGCTGTCCTCCGCCAGACGACGCAGCTCCTCGTCGCCATATTCAATCTGCACGCAGTCCCTGCTCCATCACCTGAAGGCTGATTCGGTGATGCGCACTCTACGCCTCTGACGACCATCCTACGCGACCGACACGATTAGTCAACCTAGGTCCATCACCCCTGAGGTGATGATTGTGCTACGCTTATCGGAATTGGTCGGATCCGCCGATCACCGGACGAGAGAAGAGAGCGTCATGACTGCAACGAATACGGCCAAACCCCCGTCGAAGGTCGCCACGATCGTCGTCAACACCAGGCAGCACGAGTGGGCCGACAAGAAGATCAGCTTCGAGCAGGTGGTCGAACTGGCCTTCCCTGGTCAGCCTTACGATCCGGCTGGCACGCTCGTCGAGTACAGCCGAGGTCACGGCCCAGACCACTCGTTGCGTCCCGGCAAGGACGTCGTGGTGAAGGACGGGATGGTCTTCGATGTCGAGCCCGCCAACCGCTCCTGACGAGGAGATCGCTCGGCTGGTGGCCGACGGCTACGACATGGTGCTCGCAGGCGGACACCTTGTCGTACGTCGGCTCCCGTACATGTCGCCGACTGGACTTCGGCGAGACGGGCGTCTGGTGCTGCCCGTCACCTACACGGCAGGTGTGGTGGCAGACGCCACGGATCACCGGATCTGGTTCGCCGGCGAGGAACCTCGAGACGATCGGGGTGGGGCGCTCGGAAGCGCCGGCCAAGCGCACGGATTCGGCAACGGCGAGACGGCTGACCACATGCTCTCGTTCAAGCCCCCGAGCGGTGCCTACGCGAGCCTTGCCGAGAAGATCCGGCACTACGCACACATTCTGCTCAGCGCCGCTCGTGAGATCGACGCCGACCTCGTCAACACTCCGGGAGGCTCGTTCCAGGTCGTCCCAGATGACTTGCCGCTGGTGTACTCCGACACGAACACGGCCCGCGTTGGGCTGACGAATCTGAACAACCTCTACCGCGGCCACACGATCGCCATTGTCGGCGTCGGCGGCACAGGCAGCTACATCCTCGACCACCTCGCCAAGACGTGGGTCGACCGCATCATCCTCATCGACGGCGACGTCTTCGAGCATCACAACGCCTTTCGAAGCTCCAGGTGCCGCGGCAGAACAGACGGTGCTGTCCAAGCCAAACAAGGCGGAGTACTTCGCTCAGGAGTATCAGCGAATGCACCGAGGCGTCACGGCCCACCCCGTCGCGCTCACACCCGACAATCTGCACCTTCTCGAAGAAGCCACGTTTGTGTTTCTCGCTGCCGCCGATGCGGAGACAAGGCCAGAGATCATGCGCTGGCTCCAAGAGCGGGACGTGCCATTCATCGATGTAGGGATGAGCTTCCGAGAAGGGGAAGGTGGGCTCACGGGAATGGCAAAGGTCTCGGCGTACCTGCCCGGCGGCGACATTGCTGTGCCGACGGCGCCAGCCCTCCCACCGGGAGAGGATGACTACAGCAGCAACGTCCAGATCGCGGAATTGAACTCGCTCAATGCAACGCTCGCGGTGATCCGCTGGAAGCGCCATCTGGGCTTCTATGCGACCCATGAAGATTCAAACCAGACGATCTACAAGCTCTATCTCAACGAACTGCGGAACGGGGACGCCGAATGACACAGATCGATCACTACGCCCTCGAGTTCGTTGAATCCTTCCCGCAGCCCATGCGTCCCGGTGTCGTCTACGTATCAACTGCCTACTCCACGGCCGGGCACGTATGTCCGTGCGGATGTGGCCGAGACGTCGTCACCAAGTTGTCTCCGGCTCGCTACCAGCTCATCTTCGACGGCGAAGTCTCACTCAAGCCGTCAGTGGCGGCGACAGGCCTGCCATGCAACTCCCACTACTTCATCACTCGGGGAAGAGTGGACTGGCATCACAAGCTGAGCGCGGTCAAGGCCGCCCGCGTCCAAGCGTCGGATCGACGTGCAGTCGAAGATCGCCGAGCGCCCGCGACGCAGCCCGAAGTACGTCTGGTGACCCGCATGTGGCGTCGCCTCAAAGGTAGTAGCAGCGACTGATCTGAATCGTCGTTACCTAGCCGAGTGGCCATCGACCCGACCCGGCGGGTCCCCTCGTGGTCCGAATAAGGACCACAGGGGACAGGTGTGGAGACCTGTGGCCGCTCGACGCTGGGTCAACTGGGTTCGGTGCTGGTAGTCCCGAATCTCGCAGATCGGGCGTCCGCTTGCTGCGGCCCTGGCAAGCGGCGCGCATCTGCCAGAGGCAACAAACTGCGGACCCTGTCGTTCCATTGACAAAAACTGACTTTTGTTCGACGATGAATGACGAACTCGATGAATTAGACCAGGCCGAAGGGATTCATAGTGGCCAGTTTCTGTCGGCGAGTGACTTCAAGCTGCTGTGGAGAAGGAGAGCGTCTTCCGAATGCCTGGGAGGCTCGGGGTCGTCCGAGTGCCGCTAGAACCAAGTGTTTCGAGGCGATGCCAGTGGCAAGGGTTGGTTGGTCGTCGAGCGGCTCGGAAAGGATATGAGCGAGCCGACCCGCACATTCCTTGAGGCAACGGAGTATCTCGACATCGAGCACGAGGCCGTTCGTGAATTCACCGCGAACTCGATCGTTGGCGCGCTCACCGACAGGGAGAGGGCGATGCGACTGTTTGTCGCCGTCCGTGACCAGATCTGGTACGACCCCTATCAGGTGTCTGATGACCCATCGCACTACCGAGCGAGTCACGTCCTGGAGGCTGGGCGTGCCTATTGCGTTCCCAAGGCGGTGCTGCTGACTGCGGCCTGCCGCGCAGCCGGCATTCCGGCGCGCCTGGGTTTCGCTGATGTGCGCAACCATCTTCAGACCGATTCGTTGCGTGAGTTGATGAGCGGGTCAGATCTTTTCGTCTTCCACGGTTATAGCTCCCTGTACATCGATGGACGATGGGTCAAGGCCACCCCGGCATTTAACCGCGAGCTGTGTGCTCGGTTCGGGGTCCCCCCCGTTGAGTTCGACGGCGAGAACGACGCGCTGATGCACGCATTTACCGCTGACGGCACCCAGCACATGGAGTACGTACGAGACCGTGGCGTCTTCGACGACCTGCCATTGGCCGAGATCCTGACGGAACTCCAACTTCACTACGGACTGCTGATGGGGGCCTCGATACCCGCGGTCTCCGATGCCTTCACCGAGGTGCCCAGCGCCGACCATGCCGTAAACATTCGAACAACGCCCTCGACGTCGGAGATCCCATGACCATAGCGAGCACTGCGGCAGCCCTGGACGTGCGCAACCCGTCAGATGGACGTTCGGTCGCGACCGTCGAAGTGAACGATCGCGAGTCGGTGAACGCCATCGCGGATGGGCTCCGAGTTGCGCAAGGTGCGTGGGCAGAGACGGCCCCCCGCGAGAGAGCGAGATGGATGCGTCAGTGGCGCGATTGGATCCTGGCACACACTGATGAGCTCACTGACTTGTTGCAGGCCGAGACCGGCAAGGTCCGCCCCGACGCGCTCGTGGAGACGACAGCGTCATGCGAGTTCATCACCTATTACGCCGATCACGCGGAGCAGTTCCTCGCCGACAACAAAGTGAGGTCGTCAGGTCTCCTGAGCCTTCCGAAGCGACTGTCCACGTCCTACCACCCTTATCCATTGGTGGGACTGATCACGCCGTGGAACTTCCCGATCACCCTCTTCCTTATGGACGCCGCCCCGGCTCTAGCCGCCGGGTGTGCAGTCCTGGCCAAGTCGTCCGAGGAGACCCCCTTGACGTGCGCGCGCGTCGTCGAGGGATGGAATGAGATCGGGGCACCTCCGGTTCTTGCCCACGTCGTCGGTGCCGGCAGCACGGGAGCAGCTGTGGTCGACGCCGTCGACTATGTGCAGTTCACGGGCTCGACGGCTACGGGTCGCGCGGTCGCAATACGTTGCGCTGAGCTGCTCAAACCGTTGAGCTTGGAACTCGGCGGAAAAGACCCGGCAATAGTGCTCGAGGACGCCGACCTGTCGCGGGCGGTGGAGGGCATCGCGTGGGGCGGCCTCTTCAACGCCGGCCAGGTCTGTATCTCGGTCGAACGCGTGTACGTCGTCGCCGAGATCTACGACGATTTCGTGGCTCGACTCACCCAGCGCGTGCAGTCCCTGTCTCAGGGGTCGGCGCTAGGCAGTGACGTGGGGGCAATGGTCACCGAGAATCAGGTCGACATCGCAGATCGTCATGTCAGCGAGGCCGTTCTCGCCGGAGCGCGCGTCGCGGCTGGCGGAACGCGCGGTGCTGTGGGCAACTACTACGCTCCGACGGTACTCGTCGATGTCGATCACACGATGGCGTGCATGACCGAAGAGACGTTCGGCCCGACCATTCCGGTGATGCGTGTTACCGACGAAGATGAGGCCATCCGGTTGGCCAACGACTCGACCTACGGTCTGTCTGCAACGGTGTGGACACGCGACCACGCGCGAGCGCGACGTGTCGCGCGGCGACTGCAGGCGGGCGCGGTCAACATCAACGACGTCTTCAGCAACCTCTTCGCCACCACGTTGCCCCACAGCGGTTGGAAGTCGTCAGGGATCGGTGCGCGGCTAGGTGGCGCGCAAGGGATGCGCAAGTACTGCCGGGTCCAGGCCGTGACGGAGCCGCGCCTGCCTGTGCTGACGCAGGAGATCAACTGGTACCCGTACACCTCCCGGCGTACGGCCATCGCTGGACGGGTGTTGCGAGTGGCAGCTGGTCGCGGTGTGAAGCAACGACTCGGACTGAACAAGGAGCAGAGCAGATGACGAACAGCAGCACACGAACCATCCCCAAGACAGTGGCGATCACTGGCGGGGCCCGTGGGATCGGGTATCAAACCGCCAAGGAGTTGATCGGCCGTGGTCACCGCGTCGCCATCGGTGATGTCGACGAAGCTCGGGCCAAGGAGGCCGCTGACGAGCTCGGGGTGAAAGTGGTGACCCACCTCGACGTGACCGATCCCGAATCATTCCGGACCTTCTTGGACCTGGTCGAGGCCGAGCTCGGGCCTCTCGACGTGCTGATCAACAACGCCGGCATCATGCCCACCGGATACGCGCACGAAGAGGAAGACGCAATCACTCGCCGGCAGGTCGAGATCAACATCCTCGGTGTCATCTTTGGGACCAAACTTGCGCTCCAGCGGATGCTGCCGCGGCGTACAGGTCACATCATCAACACTGCCTCGTTGGCTGGCGAGCTTGCCGTCCCGGGCTTGGCGACGTACTGCGCCACCAAGTTCGCGGTGATCGGTTTCACGGAGGCAGCGCGCCAGGAGTACCGCAAGTCGGGAGTTCAGCTTCTCCACGGTCCGGCCAACCTTCACCAACACCGAGCTCGTCGCGGGCACCGCTGGGGCGAAGGGGCTCCGGAACGCAGAGCCGGAGGAGATCGGACGAGCCACGGCAGATCTGATCGAGAACCCTCGACCGTTCGTACGCGTCACGCGGCTCGCTGGTGGCGTGATCGCGGCCATGAAGTTCGTTCCCGGCCGGCTCGCAACGGGCCTCGGCTCCGCACTTGGCGCTGACTCAGTGTTCCTTACGGATGTCGACATGGGCGCCCGCCAGACCTACTTGGACCGAATCAGAGACAACTGACCTCCGGATCTCCGCCAACCCTGCCTCCACTCGAAGGAATTCACATGCCGCACACGACCCGCCTGCAGGACTACCCGCATCAGATCGGAGGGCACTGTGGATCCGGCGCCATGCGCGACCTGCTGCATTGGCATGGTCTCGGGTGGGACGGACCTCCCAGTGAGGGTCTGGTGTTCGCCCTAGGAGGGGCACTGGGGCTCTCATATGTCCGATCGAGCGGTCTCATCCCCCCGATCTACCTGGTCGGGCGTGGTGCGGACTTCGAAGTAGATCTGCCCACGCGCCTCGGCGGGGACGTTGAGATGCTCACCACCGACGACGCCGACGAGGGGTGGTCCTGGGTGCGCCAAGAGGTCGACGCGGGGCGACCCAGCTTGGTGTGGGGTGACATTGCCGAACTGCCGTACTTGAGGGTCAAGCTGCAGATGAGTCGCCACGACATCGTCGTGATCGGCTACGACGAAGATCAGGGTGTGGCCTTCGTCGTGGACAACGACCGGGCTGAGGTGCAGGAGGTCCCGCTTGACGCACTGGCGCGCGCGCGGTCATCCAAGTCGTTCCCCGAGCCGACCCGCCACTGCACCTATCGAATCGAGTGGCCCGATGAACTGCCGGACCTCACGGTGGCCGCATCCACCGCGTTCCAGCAGTCGGCGGAAAGCATGCGCCACCCCTCAGGAGGGGGGATCGTGAACCTCAAGGGAGCAACGAGCGGAGCCGAAGGTCTGGCTGCCGTCACCCTCCTGGCGTCCGATGTCGAGACCTGGGCTGGGCTCCCGCTCGATGAGCTCGAGATTCTGCTGTTCAGTTTGAGTGCCTTCATCGAAAAGGCAGGGACCGGCGGAGGACTCTTCCGCCAGCTGCTCGCGGACGGTTCTGACGACGTCGCTCGGCTGACCGGAGACGTCGCCACCAAGGAACTCGCCGACGTTGCCGGCCGATGTGCCCAAGCGTGGACGAAGGCCGCACGTGCCGGTATCCAGCGAGATGTCGACGTGCGGACTCGCGTGAACTCGGTTGTCGCGGCGGTCAGCCTGCTGCCGCAGCTCGAGAAAGACGTGGTCGGCGCCCTGGAGGCAGCAGCAACGTCGCTGTCTCGCTCTCGTGCCTGATTGCGGAATTGATATCAGGGACAGCGACTTTTGAAGGCATCACCAATAGAGGAGTCTCATGCGGAGCACGATGATGGACGTCGCCCTCACCACAGCGGGCATACTGCGCCATGGATCGACCGTGCACGGCGCGGCTACCGTGCGGACGCTGCAGCCCGACGGGAGCGTGAAAGTTGGCACGTTTGCCGAGGTCGGGCGGAGATCGGCCCAGCTCGCGAATGCCCTCCGAGAGTGCGGGGTCACCGGGGACGACCGTGTGGCGACGTTTATGTGGAACAACCAGGAGCACGTGGAAGCGTACTGCGCCGTACCGTCGATGGGTGCTGTGCTGCACACCCTCAACTTGCGCCTGACAGCGGATCAGATCATCTACATTGCGAACCACGCCGATGATCAGGTCGTCATCGTGGATGGGAGCGTTGTGCCCCTTCTCGCCCCGGTGTTGCCACAACTCGCTGCTGTCCACACAGTTGTCGTGACAGGTGGGGTGGACCTCACTCCGCTCCGCCGCGACGGTCTGACGGTCGTGGGCTACGAGGACTTCATCGCAGGTCAGCCTGAGACGTTCGACTGGCCCGATCTGGATGAACGCTCAGCCGCGGCGATGTGTTACACCTCCGGCACCACTGGGAATCCGAAGGGCGTCGCCTACAGCCACAGATCGACATACTTGCACTCGATGGCAGCATGCGCTGCCGACGGGCTGCGAGTCAGCAGTGACGACCGAGTTCTAGCGATCGTGCCGATGTTCCATGCCAACGCGTGGGGGCTGGTCTACGCCGCGTTGATGGCTGGTGCAGACCTGCTCATGCCTGAGCGCTTCTTGCAGGCTGAGCCGCTGGTTCGGCTCATCGACAGCGAGAAACCGACCATTGCCGGCGCAGTCCCGACGATCTGGAACGACGTCCTTCATTTCTTGGAGGCTCACCCGAGTTTCGACGTCACCTCCCTCGATCTGGTTGCATGCGGTGGTTCCGCAGTGCCTCTCCACCTGATGCAGGCATTTGAGGAGAAGTACGGCATCAACGTGGTGCAGGCGTGGGGCATGACCGAGACTTCTCCTTTGGCGTCCATTGCCCGGCCATCGACATCACTCGACGCTGACGAGCAGTGGCGACTTCGAGCCACGCAGGGTCGGCCGGTCGCAGGGGTGGAGCTGAGGATTGTTGACGACGAGGGGCACGATCTCCCGCACGACGACAAGTCGGTCGGCGAGATACAGGTACGCGGCCCTTGGATCACTGGATCGTACGTCGGCGAGGAAGCGGACGACGAGAAGTTCCACGAGGGCTGGTTGCGAACCGGCGACGTCGGTCGGATCGATGAACACAGCTTCGTCACGCTGACCGACCGGACCAAGGACGTGATCAAGTCCGGCGGAGAGTGGATCTCCTCAGTTGAGCTCGAGCTTCTGCTCGCCGGCCACCCAGACGTACTCGAGGCCTCGGTGATCGGTGTGCCGGACGAGAAGTGGCAGGAACGGCCCCTGGCAGTCATTGTCGTACGGGACGGTCGTGAGCCATCGCCTGAAGACCTGCGGAGGTTCCTCGACGGTAAGGTCGCGAAGTGGTGGCTGCCTGAACGATGGTGCTTCGTCTCCGAGGTGCCTAAGACTTCGGTCGGCAAGTTTGACAAGAAGCGTTTGAGGGCCCTCCACGCTGACGGAGAGTTGAGCGTCGTCGAGATCTAGCACCTCATCTTCGCTGGGCCCATATCGAACGGAGTGGAAATTGTCAGGCAAGACCGAGCCGCAAGGTCGTGGCGACGACCAGGCAGATATCGCCGGTGACGCGGACAACCGCGAGCGCGCGGACGTCATCTCCCGGTGGTCCGATCACCTTGTCTTGTTGGAAGCTGTAGAGGTAGGGCAGGTGCTGCCTCCGCACTCGTTGAACTGCGCAGGCTGCGGTCCAGACAATCCGTCTGGACTGCGGATGCAGGTCATTCGCACAGCGAACGGTGTCGAGTCGACCCATAGCTTCGGTGACGGTCAGGTCGGTGCGCCAGGTATCGCGCACGGGGGAGCGGTGGCGCTCGCGTTCGACGACCTCTTTGGGTTCGCGCTGTACACGGTGGGCACGCTCGCCGTCACACGAAGTTTGACAGTCGAGTATCAAGCGCCGTTCCGCCTGTACCAGCCCTACAAGTTCAACGCAGAGGTCGTCGAGCGCACAGGACGTCGGCTTCTGCTCCACGCCGATGCTTGGGACTCAGCAGGTCGAAAGGCAGGCTCGGCCGACGCCACTTTCGTGGTGGTCGAGTCGGCCCACTTTGCGGCGGCCCCACCGGATCATGAAGTGGGCGGTTTGTGATCGCGATCCCGAGACGGGGAGTGGCGTGGTGGATTGCGTACGTAGTCTGCAAGCCCATTCTGGTCGCTGTGCGTCGTCGCGACTGGCGTGACGTGGACAGGATCCCTTCGCGGGGTGGTGCAGTGCTCGCCGTGAACCACGTCTCCGAGATCGACCCGTTGCTGATCGCCGAACTTGTACTGGCGAGGGGGCGAACTCCTGCCTTCCTCGCCAAGACCAGTCTCTTCAGTCGGGGCCTGGTGGGAACCTGGTTTCGTGCGGCCGGACATGTCGAAGTTGATCGCGATCACGGCGGTGATGGCTTCGGCGCAGCGTTGAGGGCGCTACAGGGAGGCGCGCTTCTCGTGGTCTACCCCGAGGGCTCGATCACGGTAGACCAGCGCGGGCGTCCGATGACTCTGAAGACAGGAGCGGTCCGGCTAGCACTCGAGTCGGGGGCCCCACTCATTCCGGTGGCGCAGTGGGGGGCGCAAGAAATTCTTCCGGCATACAGCCGTCGTCCGAGCCTTCTGGGACGGCCCCGAGTCAGCATCGACGTCGGGCTTCCGCTCCGCCTGGCGGATCTGAGTGAGGGCCTGTCGACTTCCGATGCTGTCAGCGAAGGCACGCGACAACTCCACGAAACCCTGACGCGAATGGTGGATGAGTTGGCGCGTGAGCGAATCCACAAGTGACGGCAGCAGCCTGCGGGATCGCAAGGCGCGCAGATCGATGCTGGAACCGGGTCAGTTGGCAGGCACACGGATGAGGTCGGAACGCTCGACCGGCGTTCGCTGCGTGATGACCTTCTTGCTGAACATGAAGTCACGTGGACGATTGACGCAATCGGCCGCGATGAGCTGCCCTTGCCGCAGGTAGAAGCAGCTGAAGTCGCGGTCACGGCTGGGATCGCCGCTGAGGATGACCTCGTCGTAGCCGATGTTGAGGCCCGCAATCTGAAGCTTGAGGTCGTACTGGTCCGACCAGAACCATGGCAACGCAGCAATTTCCTTCGACCTCCCACTGATCGTTGCGGCGGCGACCTTGGCCTGCTCGCCAGCGCTGGGCACGGACTCCAAGCGAATCCGACGGCCGTATCGCGCGTAGTCGTGGCTGGCACAGTCACCGGCTGCGACGATGTGTGGGTCACTCGTGCGTGCGTGGGAGTCGATCACCACTCCGTTGTCCACTACGAGGCCTGCGGCCGCGGCCAGCTCCGTGTTCGGCTCGACACCGATGCCGACGATGACGATATCGGCGGGAATGGACTCGCCGTGGGCCAAGATGACTTCTTCAACCCGGTTCTCGCCCGTGATTGCCTCGACGAGAGCGCCCGTCCTGATGCTGACGCCCGCCTCTTGGTGGATGCGATGGAAGAACGCCGAGACTTCGGGTGCGGTGACGCGCTCGAGGACTCGCTCAGTCGCTTCCAGCACGGTGACGTGCAACCCGAGAGCGCGCAACGAGGACGCTGTCTCCAGCCCGATGTAGCCGCCACCCACGATCACAGCGTTGGATGCAGTCGTGGCGGCTTCGCGGATCAGCTCGACGTCCGCTGCCGTGCGGAGATAGAAGACTCCGGCCAGGTCAGCGCCGGGTGTGGGGAGCCTTCGGGCGCGGGCCCCGAGGCAGAGCGCGAGCTCGTCATACGCCACAGTCTCCCCATTGCTCAAGGTAAGGAATCCTGCAGAGCGATTGATCTCGTCCACTGTTGCGTTGAGAAGCTGAATGTCCTGCTTCGCGTAGAACTCGAGGTTGCGGATCTCGAGCTCCTCCAGCGTGCTTCTCCCGGCGAGATAGGCCTTGGAGAGCGGAGGGCGGTGGTATGGCACCGCGGACTCATTGCCGATGAGGAGAATATCCCCGTCCCATTTCTCTTGGCGCAGACTGGCCGCAAGTTGCGCACCAGCATGACTTGCGCCAATGATGACTGCCTGCGAGACAGTCACCCCTCGGACTTCGGGGTGAGCTGAACCATCAGCTTGCTGATGCCGCGCACAAAGTTGGACTGCACGTACTCGGGCTCTCCAACAACCTCGATGTTCTCGAACCGCGGGAGCAGCTCCTCCCAGAGAATCTTCAGCTGGAGCTCTGCCAGACGGTTGCCCATGCAACGGTGGACGCCGAACCCGAAAGCGATGTGGTTGCGCGCGTTGGAACGATCGATGATCAGCTCGTCGGCCCGTTCGAAGAGTGCCTCGTCGCGGTTGCCTGACGCGTACCACATGACGACTTTGTCACCCTTGCGGATGAACTGGCCGTTCAGGACGACGTCCTTCTTGGCAATACGGCGCATATAGGCAAGCGGTGTCTGCCACCGGATGATCTCCGAGACCATGTTGGGGATCAGATCGGGATTTGCCTTCAGCTTCTCGAACTGGTCGGGGAACCGATTGAGCGCCAGGACGCCGCCGCTCATGGAGTTCCGAGTGGTGTCGTTGCCACCGACGATCAGAAGGGTCAGGTTGCCGATGAACTCCATGGGCCGGTCGATCAGGTCCTTGGTGTCCTCGTTGCTCTGCAGCATGGTGATCAGGTCGAAGCCGGGCGCCTCGCCGGCCGCGGTCCGTGCCGCCTTGTCGCGCCAGAGGGCGCTCAGGCCTAGCGCCGCGTCGCGCATCCCACGGAACACGTCGTCGTTGTCGGACGGTCCGCCGTTGGCCTGTTCCATCGACGAAGCAAGGTCCGACCACTCGACAAGCTTGTGGCGCTGCTCGTACGGGAAGTCCAGCAGTGTGGCGAGCATCCGGGCCGTGAGCTCGACCGAGACCTTGCTGACCCAGTCAAACGGTTGGTCGACCGGCAGGTCGTCCAGGACCTCACGGACACGTGATCGGATCAGGCCCTCCATCTCACGCAGGTTCTTGGGGGCGACCACACCTTGGACGGCAGCTCGCTGGAGGTCGTGCCGAGGCGGATCCATCGCGATGAACATCGCAACGTCGAGGAAGCGGGGCGGAGTGCCGATGATGATGAATGGCTCGGCCGAGAAGGCATCGTGGTTCTTGTCCACGGCCACGATGTCGGCGTGACGCGTGACGGACCAGAACGGACCGAAGGGGCTGTTCGCCTGGTAGTGGACCGGGGCCTCTTGACGCAGCCGCTCGAAGTAGGAGAGCCAGCGTCCCTGCCGATACATGAACGGGTTGCTCATGTCGATGTCGGTGAGCTCGACGGTCTCGACGGGAGGGATCGGCTTCTCGACGAAGAGCTTCTGACCGTTCGTGCCCGTCACCCATCGACGCGTCTTGTCGTAGAAGTGGGCGCCCTGGATCTGACGGTCGACCGGAATGGCCGACTGGGCTTTGTTGGTGATCGCATCGGAAATCTTCATCGTGAGGTGTCCTGGTCTCTCGTCGTCACATCTGGAATTCGGGGAGTTCGACGGTCAATCCGTCCCATGCCGCGGATACCGCCATCTGGCACGAAAGGCGAGAAGTCGGTTGACGCTCAGGGTTCATCGAGAGCATCTCCTCTTCTTCTGGGCTCGAGAGGCCGACAGTCTCGGACCACTGCGGGTCAACCACCACGTGACAGGTGCCGCACGCCGCTTCCCCTCCGCAGTCCCCGTCGATTCCGGGAATTGCGTCGTTGACAGCGACCTGCATCAAGGACTGACCCTCCTTGAGCGTGGCCTCGAACTTCTCGCCGTCGTACGACACGAAGGTGACAACTGCCATGGAGAACTCCTGATGTGGTCGGAAGTGTGGAAAGATCCTCGCCCCAGTGTTGCCACGGCAGGTGGCTGTGACTAGTGTCACCCGGGTCAAGATGTTGTGAATTTGGCTCATTGAGCATGTGGGGAGTCGGTGGTGTATCGCGACGAAGTGGGCGTGCCTCCCTTGGCGTTCGCCCAACTCCTGGCAAGCGCGGCTCTCGACCCAGCTGCCGTCGCACGATTCGACGACATCATGGCTCGCGAAGGACTGGATGCTCGAGCGCTCGTCGAGCGCGATGTGCAGGCGCCATTGCGATGGTTCCGGGAGGTTTACCCCGAACTTGACTCAGACGAGGCCACACGGCTTGGGCTGGCGTGCGCGGACCAAGCGCAACTGACCTCTTTCGGCCCGTTGAGCCTCCCCCTCGTCAGCGCCGGCTCGGTCTCTGAGATCGTCGAGTTGCTGACCTTCTTGCCGCTGATCACAACTGCCCTGAGCCCTCAGATGCATCCGAGTGAGCGTGGTCTCACTGTGGCACTCAACGGGCTCTCGGGCGACCCAGACCTGGACCGTTTGGCAATCACTTACTGTGGATCTGCACTCGTTCGCCTACTTGAACTGCTCGTTGGTGACATGTCTACCGTCACGCTCCACCTGAGTTGGCGGAGACCATCGTCGATGGATGATCACGAGGACGTTCGTGCCGGCCGGCTGACTTTCGACGCCCCGATCTCGTTTCTTCGCGTTCCGGCCGCGACGCTCACCGAGGTGTGCCGATTCTCTGACCCGATCGCGTACCGACACGCGATATCCGACCTCGAGAAAGATCTCGAGCATCGTCGGGGGGCCAGGACGTTCTCGCGAGCTGTGAGGAGTCTGATAGATGAAGGAGCAGTGCTGAGAAGCGGCCAGTCCGTTGCGGCCGAGCTGTCGATGTCCGTCAGCACTCTCAAGCGGCGTCTCGCAGGTGAGGGGATGACATTTCGCGACATACGTGAAGCCTCGCTTAAAGAGCGTGCAACGTTGCTCCTGCTCGAGCGATCGGTATCGGTGAGCGAGATAGCCACTGACCTCGGTTACGGCGACGTGGCCAACTTCTCTCACGCTTTCAAGCGATGGACGGGCCAGTCCCCGAGCCAATTTCGGCGCGATGAAGAAGATCGATGACGCAGGACCGGCCCGGTCCTAGGAGCAGTCTCACAGCGATGGTGCTTCGGACCGCTGCAGGCCCAGGTACCGCAACGCCACTTCCGAGATCTGCTGGCCGGTGGCCACAGCGTCTGCCCCAGGGAGTGCAAGGTGGCTGACCGTGAGACGCACCAACGCGTCTGTCGCATCCTGGACGTCCGACCCGTTGAGCTGAGGAAACTGGTGGTGGAGCCACGCGGCAAGGGTCTCGCTTGATACGTCCAGCAGTCTTCCCGACGTCGTGATCAGCGGCAGCATGCCTTTCCGCGTGTCTAGCGCTCCGGGATCGAGCACCGGGTCGCGGTAGGACACCAGCACGGCTCGCAGCAGCGGGCTCTTCTCAGATTCGGCCAGAGTGAACTGAACTGATGCCTGAATCCCACCTGCCGCATCGGTCGAGAACCTCTCAAGGACTTCCCTAATGCCAGCGAGGAATCGGTCGGCCTCATGGAGGACGAGTGCCTCGCCCAGCCCTTGCTTGTCTCCGAACTCCTTGTAGAGCATCGCGCGGGGAGCACCGATCAAGGCAGCAATCTGCCCGACCCTCACCTTGTCCCATCCCTTATCGACCGTTTCGCTGTATGCGGCCTCTAGGGCTCGCTTCCGAAGGTGAGCGCGGTAGGACTCCCTCAGCGGTGTCGTCATGAACAAATGTTAGTGGAATGTCACGACTGAAACGTGATAGCACAGGGTAGATCGCAGTTGACCGACCTGAGAGACGGGGCCTCGAAGGCCCAGCGTCGTCGGGCCATCGCTCGACCATGTCGGTGAGCGGTTCTTTCGGACACCTACACAGTCGCTCGAACGCCGCCAAGCGACGGAGAGTAGAACCGACAGGAATATCGGACGGGGGTTTGGCGCCGACGGTGAGTCGCGCGAAACCGTGACCAGCGCGGCATGCTCACTGGCGAATCAGCCGCTCGAGGCAGGCGGGGACGCATTATCTCACGTCAGCCCGGGTCGGCGAAGGCGCCCCGGCAGGATGCGAGCCCCTGTGACCGCTGCGAAGGCTCGGTACATTGAATCCACAATCCCGAGTGACGACGGATCGCCACCTGACTGTGGCCCAGGGAAGTACGTCCCCTCTGGGTAGGCAAAGGGGGACCGCGTCGTACCTTCTCGGGCCGGCACTGACTCTGTCTTCCTTCCCACGGCAGTACTCGAACCTCGCGTCCGACGGGCGGCGGCTTGGTAATTAGACGTTCGAGGACATTGCGCTATGGGGTGGGTTCTTCGATGGGGCGAGTCGGATCTACGTTCTCCGATTCTAATCCTCGGGCGCGTTGATTCACCGCGATTGCCCACGCGTCGGTCGTTCGATGTGGAACGGTTCAATCGGCCGCGCCGCCACCAGATGGCCGCCGTTCGATCGAGGCAGACTCCAGAACGTTGAGCAGGCTGGCTCTGGACACGCCAGCTCCGCGGCCACCGCCCGATGGCTCGGTCCGGATTTGTACGGTTCGATGATCCGCCGTCGGTCGTGCGCGGGATTCGCTTCGCCTACTGCTCGCGAGCGGTAGGGGATCTGAGCGTCCGAAGGCTGCTCTCGTCAGCTCAACTCAGGACTAAGCTTCCGATCTGAAGTCTTGCGGTCACATACATTGCACTTCCGTAGCCCGGCGCGATGACACCGTTCATTTTCTTGCCGCCAAGTGGAACGCCGCCATCGACCGCGTCTCGAAGGTTGAGCGCCAACCCGACCGGACCCGGGTGGGCATTGCTCTCTAGCTTGAGCGAATGGGACTCCCACTCCACCGCGAATGTGCCGTCGCCGCGGATGGTGGCGCCGTCCCAGACCTCTTGAGCGTTGACCGCCGAAAGAACTGCCGACACCGAGTGTTTATCTTTTCTGCCGGTTAGCCCCAATTTCAGTGAAGCATCCTGGATACTCTGGGCGGGAACATTTCCCAGGCTATCGCCAGAGTTGTTGACGTAGATTCGAACCAACACCTCATCGCCCGGGTGCACCCAGAGATCCTCTGTCCATGACCCTGATCGTGTGTCGTCCGCCATCTTCAGTGACACAAAGTTCCGCTCATCTCCGATTGGGCCGTCTTTCGTGGCATTGAACACTGGGTACGACGGCGAGTCCTCGACAAGAAACATCTTTCGATCTGGACCCCAGCCCGCCTCCCAGTACGCGGACGACCCAGGCGAAGGAACGTCCCGCTGCACACCGATTCCACTGCTCGGCGGCCGCAGACCGATCCAAAAGACACCAGCGAGAAAGGACGCGAGGACCAGGACTGTGATTCCCGAGATCATCGTTGATCGACTGAGGCGGCTGGGCTTAGTCCTCGCATTCAAGCCGTCCCGCGCGTCGAGCGCGCGCGTCGGGCGAGCATGCTCGTTTCCGGTTCGCAGTCCGTCGTCCGCGACCATTGCAGCCTTGGCATCGAGTGCTGCTAGGAAATCTTCCGTGATCCTCGCGACCAATCGTGGCCGGTGATCCTTTGTGAGCAACAGCGAGCGACTGGTGCCGTAGTTGCCGCCGAGTACGGCCAGCACCGTTCGGCACGACGGCGTGAGAGGAATCCTCGGCGGCGCGGATCGAAATTCATTGCTGTACCGCCTCTTGAGTTCATTCCAAGAGAGCCCTTTGGCGTAGGGCACCTCCTGCCTCGGATCAGTCGGATACTCCACCTGCCCCAGAAGATGCCGCGCTGCGAGGTAGGGGTGGTGACCCCGTTCGTCAATTGGGTCACTACCGGCGACAAGGTCGCAGAGGATGCGCCATCCCAAGTCCGAAGTCGCGGTCTGCGATGAACCCAACCTTTGCCGTGTTGCGGCAATGAGATGGTGTCCCACGAGTCGCGAGGCGGGACTTCTGTCGGAAAACAGCATGGCTTCCATCTCGGCGTGTTCTGCGGAGTCCAAGCTAGCTCCTATTGACAATCATTCTCAATTATAAGATAATGAGTTACGGGTTGGCCCCCATCTGAAGGGAGGCCACCTATGGCCCTTGAAACTAGTCGAATCGGGCTGCTGGATACGGCGATTGGTGACTTCCATGTACATCTTGACCGAGGAATCTACCTTGGTTGGCGGTTCGGATCCGGTCACGAGCAGGAACCGAACCTGTTGGATTCCATCCAACACTGGCTGGAGCACGGTGACGCCGTTGTCGCCTGTGGCAGTTACGAGAACTACCTCCTGGTCGTTATCAACATCATCGGGGAGTGGGCAGTTTCGGACAACCGAAACTCGTTTGGTCTAACGTCCATCTGGCCACGTTGGCCGGCGGATCCAGACGGACACGCCGTGCCTTTGGCATCTCGAGAGCACAGCGAAGCTGCGAGCGCGGTCAGAGACTTGGCTAGGTTCTGTTTCGAGCACCCCGCGTTCGATCCCGATTCGTTCGTTCAGCTGGCTGAGTGAACTGTCACAACTGTGACGGCCTGTGACTACGCTGCTCGCGGCAATACATTAAGAAAAAGCTTGGGCCACCCAGCCCGCGGTTCCATCGTCGGAACTGCGGGCTTTTTTCATGCCCGAGCAGCAGTTGAGGTTCGTCGTCACACGCGACTCCGCCTGGTGTGACGGCTTGTGACCCTGCCCAGTGGTGTCAGCGACTCGCACTCCAGCGGTCGGACTCACCGAAAGGAAGACAGTCATGAACGAACTCCAGCGCTGGGCGGCAGGTACGTCCAGCATTGTGCCGAGCAAGGATGAGCGACAGCACAACCGCGCGGTCGCGAACCTCGTCCGTGAGACCAAGTTTGCCGGCCTCAAGGTCGACGCCGAGGCGGCCCTCACCGGCCGCATCATGGAGCGGGCGGTCGACATCGACCAGTACCGCAAGAGCCTGGCGGGCAACGACGAGACCCTGAACATGGTGCTGACCCGCATCGAGCTCGGCTTCGTCGAGAAGGCGCAGCGCGTCCAGAAGAACTTCGGCTCGGAGTTCCCGCTGTGACCGGGCTGGCCGTGGGGTTGACCATCGGTGTGGTGCTGGGCGCGACCATCGCAGACCTCGCCGCGAGGCTCCGACGTCGGCGCGAACCTGGCCCGGTCGATGTGCTCGATGAGGATCGTGACCTGATCGAGGTCAACTTCGCGGCGCACATCAACCACCTGCGCGACGAGGTCAGCGGCTTCGCCGACCGACTGGCGGGTGACGACCCGGTGCTGCGTGAGCGTCTGCGGATGTTCGAGCGAGGTGAGCAGGCGTGATCGCGGGAGTCTTGACCCTTCTCGTCATCGGCCTTGCACTCCTGGTCGCAGAGCGCGGCGACGGGAAGAAGCGCCGCGTCGAGGAGCTGCACGCTCGGACGGCGGCGGCTGCGGCCGTAGTCGACAACGAGTACAAGCAGGCGCGGCGAGCCATGAACGACGCCGCGGATCAGTCCTGGCGCAACATCATCGACTGACGGTCCACAGTCTGGGTGTGCCAGGTCGCGGGGCTTGTACCTCCCCTCGACGAGGCCGCTCGGTCACAGCTATCCCCACCACCTCACGCCAATGAGAGAAGTCAAGGAGTAGGGAGTACCCGCTATGTCCGTTGCCTACCGCAAGGCCAGAGGCTCGCAAGGCGCTCGGGTCAACCTGAGTCGATTCGTCCGAGAACAGGCCGATGAGTCCGCCGACGCCCAGGGCTTGGGCTGGATCGGTGTGCCCAATGCGCCGTCGACGTACCAGAAGCTGCGCGGTGCGTTCGAGCACTCACAGCGAACGGGTGAGCCGCTCCCGATTTCGAATCTGTACTGCGACGACACGATCTACCTGGAGTCTGCCGACAATTTGGCGTTCCGGTTCTGGCACGACGCCCCGCACTGTCGCCTCGGAATGAGCTTCAGCCTTCAGGATGAATGGGAACTGTCGCTGTGGCACCTGTTGCAGCTCACGGCAGTCGGCTTGGGGCCGGGGTCGCTTGAATACGAGCTGTTTCGCCTCGACGCCATCGGGCAGATCATTTTGCTCGGCGTGGCGGGCCGGTTTCCGTTCGAGCAGGTCGAGTTCGTGCGCGCCTGTGCCGAGGTCGGGCTCGATCAGGGAATCCTGCGCGAGCTGCGGAGAGTCGCATGAGCAGGGAGCCGGAGCAGGCTGGCGGTCGCTTGGTGGACCTGTGCGTCGGACTGCTGCTGGCTTCGATGGCGCTCTACGGCGCAATCGCGATCCTCAGGGCCATCTGGATCTTCCTCTGCATCCTCGTCGCGGTCGGAGGCCTCGTCGCCTTGGTGTGGCGATTGGTAGCCACCAGATATAGGGGCTGGTGATCTCCCGTGGACGCTATGCCGGCCGCTGTTGCGGAATGCACAACGAAGGCCATTTCGCCCTTGACTGTTTCCGATTGTGAACTCATAGTACGTCGCACGATCCGCGTTTCTATTTGTGAACGCTTCTGGGATCGATCGCATCAGCTAACCGGTGGAGAGGAGGTCAGTCATGCCCAACGACAGTTCTGACGACACAGATATTAACCGAAACGCGCCGTACCGCAGCAGCCGGAGGGCCGCTCAACGAGGCAGAACGTCGCGAAGCGGGAAGGAACGTCGACTGACCGTCCGCTCCGAACTGCGTGAGCAGCCCGACGTCCGGAAGGTCGCCCGTGCCATCATCGCGATGGCGATGGTCGAGGCCGAGCGTGAGACTCAGGCGAAGGCAGCGGCGGATGGCAGCGCTCCGGGCCGCGAGCAAAGGTCGGCCGATGAATAGTCGAGGTCCATTTCGCTGGACGCGGCTCGACCTGCCGGTTCCTCTGACTGTCGACACCGCACGCGCCGCTGTCGGTGCGCTGGCCGGGATATCCGGGCACCCTCGTCTCGTCCTCGAAGCGCGAGGTGAGGGAGGCCGGGTCAGCTGGTACCTCGGTGCCGAAGAGGCTGCCGCGCGTCGAGCTGTGACGGTCCTGACGCATCACCTCGCTGGCCTCCGTTCTCGCAGCGGCGGCCGCCTCGACGCGTCGACCGCTGCTGCTGCCGTGCGACTCCCGGGTCACCGGCAGTCGCCGCTCGCCAGCGCCGTGACCGAAGAGGTCGCCCGCAGTGTGCTCGGAGCGTTGTCGGGCGCCAGGCGCGGCGAGCTCGTTCGACTGCAACTCATCCTTGGACCTCGACACCGGCCAAGGGTGCCGCAAGCTGTCCCAGCAGCGATGCGATCGCGGCTGTCCGCGAAGTACGCCGAGCATCGCTTTTCGTGCGAGCTACGGATCGGCGCCAAGGCCGATGACGTGCTGCGCGCAGGGCGACTGATCCAGAACGTCACGGGTGCACTGCGACCTCTCGAATCGCCGGGTGTCGGGATTCGCATCAAGAAGTCCTCACTACGGGCCCTCGACCAAGTTCGCGATCCACTGCTCTGGCCGAGTGAGCTCGGCGTCTCCGAGGTCACCGCACTACTTGGGTGGCCGATCGCCGCCAAGGATGTCGAACTCCCGGGGGTACCGCCCCTGCATCCGCGCATGCTGCCAGTGGCAGCCCGACTCCCGAAGATCGGACGCATCCTCGGCGATTCGGTCGTCGACCCGAAGCGATCGGTCGGGCAGGGAATCGAGGAGGCCAAGCGCGTCACTCACGTGATCGGACCAGTCGGAACCGGCAAGTCGACCATGCTGGTGAATCTGGCGCTCCAAGATGCCGCAGCTGGGCGCTCAGTCGTCCTGCTCGATGGCAAGGGAGATGCCGTCACTGACTTCCTCGAGCGGGTCGATCCGAAGCGTCGTGATGACGTCGTGGTCTTCGATCCCACGGACCGAACTCCCATCGGGGTCGATGTGTTCGGTGGCGATCCCGAACGCTCAGCCGACGTAATCTACGGCGTCATCAGAAGCCTCTACGGCGACCAGCTCGGCCCACGCTCGAGCGACATCGCGCACGCCGCGATCTTGACCTTGGCCCGGGCCGGAAACTGCTCACTGTCCATGCTGCCGATGCTGCTCAGCAACGCAGCGGTTCGCCGGCCGGTGGTTGCCAAGGTTGGCCCGCCCGACCCGATGGGCTTGGGAGCCTTCTGGGCGCACTTCGAGTCGTTGTCGGATGCCGAACAGGCGCATGTCGTCGCGCCGCTGCGCAACAAGCTCGACCCGATCCTGACCCTCCGACCTGGCCTGCGCGCCATGTTTGGACAGCCGCAGCCGAAGTTCAGCTTCCGGGATCTGTTCATGCACCCGAGCAAGCGGCCCATCGTCCTCATCAGCCTCGGAAGCGCTGAGCTCGGACCCGAGGGCGCTCGCCTCATGGGCTCCATCCTGCTGGCTCTGATCTGGCAAGCCGCCCAAGAGCGAACGACGCTGCCGCAAGCCGCCCGCCATCCCGTGATGCTGTACCTGGACGAGTTCCAGGAGATCGTCCGCCTCGGTGACCTTGCTGATGCGCTGGGACGAGCCCGTGGGCTCGGTGTCGCGTTCGCCGCGCTGGCCCACCAGAAGCTTGACCCAGCTGACGCCGTCGATGCGCCAGGCCGTCATGGCGCACGCGCGGAGCCGAATCTGCTTCCAGCTCAGCCCGCAAGACGCCAAAGACATCGCGTCGACCTCGGGCGGTGCGCTCACCGCACGCGACCTTCAGGAACTGCCCGTTTTTACCGCGCAGGTGTCGCTGCTTACTGAGGGTGACCGGATGCCGTGGTGCACGATCCGGACGCGGCGGCTCTCCCAACCGCGACAGTCGGCCGAATCAGTTCGCGCGAGCTCGCGTGCTCGTTACGGCCGCCCCATTGGCGTAGTGGAGGCCGAGCTGCTGGCTACCCTCGGCCTCGATCGAGGTGCGCGGGACGAGGCCTTCGGGCGCACGCGACGACCGCCCGGAGCGACGTCATGAGTGCCGCCGAACGACGAGCACGTCGCACTTACACCCCAGGTGCAGGGCTACCGCTCGCTGTACCGATGGGCACCGACAATGGGGGATCGTCTGAGCAGGTCAGCGGCGAGTTCGCTCAATCTAGGGAGCCGAATACTTCGGCCGCTTCGCTGCCCGAAGTTTCCCCCACTCAGGTCTCTCGGGTTGGTGCTCGCCAACTCCATCAGCTGACAGATCGCCTCTCCGATCGCGACCGCGCCGTGCTCGATTTCGTCGCCCAGCACCGCTACCTGACCACCTCGCAGCTGCAGCACTTCTGCTTCTTGGATCACCAGAGCGCCGCCACAGGAGCCCGAGTAACTCGACGCGTCGTGCGGCGACTCGAACAGGCGGGGTTGCTCCGTCCACTGTCGCGCCGAGTCGGAGGAGTGCGTGCGGGGAGCGCCGCGACAATCTGGCGTCTGGCTCCCGCGGGCGCCCGCATCGTCTACGGCGACGACAAGCGACGGAGACCAGCGGAGCCCTCAGGGCGGTTTCTGAATCACTGCCTGGCCATCGCCGACGTCCATGTGCTGTTGCACCAGCACCGGCGGATCGAAGCCATCGAGGACGTCGCCGTCGAGGTCGAGCCTGCCTCGTGGCGTACCTATCAAGGCGCGGGCGGTGAACGACGCTGGTTGCAGCCTGACCTGTACGCCGAGATCACCAGCAGCGACTTCGTCGACCGGCACTTCATCGAGGTCGATCTTGGTACCGAGTCGCTGCCGACGTTGCTGAAGAAGTGTCACCAGTACGAGGAGTATCGACGCTCGGGTCTGGAGCAAGATCGCCACGGCAGCTTCCCACTCGTGGTGTGGCTGTTCCTCGACGAATCCCGAGCCGCGCGACTCGCGGCGGCAGTCCGTCGTACAGGCAAACTCACCGACGCCATGTACCGCGTCGCCACGCCGGAGACGTTGACGCACGTCCTGGCCGGGGGCGCCTCGTGAAGCTTTCCGCGAAACGAGATCCTGCTCGGCGACGCTTTGGCGCGCACGCGCACATTGCCGACGGCCTCAGTCGACAGCATCGTGACGTCGCCGCCGTACTTCCGACTTCGCGACTACGGCGTGAGTGGGCAACTCGGTCTGGAAGGACAGGTCAACCAATGGGCAGAGGAGTTGCGAGGCCTCATCAACGAACTGGGCAGAGTGCTGACGCAGACCGGCACGATCTGGGTCAACCTCGGTGACAGCTACAGCACTCACCAGCGCGAAGGCGCATCCCGCAAGAGCCTGCTGCTCGGGCCGGAGCGGTTGGCACTCAAACTCATCGACGACGGGTGGACGATCCGCAACAAGATCGTCTGGGCCAAGACCAACACGATCCCGACCAGTGTCACCGACCGCCTCGCCACCAAGCATGAAGTGATCTACCTGCTCGCGAAGCAACCGAAGTACTTCTTCGACCTCGACGCGATTCGCGTGCCGCATACCGGGCGACCGCCGAAGCCACGACCCGTCAGGTTGCCGGGGGAGCGCCCGGACTGGCTCGGTCCCAACAGCGACGGCGACCGTGGCCTGGCAGCCCTCCACACGGCAGGCCTGCAGGGCCACCCGCTCGGGAAGAACCCAGCTGACGTCTGGCAACTCGCCGTGAGCAGCTACCGAGGAGCCCACTTCGCAACCTATCCGGTCCGGCTCGTGGAGCGGATGGTGCTCGCTGGAACCCCGGAGGCGCGCTGCACGGCATGCCGGACCGCCTACCGGCGACCGGTCCGTCGACTGGGAGCCATTGCGACCCGACTGGCTCTTCAAGCCATGTGTGACTGCGCTGCACCCAGCGAACCGGGACTGGTCCTCGACCCGTTCATGGGATCAGGCACGACAGCGATTGCCGCCGAGAAGCTCGGCCGCGACTGGCTGGGCATCGAGCTGAATCCGAGCTTTGTCGATCTCGCTACCGAGCGAATCAGCGAAGAACGCGCCAAGCGTCAGACATCAACCAATCAACGAAAGGAGGTGGCATGAATGAGCATTCACCAATCAGTTCAGAGCGAGAGCCGACTGCCGAGCGCCCACGCGTCTGGATCGCCAGCCTGGCCGACTACAACGATGGCCGGTTGCACGGCGAATGGGTCGACGCTGCCATCGAAGGTGACGAGCTTGTTGCGGCCGCTCAAGCCATCCTCGCTTCGAGTCCCGAGTCAGGGGCCGAGGAATGGGCCATCTTCGACTACGACAACTTCAGTGCCTACCGCGTCGGCGAGTATGAAGATCTTCGCCACGTGGCCGAAGTCGCCCGGGGGATTGCCGAGCACGGCGAGGCATTCGCGGCCTACGCCGAACTTTCCGGTGCGCGTGGCGATGACCTGGAGACCGGCTACGTCGATGCCTTCGTCGGCTATTGGCAATCCAAGGACGCCTTTCTCGACGAATTGTTGGCCGACTTCGGCATCGACAACGCGCTCGCTATGGGCATGCCCGGCTGGTTGCTGCCGCACATCTCGATCGACCGCGAGGGCCTGCTACGCGATCTCCTGGTCGACTTCCACGTCGAGGACGTCTCAGACGGAGGGATCTACCTCTTCCGCCTCTGACGATGCAGGGCTTCGTCAGGGGCCTGCGGCCGTTTCAGCGAAGGCACCAGCCTTCGCCGGCCGCACCACCCTGAGGAAGTGGCTGAACGATCCACTCGTTCGGACGAACCACTCAGGAAGGAGGAGGACATGTCATGAAGACACTTGCCGTCCGACTGGACGACGACCTGCACGCTCGACTGGGCTTGCTGTCGAAGCTCAGTGGCACGACGGTCACGGACACCATCCGTACCGCCGTCGAGAAGCACCTCGAAGTCTTGGCGAACGACCCCGCGATCACCGCCAAGGCACAGGAGCTCACCGCTGAGATCGACAAGGAAGCCGAACTGCAGCGCAAGGCCCTGGCGGCTTTGCTCGGCTCGTCAACCAAGGAAAGTGCCATCAAGTCTGCCGCCGCGCGTGGCAGCCGAACTGGCGCGAAGGGGTGAGGTCCTGACTACCAGGATCGTCTCCTCCCCAGTGAGGGTCAGCGGCGTCGCGTACTGCGATCCGCTGGCCCTCACCTTTACCAACAGGAGGGCAGCCTGCCCTGGATGATGTGGAATTCACAATCGCTGTTCACAACAATGAACGGACGGTTTATACTGGAATTCCGGGCAATAGGAGACCTAAACTCACATGACAAACCATCGAAATGATGAACCCGGGCCGTCGCTCGGTGGCGTCCTGAAGCAGGGACGAATCAGCGCCGGACTCTCAGTGCGCGCACTATCAGAACAGGCCGGAATCTCTCTCGGGCAGCTCAGCAAGCTCGAAAACGATCTCGTCAAGAAGGTCAACCCGGCACACCTTGCCGCAGTAGCCGGCCCGTTAAACATCCCGGTCTCAGGCCTCTACGCGGCAGCGGGTTACGCACTCACCGAACTGGCCGATCACGAGTCTGATCTCGTCGAGACGCTTAAGGGGCTCTCGCCCGAAGCGTTCCAGAGCGTCGTCGCCCTGGTCGAGGACTACCTGGCTATCGGATCAAACGAAAGTCAGGTGGCCTTCGTCCCGGTCGAGATCGACGAACCGAACAACGACATTAGTAACGAGTAGGAAGGGGGTCGCCGTGAACGCCACACCAGCAGTCAACTCGAGTACCGCGCCTCCTGCCGTCCTCTACCTGCGTGTATCGAGCAAGTCGCAGGTCGACACCGACTACGACCCCGAAGGCCTGTCGATCCCGGCTCAGCGCTCGATCTGTCAACGCAAGGCCGATCTCCTCGGACTCACCATCGTGGACGAGTACGTCGAACCGGGTCGCAGCGCCACCACGGTGCAGAACCGGCCGGAGTACCAGGCCATGATGAAGCGCATCTCGACCGAACGCGACGTCGAATACGTGATCGTCTACCAACTCAGCCGTCTGAACCGCAACCGGATCGACGACGCGCTCGTGATGCTCCAGATGGACGCGGCCAAGGTGCAACTTGTCTCTGCGACCGAGAACATCGACGACTCGCCAGCTGGACAGATGACTCGGGGCATTCTCGCCGCGATCAACCAGTACCGCTCGGCTTCCGAAGGTGAGGACATCGCCCGCAAGCTCGCCCATAAGGCCAAGCTCGGCGGCACCATCGGGCGTGCGCCGTTGGGTTACCTCAACGTCAAGGAGGACGTCGAGGGCCGGATGGTCAGTGCGGTCGCGTTCGACGAACTTCGAGCACCACTCATCCGCCAAGGCTTCGAGTTGTACGCCACCGGTGACTACTCACTCGAACGACTCGCGCAGACCATGGTCGACCGTGGACTCACAACTCGGAGCACTAGACGCCATCCAGATGCCAAACATGTCTCAGTCAACAAGTGGCACAACATGCTGGCCAGCCCGTACTACATGGGTCTTGTCCGCTACCAGGGTGAGCTGTTCCCAGGACGTCACCAGGCGCTCGTACAACCTGAGTTGTTCGCGATCGTCCAGGAGATCCTCAAAGAACGTTCCGCACCAACGAGGCGAGACCGCACCCATTTCCACTACCTAAAAAAGCTGCTCTACTGCGAACGCTGCGAGCAGGTGGGGCGGCGCAGCAAGCTCGTCTACACCCAAGCCACTGGCAACGGCGGACAGTACGAGTACTACTTCTGCGTCAACCGCAAGAAGGGCCTCTGTGACCTACCGAACCTCCCCGTCGCGATGGTCGAGCATCACGTCGTCGAGCACTACGACACTCTCGATCTCGCCGACGGTTTTGCTAGCTTGGTGACGCACAGCATGGGCGACGCGATGGCCGACGAACAGTCGAGTATCCGCGAGCTCGAAACCGTGCTGACGAAACGACTTCTCGAGCTCGATAAGCGCGAGGAGCGGCTACTCGATCTTGCCGAGCAAGGTCTCCCGCAGCACAAGATCCGGCAACGGATCAACCAGCTACGCGAAGATCGGGAGCGAGTCGAAGCCGAGCGCAACCACGCGGGCAAGGCGCTCGCGGCCGGTGCCGATTTACTCGAGGAGTGCCTGGCGCTACTCGCAGATGTCGGTGCTCTCTACCGTCAGGCGAACGACGCAGCGCGTGGCAGCCTGAACGATGCCATCTTCAAACGGCTCTTCCTCGATGAGGACGGCATCCGCGACGCCGAGGTTCGCCCGCCGTTCGAGGAGGTCCTCGATGCCGACCAAGCGCATGGGCGTGCGGCGGCAGATGTCGCACATGCAAACAGCGCCCCGGCGGGCGATCACGATGTGACCGCGCCCCGAGGCGCTGCGTTGACCTTGAGTCACCTACTCCCGATCCGCGGAGGTAAAACCTCACGTGGTTGGAATAAGCGCCTCATGGCGGAGGATAGGGGATTCGAACCCCTGAGAGCTTTCACTCAACCCGCTTTCCAAGCGAGCGCACTAGGCCACTATGCGAATCCTCCGTCGATGAGGTTACCGGTCGCCACCGGGGTGGGACGAATCGGGATCGATCCGTATGATGGCGGCAGCCCCTCGCGCGGCGACATGTAACCCAACTCCCCCAGGGCCGGAAGGCAGCAAGGGTCAGTGACCTCTGTCGGGTGCGCGAGGGGTCCTTCACGTCCGAGCGCACTGGCGCGGTTTGGTGCGTGCGGCGACGATGAAGCGGTGCTCGACTCCCTCGCCCCCGCCCGCCGACGCATGGCACTGATGGTCGCGGCGCTGGTCGGGCTCGCCCTCCTGGGTGCAGCCGGCGCGTTCGTGGTCGACCGCGTCACCTCGTCCACCGCCGACCAGAGCGAGCTCGGTCCGGTCCTCGTCGTCCCCGGCTACGGCGGTCAGGTCTCCAGCGTCGAGCCCCTGGTGACGGCCCTGCGCGGCGAGGGGCGCGACGTGACGGTCGTGACCCCCGTCGACGGTGGCACCGGTGACCTCGTCGCCCAGGCCAAGCGGCTCGACACCGCGGCCCGCGACGCCATGGACCGAGCGGGCGCGAGCACGGTCGACGTTGTCGGCTACTCCGCCGGTGGTGTCGTGGCCCGGCTCTGGGTGCGCGACGAGGGCGGCGCCGACATCGCCCGCCGCGTCGTGTCCATCGGATCGCCGCAGCACGGCACCGACGTCGCGGCGCTGGCCGTCGAGGTCGCCGGCAGCTGTCCGGTCGCGTGCGAGCAGCTGGCCCCCGACAGCGACCTGCTGCGCGCCCTCAACGCCGGTGACGAGACGCCCGAGGGGCCGCGCTGGATCACGGTCAGCTCGACCGCCGACCGCGTGGTGACGCCCACCGAGTCCGCCGAGCTGGCCGACGCACTCAACATCGTCGTCCAGGAGTTCTGTCCGAATCTCACCACCGGTCACTCTGCGCTGCCCGCAGATCCCGTGGTGCTCGAGACGTTGACCACCACGCTCGGCCCGGCCGACCCGCGCATCCCGGTGAACGTGCGCTGCGCGTGAGTTGACCTCTGGCCGGATCCGTGTTTATCGTTTATCGATGTTATCGACAAACGTGAGGTTCGAGGATGTCTGAGATCGAGAACGACCGCATGAGTACGGCCGACCGCAGCGGCCTGTGGGCCTTCGTCGTCCTGGGCGCTGCTCTCGCGGCGGTCACCGTCTGGCGCGCCGTCGCCAGGATCGTCGAGGTGCTGCCGAACCAGGACGTCGAGGTCCCGGCCGACTTCTCCGGAACCCGGGCCGTCGCGCCCATCGGTCCCGACGGCTCACCGGTGACGGTCGAGCTGGACCGCGCCACGCTGACCGTGCCGTCGCTTCCCGGTGCGTCGGTGGGGGCGATCGTCATCCAGCAGGTGGTGCTGGCCGTCGGCGTCGTCACCCTGGTCGTGTGCCTCGCCCTGCTGATCCGCAACATCCTGGCCGGCCGGGTGTTCAGCCCGGGCAGCACTCGACTGGCCACCACCGCCAGCATCACGGCGTTCGTCACCTACGCGCTGGTGCCGTTCTTCGGCAACATGGGAGCCAATGGCGCATTCGCACGGCTGAGCGACCGCACCTTCGACAACGTCGTGATGTCGGCCGACGTCACCGGCCTGATCCTGGCCGCCTTCGTCGCCGCCCTGACCAGCACCGTGTTCGCCGTCGGCGACCGCCTCCGCCGCGAGACCGAGGGACTCATCTGATGGCGCCGGCTGCCGACGCCGGACCCGCCGGGGTGCACTGCCGCCTCGATGAGCTGCTCGCGGACCGCGGCATGACGCTGACCCGGCTGTCCGAGCTGGTCGACGTCAGCGTGGTCAACCTCAGCGTCCTGAAGAACGACCGTGCCCGGGCCATCCGCTTCTCGACCCTGTTCGCGATCTGCGAGGCGCTCTCGTGCGACGTCGGAGACCTGCTGACCACCGCCACCGTGCCGAGCGGATCGGCCTAGCTCAGGTGTCGATGTCCTTGGTGCTGAAGTTGGCCCACGCCGCACCCACGAAGACCACCAGGTAGCTGGTCTGGGCGATCAGCCCGCGCACCACGTCTCCCCATCGGATCGGGTCGCGGAACAGGTCGACGAAGGCCAGCCAGTAGCGCGTCGGCAGGTACGGCTGCAGCACGTCGGCGGCGTCGAGGCCCAGCAGCACCGTCGACCCGATCAGGATCGCGATCGTGCCCAGGGCCGCGGTGAGACCCGACTCGACCACCGTCGACAAGAACAGCGCGATCGCGGCCACGCCGAGCATCATGAACGTCACGTAGCCCAGCGCGAGGAACGTGCGCTGGATGGTCTGGCCCTGGGTCAACGTCGATCCGGAGACGCTGGTGACGGCGCCCGACGGGTCACCGTTGCCGAGCAGCAGGCGGCCCTCGGCATAGGCCAGCAACGCCACGATGAGCACCGCGATGAGCACGAAGACGATCACCGCGATCAGCTTGGCGGCCAGCAGCCGGGTGCGCCCGACCGGGCGGATCAGCAGGTAGCGCAACGTGCCGGCCTGAGCCTCGCCGGCGATCGAGTCGCCGGCCACGACCGAGACGGCGACGGGCAGGAACAGGGGCAGCACGATGCCCAGCGCCGCCAGCGGGAACAAGGTGCCGTCGGTCAGCACGGCCGACAGGAACGGCGGTCCGGTGCCGGGTCGGGGGCCGAGGGCGGTCAGTGCCAGCAGCACCGCCACCACGAGCGGCAAGGCGTTGAGCATGGCGATGGTGACCCACGTGCGCCGGCGTCGCAGCAGCCGCATCACCTCGACGCGGATCATGCGCTCTCACTCGCGCGCAGCACGACGTCCTCGAGACTCACGCGCAACGGGCCCAGCTCGGTCACCGAGAGGCCGGCGCCGACCAGCTCGGCGTTGACGGCGGCCGGGTCGTCGGACCGCACGACAAGGCGTCCGCCGTCGACGGACTCGACACGCTCGCCGAGCACCTCGGCCGCCCACTCGGCCTGCGGGGTGCGCACCACCAGGCGACCGGTGGGGGCGACCAGCGTGGCCAGGTCATCCTGGAGCACGAGCCGACCCCGATCGAGCACGCCGACACGGGTGCACATCTGCTCGATCTCGGCGAGCAGGTGGCTGGACAGGAAGATCGTGGTGCCCTGCGCGTTGAGCTCGAGCAGCAGGTCGCGGATCTCGTGGATGCCCTGCGGATCGAGCCCATTGGTCGGCTCGTCGAGGACCAGCAGCTTCGGGCGACGCAGCAGGGCCGAGGCGAGCCCGAGTCGCTGACGCATGCCGAGCGAGTAGGTGCGCACCGGCCGACGGTCCGACGGGTCGAGACCGACCCGGTCGAGCACCTCGTCGATGCGCGCACGGCCTGCTCGCTGGCCGGCTCCGGCGGCGTCGAAGGTCGTCAGGTTCGCGCGACCTGACAGGTGGTCGTAGGCGCCGGGTCCCTCGACCAGTGCGCCCACCTGCGGAAGGACCGACTGGCTCGCGGCCGGCATGAGCTCGCCGAGCACCTCGGCCTCGCCCGAGGTGGCGAGCACGAGTCCGAGCAGCATGCGCACGGTGGTGGTCTTGCCCGACCCGTTCGCCCCGAGGAAGCCGTAGACGTCGCCGGCGCGAACGTCGAGGTCGATGCCGTCGACCGCGGTCAGGCCGCCGTAGCGCTTGGTGAGGCCGTGGGTGCGGATCATCGGACCTGCACCTCGGCGATCAGCTGGTCACCGGCGCGGGCGAGCGTCTCGGGCGTCACGGTGCCGGCGAGCAGGAACGTCCCGCCGCCACGGCGCCCCTGCGTCAGCAGAACCGACAGCGGACCGATCCTCAGCGACGTGCCCGCACTGGTCTGTCGGGCCGCGGCCGACGCCGACAGCTGATCGCGGACCTTGCCGACCACGCTGCGTCGCAACGGGATGGCCACCAACGCCGTGGGGCCCCGGCCGTAGATGCCCACGGCGCCGAGGTCCGCTGGATCGCCGCGTCGGGCCAGGTCCGCCACGGAGTCCGGCAGCGTGAAGGGTGCGAAGACGTTGGCCCCGGCCGCGAGGTCGACGGCGTCGCGGCTGCGCACCCTGGCGTCGGGGGCGGGGGTGAACGAGACGACGTCGGCCGACGGGCGGTCGGTGTCCAGGCGGGTGACCTCCGAGGTCAGGACGGGACGCGAGCCGCCTGAGTCCGACACCTCGACCAGCAGCGGCAGTCCTGTGCCGGCGTCGGCCCAGAGGTCGACGCGGTCGATCGTCGTCGCCGTGCCGGCCGGCACCAGACGCAGCCCCACGGTGTCCCGCCCGGCCACGCGTCGGGCGGGGAGGCGGCTGATCTCGTCCGCCGTGGCGCCGGCGAGCAGCCGCTGGGCGAGCTGGTTGGGCAGCAGGTCGCTGATGTCCGGGAGTCGCACGGCCGAGTACGGCGAGACGGTCGCCGTGTTCGACTCGAAGTTCCACGACGTCACCTGCGCGCCGTCGCGGACGAGGTCGGTCTCCCCGGTCTGCCGGACCCGGTCGACCCGCCAGTGCTCCGGGTCGCGCCACCAGGCGCGGACGTCGTTCTGCTCGCCCAGCAGGCGCGCGACGCCGGCGAAGGAGTCGGTGTCAGGGATCTGCAGCGTGCCGCGGGTGACGACGTCTCCGGACCACCCCAGCGAGCGTGAGGCGCGGATCGACTGCAGCACCTGTGCGGCCGTCGCGTCCGAGCCGCTCGCCGGAATCACGGCCGCGATCAGCGGTGCCGCCAGTGCGACCACGGCCAGTACCGCGACCACCACCCACCGTCGCCCAGCCGTCATTCGGCCACGCTACCGACATCCTCCCAATCCCGAGGTACCGAATTCTGCGGACTCAAGCACCGAATCGATGAGGTGAAACGGTGCTTGGGCCCGCAAAATTTGGTGATTAGGGCAGGGGTTCGACGACGTCGTGGTCGTCGAGGGATCCGGCCAGGGTGGCCAGGTGGGTGCGGCCGTCGCCCAGCACGTGGTCGATGGCGGTGAGCCGTGCGGTGAAGTGCCCCACGCTGTACTCGGCGGTCATGCCGATGCCGCCGTGCAGCTGGATCGCGTCCTGACCGATGTGCCGGCCGGCCTTGCTCACCTGCAGCTTGGCGCGCGTGGCCGCCTCGATGATGGTGGCCGGGTCGTCGCTGTCGATCAGGACCAACGTGGACCACATGACGGTGCTGCGCGCCAGCTCGAGCGACACGTACATGTCGGCCGCGCGGAACGTCAGCTCCTGGAAGGTCATCAGCGGCACGCCGAACTGCTTGCGCGTCTTGAGGTACTCCGTGGTGGTCTGCAGCGCCGTGTCCATCGCGCCGAGCGCCTCGTGCGAGTACGCGATCTGCGCCTTGGCCACGGCAAGCGCGATGGCGTCGGTCTGGTCGGCGCCGGCCTCGCCCAGCGGGGTGGCCGGGGTGTCGGAGAGCTCGACCTTGGCGGCACGCCCGCCGTCGAACGTGCGGTAGCCGCTGCGGGTCAGGCCGGACGCGTCGGGCTGCACCAGGAACAGGCCCGTGCCACCCGACTCGAGGGCGGCGGTGACGATCAGCAGATCGGCACGCTCGCCGGTGATGACCGGCTCCTTGACGCCGGTCAGCGTCCACGAGTCGCCCGAGCCGCTGGCCTTCACACCGGCAGCAGCGGTGGCGTAGCGGGCGCCGGGCTCGCTGTGGGCCACGGCCGGGACCAGCGTGCCCTCGGCGATGCCGCCGAGGATCTCGCCGCGCTGCTCGTCGGTGCCGGCCGCCTGAACGAGGCTTCCCGCGAGCACGACGACCTCGACGTAGGGCTCCGGTGCGATGACGCGTCCGATCTCCTCGGCCACGATCGCGACCTCGGCCGGGCCCGCGCCCATGCCGCCGTCGGCCTCGGCGAACGGCAGCCCGAGGGCTCCCATCTCGGCGAGGCGCTGCCAGGTCTTCTCGTCCCAGCCCGGGTCGGTCTTGGTCACGGCGCGGCGGTCCTCAGAGGAGGCGTACGCCTTGCCCAGCAGTCCGCGGACCGCGTCCTTCAGTGCGTCCTGCTCGTCGTCGTAGAGAAAGTCCATGTCAGGCCCTCAGTCCAAGAATCGTTCCGGCGATGATGGTGCGTTGCACCTCGTTGGATCCGCCGTAGATGGATGCCTTGCGGTAGTTCAGGTAGTTGGGCACGGCCACCTGTGCCCAGTCGGGCACGTCGGAGCCGTCGGGGTGGCCGGAGGCGAGCGCCTCGGGTCCGGCGATGTCGACGACCAGTTCGGTGACCGCCTGCTGCAGCTCGGTGCCACGCAGCTTGAGCACCGACGACGCCGGGTGCGGCTTGCCGTCGGCGGAGTTGGCCACGACGCGCAGCGCCGTGCAGCTCGAGCGCCAGCAGCTCGTTCTCCAGGTCAGCGAACTGGGCCGCGAGCAGCGGGTCGTCCAGCAGCGAGGAGCCACCGGGGCCGGCCGTCTTGGCGACCTCCTTGGCGCTGGCGAGCACGCGCTTGGTCGAGCCCACCGGTGCGACGCCCACGCGCTCGTTGCCGAGCAGGAACTTGGCGTAGTCCCAGCCCTTGTTCTCCTCGCCGACCAGGTTCTCGGCCGGCACGCGCACGTTGTCGAAGAACACCTCGTTGACCTCGACGCTGCCGTCGATCAGCTCGATCGGGCGGACGGTGAGTCCCTCGCTCTTCATGTCGATGAGCAGGAACGAGATGCCGGCCTGCTTCTTGACGTCGGGATCGGTGCGCACGAGGGTGAAGATCCAGTCGCCGTACTGACCGAGCGTGGTCCAGGTCTTCTGGCCGTTGACGATGTACTCGTCGCCCTCCCGGACCGCCGTGGTGCGCAGCGAGGCGAGGTCGGAGCCCGCGTCGGGCTCGCTGAAGCCCTGCGACCACCAGATGTCGAGGTTGGCCGTCTTGGGCAGGAACTTCTCCTTCAGCTCGTCGGAACCGAAGGCGGCGATGACGGGGCCGACCATGCTGGCGTTGAACGCCAGCGGGATCGGCACGTGCGCCATCTGCATCTCCTCGTGCCAGATGTGGCGCTGCAGCGGCGTCCACTCCTTGCCGCCCCACTCGACCGGCCAGTTGGGCACGGCCAGGCCGGCGGCGTTCAGCACCTGCTGCGACTCGACGATCTGCTCCTTCGAGAGCTCACGACGAGCGGCGACGGTGTCTCGGATGTGCTGCGGAACCTGGGTGGTGAAGAACGTGCGCATCTCCTCGCGAAATGCCACGTCCTCCGGCGACAGCTGCAGATGCATCGAATACTCCTGGCGGCGGGTGGGGACGGAAGTCTGGTTCGAACGTTACTCCGGAGTCAGTCTGCCCACACGGTCGGTTCCTGCACAAGGCGTGTAGTTACTTTTCGCGCCGGCGGCGTGACCTGGTGCGGAGCGGACCGACCAGACGGGGTCCGCTGAGCCGGCGCTCCAGACGCCGAGCCTCGCGGCGCAGCGGCTGGACGAGGTACTCGCCGAGGATGACGCCCGACGACAGGGCGATGGCGCTGGCCACGGCCGTGATGAGCGAGAGGATCCCCACGAAGTTGTCCGCCGACAGCTGCGACAACCCGCGATAGATCGACAGGCCCGGCAGCAGCGGCACGATGCCCGGAACGACGACCACCAGCACGGGCACCCGGACGCGGCGGGCCACCCCGTATCCGACGATGCCCACGAACAGCGCGGCGACGCCGGAGGGCCAGGCGATGCTGTTGCTCTGGTTCGCGATGGCCACGTAGATGGCCGTGGCGGCGCCGGCGACCGCCGCGATCGGCAGCGCGGACCGGGTCGGCGCGTAGCAGGACATGGCGAACGCGGCTGCCGCGAGTGCGCCGCCGAGTGCCGCGACGGGAACCGGCGCCAGCGAGATGGGTGAGGTGCCGGCTGACACCTCGACGCCGAACATCGAGCCCACGGCGAGGCCGGCGCTGACGCCCGCGAGGATGCCGGCGGTCGACAGCATCACCTCGAGGATGCGCGCGTTGGCCGTGACGTAGAAGCCCGACAGGGCGTCCTGGAAGGCACCGATGAAGCCGAGGCCGGCCAGCAGGGTGACGATGCCCGAGACGATCACGCGGCCGGGGTCGACGGGCAGGTCCGAGGCGGCGCTCGCCACCGCCAGCAGCGAGGCGAACATCCCGCCGGCGATCTGCAGGTAGAAGTCGGGGAGACGGAACGGAGCGAGGTAGCGGCGGATCAGGTCGGCACCGGCGGCGGCCACCGCGGCGATCAGCAGCACCAGCGGCGTTCCGCCGATCAGCAGGGCCACCGACGCACCGAGCGCTGCCCACGCGATCGACACCGCCCAGCGGGGCGCCCGATGCCCGGTGGACGCGATCTGCGCGAGCCGCCACTGCGCCTCGTCCAGGTCGATGACGTCGTCGAGCAGGTCGCCGACCAGCTGGTCGACGCGGGTGAGGTCGTCGAAGTCGGTCTCGCGGTGGTTGACGTGCCGTACCGAGGTCGCCGACGGCTGGTCGGGCCCCTGCTGGTGGCTCATGGTCAGCGTCGTGAAGGTCAGGTCCACGCGGGCGTCCCGCACGCCGAGGTGGTGCGCCACGGTCGACATCGTCGCGGTGGTGTCGGCCGCGCCGGCCCCGTTGGCCAGCAGCATCTCGCCCATCCGCAAGGACAGGTCGAGCACGCGGTAGGTGTGTGAGTCGGCCATGGTCACATGGTGTCGGCTGGCGGCCCGTCCTACCAAACGCCGGTCACCAGCTGGTGTAGAGCAGGTGCTGCACCAGCAGGGCGCTGATCAGCTGCACCGCCAGCGCCAGCCGGGCCCAGCGGGTGGGCAGCAGGCCCAGCGACAGCGTGATCCACGGGATGAACGGCAGCCAGATGCGCTCCACCTCGGCCTTGCTCATGCCGGACAGGTCGGCCGCCGCGATCATCAGGAAGCCGCTCCCGATCACGAGCAGCAGGGTGCGGTCGAGGCGTCGGCCCAGCGCGAGCAGCCGCGCCAGACCCATGCCGACGGCCGGACCCGCGCTGATGGCCAGCGCCGCGAGGTTCGCCCACACCCAGTACGAGAACGGCCGGATGCTGGCGACGCCGTCGTAGTAGCGCTCGCGCAGGACCGGGTAGGCATCCCACCACCGGAAGCCATAGGCGGCGAAGACGAGCACGACGGCGAGGGCTGCAGCCACCGCGCCCGGCAGCGGCTGCCAACGACGCGCCGCGAGCACGATGGCGAGCGCGAGGATCCCGAGCAGCGGGAGGCCGTAGGACATCATCACGCAGTAGCCCAGGAGCAGCCCGGCGGCGATCGACCAGCCGATCGTGGGGGCGGTGCGGCGACGCGTGGCCGACATGGCCAGGCAGGCCATGCCCCAGGCGGCCACGGCGGCGAACATCGCGTCGGCCGACACCGCCATGAAGACGGCGGCGGGCGACAGGACGAGGAAGAGCGCCGAGCGGCGGGCGAAGTCCTCGTGGCCGAGCGTGCGCAGGGTGATCATGACGGCCGGGGCGATGGTGGCGGCGATGACCGTGACGGTCATGCCGGCGGCGTAGTCCCCGCCCAGGCCGATCTTGACCAGCCCGATGAAGAACAGCAGCGCGCCGGGCGGGTGGCCGGCGAGGTGGGTGACCCAGTTGTCCGGTGCCGAGTACGGGATGCGGCTGACGTACTCGGACAGCATCGCGGGCACGTCGGTGATGGTGCGGGCGTCGCGCAGGTACTCGTACGGGTTGCCGAGCACCCGGCTGATGCCGCTGCTGCCGTCGACGTAGGCCAGCGACACCATCCATGCGAGGCCGACGACGAATCCGGCCAGCAGCAGGCGGCGCCAGGTGAGCTGCTGGGCCAGTCGAGGACCGTAGTGCCACCCGAGCACGGCGATGAGGACGGCCGGGATCGTGCCGGGTCCGAACAACTTGGGTTCCCAGAGGCCGTGCAGCGGCGAGATGTCGTCGGGACCGATGGTCGCCCGCGGGTACACCTTCCAGCCGAACACCTCGGGCAGCGTGAAGGCTGCCGCGATGATCGCGAGCGTGACCAGCAGTCCGGTCCACGGGACCCAGGAGCGACCGGGGCTCTCCAGGAGGTCGGCGTCTGGCGTCTGGTTCACGCTGTCGACTGTAGAGGTCAGGGTGCAACGCGCAGGGCGAGCCGCAGACGGTCGAGGGGGATCGTCAGGTGCGACGTTTCAGCCGCCACGGCTCGAGGTGCTCGTAGCCCTTCACCGAGCGGTGGCGGGTGCGCCGGACCTTGAACCGTTCGTCGTCCCGCAGCACCTCGGCGAGCTCGGTGTCGAGCAGCACGGTGCCCGGCCGAGCCAGGGACGTGAGTCGCGACGCGATGTTGACGGTGGGCCCGAACACGTCGCCGAGCCGCGCCAGCACGGGGCCCTGCGCCGACCCCACGCGCACCTCGGGGAAGCGGTCGTCGGTGTCGGCCCGCTCGGTGAGCTCGAGGGCCAGCAGTGCGGCGTCGATCGGATCGGTCAGCTGGTAGAGCACCTCGTCGCCGATGGTCTTGACCACCTGGCCGCCGTGCTCCACGACCAGATCGGTGACGACCCGCTCGAACACCTCGACCATGTCGCCCAGGGCGCGGGCGCTCATCTGCCGGCTGCGCGAGGTGTAACCGACGATGTCGACGAAGCCGACCGCCATCGTGGCGTTCGACGCGGTGGCGCTGCCGCTGAGGGCGATGCGGCTGGCGGTGCTGAGCAGGTGTCGACGCCAGATGTAGCCCTGGACCTCCTCGACCATCGGGATGACCTCGCTGAGCATCTCCAGCGGCGGAAGGTCCGAACCGTCGCCGGCCGACATCGAGCTGAGCAGCAGGCGGGTCTGCCAGTCGGCGAGGCGCGAGAACGATCGGCCCATCGATCGCACGAACTGCGGCATGCGTTCCTCGTCGACGACACCCAGCTCGATCAGGCGTCGGGTGATCCGCAGTGCCTCGACGTCGGCCTGGGTGAACGCGATCTTGTCGTCGCCGACCGTCGGGAAGCCGAGGTAGCGCCACATGGCGTTGGCCTGGTCGAGCGAGACCCCCGCCGCGTCGGCCACCTCGGCCTGGGTGAGGGTGGGGGCGCTGTCGAACAGGTAGTGCCCTGCGACGTCGATCAGCAGGGCCGGGTCGAACGCGAACTCGTCCTCGTCGGACGGGTCGTCGCCTGCGGGCATGGTCGCTCCTCGGGAGTGCTCACCCGATGCTACGGCCGACGGGCTGTCGCGGGCGCCGGTAGGCTCGCGGCGGATGCGATGGGCCGGACACGACTGAGGGGCGAGCGAGATGACCGAGTGGGTCGAGGATGCAGCGCTGGGCTCTGACTACGAGTCGTCCACCATCGAGCTCGGCGACGACCCGGACGGTGAGGGCCAGATCGTGGCCACCATGGTGCGCGCGGTCCGGCAGCCGAATGAGCGTCGCGGCGCCGTCCTGTACGTGCACGGCTACTCCGACTACTTCTTCCAGCGCGAGCTGGCCGACTTCTGGATCGACCACGGCTTCAGCTTCTACGCCCTCGACCTGCGCAAGTGCGGCCGCTCGCGGCGCGAGGGACATACCGCGCACTACGTCTCCGACCTCGCGTTCTACGACGCCGAGCTCGACGTCGCGCTGGCGACCGTGCGGGCCGAGACCGACGACGCGCCGGTCGTCCTGTCGGCGCACTCCACCGGCGGGCTGGTCCTGCCGATGTGGCTGACCCGGCTGCAGCGGCTTCCGGGCGGCTCGCGCGGGCAGGGTGTTGCCGGCCTGGTGCTCAACAGCCCGTGGTTCGACCTGCAGGGGGCGGCGTGGATGCGCAGCCTCGGCACCCAGCTGATCCGCGGCGTGTCCCGCTTCCGGTCGCGCGACGTGATGAAGCTGCCGCACACCGACGCGTACGGCTCCAGCCTCTACGTCGGGGCGCACGGTGAGTGGGACTACGACCTGCAGTGGAAGCCGCTCGACGGGTTCCCGATCACGTACGGCTGGCTCAACGCGATCCGGCGCGCCCAGGCGGCGTTCCATCGTGGTCACGACGTCGGCGTGCCGTCGCTGGTGCTGCACTCGTCGCGCAGCTGGTTCTCGCGGGGCTTCGGCGAGAAGGTCGTCGGCGCCGACGCCGTGCTCGACGTCAAGCAGATCGCCCGGTGGTCCGGCTGCCTGGGCAACGAGATCACCGTGCGCCCGCTCGTGGGAGCCAAGCACGACGTGTTCCTCTCGCCCAAGCCCGCCCGCGACGCCGCGTACGCCACCGTCGAGACCTGGCTGCGCGACCTCGACCTCGGCGGCTAACGGGAACCGAGCGGACGGGTGCCGACCGCGCTGGTCGTCGTCGGTGGGCGTCTATAGGGTTCACGTGTGGACGCCCCCCTCGCTCTCTATCGCCGATACCGGCCGGAGACCTTCGCCGAGGTCATCGGGCAGGACCACGTCACCGAGCCACTGCGGCACGCCCTGGCGGCCAACCGCACCCACCACGCGTACCTGTTCAGCGGACCCCGTGGCTGCGGCAAGACCACCAGCGCCCGCATCCTGGCGCGTGCCCTCAACTGCGAGCAGGCGCCCATCGCCGACCCGTGCGGCGAGTGCCAGAGCTGTCGCGACCTCGCCCGCGGCGGACCCGGCAGCGTCGACGTCCTCGAGATCGACGCCGCCAGCCACGGTGGTGTCGACGACGCCCGCGACCTGCGTGAGCGGGCGTTCTTCTCGCCGGTCAGCAGCCGCTACAAGGTCTACATCATCGACGAGGCGCACATGGTCTCGGCGCAGGGCTTCAACGCCCTGCTCAAGCTCGTCGAGGAGCCGCCGCCGCACCTGAAGTTCATCTTCGCCACCACGGAGCCGGACAAGGTCATCGGCACCATCCGCTCGCGCACGCACCACTACCCGTTCCGGCTCGTGCCGCCGGCCGCGCTCACCGACTACCTCAAGCAGCTGTGCACCGCCGAGCAGGTCGCCGTCGAGCCCACCGCGCTGCCGCTGGTGGTCCGCGCCGGCCAGGGGTCGGTGCGCGACACCCTCAGCGTGCTGGACCAGCTGCTCGGCGGAGCCGGCTCCGAGGGGCTCACCTACGACCTCGCGGTGCAGCTGCTGGGCTACACGCCCGACTCGCTGCTCGACGAGGTGGCCGACGCCATGGCGGCCCGCGACGGCGGCACCGTGTTCGGCGTCATCGACAAGATCATCGAGTCCGGCCAGGACCCGCGCCGGTTCGCCGAGGACCTGCTGCAGCGCCTGCGCGACCTCATCGTCATCTCGGTCGTGCCCGACGCCGCGGCCCAAGGCCTCATCGAGGTGCCCGGCGACCGGGTCGCGCCGCTGTCCGCCCAGGCGTCCGGGTTCGGCCCGGCCGAGCTCGCGCGCACGGCCGACATCGTCAACACCGCGCTGGTCGACTTCCGCGGCGCCACGGCCCCGCGCATGCTGCTCGAGCTCGATGTGCGCCCGCATCCTGATCCCCGGTGCGGACGACTCGGTGCTCGGGATGCAGGCCCGGCTCGACCGCATCGAGAAGCGGATGTCCTTCGACCCCGCCACCCCCGAGCCCGCACGCCGGCCCGAGCCGCCCACTCCGGCGCCGCCTCCACAGGCGGCACCACCCGCTGCTCCGCAGCCGACCGCCGAGCCCGACGACACTCCCGAGGAGGCTCCGGCTCCGGCCGGCGAGGTGCCTCCGTCCCAGACCGTGCCCGACGTACCGGCTCCACCCGAGCCCGTGCCTGAGCCCGTACCCGAACCCCAGCCGGCCCCCGAGCCCGAGCCTGCCGCTCCCGCGGGCACCCTCGCGGTGGCCGACGTGCGACGCCTGTGGCCCGACGTGCTGGCCAAGGTGCAGCAGATCCGCCGCTTCGCGTGGGTCATGCTGAGCCAGAACGCCCAGGTCGTCGATCTCGAGGGATCGCAGCTCACCATCGGCCTCAGCAACGCCGGAGCGCGCGACTCGTTCGTGGCCAACAAGGTCAGCGAGCCGTTGGCGCAGGCCCTCAGCGAGGTCCTCGGCGGCACCTGGACCATCGACACGATGATCGACGTCACCGCCACCCCCACGCCGGCCGAGCCGACCCGTGCGGCCGCGCCGACGGCCCGCGCCGAGTCCACGGGCGCCGCGGCCCAGGCGGTGCGCGACAAGCTCAACGCTCCCGTCGAGGAGCCGAGCGACCCCGACGCCGACGCGCGCCCCGACGACGAGGTGGTCGACGACGGATCCACCGATCCCGAGGAGCTGCTCACCCGCGAGCTCGGTGCCCAGGTCATCGACGAGTCCACCCACGACTGACACCGTGCCGGTCCACCGCACGCCGCTGACGCTCCCCCCGGAGGTGTCCGGGGCGCCGGTCGACGTGCTGCGGCGGTTCCGCGGCCGCGGCCGCCTCGTCGCCCTGGTGGGTGCGTGGCACCACGGCGAGGCCCTGATCGCCTTCGATCCGGCGCGGGTGCTCGACGGCGACCCGTTCGACGTCGACCTCGACCCGGTGCCGGCGCCGGGAGGGTTCGGCGGCGGGTGGATCGGTGCCTGGGGCTACCAGCTGGGCTCTCGGCTCGAGCGACTCCCGCCGGCACCGCACCGGCCGGCGCCCCAGCCGGACCACCGCATCGCCTTCTACGACCACGTGCTGCGTCGGGTCCACGGCCGGTGGTGGTTGGAGTCGCTGACCCGCGACGACGAACGAGACGCGGCGATCCGGGCGGTGCTCGAGGCACCCGCCCCGCCGCCGCGCGCGTTCGACGTCGGGACGTTCGAGATGACGCCCGGCCCCGAGGCGCACCGTGCCGCCGTGGCCCGGGTCGTCGAGCACATCGGGGCCGGCGACATCTTCCAGGCCAACCTCTGCACCCGACTCGAGGCCGCGTGGTCCGGAGACCCGATCGACGCGTTCTGTGCCGGCCTCGAGGAGCTGCAGCCTGCGTACGCGGCCTTCGTCACGTCGCCCGAGGGGGCCCTCGTCAGCTTCTCGCCCGAGCTGTTCCTGCGGCGCACCGGCGACGAGGTGCTGACGTCGCCGATCAAGGGCACCGCAGTGCTGGACTCCGACCCCGCCGAGCTGGTCGCGTCGGCCAAGGACCGCGCCGAGAACGTCATGATCGTCGATCTCATGCGCAACGACCTCGGCCGGGTGAGCGTGCCGGGTTCGGTCCGCGTGCCGGCCATGGTGCGAGCCGAGCGGCACGCGGTGTGGCACCTCGTCTCCGACGTCGTCGGGCACCTCGACCACGACGTCACCGACGCAGAGCTGCTGCGGGCCACCTTCCCGCCGGGGTCGGTCACGGGTGCCCCCAAGGTGCGGGCCATGCAGATCATCCACGAGCTCGAGGCCACCGGTCGCGAGGCCTACACCGGCGCCATCGGCCACGTGAGCCCGGCGGCCGGGCTGGAGCTGAACGTCGTCATCCGCACGTTCGAGATCTCCGGAGGTCGCATCTGGTTGGGAGTCGGTGGAGGGATCGTGGCCGACTCCACGCCCGAGGGCGAGCTCGCCGAGTGCCTGGTCAAGGCGCGCCCGCTCGTGGAGGCGATCGGCGGGCGGCTGGAGCTGCGGGCCGCGACTGTGGAGCCGAGCAGCCAGCCGTGGGAACGCGCCCTGCCCCTCGCAGCAGCCGACCCTGCGGCGGGCGTCTACGACACCGTGCTGGTCGAGGACGGGACAGCGATCGACCTCGACGCGCACCTCGCTCGGCTCGACGCCTCGGTGCGCTCGGTCTACGGCAGCACGGTCCGCGCGGGGCTGGACGAGGCCGTCGCGCGGCGGGTCGCCCGGCTCGAGGGTCGGCACCGGCTGCGCATCGATGCCCTGCCGCAGGGGGCAGGCGTCGCCGTCACCCTGGACACCCGACCGATCGACGACGACGTCGACGCGTGGGCGCTGCACACGCGCACCGTCGCCGGCGGCCTCGGCGAGCACAAGTGGAACGACCGCTCGGCACTCGGCGACCCCCTCGGCCCGGCGGCCGACGTCCTGCTCGTCGACGCCGACCTCTCCCTGCTCGAGGCCGGTCGCGCGTCGGTCTTCCTGGTGATGGACGACGGTGTCCACACCCCGCCCACCGACGGCCGCATCCTGCCGGGCACCGCTCGTGCCCGCGTCGTCGAGCTGCTGCGGGCCCGCGGCGTGCCGGTCTTCCAGCGCCGCCTCGACGCCGCCGACCTGGGCCGAGCCAACGAGGTGTTCGTGGCCAACTCGCTGCGCGGGGTCGTGCCGGTCACGGCGGTCGACGCCCACACCTGGCCGATCGGTCGCACCACCGCGTGGATCCGCGACGAGCTGTGGGACTTCTGGCGCGGCCGACCGCCGGCCGGGTCCATCGACGCCCCACGAGCACACGCGGCGGGCGCGCGGGTGCTGTTCATCGACAACTACGACTCGTTCGTCTTCAACCTCGTGCAGTACGTCGCCGAGCTCGGGGCCGGGTGCGAGGTGGTGCGCAACGATGCCGCCACGGTCGACTACCTCGTCGCGGCGCGCGGGCGAGGCGACTTCACCCACCTGATCGTGTCGCCGGGTCCCGGGGCACCGTCCGACGCCGGCATCAGCGTGGAGGCGATCCGACGACTCGGCCCCACCACGCCCACGCTCGGCGTCTGCCTCGGTCACCAGGCCATCGGTGAGGCGTACGGCGCCGACGTCGTGCGTGCGCCCGAGGTCGTGCACGGCAAGCCGTCGTTGATCCACCACGACGGCGCCGGCGTGTACTCCGGCCTGCCCACCCCGGCCACGTTCGCCCGCTACCACTCGCTCGTCATCGACGAGTCGACCCTCCCGTCCGACCTCGTGCCCACCGCCCGCACCGCCGGGGGGCTGCTGATGGGCGTGCGGCATCGCGTCCATCCGGTCGAGGGAGTCCAGATGCACCCCGAGTCGATCCTCACCACCCACGGGCACCATCTCGTCGCCACCTTCCTCGCGTCCCGGTGATCGCTGGCAGGTCCGACTAGGCTGCAGGCATGTATGACGGCGTGATCCAGGACCTCATCGACGAGCTCGGGCAGCTGCCCGGGATCGGTCCGAAGAGCGCCCAGCGCATCGCCTTCCACCTGCTCGACTCCGATCCCGCCGACGTCAACCGGTTCGCCGCCACGCTGGTCGAGGTCAAGGCCAAGGTGCACTTCTGCGCCACCTGCGGCAACGTCACCGTCGACACCGAGTGCCGCATCTGCGCCGACCCGCGCCGCGACGTCAGCGTGCTGTGCGTGGTCGAGGAGAGCAAGGACGTCATCGCCATCGAGCGCACCCGCGAGTTCCGTGGTCGCTACCACGTGCTCGGCGGGGCCATCTCGCCGATCGCGGGCATCGGCCCGGACCAGCTGCGCATCAAGGAGCTGTTCGCGCGGCTCAACGACCCGGGCATCACCGAGGTCATCATCGCCACCGACCCGAACCTCGAGGGCGAGGCCACGGCCACCTACCTGATCCGCCAGCTGTCGACCCTGGGCATCAAGGTCAGCAAGCTGGCCAGCGGCCTGCCGGTCGGCGGCGACCTGGAGTACGCCGACGAGCTCACCCTGGGCCGCGCGTTCGAGGGCCGCACGTCCATCGCCACGACCACTCCCGCCTGACCGTTCCGTACGTCAGACTCGGGGCATGAGCGATGCGCCCGACGTCAGCGACCTGTCCGCGATCTTCATCAACGCGACCCTGAAGAAGTCCCCCGAGCCGAGCCACACCGACGGCCTCGTGACCAAGAGCGCCGCCATCATGCGCGAGCACGGCGTGACCGTCACCGAGATCCGCGCCATCGACCACCCGATCGCCACCGGCGTCTACCCCGACATGACCGAGCACGGGTGGGAGGTCGACGCGTGGCCCGGCATCCTCGAGCAGATCCTGGCCGCCGACATCCTGGTGCTGGCCGGTCCGATCTGGCTGGGCGACAACAGCAGCATCATGAAGCAGGTGATCGAGCGCCTGTACTCGGCGTCGGGCATCCTCAACGACGCCGGCCAGTACGCCTTCTACGGCAAGGTCGGCGGCTGCCTGATCACCGGCAACGAGGACGGCATCAAGCACTGCGCCATGAACGTCCTGTACTCGATGCAGCACGTGGGCTTCTCGATCCCTCCGCAGGCCGACGCGGGGTGGATCGGTGAGGCCGGTCCGGGCCCGTCGTACCTCGACGAGGGGTCCGGCGGTCCGGAGAACGACTTCACCAACCGCAACACCTCGTTCATGACCTACAACCTCATGCACCTGGCTCGCGCCTGGAAGGACCGCGGCGGCATCCCGGCGTTCGGCAACCAGCGCACCGTGTGGGACGCCGAGCACGCCAACCCCGAGTACCGCTAGTCGCTCAGGGTGAGCCGTGGGGGTCTCGCCACTACGCTCGACTCGTGGAGCTCGAGCTGCGGCACCTCAAGGTGGTGTCCACCATCGCCGCGGCCGGCAGCGTCACCAAGGCGGCGGCCGAGCTGGGGGTCGCGCAGCCGGCACTCACCGCCCAGCTCAACCGGATCGAGCGCGCGCTCGGTGGTGCGTTGTTCGAGCGCGACCACCGCGGCGTCCGCCCGACTCCGCTCGGTGAGCTGGTCGTCACGCGGGCCCAGCTGCTGCTGCCGGCGATGTCGGGCCTGCTCGACGAGGCGTCGCGCTTCGGTGACGGAGAACGGGAGCAGGGCGTCGAGCCCGAACGGCTGTCCATCGGCTCGTCCACCTCGGCCCTGCTCGCCGCCCTGATCCAGCGGATGAACCGCGAGCACCCCGACATGACCATCAGCACGAACGCGTCGTGGTCGGCCGACGAGGTCGGCACGATGCTCGGTGACGGCCGCATCGATGCCGCTGTGGTGGGGGTCTGCGCCGGGTCCGGTCCGCCCGGTGGCGCCGAGCTGGAGTGGCGCACCTTCGCGATCGACCCGGTGTTCGTGCTGCTGCCACAGGACCACGAGCTCGCCGGTCGTGACGAGGTGGCGCTGGCCGACTTCGCCGAGGTCGACTGGGCGGCCACGCCGGGCGACGGATGCTTCCGCGAGTGCTTCGCCGCGGCCTGTGCCCGCGAGGGGTTCACGCCGTCGTCGCTGTACGTGGCCGATGCCGCCAGCTGCATGGAGCTGGTCGCCTCCGGCACCGCCGTCGCGCTGTGCCAGGCAGTGCGGGTGCTGCCCGGCTTCGTCACGGTGCCCCTGGCCGGCGTGCCGTTGACGTGGCGACACATGGTCGGCTGGCGACCGGACTCGGTCGCGGCGGACTTCGGCGACGTGCTCGCCAGGCGGGTGGGGGAGTCGCACCAGGACCTGATCAGCCGCAGTGCCGTGTACTCCGCGTGGTTGCAGCGCCATCCGGCGTTCGGGGTGCAGCCGGCGCACCGCGCCTCCTGACATCGCACGCACGATATGACTATTTCGGTATAGCCCGAAAGAACTATTCGTCGGGTAGATTCCTCGCCAACCCCTCGGGGGGGCTGCGGGGTCGAACACGACCCCGGAAGGAGCGGGGCGGGACGTCGGTACACCGATTCCTCGTCTGGCACACCGGCGGCGTCCGGGCGATCCCGGGTCGTCGCCACGACGAAGGAGAGAACCAGTGGCACCACGACAGCGCCAGAAGTTCAACACCGTCCTCGGATCCATCGCAGCCACCGCTGCCGTGGCAGTCGCCTTCGGCCCGCAGGCCGCCGTCGGCGCGACGCCGGCACCGGATCCGTCCGGTCCCTCGATGATGTCGGCGATGCAGCGTGACCTCGGACTGAGTGCATCGCAGGCCGCCGACCGGCTCGCCAGCGAGAAGCGCGCCGCCGCCACCGAGGGCACCCTCCGCAGCGAGCTCGGCAGCCGCTTCGCCGGCGCCTGGTTCGACGCCGACAACGGGCGTCTGCAGGTCGCCACCACCGACGCCGCCTCACGATCGGCGATCACCGCCGCCGGCGCCGACGCCCGCCAGGTCGATCGCAGCGCCGCCGACCTCGACGCCGTCATGGACAGCCTCGACGCCCACCGCGCCGAGGCGCCCGACACCGTGCCGGGCTGGTACGTGGACGTCGAGGCCAACCGGGTCGTCGTGCAGGACAACGGAGCACCGGCCGCCGCCCAGACGTTCGTCGACGCGGCCGACGTGCCCGCCGGCGCCGTGACCATCGAGAAGTCGCCCGAGAACCCGCAGCCGCTGCAGGTCGTCGGCGGCAACGCGTACTACATCGACAACCAGTTCCGCTGCTCGGTGGGCTTCGCCGTCAACGGCGGGTTCATCTCGGCCGGACACTGCGGTCAGACCGGATCGACCACCACGTCACCGACCGGCCGGTTCGCCGCGTCGAGCTTCCCGGGCAACGACTACGCGTACATCACCACCAGCGACAGCAGCGTCGGCGCGGTGAACAACTACTCCGGCGGCACGGTGGCCGTGCGCGGCTCCAGCGAGGCGCCGATCGGCTCGTCGATCTGCCGCTCCGGCTCGACCACGGGCTGGCGGTGCGGCACGATCCAGGCGCGCAACTCCACCGTCAACTACGCCGAGGGTTCGGTGTCCGGCCTGATCCGCACCACCGCGTGCGCCGAGGGCGGCGACTCCGGCGGCTCGGCGCTGTCGGGCAACCAGGCGCAGGGCGTCACCTCCGGAGGCTCGGGCAACTGCACCGTCGGCGGAACGACGTACTTCCAGCCGGTCAACGAGATCCTGAACGCCTACGGGCTCACGTTGAAGACCAGCTGAGTCTTCCCCACCTGACGCGGGTCGTCGGCGCACCAGCGCCGCCGGCCCGCGTCGCACGTCCGGACCGACCACATCAGCCCCGCTCGGTGGTGGGAAACGGCAGGATCTCGCGGTCTTGCTGCGCAAACGGGTGCACGAGACCCGCGTGGCGGCCGGTACACTCGGACCCGCGCAGCGTCGCGCACCCGTATTCGGTCGAACAAGGATCAGCAGTGGGCATTGTCGTCCAGAAGTACGGCGGCTCCTCGGTTGCCGACGCCACCAGCGTCAAGAGGGTCGCCCAGCGCATCGTCGCGACCAAGAAGGCCGGTCATGACGTCGTCGTCGTGGTCTCCGCCATGGGCGACACCACCGACGACCTCATCGACCTCGCCAACGAGGTCTCGCCGCTGCCTCCGGCCCGAGAGCTGGACATGCTGCTCACCGCCGGTGAGCGCATCAGCATGGCGGTGCTGGCCATGGCCATCGGCAGCCTCGGCCACGAGGCTCGCTCGTTCACCGGCTCGCAGGCCGGCGTCATCACCGATGCCGAGCACGGCCGCGCCAAGATCATCGACGTCACTCCGGGTCGCATCGAGAGCGCGCTCGCCGAGGGGGCGATCGCCATCGTCGCCGGCTTCCAGGGTGTCTCGCAGACCACGAAGGACATCACCACGCTCGGGCGCGGTGGCTCCGACACGACGGCCGTGGCGCTGGCGGCAGCCCTGCACGCCGACGTCTGCGAGATCTACACCGACGTCGACGGCATCTTCACCGCCGATCCCCGCATCGTGCCGAACGCGCGTCAGATCCCCAAGATCTCCTACGAGGAGACGCTGGAGATGGCCGCCAACGGCGCCAAGATCCTGCACCTGCGGTGCGTCGAGTACGCCCGCCGCAACGACATCCCGATCCACGTGCGCTCGTCGTTCTCCGACAAGACCGGCACCTGGGTCGTACCAGCAGAGGACGTGGAACCCATGGAGCAAGCCATCATCAGCGGCGTCGCGCACGATCGCAGCGAGGCCAAGATCACCGTGGTCGGCGTGCCCGACAAGGTGGGCTTCGCCGCCTCGATCTTCAATGCCCTCGCCGAGGCGCAGATCAACATCGACATGGTCGTGCAGAACGTGTCGGCGGCGGCCACGGCGCTCACCGACATCTCGTTCACGCTGCCACGCGCCGACGGCCAGACCGCCATGACCGCGCTGGCCCGGCTGCAGGACACCGTCGGCTACGAGCGTCTGCAGTACGACGACAGCGTCGGCAAGGTCTCCATCGTCGGTGCCGGCATGCGCTCCGAGCCCGGCATCACGGCGCGCTTCTTCCAGGCTCTGGCCGACGTCGGCGTCAACATCGAGATGATCTCCACCTCCGAGATCCGCATCTCGGTCGTCGTCGGCGAGGCGCAGGTCGACGCGGCGGTCAACGCCGCCCACCAGGCGTTCAACCTCGGCACCGACGAGGTCGAGGCCGTGGTCTACGGCGGGACGGGCCGATGACCGCCTCCTGCACCGCCAACCTGGGCATCGTCGGCGCCACCGGACAGGTGGGCGTCGCCATGCGCAGCATCCTGGAGGAGCGTGACTTCCCGGCCGACCGGGTGCGGTTCTTCGCGTCCGCGCGTTCGGCGGGCAAGACGCTGCCGTTCCGCGGTGAGCAGATCGTCATCGAGGACGCCGACACCGCGGACCCGTCGGGCCTGGACATCGCCCTGTTCTCGGCCGGTGCCACCACGTCGCGGGCGCACGCGCCCCGCTTCGCCGATGCCGGCGTCACCGTGGTCGACAACTCCTCGGCCTTCCGCAAGGATCCGGCGATCCCGCTCGTGGTCAGCGAGGTCAACCCCGGCGACATCCCTGCCGGGTCGGGCCCGGGCGGTCGCGGCATCATCGCCAACCCCAACTGCACCACCATGGCGGCCATGCCGGTGCTCAAGCCGCTGCACGACGCCGCCGGGCTGGTCCGGCTCGTGGTGAGCAGCTACCAGGCGGTCTCCGGCTCCGGCATCGCCGGCGTGCGAGAGCTGCACGGCCAGGCGCTCGCCGTGGTCGAGAAGGCCGACGAGCTCGCCTACGACGGCTCCGCGGTCGCCTTCCCGGCGCCCCAGGTGTACGTCGACTCCATCGCGTTCAACGTGCTGCCCATGGCCGGGTCCGTCGTCGACGACGGCTCGTTCGAGACCGACGAGGAGCAGAAGCTGCGCAACGAGAGCCGCAAGATCCTCGGCATCCCGGACCTGCGGGTGGCCGGGACCTGCGTGCGCGTCCCGGTGTTCACGGGCCACTCGCTGTCGATCAACGCCGAGTTCTCCCGTGACCTCACCGTCGAGCAGGCCACGGCGCTGCTGGCCGACGCCCCGGGCGTGCAGCTGACCGACGTGCCCACCCCCCTGCAGGCAGCCGGCAAGGATCCGAGCCTGGTCGGCCGCATCCGCCAGGACCGTTCGGTCGACGGCGACAAGGGCCTGGTGCTGTTCGTGTCCGGCGACAACCTGCGCAAGGGCGCGGCCCTCAACACGGTGCAGATCGCCGAGCTCCTGCTCGGCTGAGGTTTACCAGCAGGCCCCGGATCGTTGTCACATCTCCGGGTGAATTTGCCCATGGACATGAGGTTTTCCGGGGCCTGCTGGTAAACCGACTGGTGCGGCACGCCGCTCGGGGTGGGCCGCGGTCGGACTCTGCGGGTGGCCGGCGAGCAGCTCGAGCGCGCCCGTCCGTCACGCGAGGATCGTGACCGGCGTTCCGAGCGGCAGGCCGATGTCCTCGACGATGGAGGTGATCACGTCGTTGGGCACGCGGATGCAGCCGGAGCTGACGTCGGTGCCGACCAGGTCGGGCTCGTTCGTGCCGTGCACGCCGATGACGCCCTCGCCACCGTTGAACTCCGTGAGCACGGTGGAGTACCCGGACAGTCCGTAGGCGTAGGGGCCGTAGACGCCATCGGGATTCGGCGGCTGCAGCAGCTCCTTGACGTAGTAGTCGCCACCGGGGGTGGGGCGGTCGTTGCGGCCGACGCCGACCGGCGTGCGCAGCACCTCCTCGCCACGGTTGGTGACCACGAGCTCGTGGTCCGCCAGGGCGATCTGCATCGCGAACGAGTGGGCGCTGAGGCGGACGTCGCGTGTGCGGACCCAGCCGGTCGTGCCGTTGGGGCGAACCGGGAGCTGCACCTTCAGCCAGGCGGTGCCGGTCTCCATCGCGACCATGACGACGTCGCCGGAGGCCTCGTCGGCCTTCTCGAGGACCTGCTGGGGCTTGCCGGCCCGGGCCGGGTCCGGATCGTCGGCGTCCTCGGGCTCGGCGAAGACCTGCAGCGCCGGCACCACCGACGTCGCGACGGTGGTCAGGGGCGCCTCGCGGGTGCGCGTCGGGCTGGACGAGGCGGAAGGGGCGGCCCGGGTGGTCCCGGTGGATCCGGAGGTGCAGCCCACGAGTGCGGCGAGGGCCAGACCGCCGCCGCCGAGCAGGACGGCGCGCCGGCCGAGCGGGCTCGCTCCAGGAGTCGTCGGTGCAGGTGTCATGGCAGTCAGGGTACGGGCGTACCCCTGGCCCGGCGCGGCATACGAGACGTGAGAAATCCGATCCGACTCGACGTGTGACACCTCGGCGCCAACGGTCATGTACTCAGTGAGGGCGACATCCGTCGCCCGGTCAATCCTCGAAAGGACGTGCCATGCGTCGATGGACGTACGCCCTAGGAGTTCCGGTACTCGTCAGCGGAGCCTTGTTCGCCATTCCCAGCGCCAGCAGCGCGGCCAGCATCGACGTGACCACCGTCGTCGATGATGCCGGCGACCCCACCTCCCTGCGCGGCGCCGTGATCGCCGCGAACGGCAACGGCGAGGACGACACCATCACCCTGACGACGGGCACGTACACGCTGACCGTCGGTGGCGCCGAAGAGGACGCCGCCGCCACCGGCGACATCGACATCACCTCGAACATCACCATCGAGGGCAACGGGTCGACCATCGACGCCTCCGCACTCGGCGACCGCGCGTTCCACGTGCTCGCCGGCGGCAACCTGACGCTCAACGACGTCACCATCACCGGCGGCACGGCCGTCGGCGCCCCGTCGGCCGCCGGCGGAGCGTCCGGCGGCGCCATCCTGAACGCCGGGACGCTCGACGTCTCCGACTCGACGCTGAGCGGCAACTCGGCGCCCCGCGCCGGCGGTGCCATCGAGGCCTCGGGCGGTGCGACCACCACGGTCAGCAACACCGACGTCACCGGCAACTCCACGGGCGCCGCGCCCGGCAACGGCGGCGGCCTGCACAAGAGCGGTGCCGGCACCACGACCGTCAGCGGCGGTTCGTTCTCCGGCAACACCGCGGCCGCCGAGGGCGGCGGCCTGTGGAACTCCGGCGCCGGCACCATGACCGTCACCGGCACGTCGATCACCGAGAACGTCGCGTCCGGCGATGGCGCCGACCAGGGCGGCGGTGGCCTGTTCCAGGAGGCCGGCGGCGGCACCCTGACCGTGCGCAACTCCAGCGTCAACGCCAACGCAGCCGACGGCGCGGCCGGCTCCGGCGGCGGCATCCTCAACGACCAGTCGGTCCTCGTGGTCGAGGGCGGCACCATCAACAACAACGACTCCGTGCGCGCCGGCGGCGGCGTCGAGGCCAACGTGGGCACCACCACCCTGACCGGCGTCACGATGAGCGACAACACAACCGGCGGCGCTCCCGGCAACGGCGGCGGCCTGCACATCACCGGTGCCGGCAACGCCACCATCTCCGGGGCCACGATCACCGGCAACAGCGCGACCCTGGAGGGCGGCGGACTCTGGAACGGCTCGGGCACCATGACGGTGACCGACTCCACGGTCAACCAGAACTCCGCGAGCGGCGCAGCGGCCGACGACGGCGGCGGCGGCATCTTCAACAACGGCGGCACCCTGCGGGTCTCCGGCACGCAGCTGGACAGCAACGAGGCCGACGGCGCAGCCGGTTCCGGCGGTGGCATCTTCAACCTCGGCGGCACGCTCGAGCTGACCGACTCCAACGTCGACGGCAACGCCGCCGTGCGCGCGGGTGGCGGCATCGAGGCCACCGAGGGCAGCACGACCACGATCGACGGGGGCTCGCTGAACAGCAACGACGCGGGCGCGGCTCCGGGCAACGGTGGCGGCATGCACATCACCGGTGCGGGCGACGCTGACCTGACCGGTGTCGTGGTGGCCGACAACTCCGCCACCAACGAGGGCGGCGGCCTGTGGAACGGCTCGGGCACCATGACGGTCACCGGCTCCACCGTGAGCGGCAACGAGGCGCTCGGCACCGCTGCTGACGCCGGCGGCGGTGGCATCTACAACGAGGGCGGCACCGTCGACGTCGACAGCTCGCTGATCGAGGACAACGAGGCCGTGAACGGCTCGGGCTCCGGCGGCGGCATCCTGAACGCCGGTGGCAACCTCACGGTGGAGAGCAGCGACGTCCTCACCAACTCCGCGGCGCGCGCCGGCGGCGGCGTCGAGGCCACCGACGGCAGCACCACGGCGCTGACCGACGTGCTCCTGCGCGGCAACGACACCGGCGCGGCACCCGGCAACGGCGGCGGTCTGCACCTGACCGGCACCGGCACCGTGACCGTCGACGTGTCGTCGGTCGAGGGCAACAGCGCGGCCAACGAGGGCGGCGGTCTGTGGAACTCGGCGGGCGGCACCATGACCGTCACGCGCACCACGCTGTCGGACAACACGGCGAGCGCCGGTGGCGGCTTCTACAACAGCGGAGGCACCGCGGTCATCGAGGCCAGCACCATCAGTGGCAACGACGCGGACACCGGCGGTGGAATCGAGCTCGGTCAGAGCCTCGGTGACGTCAGCCTGGTCCACGTCACGGTCACGGCCAACAGCTCGGGCATCGAGGGCCCGGTCACGATCGGCAACAGCATCGTGTCCGGCAACGACGGCGCCAACGCCAGCGTGCCGTTGACGTCGCAGGGCGGCAACGTCGTCGGCACCGACGTCACCACCGATGACGGTGACGACGTCAAGGCCGCCGACCCGGGCCTGGGCGCACTGGCCGACAACGGTGGACCGACCCTGACGCACCTGCCCCAGGACGGCAGCCCCGCGATCGACGCGGGCGTCGCCGGTCTGGCCGACCTGGTCGCCACCGACCAGCGCGGCGCAGCTCGTGTGGTCGGCGCGGCTCCGGACTCCGGTGCGGTCGAGGTCGGCGCAGATGCCGACAACGACGACCGGGCCGGAAACGACAACGGCGCACCGCCGGCGGCTCCGGCTCGGCCCCGCCAGGGCCAGCCGACGTTCACCGGTTGATCGGGTAGCCGGACGTGAGGGCGCGTGGCGGGCCGGGGGACCTGCCCACCACGCGTCCGATCGGTTCGTGGCGACCATCGTGGGGCGAAGGAGCGACAAGGGTGCGTAGCATCGGGCCCGTGGACCCCGGCGAGCTCGAGCGCGACCTGTTGGTGCGGTTCCGTGCGCTGGACCCGGATGCATGGGAGACGGTCTACCGTCGCTCGTACGCCCGGCTGGCGGACTACGCCCGTCGCCGCCTGCCGAGCACGCACGATCCCGACGACGTGGTCAGCGAGTGCATGGCCCGGGCGGTCGACCGCGTCGGCGAGCTGCAGGACCAGGGGTTGCGCGTCGAGGCGTGGCTGTACGGCATCTTGCGCCTCGTGGTGCTGGAGCAGACCCGCCGACTGGGTCGCCAGGAACGCGAACGTGCCGACGGACACGAGCCGGGACCGCCGCAGGCGTCGTTGGCACTCGGCCCGCTGGAGCACGTGCTGCACGACGAACGACTCGGGCTGGTGCGTGAGGCGTTCGAGAGGTTGTCGGCCGACGACCAGGAGGTGCTCTGGCTGCGACTGGTGGCCGAGCTCTCCGCTACGGAGGTCGCGACCATCGTGGGGCGACAGGCCGGAGCGGTGCGCCAGGCGCACTCACGCGCACTCAACAGACTGAGGACGATCATGGAGGAGGTGGACCGATGAGCGACGAGACCGAACGACCCGACCCCGAGCTGGAGGTGCGCGTCCACGACGCGTTCGCACCGGACGCCGCCGAACCGAGCGCAGACAGCGTCGCTCGCCTGCGATCCTTGGTGGAGACCGCGCGGGCAGCCCGCACGCCCGAGCCGGTCCCCATGGCCACGCGCCGGCCCCGTCGCGCGCTGCTGGTGCTCGCCGCTGCCGTGCTGCTCGTCGCCGGCGCCGGCATCGGCGCGGGACTCCAGGCCGCCCTCACCCAGGACTCGTCCGACGTGCTGGCGCGCGGGACGGCGGAGTTCGACGCGGTGCTGGACCGGGGCGACGTCGAGGTGCGCATCGACGGCGCCGCCGCGCCCGAGGGTCGGATCCTCACCCTCCGCTCGGACAGCCTGCCCACCCTGGCCAAGGGTGAGTACTACCAGTTGTGGTTCGTGCCCGACGGCGGCTCGTCGACCGGCGGCTGGATCTCCGGCGGCACCTTCCACCCCGACGAGGCCGGCAGGACCGACGTGGTGCTGCACGCGGCCGTCGATCCGCGATTGGCCGACCGGGTGGAGATCACCCGGCAGGGGGCCGGCGCACCTCCGGGACCGTCAGGCGACGTGGTCGTCGAGGGCACCGTCCACCTGCTCTCCTAGGCAGCGTCTCCGGGCACGGGCCTACGCTGAGGCCGTGACCCTCGCCGACCCCATCCCGCGCCGAGCCTTCGCGGTGTGGGGAGTGGCGCTCGCGGTGTACCTGCTCGCCGTCTTCCATCGATCGTCGCTGGCGGTGGCCGGCCTCGCCGCCACGGAACGGTTCGACATCTCGGCGGCCCAGCTCGCCACGTTCACGATGGTGCAGCTGCTCGTCTACGCAGGCATGCAGATCCCGGTCGGGCTGCTGGTCGACCGCTTCGGGCCGCGCGCGGTGCTGATCACCGGTGCCCTGACCCTGACCGCCGCCCAGACCGGGTTCGCGTTCGCCGACACCTATGCGCTCGCCGTGGTGGCCCGCGTGTTCGTCGGCATGGGCGACGCCATGACGTTCATCTGTGTGCTGCGGCTGGTCAACGCGTGGTTCCCCGGTCGCCGCATCCCGCTGATCACCCAGCTGACCGGCGTCACCGGGCAGCTGGGCGCCGTGCTCGCCGCGGTCCCCATGACCATCGCGCTGCGCGACCTCGGGTGGACGCCGGCGTACCTGATCTCGGCGTCGCTCGGCCTGGTGCTGACCGTCGGTCTGGTGCTGGTCGTGCGGGACGCTCCCCACGGACGCACCGTCCGCGGCGAGGCGATGTCGCTGACCCGCATCCGCGCCACGCTGGCGGCGTCGTGGCGACACCCCGGCACGAGGCTCGGCTTCTGGATGCACTTCACCACCCAGTTCAGCGCGACCACCCTCGGTCTGCTGTGGGGCTACCCGTTCTTCGTCCGTGGCGAGGGCGTCTCCCCGGCGACGGCCGGCACCCTCCTGACGATCATGGTCATCGCCCTGATGGGCGCCGGACCTGTCCTCGCGCGTGTCATCACCCGCAGTCCGTGGCACCGATCGACGATCGTGATCGGCATCGTCGTGGCCATCGCGTCGGTGTGGACCGTCGTGCTCGTGTGGCCCGGCAACGCGCCGATCGGGGTGCTCGTGGTGCTGGTCGTGGTGGCGGGCATCGGTGGTCCGGCGTCGATGATCGGCTTCGACCTCGCGCGCACGTCGAACCCGCCGGAACGGCTGGCCAGTGCCACGGCGATCGTCAATCAGGCCGGGTTCGTCGCCAGTCTGCTGCTGGTGATCGCCATCGGGCTGATCCTCGACTGGCGCACGCCGGGTGACAGCTCGGCCTACACGCCGTCGGCCTTCCGCTGGGCGATGTCGGCCCAGTACGTCCTCTGGGCGCTGGGCCTGGTCCAGCTGGTGCGGTTCCGGCGTCGGACGCGCGCCGAGCTGCTCGCCGCGGACCCCGACGCCCGCAGCAAGATGCTCGGCCTCGCCTAGGGCGGGCTCAGACGTCGAACGCCACGCCGGTGGCGGCCTCGCTGGCCTGCCACAGCGTGGCGGCGAGCAACGGGTCCTGGGCGGTCGCTGACGCGCCGGCGGGCCCGGGCCGGCCGCGCACACCGCCCATGGCTCGGGGCCCGAGATACTCGCCACCGGTCAACGTGGGGTCGGTGGCGGCCATCAGCAGCGGCCACGCGCCGGCGTCGGCGGACTGGGCGATCAGGCGGGTGAGCTGGTGCATGGCGACGCCGGCCATCGGGTTGCGGCTCATGCCGGCGCCGGTCTTGGTCAGGTTCGTCGAGGAGATCCCGGGGTGGGCGGCGACGCTGGTGACCGGCACCCCGGCGGCCTTGCAGCGCCGGTCGAGCTCCAGCGCGAACGACAGGTTGGCCAGCTTGGACTCCGCGTACGACGTCCACCGGACGTAGCGGCGTGGCGAACCCTGGGGCGTCAGGCTTCGAAGATCGACCCCTCGCGCGCCGGTGTGCGCCAGTGAGCTGACCGTGACGACGCGTGCGCCACTGTGGCTCAGCAGGGGCCACAGGCCGGCGGTCCAGGCGAAGTGTCCGAGGTGGTTGGTGCCGATCTGCAGCTCGAAGCCGTCGACCGTGGTGCGCTCCGGTGTCGCCATGATGCCGGCGTTGTTGATCAGGACGTCGATGCGGTCGAGGCGCGCGACCAGCTCGCGTGCGGCTCGTCGGGTGTCGTCGAGGTCGGCCAGGTCCAGCGACACGACGCGGACCCGCGAGCCCGGCGCGGCGTGCTCGATGCGGTCGGTCGCCTCGGTGGCCTTGGCGCCGTCGCGCGCAGTCACGACGAGCTCGGCGCCGTGGCGCGCCAGCTCGATGGCCGTGGCGAGCCCGAGCCCGCCGGTGACCCCCGTGATCACGATGCGGCGCCCCATCAGCTCGGGAATGTCACGGGTCGTCCACGTCATGGTCTCGACGGTAGCCGTGCCGGTGAAGGCCGACTCGTCGTCAGGGCGTGACGGCCATCGCCGCGAGCACGGCGAAGGCCAGGTCCTCGTCGCCCGTGACCCCCACCTCGAGCCGATCGGGCGAGCGACGACCTGCGCCCAGCATCGTGAAGGTCTCGGTCGTCATGGAGACGGTGGTGAGCGGTCCGTCGACATGGTCGACGCGGGCTGCACGTCCGTCGTCGCCCACCCGCACGGTCACGTCGACCGGTACCTCGCCGGTCACGTCCCAGCGCAGGGCGGTTCCGATCTCTGCGCGCACCTTCCTGCCGACCACGTAGGGGAGCGCAGAGGAGAACGCGGTGGTCACCACCTGGGCGCCGGTGGTGTCCAGGCCGCCGGGACGATCGAGCGCCCGGCGGAGATCTTGCTCGTGCACCCACATGTCGAGGCAGCGGTTGCGCAGCAGCACGTCCCACGACCAGTCGATCCCGCCGGGCGTGACGGGAGCCGGAGCCCGCGGGTCGTCCGGCAGGTCGCGGAGCTGCTCGGAGCGGGTGACGACGGCAGCGCGGAGCTCGTCGACGGCCTCGGGCAGGCTCAGCCCGCGGCGCTCCAGCACACCGGCCTGGGTGTAGCTGGAGGCCAGCTCCGCTGCGCCGGCCGAGCCGGTGTCCTGCGTGTCGCGACACAACGCGCCCTCGAGGTGAGCGAGGTGGGCCACGACGTCCTTGACCGACCAGCCCGGACAGTCGGTGGGCAGGTCGGCGTCGCCGGCGTCGGTCGTGTCGGCCAGCGCGAGCAGCGCGTCGGCGGAGTCGCGCCAGCCGGAGACGTAGGTGCGCAGCATGCTCACGAGCCGGCTCTCGATCTCATCGATGCCTTCTTGTCCTGGCGCCGACAGGTGAACGTCCACCCCGCAAGAGCGAGCCCGACCAGCAGGCCCGTGGCCGCGATGGCCTGACCCTTCTCGCCGCGCGAGGTGAAGCCATCCACCAGGGCGAAGGAGTAGGTGGCGTTGTCGACCCGCTTGTCGAGCGGTCCGCAGCGCACCTTGAGTCCGTCGCGGCCCTTCGGCAGCAGATTGATCAGGTGCCACTGCGTGCCGTCGGACTCGACCGGGACGTCGATGGCGGCCGCCTTGATCGGCACTGCCTCGCCCTTGAGGTCGCGGCCACGGCACGCGATGTCGCGGTTGGGTTGCACGATGTCGGTGAAGACCGCGACGCTGAGCCCCTCGGCATCTGCGCGTTCCTGGGTGACGGGCACCAGGGTCGCGTCGCGCACGGAGTCCCACGCGCCGGCAGCCACCACCGTGGCGCCGACCCACCCGGCGAGCACCAGCAGGACAGCGGCCAGGTAGCCGAACGGGCTGGTGATCCTCACGAATCCAACTGTTCCACATGGTGGCGAGCGCGCCCGGTGACGTCGCCGCGACCGGGCGCGCTCTTGGTCGAGGGGAGTTCAGTGGAGACATGACTCTTTCGACACGCACCCTCGGTTCCTCCGACAGCTCCCTGACCGTCTCGGCCCTCGGCCTCGGCTGCATGGGCATGTCGGAGTTCTACGGCACCGGCGACGAGGCCACGGGCGTCGCCACGATCCACCGGGCCCTCGAGCTCGGAGTGACCTTCTTCGACACCGCTGACATGTACGGTCCCTTCACCAACGAGAAGCTGGTGGGCAGGGCACTGCAGGGTCACCGCGACGGCGTCGTGCTCGCCACGAAGTTCGGCAACGAGCGGCTGCCCGACGGCACCCGGGTCGGCGTCAACGGACGCCCCGAGTACGTCCGCGCTGCCTGCGACGCCTCGTTGGAGCGCCTCGGCGTCGACCACATCGACCTGTACTACCAGCACCGCGTGGACCAGTCGGTGCCGATCGAGGAGACCGTCGGCGCCATGGCCGAGCTGGTCGAGGCGGGCAAGGTCACCCACCTCGGGCTGTCCGAGGCGGCGCCCGACACGATCCGGCGTGCCCACGCGGTGCACCCGATCGCCGCGCTGCAGACCGAGTACTCGCTGTTCACCCGCGACCTCGAGGCCGAGATCCTGCCCACCATCCGCGAGCTGGGGATCGGACTGGTGCCGTACTCGCCGCTGGGCCGAGGTCTGCTGACCGGCGCGATCACCTCCGAGGACTCCCTCGAGGAGGGCGACTCGCGCACCACGGCGTACTTCCCGCGGTTCCGGGGCGAGGCGCTCGACGCCAACCTGGTCCTGGTGGGTCGCGTCCGCGAGCTGGCCGAGCAGCACGGGTGCACGCCGGGCCAGCTGGCCCTCGCGTGGGTGCTGGGCCAGGGCGACGACGTCGCGCCGATCCCGGGCACCAAGCGGGTCGCCTACCTGGAGGAGAACGTGGCTGCAGCCGACGTGCAGCTCAGCGACGCCGACCTCGCCGCGCTCACCGCGGCGGTCCCGGCCGACGCCGTGGCCGGCGATCGGTACGGCGACCTGTCGTCGATCGACGCCTGAGGAGCAACTCCGATGGGCGGGGCGCGGCGAGTTGACGCGTCGCCGCCGCGGGGTCGAGACTGATTGAACTCTCAACTTCGCCACTCGGAGGTACCACTGCCATGGAAGCCATCTTCCTCATCGGGCGCATCATGTTCGCCTTCCTGATCCTCGGCTCGGCCTACGGTCACCTGACGCAGACCGACGCCATGGCCGGCTACGCGGAGTCCAAGGGGGTGTCGAACCCCAAGCTGATGACCCAGATCAGCGGTGTCGCGCTCGCGGTCGGTGGTCTGTCGGTGCTGCTGGGCATCTTCGGCGACGCCGGATCGCTCGGCCTGGCCGTGCTGCTGGTCATCATGGCCGTGATGATGCACCCGTTCTGGAAGGAGACCGACGCCCAGGCCAAGCAGGGCGAGATGGTCCACTTCAACAAGGACATCGCGCTGGCCGGCGGTGCGCTGGCCATGTACGTCATCTTCTACAGCACCAACGGCTTCGGCTACTTCACGATCACGGGGGCGCTGTTCAACTGAGCCCCCGTCACCACGCCCCGCAGCCATCGGCTGCGGGGCGTCGTGCGTGAACGAGGGCCGTTCGGGGTACGCGGCAGGCATGACCGACACCGATGCAGACCATCAGACCCTGGTCGACCTGACCCGGGACTCCCGTTTCGTCATGCTCACCACGCGTGACGCCGACGGCCACCTCGTCAGCCGGCCGATGACCCGCCAGGAGGTCGACCTGGACGGCGACCTGTGGTTCATCGCCACGCGCGACTCCCGCAAGGTCGAGCACATCCGGGCCGACCCGAGCGTCGGCCTCACCGTGGCCGGCGGCAGCTCGTGGGTGTCGATCGCCGGCCGCGCCGAGGTCGTCGACGACCTCGAGAAGCTGCGCGAGCTGTGGAGCACGTTCGCCGAGGCATGGATCCCCGACGGCCCGGAGGACCCGAACGCCGTCTTGATCCACGTGGAGGCCGACACCGCCGAGTACTGGGCGTCACCCGGCGGGCGGGTGGCCAGCCTGGTGAGCCTGGTGAAGGCCAAGGTCACCGGCGAGCCGTACGACGGAGGCGATCACGCGAAGGTCGACGACCTGTGACCGCCGGTGATCCGGAGCCGGAGCACAGCCCCGACGAGGAGCCCAAGCCCGGCGTCAACGACCCGCACCCGGACGGCGCCGGATCGGACGAGCCGCTCACGCCCATGTGACACGACAGAACCCCTGCACCCGACGGTGCAGGGGTTCTGTGTGTTGACGCTGCGCTGGCGTGAGCTGACGCTCGGGCGCGAACGCCCTCGGTCAGCTCAGAACGCGGCCTCGTCGAGGTCCATGACCGAGGCGTCGATGTTCTCGGCGATGGCGCGCTCGCCGGCCAGGAGCGGGAGCACCTGACGCGCGAAGAACGACGCCGCGGCGACCTTGCCCTCGTAGAAGGCCTGGTCGGCGGCCGACACCTCGCCACCCAGCTTGTTCAGCGCCACCTCGGCGCCGCGCAGCAGCAGCCACGCCACGACGATGTCGCCGAGCACGTAGACCAGGCGGGTGGTGTTGAGGCCGACCTTGTAGATGTTCTGGATGTCGCCGTTCGCGTCGGCCGGGTTGGCCGACATGAGGTCCTGGAACACCGCACCGAGGATCGCCTGCGCGTCCTCGAGGCCCTTGGCGAGCAGCTCGCGCTCGACCTTGAGACGGCCGTTGCCGGCGTCGCTGGCGGCGAACTGCTCGATCTCGTTCGAGAGGTACCCGAGCGCCTGGCCCTTGTCCTTCACGATCTTGCGGAAGAACAGGTCCTGGCCCTGGATCGCCGTGGTGCCCTCGTACAGCGTGTCGATCTTGGCGTCGCGCACGTACTGCTCGATCGGGTAGTCCTGCAGGAAGCCGGACCCGCCGAACGTCTGCAGCGTCTCGGTGCCGAGCACCACCCACGAACGCTCCGAGCCGTACCCCTTGACCAGCGGGAGCAGCAGGTCGTTGACCGCCTCCGACAGCGCGGTGTCGTCGCCGGCCGCCTCCTTGATCATGATGTCGTCCTGCCACGTGGCGGTGTACATCGCGAGGCTGCGCAGGCCCTCGGCGAACGCCTTCTGCGTGAGCAGCGAGCGGCGGACGTCGGGGTGGTGGGTGATGGTGACGCGCGGCGCGGTCTTGTCCGACGCCTGGGTGAGGTCGGCGCCCTGCACGCGCTCCTTGGCGTAGTCGAGTGCGTTGAGGTAGCCGGTCGAGAGCGTGGCGATGGCCTTGGCGCCGACCATCATGCGGGCGTTCTCGATGACACGGAACATCTGGTTGATGCCGTCGTGGACCTCGCCCAGCAGCCAGCCGCGAGCGGGCTCGCCGCCGCCGGTGGAGCTGTCGCCGAAGGTGACCTCGCAGGTCGTGGAGACCTTGATGCCCATCTTCTTCTCGACGTTGGTGACGTAGGCGCCGTTGCGCTCGCCGGTCAGCTCGCCGGACTCGAGGTCGAAGTGGAACTTCGGCACGAGGAACAGGCTCAGGCCCTTGGTGCCGGGACCGCCGACGCCCTCGACGCCCTGGGGGCGAGCGAGCACGAGGTGCATGATGTTCTCGGCCATGTCGTGCTCGGCCGAGGTGATGAAGCGCTTGACGCCCTCGATGTTCCAGGTGCCGTCCTCGTTGGGGTAGGCCTTGGTGCGGCCGGCGCCGACGTCGGAGCCCGCGTCGGGCTCGGTGAGCACCATCGTGGCGCCCCAGCGGCGGTCGACCATGTGCTGCGCGATGGTGTGGTCGCGATCCTTCGTGCCGTTCTCGAACACGATGCGCGCGAACGCGGGGCCGCAGGCGAACATCCAGATGGGCGGGTTGGCGCCCAGCACGAACTCCGCCGAGCCCCAGATCAGCGACGCGGGGGCGCGCTGTCCGCCGAGCTCCTCGGGGACCTGCAGGCGCCACCACTCGGCGTCCATCCAGGCGTCGTAGCTCTTCTTGAACTCGTCGTTCATCGTGACCGAGTGGGTGGCCGGGTCGTACACCGGCGGGTTGCGGTCGGAGGCCTCGAAGGAGGCGGCCAGCTCGTTGCTGGAGATGCGCTCGACCTCGGAGAGGATGCTGCGGGCGGTGTCGGTGTCGATCTCGTCGAACGGACCCTGTCCCAGGATGTCTTGGCGGTCGAAGAGCTCGAACATGTTGAACTCGACGTCACGCAGGTTGCTCTTGAAGTGGCTCATGCCAACGGTCCTTCACGACTGTGGGGGGATGACGTTGCGTCACTGGCTACTGGCCAGTAACTTAAGTATCCGTCGTCAGGCGGGGAAAGACAAGTTCCGCGGCTGTCTGACACGACACATCCGCAGGTCAGGGCAGGTGCGCGAAGGCCTGGTCGAAGTCCAGCAGGGAGTCGAGGACGAGGTCGGCGCCGGCCTCGAGCAGCTCGTCACGCGTGGTGCCGCCGGTGCTGACACCCACGCCGACGACGCCGGCGAGCCGGGCTGCGACCATGTCGTGCTCGTGGTCGCCCACGTACATGACGGCGCCCTGGGCGATGAGCACCTCTGCCTTCTGCTCGCGCCACGCTCCACCGAACACGTGGGACGCGGGGATGCCGAGATGGTCGACGTGCATCTGCACGTTGGGCGTGTGCTTGGCCGAGATGACCAGCGAGGTGCCGCGAGCGTTGACCGCCTCGACGGCCGCTCGCGCGCCGGGCAGCGCCTCGACGCTGGCGATCGCGGTGTCGGGATAGAGCTCGCGATACCGGCCGACCCAGTGGTCGACCTCGGACTCGGGCATCCAGTGCGCCAGCTCCCAGCCCAGCGGCGGACCGAGGCGCGAGGTGGCGAGATCGACGTCGATCGCGTGACCGGACTCGGTGGCGATGCGCCGCAACGTGGCGCCGATGCCGGGGCGCGAGTCGATCAGGGTCATGTCGAGGTCGAAGCCGATGACGGTCACTCGTCCACGCTAGTCAGGACATGACAAGACCGGCCATCTCGGGGGAGGATGGCCGGTCTTGAGTTCAGTGTACGCCGAGGATCAAGCCTGGCGGGTGGGCACGCGGCCGAAGCCGTCGGTCTTGACCAGGCGCGCCGTCTGGACGGCTCCGATCACGGTGATGACTGCGGCGCTGGTGGCGACGAAGATCATGGTGGCCTCCTTCAGGGGCTGTGCTGCGGGCTGTTGGTGTACCGCCAGTATCTCCACGTCAAACTATCAAGCACAAGCGACCAAAACTGCACGTAACGTGTAGTGTTTCTTCATGGACGTGCGCAGGCTCGAGCTTCTCAGGGAATTGTCGGAGCGCGGCACCGTGGGGGCCGTCGCCGATGCGATGCACATCACGCCGTCCGCGGTCTCCCAACAGCTGAAGGTGCTGGAGAAGGAGGCCGGATACACCCTGATCGAGCCGGCCGGCCGGGGCGTCGCGCTCACGGTCGCGGGCCGTGCGCTGGCGGCCACGGCCACCGAGATGGCCGTCGCGTTGGAGCGGGCCGAGGCCCAGTGGCGCGAGTTCATGGAGCGCCCCGGCGGCGAGGTGCGGATCGCCACCTTCCACACCGGCGGGGAGATGTTGCTGCCGGGACTGTTCACCCGCATGGCCGACGTGCCCGAGGTCGAGATCGTCGTCTCCGACGTCCCCGGCCTCGTGGTGGACTTCGCCGATCTGGTGCCCGACCACGACGTGGTGATCTCGGACTCGCCCACCACGGAGTCGTCGTGGATCGACCGCCGGCTGCAGGTGGTGCCGCTGATGACCGAGCCGCTCGACGTCGCGCTGCCCGAGGACCACCCGCTGGCCCGCAAGGCCAGCCTGTCGCCGCGCGACGTGGTGGGCGAGTCCTGGATCGGCGTGCCCCGGGGCAATCCGTTCGACCAGGTGCTCGAGCAGGTCGTGTCAGCCACCGGCGAGGCGGTCCGGGTCACGCAGCGCATCGCCGACAACGGCATCGTCGAGGCTCTGGTCGCCGGCGGGCACGGCATCGCGATCCTGCCGCGATTCACGACCCGCGGCCGCGGCAACGGACTGGTCACCCGCCCGATGGTCGGCATCCGGGCCCGACGACAGATCTCGGCGCTGCTGCGCCCGGACCGCTTCGAACGACCCTCGGTCCGTCTCGTCATCCAGGCGCTGCGCGAAGAGGCCCGCGCCGTCGCCGACTCCCACGGCGCCGTCTAGTCACTCAGCGGGAACTGAAGCGGGCGGTGAAGGTGCGGAACTGCTCGTTGGCCATCGACTCGGCCTGGGCGAGGGCCTCGAAGGCCAGGCTCTCGTCGGCCGTCGCGGTGGTGGCGAGCCGGACGGACTGCTTGATGTCGGCCATCAGCTTGGGCTCGCGGGTCGCCCACGTGGCGGCCAGCTCAGTGGCTCGGACGCTGGGGTCGCCGGCGATCTCCTGCGCGATGCCGAGCCGGAGCGCGTTGTCGGCGTCGATGATCTCCCCCGCGTACAGTGCCGCCGTCGTGTTGGCTGCGCCGATGCGCTGGGTGAGCATCCAGGTGCAGCCGCCGCCCGGGTGCAGGCCGATCTGGCTGAACGTCGGACCGAACCCGGCCCGCGGTCCGGCGACGATCACGTCACACGCCAGCGCGATGTTCAGGCCGGCGCCGACGGCGGCGCCCTGCGCGGCGGCGACGGTCGGGATGGGCAGGTCGCGGAGGCCCAGGAACGACGCGTAGACACCCATCAGGTGGTCGCGCAGCCGCTCGACCGGTCGATCGAGGTCGCCGAACAGGTTCACCAGGTCGGCGCCGGCGCAGAAGGCCTTGCCCTCGCCGCGGACCACGAGGGCGCGGGCCTCGGTGTCGGCGCGGACGGTGGCGACGGCGGCCTTCAGCTCGTCGAGCAGCGGCCAGCTCAGGGCGTTGCGTCGGTCGGCGTCGTCGAGGGTGATGGTGCGGACGGATCCGTCTGCCGTGAGGTGCACGAGGGGCATGGCTCGAATGTAGCCACGTCGCTCACAGGGCGGTACGCGCCACTGCTGCCATCTCCGCGTAGCCGCGGTCGTTGGGGTGGAACCGGTCCTGGGCCAGGCGACCGCGGAAGTCGCGCAGGTGGGGGATGCGGAAGTCGGCGGCCACGATGCCGCGGTCCGCGGCTCGTGCCAGCACCCGGTTGTAGGCGGCGGATGCCCGCTGGATCCCGGGTTGGCGCGCGACGACGGTCCCGTGCGGGAGGGCGTCGAGCAGCAGCTGGGCCGAGTCGGCCAGCGCGCCCACCCATCGGGGGCTCATCAGGTCGTTGTTGCCGGTCACGACCGTCACCAGGGCGATGTCGCGCTCGCGGCGCAACGCGTCGAGCACCGGAACCTGGCGGCGGAGCACCTCCAGCACCCGGGCGCCCTTGAAGGACAGGTTCAGCACGGCGGCGTCCGCGAGCCTCGGGGGTGGATCCGCGGCGATGCGTCCGACCCACCCGCGGTCGGGCGCCGATGCGCCGATGCCCTGCGAGAGCGAGTCGCCGAGCACGACCCACAGCGGGCGCCCGGAGCCGAGGGCTCGACGATTGTTGTCCACCCACCAGGCCGCGTACGGCGCCGTCTGGTCGAGGGTGGCCTGCAGCCCGGGCATCACTCGGGCGAGCTTCGACACGAAGGCACCGTGCGGGCGTCCGCTGGTGCACGTGAAGTCGAACCGGTCCGAGCCCATCGGCCCGACCGGGCGGGGGAGCAGGTCGGTCACGGAACAAGCGTGCCAGCATCGATCGGCTCCTGCAGGCTCGACCCGGCCGGTGTCACCGAGTGTTCACGGGCCGATCAGCCTGCAGCGTCGAGCGGCGTCAGCGACATGTAGGTGCTCCACGGGTCGTCGGTGTAGTCGGCGAACGGGCCGCACACCTCGAAGCCGTGCCGGGCGTAGAGAGCACGCGCGGGAGCGAAGGCCTCGGGCGAGCCGGTCTCGAGGCTGAGGCGGGTCCAGCCACGCGCGCGAGCCGTGTCGATCAGGTGTCGCAGGATCGCGCTGCCCGCACCCCGACCTCGGAACGCGTCGGCCACCCGCATGGACTTGATCTCGCCGTGCCCGGCACCGTCCCGGTCCGCGTCGAGCTGCTTCAGAGCACCACACCCGACCAGCTCGCCGGAGCTTCCAGGCGGTCCAGAACGTCACCTCCGGGGCGCGCAGCCCGTCGAGGTCGAGCGCGTGCATGCTCTCGGCCGGAGAGTGCTGGGCGAAGTCGACCAGGTGGTGCTCCAGCAACGCGATCACGGCGGGGTGCGTGAGGTCGTCGACGCGGATCTCGAGGTCCATCGGTGGCTCGCTCAGGCCTCGGCGAACTGGGCCACCAGGGCCGCGCTCAGCTGGTGGTGGCGCACCAGGAAGGCGCGCTCGTCGAGCTTCTTGCGGCGCATCCAACCGGTGACCTCGTGGTTGCACTTGCTGGCGTTGCACGACGGGCAGGCCGGCACGATGTTGTCGAGGGTGTAGCGGCCGCCGCGGGACAGCGGGAGCACGCAGTCGCGCTGCAGGCTGGGGGCGGCTGCTCCGCAGTACGCGCACCCGTTCCACGACGACTGCAGCGCGGTCCACTGCTCGTCGCTGAGATCGTGCTCGACCGCATCCATGCGCCGCTTGCGCTTGCGGGTGGCACGAGCGCGACGGCTCCGGTCGACGGCCATGGACTCACGCTATCGGTCCGTCGCCCCGCTGCGGTGACGCCGAACCGTTGACAGTCGTCGGGTCCCAGGGCGACCGTGAGCCATGACCCGCGAGCTGACGACGATCGTTCCCGACCTGCACTTCTCGGAGTGCCCGCGATGGCACGACGACCGGCTGTGGTTCTCCGACTTCTACCTGCACCGCGTGTACTCCTGCGAGGCGGACGGGTCCGATCTGAGGGTCGAGGCCGAGGTGCCCGAGCAGCCGTCGGGCCTCGGCTGGCTGCCCGACGGACGGCTGCTGATCGTGTCGCAGCACGACCAGCGGCTGCTGCGCCGCGAGCACGACGGGACGTTGGTGACCCACGCCGACCTCGCCGACCACGTGACCGGGGACCCCAACGACATGGTGGTCGACGAGCAGGGCCGGGCCTACCTGGGTTGCTTCGGCTTCGACCTGATGGGCGGCGCTCCGAGCGCACCGGCGGGACTCGTGCGCGTCGATCCCGATGGCTCGGTCACGACCGTCGCGGAGGGCCTGCACTTTCCCAACGGCAGCGTGATCACGCCGGACGGTCGCACCCTGATCGTCGACGAGACGTTCGGCAACCGGATCTCGGCGTTCACCATCGCCGACGACGGGTCGCTGACCGACCAACGGGTGTGGGCCGAGCTCGGACCGCTGCCCACCACCACGGACGTGGGCGAGGCGATCGGCACCGTCGACGCCGGTCCCGACGGCTGCGGCCTCGACGCCGAGGGCATGCTGTGGGTGGCCGACGCGGTGCACGGGCGGGTCATCCGGGTGCGCGAGGGCGGCGAGATCGTCGACCAGATCGACACCCCGATGGGTGTCTACGCGTGCATGCTCGGCGGCGACGACGGACGCACCCTGTTCATGTGCTGCGCGCCGGACTTCCTCGCCGAGAACCGCGTCAAGGCTGCGGAGGCGGCCATCATGGCCACGACGGTGCAGGTGCCGCACGCGGGCCGGCCCTGATCGGTCCTGGTTGCACGCAGCGCTTCGGGTGTGGGCGGATGACGGGAGCTGCCTGATGCTCCACCGTCAGCAGATTCTTCGCGACTCCGCTCAGGGTTGCGCGAGGTCAGCAGAGGGCAGCCAGCTGCCGCCGTCCGCGTGGTTCCACACGAATCGGTCTGGGTCAGCGAGTGCGGCCAGAACGCCCTTGGGGTCGGGCTCGCCGAACGTGTCCATCTCGTACGCGTGCCAGAGGCCGATCTCGCTGGCTCGGCGACGCACCTCACGTTCGGTCGGTGCGTAGATCAGGACGGACACGACATCGCACCCGTCGACCGGCTCGCCTCCGCTCATCCACCCGACGACACCTCCGGGGACCGGAGTCACCCACGAGTTACGCCGCTTCCTCAACCACATGCCACGATCCTAGGGCGGGCCGATGATGCGGGATCGCCGTCGGCTCGAACGACGTCCTTGGCATGAGGGTGCCAAAGTCCCTGACCTGCGGTGGTGTGCCGAGTCTCTCTGCGTCTGAGGGGTGATCGTAGATTCGGGAAAGTATTGAACTGGTGGGAGGCAATGTAGGAAGTGCCAAGTGGCTTGCACCCATCTGTTCTCGAATCAGCACCCATTGGGGCGCAACAGAGGGCGTGGATCACCCGGTCAGGGCGCACACGGCCGTACTCCTGGCGAGGCTTCCACCCGGGGGTTCGGTACCCGCGGAGGCAACGCCCGCAAGTGTCCGTGGCGTGAGGTTGCTGCCTGGCGCCGCCGGCTCGGTCAAGACTCTGGTGGGTCGAGAACATCGGTGACAGCGCGCATGTTGGTGATGCCGAGCGCTCTGACGAACCGGCCAGCAAGGCGCTTGGCGATTGCCCAAGGCTCGTCGAGTACCTCGCGGGTCGATGCGCTGGTGGAGGTCTCGTACGAGTTCAGGTCGACGGGTACCCGAACGTCCCCGAAGTCGAAGTTCCCGTTGCTCAGATAGGCAGGCAGTCCGGCGATGCCGTTGGCGGCGACAGCGAAGTGCCACTGGCCGCCGTAGTTGACGTGCTCGGACACCTTTCCGACGATGTCGACGGTCTGACGCACGAGCACCGGGAGCATGGTCTCGAAAAGCATCTGCTGGTCCGAGTTCTTGAGGACGGCGTCGCTGAAGCGCCCCGTCATGACGCGGACCGTTCCCTCGTCGGTCATCTCGACCTCGATGAACGACTCGGACTTGTACGAGTCCATGTCGATGCTGCGGTCGGAACCGAGGGCGCCCGACGTCATCGCGGCCCCGTCAGCTCGCCTTGAAAGGCTCGCTGCCTGGTGGAGGGAAGGGGAGAACTGGTCGGCTGAGCCTGATGAGGTCGCCCCGTAGCTGATCAGCCGGTGCATGACCTCGTGGCGGTCCGGTCCGGACACGACGTCAAGCAGCATCTCGTGCCTCGGGGCGGCCGGTACGGCAACGATGAACAGGTGTGCGGCCTTGCGGCGGTCGGCGGGAACGGGGTCCCGTCGCACGTAGGCGTTGACTGCGTCAACGGCCGCCTGCTCGGCAGCAGCCTGCTGGGCGTGGAACCTGCGAACTTCGGTGTCCGTGAGCCGGGTCTTCGTCTTCGCGCCGCGGCCGTAGTAGATGCCACCGGCCTGGTGGGGTGCTGCTGACGATGCGGGCACCTCGACCCACAGGTAGCCCTTGCCGGGGTCGGTCTCGCTGTGGATGATCCTCGTGGTGACGAACAGGGGCGGGTCGATGCCGCGCGCGACTTGCTCGATGCGCTCGGGTAAACCGGCCAAGTCAATGGGGGCGAGGACGAACTTGTTGTCGACTTCGGCGACGCCGATGAGGAGGGCACCAGAGTCGATCGCGAACTGGGCGAGATCCCGCGCGAGCTCGTTGTTGGCACCCTTACCGGGCTCCACCTCGGCCTTGAAGTCGATGAAGTGGGTCTCTTCGAGCAGGCTGGCGGCGCGAGCTTCCTCGATGTCGGCTTCTCTGTTCGGCGTCCAGCGGGCGGGGGTGGTCATGCGCTTAATCCTGCCAGTCGGCACGGACAGGTCGTCGCCTCCATCAGCGCCAGCTCGACAGCACGACGTGAGCGAGGATGGCGCCCGCTCATAGGTCTCCGAACCGCAAGACGCGCAACGTCGCCTACCGTCGGAGGCGGGGCCGCCGTCGAGGTGGCGCTTTCGCGAAGATTGAACTGCGGATCCGAGGGTCTGCGGGGACCCTGGCCTCGACGACGTCGTGCCCGGCCGAGTCGCGAAGAGGTCTTGCGACTCGGCCGGTCCGTCAGCTGCGCGGGCAGCGCGTCACAGGACCGCGCCCCAGCTGGTCGAGGGGTCCCGCCGGCCGCCTGCGTCTGGCTGCGCCTTGACGCAGGTGAGGTCGACCTGGGGTTGGAGCAACGCGATCCGGTCGAAGGCAGCGATGACGGCGTCCGTGTCCCTGACCGTTGTCTGGAAGGGCCACGTGATCTCGAGGCGGTTGTGCTGGAACTTCATCCCGGGGTATCCCAGGAGTCTGACGCGGATCGGGTCCACGTAGGGGTCCGTGTTGCACCCGTCGAACAGATCTGCCGAACACTGGCAGACGAACAGGCTGCCCAAGGTTTGCAGATCGAGCGAGCTTCCATCCGTTGCGAATCGGCACATGCGTGCGAAGTCGTTGACGTGCTCGGAGTTCCCGGAGATGGTCAGAGTCATCTTGATGATGTTGACGTCGTTCACGGCAGCCTCCCTGGGAACCATAGGGTCTGCCCCGGCGGCGGCGATGGTGTTGCCAGCGGCTCCGGATGGGGCGGCTCCATAGCCGAACGGTTTGACAATGAGACAGATTGTTTGGCCAATGTGCGACATAGTCAGCGGGTGAGCGAGCGCGAGGTGGAGCCCCGGTCGGAGGGCACTGAGTCCGAGAACACGACAGTCGAGAAGCGCACCCGCCGTAGGTGGACTTGGATCCTTGGAGTGGTCCTGGTGATGGCAGTCTTCGCGGGTTATGGAGTCACGCAAGTGCCGGAACGGTTCGGGCTATCCACCGATTCGACTGACACCCCCAAGGCGCCACTCGACTCCGATGGCGACGGCCTGCCCGACAAGGTCGAGATTGCGGGCCTGCTCACACGCGAGGCCACCTTTCAGACGGACCCCACCAAGAAGGACACGGACGGCGACGGCCTCAGCGACGGCGAGGAAGCTGGCGGGGTCATCAAGGGGCGGCAGTCCGAAAAGGACGTCTACCTCGGGTACTCGAACCCGACCGTGCCCGACACTGACGGGGACGGGCTCAGCGATGCCGACGAAGCCGACCTGAGCCTGGACCCGTTGAACCGCGACACCGATGGCGACCAGATCGATGATGGCCGCGAAGTTGAGGTGCTAGGGACTGCACCCGACGTGGCCGACACCGATGGCGACACCTTCGATGACGGGTTCGAGGACGGAAGCAGGGAGAGTCGAGGCCTCGACCCTCTGGTGGTCGACGTCAAGGTCAGCAGGTTGACCTACGCAGCTGACTTCTCCAAGGGAGCGATCGCCGGCGACCTCTGGCGCGTGGACTCACTCGCCTGGATGGCCGGCAACCTCACCTCCGGTGGCGCCAGCTCCATTCCTGGCATCGGTTCAGTCCTCGGCGCCATTGCTGACCTGCGTGACGTGATTGGGTCGCTCATCCGTGCCGACTGGGTCGGTTCAGGCTTCAGTGCAGTGGGCGCGGTTCCGGGCGGAGACGTGGTCGCCATCCCCGGCAAGGCTGCCAAGTTCGTCACCCGCAATCCCGAACTTGCAGCTGCAACGGCGGCGATTGTCGCCTCGGCGACGAAGGTCCCCAGCAAGATCAAGATCAAGGCAGCAAAGAAGATCTGGGGCGAAAGCTGGGACGATCTCGCTGACGCCGGCGCCAGTGAAAAGGCGCTGCTCCAGCTCAACAAGGGCACGACCGACCTCAAGAAAATTTCTGCCGCTCGCAAGCGCGCCGGACACGTCGAAGGCGCGCCCGCGAAGTTCTTCGCCACCGGCGCTGAGGGCGAGAAATTCCTCGAGGGTGTCTACGGAGCTGCCGTGAAGGGTGCAGACAAGCAAGTCTCCGCTTCAACCAAGGGCTGCCTGGTGGTCTGCAATGCGGTTCGACGAAGGTTCGACGTCGTCGCAGATAACGTGGCCCACGAATCGAAGGTCGGCAAGGTCTCATTGACCGCATCCATCGAGAAGCAGATCAGGAGCGATGCCTACTTGGTAGAGACCGGCGTCATCCAGGGAGCCCACTGGCATTTTCTCGCCAGCTCCGCGTCCAACACGATAGGCCCGAACAAGGCTGTGATGGACCTGCTCGATGAGCTCAAGATTCCGTACACGATTCACCTCCCCGCATAGGACCACCACCATGTCCGAATACACCAGCTTCGTGTCGATGACGAAGTCCGAGGCCACCGCCTACTTCAAACGCTTCCTCGACGACATGGAACCGTCTCTGCGCAGGTTCGCGTCCTCTGTCGACCTGCAATTGTCGTTCGAGCCAGCTTCCTTGGAACAGGCATGGACCGCGGTGGTGCCAAAACTTGCTTGGCGCAGCGGCTACACGCCACCAAGTCTCGGTCAGCCGGGCCCCAGCATCGCGTCCGACCAGATCGAGCCTGCCGGCGATCTCCCGTCGTGGTTCCATCACCCCAGTGGTGCCGGGTACGCCCGGTTCTCAGCCGAGACTCTCTGGTTGATCGATGGTGCTGCCCGCTACCTCGGCGAAACTCTTGTCCAAACTGCCGGAGGCAGCTGGGCGCGAGGCAACGAGCGCATCAAGAACTACATGTTTCAGAACCAGCCAGTCATCGTCGATGTCTCAGTTGATCCCTTGAGCCCCATCCAGACATGCGCTGTCCTCGCTGCCAAGGCACTGGATGCCAGCGCGACCAACGGACCGCGCACTCTCGCTGACGTCTACGGACGTTGGGTCGCGCCCTCGCCGTGATCGAGCTGACTCAGGTCAGTCAGCCCTTGGCCCGAGGTCCGCGTTCGCTGCGAATGATGTGGGTCGAGAAGTCGACGCGACATCGCTACTCGTTGACGAGCGCGGTGAGCTGATTGCTGTTGAGCTCCTTCGAAGGGTCGGCTTTGTCGTCAGTGAAGATGACGCCTTCGGCGAGGAGGAGATCGCGGGGCGCCTTCGGCGCGATCGCTCCTCCCGACTCCCGACGTCTCTTTCGGCTCAGACACGCAGAGCCCCCGACGAAGTGCGTGTCGGGGGCTCTGCGTGTCTGAGCCGATGACGGGAATCGAACCCGCGTGTCTTGCTTGGGAAGCAAGCGCTCTGCCATTGAGCTACATCGGCGAAGACGCCACTGTACCGAAACGAACCCCCGATTCCCCAGGGGGAACGTCAGCTCTGGTAGCGCGGGGGTTCCTGGGCGCGCTGGCGGCCCAGCTCGCCGCCGATGCGGCCACCGTAGGGGCGACCGTGGTCGGCGTGCTCGTCGCGCACGTAGGTCATGCGCCACGGGCCGATCTCGACCCGCGACCCGGTGCGGAGCCGTTGACGCGGCAGCTCCTGGCCGTTGACGTAGGTGTGCGTCGAGGTGCCGCGGGCGACGATCTCGTACTCGTCCTCGGCGGTGCGCTCCACCGTGGCCACCAGCTCGTCGACGCCGTCGAGCCGCAGGTCTGCGTCCTCGCCGTTGCCGATCGTGACCGTGCCCGGGGGCAGCAGGAACGACAACACCTCCCGGCCGGTCGACGACACCCGGGTGTCCGACAGGTACAGGCGCGGGTGCCCGCCGCCGTAGGGGTCGTGGGTGGTTGTGACGCGGCGCTTGGCCCACGGGGCGGTGGGCAGGTGCGACGGGATGACGGTCGGCGGTGGGATGCCGACGCCCTTGCTCCGACTGGCCACCACGACGGCCTTGAGCGCGGTGGCGGCTCGCCACCGCACCACGCGCACGAACTTCGAGCGGGTGACCACGCGGTGCCAGAAGAGCGAGCGAACTGCTCCGAGCTTCATCAGGGCGCCGTCCTCGTCCGCGACGGTGAGCACCATCCCGCGCCTCGCCAGCATCTTCGCGAGGCTCTGCAGGTCGCTGTCGGACCGGCCGCCCGCCAACACCGACAGATCGGGACTCTGGACGAGGATCTCGTTGCCCACCGAGCGCACGACGCCCTCGGCATGCTCCCCGTCGGGAGTGTCGACCTCGAAGCGGAGGTCGACGGTCACCGAGGACATGTCAGGCCTGACGATTCTCGGCGCCGGCGAACTCGTCGTCGCTCGTCACGACGCGCACGGTGCCGTTGAACTTCCACGTGGCGCGGGCGGCGTTGGCGCCGGTGTCGCGCGGGACCTCGACCTCCATGTCCACCAGCTCGTAGCTGACCGAGGCGCCGCGACCGGTGAGGTACTCCCACATCTCACGGCCGAGATCGGTCCAGTCCGACGTGGGCTGCGGGCCGGCGCTCGTTCCGGTGACGGTGTGGGCGGGGGTGGGCTCTGTCGTCATGGCGGACTCCTCGGTCGGGCTTCCACCATCCCACCGCTGGGCGATGTCGGCTCGGTGGCCGATGTCGGCTCGGTGGCCGATGTCGGTCAGCCGCTGATGTGGATGGCGAGCTTGCCGCGCACGTGGCCTTCCTGGCTGCGGGCGAACGCGGCAGCGACGTCCTCCAGCTCGAAGACCTCGTCGACCTCGACGGTGAGCTTCCCGTCGTCGACCAGCGCTGCGAGCCGCTCGAGCCCCTCGGCGTCCGGGCGCACCCAGCGCCAGCGGCCACCTGCCTCGATGGCCTCGGGCTGGGTGATCGATGCGTGCTGGCCACCCTCGGCCAGCACCGCCTGCGTCTGGTCGAGCACACCCCCGACGAAGTCGGCCACGGCGTCGACGCCGTCGGGTGCGATCGCGCGGACCGCCTCGACGAGGCCGTCGCCGTACTCGACCGGCTCGGCGCCCAGGGCGATGATGCGCTCGTGCTGCGCGGCCGATGCGCTGGCGATGACGCGGGCTCCGCGAGCCGACGCGATCTGGATGCCGAAGGAGCCGACGCCGCCTCCGCCGCCGTGGATCAGCAGAGTGGTCGAGTCGTCGACCTCGAGGCCGTCGAGCACCTGCAGCGCCGTGAGTCCGGCGAGCGGGATCGACGCGGCCTGCTCCCACGAGAGGCTGGCCGGCTTGCGCCCGACCGTGCGTGCCGGTGCGTTGACCAGCTCGGCGAACGTGCCGCCGTGCACGTAGTCCTTGCGCGCGTAGGCCATGACCTCGTCGCCCTCGGACCACTCCGGAGTGTCCGGGCCTACCGCCGTGACGACACCGGCGACGTCCCAGCCCGGCACCACCGGGAACCGCACGTCCATCATCGGGTCGAGGCCGCCGGACATCAGCTTCCAGTCGACCGGGTTGACGCTGGCGGCCCGTGCCTCGATGAGCACCTCGCCGGGTCCGACCTTGGGATCGGGCTGCTCGGTGAGGGAGAGGACGCTGGTGTCGCCGTACTGGTCATAGGTGATGGCTCGCATGTCAGTCACAACGGTGACGACCGGTCGGCCATTCCGTGATCGTCGGCACGTGCCCATGCGTTAGTTTCGTCTCGTGCTCCTCTCCGACCGCGACATCCTCGCCGAGATCGACGCCGGCCGCATCGGCCTCGACCCGCTCGAGAAGGCGATGATCCAGCCGTCGAGCATCGACGTGCGTCTCGACAAGTTCTTCCGGGTCTTCGACAACCACAAGTACCCGCACATCGACCCGGCCGCCGACCAGAGCGACCTGACCCGCGAGGTCGAGGTCGGCAACGGCGAGGACGAGGCGTTCGTCCTGCACCCGGGTGAGTTCGTGCTCGGCTCCACCTACGAGCTGGTCTCGCTGCCGGACGACATCGCCGCGCGCCTCGAGGGCAAGAGCTCGCTGGGTCGCCTCGGTCTGATGACGCACTCGACCGCCGGCTTCATCGACCCCGGCTTCTCCGGGCACGTCACCCTCGAGCTGGCCAACGTCGCCACCTTGCCGATCAAGCTGTACCCGGGCATGAAGATCGGTCAGCTCTGCTACTTCCGACTCACCTCACCGGCCGACAACCCGTACGGGTCGGCCAAGTACGGCTCGCGCTACCAGGGCCAGCGTGGCCCCACCGCGTCGCGCTCGCACGCGAACTTCCACCGCACCGAGATCTAGCGGCACCTGCCGGTCAGGTGCCGGAGTCGCGGCCCAGCATCCCGGTGGCGATCCAGCCGAGCGCCACGACGACGCCACCGATCTGGGCGTAGCCGCCGCCGGGATCGGAGACCACGGCGAAGCCGGCGCCGTACAGCATGCTGAGGGCCAGGGCGACGAACGTGAGGGTCCTGCGATCCATGAGCGAGATCATGTCACGACTCCCGCCACGAAGCGCGCGATCGCGTCGGCCGCGTCCACGAGGTTCTGAGTCTGCGAGCGACCGCTGGCCTTGCGGGGCTTGAGCGAGTGGTCGCCGTCGGGCGCCCAGTGCAGGGCGATCGACGCCGGCAGACCGAAGCCGGGCACCTCGGCCGCGGTGCCGAACGGGTCGCGCTCGCCCTGGCACACCAGCATCGGCACGCGCAGGGTCAGCAGGTGTTCGGTGCGCAGCTTCTCGGGCCGACCCGGCGGGTGGAACGGATAGCCGAGCGCGACCACGCCGCGGGCTCCGACGTCGTCGGCGACCATGCTCGCCACACGGCCGCCGAACGACTTGCCGCCCACCACGACGGGACCTCCGACGGTTTCGACGGCAGCCCGGTACTCGCCGAGCACCGCCTCGGCGCGCGGCTGTCCGCCACGCCGGCCGGTCCGTCGGGCAGCCATGTAGGCGAACTCGAACCGTGCCACGCGCACGTCGCGCGCTGCCAGCAGGGACGTCACCTCGTCCATCCACGGCGAGTCCATCGCCGCGCCGGCTCCGTGCGCCAGCAGCAGGGTCACGTCGGCGTCGTCAGGTCCGTCGATCAGCAGGTGCACGGAACCAGTGTGCCGATACCGTGGCCCCGTGCTTCCCCTCGACGTCTCGCCCGAGGTCGCCGCGGCCCTCGCCGACGGCCGACCGGTCGTCGCGCTGGAGTCCACGATCATCTCCCACGGTCTGCCGCGGCCCGACAACCTCGCGGCAGCGCAGCGCTTCGAGCAGATCCTCTCCGACGCGGGCGTCGTGGCGGCGACCATCGCGGTGCTCGACGGTCGTCTGAAGGCCGGGCTGACCGCCGAGGAGCTGGAACGCATCGCGAACGAGGACATCGCCAAGCTGAGCGTGCGCGACCTGCCGATCGCCCTCGGCGGCGGATCGAGCGGCGCCACCACCGTGGCCGCCACCAGCACGATCGCCGACCTCGCCGGCATCCGGGTGTTCGCCACCGGAGGGCTCGGTGGCGTGCATCGTGGAGCCTCCGAGAAGCTTCGACGAGTCGGCCGACCTGACCGTGCTGGCCGGGGTGCCGATCACGGTGGTGTCGGCCGGCGTGAAGTCGATCCTCGACATCGGTGCCACGCTGGAGCGCCTCGAGACGCTCAGCGTCCCCGTGCTCGGCTACGGCGCCGACCGGTTCCCGAGCTTCTGGCTGACCGACTCCGGCCTGGACCTCGACTGGCGGGTCGATGGCCCCGAGGAGGTGGCGGCGATCATGACCGCCCGCGACGCCCTCGGCCAGCGCGCGGGCATCGTCGTGGCCAACCCGCTGCCGGTCGACCAGCAGCTCGACCCCGACGTGCACGATCGCGCCCTCGCCGAGGCGCTGCGCATGGCCGACGACCAGGGCCTGACCGGCAAGGACGTCACGCCGTTCCTGCTGCAGACGATCGTCGACCTCACCGGCGGCGACAGCCTGGCGGTCAACCTGCTGATCGCCGAGAACAACATCCGCGTGGCCGCCGCGATCGCCACGTCCTGGGCTTCGCGGTGACGATCCTCGTCGTCGGTGACGTCGTCGACGACATCGGTGTGCGGCCGCTGGGGCGGATCAACCCGGCGAGCGACACCGAGTCCGAGATCCGCATGACCTGTGGTGGGTCGGCCGCCAACGTCGCCGCGTGGCTCGGACATCTCGGCACGAACGTGCGATTCGTAGGAGTGGCCGGGCACGACGGGGTCGAGCGGCACGTCGCGTCCCTCGTGGCGCACGGGGTCGACGCCCGCATCAGCGCAGTGACGGACCAGCCCACCGCCACGATCGTGCTGACGCTGGACGACCACGCCGACCGCACGATGTTCGTCGACCGTGCCGCCAACACGAGGCTGACGACGGCCCACCTTCCCGACCACGTGTGGGAGGACGTCACCTGGCTGCACCTGACGGGCTACACGTTCTTCGACCCGGCGACCCGTCCCGTCGCGCTGGCCGCGATGGCCGAGGCGCGTCGGCGCGGGGCCGGGGTCAGCATCGACCCCAGCTCGCTCGGCTTCCTCGAGGCTGCCGGGCGCGGGCCTGCTCTCGCGTGGTTCTCCGGCGCTGACCTGCTGTTCCCGAACGAGGACGAGCAGAACTTCCTGGGCCTCGACGACGGGCGGGTCGTCGAGACCCGGGGCGCCGATGGTGCCCGGTTCGGCGCCGACTCGGTGCCGCCGTCCGCCGCGGACGTCCTCGACACCACCGGCGCCGGCGACGCCTTCTGCGCGGGCTTCCTGTCCGCCTGGGTGCAGCAGCCCGACGCCCGTGCCGCGCTGGCAGCAGGCGCCGAGGCGGCGGCCGCCTGCGTGGCCGTGCGCGGCGCCCGGCCCGCCTGAGTCAGTCGTCCGACAGGTCGGCGAACCTCTTCTTGACGTCGTGGTACCAACCGAGCGACTTGCGGGGGTGCAGCCAGCGCCCCTTCATGTCGTTGCGGGCCGGCTCGTGCGCGGCGTCGCCGGCCGCGACCGCCTCCTTGAGGTGCCGGTCCTGGGCCCGGATGACGTCGTCGGCGCTCTCGCCGCTGTGGGCGAAGCTCGCAGGGGCCGCCGAGGTCGCGACAGGTCATGGTCTTCATGGGTCTCCTCCATCGGTGAGTGGTGGGTTCACTTCTCTGACGTTCGATCCGCCGCCGACGTGACCGGGTGCGGTACGCCGTCGCGGCGACGCACGACCCGGGCCAGCACGTCCGGCTCGGCCCGGAAGTCGATGCGCTGGACGAGACCGCCCGCGATCGTGAAGTCGAACAGCACCTTGGCCTCGCCGCGCAGGAACCACGCGGCCCCCGGCCGGTCGTCGATGAGCACCGGGAGGGCGCTCGTCGCCGACCCGTTGAAGAACCCGGCCACCTCGTCGCGCCCCGCGATCCGCTCGGGCGTGCCGACCAGCACGGCGGCAGCGTCCGCCGCGACGATGGCGTCGGGTGCGAGCAGCTCCAGCAGGCGAGTGAAGTCGCCGTCGCGGGCCGCCGCCATGAACGCGTCCACCACCTCCCACCGCGAGAGCTGGTCCTGGGGCACCGGTTGACTGATCTTCGCCCGGGCCCGCGAGGCGAGCTTGCGGGCGGCCGTGGGCTCGGCGTCGAGCACCTCGGCGATCGTGGCGAAGTCGAATCCGAAGCTGTCGTGCAGCACGAACGCCACGCGTTCGCGCGGCGTCAGCCGCTCGAGCAGCACGTGCAGCGCGATGCCGACCGTCTCGGCCAGTGCGACGTCGTCGGCCGGGTCGGGGACGCTCTCGCCGGGGTCGACGTGCTCGTGCGGCACGGGCGTGCGGGCGCGCAGCCGGTCCAGGCACAGGCGCGACGTGACGGTGGTCAGCCAGGCCGGCGGATCGTCGATCCCGTCGGTGCGGTCGAACCGGAGCCACGCCTGCTGCACCACGTCCTCGGCCTCACCGTGGTCCCCGAGCATCCGCGCGGCGAGCCGGGTGAGTCGGGGGCGTTCACGCTCGAAGGTCGTCAGGTCGTCCACGAGGTCCTCCATCGGTCGGTCTCTCACCCACCTGACGTCGGCCGCGCTCGAGACGTGACCGGTCAGCCGTCGAGCTCCTCCAGCCACGGCAGGTCGGCGCCGGCGCGGGTGCAGGTGATGGCGGCCGCCTTCGCGGCGTAGGTGCCGAGGTCGAACAGCTCGGTGACGTCGAGCTCGGCCGCGGCCGGCCAGTCGTAGGCGGCGCTCCACGCGAGCATCGCGGCCATGAAGGTGTCGCCCGCGCCGATGGTGTCGACCACCTCGATGACCGGAGCCTCGATGACGGCCAGCTCGTCCTGCTGCGCCACCAACGCTCCACCGGCGCCCTGGGTGATCGCGACCAGCGCACCCTCGGAAGCCAGTCGGCGCGCGAGGTCGGGGGGAGCGACGTCGGGAAACAGCACGGCGGCGTCCTCGTCGCTCATCTTGATGATCCGCGAGTACGGGGCGAATCGGGCGAACACCGCTTGCCAGACGTCGGGATCGGCCACGACCGAGGTGCGGATGTTGGGATCGAACGAGACCGGGATGCCCAGCACGTCGGCCGTGACCACCAGCTCGGCCACCTGGGCGGCTCCGGGTTCGATCAGGGTGCCGAGAGAGCCCACGTGCACGGCGTCGAACTGGCTCGGATCGGGCAGCGACGTCGGTGACCAGGTGAGGTCGAACTCGTAGTGGGCCGCCCCGGTCTCGTCGAGGGTGGCGACGGCGCTCGACGTGCGGTGCATCGTGGCGTCGGGCCCGCCGTGCCGCACCGTGGACTCCTCCAGGCCGGCCATGAGGAGGCGGCCGTGCTCGTCGTCGGCGAACTGGCACGCCAGGTGACTCTGGACGCCGAGTCGCGACAGGCCCCGCGCCACGTTGTACGGCGATCCGCCGGCGAACGTCTCGGTCGACCCGTCGCTGCGGTGCACGATGTCCACCAGGGCCTCGCCGACCACGAGCACGTTCATCTGGATGTACCTCCGAGGGGGGCGGCGGTGGGGGACAGCGGCTGATCAGGACAGGTCAGCGCATTGACGCCATGGTAGGCGTCGGGGCGTCCGGCCCACGTGCGGCGCGAAGGCGCGAGTGTCGCGGACAGCTCGTGACGCCACGAACCCTTGTCGTCGATCAGGTGCTCGTCGATCTCGGACCACCAACGTGTCGCGAGCCCGGCGTAGGTCGCACCGCCGGTCGCGGCCGCGAGCACCTCGGCGGCCTGCACGGCCTCGGCCATCACCCAGTGGAACCGTTCGGTGACGATCGGCACGCCGTCCCAGTCGGTCGTGTAGGGCAGCAGCGGGTGGTCGTCGTCGAGGGCGTCCTCGACCGCGCGGGCGAACAGGTGCTCGGCCGCCTCGAGCCGCCAGGGTCGCTGCTGGTCGAGCGCCACGTCCAGCTGCACCAGCAGGCGCGCCCACTCGAAAGCGTGACCGGGGGTGGCGCCGAATGGCCGGAACGGATCGGCCGGCCGGTCGTGGTTGAGGTCGAGCAGCGGGTTCCACGCGGCGTCGAAGTGCTCGGGAACGCGCCACCCGTGCGCTCGCGCCGTCACGCCGATGATGCGCTCGCAGATCGCCTCGGCTCGCTCGAGCCAGACGTCGTCGCCGGTGGCGGCAGCGGTGGACAGGTACGCCTCGACGGTGTGCATGTTGGAGTTGGCGCCGCGGTACTCGTCCAGCGTCGTCCAGTCGCGCGACCACTGCTCGACGCACCGCCCGACCTCCGGGTCCCAGAACCGGGCCTCGTGCACGTCCCGGGCCTCGTCGAACAGCTCGGTCGAGCCGTCGATGCCTGAGGTCGTCGCCGTCGCGCCGGCCAGCAGGACGAAGGCGTGGTCGTAGCAACCCTTGGCCGAGTCCGGGACGGTGCCGTCGGGCGCGACCGCACCGAACCAGCCGCCGTGCTCGTCGTCGTGCAGCACCGTGCGGAGAGCCCCGACCCCGTGAGCGGCGAGGTCTGCGGCTCCCGGAACCTCGAGCTGGGCCGCCATCGAGAAGACGTAGGTCATCCGGGCGTTGATCCACAGCTCGAGGCCGTGGGAGCTGTCGTCGCGTCCGGCGTCGTCGAGCCAGCCGAATCCGACCTCGCGCCTCGCGCGTGCCGCCACGTCGAGCAGCTGGCGGCGTCGTTCGTGACGCCAGCCCGCCGTTCCCGGGCGGTCCGCGATGTCGTTCACGTCTGCACGGTATCCATGCGCCCGGTTGGTCAGGTGCGCGACCATGGAGCGGTGTTCTCGTTGGGGCCCCGCGCTTCCACCTACCTGGTGGCGATCGTCGCCGTGGTCATCGGCCTGTCGGCGGCGCCGGCCATCGAGGAGCGGTTGAACGGGACCACCGCCGGCCGGCCGGACGATGCCCGGGCCGAACCCTTGTCGCTGCCGCCGACGGTGCGGACGTCCGGCGAGCACGCGTTCGTCCGAGAGGTCGACGGCGAGCCGGTCAGGTACGACCCGTGTGCGCCGATCCACGTCGTCATCAATCCGCGGACCGCCGTGCCGGACGCCGACGACATGGTGTCGCAGGCACTGGACTCGGTCGAGGCAGCCACCGGTCTGACGTTCGTGATCGACGGCTACACCGATGACGAGCCGTCCGACTCGCGTGGTGCGATCCCGGGATCACGTGGTCCGGTGCTGATCGCCTGGAGCGACCCCGACGAGGTCGAGGACCTCGAGGGGGCGGTGGCCGGCATCGGCGGAAGCGTGTCGGACCGACGTAGCCCGTGGTTCGACACCGGCACCGTGACGTTGGACGGTCCCCAGCTGGCCGAGCTGCTCGACGGCCCGGCCGGATGGGCGTCGGCCCGCGCGGTGGTGCTGCACGAGCTGGGCCACCTGGTCGGACTCGACCACGTCGACGCCGAGGGCGAGCTGATGCAGCCCGAGGGCGAACCGGGCGTCACCGACTGGGGGCCCGGTGATCGTCAGGGCCTCGCAGCACTGGGCGGCGGCGACTGCCGCGAGTACTAGCCCCTCGCCTCAGTCCCACTCGACGCCGGTCACTGGACCGGGAGGGTCAGCGCCTGCGCAGGGCTGCCGAGCGCGATGGTGACCGGTGTGGGGATCAGTCCGCCGCGGTAGTTGGTCGAGCCGCCCGCGACGATCAGGCGAAGGCTGTGGCCGGCCTCGAACCGGTGGACGAAGGCCGGCATCGTCACGGTGAAGGGCTTGCGGGCATCCGGCACCCGCACGGGCGCCACGAGGTTGCGGACGATGGTCGCGGAACCGTCGGGAGCGACATCGGCGATCTTGGCGAACAGCACCAGCTTGCCGGCATCGGTGCCCTGCGTGAGCGAGGCGGTCGGGGCGGAGACCTGCAACGTCAGCGACGGTGAGCCCACCACGTCCATCGGCTTGGTCAGAGCGCCGGTCGTCCACTGCGCGAAGGTTCCCGGCAGGTCGATCTCCGGCAGTGGCAGCTGGCTGCCGACGACGTCCAGCAGGTCCGTCGAGGTGGGCAGGCCGGCCAGGGGCGTGGTGAACCGGGCGACGCCGGGAGCGGCGAGCTTCGGGGCCGGGGTCAGTGCCTTGTCGCCGCCGAGGGTGAAGACCGTCTTGCGGCCGACGGGGAACGTGGTCGACGAGGCGTAGGCCGGCTTGGCGTTGCCGGTGTAGGAGACCCAGTCGCGGAAGTAGGTGAACTCCGGGCCGGTGCTCGCCGAGGTCTTCTTCAGGTAGTGGTCGAACCAGTCGGCGACTCGCTTGGCGAGGTGCTGCGTGGCGACGTTCGGGGCGGTGAAGTCGATCTCGCCGGGTGCATTCGGTCCGGAGTGGCCGCCGTTGAACCAGACCATCTTGACCGGCGTCTTCTGCTTCTTCAGCGCCTGGTAGTTGGCGACGCCCTCGTTGAGGTTGAACAGCGTGTCGTTCTGGCCCTGCATGATCAACGTCGGGATGGTCACCTTCTTCACGTAGCTGCTCACCGAGGCGTGCCGCAGCTGCGCGGTGGCGCGGGCGTCGAGCGTTCCGGTGGCCGCCGCCGTCACGAGCGCCGGGCACACGAAGGTCGCGAAGTTCGGGCAGCCGATGAGTCGGTTCGGGTCCGTGGGGGCGTTCTGCACCCCGTTGAGCACGCCCAGCCCGGAGAACCCGAGGGCCCACACCAGCTTGGCGGCACCCGGGGTCGACGTGCTCACCCCGGACGTCTGGCTGGTGTTGTTGGGTGACAGCGAGTACGAGAGGTCCGACCAGGTGATCAGCGGCACGATGGTGTCGATGCGCTTGTCGATGGAGGCGGCCGCGAACTGCACCTGGCCGCCGTAGGAGCCGCCCACCATCCCGACCCGCGGATCGTTGGTCGACGCCTTGCCGGCGTTGTCGCGGGTGTCGCGGGTGACCACCGTCAGCGGCGGTGCTGCCTGCGTGTGCGCGTCGTCGAGGAAGGCGATGCCCTTCTTGCCGCCGAGGTACGAGACGAGCTGGCTGGCGGCCTTGCCGTCGAAGTCGGGGTCGTCGAGGGTGATCTTGCAGTCCGAGCCGCCGAAGCCGAGACCCGAGTAGCTCAGCACCGCGTATCCACGCTGGGCGAACAGCGTGCCGATGCCGGCCTGGTCGTCCTTCGAGCCGCCGAAGCCGTTGGTGGTCAGGATCGCGGGCACCGTCTTATTCGCGGAGGCGGCGCGCGGCAGGTACAGGTCGCCCACGATGTCGCAGGACGTCGCGTCGTCGGGCCCGACGTTCACGGCGAAGTGCAGGGTCGTGACGGTGTACGCGTCAGCCGCCTGCGCTCCGACGGAGGTCACGGCCGTCAGGCCGGCGACGCTCAGCGCGGCCGCGGTGAAGGTGGGGACGAGACGACGAAGGCGCATGCGTTCTCCTGGTGCCGTGGGCCCGAGGAGGCCCTACTGTCCAGTAATAACGCGCCGATGTGTCACAGGTCACGCGGTGACGATCACACGAGTCGAACAGGCAGGGCCGATCAGCTGGCGGGGTGCGCGTCGGAGATCGGCACCGGACGTCCCAGCACGTGCTCGGCGGCACGGTGGCCGGAGCGGTAGGCCGCCGTCACCGTGGCGGGGTCCTCGGTCCACGTGGTCTCGCCGGCCAGGTGCAGCACCCCGCCGATCGGCTCGGCCAGCAGCCCGTGGTCCGAGGGCGTCGAGCCGACCGTCATGTAGGCGTACGAGCCTCGCGAGAACGGATCGGCCTGCCAGCGGGTGACGCGAGAGCCGACCGGATCCTCCACGGCTGGCCCGTACAGTCGCCGTAGCGCGTCGAGCACCGAAGCGACCACCTCGTCGTCGCTCCAGTCGCGGGTCACCTCGGCGCACGGTCCGGCCGCGAACGTGAGCAACGTGGGCACGTCGTGCAGGCGGGTGAGGTCGTACCAGGAGTGCCACCACAGGCCCGCCGGTCCCTGCTGGCGGATCGCGTAGACGTCCTGGTCCCAGAACGTCGTGGGGAACTGCACGAAGACCTTCTCGAACGCGTTCATCTCCAGTCGTCCGATCGCACCGGCGTGCGACGGCGGCAGCGGAGGATCGAAGGTGAGGTCACCGGACTTCAGCACCCCGACCGGCACGGTCACGATCGCCTGGTCGGCCACGATCTCGACACCGTTCGCCGTCACGACCACACCGTCCGCCCCCCAGCGCACCCTGGTGACCACGTGCTCGAGTCGGACGTCCAAGTCTTTTGCGAGGTGGCCGGGCAGGGCATCGAACCCGTCGGGGAAGACGACCTCGTCACCGTCGACGGCGTCGTCGTCGAGACCGTGGGCGTCCAGGCGGTCCGCGCTGACCCCGTACTGCTCCTCGGAGCGGTGACGCCAGAACTCACGGACCCGCTCGGTGCGGTCGTCGTCCCAGCCCAGCGTCCGAAGTGCCGCGTCGATCGCCTGGCTGTAGGAGCTGCCGGCCTCCAGGCTCGCAACAGCTCGCGCCAGCTCGACGTCAGCCTCATGGACGTCGGCTCCGAACCGGGCCGCTGCGTCGTCGCTCAGCCGCTGGCCGTCGGGGTCGAAGTAGACGATCCGGCGCCCGTCCGGCTGGTAGCTGCCGACGGTGAACTCGACGGAGCGCATGCCGAACGCCTCCACGGCGTCGGCGAGCGGGTTGTCGTCGATCCCGTGGATCCACGACGCCCCGAGATCCGTCGCACCACTGAGGTCGCGGTCGGTCCACACACGACCGCCGACACGGTCACGGGCCTCCAGCACCACGACCCTGCAGCCGGCAGAAGTCAGCAACCGGGCTGCGGTGAGCCCGGCCACGCCGGCGCCCACCACGACGACGTCGGGCAGGACGTCGCCGGGTGGACTCATCGGATCAGGGCTTGGTCTCGTCGTCACCGCTGGACGCCGAGCCGCCCTCCTCGACCCATTCCTCGACGGCTTCGCCGTCCGTGGCCTGCTGCGTCGTGTCGACGTCGGGCACGATCTCCGTGGCCTTCTCCGACAGCTCGTCGCCGCTGGGGTTGGCGTCGCTCAGCTCGGCGACGTCCTCGGCCGGTTCCTCGGTCGGGGCGTCCTCGATCGCGACGATCGCCTCGGTCGCGCCGGTGGCGTCGGCCTCCTCCTCGCGCGCGTCCTCCTGGACCGGCTCGGACTCGTCGGGCACCTCGGTGACCTCCTCGGCAGGAGCGTCGGTGGTCTCCGGCTCGGGAGTGGACGGCTCGTCGGGCGTGAGGTCGGTGTTGACCGGCCCCACGTTGGCCCAGGCGGCCTTCTCCTTCTCCGACGCATCGCGGTCGTCGGCGGGCTCCTCGGAATCGGTGGTCGCCTCCGGCTCGGTATCCGTGGTCGCCTCCGGATCGGGCTCGGTGGTCGCCTCCGGCTCGGTGCTGGATGAGCCCGAGTCCGGCTCTGTGCTGGATGAGCCTGAGTCCGGCTCTGTGCTGGATGAGCCCGAGTCCGGCTCGGTACTGGATGAGCCCGAGTCCGGCTCGGTGTGTGCCTCGGCCGCGGCGCCGGCCTCCTCGGTCTCGCTGATCGAGTCCGGGTTCGCCTGGTCGGCGGCGTCGGGCTCGGCCTCGGTGGCGGCAGCGGCGGTGGCGGCCTTGGCCTCGGGTGCGCGCTTGATCGAGGCGAGCAGCATCTGCGCGACGTCGAGCACCTCGACCTCCTCGCGCGCCGCCCCCTCGCTCTGCTTGAGGGTCAGGCCGTCGGACAGCATCACCCGGCAGAACGGGCAGCCCACCGCGATCTGGTCGGCGCCGGTCGCGATGGCCTCCTCGGTGCGGTTCACGTTGATGCGCGAGCCGAGGTTCTCCTCCATCCACATGCGCGCGCCGCCGGCGCCGCAGCAGAACGACTCCTTGGAGTTGCGCGGCATCTCGGTGAAGTCCGCACCCGGGATGACCTGCAGCAGCTCGCGCGGGGGCTCGTAGACCTGGTTGTGGCGGCCCAGGAAGCACGGGTCGTGGTACGTGATCTTCTTGCTCGCCTCACCGGCGCCCGGGGCGACCGGCTTGAGCTTGCCCTCGCGCACCAGCCGGTTCAGCAGCTGCGTGTGGTGCACGACCTCGAGCTCGACGCCGAACTCGGCGTACTCGTTCTTGAGGCTGTTGAAGCAGTGCGCACAGGTGGAGACGACCTTCTTGACCTTGGTCTCCTTGAAGACCTCGGCATTCTCCATGGCCAGCTGCATGAACACGATCTCGTTGCCCGCGCGACGAGCGGGGTCGCCGGTGCAGGTCTCGCCGTCGCCCAGCACGGCGAAGTCGACGCCGGCGGTGTTCAGCAGCTCGGCGACCGCCTGCGTGGTCTTCTTGGCGCGGTCCTCGAACGCGCCCGCGCAACCGACCCAGAACAGCCAGTCGACCTCGTCGAGCGACTCGACGTCGACGCCGACCTGCTTGACCTCGAAGTCCAGGCCCTTGGCCCAGTCCATGCGGCTCTTGGGGTCCATGCCCCACGGGTTCCCCTTGCGCTCCAGGCCCTTGAAGATGTTGTTCAGCTCGGCGGGGAAGTTGCTCTCGACCAGCACCTGGAAGCGGCGCATGTCGTCGATGTGGTCGACGTGCTCGATGTCCACCGGGCACTGCTGCACGCAGGCGCCGCAGTTGGTGCACGACCACAGGACGTCCGGATCGATGACGCCGTACGCGGCCTCGTCGCCGATCAGCGGACGCTCCAGCTCCTTGACCTGCTCCTCGGTGCGCTGGTCCTCCGGGACCGCCGAGGCGGCCGCCTTGGCGTAGGCGTGCTCCTGCAGACCCAGCACCAGCAGCTTCGGTGACAGTGGCTTCTCGGTGTTCCAGGCCGGGCACTGGCTCTGGCAGCGACCGCACTCGGTGCAGGTCGTGAAGTCGAGGATGCCCTTCCAGCTGAAGTCCTCGACCTTGCCGACGCCCAGCTTCTCGAAGTCCTCCTCCTCGAGGTCCTCCATCGACTCCATGTCGAGGGCCTTGCCGTTGATGCGGATCGGCTCGAGACCGCCCAAAGCGGTGCCGCCGTCGGAGCGACGCTTGAACCAGATGTTCGGCCACGCGGTGAACCGGTGCCAGGCCACGCCCATCGTGAGATTGCGCGCGATGACGATCAGCCAGATCATCGCGGACACGACCTTGATCGCCGCGATGACGTAGATGATGTTCTCCAGCGTCCCGATGGACGCCTCGCCGGTCGGGTACAGGTTGCCGAAGTACTGCGCGATCGGGAAGTGGAAACCGTTGGCGTACTTGTCGGCGTCCTCGCCTCCGCGCGCGAGGTACAGGTTGTACTCCGCGCCGCGGATGAACAGGATCGCCGAGCTTCTCCAGCAGCACCATGAACTCGACGAAGTAGGCCTGGCTGAAGTTCGAGCCGAAGAACCGGCTCTGGCGGCCGAGACGGCGCGGGTGGATGACCTGGCGGTAGACGATCAGCGGGAGGATCGCGAGCGACCCGAGCAGGCCGACACCTTCGGAGAGCCACTCGTAGACGAAGAAGTGGCCGATCAGGGGCCAGACGAACTCGGCGTCGAACAGCTGGAAGAATGCCTGCGCGACCGCCGTGCTGAGGATGATGAAGGCCGCGTAGACGAACCAGTGGAGCGCGCCGATCCACGGGCGCTGCAGCATGCGCGTGTGACCGAAGGTCTCGGTGAGCATGTTCACCGTGCGCTTCATCGGCTGATCGGTGCGGGCCACCGATCGCTCGCCGGTGCGGAGGACCTTGACCATGGACCGCACCGCCATCGCGGTCAGTGGCACGGCCACGACGGTGAAGAGCAAAGAGACGACGATCGCGACGACCTGCATGTAGGCCTCACTTCCGGTGCAGACGGACCCTGACAGTACGAGTGAGACTAATGGTTTGCGGCCGACCGTGGGTGCTTGGGCCACCGGGGCGCTCCCGAGCGGGCGACGCGCGGACCTGACACGCTGGGGCGATGGAACCGGTGATCGTGGTGGGTGCCGGCCTCTCCGGCGTGGCGTGCGCGCGTGTGCTGGCCGATGCCTCGCTGCCGGTGACGGTGCTCGACCGAGGGCGTCGCATCGGCGGGCGCATGGCCGCGCGCCGGCTGCAGGACCGCCCGGTCGACCTCGGGGCGTCGTACCTCACCGTGTCCGATCCCGGCTTCGCCGACGTCGTCGACCGGTGGCACGCTGCCGGGCTGGCGCGGCCGTGGACCGACACGTTCCACGTGCTCGACGCCGCCCACGTGCTCGACGCGGACGGCCCGGTCGCGAAGGACGGGCCGATGCGGTGGGGAACCCCCGGCGGCCTGCGCACGCTCGTCGAGGACCTGGCCGGCGGTCTCGACGTTCGGAGGCAGGAGGTCGAGGTGGTGGAGGTGGCCGACTCGCAGCTGCGGGTCGACGGGGCTCGCGCGTCGGCGGTCGTCCTGGCCATGCCCGACGCGCAGGCGGCGCGACTGCTGGGCACCGACGCCCCCGAGCGCGCGGCGCTCGATCGCCCCAGCGACCCGGTGATCGCCCTCGTGGCTGCGTACCCGGAGCGCGCCTGGACGTTCGACGGGGTCTTCGTGAACGGTGACGACGTGCTCGACTTCGTCGCCGACGACGGGCGGCGCCGCGGCGACGGGTCGCCGGTGCTGGTGGCGCACTCGACGTCGTCGTTCGCGGCCGGGCACCTCGAAGATCCGCAGACGGCGCGTCTGGACATGGTCGAGGGCCTCGGCCGTCTGCTCGGTCTCCGCGAACCCCCGGAGGTGACGCACGTGCACCGGTGGTCGCTGGCCAAGCCGGCCGGCCCCTCGCGTGACGACGCCTTCCTGCTCAGCGACCGACTGATCGGCGTCTGCGGCGACGGGTGGGGTCCGCAATCGAAGGTCGAGGGAGCGTGGCTCTCCGGAACCGCCCTCGGTCGCGAGTTGGTCAGTCGGCTCGGGTAGAGGCGGCCCGTTCGCGCTTGGCCTGCTGGAACACGCGGATGGCTTCGTAGCGCTCGGCGGAGCGAGCCTTGCGCTTCTCGGCCTCGACCTCGCGATTCTTCGGCGGGGCAGGCGTCACGAGGTCGTCCAGGAGGTGACGCGTGGCGTGGGCGATCTCGGCGACGGCGCGGTCGAACACCGGCTGGTTGGCCTTCGACGGCTTCGTGGTCCCGGCGATCTTGCGGACGAACTGCAGGGCGGCGTCGTGGCACTCGTCGTCGGTCGCGGCCGGCTCGAGGTTGTTCAGCGGGACGATGTTGCGGCACATGCCCACAGGCTAGATCGACTGCCGCTCCTGCGGAACCAGTGCGATCGCCGCCAGCGGGAACACCGCCACGAGCGCGAAGGCCCAGCCGTAGCCGAATCCGGTGATCAGCGCGCCAACCAGCGGCGGCACCGCCGCCGAGACCAGGTACTGGCCGGTGTTCTGGATCCCCATGGCGCGACCCGACCAGAAGGGCCCGCCGATCTCGGCGACGGCGGTGAACGCGAGGCCGTTGTCGGCCACGGTGACCATCGTGGCGATGACGATGAGCGCGATCGCCACGGGCGTGGCCTCGGTGACCCCGAGCAGCAGCATGGTCAGCGCGGCGACGATCGCCACCTGCCGCAGCGGCACCAGGCGGCTGCCGACGCGGTCGGACCACGCACCCACGCCGATGCGGCCAGCCGCTCCGAGCAGCTGGGTGAGGGCCACCAGGATGCTGGCCCAGTGCGTCGTCCAGTCCTTGGTGTCGATCAACCACACGAGCATGTAGGTCCACACGGTGAACTGCGGGACCACCAGCAGCATCGAGACGACGTGGATGCGCACGAGGCGGCGGTCGCCGCGGTAGGGATTGGCCAGGTGCTGCTGCGAGTCGGCGGCGGTGCGGTCGGGGCGAGGTGGGTCGACCAGCAGCAGTGCGCACAAGAACGTGGCCACCGCGCACGCCGCGGCCACCACGAGCAGCGTGGCGGTCAGGCCTCGGGCGGCGACGAGATTCGGGACGAGGACGGCGGCCAGTCCGACCCCGAGCGGGAGTCCGGTCTGGCGGATGCCCATCGCGAGGCCGCGACGGTTCGGTGGGAACCAGCCGACGACGATGCGGCCGCTGGCGGAGTTGGTGCTGCCGCCGGCCGCACCACCGATGAACAAGAGGGCCGCCAGCGCGACCAGCGAGCCGGACCACGCCGCGGCCGCGGCGGCGACGGTGACGAGGGAGAGTCCGGCGACCATGGAGAACCGTTCGCCGAGTCGGTCGACGACGATGCCCCACGCGAACAGCGTCAGGGTGATGCCCAGCAGCGGCGCCGAGGCCACGAACCCGGCCTGCACGAGCGTCAGACCGCGCTCCAGCACCAGGTAGGGGATGAGGAAGGGGGCCGCATTCACGAACAGCGTCCCCGCCACCTGCCCGGTCATCGACACCGCGAGCATGACCCATCGGTTGGGTTCTCGCTGTCGGGTCGGCGTCTCCATGGTGTCCACATCCTGATACGAATCGTCTCAGGATTCAGACTACTCTCGAGGCTCGTCGGGAGGCGAGGTGGCTTCCAGGGGGTGAGATAAGTATCTTGATGTCAAGATACTTTGGAGGTCGGCCATGATCCACCATGTCCAGCTCGCCTGCCCGCCCGGCAGCGAAGAGGCGCTGCGCGGCTTCTACGTCGGCGTCCTCGGTCTCGACGAGATCGCCAAGCCCCCGGCCCTCGCCGCGCGTGGCGGCTGCTGGTTCCGCGGCCACGGCATCGAGCTGCACCTGGGGGTCGAGGAGGACTTCCGGCCCGCACGCAAGGCCCACCCCGGGTTGCTCGTCGACGACCTCGACACGTGGGCCGACCGGCTCGCGGCGGCCGGCTACCCGGTGCTGCACGACGACGACTTCCCCGGCATGCGCCGCTTCTACTCAGAAGACGTCCACGGCAACCGCCTGGAGTTCCTGCAGCCGGCGTGACGAGTGGCGCACTGTGTTCCCCGAGTGGCGCATTGTGTCCCGCGAGTGGCGCAAAGTGGTTGTGTTCGAGGCTCGGATCGAGCCAATCTGCGCCACTCGCGGTACTCGGCCGCGGGGGTGGAGGGGCTAGAGGTACTTCTTCATCCCGACGTGCGTGGCCTCGTAGCCCAGGCGCTCGTAGAAGGCGTGGGCCCGGGTGCGGGCGCGGTTGGACGTCAGCTGGATCCGGGCGGCACCGCGCTCGACGGCCATCGCCTCGATGTGCGCCATGAGCGTCGCACCGATGCCCTCGCCGCGTCGGGCGGACGCCGTGCGCACGGCCTCGACCTGGCAGTACAGGCCGCCGTCGGCCGAGAGCATGCGCATCCACGTCACCTGCGCGGTGCACACCACCTGACCGTCGATCTCGCCGACCAGCATCTGCTGGTTCGGGTCGGCGGTGATCTCGGCCAGGGCCGAGTGCTGGCGGTCCGTGACCTGGTCGGGCTCGTCGAAGTAGTGCTGGGAGTCCTCGGCGGTCAGCGCGAGAATCGCCGCGAGGTCGTCGGGACCGGCCTCCCTGATCTGCAGCGTCACGGGGCAGTCACGCGGGGAGGGCACCGAGGTGCGCCAAGGCCTCTCGCACCAGCGCGCCGCGGCCACCCTCCATGTCGTCGAGGATGTCCTGACGCATCAGGTCGGTCGGGCTGAGCCAGCTCAGCTCGAGCGCGTCCTGGCGCGGGTTGCACTCGCCGGTCACGGGCACCACGTAGGCGAGCGCCACGGCGTGCTGACGGGGATCGTGCAGCGGGGTCACTCCCGGCAGCGGGAAGTACTCGGCGACGGTGAACGGCGTCGTGCTGACCGGCAGCTGGGGGAAAGCCGTGGGTCCGAGGTCCTTCTCGAGGTTGCGCAGCAGGGCCTCGCGCACCGACTCGCCGTGCAGCACGCGGCCCGAGACGAGCGTGCGGGTCATGGCGCCCGTGGGGGAGCCCCGCAGCAGCAGACCGACCGACTCGACCCGACCGAGCGAGTCGACGCGGACGGGGACCGCCTCGACGTACAGGATCGGGACGCGCGAGCGCGTCTCGTCGAGGGCGATGTCGGAGAGCCAGCCGGGATTGGGATCAGGGGTGCGCACGGACATGCCCGTCATTCTCGCCCACGCGATGCACGTGGCCCACCTGCCCCGCCGTGACGTAGGCTCGACAGCACCACGACAGGGGAGCGCCACGCAGAGGGCGCTGAGAGTGCGGATCAGCCGCAGACCCTTGAACCTGCTCCGGTTAGCACCGGCGAAGGGAGTCACGATGAGTTCTGCAACCACATCCAGGACCGGGATCGACCTGCGCTACCGCACGATCGACCTGGTCACCATCGCCACCCTGGGCGTCGCCTTCGGCGTCATCTTCTGGGGCTGGGGCAAGCTGTACGAGCCGGTCAGCTCCGGCGCCACGATCGCCTACCCGCCGTCGGCGGGACTGTTCGGCGGCATCTGGCTGATGGCCGGCGTCGTCGGCGGCCTGATCGTGCGCAAGCCCGGTGCGGCGTTCGCCACCGAGTTCATCGCGGCCACGGTCTCGGTGTTCATCGTCGGCGGCACCCAGTGGGGCTTCAGCGTCTTCGCGTCCGGCTTCTGGGAGGGCCTCGGCGCCGAGGTGATCTTCGCGCTGTTCCTCTACAAACGCTGGGGCGTGCCGGTCGCGATGCTCGCCGGTGCACTAGCCGGAGCCTTCGAGTCGATCTACGAGTGGGGCTCGTACTACCCGGACTGGGAGATCGGCTACCGCCTCGTGCACCTGGGCTGCTTCGCCCTCGCGGGTGCGGTCGTCGCCGGCCTGGGCGGCTGGCTGCTGGTGCAGGCACTCGCCAAGGCAGGGGTGCTCGACGCGTTCGGAGTCGGCCGCGAACAGGTCCCCGAGATCTAGGTCCGGGGTCTCGTGACTCGCGGTGAGGTCCGCTTCGAGGGCTTCACGTGGCGTCCGCTTGGACGTCGGCAGCCGGTGGTCGCCGGGCTCGACCTGCTGATCGAGCCCGGCGAACGCGTGCTGCTCGTCGGGCCGAGCGGCGCCGGGAAGTCGACCCTGCTGCACGGTCTGGTCGGAGCGCTCGGCAGCACCGTCGCCGGCGAGCTGTCGGGCACGGCCGAGGTCGAGGGTCAACCGGGCCTGCTGCTGCAGAACCCGGCCGACGCGATCGTCGCCGAGCGGATCGGGCGCGACGTCGCGTTCGGGCCCGAGAACGCTCGGATGCCGCGCGCCGAGATCTGGCGACGCGTCGACGACGCACTGGCGGCGGTCGGGCTCGCCGGGTACGGGCGCGACCATTTCACGGCTGCTCTCTCCGGTGGTGAGCAGCAGCGGCTGGCGCTCGCCGGCGTGCTGGCGATGCGTCCCGACGCGCTGCTGCTCGACGAGCCCACGTCGATGCTCGACCGGACCACTGCCGCGGAGGTGCGCGAGGCGATCCTCGGTGCGGCCGGCGACCGCACCCTGATCGTGGTCGAGCACCGCATCGAGCCGTGGCTGCCGCACGTCGATCGCGTGGTCGTGCTGTCGGCCGGCGGCGTCGTGGTCAGTGACGGGCCGGTGGGCGAGTTCCTGGCCGGGCCGCCGCCGACGGGGGTGTGGCTGCCCGACATGGCCACGCCGGAACCGATGGACGTGCCGCCGGATCTCGTGCGCCCGGCCGACGAGGCCCTGACGATCGAGGCGGTCGACGTCGAGGTGGAGCTGGTGCTCCGCACGCTGCGGGGCACGCAGCGCACCACGGCGCTGTCCGGCTTCAGTGCCGCCATCGGCCCGGGCCGCGTCGCGGGGCTCACCGGCCCGAGCGGTGCCGGCAAGTCGACGGCGCTGGGGGTGCTCGGCGGCCTGGTGCGCGTGAGTCGCGGTGTCGTGACCCCCGACCTCGCCCGCTGGCGGTCCTTGCGGCTGGCCGCCGAGGTCGGGTGGGTGCCGCAGAACCCCGAGCACGGCTTCCTGACCACCGCCGTCGCCGACGAGGTGGGCCGCACCGCTTCGGCCGTCGGTCGCGAGGTCGACGTGACCGCCGTGCTGGAGGTGTTCGGCCTGGCGCGGTTCGCCGCCTCGCACCCCTATCGCCTGTCCGGCGGCGAGCAACGGCGTCTGGCTCTGGCCGCAGCCCTCGCGCACCGGCCGGGCGTGGTGCTGCTCGACGAGCCCACGGTCGGCCAGGACCCCGACACCTGGGCGGCCGTCGCCGGGTGGATCGCCGCGAGTCGCTCCGTCGGAGCCACCGTTGCGCTGTCCACCCACGACGCGGACCTGCACCTCGACGTCGAGCACGCGATGACGTCGCCCGCCCTCGCTGCCGGTCGGGGCGCGATCGCATGAGGACCTGGGTGCTGCGAGCGAATCCATTGGCGCAGCTGTCGGTGGGACTGTTCTCCTTCGTCGGGTCGTTCTGGATCCGCAGCCTGCCCGTCGCCCTGGTGGCGGTCGGCGTCTACGCCGTCGCGTCGCTGCTGCTCTTGCCGGGCTGGCGCTACCCGCTGCTGTGCCTGGCCTTCACGTCGATCGCGGCCGTCACGATCGTGTACTCCACGTGGCGCCTCGGCGGGCAGGACGTCGAGAAGGCGGTCACGGCGGGCCTGCGCATCCTGGTGCTGGCGTGGCCGGGTTCGGTCATCGCGGGATACGTGGATCCGTCGCGATTCGCCGACCACCTCGCCCAGTCGCTGCGTCTGCCGGGCCGACTGGTGGCGGCGTTCGCGGCCGCGATGCAGCGGTTCACCGGGCTCGGGCTGGCGTGGCAGCAGCTGGAGCGGGTGCGTCGGGTGCGGGGGTTCGGGCCGAGCCGGAATCCCGGCGCTGCGGTGAAGCACGCGGCCAACATGTCGTTCGCGCTGCTGGTGCAGGCGTTGCGCGGCGCCACGGCCACCTCGGTGGCCATGGACGCCCGCGGTTTCGCGACCGCCCACGACCGCACCTGGGCCGAGCCGGCACCCTGGGTGCGCCTCGACGTGATCACCGTCGTCGTCGCCGCCACCCTCGGAGCCGCCCCCATCATCGCCCGCCTCCTCACCTAGCCCGCTGACGAGTCACGTAGGTCCGCTGACGAGTCACCCAGGTCCGCTGACGAGTCACCCAGAACCGCCGACGAGTCACCGAGAGTCAGCCTGTGGGTAGCGCGTGACTCCTCGCCGGCCGTGCGTGACTCGTCACCGGATCTACGCGACTCCTCGCCGACCGTGGGTGACTCGTCGGCGGACCTACGTGACTCGTCAGCGATGGGGGAGGACTCTGGCGCGGGGGGCGGGTCTGGGGCTAGGGTGCGAACTAAGCAAGCGCTTAGTTCCCTGACCCGTCCTGGGAGGACCCATGACCCGCGTGTTCGACAGTCTCGACGACTTCAAGGCAGCCGCCGGGGAGGAGCTCGGCACCAGCGACTGGGTCACCGTGACCCAGGAGCAGATCAACACCTTCGCCGACGCGACCGGCGACCACCAGTGGATCCACGTCGATCCCGAGCGCGCCGCGTCCGGTCCGTTCGGCGGGACGATCGCCCACGGCTACCTGACCCTGTCGTTGCTGCCGGTCTTCGCCGAGCAGATCTACTCCATCGGCGGACTCGCCTTCGGGATGAACTACGGGGCCAACAAGGTGCGCTTCCCCAGCCCCGTCCCGGTCGACTCGCGGCTGCGCGCCACGGCCACGCTGGTCTCGACCAACGACATCGCCATCGGCACCCAGGGCATCGTGAACTTCGTGGTCGAGCGCGAGGGCGCCGACAAGCCGGTCTGCATCGCCGAGGTCGTCTACGTCATGGCCGGCGCCTGAGATGGACTTCGCACACGACGCCAAGACCCAGGACCTCATCGAGCGCCTCACCGCCTTCATGGACGAGGTCGTCTACCCGGCCGAGCCGACCGCGAAGGAGCAGATCGCGGCCGCCTACACGAATGACACGTGGTCGTTCCCGGCGGTCATCGACGACCTGCGCGCCGAGGCGCGCAAGCGCGGTCTGTGGAACTTCGCGCTTCCCGGAGCACCGGAGGAGGGCGGCCTGACCAACCTGCAGTACGCCCCGCTGGCCGAGATCACCGGACGCAGCATCCAGATCGCCCCGGCCGCCCTGAACTGCTCGGCGCCCGACACCGGCAACATGGAGGTGCTGCACATGTTCGGCACCGACGAGCAGAAGCAGCAGTGGCTGCGGCCGCTCCTCGACGCCGAGATCCGCTCCGCCTTCGCCATGACCGAGCCCGACGTCGCGTCGTCGGACGCCACCAACGTCGAGCTGTCGATCGTGCGTGACGGCGACGACTACGTGATCAACGGTCGCAAGTGGTGGATCACCGGGGCGATGAACCCGGACTGCAAGATCTTCGTGGTGATGGGAAAGACCGACCCGTCGGCCGAGCGGCACCGTCAGCAGTCGATGATCCTGGTCGAGCGCGACACCCCCGGCCTGGAGATCATCCGCGGCATGCACGTGTTCGGCTACGCCGACCGCGACCACGGTGGTCACGCCGAGCTGCGCTTCACCGACGTGCGCGTCCCGGCGTCGAACCTGATCGCCGGCGAGGGCGAGGGCTTCGCCATCGCCCAGGCCCGCCTCGGACCCGGCCGCATCCATCACTGCATGCGGTCGCTCGGCCTGGCGGAGCGCGCCATCGAGATGATGTGCGCTCGCGCCTCCGAGCGGGTCGCCTTCGGCAAGCCGCTCGCCGAGCAGGGCGTGATCCGCGACTGGATCGCCGAGTCGCGCCTGCGCGTCGAGCAGCTGCGTCTGCTGTGCATGAAGGCTGCGTGGCTGATGGACACGCAGGGCAACCGCGCCGCCCACACCGAGATCCAGATGATCAAGATCGCGACGCCCAAGACCGTCGAGTGGATCATCGACAAGGCCATCCAGACCCACGGTGCGGGCGGCCTCAGCCAGGACTTCCCGCTGGCCGAGATGTTCGCGGGCGTGCGCACGCTGCGCTTCGCCGACGGACCCGACGAGGTGCACAAGAACGCCCTCGCCAAGGCCGAGCTCAAGCGGCAGCTGCGCTCGTGAAGGTTGAAGGCGCGACCGCGGTCGTCACCGGCGCCGCCGGTGGCATCGGGGCCGGCATCGCCCAGAGACTCCTGGAGCGCGGTGCCACCACGGTCGTGCTCACCGACCTCGACGCGGACCGACTGGCAGCAACGGCCGACGCCCTCGGCGAGGGAGCCGTGGCGGTGGCCGCTGACGTCACCACCGAGGCCGGTGTCGAGCAGACGCTCGAGCCGGTCGGCGGACTGCCGGACCTGTTCGTCGCGAACGCCGGCATCTTCCGAGGCTTCGGGCTCGAGGCCACCGACGACGACTGGTCGTCCATCCTCGACGTCAACGTGATGGCCCACGTGCGCGCCGCCCGGCTGCTGGTGCCGCGGTGGCTGGAGCGGGTCAGCTCCGAGTCCGGGGGAGGGTGCTTCGCCGTCACCGCGTCGGCCGCCGGACTGCTGACCCAGCTGGGGTCGCCGACCTACTCGGTCAGCAAGCACGCGGCCGTCGGGTTCGCCGAGTGGCTCGCCGCCACCTACGGAGATCGCGGCGTGCAGGTCGCCGCGCTGTGCCCGATGGGTGTGCGCACCCCGATGACCGAGGGTGGAGACACCGCGGAGGGTGCCGCAGGGGTCGCGCACGGCTCGGTGTCGACCGCCGGCGACATGATGGATCCGCTCGACGTCGCCGACGTGCTGCTCGACGCCATCGAGGCGGGGCGGTTCCTGGCTCTGCCGCACGAGCAGGTGGCCACCATGCACGCCCAGAAGGCCGCCGATCCGGACCGCTGGATCACCGGCATGCAGCGCTATCGTCGCGCCCTCGAGGGCTGACACCCGACGATTGCACGGTGCTCGCCGAGCACGGACCTGTGGTTCGCCTCGGGCGGCCTCCTTGGCGAACGGGCGGCTTCCTCGAGCACGGATCTGTGGTTCGCCTCGCTTCGCTCACGGTCGCTGCGCTCCCTGGCGAACGGGCTGCTCGCCAGTGACGAGCTTTGCGAGGAACGTGAGGGAGCGAAGCGACCGAGGCGTGGTGAGGTTGCGGGCTCGCTCGAGCCCTGACGTGTGGTTCGCCTCGCTTCGCTCACGGTCGCTGCGCTCCCTGGCGAACGGGTGGTGAGCCCGTCGGCGGGTTCGCCTCGCTCCCTGACGGACGCGGAGGCTGACGGGCAGACAGTCAGTCCGCTACGGTGTTCGCACCGACCGTGGGGGTGCAAGGTGTTGGTCGAGGTCGACCACGCGAAGTTGTCGCGGGCGCGCCGACGCCTGACCGACCTCGCTGACGCGGTCGAGTCCCAGTCGCGGCGTGCCTCCGCGGCCACGCCCATCGGGCTGCCGTCGCTGGCACCGCTCGCGGCGAAGGTGGCGTGGATGCGCGATCAGCTGCCCGACCTCGAGAAGCTCTCCGCACTCGCACTGCTGCTGGACACCCAGGCGTCGGGCAGCGTCGCTTTCGAGACCGCGAGCACCACGTGGGACGTGAACGCCGTGTTCGACTCCGTGGTCGCCCAGCGATTCGGTCCCGACTTCGCCGAGGCCACCGGGCTGAGCGACGACGAGCTCTCCGCTCTCGTGCTCACCTTCGGCTCGATCGGCCAGGACCTGCCCGACGACCCCGACGTGATGACCTCGGACCAGCTGCGCTCGATGATCATCGCCAACCCGGACCTGGCCCGGGCCCTCACGCACCTGTCTCCCCGCCCGGGAAGCGGAGCCGAGGGCACGCTCGCCAGCCTGCTCACGCCGGTGCTGACCGCCCCCGGTGGCGGCGCGGCGGTGCACGAGGAGCGCCGGATCGCTGCTCGCGACCTGTTCGAGGGCCTGGGCTCGGAGCAGGCGGCGATCCTCGCCATGATGTTCCCGTCCACCGTCGGCAACCTGCACGGGGTGCCGTTCGAGAACCTCGCGGATGCCAACACGGTGCGCATCGTGGTGGCGCTCGATGACGAGAAGGCGAACCTGGCCGACCTGCAGGAGCGGCACGAGCACAACCAGCACGACTGGGACTTCCTGGGCCTGAACAACAACGATCTCGACGGCCCGATCGAGAAGTCCGGCGACCTGATCTCGCTGTACGAGTCGATCCTGCGCAACGATCGCCAGATCCTGTTCTTCGACCCCAGCGGCGACGGCGCCATGGCCGAGCTGCACGGCCACATCGGCGCCGACAGTGACAACGTCGGTGTGCTGGTGCCGGGCACCAACAACGAGCTGTCGAACTTCGGGTCGACGGTCCGGCGATCCACCAGCTTCGTCGACTCCGTGCCGAACGGCTCCCTCGCGATGGTCTCGTGGCTGGGCGGCGACCTGCCGGAAGACGCCGCGGCTGCAGACCCCAAGTACTCCCTCGACCTCGGTCCCAAGCTCGCGGACTTCTCGCACGACCTGAGGCTCGAGATCGACCGGGCCGGATCGCAGGCCCATGTGACGATTGCCGGCCACTCGTACGGCGGCGCGGTCGTCGGTCGCTCCGAGCTGAGCGGACTGGACGCCGACCGGGTGTTCCACATCGAGTCGGCCGGCGTCGGGCGCGACATCGACAGCCCCGATGACCTGCCGAGCACCCAACGCGACGTCGATCGATACTCGATGACGGCACCGGGGGACTTCATCGAGCTGACCCAGGGCGTCAACGTCGGCAAGTACGGCCACGGAGCCGATCCCGACGACTTCGAGGGCGTCACGCGTCTGCACACCGGAGACAAGGTGGACGACGAGGGCAGGCAGACCCCCAACACCGGGTTCGGCGCGCACTCCGACGTGTTCCAGACCGACTCTGACGCATGGCGCAACATGCGCAGCGTCTTCACCGGCGGCGTCGTGGAGACCTACCGGTCGCCGCACTACGAGTACTACAACACCGGACGAGGTGTCGTCACCGTGCAGGATGGGTGGAACGACGACGGATCGAGGGTCGACATCCCATGAAGCGGATCGTGGTCAGCATGCTGGTCGTCCTCGCGATGGCCGGAGGATGCAAGGAAGGCGAGAACATGGACGTCGCACAACGCGCAGAGGCACGCGCCGTGGAGGCGCGCGGATACATCGACGACCTGGCCGACCGGCTCGGTCCGGGCAAGTCGGTCCTCACCGATGACATCGGACCGTGCGAGCCCGGCGACGACGAGGGACTCGACCTCGTCTACACCCTCCGGGTGCCGGTCGACCCCGGCGCCGCCGACCGGCTGCGCGGTGAGATCGCCGCGTCGCTCGAGGCCGACGGCTGGACCGTGCGGCGCGATGCCGACCAGGGCAGCGAGGTCAGCGTCCGGTTCCTGCGCGGCACCTTCTCGATGGGGGCGGTCGTCGACGAGTCAGCCGGAGCAGCGTCCGTCAGCGGATCGGGCGGCTGCGTGCGCTGACTCGTCGGGTCGTGCGCCCTCGCCCCTAGGCGGGTCGACCGGTGACGGCCTCGACCATGATCTCGGCCATCGCGGTGTAGCCGGCGTCGTTGGGGTGGAAGCGGTCCTGGGCGACGCGTCCCTTCCAGCTCCTCAGGCGGGGGTCGCGGAACTCGGCGGGCACCAGGTGGGGCGCGGTGGTGACCTGACGGTTGAAGTCGTCAGCTCCGCGCCGTCCTCCCGGCATGGTGGCGACGACGGTGCCGGCGGGGAGGCGTTCGATCAGCGCGGCGAGGTCGCGCGGGAGACTGGTGCGAGCGCGCCGGTTGAGCAGGTCGTTGCTGCCGATCATCACCGTCACGAGGTCGGGTGTCGCGCCGAGCGACTCCATGGCGGGCAGCTGCCGTTCCAGCAGGTCGGTGACCAGGCCACCCGAGACCGACAGGTTCACGAGTCGGTGGTTCGGCAGTGCCGTGGCGACGCCGGCGGTCCACCCGCGGTCGAAGGCCGAGGCTCCGATGCCCTGGGTCATCGAGTCGCCCAGCGCCACCCACAACGGACCGTCGTCGACCAGGGCCTGTCGGTTGTGAGCCTCCCAGGCCTTGGCGTACGGCACCACCTGGGCCTGGACCTCGCGGACCCCGGCGAGGAACCGGCTGGCCAACGAGATGAACGGACCCGTCGGACGCCCGCTGAGGTTGGAGTACTCGAATGCCGCGTCCTTCACACGAAAAGTCAATCATCTCGGTCCACACCGCGTACCCTGAGCCGGTGTCTTCCCCGTTCCCACTGCGACCCGTCTGGGTCCTGGTTCCGTTCCTCGGCAGCGTGTTCGTCGCGGCCGTGTTCGCGGTCGATCTGTCGACCACCGTCGACGGTGCCGGTCGTGCCGCGCTCCGTGTGGCGGTGATTGCTGCCGCAGCCGTGGTGGCGGGGACCTTCTACCAGCGGTGGAGCACCGTGCCGACGCGCGCCGTCCCGCACCACGTCATGGCTGCCCTCGCCCTGCTCGGTGGCGCGCTGGTCGCCTCGTCCGCCTTCGGCGCGGGCGGCGGAGTCTTCAGCAGCGACCTCACCGCTGCTCTCGGAATCGCCGCGATGGCGACCAGCCTGCTGGCCGCTCGCGCCACCCTCACCACATCGACAGGAGTCCGCCGATGATCGAGCTGCTCACCCCCACCCAGCTCGACGAGATGCGGCCGGCCGGCCGGTTCGTGGCCGAGGTGCTCACGGCGTGCTCCGAGGCCGCTGACGTCGGCGTCGACCTGCTCGACCTCGACGCCCTGGCCCACCAGATGATCAAGGACCGCGGCGCGGAGTCGTGCTACATCGACTACCACCCGTCGTTCGGCGCCATGCCGTTCGGCAAGGTCATCTGCACCTCTGTCAACGACGCGGTGCTGCACGGGCTGCCGCACCGCTACAAGCTCAGGGACGGCGACCTGCTGAGCCTCGACTTCGCGGTCTCGGTCGACGGCTGGGTGTGCGACTCGGCCGTCACCATCGCCGTCGGCACGCCCCGAGAAGAGGACCTGCGCCTCGTCGACCAGGCGCAGGAGGCGCTCGATGCCGCCATCGCCGTGGCGCGCGCCGGCAACAAGGTCGGTGACATCTCGGCCGCCATCGGCGCCGTCGGGCGTTCGCACGGGCTGAAGATCAACACCCAGTTCGGTGGCCACGGCGTCGGCCGCACCATGCACGGCGATCCGCACATCCCCAACGACGGTCGTCCCGGCCGCGGCTTCCCGCTCAAGCCGGGCCTCGTCATCGCGATCGAGCCGTGGTTCCTGCACACCACCGACGAGATCGTCATGGATCCGGACGGCTGGACCATCCGCAGCGCCGACGGTTCGCGCGGCGCCCACGTCGAGCACACCATCGCCATCACTGAGGGCGACCCCATCGTCATGACGGACCGGAGCTCGGTGTGAAGCGCCGGGTCGTCGCGGCCTCCGCAGCCGCGTTCGTGGCCGCGGCCCTGCTCAGTGCGAACCCCGCGCCGGCCGTGGCGGCCGGTGATCCGACCGTCACCGAGTCCGGCGACTCCGTCAGCTATGACGACCCCGCCCTGGCCCGCGCCTCGACCACGCGGGTGGAGGGCACGCTCCAGATGGCGTACGTCGACCGCCTCGATCGCGTCGGCGTGCCCACGTCGGAGCTGGCCTACTCGATCGTCACCGACGACGGCGACACCGTGCCGATCGAGGTCGCCGAGGAGCTGCCGCTGAGCGCAGCCAACGGTGACATCGAGGCCGAGGTCGTCGACACCGGCTCGGCCGACGGACAGCTGTCCGAGGCCACCGTCCAGACGGCGCCGGCAGCCGCTGCGTCCGGCGGGCTCGCCCATCGCGCCTACGTGGTGCTGGTCCCCAAGACCGGTGCGCTGCCCACCGAGGCGACGGTGAAGACCCGTCTGGAGGACCGTGTCCTCAGCGAGTGGGTGACCGAGTCCGACGGTGCGATCGCGTCGTTCACGGTCGATGGCACGGCGACGTTGCCCAGCGCCGAACCGGCCGAGCTGTCCAAGACCAGTCTGTGCCGCATGGACGATCCCTTCGGTGCATGGACGGCCGGGGCGGCGCTGTTCCCCGGTGTCGACTTCCAGCCGGGCTCACCGAACCACCTGATCATGATCATCTCCGGTTCGGGATGCGCATCGGTCCCGTCGTCGACCCTCGGCATCGGCACGGTTGGCGACTCGATCGACGACGGCGGTCTGTCCACGGTGCTGTGGGACACCGACTACGTCGACGCGACCGCGGTGCACGAGCTGGGGCACAACTTCAGCCTCGGACATGCCAACGCCCAGTCCTGCTCCACTCGTCCGGTCGACGAGTACTTCGACATCTTCAGCGTCATGGGCTTCGGGGTGGCCGGCAACGAGCCGACCGCCCTGGACTCGGTGTATCGCGACGAGCTCGGCATCACCCAGCCCGGTGAGATCGACTCGATCGCGCACGAGACCTCTGACCGGGTGGCCACGACGACCCGCACGCTGCAGCCTCGGGGATCGTCGTCGGGGCTTCGCGGCCTGCGGATCACCGACCCCGTCACCGGCGACGAGTTCTGGGTCGAGAACCGCGCCGGCGGCAGCGCCGATCGGGACGCGGGCGCCGTCTATGGCGGATTGATCCTCTCCGGCGACGTCGACGATTACCGCTTCACCCCGGGCGTCACGGTGAGCGAGGCGACGGCGGACCACACCCAGCTGCTCATTCCTCGCGAGGGCGGCCCTGTCGACGACGGTTCCATCGGGACGGGCCAGTCGTGGAACTCGCCGTCGGGTGCCATCGGGGTCGACGTCACGTCGTCGAGCGTGGGTGGCCCGGCCGTGGTGTCGATCACGACCTACTCGGTGCCGATGCGCATCCTGACCCGCAACTACAGCGTGCGGGCCATGGTCGGACGACCGGCGTTCGTCCAGCCGCTCGGCTGGCCCGCCGGCACCACCTTCACCTACCTGTGGCGTGCCGACTGCGACCCGGTGTCGCGTGCTTCGACCTACACGGCCGCGGCGTCACGCCGCGGCGACACCGCGATCCTCGAGCTCACCGGCACCCTGCCGGGAGGGCAGAAGATCACCCGCACCTCGGCGCCGGTCCGGATCGACTACGGCCGGTTCGTCGCGTCCACCCCGAAGATCACCGGGACGACCAAGGTGGGGCGCACGCTGCGGGTGTCGCGCGGCACCTGGACTCCGTCCGCCTCGCGGTACCAGCACCTCTGGTATCGCGACGGCAAGGCGATCTCCGGCGCGACGAAGAGCTGTACAAGCTGACCAAGAAGGACAAGGGTCACCGCATCAAGGTGCGGGTGATCGGCCAGCGCGACGGATACGCACAGCTGACGACGTACTCGCCGTCGCGCGGCAAGGTCCGCTAGGCGGGCCGGTCGACGTCGGCAGCTGATTCGACCTGGGCGCACAACGCGACCAACAGGTCGTCGCGCCCGGGGTGGGTGGCGAGCATGACCCCGATCGGCAGGGGTCGCGCGTCGTCGGTCCAGTGCAGCGGCAGCGACGCGGCCGGTTGGCCGCTCATGTTGTACAGGCCCGTGTAGGGCGTGAACAACAGCTCGCGACGGTGGTCCTCCGCGGGGTCGCCGGACTCGTTGAACCACTCCACCGGCGGGGGCGGCAGCGCCAGCGTCGGTGTGAGCATGGCATCGAAGTCGCCGATCCCGCTGACGACCTCGCGGGTCGCCGACTCCAGGTACGACAGCGCGCGAACGAGGTCGACCGCCGACGACTCGAGGCCGCGCTGGCGCCAGTAGCGCGTGTTGGGTCGCAGCTGCGCCTCGGCCTCGGGTGAGAGTGGTGCGGCGGCCACGCCGCTGGGCCAGATGACGTTGAACTGCGTCTCGAGCTCGCGCGGGAACGGGTTGGGGACGTCGACGACCTCGTGACCGAGCGACTCCAGCAGGCGGCTCGCCGCCTCCCACGCGGCGACGGCCTCCGGCGACGGCTCGGCGAACGGCAGGTGCGTGCCGGACCATCGGGCGATCCGCAGGCGACCGGGGTCGCGCCCCACCCAGGAGGTGAACGGCACCGAAGGCGCCGGCAGGGGGCGGATGTCGCCCGGCATGGGCACGGCCATCGCGTCGAGCAGCGCGGCGGCGTCGCGCACGGTGCGGGCGATCGGTCCGTTGACGGCCAAGCCGCTCCAGTCGTTGCCGTCCGGTCCCCAGCTGACGCGGCCGCGGCTCGGCTTGAGCCCGACGACGCCGCACGCGCTGGCGGGGATGCGGATCGAGCCTCCGCCGTCACTGCCCGGTGCGACCGGCAGCAGGCGCGCACCCACGGCGGCGGCGGCACCTCCGCTGGACCCGCCGGCCGTGCGGGTGGTGTCCCACGGTGTGCGCGCGGGCCCGACCACGTCGTTGTCGGTGTAGGACGAGAGGCCGAACTCCGGGGTGTTGGTCTTGCCCAGGCTGATGAAGCCGGCCCGCTCGACCAGGGTGACCACGTGGGCGTCGACGTCCGGAACGTGGCCGCGCATGAGGGCGGACCCCATCGAGGTCGGCACGCCGGCCGTGGCGGTCAGGTCCTTGAACGCCGTGGGGACCCCGAGGAACGGCGCGGGGTCGCCGGCCGCGAGGCGGTGGTCGGCGGCTGCTGCTGCCGCGAGCGCCCGCTCGTGGGTGACGGTGACGAAGGCGCCGAGGTCGGCGCGTGCGTCGATGCGGTCCAGGTGGTGCTGCACCAGCTCGACCGAGGAGACCTCGCCGGCGCGCAGTGCTGCCGCCTGGTCGTGGGCGTCGAGATCGTGCAGCTCGGTCACGTCTCGACGGTATCGCTCCCGTGGTCGGCGGCGGGTGCGGAGAGCCTCACCGACGAATCAGGACGCCCACCGCCAGCTGGCCGCGACCGACGCCGCGAGGCCCGTCTGGTCGTCGACTGCGACGTCGGGGCTGAAGCTGTAGCTGATCACGTAGCCCGTGCCGTCGTGCTCGACGACGTGCTGGACCGTCCGGTACTTCGGGTAGGAGGCCAGGACCACGAGTGCCCGCTCGCCGCCGACGTCGACCGGCTCGGCGATCCGCACGTCGGAGGCGATGTTCCTCAGGGTCGACGTGAGGCCGCGCTCCAGCCGGTCGGGGTCGACATCGACGATGGTCGGGTCCTCGACGACGTTCAGGTTGTCGGCGAAGCCGTCGCGGTCCTCGGACGCCACGGCGATGGCGAGCACGTTGACCGAGGGGAACTGGGAGGTGTCGCCCTCCTCCCAGCCGTCGGGCGCGCTGAAGCTGAAGCCCTGTCCGGAGATGGTGTCTCCGGTCGAGGCGACGGAAGAACTGCTCGACGAACTGCCCGACGTGCTCGGCGACGATGACTCCGAACCGCCGGAACAGCCGGTCAGCGTGACGGTCAGGACGCACGCGGTGACAGCGGCCGCAGCGCAGCGGCGGATCGTGGACATGGCCGAACGGTATCGGCCCCTAGAATCGCCTCGTGGCCACCCCCAAGGTCCTCCTCTACTACGCGTTCGCCGAGCTGCCCGACCCCGAGGCGGTCCGGCTGTGGCAGCACACCCTGTGCGAGTCGCTGGGACTTCGGGGTCGCATCATCGTCGCTCCGCACGGCATCAACGGCACGCTGGGTGGCGACGTCATCGAGCTGAAGAAGTACGTCCGGGCGACCAAGACGTACGGCCCGTTTCGTGGCACCACGTTCAAGTGGAGCGAGGGTCGGGCGCTCGACGACGGCACGTCGGCGGACTTCCCGCGGCTGACCGTCAAGGTGCGACCCGAGCTGGTCACCTTCGGAGCTCCCGATGCCGTGCGCGTCGACGGTGACCGGGTGGCGGGCGGCGGCACCCATCTGGATCCGCAGCAGCTGCACGAGCTCGTGGCACGCGAGGACGTGGTGTTCTTCGACGGGCGCAACCGCATCGAGTCGGCCATCGGACGGTTTCGAGGCGCGGTGGTGCCCCCGGTGGACACGACGCGCGAGTTCGTCGAGCTGCTCGACAGCGGCGCCTACGACCACCTCAAGGATCGCCCGGTCGTCACCTACTGCACCGGCGGCATCCGCTGCGAGATCCTCACCCCGTTGATGCGCGACCGAGGGTTCGCCGAGGTCTACCAGCTCGACGGCGGCATCGCGACGTATGGCGAGGCGTACGGCGACGACGGCCTGTGGGAGGGATCGCTGTACGTGTTCGACGACCGCATGACGATGGACTTCTCCGACCACGCGGCCGTGATCGGGCGCTGCGACGTCTGCGGGGAGCCCACCAACGACGTCGTCGACTGCGCCGACGTGGCGTGCGTCAGCCAGTTCGTGCGCTGTGCGTCCTGCGCTGCGGACGACGCAGGGTGTGGCGTCCACCAGGTGGCCTAGACCACTGCTGCCGCCTGTCGACCCGACCTGACTAGGAGGCCCAGGTCCAGCTGTCCATCACCTGGGTGACGGCTGCCTCGCGCTCGGCCGTGGGCGTGGCCGCGGCGAACGAGAAGGTGATGACGAAGCCGGTGTCGCCATGGGCCACCGTGATCTCGTCCGAGAACACGTCGAACCCCTGCACGACCTGGCGATACGTGGTCCGGACGCCCTGGTCGCCGTCGACCTCGTAGGCGCCCTGGGGCGTGATGCTCGAGCCGCCTGCCGCCGTGATGGCCGCGGACCTGTCGCCCTCCAGCTGTCCGGGAGCGGTCTGGGCCACGGTGGGGTCCTCGACGACGTTGACGTTCTGGGGGTATCCGCCGATGGTCTGGTCGGAGATCGCCAGCAGCGCCACGCCGCCGTCGTCGGTCTGCTCGGTCCAGCCCTCCGGCAGGGTCACCGCGAAGGCGTCGCTGCCGACGAGCGTGCCGGGAGTCGGTGACGACGAGGGCTCGGCGGAGGCCGACGACGACGGCTGGGGGGTGGCCACCGGGCCGGTGCGGTCGTCGCCGCTGCAGGCCGCGAGCGCGAGTGTCATGACCACGCCCAGCGCCATGACCAGCGGACGTCGGAACATGTCGAAATCGTAGTCGACGGGTGGGAACAACCGTGACGCCGAGGCCGTTGATACAGGCATGAGCAAGATTGATAAGGTCTGACTCAAGTCAGTTGATCTGACTTCGTAAACTTTGTGCAGCTCGCACTCTCACGCATCCAGAACCACCAACAGCAGGAGGAATCATCATGGCCCGTGCGGTCGGAATTGATCTCGGCACCACCAACTCGGTCGTCGCCGTTCTCGAGGGTGGAGAACCCACCGTCATCGCCAACGCCGAAGGCGCCCGCACCACCCCGTCGGTCGTGGCCTTCGCCAAGGACGGCGAGGTGCTGGCCGGCGAGGTCGCCAAGCGCCAAGGCGTCACCAACGTCGACCGCACGATCCGCTCGGTCAAGCGCCACATGGGCACCGACTGGACCACCGAGATCGACGGCAAGACGTTCAACCCCCAGCAGATCTCCGCATTCATCCTGCAGAAGCTGAAGCGCGACGCCGAGGCCTACCTGGGCGAGTCGGTCACCGACGCGGTCATCACCGTGCCGGCGTACTTCAACGACCACCAGCGCCAGGCCACCAAGGAGGCCGGCGAGATCGCGGGCCTGAACGTCAGCCGCATCGTCAACGAGCCCACCGCGGCCGCACTGGCCTACGGCCTGGACAAGGGCGACGACCAGACGATCCTGGTGTTCGACCTCGGCGGCGGCACGTTCGACGTGTCCCTGCTCGAGATCGGCGAGGGCGTCATCGAGGTCAAGGCCACCAGCGGTGACAACCACCTCGGTGGTGACGACTGGGACGAGAAGATCGTCGACTGGCTGGTCACCAAGTTCAAGGCCAGCAACGGTGTCGACCTCACCAAGGACAAGATGGCCATGCCCCGCATCCGCGAGGCCGCCGAGCGCGCCAAGATCGAGCTGTCCAGCTCGTCGAGCACGTCGATCAACCTGCCCTACATCACGGTGCAGGACGGCAACCCGGTCTTCCTCGACGAGACGTTGACCCGTTCGGAGTTCGAGAAGATCACCTCCGACCTGCTCGAGCGCACCAAGGCGCCGTTCAACAACGTCATCAAGGACGCCGGCATCAAGGTCGACCAGATCGACCACGTCGTCATGGTTGGCGGCTCCACCCGCATGCCCGCCGTCACCGAGGTCGTCAAGGGCCTGACCGGCGGCAAGGAGCCCAACAAGGGCGTCAACCCCGACGAGGTCGTCGCCGTGGGCGCGAGCCTGCAGGCCGGCGTGCTCAAGGGTGAGGTCAAGGACGTGCTGCTGCTCGACGTCACCCCGCTGAGCCTCGGCATCGAGACCAAGGGCGGCGTCATGACCAAGCTGATCGAGCGCAACACCACGATCCCGACCAAGAAGTCCGAGGTGTTCACCACCGCCGACGACAACCAGCCGTCCGTGGCGATCCAGGTGTACCAGGGCGAGCGCGAGATGGCCTCGGGCAACCAGCTGCTGGCCACCTTCGAGCTCACCGGCCTTCCCCCGGCGCCGCGCGGCGTGCCGCAGATCGAGGTCACCTTCGACATCGACGCCAACGGCATCGTCAACGTCTCGGCCAAGGACCGCGGCACCGGCAAGGAGCAGTCGATGACCATCACCGGCGGCTCGGCGCTGTCCAAGGACGACATCGACAAGATGGTCAAGGACGCCGAGGAGTACGCCGAGGAGGATCGCAAGCGCCGCGAGGCCGTCGAGACCCGCAACCAGGCCGAGACCCTCGCGCACTCCACCGAGAAGTTCCTGGGCGAGAACGGCGACAAGATCGACGACGCCACCAAGACCGAGGTGCAGGCCGATCTCGACGCGCTGAACGAGGCGCTCAAGGGCGAGGACGCCGACGCCGTGCAGGCTGCGGTGACCAAGCTGGGCGAGTCGAGCCAGAAGATGGGCGAGGCGATGTACGCCGCAGCGGCCGCCGAGCAGCAGGCCGCTGGCGACGCTCCCACGGGTGATGCCGGTGACGCGGCCGACGACGAGGACGTCGTCGAGGCCGAGATCGTCGACGACGAGCCCACGGTCGAGGACGACTCCAAGTGAGCGAGTCCGACCAGACGCCCCCCGAGGACGCAGGTCCGGAGGAGGTCGCCCCCGAGCCGGCTGAGGAAGCTCAGCCGGCCGGGGAGGCCGCCCCGGCCGAGCCGTCGCTGGAGGACCAGCTGGCCGAGCGCACGCTCGACCTGCAGCGCACCCAGGCCGAGTACGTCAACTACAAGCGACGCGTCGACCGGGACCGTGAGCTGGTGCGCGGGCAGGGCGAGATCGCCGTGCTGCAGTCGTTGCTCACGGTGCTCGACGACATCGGTCGGGCTGCCGAGCACGGCGAGCTCGAGGGCGGGTTCAAGTCCGTCGCCGATGCGCTGCAGGCGGCGGTGACCAAGCACAAGCTCGAGGCCTTCGGCGCCAAGGGCGAGGCGTTCGACCCGTCGCTGCACGAAGCGGTGTTCCACGCCGGGGAGTCCGCCGACGTCGAGGTCACCACGATCGACCAGGTGCTGCGGACCGGCTACCGGGTGGGCGATCGCGTGCTCCGCGCCGCCACCGTCGGGGTCGTCGATCCGGCTCCCGAAGCTGCTGACGCGCCGGAGGAACCGGCCGACGGGGATGACGAGAACGAGTGAGGAGCCGAACCGGTGAGTGAGAGGAGGGGTGAGCATGGCCAGCAGTGACTGGGCCTCCAAGGACTTCTACAAGACCTTGGGCGTCAAGAAGGACGCGTCGGCGGCCGAGATCAAGAAGGCGTACCGCAAGCTGGCGCGCGACAACCACCCCGACTCCCACCCCGGCAACAAGGCCGCCGAGGAGCGCTTCAAGGAGGTCTCCGAGGCGTACTCGGTGCTGTCGTCGGCCGACAAGCGCAAGGAGTACGACGAGCAGCGCACGCTGTTCGGCCAGTTCAAGGGCGGGTTCCAGGGCGGCGGCTTCCCGCCGCCCGGCGGAGGCGGCGGGCCGGCCGACTTCGACCTCAGCGACCTGCTCGGCGGCATGTTCGGCGGCGGGCGCGGCCGCTCGCGTCAGCGCCCTTCGCCCGCGCGTCGAGGAGACGACCTCGAGACCGAGGCCACGATCACCTTCGACCAGGCCGTCGGTGGCGTCACCCTCCCGCTGCGGCTGACCAGTGACGAGCCGTGCCCCACGTGTCACGGCACCGGCGCCAGGCCCGGAACGGTGCCGCAGGTGTGCACCAAGTGCCAGGGCAGCGGCATGCAGACCGGCGCTTCCGGCGGTGTGTTCGCCATGACCGAGCCGTGCGACCAGTGCCGCGGGCGCGGTCTGGTCGTGGAGCACCCGTGCACGACGTGCCGTGGCTCGGGTCGGGCTCCGTCGAGTCGGACCATCTCGGTCAAGGTGCCGCCCGGCGTCAAGGACGGTCAGCGCATCCGCCTCAAGGGCAAGGGCGACCCGGGTGTGGCCGGCGGCCCGGCCGGCGACCTGTTCGTCGTGGTGCACGTCGGCAGCCACAAGATGTTCGGTCGCAAGGGCGACCACCTCACCATCACCGTCCCGGTGGCCTACGACGAGGCCGTGCTGGGCGCCGAGATCTCGGTGCCCACGCTCGACGGGCCGCCGGTGCGCATCCGCATCGCCCCCGGCACGCCCAGCGGCCGCACACTTCGAGCGCGCGGCAAGGGCGGCACGCGCCGCGACGGCACCCGGGGAGACCTGCTGGTCACCGTCGAGGTGCAGGTGCCGACCGAGCTCAGCGACGAGCAGCGTGCTGCGGTCGAGGCCCTGCGCGCCGCTCGCGGTGAGGCCGATCCGCGTGGTGGACTGGTGACGGACGAGGCGGTGAGCTGACATGACCCAACCCCCATTCGTCCCGCCGGGACCGGAGGCGAAGGTCTTCGTCATCAGCGTGGCCGCCGAGCTGTCGGGCCTGCACCCGCAGACGCTGCGCACCTACGACCGGCTCGGCCTGGTCGAGGCCGGACGCACCGGTGGCGGAGGACGTCGCTACTCGCTGCGCGACGTCGAGCTGCTCCGCACCGTCGCACGGCTGACCGCCGAGGGGCTCGGCCTCGAGGGCGTCAAGCGCGTCATCGAGCTGGAGAACCAGGTGGCGGCGCTGCAGTCCAAGGTCGCCGAGCTGCAGGCCGAGCTGATCACCGCCCACCAGGTGCAGAACCTTCCCGTCCCGTTCGCGGGTCAGCAGGTCACGGTCTGGGCTCGTCGCCCCCGTCGTTGAGAACAGTCGCTGAGAACAGTCGCTGAGACCCTCGATCCACGCGCCGACGGTCAGCGCTCGTCGTCCGGTGTCATCGGTGGCATCAGGTGGGTGAGGTCGTGGGACATGTGTGCCCACCGGCTGGCGTCGCGCATGCGGTCGCCCTCGGCCGTCCGTTGGCCGTCGCCCCAGAGCCGGGGCCAGCCGCGCGCGAACGTCAACGTGCCGGCTGCGGCGAGGATGCCGGTGCCGATCGTGCGCCGCCGCCACTGCGGTGACACGTAGACCTGGTCGCCGAAGCCGGAGTGCGGGTACCAGCGGAACGCGGCCAGCTGGTCCGCGCTGGACGCGCCGGCCCTGCGCATCTCGCTCTGCGACAGCAGCGAGCCGGCTTCCACGTCGTGGCCGGTGAAGGCCACCAGCGTCGTGGCGGGAGGCTGCGACGCGGGCTCGGTGACCTCGACGAACCACAGCGGCGGAGCCTTCGGGGCAGCGACCTCGGTGACCTCCAGGCGGACGACCCGGCCGGTCTCGTCGAAGCGGGCGTAGCCCACCGCTCCCAGGCCTCCGGACGTGTCGGCCACGTGCTCGAGCGCCTCGGCCTCCGGCAGCACCAGGTCGGTGCCGTCGGGGTGCCGCCCGGACTGCACCACCGCAGCCCACCGGGCAGAGCCGTCGGCATCGACGGCCCGCACGTGCCAGATGCTGAACGACGTGGTCTCGCCGTCAGTCACCGACGACGGATCCCTTGCGACGCCGAGCGGTCAGCGCGGTGCCGGCGGCCACGAGCAGCGCACCGAGTCCGAGGAGCGAGGCCTGTGGGCCACCGGTGTCGGGCAGCGTGCCGTTGGTCTCGGTGCCGCCTGTCGAACCGCCCGACCCGCTGTCGACGACCTGACCGCCGCGCACGGTGACGCTGACCTGGCCGGTGGTCGACCCGTTGGAGTTGGACACCGCGTAGGTGAAGGTGTCGACGCCGCTGAATCCGCGGTCCGGCGTGTAGCGGATCGCGAGGGTGCCGCCGCCGGCCACCGCCGCCAGCACGGGCGTGGTCGCCCGTGCGAACGCGAGGGGGCCCTCGTCGATCGGGCCACCGTCGAGGGGGCCCTCGTCGATCGGGCCGGAGGTCGGAGCGGGAGAGCCGATGACCTCGGCGGTGCCGTGACCGGGCTGGGAGTCCACGGACAGCGAGGTGTTCGGGTCGTCGCTGTCGTCGTTGCCCAGCACGTCGATGTCGACCGGCGTGTTCGCGTCGGTGGACGCCTGGTCGTTCGTGGTCTCCGGCAGGATCGAACCGGCGTCGACGAAGCTGGCGGTCTGGAAGGTGCAGTCGGCCGCGTCGCACGGGGGGATCACGACCGGCGTCGGGGACGGCAGCAGGTTGTCGGGCGCGCTCGTCTGCGTGATGGTCACCGTCTCGCCCGGTTGGGCCTCGTCGAAGCCGAACAAGGTGTCGCCGCACCCGGACTCGCCGTTCGACGGCCCGGGCAGGGGCACGGACGTGGGGGCGGTCGTGCAGGTGGTGGTGGACACCGTCTGGCCGTCCTCGTCGGTGGTCACGATCGAGAACGTGCTGCCGACCGTGGTGGTGCCGGCCGGCACGTACGCACCACTCGCGATCTGGACCCCGATGCGGTACTTCTGGCTGCCGAAGTTCGGCTGGAGGATCTGCTGGCCCACGTTGACCTGGACGGTGACGAACGCCGTGCCGTTGCCGTCGGTGACCGAGTACGTGAACTCGTCGCCCCCGACGTAGCCCTCGTCGGGGGTGTAGGTGATCTGCTGGCCGTCGCCGGTCAGCTGGTAGGTGCCGTGGTCGGGCGCCGTGTCGGGGTCGAAGTCCGAACCGAGGGCGAACGTGGGGTTCGGGTTCACGCTCTGGACGTGATCGGCCAGGTCGATCACCAGCGGCTCGTCCTGCGGCGTGCTGGTGCTGAAGCCCTGGCCGGTCGGCTGGGTGCCGTAGATGTCGAAGGACAGGGAGTACGGATCGCCGAGAGCTTCCGCGGCCACCTTCGGCGTCAGGCCGATGCCGGTGAGGCCGGAGATCTCGAGACCGTCGGGAACGCTCGCGATGGTGACCTGCGCGCTCGATCCTGCCGGGAGGTCGAAGGTCGTGGTCGTGCCACCGGCGCCGTCGTCGAAGCGGCACTCCGAGTCGGTGCTGTCCGCGTCGACGGCCGTGGTGGTGCACGACGTCGTGGTCGGGTTGCCGTCCGCGTCGGTGACGACGATCGTGAAGGTGGTGCCGACGGTCGTGGTGCCGGCGACCACGTCCGCGCCGCCCGCGATGTGTGCGGTGATGACGAACTGCTGGTCGACGTAGTCCGGCGCGGCGGCTTCGACCTTCGCGGTCAGGGTCCGCACCAGCGAGGGCTTGGGCAGCTCGGCGGGCGGCGTCGTCTCGGGGGCGGTGGTGTCGTCGTCCTCGGCGGGCGGGTCGGCGACCGGCGCCGGCTCGGGCGACTCGTCGCTCGGGGGCTCGGGGGTGGAGTCGGTCGAGCCGGACGGGCTGGGCGCCTCGGGAGTGGCATCGGACGACGGCGACTCGGGTGCGAGGTCGCCGTCGGCGGCGAGCGCCACGGGCGCGGTGGCCAGCACGGTGGCGAGGGTGGCGGCTCCGGCGACGGCGAGGCGGCCGAGGGAGGTGTGCAGGCGGGCAGGGCGGCGGGAGTTCATGGCGCTCCGAGGCGAGAGAAGTGAGTGTCCCCAACGCTGGAGGCGAGTTGAGCATAAGCGGACTGCGCCGGTTGCGCCGATGAAACGCGAAAGATTGTTACCGACGAATTCCCCGCGGCCCGGATTGGACAAAAGGCACCCACTTGTCAAGCGGTTGACATTTCGGTATGGTTTGTCGAAATCGTGACCCAAGACACTCTGCGGAGTTGAGGGTGCAACAGACCAGAGAGGACGTCGGCCATGAGCTCCCACACACCCGACACCACCCCGTCCGGCAGCACCACCTCGGACGGGACCGGCACGATCTCGTCCGGTTCCACCGAGACGTGGAAGGACAAGAAGCGCTACCTGTGGCTGATCGGCCTGGTCGTCCCCTCACTGGCCTTCGTCGCCTACGGCGGATGGCGCCTCACCGACGTCGGCGCCTGGTTCTGGATCGGCCCGATCATCGTGCTGGTGGTCGTGCCGGCGTTCGACCTGGTGGCCGGGCTCGACCGCTCCAACCCGCCGGACGACGTCATCGAGGCGCTCGAGAACGACAAGTACTACCGCTGGATCACCTACCTGTTCCTGCCCATCCAGTACGTCGGCTTCGTGGCGGCGATGTACCTGATCGCCCGCGGCGACCCGTTCGGTGGCGGCGAGCTGGACCTCGTCGAGAAGATCGGCCTGGCCATCTCGATCGGTTTCATAGGCGGCATCGGCATCAACACCGCCCACGAGCTGGGCCACAAGCGCGAGGCCAACGAGCGCTGGCTGAGCAAGATCGCCCTCGCCCAGAAGCTTCTACGGCCACTTCTACATCGAGCACAACCGCGGCCACCACGTGCGCGTGGCGACGCCGGAGGACCCGGCCTCGTCGCGCTTCGGCGAGAACTTCTACCAGTTCTGGCCGCGCACGGTCGGTGGCTCGCTCCGCAGCGCCTGGGGCGTGGAGAAGAAGCGCTACGCCCGCAAGAACACGCACCCGTTCCACCTCGGCAACGACGTCCTCAACGCCTGGCTGATGTCGGCGGTCCTGTTCGGCGCCCTCATCATCTGGCTCGGCGTGGGCATCATCCCGTTCCTCGTGCTGCAGGCCGTCATGGGCTTCTCGCTGCTGGAGATCGTCAACTACATGGAGCACTACGGCATGAAGCGCCAGCTCGTCGGCAGCGGTGACAAGCAGCGCTTCGAGCGCGTCGCGCCGTCGCACTCGTGGAACTCCAACAACGTCGCCACCAACGTGCTGCTGTACCACCTGCAGCGCCACAGCGACCACCACGCCAACCCCACCCGTCGCTACCAGACGCTGCGCGACTTCGAGGAGAGCCCGGTGCTGCCCACCGGCTACGCCGGCATGATCGTGCTCGCCCTCTTCCCGCCGATCTGGCGTCGCGTCATGGACCACCGCGTCGTCGAGCACTACAACGGCGACATGACGCTGGCCAACATCAGCCCGCGCAAGCGCGAGAAGGTGCTGGCCAAGTACGCCCCGCCGGAGCAGCCGACGCAGCTGCAGCTGCGGGACACCCGTGTCGAGGTCGATCCCGACGAGGTGCTGGCCGCTCGCTGCCCCGGCTGCGGCTACACCTACGAGGTCGCCGTCGGCAACGAGCTGGAGGGCTTCGCCGCCGGCACCGCGTGGGCCGACATCCCCGACGACTGGTTCTGCCCCGACTGCGGCGTCCGGGACAAGGTCGACTTCGTCCCCGTCGAGACCGTGGAGGCCTGACATGCGCATCGTGGCCGATCACGACACCTGCGAGGGTCTTGGCATGTGCGAGGCGATGGCGCCGGACTTCTTCGAGGTCGGCGACGACGACCTGGTGAAGGTGCTCGACCCCGAGCCGGACGAGTCGTTCCGCGCCGACGTCGAGGCTGCCACCCTGGCGTGCCCCGTGCTGGCGCTCAAGCTCGAGGGCTGAGATGCGACTGGTCGTCGTCGGAGCGTCGTTGGCGGGCCTCCGGGCCGTCGAAGGTGCCCGGCGGGCCGGTCACGAGGGCGAGATCGTGCTCGTGGGCGCCGAGGAGCACCTGCCGTACGACCGGCCGCCGCTGTCCAAGGCGTATCTCGATGCGGATGCGGCCGACGAGCCGCTGACCTTCCGCGACGAGGCGTCGTTCCGCGACGAGCTGGACGTGCAGGTGCGTCTCGGCGCCGCCGCCACCGGGCTTGACGTCGGCGCACGCGAGGTGCACGTGGGCGACGACGTGATCGACTACGACGCACTGGTCGTCGCCACGGGAGCAGCTCCCCGGCCCTTCCCGGGTGCGGAAGGACTCCAGGGTGTGGCGGCGCTGCGGTCATTCGCCGACGCACGAACCCTGCGCCGGGCCATCGACGCCGGACAGCGCATCGTGGTGATCGGCGCCGGTCTGATCGGCTCGGAGGTGGCAGCCGCCGTGCGCAAGCGCGGCCAGGACGTCACGGTCGTCGAGGCCGCCGACCTGCCGCTCACGCGCAGCATCGGCCCCGACGCAGGTCAGGCGTGCGCCGACCTGCACCGTGCCATGGGCGTCGACCTGCGCCTGGGAGTCGGGGTGGAGGCGCTGGAGTCCGAGGCCGGCCGCGTCACCGGGGTGCGGCTCGCCGCCCCCGACGGCACCGACGGTGAGGTGCTGCCGGCCGACCTGGTGGTCGCCGCCACCGGCGTCCTGCCGAGCACCGGCTGGCTGACCGACAGCGCGGAGCGTGGGGACCTGACGTTGCACGAGCGCGACGGCGGCATCGTCACCGATGCCGCACTGCAGGCCGCGCCCGGCGTGTGGGCCGCCGGCGACGTCCTCCACGCCCGGCTCGAGAACTGGACGGCCGCCGCGTCCCAGGGAGCCGCGGCTGCCAAGCACGCCGTCGGCCACGAACCCTCGGCGTGGGACGACGTGCCCTACTTCTGGTCCGACTGGTACGACCGACGCATCCAGATGCTCGGCTCTGCCGAGGCCGACGAGGTGACGGTCGTCGATCCGGGTGGCACCGGCGACGACGTCGCTCGCGGCTTCCTCGCGCTGTACCGGCGCGGTGACAGCGTGGTCGGTGCACTGTCGATCGATCGCCCGCGCGACATCATGAAGTTCCGCAAGGCGATCGCCGCCGCGGGTGCGTGGGACGAAGCGCTCGAGCTGGCGCGCGTGAGGGCCGGGCTAGCCTCGTGACCGTGACCCTGCAGAGCTCGGACCTCTCGGTGCCGTCGTCGCCCATGCGACGCCGGCTGCTCGACACGGCGCTGCGCATGACCGCCACGCAGGGCTGGTCCTCGGTCACGATGGGCCGGCTCGCCAGCGAGGCCCGCGTCAGCCGCCAGACCGTCTACAACGAGATCGGCACCAAGCCGGCGCTCGCCGAGGCCATGGTCCTCGACGAGCTCGCCCGGTTCCTCGCCGTGGTGGAGCGGGCCTTCGACGACCATCCCGACGACCTCGTCGACGGACTGCGTTCTGCCGTGCGGGACGTGCTGGTGATGGCCCAGGGCAACCCGCTGCTGCAGGCGGTCGCCTCGGCGACCCATGGCGCCGAGACCGACCTGCTGCCGCTGCTGACCACGCACGCCGGGCCCCTGCTCGAGATCGCCACCGAGGTCGTCGCCGCGCGGGTCGTGGAGCGTGGCACCGGTCTCGACGAGGCCCGCATCGCCACCGTGGTCGACGTCGTCGTGCGCTACGTCCTGAGCCACGTCATGCAGGATCCGGTCGATCCCGAGGGCACGGCCGACGGGCTCGCGTGGCTCGCCGAGCAGGTGCTCCGCGGCGTCGGCGACTGACGGAGCGCCTCAGTCGTCGGTGCGCTGGTCGAACGGCGTCATCGGGGGAGCCAGATGGGTCAACGGCTGCGCCCGGTCGGACCAGTCGGCCTGCTTCACCAGCCGGTCGCCCAGGGCCGTGCGCTGACCGTCGCCCCAGACCCGCGGCAGCCCGCGCGCCACCTGCAGGGTGCCGGCCGCCGTGAGCAGGGCGGTCGCGATGGAGCGGCGTCGATGGCTCGGGTTCACGTAGACCTGGTCGATCTCACCGGTGTCCGGGTACCAGCGCACCGCTCCCAGCTGGTCGGTGCTGGTGACCTTGGCGTCGCGGAGGCCCGCCGGATCGGCCAGCGTCCCGGTGGGCACGCCGTGTCCCGAGAAGGCCACCAGGTGCCTTGCTGGAGGCTTGGCCCTCGGTTCGGTCAGCTCCCCGAACCAGAGCTCGGGTGCCTTGGGGGCTGCCGGTGGTGCGAGGTGCAGGGACGTCGCCGTCCCGTCGTCGCGCAGGTGCACCGTCGCCCAGGCATCGTCACCCACCTCGGCGCGGGCCTCGTCCTCCGGCAGGTCGACGCGCACTCCGTCGGGGTGGCGATCGGAGCGGACCACGACGAAGGTGGCGACACTGCCGTCGGGACGAATCGTCCGGCAGTGCCACCACCTCGCCGATGGTGCGGTGTCGTCAGCCGACAAGCGCGTCCTCGCGTCGACGTCCGCGCGCCAGCAACAGGCCGCCGCCGGCGAGCATCAAGGTGCCGTACCCCAGCAGTCGGTTGTCGGGTGCGCCGGTGTCGGGCAGGACGCCGTCGGGATCGACCGTGATGGTGACCTTGGCGGTGTCGCTGCCGTTGGCCGTGGTGATCCGGTAGGTGAACGTGTCCGTCCCGCTGAAGCTGTCGTCGGCGGTGTAGACCACGTTCTTGCCGGAGACCTTGGCGGTGCCGTGCGACGGCTTCGAGGTGACCGAGACGCCCGTGATCGGAGCGCCGTTGCCCGAGCTGTCGTTCTTGGTCACCTTGATGGTGGTGGGCTCGCCGGCGGTGGCGGTGACCTTGTCGTTCTTGGCCACCGGAGCAGGACCGAAGTCACCGAACAGCACGGTCGTGCTCTTGATGGTGAAGTCAAGTCCCGAGTCGGACCCGGAGAGGCACAGCGGGACGCCGAACTGATCGAAGAAGTCCGGGTCCGGTGCGCAGGGGCCGACCGTGCTGGTCTGCGACACCGGGACCAGCTTGGTGCCGGCGGTCAGCTGCTTGACGGTCGCGCTCTGCCCCGGGCCGAGCGGCAGGCCCTGGTCGTCCGGGAACGGGCCGTCGACCTGCGAGACCCCTCCGCGTTGGGCGCGGAGGGCCGTGTTCGGCGGCGTCGGTCCGTCGAACGTGAAGTCGGTGCAGTACGTGGCAGTGCTGCCCGGCTCCTGGGTCGAGGGGTCGGTGGTGCAGGTGATGACGGTGCCGGCGGGGAACGGCGTGAAGTTGCTGTCGGTTCCGCCGGAGATCGTGATCTGCAGCGTCGAGCCGGCGGTCGATGCGCCCGGAGCGAACGCGCCGGTGGCGCGCTGAACCCCCACGCGGAACTTCTGGAGGCCGTAGTCCGGGACCACGACCTCTTCAGCGGCCTCAACGGCCGCCGGACCCTGCTTGGCGGTGGTTCCGGGAGCCTCGGTCACGACCTTGTCGCTCGGCGGGGTCTGCTCCGGATCGGTCTGCTCGTCGGCGGGCGGCTCGTCGGCAGGAGTCTCGTCGGTGGGAGTCTCGTCGGTCTGGTCGGCCGGCGGGGTCTGGTCGGTACCGGGATCGCTGGCCTCCGACGTGGTCGGATCGGCCGGTGCGACGTCGTCGCCGGGTGCGGCCATCGCGACGGGGGCGACCGCCATGGTGGCGGCGAGGGCTGCGGTGCCGGTGACGGCGACGCGGGCCAGGGCGGTCCGCAGCGCGTGCGGACGGTGGTGCTGGGTCATGGAGTGGACACCTGATTCGTGAAAGGGCCTCGCACAGTGAGAGGCAGATGCAGCATGCCCTATGAAGCCAGTGCTGGGAGGCCGAATCGCCAAACTTTCTCGAACCGATTTTTCAGTGGTCGGTGCTGCTCCCTCCCGCGGGCCAGAACCGGTCAGATATCGCCCTACTTCTTGAGTCGTCTGCTCCCGCCGTGCCAGTCCTCCTGCGCCCCCACGTCGCCCGGCTCGACGCCGAACGACCGCAGCTGCGGCTTCTCGCGCAGGCTCCGCTTCAGCTCGGCGAAACCGCCGAAGGTGGCGAGTCCGACCACGTGGTCCCACAGCACCCCTGCCTCCTCGGCGCTGGGCTGGCGGCTGATCACCGGGCCGAAGAACGCCGCGCCCTCGGGCGGCGCGATGTGCAGGATCGGGGTGCCGACGTCCTTGCCGGTGAGCGAGAGCGCCTCGTCGGTCTCGGCCTGGATCTGCGCGTCGCGGCTCGTGTCGTCGAGCTGCCCGACCAACGACTCCGGCAGGCCGACCTCGCTCAAGGCCGCGGACACCAGCGGTCCCAGGTCCGAGGCGTCGTAGTCCGCCGGCGGGACGTCGAAGATGCGGCTGCTCAGGGCCGGGTACAGGCGGGCGACCGCGTCGGGACCGTGGTCGTCGCGCACGTGGGCCAGCACCCGCAGCATCCGCAGGCCGGCGGTGTGGCCCACCTCGTACTCCGGCGGGAAGTGCGAATCGTAGTCGATGTGGGCGTTCAGCAGTCGCAGCGAGATGAACCGCCACTCCACGTCGTAGCCGCGCTGCTCCTGCACGGTGCGCACCCACGTGCTGGTCATCCAGGCGAACGGGCACACGGGGTCGAACCAGAAGCGGACGTCGGGCGTGGCGGATTCAGGGTTCATGAGGCAAGTGTGCCCGCAGATGCGACGATGGGGGAGCGAGGTCAGGCCCCGACGTCAGTCGCGACGGCTCGCGGAGCCAGCACCTGGAAGCGGTCGGCATGACCACAGACGTCCAGCACTCCGGCGGATCCCCGTCGCCCTACGTCAGTCACTTCACGGACCTGATGCGAGAGGTGCGCGACGCGGGCCTGCTGGAGCGCCGCCGCGGCTACTACGCCCTCCAGATCGGCGCGCACGTCGCTGCGTTCGTGGGCATCTGGGTCGGCTTCGCCCTGCTCGGCAACTCGTGGTTCCAGCTGATCCTCGCCGCAGCGCTCGGCGTGATCGTCACGCAGTTCGGCTTCCTCGGTCATGATGCCGCGCACCGTCAGGTGTTTGCGTCGGGGGCGTGGAACTCGTGGACGGCGCGGATCCTCGCCGGCGCGTTCGCCGGACTGAGCTTCGCGTGGTGGCGGGCCAAGCACAACGCCCACCACAAGGCGCCGAACCTGGAGGGGTACGACCCTGACATCGGGCCCGGGGCCATCGCGTTCACGCCCGGCATCGTGGCCGGCCGGACCACCGGCTTCGCCGGGTGGTTCTCGCAGCGCCAGGGTTGGCTGTTCTTCCCGCTGCTGACGCTGGAGGGCCTGAACCTGCACGCGGAGAGCATCCGGGCCGCACGCGACAAGGCGTCCAACCAGCCGTGGCGGCGCACCGAGCTGTTCCTCGTCGTCACGCGGCTGACGGCCTACGTCGCGGTGCTGCTGGCGTTCCTCCCGCTCGGCAAGGCGGCCGCGTTCTTCGCCATCCAGATGGCCGTGTTCGGGTTCTGCCTGGGCGCGTCGTTCGCCCCTGCCCACAAGGGCATGCCGATCGTCCCGCCGGAGATGAAGCTGGACTTCCTGCGTCGCCAGGTGATGGTGTCGCGCAACGTGAAGGGCAACCCGGTCGTCGACTGGGCGATGGGTGGACTGAACTACCAGATCGAGCACCACCTGTTCCCCAACATGCCGCGCTGCAACCTGCGCAAGGCCCAGCCCTTGGTGCGCGCGCACTGCGAGGCGCACGGCGTCGACTACATGGAGGTCGGGCTGTTCCACTCCTACGCGATCGTCGTCGACTACCTCAACAACGTCGGCATCCGCGCCCGCGATCCCTTCGACTGCCCCTTGGCGGCCCAGCTCCGCGGCTGAGAGATGCACCTCACTGCGGTGGCTCGGGTGGTCCTTCGCAGCAGCAGTACTCTATGGTGAGGCAATCCTAACTTTTCACCGTCTCATCCCTCGGGAGCTCCACCCATGAAGCGCGCTCGTCTCGCCCTCGCCGTCACCCTCGCCGCCACGCTCGTGACGGCCGGCTGCAGCGGCGGCGGTCCGTCGATCACCGTCTACAACGCCCAGCACGAGGAGCTGATCAGCGCCGTCGCCAAGGACTTCACCCAGAAGACCGGCATCGACGTCAAGCTGCGCAACGGCAAGGACCTGGAGATGTCGGCCCAGATCGTGGCCGAGGGTGACCGCTCGCCGGCCGACGTGTTCCTCACCGAGAACTCCCCGGCCATGGCGCAGGTCGAGCGCGCGGGCCTGTTCCAGAAGCTTCCGGCGAAGGTCACGGCCGACATCCCGGCGCAGTACCGCCCGACCAGCAACGACTGGACCGGCTTCGTGGCCCGCTCGACGGTCCTCGTCTACAACACCGACCAGATCAAGGCGTCCGAGCTGCCCGACTCGATCCTCGACCTCGCCGACCCGAAGTGGAAGGGTCGCATCGCCTTCTCGCCGACCGGCGCCGACTTCCAGGCGATCGTCGCCGCGGTGCTCGACCTCGAGGGGAAGGACGCCACGCTGGCCTGGCTGAAGGGCATCAAGGCCAACGGCACCGTCTACGACGGCAACAACGTGGTGCTGCAGGCGGTCAACTCCGGCAAGTCCGAGGTCGGGATCATCTACCACTACTACTGGTACCGCGACCGCGCCGAGAACGGCGACGTCAGTGACAACAGCCAGCTGTACTTCTTCGGCAACCAGGATCCGGGCGCGTTCGTGAGCGTGTCGGGCGCCGGCGTCCTCGCCTCCAGCAAGCACAAGGCGGACGCCGAGAAGTTCATCGCCTACCTCACCAGCACCGAGGGTCAGCAGAAGCTGGCCGACTCCTACGCGCTGGAGTACCCGCTCAACCCGGCCGCGCAGCTGGCCCCGCCGGTGCGACCGTTCAGCGAGCTGCAGCCGCCCAAGGTGAGCGTGTCCGACCTCGATGGCAAGACGGTGGTGGACCTGATGACGCAGGTGGGATTCCTCTGAGCCTGCTCGTTCCCCCGGCGCCCGCGGACTCGGCCGCACCCGGCCCCTCCGACACGACGTCCCGACCGCACGGTCGGCGGCGTCGCTCGGTCGTTCCGCTGCCGCTGCTCGTCGCCGGGATCGCGGTCGCTGCCCTCACGCTGCTGCCGCTGGTGTACGTCGTGGCGACCAGCGCCTCGTACGGTGCGGGCGAGGCGCGAGACTTCCTCTTCCGTGACCGCATCGGCGAGCTGGTGTGGAACACGTCGCGCCTGCTGGTCGGTGGGGTCGTCCTCAGCGCGATCCTCGGGGTCGGCGCTGCGTGGTTGGTCGAGCGCACCGACCTGCCCGGTCGCGGGTGGTGGCACGGCCTGATGTGTGCGCCCCTCGCCGTGCCGGCGTTCGTCAACGGCTACGGCTGGGTGTCCACCACGCAGGCGGTGCAGGGATACGTGGGGGCGGTGCTGATCGTCAGCCTCTCGTACTACCCGCTGGTGTACCTGCCCACCGTCGCGGCGCTGCGCCGCCTCGACCCCGGGCTCGAGGAGGTCAGCTCGTCGCTGGGTCGCACCGCGCCGCAGACCTTCGTGTCGGTGGTCCTGCCCGCGATCAGCCCTGCGGTGCTGGGTGGCTCGCTGCTGGTCGGGCTGCACCTGCTGGCCGAGTACGGTGCCCTGCAGCTGCTCAACTACCCGACCCTCACCACCGCGATCCTGCAGCAGTACGGCACCTCGTTCACCGGATCGGCCGCCACCCTGCTCGCCCTGGTGCTGATCGGCTTCTGCCTGCTCCTGCTCGGCCTGGAGCTCGCTCTGCGCGGTCGCCGGCGCCGCTCCAGGGTCGGCTCCGGTGCCACTCGTGCGGCCAGCCCGATCCGCCTGGGACGCCGTCGCCCGCTGGTGCTGGGTCTGCTGGTCGGGCTGGTGGTGCTGTCTCTGGGCGTGCCGCTCGTCAGCCTCGCGCGCTGGCTCGTGCGCGGCACCTCGACCACCTTCGACGGCGCCGAGCTGCACCTCGGCGGCCGCCACCACCTTGGGCCTGGCGGTCGTGGCCGGAGTGGTGGCCTGCCTCGCCGCGCTGCCCGTCGCCTGGCTGTCGGTGCGTCACCGCAGCGGGATCACCACCGTCGTCGAGCGCAGCACGTACACCGCCAGCGCGATGCCCGGCATCGTGGTCGGCCTGGCGCTGGTGACCATCTCGATCCGGGTGGTGCCGGCGCTCTACCAGACCCTGCCCATCCTGATCGCCGGCTACGTCGTGCTGTTCCTGCCACGGGCGATCGTCAGCGTCCGCTCCACGCTCGAGCTCGCCCCGCCCGCCCTGGAGGACGTCGCGCGGTCGCTCGGGTGCAGTGGCCCCGAGGCCGCCCGGCGGGTGACCCTGCCCCTGATCGCGCCCGGCCTGGGCGCGGCGGTCGCGCTGGTGTCGCTGGCGGTGTCCACCGAGCTGACGGCCACGCTGCTGCTGTCGCCGATCGGCACCACCACGCTGTCGGTGCAGTTCTGGTCCAACGCGTCGTCGGTCGCCTACGGGGCCGCCGCACCGTACGCGCTCGCGCTGATCATCTTGTCCATCCCCGCCACCTGGCTGCTCAGCCGGGTCAGCTCGGGCGGAGGTGCAGCGGCATGACCGCACTCGAGGTGACCGGTCTGCGGGTCGGCTTCGACCGCACCCCCGTGCTGCGCGGGCTCGACCTGCGCGTCGAGTCCGGGGTCACCGCCGTGCTCGGGTCGTCCGGGTGCGGCAAGTCCACCCTGCTGCGCACCATCGCCGGCTTCCTCGAGGCCGAGAGTGGCGAGGTCCGGCTCGGGGGCGAGCTGATGACGCCCTCGCGACCCGGTGGACGGCCGGTGCAGCCGCGGCACCGCAACATCGGCTACGTGCCCCAGGAAGGCGCGTTGTTCCCGCACCTCGATGTCGCGGACAACATCGGCTTCGGCCTCACCACGGGTCGTCGTCGCCGCCCCGACCAGGCGCGGGTCGCCGAGGTGCTCGACCTCGTCGAGCTGCCGACCACGCTGGCGTCGCGCTATCCGCACGAGCTGTCCGGGGGGCAGCAGCAACGCGTCGCGCTGGCCCGTGCGCTGGCACCGGGACCGGCGCTGGTGCTGCTCGACGAGCCGTTCTCCTCCCTGGACGCCGGGCTGCGCGAGGAGACCGGGCGCGCCGTCGTGCGGGCCGTGCGTGCGGCCGGGGCCGCCGCCCTGCTGGTCACCCACGACCAGGGCGAGGCGCTGTCGCTGGCCGACCAGGTGGCGATCATGGCCGACGGGCGGTTCCTGCAGGTCGGCACGCCGCTGGGTGTCTACCTCGACCCGGCCGACGCCGCCGTCGCGACGTTCCTCGGTCATGCCGCGCTCGTGCCGGGCAGCACCAACGGCGGGGGCACGGCGTCCAGCCTGCTCGGACCGCTCCCGCTGCAGGGACACCACGACGCCGGCCGGCTCACCCTCGCGATCCGGCCGGAGCAGATCGAGGTCTCGCGCATGGACGCCGCTCATGACCGCGACACCGCGGGGGCCGTGGCGGCCACCGTGGTCGACGTCAGCTTCTTCGGCCACGACGCCACGGTGCGCGTGCGCGTCGACGACCACCCCGAGGTGCTCACCGCTCGCACCCCGGCCGACTCCGTGCCGCAGACCGGAGACCGGGTGCTGCTGCAGGTGGCCGGTGAGGTGCTGGGCTTCGCGTGCGAGGACGATGTGTGACCGTCGATCACTCCACGGCCGCTGACACCCGGCTCGACCACTTCCTGCTCGGTGGTGCGGCCGACGACCTGGCCCTCGTCGATCACGACGTCGCCCTCACCTACGCCGAGCTCCGGACGGCCGTGGAGGCGCGGGCGCACGAGCTGTCCGGGACCGGACCGCTGGTGCTGCCGATGCGCAACGACCGCGCGTCGGTGGTGTCGTACCTCGCCGCCCTCGCCCTGCACCGTCCCGTGGTGCTGGTGGAGGACGGCGACGCCGCTGCGGACCGGCGGACCGAGATCGAGCGCCGGTTCGGCGCCGCGGAGGGGCCCGAGCCGCACCCCGACCTCGCGCTGCTGCTGTCCACCTCGGGGTCGACGGGGTCGGCCAAGCTGGTGCGCCTCTCGCGCGACAACCTGCTCGCCAACGCCCGCTCCATCGCCGAGTACCTGGGCCTGCGTGCCACCGACCGGTCGATCACGTCGCTGCCGCTGCACTACTGCTACGGCCTCTCCGTGCTGCACAGCCACCTGGTCGCGGGAGCGGCGGTCGCGCTCACGGACCTGTCGGTCACCGAGTGCGGCTTCTGGGACCTCGCTCGCGAGAACCACGTCACGGGAATCGCCGGCGTGCCGTTCACCTTCGACCTGCTGGCCACGCGCGGCTACGCCGACCTCGACCTGCGCCACCTGCGCTACGTGACGCAGGCCGGCGGACGACTGGCGCCGGACCGCGTCCGGGCGCTCGCGCAGCTCGGTCAGGACCGCGGCTGGGACTTCTACGTCATGTACGGGCAGACCGAGGCGACCGCCCGGATGGCCTACCTGCCGCCCGACCTCGCGCGCGAGCGACCCGGCGCCGTCGGCGTCGCGGTGCCCGGTGGCTCGCTGCGCGTGCACGAGCCCGACACCGACGGCGTCGGCGAGCTCGTCTACGCCGGACCCAACGTGATGATGGGCTACGCCACCGACCCCGCCGACCTCGCCCGAGGCCCCGAGCTGGCCGAGCTGTTCACCGGTGACCTGGGTCGCGTCGCCGCCGACGGACTGGTCGAGGTCGTGCGACGCCGCGACCGGGTCGCCAAGGTCTTCGGCCTGCGCCTGGACCTCGCGCACGTGGAGCACGTGCTGGCCGACGTCGACCCAAACGTGCGGGCCGTCGTCGACGGCGACGTGCTGCACCTGTTCACCGATCGGCCCCGCTCCGGGGCACCGGCCCTGCTGGGCGCGGACCGCCGTTTCGGCCTGCCCGCTTCTGCGGTGCGCCTGCACCGCGTGGCGGCCCTGCCGCGCACCGCGTCCGGCAAGGTCGACGAGGCCGCGCTGGTCGAGCACGCCCGCGCCGACACCGGGCTGGCTCCGCAAGCACTGTCGTCGCCGAGCCGGGTCACCGCAGAGTCGTTGCGCGACTTGTACGCCGTGCTGCTGGTGCGTCCGGACGCGGGCGTCGACGACAGCTTCGTGAGCCTCGGCGGGGACTCGTTGTCCTACGTCGAGCTGTCCAGTCGGCTCGGCGCGGTGCTGGGCGCGCTGCCGCGGGCGTGGCCCCGGATGAGCGTCACCGAGCTGGCCGAGGTCGCCGGGACGCGCGACCGGTCGAGCCGGTGGGCCCGGTGGTCGGCGCCGCTGGAGGTCGGCGTCGTCCTGCGGGCCGTCGCCATCCTCATCGTGGTGGTGACGCACGTGGACATCGTGCTGATCCCCGGTGGCGCCCACCTGCTGCTGGCCGTGGCCGGCTACCACCTGGCCCGCTTCACCCTGCCCACGCCGGGACGCGCTGCCCGCACGCGACGCATCCTGTCGGCGATCGCCTCGGTCGCCGTCCCGGCGTCGCTGTGGATCGCCGCCGTCACGATGCTCACCGGCCAGTACCACTGGACCACGGCGGTCTACCTCAACGGCGTGCGCAGCTACCGCAGCGAGGGCGGGCTGCACTGGACCGTCGACTGGCAGTTCTGGTTCCTCGAGGCGATCGTCTGGGGGTTCCTGGCCGTCGCGGCCTTCCTGGCCGTCCCCGCGGTCGACCGGTGGTACCGGCGTTCACCGTTCTCGGTCGCCGTGGTCGTCCTGGCGGTCACCACCGCCTTGCGGTACGCCAGCGTGGGCGTCGAGGGCGAGGGTGTGGAGCGCTACGCCGTGCCGTCGGTGCTGTTCGTGCTGGCGCTCGGGTGGGCGGCGGCCGATGCGCGCTCGCACGCCCAGCGCGTGCTGGTGCTCGTGGTGGCGTTCGCCGGCCTGTGGGGCTACTTCGGTGACCACCAGCGCGAGCTGATCGTGGTCGGCACGGTGGCCGTCCTGCTGTGGCTGCGCCCCTTGCGGCTGCCGGTCGTGCTGGCCCGTCCCGTCGCGGTGCTGGCCGCGTCGTCGCTGTGGATCTACCTGACCCACTGGCAGGTCTACCCGCCGCTGGAGGACTCCGGCCACCCGTACTGGGCCCTCGGCGCGTCGCTGGCCGTCGGCATCGCGGCCAACTCGGCCTACCAACGTCTGCAGCGCCGCTGGCGCCTGCACGTCGCTCTGCACTCCCGTGGAGCGGTGGATCGGGCACCTCGGTCAGGCTGAGAAACCCCAGATCCACCGCCGGACGGGCAGCACGGGTCGTGTCACTCGGGAACCACGACGACCTTGCCGCGCAGGGTGCCGGCGGCCGCTGCTGCGTGGACGCCGGCAAGGTCGGCGAGTCCCACGCGCTGGTCCACGTCGACGGTGATCTCGCCACGGTCGACGCGGGTGGCCAGCTCGGCCAGCTGGTCGCGGTCGCTGCGCAGGTACATGTCGACGCCCCGCACGCCGCGTGCTTCGTCGGTCGGCGCCGGCATCCACACCGTGGTGTTGACGACGACTCCGCCGTCGCGCACCAGTGTGGCGAGCCGGGCGAACGCGTCGGGCTCGATGGAGGCGAGGTTGAGCAGCACGTCGACCGGGTCGACGGCCTCGACGACGTCGGTTGAGGTGTGGTCGACGACCTCGTCGGCGCCGCGTGCGGTGACGGTGGCGCTGCTGCGGGGGCTGGCGGTGGCCACGACGTGGGCACCGGCGGCCTTGGCCAGCTGCACGGCGTAGCCGCCGACTGCGCCTCCGGCGCCGTTGATCAGGATGCGCTGACCGGCGCGGAGATCGGCGTGCTCGAACAGGGCCTGCCAGGCGGTCAGGCCGGCGACCGGAAGTGCTGCCGCGTCAGTCAGCGGGATCGACGTGGGCGCCGCCGCCAGGACCTCAGGCGAGGCGAGCACGTGCTCGGCCGTCGCGCCATTCTCGGTGAACGGAAGGAAGCCGATCACCGCGTCGCCGACGGCGAGGTCCGCCACGCCCTCGCCCAGCTCGTCGACCACACCGGCGACGTCGACGCCGGGGGTGTGGGGGAGGGTCAACGGCATCGCGTCCTGCATGAAGCCGGCGCGGATCGTGTTGTCGATGCCGTTGAACGACGTGCCGGCGACCTTGATGCGGACCTGGCCGGCGCTCGGGACGGGCAGGTCGACCTCCTCGAGACGCAGGACGTCGGGGGAGCCGTACTCGTGGAACTGGATGGTCTTCATGATGTGGCCTCTCGTCAGGTGCTTCGAAACTGAAGCACATTCCTGACGGTAGCAGTGCTGCGAATCTGAAACAAGTGCTACGAATATGAAACATCAGATAGGGTGGGCACATGCCGAAGCCCGAGTCGTCCCTCGACGAGGCGCAGCTGCGCGCGTACTTCGTGCTGATGGACGTCGCCGGGCTGCTCAAGCACGCCGTCGAGCAGCAGCTGCGCGACGTGGGCGACCTCAGCTACGTCCAGTTCCAGCTGCTGGCGCGCCTCGCGCTCGAATCGGCCACCGGCAGCGAGCGCATGACCGATCTCGCCGACGGCGTCGTCTACAGCCGCAGCGGACTCACCTACCAGGCCGGCCTGCTCGAGAAGGCCGGACTCGTCACCCGCGGACCGTCACCGGACGACGATCGCAGCGTCACCGTCACCGTCACCGACGAGGGTCGTGCCCGCGTCGCGGCGGTGCTGCCCGGTCACGCCGAGGTCGTCGCCGACCAGCTGTTCACGGCGCTGTCGGCAGCGGACGCGCGCCGGCTCGCGGACCTGCTCACGCCCGTGCGGGACCGCATGCGCGAGGCCCCGCCCCGCTCCGCTGCCCCGCGCAAGAGGCACTAGCTCACTCCGGAGCCTGACTCACGGGGCGAACTGAGCCGCCTCGGCGGAGTCGATGTACTCGTCGAGGCGGGTGATCTTCCCGTCCTCGACCTGGATGACGACGCAGGCGTGCAGGGCGACCTGCTCGCCGGTGGAGATCCGGGTGCCACGCAGCACGTGCTGCTGCACGGCGCCGCCCTCGAACGCGGTGACCCGGCGCTCGGTGTACTCGCGGTCGGCGACCCAGCGCCCCATGGCCTCCAGCAGGCGGCCGTTCTGCTCGACGGTCGTCTCCTTGTCGTCGTGGTTGTGCCAGATGACGGCGTCGGGCGCGTAGATGTTCGCCAGGTCGCTGGCGTCGCCGGCCTGGGCCGCGACGATGATGCGGTCCAGCAGCTCGATGTTCGGGTGGGTCATGATTCCTCCGGTGGTGGGGTGCGATCGGGGTGATCGCGGATCAGGGCTTCCTGGGCCACGTGGCAGACCGCGTCGCCGTCGGTGTCGAAGACGGCGGCCTCGATCAGCGCGCGGCCCGATGACGCCATCGGTGTCGTGTGCTCGAACAGCAGCCACTCGTCGGCTCGGGCGCTGCCGCGGAACCACATCGTGTGGTCCAGCGACACCGCCACCCAGCGGGCGGCGAGGCTGCGCTCGTACCCGCTGACGTGGCCGTGCGGCGTGACGGCGGTGGACATCAGCATGAGGTCGCTGGCGTAGGCCAGCGCCGCTCGCTGCACCAGCGGGTCGTCGGGCAGTCGGTCGACCGCTCGCATCCAGACGCCGTTGGCCGGAGACGCGGAGTGGGGGATCTCGCCGGGCACGTCGGGGACCAGGCGCACCTCGATGGACGCGAAGTCGTCCCAGAACTCGCCGAGCCCGCCGTCGGCCTCGGCCACCTGCTCGATCGTGGGGCACTCGTCCGGCGGAGGGGTCCGCGGTGCGGGGCGGCTGTGCGACAGGCCCGTCTCGTCGGCGGCGCACGAGACGACGGTGCGGCACAGCAGTCGTTCGTCCTGCCAGGCGTTCACCTCCCGCGTGGCGATGGTGCGCCCGTCGCGCAGGCGCTCCACGGCGAACGTCACCGGACGCCCGGGCACGCCACCGCGCAGGAACGTCGTGTGCGTGGAGTGCACCACCTTGTCCTCCACGCTGGCGCCGGCCGCCATGATCGACTGCCCGACCAGCTGGCCACCGAACAGCTGCGGCAGGCGCAGTCCGTCGGTGCGCCCGATCCAGGTGTCGTCGCCGGCGCGCTCGAGCTCGAACAGGTCGGCCAGGCCGACGGTGGTCTGGCTCATGCCTCGGGAGCGGGAGCCGGCGTGCGCTTCTTCGGCGGCATCGGGAAGAAGCCGCTCGTGCTGGCGACGTACGCGTCGTAGGCCTCGCCGCGGCTGCGGCGCATGCCCTTCTCGAGCAGCGCCTTGCCGCTGTAGCTGACCAGCAGCTTGGTCATGACGATCGGCGACACGATCGCGACCAGGCCCCACGGGGCGCCCAGTGCGAGCAGGAACAGCCCGGCCCAGACGACGGAGTCGCCGAAGTAGTTGGGGTGACGGGTCCAGCCCCACAGGCCGCGGTCCATGATCTGTCCGGCGTTGGCGGGGTCGGCCTTGAAGCGGGCCAGCTGCCAGTCGCCCACGGCCTCGAAGAACAGGCCGATCGCCCACAGCGCGATGCCGATCGCGCCGATGATGCCGATCGAGCGCTCCTGGTACATCGCGAGCTGGACCGGCAGCGACACCAGCACGATCAGCGCTCCCTGCAGGCCGTAGATCTTGCGGATCAGGAACCCGACGAGTGAGCCCGTCTGGTGCCGCATGAGGGCCGTGTACCGCTTGTCCTCGCCGTGACCGCGGTTGCGGTTGCCGATGTAGAGGCCGAGTCGCAGACCCCACGCGGCGGTCAGCAGCAGGACCACCAGGCGGCGGGTGTCGTCCCCGGGCCCGCCGATCGACATCAGGTACGACACGACCGCGGCCACGACGAAGCCGGGGCCCCAGAAGATGTCGATGATCGACTGGTTCTTGATGCGGATGGCCACGGCCATGATCGCGCCGACGAAGACGGTGACGGCCACGACGACCGCCAGCAGGTTGAGGGCGAGGTCGCCCCAGGGGATGTCGTTCATGGTGATCCTTCGGCTGGGCGGGTCAGGTGAGCAGGTCGGCGGCGAAGTCCTGGAAGGCCTCCAGCGCGTGCGGGTAGGTGTGCGGCGTGCCCGATCGGCTGGTGGCGATCAGGTCGGACAACGTCTCGGGCGTGAGGTCGTCGGGGAGTCGGACGGTGCCGCCCTCGACCGAGTCGGCGACGCGCAGGCCGGACCCGGCGGCCACGATGACCTGCCCGTTGAGGGTCGAGGTCGGGTCGCACAGGGCGGTGACCACGGGGGCGACGAGGTCGGCGTCCATCGCGTCGGTGTACCGGGGGTCCATGCCCTCCTCGGTCATCTGGGTGGTCGCGTAGGGGAGCAGCACGTTGGTGAGCACCCCGCGGCGGGCACCCTCGGCGGCCACGGTGCGCCCCAGGGCGATCACCGCTCCCTTGCTGGCCGCGTACGCCGACACGGTCGGCTCGCCGTGCAGGCCGGCCGTGGAGGCCACCATCACGATGCGGCCCCGGCCGGCCTCGCGCATCACCCGCAGGGCGGCCGAGGCGACCATGGCGGTGCCGGTGACGTTGATGTCCATCACCCGGGCGAAGTTTTCGACGGTGGTCTTGTGGAACAGCTCGGGACTGCTGACGGCGGCGCTGGTGACGCAGATGTCGAGGCGGCCGTAGGTGTCCAGGGCCAGCTGCACCAGCGCCTCGCCGGTGGCCGGGTCGGCGACGTCGCCGTGGTTGGCCACGGCCGTGCCGCCGGCCGCGACGATCTCGTCGACCACGTGGTCGGCGGCGCTGCGGCCGTCGGCGTCGACCACCCGGTTGCGGTTGTTGACCACCACGGAGGCTCCGGCCGCGGCGAGGTCGAGGGCGAAGGCCCGCCCCAGGCCCTTGCCGCCGCCGGTGACGATGGCGACCTGGCCGTCGAGGCGGCGCTCGGTCGCGGCGCTCACGAGGCGACCCGCTCGACCAGCACGGCGATGCCGAGCCCGGCCGCACCGCTCACGGCGGCGACACCGTAGCGGCCGTCGCGGCGCTCCAGCTCCTCGATGCAGCTGCCGACGAGGATGGCGCCGGTGGCGCCGAACGCGTGGCCCATGGCCATCGTGCCGCCGTTGGGGTTCATGCGGTCGGGGCCGGCGTCGAGGTCGCGGCGGAACCGCAGGCACAGCGCCGAGAACGCCTCGGCGAACTCGAACACGTCGATGTCGGCGGGGGAGAGGCCGGCGCGAGCGATGACCTTCTCGACCGCGCTCTGCCCGGCGGTGAGCATGACCACGGGGTTCACCGAGGTCGAGGCGGCGCCGAGGATCCGGGCCCGGGGGGCGAGTCCGGATCGCTCGGCGGCCTCGGCCGTGCCGATCAGCAGCAGGGCCGATGCGTCGGCCATGGCCGGCGACGTGCCCACCGTGTGCAGGTGGTCGATGTGGTCGATGCCGTCGTACGCACCCGTCGCCGGAGTGCGATCCAGTGCATGGAGCGCGATGGCGTCCTGTCCGCCCTCGCCCAGCTCGGCGAATGCCGGCGGCAGGGCGGCCAGGCCCTCGAGCGTGGTGTCGGGACGGACCAGCTCGTCGTGGTCGAGTCCGGGTCCGTTCTCGGAGGCGGGCACGGGCACGAGTGAGCGGTCGAAGGCGCCGTGGGCGCGGGCCTTGGCCGCCTTCTGCTGGGTCTCGAGTCCGTAGGCGTCCAGCTGCTCGCGGGTGAAGCCCTCGAGGGTGGCGTTGAGGTCGGCGGCGATGCCCATGTGCACCGAGCCGATGGCGCGGATGACGTCGGGGTCGCCCCACAGGGGTCCGCGGTCGGTGAACATCGGCACGCGCGAGACGCTCTCGACGCCGCCGGCGACGGCCAGCTCGAGGTCGCCGGCTCGCATGCGACCGGCCACCTGGCCCACCGCGTCGACGCCGGACGCGCAGAACCGGTTGATGGTGCCGCCGGGCACCGAGTCGCCCCAGCCGGCGAGCAGCGCGGCGGTGCGCGCGATGTTGGCGCCCTGCTCGTCGACCTGCCCGGCGCAGCCGAGGATCACGTCGTCGACCTGCGAGACGTCGAGGTCGTTGCGCTCCACCAGCGCCTTCTGCAGGTGCACCACGAGGTCGGTGGGTGAGTGCGAGGCGAGCGATCCGCGCTGCGATGCCTTGCCTCGCGGGGTCCTCACGTAGTCGAGGACGAAGGCTTCGGTCATGGTTCCCCCATCACGGGTTGGAAGTTCATCTGGTGGAGATACTCTGTTAGTTGTAGTACGTTTGATGTGACCTGCGCAACCCCCCGACGGACAGGAGACGGCCATGACGGAGAACATCTGGGTGCTCGGTGGATACCAGAGCGACTTCGCCCGCAACCTCGTGCGCGAGGGCCTGGACTTCGCCGACCTGACCAGCGAGGTCGTGCAGCACACGCTCGAGTCGGCATCGGTCAACGGCCGCGACATCGGCGTCATCCACGTGGCCAACGCCTTCGGCCAGCTGTTCGCCGGACAGGGCCAGCTGGGCGCGATGCCGGCCACCGTCCACCCCGACCTGTGGGGCATCCCGTCGTCTCGCCACGAGGCCGCCTGCGCCTCGGGCAGCATCGCGGTGCTCGCCGCCATGGCCGACCTCCGTGCCGGCAACTACGACAGCGCGCTGGTCGTGGGCGTCGAGCTGGAGAAGACCGTCAGCGGCGACCAGGCCGCAGGCCACCTCGGCGCCGCCGCGTGGATCGGCCACGAGGGTCAGGACGCCACGTTCATGTGGCCGCACATGTTCAGCGAGGTCGCCGAGGAGTACGACGAGCGCTACGGCATCGACGAGGTGCACCTGCGCGCGATCGCCCAGATCAACTTCAAGAACGCCCGCAGCAACCCCAACGCCCAGACCCGCGAGTGGGACGTGCCCGACCTCATCGCCGGCTTCGGCCACGACGACGACAAGAACCCGGTCGTCGAGGGGCGCATCCGCCGCTTCGACTGCAGCCAGGTCACCGACGGCGGCGCCGGCGTGGTGCTGGTCAACGACTCGTGGCTGCGCGACCACCCCGGCGCCGTCGCCACGCCGCTGGGTCGCGTGCTCGGCTGGGGCCACCGCACCGTGGGCCTCGGTCTGCAGCAGAAGCTGGACCGCGACAAGGACAACCCCTACGTGCTGCCGCACCTGCGCGACGCCGTCAACGACGCGTTCGACCGCGCAGGCATCACCCTCGACGCGCTCGACGGGCTGGAGACGCACGACTGCTTCACCCCCAGCGAGTACGTGGCCATCGACCACATCGGCCTCACCGGCCCGGGCGAGTCGTGGAAGGCCATCGAGAACGGCGAGATCGAGATGGGCGGCACGCTGCCCATCAACCCCAGCGGCGGACTGATCGGCGGCGGCCACCCGGTGGGTGCCAGCGGCATCCGCATGCTGCTCGACGCCGCCAAGCAGGTCAGCGGCACCGCCGACGAGTACCAGGTCGAGGGCGCCCAGACCTTCGGCACCCTGAACTTCGGCGGCAGCACCGCCACGACGGTCAGCTTCGTCGTCGGCGCCACACCCGCCTGATCCCCCACCCTGAACCAGCAGAACAGAAGGAACCCAGATGGACGTCGAAGTCGTCGGTCGCCTGTTGTCCACCCTCCCGGAGGACGACGACCACCCCTACCGCACGGGGCCGTGGCAGCCGCAGACCACCGAGTGGAAGGCCGACGACCTGCAGGTCGTCGAGGGCGAGATCCCCTCGGACCTCGACGGCGTCTACCTGCGCAACACCGAGAACCCGGTGCACCCGTCGATGAAGAACTACCACCCGTTCGACGGCGACGGCATGGTGCACGTGGTGGGCTTCCGCGACGGCAAGGCGTTCTACCGCAACCGGTTCGTGCGCACCGACGGGCTGGCCGCCGAGCAGGAGGCTGGCAAGGCGCTGTGGGCGGGGTTGGCCGAGCGCCCTTCGATGACGCTGGCCGACCACGGCTGGGGTGCGCGCACCCGCATGAAGGACGCGTCGAGCACCGACGTGCTCGTGCACCGCGGCACCGCGCTCACCAGCTTCTACCAGTGCGGAGACCTGTACCGCCTCGACCCGATGTCGGCCGAGACCCTCGGCAAGGAGACCTGGAACGGCAAGTTTCCCTTCGAGTGGGGCGTCTCGGCGCACCCCAAGGTCGACGAGCGCACCGGCGAGATGCTGTTCTTCAACTACAGCAAGGAGGCGCCGTACATGCACTACGGCGTCGTCGACGAGAACAACGACCTGAGCCACTACATCGACGTGCCGCTGCCGGGCCCGCGCCTGCCGCACGACATGGCGTTCACCGAGAACTATGCGATCGTCAACGACTGCCCGCTGTTCTGGGACCCCGAGGCGCTCAAGCAGGACGCGCACGTGGCCAGCTTCCACCCCGACATGCCGATGCGCCTGGGCGTCATCCCGCGCAAGGGTCGGACCGAGGACATCCGCTGGTTCGATGCTGAGGCCACCTACGTGCTGCACTGGGTCAACGCCTACGAGGAGGGCGACGAGATCGTTCTCGACGGCTTCTTCCAGGGCGACCCGGAGCCGGCCGACAACGGCATGGGCAACGCGTGGGAGCGGGCGTTCCGCTTCCTGGCGTTGGACCGCATGCAGTCGCGGCTGCACCGCTGGCGCCTGAACCTCAAGACCGGTGAGGTCAAGGAGCAGCAGCTCAGCGACTCCATCACCGAGTTCGGCATGATGAACGGCTCGTACACCGGCGGCAAGTACCGCTACGCGTATGCCGCGAGCGGCAAGCCGTCGTGGTTCCTGTTCGACGGCCTGGTCAAGCACGACCTGCTGACGGGCTCGGAGGAGCGCTACGGCTTCGGCGACAACGTCTACGGCAGCGAGACCGCCATGGCGCCGCGCGTGGGCAGCATCGCCGAGGACGACGGCTACCTGATCACGATCACCACCGACATGAACACCGACGAGTCGTACGCGGTGGTCTTCGACGCCGCGGGGGTGGCCGACGGTCCCATCTGCAAGCTCAAGCTGCCCGAGCGCGTCTCCAGCGGCACCCACTCCACCTGGGCGGCCGGCGAGGACCTGCGCCGGTGGCAGACGGCCGACACGGCCGCAGAAGCGGTGGGGCTGTAGCCATCGACACCGACGCGATCGACCTCGACGCCGCCGCCGCGCTGCTCCAGACGCAGCCCACGGCGCTGGAGCCCGGCGCGGCCAACGCGGTCGGCCGGATGCTGGGCCTGCTCGGCGACGAGTGGACGCTGCTGATCATCCGCGAGGCGTTGCAGGGCGTGGGCCGGTTCGGCCAGCTGATGTCGGCGCTGCCGATCTCCAACTCGGTGCTGACCGGCCGGCTCAACCTGCTGGTGCGCAACGGCCTGCTGCGTCGCCACATCTACCAGACCAACCCGCTGCGGGCCGAGTACCTGGTCACCGATCGCAGCCGTGCCCTCTGGCCGTTCATGCTGGCCATCTGGGACTGGGAGCGCCGGTGGGTCGACGACCACGCCGACCAGTTGCCGGCCATGCGGCACGACGCCTGCGGTGCCGAGTTCTCGCCGATGCTGACCTGCGGGTCGTGCGGCAAGGCCGTCGAGGCCAAGGACGTGGCGGCCGAGTGGGGCCCCAGCGGCACGTGGGAGCGGTCAGTGCCCGAGTCGGCCACCCGGCGTCGCTCCGACCCAGACCCGTCGCGATCGTCGGCCGGGCTGTTTCCGGAAACCATGATGGTGTTCGGCAACCGCTGGTCGTCGGCGCTGCTGGGTGCGGCGTTCCGCGGCGTCACTCGGTTCTCGGACTTCGAGTCCTACCTCGGCGCCCCGCCCACCGTGATCGCCGAACGGATCAAGGCGTTCTGCGCCCACGACATCCTCGTGGCCACCCAGAACGCGCAGCGGCCCGACTGGGCCGAGTACCGCCTGACCGAGAAGGGTCGCGCCTTCTACCCCGTCATCGCCGCCTCGCTGCAGTGGGCCGCCGAGTGGTTCCACGCCCCCGAGGGCCCGGCCCTGGTGCAGCACCACCGCGGCTGCGGCGAGCCCTTCGACGCCACGTTCCGCTGCGACCAGTGCCACGAGGTGCTGGCCGGTCACGAGGTCACGATCGTCGAGCGTGACACCCCCACCCCCCGAGAGGACGCCCCATGAGCCACCAGAGCCTCGCGGACGTGATCCGCACCAACGCCAAGCAGTTCGCTGATTCTCCGGCCATCGTGGGCGAGGGTCGCCCCGTCACGTACGCCGAGCTGGGGGAGCGGTCCGACCGGATCGCCAGCGGTCTGGTGGCCGCCGGGCTCGAGGTCGGCGACCGCGTGGCCTACCTGGCCCGCAACGCCACCGAGTACTGGGAGCTGTTCTTCGCAGCCGCCAAGGCCGGCGTCGTGATCGTGCCGCTGAACTTCCGGCTGTCGGCCGACGAGATCAGCTGGATCCTCGGCGACGCTGACCCGGCCGCCATCCTGGTCGAGGACCACCTGACCAGCCACGTGCCGGCCGACTGGGACGGACTCAAGCTGGTCTTCGCGCAAGGGAAAGATGCTGAGGTCCCCGCCGGGTGGCAGGCGCTCGAGGAGTGGGTGGCCGCACAGGACACCGTCGATCCACAGCGCGAGCAGACCGGTGACGCGCTCGCCTCGATGATGTACTCCTCCGGCACCACGGGCCGCCCGAAGGGCGTCACCACCACGGTCGGCGGGTTCTTGTGGGCGGTCGAGGCGTTCGGCGGACTGTTCGGTCCGACGCCTGACTCGGTGAGCCTCGTGCCGACGCCGTACTACCACATCGCCGCCGGGGGCTGGTCGCTCATCGCGCTGGCCGCGGGCGGTCGCATCGTGCAGTTCACCGAGGTCACGCCGCAGAACATGCTGGGCCTGATGGTGGGGCACAAGGCCACCCACGTGATCATGGTGCCCACGGTGATGCAGTTGTTCATCACCAGCCCGGAGGCGTCGCAGGCCGACTACTCCAGCGTCGAGCACGTGGTCTACGGCGGCTCGCCGATCTCCGAGACGGTCATGCTCGGCGCGCAGAAGACCTTCGGTGCGCAGCTGTCGCAGAGCTACGGCCTGACCGAGACGGTCGGCGTCACCACGTTCCTGCGGCCCGAGGACCACGTGGTCGGGCCCGACAGCAAGCTGCGCTCGGCCGGCCGCGCCGTGCCCGGCCTGGAGGTCGCGATCTTCGACCCCGAGACCGGCGAGCAGATGCCCACCGGCGAGGTCGGCGAGGTCGTCACCCGCGGGCCCGGCGTCACGAAGTCCTACTGGCGCAACCCCGAGGCGACCGCGGCCGCGTTCTGGCCGGGTGGCTGGTTCCGCACCGGCGACGCCGGCTACATGGACGCCGAGGGCTACGTGTTCCTCAAGGACCGCATCAAGGACCTGCTGATGAGCGGCGGCGAGAACATCTACCCCGCCGAGGTCGAGAACGCGATCATGGCGCACCCCGCCGTGCAGGAGGTCGCCGTCATCGGCGTGCCGTCCGAGCGCTGGGGCGAGACGCCGTTGGCGGTGGTGGTGCCCAAGGCGGGCCAGACCATCGACGGCGACGAGCTCGATCAGCTTCACCCGCGAGCGGCTGGCGCACTACAAGTGCCCGACCGCCGTCGAGGTGATCGAACAGCTGCCCCGGAACCCGTCCGGGAAGGTGCTCAAGCGTGAGCTGCGTGCTCCGCACTGGGCAGGACACGACAGGAGTATCGGATGAAGCACGGAACGTTCCCCATCATTCGCCAGGTCATCATCGGCGCCGGCGACATGGAGGTCGCCAGCAAGGAGATGCGCGAGGCGTTCGGCCTGGCCAAGGGCTTCGCCGACCCGCTCCTCGAGGGCATCAACATGGACGACGAGACGTTCCGCGTGGGCGACGAGTCGCACCTGGAGATCGTGGGCGCGCTGACCGACGAGGCTCCGATCGCCGCCTGGTGCAAGAAGGTCGGCGGTGGAGGCGGCTACGGCCTGGCCATCCAGGTGCCAGACCTCGGCCCGTTCGAGGAGCGCGCCGAGTCGCTCGGTGCCCGCAAGATCGAGGACCTGGTGGTCTACGAGCGCCGCATCGTGCAGCTGCACCCCGGCGACCTGGGCATCCTGGTCGAGCTCGACGAGATCCCGCAGGCCGAGCAGTGGTTCTGGGACGACGTCGAGGCTGACGTCTCCGAGAACCCGGTCATCGACGACGTGCTCGCCGTCGAGATCACCAACCCGGACCCCGAGGCCCTGGCCCAGAAGTGGTCCGTCCTGTTCGACGTCCCGGTCGAGACCGTCGACGGCGTGCTGACGGTCGCCATCGGCGCCCGCACCGCCCGCTTCGTCAAGGGCGACGCCAAGATGATGACCGGCTGCGACGTGCAGGTGGCCGACGGCGTCGACCCCGACAGCCGCCAGGTCACCGTCAGCGGCGTGAACTTCACGCTGGTCTGAGCCGCGGCGCGGCTCGGCCCGTTCCCGTCAGGAAGCGGCTCGCCTCACCAGAGACGTGAGCTGCTTCTTGACGGTGGCGTCCATCGCGGTGACGGCGAAAGCCGTGGGCCAGATGTGGCCGTCGTCGAGGTTGGCCGGCTCGTTGAAGCCAACCTCGGCATAGCGCGGTGTGAACTTCGAGGCCGTCTTGAAGAATAGGACCACCTTGCCGTCCTTGGCGTAGGCTGGCATCCCGTACCAGATATTCGGTGCCATCTCTGGTGCCTTCTTCGCGACTATCGAGTACAACGTCTCGGCGATGACCCGTCGTCGTCGGGCATCTCGGAGATCTTCGCGAGCGTCCTCCATTTCCTCCGCAGGATCCCGCGGTTCGCCAGCTCGGCCGTGCGGGCGAGGCCCGAGCGGAAGAGCCATCGAGCCGGGGTTGCCCGTAGGGTTCCAGAGCATGTCGGGGAAGCATCTCGCCCGTGAGTGGCGGGCGGATCAGCTGACCACGACTCGGCCGACTGGACGGTCGAACTCTCAAAGGCCCTCGAGGTAGTCGCCGCCTAATCGGATTTTTCGTGTTTACGCGATCGATGCCAAATGGCCGCATAGTTGACGGGGAAAGAATTTACCGGAGCCGCCACCGCGCTGCCTGCTTGCTGTCTGCCTATAAGCACGTGAACCTGAGGAATTACCCAGCCTCCCGTACCGGTCGACAGATGTCGCTCGTGCAAAATCCTATAGTCGGAATCGGTCATCCACCTTGCCTCGACGTTTGAGACAGTGGTGAGCCTGAGCATCTCTGCGAGTGAAATGTTCCGCGAGCTCACGGTTCTAGATCCGAGCAACCGGATTTTGCAGTCGGTGCTCGCGCGGACCCGCTGCAGAAATGTCCGGAGGGGTTCGATGTCGCGATACATGTAGCGGTCAGACCAGATTACAGAGTGCGCTCCCGCGATCAGTTCACAGAACTTTGAAACACTCCGTGCTTCATCATCGGGCCAGGACGGATCATTGGTTGTGTCCGATTTGAGTTGCTGACTCAATCGCCCGAAAAGCCTAGTTGGGCCCTCTTCCGTCACCAATCCGTACACAGCGCATCTCGCAGCATAGGAATCTTGATTCCGGTCGGTGACCCTTTCTTCAATGATGTGGCCCGCGGCTCTACGCACATCGGTAATAAACGAGGAGTCCTGCTCGAATCGGTCAGCAAGCGGAACAGGGTCAAATTCGTTTCGCGACGATGCTCTATTCACTAGAAGTGCTGAACTACCGAACCACGAGCGCTTCGTGGCATTTTCGCTGATGTCGAGCGCAGGAGGCTCGATTGGTTCAACCCTCGACATCAGGGGACTTCCGGGTCCCGGGCGGATTATTGGAGTGCTGCAGCGGGAGGTGAATAGGGCGCCGACATCTTGCGCATACTCGCTGTCTATCAGTCGGCTGCCAAGCCATGCTTGGAAGCGACCACCCTGAGATCGTGCGATGGCGCGGTCGTAGGAATCAAAAACAATCTGTGCTGACCCGTGGGATTGCACTGACTCCAAAATGCGACTCTCGATCGCCTTCCACTCGGGTAGTCGAGTGGCGTCAGTGAACTCGTTTCCATCGACGAAGACCCCAGACTCCCCGAGTACGTCGATAAGCATCCTGGCGAGATGCGTTTTCCCGATTCTTGGTGCGAGTCTTAGCAATAGCTTCTCACCTCCGAGGAGGCGGTATGCGATGCCTTCTACCCAAGCTTCGATTGTGTTCGACACTTCAGTTTCTTATTTCTGATTGAGTGCTTCGATTGCTGCGGCGATGCGTGCCGTGTGGTCGGCAAAACAAAGTCCATAGGCGATCGAGTGCATCATCGAGTCGGGATCCTCGCGGAGGAGCATAAGTCCAAGTTCGCGTTCCTCGGTATCGGAGGAAAAGTAGAGTCTGAGAAGTGCCGCCTCGCTCGGAAACCACTCGGTAAATGAGTCCAGCACATCCTTCGCTTGGTCATGGGGCCCGCCGTATTCGCGCGAGTTGAACGCGCCCTCCAGCATCTCGGAGGTGAGGTGAAACGGGAGGGTTTCTGGAGTGCGGGATCGTGCGGCAATCGAACACGCTCGTCTTGTCAGCAAGGGGTGGCCGCCGTAGACCTGAAACAATCTGTCAACTTCTTCATGCCCGCGAATGCGCACACCCATTCGCCTGCCGAGCGATCGAACCATTTCAGCCATTTCGTCACGTGGCATAGGTGCGAGCCAGACTAGACGAACGAGCTTGTATAGAAGGTTGTCCTTCTCGTCGTCGAGGAGTGGTCTTTCGAATAGCGCTGGATCCACGCCTGCGCACAGCAGAGCAAGTCGATCTTGTTCTTGGAACAGGCTTCGCAACTGAACAAAGGATCGGAACAGTTCCTGTGACTCTCGGGGGTCAAGATTAGATCTCGGAGGGAATGCTTGATCGACCTCGTCGACGATGATTACTGCAGGAAGTTCCAAGGGCTGAAGAAGGTCGCGAACGTCTTGAATCCAGGATGTCGCAGTGTCCGCCAGGTCAAGCCGTCGTCTACCGTCGCGAGTGAGAGTTCGGAGACGGGGGCGGAAGTCTTCGCTTCCTGAGACACGGCTGACTGCTAGCCACAAACCTTCCAGCACCGTCGATCGAAACTGCTCTGCGGTAACAATCTCGCTGACGTCGACGCGGACTGTAGCGTTTCGTGGGTCGTCTGCCCGAAGTGAGGCTAGGGCATTGAGAAGAGAGGTCTTGCCGGCCTTTCGTAGGCCGAAGATCCCAACTGATACCACTCTTTTGAGGTCGGATGCGATCGCTTCAATTTCGGCTTGGCGGCCGTAGAACCCGCTCGGATCTCGAACGGGTGTTGTTAGATCGAAATGATCGACGGAGGCTACGGAGTGCGCGATAAGGGTGTGAAGTAGGGGTGATTCGCCACTACGAATCTGATCCAGGTCAACGGTGACGATCGCCATTTCCCCGGCCCGCCTTCGGGTCGTGTCTTTGACGCGTTTGTCTCGGCTGACGAGCAACGCGACATCTGGCTCCACCCGCATATCTCGGCGAACTCGCCCCTGCATTGACGAGAGGGTGCGTGGCTCCACATCCTCGTACTCGGTGTACAGGACTTGGATCTCTCGATTGAGATCGAAAATTGTCTGTTGATGGGATGGCAGGGTGATATTGATCCACCACCGCGTCGGGCTCGCGTCCTGCTCGAACCTCCACACCCCGACCTCGCTCCGTCGTAGAAAGTCGAGGAATTCGTCGGCGCCAGCGCACGAACGTCGGAACTGTTCTCGATGACGCTCTAGAAGCCGCTGATTTCGAGTCGTTCCAGCTCGACCATCGTTGGAGTCCGGCATTTGTGCATCGTAGCGGCCGCAACGGTCGCCACCATGGCATCGAACCTTTCGTCACCGACTGCAGTCCACGGTGCGGTTGCAATCGATGCTCGTCCAGAAGTTTGTTCTTCAACACTTGGTCGCTGGCGTCGCGTGTGACGCTTAGACAATCCGGTACCCAGCGGGCATCTGTTGTGCGCCATCTGGTCGTGAGTGTAGGCAATCGCGTCGGGTCGGGTGTCGCGACGATCACTGCTTCGGGGGGCTCGTCCGCTCGTCGAAGGGGGCGCGGATGACGACGGGCTGAACCATGCTGCCCAGTTCTTGGGGAAGTTTCGATGTCGGCTGGATAGACGTTCTCGCCGCCGGACGGAGGCGGTCACACTATTCGGTCGTGCTTGGGAGGACGCCATTGGCGTTGCTTGTGCCCGCTCCGGAGCGGAGTCTGTCGTCCTTCGTGGCGGTCGATTCTGTAACCTCGGGTTGCTCCGGCACTTCGTGACGATGTCGCCGGCGGCGTCGATCCCGACAGCCGCCAGGTCACGGTCAGTGGGGGAGTTCCACGCTGGTCTGACTCTCAGAGCAGGATCCCCCGGTTCGCCAGCTCGACCGTGCGGGCGAGACCCGATCGGAAGAGGCGGTCGAGCCGGGGGTTGTCGGCGAGGTTCCAGAGCATCTCGGCGCTGTCCCAGGCGGCCATGCGGGCGAGGTGGATGCCGAACATCTGCAGGGCGTCGTCGACGCGTCCGGCCATCTGGTCGATCCGCGCGAGGCTGCCGGTCATGAACCACTCGCGGATAGTCTCGGCGGCCTCGGCCAGCAGCTCGTTGGTGCGGGTGTAGTCCGAGTACTGCGGGGTGTCCTCGTCGGGGATCACCACCAGCTCGCGGCAGGTGCCGACCACGGCCAAGGGCAGGTCGTGTGAGATGTGCGCGTTCATCCCGGCGAGCGCGAACTGGATCGGCATCGTGTTCGGCTTCTCGCGATCGTTGAACAACGGCGCCCAGGCCCGCGGGATCTCGGCGCCCTCCAGCGACGCGGCGTACGCGCCGAAGTACAGGTTCGCGAAGTGCACGTCGAGGCGTTCGAGGAACTCGCCGGCCAGGAACTCGCGCGAGTCGACCGACGCGGCGACCAGCTCGGTGACGTGCTGGTACATCCGGTTGAAGTTCGCGACGCCGTCGGCCGCGGGCAGCGACCGGTCGATCACGTCCATCCGCTCGAGCACGTCGTCGATGGTGTTGGCGCCTGCCCACTCCGCTGCTGTGAGGGTCATCGCGTCCTCCGTCCGGCCTGATCCGTGCGCCGCAATCTGTCAGCGGTCACTCCTATCGTGGCAGCATGAGCAGCCATCCGGACGTGATTTCCCGGTACTACGACGCAGCGGCCGGTGGCGACCTCGACGCCGTCCTCGCCTGCTTCGTCCCTGACGCGCACGTCCTCGACGAGGACAAGCACTACAACGGGATCGCCGAGATCCGGGGGTGGCGCGAGAATGTCGCGTCCGCTTTCACCTACACGACCCAGATCACCGGGATCGAGCACGTGGGCCCCGATGAGCACGTCGTCTCCACCCATCTGGAAGGCGACTTCCCCGGCGGGGTGGTCGATCTGGAGCAGCGGTTCACCCTGCGCGGCGACCTCATCTCCGAGCTGCTGATCTGACTCAGACGCGACTGCCGGTGTACCCGAGCACGGCGGCCAGGCCGAGCGCGCTGCGCGGCTCGTAGGCAGTCCGCCACAGGCCACCGTGCACGGCGGCGAAGGCCTCGTCCTGCCACGGGTGGTCGTGGGTCGGGGCTTCGGTGTTGAGGTCGTGGACGAGCAGTGCTGCCATCAGCACGTTGGCGGTGCCGGGCTCGAAGACCTCGACGCCGAAGCGGTGCGCGCCCGCGAACGCCGCGGCCAGGGCGCGGCTCTTGACCACGGACCGGGTGCGGGTCGAGGGCGCGACGTGGAACGAGACCGTCTGCCCGTCGCGTCGAGCGGCCGTGGCACGCCACCGCTGGATGCGCTTGGCCAGCGCGTAGTTCGGGCCCTGGACGGGCACCAGAGCATCACCGATTCCGGGGTCGGCGGCCGGCGGGTACGCCCGGTGCAGCAGGCGGCCACGGGACGCCCAGCTCAACGGCCGGCCGAGTGTCTTCGCCGTCGCCGAGCGTCGCGACCACGCGTCGTTGGAGTGCTCCACCGCTTCGCGCGGCACCACGAACACGTCGGTGGGCGTGGCCAGGAAGGCGAGCGCCGTGTCCGGACGGGCGAGCGTGAGCCGCCGGCCGAGCACGTCGGCGGCCACCGAGACCAGCACGTGCGAGCCGCCGTCGGCATACAGGTAGTTGCCCAGGACCAGCCGACCGTCGAGCGATCCCAACCAGTCAGCGACGGCAGGAACGTCGGCCACCAGGTCGACGCCGGCAGAGGCCGCGATCCCTTCGGACGCCACGTCGGCGTCCGGCCGGACCGGAACCAGGAGTCGACCGGCGCTGTCCTCGGCGGTCTGCACGACCCGCTCCCAGACCGACGCGACGGGCAGGTCGACCGCCGCCACCGTCGCTCCCCACCTCAGCAGGGCGGTGAGGGGTCCCATCTCGGCGCCGGCGCCGAGCACGGCGACCGTCTGCCCGGGCAGGGCCAGCCGCTCGGGATGCGCAGCCACCTCCATGACGGCGTCCACCGCCGACGGTTCCAGCACCCCGTCGCGAGCCCACTGCTCCAGCTGCGCGCCCAGAGCGGCCCCACCCAGGCGCTTGCCGCGATGAGGAAGGGTGAACTCGGTGTCCGGTTCGCGTCGGCCGCGGACCTCGGCGGTGTCGAGGGCGCCGGCGCTCGGCATCTGCATCACCGCGCTGATCGGCAGGTCCTCACCGGACTGGTCGATGACCCGCATGCGGGTGTGCACCGACTCGAGGCCGGCGTCGGCGATCGCCCACCACGCTTCGGGTTCGGCGAGCCCGGCCTCGACCAGCCGTCGCAGGTGCAGCAGGTAGCGGCTGCGCCACGCCGTCTCCTGCTCGGCGGACCGACTGCCGACGGGATCCACTCCCCGGAGCGCGTCGGCGACGATGGCGCGGCCTGTGGCCGTCGTGCTCCGACTGCCGTCGGGCTGGGCGGGAAATGCGATACCGGGCGTCATGAATCTCATCATGCGTCACGCGGGGGTCCGCGCCCTGAAGCGCAGCGCGGCGACGGCCCCGGTGCTCACTGCGCGGACGCGCAGCGGATGCAGGTCCGTGCCGTGGGACGCGCCCGCAGCCGGTCGTCGCCGATCGGCTCACCGCATCGTTCGCACGTCCCGTGAGTACCGTCCTCGAGTCGCTGGACGGCGGCGTCGATCTCGGCCAGGTGGAGCTTCGCCTGCTGGACGAGCGCGCCGATCTGTGAGCGCTCGAACGCGATCGTCGCGCCTTCCGGGTCGTGCTCGTCGTCGGCGTTGGTGTCGCGCGAGGCCTCCACCACCGACTCGTGATCGCTCGTCAGCGTGGCCAGGCGGGCGGCCGTCGTCCGCCGTTCCTCCTCTAGCTGATCGCGATGTTCCACGCCTCCATGGTCGCCGATCCCCGCCACCGCGTCCCTTCAGCGCTGCTTCAGCATCGCTCGGCGAGAATGGCAGGGTGCGCATCCTGATCGTCGACGACGAGGTCTCGCTGGTCGAAGGCGTGCGACGCGGGCTGGTGGCCGAAGGCTTCGCGGTCGACGTCGCCCACGACGGCATCGACGGCCTCTGGTACGCCCGGGAGAACACCTACGACGCGATCGTGCTGGACCTGATGATGCCGGGGATGAGCGGCTGGAAGGTCTGTGCCGCGCTTCGAGACGAGGGCGACTGGACGCCGATCCTCATGCTCACGGCCCGCGACGGCGACTGGGACCAGGTGGAGTCCTTCGCCGGCGGGGCCGACGACTACGTGACCAAGCCGTTCTCGTTCGCGGTGCTGGTCGCGCGGCTGCGCGCCCTGGTGCGTCGCGGTGCCCCGGAGCGCCCGGCGGTGCTGACCGCCGGCGACCTGAGCCTGGACCCGGGGACCCGCAAGGTCGACCGCGGCGGCACCGCCATCGACCTGACCAGCCGCGAGTTCGCGGTGCTGGAGTTCCTGCTGCGACGCGCCGGGCAGGTCGTGTCCAAGCGGGAGGTCATCGACAACGTCTGGGACGACGACTTCGACGGCGACCCCAACATCGTCGAGGTCTACGTGGGCCACCTGCGGCGCAAGGTCGACCGCCCGTTCGGCAGCACGTCGATCGAGACCGTCCGTGGGGCGGGCTACCGGCTGGTCGAGACCAGTGGCTGAGCGGCGCGGTCCACGTCTGCGGCTGCCGAGGTCACTGCGCGTGCGGATCACGCTGGGCGCGGTGGTCGTCGTGGCGGTGGCGCTGGTGCTGGGCGCGGTCGCCTTCGGCGCCGCCCTCGACCACAGCCTGCGTGCCGACGCCGAGAACACCGCCGAGACCGCCGCCGAGGCCCTGGTGGTCGCGGTCGAGCGCGACGGCCCCTCCGCGGTCACCACCCTCGACGACCAGGTCGCGGTGCTCGTCGGCGCGGACGGCGCGGTCGTCGCGGCGTCCGAGGAGGTGGAGGGCGCCTCGCTGCCGGTGCGCGACGACCCCTACGAGGTCACCATCGACGACGAGCCGTACCTCGTGGTGTCCGACGATCTCGACGATGGCAGCCACGTCGTCGTCGCCAGCTCGTTGGAGATCGACCGGGAGGTCAGCGGCACCGTCGTGCGGCTCCTGCTCGTGGCGATCCCGCTGCTGGTCGTGATGGTGGGCGTGGTGATCTGGCTCGTCGTGGGACGCGCGCTCGCGCCGGTCTCGCGCATGCGGTCGGAGGTCGACGCCATCGGCGCGGACCAGCTCGGCCGCCGCGTGCCCGAACCGCCGGTGGACGACGAGGTCGGGCGCCTCGCGCACACCATGAACCGGATGCTCGGCCGGCTGGAGGACTCCCAGACCGCCCAACGGCGGTTCGTGTCCGACGCCTCGCACGAGCTGCGGTCGCCGCTCGCGACCCTGCGCCAGCACGCCGAGCTCGCCCAGACGCACCCCGAGGTCACCAGCACCGACGAGCTGGCCCGGGTGGTGATCGACGAGGGCGAGCGACTGCAGCAGATCGTCGAGGCGATGCTGCTGCTCGCCCGCCTGGACGAGGGCGCCCCGCGCAGCGCGACGGCGGTCGATCTCGACGACCTCGCCGGGTCCGAGGTCGCGCGCCTGCGGTCGACGGCGCGCGAGCTCACCGTCGACGGCTCGTCGATCGGCGCAGCCCGCGCGCAGGGTGACGAGCGGCTGCTCGGTCAGCTGGTGCGCAACCTGGTGGACAACGCCGCCCGCCACGCCGAGGGACGGATCGCGGTGGGTGTGGTGCACGACGGATCAACCGTGCGCCTGACCGTCGACGACGACGGCTCCGGCGTCCCCGCGGCGGATCGCGAACGGGTCTTCGAGCGGTTCGTGCGCCTGGACGAGGGGCGGGCGCGCGACGCCGGCGGCAGCGGGCTCGGTCTCGCGATCGTCCGTGCGATTGCCCGGATCCACGGCGGCGACGCGCGGGTCGAGGAGTCGCCGTGGGGTGGGGCGCGGTTCGTGGTGACCCTGCCGTCCGGTTCCTGAATCGGGCTTCAGCCTGCTTCAGGGTGGGTTCAGCGGTGCTCGCCGAGGCTGGAGTCATGAACCAGACACCAGAGACCCAGACCCTGCCCACCACCCCGGCCGAGACGTCCTCGTTCTGGCGCCGGAGGTCCACCCTCGCCGTCGGCGGCACCCTGGCCGCGGCGGCACTGCTGTTCGGCGGCGCCGGCATCGGCGCGGCGCTCGCCGACGGCGACGATGACGACGCCCGGCCTGTCGCCGCCCCGGTCCAGGCCCAGCTCGTCGAGGACGACATCGCTGCAGCCGACGCCTCGGCCCCCGCTCCGACGGCCGCCTCGATCGGCTCGACCGACGCGGACGCGCTCGTCGCGGTGCTTGCCGCAGCACGCGCCGAGTCGTCCGGCACGGTGACGTTGATGGAGGCCAACCGCGACGGCTCGTGGAGCGTCGATCTGGAGAACACGCGAGGCGACGAGACCACGGTCCGCGTCGCGAGCGACGGCTCCGCGACGGTCGTGCGCACCGAGGCCGCCGACGCCGACGACGCGAACGACCCCGCACCGATCGGCTCGCTGAGCAACGAGAACGTCGCCGCGATCGTGAAGGCCGCCCTCGGCCGGGCCCAGGGCGTGATCGTCGACGTCGAGCTCGACGACGACCCTAACGAGGTCTACTCGGTGAAGGTGCGCGCCGCCGACGGCACCGAGACCGAGATGGACCTGGCCGCCGACTTCACCATCACCGCCTCCGAGATCGACCGCGACTGACCGAACACCAACCCGTCCGAGGAGCGCTCCCGCCAGGGGGCGCTCGTCGGCGTGGGAGGCCCGGCCGCGGATACGATGGGCGTTTCCGCGCCCCACGATCTTGAGGATGCCCGGCATGTCTCGCATGGCTCCGCACACGGTGACGCTGCACAAGCACGACCTGTCGTACATCGACAGTGGCTCCGGCCCAGTGGTGCTGTTCATCCACGGCATCCTCGGGTCGCAGCAGCAGTGGTCTGACCTCGTCGACGCGATGGACGACGACCACCGGGTGATCGCGCCCGACCTGTTCGGCCACGGCGAGTCGGCCAAACCGCTCGGCGACTACTTGCTCAGCGCCCACGCCGCCGCGATGCGTGACCTGCTCGACCACCTCGGGGTCGAGAAGGTCACGCTGGTCGGGCACTCGCTCGGCGGCGGCATCGCGATGCAGTTCTACTACCTGTTCCCCGACCGGGTCGAGCGCCTCGTGCTGGTGTCCAGCGGGGGTCTCGGACGCGAGGTGAACCTGATCTTGCGGTCGGCCACCCTGCCGGGCGCGGCGCAGGTGCTCAGCGTCGCCGCCTCCGCGCCCGTGCTGTCACGCGTGGAGGCACTGGGCCGGGGTGCGTCAAGGCTCGGCTGGCGCCCGGGCGCAGACGTCGGCGCGATCTGGCGCGGCTTCAGCTCGCTGGGGGACCGCGAGAGTCGATCGGCGTTCCTCGCCACCACGCGCGCCGTCATCGACATCGGTGGTCAAAGCATCAGCGCTCACGACCACCTGGAGGACGCGCCACCCATCCCGACCCTGATCGTGTGGGGCTCGAAGGACCGCATGATTCCGGTCGCCCACGCTCTCACCGTCGAGCGCGAACTCCCCGACTGCCGCGTCGAGGTCTTCGACGGCGCCGGCCACTTCCCGCACCTCGACGACCCGGATCGTTTCGCGCGCGTGCTCCGGGAGTTCATCGCCGACTAGGCGGTCATTTCGCCACTAAGACTCAGGGGCTAGTCCACGTTGACGGGCAGAACCGCGAGCTACGCGAACCAAGATTAGTGACCGAATCTCACCAAAGTCATCGTTGCCCCGGTCCGTCGTGGGGAAGCAACACAATCAACGCCAGTGACGCGACGGTGGACTGGTGTCTGCACGGGCAATGATCAACAAGGGTCGCTCACCTAGCCGCTCACAATTGACGGGCCATAACGCGCGCTCCGGGGTCGTGAGGGTCGAGTGTCGCACTGCCGATGATGCTCGCCCACCGCTCTCTTCGCGCCAAAGTAGGGATCCTTCGGGCGCGCAGGAAGGGGCCGACGCTCCGCGCAGTGGACCCGGACCGTCGCATCCATCCGGCAGAATGAAAGATCCACCATCTCGGCCGAAAGTAGGGCTGCTTACCATGACTGAAGGCGAGACCCGACCCGTTCGCCCGCGTCAGCACCAGCTCGAGGATCGGTCGGAGGCGCACTTCACGCTAGCGACTCCCGAGGAGTGGGTTGCGCGGTCGGTGCCGAAGGACTACGGCATCGACTACGAAGTTGAGATCTTCGAGCACCGGCGCCGCACCGGCCTCACGTTTAAGGTCCAGCTTAAGTCGACCGACAAAGACTCGACGAGTTGGCCGGTGAAGGTGTCCGACCTGGACTATTGGCGCACCCTCGACGTGCCAGTCTTGCTCGTCTTGTACCAGGCCCCCACCGACAAGATCCTCTCCCATTGGGCGCACGCCCACAACCCGTGGCCCCAGGTCGAGGAAGGCCAACAGACTACGACGGTCCACTTCACCGAGCTGTACAGGGATCACGTCCAGCGGATACCTCGCGAACTGGAACTCATCCGGAAGGTCAAGTCCCGGGCAACCCAGACACCGGTCACCATCGGGATCCAGCACCCCGACCCGGGCCTCGCGCGCGGTCTGCGGCACCTGCTCCGCGACGCGATCGAAACCCACGACCTGCGTCGGACCGTGAAGGTCGTGACCAATGACCCGTACGTGACCGTCTCGTTCACCGGCGACACGATGGTCGCTGCCGCCCCCGCCAACGTGTCGTCGGTGACAGCACACGGTTGGACCCTGACAGGCCTCGACGACCTCCCTCCGATGCCGCCGAACATTCTTGCGCTCGCGTCGATTCTCCTGTCCCAGGTCGGTTCGGACCGCGTTGCTGCCGACCTCCTCATTACTGTCCTCCACGAGGTCAGTGACGACGTAGTCGGGTCCTTCGCCCCGTCAGTGGCCGCTGTCCTCGCCGGCGACGAACGCTGGCATGCCCTCGCCGCCCTTCTTGACGTGGTCATGGTCAACCCGGCCGTGAGCGATGCGATGTACGGCGTCGCCTTGCTCAGCTCGCCTTACATGCCGCCCGAGGCAGCCCAGTTGTTCATCGAATTTGGTCGCCGCGCCGCCGACGACCTCACCGTGCGAGGTATGCCCGCCGACGCATCGCAACGCCACTACGTCGCCGCACTGTTCGCCGTCGACCATGACCTGTGGGAAGACGTACACGCCGACCTGGCCGCGGCGTTTGAGCTCGTCGGCGATTTCTACGACAACGACCACATGTATCACCAGCTGCGCGGCAAGGCGTACTGGAACCTCGGCGACCACGCCGCCGCCCTCGACCATTACCAACAGGCGTGGGAACTCGGCTGGCAGAGCATCCAGGCCGTCGCCGCCTACGGCGAAGCTCTGTTCATGGCGGGACGCTACGAACAGGCCCGACAGCACTTCGAGAACGCCGACGACGAATTCATCAGCCGCTGGGCGCTCCTGGTCCACTGCGTCGCGGTCGACGTCATCCGCATCACGGGCGTCGCCGAACAGGTACGGCGCCCCTTCACCGAGGACGACCCCGGCGCCGACGAACTTGAGAACACCACCGATCCCGACGTGCTCATGACCGCCCTGCGCGAACGCGACGCCACCAACGCCGCCCTGCTCGAGCGCTACCTGGGTGCCACGAACGACGTCGCTCTCGGCTCACTCCTCGCGTCCGCGCTCGTCACTGGGGAGCTCGGACGCTGGACGATGGCCATCGCGGCCGCGCACAAGATGGAGGCCCCACAAGGTCTGGCGCGCGCCATCGTTGAGCAGGCAACTTTCGAGTTCCCCGAGGTCGTCGACGTGCTCGAAGATGTGAACCGGGGACTCACGGATCACGCCGGGATCGAGGACATCGACCCCGAGTACATCGACTTGGCCCGCAAGGTCGCGGACAGCGCAGAACCGGACGGAGGCTCTCCGCCGCGAAACGACCAGGCTGAGTTCTGGAGCCGCGTCCGCATCACCAACCACGCCCCAGGCTGTGATCACGGCCCGGACGACGCCCCGGTTGCGGGCTCGGATGTGGCGGCAGATCTTGACCAGACGTAGATACTCGGGTGGTGGACGAGATCGACGATGAGCCTGGGTTCGTCGTCGGTGACGTCCTCGCATACTTCTTCATCCCGCTGCCTGAGCCCATCGGTCTCCCCGTGGACATCCCGTTCCCGTTCACGAAGTACGAGGACATGGAGACGACGGTGGCGCGGGCGATGGCAGGTGGGGATCCGGATCCACTGCTCGAGGAGATGGTGAGCCTGCGAGTTCACCGTGGAGTGTGGACCCAACCGCTCGGAGGCATCGACAACTATGTCGTGGCACGCGTCGAACAGGTTCTGCCGTGGTTGACTTCACCATCTGGTGTCGAACCAGGGCCACTGCCCGACGACGGGACGCTGCTGCCGGAGGTGACGCTCGTCGAGGCGGCCGTGTTGGTTGACCCGAATTTCGACGGCGCGATGACGCAAGCCTTCGATCTCGCTCTGGAGCGCATCCACGCCCTGCAGCAGGCGTACTTCATCAGCACGCGAACGCCGACAACACTCGTTCGCCGAGAGGCGCTGCCGATGGCGGTAGCGCACGCCGTCGCGGAAATCACCGACGCCGGGCTGGTCGAACGATCCGGTCTGACCTTGTTCATGTGCAATATGAACTTGCCGAACGGCCTCACTGAAGTCGACTTGCACGACCGGACGGACCAGTTCGCACACGCTCTTCATCGAACCTTGAACGACGACTTCATGTTGCCGTACTTCGACGCCACGCGTGAGGCGCATGTAGCGCACTACCTTCGCGGCGAATTCCGCAGCGCTGCTATCCACTACGCCACTGCGAGCGAAGCGCTCCTGCAGAACGTCCTCCTCTCCATGTTCTGGGAAGAGAACCTCTCGCCCGCCGAAGGCGTGGCTGAGTACTTTCGACCCGGCAATGGTCTACGAAATCGCCTTAAGCAGCTGTACGCGCCACGGCTGAAGGGGGCTTGGCGATTCGACAAGCCCGGCCCGCTCCAAACGTGGGACCAGGACACCGCCAACCTTCGCCACCGCGCCGTGCACGCCGGGTACATACCCACCGCGGCCGAGTGCGCCGCGTCGGAAATCGGGGTCCGTGCGCTTGCGACGTTCATCGCCGAGCGCCTGGCGAGCACAGCCGTGATCGGCCGCTATCCGCGCACCGCTGTCGCGACCGTCGGCACACCTCGACTTGAAGACCGTGGGGTGTGGAAGGGCCGCGTCCGTCGACTCACCGAGGACACCGAGCAGCCAATCTGGCATGAAAGGTTCAACCGGTGGCGTGAGGTCTGGACGATGTTGGCCCGCGAGCACGAAGGCCAGCCGCTCGAGGCGCCCGACCCCGCACGCGCAAGGACGCTCCTCGTGGTCGACGGAACAGACCTCCTGTGGGTCGTCCACGACCGCACGGCCCGGCGCGCCAGCATCGTCACCCCGGCCGAAGGTACCGACGCCTCCGCCATCGAGGAGACCGGGCGAAAAATCGCGACTGCCCTGGGGTCCGCTGGTGACCCGGGGCCCTTCGCCGTTCCGGTGGCCGGCAAGGTCGCTGTAACCGACGCTGCGGAGTGGGTGTGGGACTTCGAGCTCGTCCCGGAGCTGGGGCACAGCCTCGCGTGACGGCTCGCAAAGGACGCAGGCGGAAGCCCTGCCGCTCGAGGCGCCAGCGCCCTCCCAGACCGCGTCATTCCACCGCAAGTAGCGCTACGAGAAACGGGACCGCAACTCCGTCTTCAGCAGCTTGCCACTGGCGTTCAGAGGCAACGCATCGACGAACGCGACCCCGACCGGGCACTTGTAGTGGGCCATCTGGTCGCGGGTGAAGGCGATCAGGTCGGCCTCGGTGACCTCGGCGTCGGGGGCCTTGACGACCACGGCGTACGGGGACTCGCCCCACTTGTCGGACGGCACGCCGATGACGGCGGCCTGGGCGACTGCGGGGTGCTCGAGCAGGACGCTCTCGATCTCGGCGGGGTACACGTTCTCGCCGCCGGACACGATCATGTCCTTGATGCGGTCGTGCAGGTACAGGTAGCCGTCGGCGTCCAATGAGCCGCCGTCGCCGGAGCGCAGCCAGCCGTCGTCGGTGATGGTGGCCTCGGTCGCCTCGGGGTTGCGCCAGTAGCGCTTCATGACGTGGGCGCCGCCGATCCACACCTCGCCGCGCTCGCCGAACGGCAGGTCCTCGCCGGTCGCAGGGTCGACGATGCGCACGGGGATGTTGGGCATCGGGCGGCCTACCGAGCGCAGGCGGTGCGTGGTGTCGGTGTCGATGCGGTGGTCCTCAGGCGTCAGCATCGTGACGCCGCCGGTCGACTCGGTCAGCCCGTAGCTCTGCAGGAACTTGCAGCCCAGCAGCGCCGTGGCCTCGCGCAGCACCGGCACCGGCATGGGTGCGGCGCCGTAGATCATGTACTTCAGGTGCGACCAGTCGGCGGCCTTCGCCTCCGGCGTCGCGATGAGGAACTGGATCACAGTCGGCACCGCCACGGCGTGCGTGACCTTGTCCTCCTGCAGGATCTGCGCGAGGTGCGCCGGCGACTCCGGGTTGCGCAGCAGCAGCGCCGCCCCGTTGACGTTGCTCACCATCGCCAGGCCCAGGCCCGACACGTGGAAGAACGGCACCGGCGCCAGCGCGATCGAGTCGGTGTCCAGCTCCAGCACGTAGTGCATGGCCGCGATCGCCTTGCCGATGTTGGGGCCGGTCAGCTCGATGCCCTTGGGGCGCCCGGTGGTGCCCGACGTGTAGAACATCAGCGCCGTGTCGTCGAGGCCGCGGGCGTAGCCGGGGTCCTCGTCGCTGACGCCGTCGAGCCACGCGTCCCACGCGGTGCTGTGCTCGTCGCCGTCGACCGTGACGACCGTGCGCACGCTGTCGAAGGCGGCGGCCGCAGCGGCCAGGCGCTCCTGCCCGCGACCCAGCACGACCACGGCGGGCTCGCCGTTGCCGAGGATGTACTCGACCTCGGCCACCGCCAGGCGGAAGTTCAGCGCGGTCGGGATGCCGCCCATCTTGGACGCGCCGTACAGCACGGCGAGGAACGACGGCGCGTTCTCACCCACGTACGCCACCCGGTCGCCCGGCTGCACGCCGTCGCGGATCAGCGCGTTGGCCACCCGGCTGGCCATCTGGTCCAGCTCGGCGAAGCTCGTGGTGCCCGACGGCTCGATGATCGCCGGCAGGTCGGGGGTGGCGGCGGCGCGCTTGCGCAGGATGTCCTCGAGCCGCTCGACCCGGGTGCCGTCGGGGTGCAGCGCGTACTCGGGGTCGCGGTACTCCGGCGGCGTCGGCACCAGCACCTGACCCACCTGCTGGGAGGCTGTCGTGGCCATCAGGACTCCATCTGGAACGGCGCGAACACCGGCGGCTCGAAGATGCCCGCGGGGGCGTCGACCACCGAGCGGATGGCGCGCAGCGCGGGACCGGCGGTCACGTACTGACCGGCGGTGGTGCGGCTGCCCGGCTCGTTCGGCTCGACCATGTTGAGGGTCACGACCATCTCGGGCTTGCCGTAGAAGTGGATGGTCCACTCGTCGCGCCCGGCGTACTCGGGGCGGTCCGGCTCCATCGTCCAGATGATCGCGAGGGTCAAGAACGGCTTGCCGTCCACCATCGCGTGCCAGCGCCACTCGGTGCTGCCCACCGTGCCCTCGGCGATGTGCCCGGCGGCGACCTCGAGGTCGCGGGTGGCCGGCAGCACCACGTGGTCGGGCTTGACCTCGTCGTACGTCACGCCCATGCGCTCGCACATGAACGCGATGGTCTCCAGGTACAGCGACGCGTACAGCGTCGGCAGCGGGCCGGAACCGTCGAGCTCGGCAGGATCCGATCCCATGCCCATGACCGTGAACGCGAAGTCCGGGTCGGGCATCTTGCGGGCGTCGAGCACCTCGTCGATGGTGATGCGGTCCAGCTCCATGCTGGCGCCGGTCAGGCCCAGGGCGAGGCGCTCGCCGATGATGCCGGGGCTGACGCCGATGCCGAACAGCGTGCTGTCGCCCTCGTGGCAGGCATCGAGGAACATCTGCTCGCGCTCGGAGCCGTGCGCGCGGGGGAAGTGCTGGCCGGCAGTGGTGATGACGTTGATGCCGGCGCGCAGCATCTTCAGCAGGTCGGCGTCGTGCTTCTCGTACGGCACCTGCAGGCGCGGCGCGTGCATGACCACCTGCGGCTTCGTGGCGATCAGCTCGTCGATGTCGCGGGTGGCGATCACGCCGGTGGTGTCGCGGCGCGCGATGTCGCCGGCGTCGCGGCCCACCTTCTTGTCGCCGTAGACGTACAGGCCCACCAGCTCCAGGTCGGGGCGGTCGATGACGCCGCGCAGGATGGTCTTGCCGACGGCGCCGGTCGCCCACTGGGCCACTCGAATGGGCGCGCTCATGCCTTGGTGCTCAGCTCGGACATGAACAGCAGCTTGCCGAGGCCGGTCTCGTAGCGCACCGGGTCGAGCGCCATGCGGGCGCGCGACTCGAAGGCCATGCGGTCGGTGTCGCAGGTCCACTCGCCGCGCTGCATCGCGCGCAGTCCTGCCTTCGCGATGTCAGCAGGGTCCTCCTTCTTGCCGTCCACGTGCGACGCCATGCGGGTGTCGACCGAGCCGACGATCAGCGAGGTGCAGGTGATGTTGTCCGGCCCGAGCTCGGCGCGGGTGATGCCACCGAGGTAGAGCGCGGCGGCCTTGCTGGGGGAGTAGCCGCCCATGAAGGCCGTCGGCGCGATGGCCGCGACCGACAGCACGTTGACGATGGAGCCGCTGGTCCCGTTCTTCTCGGCATTGGCGGCGATGACCGGTGCGAAGGCGCGGGTGGTGGCCAGCGGCGCGAAGTAGTTGACCTCCATCTCGCGGCGGGCCGCGTCGGGGTCCTCGCACTTCACCAGGCGGTCGTTCTCGTGCAGGCCGGCGTTGTTGATCAGCACGGTCGCGTCGGTGCAGTGGGCGGCCGCGGCGGCGATGTCGTCGGCGCTGGTGACCTCCAGCTGCACGATCTCCGCGCCGGTCGCGCGCAGCTCGTCGGTGACGCTGCCGGTGTCGCGCACACCGGCGTAGACCTTGGCGGCACCGCCGGCCAGCGACTCGCGCACGAAGGCCAGTCCGATGCCACGGTTGGCCCCCGTGACGACGACGACGGAGCCCTCCACGCGGGCTCCCTTCAGCTGACTCATGCTGTGCTCCGATCGAGGTAAATGACCCGGGATGCGAGCGTTGACGACTCGCTCTGCTTACTGTAGTAATGTGTATCACACTGTTAACTGAAGTGTCACGAGGTGGAGCACACATGACGATCGCGCGAGGCCTGCATCCGGCCGACAAGGTCGAGGACTACACGTCGAAGGGCTGGTGGACCGACGAGACCGTCGACCAGCTGTTCGCCCACCAGGTGGCCACGCGCGGCGACGAGCTCGCCGTCGTCGACCCCGCCAACCGCGAGGCCCTCACCGGCAGCGGTCCGCGCCGCCTCACCTGGAACGAGGTCGACGCCGAGTCGGTCGCGCTCGCCGACCGCCTGCTCGACCTGGGCCTGCGCCGCGGCGACGTGCTCGGCGTGCAGATCCCCAACACCATCGAGCTGGTCGAGGTCTACGTCGCCGCCTGGATGGTCGGCATCGTCATCTCCCCGCTGCCCATGCAGTACCGCGAGCGCGAGATCGTCGGCATGGCCAACCAGGCCGAGTTCGCCGCCTTCATCACCGTGCCCAGGTTCGGCGGCCGCTCGCCCGTCACCGACGTGCACGAGGCCCGCGCGCAGCTGCCCTCGCTGCAGCACCTCATCGCCTTCGGCCCCGACGAGGAGGTCGCCGGCGGACTGCCCGACGGCGTCCTGCACCTCGCGCCCACACCGGCCACCGACCAGCAGCGCGAGCGCGTCGCCGCCCAGATGGCCGACGACCCCAACGACCCCAACGACTGCCTCACCATCTGCTGGACGTCGGGCACCGAGAGCGAGCCCAAGGGCGTGCCGCGCTGCCACTACGACTGGATCGCAGTCGCGTGGGCCACCGTCGAGCTGCCGGGCATCACCCACGACGACGTGCTGCTCAACCCGTTCCCCATGGTCAACATGGCCGGCATCAACGGCATGTTCCTGCCGTGGCTGCGCACCGGCTCGGTGCTGGTGCAGCACCACCCGTTCGACCTGCCCACGTTCCTGCGCCAGATCGCCGACGAGAAGGTCACCTACACCGTCGCGCCGCCGGCCCTGCTGTGGACGCTGCTGCACAACGAGGACCTGCTCGCCATGACCGATCTGTCCAGCCTCACCCGCCTGGGCTCCGGATCGGTGCCCCTGCAACCGGTCATGGTGCGCGGCTGGCAGGAGAAGTTCGGCATCGGCGTCATCAACTTCTTCGGCTCCAACGAGGGCATCGGCCTGCTGTCCGGCACCGTCGACTTTCCCGACCCGGACAAGCGCGCCCAGTTCTTCCCCCGCTACGGCACCCCCGGCGTCACGTGGGAGGGCCGGATCTCCGAATGGATGCAGGTGCGACTCGTCGACCCCGTCACCGGCGAGGACATCGACGAGCCCGGCCGCAGCGGCGAGCTGCACATCACCGGCCCCTCGGTGTTCTCCGGCTACCTGCACGGCGACCAGCGGCCCAGCCCGTTCGACGAGCGCGGTTGGCTCAAGACCGGCGACCTGTTCGAAATCGCCGGCGACAAGAACCAGTACCTGCACTACCTCGACCGCGCGAAGGACCTGATCATCCGCGGCGGCATGAACATCGCCCCGGTCGAGCTCGAGGGCCTCATCGGCGACCACCCCGCCGTGGTGGACGTGGCCGTCATCGGCGACCCCGACGAGGTGCTCGGCGAGCGCATCGCGGCCATCGTCACCCTGGCGCCCGACGCCAGCCTGACGCTCGAGGAGCTGGTCGAGTTCCTGCGCGGCAAGAAGATCGCTTCGTTCAAGCTCCCCGAACGCCTGGAGGTGCGCGACGAGATGCCGCGCAACCCGGTCGGCAAGATCCTCAAGCGCGAGGTGCGGCTCGCCTCAACCGAAGGGCAGCACGCATGAGCATGACCGACACCGAGAAGATCGACCTCGCCCACGAGATGTTCGCCGCGTGGGACGCGCTCGACTGGGACAAGGTCGTCGACCTGTTCGCCGACGACGGCGTGCTGCACAGCGTCATGCAGGAGCCGGTGGTCGGACGCGACGCGATCAACGAGCGCATGACGATCCTCGGCGCCAAGGCCGAGCGGCTCAAGCTGCACATCAAGGCCCTCGGCATCATCGACGGCCGTGTGTTCTGCGAGCGCGTCGACGACTTCGACTACGACGGCCACCACGCCGAGGTCCCCGTCGTCGGCATCCTCCGCATGGACGGCGGCAAGGTCACCGAGTGGCTCGAGTACTACGACCGCCCCACGTTGCTCGCCGGCATGGGCATGGACTCCACCACCGACTTCGGCCACTAGGCGCCGTTCGCCAGGGAGCGGAGCGACCGTGAGGGCGGAGCCCGAGGCGAACCACAGCTGTCCGGCTCGGTCTCGCCTCGGTCGCTGACGCTCCCTCACGTTCCTCGCAGAGCTCGTCACTGGCGAGCAGGGGATCGGTGCGAGGCTACCGTCGGCTGACTGGCTTGCGGTGGTCTCGCCTCGGTCGCTGGCGCTCCCGGGCCCTAGCGAAGCGTGAGCGGAGCGAAGGGCGCAGTCGGCCGCAGGCGGCCTCCTTGGCGAGCGGGGTTGTTCGCCAGGGAGCGGAGCGACCGTGAGGGCGAAGCCCGAGGCGAACCAAGCTGTCGGGCTCGGTTTCGCCTCGGTCGCTCGTTCCTCGCTCCCTCACGTTCCTCGCAAGCTCGTCACTGGCGAGCAGGGCAGCGGCGCGGGGCTAACGTCGGCTGGCTGGCTCGCGGTGGTTGGGCCTCCTTGGCGAGCGGGGTCTGTTCGCCAGGGAGCGCAGCGACCGTGAGGGCGGAGCCCGAGGCGAACCACAGGTGTCAGGATTCCTCACGCTCCTTCGTCGCTGGCGAGCAGCGGGCGGACGCCGGGGCCTTCGCGGACGAGCGTGCGCTTGCGCCCGTGGGTCCAGCCCTGGATCTTCTTCTCGCGCAGGAACGCGTCGTCGATCCGTTCGAACTCTTCGTAGTAGACGAGGGTCACGGGCTTGCGCCGCCTCGTGTACTCGGCTCCTTCTCCTCGCTCATGCTGGCCGAGGCGGTGGTGCAGGTCGCGCGTGCTGCCGGTGTAGTAGGTGCCGTCCGAGCACAGCAGGATGTACATGAAGCCCATGGGCGAGGGTCTTCGCCGTGGGCGGTTGGTGTCCAACGGTTCTTCCACAGGGTGCGGTGGCCTCCTTGGCGAGCGGGGTCTGTTCGCCAGGGAGCGCAGCGACCGTGAGGGCGAAGCCCGAGGCGAACCACAGCCGAACGGCTTGCGGTGGTCACGCCTCGGTCGCTCGTTCCTCGCTCCCTCACGTTCCTCGCAGAACTCGTCACTGGCGAGCAGGGGAGTGGGGCGAGCGGCTAGAACTCGGGGTCGGTCCACCAGGGGTAGGTGCTGGGGGCGTCTTGGGGGAGGCGGCCCGGGAACTGGGGCGGCCGCTTCTCGAGGAAGGAGCTGATCCCTTCGACGACGTCGGCGGTTCCGCCGAGCTCGAAGTTCAGCTTGGAGTCCACGCGATGGGCGTCCATCGGGTGCGGCGACCCGACGAACTGCCACAGCATCTGACGGATCATGCCGACCGCCACCGGAGCCGTGTTGTCGACGATCTCGCGCGCCAGCTCGTAGGCCGCGGGCAGCAGCTCGTCGTCGGGATGCACGCTGCGCACCAGCCCGGCCTCCTTGGCCTCGGCGGCCGAGACCTTGCGCCCGGTCATCATCCACTCGGCAGCCGTGGCCACCCCCACCTTGCGCGGCAGGAACCAGGTCGATGCCGCCTCGGGCACGATCCCGCGCCGCGCGAACACGAACGCGAATCGCGCCGACTCAGCGGCCAGCACCATGTCCATCGGCAGCAGCATGGTCGCGCCGAGACCAGCCGCGACCCCGTTGACCGCACCGATGATCGGCTTGGTCGAGCGGAACTCCGCCAGCGCGATCAGCCCGCCGGTGTCGCGGTAGGAGTCGACGTCGTCGCCCCAGCCGCGGTCCTCGGCGTCGAGCGACTTGGCCCCGCCCGACACGTCGGCGCCGGCGCAGTAGGCGCGGCCGCGGCCGGTGACCACCACCACCCGCACGTCGGGGTCGTCATTGGTGCGGGTGAACACGTCGATCAGCTCGTGCACCATCGGCGTCGTGATGGCGTTCATCTGCTCGGGCCGGTTCAGCTCGACCGTCGCGACCTGGTCGGTGACGGTGCAGACGAGGTTCTCGTAGTCGTAGTCGGTCATGGTTCTCCTGGGGGGCTGCTGGGCAGGTCGGTGCTCTTGGGTCGGGCGTTCTGGGTCGGGAGTTCGAGGTCGACGATCCCGCGCCCGAGGGTGCGACCGGCCAGCAGGTCGCAGATTGCGTCGGGCACGGACTCCAGGCCGTGGCTGATGGTGACCGCGGGTGTGAGACGCCGGTGCTGGGCCAGCTCGATCGCTGCGACTCGCTGCTCGAGGGCAGGCCGCTGGTCCTCGTGGTCGGTGACCGAGAACCCGGCCAGCGTCAGCCGGCGGGAGATCAGCAGCGACGTGTCGGGCAGCACGGGTTCGTGCTCGAGGCTGCCGACGCGACCGACCGCCACGATCCGGCCCTGCTCGCGCATGAGCGGCAACGCCACACGCACGTGGTCACCGCCGACCGAGTCGGCGTAGACGTCGAGACCGTCGGGCGCCACCTCGCGCAGCTGCGGCTCCAGGTCCCGGCGACGGTCCACCACGCGGTCGACTCCGAGACCCCGCAGGTGTGCGAGGCGATCCTCGCCACTGGCGCTCGCCACCACGGTGGCGCCGCACGCGAGGGCGAGCTGCACGGCGCACGAGCCCACGCCCCCGGCCGCGGCGGAGATCCAGACCGTCTCGCCCGAAGCGAGGCGTCCCATCGTGAAGAGCGCGACGTGTGCGGTCAGTCCCACGTGCCCGAGCAGGGTCAGGTGCCGCACGGGATCGTCCTGATCGGTCACCCGAACCAGGTCGGCCGCGACCACGTTCTCCTCGGCCCACGGCAGCAGCCCGACGACGTCGTCTCCGACCGACACCCGCGGGTCGTCGGACTCCGTGACCACTGCGACGACATCGCTGCGCGGCACGTCCCCGACGCCGAGGCCCGGCCCCAGCGCGGTCGAGCGTCCGGTGCCGAGGCGGTGCTTCAGCCCGGCGTTGAGGCCGATCATGCGGGTGCGCACCCGCACCTCCCCGGGACCGAGCGGCTCCGGCGAGCGGTCGACGAGGCGAAGGTCCGCGGGCACGATCCGGGAACCGGGGATCCGGTCCAGCCGCACCTCACGCACGGTCACGACTCAGACCGAGGAGAGAGTGAGCCCGGAGAAGCGTTGGGCGGCTGCGCGGTACTCGGTCTCCAGGCGATCGACGACGTCGGCGACGGGCTCGATCGCGTGGATGGTCTGCAGGCCTTGGCCAGCGGCCCAGATGTCCTTCCAGCGCTTGTGGCCGCCTGCGGTGGAGTCGTAGTTGCGCGCGGTGGGGGCCGCGAGCTCGTCGGGATCCATGCCGTTGGCGATCAGGCTGGGCCGCAGCCACGAGGCGTCGGTGCCGGTGACGCCGGAGCTGACGACGATGTCGTCGGTGCCGTGGTCGACCACCATCTGCTTGTACGCCTCGGGGGCCATGCTCTCGGTGGTCGGCAGGAAGCGCGTGCCCATGTAGACCAGGTCGGCGCCCGCGGCGATCGCGCCGGCCACGCCCTGGCCGTCGCTGATGCCGCCGCCGATGGTGACCAGGCCGTCGAAGAACTCGCGCACTCCCGACACGAACGCGAACGGCGACAGGTGACCGGTGTGCCCGCCGGCGCCGGTGGACACGCAGGCGAGGCCGTCGACTCCGAGGGCCGTGGCCTTGCGGGCCAGCTTGAGGTTGACCACGTCGGCGATCACGATGCCGCCGTAGCCCTTGACCGTCTCCATGACCGGCGCGGGCGAGCCGAGGGCCGTGATGACGATGGGCGGCTGGTGCTCCGCGACCAGCTTGAGGTCGTCGGCCAGGCGGGTGTTGGTGCTGTGGGTGACCAGATTCAGCGCCCATGGCGCCACGGTGTCGGACTGCTCGCGCGCGTTGTCCAGGGTGTCGTTGATGGTGCCCATCCAGCTGTCGAGCTCGTCGAGCGTGCGGCAGTTGGGTGCGGGGAACGCGCCGACGACACCGGACGTGCACGCGGCGATGACCAGGTCGGTGCCCGAGATCAGGAACATCGGGGCGGCCACGACGGGTAGGCGCAACGGGGTGGGCAGAGGGGTGCTCATGTCGTCTCTCGGTCGGGGTCGGTGACTCGGGTGGCGAGTCCGGCGAACTGGGGGGCGCGGCGCTCGACGAAGCTCGAGACGCCCTCGGCCACGTCGGGCGAGGACAGGAAGTCGTCGATCACGGCGTCGACGGACTCGACCGACTCGGCCAGGGTGCGGTCGGCGGTGGTCCAGAGCTGGCGCTTGATGTGTGCCATCGACGTGGGGGAACAGTGGGCCGCGAGGTCCGCGGCGATCTCTCGCGCGCGCTCGAGCGGGTGGTCGGCGGTCTCGGTGACGACACCGAGGCGGGCCGCCTCCGTGCCGTCGAAGGTGCGCCCGGTGAGCAACAGCTCGTGCGCCACTGCCGCGCCGGCGATCCGCTGCAGCAGCCACTCGCCGCCGTGCATGGCCGGCAGGCCGCGGCGGGCAAAGGCGGTGGAGAAGCGCGCGGTGGGGGCCGCGACGCGGATGTCGCACATCAGCGCCTGCACCAGGCCGATGCCGGCGCACGGTCCGACGACGGCCGCGACCATCGGCTTGGGCACCAGGCTCGGGAACCACTCGGGCTGCTCGATCTCGGCCGCGAGCGGGTTGGTGGTGCCGGTCTCGGTGTAGGTGGTCAGGGCCGCGGTGTCGGCGCCCGGGCAGAACGCCTCGCCCGCGCCGGTGACCACGATGGCCCGCACCTGCGCGTCGGCGGTGACGGTCTCGAGCGCCTCGTAGTAGCCGGCCTGCATGCCGACGGTCCACGCGTTCTTGCGCTCGGGACGGTTCAGTGTGACGACCGCGATGCCGTCATCGACGTCGACGAGGACGGGGTCTGCATCGCCCACGAGGCCGTTCCTCTCTGTCCGCCTAGACACTATCGCTGTTGAAGGGAGTCAATCAGACGACTGGTCCAGATCGATATTCGATCCATCATGACGTGTAATCGAGCAAATGACTAGTCACTTGCTATCTAGTAGTTATCGTGTCGTTGATCTACGATGACGAACGTCGAGGGTGAATCCGCTCATCGGCAGTCACGGCGCAAGGAGGCCACCGAGCATGCGGCTGTTCCCGGAGGAGACCGCGGCGCAGATGCGTCGCGACGGCTGGTGGTCAGGACGGTCGTGGACCGACCTGCTGACCGAGCACCGCACCACGTGGCCCGAGAAGCCCTCGTTGCTCGATCCGCCCAATCGATCGTCATTCATCCACGGGGAGCCGCGGCGGTGGACCTGGGCCGAGGTCGGCGACCAGGTCGACCGGCTGTCGCGGGTGCTGTTCGAGCACGGCGTCCGGCGCGACGTCATCGTCGGCGTGCAGCTGCCCAACTGCGTCGAGCTGCCGGTGGCGCTGCTGGCCGCCGCGCGACTCGGCGCGATCGTCAGCCCGTTCCCGGTGCAGTACCGCCGCCACGAGCTTGCCGGCATGGGTTCGGCCGCCGGGCTGCAGGTCTTCGTCACCGCACACCATGCGATGGGCCGCGACATGGCCGCCGACGTCGCCGCGCTCACCGCAGACGTTCCCACGCTGCGGTCGGTGCTGGCACTCGGCCCCGGCGACGCCGAGGGTGTCGAGGGAATCGACGACGCCATGGCCGCAGCCGACCAGGACTCGCCCGAGCTGGCGGCCTACCTCGACGACCTGGACCTCGTCGCCAACGACTGCGTCACGCTGGTGTGGACGTCCGGCACCGAGGGCGTGCCTAAGGGCGTGCCGCGCGCCTACGGCGACTGGGAGGTGCTGACGCAGGCCTGCTCGCAGGCTCCGCGCCTCACCCGCGACGACGTCCTGCTGAACCCGTTCCCGATGGTCAACGGCGGAGGCCTGGCCGGCATGTTCCTGCCGTGGCTGGAGCTCGGCACCACGCTGGCACAGCACCAGCCGTTCGACCTCGACGTGTTCATCGGCCAGGTCGAGGACGAGCAGGTCACCTACACGTGCGCCCCGCCGATGGTGCTCGACACCCTGGTCTCGGACGAGGCCACCTTCAACCGTCGCGACCTGTCCTCGCTGCGCGCCGTGGGCTCCGGCTCCGCACCGCTGTCGGGCTGGATGATCAAGCGGTGGGAGGCCGACCACGGCGTCGAGGTGCTCAACCTGTTCGGCTCCAACGAGGGCGGCGTGCTGTTCTCGGACCCCGAGACCGTGCCCGAGCCGTCCGACCGCGGCCGGTTCTTCCCGCGCTACGGGCGGCCCGAGACGCCGTACCGGGTCGACGTCGCCCACGCCATGCAGGGGCGGTTGGTCGACCTGGCCGACGGCAGCGAGATCACCGAGCCGGGGCGACCCGGCGAGCTACGGCTCAAGGGCCCGACGATCTTCGCCGGCTACTGGAACCGTGGGCGCCACGGCTTCGACGACGACGGCTGGTTCTGCACCGGCGACGTCTTCGAGATCAGTGCCGACGACACCAACTACCTCACCCACGTCGACCGCGCGAAGGACCTGATCATCCGCGGTGGGTTCAAGATCTCCGCGGCCGAGCTGGAGGGCCTGGTCATCGGCGACGAGAAGGTCACCGAGGTCGCAGCGGTGGCGATGCCCGACCAGCGCCTCGGCGAGCGGGTCTGCCTGTTCGTCGTGCCGCGCGATCCGGCCGACCCGCCGACCCTCGACGCGATCATCGCGCGCCTGTCCGACGAGGGCGTCGCGAAGTTCAAGTGGCCCGAGCGCCTCGAGATCGTCGACGCCCTGCCCCGCAACCCGATCGGCAAGATCCTCAAGCGCGAGCTGCGCACACGGCTCGCCGACCCCGTGCCCCAGGAGGCCTGATGACCCGCGTCCCCACCATCCGCCAGGTGGTCGTGCTCGTGCCCGACCTCGACGAGGCGATCGCCGAGGCGCGCGAGACCTTCGGCTTCACCTCCGGCACCCGCGACCCCGAGTCGATGGCCGAGCTCGGCTTCGTGCACGAGGTCTGCTCGTTCCGCGACACGTTCCTTGAGATCGTCGCGCCCACCACGGCGGACTCGGCGCACGGCCGCCTCGTCGCGAGCAAGGGCGCAGTCGGCTACATGATCGTGGTGCAGGTGGCCGACCTGAAGGCGGCCATCGCCCGGGCCGCCGACCTCGGCATCGAGCCGGTGCTCGCCGAGCCGTTCGAGGGCAACGAGATCTCGCAGTGGCACCCCAAGTCGCTGGGTACGCTCGCCGAGCTCGACCAGATGTCCGACCCCGACTCGTGGCACTTCGCACCCCGCATCTTCGAGGCGTCGTGCACCGACGTGGCTCGCGACATCGTCGGCTCCGATCTCGCGGTGCCCGACCCCGAGGCCATGGCGCAGACGTGGTCGACCGTGCTGGACCTGCCCCTCACCGACCCGACCACGCTCACGCTGCAGGACACGACGCTGCGGTTCGTGCCGTCGGTCGACGGCGCACGCGGCCTGGTGGCCGTCGACGTGGTCGCCACCGATCCGGCGCGCGTCGGCGACGTGGTGAAGCTGGCCGGCGTCGACTTCCGCTTCGTGGCTGGTGCCGCATGAGCGAGTTCGTCACGTACGAGGTGGCCGACCGGGTCGCCGTCATCACCATCGACCGCCCCGAGAAGCGCAACGCGCTCAGCTACTCGATGCTCGCGGCGATCCGGGCCCACGTGCTCGAGGCGTCCGACGATCCGGAGGTGGGTGCGATCGTGCTCACCGGCGTGCCCGGCCAGTTCTGCGCCGGCACCGACCTCACCGAGCTGCACGAGGTGAAGCCCGGCACCACGGTCGAGGACCGCAGCCAGCACACCGACGGCCAGCACTGGTTCCTCACTGACTGTTCCAAGCCGGTCATCGCCGCCATCGACGGCCCGGCCGCCGGCCTCGGCGTCGAGCTGGCCACCCAGTGCGACTTCCGCATCGCGTCCACCCGGGCGCGGTTCTCCTGGATCTTCGTGCAGCGCGGGCTGGTGCCCGACACCGGCGCCGGCACCTGGCTGCTGCCTCAGCTGGTCGGTCTGCAGATGGCCAAGCGGCTGGTGTTCTCCGGCGACTTCATCGACGCGGCCGAGGCCCAGCGCATCGACTTCGTGCTCGACGTGGTCGAGCCCGAGCAGCTGATGGACGCCGCACGGTCGCTCGCGGCCAGCGTGTCGAGCGGCTCGCCGTTCGCGATCGAGCGGGTCAAGCGCCTGCTCAACACCTCGTCGGCCAAACCGCGCGAGCAGCACCTCGTCGACCACGTGGCCGCGATGACCGAGTGCCAGCTGTCCGACGACCACAAGGAAGGCGTCGCCGCCTTCCTCGAAAAGCGCCCCGCCGTCTTCACCGGCCGCTAGTCGGCGAACGGCCTGTTGGCCAGGGAGCGGAGCGACCGTGAGGGCGGAGCCCGAGGCGAACGACAGCCGACGGGCTTGCGGTGGTCTCGCCTCGGTCGCTCGTTCCTCGCTCCCTCACAGTCGGCCGCATGCGGCCTCCTTGGCGAGCGGGCCTGTTCGCCAGGGAGCGGAGCGACCGTGCCCTTCGCTTCGCTCACGCTTCGCTAGGGCCCGCTTCGCGAGGCGAACGACAGCCGGCGGGCTTGCGGTGGTCTCGCCTCGGTCGCTGACGCTCCCTCACAGTCGGCCGCAAGCGGCCTCCTTGGCGAGCGGGCCTGTTCGCCAGGGAGCGGAGCGACCGTGCCCTTCGCTTCGCTCACGCTTCGCTAGGGCCCGCTCCGCGAGGCGAACGACAGCTGACCGGCTTGCTGTCGCCTCGGTCGGTGGTGCTCCCTCAGGCCCCGTCAACCGTCGAGGCCACGTAGCGCTGCTGGAGCTGGCGCTTGTAGAGCTTGCCTGCGGGGGAGCGCGGCATCTGGTCGATGACGTCGACGGTGCGCGGCACCTTGTGGCGGGCCAGACGCCCGCGCACGAACTCGCGCAGCTCGGCCGAGATGGCGCTGGTGTCGCCAGCAGGCGGCTCGGCCAGCTGCACCACCGCCTTGACCTGCTCACCGAACTCCTCGTCAGGGATCCCGAACACCGCGACGTCGAGCACGTCGGGGTGCTCGATCAGGACGTCCTCGATCTCCTGCGGCGAGATGTTCACGCCGCCGGAGATGATCATGTAGTCCGTGCGGTCGGTCAGGTACAGGTAGCCCTCGTCGTCGAGGTGGCCCATGTCGCCGAGCGTCGTCCACGCGGGGTGCAGCGGGTGACGGGTGGCGGCCGTCTTGCCCGGCTCGTCGCGGTACTCGAAGGTGGTCCGGGCGCCCTCGGTCTCGAAGTAGACCACCCCGTCGACCCCGGGCGGCACGTCATGACCGTCGAGGTCGCACACGTGCACGGTCACCCCAGGACTCGCGCGCCCGACCGTCCCCGGGTGCGCGAGCCACTGCTCGGAGTCGACCAGCGTGGACCCGTTGTCCTCGCTGCCCGCGTAGTACTCGTGCAGCACCGGCCCCCACCACTGGATCATCTGGCGCTTGACCGACTCGGGGCACGGGCTGGCGCCGTGGATGACATACCGCAGCGACGAGACGTCGGCCGACTGCTTGACCGCGTCGTCGAGGCGCAGCAGCCGCACAAACATGGTTGGCACCATGAGCGCGTGGGTCGGCCGGTACCGGGCGATCGCGTCGAGCGAGGCCGCTGCCTCGAAGTGCTCCATCACCACGATGGTGGCGCCCATCGCGCTGAGTCCGGCACACAGCGACAGCGGTGCCGCGTGGTACAGCGGCGCCGGGCTCAGACAGATGGTGTCGGCCGAGACGTCGAACGCGTTCGCGAGCCACGTGGCCAGCGCCGCGTTGCCCTCGTCCACCGTGACGCCGGGCAGGTCGCGCACGATCGCCTTGGGCTTGCCGGTGCTTCCCGAGCTGTACAGCATGTGCGAGCCGAGCGGCTCGTCGTCGAGCGGCTCGGAGGGCAGGTCGCGCAGCGCGGTGTCGTAGTCGGTGAATCCGTCGAGCTCGCCGTCGAGGCTGAGCCGCAGCTGCAGGTCGAGCTGGTCGTCGTCCAGCGCGCGGGCCAGGTCGGTCAGGTGCGACTCGACCACCACGACCTTGGCGCCGCAGTTCTGCACCACGTAGTGCGCCTCGGCGCCGGTCAGGTAGGTGTTGACCGGTGTGAAGTACAGGCCCGACCGCATCGCCGCCCAGTAGATCTCGAAGTACCGCAGGTGGTTGCCGATCACGACGGCCAGGTGGTCGCCGGGACGCAGCCCGGCTGCCCGCAGCACCTCGGCGAGCCGGCGCGAGCGGTCCTCGAGGTCGCGATAGGTCAGGGTCTCGCCGGTCTCGGCGATGATGACCGCCGCCTTGTCGGGCGTGACGGTGGCGTGCGCGCGGGGTGAGAGGTTCACGTCAGCTTCCGTTCACCAGGTTTCGCCTCGGTCGCTCGTTCCTCGCTCCCTCACGTTCCTCGCAGAGCTCGTCACTGGCGAGCGGGTGGGAGGTCGCGGGCGGTCTTCTTGGCGAGCGGGGGCTGTTCGCCAGGGAGCGGAGCGACCGTGAGCGGAGCGAGGCGAACGACGGTTGTTCGGCGTGCGGTGGTCTCGCCTCGGTCGCTGGCGCTCCCTCACAGTCGGCCGCAAGCGGCCTCCTTGGCGAGCGGGGGCTGTTCGGCAGGCTTCGCCTCGGTCGCTCGTTCCTCGCTCCCTCACGTTCCTCGCGGAGCTCGTCACTGGCGAGCGGGTGGGAGGTCGCGGGCGGTCTTCTTGGCGAGCAGGGGCTGTTCGCCAGGGAGCGGAGCGACCGTGAGCGGAGCGAGGCGAACGACGATTGTTCGGCGTGCTGTCGCCTCGGTCGCTCGTTCCTCGCTCCCTCACGTTCCTCGCAGAGCTCGTCACTGGCGACCGGGTGGGAGGGCCCGGGCGGCCTCCTTGGCGAGCGGGGTTGGTGGGGAGTCACAGGCCGACGGAGGTGGCGGGGTCGTCGGCGGTGGCCCAGGTGGGGAGGTCGTCGCCGGGGGCCCAGGTGGAGTGGGTGCCGCTGGAGATGCGCTCGGGCAGGCGCAACGTGCACACCGGGCCGGCGGTGATGTCGGCGGCGTCGAAGACCAGGCAGAACGACGCGTCCGCGTTCATGTCGGTGGTCAGCGTGATGAGGTAGCCGTCGTCCTCGGCGGTGCTGCCGACCCGCGGGGCCATGGCCGACTCGCTGCCGTACACGCCGTCGGCGTACATGAAGCGCTGCTCGGTGCCGGTCCAGGTGTCGTGCTTGACCAGGCCGTCGAACAGGAACCACGCGGGCTTGCTCGTGGCGGCGTAGGCGTACCGGTACTCGTGCCCGGCGTGCGTGCCGTTCATCATCCCGAACTCGGTGATGGTGTCGCTGAGCTGCTGCTCCTTGACCTCGCCGGTGACCATGTTGAGGCGCCACCGGTGCAGGTGCGGCTGCATCCGGTCGTTGGCCAGGAAGCGAAACGCTCGCTGCCACTTGTCGCCCATGCCGTTGTCGGCCGGGGACGGGTCGTCCTCGAAGAAGCCGTCGACCACGATCTCGTCGCCGTCCTCGAACGCGTTGACCCAGTGCAGGACGAACGTGGCCTCGCAGTCGAACCACCGGATGTCCCCGGGGCCGCCCCGGCGGGGGATGACGCCGAGGCGCATCGGCATGTCGGGGTGGAACCGTGCGGCGTAGGCGCCCTGCTCGAGTCCCTCGGGGTCCCAGAACAGGGGGCAGTCGTTGAGGATGGCGTAGTTCTCGGTGAAGGCCATGTCGTGCGGCAGGCGTGGGCCGGGCAGCTCGATGGGCGTGTAGTGCACGAGCTCGTCGTTCTTGTCGACCACGCCGTAGTTCATGTACGGCGCCTCGGTGCTGTAGTTGAAGAACAGCATCTCGCCGTTGGATTCGTCGATCTTGGGGTGCGCCGAGACCCCCCAGTCGAACGGGAACCTGCCGTTCCACGTGTCCTTGCCCAGCGTCTCCGCGGTGAGCGGATCGAGGCGGTACAGGTCGCCGCACTGGTAGAAGCTGGTCTTGGCGACACCGGCGTGCACCACGACGTCGGTGCTCGACGCGTCCTTCATCATGGTGCGGGCGCCCCAGCCGTGGTCCATCAGCGACAGGCTCGGCCGTTCGGCCAGGCCGGCCCACAGGCTCTTCTGCGCGTCCTGCTCCACGGTGAACCCGTCGGTGCGGACGAACCGGTTGCGGTAGAACGCGGTGCCGTCGCGGAACCCGACCACGTGCACCATGCCGTCACCGTCGAAGGGGTGGTAGTTCTTGATCGCCGGGTGCAGCGGGTTCTCGGTGTTGCGCAGGTAGACGCCGTCGAGGTCGGTGGGGATCTCGCCCTGCACGACGTCGAGGTCGTCGGCCTTCCACTCGGTGGTCTGCGGCTGCCACGGACCCGTGCGGTACGGGTGGTCGTCGTCCGCGGGCAGGGTCGACAGCATGCGTCCGACGACGTCGAGGTCCATGGATGCTCCTGGGTGAGGTGGGGGACGGTCAGGCCGGGGTGGGGCCGGACTCGACGACGAAGGACACGGCAGTCGTGAACGACCCGCCGACATTGACGGTGAGCACGCGCCGCGCGCCCTCGACCTGCAGTGGGCCAGCGGTGCCGGTCACCTGCCGCGTGGCGTCGAGCACCATGCGCACGCCGGTGGCGCCGACGGGGTGGCCGGACGAGAGCAGTCCGCCGCCGGGGTTGACCGGCAGCCGGCCACCCGGCTCGATGGTGCCGTCGAGGACGGCCTCGCCACCCTTGCCGCCGTCGACCAGACCGAGGTGCTCGAGCGTGACCAGGCCGGTGATGCTGAAGCAGTCGTGCATCTCCACCACGTCGACCGCGTCGATGCCGGTGACGTCGGCGCGCCGCATGGCGTCGGCGATTGCGCCGTGCAGGTGGGGGAAGAGGTGCTCGGTGCCGCGTGAGGCCGCCAGCTTGTCGGCCAGCAGCAGCGTGTCGGTGCGGTGGCCGAAGCCGCTGATGCGCGCCAGGTCGTGCAGCTCGAGTCCGCGGGCGGCTGCCCACTCGGCGGCGTAGGCCGGACCGGCGACGACGACAGCGGCCGCTCCGTCGGTGATGCGGCCGCAGTCGGTCTTGCGCAGGCGGCCCTCGACCAGCGGGTTCACCTCGTCGTTCTCGTCGAACGACCCGTCGGGGAAGCTCCAGCCGCGGGTCTGGGCCAGCGGGTTGCGGGCGCCGTTGGCGAAGGCGATCTCGGCGAAGCGGCCGAGCACGGCGTGGTCGAGGCCGTACCGCGCGTCGTACTCCTCGGCGACCTCGGCGAACAGCGCCGGCCAGGCGTACTCGGCGTCGAGCGCTTCGCGTCCGGCCCAGGCGGCGGTGCCGAGGTGGTCGGCGGCCTGCTTGGCCGACACGTTGCGCATCAGCTCGATGCCGACCACCAGGGCCACGTCGTACCGCCCGGAGGCGATGTCCGCGCCGGCTGCGACGAGCGCAGTGCTTCCGGAGGCGCACGCGGCTTCGTGGCGCGTGGACGGCAGTCCGACCAGGCCGGGTTCGGCCGCGGCGACCAGCCCGCCGAGCTGGGCCTGGCCGGCGAAGAGCTCGCCGGCGAGGTTGCCCACGTGGACGACCTCGACCTCGGACGGCTCGACCTGGGCGTCGGCGAACGTGGGCGGCAGCACCTCGCGGAGCATGTCGATCAGGCCGAGGCCCTCTGAACCCCAGTTGCGGGCGAAGTCGGTCTGGGCGCCGCCCAGCACGTACAGATCCTGCGATGCGGACCGGTCCCTGGACATGGCACTCCTCCGATGTGTGGCGTACAGCCATTACTACATGGTCAACAGTGACCGGTCAAGGGTGTGGCGCGGATGCCCTCGCGCCGACGCTGGTTGTCCTAGAGTGGAGCAGGCGATGGTCGGCCGCCTCTGTTGCTCCAGCGGTCGGTTCATCGTGGCAAGTCGACGACGCGGCGATCCGGGAGGTGCGCATGAGTGAGCAGGGCCCCGCGCCGATCGACACCGGCGGCACGGCCTCGCCGCTGGGTCGTGCCCTCGTGCTCACCGGCGACATGTGGTCCGTGCGCATCGTGCTGTCGATCTTTCGCGGCAACCGCCGCTTCCAGGACCTGCGCGAGGACCTGGCGATCTCGGACCCGGTGCTCTCGCGCCGGCTGCGCGGACTCGTCGAGGACGGGGTGTGCCGCACCCGCGAGTACCAGAGCAAGCCGCCGCGCAAGGAGTACCTGCTGACCGACGCCGGCCTCGACCTGTGGCGCGTCATGATCGCGATGTGGATCTGGGACCGCACCTGGGCCGGTCCTCAGCACCGTGATGCCGGCACCCGTCTGCGCCACACCACGTGCGGCGCGCTCACCAGTCCGGTCTTCGGGTGCGGGCACTGCGGGGCGATCGGGTTGTCCGCCCGCGACGTGCGGGGCACGATCGACGACCGCCTGCTGAAGGACGTGGTGAGTCGCCGCTCCCGCAGGTCTCCGGCGATGTCGAGCCCCATCGACGCGGCCGGCGTGCTGGGCGACCGCTGGTCGACCCTGATCCTGTCCGACGCACTGATGGGCAGTCGGCGGTTCGGCGAGTTCCAGGCGCGGCTCGAGGTCTCGCCGGTCACCCTGACCGACCGACTCAACCTGTTCGTCGACACCCAGATGCTGTCGCGCGAGTCGGTCAGCACCGGGGCGCGGCGCCAGGAGTACCGGCTGACGCCGAAGGGCCTGGACTTCTTCTCGGTCACCACGATGATCAACGACTGGGCGACCCGGTGGCTGTCCGACGACGGGCAGTCGGGGCTCACGCTCGTGCACTCGTCGTGCGGAGCCACGCTGCAGCCGCGGTTCACCTGCAACACCTGCAACCTCGAGCTCGCCCGACGCGAGGTCGCGATCGTCGGCCGCGACGACGACGTCGCCGGTGCCGTGGGACTCGGGATGACGGTCGGCTAGAACAGTCGCTCGGCTGACGGAGCGCGGCCGGACTGCACCGTCTCGATCGTCGACCCTCGCAGCGGCTGGCGGCACTCGCTGCACAGGAGCCTCGAGGTCAGCGCCGATCCGCACGTGGTGTGGGTGAGCAGCAGCGCCGGGCCCTCGGGAGCGGCGAACCAGCGCTGCCCCCACTCGATCATCGACAGCGCGACGGGGAGGAACGCCTTGCCCTTGGCCGTGAGGCGGTACTCCATCCGGTCGGGTCGGTCACGCGTCGGCTCCTGCGAGACCACCCCCAGCTCGCTGAACACGCGAAGGCGGTCCGCGACCACGGTGGGTGAGGCCGACAGCTGACGCTGGATGTCGCTGAACCGCGTCATGCCCTGCAGGACCGCTCCAATGATCGACATCGACCAGCGGTTGCCGATCAGCTCCATCGTCTCGTTGACGACCTCGTCGGGTCGCTTGTCGCCGCGCGAGCGCTGACGACGACCGTTGGTGGGCATGTTGCGCGACCACGCGCCGCTGGGGCCGGCCGCCGCGGCCAGGTTCTCCCAGGTGGCCGGCTCGTCGCACGCGATGCAGGTGAACTGCGGCTCGAAGAACTGGCCGCAGTCGGTGTGTCGCATGCGGGGCAGCTCGACGTCGTCGTCCTCGACCCAGCGCAGCTCCCACGACCACATCGCGATGAGGATGGGCCACACCTGGCGTCCGCGCTGCGTCAGTCGGTACTCGTGGCGTACGGGCCGGTCGCTGTACTGGATCTTGGCCAGCACCCCGCCGTCGACCAGAGACGTCAGTCGCGAGGTGAGCGCCGACCCCGGGATCGGCCCCCGGTGCACCCAGTCGGTGTAGTACTTCGCGCCCCGCAGGGCCTGACGGATGATCCACAGCGACCACTCGTCGGCGAGCAACCCGTAGGACATGGCGATGGCGTTGGGGCCGCCGGCTTCGAGGTGCGTGACGACGCCCGCTCCGGGCTCGTCGTCCACCTGCGCTTCGAGAGTCATCGCGTTCCAGTATCCGGCCAGATTCGCCACAGCGCGTCATGAATGCGCCGTGTCACGGCGTGCTCGGCAGCGCCACGGAGGACGGCAGGGCGGGTCTGATCTCGGCGTCTGCGAGTCCGTTGACCCTGGTCGCCCTGATGGGGTATAACTTTAGCCACGTTGCTAACTATAGTGATGGGCGTCACGTTCGACAAGCAGGGACGCCACCCCGAGAGTGAGGCGCAACACATGCTGGAGATCTCCGACCTGGTGATGAGGTTCGGCGGCGTGACCGCTCTGGACAGCGTCGGATTCACCGTGGAGAACGACGAGATCTGCGGGCTGATCGGCCCCAACGGTGCGGGCAAGACCTCGCTGTTCAACGCCGTCACCCGCATCTACCAGCCCGCCGGTGGCTCGATCCGCTTCGAGGGCAAGGACCTGCTGACGCTCAGCCGGCACCAGATCGTGCGCCAGGGCATCGTGCGCACCTTCCAGAACCTCGCACTGTTCCCGACGCTGTCGGTGCTCGACAACACCATCGTCGGTGCGCACAGCGTCAGCACCCCCAAGCTGGTGCCGTCGCTGCTCGGCTGGCCGACCACGCGTGCCGCGCGCCGGCGCATCGAGGGTCAGGCCTGGGAGCTGCTCGAACGCCTCGACCTGCTCGACGTCGCGGCGCAGCCGGCCGCCGGCCTGCCGTTCGGGACGCTCAAGCGCGTCGAGCTGGCCCGGGCCCTGATCAGCAAGCCGTCGCTGGTGCTGCTGGACGAGCCCGCCGGTGGACTGACCCACGCCGAGGTCAACGAGCTCGGTCAGCTGATCGTCGGGCTCAAGAAGGACTTCGGCTTCAGCGCCCTGCTCGTCGAGCACCACATGGGGCTGGTCATGGGCATCTGCGACCACGTGGTGGCGATGGACTTCGGCCGCGTCATCGCCGACGGAACCGCCAGCGAGGTCCAGCAGGATCCCGCCGTCGCCGCCGCCTACCTGGGAAGGACCGCATGAGCACGCCACTGCTGGAGGTGCGCGGCATGCGCGCCGGCTACGGCCAGATCAACATCCTCCACGACATCGACCTGACGGTCGGCGCGGGCGAGGTCGTCGTGGTGCTCGGTGCCAACGGCGCCGGAAAGACCACCCTGATGAGCGCCGTGTCCGGTCTGATCCCGCACACCGGCGACCTGCTCGTCGACGGCGACGTCGTGCGCAACCCGCGGCCCGACCAGATGCTGGCGCGCGGTGTCAGCCTGGTGCCGCAAGGGCGCGGCACCCTGACCGCGCTCACGGTGCGTGACAACCTGCGTGTCGGCGCCACGGGGTTGGCCGACCGCAGCCAGGTCGACGCCGAGATCGACCGCTGGTACTCGATCTTCCCCCGCCTCTCCGAGCGCAGCGACCAGATCGCCGGAACCCTGTCCGGCGGCGAGCAGCAGATGCTGGCCATCGCACGAGCTCTCATGAGCCGCCCGCGCCTGCTGCTGTGCGACGAGATCAGCCTCGGCCTCGCGCCGATCATCGTGCAGGACCTGTTCGACACCCTCCGCGAGGTCAGCGCCGACTCCGGCACCGCCCTGCTGCTGGTGGAGCAGAACGCCGAGCTGGCCCTGGCGATCGCCTCGCGGGTCTACCTGCTCGAGGTCGGATCGGTCGCGGCCAGCGGCTCCGCGGAGTCCTTCCGCGAGAGCAACGACATTCGCAAAGCCTACTTGGGTTACTAGGACGGACTTCGATGGACATCTTGCTGGCCCGGCTCTTCTCGGGCATCACCGACGGATCGATCTACGTCTTGATCGCCCTGGCGCTCGTGGTGGTCTTCCGCAGCTCCACCACGATCAACTTCGCCCAGGGCGAGTTCGCCCTCTTCACCACCTACTTCGCGTGGTGGCTGACCGAGCAGGGCGTCGGCATCTGGTTCGCCCTGGTGCCCACCATCGTGCTCGGCTTCGTCATGGGCGCGCTGGCCGAGAGGTTCCTCGTGCGCCCGGTGCGCAAGCGGGACGAGACGGCCATCTTGATCATCGGCCTCGGCCTCTTCACCGGGCTGAACGGACTCGACGGCTGGATCTGGGGATCCGACGACAAGGTCTTCCCGGCGGTGTTCCCCGAGGGCGAGAACGACTACATCTCGGTGATGGGGGCCCGGTTGCACTACGACTCGATCCTCGTGGTCGCCTCGATGATCGCGGTGGTCGCCGGCCTGTCGCTGCTGTTCAACCGGACCAGCGTCGGCCTGCAGATGCGGGCCGTGGCGACCAGCCCGGAGTCGGCCGCCCTGTGCGGCATCAAGGTCGGGCGCATCCTCACCCTCAGCTGGGGCCTGTCGGCCGCGATCGGCTCCTTCGCCGGCGTCATCCTGATCCCCGTCGTCCCGCCCGGGCAGCTCAACCTCGCGAGCATGTTCCACATCCTGATCTTCGCCGCGGCGGCAGCCCTGCTCGGCGGACTCGACAGCATCAAGGGCGCCGTCGTGGGCGGTCTCGTCCTGGGCGTCGGCCTGTCGTTGATCAATGGCTACGTGAGCTTCATCGAGGGCGGCATGTCGCTGACCACCGCCCTCATCCTCATTGTGATCGTGCTGACCATCAGGCCCGCTGGCCTGTTCGGCACCCGACGACTGGAGCGCGTGTGAGCACCGACCTCGATCCCACCCCCGCCGACGTGCAGGAGCCGGAGACGCCGACGGCCGAGGGGCGTCGCCCCGCCGTCATCGAGCGTGGCTCGCGTCCGCACCTGGTGATGCTGGGCGTGGCCGCGCTCGCGGCCCTCGCCGTCATCCTGTGGGGCGGCACGCTGGGCATCTTCGAGCAGGGCCAGCTGACCCGCGTGGCGATCTTCGCCATCGCGATCGCCGGCCTCAACGTGGCCACCGGCTACGTCGGCCTGCTGTCGGTCGGACACTCGGCGTTCTTCGGTCTCGGCGCCTACACGACCGGCGTCCTCGTCGTGAAGTACGACTGGGCCCCGCTGGCCACCATCCCGGCCGCGCTGGTGCTGTGCCTGGTGGTCGGCTTCCTCGTCGGTCTGCCGGCCCTGCGCATCCGTGGGCTCTACCTCGCGATGGTGACACTGGCGTTCGGCGTCGCCTTCCCCGAGATCATCGGACAGTTCGAGAGCCTGACCGGTGGTTCGGAGGGCATGACGATCCGCCGCACGATGCTGCGCCCGCCGGAGTGGTCCGGCTTCACGCTCGGGGAGCGCACCCAGTGGCTGTACTGGCTCAGCGTCGTCATCCTGCTGATCGTGATGTGGGTGATCCACAACCTGGTCAAGGGCCGCTACGGAATGGCCATGATCGCGGTCCGCGAGAACGAGATCGCGGCCTCGGCCTCGGGCGTCAACATCGCCATCATGAAGACCACCGCGTTCGGCGTCTCCGGCGCGATCACCGGCGTCGGCGGCAGCTTGTTCGCGATGTACATCGGCAGCCTCTTCGCCGAGGGCTCGTTCACCCTGCTGGCCGGCATCACGTTGCTGATCGGCCTGGTCATCGGCGGCGAGGCCACGCGCATGGGCCCGCTCGTCGGCGCCGCCGCCGTGGTGTTCCTCCCTTACTACACCTCATCTCTCGGTCAAGGTCAGGGCGCAGCCGTGCTGTTCGCCATCGCCCTGATCGCGGTCATCTTCGTGGCGCCTGCCGGCGTCGTCGGAGGCATCGCCAAGCTCGCACGCCGGTTCTTCGTGCTCGTGCCGGCCGCCCCGCGTCGAGCGAAGGAGGGAGCCACCGACTGATCTTGGTCGGCGCATCGCGGGGGAACGTGCGCATCACCACCTGTTCACACCAGACCACATCTCAACGAACACTCAGAAAGGCCTGACATGAAGATCTCATCACTCTCCCGCCTGGGCCGGGCCACCATCCCGCTCGGCATCGCGGCAGCCCTGACGCTGTCCGCCTGTGGCGGCGGCTCGACCTCGGGCGACTCGTCGGACGCATCGTCGGACGCCTCGAAGTTCAGCATCAACGTCGACGACTGCGAGGATCCCGCGTCGGTCACGGCGCCGATCACCGGCACCTTCGACATCGGCTACAGCGCCCCGCTGTCCGGACCGGTCGCCGGTGCGGTCGAGCTGGCGACGTCGGGCTACAACGCCCGGATCGCCGCGGCCAACGCCGCCGACGAGGTCAAGGGCATCCAGATCAAGGTCAACTACAAGGACGACGCGTTCGCACCGGACAAGGCCAAGGCCAACGGCGTCGAGTTCATCCAGAACGACAAGGTCGACGCCCTCGCCACCTTCGGCACCGGTCCGCTCAGCGCCATGGTCGACGACCAGAACGCGGCCTGCGTGCCGATGCTCTACCCGAGCTCGTCGACCGCCGAGTTCTCCAGCGTCAAGGACTTCCCCTGGACGACCACGATCCTGCCGCTGGCCTCGAACGAGGCCAAGTTCCTCGTCAGCCTGATCCAGAAGCGCTACCCCGATGGCGTGAAGGTCGGCGTCGCCGAGAACCCGACCGCGTCCGGCAAGGTGCAGGGCGATGCGTTTCAGGCAGCTGCCAAGGAAGCGGGTCTGCCCATCGACGTCGTCGTCTCGGACGCCGACCCGGTGGCAGCAGCCACGGAGATGAAGTCCAAGGGCATCGAGGTCATCTACCACGGTGGCGTCACCGGCACCTGCGCCGCGTTCGACTCCGCGCGTGGCCGCATCGGCTACCAGCCCGAGCTCGTGCTCAAGCCCAGCAACTGCGTCAACGCGGTGGAGTACATCGCCGCCGGCGCCGCGGCAGACGGCGTCGAGCTCGGTGCGTTCGGCAAGGACCCGAACGCCGAGGACCTCGCCAACGACCCCGGCGTCCTGGAGTACAAGAAGCAGATGGACGCCGCGAAGGTGCCGGCCGACGTCCAGGGCAACGCCGTGGCCGTCTCGGGCTGGACCCAGGCCGACCTGGTGGTCAACACGCTCAAGCAGGCTCAGGCCTCCGGTGAGCTGACCCGCCTCAGCGTCATGGAGGCGGCCCGCGACCAGGACTACGCCTCGCCGATGCTGATCAACGGCATCAAGTGGTACAGCCAGCCGGACCTGCTGACCGGCATCGACGGCTTCAAGCCGATCAAGTGGGTGGCGGCGGACAAGAAGTTCGTCCCCGCCGGCGACATCATCAGCATCCGCCCGTAGCGGACGCCGCCCGAAGGACGGGCCCGGCGCGACCCTCACTGGTCGCGCCGGGCCCTTCTGCTTCCGGGGGACTGACTCAGTTGACCTGGCGATCGCGGCCGGCCCAGAACTCCTCGCGCAGCTTGAACTTCTGCAGCTTGCCGGTCGCGGTGCGGGTCAGCTCGTCTCGCAGCTCGACGCGCTTGGGGCACTTGTAGCCTGCGAGGTGCTCGCGGCAGTGCGCGATCAGCTCCTCCTGGGTCGCGGTCTGTCCCTCCTCGAGCACGACCAGCGCTGTCACCAGCTCGCCCCACTTCTCGTCGGGGATGCCGATGACGGCGACCTCCCGCACGGCGGGGTGAGAGCTGAGGGCGTCCTCGACCTCGATCGACGAGACGTTCTCGCCGCCGGTGATGATGACGTCCTTCTTGCGGTCGGCGATGGTGAGGTAGCCGTCCTCGAACGTGCCGCCGTCGCCGGTGTGGAACCAGTTGCCCGCCTGCGCCTCGGCCGTGGCCTCGGGGTTGTCCCAGTACGACGCGAGGTTGTGGTTGCTCTGCGCGAGCACCTCGCCGGAGTCGTCCACCGAGATGCGCACGCCCACCGCGGGTGCTCCGGCGCGGCCCAGGTTGCGCGCCTGCTCGCTGGGGTCGAGGTCGTCCCACTCCGCCCGCATGCGGCTCATGGTGAGCAGGGGAGCGGTCTCGGTCAGGCCGTAGATCTGGATGAACTCCCAGCCCAGCTCCTCACGCACGCGCTCGATGGTGCGGGTGGGCGGGGGCGCGCCAGCCACGATGATGCGCACCCGGTCGCGGCCCGGGATCTCGCCCTCCCAGTCCTTCGCACCGTCGAGCACCGCGGTGACGACGGCCGGTGCGGCGCACAGGTAGGTGACGCCGTGCCGTTCGACGCGCCTGAGGATCTCGGCGCCGTCGATCTGGCGGATCACCACGTGGGTGGCGCCCACGGCGGTGGCGGTGAACGGGTGACCCCAGCCGTTGGCGTGGAACATCGGGAGGGTGTGCAGGTACACGTCGCGGTCGTCGACCGACGCCTGCCACCCGAACATCGCCGCGTTCAGCCAGTTGTTGCGGTGGGTCAGCTGCACGCCCTTGGGGCGCGCGGTGGTGCCCGACGTGTAGTTGATCGTGGCGGTGGCGTTCTCCTTCTCGACCGCGTCGGCCTCCCACGGCCGCGGCTCGGTGCTGGAGCCCCAGATCTTGTCGTCGTCGCGTCCGAGCACGAAGGAGTGCCGGCAGTCGATCTCGTCGACCAGGTGCTCGAGCGCGGGATCGACCATCATCACCTCGGCCCCCGAGTGCTCGATGATGTAGCGGATCTCGGGGACACTGAGGCGGAAGTTCACCGGCACCAGCACCCGTCCCCAACCGGAGACGCCATAGAACGAGCACAGCATCCGCGCCGCGTTGTGCGACACGATCGCCACCCGCCCGCCGACGGCGACGCCCAGGTCGTCGAGGGTGGCGGCCTGGCGGCGTGCGCGCCGCCCCAGCTCGGCGTAGGTGATCTCGCCCCACGAGTCCGCGGGCTGCTCCGGCTCGTCGATGACGGCCACGCGGTCGGGATAGACCGTCACGGCCCGGTCGAGGAAGTCGTTGACGGTGAGGGGAAAGAACACGGGAACCTCCGAGGTGCGCGACGGCAGAAGTGTGGCACGAGTCACTCATCCCTATCCTGCACCCGGTTGGCCGACGGTTGGGACCCGCGGGGGCGCCAGTACCGTCGAGGCATGAGCGACCTGCCGCTGAAGCACGAGGACAGCATCCACGTCGATCGCACCCCGGCCGAGGTCTACGACCTGGTCAGCGACGTCACCCGCACCGGCGAGTGGAGTCCGGTCTGCATCGGGTGCGAGTGGGAGGACGGGGCGACCGCCGAGGTCGGCGCTCGCTTCACCGGCACCAACGAGGTGCCCGGGCGCACCTGGACCACGACCTCCACGGTCGTCGCCGCAGATCCGGGCCGCGCCTTCGCGTGGGAGGTCGGCAAGGGCTTCGTGCGCTGGGGCTACCGGCTCGAGCCCGACGGCGAGGGGACGACCCTGACCGAGCACTGGGAGTTCCTCGAGCCCGGCCTCGCGTACTTCGCCGCCACGTACGGCGACGACGCCGAGACCCAGATCGAGAACCGCGCACGCGCGGCACACGACGGCATCCCCACGACCCTGGCCGCGATCAAGCGGATCGCCGAGCAGTAGCAGCAGCGCGCCGCTACCGTCGTGCCATGCCGTCGGTCTCGCGCTCGATCGCCGCGCCGCCCGACGTGGTGTGGCACCTGCTGACCGACGTGGCCGCGTGGCCGCGCTGGGGGCCGAGCGTCGCCAGCGCTCGCATGGACACCGGCGAACTCCGGCTCGGCGCGCGCGGCACGGTGCGCAGGGCCCTCGGGCCGTCCTTGCCGTTCGAGATCACGTCGTTCGACGACGGTCGAGCGTGGTCGTGGTCGGTCGCCGGGGTGCGCGCCACCGATCATCGGGTGGTCGGCACCGACGACGGGTGCGAGGTGACCTTCGGGGTGCCGTGGTGGGCACCGGGCTACCTGGCGGTGTGCGCGATCGCTCTGCGCAGGATCGAGCGTCTCGCGACCTGCTGAGTCAGTCGTCGTCGTGGTGGTCGTAGGACGCGGCCTCGGCGACGGCCTCGGGGTCGTCGACGCCGCGGAACATCCGCACGCTGTAGATGATGACGGCGAAGGCGATCAGGCTCGACGCGATCATGGTCGCCCCGGTGGCCCAGCCGCCGAACAACCACCACGAGTCGCGCACCGGCCACCAACCAGGAGCAGCGGGTCCGACGATCCACACCACGCCGACGGCGGCGATCAGGGCAGCACCCGCACAGCTGGCCAGGATGCGCGGCCAGGTCTGCACGCTGTCCGCGGCCGACTTGTAGGCGGCGGTCTTGACCGGCTGGAGTCGCCGCTCGGCCCACTCGTACTGCTGCGAGAGCACCGCGAGTCCGGCGAACAACCCGAGCAGGCCGGGGCCGGGCAGCAGCAGCATCGCGATGCCGGCGAGGACCAGGGTCCACCCGACCACCTCGATCGTGAGCCGCCGGACCACCTTCGATCTCATGGGTCGACGTTACAGGCTCCCCGTGAGCGGATGCGGAGTCGCCGATCCCGTCCCTCGCGTCGCCGCCGACCGGTAGCCTCCGGAACATGACCGTCGTGGCGATGCTTGACATGCGATTCACCCCCGACTCGGTCGCGGCAGCCCGCGACCTCTTCGCGAAGGAGCTGGTGCGGACCCGTGAGTTCGCCGGATGCCTGGGCGTCGAGGTCCTGGTCGACGTCAGGGACGAGTGCCACTGGGTCGCGTACGAGACCTGGGAGTCGATGGAGCACGACGCCGCCTACCGTGAGTTCCGTGCCGGCGCCGGCAAGATCGCCGACCTCCCCGCGATGCTCGCCGCCGTGCCCGTGCTCACCTGGTTCGAGCGCGATCCCGCGATCTGAGCCGAGCGTGGCTCAGCGAGCGCGCCACTCCTCGGCCAGCATCGCGTAGCCCAGGCCGTCGACCCAGCCGTGTTCGCGGTGCAGCGAGTCGGCGACCGCGTGGGTCTCCCGGCGCATGCCGAGTCGCTCCATCAGTCGCCACGACGCCTCGTTGGCGGCGAAGCACTCCGCCCTCACCCGGCGCAGCCCGAGGTCCTCGAAGCAGATGCGGAGCAGCTCGGCCACGGCCTCGGTGGCGTACCCGTGGCCGTGGTGGTCGGGGTGGAACGTCCAGCCGAGCAGGCCCTGGCTGCGCTTCGCCTGCTCGGCCACCTCGCGCTGGCCCCACGCGTCCTCGACGTCGAGCATCAGGTCGCCGATGACGATCCCGTCGTGCTCGACGGTGAGCTGCTCGGTGCCGGACGTCGGGTCGAGGAACCGCTGGGTGAAGTCGTCGAGATCGTCGACGACGCCGCCGATCCACTCGGCGACCGCGGGCAGGCTCCGGTAGCCGAAGACCGTCGGCAGGTCCGCGCCCTCCATCGGGCGCAACGTGAGCCGTTGGGTGCTCACCGGCCAGCCGACCGCGTCGAGTGCTCGCTCCATGCCGCGATTGTCGCAGGGGGCCGACCGGCTACGGTGCTGCGATGAGCTGGGAGTCGCTGTTCAGTGCCGGTCTCGACGACGACGACGCGGCCGCGTGGGGGCGTATGGTCGCGGAGCTGCGCGGGCTGCACGACGACGTCGCCTCGGTGCGCTTCGACCGGACGACCGTCGACTCCCTGACCGCCGACGTGCACGCCTGGCGAGAGAAGCTGGCTCCGCTCGCCGGCGAGGAGATCGAGCAGGCCAACGGTCGCGTGCCGCAGCTGCCGGTCCGCGGCCACGCGATGCTGCCGGAGCTGGTCATCGAGTCCGCCGGCGGTGGCCGGGTCGAGGGAGCGGTGAGGTTCGGTCGCTGGTTCATGGGCGGCGGCATGGCCGTGCACGGCGGTGCCGTGACGCTGTTGTTCGACGAGGTGCTGGGGATCCTCGCCTCGATCGCGGCCAAGCGGATCACCCGCACCGCCTACCTGCACACCGACTACCGGGCGCTCACGCCGATCGACACCGAGCTGCACGCCACCGGCTGGATCGACCGCATCGAGGGCCGCAAGATCTTCGTCAAGGGCGAGCTGCGCCACGGCGACGTCCTGTGCGCCGAGGCCGACGCCCTGTTCCTCAAGCTCACCGAGGAGCAGGGCCTCGGCAAGCGCACCACCGACTGACTCAGAGGTCGCCGGTCACGAACTGGGCGACGCCGCCGCCGAACGACCAGTCGGCCGGACCGTTCTCGACGATCGAGACGACGACGTCATCGGGTGACACGCCGGCACGCTCCTCGAGGTAGGTGGCCAGCAGTCGGTAGAACTCCTGCTTGGCGGCGTCGGTCCGAGCGCTGCTGGTGAGCCGCAGGACCACGAGGTCGCGGCTGCGGGGGAACCCGAGACCGGTGTCCTCGACGACCAGCTCGTGCTCGTCGTGCTGGGTGAGCACCTGGTAGCGGTCCGTGACCGGGACGCCGAAGGCCTCGACCATGGCGGAGTGGATGGCGTCGAGCAGGACGCGGGTGGCGGCCTCGTCGCGGCCGCGGACGACGTCGATGTTGATGAGGGGCACGGGTGTGCTCCTTCGCGTAGGTGCGTGGATGGGGGAGTGGTGTGGGCCGGGGTCGCTCAGAGCGAGCTCTGCACCCCGGCGAGCAGCTGCTTGGCCATCACGACGCGCTGCACCTGGTTGGTGCCCTCGTAGATCTGGGTGATCTTGGCGTCGCGCATCATGCGCTCGAGCGGGTAGTCGGCGGTGAAGCCGTATCCGCCGAGCAGCTGAACTGCGTCGGTGGTGACCGACATGGCGGTGTCGGACGCGAACGCCTTGGCCGCCGCCCCGAAGAACGTGAGGTCGGAGTCGCCGCGCTCGGAGCGACCCGCGGCCGCGTAGGTGAGCTGGCGGGCTGCCTCGATCTTCATGCCCATGTCGGCGACCATGAACTGCAGGCCCTGGAAGTCACTGATCGGGTGACCGAACTGCTGGCGCTCCTGGATGTAGCCGAGTGCGTAGTCCAGCGCGCCCTGGGCCACGCCGACGGCCTGCGCCGCGATGGTCACCCGGGTGTGGTCGAGGGTCTTCATGGCGATCGAGAAGCCCTCGCCGACCTCGCCGATGATGCGGTCGCCGGGGATCCGCACGTTGTCGAGGTAGACCTCACGGGTCGGCGAGCCCTTGATGCCGAGCTTCTTCTCGGGTGCGCCGAACGAGACGCCCTCGTCGTCCTTCTCGACGACGAACGCGGTGATGCCCTTGGTGCGCTTGGCGGGATCGGTCTGCGCGAGCACGGTGTAGAACTCGGAGACGCCGGCGTTGCTGATCCAGCGCTTGACGCCGTTGAGCACCCAGTCGTCGCCGTCGCGGACGGCCTTGGTCGTCTGGTTGGCCGCGTCGCTGCCGGCGTCGGGCTCGGACAGGCAGTACGAGAAGCCACCCTCGCCGCTGGCCAGCTTGGTCAGGTAGTTCTTCTTGATCTGCTCGCCGCCGCCGATCATCAGCGGCAGCGAGCCCAGCTTGTTGACCGCAGGGATCAGGGACGACGAGACGCACACGCGAGCTATCTCCTCGATGACCAGCACGGTGGCGAGTGCGTCGGCGCCGGCTCCGCCGTACTCCTCGGGCACGTGCGGCGCATGGAAGTCCGACGCCAGTAGTGCGGCCGCGGCCTCCTCGGGATAGCGCGCCTGCGCGTCGACGTCGGCGGCGTACGGAGCGATCTTGTCCTCCGCGACGGCGCGCACCGCCTCGCGGATGGCCTGGTGCTCCTCGGAGAGCACGAACATGTCGGTTCCCGGTGCGGTGGTCATGATCAGTTCCCTTCGTAGGGGTAGAAGCCGTGACCGGACTTCTTGCCCAGCAGTCCGGCGTCGACCATGCGGTCGAGCAGCGGCGGCGGCGAGTAGAGCGGTTCCTTGAACTCGTCGTACATCGACTTGCCGATGGCCTTGATGGTGTCGAGCCCGATCAGGTCGCTGAGCGCGAGCGGGCCCATGGGGTGGCCGCAGCCCAGCACCATGCCGCGGTCGATGTCGGCGGCCGACGCGTAGCCGGCCTCGTACATCCGGATGGCGCTGAGCAGGTACGGCACGAGCAGGGAGTTGACGACGAAGCCGGCGCGATCGGTGGCGTCGATCGGCTTCTTGGCGAGCGACTGCTCGATCCAGCCGCGCATGCGGTCGAGCGTGTCCGGCGAGGTCGTCAGCGAGGGGATCAGCTCGACCAGCTGCATCACCGGTGCCGGGTTGAAGAAGTGCACGCCCATGACGCGGTCGGCCCGTCCGGAGACCGCACCGAGCTTCACGATCGGGATCGAGGACGTGTTGGAGGCGAGGATCGCGTCGTCCTTGGTGAGGATCTGGCCGACACGGGCGAACAGGTCGAGCTTGACCTTCTCGTCCTCGCTGGCGGCCTCGATCACCAGGTCGCGGTCGGCGAGCGTCTCGAGGTCGGTCTCGAACCGGATGCGGTCCAGCACGGCGGCGACCTCGGCCGACTCGATCTTGCCGCGCGACTCGGCGCGGCGCAGCGAGCCCTCGACGCGCTCCCGGGCGGCCCGGGCGGCGTCGTCGGTCACCTCGATGCCGATGACGTCCAGACCTGCGCGCGCCGCGACCTCGATGATGCCGGAGCCCATCAGGCCGCCGCCGATCACTCCGACCTGCGCAATTCCGTGCGCCGCGTCGTCCTGCGGGCCGTGGTCGTTCTCGCTCATGCGCGTCCTCTGGCTGATGGTTGGTACTGAGTACCGTCCTTGCGGTACATCGTACTCCCACGTATGTTGCGGCCATGCCGACCCCACAGCCGAGCGCCCGCGAGCGCCTGGTCGTCGCCGCCTTCGAGCTGTTCGACGAGCAGGGCTTCGACGCCACGACCGTCGACGACATCGCCGCACGCGCCGGGGTCGGCCGCACCACGTTCTTCCGGCACTACGGGTCCAAGGAAGCAGTCATCTTCCCGGCGCACGACGACCTGCTGGAACGGATCGCCGCCCGGTTGGCGGCAGCCGCTCCGGCGACCCGTGACATCGCCGTGGTTGAAGCGGCCCGCATCGTCCTGCGGCACTACGTGGCCGAGGGAGATCGCGCACTGCGGCGGTACAGGCTGATCACCTCGGTGCCGACGCTGCGCGACCGGGAGATGGCCGGCCTGCGTCAGTACCAGCGCCTGTTCGCCGACGCGCTGATGAGTCGGTGGCCCGATGAGCCGGACGGGTCCCTGCGCGCGGAGCTGATGGCCTCCGCCGTCGTCACCGCCCACAACCACGTCCTGCGCGGATGGCTCCGCGGCGACCTGACCGACCCCGAGGCAGACCTCGACCGCGCCATGGCGGTCGTCATCGAGCAGGCGTCCTCGCGCGTCGACGGCGCGACGTCGGTCGTGGTGGTTCACTCGGTGCGGCCCGTCGACGAGGTGGTGGGCCGGGTGCGACGGGCCCTGCTCGACGACGACGGCACCGCTGGCTGATCTGCGGGAGTGTCGGGCCGCGAAGGCCCGTTCGTGCGTGGTGGGATGACCCCATGAGGTGGACGGCGGCATCGACGACCCTCGTCGTGGCGACCCTCACCCTGGCCGGATGCGGTGGTGGCTCAAGCCCCGCCGCGAAACCGACCCCCTCGGACACCCCGTCTGCGAGCGCGACGCCGGCAGCGCCCACGTCCTCGCCCACTCCCGAGGCCGTCGAGCCGTCAGGCGAACCGGCGCCGGAGGCCCTGTCGTCGTTCCGGTGCGAGCTCGGCAAGAAGAAGCAGTGGGTCGCCGCAGGCTTCCTGTCCAACTCCGAGAAGAAGGCGGCGACGTACCAGGTGTCGGTGTACGTCGGCCCGCTCGACGGCGAGTTCCGCTCCGTCCGGACCAAGCGCGTCGAGAACGTCGCGCCCGGCGGCTCCGTGCGGTTCGAGATCACCAAGATCCCCGCTGCCGGCGACCAGTGCCACGTGCAGGTCATCCGCACCAAGTAGCGCCGTGGTTCGCCTCGGTCTGCGGCCTCACGGTCGCTACGCTCCCTGGCGAACAGCCCTGCTCGCCAGTGACGAGCTCTGCGAGGAACGTGCCCTTCGGCGCTGGCGCGCCTCACGCTCGCCAGCTCGCTAGGGCCCGGGAGCGAGGAACGAGCGACCGAGGCGTGGTGAGGTTGTGTGCTCGCTCGAGCCTGGACGTGTGGTTCGCCTCGCTTCGCTCACAGTCGGCCGCGGGCGGCCTCCTTGGCGAACGGGCTTGGTCGAGGCTGGGCGCGTGGTTCGCCTTGCTTCGCTCTTTGGCGAACGGGTGTGCGGTCAGGCGCGGGCGATCGCGACCATGTCCTCGCGCGGCACGACCTTCACGCGCTCGCGCTCGTGGCTGTGGTTCGCGCCGAGCGACAGCTCGTGCTCGTTGAGCTTCTCCCAGCCTGCCCAGGTCGTGTACTCCACGCCCTCGGTCTCCAGGAACGTCGTGATCGCCTCGCGCTCGGGCTGCGGCGGCGCGACGAGGTCGTCCAGGTCCTCCATGAGCAGTCGGATCGTCTCGGCGGCGTCGGACTTGGTGTGACCGATCAGGCCCACCGGGCCGCGCTTGATCCAGCCGGTGACGTAGGCGCCGGGCAGCGGTGACCCGTCGATCTCGATGACCCGACCGCCGTCGTTGGGAACGACGCCGTGCACCTGGTCGAACGGCAGACCGGAGAGGTTGTCGGAGTAGTAGCCGATGGCGCGGTAGACGGCCTGCACGGGCCAGTCGACCATCTCGCCGGTGCCGCGCACGTTGCCCGTGCCGTCCAGCTCGGTGACCTCGGTGCGCAGGCCGACGACCTTGCCGTCCTCGCCCAGCACCTCCACGGGGCTCTGGCAGAAGTGGATGTGGATGCGGTGGGCGGCGCCCGAGGGCTCCTTGGCCAGGTAGTTCTGCAGCACGTCGACCACGAGCTTTTGGCTCTTGGACGCGCGGATCGCGTCCATCGAGCCCTCGTCGAGCTCGAAGCCCTCGGGGTGCACGATGACGTCGATGTTGGGGGAGTGGCTCAGCTCGCGCAGCTCCATGGGCGTGAACTTGACCTGCGCCGGTCCGCGACGCGCGAACACGTGCACGTCGGTGGTGGCGTTCCTCGACAGGCTCGCGTGGACGTTGTCGGGGATCTCGGTGACCAGCAGCTCGTCGGCCGTCTTGGCCAGCATGCGGGCGACGTCGAGGCCCACGTTGCCGACGCCGAGCACGGCCACGCTCTCGGCGCGTGGATCGAACGGCCAGTCGCGGGGCACGTCGGGGTGACCGTCGTACCAGGCGACGAAGTCGGCGCCACCGAACGAGCCGTCGAGATCGATGCCGGGGATGTCGAGGTCGCGGTCGCGCCGCGCGCCCGTGGCGAAGATGACCGCGTCGTAGAACAGGCGAAGGTCGTCGAGCTTGAGGTCGGTGCCGTAGTCGATGTTGCCGAGGAAGCGGATGTCCTCGTGGTTCATCACCCGATGGAGCGCCTTGATGATCTCCTTGATGCGCGGGTGGTCGGGCGCGACGCCGTAGCGGATCAGGCCGAACGGCGTGGGGTCACGATCGAGGATGTCCACGCTGACGGAGTCGAACGGTGCAGGCAGCTCGGCCTTGGTGAGGATGTCGGACGCGTAGATGCCCGCCGGACCGGCGCCGATCACGGCGACCCGCAACTGCCTGCTCATGGACTCTCCTGGATCTTTCGGTGCGGCCCAAGCCTAGGGGCCCGCTCCACGGCGCGGCGAACCGGAAACGACGCCCCTGCCGTTTGGCGTGGTGAAGGTCACACCGTGCCGCTAGGGTCAGGTCGACACTGACCTCAAGGAGCGTCATGGGCCTGATCTCTCCCACTCTGCCCGACCTCGACATCGATGCGTGGCGCGCGCAGCCGCGGGTCGATCGCACGCGTGCCCTGTCGCACCACTGGACCGTCTTCGGATTCGGCACGCCGCAGGGCATCTACGCGCTGTACGCGATCAAGATGGCGCTCTACGTGCTGGGCGCCATGGCGTTCATCGCCGCCACGCCCGGCATCGGCACGATCGGTGAGTGGCGCGACTGGTGGACCGAGCCGGTGGTCTTCCAGAAGGTCATCATCTGGACGCTGCTGTTCGAGGTGCTCGGGTTCGGCTGCGGCTTCGGGCCCCTGACCTTCCGGTTCCTCCCACCGATCGGCGCCTTCCTGTACTGGCTGCGTCCCGGCACCATCCGGCTGCCACCGTGGCCCGACCGTGTTCCCGGCACCCGGGGCCACACCCGCACGATCGTCGACGTCCTGCTGTACGTCGCGGTGCTCGCAGCGGCCGTGTGGGTGCTGATCTCGCCGGCCGACCGCCTGAGCGGTGGCATGAGCATGATCGAGCCCAGTCGGTTCGTGCCGATCCTGGTGATCCTGCCCGTGCTCGGCCTGCGCGACAAGACCATCTTCCTGGCGGCTCGGTCCGAGCACTACTGGGTCACCGGCATCGTGCTGCTGTTCCCGTTCGTGGACATGATCGTGGCAGCGAAGCTGATCATGATCGCGTTGTGGTGGGGCGCCGCCACGTCCAAGCTGAACCAGCACTTCCCATTCGTGGTCGCCACCATGATCAGCAACGCACCGCTGTACCCCAAGGCGATCAAGAAGCGTCTGTGGCGCAACCTCGACGACGACGTGCGACCGTCCGGCCTCGCCACGCTGATGGCCCACGGCGGCACCGTCGTGGAGTACTCCGTGCCGCTGATCCTGCTGCTGTCCACCGGCGGCATCGTCACCCAGGTCGCGGTCGTCTTCATGGTGCTGTTCCACCTGCACATCCTCAGCGCCATCCCGCTGGGTGTGCCGCTGGAGTGGAACATCGTGATGATGTTCGGCGCCGTGTACCTGTTCGGCGAGTACGCCGGGGTCGGCATCGCCGACACCCAGTACCCGTGGCTTGTGGCTCTGGTGTTCGTGGCCGTTGCGGCCGTGGTCGTCTACGGCAACCTGCGCCCCCGGCACGTCTCGTTCCTGCCGGCCATGCGCTACTACGCCGGCAACTGGCCCACCTCGGTGTGGCTGTTCACGCCCGAGGCCGAGCAGACCTACGCCGACCGGGTGCCCAAGGCCGCACAGCTGCCGCACCGCCAGCTGGCCAAGCTGTACGACGCCGACGCGGTCGACCTGATGTTCGGCAAGATGTTCGCCTGGCGCAGCCTGCATCCCCACGGTCGCGCGATGGCCACGCTCTATCCGCACGCCGCAGCGGACCACGAGGACCGCTTCGTCATCGACGGCGAGCTGCTGTGCGGCTCGGCGATCGGGTGGAACTTCGCCGACGGCCACCTGCACGACGAACGACTGCTCGCCGCCATCCAGGCGCACTGCCAGTTCGAGCCCGGGCAGCTGCGGGTCGTGATGATGGAGTCGCAGCCGCTCATGACTCCGGTGCAGCAGTACCGCATCGTCGACGCCGCCACCGGCGAGATCGAGCGCGGTGAGGTCGACGTCTCGGAGATGACCAGCCGTCAGCCGTGGGCCGTCAACGTGCCGGTGCGCGTGCACGCGTCGGCCGAACCCCTAGCCTGAACAGGTGCCCCACACTGCAGTCGTCGTCGGATCAGGTCCCAACGGGCTGGCGGCGGCAATCGTGCTGGCGCGCGCCGGCGTCGACGTCACCGTGCTCGAGGCGGCCGACGAGATCGGCGGCGGCACGCGGTCGGCCGAGCTGACGCTGCCCGGACTGGTGCACGACGTCTGCTCGGCGATCCATCCGATGGGGGTGGCCTCGCCGTTCCTGCGGTCCCTCGATCTCGAGCGGCACGGTCTGGAGTGGCTCTACCCCGAGGTCGACGCCGCCCACCCGCTCGACGGTGGCCGGGCGGGCGTGCTGTTCCACGATCTCGACCGCACGGTGGAGCACCTCGGCGTCGACGGGCCCGCGTGGCGGCGCCTGTTCGAGTCGATGACCGAGCACGCCGACGACCTGATGTCCGAGCTGCTCGGGCCGATCCTGCACGTGCCGCGCCACCCCGTGCAGCTGGCCCGGTTCGGGCTGCGGGCGCTGCTCCCGGCCACGGTCATCGCCCACCGGTGGAAGACCGACGAGGCTCGGGGGCTGTTCGCGGGGCTCGCGGCGCACGCCATCCGCCCGTTGGCCAGCCCGACCACCGGTGGCCTCGGAGTCACGTTCGGCGTCACCAGCCATGGGTACGGCTGGCCCGCGGCTAAGGGCGGTTCGGCCGCGATCAGCCGCGCCATGGCCGCCGAGCTGGCCGCCCACGGCGGTCGCATCGAGACAGGCCACCGGGTCACCGATCTCCCGGATGCCGACATCGTCATGTTCGACACCGCCCCGGGCTCGGCCGCCGACATCGCCGGTGACCGGGTGCCGTCACGGATCAGTCGGGCCCTGCGCTCGTGGAAGTCCGGACCGGGCGTCTTCAAGGTCGACCTGGCCGTCGAGGGAGGCGTGCCGTGGACCAACGAGTGGTGCCACCGCGCCGGCACGCTGCACCTGGGCGGCACCATCGAGCAGATCGCCGCCGCCGAGAAGCAGGTGGCCCGAGGTCAGATGCCGGACCGCCCGTTCGTGCTCGCCGCCCAGCAGTACGTCGCCGATCCCGGACGCTCGGTCGGCGACGTCCACCCGGTCTGGGCGTACGCCCACGTGCCGGCCGGTTACACCGGTGACGCGACCGAGGCGGTCATCGGACAGATCGAGCGGTTCGCCCCCGGCGTGCGCGACCGCATCGTGGGGCAGCACACGACCTCGCCGGCGCAGTGGGAGGCGTACAACCCCAACTACGTCGGCGGCGACATCGGCGGCGGGGCCAACACGCCCTGGCAGCTGCTGATGCGCCCGCGCATGTCTCCGCACCCCTACGCCATGGGTCCGGGCCTGTACCTGTGCTCGGCGTCGACACCCCCGGGAGCGGGCGTGCACGGCATGTCGGGGTTCCATGCTGCGACACTGGCCCTGCACCAGCTCTGACAGCCGATGGTGGGGAACTGATCGCACGGCGCGCACGTTGGTACCGTTGAAGGTTCAACCGCCCATCTCCAGGAGCCCCTGATGCGACTCCCCACCGTCCGATCGACCTTCGCGGCCACGGCCGCCACCACCGTCCTGCTGCTCACGGCCGCGTGCGGGGGGCCGACCGAGTCGGTCTCCGGTGCCTCCGACACCGGTGCGGGCACCTCCACCGACGCGCCGGCGGCGGACCCGAACGCCACCTACGCCGACGGCACCTACGAGGCGTCCGGCTCCTACGCCAATCCGGGCGGACAGTCCTCGGTCGACGTCACGATGACGGTGGCCGCCAACGTGGTCACCGCCGTCGAGGTCAAGCCCGGTGCCACCGGCACCTCGCTGGCCTACCAGAAGCAGTTCATCTCCGGCATCGCCGGCGAGGTCGTCGGCAAGAAGCTCGGTGAGATCGAGGTGTCGAAGGTCTCCGGATCGTCGCTGACCAGCGGCGGCTTCAACGAGGCGCTCGACAAGATCCGCCAGGACGCCCAGGCCTGAGGCCCGTGCCTGACGTCCCGGGTCACGCGTGGTCGTTCGACGCGATCGGCACCCGGTGGCAGGTCGACACCGCTGCGCCACTTCCCGATGAGGTCCGCGCCCAGGTGGGTGCCACGATCGAGCGTTTCGACGCGGTCTGGTCCCGGTTCCGGGAGGACTCGGTCGTGGCGCAGATGTCCCGCGCGGCCGGGTCGTGGACGCTGCCCGCCGAGGCCGACGCCATGCTCACGCTGTACGCCCAGCTGCACGAGGTCACGGCGGGCGCGGTCAACCCCCTCATCGGTCAGACGCTCGCCGATCTCGGCTACGACGCGGCCTACTCGCTCACCCCGCGCCAGGATCTCGCCGCCGTGCCTCCCTGGTCGTCCCTGCAGTGGCGCCCACCGGTTCTCACCATGGGCTCGCCGGCCCTGCTGGACGTCGGCGCGATGGGCAAGGGTCTGCTGGTCGACCTCGTCTCGGCGGTCGTGGAGGCGCACACCCGCCAGTTCACGGTCGATGCCGGCGGCGACATCTACCACGGTGCAAGCGCACCTCTGCGCGTCGGGCTGGAGCACCCCGGCGACCCGACACGCGCCATCGGGGTGGCAGAGCTCGGCCCGCAGGACGCGCTCTGCGGGTCGGCGACCAACCGGCGTCAGTGGGGCGACCAGCTGCACCACGTGCTGGACGGCCGCACCGGCCGCCCCACCCACGACGTGATCGCGACGTGGGTCGTGGTGCCGCAGTCGTGCATGCGGGCCGACGCCCTGGCGACGGCACACTTCTTCGCCGATCCGGCCGCGTTGATGGGACGCTTTGACCACGAGTTCGTCCGCATGCACGCCGACGGCCGCGTCCTGTGGTCGCCGAGCTTTCCCGGAGAGGTGTTCGCATGACCCCCATCACCAATCTGCTGGATCGTCGGCTCGGGCAGGTGACGATGTATCGCCTCGTCACGCTCTCGCTCGCGGTGCTCGTGGCCATCTCGATGCTCTACGCCGGCGTCGGTTCGCTGGGCGAGGGGCTGTTCTCGTTCGGCGGCCAGGTCGTGTCCCTGGCGGTGCTGCTGGTGGCGACCGTCGTCAGCACGTGGGTGCTGGCCCGGGTGTGGAAGGTGCGGCCCCACCTGGAGTCCTCGGTCATCACGGCGCTCCTGCTGTACTTCCTGTTCATCCCCCAGACCGGTCCGTCGAAGCTCGGCTGGCTGGCGGCCGCCGCGGTGCTGGCGTCCCTGTCGAAGTTCGCGCTGGCCTGGCGGGGCCGACACGTGTTCAACCCGGCGGCCGCCGGAGCGTTCGGCGTCTACCTGCTCCAGGCGGTGCTCTCGATCGATCCGGTCGACCGGATCGGCGCCTCGTGGTGGATCGCGTCGGCCGACCTGCTGCCGTGGGTGGTGGTCGCCGCGTTCCTGGTGCTGTACCGGACCCGGCGGCTCGACCTCGGGCTGGTGTTCATCGTGGTCGCGCTGCCGCTGGTGATGCTGGGCCTGCACCACTTCGGGCAGGGCTGGGGGGACGCCGCACGCACGGCGATCGAGACGTCGCCGTTCGTCTTCCTCGCCGGCTTCATGCTCAGCGAGCCCCTGACGCTTCCTCCGCGCCGCCATCAGCAGCTGGTCGTCGCGGTCGTCGCTGCAGTCGTCTACGCCTACCCGCTGGCCATCCTGACCGTCACCGAGACGCCTCCGCTGTTCGGCATCGGCGACCAGTGGCAGGTGGCGGCGCTGCTGAGCGGCAACCTCGTCGCCTTCGCATTCGCTCGTCGCAGCGGACTGCGGCTCGAGCTGGTCGAGCGCCGGCTGCGGGGTGCCGACACGCACGAGCTGGTGTTCCGGTCGGCTCGGCCGCACCGCTTCGAGCCGGGCCAGTACGCCGAGCTGCACCTGCCCCACTCAGGCACCGACACCCGCGGGTCGCGCCGCGTCTTCAGCATCAGCTCGCCCCCCGCGGCCGACGGCACGATGGCCTTCTCGCTGCGGGTGCCCGAGCCGGCGTCGTCGTTCAAGCAGGCGATGGCGCACCTGCCCGTGGGCGCGACGGTCCAGTCCACCGGAGTCAGCGGTGACTTCGTGCTGCCGAAGGACCCCACCGTCCCGGTCGTGCTGGTCGCCGGTGGCATCGGGGTCACCCCGTTCCTGAGCCAGCTGCGCCACCAGCCTGATCGCGATGCCGTGCTGGTGTACGGAGTGCCGTCGGGCCACGACGTCCCGTTCGCGGACGAGCTGGCCGAGCATCGGGTCGTGCTGGTGTCGCCGACCGCGCCGAGCTCCCTGCCGCCGACCTGGACCTGGGTGGAGGCGCCGGTGCTCTCGGCCACCGTGGTGGCGGAGGCGGTGCCTGACCTCGCCGAGCGACGCGCCTACGTGTCGGGCCCGCCGGTGATGGTCAACGCGGTGCGAACGGGCCTGGCCAAGCGCGCCAAGCGCGTGCGCACGGACTACTTCAGCGGCTACTGAGCCTGCATCAGCGATTGCTGCGCCACTCGCGCAGTCGGTGGATCCACCCCCGGCGTCGGCGCACGCGAACCCATCGGCCCGAGCCCCTGATCAGCTCGATCTCGATGAAGTCGTCGCGCGACACGGGGAACCCTCTGGCGTTGGTGGAAAATTGCACGCGTCATGAACATATCGCAAGGGGACAAGCTGTGGCAGTCCCGGGACGTTGCGCCGGGTCCGATCGAGCCATGGTCGAACTGCTGCGACGTCAGCCTGAATCAGTTCGACTTGATAGGAATGGACTCAACTCTGCCGTGGTTGAGGTAGAGGTAGGACCCACCCAGCACAGGAGCACGTTCATGGATCTCTCGTCGTTCACCACCCGCAGCCAGCAGGCCCTCAGCTCTGCCGCGTCGAGCGCCGTCGCGGCCGGCAACCCGTCGGTCGAGCCGGCCCACCTCATGACGGCCCTGCTGACCCAGCAGGGCGGGACGGCCGCGCCGCTGCTGCAGGCGGCCGGTGTCGACGCAGCCCAGGTCGCCGTGGAGACGAAGGCCCTGGTGGAGGCGCTGCCCTCCGCCACCGGTTCGAGCGTGCAGAGTCCGGGGTTGTCGCGATCCAGCGCCCAGGTCCTGCAGCGTGCACAGGACCTGGCCAACCAGCTCGGCGACGAGTTCGTGTCGACCGAGCACCTCGTCGTGGCCCTGGCCACCGTGGAGTCTGGCGTGTCGGCGCTGCTCAAGCGCCTCGGCGCCACCGCCGAGGCCCTGCAGGCCGCGTTCTCGGCGGTCCGCGGCAGTGCCCGCGTCACCAGCCAGGACGCGGAGGACACCTACCAGTCGCTGGAGAAGTACGGCGTCGACCTCACCGCTGTCGCGCGTGAGGGCAAGCTCGACCCCGTCATCGGCCGTGACAGCGAGATCCGCCGAGTGGTGCAGGTGCTGAGCCGTCGCACCAAGAACAATCCGGTGCTCATCGGCGAGCCCGGCGTCGGCAAGACCGCCGTGGTCGAGGGCCTCGCTCAGCGCATCGTCGACGGCGACGTTCCCGAGACCCTCAAGGGGCGCCGCCTCATCTCCCTGGACCTGTCGGCGATGGTCGCCGGCGCCAAGTACCGCGGTGAGTTCGAGGAGCGGCTGAAGGCCGTGCTGGCCGAGATCAAGGAGTCCGACGGCCAGGTGATCACCTTCATCGACGAGCTGCACACGGTCGTCGGAGCGGGCGCCGGGGGTGACAGCTCGATGGACGCCGGCAACATGCTCAAGCCCATGCTGGCGCGCGGTGAGCTGCGGATGATCGGAGCCACGACGCTGGACGAGTACCGCGAGCGCATCGAGAGCGACCCGGCCCTGGAGCGCCGCTTCCAGCAGGTGCTGGTCGCCGAGCCGAGCCCCGCCGACACCATCGCGATCCTGCGCGGCCTGAAGGAGAAGTACTCCGCCCACCACGGCGTGCGCATCTCCGACGCCGCCCTGGTCGCAGCGGCCACGCTGTCCGACCGGTACATCCCCGGACGCCAGCTGCCCGACAAGGCGATCGACCTCATCGACGAGGCCGGCAGCCGTCTGCGGATGGAGATCGACTCCAGCCCCGTCGAGGTCGACGAGCTGCGCCGATCGGTCGACCGACTGCGCATGGAGGAGATGCACCTCTCCCACGAGGACGACGACGCCAGTCGCGAGCGACTTGCCACGCTGCGCTCGGAGCTGGCCGACCAGCAGGAGAGCCTGCGCGCGCTCGAGCAGCGGTGGGAGGCCGAGAAGCAGTCGCTGAACGCCGTCGGCGACATCACCAAGGCCATCGACGAGGCGCGCAGCGTTGCCGAGCGCGCCCAGCGGGAGGGTGATCTGGAGACCTCGAGCCGGCTGCTCTACGCCGAGATCCCGGCGATGGAGAAGCAGCTCGCCGACGCCATGCAGGAACAGGAGGGGGCGGCCAAGGGAGGTGTCGACCACCCGATGGTCTCCGAGGAGGTCACGGCCGACGACATTGCCGAGGTGGTCGCGGCCTGGACCGGCATTCCCACCGGGCGCCTGCTGGAGGGCGAGACCGGCAAGCTGCTGCGCATGGAGGACGAGCTGGGCAAGCGCCTGATCGGTCAGAGCGCTGCGGTGCAGGCCGTGTCCGACGCGGTGCGCCGCTCCCGCGCCGGCATCGCCGACCCGGACCGTCCCACCGGATCGTTCCTGTTCCTCGGTCCCACCGGCGTCGGCAAGACCGAGCTGGCCAAGACGCTGGCGGAGTTCCTGTTCGACGACGAGCGCGCCATCATCCGCATCGACATGAGCGAGTACGGCGAGAAGCACAGCGTCAGCCGGCTCGTCGGTGCCCCTCCGGGCTACGTCGGCTACGACGAGGGTGGCCAGCTGACCGAGGCCGTGCGACGACGCCCGTACTCGGTGGTGCTGCTCGACGAGGTCGAGAAGGCCCACCCCGAGGTGTTCGACGTGCTGCTGCAGGTGCTCGACGACGGTCGCCTGACCGACGGACAGGGACGCACGGTCGACTTCCGCAACACGATCATCATCCTCACGTCGAACCTCGGCTCTGCGGCGTTGAACGACACGACGCTGGACGACGCCGCGCGCCGCGCCGCGGTGATGGAGGTGGTCCGTGCGTCGTTCAAGCCCGAGTTCCTGAACCGACTCGACGAGATCGTCACCTTCGACGCGCTCGACACCGATGCACTCACCCACATCGTCGATCTGCAGCTGACCTCGCTCGAGCGGCGTCTGTCCGCCCGGCGCATCACCCTCGAGGTCACCGACGCCGCCAAGGAATGGCTCGCCCTGACCGGCTGGGACCCGTTGTACGGTGCCCGCCCGCTGCGCCGGCTGGTGCAGCAGGCCATCGGCGACCGTCTCGCCAAGGCGCTGCTGGCCGGCGAGATCCGCGACGGCCAGACCGTGCGGGTCGATCGTGCCGACGATCTCGAGGAGCTCACCGTCGAGCCGGTCTGACCGCAGCACGACCGATGGTCGTGAGGGCGCGGCGCTGTGAGCCAGCGTGATGAGCCACCATGATGAGATGGTCCTGTGACCACCGCGCCCCCTCGTCCACCGAAGGTGCTGTCGGCCTGCTTGTTCGTCGGGGCCAGCAGTGCCCTGCTGCTGTTCTACGTGATCGGCTGGCTCACCTCGTGGAGCAGCCAGGACATCCAGCAGGGGCTCACCGACGCGATCCCGCGTGCCGATGTCGAGGCGGCCGGCCTGACCGTCCAGGGCGTCATCGACGCGCTGCGCATCGCGTTGATGGTGCTGGTCGTCCCGCTGATCGGGGGTGTGGTGTTCGCCGTGTACGCGGCTCGGGGGCACCTGCAGTCGCGCGTGATGCTGACCGTCGTCGCCGGCGTGGTGGCGCTCGTGTTCATCGCCACGGGTGGCTTGATCGGGCTGTTGCCTGCGGCGTTCGCCGTGGTCGCGGTCATGCAGCTGTGGAATCGCGAGGCCCGTGCGTGGTTCGCCGCGGCCAACGGCCTGGCCCCACCCGTCGCCCCGGCGGCGCCGGCGGACGTCCAGCCGCAGACCGCGCCCGATCCCTTCGCCAGCGGTCCGCCTCCCGCAGCGGTGTCGGCCGCGCCGTCCGGCCCACCTGCCACGAGCCGGCCGGGCCCGCCGTCGACGGTGCGCACGATCACTCTCGTCGCGTCGATCGCCAGCGGTCTGGCGGCAGCAGGCAGCCTGATCTACCTCGCGGTGTACCTGCTGGCGCGCGACGCGCTCATCCAGGCCCAGCTCGACTCGCCGCTGCGGTCGATGTCAGGAAGCTCCGAGGCCGAGATCGTCGACTCGGCCCGTCTGGCGGCTGCACTGTGCGCGACCACCCTGGCCCTGAGCGTCGTCGCTCTCGGTGCCACCTGGCTGCTGTGGAAGCGCCACGGCGCGGGCCACTTCGTGCTCACCGTGCTGTCGGGCGTCACCGTCCTGATGGGCGTGTTCACGCTCGTGGGTCTGCCGTGGGCCGGCGCCGCCGGATGGGTGTTCGTGCTGCTGCGCCGGGCAGAGTCGAGGGCATGGGTGACTCCCACTCGGGGATGAGGCAGTTCGGTGTGGGGGCCGTCACGCGACTACGCTGAGAGGCATGTCCACCAGCGCAGCCACCGGTCTGATCCGTCCGCACGTCGTCGTCGTGGGCGGCGGCTTCGGCGGTATCGCCGCCGTCCGCAAGCTCAAGCGCGCCGACGTCGACATCACCCTGATCGACCGCCACACGTACAACACGTTCAACCCCCTGCTCTACCAGGTCGCGACCGCCAGCCTGAACCCCGGCGACATCACCTGGTTCTTGCGCGCCATCCGCGCCAAGCAGGACAACGTGCGCTTCCTCAAGGGCACCGTCACCTCGATGGACCACGACGCCCAGGTCATCCACCTCGACGGCGGCAACTCGGTCAAGTACGACCACCTCGTCATCGGCGTGGGCGTCACCGCCAACTTCTTCGGCATCCCGGGTGCGCCCGAGTTCTCGATGCCGCTGTACCGCCGCTCGCAGGCGCTCGCGGTGCGCGACAAGATGTTCGCCAACCTCGAGAACGCCGCGGTCAACGGGCAGGACCGCGACCTGCGCATCATCGTGGTCGGCGGCGGCGCCACCGGCGTCGAGACCGCAGGCGCGTTCGCCGAGCTGCGCAACAACGACATGCCCATCACCTACCCGGAGCTGGACCGCAACCGCGTGCACATCACGCTCGTCGAGATGATGCCGCACGTGCTCGGGCCGTTCCATCCCAAGCTGCGTGACTACGCCAAGAAGTCGTTGGAGAAGCGCGACGTCGACCTGCGGCTCGGCACCGCGGTCAAGGAGGTCCGCGAGGACGGGGTGCTGGTCGAGGTCGACGGAGAGCAGGAGTTCCTGCCCGCCGGCATCGTGGTGTGGGCCTCGGGCATCACCGCCCACCCGGTCGTGGCCGACTGGAACGTCCCGCAGGGGCGTGGCGGCCGCATCGAGACCGACGAGCACTGGCAGGTGCGCGGGCTGACCAACGTCTTCGCCATCGGCGACGTGTCGGTCAACCCCGACAACCCGCTGCCCCAGCTGGCGCAGCCGGCCATCCAGGGCGGCAAGCACGTCGCCAAGGTCATCGCCGCCGAGCTCAAGGGCAAGCGCGACAAGGTCAAGCCCTTCAAGTACAGCGACAAGGGCACGATGGCCACGATCGGTCGGTCGTCGGCGATCGCGGAGATCAAGTTCATGCCGCGCCTGAAGGGCTTCCCGGCGTGGATCATCTGGGTCGGTCTGCACATTGCGACCCTGCTCGGCAACCGCAACCGCTTCGCCACCTTGATCAACCTCACCGCCAAGTACCTGGTGTGGGGCAGCCACAACGCGATCGTGGGCGAGACGCCTCCCATCGCCGCCAACGACCCCAAGATGGTGGCGTCGACCACGCCGCGCAAGGCCGCCAAGAAGGCCGCCGCCCGCAAGTCGGCCGTCGCCGCGGCCACTCAGGGCCACGACGGCATCAAGCAGTCCTGAGCCGCTGATGCTGGCCGCGTTCGTCCGGGAGTTCTCGCCCGATGACCCGGTCTCGGCGCTGTGCGTCGAGGACGTCGAGCCCGCGGCGGCGCCCGAGGGCTGGGTGCGGGTCGACGTGCGTGCGTCGTCCCTGAACCGCCACGACCTTTTCACCCTCGAGGGCGTGGCGATGCCCGGTGACCGGCTCCCGATGATCCTGGGGTGCGACGCCGCAGGGGTCGACGAGCACGGCAACGACGTCGTCGTCCATGCCGTCGTCAACCATCCCGACTGGCGCGGGCCCGAGCTGCACGATCCGCGCATGTCGTTGTTCTCCGAGCTGCACCCGGGCACCATGGCCGAGCACGTGTGGGTCCCGCCGCAGAACCTGTTGCCGCTGCCGGCCGGGTTCGACCACGTGCAGGCGGCGTGCCTGCCCACGGCGTGGCTCACGGCCTTCCGGATGATGTTCCGCGCAGGAGGCGTGACGCCCGGCCAGACCGTGCTGGTGCAGGGCGCAGCCGGGGGAGTGGCCACGGCCGCGATCCTGCTCGGCCGCGCCGCCGGCGTGCGGGTGTGGGTCACCAGCCGCAGCGAGGAGAAGCGGGCGTGGGCCGTCGACCTCGGTGCCGACCAGGCGTTCGAGCCCGGTGCGCGACTTCCGGACAAGGTCGACGCCGTGATGGAGACCGTCGGCGAGGCCACGTGGGCGCACTCGCTCAAGAGCCTGCGCAAGCACGGTGTCATGGTCGTCTCGGGCGGCACGTCCGGCTACTCCGCGCCGACCGAGGTGCCGCGCGTGTTCATGAACTACCTGCGCATCCAGGGTTCCACGATGGGTTCACGCGAGGACTTCGCCGACCTGATCGCCTTCTGCGAGACCACCGGGGTGCGTCCGGTGGTCGACCGCACGTTCGCTCTCGCCGACGCCCGCGACGCCTTCGCGGCGATGGCCGACGGCACCGTCCGCGGCAAGCTCGTCCTCACCCCCTGACCCCTGACGAGTCACCCAGAACCGCTGACGAGTCACGTAGGGGCACCGAGGAGTCACGTGGGTGACTCCTCACCGGTCGAGAGTGACTCGTCACCGGGAGCGAGTGACTCGTCACGGGACCTGCGTGACTCGTCAGCGGATCTCGGCGAGGGTGGTGCGCGCCTCGAGCAGCGACGGTCCGTACCAAGTGAGCAGGCGGCCGGAGACCAGCTCGGTGCGGGCGGTCGTGAAGGCCTCGGGTCCGTCGGCGGCAGTGAACACGTAGGGCTCGTCGGGCAGGAGCACCAGGTCCACCTCGGTCGTGTCGATCTCGCCGATCTCGACGTGCGGGTAGCGGGCTTCGCCGTGGTCGAAGTGGTTGGACCAGCCGAGTCGGGCCAGCAGGTCCGTGGTGAAGGTGTCGGGGCCGACGACCATCCACGGATCTCGCCAGATCGGCACCGCGACCGATCCCCGGGCGGGCAGAGGTTCGGCCCACGCGGCTTCGGCCTGTTCCAGCCAGTCCGGCACGCCCCAGCCGAGCGCCTCGTCGAACACCCGCCGCATGGCGGCGAACGCCTGGTCCAGGGTCTCGATCACCGTGACCCACACCGGCACCCCGGCGGCGCGCAGACGATCGACGTCCAGCTCGCGGTTCTCCTCCTGGTTGCAGATGACCAGGTCGGGCTCGAGCGCCGCGATGGCTGCGCGATCGGGGTTCTTGGTGCCGCGGACGCGGGTCACGGCGAGGTCGCCGGGGTGCGTGCACCAGTCGGTCGCGCCCACCAGCGCCTCGGGCCGGGTCGCCGCGATCGCCTCGGTCAGCGAGGGGACGAGCGACACCACGCGCCGCGCAGGCCGTGGCACGGGCACGGCGGTTCCCAGGTCGTCACGCAGCACACTCACGACGCTATCGCCCTCAGCGGGAACTGCCTCACACGTTGCGGCGGTGCTGGATTGCCTCACACGTTGCGGCGGTGCTGAATTGCCTCACACGTTGCGGCGGTACTGCCCGCCGACCTCGAAGAAGGCCTCGGTGACCTGCTGCAGGGAGCAGACGCGTGCGGCGTCCATCAGCACGGCGAAGACGTTCTCGCCGCCGATCGCGGCCTCCTTCAGCCGTGCCAGAGCCTCCTCGGCCTCGCTGCGATGGGTCTGCTGGAACTGGTGCACGCGGTCGAGCTGAGACTTCTTCTCCTCCTCGGTGGCGCGGGCCAGCTCGACGCTGTGCTCCTGCTCGCCCTCGACCTCGGGGCGCCGGAACGTGTTGACGCCGATGATCGGCAGCGAGCCGTCGTGCTTGCGGTGCTCGTACAGCATCGACTCGTCCTGGATGCGGCCGCGCTGGTAGCCGGTCTCCATGGCGCCGAGGACCCCGCCGCGCTCGTTGATGGCGTCGAACTCGGCCAGCACGGCCTTCTCGACCAGGTCCGTCAGCTCGTCGATGATGAACGATCCCTGCAACGGGTTCTCGTTCATCGCGAGGCCCCACTCGCGGTTGATGATCAGCTGGATGGCAAGCGCCCGCCGCACCGACTCGGTCGACGGCGTCGTGACGGCCTCGTCGTAGGCGTTGGTGTGCAGGCTGTTGGCGTTGTCGTAGATGGCGATCAGCGCCTGCAGCGTGGTGCGGATGTCGTTGAAGTCCATCTCCTGCGCGTGCAGCGACCGCCCGGACGTCTGCACGTGGTACTTCAGCTTCTGCGAGCGGTCGTTGGCGCCGTACTTCTCCTTCATCGCGATGGCCCAGATGCGCCGGGCGACCCGCCCGAGGACGGAGTACTCGGGGTCCATGCCGTTGGAGAAGAAGAACGACAAGTTGGGTGCGAAGTCGTCGATGTCCATGCCACGTGCGAGGTAGGACTCGACGTAGGTGAACCCGTTGGCCAACGTGAAGGCCAGCTGGCTGATGGGGTTCGCCCCGGCCTCGGCGATGTGATAGCCCGAGATCGACACCGAGTAGAAGTTCCGGACGCCCTCGTCGATGAAGTACTGCTGGATGTCGCCCATCATCTTGAGGCTGAACTCGGTCGAGAACAGGCAGGTGTTCTGGCCCTGGTCCTCCTTGAGGATGTCAGCCTGGACCGTGCCGCGGACGTTCTTCAGGGCGTAGGACCGCAGGTCAGCGTGCTCGTCGGCGGTGGGCTCGCGTCCCTCGGTCTCCCGGAACCGGTCGACCTGCTGGTCGATGGCGGTGTTGAGGAAGAACGCGAGCACGGTCGGCGCCGGCCCGTTGATGGTCATCGAGACCGACGTGCCGGGGGAGACCAGGTCGAACCCGTCGTACAGCACCTTCATGTCGTCGAGGGTGGCGACCGAGACGCCGGAGGTGCCGACCTTGCCGTAGACGTCGGGCCGCAGGTCGGGGTCGCGTCCGTACAGCGTCACGGAGTCGAAGGCCGTGGACAGCCGGGTGGCGTCGCCGTCCTCGCTGAGCAGCTTGAACCGGCGGTTGGTGCGGAACGGGTCGCCCTCGCCGGCGAACATGCGTGCCGGGTCCTCGCCGTCGCGCTTGAACGAGAACACGCCGGCCGTGTACGGGAAGTGGCCGGGCAGGTTCTCGCGGCGCCAGAACCGGACGAGGTCGCCGTGGTGGGTGTAGCGCGGCAGGGAGACGCGGGGAATCTTGTTGCCGGACAGCGACTCGCGGGTCAGCGTCGTGTGGATCTCGCGATCGCGCACCGTCACCACCTGCTCGTCGCCGGAGTACGACTCCACGACTGACGGCCATGCCTCGATCTGGTCGCTGACCTCGTGCGGCAGGGCCTTGCGGGCCTCGGTGAGGAGCTCGTCGACGTCGGAGCGCCCGTCCGCAGGGAAGCTCGGCGGCGACCAGCTCGAGACGCTGGGCGCGGTCGGCGGCCTCGGCCAGCTGCTCGGTCTCGGCGTGGAAGCCACGGACGGTCTCGGAGATCTCGGTCAGGTAGCGGACGCGGTCGGTGGGCAGCACCTTCGCGGTGCCGCTGGAGTGCCGGACGTCCACGGGGGGCAGCACGCCCTCGGCCACGGCGAGCCCGAGCCCGGCCAGCGAGCCGCGCAGGTGCTGGTACAGCGCGGTGACGCCGTCGTCGTTGAAGGTGGCGGCCGACGTGCCGAAGATGGGCATGTCCTCGGGCTGCTTGCCGAACGCCTCGCGGTTGCGCACCATCTGCCGCCCGACGTCGCGCATCGCGTCCTTGGCGCCGCGGCGCTCGAACTTGTTGATGGCGACGGTGTCGGCGAAGTCGAGCATGTCGATCTTCTCCAGCTGCGACGCGGCGCCGAACTCGGGCGTCATCACGTACATGGAGGTGTCGACGAACGGGACGATCGCGGCGTCGCCCTGCCCGATGCCCGGGGTCTCGACGATCACCAGGTCGAAGCCGGCCGCCTTGACGACGCGGATCACGTCGCCGAGCGCGTCCGGCAGCTCGTGGGCGCCTCGCGTGGCCAGCGACCGGAAGTAGGTCTGGTGGCCGCCGCCGAAGTCGGTGGCGAGCGAGTTCATGCGGATGCGGTCGCCCAGGAGGGCGCCGCCGCCCTTGCGACGGGTGGGGTCGACCGCGATCACCGCGATGCGCAGCTTGTCCTGCTGGTCGACGCGGAACCGGCGCACCAGCTCGTCGGTCAGCGAGGACTTGCCCGACCCGCCCGTGCCGGTGATGCCGAGGACAGGTGCGGCGTGGTCGTCGGCCGCCGCCTGGAGGCGCTCGCGATCAGCATCACCGAGGGATCCAGCCTCGGCGACGGTGATGGCGCGTGCGACGGCGGAACGGTCGCCCGCCAGGACGCCGTCGAGGTCGAGCCCCCGGACGGCGGTGAGGTCGATGTCGCAGTCGGCGACGACGGAGTTGATCATGCCGACGAGTCCGAGTCGTTGGCCGTCCTCGGGTGAGAAGATGGTGACGCCGGAGTCGCGCAGTCGGGCGATCTCGTCCGGGACGATGACGCCGCCACCGCCTCCGACGACCTGGATGTGCCCGGCGCCCTGGGCGCGCAACGACTCCACGAGGTACTCGAAGTACTCCACGTGCCCGCCCTGGTACGAGGAGACGGCGATGCCCTGCACGTCCTCGTCGAGTGCGGCATCAACCACTTCCTGGACCGACCGGTTGTGCCCGAGGTGGATGACCTCGGCGCCCTGGCTCTGGAAGATCCGCCGCATGATGTTGATCGATGCGTCGTGGCCGTCGAAGAGCGCCGAGGCGGTGACGAGGCGGATGGGGTGGGTGGGCACGTGCAGATCGTTCATAGGACACACAATAGTCGGGCTTCCTACTAAATGCCAAGAGCGATATCCTCGGACCATGTCCGCCGACGCGATCGACCCTGTCCGGCTCGCGATGGACCCCATCGAGCTGGCCGGTGAGATCTGGGAGTCGAAGATCGGACCGGCTGGTCCGATGCGGCTGGCGACCTCGATCATGCGGGTGCAGCAGCTGGTCATCGGACGCCTCGACGCAGCTCTGAAACCACACGGCATCACGTTCGCTCGCTACGAGGTGCTGCAGCTGATCTCGTTCAGCCGGGAGGGCCGCTTGCCGCTGTCGCGGATCGGGGAGCGACTCATGGTCCACCCGACCTCGGTGACGAACGCCATCGATCGCCTGGAGGATCAGGGACTGGTGCGCCGAGTCGCCGATCCGGACGACCGTCGCCGCACCTTCGCCGAGCTCACCGACACCGGAGCCGCAGTGGTCAAGGCGGCCACCGACGCGCTCATGGGCATCGATTTTGCGATCGACGGGTTGACCGACGACCAGCAGGCCACCACCTACGAGATGCTGCGCCAGATGCGCCGCACCGCCGGCGACTTCGCCTGAACCGAGCGCGCCCGCGCGCGAGCGTTCAGGCGCGCCGGCGAAGCGTGAGCTCGCCGCGGCGAAGCGGCCCGCCGGCGAGGCGTGGTGAGGTTGCGGGCTCGCTCGAGCTCGGGCGTGTGGTTCGCCTCGGGCTGCGCCCTCACGGTCGCTGCGCTCCCTGGCGAACAGCCCCTGCTCGCCAGTGACGAGCTCTGCGAGGAACGTGAGGGAGCGAGGAACGAGCGACCGAGGCGTGGTGAGGTTGCGGGCTCGCTCGAGCTCGGGCGTGTGGTCCGCCTCGGGCTTCGCCCTCACGGCCGCTGCGCTCCCTGGCGAACAGCCCCTGCTCGCCAGTGACGAGCTCTGCGAGGAGCGTGAGGGAGCGAAGCGACCGAGGCGTGGTGAGGTTGCGGGCTCGCTCGAGCCGGGACGTGTGGTTCGCCTCGGGCTGCGCCCTCACGGTCGCTGCGCTCCCTGGCGAACAGCCCCTGTTCGCGAGCGCGGACGTGTGGTTCGCCTCGGGCTGCGCCCTCACGGTCGCTGCGCTCCCTGGCGAACGGGCTGCTCGGTCAGTCGCGCATGCCCATGACGCCGGTGACCGGGGCCGGCCAGCCGTAGGCCTCGCTGCGCGCGATCAGCTCGTCGATGCCCGCGGCGACGTCGTCGGGGATGGGGGCCGACCGACGCGATGCCATGTCGACGTGGATCCAGCTGACCTCCATCGTGCACGCGAGGCGACGCTTGTCCTGGTCGAGCAGGAACGCCATGGCGTGCACCACCTTGGAGGACCGGGCGAGGAAGCGGTTGTGCACGGTGAAGGGCTCGCCGAGGCGCATCTCGCCGAGGTACCGGATGTGCTGCTCGACGGTGAACAGGCTCAGGCCGCGCTCGCCGATGTAGTCGTCGCCCACGCCGGCCGCCCGGGTGTCCTCCCACAGCGAGTGCGACGTCAGGCGGAAGTAGTCGCCGATGTTCATGTGCCCGTTCTCGTCGATGAACGAGGTCTCGACCTCGCCCTCGCGGACGGCTGGAATCTCGGACACCTGGTCGAACGTCGGTAGTGCGATCACCCGCCCGACGATAGCGACCGGTCAGCGGCCGGCTACTGCCCCTCGGTCAGCAGCATCTCCGCACCGAGGGTCTCCTCGGGCACCCCGAAGCCCTCGATCAACGTCAGGGTGTGGGGGCGCAGCTTGTCCAGCAGCTCGTTCACGAGTGTGGTGACGGTCTTCGCGCGGGCATCCGAGATGCGGTTGTGGCCCATGAACCAGGCGAGGTCGCTCTCGATCTCGGTGAGCGCGTACAGCGAGCAGACGTCGCGCAGCAGGTCCTGCGCCTCGGGGTCCTCGCACCGCGCGATGCCGGCGGTGAAGGCCTCGAGCACGACGCGCTGGATGTGCACGCGACCGCACCGGATGACGTGGTCCTGCGCGGCGTTGAAGATCTCGAACGCGGCCTGGTCGTCCTTGCCGGCCGCACGGCGCAGCCGGCGCGCTGCCGTCTCGATGACGTGCTCCTCGCGGTCCTCGAACAGGCTCAGCTGGGTGCCGCGGTCCATCAGGTCGTGGTCGTCGCCCTTGCCGGGACGGGCGTCGATCAGGCGCTGGATCAGGTTCGAGGCAGCGGTGCGCTCCTTGACGACGTCGGTGGCCGTCGAGGCAGCGAACTTGACCAGCCCCACGGGGTCGAGCCCGCCCACCTCGGACGCGTACGAGGTGAGCAGCTCCTTGGCCACCAGCTGGAACAGGACGTGGTTGTCGCCCTCGAACGTGGTGAAGACGTCGGTGTCGCCCTTGAGCGTGGTGAGGCGGTTCTCGGCCAGGTAGCCGGCGCCGCCGCACGCCTCCCGCGCCTCCTGGATGGCCCGGGTCGCGTGCCAGGTCTGGGCTGCCTTCAGGCCGGCGGCGCGTCCCTCGAGCTCGCGCGACTTCTGCGGATCCGGGTTCTCGGCGGTCTGCAGGCTGTCCATGCGGGCGACCAGCTGGTTCTGCGCGAAGCGGTAGGCGTACGACCGCGCGATCAGCGGCAGCAGGCGCCGCTGGTGCATGCGGTAGTCCATCAGCACGATCTCGTTGTCGTCGTCGGGGCCGAACTGGCGCCGCTTCAGGGCGTACCGCCCGGCGATGCTGAGCGCCACCTCGCAGGCTGCGCTGGCCGATCCGCCGACCGACACGCGACCGCGGATGAGCGTGCCGAGCATGGTGAAGAACCGGCGGTTCACGTTGTCGATCGGCGAGGAGTATGTGCCGCCCTCGTCGACGTGGCCGTACTTGTTGAGCAGGTTGCCGCGCGGGATGCGCACCTGGTCGAAGGTCAGGCGGCCGTTGTCGACGGCGCCGAGGCCGCCCTTGTGGCGGTCGTCGTCGGTGGTGACGCCGGGCAGGTCGTTGCCCTTCGCGTCGCGGATGGGCACCACGAAGCAGTGCACGCCGTGACCCTCGCCCTTGGTGATCAGCTGGGCGAACACCGCGGCCACGGTGGCGTGCTCGGCGGCTCCGCCGATGTAGTCCTTGCGGGACGAGAACGTCGGGGAGTGGATCACGAACTCCTCGGTGGCCGGGTCGTAGGTGGCCGTCGTCTCGAGGTTCTGCACGTTGCTGCCGTGGCCGGTCTCGGTCATGGCGAAGCAGCCGAGCAGGTCGAGGTTGATCAGGTCCTTGATGTAGGCGTCGTGGTGCGCCTGGGTGCCGAGATTCTCGATCGCGCCGCCGAACAGACCCCACTGCACGCCGGCCTTGACCATCAGCGATAGGTCGAACTGGGCCAGCATCTCGATGCCGGTGACGGCCATGCCGGGGTCCCCGGTGCCGCCGGCGGCCACGCTGAAACCGGCTGCGGGGATGCCGGTGGGGACCAGCTGGTGCATCTGCTCGAGCACGCGAGCGCGGGCCTCGTCGATCGTGAGGTCGTGGTCGTAGAGCAGGTCCATCTCGGCCAGCTCCTTGCGTGACTGCTCACGGATGTGGCGCCACTTGCCGTCGATCGAGATGCGGAGTTCGTCGCTGAGCGTCATGTCACCACGCTACCCGCGGGGGCCGGGGCCTGTCCGTTGCATGAGGTTCGTCACGGACTGTCCCTCGGCGCCGGTTCGCTGATATGTTCACCGTGCCCAACCGGGCGACAACTCCACACGTCCTGCATGTCAGGGGAAGCCGGTCCAAGTCCGGCGCTGACCCGCAACCGTAGGCCACCTCAGGTGGCGAGCCGGAGCACCTGCTGCAGGACAGACCAACTCACGCTGTCGAGGAAAGCACGTGACGTCCCTTCCGGGCGCACGTGCGTGCAGCCGGAAGGAACCATGAACACCACTCTTCGTCGCGCAGGCTCCGCGCTCGCGACCGTCGCCATCGCCTCCGCCCTGGCGCTGGCCCCGTCAACCGCTCACGCCGCCACGACGCCCCAGGCCGACGCGGCGGCCGCCTGGCTCGCCGGCGAGCTTCCCGACGACGGCATCGTCAAGGTCTCCTTCGGCGGAACCGACTACGCCGACTACGGCCTCACCATCGACTTCGCCCTGGCGTTCCAGGGCAACGGGTCGCAGGCAGCGGCTCTGGACGACATCGTCGACGCCCTTGCCGCGGATCCCGCTACGTTCACCGAGTACACCAGCAACTCCGGCTTCGGTGACCGCGACGACAGCCAGATCGCGGGCGCGACCGCGAAGCTCGCGACGCTGGTCCAGCTGGTCGGTGGAGACGCCACCAACTTCGCGGGCCACGACCTGGTCAGCGAGGTCGAGAACGTCGTGGTCGACGACGGAGCCGCTGCCGGCCGAGCCAGTGACATCTCGGACTTCGGCGACAACTCCAACTCCATCGGGCAGTCCTTCGCCGTCCGTGCGCTGGCAGGCGCCGACAGCTCCGAGCTGGGCGCCGCCGCCGACTACCTGATCAAGCAGCAGTGCGACAACGGCGTCTTCCGCATCAACATGTCCGACGCCGGCTGCGGCGCTGTCGACGACAGCGACGTCACCAGCATCGACACGACGGCGTTCGCCGTGAATGCCCTGATGGACGCGCGCGACGCGGGCTTCGGTGGTGCCACCGGTGCGATCGACGACGCTGTGGACTACCTCCTCGATGTCCAGAACGCCGACGGTTCCTTCCTGGACACCGGCTCCAACAACTCCAACAGCACCGCACTGGCGGCGACCGCGCTGGCCGCCGACGGCGAGGCCGCTGCCGCCACCAAGGCCGCGGACTTCGTGGCGGGCCTGCAGGTCACGACGGGCGCCAACAGCGGAGCCGTCGCCTACGACCAGAACGCCTTCGACGCCGGGACGAGCGGCACCCTGGGCGACCAGTGGCGTCGCACCACGGCGCAGGCGGCGCTCGGCCTCGCCTTCGCGACGCAGAGCACCACCGACCCCGACCCCGAGCCCGGTCCGGTGGCATCGATCAGGACCCCGACCGTCTCCGACAGCAACCCGACCCAGGGCGACACGATCACGATCACCGTCATCGGCGAGGACGCGGACGGTGTCACCGTCGGTGACGTGTCCGGTGACGTGACCCTGACGTCATCGGTCGAGAGCGACACGATCGACGGCAACAAGGTGACGTTCAACCACGCGTCGCCGCACACCATCACCGCGACGTACCCGGGCGTGGCCCCCCAGTCGGTGACGGTCCAGGTGTCGCCGCTCGCGGCGACGCCGACGCCCTCGACCGGGACGGGCAGTGGGTCGGGGACCGGCACTGTGTCAAGCACCAACGGCACCCTGCCCGACACCGGCTCCCTGGTCGGGCCGTGGCAGCTCGCGGCTGCAGCCGGGCTCCTGGTCGTCGGAACGAGTGCGGTCGTCGCCGGTCGTCGGCGCCAGACCCTGCGCTCCAGCAGCGACCGATGATGGTCCGGCGACGGATCGGCCGCCTGCTCGTCGCGCTGGTCGTCGGCGCCTCGGGGGGGACGGTCCTGTCCACAGGTGCGGCGTTCGCCGCGGCCTGTCCGGCCGGCACGGGTGTGACCGTCGTGGTCAACTCGTCGGTCGGCTGCGACGGCAACGGCGGCGGCAGTGCGTCGTCGAACTTCAAGGCAGCCGGCCACTCGCTCTCCTACGCTCGTCGTCAGCCCGGATTCGTCTGCCGCGTCGACGGGGCGCCGTCGAGCGATCCGTGCGTCAACGCGTCGCCGGCGGACGCCTATTGGGGTCTGTTCTGGTCCAACGGCAAGGGCGGCGGATGGGTCTACAGCAGCCTCGGGGTCGACTCGCTGACCGTCCCGGCCGGCGGTTGGGTCGCGTTCGTCTTCCAGGGCTCGAACTCCAGGTCGTACCCGTCGATGAAGCCGTACACGGCACCCCCGGCGCCCGCGCCGAAGCCGAAGCCCACGAAGAAGCCGCCGGCCGCTTCGGGCGGTTCGGCTTCGAAGAGCACGTCGACTCCCACGCCGTCGGCGTCGAGCCCGTCGGCGACTGCGTCGCCCGGCGCGTCGGCCACCCCGTCCTCCGGGGCGTCGGCCACGCCCTCGGCCGGGGCGTCCAGCACGCCGAGCGCGTCTGCGGAGGCGCGCAACGAGGCTGTGCAGCGCACGTCGCAGCAGACCGACTCGTCGTCGACCTCCACGCTGTGGATCGGCGGACTGCTGGCGCTCGCGCTGGTCGTGGCCATGGGCGTCACCGTGTGGCAGAGACGAGCACGCCGGTCGTGAGGTCGTGACGCCGCGGGACCTGCACCCGGGAGCCTGGTGGATCTGGGCCCTGGGTCTGGCGACCGCGGCGTCGGCCACGGCCAATCCGTTCGTGCTGGTGCTGGTGGTCATGGCCGCTGTCGCCGTGGTCGTCGCCCGCCGGACGGAGGCGCCGTGGGCGTTGTCGTTTCGGCTGTACGTGTACCTGGCACTGCTCATCATCACGATCCGGGTCGTCTTCCGGGTCGTGTTCGGCGGCCTCGAGGAGGGGCGGGTGCTGTTCCGGCTCCCGGAGATCTCCCTGCCGGACGTCGCCGCGGGCATCCAGCTGCTCGGCCCGGTGACCCAGGCCGACCTGCTCGGCGGGCTTTACGACGGCATGCGCCTGGCGGCGATCGTGCTGTGCATCGGTGCAGCGAACACGTTGGCCAACCCACGCCGCCTGCTCGCCACCCTCCCGCCGGCCCTGTACGAGCTCGGCACCGCCGTGGTCGTGGCGCTGTCGGTGTTCCCCCAGCTCGCCGAGAGCGTCGGTCGGGTGCGGCGGGCACGCCACCTGCGCGGTGATCCGGGGCGCGGAGTCGGCGCCCTCAAGCGCATCGTGATCCCGGTGATGGAGGACGCGCTCGACCGCTCGATGTCCCTCGCCGCCAGCATGGATGCCCGCGGCTACGGCCGGGTCGGCACCGCCACCCGTGCGGATCGTCGTCTGACCGGCGCCCTGCTGATCGGCGGCCTGATCGGTCTGTGCGTCGGCGTCTATGCGCTGCTGGACCGCACCGCGCCCCGATGGCTGGTCGCGCCGTTCCTGGTGGGCGGGGTCGTCGTCGCGGCCGCTGGTCTAGCCGCCGCCGGCCGCAGGGTGCAGCGCACCCGCTACCGGCCGGACCGCTGGCGCGGCGCCGAGGTGCTGGTCGTCGCCTGCGGCGTCGTCACGGCCGGGCTGCTGCTGACGGTCGGCCCCGACATCGCCTACCCGTACTACGACGAGCTGCCGCGCCTGTCGCCGGCGATCCTCGCGGCCGTCGTCGTGGCGGTGGCCCCGGCCTTCCTGACCCCGCCTCCGGTGCTCGAGCCCGGGAGCACACCATGATCGAGATCCGCGACCTGACCTTCACCCACGACGGTGCCACCCATCCGGTGCTGCGGGACGTCTCGCTGTCGATCGACGAGGGCGAGCTGGTGCTCGTCTCGGGTCGCACGGGATCGGGCAAGTCGACCCTGCTCGGCACGATCAACGGGCTCACCCCGCACTTCACCGGCGGAACGCTCGCCGGCGACGTGCTGGTCGACGGTCGCAGCATCCGCGACCGCGCGCCGCGCGACCTCGCCGAGCTGGTCGGGTACGTCGGCCAGGATCCGCTGGCCGGCTTCGTCACCGAGGTCGTCGAGGACGAGCTGGCGTACGGGATGGAGCAGCTCGGCCACCCGGCCGGCACCATGCGTCGCCGCGTCGAGGAGACGCTGGACCTGCTCGGCATCAACGACCTGCGCAACCGCCCCCTGCGCAGCCTGTCGGGAGGTCAGCAGCAGCGGGTCGCGATCGGTTCGGTCCTGACGATGCACCCCCGCGTCCTCGTGCTCGACGAGCCGACCTCCGCCCTCGACCCGACGGCTGCCGAGGACGTGCTGGCGACGCTGGCCCGCCTGGTCGACGATCTCGGTGTGACGGTCGTCGTGGCCGAGCACCGCATGGAACGCGTGGTCCCGTTCGCCGATCGCCTGGTCGTGGTTGAGGACGGACGGGTGCGCGACGGTGCGCCGCGGGACGTGCTGCTGGACTCGCCCGTCGCGCCGCCGCTGATCCACCTGGGCCGACTCGCCGGGTGGAACCCGCTGCCGCTGTCGGTGCGCGAGGCGCGGCGACTGGCCCGGTCGATGCCGGACCTCACCCCTCCGGCGCCCGAGGTACGCCCCGACCGCGGCCCCCTGCTCGAGGCATCGGGCATCACGGTCCGGTACGGCTCGACCGTGGCGGTGCGCGAGGTCGCGCTGACGGTGCGCGCCGGTCAGATCGTCGCGCTGATGGGGCGCAACGGATCGGGCAAGTCCTCGCTGCTGTGGGCGGTGCAGGGCACCGGCCGCCGGACCGCCGGGGACGTGCGGGTCGACGGTGCCGATCCGGCAGCGGGGAAGCCTGCGGCGGCCCGGCACCTCGTGGGGCTGGTGCCGCAGACGGCATCGGACCTGCTCTACCTGGAGACCGTCGCCGCCGAGTGCGCCGCGGCCGACCAGCAGTCCGATGCCGAAGTGGGATCGTGCCGCGCCCACCTCGACCGTCTCGCCCCCGGAGTCCCCGACGACCGCCACCCGCGCGATCTGTCCGAGGGCCAGCGGCTGGCGCTGGTGCTCGCGATCGTGCTGACGGCGCGGCCGCGTGTCATCGCCCTCGACGAACCCACCCGAGGCCTGGACTACGCCGGCAAGCAGCAGCTGGCGCAGATCGTGCGAACCCTGACCGACGAGGGCCATGGCGTGGTCGTGGCCACCCACGACGTGGAGTTCGTCGCGCAGGTCGCCGACCGCGCCATGGTGATGGCCGAGGGTGAGGTCGTGTCCGACGGTTCGGTCGAGCACGTCCTCGCCGAGTCGCCGGCCTTCGCGCCCCAGGTGTCCAAGGTGCTCGGTGCGCCGTGGCTGACCGTCGACCAAGTGGCAGGAGCGATGCGATGACAGTCGACGACGGACGGCTGACGTCGGCGCCGAGCACCCAGCCGCCGGCCACGGGCCTGGGACGTCTGGGGGCTCGATCGGTGATCGTGCTGACGATCGCGTCGGTGCTGGGGCTGGGCATGTTCCTGTGGCCGCTGCTGCTGCAGACGACGCCCGACTCGACCCGTGTCGATCCACCGTTCATCCTGCTGGCGCTGCTGCCCCTCGTGGTCGTGGTGGTGGTCGCGGAGCTGTCCGAGGACGGGATCGACTCCAAGGCGCTGGCCATGCTCGGAGTGCTGACGGCCATCAACGCCGCCCTGCGGACCCTCGGTGCCGGCACCGCGGGCATCGAGACGGTGTTCTTCCTGCTGGTGCTGTCCGGTCGGGTGTTCGGCCCGGGGTTCGGGTACGTGCTCGGGTGCACGTCGCTGTTCGCCTCGGCCCTGCTGACGTCCGGCGTGGGCCCGTGGCTGCCGTTCCAGATGATGGCCTCGGCGTGGATCGGCCTGGGCGCCGGGTTGCTGCCGCGCCGGGTCCGGGGTCGCGCCGAGATCGTGATGCTGGTGCTGTACGGCATCGCCTGCGCGTACGTCTTCGGGCTGCTGATGAACATGTCCAGCTGGCCCTTCGTGGCCGGGATCCAGGTGCCGGGCCACGAGGGCTCCCTGTCGTTCGTGCCGGGCGATCCGGTGCTCGAGAACCTGCACCGGTTCTTCGTCTACACGCTGCTGACGTCGACGGCCGGCTGGGACACGGGCCGGGCCATCACCAACTCGATCGCGATCGTGCTGCTCGGACCCGCGGTCCTGGCCACGCTGCGGCGGGCGTCGCGGCGGGCCCGGTGGGTGGGCGGGTCAGGCGTCAACCACAGCTGATGACGCCGTGCTCGGCCTTCAGGGTCAGCACCCGGAGGGCAGCATCGTCGACCAGCTTGCGGAAGCCGGCCCCACGTCGATCTGCAGCCAGCATGCCGTCGAGCATCTTCTTGGACCTGCTGGCGTTGGCGCTGACGACCAGGTCTCCACCGGCGAGGACGAAGCGCACACCGCGTTCGTCCACCGGGTACTTCGCGGCTGACTCCGAGCTGCTCAGGTCGTCCGACATCGCCACGCCGTTGAAGCCGATGACGTCGCGCAGCAGCCCGGAGACCACGGTGTGGGCGTAGGTGGCAGGCAGGTCCTCGCCGAGGCGTGGGTAGTACGCGGTGGAGATGACGACGACGTCGGCGCCGGCCTCGATGCCGGTGACGAACGGGCTGATCTGGGGGTCGTCGATGGTGAGCCGTTCGTCGGCGACCCGGGCCGTGCTCACGGGGTCTTGTGTGAGCCGGCCGACGCCGGGGAACTGGCCCACCACGGCCATGACCTGCTCGCCGTCGATGGCCTTGACGATCTGGTCGACCTTGACGGCCACCGCCTTGGGGTCGGTGCCCAGTGCGCGCCCGTTGGACCCGACGACGGGGTTGTCGGCCACGTCGGGGGTGAGCACGGTGTCGGCCACGGGTGACACCGTGAGGTTGACCCCGGCCAGGCGCAGCGCTGCGGCCCAGGCGCCGGTGCGTTGTGCGGTGTCGCGCGGATCCCAGGTGCCCTGGACGGCAGCACTGGGGATGTCGAAGAAGTCGGTGCCGCGCAGCGTCTGGGCGTCTCCGCCCTCCTGGGTCACCGCCACCAGCGGCCGTGGCCCGGCGCCCGACCCGGCGTGGAGGGCGTCGGTCGCCTTGCGGACTGCGGTGACCGACGTCTCCGCGCTGCCCGTGAGCAGGACGCCACCGAGGTGGTACTTGCCGACCCAAGCCACCGCGCGGGTGGGGTCGTCTGCCCCGACCCCGACCACGAGCAGCTGGCCGACCCGCTCGGCGCGATCCATGGACTCCAGCGTGCTGGTGGCGCAGGCCTGGGCGGCGGCCGCGGCCGGCGGCAGCGTGGGTGCGGCCACGGGCAGCTGGTCCTCGGCCGTGGATGCCTCGCATGCGGCGAGCAAGGTGGTGGCCAGGGCGACGAGTGCCAGGCGACCGCGCAGACCACTGGTCATGCGGCTCAGTTTCCCACGGCGGCGTGCCTGCAGACGGTTAGCATCGCCGTATGGGTGCTGCCCGGATCCTCGTCGCCGGGACCACGTCCGACGCCGGCAAGAGCGTCGTCACCACCGGCCTGTGCCGCGCCTTCGCGCGTCGTGGAGCCGCGGTCGCACCGTTCAAGGCGCAGAACATGTCGAACAACTCGATGGTGTGCGCCGGCCCGGACGGGTTCGCCGAGATCGGCCGGGCCCAGTGGGTGCAGTCCCTGGCCGCGAGGGCCGTGCCGGAGGCCGCCATGAACCCGGTCCTGCTCAAGCCCGGCAGCGACCGCCGCAGTCACGTCGTTGTGATGGGCCAGCCGGCCGGTGAGATCGGTTCGGCCGACTTCGTCGGCGGGCGAGGTCACCTGCAGCACGCGGCCCACGCCGCCTTCGACGACCTCGCCACCCGGTACGACCTGATCGTCGCTGAGGGGGCGGGCAGCCCCGCCGAGATCAACCTGCGGGCCGACGACTACGTCAACATGGGGCTGGCGCAGCACGCCACGATGCCGACAGTGGTCGTGGGCGACATCGATCGCGGCGGCGTGTTCGCCGCCTTCTACGGCACCGTGGCGCTGCTGGACCCCGCCGACCAACGTCTCGTCGCCGGATTCGTGATCAACAAGTTCCGCGGCGACGAGTCGCTGCTCGATCCCGCGCTGCGCGACCTGCACCGGCTGACCGGTCGACGAGTGCTCGGAGTCCTGCCGTGGCACCCCGATCTGTGGCTGGACTCCGAGGACGCCCTCGATCTCGACGGTCGACGGACGACCGGACGGGGCTCGTTGCGGGTCGCCGTCGTGCGGCTGCCGCGGATCAGCAACTTCACCGATGTCGACGCGCTCGGGATCGAGCCGGACGTCGACGTCACCTTCGCCACGGAGCCGCGTGACGTCGTCGGCGCCGACCTCGTCGTGGTGCCCGGCACCCGGGCGACGATGGCCGATCTCGCCTGGTTGCGCGACCGCGGCCTGGACCGGGCGATCCACGACCACGCCTCATCGGGTCGCGCCGTGCTCGGCATCTGCGGCGGTTTCCAGATGCTCGGCCGGTCGATCGAGGATCCCCACGGCGTCGAGGGGCGCCCCGGCGCCGTCGTCGACGGTCTGGGGCTGCTCGACGCGAGCACCGTGTTCGGACCCGACAAGGTGCTCGGCCTGCCGAGCGGCACCGCACTGGGAGCGTCCGCGAGCGGGTACGAGATCCATCACGGCCGCGTACGGGTCGGCCACGGCGTCGAGGAGTTCCTGGGTGGTGCGCGTGCCGGAGCGGTGTTCGGCACCATGTGGCACGGCGGTCTGGAGTCCGACTCGCTGCGACAGGCTCTGCTGCAGGAGGTCGCGCAGGCGGCGGGCCGCACCTGGAACCGGTCCGAGGTCAGGTTCGCGGCTGCCCGCGAGCGTCGGCTCGACCTGCTCGGCGATCTCGTCGAGGAGCACCTGGACCTCGACGCCATCATGGCGATCGCGACCGACGGGCCGCCCGACGTGCCGCTGATCGGTCCTGCCGCCGACCGCTGACGGCCTGTCGCTCCCGGTCGCAAACAGCAGACAGGGACTGAGGTCCCAGATATTCTGGTCGAGGCACGCCATGTCAGGGTGTCGCCATGTCAGGGGGTCATTGTGGGCGACGTCGAGTCCTCGTCGAGCTCGTCCTTCGGTCGCGAGACCGTGGACGGTCTGGTCGCGCTGTCGCGCGACCTGAGCCAGACCACCGACCTGCCGACGATGCTGTCGATCTTCGTGAAGGCGATCAGCGACGTGGGCGACTTCGAGTGCGCCGCCATCAGCCTCGTCGGTGACGACGGCGACCTCATGGTGTCCGCCGTCTCGGGTCCACCCGGCGTGGAGGAGGCGCTGCTGGGATCGGTCGGCTCACGTGCCGGCTGGGACAAGGAGTTCGCCCGCGCCGAGCGGTACGGTGCGGTCCACCTGACCCGCGACATCGGGCCCGACCGCGATCTGCAGTTCTGGATGAGCGACGATCCCGACCGGTTCCTGCAGGAACCCGGGGACCGGGATCCGTGGAAGCCGGAGTACGCCATGTTCGTGCCGATGCACGGCCGCGCCGGCGACCTGCTCGGGATCGTCGGGGTCGACATGCCCCGATCGGGGCTGATGCCCGATCACGTCCAGATGGCGACCCTCGAGGTGTTGTCGCGCCAGCTGTCCACCGCGGTGGACACCGCATGGCGGTTGGCGCGCACCGCGCTCGACGAGCACATCTTCGAGTCCGTCTTCGAGGTGTCCGGCTCGGCGATGTGCGTCGCGGAGGCGACGGGGAGCATCGCTCGCGCCAATCGTCGTTTCCGTGAGATCTTCGGCGATCTGGTGGACGTCGGTGAGCTCGAGTCGCACGTCCGAGCGATCGAGGGCGCGACCAGCCTGGGCGCGGAGATTCGTTCCAGCTTCGACGCACCCGCCGGAGAGCGCTCCTTCGTGATCAGCCTGGGACAGCCGGGCGACGAGTCCTGGTTCCACGTCACGGTGCGGGGCGTCGCGTACGCCGGCTCGACGCCGGTGCGGGCCATCTGCACCCTGGCCGACATCACCGCGGAGCGCCGCGCACGCACGCAGTTCCAGCACGACGCCGAGCACGACGTGCTGACCGGGCTGTTCAACCGCCGCGGAGTCCGCGATGCGGCGCTCGGCGTCGCCAAGACCTGTGCCCCCGATGACTTCCTCGTCACGATGTTCTGCGACCTGGACGGCCTCAAGCAGGCCAACGACCGGTACGGACACCAGTTCGGCGACCAGGTCCTGATCCAGGTGGCCGAGGCCCTGCGTGCCGCCGCTCCCGACCCGGCGGTGGTCGGCAGGGTCGGCGGCGACGAGTTCGTCATCTTCGCCTCTTGCCGGTCGATCCGCGACGCCGAGCGGCTGGCTGACGCCGTGGTCGGCTCGGTCGCGGTTCCGTTGCCGGACAGCGCCGACCGGGTGGTGACCACCAGCGTGGGCATGGCGATGGATGACTCCGAGCCGCGCCGCACCGTCAGCGACCTCATGCAGGCAGCCGACGACGCGCTCTACCGGGCCAAGCTGGCCGGTGGCGGACGCTGGACGTCGGCCCCCATCGCCTAGTCGGCCCGACCGTCCGGCCCGCGCTCACTGGTCGGCGGGGTCCAGGCCGTCGCGGTCGGCCCACTCCAGCAGCGGCGCGAGGTCGAACGAGGTGTCGTCGATGCCCGCGTGCAGGTCACCGACGTCGGCGAACCGAGCCGGCACGGTGCCGATCGTGAAGTCGTGCGGATCGACGTCGGGGACCTCGTCCCAGGTGATCGGCGTGGACACCCGGCCGTCGGCGACGCCCCGAACCGAGTAGGCAGCGGCGATCGTGTGGTCGCGGGCGTTCTGGTTGTAGTCGATGAACACCTGGTGCGGATCACGGTCCTTGCGCCACCACGTGGTCGTGACGTCGTCGGTGCGACGCTCCACCTCGCGGGCGAAGGCCAGGGCAGCCCGGCGCACGTCGGCGAACTCGTGCTCGGGCGTGATGCGCACGTAGACGTGCAGGCCGGATCCGCCGGACGTCTTCGGGAACCCGGTGGCCCCGAGCTCGTCGAGCACCTCGTGCGCGACGGCGGCCACCCGCTGGACGGTGGCGAAGTCGCAGTCATCGCCCGGATCGAGGTCGATGCGCCATTCGTCGGGCCTCTCCACGTCCGCGCGCCGACTGTTCCACGGGTGGAACTCCACGGTCGACATCTGCACGGCCCAGATCACCGACGCCAGCTCGGTGACACAGACCTCGTCGACGACGCGGTCGTAGCGGGGGAAGTGGATCGGCACGGTCTCGAGCCACGGGGGAGCGCCGGCGGGCACCTTCTTCTGGTGCACCTTCTGGCCGGCGATGCCCTTGGGGAACCGGTGCAGCATGCACGGGCGCTCGAACAGGGCGTTGACGATGCCGTCGCCGACGGCGAGGTAGTACTCGACCAGGTCGAGCTTGGTCCATCCGTGCGCGGGGAAGTAGACGCGCCGCGGACTGCTGACGCGCACGACCTTGTCGTCGACCTCGATCTCGACGGGTGCGCCGTGCTCGGCCATCTCGGTTACCTCACCGGGAGGGTGGACACGAAGGCCGTCGCGCGCTCGACCCACCCGGCCAGCTGGTCGTCCGACAGAGCCGCCGCGTCGACGAGCACCCAGTCCTTCATGGTGCGCTCGCCCATGACGCATGGCCCGGCGGCCGGGTCCGCGAGCGCCTCCGGCACGGCCTCGACGCCCACCCGGACCATGAGGGCGCCCAGGCCGAGCGACACGGTCAGGTGTCCGTCGACCATGAAGCCGAGTCCACCGAACATCGGCCTCTCGACGGCACCCGGGGGCACGGCGTCGCGCACCCGCTCGGCGAGGTGCTGGTCGTATGCCATGGCCGGGTCGGTCCGGTCAGTGCGAGGGCTCGGCGCCGCTCGCGACGATGGCCTTGGAGATCGCCATCAGGTCGTCGGCGACTCCGGCCAGCGCCTCTTGGGTGGCGGCCGGCACCCCGGCCAGCGTGGTGGCGTCGGTCTCGTCCTCGATCGCGGCGCGGGCTGCTGCTCCGTCGGCCGTGATGGCGCCGTCGGCGTCCAGCCAGCCGCGTGCGCGGACGCGGTCGACGCCTGCTGCCCATTCCTCGTCGGTCCAGCCGCGCATCTGCTGCTGGGCGGTGAACGTCAGGCCGGCAGCGACCATGAGCACGTTGGCGTCGACGCCGCCGAGCCCGTGGGTGGCGAGCACGGCCAGGTGGGAGTCGCCGCGGTACTCGCGCAGCGCGGTGGCGGCGTGCCACAGCTTGCCGAGGTCGTCGTCGGGCGGGGTGAGTCCGATCGTGCCGGCGGCCAGGGGGCGCACCGTGAGGTTGAGCGTCGGCAGGGCCTCGGTGAGCACCGCGGCGGCACGGGAGATGTCGACGCCCGAGGCCTCGACGCCCGGACGGATGACGTCGCGACCCTGCTGCAGGCGCATCGCCAGGATGTCGTCGTGGTCGGCCAGGTCCCACGCGGCGGGGATGGCCTTGTGGACGAGGACGGGGGAGAACCCGTGGAACGTCGCGACGACGACGTCGGGGCTGACCCGGCCCATCGGCGCGGCCCGGGTGGCGAAGTAGCCCATCCAGTAGCCCTTGAGCCCGATCGACGTGTAGCGCTCCTTGCCCGCGGGCTCGAAGTACACGACGTGGTGGATGGTCTCGACGGACCGCCAGAAGGATCGACGCAGGCTGCTCATGGAGGCCAGTGTGGCATCCGAGGCGGGCCTAGGGCTGCGGGACGGCCGTCGGGTTGGGGTACGGGACGACCTGTGACGCCTCGATCGCGCGGGCGATCCTCACCAGCGTCGGTGTGGCGCCGATGGTGCGAGCCGTGGCTTCACGGTCCCCGATCCCGGCGTTGGCCACGCGGTGGGTCGTCTCCTCGATGCGCGCTCGCGCTGCCCGGCCCGCCTCGGTGATCACGCGCCACTCGTCGACCCACCCGCGCATGTGCAGCTGTTCGTAGGCGTCGTCCCACGCCTGGTCGTCCCAGCCGCGCGACTGCTGCTGACCCTCGGGCACCAGGCCGGTGGCGACGGCCAGCGCGTTCGCCGTCGCGCCGTTGATGCCCGAGGCCGTGAGCACGGCCACGTGCGCGTCGCCGTGGTACTCGCGCAGCACGGTGGCCAGCTGCCAGAGGCGGCCGAGCGGGTCCGGTGCGGCCTCCACGGTGCTGTGGGCGGCGGCCAGCGGTCGGCCCGAGAAGTCGGCCCGGCGGACCACCTCCTCCAGGTGGCCGACCAGTGGTGCGAGGTCGAGGTCGGTGACGGCCGGGGTCAGCGCGTGGCGCGCCCCGTCGAGACGGGCGGCCAGTGCGTCGGCGGGAGTCGTGATCGCCCAGGCGTCGGGCAGCGCGCGGGCCACCTTGGCGGGCGCGAACCCGTGGAAGGTCGCGGTGACCAGCGCGGGACCCGGGGAGCCCATCGCCGCGGCCCGCGACGCGAAGTACCCCATCCAGAAGCCCTTGAGCCCGAGAGCGCCCAACCGGTCGGCCGTGTCCTGGCTGAAGTACACCGGCGCGTGCACGGCCTCGACCGCGCGCCAGAACTCCGGAGTCGACATGCTCCCCACGCTATCGCTGACGAGTCACGCAGGTCCGCTGACGAGTCACGGGGGTCCGCTGAGGAGTCACGCAGGTCTGCCGACGAGTCACGGAGGTTCGCCGACGAGTCACGGGGTGGGCTCAGTCCTGCTGGGTGTGGAGGCCCAGCCAGTCGAGCAGTGGGGTTCCCGCGCGCCAGTCGGCTCGCACGTGGTCGAGCAGGTCGGCGGTGTGGATGAACGGCTCGAAGCCGTACGAGCGGCCGAGGGTGAGCGACTTGTGGCGCAGCAGGTCGATGCGTGGGTGGTCGGCGTCGAACCCGCGGGGCGAGGTCTTGAGGCGGTCGCCGCCGCGATCCCATCCGGCCGACTCGAGCTCGGCGACCAGCTGCTCCAGCTCGGGGCCGTGGCGATCGTGGACGATCGCGTCGCGGAACGCCGCCAACCGGCCGGGCGACGCGTCGTAGAAGCCGACGCCGACCAGCACGCCGGGAGCCCCGACCTGCACGTAGTAGCCCAGCGCCGGCCCGGTGGCGACGAACGCGCCCTGGTGGTTCTTGTACGGCGTCTTGTCCTTGCTGAACCGCACGTCGCGGTACGGGCGGAAGATCTTGGCCTGACCGAACTCGTCGGCGAGTGCAGCCGTCAGCGCCGTCATCGGCGCCTTGACCGCCGTGGCGTAGACCTCGCGATGCTCCTCCCAGAACGACTTGGTGTTGTCGACCTCGAGGTCGTCGTAGAAGTCGAGCGCTGCCTCCGGGAAGCCCGTGAACGCGCTCACGGGATCAGCAGCACCTTGCCGGTCGCGCGGCGCTCGTCGAGGGTCAGCAGGGCGGCGGACGCCTCCTCGAGCGGGAAGCTCGGGCCGACGACCGGCTGCAGCGCGCCGCTGGCCAGGTGCGGCTCCATCGCGGCCCACTCGGTGGCGATGTGGCCCGGCTTGGTGAGGACGTAGGCGCCCCAGCCGACGCCGACGACCGACACGTTGTTGAGCAGCAGGCGGTTCACCTTGACCGTGGGGATGTCGCCCGCCGTGAAGCCGATGACCAGCAGGCGTCCGTCCTCGGCGAGGCAGCGCAGCGAGTCGGTGAAGCGGTCGCCGCCCACGGGGTCGACCACGAGGTCGACCTTGCCGCCTGCGGTCACGGCGTCCTTGAAGCCCCCCTGGTCGGAGTCGACGAGCACGAACTCGTCGGCACCGGCATCGACCGCGATCCGGCCCTTCTCCTCGGTCGAGGTCACGGCCACCACACGGCCCGCGCCGAACGCCTTGGCCACCTGGATGGCGGCGGTGCCGATGCCGCCGGCCGCGCCGTGAACGAGCACGGACTCGCCGGGCTGCATGTGGCCGCGCTCGATCAGGGCGAAGTAGGCGGTGCCGTAGTTGAAGATGATCGACGCACCCTGCTCGTAGGAGATGGCGTCGGGCAGCCTGAAGGTGGTGTCGACAGGGGCGACGGCCTGCTCGGCGAAGCCACCGAGGAGGCACAGCGCGGCCACGCGGTCGCCGGCCTGCAACCCGGACCCTTCGGGTGCGCTGATGACCTCACCCGCGATCTCCGCACCCGGCGTGAAGGGCAGGTCGGGCTTCATCTGGTACTCGCCGCGCGACTGCAGCACCTCGGGGAAGGCGACGCCGGCGGCCTTGACCGCGATGAGCACCTGCCCGTCGTGCGCGGTCGGCGCGTCGATCTCGACCACCTCGATGGCCTCGGGTCCGTCCAGGGTCGTGATCTGCACTGCTCTCATGCCGGTGACCCTACCGCGAAGGTGAGCGCTTGCTTAGCCCTCGGCCAGTGCCGCTTCGTCGGCCACGCGCGAGTCGGTCAGCATGTGCGCACCCCAGGCGGTCACGACTCCCACGACGACGGCCAGCGTCGCGAACGTGACGCGTTCGCCGTGGAAGAACGACTGCACCAGCGCGTTGCTCCACGTGCCGACCGGCAGGGTCGTGGTGACCAGCGCTGCGATGAGCGTGCCGACGACCGCGGTGCCGATGCTGGTCCCGACCTCCTGGGCCGTGTCGTTGAGTGCGGCTCCGAGCGAGGTGCGGTTGGCCGGCATGCCGCCGATGAGCGCGATCGCGCAGGTCATCATCACGGTGCGGAGGCCAGCGGTCATCACGACCATGCCGACGGCGATCGCGACGTAGCCGTGCTCGACGGCGAAGGCCAGCCAGGCGAGCGACGTCGCCATCAGTGCGGCGCCGATCAGGCAGGCGACCCGGTGGCCGAGGCTCTTGACGAGGGCCTCGGTCAGCGGGGTGAACAGCAGCATCGCGGCGATCATGGGCAGGTTGGCGAGCCCGGCGCGCATCGGGCTCCATCCGTACGCGTACTGGAAGTGCAGGATCAGCGAGAACATCACGCCGGCCATCGCGATGGTGGTGCCGAGCTGGGCGATCGAGGCGCCCCGCACGGTGCCGTTGGCGAACACCTTCAGGTCGAGCATCGGCGAGACCGTCGAGCGCTCGTGGCGGACGAATGCGACTGCCGCGGCGAGCGCACCGAGAATGCAGCCGAGCGTGATGGCGGAGAGCCAGCCGCGGTCGACGCCGCTGGTGAGCGCGTAGCAGCCAAGGCCGATGGCGGTGATGCTGAGCGCTGCGCCCGGCAGGTCGAGCGCGTCACCGGTCAGGTCGTCGGGGTCGTCGGCCGCGACGCCGACGCGCACGCCGATCCAGGCGATCAGCGCGATCGGCGCGTTGACGACCAGCAACCACTCCCAGCGCACGTGCGTCAGGGCGGAGCCGCCGAGCACGGGGCCCAGGACGAATCCGCCCATCCCGACGATCATCATGATCGGGAAGGCGCGCATGCGCAGCTTCTCGTCGGGGAAGAGGCGGAAGACCAGCGAGTTGGTGATGGGTGCCATCGCGGCGGCGCACAGGCCGAGGGCGGCGCGCAGCGCGATCAGCTCGCCGGTGGTCTCGACCCAGATGACCGCCAGGCTGATGATCCCGAACGCGGCCAGGCCCCACAGGAGCACCCGCCGTCGTCCGAAGCGGTCGGCGATCGAGCCGGCCGTGAGCATCAGCCCGCCGAAGGTCAGGGCGTAGGCGCCGGTGACCCACTGCAGCGAGGTCGTGGTGCTGCCGAGGTCGCGACCGATGGTCGGCAGCGCGATCGAGAGCAGGGTGTTGTCCACCATCTCGACGAAGAACGCGAGGCAGAGGGCGGTGAGGGGGATCCAGGCGGCGCGCAGCGAGGTGTAGGTGCGCGGTGCGTGGGGGAGGGGGTGGGTGGGGCTCATGGCGCACCTCCGGACAATCGAACAACGTTCGATAAGATGCAAGGTGTGATGGGATGTGAGTCATGACACCGCCACCGAGAGGCCCGGACGACCGCCTGCGGCAGCGCCGCCGCGCGACGCACTCGATGGAGTCGGTCATGACCGAGGCGGTGCGACTCCTCGACGAGGCAGGCGATGCGGCGTTGACCTTCCGGGCGCTGGCTGGGCGCATCGGCGGAGGCGTGGCCAGCATCTACTGGTACGTCGACGGCAAGGAGGAGCTGCTCGACCGGGCGGCCGACCACGTCATGGGCCAGGTGATCGCCGACATCGACGAGTCCGTCGGCGGTGACCCGATCGACGACCTGCGGAGCACGGCGATCGCGCTGTTCGAGGCCGTCGCCGACCGGCCGTGGCTCGGCGCCTACTTCATGCGCAACACCGGCCACCAACCCAACTCCCTGCGCTACTTCGAGCGCATCGGCGCGCAGGTGCTGCGGCTCGGCATGCCTCCGCTGGAGACCTTCCACGCCGCCTCGGCGGTGGTCGGCTACGTCATCGGGATCGCTGCGGACCTCGGCCAGCAGCCACCGGAGGAGGTGGTGTCCGGTGCCGCCACCCGCGAGGAGTTCTTCGCCCAGACCGTCGCGGAGTGGAACGACCTCGACCCCGACGAGTGGCCGTTCCTGCACGCCATCGTCGACGTCTTCGCGAACCACGACGACCACCTGCAGTTCGTGGCCGGCCTCGACCTGATGCTCGCGGGGCTTCGCCTGCAGGCCGGGGGCTGAGCCGGTGGACGAGGCGGTGGCGCGCTGGGTCGCGGAGCACCGCACGCCCGTGCTGACGCACGTCTTTTCGCTGATGGAGGACCTCGGCACCTCGTGGCTGTTCCTCGGCGGTGTGGCGGTGGCCGGTCTCGCGGTGGTGTGGATCGCCCACCGTTGGTCGGGGCTGCCCCGGGTGCTCGTGTCGCTGCTGGTGGCGTTCTCGTTGACCAGTCCGCTGAAGCCCTGGATCAATCGCCCTCGTCCGCCGGCGGACCTGTCGATCACCCTGGTCTCGGGGCCGGCGATGCCGTCCTCGCACGCGATCTTCACCTCCGCCATCACGGTGGCGGTCCTGATGGCGCCCTGGTGGACGTCCCCGGTGCTGCGCCGCACCGCGATGGTCGCGGGAGTGATCGGGTGCGTGGTGGTCGGAGTGGCGATGGTCTACCTCGGTGGGCACTGGTTGAGCGACGTGCTGGTGGGATGGCTGCTCGGCGCCGGCATCACCGCCGTGTCGATGCTGGCGCTGCGCAGCCGCATCCCGGACTGACCGCACCGACGCCCGCGCTGCGCGACAAGGGACACTGGACTGATGCGACTGGTCGACCTGCTCCCACCCGAGGGAGCCGAAGCGACCGAGGACGCCGTCCACGAGGCGATCACCACCTGGGTCGAGTCGCGCGGGCTGACGCTGTACCCGGCCCAGGACGAGGCGATCCTGGAGTGCGTCGCCGGATCCAATGTCGTGCTGGCGACGCCCACGGGGTCGGGCAAGAGCCTCGTGGCCACCGCCGCCATGGCGGCTGCGCTCGCGCGCGGCGAGTGCAGCGTCTACACCGCTCCCATCAAGGCGCTGGTCAGCGAGAAGTTCTTCGACCTGTGCGAGATCTTCGGTGCCGACAACGTCGGCATGGTCACCGGTGACGCCGCGGTCAACGCCGATGCCCCGATCATCGCCGCGACGGCCGAGATCCTCGCCAACATGGCGCTGCGCGAGGGGGCGGCCGCCGACATCGGCCTGGTCGTCATGGACGAGTTCCACTACTACGCCGATCCGCAGCGCGGCTGGGCTTGGCAGGTGCCGCTGATCGAGCTCCCCCGGGCTCAGTTCCTGCTGATGTCGGCCACGCTCGGCGACACCACGCGGTTGATCGCCGACCTCGAGCGCCGCACGGGACGCGAGAGCGTCGAGGTCGCCTCGACCGAGCGTCCGGTGCCGCTGGTGAACGAGTACGTCAGCACGCCGGTGCACGAGACGCTGGAGCAGCTGATCGAGACCCGGCAGACGCCGGTGTACGTCGTGCACTTCACCCAGGCGTCCGCGCTGGAGCGGGCGCAGGCGCTGACCAGCCTGAAGATCGCGACCCGCGAGGAGCGCGACGTCATCGCCGATCACCTCGGTGACTTCCGGTTCAGCTCGGCGTTCGGCAAGACGCTGTCGCGTCTCGTGCGCGCCGGCATCGGGGTGCACCACGCCGGCATGCTGCCCCGCTACCGCCGACTCGTCGAGACCCTGGCCCAGCAGGGTCTGCTCAAGGTGGTGTGCGGCACCGACACTCTGGGCGTGGGCATCAACGTGCCCATCCGCACTGTGCTGTTCAGCGGACTGTCCAAGTACGACGGCACGCGTCAGCGACAGCTGCAGGTGCGCGAGTTCCAGCAGATCGCCGGGCGGGCGGGGCGCGCGGGCTACGACACGATCGGTCACGTCGTCGTCGAGGCGCCCGAGCACGAGATCGAGAACGCTCGCCTGGTGCGCAAGGCCGGCGACGACCCCAAGAAGCTCAAGAAGATCCAGCGCAAGAAGCCGCCCGAGGGCTTCGTGTCATGGGGTCAGGGCACCTTCGACAAGCTCACCACCGGCACGCCCGAGCAGCTCGTCTCGCGCATGCGGGTCAGCCACGCCATGGTGCTCGACGTGCTGCAACGCCCCGGTGACGCGCGCGCGGCACTGACCCGGCTGCTGCGCGAGAGCGGCGAGACCGAGGAGAGCCAGGACCGGCTGCTCGCCGAGGTCGACGCGATCATCGAGGCCCTGATCGCCGGGGAGGTCGTCGAGCAGGTGGATCCGCCGGACGCCGATGGTCGGACCCTGCGCCTGACGGTCGACCTGCAGGCCAACTTCGCGCTCAACCAGCCGCTCTCCCCGTTCGCCGTGGCGGCGTTCGACCTGCTCGACCGCGAGTCCGAGACCTACGCGCTGGACATGGTGTCGGTCGTCGAGGCCACCCTCGACGACCCGCGCCCCATCATCAACGCCCAGCGGCACCGCGCCCGCGGCGAGGCCATCCAGGAGATGAAGATGGACGGCATCGAGTACGACGAGCGCATGGAGCTGCTGGAGGAGGTCGAGCACCCGCAGCCGCTGCGTGACCTGCTGGAGGCCGCCTACGAGACCTATCGCGGCGGGCACCCGTGGGTGGCCGATCACGAGCTGCGTCCCAAGTCGGTCGTGCGTGAGATGTGGGAGCGCGCCATGACGTTCAGCGAGCTGGTGGCGGACTACCAGCTGGCCCGCTCCGAGGGTCTGGTGCTGCGCTACCTGTCCGACGTCTACAAGACCTTGGGGCGCACGGTGCCCCAAGGTGCGCGCACCGAGGAGCTCGAGGACATCACCGAGTGGCTCGGCGAGCTCGTGCGCCAGACCGACTCCAGCCTGCTCGACGAATGGGAGCAGCTGATCGCGCCCGGTGTCGATCCCGAGGAGGTGCGCGCCCAGGCCGACTCCGGAGCGCCGCCGCGACCGCTCACCGGCAACCCGCGGGCCTTCCGGGTCCTGGTGCGCAACGCGATGTTCCGTCGCGTCGAGCTGGCCGCCTTCGGCCGATGGAGCGCGTTGGAGGAGCTCGACGGCGAGGACGGCTGGGACGCCACCGCGTGGATGGACGCGATGGCGGCGTACCGCGAGGAGTACGACGACATCGGTACCGGGCCGGACGCGCGCGGGCCCCAGCTGTTCATGGTCACCGAGGGATCGGACGTCTGGACCGTGCGGCAGACCTTCGCCGACCCGGACGGTGACCGCGACTGGGGCATCAGCGCCACCGTCGACCTCGCCGCCAGTGACGAGACCGGCGAACCGGTCGTCACCGTCACGTCCGTCGGCCCCCTCTAGGCACCAAATTTTGCGGGCTCAGGCACCGAATCGGGCCACCGGAACGGTGCTTGGGCCCGCAAAATTCGGGGCTCGGGTCAGGCGACCGTCTGCTTCGCGCGGGTGGTCCAGTCGAAGTCGGACGCGTCGACGTCGCGGGTCTCCCACCAGTACTGGAAGGTGAACTTCGGCCAGATCGTGCGGTTCTTGCCGTGGCTGTCGAGGTACCAGCTGGTGCATCCGCCCTGCGTCCAGATGCCCTTCTCGACCAGGCGCTGGATCTCCTCGTTGAACTCCGTCTGCGCCTCCAGCGTCGGTTCGGCGGACTCGGCGCCGCGCTCGTCCAGCTGCTTGATCAGGTTGACGATGAACTTGGTCTGCTGCTCGATCATGAACACCACCGAGTTGTGGCCGAGCGCCGTGTTGGGCCCGAGCATGAACGCCAGGTTCGGGAATCGGTGCACCATCATGCCCATGTAGGTCTCGACGCCGTGCTCGCGGAACTGCTCGGCCAGGTTGACGCCGTCGCGGCCGGTGATGTCGAGGTAGTCGAAGGCGTCGATGACGTGGAAGCCCGTGCCGTAGATGATCACGTCGGCCTCGTGCTTGACGCCGTTGCCGTCGATGACACCGTCGCTGACGATCGTGGCGACGCCGTCGGTGCTCAGCTCGACGTTGTCGCGCAGGAACGTCGGGTAGTAGGTGTTGGACTGCAGGACGCGCTTGCACCCGAGTCGATAGCTCGGCGTGAGCTTGGCACGCAGCTCCGGGTCCGGGATCGCCTTGCGCATGTGCGCCTTGACGACGCGCTCGGCGATGGGCAGGAAGTTGACGTGGCCGTTGAAGCCGATGGCGCGCGCCTCCAGCGTCCAGTACAGGACGTTGCGGTAGGCGCGCTGCACGCCCGGCACCTTGTCGAACAGGCTCTTGCGCCAGCCGGAGATCGGCTTGTCGTTCTTGGGCAGCACCCACGCGGGCGTGCGCTGGAAGACGGTGAGCCGGCCGACCTGCTCGGCGATGATCGGGATGAACTGGATCGCGCTGGCGCCGGTGCCGATGACCACGACCTTCTTGCCGGTCAGGTCCACCGAGTGGTCCCAGGTCGCCGAGTGGAACGTCGGTCCGGCGAACGATTCGGCGCCCTCGATCTCGGGAATGTTGGGGATGTGCAACCCGCCGACGCCGGCTACCACGAAGCGACCCTCGTAGGTCTCGCCGCTCGCCGTGGCGACGGTCCACCGCTGGCGGTCCTCGTCCCAGCTGGCGCCGGTGACCTCGACGCCGAAGTCGATGTACGGGCGAAGGTCGTTGTCGTCGGCGACCTTGCGCAGGTAGGCGTAGATCTCCGGCTGGGCCGAGAAGCTCTTGCTCCAGTCGGGGTTGAGCTCGTACGAGAACGAGTACATGTGGCTCGGGACGTCGCACTCGCATCCCGGGTAGGTGTTGTCGCGCCACGTGCCTCCCACGTCGTGCGCCTTCTCCAGGATGACGAAGTCGTCGCGCCCCGAGTCGCGCAGCTTCATGGCAGCCCCGAGTCCCGAGAACCCGGTGCCGATGATGATGACGTCCGTGCTGATCACGGTCAGATACTATCGGTATCCGAGGGACCTGCAAGACAAGATGACGGGAGACACAGTGACGGTCGACAGCTCGCGCGGCACACGCGCGGAGCGCCAGGCGATGACGCGCCTGAAGCTCATCGAGGTGGCCCACGACATGTTCCTGGCGGACGGCTACGCCGCGACGTCGCTGGACAAGGTGGCGCTGACCGCGGGCTTCTCCAAGGGCGCCGTCTACTCCAACTTCGCCGGCAAGGAGGAGCTGTGCATGGCCGTCCTGGACCGCATCCACGCCCGCCAGACCGAGGGCGTGGTCGCTGCCTTCTCCGGAGGGGGCGACCTCGACGCCCGCATCGACGCGTTCGCCGACTGGGCGCGTGAGGGGCTGGGGCAGCCCCGGGTCACCGCGCTGGAGTCCGAGTTCGGCGCCGTGTCGCGGCACAGCCCCTACGTGGCCAGTGCGCTGCGTGACCGGCACCGCGAGATCCGCGACGCGATCGAGTCGCTCATCTGCGAGGTGACCGCCGAAGCGGGCGTGACGTTGCGCATGCCGGCCGACCGGGCCGCGACGGCGATGCTGAGTCTCGGCATCGGCCTGGGTGCACTGCGCTCGATCGACCACACCGTCGACGTCAGCGTGTTCGCCGACGCCATGCGCGCCCTGCTGCGCTGAGTCTCAGGTCGCCGATCGCGGCGTGATCTTCAAGATCTTGTCGTCCGTGCCGTTCGACGTCGTCATGTACAGCGACCCGTCCGGGCCCATCACGGCAGCCCTCAGGCGGCCGTACGTGCCGTTGAGCTCGGGCGGGACGTAGGCGCCGGCGTAGCTGTTGGTGGCGGTGAATTTCAGGATGCGCAGCTGCGTGCCCTTGAGCACGCCCACCGCCAGCTGGCCCTCCAGCGAGCCCCAGGCCGAGCCGGAGAGGAAGTCGATCCCGCTCGAGGCGATCGTCGTCGAGCCGGACCGCCACTTGGCGTCGACCTGGGTGCCCGGCAGCTTGTGGTCGGTCATCGGTGAGTTCGAGCCCTCGTTGTAGAGCCGGTTGTCCCCGGACTTTCGCGGGACCGGGTTCCAGCCGTAGTTTGCACCGCCGCCGACGATGCGGTTGACCTCGTCGTCGCGGTAGCTGCCGTGCTCGTTGGAGTACAGCGCTCCGTCGGCTCGCTGGGCCAGACCCTGCACGTTGCGGTGGCCGTAGGTGTAGACCTGCTGGGCCAGCCGGGTCTTGCTGGACGCGAACGGGTTGCCCGGCCACGGGTCACCGGTCACGGCGTCGATGCGCAGCACCTTGCCGCCGCCGCTGGCCTTGTTCTGGGGGTTCGTGCCGGTCGCGGCGTCGCCGGTGCCGACGAACAGCGTGCGGTCGTTGCTGGCGAGGACCATGGCGCACCCGCCGTGCCGGCCCGTGGTCGACGGCAGGCCGGTGACCAGGTTGCGTGTCCAGCGAGCCGAGGTGAAGTCCTCGTTCATGCGCCAGCGGACCACTCGGATCGATGGCGAGGAGCCGGAGCGGAACCCGTGGCAGGTGATGAACTCGCGCGACGTGGCGAAGTCGGGGGAGACCACGACCGACATCAGGCCCGTCTCGCCGGAGGACCACATGCCGAGGTCGCCGTCCAGGATCGTGCGCTTGGTGCCGTCGGGCAGGCGCAGGGTCAGCGTCTTGAGGGCGCGCTGGGTGTAGAGCATCGACCCCTCGGGGAGGGCGCCCTCGACGCGGGGCAGGAACGCGATGTCCCACGGGATGCTCAACCCCCGCTCGACCACGCTGACGTTCGAGCTCGGGCTCGGCGGCGGAGGCGGGCGAAGCCGCCACCATCGCGGTCGTGGCGACGAGGGTCAGGGCAAGGAGCGCAGCGCGGCAGCGGTGGACCATGGTGTCAGTCTGTGGCGTGTTCGCGGGCCGCGCATCCCAGGACTGGATCCGGGTCAGGGCAGGTACAGGGTCACGGCGACCGGACTGTGGTCCGACGGCGAGGGCGAGGCGTACGCGCCCCCGGTGAACACGTGGTGCACCCGCCACCCGGTGGACCCGACCGCGTCCTGCACGAAGACGTGGTCGACGTGATCGCCCCAGGTGTTGGACGTCTTCGGCGTGCGCCCCCATCCGGTGTAGCTGTTGAAGCGCGGGAAGGTGTAGGTCGCTGACCGGTCGTAGGTGTCGTGCCACCCGGACGCGTTGAGGATCTTGCGGGGCGAGTCGTCAGCACGTCCTCGATGGCTGTTCAGGTCGCCGGCGATCACCACGCGCGACCTGGTGACCGGGGGCGTCAGGGTCGCGACCTGGCTGAGCAGCGACTGGGTCTCGCCACGGCGCAGGTTCGACTCGCTCTGCGAGCTGCCGGCCGTGAGGTGGGCGCTCACGAACAGGTACTCCACCCCGGTCGAGATCAGCGTCAGGCGAACCCAGGCCGCGTCGGCGGAGTTGCCGAGGTAGAACGACCCGCCGCCCCCGGTCTGCGGGCGCCGCTCGGTGTCCCGACATCCCGACTGGGTGGGTTCGGCCAGGTCCTCGACCCGCGTGAACCTCGACGTGCGGTAGAACACCGCCTCGGACCCGCACATCCGCGACCCCAGGGCGTACCCGAGAGGCTGGAGGGCGACCTCGAGGTCGTCGATGCGGCCCGAGGCCTCCTGCAGAGCCAGGACGTCCGCGCTGGTGTTCTTGATCCGCTCCACGATGGCGCCCACCCGCGACGGCCAGGTGCCGGCGCAGGGGCCGGCCTGTGAGCAGACGTTGAACGTGGCGACCCGGGCGCGTGGCGCAGCGGTGTTGTTGGCCCTGCGCATCGTGAACTTGCAGTGCCGCGCCGCCCGCGACCCCTTGCTCGATCCGGACAGGGCGCGCACGGTGAAGCAGTACATCGTGGCCGGCTTGAGGCCGGTGATCGTCAGCTGGGTCTGACGACCCGGCGTCTTCTTGCTCTTCGCCTTCGACGACATCGCGCCGGCGTAGGTGGTCGAGTACAGCACCTCGTAGCGCTTCGCGCCCTTGGCCGCATACCAGTCGAGCGTGATCGACGTGGGCGTCGAGATCTTCACCCACGGCGGCGACACCCCCGCCGGCTTGGCCGCGGCCGGCAGCGCCAACGACGTGGTCACGAGGGCGAACGCGGCCACGGTGGCGAGCAGGAGGCGTCGGAGCATGAGCGAATCCTACGATCACACTGGCCCCTCGCGTACCACAATCGACGAAGTTGCCCAGCACGCCCAGCGATGGCCCGAGCCGCGCTTGGTTCCTGTGCTCAGGGCGTCGGTCGCATCGCGCCGAGCACCGCTCGGTGCCCATGGGTCGCGGCTGCTCGACGCTCGTGTGGTCGAGCTGACTCCGAGCTGCGCATCGCGCCGAGCACCGCTCGGTGACTCAGCCAGCCCACCACGGCGCGATCGGCGTCGACGACGGGGAGCGGACGGTCGGAGGCGTCGAGCACGGCGACGGCGTCGGCGAGCCGGTCGTCGGTGCTCACCGGCTCGGGGTGGTCGCACAGGCGCGCGATCTCGACCGCATCGTGCTCGCCGTCCGAGCGTGCCTCGACCAGCGCGCGAATCGAGATGACCCCGAGGTAGGTGCCGTCCTCGTCGACGACGACGCGCTGCGACGGACTGTCGGCGGGCCAGGTGCGGCTGGCCTCCAGTGCGGTGACCGTGCCGACGACCGTCGGTCCGATGGGGGTCGCGACGTCGGCGACCGTCAGCCCCACCAGCGCTGAGGCGACCGGATCGGCGGAGAGGTCGACGCCTCGTCGGCTCAGCTTGAGCGTGTAGATGGTCTCGCGCGAGACCAGGTGGCTGACGCCGGTGGCCAGCGCGATCGCCAGCATCAGCGGCAGGATGATCGTGTACTCGCCGGTGAGCTCGAACATGATCACCACGGCCGTGATCGGTGCTCGAGCCGCACCCGCGAACACCGCTCCCATGCCCAGCAGTGCATAGGTGCCGGCCGGTCCGGCGATCGACGGCAGCAGGTGGCCGGCGGTCTGTCCGAATGCGGCGCCCAGCATCGCGCCGATGAACAGGCTCGGAGCGAACACCCCGCCGGACCCGCCGATGCCGATCGTGAGGCTCGACGCCACCATCTTGCCCACGAGCAAGACCAGGAGGAAAAGGATCGAGTACTGGCCGGCGACGCCGTCGGACAGCACGGGATACCCGACTCCGTACATTTCCGGAAGCGCGAGCAGCAGGCCACCCAGGAGCAGGCCTCCGACGGCCGGCCGCAGCCACTCGGGCCCGCGCCACGCCCAGTCGCAGGCGTCCTCGATGGCGTACAGCACCCGGGTGAAGACCACGCCCGCCAGTCCCGCGATCAGCCCGAGGGCGGCGAACAGGCCGTACTGCTGGACGTGATCGACCGTGAAGGTCGGCAACGACAGGAACGGATCGTCGCCCAGCGCCGCCCGCCCGATGACGCTGGCGGTGACGGCCGAGATGACCACCATCCCGAACGACTCGGCAGCGAAGTTGAGCAAGATCAGCTCCATCGCGAAGAACACGCCCGCCAGAGGTGCGTTGAACGTGGCCGCGATGCCGCCGGCAGCGCCGCAGGCGACCAGCAGCTTCATGCGGGCCTCGTCGACCTTGACGACCGCCCCGAGCGTCGAGCCGAGGGCCGAGCCGATCTGGACGATCGGGCCCTCGCGCCCGACCGACCCGCCGCCGCCGATGCACAGGGCGGACGCCAGCGCCTTGACCACGGCGACCCGCGGCTGGATGCGTCCGCCGCGGCGTGCGACCGCGTACATGACCTCGGGGACTCCGTGTCCCCGGGCCTCTCGGGCGAAGCGGTACACCAGCGGGCCGTAGAGAAGGCCGGCCACGACAGGTGCCAGGACCACGAAGTACGGACCGAGAGCCGGCAGGTCTGGATGGGCGACGCGGCCCAGGCCGGCGTAGTCCTTGCGACCCGTGAACAGCAGGGTCATGTGCTCGATCAGCCAGCGGAAGGCGATCGCTCCGAGGCCGGCGCCGGCGCCGACGGCCAGCGCCATGCCGACCAGCCCGTACCGGGTGGTGCGCACTGCGGAGAGCGCGCGGGTGACGCCGGTCGGCGCGGCAACCGCCGCGCTCCCGGAGCCTGGTGCCGCACTGATCTCAGTAGCCGCCGTTGGCCTTGAAGCGGGCGAAGCTGGCCTCGATCTCGGCCTCGGCCTCGACGCGGCCCGTCCACACCGAACCCTCGACCGACTTGCCGGGCTCGAGGTCCTTGTAGACCGTGAAGAAGTGCTCGATCTCGAGTCGGTCGAACTCGGGGACGTGGTGGATGTCGCGCAGGTGCTCCTGACGCGGATCCGTGGCGGGCACGCACAGCACCTTGTCGTCTCCACCGGCCTCGTCGGTCATGCGGAACATGCCGATGGCGCGGCAGGTGATGACACAGCCGGGGAACGTGGGCGAGGGAAGCAGCACGAGGGCGTCGAGCGGGTCGCTGTCGAGGCCGAGGCTGTCGTCGATGAACCCGTAGTCGGCGGGGTACTGGGTCGAGGTGAACAGCGTGCGGTCGAGGCGGATGCGGTGCGTGGCGTGGTCGACCTCGTACTTGTTGCGTTCGCCCTTGGGAATCTCGACGGTGACGTCAAAGATCACGGGGCCTCCTCGGGCTCGAGTGCACGCCGCGTCCGCCAAGACGGGCAGCGGTGCCAATGGTTCGGGTGTCTATAGTCTGGCGCACGTGGCAGGTGCGAGGGCCAGCAGGGTGCCCGACCGACGAGGTCGTCGCGGCACCCGTGTGCTCGCGGTGCTGGTGATCGTGGCGCTCCTGGGCGCTGTCGCGGTCGGTGGCCGCACGGCGTGGCAGGACGGGCGGTTGAACTCCGTCATCTGTGGAGGCGACTGCGGTCCGGACAACGTCATCGCGCCCGAGGGGCTGATGGCCGCCGACGTCCCGGCGGTGGCGCCGGACCCCACGCCCACCTCCTCGCCAGTCGACCTCGACGCCGTGCTGTCCGCCGTGGACGTGCCCCTCACCGACTCGGTCCTCGGCCCGCACATCGGGTTCGCCGCGTCTGCACCCGCGGCGGACGGCCCGGTCCGTGCGGTCGGGACCGGCACGTTCGTCCCCGCGTCGACCACCAAGCTCCTGACCGGGTTGGCCGCCCTCACCACGATCGACCCGCAGACCCGGTTCTCGACCACGGTGGTCGACGCCGGTGGCCAGGTCGTCCTGGTCGGCGGCGGAGACCCGTACCTGACCGCCACGCGCGGCAAGGGCTCGGACCGGGTCGAGCGGGCCGAGCTGTCCACGCTCGCCGAACGGACCGCCGAGACGTTGAAGGCGGCCGGTCGCACGACCGTACGCCTGGGCTACGACGCCAGCCTCTTCACCGGGCCGTCGATCAGCCCGGGCTGGGAGGACTCCTACGTCCCCGACAACGTCGTGACCCCCGTCAGCGCCCTGTGGGTCGACCAGGGCGTCACCAGCGGCATCCGCGCGCGCGACCCCGCACGCGCTGCCGCCGATCGCTTCGTCGCGCTGCTGAAGAAGTCCGGCATCACCGTGACCGGCGAACCCGCCAGCACCAAGGCTCCGGCCGACGGTCCCACGCTGGCCACCGTGCGCAGCGCCACGGTCGCGCAGATCGTCGAGACGTTGATCCGCACCAGCGACAACCAGGCAGCCGAGGTCATGCTGCGCCAGCTGGCCGTCGCGACCGGCGCCCCGGCGACCTTCGAGGGCGGCACGGCTGCCGTCATCACGGCGCTGCAGGCTGCCGGGGTCGACACCGAGGGGCTGACCCTGTTCGACGGCAGCGGACTGTCGCGGCGCAACCGGATCACCCCGACGACGCTCGTGGAGGTCGTCCGCACGGCACTGACCACGCCGAAGGGCGCTGCGCTCGTCGACGACCTGCCGGTCAGCGGCTTCAGCGGAACCCTGGCGCTGCGGTTCGATCGCGCTGCGCGCGGCCTGGTGCGGGCCAAGACCGGCACCCTCACGGGCGTCCACTCGCTGGCCGGCTACGCGCTCGACGCCGACGGGCGCCCGGTCGTGTTCGCCGTGATGGTCGACGACTCGGACCGGACCAGGGCGCTGGCCGCACAGGACGCCGTGGACGCCGTCGCCTCCGCGATCGCCGGTTGCACCTGCGGCTGACCGCGGCACGGGGCCGTACCGTGGTCGCATGATCGACTGGAAGCTCGCGCAGGCCACGGCCACGCGGCTGGCACGCCCGGGGCCCGAGATGTCACCGGGTGAGATCGCCGACGCCGTGGCGGAGCTGCGCGCCGGAGCGGCCAGGTCCGAGGCGCCGGTGCGCGAGTTCACCGGTCTGCACACCACCCACGCGCTGGGCGCACCCTCGCCGGTGCTGGTGGTCGACCGGCCCCGCTGGGTCGAGGCCAACCTGTCCACCTTCCAGCTGGTGATGGAGCCCATCAACGCCAAGCTCGCCGCGAGCTCGAAGATGCCCACCGGGCGGTCCAGGCGGCTCGGCGAGAAGGTCAGCGGTGCCGAGCTCGGCGCGCTGATGTCGTTCATGTCGTCGAAGGTGCTGGGTCAGTTCGACCCCTTCTGGACCGGACCTCGCGGCGAGGGCGGCCGGTTGCTGCTCGTCGCTCCGAACATCGTCACGGTCGAGCGCCAGCTGGACGTCGACCCGCACGACTTCCGGCTCTGGGTCTGCCTGCACGAGGAGACGCACCGGGTGCAGTTCACCGGAGTGCCGTGGCTGCGGTCGCATCTGCGGGGGTTGATGGAGGAGTTCGTCGACGCCACCGACCTCGATCCGCAGGCGCTCTCCTCGATGGTGCAGCACGCTCTCGCCGAGGGGGTCAAGATCGCCAAGGGTGATCAGGACGCCTCGCTGGCCTCGATGTTCCAGAACGAGCGGCAGAGCGCGATCGTCGACCAGATGACCGGTGTCATGTCGTTGCTCGAGGGCCACGCCGACGTGGTGATGGACGACGTCGGGCCCGAGGTGATCCCCACCGTGGCGCAGATCCGGCGCAAGTTCACGCAACGACGCAAGGGCTCCGGCGGGGTCGACCGCCTGATCCGCCGGCTGCTCGGCCTCGAGGCGAAGATGCGCCAGTACCGGGACGGTGCGGTGTTCGTGCGGCACGCGATCGACACCGTGGGCATGGAGGGGTTCAACGCCGTGTGGTCGGGGCCCGAGCACCTGCCGACCCGCACCGAGATCCTCGACCCCGCCAGCTGGGTGGCGCGCGTCCATGCCTGAGCCTCGGGTCTGACCGACGGGATCACTGACCATGGGCGGAGCGTTGGACCCGGCGGTCGCGACCGCACGCATCGCCGTGCGCACCGCGCTCGCCGACCTCGCGCCCGGCAGTCGCGTGGTGGTCGGGGTGTCGGGCGGCGCGGACTCCCTGGCGCTCGCCGCCGTGGCGTCGTTCGTCACCGGAGCGGCCGGTCTCGACCTGTCGGCGATCGTCGTGGACCACCGTCTGCAGGACGGCTCCGCCGAGGTCGCGCGGCGCGCGGTCGAGCAGCTGACGGGCCTGGGAGTGCGGGCTCGCGTCGAGGCGGTCGACGTCACCGGGCGCGGTGGCCCGGAGGCGGCTGCCCGGTCGGCACGGCTGGCCGTGCTGACCCGCGAGCCGGTCGACGCGGTGCTCCTGGCCCACACCCGCGACGACCAGGCCGAGACGGTGCTGCTCGGGCTGGGGCGGGGATCGGGGCCACGGTCGATCGCCGGGATGGCGCCACGTTCGGGGGTCTTCCGCAGACCCTTCCTCGGGCTGGGTCGAGATGTCACCGAGCAGATCTGCCGGGCGCACGGACTCACCTGGTGGGACGACCCGCACAACGTCGACCCGGCCTTTCGTCGGGTCCGCCTGCGGCGCGACGTCCTGCCGTTGCTGGAGGACGTGCTCGGCGGGGGAGTGGCCGACGCCCTGGCGCGCACGGCCGAGCAGCTGCGCGCCGACGTCGACCACCTGGACGGTCTGGCCGCGGCCGCCCACACCGACGTGGTCGCCGACCTCGCCGACCTGGCACCGCCGATCCGCTCACGGGTGTTGCGCCGGCTCGCGCTGGCGGCCGGTGCCCGCGGCGACGAGCTCAGCGCGGGCCACCTGCGCGAGCTCGACCGGCTGGTCACCGACTGGCACGGCCAGCAGCGCGTCGAGCTGCCCGGCGGTGTCTCCTGCCGGCGGTCCGACGGCCGCCTCACCTTCGCGCCCACCCCCTGACGCGCCTCCAGTGACCGAGCGTGGCCTCCGCGAGCCGTCCGGGTGTGGTTCGCCTCGCTGCGCTCACGGTCGCTGCACTCCCTGGCGAACAGCCTGCTCGCGGGCCGGGCCACCGCGAGCCGTCCGGGCGTGGTTCGCCTCGCTGCGCTCACGGTCGCTGCGCTCCCTGGCGAACAGCCTGCTCGCGGGCCGGGCCACCGCGAGCCGTCCGGGTGTGGTTCGCCTCGCTGCGCTCACGGTCGCTGCGCTCCCTGGCGAACAGACCCTGCTCGCCAAGGAGGCCGCTTGCGGCCGACTGTGCCCTTCGCTCCGCTCACGCTTCGCTAGGGACCGGGAGCGAGGAACGAGCGACCGAGGCGGGGCCACCGCGAGCTGCCCGGCTGTGGTTCGCGCGGCCTCCGAGCGCACGGCGTGTGCGTGGATATGGGAGGCTGAGGCTGTGGACCACGTGCACGTCGAAGGCGACCTCGAGCTCGACCAGACCCTGTTCACCGAGGAGCAGATCCTCGCGCGGCTCAAGGAGATCGCCGGAGAGATCGAACGCGACTACGCAGGCAAGGATCTGCTGCTGGTCGGCGTGCTCCGCGGCGCGGTCATGGTGATGGCCGACCTCGCCCGCAGCCTCGACCGGCACATCGAGATGGACTGGATGGCGGTGTCGTCGTACGGCTCGGGCACCAAGTCGTCCGGCGTCGTGCGGATCCTCAAGGATCTGGACACCGACCTGCAGGGACGCGACGTGCTGATCGTCGAGGACATCATCGACACCGGCCTGACGCTGTCGTGGCTCATCACCAACCTGCGGTCGCGCGGCCCGGCCTCGGTCGAGATCGCCACGTTGCTGCGCAAGCCCGACGCCGTGCAGACCGACATCGAGGTCAAGTACGTCGGCTTCGACATCCCCAACGCCTTCGTCGTGGGCTACGGCCTCGACTACGCCGAGAAGTACCGCAACCTGCGGTGCATCGCGACGTTGGCACCCCACGTCTACTCCTGAGCGCTGCCTGCGCGACCGGGCCGCTCCCTCACGGGGTGATGCTCGACCCTGTACCGTCGTTATTCCCACCAGCACAAGGAGGAGTGGACTCTTCCACGCCCACCGCACATGAACCTCAAAAGCCTCGTCAAGGGCCCCTGGCTCTGGATCGTCGTCATCGCCATCGTGGTGCTCACGGCCATCAACTTCTCCTCGGGCCAGGACGGCTACAAGGAGGTCAAGACGGCGACCATGATCGGCTATCTCGATGCCGGCAAGGTCAAGGAGGTCACGTTCGTCGACGGCGACCAGGCCATCCGCGCCACGCTCGAGGACGACACCAAGGTCAAGTCCAAGTTCCTGCTGGGTCAGGGTGAGTCGCTGGTCAGCCGCGCCGAGACGCTGGAGCAGGAGAAGAAGCTCAAGAGCTTCAACGTCGAGGTCGCCTCCGGCACCTCCCTGGGCGGCATCCTGCTCTCGATCGTGCCGTTCGTGCTGTTCCTGCTGTTCTTCCTGTGGATCATGAACAACGCCCAGGGTGGTGGCGGGCGCGTCATGCAGTTCGCCAAGTCCAAGGCGAAGCTCATGAGCAAGGACACCCCCAAGACCACGTTCGCCGACGTCGCAGGGTGTGACGAGGCCATCGAGGAGCTCGGCGAGATCAAGGAGTTCCTGGCCGAGCCGGCCAAGTTCCAGGCGGTCGGGGCCAAGATCCCCAAGGGTGTGCTGCTCTACGGCCCGCCCGGCACCGGCAAGACCCTGCTGGCCCGCGCGGTGGCCGGTGAGGCCGGCGTGCCGTTCTACTCCATCTCCGGCTCGGACTTCGTCGAGATGTTCGTCGGTGTCGGCGCCAGCCGCGTGCGCGACCTGTTCGAGCAGGCCAAGGAGAACGCCCCGGCCATCGTGTTCATCGACGAGATCGACGCGGTCGGTCGTCACCGCGGCACTGGCATGGGCGGCGGCCACGACGAGCGCGAGCAGACCCTCAACCAGCTGCTGGTGGAGATGGACGGCTTCGACGTCCGCGGCGGGGTCATCCTGATCGCTGCCACCAACCGGCCCGACGTGCTCGACCCGGCGCTGCTGCGCCCCGGTCGCTTCGACCGCCAGATCGGCGTCGACGCCCCCGACCTCGCCGGCCGTACCCAGATCCTCAAGGTGCACTCGCGCGGCAAGCCCATCGGCCCGGGCGTCGACCTGGAGGCCGTCGCTCGCCGGACCCCGGGCTTCAGCGGCGCCGACCTCGCCAACGTGCTCAACGAGGCCGCGTTGCTCACGGCCCGCAACAACTCCAAGGTCATCGACGACGCCAGCCTCGACGAGGCGATCGACCGCGTCATGTCCGGCCCGCAGCGCCGCAGCCGCCTGATGAACGAGAAGGAACGCCTGATCACGGCGTACCACGAGGGCGGACACGCACTCGTCGCCGCCGCGCTGCCCCAGAGCGACCCCGTGCACAAGATCACGATCCTGCCGCGCGGGCGTGCACTGGGCTACACCATGGTGCTGCCCGACGAGGACAAGTACAGCCAGACCCGGGCCGAGCTGCTCGACAAGCTCGCCTACATGCTCGGCGGCCGCGCCGCCGAGGAGCTGGTGTTCCACGACCCCACCACGGGTGCGGGCAACGACATCGAGAAGGCCACCAGCGTGGCGCGAGCCATGGTCACGCAGTACGGCATGACCGAGCGCCTCGGCGCCGTGCAGCTGGGCGAGACCGAGGGCCAGCCGTTCCTCGGCCGCGACATCGGGCACACGCGCAACTACTCGGAGTCGGTGGCCGCCATCGTCGACGAGGAGATCAACCGCCTGATCTCCACGGCCCACCAGGAGGCCTTCGACATCCTGCACGACAACCGCGACGTCCTCGACGCGCTGGTGCTCGAGCTGATGGACAAGGAGACCCTCGACAAGGCGCAGGTCGCGCGGATCTTCGAGCCGCTGCGGCGCCGTGAGGTCCGTCCCGCGTGGACCGGATCGGACACCCGCGTCCCGTCGTCGGTGCCGCCCGTGGTGGGCGCCGCCGCCTCCCGTGGCTCGAGCGACCAGAACGGCCACGGCACGCCGATGGTCGTCGGCCCCGACAGCGGATCGGACGCCCCTCCACCGGCCGGACCGGACGTGCACGATCGGAACGACCTGACGTGACCGTCGACCTGCCTCGTGCCGAGGCGGCGATCCGCGAGCTGTTGTTCGCCGTCGGCGAGGATCCCGATCGCGAAGGTCTGCTCGACACCCCCCAGCGGGTCGCCAAGTCCTACATCGAGCTGCTCGCCGGCCTGGACCAGACGCCCGAGGACGTGCTCACCGCCGAGTTCGACGTCGGCCACTCCGAGCTGGTGCTGGTCAAGGACATCGAGATGTGGTCGATGTGCGAGCACCACCTGGTGCCGTTCTTCGGCGTCGCGCACGTGGGCTACATCCCGTCCGAGGGCGGCCGGGTCACCGGTCTGTCCAAGCTCGGCCGGGTCGTCGACGTGTTCGCCCGCCGCCCGCAGGTGCAGGAGCGGCTCACCACACAGGTCGCCGAGGCCATCGTGGACATCCTCAAGCCCCGCGGCGTCATCGTGGTGATCGAGGCCGAGCACCTCTGCATGGCGATGCGGGGCGTGCGCAAGGGCGGCGCGAAGACCGTCACCAGTGCCGTGCGCGGCCAGCTGAGGGACCCCGCCACCCGAGCCGAGGCCATGGGCCTCATCACAGCGCGCTGATGGGCAACTGATGGTCCTGGACCACCTGCCTGGGGACCGATGTCTGGTCATGGGAGTGGTGAACGTGACTCCGGACTCGTTCTCCGACGGTGGACAGTGGCTCGACGCCGACACGGCCGTCCAGCACGGAATCGATCTCGTGGCCGCGGGTGCCGACCTGGTCGACGTCGGGGGAGAGTCGACCCGTCCGGGCGCCCTGCGGGTCGACGCCGACACCGAGCGACGGCGCGTCCTCCCGGTGATCGAGGGTCTGGTCGCCGCCGGCATCACGGTGTCGGTCGACACGATGCGAGCGGACCTGGCGGCCGAGGCGATCGACGCCGGCGCTGCGCTCGTCAACGACGTGTCCGGTGGCCGGGCCGATCCGCAGATGCTGCCGGTCGTGGCCGACGCCGCCGTGCCGGTCGTGCTGATGCACTGGCGCGAGCACTCCGAGCACATGCAGGAGCACACCCGGTACGACGACCTCGTGCCGGACGTCGTGGGTGAGCTCGGCGCGCAGGTCGATGCGGCCGTCGCCGCCGGCATCGAGCCCGACCGGATCGTGGTGGACCCGGGGCTGGGCTTCAGCAAGACCGGCGAGCAGAACTGGACCGTGCTCGCCCACCTCGACGCCTTCACCGCCATGGGCCACCGCGTGCTCGTGGCGGCCAGCCGCAAGCGGTTCCTGGGCGAGCTGCTGGCCACGGACGGGGTGCTGCGCGCCGTCGACGACCGTGAGCACGCGACCGCCGCCATCACCGCGCTGTGCGCCACGGCCGGCGCGTGGTGCGTGCGCGTGCACGACCCGGTGGCGTCGGCCGACGCCGTCCGGGTGGTGGCCCGCGTGTCCCGGGAGGTGCCGTGAGCCAGGCAGCGCTGCAGGCGCACCGCGCCCTCTACGACGCCGTCGAGGGCGGTGACGCCGACCTGATGGAGGCCCTGTGGGTCGACGACCCCGACACGTCCTGCATCCATCCGGGTGCGCCCATCCTGCGCGGCACCTCCGAGGTCGTCCGGTCCTGGGTGGTGCTGATGTCCCAGATCGGGTACATCCAGTTCTTCCTCACCGACGTCGAGGTGACGACGCTGCCGCTGGGCTCCGAATCACCCGAGACGGCGGTGGTCACCTGCACGGAAAACATCCTGTCCGGCGATCCCGACCAGCCGGGCGGGATCGCGGCGGCCACCTCGTTCGGTGCCGCCACGGCACAGAGCACGAGCGTCCTGGTGCGCGACGCGGCCGGGTGGAAGTTCTGGCTGCGGCACGCCTCGCCGGTTCCCCCCACGATCTCCGGATCCTTCGACGACCTCGAGGAGAAGCTGACATGGCCATTCCTGACGGACTGGACCGCATCGACCTGCGGGGCGTGTCCGCGGTCGGGCATCACGGCCTGTTCGAGCACGAGCGCCGCGACGGGCAGACGTTCGTCGCCGACGTGAGCCTCGGGCTGGACCTCGGTCCGGCCGCGCGGGAGCACGATCTGAGCCTCAGCGTCGACTACGGGGCGTTGGCCCAGGGCATCCACGACGCGATCGTGCACGACCCGGTCGACCTCATTGAGACGGTGGCGCTCCGTATGGTGGACTTGGCGATGGCCGAGCCGTCGGTCCAATGGGTTAGCGTGACGGTGCACAAGCCCGAAGCGCCCATCTCGGTGACGTTCTCCGACGTCGCCGTCACGATAGAGCGGAGCAAGCAGTGACCGAAGCGCCCACCCCGTACGAGCTGGACGCCGACACCATGACCGGTGGGATGCGTCCCATCCGCCAGGCCGTGCTGTCGATCGGTTCCAACCTGGGCGACCGTCTCGACAAGCTGCAGGGCGCAGTCTCGGCGCTCGAGGACACCCCTGAGGTCACCGTCGTCGCGATCTCGTCGATCTACGAGACCGAGCCGGTCGGCGCGCCCGAGGGCTCCGACACCTTCCTCAACGCCGTCGTCCTGATCGACACCACCTTGACCGTGCACACCCTGCTCGACCGCGCACTGGCCATCGAGGACGCCTTCGGGCGCGAGCGCGGCGAGGACAACGGCCCCCGCACCCTCGACGTCGACATCATCGTGGTCGGTGAGCGCGTGGCCGAGGACGACCAGCTCGTCCTGCCGCACCCACGCGCCCACGAGCGCGGCTTCGTGCTGGTGCCGTGGCTGGAGATCGACCCTGAGGGCGAGATCCCCGGGCGCGGCTTCGTCGCCGACATCATCGGCGACGTCGACACGTCGGGCGTCACCAAGCGCGAGGACCTCGAGATCATCTTGTGACGCCGAGCTGCACGTGAACCAGGAGCGCCGATGAACCGCCTGCGTCGCACCTCAGCGCTGTGGATTCTCGCGGTGTTCGCGCTCGGCCTGGTCGTCGGCGTCCTGACGCCCCCCGTCATCGTCCGCATGGACGGCACCGTGCCCCGCATCTCGTGGGCCGCCGGGCTGCTGCTGTTCGCGGCGGCGGCCGGAGTGGGGGTGCTGGCCTACAACACCTGGAAGAGCCTGCACCGCGACAAGTCCCGCATGACGTCGCAGCACGCCGTCACGATGCTGTCGGTGGCCAAGTCCGGCTCGGCCGTCGGGGCGCTGATCGGCGGTTTCTACACCGGCTTCGCGGTCGCCTTCCTCGACGACCTCGACACCGTCCTCGGACGTGAGCGTGCCATCCACGGCGGAGTGGCCGCGCTCGCCAGCGTGCTCCTGCTGGTGGCGTCCCTGCTGCTCGAGCGTGCCTGCGTGGTGCCGCACGACGATGACGACGACGGCGTGGGCGAGCCGGCCTGAAGCGGCGTGGCCCGGCACCTCAACCGGCGGAGAGAAGCGTGCTCCGCAGGGTGCCCATGCCGACGCCGCCGAGCGACAGCGCGCGGGTGTGGAACGGCTTCAGGTCGGCGCCGTTGATCGCGACCCAGTCGTCGCGCAGCTGCTCCCAGAGGCGCTGGCCGACCTTGTACGACGGTGCCTGGCCCGGCCATCCGAGGTAGCGATTGGCCTCGAAGCGGATGAACGAGTCGTTCATGGCCACGTGCTGGGCGAGGAACGGGTAGGCGTCGTCGCCGGTCCACGGACCTGACCCGTCGGGCTTGGGAAGGCCGAGGTGCACGCCGAGGTCGAGCACCACGCGGGCGGCGCGCATGCGCTGGCCGTCGAGCATGCCGAGACGGTCGGCCGGCTCGTCGAGGTAGCCCAGATCGGCCATCAACCGTTCGGCGTACAGCGCCCAGCCCTCGCCGTGGCCGGAGTTCCAGCTCATGCGACGCCACGAGTTCAGCTCGGCGCTGTTGTGCACCGCGAGGCCGCACTGGAGGTGATGGCCGGGGACGCCCTCGTGGTACACCGTCGTCAGCTCGCGCCACGTGTCGAACTCGGTGATGCCCTCCGGCACGCTCCACCACATGCGGCCGGCGCGGCTGAAGTCCTCGTTCGGGGGCGTGTAGTAGATGCCGCCCTCCTCGGTCGGTGCGATCCGGCACTCCAGCCGGCGCATCCGCTCGGGGATGTCGAAGTGGGTGCGCCCCAGCTCCTCCACGGCTCGATCGCTGGTCTCCTGCATCCACGCCTGCAGGGCGTCCGTGCCGTGCAGCTTGCTGGACGGGTCGGCGTCGAGGTGGGCGATCGCCTCGGCCACCCCCGCACCCGGCAGGATCTCGTCGGCGATCCGTTCCTGCTCGGCGACCATGCGGGCCAGCTCCTCCACGCCCCACGCATACGTCTCGTCGAGATCGATCTCCGCGCCGACGAAGTACCGCGAGGCGAGCGCGTAGCGGTCGCGGCCGACCCCGTCGGCAGCGGGAGCGTGCGGCAGCAGGTCCTCGTCCAGGAAGCGGACCAGCTCGCCGTAGGCGGCCGCGGCCTGCTCGGCGCCGGCGCGCAGGTCCGCGACGATCGCCGGCGGCAGGTCCTGCTCCTGCTCGGCCAGCCGGCCGAAGAACCCGTCGGCGCGTGCCAGCTTGCGCGCCTGCAGCGCGACCTCGCGCACCTGCCGGGCGGCCGGGGCGTTGTCGGCGGCGATGCCGGCCCGCAGCGACTCGACGTAGCCCCGCATGGCGGCGGGGAGGTGCGTCATGCGGCGTGCGACGACGGCCCAGTCGTCAGGTGAGTCGGTCGACATCAGGTCGAAGACGTCGCGCAGGTCCTGGCCCGGCGAGGCGATGACATTCAGGTCGCGCTGCCAGAAGCCGGCGTCGTGCATCTCGATCTGCAGACCGAGCGTGCGCACGAGCTCGCTGCGGGTGACCCGGTCGACCGGGTCGGTGGCCTCGGTCGCCTCTACCCGTCGCAGCATGTCGCGAGCTGCGGCCGCGGTGGCGGCGTGGCCGTCGGGGGAGCGGTCGGCGTACTCGGACAGGTCGCCGTCCCGGCCCAGGTGCACCCGCAGCTCGGGCTCGTGCTCGACCATCTGGTCGAGCCACTCCTCGGCGAGCTGATCGATCGGTGTGGGCATCCTGACCTCGTCGGCATCCATGGAGCCGAGCCTACGGTGATACTTTCGGCCCATGCGTCGGACGCTGCTGCTGGTGCGTCGACTCCTCGGACGGTTGTACCGCCTCGTCCGACCGGCGCGACCCGACGCCGTCCGCCGCGTCGCGGACCTGATGCCACGGGTCCGGTCCGTCCCGCGGGAGGACGCAGCCGCCTGGGCCGCGCTCCGCACCGTCGTCGCCGCCGCCGCGAGCGGACTGAGCGACGACGACTGGCTCCGGATCCCTCTGCACGACCGCATCGCCGTGTGGCTGGTGACCCAGGACCGCCGCGACGACCTCGTCGTCGCGCTGGTGGATCTCGATCGGCACGGCAGATCGTTCCGTTCGGTGCGCGACGACCCTGCCGGGCTGGCGCGCCCCGGCTACCTGACGCTGCTCGGCGACGAGGTCCCCGCTCGGCTGCTCACGCCGTCACCGGGCGACCTCGTGCTCGGGCTGGCCCTCGACCAGGTGCCCACCGGACGTCGGCTGCACGTGCGCGGGGCCGCCTTCGTGCGCGGCATGCGGTTCGACGCGGGCGAGGACCGGGTGTCGGTCCGGCTGTGCCGCGGCGACGATCGTGACCCCCTCGAGGTCGTCATGACACCGGACCCGCTGATCGACACCGTCTCGGGCGACCGCTGGTGCTCGTACACCGAGTCGGGCTTTCGCGTCGTCGTCGACCCCGCTCCCGCGCCCGGTTCCGAGCTGGAGGTCGAGGTCGTCTCCGGCGGCGTGTCCCGGCGGCGGCGCGTCGCCGTGGATCAGGTGGCGGCCGACGCGGGGGTCGTGCTGACCTCCGTCGACGGTGTCGGCGACGCCGTGGCGCTGCAGGTGGCCGGGCTGTCGCCGCAGGCCCGACTGGTCACCGAGGGCCGCCTCGGCGGTCTTCCGATCCAGACCGGCTCGGGAGCGGCCGCGCTGGGTCTGGTGACCGACGACGGACGGGCGGTCGACAGCGGCACCTACCGCCTCGCGGTGCTGACGGCGGATGGAACGGCCCGGTCGGTCGGGGTCGACGACGACCTCGCAGGGCGGCTGCCCCTGCACGGAACGACGCCACGGGCAGCGTGGCGCCTCGGCGTCCGGGACGGCCAGGTCGAGCTGGTGGTGCGATCGCCGCTGCCGGTCGCCGAGCGCGGGCGTCTGCACCAGCGAGCGCTGGTCGAGCAGGTGCACGTGAGCGACCGTCCGATCGAACCGGCCGTGCTGGCGCTGTGCTTCAGCGGTCGCGGCGCGGGCGACTCCGTCGAGCCGCTGGCGGTCGAGCTGGCCCGCCGCCTCGGCTGGCCGCTGCGCTGGGGCGTCACCGACCACGCCGTCGCCGTGCCGCCCGGTGCCGAACCCCTGCTCATCCACTCGCGCGCCTGGCACGAGGCGCTGGCCGGTTCACGGCTGCTGGTCAACAACGCGCACTTTCCGGCGTACTTCGCCAAGCGCGCCGGCCAGGTCTACGTGCAGACCTGGCACGGCACCCCGTTGAAGCGGATCGGGCGCGACGTGCCCGGCGATGCGCTGTCGCTGTCGTACCGGGCGCTGATGGCCACCGAGGCCGGTGCATGGGACCTCCTGCTCGCGCAGAACCCGTTCGCGGCCGAGGTCTTCCCGGCGGCGTTCGGCTTCGAGGGCGAGGTGCTGGTGGAGGGCTACCCGCGCGACGACGCGCTCGTTGCTCCTGACGCTGCCGACCGTCGCGCCGAGATCCGCAGGAGTCTCGGGATCGCCGATCACCAGCGCGCGGTCCTGTACGCCCCCACGTGGCGAGACGAAGCGCTCACGGCCAGGAAGCAGGCTGCATTGGTCACCCACCTCGACCCGGAGCGTCTGGCTGCGCGCGTGCACGACGCGGTGGTCCTGCTGCGTGGTCACAGCAACACGGCGCGTGGCCGCTCCGCCGTGGCCCACGCTGTCGACGTCACCGACCACCCGGACCTGCCCGGCCTGATGCTGGCCGCCGACGTGCTGGTGACCGACTACTCGTCGGTGATGTTCGACTTCTGCGTGACGGGCAAGCCGATGATCTTCCTCGCGCCCGACCTCGCCCAGTACCGGGACTCGACCCGCGGCATGTACCTGGACCTGGAACGGATCGCACCCGGTCCGGTCGTCGTCAGCACCGACGAGGTGGCGGACCACCTGGGCGACCTCGAGGCGCTGTCGGCCGAGCAGGCCGGACGCTACCGGGAGTTCGTGGCCCGCTTCGCGTCCCGCGACGACGGGCACGCCACCTCACGCATCGCCGACCGGGTGGAGGCCGTTCTGCGCGACCGTGGCGTGCTCAGGAACGACTGAGGCGGCGGCGGACGCGGCCGAGCACCCGGCGCAGGAGGCCTCGCGTGGTGGTGCGCTCGAACCTCTCCAGGCGTTCCAGACGTTCGTAGACCTCGTCCATCTTGCGCTTCTGGACCTCGCGGGCCTCGTCGGCCTGGCGCTGCAGCCGGGCGTGCCGACTGCCGCCGCCGTTCCACCGGGGGTGCTCGAACGGGTACTCGTAGCGCCCGGGGTGGCGGGTGATGTCCTGCACCATCAGGTCGCGCAGCCACTGCAGCCTGCTGGCGACCTCACCGATCCCGCCGGCCAGGGTGTGGACGGGAGGCGGGAAGGTCGCCGCGGCGAGCCGGGTGTCGAACTCGGTGGTGCTGCGTCCGGCTGACCAGATGTGGTCGAGCCCGTTGCGCTCGAGGAAGGCGGTGTAGCGATCGAAGTTGCCCGGCATCGCCTCGTTGAAGTCGGTCATGTCCGTGGCGGCGTAGAGCTCTTCGGCGGTGATGTCGGCGGTGAGCTCGGGCATGATGCGATGCGGCATGCGGTGGTGCTCGGCCAGCTCGAGGGTGCGGGAGTCGTGCGCCAGCAGCATCGCCGGCGTGCCACCCAGCAGCGCTGCGACGTTGCCGTGGAACCGGGTGCCGTAGGCGAACTCGTGCTCGCCGAGGAAGTCGTACCAGGTCCAGGTGTCGAGGAACAGGCGCATCCGGTCGGCGGTGTACAGCGGGTGGTCCAGGTGCACGGGCACGGTGCGGTCGTGCACGTGGGGGAACGGCACCCCCCACAGCATCAGCCGCAGGTCGTGGGCGTCCTGCGGGACGTAGGTCAGGAGGGGGTAGCGCTGGGCGTGCGCGGTGGCGAACGCGCCGATGCCGGGGACCTCGGGAGTGAGGTTGACCGCGAGCCTGCTCTCCGGCCCGACGGCGTTGACGCGGCGCTCGACGGTGAAGTCGCGGCCGTGCAGGAACAGCGACGGGCACCCGATGACGTCGATGGAGTCCGCGGGGAACCCCAGCTGCACCAGGTAGTCGCGGGTGAACAGGCCGCGGACGCCGATCGACGCGGACCGGTCGAGCACCAACGACACGAACCGCTTGACCTGGTCGGCGATCGGGGCGAGCGACTCCACGCCCTGACCATGCGCCGCCTGCGCGCCGACGCCCGTCACGGTCACCGGGATGGTCAGCTGCTCGATCAGGTCGCCGAGCCGGTCGAGACGACCGATGAACTCAGGACGGAAGGCGTTGGCCAACGGGACGACGAAGTGGTCGAACCCGTCGTTGATGCGCGCAGCGTCACCGCGCGCGGGCACGGCACGTTCGGACAGGGTGCCGTTGGAGACCAGCTCGGTGCCGTCGATCGCGAGGGCCTTCCAGACAGCGTGCTGGAACAGGTAGTTCCCGCTGTTGCTGTTGAACACGTCCTGGGTGAGCGTGGTCTCGGCGGAGACCGACGTGAAGGGATCCTTGCCCGACCGGATCAGCAAGCGCGGCATGGGATGAGTGTTCCACGCCCCGATGTCGCGACTGCGGGCTGTGACTCAGTGCACAGCGACAACCTCTGGCGGCGAGATGCTCGCGGTCTACACTGGTGGCGTCTCATACGTCTGGTACCCGTTCGCGGGACTGGAACTGAAAGGCCATCGCATGACGTCTGTGCCTGCTGCCCGCACGCCTGCTCGCCCCTCCGTCGGAGTGGTCGGGGCCGGTCGCGTCGGCGCCGTCCTGGCCGCCAAGCTCAGTGCGTCCGGCTACGAGCTGGTCGGAGTCAGCGGAGCGTCGCCCGCCTCCCGGCTGCGCATCGAGACGATGCTGCCGGGCGTCGACGTGCTCGAGCCCGTGCAGGTCGTCGAGCGTGCCGACGCGGTCTTCCTCGCCGTGCCCGACGACAGCCTGATCCGCGTGGCCGAGGAGCTCGCCGCCACCGGTGCGGTGCGTGCAGGGCAGATCGTGCTGCACACCAGCGGCCGACACGGCCTCGATGCGCTGGCCGCGCTCACCCGCGTCGGCGCTCGGCCCATCGCCCTGCACCCGGCCATGACCTTCACCGGCACGCCGGTCGACCTCGATCGCACCCCGGTCTTCGGCATCACGGCGGCCGAGTCCGAGCGTGCCTTCGCCGAGCAGCTCGTCGCCGCGTTCGGAGGTACCCCGATGTGGGTCGCCGAGTCCGATCGGGCGCTGTACCACGCAGGTCTGGCGCACGGCGCCAACCACCTCATCACGCTGGTGGCGCAGTCGATGGACCTGCTGCGCGCCGCCGGTGCCGAGAACCCCGCCGCGGTGCTGCGCCCGCTGCTCACCGCCGCGCTCGACAACGTGCTCGCCTACGGCGACGCGGCACTGACCGGGCCGGTCGTCCGGGGTGACGTCACCACCGTGCGAGCCCACATCGACGCCTTCGCCGAGGCGGCCGTCCCCGACGCCACCGTCGACACCTACCTGGAGCTGGCGCGGGCCACGGCCGGACGCGCCTCTGCCGACGGCCGCCTCTCCGCGGAGTCGGCCGGCTCGATCCGTCAGGTGCTGGCCGAGGCCGACTGGGACACCCTGGCCGAGATCGCGGCGGGCATCTGAGCATGGCCGCACCCACCGTCGCCCGCACCCGGGCCGAGCTGGTCGACGCCGTCGGCCGCTCCGGCGCCGAGCGTGACACCGTCGCGTTCGTGCCCACCATGGGTGCGCTGCACGACGGACACCGACAGCTGATGGAGCACGCTCGTCCCCTCGGCGACACGTTGGTCACCTCGATCTTCGTCAACCCCACGCAGTTCGCGCCGGGCGAGGACTTCGACTCCTACCCGCGCACCTTCGACGCCGACCTCGAGGCGTGCGAGGCGGCCGGGGTCGACGTCGTGTTAGCGCCCGAGGTCGACGCGATGTATCCGCACGGCCTGGTCGAGACCGTCACGGTCGACCCGGGACCGCTGGGCTCGATCCTCGAAGGAGCGTCACGGCCCACCCACTTCCGCGGCGTGCTGACGGTCGTGGCCAAGCTGTTCGGCCTGGTGCGGCCGGACGTGGCGGTGTTCGGCGAGAAGGACTACCAGCAGCTGGTGCTGATCCGACAGATGGCCGCCGAGCTGGCCATGGGCGTCGAGGTCGTGGGGTGCCCCACGGTGCGCGAGCCGGACGGGCTCGCACGCAGCTCGCGCAACGTCTACCTCAGCTCGGACGACCGGCGCCGTGCGCCGGCGCTGCACCGCGCCCTGCAGGCCGGCGCTGCCGCCGGACCCAACGGAGCCGACGCCGTGCTGGCGGCCGCCCGCGAGGTCCTCGACGACGAGCAGGTCTCGCCCGACTACGTCGCGCTCACCGACGGCGACCTCGGCGAGCCCGTCGCCGGCCGAGCCGCGCGCCTGCTGGTGGCGGCGCGGGTGGGCACCCCACGACTGATCGACAACATCCACGTGGACCTCGGCGCCCCCGCCGCGGCCGTCCCGACCGACTCAGGAGCCCGACCATGATGCGCACGATGATGACGTCCAAGATCCACCGAGCCACCGTCACCCAGGCCGATCTGCACTACGTCGGATCCGTCACGGTCGACGAGGACCTGCTCGACGCCGCCGACCTGCTGGCCGGCGAGCTCGTGCACATCGTCGACATCGACAACGGTGCCCGCATCCAGACCTACACGATCGCCGGCGAGCGCGGTTCCGGTGTCATCGGCATCAACGGCGCGGCCGCCCGGCTGGTGCATCCCGGTGACCTGGTCATCCTGATCGCCTACGGCCAGATGGACGATGCCGAAGCGCGCTCGTTCAAGCCGCACGTCGTGTTCGTCGACTCGGAGAACCACATCATCGGCACCGGCTCCGATCCGGCGGAGGCGCTGCCCGGCTCGGGCCTCACGCGCGGTGACGTCACGCAGAACCCCATGGTCTCCCGGTCGTGACCGACCGGGTCCTGCTCGCCCTCGACGTCAGCAACAGTCACACCACGATCGGGGCGTTCGTGGGCGATCGGCTGGTCGACCACTGGCAGGTGTCCACCGACGCCCGACGCACGGCCGACGAGTGGTGGCTGCTGCTGACCGGACTGGTGCGCCAGTCAGGTCTGCGCGGTGTCGAGGCCGCCGCGGTCTGCTGCACCGTCCCCTCGGTGCTGATCGAGCTGCGGGCCATGCAGGACCGCTACCTCGACGACGTGCCCGTCTCCATCGTCGGACCGGGTGTGCGCACCGGCGTGCCGATCCACACCGACAACCCCCGCGAGGTCGGTGCCGATCGCATCGTCAACGCGCTCGCTGCCGCCGAGCTCTACGGCGGCCCGGCGATCGTGGTCGACCTCAACGGCACGGCCACGATCTTCGACGTCGTCGACGAGCAGAACCGCTACGTCGGCGGCGCCATCGCCCCCGGCGTCGAGCTGTCCCTGGAGTCGCTGTCGCGCCGCGGCGCCCAGCTGCGGAGCGTCGAGCTGGCCACCCCCCGTGACGTCGTCGGCAAGAACACCGTCGAGGCGATCCAGTCCGGGGCGGTGTTCGGGTTCGCCGGTCTGGTCGACGGCATGGTCGCCCGCATCGTCGACTCGATCGGCGCCGATCCGGAGCACGTCTCGGTGATCGTCACGGGGTCGTTCCCGGAGGCGGTGGTCGACCAGTGCACCCGCATCACCGTGCGAGACCCGTGGCTGACCCTGACCGGGCTGCGGCTGGTCCACGACAAGAACCACTGAAGCAGTCTCAATCCGAGGTTCGCCCCGTCCCCACCTCTAAAATCAGCGTCGTGCTGGCCTCGGTTCGATCGTGCGGACGAGTGCGGCACGCCCGCACGAGGCCAGGCGCATGACGGCCAGCTCGCGGGCGCTGCCGATGCACGACCGTCGCGACGACATCCAGGGCCTGCGCGCCGTCGCCGTCGCCCTGGTCGTGGCCTATCACCTGTGGCCCGAGCAGCTGCCCGGCGGCTACGTCGGCGTCGACGTCTTCTTCGTGATCTCCGGATTCCTGATCACCCGCAACCTGCTCGCGTCCCCGCCCAGAGGCCGCACCGACGTCGTGGCCTTCTGGGGCCGTCGCATCCGACGGCTGCTGCCGGCCGCCTTCCTCGTCCTCGGCGTGACGCTGTTCGGCTCGCGCTACCTGGCACCGCAGACCGACTGGATCCGCACGGCACACGAGGCGGTCGCCTCGGCCTTCTACGTCGAGAACTGGTTGCTGGTCCAGCAGGCCACCGACTACCTGGCGCCGGTCAACTCGCCCACCCCCGTCCAGCACTACTGGTCGCTGGCCGTGGAGGAGCAGTTCTACCTGGTCTGGCCGCTGCTGCTCGTCGCCGCCACCGTGCTGGCAGGTCGCCGGCTGATGGTGCGGTCCGCGGCCCGCACCATCATCGCGATCGTCCTGGGCCTGTCGCTGGCGTACAGCATCCACCAGACGGCGGCCGATCCGTCCAGCGCCTACTTCATGACCACCACGCGCATCTGGGAGCTCGCCGCCGGCGGGCTGCTGGCGACCTGGATCCCCCCGGTGCGCATGCCGTTGACCCGCACCGTCGGCGCCTGGGGAGGCCTGGCCATGATCGGTGCGTCCGCGGTGACGTTCAACGCCTCCACGGCGTGGCCCGGCACGGCTGCGCTGCTCCCGATCGCCGGGTCGATGCTGTTCATCTGGTCGGCCTGCGGCGAGCGATTCTCACCAGGTGTCGTGCTCGGCACGCGCGGCGCCCAGTGGCTCGGTGACGCGTCGTACTCGGTGTACCTGTGGCACTGGCCGTTGCTCGTGCTGGCCCCGCTCGCGTTGAATCGCGAGCCGCTGCTGCTGGCCGACAAGATCGGCATCGTGGTGCTCACGCTCGCGCTGTCCTGGCTGACGGTGGAGTACGTCGAGAACCGCTGGCGCATCCCGCACCCCGCCACTCCCGCCAAGCGCCCGTTCCAGATGGCAGCGGTCGGTGCGTTCGGCGTCATCGTCATCGCGGCCGCCCAGATCGTCGGCGTTCAGCTGACCGAGCGCAACATCGAGGCCAGGATCGGGAACGTCACGGCCGACAACTGCTACGGCGCCGCGGCGCTGTCCAACCCGGGCTCCTGCCCCGTCGTGCCGGATGCCGACGTGATCCCCGCGCCGGTCACGGCATCGGCCGATCGAGCCACGCCGTTCGACGACGGATGCATGGCCCGCCCGCCCTACACCAACCCGCGCAGCTGCACGTTCGGCACGGGCAGCACGCGGGTGGCGCTGGTGGGCAACTCGCACGCCGCGCACTGGCTGCCCGCGCTCAAGGACCTCGCCCGGACCCACGACCTGACGATCACCACCTTCCTGGTCACGGCCTGCACCACCACCGACGAGCCGCTCGACTACGCCAAGCCGGAGCGCACCGAGGGGTGCGAGCGCTGGCGCGACGCCACCCTCGCCGCCACGTCCGGCGACGCCTTCGACCTGGTCATCACCTCGCAGCGCAGCGTCCACCCGGTGCAGGGCTACACCGAGAAGACCACCTTCCGGCCGCTGGTCGACGGCATGCGGCGCTTCCTCGACGCGTGGGCCAGCACCGACACGCCGGTGCTGATCATCCGGGACACCCCGTATCCCGCCGCCACCGTCGCCAACATCCCCGAGTGCGTCGTCGAGCACCCCAAGGACCAGACGGTGTGCTCGGGCGACCGCGACGCCTGGGTCACGCCCGATCCGCTGGTCGAGGCGGCCAAGGGGATCTCCGGCATCGCCGTCGTCGACCTCAACGACCACTTCTGCTCCGCGACCACGTGCGACGGCGTCAACGGCGGAGTCATCACGTACTTCGACGGCTCGCACCTGACCGCCACGTACGCGCGCACCCTGACCCCGTACCTGGGGCCGGTGATCGACAAGGCGATCGATCGGGCCCGCAGCACAGTCCCCGTCGCTGCACGGACCGGCTGATCGCCGGACTAGGCTTGACCCTCGTGAACGACGCCACGCAGCCAGCCGAGTCCGAGGACGACCTCCCCGAACAGATGCGGGTGCGCCGCGACAAGCGCCAGCAGCTGATCGACACGGGCGTCGAGCCCTACCCCGTGGTCGTCGACCGCACGCACACGCTGCGCCAGATCGTCGAGAGCTACGACGCCGAACAGCTGGGCGCCGACACCATGACCGGCGACGTCGTCTCGATCACCGGCCGAGTCATCTTCCAGCGCAACACCGGCAAGCTGTGCTTCGCGCGGCTGCGGGAGGGCGATGGCACCGAGCTGCAGGCCATGCTGTCGCTGGACCTGGTGGGCGAGGATCGGCTGGCGGCCTACAAGCAGCTGGTCGACATCGGGGACCACCTCCAGGTCACCGGCGAGGTCATCACGTCGCGGCGCGGCGAGCTCAGCGTGCAGGCCACCTCCTGGTCCCTGGCGGCCAAGACCATGCGGCCGCTGCCCAACGAGCACACGCCGTTGTCGGACGAGGCCCGGGCGCGCCTGCGGTACGTCGACCTGATCGTGCGGCCCGAGGCCCGCGAGAACGTGCGCGTCAAGGCCAAGGTCATGCAGTCGTTGCGCAGCACGCTCGATCGGGCCGGCTTCGTCGAGATCGAGACCCCGGTGCTGCAGCACACCAACGGCGGCGCAGCGGCCCGCCCGTTCCGCACCCATCTCAACGCCTTCGACGAGCCCGTCCTGCTGCGCATCGCGCTGGAGCTGCACCTCAAGCGGGCCCTGGTCGGCGGCATCGACAAGGTCTACGAGATGGCCAAGACCTTCCGCAACGAGGGCGTCGACAACACGCACAACGTCGAGTTCCTGATGCTCGAGGTGTACGAGGCCTACGGCTCCTACGACACGATGGCCGCACTGACGCGTGAGCTGGTGCTCGACGCCGCCCGCGCGGTCGGCCGCACCGTCGTCACAGGACGCGACGGCACCGCCATCGACCTCGAGGCCGAATGGCGTCACGCCACGGTGCACGACCTCGTCAGCGACGCGGTCGGGCAGCCGGTCGACACCGAGACGTCGGTCGAGGACCTGGTGGCCCTCGCGGCCCGTCACGAGGTCGAGCTGCGCGAGGGGTGGGACGCCGGCGAGATCGTGCTCGAGCTGTACGAGAAGCTGGTCGAGCACACGCTGATCCAGCCGACGTTCGTGCGCGACTACCCCGAGTCGGTGCGGCCGCTGGCCAAGAAGCACCGCAGCAAGCCGGGGCTCGTCGAGGCGTGGGACCTGATCATCAACGGCGTCGAGCTTCGCCCCGGCGTACTCCGAGCTCAACGACCCCGTCATCCAGCGTGAGCGCCTCGAGGAGCAGGCCCGCCAGGCCGCGGCCGGAAATCCCGAGGCCAACGACGTCGACGAGGACTTCCTGCGGGCCCTGGAGTTCGGCATGCCCCCGGCCGGTGGCCTGGGTCTGGGCGTCGATCGCCTGGTCATGCTCCTGCAGGGCATCGGCATCCGCGAGGCCATCCTCTTCCCGACGCAGCGCGCGGAGTAGAAGCGCTGTCGGCTCCGCTGTTCTGCCCACAGCGAACGGCGGAACAGTCCGGTCCGGGTGACGGTTGGGTTACACATGCGGACATCCGTCTCGCGGATTTCCCAGCACACCTAGACTGAAGAGAACAGACCCGCTGAGGGGGACGAATGTTCGAAAGATTTACTGACCGCGCCCGTCGTGTCGTCGTGCTCGCCCAGGAAGAGGCGCGCATGCTCAGCCACAACTACATCGGCACCGAGCACATCCTGCTCGGGCTGATCCACGAGGGCGAAGGCGTAGCCGCCAAGGCGCTCGAGAGCCTCGACATCTCGCTGGAGGCCGTCCGCGGCCAGGTCGAGGACATCATCGGCCAGGGTCAGCAGGCACCGAGCGGGCACATCCCGTTCACGCCGCGTGCCAAGAAGGTGCTCGAGCTGAGCCTGCGCGAGGCGCTGCAGCTCGGTCACAACTACATCGGCACCGAGCACATCCTGCTCGGGCTGATCCGCGAGGGTGAGGGCGTCGCCGCCCAGGTGCTGGTCAAGCTCGGCGCCGACCTGAACCGCGTGCGCCAGCAGGTCATCACGCTGGTCAGCGGCTTCCAGGGCAAGGAGTCCGAGGCTGCCAGCTCCAGCGCCAGCGAGGGCCCCACCGGCTCCTCGGCCGTGCTCGACCAGTTCGGTCGCAACCTCACGCAGGCCGCCCGGGAGAACAAGCTCGACCCGGTCATCGGTCGCGACGACGAGGCCGAGCGCGTCATGCAGACGCTGTCGCGCCGCACCAAGAACAACCCGGTGCTCGTGGGTGAGCCCGGCGTCGGCAAGACCGCCGTCGTGGAGAGCCTCGCCCAGGACATCGTCCGCGGCGACGTGCCCGAGACGCTCAAGGACAAGCACATCTACACGCTCGACCTCGGCGCGCTGGTGGCCGGCTCGCGCTACCGCGGTGACTTCGAGGAGCGCCTGAAGAAGGTGCTCAAGGAGATCCGCACGCGCGGCGACATCATCTTGTTCATCGACGAGATCCACACCCTCGTGGGTGCGGGTGCCGCCGAGGGCGCCATCGACGCCGCCAGCATCCTCAAGCCCATGCTGGCCCGCGGCGAGCTGCAGACCATCGGCGCCACGACCCTCGACGAGTACCGCAAGCACTTCGAGAAGGACGCGGCCCTGAACCGTCGCTTCCAGCCGATCCTGGTCGACGAGCCCTCGGTGGTCGACACCGTCGAGATCCTCAAGGGCCTGCGCGACCGGTACGAGGCGCACCACCGGGTCTCGATCACCGACGACGCCCTGTCGGCCGCCGCCACGATGGGCGACCGCTACATCTCGGACCGCTTCCTGCCGGACAAGGCGATCGACCTGATCGACGAGGCCGGCGCCCGACTGCGCATCCGCCGCATGGCCGCGCCGCCGGAGCTCAAGGAGTTCGACGAGAAGATCTCCGACGTCCGCATGCGCAAGGAGGGCGCCATCGACGCGCAGGACTTCGAGGCCGCGGCCTCCCTGCGTGACGAGGAGAAGAAGCTCATCAACGCCAAGGGCGAGCGCGAGAAGGCGTGGAAGTCCGGCGACCTCGACACCGTCGCGGTCGTCGACGAGCACCTGATCGCCGAGGTCCTCGCCAAGGCCACCGGCATCCCGGTCGGTCAGCTCAGCGAGGAGGAGTCCAGCCGCCTGCTCAACATGGAGGCCGAGCTGCACGAGCGTGTCATCGGTCAGGACGAGGCCATCAAGGCGCTGTCCCGTGCCATCCGACGCACCCGTGCAGGTCTGAAGGACCCCAAGCGTCCGGGCGGATCGTTCATCTTCGCCGGGCCCTCGGGAGTCGGCAAGACGTGGCTGTCCAAGGCGCTGGCGAACTTCCTGTTCGGTGACGACGACGCGCTGATCCAGCTCGACATGAGCGAGTACAGCGAGAAGCACACCGTCTCGCGCCTGTTCGGCTCGCCTCCCGGCTACGTCGGGTACGAAGAGGGCGGCCAGCTCACCGAGAAGGTGCGCCGCAAGCCGTTCAGCGTGGTCCTGTTCGACGAGATCGAGAAGGCCCACCCGGACATCTTCAACTCGTTGCTGCAGATCCTCGAGGAGGGTCACCTCACCGACGGTCAGGGTCGCGTCGTCAACTTCAAGAACGCCGTGATCATCATGACCACCAACCTCGGTGCGCGTGAGATCTCCAAGGGCGTCAACCTGGGCTTCAGCCAGTCCGGTGACACCGCGGGGTCGTACAACAAGATGAAGGAGCGCGTGTCGATCGAGCTCAAGCAGCACTTCCGGCCCGAGTTCCTCAACCGCGTCGACGAGGTCATCGTGTTCCCGCCCTTGACTCAGGACGAGATCCTGCAGATGGTCGACATGATGATCGCCTCGCTGGAGAAGCGTCTGGCCGAGAAGGACATGAACATCGAGCTCACCATGGAGGCCAAGGACCTGTTGTCCAAGCGTGGCTTCGACCCGGTGCTCGGTGCGCGTCCCCTGCGTCGCACGGTGCAGCGCGAGATCGAGGACGTCATGGCCGAGAAGCTGCTCTACGGAGAAGCTTCGCGCCGGCCAGCTGGTGCTGGTCGGGGTCGAGGGTGAGGGCGCCGACGCGACGTTCACCTTCGAAGGTCGCGACAAGGCCACCCTCGAGCTCGAGGAGGTGGCCACGGCGGCCGTCGAGGCCGGCGCCGGAAGCACCAGCGCCGAGTAGCGTCAGCAGACCGATCGAAGCCCCCGCAACGTCGCTGCGGGGGCTTCGTCGTGTCAGAGGCCGAACGCCCCGTCCGGGCTCAGGTGCACCAGACCGTCGTGGAGGAGACCGTCGAGGCATCGCTCGCGTTGGACGTCGTCGGCCCACGCGGCGTCGAGGGCGCTCTTGGGCACCGGGCTCGGGCTGTCGCGCAGCACGGCCATGAGTCGTCCGCGACACTGCCGGTCGGTGCCCGTCCACGCCTGACCGCGCCGCGGAGGACCGTCGTGCTCGGGGTGGCCGGCGGCACGCCAGGCGCACAGGTCGGCGACGGGGCACTCGGCACAGCGTGGTGACCGCGCGGTGCACACGAGTGCGCCCAGCTCCATCGTGGCGGCGGCCCACCGGTGGGCGTCGGTGACCGGCAGCAGGTCCTGCGCCAGCGACCGCTCTGCGGCGGTGACCGCTGCCGCCGGGAACTGCACCCCGCGGACCAGCCGCGCGAACACCCGGCGCACGTTGGTGTCCAGCACCACCTGTCGGTCGCCGAACGCGAACGAGGCGATCGCGCCGGCGGTGTAGTCGCCCACGCCGGGCAGCGCGAGCAGCGACTCGCGTTCTGCGGGAACCTCGCCGTCGTGCCGCTGCACGATGGCCGTGGCCGCCGCGTGCAGTCGCAGGGCCCGCCGCGGATAGCCCAGGCGGCCCCACATGCGCACGGCCTCTCCGGTGGAGTCGTCGGCCAGCGCGGCCGGCGTCGGCCAGCGCGCCATCCATGCCTCGAACACCGGCAGCACCCGCACGACCGGCGTCTGTTGGAGCATGAACTCCGAGACCATCACGGCCCACGGCTCGGGTCGCGTCCGCCAGGGCAGCTCGCGGGCGTTTGCGTCGAACCACGCGAGCAGACGTTCGTGCAGCACGGCGCGGTCGGCGATCGGCACGGACGTCATGGCGCGTCGATCTTCGCACGCCGCGACGCGCGGTTAGCGTGGCGGTGTGAGCCCAGCACCGGTACCCGCTGCCATCTACTGGCGTCGTCGCCTGGTGCTGGTGGCGGTGCTCATCGGCCTGGTCTGGGTGGCCACCCGGCTGCTGGGCGGTGACGACTCCCCATCGGTTCCGGCGGCCACGGCATCGCCCACCCCGCCACCGGCCGTCGTGCCCGCCAACGGCGCCTTCGAGGTGGCGCTCGCGGCGGCGCCCGCCGCGTGCGACCCGCAGCGGGTGCGGGTCACGCCCACGGTTCCGGTCGGCCAGGCGGCCGGTTCGGCCGTCACCATCAACCTGATCGTCAGCACCACGGAGAAGGCGCCGTGCACCTTGCAGCCCGACGACGCCGACCTGATCGCCGTCATCAGCGCCAACGGCACCCCGATCTGGGACTCCACGCTGTGCGCGACGTCGCTGTTGACCGGCCCGGTGCAGCTGGCCGGGGGTGGATGGTCGACGCTCACCCCGACGTCGTGGACGGGTCGTGGCTCAGGGAAGTCGTGCGCCGCCTCCGAGGACTTCGCGACGCCGGGGCGCTACACGCTGCAGGTCGGGACCCTCGGCGGTGAGCCGGGCAAGGCGACCTTCGACCTGAAGCCGCGACCGACGCCCTCGCCGAGCGCCACGCCCTCGCCGAGTGCGAGTCCGTCACCGACGAAGAAGCCCTAGACGTAGCGCTCGAGGATGCTGGACTCGGCCAGGCGCGAGAGGCCCTCGCGCACGCCCCGGGCCCGCAGGTCGCCGACGCCGTCGACCGCCTGCAGGTCCTCGACGCTGGCCGCGAGCAGCTTCTGCAGCGACCCGAAGTGCTCCACCAGACGCTCGATCACGCTGAGCGGCAGCCGCGGGACGCGAGCCAGCAACCGGTAGCCGCGGGGAGTGAGGGGACTGTCGAGCGCGTCGGCCGAACCGATGCGCAGCGCCGCGGCCACCTGGCCGAGGTCGACCAGCGCGGGGGAGTCGAGCGTGCCGATCTCCTCGAGGACCTGCTCGGTCGGGCGGGCCCGTCGGCCGGTGGGCATGTAGTCGCGCACGATCAGCTGGCGTTCGGCGTCGACGCCACCGATGAGCTCGTCGAGCTGCAGCGACAGCAGGCGCCCGTCGGTGCCGAGCTCGAGCACGTAGGAGTTGATCTCGCCGGCGATCCGGCTGACCATCTCGAGGCGCTGCGCGACGGCGGCGACGTCGCGCACCGTGACGAGGTCCTCGATCTCCAGCGCCGACAGAGCGTCGGAGACCTCGTCGAGCCGGCTGCGGTAGCGCTCGAGGGTCTGCAGCGCCTGGTTGGCGCGGCCGAGCACGGCCGCGGTGTCCTCGAGGACGTGGCGGGTGGGGCCGAGGTAGAGCGCGATGATGTGCATCGAGGCCGACACCGACATCACGGGGAGCCCCGTCTGCCGCGCGACCCGGTCGGCGGTGCGGTGGCGGGTGCCGGTCTCGGCGGTGACGATGGTGGGGTCGGGCATCAGGTGCACGCCCGCACGCAGGATGCGGGTGGCATCGCGGTCGAGGATGATCGCGCCGTCCATCTTGGCCAGCTCGCGCAGCGCGGTGGCGGTGAAGGGGACGTCGAGGGCGAATCCGCCGGTCGACATCTGCTCGACGACCTTGTCCAGCCCCACGACGACCAGTGCGCCGGTGCGGCCACGCAGGATCCGCTCCAGGCCCTCGCGCAACGCGGTGCCGGGCGCGACGGAGCCGAGCGCTTGGCGCAGCTGCTCGGGGTCGACCGCAGTCGGCTCGGGTGCGGGCACGTGACAGGTCCTCTTCTCAGGTCGGCTGGATCAGTGTAGGGCGTTCAGAAGGGTGCTGGTCCAGCCAGAACGTCCATGGCCTCGGCGACGTTGCGCACGGCGGTGACGGCGATGGTGCCGGTGAACGACTCCAGGCCCTCGGAGCCGGCCGGCACCAGCGCCCGGGCGAAGCCGATGCGCTCGGCCTCGCGCAGCCTGGCCGTGAGGTGGGTGACCGGTCTGACCTCGCCGGCGAGGCCGACCTCGCCGATGGCGACGAGGTCGGGGGGTGCGAGCCGGTCGGAGTGCGCCGAGACCAGGGCGACCGCGGCCGCGAGGTCGACCGACGGCTCGGACAGTCGCGCTCCGCCGACGGTGGCCGTGTAGGTGTCGTGGTGCGACAGGTCGAGCTTGCAGTGCTTGGTGAGCACGGCCTGCACCATGGCCATGCGTGAGGAGTCGAGCCCGCTGGAGGTGCGGCGCGGCGATGGGTTCTTGGTCTCGACGCTGAGGGCCTGCACCTCGGCGAGCAGCGGTCGGCGGCCCTCCATGGTGACGGTGACGCAGGTTCCGGTGACGGGGGAGTCGTGGCGCGACACGAACAGGCCGGTGGGATCGGGGACCTCGACGATGCCGTCGTCGACCAGGTCGAAGCACCCGATCTCGTCGACCGGACCGAAGCGGTTCTTGACCGCACGCAGCAGTCGCAGCCGTGAGGCGCGGTCGCCCTCGAACTGCAGGACGACGTCGACCAGGTGCTCCAGCACGCGGGGTCCGGCGACGGTGCCGTCCTTGGTGACGTGACCGACCAGCAAGGTGGCGATGTCGTCGCGCTTGGAGCGCTGGATGACCGCCGAGGCGACCTCGCGAACCTGGGTGACGCCGCCGGGCACGCCGTCGACGTCGGACGAGCCGATGGTCTGGACCGAGTCGACGATCAGCAGCGACGGCTGCACCGTGTCGACGTGGGTGAGGACGCCGCCGAGGTCGGTCTCGGCAGCGAGGTACAGGTTGGCGTCGAGGGCGCCGGTGCGCTCGGCCCGCAGCCGGACCTGGGCGGCCGACTCCTCGCCGGTGACGTACAGGGTGCGCCGGCCCGAGCGGGCCCAGCGGGCCGCCACCTCCAGCAGCAGGGTGGACTTGCCGACGCCGGGCTCTCCGGCGAGCAGGAGCACCGCGCCCGGCACGACGCCCCCGCCGAGGACGCGGTCGAGCTCGGTGATGCCGGAGCCGGTGGCTCGCGCGGACTCGACCCGGACCTCGGTGATCGGCACGGCGGCCGACGCGACGGGAGCGGCCTGGGTGCGTCCGGCGGTGCGCGTCGCCCCGGCGAGATCGACGGTGCCCCACGCCTGGCACTCGCCGCAGCGACCGACCCACTTGGGGGTGGTCCAGCCGCAGTCGGCGCAGACGTAGGCCGGTCGTGCGGTCTTCGTGGCAGCCATGGCGTCAGCCTAGGCCGATGGTCCGACAGCGAGAGGCGAACGGTGCCGTCGGGTGTGGAGAACGTGGCCGCGAGGATGCCGGGCAGTCCGTTGGGCGCGGCCCAGTTGACCTCGATGTCGCCCAGCGCGTCGATGGCCGGCTCGCCGAGCCAGTCCGAGAGCCGGTCGGGCGACCCGGCGATGTCGAGCGCGGTGAGCGTGATGTCGGACGGGGCCATCTGCGACGGGTGCTCGGACGGGTCGATGTCCCAGCACGTCACGTAGGGAAGCTGTGGGTCGGCCTTGGTGCTGCTGGTGCCGATCTGACGCCACTCCAGGTTGAACCCGTCGGGTCGTCGACGGTTGCCGGGAACCGCGTGCCGACCGATCCGGTGCTCGACCTCGGTCATGTCGTCGACCGTGACGCACCACGCCATCCAGCCGCCGCCGGCTTCTGACCGCTCCCGCACGAACTGGCCGAACGCGGCCTTGTCCGACGCGGGGTGGTCGAGGACCTCCACGACTTCGAGGTACTGCCGGTTCGCCAGGGGCAGGATCATGTTGCGGGTCCCGAAGCGAGGGTGCACACCCCCGTCGAGGAACGTCGCCCCCAGTGCGCTGCCGAGCTCATCGGTCGTCGCGGCGAGGCCTCCTGGGCCTGCGGCGAACGAGATGTGGTCGAGATGCATATGCCATTGTTACCGGCCGCGCTCCGGCCCGATCCGGGGGGTCAGCGTGCGGGGTCGGCGAGGTGCGGAGTATGGGGACCGCCTCGTTCGTACTCCTCGCACCGCCGCGCGAGCAGCTCGTAGCCCGCCTCGCCCATCAGCTCGACCAGCTCGTCACGGTTGGCCAGGTACACCGGTTCGGTGCCCACGTGCGCCTCGGTGTTCGACGAGCAGTACCAGTCCAGATCGGCGCCGCCGGGACCCCAGCCGGCTCGCGTGTACTCGCCGATCGAGGTCTCGCTGTACGTGGTGCCGTCGCCGCGGTCGACGTCGCGGAACTGCCGCCGCAGCGGCAGCTGCCAGCACACGTCCGGCTTGGTGGCGTGCGGCTTGGTGCCCGTGCGCAGGGCGTGCGCGTGGAGGGCGCAGCCGTACCCGCCCTCGAACTCGCGTGAGTTGTGGAAGATGCAGGCTCCGTCGACCGCACGGGTCTTGAGGTCCCCGTCGTCGTCGGTCTCGGTCCAGCCCTCGGCGTGACCGGCCTCGTGGCGTTGCCAGTCCGCAGGTGTCAGCTGCTCGACCACCGCGGCGACCCGCTGGTGGTCCTCGTCGTCGGCGAAGTGGGCGCCGAGGGTGCAGCACCCGGCCTCGGGGCTCGACTCGTAGATGCCGGGACACCCCTGGCCGAAGATGCAGGTCCACCGAGAGGTCAGCCAGGTGAGGTCGCAGCGGAACACCTCGTCGGCGTCCGCCGGGTTGGTGAACTCCACGAATGTCCGGGGGAATCCGAGATCGACTTCAGGCACGCCGTCACTGTAGATGGCCGCTGCAGGGCATTCTTCAAGCCGTGGGGCGAGCCGTTACGATCGAGCCATCATGACTCAGTCGTTCATTCCTCCTGCCAAACCCGTCATCGACGAGGTCGACATCGAGGCCGCGGTGCGGGTGCTCCGCAGCGGCATGGTGGTCCAGGGCCCGGAGGTCAAGGCCTTCGAGGAGGAGTTCTCCGAGGTGTCCGGCACCGACCACTGCGTCGCCGTCAACTCCGGGACCTCCGCGCTCCACCTCGCCCTCCTCGCGATGGGCGTCGGGCCGGGCGACGAGGTCATCGTGCCGTCCTTCTCGTTCGCCGCGTCGGCGAACGCCGTGCGCCTCGCCGGCGCCGAGCCGGTGTTCGTCGACATCGAGGCCGGTTCGTTCGCCATGGACCCGGCCGCGGCACGAGCCGCCATCGGGCCGCGCACCGTCGCGCTCATGCCGGTGCACCTGTACGGCCATCCGGCCGACATGGCCGCGCTCACCGCGCTGGCCGAGGAGAAGGGTCTGGCGATCATCGAGGACGCCGCCCAGGCGCACGGTGCTGCGATCGACGGCACCCCGGTCGGCAGCTTCGGCGCCACCGGTTGCTTCAGCTTCTACCCGACCAAGAACATGCACTCGCTCGAGGGCGGCATGGTCTCGACCGGCGACGCCGAGCTGGCCCGCACGCTTCGCCTGCTCCGCAACCAGGGCATGGAGCAGCGGTACGCCAACGAGATCGTGGGCGCCAACATGCGCCTCACCGATGTCGCAGCCGCCATCGGCCGCACGCAGCTCACCCGCCTGCACCAGTGGACCGAGCGCCGGCGCGAGATCGCGGCCCGCTTCGACCGCGAGATCACGTCGGTCGTCGTGCCGCCGGTGGCCGAGGGCGCCCGCCACGTCTACCACCAGTACACGGTGCGCGTGCAGGAGGATCGCGACGGGTTCCAGGCTCGACTGACCGACGCCGGCATCGGCAACGCCGTGTACTACCCCACACCGATCCACCGGCTCAAGCCGTACCTGACGCCCGACGGCGTGCCCGATCCGCGATGGGACCTGCCGGTCACCGAGCAGGCCGCGGCCGAGGTCGTGTCCATCCCGGTGCACCCGAGCCTGTCCGACGACGACGTCACTCGCATCGTCGCCGCGGTCGAGAAGGCTGGCGCATGACGCTGCGTGCCGGCCTGATCGGCGCCGGCGCCATGGGACGCAACCACGCCCGCGTCCTGTCCGGGCTCGAGGGCGTGGACCTCGTCGGCGTGGCCGACCCCGGACTCAGCGGTGAGCTCTTCGGTGCTCCCGTCGTCGCGACTCCCGAGGACCTGATCGCGCTCGGCATCGACTACGCCGTGGTCGCCTGCCCCACGGCGCTGCACGAGCCGGTGGGCCTGCAGCTCGCCGAGGCCGGGATCCACGCGCTGATCGAGAAGCCACTGGCCTCGGACGTCGCCGGTGCCGAGGCACTGGCCTCCACATACGCAGCCAAGGGCCTGGTGGGCGGCGTCGGGCACATCGAGCGCTACAACCCCTCGCTGCAGAACCTGCGCGCACGTCTCGAGGCCGGCGAGCTCGGTGACGTCTACCAGGTGCTCACCAGGCGCCAGGGCCCTTTCCCGGGGCGCATCGCCGACGTCGGCGTGGTCAAGGACCTCGCCACGCACGACATCGATCTCACGGCTTGGGTCACGGGCCAGTCCTACGTGTCGGTCAGCGCGCGCACGGTCACCAAGAGCGGGCGCCCCCACGAGGACATGGTCACGGCCATCGCCGACCTCAGCGGCGGCACGATGGCCAATCACCTGGTCAACTGGCTCAGCCCGCTCAAGGAGCGCTCCACGGTGGTGACGGGCGAGAAGGGATGCTTCGTGGCCGACACCCTCACCGCGGACCTCACGTTCTTCGCCAACGGCGAGATCACCAGCGACTGGGAGGCCATGAGCCCGTTCCGCGGCGTCACCGAGGGAGACATGACGCGTTTCGCCATCAGCCGCCGAGAGCCGCTGCTCGTCGAGCACGAGCAGTTCCGCGACGCGGTGCTCGGCAGGACCGCCGAGATCGTCACGCTCGAGCAGGGGCTGCGCACGGTGCGGGTGGCCGATGCGATCCTGCGAGCTGCCGCTTCCGGCCAGACCGTCGAGGTGGATCAGCAGTGACGCAGGCCGGCCGCCGTGTCGTCATGCTCGTCGACAACGGCGTCATCGGTGACTCACGCGTCCAGAAGCAGGCCCGGTCGATGGCCGAGCGGGGCTGGGACGTGCATCTGCTCGGGCGTGACCGCAAGTCCAAGGAGCGCTCCACCTGGATGATGGGGGACGCCACGGTCACGCTGCTGCCCTACGACGAGGGCATGGACCGCCGCCGCCACGTGCACCGCCGCGCTCCGCTGCGCTCACCGCTGGCGTATCGCCCTGGTCCGTTCGCCGCCTACCGCCGGATCCAGATCAAGGCCAACCGGTCCTTCATCGAGACCGAGCTGGTGGCGGCTGCAGGTCGTGACGGCCTGGGCGCGACGATCACCCGGGCCTGGCTCAGGGCTCGACTGCTGGCGAACAAGGTCGAGGGTCGCTGGGTGCGGTTCCGGATCCGGCGCACGCGCGCCCTCGGCGCCACCCGCCGCGACCTCAGCGGATGGCTCGACCAGGTGACCACGTGGTTCTGGACCGTGACCGGTGGCGCCACCGCATGGCGCAAGCTCGATCCGTCGCTCAGCGCCTTCGAGGTCACCTACGGCAAGGCGATCGACCAGCTGGAGCCGGACCTCATCCACGCCAACGACTTCCGCATGCTGGGTGTGGGCGCCCGCGCCAAGACCCGGGCGATCGGTCAGGGCCGCCGGGTCAAGCTGGTGTGGGACGCGCACGAGTTCCTCCCCGGCATCCGTCCGTGGGACCTGAACCCGCGGTGGCGCAAGGCGCAGATGCTGCACGAGCGCCAGTTCGCCGCCCATGCCGACACCGTCATCACGGTCACCGAGCCGTTGGCCGAGCTGCTCGTGGCCGAGCACGACCTCGCGACCTCGCCGACGGTCGTCATGAACACGCCGGTCGTCGGGCTGGAGGAGAACCCGCACCTGATCGACATCCGCGCCGCGTGCGGGCTCGCCGACGACGTGCCCCTGCTGGTCTACAGCGGGGCGGTGGCGCCGCAGCGCGGCCTCGACACCATGATCGAGGGCCTGGTCAGCCTGCCGGACACCCATGTCGGCCTGCTGATCGCGTTCCCGCCGAGCAAGAGCACGCGCGAGCTGGTGCGCCGAGCCCAGGAGCTCGGGGTGGTCGACCGGCTGCACCTGCTGCCCTACGTCGACGTCGACGACATCGTGCCGTTCCTGCGCACCGCGACCATCGGGGTGATGCCGGCGCACAAGTGGATCAACCACGAGATCTCGCTGGCCACGAAGTTCTTCGAGTACGCGCACGCAGGTCTGCCCATCGTGGTCAGCGACCTGAAGGCGATGGCCGACATGGTGCACGCCACCGGACAGGGCGAGGTCTTCACCGCCCAGGACACCGCCTCGTACGTCGAGGCCGTCTCGCGCGTGCTCGCCGACCTGCCGCGCTACCGCCGGGCCTACGACGACGCCGAGCTGATGGAGTCGTGGACCTGGGAGAGCCAGGCCGAGATCCTCGATCGGGTGTACACCGAGGTCCTGGCCGAGGACTGACGACGTGCAACCTGATGTCTCGGTGATCGTCGCGGTGTACAACACCGCCGACCTGCTGCCCCGCACCCTGCAGTCGGTGCAGGACCAGACCCTCGGTGCCGACCGCATCGAGCTGGTGCTGGTCGACGACGGGTCGACCGACGGCAGCGCCGAGGTGATCGACGCGTTCGCGGCGTCCTACCCGGGCCCCGTGCGGGTGCTGCACCAGTCGAACTCCGGCGGCCCGGCCGCGCCGTTCAACCGCGGCCTCGAGCTGGCGACCGGCCGATTCGTGTTCTTCCTCGGGTCCGACGACCACCTCTGGACCGAGGCGATCGAGCGGATGCTCACCGCTGCCGACACCTGGGACTCCGACGTCGTCTTCGGCACCATCGTGGGACTCGACGGCCACGGCGTCGCCACCCGGGTCTACCGGCAGGGGACCACCGAGGACCTCGACCTGTTCACGTCGGCGCTGCCCTACGCGTTGTCGAACTCCAAGCTGTTCCGGCGGTCGCTGATCGAGTCGCTCGGGCTGCGGTACCGCGAGGACATGCGGCAGCGGTGCGACCAGCCGTTCACCCTGACGGCTGTCGTGCATGCCCGCAAGACCTCGATGCTCGTCGACGGCGACTACTACTTCGCCTACGCCCGACCCGATCGCAGCAACGTCACCTACACCGCCGACTACGACGAGTCGCTGCGCTCCACCGAGATCGTCATGGAGACGATCGCCGACCTCGTGGAGCCCGGTGATCGGCGCGACCACGTCATGAAGCGGCAGTTCGACATGAGCATCGCCCGGGTCCTGGACCATGAGCTGTTCACCCATCCGGTCGAGGTGCAGCGATCCGTGCTGGCCACGATCGCCGATCTGGCCGACCGCTTCCTGACCGCGCACCTCACCCGGCGGCTGCCGATCGAGGCACGCGTCCCGATCCTGATGGCCCGGCACGGCGACCTCGACGGCCTCCGCCGAGTGGTCGACGCGCTGGCCGCGGCCGACGGCGGCACGGCGATACCGGTCGTGGCCGATGGTGCGCACGTGTTCCTGGCGCTCCCCGGGTTCCGCGAGGGCACACTGCCCGACGACGCCTTCGAGTCCTTCGACCGACTGCTGCGCCGCACGCGGTTGACCATGAGCAGCGAGGGAGTCGAGCTGGCGCCGGGGGGCGGCCTCGTCATCCGTCTCGGTCTGGCGATCGAGGGGCTGCGCGCCGACCAGGTGTCGGCCGTGCTCGTGCCGGTCGACACGGCGGTGCGTCCGAGTCGAGGTCGGCGCACCAGTGCCGGGGCGTTCGCGCCGCCGCCGAACCTGCGCGTCGACGTGCGCCCCCGCGACCGGTTCGTGGTCTGCGACGTCCACGTCCCCGCGCGTCGCCTGCCCCGCACCGGCACCGCCGCGCCGCGCCTGCGCGTCGTGCTGGGAGACTATGAGTACGACTTCACGATCATGTCGCCCGACGGCACCGCCGCGGTGCACCAGTGGCGACAGGGGTGGCGTCGCCACCACGTCCTCTCCACCTCCGACGACGCCGGACGCCTGCTGCTGAAGCGCGCGACGTCGAGCACATCCATCTCAGCAGGAACAGGAGCCTCATGATGCGGGTCTGCGTCGTCGCCCTCGGCAAGATCGGACTGCCCCTGGCGGTCCAGTTCGCCAGCAAGGGACACCAGGTCATCGGTGCCGACGTCAATGCCGACGTCGTCGCGCTGGTCAATGCCGGCACGGAGCCGTTCCCGGGCGAGGCCGACCTCGGTGTCACCATGCGCACCGCCGTCGATGCGGGCCTGCTCCGCGCCACCACGGACACCGCCGCGGCCGTCGCCGAGTCCGACTACGTCGTGGTCGTCGTCCCGCTGTTCGTCGACCAGGACAGCGTCCCGGACTTCGGCTGGATGGACGCCGCGACCCGCGACATCGCGCGGGGCCTCACCGCCGGCACGACCGTGATCTACGAGACGACGCTGCCGGTCGGCACCACCCGCCAGCGGTGGGCTCCGATGCTGGAGGAGGGTTCCGGGCTCTCGGCCGGCACGGACTTCTCGCTGGTGTTCAGCCCCGAGCGCGTCCTCACCGGCCGGGTCTTCGCCGACCTGCGCAAGTACCCGAAGCTGGTCGGTGGCATCGACGAGACCTCCACCCGCAAGGCCGTCGAGTTCTACGAGGCAGCGCTGGACTTCGACGACCGGCCCGACCTGCCGCGTCCGAACGGCGTCTGGGACATGGGCACCGCGGAGGCCGCCGAGATGGCCAAGCTCGCCGAGACCACCTACCGCGACGTCAACATCGGGCTGGCCAACCAGTTCGCGCTGTACGCCGGGGTCAACGGCATCGACGTGCTCAAGGTCATCGAGGCCTGCAACAGCCAGCCGTTCAGCCACATCCACCAGCCGGGCATCGCGGTGGGCGGCCACTGCATCCCGGTGTACCCGCGGCTGTACCTCTGGAACGACCCCGACGCCACCGTCGTGCGCGCGGCTCGCGAGGCCAACGCCCAGATGCCGGCCCACGCGGTCGACCTGCTGGCCGCGGCCACCGGCGACCTGACCGGGACGGCCGTGCTGGTGCTCGGCGCCGCCTACCGTGGTGGGGTCAAGGAGACGGCCTTCTCGGGTGTGTTCCCCACCGTGGAGCAGCTGCGGGCGCGCGGTGCCACGCCGTACGTGTCCGACCCGATGTACACCGTCGAGGAGCTGGAGGCCCTCGGGCTGCCGGCCCACCGCGGCGAGTCGGTCTCGGCGCTGGTCGTCCAGGCCGACCACGCGGAGTACCGCGATCTCGCCGCCACGGACTTCCCGGACGCCACGGTGCTCGTCGACGGGCGTCGGATCACCGACCCGGCGCGGTTCGAGGGCGTGCGGCGCATCGTCATCGGCGCGCCGGAGCCGTCCTCAGCCTGAGGTCTGCTCGACCAGCACCAACGAGTCTCCGTCGAGGCGGTACACCTCGTCGGTGCGCGGGCACGTCCAGGTGCCGTCGCCTGCGTCGGTCAGGGGGTGGCCGGCTCGGCCGACCCAGCCGATGCGGCGTGCGGGGACTCCCACCACCAGAGCGTGGGCGGGGACGTCCTGGGTGACGACGGCGCCGGCGGCCACGAGTGCCCAGGCGCCGATGGTCACGGGAGCGACGCACACCGCGCGGGCGCCGATCGAGGCGCCGGTCTCGATGGTGACCCCGACGGCGGTCCAGTCGTGGGCGCTCTTCAGTGATCCGTCCGGGGCGACCGCGCGCGGGAACTCGTCGTTGGTCAGCACGGCGGCGGGGCCGATGAAGACGCCGTCGGCGACGACCGCGGGCTCGTACACCAAGGCGTGGTTCTGGATCTTGACCCGGTGCCCGATCTGCACCCCGCTGCCGATGTAGGCGCCGCGGCCCACGATGCACTGGTCGCCGAGGACGGCGCCCTCGCGCACCTGGGCCAGCTCCCAGACGGTCGTGCCGTCCCCGAGGGACGCGCGATCGTCGACCTGTGCGGTGTCCTTGACGGTGCCCATCGATGCTCCCTCTCGTCGGTGCGGTCACTGTATCGAGGGGCAACGGTGAGAGGATGGTGGGCATGCGCATGGGCGTGCTCGACATCGGTTCCAACACCGGCCACCTGCTGGTGGTCGACGGATTCCGAGGAGGCCCACCGCTTCCGGCCTTCTCGCTGAAGGAGCCGTTGCGACTCGCCGAGCAGCTGGACGAGGACAACGCGGTCACCGAGAAGGGGATCGGTCGACTCGTCGACTACGTGTCGTCGGCCAGGGCGGCGGCCGAGGACAAGGGATGTTCGACGATCCTCGCCTTCGCCACGTCGGCCGTGCGTGACGCCGTCAACGCCGACGACGTGATCGAGCGGGTCAACGCCGCCAGCGGGGTGGACCTGCAGGTGCTGGCCGGTGCGGACGAGGCGCGGTTGACCTTCCTCGCGGTGCGGCGCTGGTTCGGGTGGTCGGCCGGTCGGCTCGGGGTGTTCGACATCGGCGGTGGTTCCCTGGAGCTGGCCGTCGGGTCCGACGAGACGCCGGACGTGGCCACCTCGGTGCCGCTGGGCGCGGGTCGGCTCACCCGCGAGTGGCTCGACGCCGGCAAGTCCGCCGCTGAGCTGCGGTCGTACGTGCGCGCTGCCATCGCCGACGAGGCGGGCCCGATCCTGCGCGGGGGCGCCTTCGATCGATCGGTCGCCACGAGCAAGACGTTCCGGTCGTTGGCGCGGATGCTGGGCGCTCCGCCGTCCAGCGAGGGCCAGTACGTGACCCGCAGCATCTCGCGCAAGGACCTGGCGCCGCTGGTCGACCGCCTCGGCGACCTGACGACCGACGAGATCGCCCAGCTGCCGGGCGTCTCCTCGGACCGGGCCCACCAGATGCGCGCCGGCGCCGTCGTCGCCGAGGCGACCATGGACCTGTTCGAGCTCGACGAGCTCGAGGTCTGCCCGTGGGCCCTGCGTGAGGGCGTGCTCCTGCAGCACCTCGACCAGATGTGAGTCGGTGGGGAGCGCGACCGGCTAGCAGCGGGGGTACTGCGTGAGGGCGTGCTCCTGCAGCACCTCGACCAGATGTGAGTCGGTGGGGAGCGCGACCGGCCAGCAGCGGGGGCACTGCGTGAGGGCGTGCTCCTGCAGCACCTCGACCAGATGTGAGTCGGTGGGGGCAGTTGTGAGTCGGTCTCAGGGTTGGGCGCCGGTATTGGTGGGGCCGTCCTAGGCTGACGGTGTGTCCCCCCGTGTCTCGCTGTCGACGTCGTCGGTGTACCCGGGGTCGACCGCCAGCGGATTCGAGCTCGCGGCCCGGCTCGGCTACGACGGGGTCGAGGTCATGGTCGGGATCGACGACGTGAGTGCTGACGTCACCGCGATCCGGGCGCTGAGCTCGTTCCACGACATCCCGGTGGTGTCGGTGCACGCCCCGTGTCTGCTGGTCACCCAGCGGGTGTGGGGCAGCGACCCGTGGGGCAAGCTCGACCGCAGCGCCGAGATGGCGCACGAGGTGGGTGCTGAGCTGGTCGTGGTGCATCCGCCGTTTCGGTGGCAGCGTGACTACGCCCGCGACTTCGTCGAGGGGATCGCGGCCCGCGAGAAGACCAACGACATCGTCTACGGCGTCGAGAACATGTACCCGTGGCGCACCGGCAAGCGCGAGTTCCAGGCGTACACGCCCGGCTGGAACCCGCTCGACGAGGACTATGCCCACGTGACGGTCGATCTGTCGCACAGCTCGACGGCGGGTCAGGACCCGCTGCAGCTGGCACGTGCGCTCGGGAACCGGTTGGCCCACGTGCACATCGCCGACGGGTCGGGCTCGCCCAAGGACGAGCACCTGATCCCCGGTCGGGGCAACCAGCCGTGCGCGGAGTTCCTCGCGCACGTGGGGGCGTCGGACTTCGCCGGTGAGGTCGTCGTCGAGATCAACACCCGCAAGGCCAAGGATCAGACCGAGCGCGAGCGCGATCTCATCGAGGCGCTCGACTTCACTCGTCGTCACCTCGGCTGACCAGACGGGGGGCGAGGACGGCGCCGGTGATCAGCTGCAGCTGGTGGTAGAGCATCAGTGGCAGCACGATGAGGGCGACGTCGCTGCCCGCGAACAGCACCGTGGCGATCGGCAGTCCGCTCGCCAGGCTCTTGTTGGACCCGCAGAACACGATGGTCACCCGGTCGGGCCGGGCGAACCGGCCGATGCGGCCCACCAGTGCCGTCCAGGCCAGCACGACCGCCAGCACGGAAGCGCAGACCAGCGCGACCGCGAGCACCGACCACACGCTCTGGTTGGACCAGATCTTCGCCTCGGCGCCCTCGCTGAAGGCCACGAACACCACGAGGACGATGCTGCCCCGGTCGTACAGCTTCAGTCCCGCGTCGTGGCGCTCCACCCACGCGCCGATGACCGGCCGGAGCAGCTGGCCGAGCACGAACGGGACCAGCACTTGCAGCACGATGCGCACGATCGATCCGGCGTCGACCCGCGCGTCGGCGGTCATCAGCAGCGCGACGAGTGCGGGGGTCAGGAACACCCCGAGGAGGCTCGAGAGCGATGCGGCCACCACGGCGGCGGCCACGTTGCCACCGGCCACCCGGGTGTAGACCACGCACGACTGCACCGTCGACGGCACCAGGCACAGCAGGAGCACCCCGCTGGCCAGCCCGGGCGTCAGCAGGTTGCCCGAGAGCAGCTGGGTGGCCAGCCCCAGAGCGGGGAACACGACGAACGTGGTGGCCAGCACCGTCAGCTGCAGGCGCCAGTGTCCGAGGCCGGCCAGGGTGTCCGACGTCGACAGCCGAGCGCCGTAGAGGAAGAACAGACCGCCGATCACCACGGCTCCGACCTGCTTGAGCGCGTCGAGACCGACGCCGGTCGCGGGCACGAACGACCCGAGCAGCGCGGCGGCCACCAGGGCCACGATCAACGGGTCAGGTCGCCAGCGCACGGCCCGACACTAGTGTGGAGCGCATGAGTCAGCGCATCGCGATCCTCGGTGCCGGCGTGATGGGCGAGACGTTGCTCTCGGCGATCCTGTCCTCCGGCCACCCCACCAGCGACCTGGTCATCAGCGAGAAGCGCGCCGACCGGGCCGCCGAGCTGCGCGACGCCCACGGTGTCGAGGTCGCCGACAACGCGACGGCCTGTGCCGGGGCGGACCTCGTGCTGCTGGTGGTCAAGCCGCAGGACGTGCCCGACCTCCTGGCGGAGATCGGTCCGGCGGTGCGCCCCGGCGCCACGGTCGTGTCCCTGGCCGCCGGCATCACGCTGGCGACGATGGCCGACGCGTTGGGGCCCGGTGTCGCGGTCGTGCGGGCCATGCCCAACACGCCGGCACTGATCGGCGAGGGCATGTTCGGCGTCTCTCCCGGGCCTGAGGTAACAGACGACCAGCTCGAGGCCGTGGTCGCGGTGCTGGGTGCGGGCGGCAAGGTGGTCGTGGTCGACGAGGGTCTGCAGGACGCCGTCACCGCGGTCTCCGGTTCCGGCCCCGCCTACGTCTTCTACCTGGCCGAGGCCATGATCGCCGGCGGCGTCGACGCCGGTCTCGATCCCGACACCGCGCGCGTGCTGGCGACGCAGACCGTGCTCGGCGCCGCCCGACTCCTCGCCGGCTCCGACGACAGCGCCGAGGCGTTGCGGCATCGCGTCACCTCGCCCAACGGCACGACCCACGCAGCCATCACGACGCTCGACGACCGCGGCGTCGGCGACGGCGTGCGGGCCGCGATCGCGGCTGCGGCGGCACGGTCGGCCGAGCTCTCCGGACCGGCCTCGTAGGGTGGCGAGCATGTCCGACCGCGCCTGCGTCGTCTTCGACGAGCAGCTGACCTCCTACGACTTCGGACCGTCGCACCCCATGGCTCCAGTGCGGATCGACCTCACGATGGCGTTGGCGCGCGAGCTCGGCGTGCTCGAGCACCTCGACGTCGTCGGAGCCGCGGCGGCCACCGAGGACGACCTGGCCCTCGTGCACTCCGCGCAGTACATCGAGACGGTCCAGAACCTCAGTGCCCATCCGAGCCAGATCGACCTCTCGGTCGGGCTGGGCAGCGACGACAACCCGGTCTTCGGCCACATGCACGAGGCCAGCGCCCTGGTGGCCGGCGCCAGCGTGGAGGCCGCCCGTCGGGTCTGGACCGGTCAGGCGCCCCGTGCCGTCAACGTGTCCGGAGGTCTGCACCACGCCATGCCGGGCAACGCCAGCGGCTTCTGCATCTACAACGACATCGCGCTGGCCATCCGCTGGTTGCTCGACAACGGTGCGCAGAAGGTGGCGTACGTCGACGTCGACGCCCACCACGGCGACGGCGTGCAGAAGATGTTCTGGGACGACCCGCGGGTTCTCACCGTCTCCATCCACGAAGGGCCCCAGACCCTGTTCCCGGGCACCGGCTTCTCCACGGAGGTCGGGGGAGAGGGCGCCGAGGGCTCCGCGGTCAACGTGCCGCTGCCTCCGGGCACGTCGGACGCCGGCTGGCTGCGCGCCTTCCATGCGGTCGTCCCGCCGCTGGTGCGCGAGTTCGCGCCGGACGTCCTGGTGACGCAGCACGGGTGCGACTCCCACATGGACGACCCGTTGACCAACCTCATGCTGTCGGTCGACGGGCAGCGTGCGTCCTACCTGGCGCTGCGCGACCTGGCCGAGGAGGTGTGCGGCGGCAAGTGGGTCGCCACCGGTGGCGGGGGCTACGCGGTCATGGACGTGGTGCCGCGCGCGTGGGCGCACCTGATCTCCATCGTGTCGGGCCATCCGCTCGATCCGAGCCGCGAGACGCCGCAGCACTGGCGCGAGCGGGTGGCGGCGATACGTGGGTCGGCAGCCCGCACGACGATGACCGATGGTCGCGTCCCCGGCTACCGCGCCTGGGAGCAGGGCTACGACCCGGCCAGCTGGCTGGATCGCTCCATCCACGCCACTCGCGAAGCGGTGTTCCCGCTCCACGGACTCGACCCGTCGTACTGAGGTCGCACTACCGAAACTGCGGGCGCGCAGTGCACCGAATCGCCCGATTCAGGTATTTGTTCCCTAATCTGGGTAACCCCTGTCCCTCGCGTCCCGCGAGGCACTATCCTTCATTCAGGCACGCGCGCAGTATCTCTGGTGGGGAAGCCAGAGAGCGCGCGTGCCGCTCAGGAAGCAGGTGCTACATGACAGCCGGACAGACGTTCTTGACGGTTGCAGAAGTCGCGGCACAGATGCGCGTCTCGAAGATGACGGTCTACCGGCTCGTTCACTCCGGAGAGCTCGAGGCCGTCCGCGTTGGGCGGTCCTTCCGGGTTCCCGAGGAGGCAGTCGAGGAGTTCCTCGGCAAGTCGTTCTTCCAGGCCGGCTGACGCCGACCTTCGCAGCTGCGGTCGCCCGACGGGTGGCCGCAGTCTGCGTGTAGGCTGACGAGGATCTCGGTCGGCCGTCGGCCGACCCCTCTCGCGTATGGTGGCCGAGCCGTCGCTCTGGCCGTTCAGGAAAGTGTGTCTCGTGGGTTCAGTCATCAAGAAGCGTCGCAAGCGGATGTCGAAGAAGAAGCACCGCAAGATGCTGAAGCGCACGCGCGTGCAGCGCCGCCGTCTGGGCAAGTAGGTCATGAGCCGGGTCGTCCTGGTCACGGGCGTTGCGAATCCGTTCGCATCCGTGGCGGCGCGCCGGCTCGCCGACGTCGGCGAGGCCGGCGGGGTCTCGCGCGTCATCGGCATCGACACGGTCCTGCCGGCGGGTGACCTCGGCGGCACCAAGTTCGTCCGCGCCGACATCCGCACCCCGGTCGTCGCCAAGGTGATCGCGGTCGAGGACGTCGACACCGTGGTTCACCTCGACGTCAACCCCCATCGACACCGTGCCGGTGGTGGCGGCTCCAAGGAGCTCAACGTCATCGGCACGATGCAGCTGCTGGCCGCCGCCCAGCGGTCGAGCACCGTCACCAAGTTCGTGCTCGGCTCCTCGGCGGCCGTCTACGGCACCTCGCCGCGCGATCCTGCGATGTGGACCGAGAGCATGTCGGCCCGCGGAGGCGTGCGCAGCGGATTTCCCAAGGACATCGTCGAGGTCGAGTCGTACGTGCGCGGATTCGCACGCCGACGTCCCGACGTCATCATCACCACGTTGCGGGCCTCGCAGATCCTCGACGTCGCCATGCACTCTCCGTTGAGCGACTACTTCGCGGGCACGGTGCTGCCGGCCTCCATGGGCTTCGACCCTCGCCTGCAGTTCCTCCACCTCGACGACGCCCTCAACGTCTTCACCGAGGCGGTGCTCGAGGACCGGCCCGGCACGTTCAACGTCTCGTCCGACGGCGTGGTGCTGCTCAGCCAGGCCGCCCGACGTCTCGCCAAGCCGGTCATCCCGCTGCCGCCGCTGGGCTTCGCCTTCGCCGCGCGACGAGTCGTGCGCACCACCGGAGCCGACGTCCCGCCGGATCTGCACCGGCTGCTCACCTACGGGCGGGTGCTCGACAACTCGGCCCTGCGCAGCATCTTCGGCTACGACCCGCAGTACACGTCGGCCGAGGTGTTCGAGCAGTTCCGTCAGCACGTGCGCCCTGGCATCCTGTCGGCGCTCGGGGGAGGCGCCGCATGAGTGACAAGACGATCGGCTCGGGTGGACGTCCCGGACGAGGCGGCAAGACCTCGCCGTCGGCCGCAGCCCGCAGCCTGGCGGGCGCAGGCGCCGCCCCGCGCACGGCGCCGGTGAGGAAGAAGGCCGAGTCCACCTCCACCGCGACGTCGCAGAAGGCCGCGACCGCCAAGAAGGCTGCGTCCGCCAAGAAGCCGCCCACGGGCAAGAAGGCGCCCGCGGACAAGAAGCCGCCCACGGCCACGAAGGAGGGGGCAGCCGGGCAGTCCGGTCCGCCGCCCACCGAGCGGCCCCGCCTGCGTGCGGTCACCGACGAGGACGCCGCAGCAGCGGCGGCCCGCGCCGCCGAGGAGGCCGAACGCGAGACCCGCACCGCGGGCGCTGCGCCGCTGTCGGCTGGCATCCCGCTCGACGACATCGTCGCCGCCGTGATCCAGGGCGCGCAGCGGGTGTTCGGCAGCGACTGGGACGCCCGGATCGCCACGCTCCTGGCCACGATCCGGCGCCGGCTCAGCGGCGACTACGAGGTCGACGAGTTCGGCTTCGACCCGCAGATCACCGAGGTCCTCACCGCAGCCATGGAGCCGCTCGCCGAGGGTTGGTTCCGGCTCGAGGTGCGCGGCATCGAGAACATCCCCGCGGACGGGGGTGCGCTCCTGGTGGCCAACCACTCCGGCACGGTGCCGATCGACGGCCTGATCACCGGCTACGCGGTGCACAAGTACAGCGGTCGCCACCTGCGTCCGCTCGGCGCGGATCTCGTGTTCGTCCTGCCCTTCGTCGGCCAGCTGGCCCGCAAGGTGGGAGCCACCTTGGCCTGCACCGAGGACGCCGAGCGGTTGTTGTCCACCGGAGAAGCTCGCCGGCGTGTGGCCTGAGGGCTTCAAGGGCATCGGCAAGCCGTTCGCCGAGCGGTACAAGCTGCAGCGCTTCGGCCGCGGTGGATTCGTCTCGTCGGCCATGCGGGCGCAGGTCCCCATCGTCCCGGTGTCGATCGTCGGGGCCGAGGAGATCTACCCGCTGATCGGCAACGTGCCGTCGTTGGCGCGGCTGCTGGGGGTTCCGTACCTGCCGATCACGCCGTTCTTCCCGTTGCTGGGGCCGCTGGGCATGGTGCCGCTGCCGAGCAAGTGGATCATCGAGTTCGGTGAGCCGATCCGCACCGACGCGTACGAGCCGGAGGCGGCCGACGACCCGATGCTGTTGTTCAACGTGACCGACCAGGTGCGCGAGACCATCCAGCAGACCCTCTACCGGCTGCTCGTCGACCGCGGCAACGCCTTCTTCTGAGACCGAGGGCGCGCAGCGCCCGAGTGTCTGGGCCTGTTCGTGTCTGGGCCCGTGCGTCTCGGAACGCCGACGTGGCGTGCGCGCTAGCTGTTCTTGCCGCCGAGCAGGCCGCCGAGCAGTCCGGGGACCAGACCCTCCTGCTCCTCGTCGCCGAGCAGTCCGCCGAGGAGCGGGTCGGTGATGCCGCTGAGCAGCGGTGTGGGGGTGGGAATCGGGGTGCTACCGCCGGACGGTGCCGCGGGCTTGCTGGCCTGGCCGGTCGGGGACGATCCGGGCTGGCTCGTCGAGGGGGCGGTGGCGGTGTCGTTGCCCGAGCCGTAGCCGGGCGCCGGCTCGGTGTTGGCCGGCGTCTGACGCGAGACGCCGTCGACGGCCTTGACCAGCGAGCTGAGGTCGGCCGGCGCGCAGGACGTGCACAGTGCCGACGCCTGGGACGCCAGGCCCGAGATGGTGTCGGCGGCGAGATCGAGGGCAGCCCGGGCGTCGTCCGGCAGGTCGTCGCTCATGTTCGCGAGGGTGACCGTGGCGGACGCGGCGAAGTCGTTGACGGTGTCGATCGTCTTGGTGCTGCGGGCGTCTCCGTAGGCCAGGAACAGGCTGCTCGAGCCGCTCGACGCCTGGTCGGAGAAGTCCTCCAGCGCACGCGCGACTCGATCGTCCTTGTCGTGCGAGTCCAGCCACCATGCCTCGGCGAGACGTTCACGGGCCTGGTCGAGCTGGAACTCGCCGCGGGAGGCGTCGTCGCGGTGCAGCGCCAGCTGGACCGACTCGACGCCACGCTTGACCGGGTACAGGACGTCGCCCGGAACGGCGGTGGCGCTGGAGGAGATCATGCCCACCGAGCCGACGGCTGCCACCGCGGCCGCGGTCAGGCCGATGACGCGTCGACGGACGGGACGGGTGGTCACCTTCGGTGCCGGGGCCTCGGCGAGGGCCGGCGCAGGCGAGTCGACCAGGACGGTGGCGGCCTCGGTCATCAGCTGCGACCGCAGCGCGCTGCGGAACTCAGGATCCGGCTGTGCCACGGCGGTGCGGCACAGCGCCTCGGCCGTGCGGATCAGCTCGGCGACCTCGGCAGAGGTGCCCGAGGTGACGCCACTGGTCCACGCGTCGTCGAACGACTGCGCGTCGTCGGAGCGTCGGCGGCGGATCATGGTTCTCTTCTCAGCTGGGTGGTGGTGGGACCGGGGGTTTTCTCTTCTCGAACAACGAATCGATGTGGGCTGAAGTTACGGGAGATCGACGGGATCATTTCGCGGCGGCAACGGATCATCGGATGTCCGCCGGCATGGCTCCGGCGAGGCTGCGGACAGCCCGTAGCTGAAGCTGTTTGATGGCGCCCTCGCTGCGGCCGATGGCGGCCGCGGTCTGGGCGATCGACAGGCCCTGGATGAAGCGCATCAGGATGCAGTCGCGCTGCTCGGGTGGCAGACCGCTGACCGCCTCGAGGAGCATCTCGTTGGTGATCAGCGACAGCACCTCCGCCTCGGGGCTGTCGGCCGTGGTGCGACCCTCGGGCACCGAGTCGGTCGTGAGCTCGAGGCGCGATCGGCTCGACTTGTAGTGATCGGTGATCAGGTTGCGCGCGATCGTGGTCAGCCAGGCGCCGAAGTCCTTGCCCTGCCAGCTGAACCGCTGGATCGACCGCAGGCCACGCACGAAGGTCTCGCTGGTGAGGTCCTCGGCGAGCTGCTTGGAGCCGACGCGGTAGTAGATGAAGCGGAAGATCCCGGTGACGTAGTGGTCGTAGAGCTGCCCGAACGCTTCGCTGTCGCCGTCCTTGGCGAGGTCCACGAGCGCGCGCAGGCGGGTCGCCTCCGGGTCCGAGTCGTGGTCGTCGTCGCCGCCGGGGTCGAAGTGCGGGGAGTAGGCGTTGGTCTGCTCGGCGATCGCCATCAGCAGGGCGGACAGCCCGGGGTGAGAGATCGCGACAGAGGGCATCGCAGCCGCGCCCATCGCAGACGTCCGAAATCTCACAGGCCCTCCCTGATCCCCGGCAGTCTATGGGACTTCGGTCCCGCCGTCATGTGATTTCGATGAAAGGTGACCTTGGGCCGGGGAGTCAGGACCTGCGATTGCGCAGGACCCGCCAGGCGCCGCCCGCTGCAGCGCCCGCGACGGCGGCCTTGCCGCTGGCCATCATGACCTTGCGACCGGTGCGGTAGTCGCGGATGCGCCACCCGTTGGAGCGGGCGTGGGCACGCAGGCCGCTGTCGGGATTGATGGCGCACGGATGACCGACGAGGGACAGCATCGGCAGGTCGTTGCTGGAGTCGGAGTAGGCGTAGCACTCGTCGAGCAGCAGCCCTTCCCGTTCGGCGATCTCGCGGACGGCGACGGCCTTGCCCTCGCCGTGCAGCATCTCGCCGACGAGGCGGCCGGTGTAGACGCCGTCGACGTGCTCGGCGACGGTGCCGAGTGCGCCGGTGAGGCCGAGCCGACGGGCGATGACCGCGGCGATCTCGACGGGAGCGGCCGTGATCAGCCAGACCCGCTGGCCACGATCGAGGTGCCACTGGGCGATCGCTCGGGTGCCGGGCCAGATCTTGTCGGCCATGTTCTCGTCGAAGATCTCCTCCCCGATCTGCTCCAGCTCGCTGACGCGGTGACCCGCGATGAACGCGAGCGCCGATGAGCGCGCCTTCTCGATGTGCTCGGGATCCTCGACGCCGAGCACGCGGAAGTACAGCTGCTGCCACGCAGCCTTGGCGATGTCGGAGGTGGTGAAGAACTTGCGGCGGTGCAGCCCGCGCGCGAGATGGAAGATCGATGCGCCCTGCATGATCGTGTTGTCGACGTCGAAGAAGGCAGCGCCGTGCTGGTCCTGGTCGACGTCCAGGGCGTGCTCGACCTCGGCGGCGGCCGCCGCGGCCTGCCCGGCGAGCACGGAGCGCGAACGCAGGTTGCGCGGTTCGGGGGGCGATCCGTCGCGGGCCATGCCCCGACATTAGCCGGGATCGACATACCGAGGGTGTGGTTGACTCGGAGTCGTGATCGTCAACGTCAGTGACCTGGTCCAGCAGGCAGCCGAACGTGACCCGGACGGCTTGGCACTGGTCGAGTTTCGCCCGGATCGACGGGCGATCACCTGGCGCGAGCTGGACGAGGCGGCCGACGCCGTCGCCCGCGGGCTGTCGGCGCGCGGCCTGGTCGCGGGCCATCGGGTGGCCGTCGTGATGGCCAACCGGATCGACCTGCCGATCGCGTACTTCGGCATCCTGCGCGGCGGCATGGTGGCGGTGCCGATCAACCCGAGATCGACCACCTCGGAGATCGCACGCATGCTCGGCGACTCCACCACGAGGGTGGTGCTCTGCGACGAGACCGGTGCGCCCCAGGTGCGTCAAGCGGTGGCGTCGGGACTCGATCACGTGCCGTCGGTCGTCGTCGACGGCACCCCGGCCGAGGGCGACGAGACGACGTTCGAGGCCTTCTTGTCCGGCGCCACCGGAACGGCTCCCGCGGCACCTCCGGACGCCGAGACGCTCGCGGTGATCCTGTACACGTCCGGCAGCAGCGGCAAGCCGCGTGGCGCGATGCTCACGCACCGAGCGCTGCTGGCCAACATCGAGCAGGTCGCATCGCTGCAGAATCCGCCGATGGCTGCCGACGACATCGGGCTCGGGCTGCTGCCGATGTTCCACGTCTACGGACTGAACGCGGTCCTCGGTCAGGCTGCGCGGCAGGGTGCCACGATCGTGCTGGTCGACCGCTTCGATCCCGACGGCCTGCTCGACCTGGTCGCCGCCGAGGGGATCACCAACCTCCCGCTCGCCCCGCCGGTCGTCGCCGCCTGGGCGGGTCGACCCGACCTGCGCGAGAAGCTCGCCGGGGTGCGCACCGTGCTGTCCGGCGCGTCGAGTCTCGATCCGGACCTGGGTGCGGCGTTCACCGAGTCGTCGGGCCTGTTCGTGGAGGAGGGCTACGGGCTCACCGAGGCCGCGCCGGTCGTGGCCGTCACGTTGGCCTCGGACCGCCCACGCACCCAGCCGCCGAAGGCCGGCTCCGTGGGCCGCCCCCTGCCCGGCCTGGAGGTCCGCATCATCGAGACGGGGCAGGGCCCGGACGATCGCGGTCCGGGCGGTCCGGGTGAGCTCGCTGCCGGGCCCGACGATCCGGCGCAGCTGTGGATCCGCGGGGACAACCTCTTCTCCGGTTACTGGCCGGACGGCTCGGACGGTCCTGACGAGAACGGTTGGTACGCCACCGGCGACATCGGGCTGGTCGACCCCGACGGAGACCTGATGATCGTCGACCGGCTACGGGAGCTGGTGATCGTCTCGGGCTTCAACGTGTACCCGTCGGAGGTCGAGGACGTCATCGCCGAGGTCGACGGCGTCGGTCAGGTGGCGGTCGTCGGTCAGCCCCACGAGCAGACCGGCGAGGCCGTGGTGGCGTTCGTCGAGACGCTCCCGGGCGCCGATGCCGCCGTGGTGGTCGAGGCGGTGCAGGCCCAGTGCCGCACCCGGCTCGCACGGTTCAAGCAGCCCAGCCGGATCTCGGTCGTGTCGGGCCTGCCCCGGTCGGCCACCGGCAAGATCGAGAAGGGCCGACTGCGTGCGCTGGCCCGCTCCGAAGCGCTCGGTCTCGACAGCCCATGACCATTCCGCACGCCGGCGACGCGACGGTGGTCGTCTACTCGCGCGAGGGTTGCCACCTGTGCCAGGTCGCCGAGTCCACCGTCGCCGACGTCTGCACGTCAGCCGATGTGTCGTGGGTCCGCGTGGACATCGACACCGACCCGGAGCTGGCGCGTCGGTTCACCGACCAGGTGCCCGTGACCTTCGTCGACGGCCACCAGCACGACTTCTGGCGCGTGGATCCTCTACGCCTGCGCCAGGCCCTCGGCCGCCACTGAACCGCGCGTCGTGGTGTGACCTACGCCACCCGAGGCCGCCTCGATTTTGTTAACGAGTTCACAAACTCGTAAAGTAAGTGTGCGCTCGACGCTCTCCTCACGCAGGAAATCCCCGGCGTCGCAGCCATGGAGACTTGTGACGATTCTGCGCCCCACCCCGTTCGCCGACCACCACGATCGCGGTATCCCCGATGCCACCGTGGCGCGACTCCCGATCTACCTGCGTGCTCTCACGACGTTGATCGAGCAGGGCACCGTCACGTGCTCGTCCAACGAGCTCGCCGACGAGGCGGGGGTCAACCCGGCGAAGCTGCGCAAGGACCTGTCCTACCTCGGGTCGTACGGCACGCGTGGCGTCGGGTACGAGGTCGAGTACCTGCGCTACCAGATCGCGCGCGAGATCGGCCAGACCCAGGACTGGGACGTCGTCATCGTCGGCGTGGGCAACCTCGGCACGGCGCTGTCGGCCTACCAGGGCTTCAGCTCGCGCGGCATCCGCGTGGCCGCCCTCGTGGACGCCGATCCCGATCGCATCGGCACCGTCGTGTCGGGCATCACCGTCACCTCGCTGGACGATCTCGACGCCGTGGTGGCCGAACGCGGCGTCTCGATCGGCATCATCGCCACGCCGGGCCCCGCGGCCCAGCCGGTGGCCGACCGCCTCGTGGCGGCCGGCATCACCAGCATCCTGAACTTCGCGCCCGCCGTCGTGCAGGTGCCCGACGGCGTCGACCTGCGCAAGGTCGACCTGTCCATCGAGCTGCAGATCCTGGCCTACCACGAGCAGCGCAAGGGCACGCCCGGATCCGCTGCCGGCGTGGAGCCGGTCACCGTTGAACCGGTCACGGAGGTCACCGCATGAGCGTGTTGATGGTGGGCATGTCCCACAAGTCCGCACCGATCGAGGTGCTCGAGCGCGCTGCACTCGACACCGACGCGGCCGTGAAGCTGTCGCACCAGGTGCTCGACAACCCGGCGGTCACCGAGTCCGTCGTCATCTCCACCTGCAACCGCGTCGAGGTCTACGTCGAGGCCGACCGGTTCCACGGGTCGGTCGACGAGGTCTCGCGGCTGCTGGCCGAGCAGGCCGGTCTCGACCGTGACGAGCTCGTGCAGCACGTCTACGTGCACTACGACGACGCCGCCGTGGCCCACCTGTTCGGCGTCGCCTCCGGCCTCGACTCGATGATCCTCGGCGAGAGCCAGATCCTCGGGCAGGTTCGCGACGCCCTCCACGCCGCGCAGGCCGAGTCCACCGTCGGTTCGGCGCTGAACGCGCTGTTCCAGCAGGCGTTGCGCATCGGCAAGCGCGGTCACAGCGAGACCGGCATCGACCGGCTGGCCCCCTCGATCGTCACCGCCGGCCTCGCCGTCGCCGGCGACGTCGTCGACGAGCCCGACACCCGGTTCCTGGTCGCCGGCGCGGGCACCATGGCCAACCTCGCCGTGCGCACGCTGATCTCCCGCGGGGTGGCCCCGCACCACATCATGGTCGCGAATCGCACCTACCAGAGCGCCTTCACCCTCGTGGCCACCCACGGCGTCAGCGCCGTGCGGTGGGAGGCCATGGACGTCGAGCTCGCGGCGGCCGACGTCGTCGTCAGCTGCACGGGCGCCAGCGGCACGGTGTTCGACAAGGAGCGCATCGAGCGCGCCGCGGCCGGCCGGTCGCTGACGCTGATCGATCTGGCCCTGCCGCGTGACGTCGACCCGGCGGTCGCCGACCTGCCCGGCGTGCGGCTGGTCGACATCTCCATGCTCGCCGAGCTCGGCGCCGACTCCTCGCTGTCGTCCGACGTGCAGCAGGTCCGCTCGATCGTCGAGGACGAGGTGCGGTCCTTCCTCGCGGCCAAGGCCGCCTCGCGTGTCACCCCGACCGTCGTGGCGCTGCGGACCATGGCCACCGACGTCGTCGCCGCCGAGCTCGCCCGGCTCGAGCCGCGCATCAGCGACCTCCCCGACGACCAGCAGGCCGCGGTGCGTCAGGCGCTGCACCGCGTGGCGGACAAGCTCATCCACGCCCCCACGGTGCGCGTGCAGCAGCTGGTCGAGGACCCCGCCGGGCTCACCTACGCCGACGCGCTCGCCGATCTGTTCGCCCTGGACCCGGGCGCCGTCACGCGGATCACCGGTGATGACGCATGAGCGCTCCTCTTCGCATCGGGACGCGGGCCTCGGCCCTCGCCACCACTCAGACCCGGCAGATCGCCGATCGACTCGTCGCCGAGGCGGGCGCGACGGTGGAGATCGTCACGATCAGCACGGAGGGCGACCGCTCGACGGCGCCGCTCACCGAGTTCGGCGGTCAGGGCGTGTTCGTCGGCGCCCTGCGCGACGCGTTGCTCGACGGACGCATCGACGTGGCCGTGCACTCGCTCAAGGACCTGCCCACGGCCGCCCACCCCGATCTGCTGCTCGCGGCCGTTCCGGTGCGCGAGGACCCGCGCGACTGCGTCGTGGCTCGCGACGGCCTCACCCTCGGCGAGCTGCCCCAGGGCGCACGCGTCGGCACCGGCTCGCCGCGGCGCGAGAGCCAGCTGAACGCGCTCGGCCTCGGCGTCGAGATCGTGGGTGTCCGCGGCAACGTCGACACCCGCATCGCCAAGGTCACCTCCGGCGAGGTCGATGCCGTGCTGCTCGCACGTGCTGGCCTGGCCCGTCTCGGTCGTCTCGACGAGATCACCGAGACCATCGATCCCATCCAGATGCTCCCTGCCCCCGGGCAGGGTGCGCTGGCTTGCGAGTGCCGCGTCGACGATGACGCGACCGCTCGCCTGCTCGGCGTCCTCGACGACCGCGACACCCGCGCGGCCGTCACCGCCGAACGCAGCCTCCTCGCCACCTTGGAGGCAGGCTGCAGCGCTCCGGTCGGCTCTTGCCGAGATCGCCTGGGGCGACGACGGCGACGAGCTGTGGCTACGAGCCGTGGTCGGAGACCTCTCCGGCGCGCCCACCATCCGACTGTCCGCGACCGGCCTGCCTGAGCAGGCCGCCGCGGTCGGCGAACGTCTCGCTGCCGAGATGCTCGCCGAAGGGGCCGACACGCTCGTGTCGGTGACCTCGTGATCGACGGCAGCACGAGAAAAGGACACGCAGTGACTGCAGAGATGACCAGCACGGTCCCGACCACACCCATTCCCGGCAAGAAGCTGGGACACGTCGAGCTTCGTGGGTGCCGGCCCGGGCGACGAGAGCCTGCTCACGGTGCGCGCCGCCGAGCTGCTCGCGCTGGCCGACGTCGTGATCATCGAACAGCCCGAGCAGGCCGCGCTCGTCACCAACGGCGCCGAGATCGTCGACGGTGGCACCAGCGAAGACGGCGAGACGCTCACCCACGCCGCCCGCGCTCGCATCGTGGTCAAGCACGCCAAGACCGGTGCGCAGGTCGTGCGCCTGGTGGCCGGCGACCCGTTCACCTACGCCACCGCCCCCGAGGAGGCCGCCGCCTGCACCAAGGCCGGCATCGGCTTCGAGATCGTGCCCGGCATCTCGTCGGTGTCGGCGGTCCCGGCCTACGCCGGAGTGCCGTTGACGAACCGCACGCACCGCGAGTTCTCGGTGGTGAACGTGGGCGACGCCAAGATCACCTGGGCCGACCACGCGGGCCAGGACACCTTGGTGCTGCTCGCTGCCGTGAGCCGCATCGAGGAGGCGGCGACCGGTCTGATCGAGGCCGGCCGCGATGCTGACACCCCCGTCGCGATGACCCGCGTCGGCACCACCACCGAGCAGTCCACCGTCGTGTCGACGCTGGCCGACATCGCCGCCGACGCGGCGGCCGCCGGCATGACGTCGCCGGCCATCACCGTCGTCGGTGCCGTGGTGGGCATGCGTGAGGCGCTCTCGTGGTTCGAGACCAAGCCGCTGTACGGCTGGCGCGTCCTGGTGCCGCGCACCAAGGAGCAGTCGGCCGGTCTGGCCCGCCGCCTGCGCGGCTACGGTGCGGTCTCCGAGGAGGTCCCGACCATCTCGGTCGAGCCGCCGCGCAACCCGCAGCAGATGGACAAGGCGGTGCGCGGCCTGGTCGAGGGGCGCTACGAGTGGATCGCCTTCACCAGCGTCAACGCGGTCAAGGCCGTGCGCGAGAAGTTCGAGGAGTACGGGCTCGACGCCCGCGCCTTCTCGGGCCTGAAGATCGCTGCGGTCGGCGACAAGACCGCCGAGGCCATCGCCACCTGGGGCATCCGTCCGGACCTGGTGCCCAGCGGCGAGCAGTCGGCGCGTGGGTTGCTCGAGGACTGGCCGCCGTTCGACGACGTGCTCGACCCGATCAACCGGGTCTTCATGCCGCGGGCCGACATCGCCACCGAGACGCTCGTCGCGGGCCTGATCGACCTGGGCTGGGAGGTCGACGACGTCACGGCGTACCGCACGGTGCGCGCGTCGCCGCCGCCGGCACCGGTCCGTGAAGCGATCAAGTCGGGCAAGTTCGACGCCGTGCTGTTCACGTCGTCGTCCACGGTCCGCAACCTCGTGGGCATCGCCGGCAAGCCGCACGCGCAGACGATCATCGCCTGCATCGGACCGGCCACGGCCAAGACCGCCGAGGAGCACGGCCTGCGGGTCGACGTGATGGCCGAGCAGCCGTCGGTCGAGCTGCTGGCCGACGCGCTCGCCGAGTTCGGTGCCGCTCGTCGCCTCGAGTTCGTCGACGCCGGGGAGCCGGTGCTGCGCCCGTCGCAGAAGCGCCCCACGTCGCGCCGCTCCAAGGCGTAGTCGTGTCGTTCCCGTCCGATCGTCCTCGCCGCCTGCGCTCGTCGCCGGCGGTGAGGCGGTTGGTGGCGGAGACGCACGTGCAGCCCAGTCAGCTGGTCCTGCCGATGTTCGTGGCCGAGGGACTGACCGAGCCGCGCCCGATCACCTCGATGCCCGGGGTCGTGCAGCACACGCGTGATTCCGCGCGTGAGGTGTACGCCGAGGCGGCGCGCCTCGGCCTGGGCGGCGTCATGCTGTTCGGTGTGCCCGAGCACAAGGACGCCACGGGGTCGGGTGCTCTGGACCCCGAGGGCATCCTCAACGTCGCCCTGCGCGACGCCCGCGCCGAGGTCGGCGACGACCTCCTGGTCATGTCGGACCTGTGCCTCGACGAGTTCACCGACCACGGCCACTGCGGTGTGCTCGACGACCGGGGCCGGGTCGACAACGACGCCACCGTGGACATCTACGCGCAGATGGGCGTGGTGCAGGCCGCGTCAGGCGCCCACGTCGTCGGCCCCAGCGGCATGATGGACGGCCAGGTCGGCGCCATCCGCTCGGCGCTCGACGCCGCTGGTCACGACGACACGGTGATCCTGGCCTACGCCGCCAAGTACTCGTCGGCCTTCTACGGACCCTTCCGCGAGGCCGTCGACTCGTCGCTGACCGGAGACCGCAAGACGTACCAGCAGGACCCGGCCAACGCCCGCGAGGCGCTGCGCGAGGTGATGCTGGACATCGCCGAGGGCGCCGACATCGTCATGGTCAAGCCGGCCCTGAGCTATCTCGACGTGATCCGTCAGGTGCGCGACGCCGTCGACGTGCCGGTGGCCGCCTACAACATCTCCGGTGAGATGGCGATGGTCGAGGCCGCCGCCGCCAACGGCTGGATCGAGCGCGAGCGCGCCATCGACGAGGTGGTCCTGTCGATCCGCCGCGCCGGAGCCGACATCGTGCTCACCTACTGGGCCGCAGAGATCGCGGCGCGCCTGTCTCGCTGACGCCCGTGATGGACTCGCCTGCTCGGTGAAGCAGGTTCAGCCCTTGGTGTACTTCGTCATGCAGGTCTGGAAGCGGGCCTTGTAGGTGCTGCCCGGCAGCAGGGCGACCTCGACCAGACAACGCAGGTTCGCCTCGACGGTGGTGAGCAGGCCGGTGACCGGCTCGGTGACCGGGGCGAGCGGCTTGAGCGGGGTGTTCTCGATGGTGCCCTGGAGGCCACTGCCGAGCGTGCTGCCCTGTCCGGAGGTGCCGCCGGTCGAGCCCGTTCCTCCGGTGCCACCCGTCGATCCGGTTCCGGTGCCACCGGTCGATCCGGTCGATCCGGTGGAGCCGTTGTCGTCCTTGGGCTTGGAGTTGGAGTCCTTCTCCGCCTGTGCGGCCTTCTTGCGCTGGCTGGGCGTCAGGGTCTGGTCCGACGAGCGGTTGGTCAGCATCGGCGAGGTCGTGTAGAGGTTCGGCGACTGGGAGAAGTCACCGGCCGCGTAGCGCTCGGAGATGGCCAGCACGAGGTCGACGTAGGAGGCGGAGTTGTTGTAGCGGCGCACCGCGTCGGCGGCGTCGGCCTGCTTAGACAGGTCGCCGGGTCCGGCGCACAGGTAGACACCGGCCGCGGTGGCCGCGTCGTCGATGTCCTGCGGGTTCTTGGTGCCGTCACCGTCGCCGTCGACGCCCACTGCTGCCCAGGTGCCGGGGATGAACTGCATGGGTCCGACCGCGCGGTCGAAGGTGGTGTCCTTGTCGAGCTTGCCGCCGTCGGTGTCGGTGATCCGAGCGGTGCCGTTGCTGCCGTCGAGGGCGACGCCGTAGATGCCGGGGGTGGCGACGCCGTCGGCACCGAGCCGGTTGTTGTTGGTGCGGCCGTGGTTGGACTCGACGCGGCCGATGGCGGCGACGAGGTTCCACGGCAGGTTGCACGTGGGGTCGGCCTTGTCGAGCAGGTTCGCAGCGCGGCGGTACGCGAAGAGCGCCGCTTCCGGGATGCCGTTGGCGGACAGGGTGGAGACCGCCATGTCGGCACCGGCGCGCGGATCGATGCCGGTGGGCGCCTTCTGGACGCTGGCGGGCTGGTCGAAGGCGGTGCCCGGGACGGCGGGGATCGCGCCGGGATCGGCGCTGTCGGACGCGTTCGCGAGGCCCGTGTTGGTGAGCGCGGCACCCCACGCGGCCACGAGGACGGCCATGGGGACCAGAGCCCCGGCCTTCTGCCAGCGAGACAACGAACGACGTGCCATGAAAGTGCTTTCCCCTCCAACGAGGTCCGGCCGTGGTGAACGACGGACCTGTCCGTTCGACTCACGTCGGTCGGACAGTGACATAGATAACGATAGGTGGGGCCGCGAGTTACGGCTACGTGAACTCGGGGGACACTGGAACGGTGACCCAGAACCAGACGTCCCATGAGCTGTTCTCCCGGGCGCAGGCCGTCGCTCCCGGTGGAGTCAACTCGCCGGTACGAGCGTTTCGCGCCGTCGGGGGCTCCCCGGTGTTCATGGCGGAGGGCCGGGGCGCGTGGCTCACCGACGTCGACGGCAACCGCTACGTCGACCTGGTCGGCTCGTGGGGACCGATGCTGCTCGGGCACGCCCATCCGGCCGTGCTCGAGGCCGTCGGAGCGGCCGTCGCCCGCGGCACGTCGTTCGGCACCCCGAGCGCGCCCGAGGTCGAGCTGGCCGAGGAGATCGTCGCTCGCACCCCGGTCGAGCTGGTGCGCATGGTGTCGTCCGGAACCGAGGCCACGATGTCAGCGGTCCGCCTGGCCCGCGCCTTCACCGGTCGCGACACGATCGTCAAGTTCGCCGGCTGCTACCACGGACACGTCGACGCGCTGCTCGCCGAGGCGGGGTCGGGCGTCGTCACCCTGGGCATCCCGGGGACGCCGGGAGTCCCGGCGCACGTCACCGCCGACACCGTCGTGCTCACCTACAACGACCGCGCCGGGGTCGAGGCGGCCTTCGACCAGCTCGGCGACCAGATTGCGTGCGTCATCACCGAGGCTGCTGCCGGCAACATGGGCCTGGTGCCGCCCGAGCCGGGCTTCAACCAGTTCCTGTCCGAGATCACGTCCCGCCACGGGGCCCTGCTGATCAGCGACGAGGTCATGACCGGCTTCCGCGTCACCCGCTCGGGACAGTGGGGTCTCGACGGTGCCGTCGAGGGCTGGCGACCCGACCTGCTCACCTTCGGCAAGGTGATGGGCGGAGGCTTCCCGGCAGCCGCCTTCGGCGGTCGGGCCGAGATCATGGCTCAGCTGGCTCCGTCCGGCCCGGTGTACCAGGCCGGGACCCTGTCGGGGAATCCCATCGCCACGACGGCCGGCCTCGCCACGCTGCGCGCCGCCGACGACGCGGCCTACGAGCGGCTCGGCGTCGCGTCGTCTCGTCTGCAGGCGATGGTGGCCGACGCGCTCACCACCGCCGGAGTCGTGCACCGCATCCAGAACAGCGGCTCCATGTTCAGCGTCTTCTGGGGCGTCGACCAGCCGGTGGTCGACTTCGCCGGCGCCCAGGCCCAGGAGGCGTGGCGCTACAGCCCGTTCTTCCACGCGATGCTCGAGGCCGGGGTGTACCTGCCGCCGAGCGCCTTCGAGTCGTGGTTCGTCTCGGCGTCCCACGACGAGGAGGCACTCGCTAGAATCGGGGAGGCACTCCCGAGAGCGGCTGCCGCAGCGGCGGCCGCCCAGCCCGACCACCGAGGAACCTGATGACCACGCGCACGATCGTCCACCTCATGCGGCACGGCGAGGTGCACAACCCGCTCGGCGTCCTCTACGGCCGCATCGCCGGCTATCACCTGTCCGACCTCGGGCACGAGATGGCCGCGCAGGTGGCCGAGGCACTGAAGGACCACCCGATCACCCACCTGGTGGCCTCTCCGCTGGAACGGGCGCAGGAGACCGCCGCCCCTCTGTCGCAGATCCTGTCGGTGCCGATCACCACCGACGAGCGCGTCATCGAGGCCGGCAACAAGTTCGAGGGCAAGAGCGTCGGCGTCGGACCCAAGGCGTTCCTGCGGCCCGACCGGTGGTGGCTGCTGCGCAACCCGGCGCGCCCGTCGTGGGGCGAGCCGTACCTCGAGATCGCCGCTCGCATGCGCGCGGCCATCGACGACGCCCGCGAGGCAGCCCGCGGCAGCGAGGCCGTGATCGTGTCGCACCAGCTGCCCGTGTGGACCTCGCGCCTCATGTACGAGCAGAGACGATTCGCGCACGACCCCCGCAAGCGGCAGTGCACGCTCGCGAGCCTCACGTCCCTGACCTTCGAGGACGACGACTACACCGGCTTCGTCTACAGCGAGCCGGCCGGTGACCTGCTGCCCGACGCGCTCAAGGGCAACACGTTCTCGGGTGGAGCATGAGAATCCGTGCGGGCCGGGTGAGGGTCGCCCTCGTGGCCCTGGCATCGATCGCGCTGCTCGCGGGGTGCTCGGGAGCGAACGGTTCGGCCGACACCTCCGGCTACGTGTCGGGCGCCGGCGAGATCACCGTCGTCCCGGTGGCGGACCGCAAGGAGGCGCCGGTGCTGTCCGGCGAGGACCTCGAGGGCAAGCCGCTCACCACGGCCGACTGGGCGGGGCAGACCATCGTGATCAACGTCTGGGGCCCGTGGTGCCCGCCGTGCCGCAAGGAGATGCCCGCGCTCAAGGAGGTGTCGGAGCAGTACGCCGACAAGGACGTGAAGTTCGTGGGCGTGCTGAACCGCTCCAAGTCCGACACCGCGCTCGCCTTCAACCAGAAGATCGGCGTCACGTACCCGACGTTCGCCGACCAGGGCGGCCGGCTCGAGCTCAAGTTCAACGACAGCCTGCCGACCGTGGCGGTTCCCACCACCTGGATCATCGACCCGAAGGGCAAGGTGGCGGTGCGGATCGCCGTCGACGGGCTCACCGCCTCCACGCTCGCCGGGCTGATCGACGACGTGAAGTCGTCGGTCGGCGCCGCGTGATGCGTTCGGAGCCGGTGTGAACGACTGGCTGACCCAGACCGTCTCCTCGGGCACCCTCGTGCTCGCGCTGCCGGTCGCCCTGGTGGCCGGTCTCGTCTCGTTCTTCTCGCCGTGCGTGGTGCCGTTGCTGCCGGGCTACCTGTCGTACGTCTCCGGCGTCGCGGTCCAGGATCTCGACGCCGACCGATCCGAGCCCGGGAACCTGCGGCTGCGTCGCCGCAGTCGACTGCTCACCGGGTCGATCCTGTTCGTGCTGGGCTTCTCGACGGTCTTCGTGCTCGGCGGTGCGCTGTTCGGCTCCATCGGCACCGAGCTGCGCGCGTACCAGCGTCCGCTGTCGATCGCCACGGGCATCCTGGTCATCGTCGTCGGGCTGGCCTTCATCGGGCTGCTGCCCCTGCTGCAGCGAGACGTCCGGGTGCACGCGGTGCCCGCTGTTGGGCTGGCGATGGCGCCGGTGCTCGGCGTGTTCTTCGCCGTGGGCTGGGCGCCGTGCATCGGCCCGACGCTCAGCGCCGTGCTCGGCCTGAGCCTCGCCACCGACGACGCGACCGCGGCGCGTGGCGCGCTGCTGGCGTTCGTGTACTGCCTGGGTCTCGGTGTGCCGTTCGTCCTGGCGGCTCTGGGGTTCGAACGGTTCTCCCGTTCCATCGGGTGGCTGCGCCGACACCAGCGTGCCGTCTCGGTGTTCGGGGGAGCCCTGCTCGTCGTGGTCGGCGTCCTGCTCGTCAGTGGGGTCTGGGACAGCCTCGTCATCGACCTGCAGAACTGGCTCGGCGGATCGGAGACGTTGCTGTGAGCACCCCCAGCTCCTCGCGCGACTTCCAGCCGCAGCAGGCGCCGCCGCTGAACACGTGGGCCTTCGCCCGGTGGATCTGGCGACAGCTGACCTCGATGCGCACCGCGCTGTCGTTGCTCCTGCTGCTGGCCATCGCGGCGGTTCCCGGGTCGTTCATCCCGCAGCGAGGCGTCAGCCCGCGGGCGGTCGAGGCGTACAAGGCGGCCCACCCCACGCTCGGCCCCATCTACGAGAAGCTGGGCATGTTCAGCGTGTTCACCTCCCCGTGGTTCAGCGGGATCTACCTGCTGCTCATGGTGTCGCTGGTCGGGTGCATCGTGCCGCGCACCCGGGTGTACCTCGCGGCCCTCCGGGCGCGCCCGCCCGCCGCGCCGCGCCGGCTGGACCGGCTGCCGACGTCGGCGACGTTCACCACCGACGCCGAGCCGGCCGAGGTCATGGCGCTGGGACGCCGCGCGCTGCGACGCGCCCGCATCGACGTCGTCGAGCGTGACGGCGTGCACGAGCTGTCGGCCGAGAAGGGCTACCTGCGCGAGGCCGGCAACCTGCTGTTCCACGTCAGCGTCGTGGTGGTGCTGATCGGCGTCGCCGTCAGCAACCTGCTGGGCTATCGCGGAGCAGCGATCGTGACCGAGGGCGACCGCTTCAGCAACGTGCTGACGCAGTACGACGAGTTCACCTCGGGCGCACTGTTCAACCGCGACTCCCTCCCGCCGTTCTCGTTCAAGCTCGACGAGTTCGATGCCCGGTTCCAGGGCTCCGGGCCGCAGGCCGGTGCCCCGGTGTCGTTCGAGGCGACCGGCACCGTCAGCCGTGGCACCAGCAGCACTGACACGCCGTTCAGCATCCGGGTCAACCACCCCCTCAGCGTCGACGGCACCTCGGTGTTCCTCGTCGGCCAGGGCTACGCACCGGTCATCAAGGTCACGAACGCCGACGGCGAGGTCGTGTTCGACGAGCCCGTCCCGTTCCTGCCCGCCGACTCCACCTACACCTCCAACGGCGTGGTCAAGGTCGCCGAGGCAGAGCCCGAGCAGCTCGGCTTCCAGGGGTTCTTCCTGCCCACCTACGTCACGGGCACCGACGGCGCGACCAAGTCGGTCTTCCCCGCTCCGCTGCGACCCATCCTCGGCCTGTTCGTCTGGCACGGCGACCTCGGCCTGGACGACGGCGTCCCCCAGTCGGTGTACGTCCTCGACAAGAGCAAGATGACGCAGTACATGAACGGCGACAAGGGATACCGGGTCAGCCTGCAGCCCGGTCAGACCCAGGACCTCCCGGACGGCGGAACGATCGAGTTCGTCGAGCTGCGCCAGTTCGCGCGGTTCCAGATCGCCGCCACGCCGTTGGTGCAGCTCCCGCTGATCGGTATCGTCGCCGCCGTTCTCGGCCTGCTCGCCTCCCTGTTCGTGCAGCCCCGCAGAACCTGGATCCGCGCGCGTCGCGAGGGGTCGCGTACCGTGGTCGATGTCGCCGTGCTCGATCGCGTGGTGCGCGACGCGATGCCGGGGAAGCTCGATCCCCTCCTCGAACGCCTGCAGGTGCAGACACCTGATCAGAAGGAGCGCCCATGAACCTCGCCACCTACGCGCAGCTGTCCAACTACAGCGTCGCCTCCGGCACCATCGTGGTGGCGTTGGCCTTCCTGGCGCACCTGGCCGAGTGGGGCTTCGCCACGCGCACGGCCGCCGCCCCGGTGGCCGTGGCGGCCGACGGCTCGCAGATCGTCGAGGGTGAGGCCGGCGGTGACACCAGCGGGTCCGACGCAGGACCCGACGGCGACGCCGACTCCCGCCCCGACATCAGCACGGTGCTGGCGTCCATCGGCGTCTCGCTGACCACGCTGTCGACGGCCCTGCTGCTCGTCGGCACCCTGACCCGCGGCCTGGCCGCCGAGCGGGTGCCGTGGAGCAACATGTACGAGTTCGCCGTCACCGGGTCGCTGATCGCACTGGCGGTCTACCTCGTCCTCGTCCGCACCTGGCAGGTCGAGTGGCTCGGCGTCTTCGTCACCGGCTTCTCCCTGGTGCTGCTCGGCATCGGCTTCAGCGTCTACGTTCCGGCCGGACCGACCGTGCCGGCGCTGCAGTCGTACTGGCTGGTCATCCACGTGGCGGCCGTCATGATCGCCGGCGCCCTGTTCCTCGTGGGTGCTGCTGCGTCGGTGCTGTACCTGCTCAAGGAGCGCGCCGAGTCGCGTGGCACCGAGGGCCCGCTGATGGCGCGGATCCCCACCTCGGCGGTCATGGACCGGGTGGCCTACCGCGTGCACGCCGTCGCCTTCCCGATCTGGACCTTCGGCGCACTCATCGCCGGGCCCATCTGGGCCTACAGCGCGTGGAGCCGCTACTGGGGCTGGGACCCCAAGGAGGTCTGGGCGCTGATCACGTGGATCGTCTACGCCGGCTACCTGCACGCCCGCTACACCGCCGGCTGGAAGGGCAAGCGTGCCGCCACCGTCGCGCTGTTCGGCTTCGCGACCTTCCTGTTCAGCTTCTACGGCGTCAACCTGCTCTTCGGCGGACTGCACGCCTACGCCAAGTAGCGGCTTGCCCGGCCCCGCGGCCTACAGGCCCCGGAGGTAGTCGGGGTCGTCGTCGGGACCGAACGGCGGTCGTGGGCCGGGACGAGGTCCCTTGCGGCCACCGTTCGGCGGATTCCAGGTGCGGCGGTGCCCCACGGTGAGCCACAGCAGCGGTCCGATCACCGGCGGCACCAAGATGACGAACCAGACGACCTTGGGCAGCTTGCCGCGGATCTGGTCGCGCGGGGTGGCGATCAGGTCGAACAGGGCGTAGACGAACAGCGTGATTGCCAAGACCGCCAGGAAGAACTTGCCCATGGCTCCTACGGTACCGGCGGGGAACTAAGGTGAAGTGGTGAAGGCATTCTGGACGTACACGCTGGCCCGCTTCCTCGTGTTCGCGGTGTGCTGGGCCGTCTTGTGGGGCATCGGATGGTTCGTCCTGGAGATGTCGCCCTTGAGCAATCTGGTGATCCTGATGGCGGCCATGCTGCTGTCCGCGGTCATCTCGGCCTTCGTGCTCGCCGGCCTGCGCGACGACCTCGCCCGCAACATCGAGCAGCGAGCCGCCCGCATGACCGAGCGGCTCGAGGAGTCACGCCGTGCCGAAGACGTCGACTGAGGACCGGGCCTGGATCGCCGAGGCGATCCGTCGGGTCGACGCGGACGCCAACCGCAGCGCCGACACTCACCTGCACGTGCTGCCCACCCCGCTCGACGGCATCGACATCTACCTCAAGGACGAGTCGGTGCATCCCACCGGCAGCCTCAAGCACCGGCTCGCCCGCTCGCTGTTCCTGTACGCCCTGTGCAACGGGTGGGTGTGCCCCGAGACCACCATCATCGAGGCCTCCAGCGGCTCCACGGCGGTCAGCGAGGCGTACTTCGCGCGGCTGATCGGCGTGCCCTTCATCGCCGTCATGCCGGCCACGACCAGTCCCGAGAAGATCGCCCTGATCGAGTTCTACGGCGCCACGTGCCACCTGGTCGACGACCCCAGCACCGTGTACGCCGAGGCGCGCCGGCTCGAGACCGAGACCGGCGGGCACTACATGGACCAGTTCACCTACGCCGAACGGGCCACGGATTGGCGAGGCAACAACAACATCGCGGAGTCGATCTTCGACCAGATGTCAGCGGAGCCGCATCCGTGTCCCACCTGGATCGTGGTGGGGGCCGGCACCGGTGGCACGTCGGCCACCATCGGTCGCTACGTGCGGTACCGGCGGTTCGACACCCGCATCGCGGTCGCGGACCCGGAGAACTCGGCGTTCCACGACGGCTGGGAACAGGACCGGTCGGACGTCACCACCTCCACCCCCTCGCGCATTGAGGGCATCGGTCGGATGCGGATCGAGCCGTCGTTCGTCGGGGGAGTGGTCGACGACATGGTCGTGGTGCCCGACGCCGCCTCGATCGCCACGGCCCGGTGGGTCTCGGACCTGCTGGGTCGCCCCGTCGGCGGGTCCACCGGCACCAACCTCTGGGCGGTCCTGCAGTACGCCAGCGCGATGCGCGAGGCGGGGGAGAGGGGCAGCATCGTCACCTTGCTGTGCGACGGTGGCGAGCGGTACGTCAACACGTACTTCGACGACGCCTGGCTCGACCGGCAGGGGATCGACATCGCGCCCTACGGCGCGGCCCTCGCGGAGTTCTCGGCCACCGGCGTCCTGCCGCAGGTCGCGGCTACCCGGTGACCGGGACGATCTCGGCGGACACGATCTGGCCGGCGTCGACCGCGAGCAGGCCGATCGTGCCGCGCGGCTGACGTCGCTTGTCGGTGGGGGAGCCGGGATTGAACAGCCGCTGACCGTCGTCGGTGGTGTCCCACGGGATGTGGGAGTGCCCGAAGACGACCAGGTCGGCGTCGGGGAACTGTGCGCGCATGCGGCGAGCTCGCCCCTGCTTGCTGCCGGAGTCGTGGATCATCGCCACGCGGACGCCCTCGAGCACCAGCTCCAGCGTCGGCGGGGCACCCCACGCCGCGACGTCCGGTCCGTCGTTGTTCCCCTGCACCACGTGCACGGGTGCGAAGGTCGACAGATCGTCGAGCACCGACGGCACGCACACGTCGCCGGCGTGCAGGATGACGTCGACTCCCTCGAGCCGTGCGGCGACCGCTGCGGGCATGGCCTTCCAGAACCGCGGCGCGTGCGTGTCGGAGATGACCGCGACGTGGAGCACCTCAGCCGCCGATGGCGAGTCCGACTGCCAGGCCGATCGCGTAGGCGAGCTCGGCCAGGCCGGTGTCGCGCAGCACGGGGATGAGCCCCGGTCCGAGCGCTCCGGACGCCACGGTCTGGCGGGCCCGCACGATTAACGGGGTCATGAGCAGTCCGAGCAGGGCCCACGTCGTGAAGGTCGACGCCCACACCAGCGCGAGGACCGCGACCACCACCAGCAGGGTGAAGAATCGGCGGGTGTTCTGATCACCGAGCAGCACCGCGACGGTGCGCTTGCCGGACGTGGTGTCGGTCGGGATGTCGCGCAGGTTGTTGGCCACCAGGATCGCGCACGCGAGGGCGCCCACGCCCACGCCGGCGGCGAGCGCCGGACCGGTCACCTGCTCGATCTGCACGTAGGCCGTGCCGACCACGGCGACGAGCCCGAAGAAGACGAAGACGCTGACCTCTCCGAGCGCCTTGTAGCCGTACGGGCTCGGGCCGCCGGTGTAGGTCCAGGCGGCACCGATGGCGGCCACGCCGACCAGCAGCAGCCACCAGGTGGTCGTGGCAGCGAGGGCCAGGCCGAACAGTCCGCCGAGTCCGAGGAAGGCGAGCGCGGCCACCTTGACCGAGCGGGCCGGCACGAGCCCTGAGCCGACCAGGCGCAGTGGTCCCACCCGGTCGTCGTCGGTCCCCTTGATGCCGTCGGAGTAGTCGTTGGCGTAGTTGACCCCGACCTGCAGCGCCAGGGAGACCCCGAGCGCCAGCAGGGCCTTCCACCAGATGACGGAGTCAGCGAACGCCGCCGCCCCGGTGCCGGCCACGACGGGCGCCACGGCCGCCGGCAGGGTGCGCGGTCGCGCCCCGGCGATCCAGAGGCGGACAGGGCTGAGCGTGGGCTGGTCGGTCACCTGCGTAGTGTGCCATTCGCGCTTGGGCGTCAAGGTAGCGTTGACGACGTGACGGCATCTGAGGACGACGACTGCAGCCGCGCGTTCCGACACGCGGTGGCCGAGGCCATCGCCGGAATCGAACCAGGACTCGAGCAGCGGCTGGACCACGACCGCCAGGCCCACCTGGACCTCGTGGTGCTGACCCGGCGCGCCCAGGACGAGATCAGCGATCTGCTCCGTTCAGCGGTCACCTCGGCGCGCGCCGCGGGATGGAGCTGGGAGGCGATCGGCTCCTCGTTGAACATGTCGCGGCAAGCCGCCCAGCAGCGCTTCGGCCACTCGGCGCCGCCCGACCCGAGCGAGGGCCAGCGGCTGGTGGGCCTCACCGCCGTCAGCGAGATGGACACGCTCAACGACTGGGGCCGACGCGGCTGGTGCTCGGTCGGCTTCGGGCCGATGTTCCACGACGTCGTCAAGACCGAGGTGCAGTGGGAGCACCGCCGGGCCGTCGTCGGGGGACGGGCCGCCCGCGATCTCGAGCGCTCGCCGGAGTGGGAACGCATCGGGTCGATGTGGTTTCCGTGGGTGTACTTCAAGCGGGCCACGGACCTGCCGGCCGAGAGCGGCGAGTGACCGCCTCGCTGCGGCCGGTCGCCGGCGCGCCGCGTGAGGTGCTGGACCTGGTGCGCCCGTGGATCCTCGGCGGCGGCCCTCCGATCGTGATGCGCACCTCGGGAAGCACCGGCGCCCCCAAGGACGTGGTGCTGTCCCACGCCGCCGTGACCGCGTCTGCCGCAGCCTCCCTCGACCGGCTCGGCGGGGCCGGGGCATGGTTGTCGGCGCTCCCGGTGACCGCGGTCGGCGGACTCCAGGTGCTGGTGCGGTCGGTGCTGTCGGGCACCGATCCCGTGCTGGCCGACGAGCACGGCTCGCTCGCCGAGGCGGTCTCGGCCGTCGACGGCCCGCGGCGCTTCACCTCGCTCGTGCCGACGCAGCTGCACCGACTGCTGCGCGACGGCCAGGCAGCGATGCTGGCGGACTTCGACGCCGTGCTGATCGGGGGCGCCGCGATGTCGCCCGAGCTGCGTGCAGCGGCCGAGGGTGCCGGCATCACGATCGTGCGCACCTACGGGATGTCCGAGACCTGTGGCGGCTGCGTGTACGACGGTCGTCCGCTCGACGGCGTGCGGTTGCGCATCGACGACGGCGGTCAGGTCCTGGTGGCCGGCGACGTGCTGTTCGACCGATATGCAGACCCGGCTGCCACCGCCGCGGTGCTGCGTGATGGCTGGTTCGCCACGGCCGATCTCGGCAGCATCGACGACGCCGGTCGGCTCACTGTCACCGGCCGCGTCGACGACGTGGTGCAGAGCGGCGGCGTCAACGTGGCCCTGCCCGCGGTCACGGCCGCGCTGCTGACGATCGACGGGGTGTCGGACGGCGCCGCGGTCGGCGTGCCCGATCCCGAGTGGGGCCGCCGGATCGTGGCGTACCTGGTTCCGGACGACGCCGTCTGCCTCGACGGTCTGCGCCTGGACGCCGTGCGCGACCACGTCGAGGCCGCCGGCGTGCCCCGCGCGTGGGCCCCCCGAGAGGTCGTGCTGCTCGACGCGCTTCCGCTGCTGCCCGGGGGCAAGATCGACCGTCAGGCGCTGATCAGCCGATTGCTCGAGTGATCGCCTCGTCGATCGGCGTGCTTCCCTCGGTGAGGGTCCACTGCTGGCCGATGGTCCGGTCGTCGTCCAGCACGGCGGCGAGGACCCGGGCGACGTCGGCGCGGCTCACCTCGCCGCGGTCGAGCTCGGGCGCGAGCGCGACCTTGCCCGTGGCGGGATCGTCGGTCAGTCCGCCGGGCCGGATGATGGTCCAGTCCAGATCGCTGTCGCGCAGCGCGGCGTCGGCGTCGCGCTTGGCCTCGACGTAGGCCCGCCACACGTCCGCGGTGTCGTCGGGCAGCTCGGCGTCCACGCCGATCGCGGAGATCTGCACGAAGCGCCGGACGCCTGCCACGCCGGCCCCGGCGATCGACTTCAGCGATCCGCCGAGGTCGACCGTGCGCTTGCGCTCGATGTTGCCGTCGCCCCCGCCGCCCGCCGCGAAGACCACGGCGTCCATGCCCTGGAGGACCTCGCCGAACCTCTCGCCGGAGTCCTGCTCGATGTCGAGCAGGGCGGTCTCGGCCCCCATCGCCTCCAGCTCCGCCTGCTGCTCGGGCTTGCGGATCAGGGCGACCGGTTGGTGGCCACGTTCGACCAGCTCGCCGATCAGCAGCCGGGCGATCTGTCCGTGGCCTCCCACGATGGCGATTCTGGACGGGGTCGGACGAGTCATGCCTCCACCGTAGGTCGGGAGGTCACACCCCGCTGGTCGCGGGGACGCGGTCCTCGTCCGGGTCGACGGCCGGCGTCGTGTGCGCCCGGAGCGACTCGCCCTCGATGTCCAGATTGGGCAGCAGGCGATCCAGCCAGCGCGGCAGCCACCACATGCGGTCGCCGACCAGGGCCATGAAGGCCGGGACCAGCGTCATGCGCACGAGGAACGCGTCCGCGAGCACGCCGACGGCCAGGCCGAAGCCGATGGACTTGATGATCACGTCGTCGCCCAGCGCGAAGCTGCCGAAGACGCCGATCATGATCGCCGCGGCCGCCGTCACGACCCGAGCGCCGTGCTGGAAGCCGTGCACGACCGCCGGCACCGCCTCGGCGCCGTGGGTGTACTCCTCGCGCATGCGCGACACCAGGAAGACCTCGTAGTCCATCGCGAGACCGAACAGGATCCCGGTCAGCAGCAGGGGGAGCAGGAACAGCACGGGACCGGACTTGTCGATGCCGACGAGATCGGCGAACCAGCCCCACTGGAACACCGCGACCGTCGCGCCGAGGGCGACTCCGACCGACAGCAGGAATCCGATGACGGCCTTGAGTGGGACGAGGATGGATCGGAAGACGATCGCGAGCAGCACGAACGCGAGTCCGACCACCACCAGCAGGTAGCGCGGGAACGCCTTCGCCAGCGACTCCGAGATGTCCACCCCGAGCGCGGTCTGTCCGGTGACCAGGACGTTCGCACCGGTCTGCGCCTCGGCGCCGTCCACGGCCGATCGGATGTCGTCGACCAGTCGCTGGGTGTCGGCGTCGGACGGTCCGCTCTTGGGGATGACGGTCACGATGGCGTACTCGGCCTTGCTGAGCTGCTCGTCGTAGGCCCTGACCGCCTCGGGCGGGCTGTCGGCGGTGATCGGCGGCACGACGGCGGCGATGTCGGTCTTGATGCCCTCGACGGCAGTGGTCACGGCGTCGACCGCGCGCTGGGGGTCCGATGCGTTCTTGGTGTCCACCACGACGAGCAGCGGGCCGTTGGTGCCGGCGCCGAAGTTCTTGGCGATGGTGTCGTAGGCGACGCGCGCGCCGCTGCCGGCCGGGGCGGTGCCGTCATCGGGCAGGGCCAGCTGCATGGAGGCGACCGGCAGGGCGACGACGGCGGCGACGAGCAGGCCACCGACGAACGTGACCGTCTTGTGCTGGGTCACCAGGTCGGCCCAGCGGCGACCGTTGGTGCGCTTGCCGCTGGTCTCGTCCTTGGGGCGGAACAGGCGGAGCCCGCCGGAGGTGACGCGGCGGCCCGCGAAGCCGAACAGCGCGGGCAGCAGCGTCAGCGCGATCAGCACCGCGACGGTCACGGTGGCCGCGGCGGCCACGCCCATCTCGGTCAGGAAGCTGATGTTCACGATCGAGAGACCGGCCAGGGCGATGACGACGGTGAGGCCGGCGAAGATGACCGCGGATCCGGCGGTGCCCACGGCGTGGCCTGCGGCCTCCTCGAGATCACGTCCTTCGCTCGCCTCGTGGCGGTAGCGACTCACGATGAACAGTGCGTAGTCGATGCCGACGGCGAGGCCGAGCATGGTGGCCAGGACCGGTGTGGTCGACCCGAGGTCGACGAAGCCGGTGAGGGTCGTGATGCCGGCCACGCCGATGCCGACGCCGATGAGCGCGGTCAGCAACGGCATGCCGGCCACCAGCAGGGAGCCGAACGTGAGGACCAGCACGACGATCGCGACGCCGATGCCGAGCAGCTCGGTGGTGCCGGTCTCCGGCACCTCCTGCAGGGCGTCGCCGCCGATGGCGACCGAGATGTCCTGGGCCTCGAGCGAGTCGCCGGCTGACTCCAGGGCGCTGCGGTCGGCCTGGTCGAGCTCGATCGAGGTGCGGTCGTAGCTGACCGTCGCGTAGGCGACCGAGCCGTCCTCGGAGACGGTGCCGGTGGTGAACGGGTCGCTGCTCGAGACCACGTGGTCGGTGCGCACGGACTCGATCGCAGCGAGCACGGCCTTCTGGTTGGCGGGGCTCTCGAGGGTCTGCCCCTCGGGCGCCTGGAACACGATGCGTGCCGTGGCGCCGTCGGGTGCGGCGTCAGGCGTGCGTGCCTTGATCAGGTCGAAGGCCTGGGTCGACTCGATGCCCGGCAGGCTGAACTGGTCGGACGTCTTGCCCGACAACGTGGCGGCGCCGGTGCCGATGAGGACGAGCAGCGCGAGCCAGACGGCGGCGACGATGCGACGGTGGTTGAACGACCACTTGCCGAGGCGGTAGAGGTGCCAGGCCATGGGGATCTCCTGAGTGCGGGGGGGGTGTGGGGATGGTGGGTCAGTGGATGCCGAGGACCGGCAGGAGGACGTCGTCGACGTACGAGATGCGGGCGGACTCGTCCCACATCCGGTCGTCGATGACCGGTTGCAGCACGAAGACGGCGATGATCAGCAGGGCGACGTGCGTCAGCCCGGGGCAGTCCTGGGCGACCTCGCCGCGATCGACGGCTCGTTGGATGACGGCATCGATGCGCTGCCGGCCGAGAGCGACGACCTGGTCGCGCAGCGCCTGGCCCAGCTCGGCGTCGGTCTTGGCAGCCTGCATCAGCGCGCCGACCAGGGCGCCCTCGGTGATCTGCTGGGGCGTGCGGTCCGTGACCATCTCGATCAGGTCGCTGCGCAGCGCGCCCGTGTCGGGGTCGGCGTGACCGTCCTCGACCTGCGCCACCAGGGCGTCGGCCACGAGCGAGGCCTTGCTGCCCCACTGGCGGTACAGCGTCGCCTTGCTGCTGTGGGTGGTCTCGGCGATGCGGTCCATCGTGACCCGGTCGAAGCCGTGTTCGGCGACCAGCTGCAACGTTCCGGCGTACAGCTCGGCCAGGCGCTCGGCAGTCAGACGGGTCACGCAGCCTCCTCGGACGATGGTCTATCGAAACGAAACCGTTTCGTTCACATCGTAGGTCATGCAGACGAACCTGTCGCCTCCGGGCGGCATGACCTGCGTCACCGTCAGTAGGGTCGGGGTGTGCAGCACCGGACCTTCGCCATCGACATGCCCGTGCGGTTCCGTGGCATCTCGCGCCGCGAGGGCATGGTGATCGAGGGGCCGGCCGGGTGGGCGGAGTTCAGCCCGTTCCTGGACTACGACGCTCGTGAGTGCGTGCCGTGGCTCGCCGCCGCCCTCGACTCGGCCCGCCGGCCCTGGCCGGAGCCGGTGCGCGACGAGGTGCAGGTCAACTGCACCGTGCCCGCCGTCGACCCTCAGGCGGCTGCCGACATCGTGCGCCGCAGCGGGTGCTCGACGGCCAAGGTCAAGGTCGCCGAGCCCGGCCAGCGGCTGGCCGACGATCTCGAGCGGGTCGAGGCCGTGCGCGACGCGATCGGACCACGCGGCCACGTGCGCGTCGACGCCAACGGCGGGTGGGACGTCGACGCCGCCGTCAGCGCGATCGCCGCGCTGAACCTGGCCGCTCACGGACTGGAGTACGTCGAGCAGCCGTGCGCCACGGTCGAGGACCTGGCAGCGGTGCGGCGACGCGTGGGCGTGCCCATCGCGGCCGACGAGTCGATCCGCCGGGCCGAGGACCCGATGCGCGTGGTGGCGCTCGAGGCCGCCGACATCGCAGTGCTGAAGGTCCAGCCGCTCGGGGGAGTGCACGCCTGCCTGGAGATCGCCGAGCGCATCGGTCTGCCCGTCGTGGTGAGCAGCGCCGTCGACACGTCCGTGGGTCTCGCGGCCGGACTGGCGCTCGCCGCCGCGCTGCCCGAGCTGCCGCACGCCTGTGGGTTGGGCACCACCTCCCTGCTGTCCGGCGACGTCGTCTCCGAGCCGCTGGTTCCGGTGGACGGACGTCTGCCGGTGGGCCGCCAGGTCGTCGACGAGCAGGCCTTCGCCGCCGTGGCTGCCGACGCCGAGACCGACGCCCGCTGGCGCCGACGTCTCGCCGAGGTGGAGGAGCTGATGGCGTGAGCGAGTCGACCGACGTGGCGCGTGAGTGGGTGGGGTGGCTGCTCGGCCGCCACGTGACCGATGCCGTGCTGTCTCCCGGCTCGCGGTCGGGGCCGCTGGCACTGGCACTCGCGGCCGCGGACCGACAGGGACTGATCCGTCTGCACGTGCGGGTCGACGAGCGTGAGGCGGCGTTTCTCGCCCTCGGGCTGGCCAAGGCGTCACGCCGCGTGGTGCCGGTGGTGACCACGTCCGGCACGGCCGTCGCCAACCTGCACCCGGCGATGCTCGAGGCCCGGCACGCGCGCGTGCCGCTGCTGGCCGTCACGGCGGACCGACCCGCACGACTGCGCGGCACCGGCGCCAACCAGACCACCGAGCAGAGGCAGATCTTCCCGGGGGTCCCCTGCTGCGCGCAGGTTGCCGAGCTCGTGCTCCGCGACGGCCCGCAGCACCTCAACCTCGAGCTCGACGAACCTCTGGTCGAGGCCGTCGAGTGGACGTTCACGGCCGCCGACGTCCCCGAACCCGCGACGGATCCGCCCACCACGCACGTGCTGGAGAGCGGGCCGCTCACGGTGGTGGTGGCCGGTGACGACGCTCGCCAACCGGCCCGCGTGCTGGCTCGCGACGCGCGCTGGCCCCTGCTGGCCGAACCCAGCTCGGGGTCGCGCAACGGCGAGGCGCTCGTCGCCCACCGGTTGGTCCTGCAGCACTCGCCGCTGGCCGACCGGATCGAGCGGGTCGTCAGCTTCGGCCACGCCACCTTGTCCCGGCCGGTGAACGGACTTCTCGCGCGTGCCGACATCGAGATCGTGCACGTCGGCGACCAGTCGACGTTCCCGGTGCCGGCCGGCCCGAACGTGCGTTTCGTCGACGAGGTCGGGCCCGCCGCACCTGACGACGACTCGTGGCTGGGTGACTGGCTCGCCGCAGACGCCCGAGCCACTGCCGCGATCGACGCCGTCCTCGCCGAATCCGCACTGGCCGATCCCACCGGCTACGACATCGCGAAGATCGTGAACGCAGCGGTGCCGCCCGAGGGCCTGCTGTTCATCGGGTCGTCGAGCCCGATCCGAGACCTGGACCTCGTCGCCCGCCCCTACACGGTCGGCGAGCGGCGCCTGCTGATCGCCAACCGGGGTCTGGCCGGCATCGACGGCACGCTGTCGACCGCGATCGGTTCGGCGCTGGCGCGCACGTCGTCCCGCGCGATCGCCTACGTCGGCGACCTCACGTTCCTGCACGGCAGCAACGGACTGCTGATCGGTCCCGAGGAGCCTCGGCCCGACCTGACGATCGTGGTGGTCAACGACGACGGCGGCAGCATCTTCAGCACGCTGGAGCAGGGTTCGCCTGACCACGCCGACTCCTTCGAGCGGGTCTACGCGACGCCGACCGGTGCGGACGTGGCGGCCCTGTGCGCCGGCTACGGCGTCGCCCACCGGCGCGTCGGGGCCCGCGATCTGGCCTCCGTGCTGGAGGAGGGCGTGGTCGGGCTGCGGGTCGTCGAGGTGGCTGTCGATCGGACGGGTCGACGCGATCTGGACGCACGGATCAGCGCCGCCGTCGCGGCCGCCGTTCGTCCGTGACAGCGGTTGTGGCATGGACGTACCCGCAGTAGGTTTGTGAAGCACGTCACCACCTGTGCACCTACGCGATCGAGGAGACCATGGCAGACGAGACCTTCGACTACATCGTGATCGGATCCGGCAGCGCAGGTGGCGTGGTCGCCGCTCGGCTCAGCGAGGACCCCACCGTCAGCGTCCTGCTGCTGGAGGCGGGCCCCGAGGACGACGACGAGATGATCAAGCTGCCGATCGGCTTCTCGACGCTGTTCAAGACCAAGTGGGACTGGAACTACGAGACCACCCCGCAGAAGCACCTCGCCGGCCGCCGCGCCTACTGGCCGCGCATGAAGGCCCTCGGTGGCTGCTCGTCGATGAACGCCATGATCTACATCCGCGGCAACCACGCCGACTACGACGAGTGGCGCGACGCCTACGGCGCCACCGGCTGGGGCCACGACGACGTCCTCCCGTACTTCAAGAAGGCCGAGAACAACCAGCGTCTGTCCGACGAGTACCACGGCACCAACGGGCCGCTGCACGTCGAGGACCGCGTCTACACCCACGAGCTCAGCACGGCGTTCGTCGAGTCGGCCGTGGCCTCGGGCATGAAGCGCAACGACGACTTCAACGGCGCCGAGCAGGAGGGCGCCGGCCAGTACCAGGTCACCTGCAAGAAGGGCCGCCGCTGGTCCGTCGCGGACGCCTACATCAGGCCCGCCATGGAGCGCTCCAACCTCACGGTGCGCACCGAGGCCCTCGTCACCAGGATCGTCCTGGACGGCACCCGTGCCACCGGCGTCGCCTACCGTCGCCACGGCGAGGACGCCGTGGTCCGCTGCGACCGTGAGATCGTCCTCAGCGGCGGCGCCATCAACAGCCCCCAGCTGCTGATGCTGTCGGGCATCGGCCCGGGCGCCCACCTGCGCGAGCACGGCATCGACGTCGTGGTCGACTCCGCCGGGGTGGGGCAGAACCTGCAGGACCACCCGGCCTCGGGACTGCTGCTGTACACCAAGAACACCTCCGACCTCGCCGAGAAGCTCGGCCTGGGCAACCTGCTGAAGTGGCGGGCCACGGGCAAGGGCGCGCTGAGCTCCAACGTCGGGGAGGCGGGCGGATTCTTCAAGTCCCGCGACGACCTCGCCGTGCCGGACATGCAGTTCCACCTGGCGCCCACGGGCTTCTACGACAACGGCATGCACGAGCCGGTGCGCCGCGGCGTCACGGTCGCCGGCACGTTGGTCAACGTGCAGAGCCGGGGCCAGCTGCGGCTGCGCTCGGCCGACCCCACCTGGCACCCCGAGATCGACGCCGGCTACTTCGACGACCGCGCCGACCTCGACGCGATGATCGTCGGCTACCGACGCGCGCTCGACATCGTTCACCAGGGGCCGTTCGCCCAGCTGGTCGACGCACCGTGGGAGCCGGCCACCCGTGATCCCTCCGACGACGACATCATCGCCACCATCGGCAGGCTCGCGCAGACGCTCTACCACCCCACGTCCACCTGTGCGATGGGCACGATCGAGGGCAGCGTCGTCGATCCGGAGCTCAAGGTCCACGGCGTCGAGGGCCTGCGGGTCGCCGACGCCTCCGTCATGCCGCGCGTCCCGCGTGGCAACACCAACGCACCGTCCATCATGATCGGCGAGAAGTGCGCCGATCTGATCAAGGAGTCACGATGACCGCCACCCTCGAACCCACCACCGAGACCGGGGCTCCCACCCCCACGTTCGACTCGCTGAACCCCGCCAACGGCGACGTCGTGGGCACCCACCCCGTGTCCAGCAAGGCCGACGTCGACGCGGCGGTGGCGCGAGCGCGCGAGGCCGCCGACTGGTGGGGTGCGCTGTCGTTCAAGGAGCGCGAGGACCACCTGCTCACCTGGCGCAGCGTCATCACCCGCCGCATCGCGCAGCTGGCCGACCTCTCGCACCGCGAGACCGGCAAGCCGCACGGCGACGCCCAGCTCGAGATCGTGCTGGCGATCGACCACATCGCGTGGGCCGCCAAGAACGCCAAGAAGGTGCTCGGTCCGCAGAAGGTCAGCTCCGGGCTCCTGATGGCCAACCAGGCCGCCACCGTCGAGTACAAGCAGCTCGGCGTCGTCGGCGTCATCGGGCCGTGGAACTACCCGGTCTTCACGCCCATGGGCTCGATCGCCTACGCGTTGGCGGCCGGCAACACGGTCGTGTTCAAGCCCAGCGAGTACACGCCCGGCGTGGGCCAGTGGCTGGCCGACACCCTCACCGAGGTCGTCGGCGGCCGACCGGTGCTGCAGGTCGTCACGGGCCTCGGCGAGACCGGCAACGCGCTGTGCGTCGCCGACGTCGACAAGCTGGCGTTCACCGGTTCGGGCCCCACGGGCAAGAAGGTCATGGCGGCGTGCGCCGAGAACCTCACCCCGGTGCTCATCGAGGCCGGCGGCAAGGACTCGCTGATCGTCGACGAGGACGCCGACCTGACCAAGGCGGCCGAGGCGGCGCTGTGGGGCGGCATGTCGAACGCGGGGCAGACCTGCATCGGCACCGAGCGCGTCTACGTGCACGAGAAGGTGTTCGACGCCTTCGTCAGCGAGATCACCGCCCAGGCCCAGGGCCTGCGGGCGGGCGACGACTCCGGCGCCAAGATCGGCCCGATCACCATGCCGTCGCAGCTGAAGATCATCAAGCGGCACATCGACGACGCCATCGCCAAGGGCGCGACCGCTGTCGTCGGCGGTGCAGACTCGGTCGGCGAGCGGTTCGTGCAGCCCACGATCCTGACCCACGTGCCCGAGGACTCCACCGCGATCACCGAGGAGACCTTCGGGCCGACCCTGGCCATCAACCCGGTGTCGTCCATGGACGAGGCGGTCGCCCTGACCAACGCCACGGAGTACGGCCTCGCCGGGGCCGTGTTCTCGGGCAAGAACGGCATGGACATCGCTCGGCGCATCCGCGCCGGCATGACCTCGGTCAACTCGGTCATCGCGTTCGCGGGCGTCCCGTCGCTGCCGTTCGGCGGCGTGGGGCAGTCCGGCTTCGGACGCATCCACGGCCCGGACGGCCTCAAGGAGTTCACCTACGCGCACGCCATCACCCGGCAGAAGTTCAAGCCGCTGATGATGCTGACGTCGTTCTCGCGCGACGCCAAGCTCGACGCCAGGGTGGCCTCGTTGATCACCGTGATGCACGGAGGCAAGCAGACGCTGCGCTGACGCGCCGCGGCTCTCAGGCCCGGCGAGTGGCGCGCAGGACCACGTCGCTGACGTGGTGGGTGCTGGCGGCGCCCGGCGGGCGGTCGCGGGTCTCGTCGACCTCGATGACCCAGTCGGTCGACGCTGCCAGTGCCGATCGGATCTCGGCGATGCCCACGTAGGCCTCCGGGTCGTACATCCGGGTCTGCTCGGCGACGTCGTGCGGCTCTCGCAGTGGTGTCAGGTCGTGGTGCACGGCGATCAGGGTCCCGCCGGGCGCCACGGCATCGAGCAGGTTGCGCAGGCCACGCTGGTCGGGGGAGCGCAGGAACGATCCGTACTGCAGGGAGACCAGGTCGTACGTCCGACCCTCGAACGGGTCCACGAGGGTGATGTCGCTGCGCGACAGCGCGACCTGCACGCCGCGACGCTCGGCCTCGGCGCCGATGCGGGCCAGTGCGTTCTCGGAGATCTCGCTCGCCGTCACGGTCCAGCCGTTCTCGGCGAGCCAGATCGAGTCGGCTCCCTCGCCGGCGCCGACGTCCAGGGCGCGGCCGGGGGTCAGGCCCGTGGCCTCGGCCACCAGCGTCCCGTTCGGGTTGGCGCTCCAGACCGGATCGCCGGCGTAGCGGTTCTCCCAGTCCGCTCGGGTGGCCTCGGGGCGGGCTGCCGCATCGAGGTCCTCGTCGGCGATGCCGAAGGTGCAGAAGGCGCCGACCCGGCTCCCGTGGGCCGCCGACGGCAGCACCTGCAGGCTCGGGTCGGTCAGGTTGCCCGCCGCGAAGACTCCGGGGACCGACGTCTCGCCGGTCATCGGGTCGACCTCGACGACGGTGCCCAGGCCGGTGGGGTGCGACGTGCTCGTGACGCCCACCCCGGCGAGCATCTCGGCTCGCGCCCGGAAGCCGGAGCCGGCGACGACGGCGTCGGCGCGCAGCGTCTGGCCGTCGACCAGCTCGACGCTGACGCCGTGCCCGTCGTGGGTCACCCCCGTGACGGTGTCGCGCAGCACGGTGATCCCGCCTGCCGCGAGACGGCTCACCGTGGCCTCGTCGACCTCGACGCCGTCGTGCAGCACGACGGTCAGCCGGGAGGTCAGGTGCCGGAAGATCGTCGTCGGGTGCAGGCCCATCGGATGGACCACGATCTGGACCAGCGCCTGGTCCCGCACCTCAAAGCCGTGGCAGAACGGGCAGTGCACGACCCATCGACCCCAGCCGTCGGCCAGCCCGGGGATGTCGGGCAGCTCGTCGGCGACACCGGTGGCGGCCAGCACGCGCCTGGCGACGATCGTGTGGCCGCCCGTCAGGGACACCTCGAACCGGCCGTCGTCGCGGCGGATGACGTCCAGCACGCGGCCCTGCAGGATCTCGCCGCCGTAGGAGCGGACCTCCTCGCGGCCGATCGCGACGAGCTCTGACGGGGCGGCGCCCTCGCGGCCGAGGTAGCCGTGCATGTGGTCGGCCGGCGCGTTGCGGGGCGTGCCGTCGTCGACGACCAGGACGCCACGACGCTGGCGGGCGATCTGCAGGGCGGCGGCGAGACCCGCGGCGGAACCGCCGATGACGGCGACGTCGGTGTGCCGCTGCATCGTGCGTGGATGACTGCTGCTGTGCTGGTGGTCGGTCATGGATCCAGCGTACGAGCCCGTGCGGCTTTGGGAAAGTCACTTGCAGAATACGCAAGAAGGCGTCAGGCTGGTCCCATGAGCGAGATCGAGATCCTGGCCCGTGAGCGGCTCCGCAGCCTGCGCACGACCCTCGGCTACTCGCTCGACGAGCTGGCCGAGCGGTCCCATCTGAGCCCGTCGACCATCAGTCGCATCGAGACGGGCAAGCGATCGCTGAGCCTGGACGTGCTGGTGCCGCTGGCGGACGCCCTCCAGGTGAGTCTGGACGTGCTGTTCGACGTGCCCGGCGACGACGACGTCGTCATCCGACCCACCGAGCACAGCTCGGGATCACGCACCACGTGGGCGCTGAGCCGGCCCGACGGGCGCACCGTCGCGATGAAGTTCCGGCTCGAGCCGACGGACGAGCGACCCGACCAGCGGGTCCACCCCGGTCGTGACTGGTTCGTCGTCACCGAGGGAACGGTCCGGCTGTGGCTGGGCGACCGCGAGATCGACGTCGCCAGCGGGGAGGCCGCGGAGTTCGACACCATGACGCCGCACGCCATGGGTGCCGTCGGCGGCTCCCCGGCCGAGCTGATCGCGATCTTCGACCGCGAGGGGCAGCGCGCGCACGTGCACCGGTAGGTCCGCGCCTACCGCTCCTCGCGGAAGTCGACGTGCCGGCGGACGACCGGGTCGTACTTGCGGACGACCAGGCGATCGGGGTCGTTGCGCCGGTTCTTGCGGGTCACGTAGGTGAACCCGGTGCCGGCCGTCGACCGCAGCTTGATGATCGGTCGGACGTCGCTGCTCCGGCCGGCCATCAGACCTTGCCCCCTCGAGCGAGGATCTCGCCGACGACGGCGTCGATGCCGCGCTGGTCGATCGTCTTGATGCCGCGAGCGCTGAGCGTCAGCGTGACGCTCCTGCCCAGCGACGGCACCCAGTACCTCTTTGTGTGGATGTTCACGTCGAAGCGTCGCTTGGTGCGTCGATGCGAGTGCGAGACGCGGTGGCCGAAGCCGGGCGCTGCGCCGGTGGCCTGGCAGACACGGGACACGGTGACCTCCTGGATCGCGGTCTGATAGAATGAGAATTGTTATCAACAAGAGTACAGGAGCGCGCGTGAAGCAGGGAATTCACCCCGACTACGTCCCGGTCGTCTTCCGGGACAGATCGGCCGGTCACCAGATCCTCACCCGGTCGACGCTGACGGCGGCGAGCGACGAGACGATCGAGATCGACGGCGTCACCTACCCCGTGGTCGACGTCGACGTGTCGTCGGCGAGCCACCCGTTCTGGACCGGTCGCGGCCGCGTGATGGACGCCGAGGGCCGTGTCGAGCGCTTCAACCGTCGCTTCGGCCGGACCCGGCAGGAGGAGGAGCGATGAAGGTCCGCAGCTCGCTGAGGTCGCTGAAGAACCAGCCCGGCTCGCAGGTCGTGCGTCGCCGCGGGCGCACCTACGTGATCAACCGGCAGAACCCCCGACTCAAGGCGCGACAAGGATGAGGCGCATCCGCGCGAACCGGCCGCGGGTGCCGGTGATCCTGATCAGCGGTGTCGCCTCCGAGCCGATGGCTGCGGCGGCCATCGCCGTCCAGTGGGACCTTCCCGACGCGGTCGCGGTGCAGCACGTGGTCGACGCCGATCGGGAGGTGCTGGTCCGCATCGTCAGCGATGCGACCGGTCTGCTCGACCGCACCGAGATCGACGTCGAGCACGCCTGCGTCAGCTGCGCCATCCGCGAGGACGTCGTGCCCACGCTCGAGCGGCTCGCCGCCGACGGGCGCTGGGGGGCGATCGTGGCCCAGCTGCCCATCACGGCCGAGGCCACGCAGGTCTGTCGCACGATCGCGTGGGGGCCGCAGCAGGCGCCGAACGTCGAGATCTCGGCATCCATCATCGCGCTGTCGGCCGACGCGGTGCTCGACGACCTGCTGGGCGACGACCTGGTCAGCGAGCGCGACCTGGAGGGCGTCCGGCCGGACGACCGGCGGGGCGTGGCCGAGGTCGCCTGCGCCATGATCGAGTACGCCGACGTCGTCGTGGTCGGCAACCCGCTCGACGACGCCGAACGGGGCGTGCTCGACGCATTGCGCCGTCCCGGCGCCCAGCTGGTGGAGTCGTTCAGCCGGCTGGACGCTGCCTGGCTCGCGTCCGGCGTCCACCGCCACGACCTGGCCGAGGCGTGGGTGTCGGAGGTGCGCCGCGACGCGCTTCCCCCGCGGGAGCTCGCCCGATCCGACGTCGGGGGCGCCTGGATCCTGGACCTGACCTCCGAGCGCCCCTTCCACCCCGAGCGACTCCAGTCGATGATCGCCGTGCTCGGTGGCGGCCCGCGCCGCTCGCGCGGCTGCTTCTGGCTGCCCACCCGCCCCGACCAGATCTGCGTCTGGGACGGAGCCGGGGGTCAGGTGAGCGTCGGTTCGACCAAGGCGTGGGGAGCAGGCGAGCCGCTGACCCGCCTCACCTTCGTCGGCGTCGACGACGAGCGCCACGAGATCGAGCAGGCGTTCCGGGCCTGCCTGCTCACCGACGACGAGATCGCCCAGCGCGGCTGCATCTGGGAGAGCGTCGAGGACGGCTTCGAGCCGTGGCTCGGCCCCGTCCGCAGAGCCGCCTGAGACCACCACCCACCCATCGACCCACCCACCCCTCGCAAAGGATGAAAATCATTCCCACTATCATCGAAACCATGAAGACCCCGATGCTGCGTGCCGCGGCCGTGACGTTCTCGGCTGCGCTCGCGCTGTCCGCCTGCGGCAGCTCCGACTCCGGTTCCGGCTCGTCGGCGGACGGCGCCCTCACGATCGTCGCCTCCACCAACGTGTACGGGAACATCGCCCAGGCAGTGGGCGGCGCCGACGTCAAGGTCACGAGCATCATCACCAGCTCGACCCAGGATCCTCACGAGTACGAGGCCACGGCACAGGACCGCCTCGCTATCGACCGCGCTGACATCGTGATCGAGAACGGCGGCGGCTACGACCCGTTCGTCGACACCCTGCTCAAGGGCACCGACAGCGATCCCCACGTCATCAACGCCGTCGACGTGTCGGGCCTGCTGCCCGGTGGCGACCACGCCGACGACCACGACCACGCGGGCGAGGAGGGCCACGACCACGCGGGCGAGGACGGCCACGACCACGTCGAGGGATTCAACGAGCACGTCTGGTACGACTTCCACACCATGGACCACGTCGCCGAGCAGATCAGCACCGAGCTCGCCCAGCTCGACCCCGCCAACGCCTCGGCCTACCGGGCCAACTACCAGAAGCTGGCCACTCAGATCGAGGGGTTGGAGACCTCGGCGACGTCGCTCAAGGCCACGGCCGACGGGAAGGACGCGGCGATCACCGAGCCCGTCCCGCTGTACCTGCTGCAGGCCGTCGGTCTGACCAATGTCACGCCCCCGAAGTTCAGCGAGTCCGTCGAGGAGGGGGCCGACGTTCCGCCGCGCGTCCTGGCCGAGACCCTCAGGCTGTTCGACGATCGTGACGTCGCGGTGCTGGCCTACAACCCGCAGGCCGAGGACGCCACGACCGAGCAGGTCAAGGCCGCGGCCACCGCGGCCGACGTCCCGGTCGTGAACTTCACCGAGACGCTGCCCGACGGCAAGAGCTACGTCGAGTGGATGCAGGGCAACATCGATGCTCTGGCCGATAGTCTCGGCGGCACGTGAGCACCGACGATCGATCCGACCGAACGCCGGCGCTGCGCCTGACGGGTGCAGCGCTGGCGTTCGGCGCGCGCGGACTGTGGTCCGAGCTCGACCTCACGGTCGGCCACGGTGAGTTCCTCGCCGTGCTCGGGTCGAACGGATCGGGCAAGTCGACGCTGCTGAAGACGGCACTCGGCCTGCAGCACCTCACCGCCGGGACCATCGAGGTGCTCGGCGAGCCGGCTACGCGCGGCAACCGTCGCGTCGGCTACGTGCCGCAGCAGCGGCTGATTCCCGGAGGCACCCCGATGCGCGGCCGCGACCTGGTCGCGCTCGGCATCGACGGCCATCGTCTGGGCGTGCGGCTGCTCGGCCGGACCGAGGTACGGCGACGTGTCGACGCCGCCATCGCCACCGTGCAGGGGCAGGCCTTCGCCAACCGTCCCATCGGTCAGCTCTCCGGTGGCGAGCAGCAGCGGCTGCGCATCGCCCAGGTGCTGGCGTCCGATCCCGAGCTGCTGCTGTGCGACGAGCCGCTGGCCAGCCTGGACCTGCACCACCAGCGCGTCGTCAGCGAGCTGATCGACGCCCGGCGTCGCAGCCACGGCACCCCCGTGGTCTTCGTGACCCACGACATCAACCCGGTGCTGGCGATGACCGACCGGGTCCTGTATCTCGCGGACGGCCGCCACTGCATCGGCACGCCCGACGAGGTGCTGCGCTCCGACGTGCTCAGTGACCTGTATGGCACCAAGGTCGACGTCGTGCGGGTCGGCGAACGCATCGTGGTCCTCGGTGCACCGGACGACCACGACCACCACCTCGAGGTGCTCCCGTGAACGGCGACGTGTGGGACCGGCTCTTCCGCTTCGACGACTACGGCGCCCTGCTCGGGCTGGTGCAGAACTCGCTGATCGCTGCCGCCGTCCTGGGCGTCGTGGGCGGTGTGATCGGTGTCTTCGTGATCCAGCGCGACATGGCCTTCGCGGTGCACGGGGTCAGCGAGATGTCGTTCGCCGGCGCCGCCGGGGCCCTGCTGCTCGGGTCGAGCGTCGTGGCGGGCTCGTTGGTCGGAGCCGTCGCCGCTGCGCTCGCCATCGGCCTGCTCGGGGCGCGGGCCCGCGAGCGGAACTCCGCCATCGGGGTCCTGATGCCGTTCGGCCTGGGTCTGGGCATCTTGTTCCTGGCGCTCTACGACGGACGCGCCTCGAGCAAGTTCGGGCTGCTGACCGGTCAGATCATCTCGGTCGACGGTCCGTCGCTGGGCTACCTGATCGGCATCTGCGTCGTGGCGCTGGCCGTGCTGATCGCGATCTGGCGACCGTTGGTGTTCGACTCGCTCGACCCCGACGTCGCCACGGCCCGCGGCGTGCGACCGCTGGTGATGTCGCTGCTGTTCATGGTGGTGCTCGGCATGGTGGTGTCGGTCGCCGTCCAGATCGTCGGCGCTCTGCTGGTGCTCGCCCTGCTCGTGACGCCGGCCGCGTCGGCGCTGCGTCTGACCGCGTCACCGGTCGTGGCGCCGGCCCTCGCGGCGGCGTTCGGGGTGCTGGCCGCCGTGGGCGGCATCCTGCTGGCGCTCGGCGGCTCGTTGCCGATCAGCCCCTACATCACGACGATCTCGTTCCTGACCTACGTGGTGTGCCGGGTGGTGGCGCGGGCACGCGACGGGGCGCGGGCGTAGTCAGGCGGCAGAGCACTCGGCGCACAGGCCGAACAGCTCGACCACGTGCTCGACGTCGGTGAAGCCGTGCTCGTCGGCGGCCGTGGCCGCCCACCTCTCGACCGACGGGCCGTCGAGCTCGACCGTGACGCCACAGCTGCGGCACACCAGGTGGTGGTGGTGCTTGGCGCCGCACTTGCGGTAGAGCATCCCGCCCTCGTCGATGCGCACCGCGTCGACCTCGCCGGCCTCGGCCATCGCCTGCAGCGTGCGGTAGACCGTCGCCAGACCGACCTTCTCGCCGTTGGAGCGCAGCTCGTCGTGCAGCTGCTGGGCGCTCATGAACGCGTCGCTGCCGTCGAGCTGATCGCGCAGGGCGCGGCGTTGCCGGGTGTCGCGGTGCCCTGCCTCGGTGAATGCACGGGGCTGGGACATGCAGCCATCCTAGCGATCGATGCCACGCACGCGTGCCCCCGTGCGCCTGCGCGGGCTAGCCTGTCGGGGTGACGATCAAGCGCTACGTGGCCCTCGGCGACTCGTTCACCGAGGGCGTCGGCGACCACGACGACGCCCTGCCCAACGGGGTCCGGGGCTGGGCCGACCGGGTGGCCGCCGTCCTCGCCCGCGAGACGCCCGGCTTCGAGTACGCCAACCTCGCGATCCGTGGACGCAAGCTGCGGCCGATCCTCGCCGAGCAGATCGACCCCGCCCTGGCGATGGCCCCGGACCTGGTCACGCTGTACGCCGGCGCCAACGACGTGCTGCGTCCCCGGGTCGACATCGACGCTCTCGTGGCCGACTACGACGCGGCCGTCGGCCGGCTGGTGGCCGGGGGAGCGCACGTCGTGCTGTTCACCGCCTACGACCCCGGTGGCCACCCGGTGTTCGGCGCACTGCGCGGCCGCTTCGCCGTCTACAACGAGCTGGTGCGTGAGGTCGCCGACCGTCACGGCACGACGCTGGTCGACTTCTGGCGGCTGCGCGAGTACCGCGACGACCGGATGTGGGACGCCGACCGCATGCACATGGCCACCCCCGGTCACCAGCGGATGGCCATGGCCGTGCTCGACGCACTCGGCGTGCGGCACGACCTGCAGCCGCTGCCGCTGGTCGATCGGTCGGCCCTGTCCACCCGGGAGCGTCGTCAGGCCAACCTGGCGTGGGCGCGCGAGCACGCCGGGCCCTGGGTCAAGCGCCGGCTGACCGGGACGTCGTCGGGCGACTCGCTCAGTCCGCGCTGGCCGGTTCCGTCCTCGATGAACCCGGCCTCCATGAACCCGTCCTCGGTGGTGCAGTCGCCGGTCGGGCAGCGCTGAGGTCGTCGTGAAGCTTCCCGAAGCTCGGTCCCAAGCTGGCACCGCCGCCGACGGATCTCGACGAGGACTCCGCCGAGCGGATGTTCTCGTTCACCCGCCTCACCGACGGCAAGCTGGTGCCGACGCGTCGCTTGTTGTGGCTGGCCGTCGTGCAGGCGGGCAAGCTCGACATCGGCGACCGCACCACCTTGAAGTCGGCGCACGAGACGATCACGCTCTCGCCCCACACGGTGGTCACCACCAAGCAGGAGGCGGTCGGGGCGGCCAAGATCAACTGGTACGTCGAGCAGATCAACTCGGGCGAGAAGATCAAGCCGGTCCGCGTCACCGACGTCGCACAAGAAGGTGACTGGTGGCACCTCGACGGCCTGCACCGCCTCCTCGCCGCCCGCATCCTCGGTCGTTCCGTCGAAGCCGAGATCTACCGCTGACGCACGTGGGTGGCGGGCTCGCTCGGGCCTGGACGGTGGGGTCGCCTCGCTGCGCTCACAGTCGGCCGCGGGCGGCCTCCTTGGCGACCGGATTCTGCTCGCCAGGGAGCGCAGGAACCACCTGCTCGCCAGGGAGCGCAGCGACCGTGAGGTCGCGAGGAACGAGCGGCCGAGGCGTGGTGAGGTGCTGGGCTTGCGTGAGCCTCGCCAGGGAGCGGAGCGACCGTGCCCTTCGCTTCGCTCACGCTCCTCGCAGGGCTCGTCGCTAGGGCCCGGTTCGCGAGGGACGAGCGGCCGAGGTGTGGTGAGTTGGTGGGCTCGCTCGGGCCTGGACGGTGGGGTCGCCTCGCTGCGCTCACAGTCGGCCGCGGGCGGCCTCCTTGGCGACCGGATTCCTGCTCGCCAGGGAACGCAGGAACCACCTGCTCGCCAGGGAACGGTGCGACCACCCGCTCGCCAGGGAGCGCAGCGACCGTGAGGTCGCGAGGAACGAGCGGCCGAGGCGTGGTGAGGTGCTGGGCTTGCGTGAGCCTCGCCAGGGAGCGGAGCGACCGTGCCCTTCGCTTCGCTCACGCTCCTCGCAGGGCTCGTCGCTAGGGCCCGGTTCGCGAGGGTCGAGCGGCCGAGGCGTGGTGAGGTGGTGGGCTCGCCCGTGCCTGGATGGTGGGTCGCCTCGCTGCGCTCACTGTCGGCCGCGGGCGGCCTCCCTGGCGACCGGATTCTGCTCGCCAGAGAGCGCAGGAACCACCTGCTCGCCAGGGAGCGGAGCGACCGTGAGGCCGCGAGGAACGAGCGGCCGAGGCGTGGTGAGATGTTGTGTTCAGGCGAGGGCGTCGCGGACCGGGATGAACTTGGCGTTGGACTCGGCCAGCTCGTCGGCCGGGACGGAGTCGGCGACGATGCCGCACCCGGCGAACAGTCGCACGGTGGCGCCGTCGTCCTCGATCTGCGCCGAGCGGAGGCCGATGCCCCACTCGCCGTCGCCGCGTGCGTCGATCCACCCGACAGGGCCCGCGTACCGGCCGCGGTCGAGCAGCTCGATCTCCGCAATCAGCGCGACTGCCTCGCGCGTGGGGGTGCCGCCGACGGCCGCCGACGGGTGCAGCGAGGCGGCCAGGGTCAGCGCGCTCGCACCGTTCTTCATGACGCCGGTGACGTCGGTGGCCAGGTGCATGACGTTGGGCAGGTGCAGCACGAAGGGCGTCTCGGGCACGTTCATGCTCGTGCAGTGGGGGGCGAGCGCCTCGGCCACGGACCGCACGGCGTACTCGTGCTCCTCCAGATCCTTGCTCGAACGCGCCAGCGACCCGGCGAGGGCGAGGTCGTGGGTGTCGTCGCCGGTGCGGCGGATCGTGCCGGCCAGCACCCGCGAGGTGACCAGGCCCCGCTCGAGGCGCACCAGCATCTCGGGCGTCGAGCCGAAGAAGCCGTCGACGTGGAACGTCCAGCAGCTGGGGTACTCGGCGGCCAGCCGCGCGAGCGGTGCGCGCACGTCGAGGGGCTCGTCGAGCGTCGCCACCAGGTCGCGTGCCAGCACCACCTTGTCGAGCGCGTCGGCGTTGATGCGGCGCACGGCCTCGGCGACGAGGTCCTGCCAGGTGAGGCTGTCGACCGGGCCGTCGGCGAAGGCGGCCCCGACCGGCTCGTCCGGCGCATCGGTGGGCGCGACGTCCGGCAGGCCCGAGATGCCGTGACCGATGACCGTCAGCCAGGTGACGCCGTCTCGGCGACCCACCACGACCTCGGGAACCACCAGGGCGCTGCCGGGCGCGTCGTCGGTGAAGGTGAACGACCCGAACGCCACGAGTCCCGATCCGGGCTGGTCGACGTCGTCACGCACCACCGCGTGGGCCGACAGCTCGCGCCACCAGGCTGCGGCGACGTCGAAGCGTTCGCTGCCCGAGCAGGCGAGCTCGGTGGCCCGGCCCCAGCCGGCCAGGCCGTCGCCGTGGTGCACCCACGCGAAGGCGTCGTCACGCGGCAGCAGGGACAGCAGGGCCCCGGGATCCGGGATCGGCGCCGATCGGACCACGAGGGGTTCGACGGCGTCGGCCAGGACGGGGTTGCTCACCAGACGAGCCTATCCCTGCGGTCGCAGGACCGCGCTCACAGATCGGCCCGTAGGCTTCGCACGTGACCCGAGCTGGCCTGGACAAGGATCCCCGCGACGTCGCGCGCATGTTCGACGGCGTCGCGGCCAAGTACGACCTGACCAACGACGTCCTGTCCATGGGCCAGGACCGCAGGTGGCGCAAGCGGGTCGTCGAGATGATCATGCCCAAGCCCGGAGAGGTCATCCTCGACCTCGCGGCCGGCACCGGGACCTCCAGCCAGCCGTTCGCCGACGCCGGCGCCCAGGTGGTGCCGTGCGACTTCTCGATCGGCATGCTCCAGGTGGGCAAGCAGGCCAAGCCGGCGCTGGGCTTCACCGCGGGCGACGGCATGCGGCTGCCGTTCGGCGACGAGACGTTCGACGCCGTCACCATCTCGTTCGGGCTGCGCAACATCGCCGATCCGTCGGTGGGGCTGGCCGAGATGCTGCGCGTCACCCGTCCCGGCGGGCGCATCGTGGTGTGCGAGTTCAGCGCTCCCACGTGGAAGCCGTTCCGCACCGTCTACACCAACTACCTGATGAAGGCGCTGCCGCCGATCGCGCGCGGGGTCTCGTCGAACCCCGAGTCGTACGTGTACCTCGCCGAGTCGATCCGCGCCTGGCCCGACCAGCGCGGCCTCGCGGCCCAGATGGAGGCCGCCGGCTGGGGGCCCACCACGTGGAAGAACCTCAGCGGCGGCATCGTCGCTCTGCACCACGCCGTCAAGCCCTGACGCCGGTGCGCCCCTCGCCGGCAGTCGACTCGCCGGCAGTCGATCGGGCGGTGGGGCGATTCGTCGCGGTCGCCTCGGTCCTGTCGCTGGTTGTCACCACGGTCGTGGCCTATCACTCGTGGAACGAGCTGTTCGCCCTGTTCTCGCGCCCGGTCGTGCTGCGCGAGTCCGAGGCGCTGGTGGTGGGGTTGTGGGCCTCGAACCTGCTCGTGCTGCAGGTGATCTTCCTGGCGAGGCTGCCGTGGCTGGAGCGTGCGTGGGGCCGCGAGCTGCTGGTCCGGCTGCACCGCCTGGCAGGCGTCTGGTCGTTCTGGCTCGTGGTGCTGCACGTGGTGCTGTTCGTCGCGCAGGCGACCGCTGCCGACGCCAGCCGTCAGGGAGCGGCGTTGAAGCGGCTGTTCATCACCGGCCCCTGGCTGCTGCCGGCGACGATCGGCACGGTGCTGCTCGTGCTCGTGGTGCTCACGTCATTGGTCGACGTGCGCCGCCGGCTCCGGTACGAGACGTGGCACCTGCTGCACCTGTGGGCGTACGTCGGCATGGGTGCGGCACTGCCGCACCAGCTGATCAGCGATGACGTGAGCACCGGCTGGCGCGCGGTGTGGTTCTGGGGGTTGTACCTGGTGGGGCTGGTCGCCGTGGTGTGGTTCCGCGTGCTCGTGCCGGTGTGGCGGTCGGTCCGGTCCGATCTGCGCGTGGAGTCGGTCACCGACGCCGGGGGAGGAGCGGTCACGATCGCGATGCGCGGGAGCGGTCTCGCCCGGCTCGGTGCCGCGCCGGGGCAGTTCTTCGTCTGGCGGTTCCTCGGCGGTCGCGGGTGGACCCGCGGGCATCCCTACTCGATCTCCGGTGCGCCGTCGGACGAGCGGTTGTCGATCACCGTGGGTGCCACGAGTGATCGCCGGCTGGCCACGGTGAAGCCGGGGGATCGCGTGCTGTTCGAAGGTCCGTACGGCGCGTTCACGCTGGCCCGACGTCGTCGACGTCGCGTCGCCTTCGTGACGGCAGGGATCGGGGTGACGCCGGTGCTGTCGATGCTGCGGGGAGGTCAGGTCGACGGACCGGTGACGGTGGTGCATCGGGTGAGCGAGGTGGATGGTGCGGCGCTGCTCGACGACCTGCGCACGGCCGCCCGGGACTGCGACGCGCAGCTCACCGTGCTGGCCGGCCATCGCGCCGCGGTCGGTGCGTGGCTTCCCGAGGGAGAGCAGCAGGGAGCCGCCGACCTGATCGCCGACCTCGACGACACCGACGTCTACGTCTGCGGCCCCCAGCAGTGGGCCCGCGCCGTGGTCGCCGACCTCACCTCCGCTGGAGTCCCTCGTCGTGCCATCCACCGCGAGGAGTTCGAGTGGTGAGCGCGATGTCGTTGCTCTCGGCGCAGTCGAAGCCGCACCTCGAACACGCGTGGAGGGGCTAGGAGTTCGGGTCGGGCTTGGGGCGCGCGAGCTCATCAGCGGTTGCGCGTGCCTGTCGACGGATCTCCACAGACCGCGCCTCCCGCTCGACGTCGGCGCGTGCACGAGCTGCCCGAGCGTCTGTCCGAAATGACAAGCGCCAGGCTGCCACTACTGCGACAGACCCAGCGATGCCCAGCCACTCGCCGAAGGTCGGGGGGCCGCTCCTGCTTCCGAACAGATGGGCCGACACGTCGAAGATCACGAACAGTGCCGCTCCGAAGCCGGCTCCATTGAGGACATTGTTGGCGAACCGCTTGAGCGGCGTTGTCGCGGCGGGCCTTCTCGAGAGCTCCCGATCGATCTCGAACCCCGACACGACGGACAGGAGCACCCCATACGTCCAGAAGTCCATGTCCTCCGCGGTCAACACGAACTGCCGCGACAGCGCACCAACCCCCCACACGATGATCCCGGATATCGCTCCGGCAACCGCTGACCGCAGAATCCTGGACACACGCAGATCCTACGGGCGCGGATCCCCCGCGAACGCCAAGGACGTGTGGACATCTCTGATCGACGAGAGGGGACTGTCAGAGGGGGTGTCTAGGTTGGAAACATGCAGCAATCGCGGGCAGATCCCGAGGTTCGGCTGGTCGCCGCTGCTCGGGCGCGGGCGGTGGCTGAGCATGCCGAGTTCGCCGAGATGTTGTCCTATGCGGACCGGTTGACCGCCGAGTACACCCAGATCGCTGAGCACTTCCACCGCCAAGCCAGCCTGCGGTCTGTTCCGTTGGAGATCGCGGTCGCGCTGAATCTGTCCGAGGCCCAGGTCCATCGCAAGCTCGGTGCCGCCGAGACCCTGCGTGACCATGCCCCGACCGTGTGGGCTGCGTTCGCCGATGGTGTCGTGGACGCGCCGCGGGCGATCCTGATCGCCGCCACCGTCGACAAGCTCCAACGACCCGAATCGGTTCGCAGGCTCGACCACCGGGTCGTCGCCTACGCGGCCGACCACACCAGCATCGAGCTCAAGACCTGGTTGAAACGATTCGTCGCCCGGGTCGAAGCCGATCTGGCTGTCGAACGCGCCGAGACCCAACGGGCCGAACGGCGCGTGGTCGTCGAGCACGTCGATGACGGCATGGCCTGGCTGTCGGCCTACCTGCCCTCCCACATGGCCGCTGCGATCGACAAACGCCTCGACCGCGAAGCCAAGGCCTTCGAGCACGACGACCGGACCATCGCCCAACGGCGGGCCGACCTGCTCGCCGCCTGGGCCACGACCACCGACAACGGTGAAGCGGCCATCGGTGCCGACATCGCGGTCGTCATCCCCGCCAGCACGCTCGTGGGTCTTAGTGACGACCCGGCTGTCGCTGCGGATGGGACGTTCATCGTCCCCGCCCACTGGATCACCCACGACACCGCGAACCCGTTCTGGCACCGGCTGCTCACCGACAGCGGTGGCAACACCCTCGAGCACCGCTACGTCGGCCGCTTCGCCCCCGACATCCTCCGCAAGGCCATCGGCTTCCGCGACGGCACCTGTCAGGCGCCGACGTGCACGAAACCGGCCGACCGGTGCGAATACGACCACCGACAACCCTGGCCCCACGGACACACCGTCGGGGCGAACCTCTGGCCACTCTGCGGCCGGCACCACCAGATGAAGTCACACGACGTCATCCACTGGACACTGCCATCAGGTCAGACCGCCCCCGCCGAACGAGTTGAGCACCACCCCACCGCAGACCCTGTCTCACCGGTCGAGGCGCACCTCGGGTGGATCCTCGAGTACGTCGCCTGAGGCAGCCTTGGGAGTTAGTGTTACCTAAGTTACAGGCGCCCCCGCTCGGGCGTAGGGTGTGTCCCGAGACACGTTGTGAAGGTATTCACAAGCGCACGTGGAGGGATGTGTGATGACCGAGTACACCCCCATCCTCGCGCTGGGCGTCCTCGCTGCCGGCTTCGCCGTCGTCAGCATCATCGCGGGTAGCCTGACCGGCCCCAAGCGGTACAACCGCGCCAAGCTCGACCGCTACGAGTCGGGCATCGAGCCCAGCCCGTTGCCCGAGGGCGGCGGCAAGGTGTCGATCCGCTACTTCATCATCGCGATGCTGTTCATCGTCTTCGACATCGAGATCATCTTCCTGTACCCGTTCGCCGTCGCGTTCGACTCGCTCGGCTGGTTCGGCCTGGTGGAGATGTTCATCTTCATGCTCACCGTGTTCATCGCCTACGCCTACGTCTGGCGCCGTGGAGGTCTGGAATGGGACTGAGCGAAGCGAAGGACCCCCAAGAGATGGCACGTCGCGGGCCCCGCGTCGGCCCGGAGCGAAGCGAGGACCGACGTGGGAATTGAAGAGAAGCTCCCCAGCGGAGTTCTGCTGTCCACCGTCGAGGGACTCGCCGGCTACATGCGCAAGGCGTCGTTCTGGCCCGCGACCTTCGGCCTCGCCTGCTGCGCCATCGAGATGATGACCTTCGGCGCACCCCGGTTCGACTCCTCGCGCTTCGGCATGGAGGTCTTCCGCCCCTCGCCGCGCCAGGCCGACCTGATGATCGTCGCCGGTCGCGTGAGCAACAAGATGGCTCCCGTCCTGCGTCAGATCTACGACCAGATGGCCGGACCCAAGTACGTCATAGCCATGGGCGTCTGCGCCAGCTCCGGCGGAATGTTCAACAACTACGCGATCGTGCAGGGCGTCGACCACGTCGTGCCGGTCGACATGTACTTGCCCGGCTGCCCGCCGCGCCCTGAGATGCTGATCGACGCCATCTTGAAGCTGCACGCCCAAATCCAGCAGGAGAAGCTCGGCTCCAACCGTCTGGCCCAGATCGCCGAGGAGGAGAAGGTCGCGCTGACCGCCACGCCCACCTCGGCCATGAAGGGTCTCATGCGATGAGCGATGCAGATCTGAACTCGAACTCGGGGCAGGACCAGTCGCACGACGTGGTCAAGGCCGAGAACAGCCAGCAGAACCTCGAGATCGTCGAGGTGCGCGAAGGGGCGTTCGGCGCCCACGGCACCGGCGACACCAGCGGCTTCGGCGGACTGACCCGACCGGTCGTCATGCCCGGCGCCGCGTCGCGTCCGTTCGGCGGCTGGTTCGACCAGGTGGCCGACGACCTCGCCTCCCTGGCGCCCGAGGGCGCCATCGAGAAGGTCGTCATCGACCGCGGCGAGATCACCTTCCACATCCGCCGCGACGCGCTCCTCGAGGTCGTCACGCAGCTGCGCAACGCGCAGTCGCTGCGCTTCGAGTTCTGCTCCAGCGTCAGCGGCGTGCACTTCCCGCACGAGACCGGCCGCGAGCTGCACGTCGCGTACCACCTGCTCTCGATGACCCACAACCGCCGCATCCGCGTCGAGGTGTCCGCGCCCGAGTCCGATCCGCACGTCCCCAGCGTGGTGCCGATCTACCCCACGGCCGACTGGCACGAGCGCGAGACATGGGACATGTTCGGCATCATCTTCGACGGCCACCCCGCCCTCACCCGCATCCTCATGCCCGACGACTGGCCCGGTCACCCGCAGCGCAAGGACTACCCGCTCGGTGGCATCCCGGTCGAGTACAAGGGCGGCACCATCGCACCTCCGGACCAGCGCAGGAGCTACTCGTGACCGCGACACAAGATCCGTACGCCGGCGCCACCGATACCGCCGAGGGCCCGGTCTTCACCGTCACCGGACAGGACTGGGACACCATCGACACCGCAGGCGTCGATGGCGATCACCTCGTCATCAACATGGGTCCTCAGCACCCCTCCACCCACGGCGTGCTGCGCCTGGTGCTGGAGATCGACGGCGAGACCGTGCGCGACGCCCGCGCCGGCATCGGCTACCTGCACACCGGCATCGAGAAGAACATGGAGTTCCGCACCTGGACCCAGGGCGTGACCTTCTGCACCCGCATGGACTACGTGGCACCGTTCTCCAACGAGGCCGCCTACGTCATGGGCGTCGAGAAGCTGCTCGAGATCGAGGCGCCCGAGAAGGCCCAGGTCATGCGGGTCCTGCTGCTCGAGCTCAACCGCATCAGCTCGCACCTGGTCTGCGTCGCCACCGGCGGCATGGAGATCGGCGCGCTGACGGTCATGACCTGCGGGTTCCGCGACCGCGAGATCATCCTCGACCTGTTCGAGACCATCACCGGTCTGCGCATGAACCACGCGTTCCTGCGCCCCGGAGGCGTGGCGCAGGACCTGCCCGACGACGCGCTGCAGAAGGTCCGCGACGCGGTCAAGCTGCTCAAGAAGCGGCTGCCCGAGTACGCGGCGCTGTGCAACGCCAACCCGATCTTCAAGGGACGGCTCAAGGACGTCGGCCACCTCGACCTCGCCGGCTGCCTGGCCCTCGGCCTGACCGGCCCCGTGCTGCGCTCCACCGGCTACGACTGGGACCTGCGCACCAAGCAGCCGTACTGGGGCTATGACACGTACGACTTCGACGTCGTCACCCGCGACGAGCCCGACGCCTACGGCCGGTTCCGCATCCGCCTCGATGAGATGTGGGAGTCGCTCAAGATCGTCGAGCAGGCCACCGAGCGACTCGCGCAGATGCAGGGCATGCCGGTCATGGTCGAGGACAAGAAGATCGCCTGGCCCGCGCAGCTGAGCGTTGGCGCCGACGGTCAGGGCAACTCCGCCGAGCACATCCGCCACATCATGGGCGAGTCGATGGAGGCGCTGATCCACCACTTCAAGATCGTCACCGAGGGCTTCCGGGTGCCGCCCGGGCAGGCCTACGGCGCCATCGAGGCGCCGCGCGGCGAGATCGGCTGCCACGTCGTGTCCGACGGCGGAACCCGTCCCTACCGGGCGCACTTCCGCGACCCGTCGTTCGTCAACCTGCAGGCCACCTCGGTGATGAGCGAGGGCTCGATGCTCTCCGACGTCATCGTGGCCATCGCCAGCATCGATCCCGTCATGGGGGGTGTCGACCGTTGAGGCGCACGGCTCCTTCGTCGCCGCATCAGCGGCTCGTTCCTCACCGCTGCCAGGCTTCGCCTGGGCGCTCGCCTCGCTGCGCTCGGCCCATGGTTGCGCTCGACCAGGAGGGCCTCGATGACGCTTTCTGACACGACCATCGCTGAGATGCGCGAGCTCGCCGGGCGGTACCCGCAGGCGCGCTCGGCGCTGCTGCCGATGCTGCACCTGGTGCAGTCCACCGAGGGCTGCGTCACCAACGAGGGCGTCGAGGTCTGCGCTGACATCCTCGGCATCAGCACCGCCGAGGTCTCCGGCGTCGCCACGTTCTACACCATGTACAAGCGCCGTCCCATGGGCGAGCACCACGTGGGCGTGTGCACCAACACGCTCTGCGCCGTCATGGGCGGCGACCTGATCTTCGAGCGGCTCAAGGGTCACCTCGACGTCGGCAACGACGAGACCACCGACGACGGCAAGGTGACGCTCGAGCACATCGAGTGCAACGCGGCCTGCGACTACGCGCCGGTCATGACGGTCAACTGGGAGTTCTTCGACAACCAGACCCCCGAGTCCGCCGTCGAGCTGGTCGACCAGCTGCGCGCTGGCGAGACCGTGCAGAGCACCCGCGGAGCCACCATCACCTCGTGGCGCGAGGCCGAACGGGTCGTCGCCGGGTACGAGGACGGACGTGTCGACGAGGGCCCCACGGCCGGACCGGCGTCGCTGGTCGGGCTGCGGATCGCCGAGCAGAACGGCTGGACCGCCGGCGGCTCGGCCGCGGGCGGCGCGAAGACGCCGGACTCGCCCGCCGAGGCTGCCGCCGAGGCGGACACCGGCCGGGCCGAGAGCGAGACCGTCGCCGAGCAGAGCGACGTCGACGTCGAGGGTGGAGGTTCCTCCGATGACTGATCCGCTGACACCGGTCCTGAGCGCCGACTGGGGCACCGACCGCGCGTGGACGCTCGACGCCTACCGCGCCACCGGCGGCTACGACGCCCTCGAGAAGGCTCTCGCCATGAAGCCCGAGGACGTCGTCGAGATGGTCAAGGAGTCCGGCCTGCGCGGTCGAGGCGGCGCAGGCTTCCCCACGGGCATGAAGTGGAAGCTTCATCCCCAAGGACAACCCCAACCCCACCTACCTGGTGGTCAACGCCGACGAGTCCGAGCCGGGCACCTGCAAGGACATCCCGCTCATGATGGCCACGCCGCACACCCTCATCGAGGGCGTGCTGATCTCGGCGCACGCCATCGGGGCCAAGCAGGCGTTCATCTACGTGCGCGGCGAGGTGCTGCACGTCATCCGGCGCCTGCGCGCGGCGTGCCGTGAGGTCTACGAGGCGGGTCTCGCGGGCCAGAACATCCTGGGCACCGGGGCCGACATCGACGTCATCATCCACGCCGGCGCCGGCGCCTACATCTGCGGCGAGGAGACGGCCCTGCTGGACTCGCTCGAGGGGCGCCGAGGCCAGCCTCGTCTGCGCCCGCCGTTCCCGGCCGTCGCCGGCCTGTACGCCTCGCCGACGGTCATCAACAACGTCGAGTCGATCGCCTCGGTGCCGGCCATCGTGCGCGAGGGCCACGAGTGGTTCGCCGGACTCGGCACGGAGAAGTCCAACGGCTTCGTCATCTACTCGCTCTCGGGACACGTCAAGACGCCCGGACAGTACGAGGCGCCGCTCGGCATCACGCTGCGCGAGCTGATCGAGCTCGGCGGCGGCATGCGTGAGGGGAGCGAGCTCAAGTTCTGGACGCCCGGCGGTTCCTCCACGCCGTTGCTCACCGCCGAGCACCTCGACATGCCGCTCGACTACGAGTCGGTCGGCGAGGCGGGCTCCATGCTCGGCACCCGCGCGCTGCAGATCTTCGACCAGACCACGTCGGTCGTTCGGGCGGTGCTGCGCTGGACCGAGTTCTACAAGCACGAGTCCTGCGGCAAGTGCACCCCGTGCCGCGAAGGTACCTACTGGCTGGTGCAGGTGCTCGAGCGCATCAACGACGGCAAGGGCCAGGAGGGCGACATCGACATGCTCGTCGACCTGTGCGAGAACATCCTCGGCCGTTCGTTCTGCGCCCTCGGCGACGGCGCCACCAGCCCCATCACCTCGGCGATCCAGTACTTCCGCGACGAGTTCGAGGCCGGCATGCACACCCCGTCGTCCGAGCTCTTCCCGCCGGCCAAGTCCACGCTGTTCCCCCAGGAGGTGTCGGCGTAGTGATTCCGAACATCGGTCGCCAGGTGCGAGGCACGAGCACCGTGAGCGGAGCGAGGCGTCCCACCGCCACGTGCTCGCCCGAGTCCACCACGTCACCACGCCTCGGAGCCTCGTTCCTCGGCTCCTCACGGTCGCTTCGCTCCCTGGCGAACGGAGAATTCCGATGACCATTCAAGAGCGCCCCGAGACCGGCACCCCGGTCGAGCTCGTCACGCTGACGATCGACGACGTCGAGGTCAGCGTGCCCAAGGGCACCTTGCTGATCCGCGCCGCCGAGGTCATCGGCGTCGAGATCCCACGTTTCTGCGACCACCCGCTGCTCGACCCGGTCGGCGCGTGCCGCCAGTGCCTGGTCGACATCACTGACGCCGGCAACGGCCGCGGGTTCCCCAAGCCGCAGGCCTCGTGCACCATCGAGGTCGCCGACGGCATGGTCGTGCAGACCCAGGTCACCTCCGAGGTGGCCGCGAAGGCCCAGCGCGGCAACCTGGAGTTCCTGCTCATCAACCACCCGCTCGACTGCCCGGTCTGCGACAAGGGTGGCGAGTGCCCGCTGCAGAACCAGTCGATGACGCACGGGGCGGGGGAGTCGCGGTTCGTCGAGACCAAGCGCACCTTCCCCAAGCCGATCAAGGTCAGCGAGCAGGTGCTGCTGGACCGTGAGCGCTGCGTGCTGTGCGCCCGCTGCACCCGCTTCTCCGAGCAGATCGCCGGTGACCCGTTCATCGCACTGGTCGAGCGCGGGGCCAACCAGCAGGTCGGCATCTACGAGGAGCAGCCGTTCAGCTCGTACTTCTCGGGCAACACCATCCAGATCTGCCCGGTCGGCGCTCTCACCAGCGCCGACTACCGCTTCCGCTCGCGCCCGTTCGACCTGGTGTCCACACCGTCCATCGCCGAGCACGACTCCAGCGGCTCGGCGATCCGCGTCGACCACCGGCGCGGCAAGGTCATGCGCCGTCTCGCGGGCGACGACCCCGAGGTCAACGAGGAGTGGATCACCGACAAGGACCGCTTCTGCTTCACCTACGCCACCGCCGACGACCGTCTGACCACGCCGCTGGTGCGTGACGACGACGGCGTGCTGCAGCCGGCCTCGTGGCCTGCTGCCCTCGCCGTCGCCGCTCGCGGTCTCGCCGCCGCCAAGGGCAAGGTCGGCGTGCTGCCGGGCGGTCGCCTCACCGTCGAGGACGCCTTCGCGTACTCCACCTTCGCGCGTGCCGTCCTCGGCACCCACGACATCGACTTCCGATCGCGGGCTCACTCCGACGAGGAGGCCGCGTTCCTCGCCTCGCACGTCGCCGGCAGCCCGCTGGGCGTCACGTTCGCAGCCCTCGAGCAGGCCTCGCGGGTCGTGCTCGTGGGCCTGGAGCCCGAGGACGAGGCCGGCACCGTGTTCCTGCGGCTGCGCCGCGCCGCCAAGGAGTCCGGCGTCCGGGTCGTGTCCGTCGCCAGCCACGCCACCCGCGGCCTGCACAAGATGTCCGGCGAGCTGGTCCAGACCGTGCCCGGGCACGAGGCGGCCGCGGTGGCTGCCCTGGAGCTCGACGCGCAGAGCGTCGTCCTGGTGGGCGAGCGGCTCGCGTCGGTGCCCGGCGGCTTCAGTGCCGTCGCGGCGGCGGCGTCGCTGTCCGGCGCCCGAGTGGCCTGGATCCCCCGCCGAGCCGGAGACCGTGGAGCCGTCGACGCCGGCTGCCTGCCCGGACTGCTGCCGGGCGGTCGTCCGGTCACCGACGCCGAAGCGCGTGCCGACGCCGCTGCCGCCTGGGGCGTCAAGACCCTGCCGGCAGAGCCGGGCCGTGACACCAGCGGCATCGTCGAGGCCGCTGCAGCCGGCCGTCTCAAGGCGCTGGTCGTCGGAGGTGTGGAGATCGACGATCTTCCTGACGCCGCCTCGGCACGCACGGCACTGGAGAAGGTCCCGTTCCTGGTCAGCCTCGAGGTGCGCCGCAGCGAGGTCACCGAGGCCGCCGACGTCGTCCTTCCGGTGGCTCCGATGGTCGAGAGGCCCGGTTCGTTCGTCAACTGGGAGGGTCGCGTGCGGTCCTTCGACGCAGTGCTGCACGAGCCGAACTCGTTGACCGACATCCGCGTGCTCGCCGGCATCGCCGAGGAGCTGGGCCGCCCGCTCGGTTTCCGCACCGTCGCTGCAGCCCGTACCGCGCTCGACGAGCTCGGACCGTGGGACGGCGATCGTGCCGCAGCTCCCCAGGCCCCGTTGGCCGACACCGCAGCACCCAAGCGGCAGGTCGTGCTGGCCACCTGGCGCCAGCTGGTCGACGACGCCCGTGGGCAGGACGGCCAGAAGGAGTACCACGCCACCGAGCGTCCTGCGGTGCTGCTCGCCGGCGCCTCGACCCTCAAGGCCTTCGACATCGACCCGGGTGACCCGGTCACGATCTCGACCGACGTCGGCACCGTCACGCTGCCGTCAGCGGTGGGCGACCTGCCCGAAGGGGTCGTCTGGGCGCCGATGAACAACGGCGCCAACCTCGCCTCGAGCCTCGGCGTCGCCCACGGCGGCCACGTCGCCATCGCCCCCGCAGGAGGTGCGGCATGAACACGTTCGCCAGGGAGCGGAGCGACCGTGAGCGAAGCGAGGGCGCTTCCTCGCGTTCTTCGCAGAGCTCGTCGCTGGCGAGCGGGTTCGTTCGCCAAGGAGGCCGCGTGCGGCCGACTGTGAGCGCAGCGAGGCGAACCATGGCTGGTCGGCTTGGGTGCGCCTCGGTCGCTGGCGCTCCCTCACGTTCCTCGCAGAGCTCGTCACTGGCGAACGGTGGTCTGTCATGAGTGATCTGTTCGGCAACGAGCCGGTCTGGGTGGTCATCCTCAAGGCCGTGCTGATCTTCGTGTTCCTGGTCGTCTACACGCTGTTCAACATCTGGTTCGAGCGACGCGTCGTGGCCCGCATGCAGCACCGCGTCGGCCCCAACGTCAACGGACCGTTCGGCCTGCTGCAGAGCCTCGCCGACGGCGTGAAGCTCGCGCTCAAGGAAGACATCGTCGTGAAGGCGGCCGACAAGGTCGTCTACATCCTCGCGCCGATCCTCGCCACCATCCCGGCGTTCCTGGCCTGGGCGGTCATCCCGTTCGGGCCCGAGGCGCGCATCCCGTTCACCGACACCGTCACCCCGCTGCAGCTGACCGACCTGCCGGTCGCGGTGCTGTACGTCCTCGCGGTCACCTCCGTCGGCGTCTACGGCATCGTGCTCGCCGGTTGGTCGTCCGGCTCCATCTACGCCCTGCTCGGCGGACTGCGCTCCAGCGCCCAGGTGATCTCCTACGAGGTCGCCATGGGCCTGTCGTTCGTGTCGGTGTTCATGTACGCCGGCTCGATGTCCACCTCGGAGATCGTCGCCGCGCAGGCCGACCTGTGGTTCTTCCTGCCGCTGTTCCCGGCGTTCGTCATCTACGTCATCGCCATGGTCGGCGAGACCAACCGTGCGCCCTTCGACCTCCCCGAGGCCGAGGGCGAGCTGGTCGGCGGCTTCCACACCGAGTACTCCTCGCTGAAGTTCGCCCTGTTCTTCCTGGCCGAGTACGTCAACATGGTCACCGTCTCGGCGCTGGCCACCACGCTGTTCCTCGGCGGCTGGCGCGCCCCGTTCGGCATCGGCAGCATCTGGGCCGGCGCCAACGAGGGCTGGTGGCCCGTGCTGTGGTTCTTCGGCAAGACGCTCGGCTTCATCTTCTTCTTCGTCTGGCTGCGCGGCACCCTGCCCCGCATGCGCTACGACCAGTTCATGAGCTTCGGCTGGAAGATCCTGATCCCGGTCTCGCTGGTCTGGATCGTCGCCGTAGGCCTGATCCGCAAGCTCAAGAGCGAGGACATGCTCGGTCAGCAGACGCTGGTCTGGTTCGCCGTCGTGGCAGGCGTGCTGATTCTGGCCACGTTCCTCGTGCCCGAGAAGAAGCCAGAACCAGAACCCGAGCCCGAGGCCACCGAGTTCGACGCCTTCGCCGGCGGCTACCCCGTGCCGCCCATGGGTGACCAGGTGCTGCCCGACACCACGAACGAGAGGACTGCACCATGAGCAATCCGATCAAGGAGACGTTGTGGGACCCGGTCGCCGGATTCGGCGTCACGTTCCGCACCATGTTCCGCAAGACCGTCACCGAGCAGTACCCGTTCGAGAAGGTGCCGACGGCGCCGCGCTTCCACGGCCGGCACCAGCTGAACCGTTGGCCCGACGGGCTGGAGAAGTGCATCGGCTGTGAGCTGTGCGCGTGGGCCTGCCCGGCCGACGCCATCTACGTCGAGGGTGCGTCCAACACCGACGAGCACCGCATGAGCCCGGGTGAGCGGTACGGGAACGTGTACCAGATCAACTACCTGCGCTGCATCCTGTGTGGGCTGTGCATCGAGGCCTGCCCCACGCGCGCGCTGACGATGACCAACGAGTACGAGCTGGCCGACAACAACCGCGCCGACCTCATCTACGAGAAGTCCGACCTGCTCGCCCCGCTGCTGCCCGGCATGGTCGAGCCGCCGCACGACATGATGATCAGCGACGACCACCACGACTACTACCGCGGCAAGCAGCTCCCGATCGTGGAGACCACGAGCGGGGGAGACGCATGATGGCCATGCCGCTCGCCAGGGAGCGCAGCGACCGTGAGGGAGCGAGGCGCCGTGAGGTGATGGGCTCGCGCGAGCCTGCAGCCGTGAGTCGCCTCGCTTCGCTCACGGGCTTCGCCCTGGCGACCGAAGGTTCCGCTGCGGAGGTCCCCGCATGATCACGTTCTGGTTGCTGGCGCCGTTGATGGTGGTGGCGGCGCTCGGGTTGTTGTTCGTGCGCAAGGCGGTGCACGCGGCCCTGTGCCTGGCGGTGGTGATGATCAGCCTCGCGGTGCTGTACGCCGCGCTCGAGGCCCCGTTCCTGTTCGCGGTGCAGATCATCGTCTACACCGGCGCGATCATGATGCTGTTCCTGTTCGTGCTCATGCTGGTCGGCGTCGACACGTCCGAGGCGATCACCGAGACCATCGGCGGGCAGCGCTGGATCGCCGCCGTGCTCGGAGCCGTCTTCGGCATCACCGTGGTCCTGGCCATCGGTCAGACCGTGTCGATCGCGGTCATCGGGCTCAACGGACCCAACGCCAACGGCAACCCGTACGGCCTCGCCGAGCTGTTGTTCGGCAAGTACGTGCTCGCCTTCGAGTTCACCTCCGCGCTGCTGATCACCGCCGCGCTCGGCGCCATGGTGCTCGCGCACCGCGAGCGGCTCACCCCGCGGCGGACGCAGGCCGACCTCGCCAGCCAGCGCATGCGCGACTACGCCACCACCGGCCGGCACCCGGGCAACCCGCCCACGCCCGGTGTCTTCGCTCGCCACAACGCCGTCGACACCCCGGCGCTGCTGCCGGACGGCTCGGCCGTCGACGGATCGGTCTCGCCTAGCATCGTGGCCCGCGGCCAGGTGCGCGACGGCTACGACGACGACATCGACGTCGTGCAGCGCCAGCTCGACGGCGCCGACGCCGACGACGACTCGCTGGGAGGGGACAAGTGACCGAGTACCTGTCGCTGTCGCTGATCCTGTTCACCATCGGTGCGGTCGGCGTGCTCGTGCGCCGCAACGCCATCGTGGTGTTCATGTGCATCGAGCTGATGCTCAACGCCACCAACCTCGCCTTCGTGAGCTTCTCGCGCCAGGTCGGCAACCTCGACGGACAGGTCGCGGCCTTCTTCGTCATGGTCGTCGCCGCCGCAGAGGTCGTCGTGGGCCTGGCGATCATCGTGTCCATCTACCGCACCCGTCGATCGATCTCGGTCGACGACGCGAACCTCCTCAAGAGCTAGGGCCGGCATGTTCGATCTGCAATGGCTGCTCATCGCAGTCCCGCTCGTCAGCGGCCTCGGCCTGCTGGTGTGGGGCAAGGAGTCCGACGGCTTCGGCCACCTGATCGCGACCCTGGCCTCGACGTTCTCGTTCGTGTTCGGCGCCATCTTGTTCGCCGACCTGCTGGGCAGCGACGCCGAGGAGCGCTCGCACACCGCGAACCTGTTCACCTGGATCGACGCGGGTCGGTTCCACGTGGACATGTCGTTCACCTTCGACCAGCTGTCCGGGCTGTTCGTGCTGCTCATCACGGGCGTCGGCACGCTCATCCACGTGTACTCGATCGGCTACATGGCGCACGACGAGCGCCGCCGCCGGTTCTTCGCGTACCTCAACATCTTCGTCGCGGCCATGCTCACGCTGGTGCTCGCGTCGGACTACCTGGTGCTGTTCCTCGGCTGGGAGGGCGTCGGCCTCGCCTCGTACCTGCTCATCGGCTTCTGGCAGCACAAGCCGTCCGCCGCCGCGGCCGCCAAGAAGGCGTTCGTCGTCAACCGCGTCGGTGACATCGGCATGGCGCTCGCGATCATGCTGATGTTCGCCCAGTTCGGCACGTCGTCGATCGAGGCGGTCAACGGCTCCATCACCAACGCCAGCGGATCGGTCGCCACGGCGCTCGGGCTGCTGCTGCTGCTGGGCGCCTGCGGCAAGAGCGCCCAGGTGCCGCTGCAGAGCTGGCTCCTCGACGCCATGGAGGGCCCCACCCCGGTGTCGGCCCTCATCCACGCCGCCACCATGGTCACCGCCGGCGTCTACCTCGTCGTGCGCTCGTCGGGCGTCTACGACGCGAGCGAGGCCGCACGCACCGCCGTCATCATCGTCGGCCTCGTCACGCTGCTGTTCGGTGCCTGGATCGGTTGCGCGAAGGACGACATCAAGAAGGCGCTCGCCGGCTCGACCATGAGCCAGATCGGCTACATGATGCTGGCCGCAGGACTGGGGCCGGCGGGCTACGCGTTCGCGATCTTCCACCTGATCACGCACGGTTTCTTCAAGGCCAACATGTTCCTCGGGGCCGGCTCGGTCATGCACGGCATGGACGACGACGTCGACATGCGCCACTACGGCGCGCTGCGCACTGCCATGCCCATCACCTTCGCCACGTTCGGCCTCGGCTACCTGGCCATCATCGGCTTCCCGGGCACCGCGGGCTTCTTCTCCAAGGACCGCATCATCGAAGCGGCGTTCGGCGACTCGTTCTGGGTGGGCCTCGGCGCCCTGGTCGGTGCCGGCGTCACGGCGTTCTACATGACCCGTCTGATGATGATGACCTTCTTCGGGCCCAAGCGTTGGCTCCAGGATGTGCACCCGCACGAGTCGCCCAAGGTCATGACCGTCCCGCTGATCGTGCTCGGCGCGTTGTCGGTGCTCGGCGGCGCGCTGATCATCGGCAACTTCATCCCCGAGTGGCTCGAGCCGGTCGTCGGACCCGAGGAGCACCATCAGCTCGGCATCCCGGTCTGGCTGATGACGCTGATCATCACGGCCACGGCCGCCGCGGGTGTCGCGATCGCGGTGTGGCTGTACCGCCGCGAGATCGCGGTCGACGCCCCCGCCGACTCCGAGGTGTCGTTCTTCGCCCGCGCCGGTCGTCACGAGCTGTACGGCAACCAGCTCAACGACGCCGTCGTGGTGCGCCCGACGCGCCACCTGACCCGCTTCCTGGTCTGGCTCGACGCCAAGGGCGTCGACGGACTCGTCACCGGGATCGCCAACCGGCTCGGTGACACCTCGCAGTTCCTGCGCAAGCCGCAGACCGGTTTCGTCCGGTCGTACGCGGCCACCCTCTTCGGCGGCGCCCTGCTCGTCGTCCTGGCCCTCCTGGCGGTGACCCTCGCATGATCCTCACGATCCTCGCCGCGACCCCCCTGGTGGGCGCTCTGCTGCTCGCCGTGCTCGGCAGCGGCCCGGCTCCCCACCATCGAGCCAAGGTGGTGGCCCTCGCCGTCTCCTTGGTGACGCTCGCCCTCTCGCTGGTGATGCTCGGCCAGTACGACCTGAACGGCAGCGGCTACCAGCTGACCGTCGACCACGAGTGGATCGCCGCCTTCGGCGCCCACTTCGCGCTCGGCGTCAACGGGATCGGTGTCACGCTCATCCTGCTGACCACGGTGCTGACGCCGATGGTCGTATTGGCCGCCTGGGGCGACCGGCTGCCCGACTCCAGCCGCACGTCGTCGTACCTGGCGTGGATGCTGGCCGTCGAGGGCCTGGCCATCGGCGCCTTCGCCTCGATGGACGCGTTCTTGTTCTACGTCCTGTTCGAGGCCACGCTGATCCCGCTGTACTTCCTGGTGGGCTCGTTCGGCGGGCCCAACCGGTCGTACGCCGCGGTCAAGTTCCTCATCTACAACCTGGTCGGCGGACTGCTCATGCTGGCCGCGATCGTGGGTCTGTACGTCGTCAGCTCTCGTTCGGGACAGGCGTCGTACCTGATCACCGACCTGCAGTCGATCGACATGAGCCAGAACACCGAGCGCCTGCTGTTCTGCGGATTCATGGCCGCGTTCGCCATCAAGGCGCCGCTGTGGCCGCTGCACACCTGGCTGCCCGACGCCGCCGCCCAGTCGACCCCCAGCACCTCGGTGATGATGGTCAGCGTCGTCGACAAGATCGGCACCTTCGGCATGCTCGTGTGGTGCCTCGGGATCTTCCCCGAGGCCGCCGACTGGGCCTCGCCGGTGATCATCACCCTGGCCGTCATCAGCATCGTGTACGGCGCCCTGCTGGCGATCGGCCAGGACGACATCCGCCGCCTCATCGCCTTCACCTCGGTGTCGCACTTCGGCTTCATCATCCTGGGCATCTTCGCGTTCACCACCACCTCGATGGCCGGCTCGACGCTCTACATGTTCAACCACGGCCTCTCGACGGCTGCGCTGTTCCTCGTCACCGGCGTGATGATCGCGCGGCGTGGATCGGCCAGCATCGGCGACTTCGGCGGCGTGCAGAAGATCGCCCCGATCATGTCCGGGGTGCTGCTGGTCGCCGGCCTGTCCAGCCTCTCGCTGCCGGGCCTGGCACCCTTCGTGTCGGAGTTCATGGTGCTCGCCGGCACCTTCACGCGGTCGATCCCGGCCGCCGCCGTCGCCACCACCGGCATCGTGCTCGCGGCGCTCTACATCCTGATCATGTACCAGCGCACCATGACCGGCCCGCAGCAGCCGGGCACCGAGGGCGTCACCGACCTGACCACCCGCGAGATCAGCGCCCTGGCGCCGGCGCTGGTGCTCATCGTCGGCCTCGGCTTCTTCCCGCAGCCGCTGCTGAACGTGATCAACCCGGCCATCGACACCGTCGCCTCGCGAGTCGGCGTCGGTGACCCGCCGCCCAGGACAGCCACCAGCATCGATGCCACCACGCCCGTGGAAGGAGGCGAGTGATGACGTTCGCCAGTCTCGCGGTCGTCGACCGCCCGCCGATCTCTGCTCCCGAGATCCAGTACGCGATGCTCGCCCCGCTGTTCATCGTGGTCGGCACGGCCATCGTCGGGGTGCTCGTCGAGTCGTTCCTGCCGCGCAAGAACCGCTTCACCGTCCAGGTGGTCGTCGCCGTCGTCGGCGTCGTCGCGGCGCTGGTCAGCACCGTGGTGGTCTACACCGATCTCGACGTCGTCGACTCCACGCGCCTGGCCCGTGGCCAGGTGGCCGTCGAGGGCGCACTGTCGATCGACGGACCCGGCGTCTTCGCGTGGGGCATCTTGCTGATCTTCGGTCTGTTGAGCCTGCTGCTGTTCGCCGAGCGTGGCCTCGACGGAGGACTCAGCAGCTTCACCGGCCGGGCAGCCGACGCCCCGGGTTCGGCGGCCGAGGCCGAGGCCGTCAAGCTGCGCGTCGAGCACTCCGAGATCTTCCCGCTCGCGTTGTTCGCGCTGTCCGGCATGATGCTGTTCGCGTCGGCCAACGACCTGCTCACGATGTTCGTCGCGCTCGAGGTCCTCAGCCTGCCGCTGTACCTGCTGTGTGGTCTGGCGCGTCGTCGCCGGCTGCTGAGCCAGGAGGCCGCGGTCAAGTACTTCCTGCTCGGCGCCTTCAGCTCGGTGTTCTTCCTGTACGGCGTCGCGCTGGCGTACGGGTACTCCGGCAGCTTCCGGCTCTCCGAGATCGCCACCGCGGTCTCGGCGCGCACCGGTGAGGAGAACCTGCTGCTGGCCTCGATGGCCCTCATCGCGGTCGGCCTGCTGTTCAAGATCGGTGCAGCCCCGTTCCACACCTGGACCCCGGACGTCTACCAGGGCGCTCCGACTGCCGTCACCGCCTTCATGGCGGCCGGCACCAAGGCGGCAGCGTTCCTGGCCCTGATGCGGGTGTTCTTCGTCGCCTTCGGCGGAGCGTCGTGGGACTGGCGACCGATGATCTGGATCGTCGCCATCATCACGATGTTCCTGGGCGCGATCGTGTCCATCGCGCAGACCGACGTCAAGCGCATGCTCGCGTACTCCTCGATCGCCCACGCCGGCTTCCTGCTGGTGGGCTTCGTCGGCGTCTACGAGGGGCCGGCGGGCAGCGACCGCATCACGTCGGTGTCGAGCGTGCTGTTCTACCTCGCGATCTACGGCGTCTCCTCGATCGGCGCCTTCGCCATCGTCACGCTGGTCCGTGACGGCAGTGGTGAGACCACGCACCTGTCGAAGTGGGCGGGCCTGGGCAAGGTGTCGCCGATGCTGGCGGGCGCCTTCGCGTTGTTCATGCTGTCGTTCGCAGGCATCCCGCTCACCGGCGGCTTCATCGGCAAGTGGGGCGTCTTCAGCGCCGCCTGGTCGGGTGGCTACTACCCGTTGGTGATCGTCGGCGTGCTGATCAGCGCCATCGCCGCCTACTTCTACGTGCGGGTCATCGTGCTGATGTTCTTCACCGACCCCATCGGTGACGGGCCGACCGTCGCGACCACCGGCAGACTGACTACGGTGGTCATTGCGGTCGCTGCCGCAGCGACCGTCGTGCTGGGCATCGTGCCCGGCCCGGTGCTCGATCTGGCGCAGCACGCCGGCGCATTCGTGCGCTGACACCCCTGCTGATTGCGCCCGAGGAGCTGCACGTGTCGAATCTGGGAGTCACCTTCGACGACCCCACCCTCGAGGCACGCGTCCTCGCGGGCGTCGAGCAGGTCGAGGCGCGTCTGCTCGAGGCGACGGTTGCGCCCGAGCCGTTCATCACCGAGGCCGCGGCACACCTGCTCAACGCCGGTGGCAAGAGGTTCCGTCCCCTGGTGGCGATGCTCGCGGCCGAGTTCGGTGAGCCGTCGCGCGACGAGGTGATCCCGGCTGCGGTCGTGGTCGAGCTCACTCACCTCGCCACCCTCTACCACGACGACGTCATGGACGAGGCCGACAAGCGCCGCGGTGCCCCCAGCGCCAACGCCCGCTGGGACAACTCGCTGGCCATCCTCGTGGGTGACTTCCTGTTCGCCCAGGTGTCCGAGCTCGTCTCGCACCTCGGCCCGGAGATGGTGCGCATCCAGGCGCAGACCTTCTCGCGCCTCGTGCGCGGGCAGATCCGCGAGACCCTCGGACCGCAGGAGGGCGACGCCCCGCTCGAGCACTACCTCGGTGTCGTCGCGGACAAGACCGGTTCGTTGATCGCCGCGTCGGCGCGGTTCGGAGCCAAGATGTCCGGCGCGCCCAGCGAGGTGGAGCAGGCGCTCACCGAGTTCGGCGAACGCATCGGATCGGCGTTCCAGCTGGCCGACGACATCATCGACATCGCCAGCGAGACCGACGACTCCGGCAAGACGCCGGGCACCGACCTGCGCGAGGGCGTGCCCACGCTGCCCACCCTGCTCGCCCAACGGTCCACGGACTCCTCGGACGCGCGTCTGCTCGACCTGCTGTCGCGCCCGCTCACCGACGACGACGAGCTGGCCGAGGCGCTCGCGCTGCTGCGGGTGCACCCGGCGATGGACGAGGCGCGCACGCTGGTCCAGGCCGAGGCCGACGCGGCCCGGGCCCTGCTCGCCTCCGTCCCGGACGGCCCGGCCCGCAGCGCCCTCGAGGACGTCTGCGACGTCGTCGTGACCCGCCTGGGCTAGACCGCGGGAGCGGTCTCGCCAGCCCGCCGCAGGGCGCGGCGGCGGTTCATCAGGCCGTCGGTCGTGAAGATGACCAGGGCCAACCAGACCAGCACGAAGCCGGCCCAGCGGGCCGGTGTCATGGTCTCGTCGAAGATCGTGAGGCCCAGGATGAATTGGATGAACGGGCCGAGGTACTGCAGCAGCCCGATCGTGGTGAGCGTCAGGCGCGTGGCCGCGCCGTTGAACAGCAGCAGTGGAACGGCGGTGACGGCGCCGGTGCCGACCAGCAGCGCCATGTTGGCGGGGCCGGCGTGCCCGAACGTGAGACTGCCGGTGAACCCGAGGAACACCAAGTACCCCACGGCGACCGGGGTCAGGATGAGTGTCTCCATCCCGAGGCCGTCGAACGAGGGCAGGTCGGCCTTCTTCTTGAGGAACCCGTAGGTCGCGAACGAGAACGCGACGAGCAGCGCGATCCACGGCGGGCGGCCGTAGTCGATCGCGAGGACCAGCACGGCGACCGCGCCGACGCCGACGGCCGCCCACTGGACGGGACGCAGGGTCTCCTTGAGGACGAAGACGCCGAGCAGCACCGTCACCAGGGGGTTGATGAAGTAGCCGAGCGAGGTCTCGACCACGTGGCCGCTGGTGACGCCGTAGATGAAGCCGCCCCAGTTGAAGGCGATCGTGACGGCCGCGAGCGTCAGCAGCACCATGAGTCGCCGGTCGCGGGCGATGGCGAGGAACGGGTCCCACCGCTTCATGATGGTGATGGCCACCAGCACGAACACCATCGACCACACGAATCGGTGCGCCAGCACCTCGAACGGCGACGCGGGGTCGAGCAGTGGCCAGTACAGCGGGAAGAATCCCCAGCACAGGTAGGCCCCGACGCCCAGCAGGACACCGTTCTGCGACGACGTGCGCACCTTCTTGGGGGAGGTCGTCGGCGCACTCACGGACCGAGACTACTCCCGTCGTGACGCGCGGATCTGTCAGCGTCGACCGCTAGCGTCGTACCCATGACCGACACCGATGCCACCGCGCTCGGGCAGGAGCGCGCCGACCTGCTGGAGTCCCTGCAAGCCCACCGCGAGTTCCTCCGCGTCACCGTCCGCGGCCTCACCGACGACCAGGCACGACAGCGCACGACCGTCAGCGAGCTCACCCTCGGCGGGCTGGTCAAGCACGTCGCCGCCACCGAGAGCCAGTGGGCGGACTTCGTCGTCGAGGGGCCTGCCGACGGACCTGCCCTCGACTGGGAGAACGTCGACTGGTCCAACCCGCCTGCGGAGGTCGCGGCCTACGCCGACGGGTTCACCCTGCTGCCCGACGAGACGCTCGCCGGCGTGCTCGCCGAGTACGAACGCGTCGCCGCCCGGACCGACGACCTCGTCGCCACCGTCGACCTGGACCACGCCCATCCCCTGCCCGCCGCTCCGTGGTTCGAGCCCGGCGCCACCCGGTCGGCCCGTCGCGTGTTCGTCCACGTCGTCGCCGAGACCGCCCAGCACTCAGGGCACGCCGACATCATCCGCGAGGCCCTGGACGGCCAGAAGACCATGGGCTGACCACGCCGCTGGTGGCACAGTGGGGCAGGTGAATGTTCCCCGCTGGTTCAGCGACACCAAGGACGGCCACTCCGAGTGGTACGTCGACCGCTTCCGACAGATGGCCGCCGAGGGCGCCGACCTCGCGGGGGAGGCCCGGCTGATCGACGCGATCGTGCCGCCCGGGTCCCGGGTGCTCGATGCGGGATGCGGGCCTGGACGGGTCGGTGGAGCGCTGTTCGATCGCGGGCACGTCGTCGTGGGCGCCGACGTCGATCCCTTGCTGATCGAGGCGGCGCGGACCGACCACCCGGGACCGAGGTGGGAGGTGGCCGACCTGAGCACGCTGGAGCTCGACGAGGAGCCGTTCAACGTGGCCGTGATGGCCGGCAACGTGCTGGTGTTCGTCGCGCCGGGCACCGAGGTCGAGGTGCTGCGCCACGTGGCCGCGCACGTGTGTCCCGGCGGACGCATCGTCACCGGCTTCCACACCGATCGCGAGTACGCGGTCGCGCAGTTCGACCACGACATCGAGGCGGCGGGCCTCACGCTGCAGCAGCGCTTCGCCACGTGGGACCTGGTGCCCTTCGGGCCCGACGCGACGTTCGCCGTGTCGTTCCTCGTGGTGCCGGACTAGCCCTGGGCGACCTCGGCGACGTCCTGCCAGTCGTTCCAGGTCGCGAGGCGCTGCTCGTAGTCGGCGGTGGCGATGCCGAGAGGGGCGCTGCCGAAGAACACGCGCAGCGGCGGGTCGTCGGCGTCCACGACGCGCAAGATGGCCTCGGCGGACGCCTTCGGGTCGCCGGGCTGGGCGTTGCGGGAGGCCCGTTGCTGCTCGATCCTGGTGCGGACGTCGGCGTACGCCTCGAGCGGCTCGGACCTCTGGGCGGAGTCGCCGGCCCAGTCGGTGGAGAATCCGGCCGGCTCGATCAGCGTGACCTTGATGCCGAAGTCGGCGACCTCCTGGGCCAGGGACTGCGACAAGCCCTCCAGCGCCCACTTCGACGCGTGGTACATCCCGACGATCGGGAACGCCGTGATCCCACCGATCGAGGAGACCTGCACGATGTGTCCCGACCCCTGCTCGCGCAGGAACGGCAGCGCGGCCTGGGTGACCCACAGGGCGCCGAACAGGTTGGTCTCCATCTGGTTGCGCGCCTCGTCCTCGGTGAGCTCCTCGACCAGGCCGAAGTGCCCGTAGCCGGCGTTGTTCACCACGACGTCCAGGCGGCCGAAGTGGTCGTGCGCCTGCGTGACCGCGGCGAAGTCGGCGTCGCGGTCGGTGACGTCGAGGGAGATCGGGAGCACGGCGTCGCCGAAGCGCTCGACCAGGTCGTCGAGGCGGGAGGTGTCGCGGGCCGTGGCGGCGACACGGTCACCCCGCTCGAGGGCCGCGATCGCCCACTCGCGGCCGAAGCCACGGGAGGTGCCGGTGATGAACCAGGTCTTCGCGTCAGTCATGACGCCCACGGTAGTTGGACCGCGCAACCATCGCGGCCCGGAGGTCAGCGGGCGAGGTGGCGGGCGATGACGAGACGCTGGATCTGGTTGGTGCCCTCGAAGATCTGCATGACCTTGACCTCGCGCATGTAGCGCTCGACCGGGAAGTCCTTGGTGTAGCCGGCACCGCCGAGCACCTGCACGGCGTCGGTGCACACGCGCATGGCGTTGTCGGTGCAGACCAGCTTGGCGATGGACGCCTCGCGGCCGAACGGGCGGCCGGCGTCCTTCAGGCGCGCGGCGGCCAGGTAGGTCGCGCGGGCGGACTCCACGGCGGCGGCCATGTCGGCCAGCAGGAACCCGAGGCCCTGGTGGTCGATGATCTTGCGGCCGAAGGTCTCGCGCTGCTTGGCGTACTCGACGGCGGCGTCCAGCGCTCCCTGCGCCACACCGGTGGCGACCGCCGCGATGCCGAGGCGGCCGGCGTCCAGCCCGGCCAGCGCGATCGAGAGGCCCTGGCCCTCCGCGCCGAGGAGGTGGTCGGCCGGGATGCGCACGTCCTCGAACAGCATCGTGGCCGTGGTGGAGCTCATCAGACCCATCTTCTGCTCGGGGTTGTCCGCCGTCAGGCCGGCCGTCTTCGCAGGCACGAGGAAGCACGAGATGCCACCGGAGCCGTCGGAGGTGCGGGCCATCACCTTGTAGAAGTCGGCCTGCCCGCCGTGGGTGGTCCACGCCTTGGCCCCGTTGATCACGTACTCGTCGCCCTCGCGGACGGCCTTGGTGCGCATGGCCGCCGGGTCCGATCCCGCGTGCGCCTCCGACAGGCAGTAGGCACCCAGCAGCTCGCCGGACAGCATCTCGGGCAGCCAGCGCTGCTTCTGCTCGTCGGTGCCCGCGGTGAACAGCCCGAAGCAGCTGAGGGCGTGCACGCTGGTGCCGACGCCCACCGACGCCCACACCGAGCCGATCTCCTCGAGCACCTGCAGGTAGACCTCGTACGGCTGGCCGCCTCCGCCGAGCTCCTCCGGATAGGGCAGCGACAGCAGACCCGCCTGCCCGAGCGTGGCGAACACCTCGCGCGGGAACGTGCCCGTCGCCTCGGCCTCGTCCACACGCGGCGCGAGCTCCTTGGCGCAGATCTCGCGGGTGAGGGCGACGAGGTCTTCGGACTCCTCGCTCGGCATCAGGCGGGTGGCAGGCATCAGCGGTAGTTCACGAACTGCACGGCGAAGTCGAGGTCGGCGCCCTTGACCAGTGCGATGACGGCCTGCAGGTCGTCGCGCTTCTTGCTGGAGACGCGCAGCTCGTCGCCCTGGATCTGCACCTTGACGCCCTTGGGGCCCTCGTCACGGATCAGCTTGGAGACCTTCTTGGCCTGCTCGGTGCTGATGCCCTCGGTGATGGTCGAGGACAGCTTGACCTCCTTGCCGGACTGACGCGGCTCGCCCTCCTCGAGGGTCTTCAGCGAGATGCCGCGCTTGATCAGCTTGTCCTTGAAGACGTCGAGGATGGCCAGGGCCCGTTCGTCGGCGTTGGCCTCGATCTCGATGCCGAACTCGCCGCTCCAGGCGATCGAGGCGCCGGTGCCCTTGAAGTCGTAGCGCTGGCTGATCTCCTTGGCGGCCTGGTTCAGGGCGTTGTCGACCTCTTGCCGATCGATCTTGTTGACGATGTCGAACGATGAGTCGGCCATGGCTGCTCCTGGGTACGGGGAACTGATTTCTCTCACCCTACGAGGCTGCGCTAGGCTGGCTCGTCGTTGCCTCCCCCACAGCGGGTGGGACGACATCCCGGCAGGTTGCCCGAGCGGCCAAAGGGAGCTGACTGTAAATCAGCCGGTTATGCCTACGCAGGTTCGAATCCTGCACCTGCCACCCCGGTGAAGAGCCGGACAAGGCCCCGTCGCACCTCGTGCGGCGGGGCCTTCTGGTGCTCGTTTCGCCTGCGGGTGTAGACCGGAAGTGAGCTCGACGCGAAGGAGTTGTCATGCAGATGACGCAGAAGGTCCGCCCCCGGTTGGTCTGGGCCGGAGTGTTCACGATGGTCGCCTCGATGGTGCTCGTGGGCGTCGCCAACATGGCGGGGTCCACGCCGTGGCAGGTCGTGGGCGCTGTCCTGCTGCTGGTCGGAGCAGGTTCTGCCCTGTTCGGTGGTGTGATGCGCGACGTGCACGGCTCGATCGCCGCCGCAGAGGACGAGGCCGAGGAGACCGTCGATGGTGAGCGCCGTCGTGGCATCACGCCGGGCGAGCTGATCCACGATCCGCGTGCCCTGGCCGAGGTCGACACGCGTCCGCGCCCCGGCCTGGTGCCCGGGCGGCAGGACGTGGGCGCGCTCGGGCTGGTCGGGCTCGTGGCCACCGGCGTGTGGTTGCTGCTGGGCCGCACCTTCCTCGGGGTGCCGTTCGAGTCGCAGACGAAGGGAGCCTCGCTGCGCGAGGTGATGATCGGTCTGGTGGTCGTGCTGTCGGCGATCCTGCTGCATCAGCACGGTCCGGCGCTGTGGGCGAGCGCCCTGTGTGCCGCAGGAGGCCTGGTGCTGGTGCTGTGCGCCTCCACGCTCACCTACGGCGACGACGCCGAACGGGTCAGCGAGCTGGTCTCCGGGATCGCCCTGGTGGTGTTCGCGTCGGCAACGCTGCTGCGCGCCGCCCCGCGTCAGCTCACACCGAGCGACGCGCCAGGGTGAGCGCGAAGTCGGCGTCGCTCCACAGCTGCTCGAGCTCGAAGCCGGCAGCCGCCAGCTCCGTGCGCAGCTGGTCCGGACGGAACTTGGTGGAGATCTCGACCCGGATCTCCTCGCCGCTGGCGAGATCGATGACGAGGTCGCTGCCGTCGCCGGCCGCGCCGGGAATGGTGACCCGCTGCGGCATCTCGGCGCGTAGGCGCAGGTCCATGCGCTCCATGTGGGGGTCCCACAGCGGCACGTACGCGAACGCGTCGACGTCGAAGTCGGCGCCGAGCTCGCGGTTGACCACGTGCAGGCAGTTGGTGACGAACGCGGCGGTGACGCCCTGCGAGTCGTTGTAGGCGGCGATCAGCCGGTCGCTGGCCTTGACCAGGTCGGTGCCCAGCAGCAGGCAGTCGCCGGGCTCGAGCGAGTCGGCCAGGGCGCCGAGGAAGGCGGCCCGCTCCTCGACGTACAGGTTGCCGATGGTGCCGCCGAGGAACGCCACGACCTTGCGGCCGCCGGCGGGCAGGTGGCCCAGGTGCAGGGTGAAGTCGCCCACCACCGCCTCGACCTGCAGGCCCGGGTACCGGCGCGACAGCTCGTCGGCCGCGGTGCGCAGGGTGCCCTCGGACACGTCGACCGGCACGAACCGGCGCAGTGCCCCGTGCTCGGAGAAGGCGTCGAGCAGAGTGCGGGTCTTGTCGCTGGTGCCGCTGCCGAGCTCGACGACCGTGTCGGCGCCGGAGGCCGTCACGATCTCGTCGGCGTGGGCCACCAGGAGAGGCTCGCTCGGCCTCGGTGGGGTAGTACTCGGGCAGGCGGGTGATCTGGTCGAACAGGTCCGACCCGCGGTCGTCGTACAACCACTTGGGCGGCAGGGTGCGTGGCTGGCTGCCGAGGCCGCGGCGCACGTCGGCCACGAGGCCGTCTGCTGCCCATCCCGGGTCGAGGACGACCGAGACGGTGGGCTTGAGGGGGTGTGCGGTCATGCGGGTGCTCCTCCGTCGGCGAGCCGCAGCCCGGACATGGCCCAGCGCGCGCCGGGTGGGAAGAAGTTGCGATAGGTGAGCCGGGCGTGGCCGGGCGGGGTGAGTGCGCAGCCACCGCGCAGGACCATCTGGTTGGACATGAACTTGCCGTTGTACTCGCCGATGGCACCGGCCGGCGGATGGAAGCCGGGGTACGGCAGGTACGACGACGAGGTCCACTCCCAGCAGTCGCCGTAGACCTGCCGCAGGTGTCCGGTGGGCGGCCCGGCGGCCCGCGCGTGAAAGGTCTCGGTGTCGGCCAGGTTGCCGCCCGCGGTCGCGGCGTCGCCCTGGCCGTCGGCGACCACCGCGTGCTCCCACTCGGCCTCGGTCGGCAGGCGCTTGCCGGCCCACGTGGCGTAGGCGTCGGCCTCGTAGTGGCTCAGATGGGTGGCCGGCAGGCCCGGGTCGACCGGATGGGTGCCGTGCAACGTGTGCTCGTGCCAGACGCCGTCGAGATCGGTCCAGTAGAACGGGGCCCGCCAGCCCTCGGCCTTCACCCGGGCCCAGCCGTCGGAGAGCCACAGCTCGGGGCGGTCGTAGCCGCCGTCGGCCATGAAGTGCATCCACTCGTCGTTGGTGACCAGGCGGTCCGCGACGCGGTAGGGCTCCAGCCAGGTGCGATGCCGGGGCAGCTCGTTGTCGAAGCTGAAGCCGTCGCTCCCGTGCGCGCCGTGCCCGATCTCGACGAGTCCGCCCTCGACGTCGACCCAGCCCATGCGGTCCGGTTCGGAGCGGGGCGAGGGAGCGCCCCCGTAGACCGGCTGCAGCGGGTTGACCGACAAGACGTGCTTGATGTCCATGAGCAGCAGCTCCTGGTGCTGCTGCTCGTGGTGGAAGCCGAGCTCGATCGTGGGCGAGACCTTCTCGAGCGTGCCCTCGTCGAGGGTGGAGACCAGGTCATGGACCCGCGAGTCGACGTTGGACCGGTACAGCCCGACGTCGTGCGCCCCGGGGCGGGTGATGTAGCCGCGCTCGGCGCGTGAGTACCGCGGGCCGACGGCCTCGTAGTAGCTGTTGAACAAGAACCAGTACTGGTCCTGGAACGGCTTGAACGAGCTCTCGGTGTCGGCCAGCACGAAGGTCTCGAAGAACCACGTGACGTGCGCACGGTGCCACTTGGTGGGGGAGACGTCCGGCATCGACTGGACGGTCTGGTCCTCGGGCGACAGGGGCGCGGCCAGCTGCTCGGTGTGCCCCCGGACCCGGTCGTAGAGCTCGATCAGGGTGGCAGGTGTCGCAGTCATCGGGATGTCTCCTCGCCTCAGCTGACTCCACCGTAGGCAGGCCCACCGACAGTCGCACGCCCAGCGGGAAGCTCTTCACGTCCTGTTCACCGTGGCCGGCCCTAGGGTGGACCCGTGGTCTACCGCGCCTTCTTCGACACCGTCTTTCGTGGCATGGACCCCGAGCGGGCCCATGAGCTGGGGTTCGCCGCCATCCGCGCCGGCCGGCTGGTCGGGCCGGTCGTCGCCAAGACCCAGGCTCCGCGCACCGTCATGGGGATCGAGTTCCCGAACGCCTTCGGCCTGGCGGCAGGCTTCGACAAGAACGCCGGCGCCGTCCCCGGACTGCTCGCTCTGGGCTTCGGGCACGTCGAGATCGGCACCGTCACGGCCCAGGCGCAGCCGGGCAACCCGCGCCCGCGGCTGTTCCGCCTGGTCGAGGACCGGGCGGTGGTCAACCGGATGGGATTCAACAACGTGGGAGCGGCTGAGGTCGCCTCGAGGTTGCACCGGCTCCGGGGCACTCGTGCCGGGCGCGACGCCGTCATCGGGGTCAACATCGGCAAGACCAAGGTCGTCGAGGCCGAGCACGCCGTCGCCGACTACGTCGAGAGCGCACGCCTGCTCAGTCCCCACGCCAGCTATCTCGTCGTGAACGTCTCGAGCCCCAACACGCCCGGTCTGCGGGACCTGCAGGCGGTCGACCAGCTCGGCCCGATCCTGTCGGCGGTCAAGGACGAGTGCCGTGGCGTGCCGCTCGTGGTCAAGATCGCTCCTGACCTGGCTGACGTCGACGTCGACGCGGTGGCGGACCTGGCCCTCGACCTCGGTCTGGACGGCATCAGCGCCACCAACACCACGATCGCCCGGCCGGACTCGTTGCGCACCGACCGCGCGACGGTCGAGGCAGCCGGGGCGGGCGGGCTGTCGGGCCCCGTGCTGCGGGAGCGCTCCACCGAGGTGCTCGTGCGGTTGCGAGAACGCGTCGGCGATCGCCTGGCCCTGATCGGGGTCGGAGGAGTGACCACCCCCGACGACGTGCGCGCCCGGTTGGCCGCCGGCGCCGACCTGGTGCAGGGCTACACGGGCTTCATCTACGAGGGCCCGGCGTGGCCCTCGCGTCTCGCCGCTGCCGCGACCTGAGGAAATTTCGCCGAATCGCTCGACAAGTCGTTTGGGTCCAAATAGGTTTGTGTGGTCCCCATCACACCGTCGCCCCCTGCGAAGAGGTTGAGCCACATGAGCACCCATCAACAGTCAGCAACCAGCTCCAGTCCCGCCGGTGAGGAGGGACTCAAGGGCAACAAGCTCGGCATCGCCGGCATCGTCTTCTTCGTCGTGGCCGCCGCCGCTCCGCTCGTCGGCATGACCGGCGCCGTCCCGGTCGCGATCGTCCTCGGCAACGGTGCCGCCGCACCGGGCGCCTACCTCGCCGTCGGCGCCGTCCTGCTGATCTTCAGCGTGGGCTACTCGGCGATGAGCCTGCGCGTCAGCAACACCGGCGCCTTCTTCGCCTACGTGGGCCGCGGCCTCGGCGTCGTGCCGGGCGTCGGCTCCGCGTTCGTCTCCCTGCTCGCGTACCTCGCGATCCAGCTGGCGATCTTCGGGTTCTTCGGGGCCGTGGCGGCCGGCCAGTTCGACGCCAAGATCGGACTCGACCTGAGCTGGTGGGTCTGGGCGCTGCTCGCCTGGGCGATCGTGCTGGGACTGTCGATCCTGCAGGTCGACCTCGGTGCCAAGGTGCTGGGTGTCCTCATGCTCACCGAGGTCGCCTCGCTGGCGCTGGTGGCCGTGGTCGTGCTCGTGCAGGGCGGCGGACCGGACGGTCTCGCCCCCGGATCCTCGTTCTCGCCCGCCAAGATCTTCGAGGGCGGGTTCGCCGGATCGGCCGGCATCGCGCTTGCCTTCGCCTTCGCCTCCTACATCGGCTTCGAGGCCACCGCCATCTACGCCGAGGAGACCAAGAACCCCAAGCGTGCGGTGCCGGTCGCGACCTACATGGCCGTCACCCTCATCGCGGTCCTGTTCGCCCTCACCTCCTGGGCGGTGGTCAGCGGGATCGGCAGCACCAACATCGTCGACGAGGTCGCGACACGCTCCACCGTCGGTGGCGAGCCGCTGGCCGACCCGGCAGCCGTGCTGTTCTCCGTGGCCAACGAGTACGTGGGCAGCTGGCTCGGAACCCTGATGAGCTGGCTGGTGCTGTCCAGCCTGTTCGCAGGTCTCCTCGCATTCCAGAACAGCGCCGCCCGCTACTTCTTCTCGATGGGACGTGCGGGTGTCCTGCCGCGAGCACTCGATCGCGTCAACGGCCGCGGAGCCCCGATCGTCGGCGCCGCCGTCACGTCGACCATCACGCTCGTGGTGATCCTGCTGTTCGTCGTGACCGGCAAGGACCCGGTCCTGAACCTGTTCTACTGGTTCAGCGCCGTGGCCGTGCTCGCGATCGTGCTCGTCGAGGTCCTGGTCTCGGCAGCGGTGATCGTGTACTTCCGCCGCACCGGCGAGGACACGCGGGTCTGGAACACGATGATCGCGCCTGCGTTGTCGATCGTCGGACTGGCGCTCGGCGCCTACCTGGTCGCGGCCCGGTTCGGCCTGCTCGCCGGCACCGTCGCCGACGGCGTGGACCCCACGGCCCAGACCTTCGGCCTGTCCGCGCTCGGCTGGTTCCTGGTGCTCGCGCCGTTCATCGTGTTCGCCATCGGGCTCGTCGTCGGACGCGTCCGCCGGCGCGAGGAGAACGCCGACGCGATCGCCGACCTGGTCAGCTGACCCGGGTCACGTGAACGGCACGAGGGCCCCGCGACCACGGTCGCGGGGCCCTCGTGCGTCGGGTGGGACTCAGTCGGCCACGTAGTACATGCGCTTGTTGACGAACTCGTCCATGCCGAGAGGGCCCAGCTCGCGGCCGAAGCCGGACCGCTTGACCCCGCCGAACGGGACGTCGGCACCCTCGCCGGCCGGCGTGTTGACGTTGGACATGCCGACCTCGAGGTGATCGGCGATCCTGCGGGCGCGATCGAGGTCGGTGCTGAACACCGCGCCGCCGAGTCCGTAGTCGGTGTCGTTGGCGAGGGCCAGGGCCTCCTCGTCCGACCCCACCTTGTAGACCACGGCCACCGGACCGAACAGCTCCTCGCGGTAGGCGCGCATCTCCTCGGTGATGCCGGTGAGCACGGCGGGGGAGTAGTAGGCCGCCGGCCCGTCGCCCAGGACGCCCCCGGCGTGCAGGGTGGCGCCCTTGTCGACGGCGTCCTGCACCTGCTCGGCGAGGTTCTCGGCGGCTGCGCGCGACGACATCGGCGAGAACGACTCCAGGGTCGATGCCTTCTCGGTCAGACGAGCGACGAACCCGTCGAACATGTCGTCCATGACGATCATGCGCTTGTTGGAGTTGCAGGCCTGGCCGGTGTTGCTCATGCGCGTCTCCCAGGCGAGATCGGCCGCTGCCTCGACGTCGTCGCTGTCGAGGATCACGTACGGATCGGAACCGCCGAGCTCGAGCACGCACTTCTTCAGGTTCCTGCCCGCCTCGGCCGCGACGACCGCGCCGGCGCGCTCCGAGCCCGTCAGGGAGACGCCCGCGATGCGGGGGTCGGCGATCATCGTGGAGACCTGGTCGAAGGTGGCGAACGTGTTCACGTACGCCCCCTCGGGAAGGCCGGCGTCGGCCATCAGCTGGGCGACGGCGAGGGCCGATCGCGGCACCGACTCGGCGTGCTTGAGCACGATGGTGTTGCCCAGCATGAGGTTGGGGGCCGCGAAGCGGGCGATCTGGTAGAAGGGGTAGTTCCACGGCATGATGCCCAGCAGAGGGCCGATCGGCAGCTTCTGCACGATGGCGGTGCCGCCGGAGATGCCCTTGATCGGCTGGTCGGCGGCCAGCTCGGGGCCCTCGGTCGCGAAGTACTCGAAGATGTCGCCGCAGAAGTCGGCCTCGCCGACCGCCTCGGCCAACGGCTTGCCCATCTCCTGCGTGGCGATGGCGCCCAGCTCGTCGGCGCGCTCGCGGAACAGGTCGGCCACCTTCTGCACGACCGTGGCGCGCTCGGTGATGGGCACGTCCTTCCATGCGCGGTAGGCGGCGTGCGAGGCGGCGAGCGCGTTCTCGATGTCAGCGTCCGTGGCGTGGTCGAAGGTCTCGAGGACCTCGCCGGTCGATGGATCGGTGACCTGGTAGGTGGGCTGCGTGCTCATGTCAGGCTCCTCAGAAGACGTGGGCGAGATATCCCTCGACCAAAGTACGGGTACGCGCCGCGGATGTCTCCACGCGACCGTCGGTGACGTCGGCGAGATCGGCCGGATCGATCCCGAGCGCCTTCGCCTTCGCGTCGCCGCCCATGTCGAGCCAGCCCTGGAGGATCGCCGGCGTCAGCTCGGGATGGAACTGCAGCCCCATCGATCGTCCGTGCACGAAGGCCTGGTCGGTCGCGGCATTGTGCGCGACCCGCGTGGCACCGGGCGGCAGGGTGAACCGGTCGTAGTGCCACTGGAACCACGGCCCCTCGGGCACGATCTCGGGCCGGTCGGAGTGCACGGAGTGCCAGCCGACCTCGGGGACCTCGCCGAGCACCACGGTGCCCCCGAGCGCCTGCGCCAGCAGCTGGCCGCCGAAGCACACGCCCAGGACGGGTGTGTCGTCTTCGGTGGCGGTCGCCAGCCAGTCCAGCTCGGGCTGCACCCACGACCCGACCCGTTCGGTGTCGTACACGCTCCACGGCGCTCCGAACGGGATCAGGAGGTCGTACGGTCGGTGGTCGGGGAAGGTGAAGTCGACGCCCGGGTCGGCGAACCTCTCGGACGGCACGATCGTGACGGTGTCGAGCTCCCATCCGAGGTCGGTCAGTGCGTCACCGACCAGACCGGGTGCCGAGCAGAAGTCGTGCAGGACCGCGAGCGCCCTCATCGGTGCGTGATCGTGACGGGGAACTTCTTGATCCCGTTGACGAAGTTGCTCCGCACCCGCGTGACGTCACCGGTGAACTCGGCGGTCTTGATGCGAGGGATCAGGGCCTGGAACATCAGCTTGATCTCGAGTCGGGCCAGGTTGTTGCCCAGGCAGAAGTGCGGGCTGCCCTTGCCGAACGTCACGTGGTCGTTGGGTGATCGGGTGACGTCGAAGCGGTACGGGTCCTCGAACACGTCCTCGTCGCGGTTGCCCGAGGCGAACCACATGACGACCTTGTCGCCGGCCTTGATCTGCTGGCCGCGCAGCTCGACGTCGCGGGTCGCGGTGCGGCGGAAGTGGTACACGGGGCTGGCCCAGCGCAGGAACTCCTCGACGGCGTTCGGGATCAGCTCGGGCTGGCGCTGCAGCAGCTCGAGCTGGTCGGGGTGCTCCATGAGGGCGAGCATCGAGTGGCTGATGGTGTGCCGGGTCGTCTCGTTGCCGGCCACGACCAGCAGCAGGAAGTAGTTGTCGAACTCGGTGGCGGTCAGTGGCTCGCCGTCGACCGGCACGCGGTTGACCAGCTTGCTGACCAGGTCCTCGCCATCGCCGCCGCGGCGCTGCTGGGCCAGCTCTCGGCCGTACTCGAACACCTCCAGCGACGCGGGCGACCGGAACGGCAGGTGCTTGTACTTGTCGCTGTCGGCGTCGGAGAGCAGCACCTGGGCGTAGTCGGGGTCGGTGTTGCCGATGATCTGGTTGCCCCAGTGGATCAGCTGGTCGGTGCGGTCGGCCGGCACGTCGAGCATCTGGGCCAGCACCTGGATCGGGAAGTCGGCGCTGACCTCCTTGACGAAGTCGAACGATTCCTGTCGGAGCGCGGCGTTCACGGTGGCTTCGGTCAGGCCCTGCAGGAAGTCCTCGAACTTCTTGAGCGTCTGCCCGCCGAAGTCGCGCTGCAGCAGTTTGCGCAGAGCCCGGTGGCGGGTCCCGTCGGACTCCAGGATCGAGCGCCGCAGGTCCTTCAGGTCGTCGTCGACCTCCTCGAGGTTGACGTAGTCGGTCGAGGTGAAGGTCTCGGCATCGCGGTCGATCGCCACGATGTCCTCGTGCTTGGTGATCGACCAGAAGCCCGAGCCGTTCTCCTCCGGGTTCCAGTGCACGGGCGCCTCGGCGCGCAGGCGGTCGAAGCTGGACCACGCCTCGTTGCGCTCGAACAGGCCGAGGTCGGCCAGGTCGATGTCGGCGAGAGCCGGGCGGTCGAGGCTAGAGGTGGTAGGCATACTCGGTGAACTCCCAGTCGGTCACGTGGCGGTTGAAGCGGTCGAGCTCGTCGCGCTTGAAGGCGAGGAACGTCTGCACGAAGCGCGGACCGAGCAGCTCGGCGAACTCGGTGTCGGCCTCGAGGGCGTCCAGCGACTGCGCGAGTCCGGCCGGCAGCATCTCGGCCTTGCTGGTGTCGTAGCCGTACCCCTCCAGCCCGGGTGGCGGCGTCATCTCGTCGCGGATGCCGAGGTACGCGGCGGCCAGCAGGCCCGCGATCGCGAGGTAGGGGTTGGCGGTCGCGTCGCCGAGGCGCAGCTCCAGGCGTGAGGCGCGGCCGCGCTCCGGAGGCACCCGGACCATCGCGCTGCGGTTGTCCAGGCCCCAGTCGATCAACCACGGAGCCAGGGTGTCCGGGCCGAAGCGCTTGTAGGAGTTGATGGTCGGGTTCGACAGCGCAGCGAGGGCGGGCGCGTGGGCGAGCACCCCGGCGATCGCCGACCGGGCCGTGGCCGACAGGCCGTCCTCGCCGTCGGGGTCGTCGAACAGGTGGGCGCCGTCGTCGTCGAGGGTCGAGAAGTGCAGGTGGAAGCCCGACCCGCCCTCGTCGTTGTACGGCTTGGCCATGAAGGTGGCGAGCTTGCCCTCGCGCCGGGCCAGCTCCTTGACCGCACCCTTGAAGCGGTAGGCGCGGTCGGCGGCGCCGAGGGCGTCGGAGTGCCACAGGTTGATCTCGAACTGGCCGCTGGCGAACTCGTGGTTCGCCGCCACGACGTCGAGGTCGTACCCGGCCAGCTGGCGCAGCGAGCGCAGCAGCACGTTCTCCGGGTCGCCGCGCAGCCCCGAGACGTACACGTTGCCGGGGGCCTCGCCGTAGCGTCGCCATCCCGTGGGTGCGGCGTCGTCCTTCTCCAGGACGAAGAACTCCAGCTCCGGCCCCACGATCGGGCGCATTCCGAGCCCGGAGAACTTCTCGAGCACGCGACGCAGCACGTTGCGGGGGCTCTCCTCGGACGGGCTCCCGTCGGGGTTGAAGACGTCGGCGATCACGTGGGCGACACCGGGCTCCCACGGCACGTCGACGAGGGTGCTGACGTCGGGGAAGGCCACCACGTCGGGCAGTCCGTCGGCCAGGCCGCCCTCGATGGCGACGACGTCGCCGCCCGGGGTCGTGCCGTAGACGGTGCGGCAGAACGCGACACCGTCACCGACCGTGCGGGCGATGTTGGACACCATCAGGTCGCGACCGCGTTCGGTGCCCATCAGGTCCGGGTAGCTCAGTCGCACGACGTCGATGTCGCGGGTGGCGAGCTCGGCCGCCGCCGCTTCGAGAGCATCGGTGTTGAAGTGTCCCACTGGTCCTCCGCCTGATCGTTTGGAGCCAAATCGTTTGGAGCCTTACGATATGACCCCGATCACACTTTGACAAGGCAGGGGGCCAGGTGTGGAGGGTGGGTCCAGATCGAACAGAGGAGCACGCGATGACCAGCTCACACGTCCACGGCACGGATCTCGGCGGCACCGACGAGTTCTGGGGTGACGAGTCCGGCAGCGTCCGCGAGGCCCTGGCCTGGGCGGTCGCCCGCATGGCGCGTTCGTCCGACCCCCGCACCACGGCCCGGCCCGACTCCGAGCTCGCCGAGGAGGCCGGCCGCACCGTCGTGCCCGACGGCATCGGGTCCGCAGAGGCCATGCGCATCTTCAGCGACGTGCTCGAGCCGGCCACCCGGGCCCAGGGGCACGAGCTCAACCTCGCCTACATCCCGGCTGCTCCCAACCGTTCGTCGGTCGCGTTCGACGCGGTCACCGGCAGCGCCAACATCTTCGGCGGAATCTGGGAGGCCGGGGCCGGAGCGATCCACGCCGAGAACGAGGTGCTCTCGTGGTTGGCCGGGCTGCTGCAGTGGCCTGACACCGCCGCCGGGTGCTTCGTGTCCGGCGGCACCACGGGCAATCTCTCGGCGCTGTTCGCGGCCCGCACGCGCGCGCGGCGGCGACGCGGCGCCAAGCCCGAGGGTGGGTGGACGCTGGTGTGCACGAGCGGAGCGCACTCCTCGATCGCGACCGCCGCCGAGGTGCTCGACGTCAACGTGGCGCGCGTGCCGGTCGACGAGCGCGGACACATGACCGGTGCTGCACTCCGTGAGGTGCTGGAGCGCACGCCGTCGGCCTTCGCGGTCGTCACGTCGGCCGGGACGACCAACACCGGCGTCATCGACGACCTCGCGGACGTCGCCGACGCCTGCGCCGACCACGACGTGTGGATGCACGTGGACGGCGCCTATGGCGGGGCGGCGCTGCTCGCGCCGTCGGTGCGGGAGCGCTTCGACGGCATCGAGCGGGCCGACAGCTTCATCGTCGATCCGCACAAGTGGCTGTTCGCCCCGTACGACTGCTGCGCGCTGCTGTACCGCGACGCCGCGGACGCCCGCGACGCCTTCGCCCAGCGCGCCAGCTACCTGGACCACGTCGACCGTGAGCAGCCCAATCCCTCGGACCTCGCCCTGCACCTGTCCAGGCGCGTGCGCGGGCTGCCGCTGTGGTTCGGACTCGCCACGCACGGCACCGACCGCTATCGCGACGCGATCGAGAAGACCTTGGCGACCGCTCGCGAGGTGGCCGCCGGCATCGATGCCATCGACCACCTCGACCTCCTGGTCGCTCCCGAGCTGTCGGTCGTGATGTTCGACCGACCCGGCTGGACCGAGGCCGACTACGCGCGCTGGTGCGACCGCCTGGCGCACGACGGCACCATGCTGTGCGTGCCCACCCGGTGGGCGGGCCGGACCGTGCTGCGGGTCGTGTTCGTCAATCCCGACACCTCGGCCGACGTGGTGCTGCGCATCCTCGACGAGACGACGCGATGACCGCGCCCCGGGCTCGCCGCGCTCTGGCGCGAACCGCGCATCGCGCATATCGTCAGGGTCCAAACGATCTTCTCCCCGAACGATCACCCGAGGAGCACGCATGACCGATCAGCACGGCTTCCTGTACCCCCGCACGCCGCTCGGCAAGGCCGCGCTCATCCCCTCGCCGCCGTGGCACTACTCCGGCGACCTCCTGACCGTGGAGTACCGGACCGACCCGTCCAACGTGGAGGCCCTGCTGCCTGCTCCGTTGTCGCTGGCCGACGACGATCCCGGCGCCGTCGCGCTGATCTGGGCCGACTGGCAGTCGTGCGGCTCCTCGCGCGAGGAGCTGCTCGACCCGATCCGCGCGCAGTACAAGGAGGCGTTCGTCGTCGTCCGCTGCTCCTACGAGGGGCAGACGTTCTCGCGCTGCGTCTACATCTGGGTGGACAAGGACTTCGCCATCGGCCGGGGGCTGCACCAGGGCTACCCCAAGAAGCTCGGCTCGATGTGGCAGACCCGTCCGCACCCCTTCGCGCAGGCGGCACCGCAGATCGCGCCGGGCGGCGTGTTCGGCGCGACGCTGGCCGCTGGCGACCGCCGGCTCGCCGACGCGGTGCTCACCCTGACCGGGAAGTCGGACACGAACGGGTTCGTCAACGGCCACCCGATGGCGCACCACCGCATCTATCCGGGCATCGAGTCCGGGTCGCCGGACGCCTACGTGGAGCTGATCTCGTCGGGCGCCAGCTCGTTCGAGGGTGGTCAGTCCTGGACCGGTGACGTCGACCTGCGCCTGTACGAGTCGCCCACCGAGGAGCTGGCCGAGCTCGAGGTGGAGGAGATCATCGGCGGCTACTACCGCCAGATCGGCGTGGTGTGGGACGGCGGCACCTCGCTGGCAGACCTGACCCAGTAGGCCTTGACCGGGTGTGATCCCGGTTATACGTTTGGACCCGAACGATTACTCGAGGGAGTCGCATGCACGTGACCGAGATCGCCGGCGTCGAGGTCGACACCGATCACTGGATCGGTGGGCGACGGGTCGCCTCCGCGCAGACTTTCGACGACGTGTCGCCCATCGACGGCACCGTGGTGGCGCAGGTGGCGCGCGGCGGCGCCGACGAGGCGGCCCAGGCCGTCCGGGCCGCGCACGAGGCCTTCCCCGGCTGGGCTGCGACGAGCCCGGCCGAGCGGGCCCGGATCCTGCACGCGATCGCCGACGGTGTCGAGCAGCGCATCGAGGACCTCGCGATCGTGGAGACCACCGACAACGGTGCCCTGATCCGCTCGCACCGGCGCGGCGTCATGCCCCGGGTGGCCCACAACTTCCGGTTCTTCGCCGACTACCTGCTCGACGGCCTCGGCCACGAGGACTTCGAGACCCGCGGCCACCGCAACCACGTCAGCTGGGACCCGGCCGGTGTCTGCGTGCTGATCTCGCCGTGGAACGCCCCGTTGATGCTGGCCACCTGGAAGGTCGCGCCCGCGCTCGCCGCCGGCAACACGGTCGTGCTCAAGCCGTCGGAGTTCTCGCCGCTGACCGCGTCGCTGCTGGCCGACATCGCCGCCGCGGCGGGCCTGCCGGACGGTGTGCTCAACGTCGTGCAGGGCCTCGGGCAGGAGGTCGGTGCGGCCCTGGTGGCCGATCCGGGGGTCGCGCGCATCTCGTTCACGGGTTCGGTCCCCACCGCGAAGTCGATCGCCGCTGCGGCCGCCGCCAACCTCACGCCGGTCTCGTTCGAGCTCGGCGGCAAGTCGCCCTTCGTCGTGTTCGCCGACGCGGACCTCGACCTCGCGGTCGAGAACGCGGTCGAGCAGTACGACAACGCAGGCCAGGTGTGCCTGTCCGGCACCCGGCTCCTGGTCGAGGAGTCGATCCGCGACGCCTTCGTCGAGAAGTTCGTCGAGAAGGCGAGCGCCCTGCGCCAGGGCGACCCGCGTGACGACGACACCGACATCGGGCCCTCGATCCACGCGGCCCACCTGGAGAAGGTCGACGGCTTCGTGCAGCGGGCCCGCGCCGCAGGTGCCACGGCCGTCATCGGCGGTGAGCGCAATACCGAGCTCATGGACCAGTTCGGGGGTCCGTACTACCGGCCGACGCTGTTCACCGGCGTCGACCCCGCGTCGGAGATCTCGACGCAGGAGGTCTTCGGGCCGGTTCTCGTGCTGCACACCTTCGACGGCGAGGACGACGCCGTGCGTCAGGCCAACGACTCCGAGTTCGGTCTCGCGGCCATGCTCTTCACCGGAGATCGTGAGAAGGCCGACCGGGTCGCCGCCCAGCTCGTGGCGGGCACGATCTGGGTCAACTGCTTCTTCGTGCGCGACCTGCGGGCACCGTTCGGCGGGTCCCGGATGTCCGGCGTCGGGCGCGAGGGCGGCACCTGGTCGTTCGACTTCTTCTGCGACGTCAAGAACACCGTCACGTCGCCGGACGGCTGGACACGAACGGATGGAGCTGACCATGGGTGAGATCGTCGGCGCGGGCCTGCTCGCGCACGTCCCGACCATCGTGCTGCCCGAGGCGGTGCGCAAGGAGCTCAACGGTGGGGTCGACTCCACCCTGGTCAGTGGCCTGCACGACCTGCGACGCGAGGTGTTCGACACGCTCGACTACGACACCGTCGTCGTGCTCGACTCGCACTGGGCCACCACGGTCGAGTTCGTCGTGACCGCCCAGGAACGACGCGCCGGCCTGTTCACCTCCGAGGAGCTGCCGCGCGGCATGGCCTCGCGGCCGTACGACTTCCTCGGCGACCCCGAGCTGGCGCACGCCATCGCCGCCGAGGCGCCCGGCCAGGGCACGTGGATCACCCCGATCGAGGACGACACCCTGCCGATCTTCTACGCCACCACGAACCTGTGGGAGTTCCTCGGTCAGGGGCTCCCGGACAAGCGGTGGATCTCGATCGGGGTCTGCCAGACCGCGGACACCGAGGACAACCTGCGCCTCGGCCGCGCTCTGGCCCGCGGCATCGCCGCCACGGACCGCAAGGTGCTGCTGATCGCCTCGGGCGCCTTGAGCCACACGTTCTGGCCGCTGCGCCAGATCCGCGACCACGAGGCCGCCGATCCCAGCCACATCTTCACCCCGGAGGCGTACGCCGCCGACCTGGAGCGGCTCGAGTGGTTCGCTGCGGGCGACCACGCGCGCGTCCTGGACACGATGCCGGAGTTCTACCGGTTCAAGCCCGAGGCCCGGTTCGGCCACTACCTGATGATGATCGGCGCCCTCGGCGAGCAGGACTGCACGGCGCCGGGACGGCAGTTCAGCGAGTACGAGAACTCCGTCGGGACCGGTCAGGTGCACGTGTGGTTCGATCGGCCCGACGCCGGTTTCCCGCCGGCCCGGCAGACCGACACCAGTCAGGACGGCTTCACCGCCACGCCGTCGTCGCCGATGCAAGGAGAACCCGTCCGATGACCGAGCACCGCCGCATCCTCCTCGACGGCAACGTCGTCGACGTCGTCCGCGACGGCGACACCCTCGTGGCCGGCGACGGCCGCAGCGTGCTGGTCGCGGACGCGATCCACCTGCCCCCCGTGGTGCCGACCAAGGTCATCGCGGTGCACCTGAACTACCGCAGCCGGGTCGACGAGTTCGGCACGACGTTGCCGAGCGCCCCGACGTACTTCCAGAAGCCGACGTCGGCGCTCAACGCCCATCGCGGAGCCGTCGTGCGCCCCGAGGGCTGCAAGTGGCTCAACTACGAGGGCGAGATCGCCATCGTCATCGGTCGGACCACCCGCAACGTGAGCCAGGCGGAGGCGGGCGACCACATCGCCGGGTACACGATCGCCAACGACTACGGCCTGCACGACTTCCGCGACACCGACGCCGGCTCGATGCTGCGGGTCAAGGGTTCGGACACGCTGTGCCCGCTCGGCCCCGGGTTCGTCGACGACTGGGACTTCCACGACAAGCGCATTCGCACCCTCGTCAACGGCGAGGTGCGCCAGGACAGCACCACGGCCGAGATGGAGTGGGACATGCACTACCTGGTCGCCGACATCGCTCGCACGATCACCCTCAACCCCGGTGACGTGCTGCTGTCCGGAACGCCGGCCACCTCGCGCACCGTGTACCCCGGCGACGTCGTCGAGGTCGAGGTCGAGGGACTCGGCACGCTGACCAACCACATCGTCTCCGGGCCCACGGCCATCCGCACCGATGTCGGAGCCCAGCCCACCGAGACCGACGAGGTCCTGTCCACCGCGCAGGGCGGCGACTGGCCCAAGCGCGAACTGATCAAGAAGCAGAGGGAGCAGCAGTCATGAAGGTGATCGTCGATCTGAACCAGTGCGCCGACCACGGACAGTGCGTGTTCTCGGCGCCCCAGGTGTTCTCCCTGGACGACGACGGCAAGCTCGCGTTCCGGTCGATGACCGAGGGCGACACGTACGTCTCCGGAGAAGCTCGACGAGGAGTGGCGCGACGACGTCGAGGAGGCGGCCGACGTCTGCCCGCTGCAGGCGATCGAGATCGAGGACTGACGTGTCCGGCGCCGCTGGTCGTGTGGTCGTGGTCGGCGCCTCCATGGGCGGGCTGCGCGCCGCCGAGGCCGTCGCCAAGGCCGGGTACGCCGGCGAGGTGCTGGTGCTCGGCGAGGAGCCGCGCATGCCGTACAACCGCCCGCCGCTGTCCAAGGACGCGCTCAAGGGCGGTCTGGACGAGGCCAAGCTGGAGTTCCGCGTCCCGCGCGCTGCCGCCGACGCGGTGTGGCGCCTCGACACCCGGGTGGTCGCCGCCGACCTGACGGCGCGCACCGTCACCCTCGCGTCAGGAGAGCAGATCGGGTGGGACGGTCTGGTCGTCGCCACCGGCCTGCGCCCGCGCCGACTGGACCTGCAGGGACCCGAGAACGGCCGTCACGTCATCCGCACGATCGAGGACGCGGCAGCGTTGCGCGAGGCGTTGCTCGGCGGGAGGCGCCTGGTCATCGTCGGTGCCGGCTTCATCGGTTGCGAGGTCGCGGCCACCGCCCGGCGGCTCGGTGTCGAGGTCGACGTCGTCGCCCCCGAGGACGTGCCCATGCAGCGTCCGTTGCGCCACGAGCTCGGCGCGGCGCTGCAGCGTCGGCACGAGGCCGAGGGTGTGCGATTCCACCTCGGCACGGTGCCGGTCGGCTTCGGCGGCACCGATCGGGTCACGTCGGTCGAGCTGGCCGACGGCACCATGCTCGATGCCGACCTCGTGGTCGAGGCGGTCGGGTGCATCCCCGAGGTCGAGTGGCTGGAGGGCAACGGACTGGACCTGCGCGACGGGCTGCTGTGCGACAACGCGATGCGCGTGGAGGGTCGTCCCGACGTCGTGGCCTGCGGTGACGTCGCGCGCTTCCCGAACCTGCTGCTCGACGACGTGCCGCGTCGCGTCGAGCACTGGACGATGGCGACCGACAGCGCGCGACGGGCCGGGGGCACCCTCGGCCGTCACCTCACCGGCGAGGCGGTGGACGACACGCCCTTCGCGCCGATCCCGTCGTTCTGGAGCGATCAGTACGACCTGCGCATCCAGTCCTTCGGCTCGGTCGGGGTCGGCGAGCGCGCCGAGGTGCTCGAGGGTGATCTCGACGGCGAGGTGGTGGTCGGGTACCACCGTGTCGACGATCAGGGCGCCGACGCGCTCGTGGGCGTGGTGATGGTCGGCCTCGCCGGGCGCCTCAAGCACTACCGCGACCTGATCGCACAGGGGCCTGACGCGTCGGGCAGGATCGGTGCATGACGGGCTTCCACACGCTGCAGCAGACCGAGGACGCAGTCGCCTCCAAGATCGACGACCTGCCGATCGACTTCGCCGCGATGGCGGCTGTCTCGAACCTGTACCGTGCCGCCTCGGCGATCCGCAACCACCTGGAGCAGTCGGTGCTGCGCAAGGTGGACCTCACCTGGACCGCGTTCGTCGTCCTGTGGGTCGTGTGGATCTGGGACGAGATCGAGACACGTCACGTCGCCGCGGAGGCGGGCATCACCAAGGGGACGCTCACCGGCGTCGCGCAGACCCTGATCAACCGGGGCCTGGTGGTCAAGCAGGTGCCCGCGCACGACCGACGACGCACGTTGCTGTCGCTCACCGACGAGGGCCAACGGCTGATGAAGCAGCTGTTCCCCTCGTTCAACGCCGAGGAGAAGTTCGTCACCGAGTCCCTCGGACGGGCCGAGGTCGACGCGCTCGGCGGCTCGCTGCACCGCATCATCGAGCACCTCGAGTCCGGTACCACCGATCGCCGCGCCGCCCAGCGCGACGCGTAGTCGTCGGTCACCCTCGCGCGGCGTCGACCAGGGCCGCGAAGAGGGCTGCCTGTGCGGCATCGGTGGCCGCGGTGTCCTCGGGATGCCACTGCAGGCCCAGGAACCAGCCGGCCGCGTCGAGCAGCTCGACGGCCTCGGTCGTGCCGTCAGCGGCGCGTGCGACGGGCGTCATCGCCTCGCCGAGCCGCCCCAGGCTCTGGTGGTGGAAGCAGGACACCTCCACCTCGGCGCCGATGGTGGCGTCCAGCAGGGTGCCGGCGTCGACGTGGATCGTGTGCACCAGGTCGCGATGGTTTCCGGTGGTCTCCGACATGTCCTGCACGAGGTCGCCACCGCGTGCCACGTTGACGACCTGGAGCCCGCGACAGATCGCCAGCAGGGGAGTGCCGGTGGCGAGGGCGTGTCGTGCCACGGCGAGGTCGAACAGGTCCTGCTCGACGTCGACGTCGTACAGGGTGGGATGAGCGGCCTGGCCGGTCGAGCTCGCGTCGAGGTCGCCGCCACCGGGCAGGACGATGCCGTCGGCGAAGGCGAGTCGCTCGCCGACCTCGTCCGGATCGGACGGATGCACGGCCAGCGGCTCACCGCCGGCGGCGTGCACGGCGGCGACCAGGGTGCGGGGTAGCACCTCGGCGCGGTAGCGCAGGGCAGATGCCGACTCGGAGAACCGAGCCGGGATCGCGATCAGCGGTCGGCGGCGGTGCACAGCAGGGTTCATTTGGTCCCAAACAATATCAGGTGCCGCCCCGATTTCGGGTTCTCTGCTCCACCCGTGTATCTTGGGCTGTCGGCTTGCCCCTTTAGCTCAGTCGGCAGAGCGTTTCCATGGTAAGGAAAAGGTCTACGGTTCGATTCCGTAAAGGGGCTCTGGGAGACGAGGGAAACCTCGTCAACCCTCACACAGGCGCAGCGGCGGGGTAGCTCAGTTGGTCAGAGCGCACGACTCATAATCGTGAGGTCGCGGGTTCGAGCCCCGCCTCCGCTACACAGACAGACACCGCACCACCGATCAAGAAGAGGCACCCCGTGGCCAGCAAGAGCTCTGACGTTCGCCCCAAGATCACCTTGGCCTGCACCGAGTGCAAGGAACGCAACTACATCACCAAGAAGAACCGTCGCAACGACCCCGATCGTCTCGACATCAACAAGTTCTGCCCCCGCTGCAAGACGCACCGGGTGCACCGCGAGACGCGCTGACCCTCGACTGCTCGACGGCCCCTCCGGACGTGGTCCTGGAGGGGTTTCGTCATGTCCGGCACTGCTAGCGTCGTCGTCGTGGACCTTGCCGACCTGACGACCCTGCGCCTGGGTGGTCCCGCCCGGTCCTCGGTGACCGCCGGCACGGAGCACGAGCTGGTCGAGGCGGTGCGTGGGGCCGACGCCGCTGGTCAACCGCTGCTGCTGGTGGCCGGCGGCAGCAACCTGGTCGTGGCCGACGACGGCTTCGACGGCCTCGTCGTGCAGGTGGCCACGCGCGGCATCGCGGTCGAGGCCGATGCGTGCAGTGGCGCCACGGTCACCGTCGCCGCCGGCGAACCGTGGGACGGCTTCGTGGCGCACTCGGTCGAGAACGACTGGGTGGGGATCGAGGCGCTGTCCGGGATCCCCGGCTCGGTGGGTGCGACGCCGATCCAGAACGTCGGCGCCTACGGTCAGGAGGTCGCCGACGTCATCGCCTCGGTGCGGGTGCTGGACCGGTCGGACGGCACCATTCGCACGCTCGCCGCGGCGGACTGCGCCTTCGCCTACCGGCACAGCCGCTTCAAGGCCGAGCCGGATCGCTTCGTGGTGCTGACCGTCACGCTGCAGCTTCCGCTGGGCGACCTCGGCGCGCCGATCGCCTACGCCGAGCTGGCCAGGACGCTCGGTCGCGAGGTCGGCGACCGCGCACCCATGGCCGACGTCCGCGCCGCCGTGCTGGGCCTGCGGCGTGGCAAGGGCATGGTGCTCGACCCTGACGACCACGACACCTGGAGCGCCGGCTCGTTCTTCACCAACCCGCTGGTGACGCCGGAGCAGGCCGACGCGCTGCCGTCCGACGCGCCGCGCTTCCCCCAGCCGGACGGCACGGTCAAGACGAGTGCCGCGTGGCTGATCGACCACGCGGGATTCGCCAAGGGTCACACCCGTGGTCGCGCCGGGCTCTCGACCAAGCACGTCCTCGCCCTGACCAACCGCGGTGGCGCCACCACCGCCGAGCTGCTGGACCTGGCGCGCGAGGTGCGTGCGGGGGTCGAGCAGGCCCACGGCATCACCCTGGTCAACGAGCCGGTGCTGGTCGGGTGTCACCTGTGACGGGCGTGCGACGCCGCTAGTACCCGGTGTCGTAGGTGTTCATGATCGCGACGCCGCCGACCAGCGCGGCCAGCAGCAGCAGCGCGACCACGAGCAGGGCCGTGCCGACGATCCCCATGACCATGCCGGCCCGTGCCTCGCTGCGACCGCCCCACCGCCCGGGCTCGCGATCGATGTCGCGCACGGCCTTGGCGCCGAGGTACCAGGCGATGGGTCCGAGCACGGCGGTGACGCCCACGACCACGCTGCACACCGAGAGGATCCCGAGGATCAGGGCCACGGTCGAGCGCGGATGGTTCGGGAGCCGCAGGTAGGGCGGATGGGTCATGGCCTCATCATGCCGTTCGGTCGGTCGGGGCGAGCCAGGTCTCGATCTCGGCGAGCCCGGACTGAACGAGGTCGGTGGGCGCGGCCGAGGCCCTCAGGGACATGCGGGCGAGCTCGGCGAGGTCGGTGTCGTCGAAGTCCTGGGCGGCCCGCAGCAGTGCGTACTGGCCGCCGAGGCGGGTGCCGAACAGCAGCGGGTCGTCGGCCCCGAGCGCGACGTCGATGCCGGCATCCATCAGCGTGCGGACCGGGACCTCCTCGAGGGTGGAGTAGACGCCGAGCGACACGTTGGAGACCGGGCAGACCTCGAGAGCGACGCCCTCCGACGCCAGGCGCTCGAGCACCCGCGGGTCCTCGGCCGAGCGAACGCCGTGCCCGAGGCGGTCGGCGTGCAGGTGGTCCAGGGCGGTCGTGACGTTGGACGGGCCGAGCAGCTCCCCGGCGTGCGGCACGAGGCGCAGGCCGGCCCGCTCGGCGATGGCGAACGCGGGTCCGAAGTCCTCGGTCGTCCCGCGGCGCTCGTCGTTGGACAGCCCGAAGCCGAGCACTCCTCGGCCGGCGTACTGGGCGGCGAGCCGGGCCAGGGTCCGGGCGTCGAGTGGATGTCGGGTGCGGTTGGCCGCCACGACCAGGCCCATGCCGAGGCCGGTTGCGTTCGTGGCGTCGCGGACCGCGTCGATGACCAGGTCGGTGAAGGCGGTGATGCCGCCGAAGGTGGCCGCGTAGCCGGACGGGTCGACCTGGATCTCGGTCCACACGGCCCCATCTGCGACGTCGTCCTCGGCGGCCTCGCGGACCAGTCGGCGGATGTCGTCCTCGGTGCGCAGCACGGAGCGGGCCACGTCGTAGAGACGCTGGAACCGGAACCAGCCCTTCTCGTCGGTGGCGACCAGCTGCGGCGGCCAGTCCTCGACGAGCGACGCGGGCAGCCGGATGCCGTCCCGGGCGGCGAGGTCCAGGAGTGTGCCGTGTCGCATGGAACCGGTGAAGTGCAGATGAAGGTGGGCCTTCGGCAGCGTCGCGATCGTGCGGTGACCCATGGCGGCCATCTTGTCAGCCGGGTCGTCGGGTCAGAAGAACTGGTCGATGAGGATGCTGTTGCCGTCGGGGTCGGTGACGGTGACGTGGGCCGGCCCGGTCTCCGCCTCGGCGTTGAGCGTGGCGTCGAGGCCGGCTCGGGTCAGTGCCGCGTGCACTCGGCGCACGTCGGTGAAGTCCGCGACCTGCTGCATGCGATTGTCGAGACCGGGGTTGAACGTCAAGATGTTGCTGTCGAACATCCCCTGGAACAGTCCGAGTGTCGTCTCGCCGTTCTTGAGGATCAGGTAGTGGTGCTCGCGGTCCCCGCCGGTCTCGACGAAGCCGAGCGCGGCGTAGAAGGTGGCCGACGCATCGAGGTCGGACACGGCGAGCGACACGGAGAACGCGCCGAGGTCGAGGGTGCCCGGCAGCGGTGCCGAAGGGTCAGGTGTGGAGGTGTCCATCGGGGGAGTCTGCCTCAGTTCGACTCGGGCGCGCAGGACCCCGTACACTTGACGGACCGGCGAAACTCAGGCTAGTTCGTCATGCCCTCGTACGGGCGCGACGGATCGGCTCGGGGGCCGCGGACGGCACTAGCTCAACTGGTAGAGCATCGGTCTCCAAAACCGAAGGTTGGGGGTTCAAGTCCCTCGTGCCGTGCGAAGCACGGACCAAGAGCACAGTGCCGTGCGAAGCACGGACCAACAAGCTCAGTGCCGTGCGAAGGACTCGCACGACGACAGCACGACGAAGGAGAACGGTGACCGACAGTCAAGAGCTGGCCAGCAGGCGCGGCCGCACGTCGCCCATCACGTTCTACCGCCAGGTGATCGCCGAGCTGCGCAAGGTGCACTGGCCGACCCGCCCGCAGGTCGTCAACTACTTCTTCGTGGTGCTGGTGTTCGTGCTGATCATGATGGCGATCGTCGCCGGCCTCGACTTCGGTCTGGCCAAGGCGATGTTCTGGATCTTCGCCTGATCTGCCGAGCCCACCCCGAAGCCCCACACCATGAACCCAGAAGAGGATGTCGACGTGCCTGACGTCACCACCGATGAGACCGATCTGACCGAGGACGCTCCCACCGAGGACGCCCCGGTCGAGGACGTGCCGGTCGAGGACGTGGCGAGCGATGCGCCTGCCGACGAGACCGCCGACGAGGCCGAGGTCGCCGACGAGACCGCGGAGGAGCCCGTCGCCGACGCGCTGCAGGAGTTCCGCGACCGGCTCTACAGCCAGTTCGGCGACTGGTACGTCGTGCACACCTACTCCGGCATGGAGAAGCGGGTGAAGTCGAACCTGGAGAACCGGGTCACCTCGCTGAACGCCGAGGACTTCATCTTCGAGGTCGTCGTCCCGACCGAAGAGGTCGCCGAGATCAAGAACGGTCAGCGCAAGCTGGTCAAGCGCACCGTGCTCCCCGGCTACGTGCTGGTCCGCATGGACCTGACCGACGAGTCGTGGGGCGTCGTGCGCCACACCCCGTCGGTCACCGGCTTCGTCGGCAACTCGCACCAGCCGGTCCCGCTCAGCCTCGCGGAGGTCGAGTCGATGCTCGCTCCGGCCGTCGAGGCCGAGATCGCGGTCGCCGCCGACTCCACGGACCAGCAGCAGACGGCAGCATCCACCAAGGTCGAGTTCACCGACTTCGCGGTCAGCGACTCGGTCATGGTGGTCGACGGTCCGTTCGCCACGTTGCACGCCACGATCACCGAGATGAACGTCGACGCCCAGCGCGTCAAGGCGTTGGTCGAGATCTTCGGCCGCGAGACGCCGGTCGAGCTGAGCTTCACCCAGATCCAGAAGGTCTGACCGCCCCCGGTCACCCCACGCATCACCCACCACTGAGAAACAAGGACACCACCACCATGCCTCCCAAGAAGAAGGTCGCTGCGATCGTCAAGGTCCAGCTGCAGGCCGGTTCGGCCAACCCCGCGCCCCCGGTCGGCACCGCGCTCGGCCCGCACGGCGTCAACATCATGGAGTTCTGCAAGGCGTACAACTCCGCCACGGAGTCCATGCGCGGCAACGTCGTCCCCGTCGAGATCACGATCTACGAGGACCGCACGTTCGACTTCATCACGAAGACGCCGCCCGCGGCCGAGCTGATCAAGAAGGCCGCCGGCCTGAAGAAGGGCTCGTCGGTGCCGCACACCGACAAGGTCGGCAAGATCTCCAAGGACCAGATCCGCGAGATCGCCACCACCAAGATGCCCGACCTCAACGCCAACGACATCGATCAGGCGATGAAGATCGTCGAGGGCACGGCGCGCTCCATGGGCGTCACGACCGACTGATCTCTGTCAGTCAGTTCAGCACCGACTAGCAAGACCTCATCACGCACCACTAGTGGCAGGGCCAGCTGGGCCCGACTCACCACGACTGGTCACATCAACAGAAAGCAGAACCAGAGATGGCACAGCACTCCAAGGCGTACCGCGCGGTCGCCGAGAAGATCGACAAGGACAACCTGTACACCCCGCTCCAGGCCACCACGTTGGCCAAGGAGTCCGGCAGCACCAAGTACGACTCGACCGTCGACGTCTCCATGCGTCTGGGTGTCGACCCGCGCAAGGCCGACCAGATGGTCCGCGGCACGGTCAACCTGCCGCACGGCACGGGCAAGACCGCTCGCGTGCTGGTGTTCGCCACCGGCGCCAACGCCGATGCCGCCCGTGAGGCCGGCGCCGACTTCGTCGGTTCCGACGACATGGTCGAGAAGGTCAGCGAGGGCTGGCTGGACTTCGACGCCGTCGTCGCCACGCCCGACATGATGGGCAAGGTCGGCCGCCTGGGCCGCGTGCTCGGCCCGCGCAACCTGATGCCGAACCCGAAGACCGGCACCGTCACCACCGACGTCGCCAAGGCCGTCGGCGACATCAAGGGCGGCAAGATCGAGTTCCGCGTCGACCGTCACGCCAACCTGCACTTCGTGATCGGCAAGGCCTCGTTCAGCGCCGAGCAGCTCGCCGAGAACTACGGCGCCGCGTACGACGAGGTCCTGCGTCTGAAGCCGGCCAGCTCGAAGGGCCGCTACGTCAGCAAGATCGTGGTCTCCACCACCAACGGTCCGGGTGTCCCGGTCGATCCCAGCCGCGTGCGCAACTACTCGGCTCCCGACGAGGCCTGACACCACCACGTATCCTCGGTGCATGCGCATCTCACGGATCGTTCCGCTCCTGGCCGCCAGCGTCCTGTCGCTGGGGCTGCTGGCCGGCTGCGGCGACAAGGAGTCGGCTGACGGGTCGTCCTCGTCGGACGCCGTCGCTGCGGCGGCTCTGACCCAGGACACCTTCGCCGACGAGATCTCGTCGGCGATCGACAAGGCCGGCTCCGCGCACCTGTCGATGAGCGGGAACGTCGGGGGCCAGGAGCTGTCGGCAGAAGGCGACCAGAAGCTCGGCTCGACGCCTGCGGACAGCCAGATGTCGTTGACCGTCAAGGTGCTCGGGATGGACGCGGACCTGCGCCTGATCGACCAGGTCCTGTACGTCAAGTTCGGCGCCCTGACGCAGGGCAAGTTCGCCAAGATCGACCTGACCGACACGAGCAACCCGCTCGTGGCGCAGTTCGGCGACCTGGCCGCGCAGGCCGACGTCGCGGCGCAGATCGAGTCGTTCAAGAAGGCGATCAGCGGGTTCGAGAAGGCCGGGTCGCCGAAGTCCATCGACGGGGTCGAGGCGCAGCCGTACACGGTCACCGTGGACACCTCCAAGCTCCCGAAGGCGGACGGCGAGGTCGCGGGCCAGCTGCCGCAGACCTTCGACTACACGTTCTACGTCGGGCCGGACAACCTGCCGCGTCGCATGGTGATCGACCTGAAGGGCTCCGCGGTGACCCTCGACTTCAGCAAGTGGGGCGAGGACGTCACCGTCGAGACGCCGTCCGCCGGTCAGATCACCGACCTCGACCTGAGCAAGCTCGGTGCCGCTGCCAGCTGACCGATCCGCTGGATTTTGCAGCGGGGCAGTGCTGCCCTAGACTCGACACGCCGAAGACCGCTGGTCGGCCGCTCTCGCGAGTGGCTCGAAGTGCCCGAGAGGGCGGCCCGCGCAGGTTGCGTCAGATGCTTCTCGCGTCCCGTGCCCTGTGCGCGGGACGTTTCTCATGTCAGGTGCGGCGATCGGTGACCATCACCACGCACGTGAAAGGAGACCCATGGCACGCCAGGACAAGGCAGCAGCAGTTGCCGAACTCGCGGACAGCTTCCGTGACTCCCATGGCGCCGTACTCACCGAGTACCGCGGTCTCACCGTCAAGCAGCTGCAGGACCTGCGGCGCTCCCTCGGTGAGAACGTCAGCTATGCCGTCGCCAAGAACACGCTGACCAAGATCGCCGCCAAGGATGCCGGAGTCGACATCGACGACGCGCTCCTGACGGGTCCGACCGCCATCGCCTTCATCACCGGTGATGTCGTCGAGGCGGCCAAGGGTCTGCGTGACTTCGCGAAGGCGAACTCCCCCCTCGTCATCAAGGGTGGCTACCTCGACGGTGCCGTCCTGAGTCCGGAGGAGATCAGCAAGCTGGCCGACCTCGAGTCGCGCGAGGTCCTCCTCGCCAAGCTCGCTGGTGGCATGAAGGCCAGCCTGTCGAACGCGGCGTCGCTGTTCAACGCCCCGCTGTCGCAGGCCGCCCGAGTCTTCGGGGCCCTGCAGGCGAAGACACCCGAAACCGCCGAGGCGGCACCCGCTGCCGAGGCATCCACCGAGACCGAGATCGAGGCGCCTGCCGCGGCAGACGACTCAGTCGAGGCACCCACCGAGGGCTGAAGCCCGATTCGATCGGGGCCCCCTCGGGGCCTCACCACAGGAAGGACGCCACCATGGCGAAGCTCAGCACCAGCGACCTGCTGGACGCATTCAAGGAAATGACCCTCATCGAGCTCTCCGAGTTCGTGAAGGAGTTCGAGGACACGTTCGACGTGACCGCAGCCGCCCCCGTGGCCGCTGCCGCCGCGCCTGCTGCCGGTGGCGCTGCCGCCGGTGGCGACTCCGCTGCCGAGCAGGATGAGTTCGACGTCATCCTCGAGGCCGCCGGCGACAAGAAGATCCAGGTCATCAAGGAGGTCCGCACCCTCACCGGCCTGGGCCTCAAGGAGGCCAAGGACCTCGTCGAGGGCGCTCCGAAGCCGGTCGTCGAGAAGGTCAACAAGGAGAACGCCGACAAGGCGAAGGAGGCCCTCGAGGCCGCCGGCGCCAGCGTCAGCGTGAAGTGATTCGTCACTGAATCCTGCGAGAGGCGTCCATCCCCCCGGGGGATGGACGCCTCTCGTCATTTCGCCCGGCATCGGCCGGTCGGGTGAGGTACGTTACATCGAATGTGTCATGGTTACTCGACGGTCACCTGAGGTGCCCGTGTTCGTAACCTTGGCGGATCGGGTTCGTTGAGGTTTGTGCCTCGGGTCACACCGGGCCACTATGGATGCCGGCGCGTCGATGGCCGGCATGACCGCAGCAAGCAGGAGGGGCTCACCGTGGGTGTTGAAGTCGTGGTCGAGGGACTGACGAAGAAGTTCGGCAGCTCGCTGATCTGGAACGACGTCTCGCTGACCCTCCCCGCGGGCGAGATCTCGGTCATGCTGGGCCCGTCCGGTACCGGCAAGTCGGTGTTCCTCAAGACGCTCATCGGTCTGCTCAAGCCCAACGAGGGTCACGTCTTCATCGAGGGCGTCGACATCGCCAACTGCTCCGAGAAGGACCTGTACGAGGTCCGCAAGCTGTTCGGCGTCCTGTTCCAGGACGGCGCGATGTTCGGCTCCATGGACCTGTACGACAACGTGGCCTTCCCGCTGCGTGAGCACACCAAGAAGTCCGAGTCCGAGATCCGCAACATCGTCATGGACAAGATGGAGCTCGTCGGTCTGTCCGGTGCGGAGAACAAGCTCCCCGGTGAGATCTCCGGCGGCATGCGCAAGCGCGCCGGCCTCGCCCGTGCTCTCGTCCTCGATCCCGAGATCCTGCTGATCGACGAGCCCGACTCCGGTCTCGACCCGGTGCGCACCTCGTACATCAACCAGCTCTTCATCGACCTCAACGCGCAGATCGACGCCACCTTCCTGATCGTCACCCACGACATCAACACCGCACGCACGGTGCCCGACAACATCGGTCTGCTCTACCACAAGCACCTGGCCATGTTCGGTCCGCGCGAGATGCTGCTGACGTCGCAGGAGCCCGTCGTGGCGCAGTTCCTCAACGCCCAGATGGTCGGTCCGATCGGCATGTCCGAGGAGAAGGACGCCGACGAGCTCGCCAGCGAGAAGGGCATCGCCATGCCGCCGCTCCCGCCTGTCGCGCTGCAGCTCGAGCCCTCCGACGGCCGGCCGCGTCGTGGTCAGCGTGAGCCCGGCGAGTGGTGCCGCGCCAACGGCGTCACCCCGCCGGCCGGATCCTTCGTGTCCGAGACGCCGACCGTCGCCGCTGGCGGTGCTGCGTGACTGCAGCCAACATCGCTCGCCCGGCACGTGTAGCGGGCAATCTCTTCGCCTTCATGCTGGACGTGCTGTTCGCGCTGTTCAAGCGACCGTTCCAGCTCAAGGAGTTCCTGCTCCAGTCCTGGTTCATCGTCAAGGTCACCATCATCCCCACGGCCTTCGTCTCGATCCCGTTCGGCGCGGTGATCGCGCTGCAGGTCGGCGGGCTGATCAAGCAGTTCGGTGCGCAGTCGTTCACCGGATCGGCCGCCGTGCTCGCGGTCGTCCGCGAAGCCGGGCCGATCGCCACGGCGCTGCTGATCGCCGGTGCGGCCGGATCGGCGATCGCCGCCGACTTCGGCTCGCGGCGCATCCGCGAAGAGCTCGACGCGATGATGGTGCTCGGCATCGACCCGATCCAGCGCCTCGTCGTGCCGCGCGTCCTCGCCACCATGCTGGTGGCGGTCTTCCTCAACGGCCTGGTCACGGTCGTCGGCGTGGCCGGCGGCTACGTCTTCAACGTGGTGCTGCAGGACGGCACACCAGGTGCGTACCTCGCCTCGTTCACCGCGCTCGCGCAGCTGCCCGACCTGTACCAAGGCATGGTGAAGGCGCTCATCTTCGGCTTCATCGCGGCCATCGTCGCGTCCTACAAGGGCATGAACGCCAAGGGCGGGCCCAAGGGCGTCGGAGACGCCGTCAACGAGGCGGTCGTCATCACCTTCACGCTGTTGTTCATCGTCAACTTCTTCATCTCGGCGATCTACATCCAGCTCGTCCCACCCAAGGGGATGTGACCCATGGCTGACTCCAGGCTCGCGACGGCCACCCAGGCCCCCCTCGGTGTGCTCGACACCCTCGGGCGGCAGATGCTGTTCTACATCCGGGTCTTCCGCTCGGTGCCGCGCACCCTGAAGAACTACGGCAAGGAGATCGTCCGTCTCCTCGCCGAGGTCGCGCTCGGCTCCGGCTCGCTCGCGGTCATCGGTGGAACGGTCGGCGTCATCACCGCCATGTGCTTCTTCACCGGTACCGAGGTCGGCATCCAGGGTTACGCCGCGCTCGACCAGCTCGGCACGGCGGCCCTCACCGGATTCGTCTCGGCGTACTTCAACACCCGCGAGATCGCGCCGATCGTGGCCGGCATCGCGTTGGCAGCCACGGTCGGGTGCGGGTTCACCGCCCAGCTCGGCGCCATGCGGATCAGCGAGGAGATCGACGCCCTCGAGGTCATGGCCGTCCCGTCACTCCCGTTCCTGGTCACCACGCGCGTGATCGCCGGCCTCATCGCGGTCGTGCCGCTGTACATCGTGGGCCTGTTGTCGTCGTACTTCGCCACCCGCCTCACCATCACCCGCATCAACGGGCAGAGTCCGGGTACCTACGACCACTACTTCACGACGTTCCTACCACCCTCGGACGTGTTGTGGTCGTTCGCGAAGGTGCTGATCTTCGCCGTCGTGGTCATCCTCATCCACTGCTACTACGGCTACTACGCGAGCGGCGGCCCCGCCGGTGTCGGCGTGGCCGTGGGTCTGGCCGTGCGCACCTCGATCGTCGCCATCAACGTGGTCGACCTGCTCGCCTCCATGGCGATCTGGGGCACCAACGTGACCGTCAGATTGGCGGGTTGACGCGTGCCCCGTACCCCTGTGCTCGAACGCACCTGGTCGATCCGGACCCTCGGTGCGTTGTTCATCGCGTTGGTGCTGTTCTTCGTCTGGCTCACCTACGCGTTCTTCGACAAGCAGTTCGTGTCCTTCGAGCCGGTCACCATCCGCACCAGCACCGCCGGCGTCAACCTGCCGCAGAACGCCGACGTCAAGCTGCGCGGCGTCATCGTCGGTGAGGTCCGCTCGATCGTCCCCGACGGCGACGGCGTGAAGCTGAACCTGGCCATGAAGCCCTCGCTGCTCAAGGACGTGCCGGCCGGCGTGACGGCCCAGATCGTTCCCAAGACCCTGTTCGGCGAGAAGTACATCGCGCTCATCCCGCCTGCGACGTCCACGGGTGAGTCCCTGAAGGCCGGCGCCGTCATCGATCGCGCGACCGTTCCGATCGAGGTCGAGACGCTGCTCAACGACCTGCAGCCGCTGCTGACCGCCGTCGACCCGGCGAACCTGTCCTACACGCTCACCGCGGTGTCCGACGCGCTCGACGGCCGCGGCAAGCAGCTGGGCGAGACGCTCGTGACGGCCAACCGCTACCTCGCGGAGACCAACCCCGACGTTCCCCAGCTGGTCTCCGACCTGATCAAGCTCGGCACGGTCTCCGACGGCTACGCCGCGGCGATGCCCGAGCTCGGGCGCCTGCTGCGCAACACCGTCGTCACCGGCAACACGTTGGTCGCCAAGCGGGCCCAGCTGACCGCCTTCCTGGACGAGGGGACCCAGCTGTCCAACACCCTCACGGCCTTCACCCGGGCCAACGGCGACAACCTCGTCCAGCTGGCTGCCGACAGCCGCCCGACCCTGCAGGTGCTCGGCGACTACGCGCCCACCTTCCCGTGCTTCCTCGGCGGCATGCGCGAGCTGATCCCACGCCTCGACAGCGCCTTCCGCGGCGGGCAGCTGCACATCGACGCTCGCATCATCGCGCAGCCCACGGCGTACGAGGCCAGCGAGAATCTCAAGGTCACGCAGAAGAAGTTCGACGACGCCTCGAAGGGGCCGGCGGCCCAGCCCCGCAACGGCAAGTCGGCCAGCGCCGAGATCACCGCCGACAACGCTGCGACGCCCGGATGCCTCGACCTCAACGAGATCGTCGGCAGCGCCGCGGGCCAGCAGAAGTACTCCTCGCAGGAGAACGTGTTCTCCGTCCCGCCCGAGGTGTACAAGCTCGTCAACGTCGACAGCGCCCACAACAAGTTCGGCAAGCCGTCGGACTTCAACCGCTCCGCGGTCGCCTCCGACGGGTTGACCTCGATGGTGCAGCCCAGCATGGGTGGCATCGACACCCCCGCCGAGCGTGCGGCGCTGAACGTGTTGTTCGGTGCGAGCGCCGGCATGGCACCCGACGACGTCCCCGACGTCGCATCGCTGATGATGGGTCCGGTTCTTCGTGGGACGGCGGTGACATTGCGATGAGGCTCTCGCGCTACCTCGACGGCGAGTCGCTGGCCGCCCTGCTCAAGCTGCTCGGCTTCATGGTCGTCACCGGCGGGGCCACGTTCATCCTGGCCCTCGTCCTCGGCAACGGATCATTCGCGGATCGCACCGAGTACAAGGCCGTGTTCAGCGACGTCACCGGCGTGGCCAAGGGCGACGACGTCCGCATCGCCGGAGTGGCGGTCGGAGCGGTCCAGAAGGTCCAGATCGTCGACCGCGACAAGGCCATGCTGACCTTCACGGTCGACTCGAGCACCCCGTTGACCAAGAACACCGACGTCACGATCAAGTTCCGCAACCTGGTCGGCAACCGGTACCTCGCACTGACGCAGGGCAGCGACGGCGCCGCGGCGCGGCTGCGGCCCGGTGCGGTCATCGGCGAGGACCACACGCAGGAGGCGCTGGACCTCAACGTCCTGCTCAACGGCTTCAAGCCCGTGTTCCAGGCCCTGTCGCCCACCGACATCAACACGTTCGCCTTCGAGATCGTGCAGACGCTGCAGGGTGAGAGCGGCAACGTCGAGGACCTGCTGGCCCGCACGTCGTCGCTCACCAACACCCTGGCCGACCGCGACCAGCTGATCGGTGACGTCATCACCAACCTGTCCACGGTCCTGCAGACCATCGGCGATCGCGACGCCGAGCTGACCGACACCATCGGCACGCTGCAGGAGTTCGTCACGGGTCTGAAGACCGACCGCAACGCGATCCTCGACTCGATCGACTCCATCTCCGACCTGAGCAACGAGACCTCCGACCTGCTCGTCCAGGGACGACCGGCGCTGACCGAGGACATCAAGCAGCTCAACGCCTTCGCCGGCGGTCTGAGCAAGAAGCAGAACCTCAAGCTGATCTCGGACTCCATCCAGGTCTTCCCCAAGAAGCTGCAGAAGTTCGGCAACGCCGCTTCCAGCGGCTCGGAGTTCAACTTCTACCTCTGCAGCCTGACCGCCAACCTGGACCTGTCCGCCCTGGGCCTGAGTGCCGACAACCCGCTGTCCCTGCCGCAACAGGCTCTGGGCGGAGCGAGGTGTGACCTGTGAAGCCCTTCCGCGAACGCAACCCCGCGATCATCGGATTCATCGGACTGGCGATCATCGCCGCACTGATGCTCGCCTCGTTCCGAGCCGATCGTCTGCCGATCATCGGCAGCGGCGACGTCTACCACGCCGAGTTCAGCGAGATCGGCGGGCTCAAGGACGGCAACGAGGCGCGTGTCGCCGGCGTGTCCGTCGGCAAGGTCACCGGCATCGAGCTCAAGGGCGACAAGGCCGTCGTCACCTTCAAGATCGACAAGGGCACCGAGCTGGGCGACATGACCACGGCCGACATCCGCGTCCGCACCCTGCTCGGTGCGGAGTTCCTGGCGCTGCAGCCGGTCGGCACGAAGCTGCTGCCCAAGGGCGGCACGATCCCGCTGGCGCGCACCGACGCCCCCTACAACGTCGTCGACGCGTTCAGCCAGCTCAGCGAGACCACGGGCGCCATCGACACCAACCAGCTGGCCGAGGCCCTCAACACGTTGTCCGACGTCGCGGCGGCCACGCCGGAGGAGTTCCGCGGAGCCATCAAGGGAGTGTCGAACCTGTCACGCAACCTGGCCGACCGTGACGAGCAGATCAACACGCTCCTGGTCAGCCTCAAGAAGGTCTCCACGGCGATCAACTCCAAGAACGACGAGCTGGTCACCCTGTTCCGCGACTCCGACGTCCTGTTCCAGGCGATCAGCGACCGTCGCGACTCCATCCACCAGCTGCTCATCGCCACGCAGCGGATCTCCACCGAGCTGCGTGCCCTGGTCAAGGACACACGCGCCGACCTGAAGCCGGCGCTGCAGAAGCTCGACACCGTCACCGACCTGCTGGTGCGCAACAAGGAGAGCCTGGACGAGGCCCTGCGCGAGTTCCCCGACTTCACCAACGTCTTCGCGAACGCGCTCGGCACCGGCCCGTGGTTCGACACCTACCTGGGGGTGCAGGGCTCATGAGCGTCTTCGATCGCATGGCTGGTCTGTCCAAGATCCTCGCCGCCGTGGTGGCACTGCTGCTGGTCGGTGCGCTGCTGCTCGCCCTGGGCAACCGCGACGGCAAGAACTACCTGACCGTCGACTTCCCGCAGACCAACTCGCTGTACAAGGGCTCGGACGTCAAGATCCTCGGGGTGCCGGTCGGCCGGGTCGAGAAGCTCACGCCGCGCGGCAACGTGGTGCGGGTCAAGCTTCTCCTACGAGGGCGACGTCAAGCTGCCCAGCGACGTCAAGGTCGTGGTGGTGTCGCCGTCGATCGTCGGCGACCGCTTCGTGCAGCTGGCTCCCGCGTACAGCGGGGGAGCAGTCCTCAAGGACAACGCGTTCCTGCCGGTCAGCCGCACGGCCGTCCCCGTGGAGCTCGACACCATCTACAAGTCGCTCGACGACCTGTCGGTGGCGCTCGGCCCCGAAGGCGCCAACAAGGACGGCGCGCTGAGTCGGCTCATCAACGACTCGGCCACCCAGCTCGACGGCCAGGGCGCCCAACTGAACCAGACGATCCGCAACTTCGGCAAGCTGAGCACCACGCTGTCCGACAACCGCGACGAGCTGTTCGGCAGCCTGCAGCAGGTCCGTGACTTCGTGCAGCTGCTGAACAAGAACGACTCCACCGTGCGGGCGTTCAACGACAGCACGGCACGCGTCTCCACCGTCCTCGAGGGCGAGCGACAGGACCTGAAGAAGACGCTGGAGCAGCTGAGCCTTGCGCTGGTCGACGTCAACAAGCTGGTCAAGGACAACCGCGGCGAGCTGCGCCAGAACGTCAAGAACCTGCGCACCCTCAGCCAGGTGCTGGCCAACCGCACCGACGAGCTGGAGAAGATCACGGTGGCTGCTCCCACCGCGCTCGGCAACGTGGCGCTGGCCTACAACCCGGTGTCGGGCACCCTGGACACCCGGGCCGATCTCGCCGCGGTGCTCAAGCAGCTGCTGGCCAGTGGCCCCAAGGTGCCGGTCCAGCTGCTGTGCTCCCTGCTGGGCGAGGCCGTCCCGGTCGACGGCGTCTGCTCCACCCTGAAGGACCTGCTCGACAAGCTGCCCAACCTGCCGATCCCGGGGACGTCGTCCGGCGCGGCGGCTCCGGCAGCACCCTCGGTTCCCGGACTGCCGAGCCTGCCCGGTCTCGGACGATCCGCGGCAGCCTCCTCGGGGTCCGTGGCCGACATGCTGGCGGTGAACTGACATGACGACCTCCTGGACTCGCCGCCTCAAGATCGCTGCCGTCGCCGCTGCGAGCGCCGTGGCACTGGGCGGGTGCGGCTTCTCGCCGTACAGCATCCCGCTTCCGGGCGGCGCCGACCTCGGCTCCGACCCGTACACGATCACCGCGGAGTTCCGTGACGTGCTCGACCTCGTGCCGCAGAGCGGCGTGCGGGTCAACGACCTTCCGGTCGGCAAGGTCACCAAGATCCAGCTGGACGGCTGGACGGCCAAGGTGACGATGCAGATCAACCGGGACGCCAAGCTGCCCGACAACGCTCTGGCCACGATCCGCCAGACGAGCCTGCTGGGCGAGAAGTTCGTGTCGCTGTCCCCGCCGAGCACCGGTGCCACCGGTCGCCTCGGCAACGGCGACAAAATCCCGCTCGACCGCTCGGGCCGCAATCCGGAGATCGAGGAGGTGCTGAGCGCCGCATCGCTGCTGTTCAACGGCGGCGGGCTCGAGCGCACCAACACGATCGTGCGCGAGCTCAACCAGACCCTCGGCGGCAACGAGCCCGAGATCAAGGAGCTCATCGACAACACCACGAAGTTCCTCGGGCAGCTCGACGACAACAAGGAAGCCCTGCTCACCTCCTTGGAGAAGGTCAACCGGCTGGCCATCGCCACCAACAACCAGCGTGACGCCATCACCGGCGCCCTCGATGACCTGCCGGACGCCTTGCGCGTGGTCAACGGCCAGCGCGACGACCTGGTCAAGCTGCTGCAGGCGCTGAACAAGCTCGGCGACGTCGCCACGGGTGTGATCCGGCAGTCGAAGGCCGACACCGTCGCCGACCTGAAGCTGCTCGTGCCCACCCTCACGAACCTGTCGGCATCGGTCGACGACTTCGCCTACGACTTCCAGGCGCTGCTCAGCTACCCCTTCACCGACGGCACGGTCGGCTCGGGCGCGAAGGCCGACGGAACGCCGCGTTCGGGCAAGCTTCCGGCGCTGGGCAGCTGTGCCAACCCGGCCGGCAACCCGGACAACACGGGCTTCTGCGTCGGCGACTTCACCAACCTGTCGATCCGTCTCGACGTCGACGCCACCCAGCTGCAGGGTCTCCTGTCGTTGCTCGGCCTCAACCTGGAGGACCTGAGCGGATCGGCTCCTGCCACCGCCCCGAGCGGTGCGGCCGGCGCTGCACCGACGGTCCCCGGCGGCTCCGACATCCCCGGGCTGGCTGACCTGCAGCGGGCGTTGGACCGCATCGTCCTCCCGGGCCTGCCCAACCCGCTGGCGTCGCCCGGCAGCGGCACGAGCACGCCCACCCCGGGCGCCCCGTCCAGCGCGGCCACGCCCGGCACCGGTGCCACGGGCGGCGGTCTCACCGGCCGTGGGGGCCTGTTGTGCGGGATCTTCGGCTCGTGCCGGACGGCTCCGGCCTCGTCCGACGGATCGGCCGACCTGGCCGCCGTCCTCCTCCAGCCCGTGGTGACGCCGTGATCTCGAACCTGACCCGAATCCAGCTGGTGATCTTCGCGATCGTCACCGTCATCGGCGGCGCGTTCGTGGGTGGGCGCTACGCCCAGATCGATCGTCTCTTCGTCGACCGCACCTACGAGGTGTCGGCGCAGTTCAGCGACTCCGGCGGCATCTTCGCCGGCGCCCAGGTGACCTACCGCGGCATCGAGGTCGGCCGGGTCGGCAAGCTGACCTTCACGCCCGACGGCGTGCGCGCGACCCTCGACATCGAGAACAGCGCGCCGAAGATCCCGGCCGACGTCACGGCCAAGGTCGCCAACAAGTCGGCCATCGGTGAGCAGTTCGTCGACCTGTCGCCGCGCACCAACAAGGCGCCCTACCTCGCCAACGGCTCGAAGATCGGTCTGGCCAACACGCAGATCCCGCTCGACACGACCACCTTGCTGGTCGACCTCAACAGCCTGGTCAAGTCCGTCGACACCGACAACCTGCGCACCGTGGTCTCCGAGCTGGGCCAGGCCTTCGAGGGCACCGGCGACGACCTGAGCACCATCCTCGACACCTCCAACAAGTTCATCACCACCGCCGAGGACAACATCGACGTCACCCGGTCGCTGATCCAGGACTCCGACCTGGTGCTCCAGACCCAGATCGACAAGCAGGGTCAGCTCGCCACGTTCTCGAAGAACCTGGCGCTCGTGTCCGACTCGCTGGTCGACGCCGACCCCGACCTGCGCCGGCTGCTCGACCAGGGCACGGTCAGCGCCAAGAACCTCGACCAGCTGGTCTCGGAGAACGCCGACGACCTGACGGTCTCGATCAACAACCTGGTCACGGCAGGCAAGCCGCTGAAGAAGAACGTGCTCGGCCTGCGCGCGATCTTCACCCTCTACCCGTACCTCATCGAGGGCTCCTACAGCGTGCTGTCGCCGAGCGAGGTCGACCCGGGAGAGTACGACGCCGAGTTCGGTCTCGTGCTGGACGGGCTGACGAAGCCGCCTTGCACCGAGGGGTACCGTGAGCGTCGCAACACCGCCGACATCACCGACGTGCAGTTCCCGAGCGTCGTCGGCATCGACTGCACGGCCAATCCCAACGACATCGCGCGCCAACCGTCCAAGACCGAGCTGAACCGGACGGCCCCGGCCGCCTCCGGAAAGGACGCCCTCGCGTGGCTGCTGCTCGACCCGGTCAACCGGTGACCGAGACCTCCGAGACCCCGCCCGCCGACGCTCGACCCTCCGTGTCGGGTCGCGTCAAGGCGATCGGCGTGCTGGGACTCGTGCTGGCCGTGGTGGGCGCCGTCCTGTTCGTGGTGCCCACGCGGGGAGGCGCTGCGTCGGACAGCGCCGAGTCCAAGGAGCTGGTCTCGCGGGTCAAGGACTTCGCGACGGCGTACAACACCTACGACGTCGCCGACCCGAAGGACTACCAGGCGCGGGTCAAGGGCCTGCTGACGGCTGACTACGACGCCGAGTTCGTCAAGATCACCACGGCACTGTTCGAGGCGATCAAGGACAAGAAGCAAAAGAGCGGCGGCGCGGTCGTGCGCGAGGTGGCCGTGGAGAGCATGGACTCCGACTCAGCCGTCGTGCTCGTGGTGGTCGACGCCAAGGTCACCAACACCGACAACGCGAACGCGGTGCTGCGCCAGTTCCGCTGGACGGTGAACGTGCAGAAGGTCTCCGGCGAGTGGCGCGTGTCGCAGTTCCAGTCGGTCGCCCCGCAGCCGGTGGGTGACGATCCTGCCGACGGATCGTCGACGCCCACACCGACCGGACCCACCCCGACGGGCCCCACCCCGACGACAGGAGACGGCTCATGAGCGATCGCACCCCGCCCCCGCCTCGCCGTCGCATCGCCGGAGAGACGACCGCTCCGGCCGCCAAGAAGGCGGCCCCAGGCACGAAGGCGCCCGCCAAGAAGGCGCCCGCCAAGAAGGCTCCAGCAGCCAAGAAGGCGCCCGCCACGGCACCAGCCAAGAAGGCACCGGTCAAGAAGGCGCCCGCGACGCCGCAGAGTGCCGTGGCTGCCGCCCCGGCCCGCCCGGCGCCGGCACGTCCGCAGGTCGCCCGACCGGCGCCGCGGACCACGGCTGTCGAGTCCGCCGAGGCTCCGGCGAGTGGCGGACGTGTGCCGATGGTCGTCGCGGCGATCGTGCTCGCCCTCGGCACCGCGCTGACGGTCGCCGGACTGCTCCACGTGTTCGGGGGAGGGTCGTTCGAGGACTCGCGCGCCAAGGCCGTGGCCGCGGCCAGCAGCGCCACCGAGACGATCTTCTCCTTCACCTACGACACCCTGGACGAGCACACCAAGGAGTCCGAGGCCCTGATGACGCCGGCCTACGCCAAGAAGTTCGCCGCCATCGCGCCCGCCCTGGCCGACATCGCACCGGACCGCAAGGTCAACGTCTCGGCCCTCACCCGCAACGCAGCAGCCCTGCCGTGCGGCGACGAGTGCTCGGCCTCCAAGGCCTCGGTCCTGGTGTTCGTCGACCAGGACCGACGCCTCGCCGACGACGGCACGTCGACGGTGTTCGGCAACCGCATCGTGGTGGACATGGTCAAGCGCGACGGCGACTGGAAGGTCAACGACATCCGCGCCCTGTGAGGGCGATTGCGCCTGCAACCGCAGGAAAAGGCAAAATACCCTCCCTTACGGAGGGGGATTTGTCAAGACCCGCCCTTGCTTCGGTGTGGCGAGCGGGTTACACTGAACTTTCGCGCTCGTCTTGTCATGCCCTCCTCCCCTTGACCGGGGGCGTTTGGCGTGCCATCAGTGCGCCGCACCGTGCAAGCACCACACTCCAGCACACAGCGCAGCCTGACGCCACCAGGCTGTGAGCCTTTGGAAGGACCCCTCTTGGCCGCCTCGCGTTCAACCGCAACTGTTCAGCCCCGCCGTATCTCCTTCGCCAAGATTTCAGAGCCCCTCGAGGTCCCAGAGCTGCTCGCTCTGCAGACCGAGAAGCTTCGCCTGGCTCATCGGCGACGACTCGTGGAAGGCCCGGGTCGAGCAGTCGCTCGCCGAGGGCCGCACCGACGTCTCCACCCGCTCGGGCCTCGAGGAGATCTTCGAGGAGATCTCCCCGATCGAGGACTTCTCCGAGACGATGAGCCTGTCGTTCCGCGATCACCGTTTCGAGCCGCCCAAGTACACCGTCGAGGACTGCAAGGACCGCGACGTCACGTACGCGGCCCCGTTGTTCGTCACGGCCGAGTTCATGAACAACGAGACCGGCGAGATCAAGAGCCAGACCGTGTTCATGGGCGACTTCCCGCTGATGACCGACAAGGGCACCTTCATCATCAACGGCACCGAGCGCGTCGTCGTGTCGCAGCTCGTCCGCTCCCCGGGCGTGTACTTCGAGCGCACCGCCGACAAGACGTCGGACAAGGACATCTACACCGCTCGCGTCATCCCGTCGCGTGGCGCCTGGCTCGAGTTCGAGATCGACAAGCGCGATCTCGTCGGCGTCCGTCTGGACCGCAAGCGCAAGCAGAGCGTCACCGTGCTGCTCAAGGCGCTCGGCTGGTCTGAGGCGCAGATCCTCGAGGAGTTCGGCCAGTACGAGTCCATCCAGCTGACGCTGGAGAAGGACACCCCGCAGACGCAGGACGAGGCGCTGCTCGACATCTACCGCAAGCTGCGTCCGGGCGAACCGCCGTCGACGGAGGCCGCGCGCACGCTGTTGGAGAACTACTACTTCAACCCCAAGCGCTACGACACCGCCAAGGTCGGTCGCCACAAGATCAACAAGAAGCTCGGTGCCACCGAGGCCTTCGACCAGCAGACGCTGACCATCGACGACATCGTCGCGACGATCAAGTACGTCGTGGCGCTGCACGCCGGCGAGGCCGAGCTGCAGACCCCGGCCGGGGCCACCGTCGTCGAGGCTGACGACATCGACCACTTCGGCAACCGCCGCATGCGCACCGTCGGCGAGCTGATCCAGAACCAGCTCCGCACCGGCCTGGCGCGCATGGAGCGCGTCGTCCGCGAGCGCATGACCACGCAGGACGTCGAGGCCATCACGCCGCAGACGCTGATCAACATCCGCCCCGTGGTCGCGGCGCTCAAGGAGTTCTTCGGAACGTCGCAGCTGAGCCAGTTCATGGACCAGAACAACCCGCTCGCGGGCCTGACGCACAAGCGTCGTCTGTCGGCCCTCGGACCGGGTGGTCTGTCGCGTGAGCGCGCCGGCTACGAGGTTCGCGACGTCCACCCGTCGCACTACGGCCGCATGTGCCCCATCGAGACCCCCGAGGGCCCGAACATCGGCCTGATCGGCTCGCTGGCGTCGTACGGTCGCATCAACTCCTTCGGCTTCGTCGAGACCCCGTACCGCAAGGTCGTCGACGGCGTCGTCACCGACCAGATCGACTACCTCACCGCGACCGATGAGGACCGCTTCATCATCGCGCAGGCCAACTCGCCGCTGACCGACGAGAACCGGTTCGCCGACGAGATGGTGCTGGTGCGCCAGCGCGGTGGCGAGGCCGAGCTGCTCGCCGCTCCGCAGGTCGACTACATGGACGTCTCGCCGCGCCAGATGGTGTCGGTGGCCACGGCCCTGATCCCGTTCCTGGAGCACGACGACGCCAACCGCGCCCTCATGGGCTCGAACATGCAGCGTCAGGCCGTCCCGCTGATCCGCAACGACGCTCCGCTCGTCGGCACCGGCATGGAGTTCCGTGCCGCCGTCGATGCCGGTGACGTCACGGTGGCCAAGGCCGCCGGCGTGGTCAAGGAGGTCTCGGCCGACCTGATCGAGATCACGCAGGACGACGGTGCCGACTTCACCTACCGTCTGGCCAAGTTCCAGCGCTCCAACCAGGGCACCTGCACCAACCAGCGCCCGCTGGTCGCCACCGGTGACCGGGTCGAGGTCGGCACGCCGCTGGCCGACGGACCGTGCACCGACGAGGGCGAGATGGCCCTCGGCACCAACCTGCTGGTCGCCTTCATGCCCTGGCAGGGACACAACTACGAGGACGCCATCATCCTCAGCCAGCGTGTCGTGCAGGACGACGTGCTCACCTCGATCCACATCGAGGAGCACGAGGTCGACGCGCGTGACACCAAGCTGGGACCGGAGGAGATCACCCGGGACATCCCGAACGTCTCCGACGAGATGCTGGCCGACCTCGACGAGCGCGGCATCATCCGCATCGGTGCCGAGGTCGGCAACGGCGACATCCTGGTCGGCAAGGTCACGCCCAAGGGCGAGACCGAGCTCACCCCCGAGGAGCGCCTGCTGCGCGCCATCTTCGGCGAGAAGGCGCGCGAGGTGCGCGACACGTCGCTGAAGGTTCCCCACGGCGAGCAGGGCACCGTCATCGGCGTCCGCGTGTTCGACGCCGAGGAGGGCGACGAGCTCAGCCCGGGCGTCAACCAGCTGGTCCGCGTGTACGTGGCCCAGAAGCGCAAGATCTCCAACGGTGACAAGCTCGCCGGCCGTCACGGCAACAAGGGCGTCATCTCCAAGATCCTGCCGGTCGAGGACATGCCGTTCCTGGAGGACGGCACCCCGGTCGACATCGTCCTGAACCCGCTGGGCATCCCGGGCCGCATGAACGTCGGCCAGGTGCTGGAGACCCACCTCGGGTGGGTCGCCAAGACCGGTTGGGACATCAGCGACCTCAAGGACGAGTGGGCCGATCGCCTGCGCGCCATCGGCGCGGACCGTGCGCCGGCCGACAGCAACGTCGCCACCCCGGTGTTCGACGGCGCCCGCGAGGACGAGATCCAGGGCCTGCTCGCAGCCACCCTGCCCAACCGTGACGGCAACCGCATGGTGGGCCGCGACGGCAAGGCGCGTCTGATGGACGGTCGCTCCGGCGAGCCGTTCCCGGACCCGGTGAGCGTGGGCTACATGTACCTGCTCAAGCTGCACCACCTGGTCGACGACAAGATCCACGCCCGCTCCACGGGTCCGTACTCGATGATCACCCAGCAGCCGCTCGGCGGTAAGGCCCAGTTCGGTGGCCAGCGCTTCGGTGAGATGGAGGTCTGGGCACTGGAGGCCTACGGCGCCGCGTACGCGCTGCAGGAGCTGCTCACGATCAAGTCCGACGACATCTCCGGCCGCGTCAAGGTCTACGAGGCGATCGTCAAGGGCGAGAACGTGCCCGAGCCCGGCATCCCTGAGTCGTTCAAGGTGCTGGTCAAGGAGATGCAGTCGCTGTGCCTCAACGTCGAGGTGCTGTCCAGTGACGGATCCGCGTTCGACATGCGCGACGCCGAGGAGGACGTCTTCCGGGCGGCCGAGGAGCTCGGCATCGACCTGTCGCGTCGCGAGCCGTCGAGCGTCGAAGAGGTCTGATCGTCCGGCCCACGCGGCCTGACGCTCGACTTCCACCCATCGCGGGTATCTAGAACACGAATATTTCGATTAACCAGGAAAGAAGCTCACTGTGCTGGACGTGAACTACTTCGATCGCATCAAGATCGGCCTTGCGACCGCTGACGACATCCGAGGATGGTCCTTCGGCGAGGTCAAGAAGCCCGAGACGATCAACTACCGCACGCTCAAGCCCGAGCGCGACGGTCTCTTCTGCGAGAAGATCTTCGGTCCCACCCGGGACTGGGAGTGCTACTGCGGCAAGTACAAGCGGGTGCGCTTCAAGGGCATCGTGTGCGAGCGCTGTGGCGTCGAGGTCACGCGCTCCAAGGTGCGCCGCGAGCGCATGGGCCACATCGAGCTCGCCGCGCCGGTCACGCACATCTGGTACTTCAAGGGTGTGCCGAGCCGCCTCGGCTACCTGCTGGATCTCGCGCCGAAGGACCTCGAGAAGGTCATCTACTTCGCCGCGTACATGATCACGCGGGTCGACGAGGACGCTCGCCACCAGGACCTGTCGAGCCTCGAGGACAAGATCGGCCTGGAGCGCAAGCAGCTCGAGGAGCGTCGCGACAACGCGGTCAACGACCGCATGAAGAAGCTCGAGGACGACCTCAAGGCACTCGAGGACGAGGGCGCCAAGGCCGACGCCAAGCGCAAGGTCAAGGACGGCGCCGAGCGCGAGGCCAAGCAGATCCGCGATCGCGCCGACCGCGAGATCAACCGTCTCGACCAGGTCTGGGACCGCTTCAAGAACCTCAAGGTCCAGGACCTGGAGGGTGACGAGCTGCTCTACCGCGACATGACCTACCGCTTCGGCAAGTACTTCGAGGGCCACATGGGCGCTGCGGCGATCCAGAAGCGCCTCCAGGACTTCGACCTCGAGGCCGAGGCCGAGTCGCTGCGCGAGATCATCGCCACCGGCAAGGGACAGAAGAAGACCCGCGCGCTCAAGCGTCTCAAGGTCGTCTCGGCGTTCCTGGGCAGCCAGAACGCGCCCGAGGGCATGGTCCTCGACGCCGTCCCGGTGATCCCGCCGGAGCTGCGTCCCATGGTCCAGCTCGACGGTGGCCGCTTCGCCACCTCGGACCTCAACGACCTGTACCGCCGCGTCATCAACCGCAACAACCGCCTCAAGCGACTGCTCGACCTCGGTGCCCCCGAGATCATCGTCAACAACGAGAAGCGGATGCTGCAGGAGGCCGTCGACTCGCTGTTCGACAACGGCCGTCGTGGTCGTCCGGTCACCGGGCCGGGCAACCGCCCGCTCAAGTCGATCTCGGACATGCTCAAGGGCAAGCAGGGCCGGTTCCGTCAGAACCTGCTCGGCAAGCGCGTCGACTACTCGGGCCGCTCGGTCATCGTCGTCGGCCCGCAGCTGAAGCTGCACCAGTGCGGTCTGCCCAAGCAGATGGCGCTCGAGCTGTTCAAGCCGTTCGTCATGAAGCGGCTGGTCGACCTCAACCACGCGCAGAACATCAAGAGCGCCAAGCGCATGGTCGAGCGTTCACGACCGGTCGTGTGGGACGTCCTCGAAGAGGTCATCACCGAGCACCCCGTGCTGCTCAACCGCGCACCCACCCTGCACCGTCTGGGCATCCAGGCGTTCGAGCCGCAGCTCATCGAGGGCAAGGCCATCCAGATCCACCCGCTCGTGTGCTCGGCGTTCAACGCCGACTTCGACGGTGACCAGATGGCCGTGCACCTGCCGCTGAGCGCCGAGGCGCAGGCCGAGGCCCGCGTGCTGATGCTCTCGACCAACAACATCCTCAAGCCGTCGGACGGCCGACCGGTCACCATGCCCACCCAGGACATGATCATCGGTCTGTACTTCCTGACGCTCGAGCGTGAGGGTCACGTCGGCGAGGGCCGCGCGTTCACGTCGGTCTCGGAGGCCACCATGGCCTTCGAGCGTCACGAGATCACGCTGCAGAGCCACATCAAGGTGCGCATCGACGGCACCACGCACGAGACCACGCTGGGTCGCGCCATCTTCAACGAGGCGCTGCCGGTCGACTACCCGTACGTGAACCACCAGATCGGCAAGTCGCAGCTGGGCGTGATCGTCAACGACCTGGCCGAGCGCTACTCCAAGGTCGACGTGGCCAACGCGCTGGACAACCTCAAGGACACCGGCTTCCACTGGGGCACGCGCTCCGGTGTCACCGTGTCGATCGAGGACGTCGTCACGCCGCCGCGCAAGCAGGAGATCCTGGGTGGCTACGAGACCCAGGCCGCCAAGGTGCAGACGCAGTTCGACCGCGGTCTGATCACCGAGGACGAGCGTCGTCAGGAGCTGATCGAGATCTGGACCCAGGCCACGGCCGAGGTCGCAGCCGAGATGGAGAAGGGCTTCGACGAGGACAACCCGATCTGGATGATGGTCCACTCCGGTGCTCGCGGCAACATGATGCAGGTGCGTCAGATCGCCGGCATGCGAGGCCTGGTGGCCAACCCCAAGGGTGAGATCATCCCGCGTCCGATCAAGGCCAACTTCCGCGAGGGCCTGTCGGTGGTCGAGTACTTCATCGCCACCCACGGTGCCCGCAAGGGCCTGGCCGACACGGCACTGCGCACCGCCGACTCCGGCTACCTGACGCGTCGACTCGTCGACGTCAGCCAGGACGTCATCATCCGCGAGGAGGACTGTGGCACCGAGCGTGGCCTGCCCAAGCTCATCGCGGTCGTGAACGACGAGGGCAAGGCCGTCGCCGACGAGAACGTCGAGACCTCGGCCTACGCCCGCGCTGCTGCCGTCGACATCACCGACGACAAGGGCACCGTGCTGGTGCCCGCCGGCGGTGACCTCGGCGACGTCGAGATCGAGCAGCTCATCGCGGCCGGTGTCACGGAGGTCAAGGTGCGCACGGTCCTCACGTGCGAGGCCAAGGCCGGCACGTGCGCCAAGTGCTACGGCCGTTCGCTGGCCACCGGCAAGCTCGTCGACATCGGCGAGGCGGTCGGCACCATCGCCGCCCAGTCGATCGGTGAGCCCGGCACCCAGCTGACGATGCGTACCTTCCACACCGGTGGTGTGGCCGGCGACGACATCACGCACGGTCTGCCGCGCGTGGTCGAGCTGTTCGAGGCCCGCAACCCCAAGGGTCAGGCGCCGATCACCGAGGCCGCCGGTCGCGTCGCGATCGACGACTCGGACAAGTCGCGCAAGCTCGTCGTCACCCCCGACGACGGCAGCGAGCCGTTCGAGTACCCGGTCACCAAGCGTGCGCGGCTGCTGATCTCCGACGGTGACCACGTCGAGGTCGGCCAGCAGCTCACGCACGGCACGCCCAACCCGCAGGAGGTCCTGCGCATCCTGGGTGTCCGTCGAGCGCAGGAGCACCTCGTGGACGAGGTCCAGGAGGTCTACCGCTCGCAGGGTGTGGCCATCCACGACAAGCACATCGAGATCATCGTGCGTCAGATGCTGCGTCGCGTCACCGTGATCGAGCAGGGCGCAGCCCAGCTCATCCCGGGCGACCTGGTCGACCGTTCGGTCTTCGAGGAGGAGAACCGCCGCGTCGTGGCCGAGGGCGGCACTCCCGCCTCCGGCCGCCCGGTCCTGATGGGCATCACGAAGGCCTCGCTGGCCGTCGAGTCGTGGCTGTCGGCCGCCTCCTTCCAGGAGACGACCCGTGTCCTCACCGACGCGGCGATCCACGGCAAGTCCGACTCGCTGCGCGGCCTGAAGGAGAACATCATCATCGGCAAGCTGATCCCGGCCGGCACCGGCCTGGATCGGTACCGCAACATCAAGGTGGAGCCCACCGAAGAGGCCCGTCAGGCCGCCTACGCCGTCACCGGCTACGGCGACTACGACTACGGCTTCGGCGGCGAGTCCGCCCCGGTGATGCTCGACGACAGCGACTTCTCGTTCGAGAACAGCTGATCTGAACCGCACGACGAAGGCCCCCACCGCACGGTGGGGGCCTTCGTCGTCCGCTGACGAGTCACGCAGGAATGCTGACGAGTCACGGAGGTCCGCTGAGGAGTCACCTGCTCGCCAGTGAGGAGCGCCAGCGACGAACGTGAGGGAGCGAGGAACGAGCGACCGAGGCGGGTGCACCCGGGGGGCTCGAGCGAGCACGCGACCTCACCACGCCTCGCCGGCGGGCGGCTGCGCCGCGGGACGCTCACGCTCCGCTGGCGCGCTCGACCGCTCGCTCGCTCCGCTCGCTCGGGATCTCGCGAAAGAACCAGGTGAGCTTCGGTTCGAAGAGCGGCTGGAAGATCCGCTTGACCACCGGCAGCATCAGGACGTTGGCGAGCGCCGTGGCGGCGACGATGGTGCCGAGCACGGCCAGCGCGCCGTAGCCCTCGAGGCGGTCGAACACACCGAACTGCTGGTTGAGGATCAAGATGACGAATCCGTGCAGCAGGTAGCAGTAGAAGGTGCGCTCACCGAAGCTCGTGGTCCACGAGCGGCGTCGCGGCACCAGCGCCAGTGCGGCGAAGGTGAGGACGAAGCCGATGACCAGCAGCTCGGCACGCTGGGTGATGCCGGCCCACGACGTGGCGTTCAGCGGCGACTCGTCGTAGCGCGCCTTGTACAGCAACCAGTCGATGGTCCAGTGGCGCGAGTACAGGTAGCAGACCACGAAGGTGACGCCGAGGACGATGGCCGATGCCACCCGGACCGGCGTCCGAGACAGCATCAGGAATCGTTCGCGGGTCATGTGCAGGCCGACCACGTAGAACGGCAGGAACCCGAGGATCTTGGGCAGGGCGAGCACGTTGGGGACCTCGATGAGACCGACCAGCAGCGAGATCACGATCGAGGTGGTGATGGGGTACTTCAGTGCACGCCAGATCGGCGTGGTGAGGCGCCACACGAACAACGCCGCGAGGAACCAGCCCAGCCACTGCGGTGACAGCAGCGCCAGCGGGTCGGGCTTGCCGGTGTAGTGCCGCATCAGCAGCTGCAGCGAGGTCTCGACCAGCAGGTAGGGGACGACCAGCGTGCTGATGATGCGCCGCACCTGACGCGCATCACCCATGTACCGCCGGGCCGTGTAGCCGGAGATGAGGATGAAGAACGGCATGTGGAACGAGTAGATCCACACGTAGACCGCGCGGGCGGAGTCCATGGCCACGAACTGCGTCAGCGAGTGGCCGATGACGACGAGCAGCATGACCCAGTAGCGGGCGTTGTCGAGATACGCCACGCGCTCCTTCGGAGCGGACGTGACGACCGGCAGTGGTTCGAGGGCGCTCATCGTCTGCGATTCTATGGGTCGGCTCCCGTCGACCGGAAAGGAAGCGATGCACGACGCACACCGCACCCAGCGCCTGGGCGCCTACGCGGTCGCCTTCGCCGTGGTCGGCGGCGTCGACCGGATGCTCCTGACCCGCATCTCGCCGGTGGGCTATCCGCCCGGGTCCTGGACCCTGCCCGGCGGCGGCGTCGATCACGGAGAGTCTCCCCACGACGCCGTCCGCCGCGAGCTGCACGAGGAGACCGGGCTGACCGCCACGCAGGCGCATCTCGTGGACGTGCACGACGTGCACGTCGTCGACGTCGGCCGGGACGACGGGTACGAGGACTACCACGGTGTCCACCTGCTGTACGCCGTGACGGTCGATCCGCACGCCCCGCTGGAGGTGCTCGACGTCGGGGGCAGCACCGACCGCGCCGCGTGGGTGCCGGTGCACGAGATCGCCGATCTTCCCGTGCTCTCGATGGTGACGCACTGCCTCCAGCGCCGACACCTGTTCGAGCAGGGCGACTAGTACGTGTAACCGGGCGGGTAGACCATCAGCAGCACGTAGTTGCCGCGTGCGGACAGCACGTACGTGGCGCGGTAGAAGGTGCCGTCCTTGCTGCCGCTGTAGGTGGTCCCAACCTCGTTCAGCTCGACCGCCACGTCCTTGGTGACCTCGTCCGCGCGGTCGGCCACCCACTGCTCAGCCAGGTTGTCGGCGGTCGCCGCCTTGTCGGTGGTCAGCTCGACGAAGGACGGTTCGAAGCCGCTGATCAGGATCGTCGAGCTCGCAGGAGCGACGAAGCCGTCGGCCAGCGGCGTGCCCGGGGGCGCGTCCAGATCCATGCTCGGCCAGATCAGGCCGGACGGGTCCTCGTTGGACACCCGCGCCACGTCGCCGAGGTTGGTGGACGCCCGCTTCGCCTGACCGGCTCGGGGGTCACCGATGTACTTGAGCTGCAGGGTCATCACCGGGCGGCGCAGAGCCGAGGGCGCAGCGGTGCGGGTGGCGACGTTGCCCGGATCGACCGTGAGGATGACGCGCACCCGCCGCTTGTCCGAGGTCGTGCCGGTGAGACCGAGACGGCACCCGGTGACCCGGTTGTCGGTCGACGAGCACCAGGGCGTCAGCCCGCTGGGCACACCGGCGTCGGGCATCATGGCCGCCAGCTGGGCCAGCATCCTGCGGACGACGAGCGTCGGCTTGTCGTCGATGCGCATCACCGAGATGATCGTGTCGGGCCGTGGCTGCTCGTCGAGCACCTTGAAGGTGTCGTCGCTGGGCCGGTCGTCCGGTGTCGGCGTGGGGGCGGTGGCCGACGGATCCTCCGCCCGCTTCTCGGCGAGCTTGACGCGCTCGTTGGCCGCCTTCTGCGCCATGCCGGCCTGCAGGTCCGGTGCGTAGGCGGCGAGCAGCTCCTCGCTGCGGATCCGGGTGAGCGGTCCGAGCTGGGTGGCGCCGTCCGGTACCTGCAGCCCGTACCCGAGCGGGCTGCTCGGGCCGGACTCGAAGTCCGAGACGTCCGGATCGCTGGGGGTCGGGCTGGCCGTGGCCGTCGCAGGCGCAGTGCCCGCATCGCCGGCGCTGCTCTGGCAGGCGGAGGTGAGGGCGAGAACGGCCGCTGCTGCGGCCAGGCGGTACGACGTCGTCATGCGGTCTCCTTCAGGACACAGCCTAGGTTCCCCAGCCTAGGGCTCCGGGTTCGGCTCGGGACGGGCCGGCGACGCTGCGGGTTGCGTAGGGTGCCAAGGACACCGCGACAGAAAGGCCGACCGTGAGCTCGTTCACCCCCGCGCAGCCGGAGACCGTCTTCACCTACGGGGCGCCAGGCCTCAAGTTCGGCATCGGAGCACGCTTCGAGCTGGCTCACGACCTGCAGCAGCTCGGCGCACGCCGGGTGCTGCTCGTCACCGACCCCGGCGTCGCCGCCACCGGGGCTCCCGCCGAGGTCGCGCAGAGCCTGCAGGACGCCGGGCTCCAGGCGGTCGTGTTCGACCGGTCGCGGGTCGAGCCCACCGACGCGAGTCTGGAGGAGGCCATCGCGTTCGGGCGCTCGGAGGGCCCGTTCGACGCGATCGTGGCCATCGGCGGCGGCAGCAGCATCGACACCGCCAAGGCGGTCAACCTGCTGACGACCAATGACGGCGAGCTGATGGACTACGTCAACGCGCCGGTCGGTGGCGGCCGGGCGCCGGCGAAGCCGCTGCTGCCGCTCGTCGCCGTGCCGACCACCACGGGCACCGGCAGCGAGAGCACCACCATCTGCGTGCTCGACGTGGTCAGCCAGCACGTCAAGACCGGCATCTCGCACGCGCGCCTGCGTCCCACGCTCGCCGTGGTGGATCCGGAGCTGACCCTGACCCAGCCGGCGGGGGTCACCGCGGCGTCCGGGCTGGACATCCTGTGCCACGCCCTGGAGAGCTACACCGCGCGGCCGTTCACCTCGTACGAGCACAAGCGGGCCGACCAGCGCGTGCCCTACTGCGGCGCCAACCCGATCGCTGACATGTGGTCGGAGAAGGCGCTCAGCCTGATGGCGGCCTCCTTCCGCGCCGCCGTGCAGCACGGTGACGACCTGGAGGCGCGCACCCAGATGGCGATGGCCGCGACCTTCGCCGGACTCGGGTTCGGCAACGCCGGCGTGCACATCCCCCACGCCAACGCCTATCCGATCGCCGGTCGCGTGCGCGACTTCCGTCCCGAGGGCTACGAGGCCGACCACGCGATGGTGCCGCACGGCATGGCCGTGTCGCTCAGTGCGCCGGCCGCCTTCCGCTTCACCTTCGACGCCGCCCCCGACCGGCACGTGCGAGCCGCCGAGCTGCTCGCGCCCGGAGCGGACCGACCCGACGACATGGCCGAGTTCCTGCCCACGGTGCTGGCCGAGGTCATGCGTGACGTCGGCATTCCGTCGGGACTAGCGGAGGTCGGTTTCGACCGCTCGGACATCGACGGGCTCGTCGAGGGCACGATGATGCAGCAGCGGCTGCTGGCCACGGCGCCCCGGGAGGTCCGCGAGGACGATGTCGCCACCATCCTCGAGCAGTCGATCGAGCTGTGGTGACGGGGCGTTCGACGACCGACGACGTCTTCACCCGCCTGCGCGAACGGATCCTCACCGGAGCCCTCGCCCCCGGCAGTCACCACTCCGTGTACCGCCTGTCCGACGAGCTGGGCGTCTCCCGGACCCCGGTCCGTGAGGCGGTGCTGCGGCTGGCCGACCTGGGACTGGTGACGATCGAGCGCAATCGCGGCATCACCGTCCGCGGTGTGCGTGCGGAGGACGTGAGGGACGTCTTCGAGCTGCGCCTGCTCCTGGAGGTGCCCGCGGCGGCGGGTGCCGCACTGGCCGCGGACGGTGCCCTCGGCGACGCCCTGACCGCGTCGCTGGAGGCCATGCGTGCCGCAGCCGCCCTCGACGACGCCGCAGCGTTCACCCGTCACGACCGAGAGCTCCATGCGGCGCTGGGGGAGGCGCTGGGAAACGTGCGGCTGTCGCGGGAGGTCGACCGCCTGCGCGACTCGATCTCGGTGCGCGGCGTGTCCACCATCGACCACACCCGCACGATGGCCGACGTCGCCGAGGAGCACGCCCCGATCGTCGCGGCCGTCGTCGCCGGCGATCCGCAGGCGGCCGCGACCGCCATGCGGGAGCACCTCGAGCACACGGCCACGCTGCTGCTGGGCCAGGTGGGCGACCAGGTGGACGGACCGGCGGTGCTGCGGTCGTGGGCGTCGCCCCACACCAAGTAGCATGCTACCCATGACGACCTCGACCGCGATCGCTCACGACGTCGTCGCCGCCCTGCGCGCCGCCGGTGTGCAGGACGTCGACGACTCGACCCTCGCCCGCGCCCTGTACAGCACCGACGCCTCGCTGTACCGGGTCGAGCCCACGGTCGTCGTGCGCCCGCGGGACGTCGACGAGGTGCTCGCCGTGGTCGACGCGTGTGCACGCACCGGTGTGCCGCTGACCTCACGCGGGTCGGGCACGTCGATCGCCGGCAACGCCATCGGCACGGGTGTCGTCATGGACCTGCGTCGCCACCTCGGCCGGGTGCAGTCGATCGATCCCGAGGCGCGCACCGCCCGGGTGGAGCCCGGCACCGTACACGCCGACCTGCAGAAGCTCGCGGCTCCGCACGGCCTGCGATTCGGCCCGGACCCGTCCACCCACACCCGGGCGACCATCGGCGGCATCATCGGCAACAACGCCTGCGGCAACCGCGCCCTCGGCTACGGACGGGCCTCGGACAACGTGGCGGCGCTGGACGTGGTGCTCGCGTCGGGGGAGCGGCTCCAGCTCGGCGCGGGTGCCGAGGTGACGTCCTCGACCCTCACGCGCCTGCGCGAGGTGGTCGCCGGCGACCTCGCCACCGTGCGCACCGAGTTCGGCCGGTTCGGACGCCAAGTGTCGGGATACAGCCTCGAGCACCTGCTGCCCGAGCGTGGGTTCGACGTCGCGTCGTTCATGGCGGGCACCGAGGGGACGCTCGGCGTCACGCTGGGGGCCACGGTCACGCTGCGGCCGACCGCCGAGCACATCCACCTCGTGCTGCTGGGCTACCCGACGATGGCCGACGCGGCCGACGACGTGCCGACGATGCTCCCGTTCGGCCCGGTCGCCTGCGAGGGCCTCGGGACGCGCGTGGTCGAGGTGTTCCGCGCGGCGCAGGGCGATGCCGCGGTGCCCGAGTACCCGCGCGGCGACGGCTTCCTCATGGTCGAGCTGGCCGGCGACGACCCGGCCGAGCTGGCGGCCATCGGTGACCGGGTGGCCGCCGCGTCCTCGGCGCTCGGCCATCGTCACGTGACCTCGCAGGCCGAGCAGGCCCGCCTGTGGCGCATCCGCGAGGAGGGTGCCGGACTCGCATCGCGCATGTGGGACCGCCCGGCACTGTCAGGCTGGGAGGACGCCGCCGTCCCGCCGGAGGCCCTGGGCACGTACCTGCGCGATTTCGACTCCCTCATGGCCGACCACGGGCTGCAGGGCGAGACGTACGGACACTTCGGCGACGGCTGCGTGCACGTGCGCATCGACTTCCCGCTCGACGACGGGCAGGGCCGACAGGGGTATCGCGACTTCATCGGCGCGGCTGCCCGACTCACCGCCTCGCACGGAGGGTCGTTCTCCGGCGAGCACGGCGACGGGCGGGCGCGCTCGGAGCTGCTGCCCCTGATGTACTCCGCAGCCGCCATCGACCTGTTCGGCCGGGTCAAGCAGGTCTTCGACCCGGACGACCTGCTCAACCCGGGCGTGCTGGTGCGTCCGAACGCCATCGACGACGACCTGCGGGGTCAGCACCGCGACTGGGGCCTGCAGGGCAGCCGCAAGGGTCTGCGCATGCTCCACGACACCGTCGACGGACAGGGCAGCTTCGGCGCGGCCGTGCACCGCTGCACCGGTGTTGGCAAGTGCGTCGTCGCCAACCCGACGGGTGCGTCGGTCATGTGCCCGTCCTTCCAGGCCACCCGCGACGAGAAGGACAGCACGCGCGGCCGGGCCCGGGTGCTGCAGGAGATGGTCGACGGCCGGCTGGTCACGGGGGGCTTCCGGGCACCGGAGGTGCACGAGGCGCTCGACCTGTGCCTGTCGTGCAAGGGCTGCGCGAGCGATTGTCCGACCGGTGTCGACATGGCCACCTACAAGTCCGAGGTGCTGCATCAGACCTACCGCGGTCGCCTGCGCCCCCGCAGCCACTACGTGCTCGGACGCCTCCCGTTCTGGGCGCGGCTGGCCGGACCGATCGCCGGCCTGGTGAACCTGATGATGGCGGTGCCCGGCCTCAAGCACGTCGCTCGCGCGATGGCGGGCGTCGACCAGCGACGCAGCCTGCCCACCTTCGCCCGCACCGGACTGCGCCGCGGCGCGCTGGGGCGGTGGGCCGACCGCCGCAACCCGCGGGTGGGCGCCTCGGACACGATCGCTCCGAACGGTCCGGTCCTGATCTGGGCGGACTCGTTCACCGAGTACTTCTCCACTGCCGGCGGTCGCGCGACCATCGAGGTGCTCGAGGCGGCGGGCTACGCGCCACAGCTCCTGGACCGACCCGCCTGCTGCGGCCTGACCTGGATCACCACGGGTCAGCTCGATGCCGCCCGATCGATCCTCGGCCGCACCGTCGACCGGTTGCACCCGTACGTGGCGGACGGCACGCCGATCGTGGGCGTCGAGCCGTCCTGCACGGCGGTCCTGCGCACCGACGCCGTCGAGCTGCTGGAGGACCCTCGGGCCCGCGACGTGGCCGGGGGAGTGTTCACCCTCGCCGAGCTGCTGCAGCGCACGGAGGGGTGGCAGGCTCCCGACCTGAGCGGCCGACACCTCGTCGTGCAGCCGCACTGCCACCAGGCGTCGGTCGTGGGCTTCGACGCCGACATCGCGGTGCTGGAGTCCACCGGCGCGACGATCGAACGGCTGGGCGGATGCTGTGGGCTCGCAGGCAACTTCGGCGTCGAGAAGGGGCACTACGAGGTCTCGATCGCGGTCGCCGAGCAGCAGCTGCTGCCCGCGGTCCGTAACGCACCGGCCGGGGCGATCGTTGTCGCCGACGGGTTCTCCTGCCGAACCCAGCTGACCGACCTCGCCGACGTCCGGGCCCATCACCTGGCCGAGGTGCTGGCCGGTCCGCCGGTGCCGATCACCTGATCTGGCCCATCACCGGATCTGGAAGGGTGGGGTCATGGAGCGTCAGGAGCGGTTCGCCCTGCTGAGCGACGCCGTCTCCCGATTCACCGATCTCGCGTCCAGCGCCGACGGCGACGAGCCGATCGTCAGCTGCCCCGGATGGACCGTGAACGACCTGGTCGTGCACCTGGGAACCGTCCACCGATGGGCCGCGTCGATCGTCCTCAGCGGCGTGCGCGGACTGCCCGAGCCCACTCCGCGGATCACCGGGCCGCTGGCCGAGTGGTACGCCGGCTGTGCCGGGGCACTGCTCACCGCGCTGCAGGCGGTCGATCCCGACGAGCCCGTCCCGAACTTCGCGCGGCTGCGCGAGACGGCCGACTTCTGGCTCACCCGCCAGCTGCACGAGACCACCATCCACGCCGTCGACGCTGCCCAGGCGGGGGGGCACGGCGAGCCCTGGGGCGTCCTGCCGGCCGTCGCCGCGAACGGCATCGACGAGGTGCTGAGCGTGTTCTTCCCCCGCATGACCGCTCGTGGGCAACGCCCCGACGTCCGGACGCGTGTGCGCCTGGACTCCATCGACGAGTACGCCTCGTGGATCATCGCCCCCGGCAGCGACCCGGCCGGCCCGCCGGTGCAGCTGCACAGCAACGCCGACGCCGACACCTCGGTGCGTGGCACCACCACCGAGCTGTACCTCGCGTTGTGGGGACGCCTGCCGGCCGACCGGCTCACCTTCGACTCGTCGGAGGCCCGGGCCGTGTTCGACGGCCCCCGGACCTCCTAGCCGCACGACCCGGTGGCACGTCCGGCCGCGTTTTGCCTCGGGGTCGGTCAGCCGGTAGTCTTGGTCGCTGTGTCTGGAATGCCCAGACCGATGCACACATCCCGTCGCTCTCACCTGCGTTCGAGGCGGGCTACTCGATGGCGAGTGCATCGCAGATCGAGACTCTCCTACAGTCAAGAAGAAGGATGTCGTAGTGCCCACCATCAATCAGCTGGTCCGCAAGGGTCGCCAGCGCAAGGTCGTCAAGACGGCCACCCCGGCTCTCAAGGGCTCGCCCCAGCGGCGCGGCGTGTGCACGCGTGTGTACACCACCACTCCGAAGAAGCCGAACTCCGCACTGCGCAAGGTCGCTCGTGTCCGCCTCTCCAGCGGCACCGAGGTCTCGGCCTACATCCCCGGCGAGGGTCACAACCTGCAGGAGCACTCCATCGTGCTCGTCCGCGGTGGTCGCGTGAAGGACCTCCCCGGCGTCCGCTACAAGATCGTCCGCGGCGCTCTCGACACGCAGTCCGTCAAGGGCCGCAAGCAGGGTCGCTCCAAGTACGGCGCGAAGAAGGAGAAGTAGAGATGCCTCGTAAGGGTCCCGCCCCGAAGCGTCCTGTCGAGACCGATCCGGTCTACGGCAGCCAGCTGGTCACCTCGCTGATCAACAAGGTCCTGGTCGACGGCAAGAAGCAGGTCGCCCAGCGCATCGTCTACGCCGCCCTCGAGGGCTCGCGCGAGAAGTCCGGCACCGATCCGGTCATCACGCTCAAGCGCGCGCTCGACAACGTCAAGCCCAGCCTCGAGGTCAAGAGCCGCCGCGTCGGTGGCGCCACCTACCAGGTGCCCGTCGAGGTCCGTCCGGCCCGCCAGAACACCCTGGCGCTGCGCTGGCTCGTCGGCTACGCCGGCGATCGTCGCGAGAAGACGATGTCCGAGCGTCTGATGAACGAGCTGCTCGATGCCTCCAACGGCCTCGGTGGCGCGGTCAAGAAGCGCGAGGACACCCACAAGATGGCCGAAGCCAACAAGGCGTTCGCCCACTACCGCTGGTGAATCCAGCACCATCTTCGATTCAAAGGAACTGGTAGCTCACTGTGGCAACCGATATCACCACTGACCTGACTCGCGTCCGCAACATCGGCATCATGGCGCACATCGATGCCGGCAAGACCACCACGACCGAGCGCATCTTGTTCTACACCGGCATCAACTACAAGATCGGTGAGGTCCACGACGGCGGCGCCACGATGGACTGGATGGAGCAGGAGCAGGAGCGTGGCATCACGATCACCTCCGCTGCCACCACCTGCTGGTGGAAGAACCACCAGATCAACATCATCGACACCCCGGGTCACGTCGACTTCACCGTCGAGGTCGAGCGCTCGCTGCGCGTCCTCGACGGCGCGGTCGCGGTGTTCGACGGCGTCGCCGGTGTCGAGCCGCAGTCCGAGACGGTGTGGCGTCAGGCCGACAAGTACGGCGTCCCGCGCATGTGCTTCGTCAACAAGCTCGACCGCACCGGTGCCAGCTTCGACTTCTGCGTCAAGACCATCCGCGAGCGCCTCGGCGCCACCGCGCTGGTCATGCAGCTGCCCATCGGCGCCGAGGCCGACTTCCTCGGTGTCGTCGACCTCGTCGGCATGCGTGCGCTGACCTGGCGCGGCGAGACCGCGATCGGTGAGGACTACGAGATCGAGGAGATCCCGGCCGACATGGCCGACGCCGCCGCCGAGGGACGCGAGCGCCTGCTCGAGACCCTCTCCGACGTCGACGACGAGATCGCCGAGCTGTTCCTCGAGGGCGAGGACATCTCGGTCGAGGTGCTCAAGGCCGCGATCCGTCGCGCCACCCTGTCCACCCAGCTCAACCCGGTCTTCTGCGGCACCGCGTTCAAGAACAAGGGCGTCCAGCCCCTGCTCGACGCGGTCGTCGACTACCTGCCCAGCCCGCTGGACGTCGGTGAGATCCAGGGCCTCGACGCCAAGGACGAGACCAAGACCGACACCCGCAAGCCGTCCGAGGACGAGCCGTTCGCCGGTCTGGCGTTCAAGATCGCAGCCGACCCGCACCTGGGCAAGCTGACCTTCGTCCGCGTCTACTCGGGTCGCCTCGAGGCCGGCACGCAGGTGCTCAACGTGACCAAGGGTCGCAAGGAGCGGATCGGCAAGATCTACCAGATGCACGCCAACAAGCGTGAGGAGATCGCGTCGGTCGGCGCCGGCCAGATCGTGGCCGTCATGGGCCTCAAGGACACCACCACGGGTGAGACGCTGGCCGACTCGGCCAAGCCGATCGTCCTGGAGTCCATGACGTTCCCGGCCCCGGTCATCCAGGTCGCCATCGAGCCCAAGACCAAGAGCGACCAGGAGAAGCTCGGCGTCGCCATCCAGCGTCTCGCCGAGGAGGACCCGACCTTCCAGGTGCACACCGACGAGGAGACGGGTCAGACCATCATCGCCGGCATGGGCGAGCTGCACCTGGACATCCTCGTCGATCGCATGAAGCGCGAGTTCAACGTCGAGGCCAACGTCGGCAAGCCGCAGGTGGCCTACCGCGAGACCATCAAGAAGGTCGTCACCGGTCACAGCTACACCCACAAGAAGCAGACCGGTGGTTCGGGCCAGTTCGCCAAGGTCATCATCGGCATCGCACCCACGGGTCCGGTCGTCGGTGGCGAGGGCGGCTACGAGTTCTCCAACGAGGTCACCGGCGGTCGCGTGCCGCGCGAGTACATCCCGTCGGTCGACGCCGGAGCCCAGGACGCCATGCAGTTCGGCGTGCTGGCCGGCTACCCCATGGTCGACGTGAAGGTGACCCTCGAGGACGGCGCGTACCACGACGTCGACTCCTCCGAGCTCGCCTTCAAGCTCGCCGGCTCCATGGCGTTCAAGGAGGCCGCGCGCAAGGCCGATCCGGTGATCCTCGAGCCCGTGTTCGCGGTCGAGGTCACCACGCCCGAGGACTACATGGGCGACGTGATCGGTGACCTCAACTCCCGCCGTGGCCAGGTCCAGGCCATGGAGGAGGGCTACGGCGGCGCCAAGCTGATCAAGGCGATCGTGCCGCTGTCCGAGATGTTCGGGTACGTCGGCGACCTGAGGTCCAAGACCTCCGGCCGTGCGTCATACTCGATGCAGTTCGACTCCTACGCCGAGGTTCCCAAGAACGTGGCCGAGGAGATCATCAAGAAGGCCCGCGGCGAGTAGGCGCGGAACCATCTCATAGGATGGCCGAGGCCCATACCGGGGCTTCGTGGCGTCCCATCCCGACGTTTTCACCACAGCAGTACATCAACCAGGAGGAGCCCCAGTGGCCAAGGCGAAGTTCGAGCGGACAAAGCCGCACATGAACATCGGCACCATCGGACACATCGACCACGGCAAGACGACCTTGACCGCGGCGATCACCAAGGTGCTGCACGATGCATACCCCGACCTGAACGAGGCCTCGGCCTTCGATCAGATCGACAAGGCGCCCGAGGAGAAGCAGCGCGGCATCACGATCTCGATCGCTCACGTCGAGTACCAGACCGAGAACCGTCACTACGCGCACGTCGACTGCCCCGGCCACGCCGACTACGTCAAGAACATGATCACCGGTGCGGCTCAGATGGACGGCGCGATCCTCGTGGTCGCCGCCACCGACGGCCCCATGCCCCAGACGCGTGAGCACGTGCTGCTCGCCCGCCAGGTCGGCGTGCCCGCGATGGTCGTCGCGCTGAACAAGTGCGACATGGTCGACGACGAGGAGATCCTGGAGCTGGTCGAGCTCGAGGTCCGCGAGCTGCTGTCCGACCAGGAGTTCGACGGCGACAACGTCCCCGTCGTCAAGGTCGCCGCTCACCCGGCGCTGCAGGGCGACGCCAAGTGGGGCGAGTCGATCATCGAGCTCATGGCTGCGGTCGACGACTACATCCCGATGCCCGAGCGCGAGACCGAGAAGCCGTTCCTCATGCCCGTCGAGGACGTCTTCACCATCACCGGTCGCGGCACGGTCATCACCGGCCGCATCGAGCGCGGTGTCATCAAGGTCAACGAGAACGTCGACCTGGTCGGCATCCGCGAGGCCAAGCAGAGCACCACGGTCACCGCGATCGAGATGTTCCGCAAGTTCCTCGACGAGGGCCAGGCCGGCGAGAACGTCGGACTGCTGCTGCGCGGCACCAAGCGTGAGGACGTGGAGCGCGGCATGGTCGTCATCGCTCCCGGCTCCACCACGCCGCACACCGAGTTCGAGGGCCAGGTCTACATCCTGTCCAAGGAGGAGGGCGGCCGTCACAAGCCGTTCTTCAACAACTACCGTCCGCAGTTCTACTTCCGCACCACGGACGTCACCGGCGTCATCACGCTGCCCGAGGGCACCGAGATGGTCATGCCCGGCGACAACACCGAGATGTCGGTCGAGCTGATCCAGCCGATCGCCATGGAGGAGGGCCTGCGCTTCGCCATCCGCGAGGGCGGCCGTACCGTCGGCGCCGGTCGCGTGACGAAGATCAACAAGTGAGCTAGTACCACCTGCTCTCTGGCGCAAGCCCCCATCGCCCTCGTGGCGGTGGGGGCTTCGTCGTCTCGCGGCCACTCGCTGCCGGGACTGATTTTCAGTGGCGTCCTAGTGCTGGACAGCGGGTCGAGACTGTCGCGAGAAGTCCGTAGCCTCGAGGCATGGCACACGCGCACGGCTCCGCCGCAGGACACGGGACGGGTGTCCGGCACCGGGGCCGGCTGGCGATGGTGCTGGCGATCGCCGTGACCGTGCTGGTCGCCGAAGCGGTCGTCGCGGTCCTCACCGGCAGCCTCGCGCTGCTCGCCGACGCCGGCCACATGCTGGGGGACTCCTTCGGCCTCGCCATGGCACTGGCTGCCATCACGGTCGCCCAACGTGGGGGAGGCGCCGGCTCACGCCGCACCTTCGGGTACCACCGCACGGAGGTGCTCGCCGCCGGCCTCAACGGACTCCTGCTGCTGGTGCTGGCAGGTTTCGTGGTCTGGAACGCGATCAGACGCTTCGGCTCGGACGTCGAGCTGGCCGCCACCCCGATCCTCGTCGTGGGTGCGATCGGCCTGGTGGCCAACATCATCGGCCTGCTGCTGCTGCGCCAGGGGTCGACCGAGAGCCTCAACGTGCGGGGCGCGTACCTGGAGGTCATGGGCGACGCGCTCGGATCGGTGGCCGTGCTCGTGTCGGCCGGCGTCATCGCCTTCACCGGCTGGGACCAGGCCGACGCCATCGCCTCGCTGGCCATCGCGGTGTTCATCGTCCCGCGAGCCCTGTCACTGCTGCGTGAGGTGGCCGAGGTGCTCCTGGAGTCCACGCCCCGCGACGTCGACCTGGTCGAGCTGCGCTCGCACATCCTCGGGATGGACGAGGTGCTCGACGTCCACGACCTGCACGTCTGGACCATCACGTCGGGGATGCCCGTCATGAGTGCGCACGTCGTCGTCGACGAGTCGGTCGCGCAGATGGGAGACGCCCACGACGTCCTCGACCGCCTGAAGGACTGCCTGGCCGACCACTTCGACGTGGAGCACTCGACCTTCCAGATCGAGCCGGCCGGCCACGAGCAGTCCGAGCCGCACATCCACCACTGACACACACCCACCACTGGCCCGCCCACGCACCAGTAACCCGAGGAGCACCATGAGCGATCCGAAGGCCGTCCTGGACGGCCCCGCCATCGAGGCGGCCGAGCTCGCCGACTGGCGCCCCCTGCTGGGCCGGCTCATGGCGCGCTTCCGCACCGGCGACTTCATGACCGGGCTGGAGCTGGTGCGGCGCACGGCGGAGGCAGCCGGGGCCGCCAACCACCACCCCGACCTGGAGCTGACGTACCCCACCGTCACGGTCAGGCTCTCGTCGCACGACGTCGGTGGCATCACCTCGCGTGACATCGAGCTCGCGCGAGCCATCTCCGAGATCGCTGCATCGGCCGGGGTCACCGCCGACACCGACAGCGTCGCCGTGCTCGAGCTGGCGCTCGACACCGACGACATCGAGGCGATCCGGCCGTTCTGGTCGGCCGTCCTCGGCATGGAGGCGGGGCAGTGGCCAGACGACCTCGTCGATCCGGTGGGGCAGGTTCCCACGCTGTGGTTCCAGCGAGTCGACGACGAGGACGGCTTCCGGGGCGTGCCCCCTGCCGACCGCGTGCCGCAGCGCTGGCACCTGGACCTGCGCGTGCCGCCGGAGGTGGTGCAGCCACGCATCGACGCGGCGCTCGCGGCCGGTGGCACCCTCGTCAGCGACGCCGAGGCCCCGAAGTTCTGGGTGCTGCAGGACCCCCAGGGCAACCAGGTGTGCCTCACGACGTGGCAGACCCGCACGCACGCCTGAGGCCGATTTGGTGTTCCCCCTGATCGTCTGACAGAATATTCAGGTTGCTCCGGCGCGGTCGCGGGGGCGTTGCGGTCAGGACTCACGCCTGGCCATCATGTGGCGCCGAACCTGAGACCGGGCTCGATCCGTTCAGCGGGTCCAACCACCCAACTCGAGAAAAGTGTGACGCACGCGCGTGTTCCGCGCTCCGACACGCCCGACCTCGGGATTCGGAGGCCCGGAGCCATGATCGGCCCGGATTCCACCGGTACGACCTCACGCAAGCGAAGAAAAGGACATCAGAGCATGGCGGGACAGAAGATCCGTATCCGGCTCAAGGCCTACGACCACGAAGTCATCGACTCCTCGGCGCGCAAGATCGTCGACACGGTGACCCGTACGGGCGCCAAGGTCGCGGGCCCGGTGCCGTTGCCCACCGAGAAGAACGTGTTCTGTGTGATCCGTTCGCCCCACAAGTACAAGGACAGCCGCGAGCACTTCGAGATGCGCACCCACAAGCGGCTCATCGACATCATCGACCCCACGCCGAAGACCGTCGACTCGCTCATGCGACTCGACCTTCCGGCGGGCGTCGACATCGAGATCAAGCTCTGAGGAAGGACGCCACCATGAGCAGCAGTTCACCCGCCTCTGGCGGATCTTCCAGCACTGTCACCGCGCGCGGCCTCCTCGGTCGCAAGCTCGGCATGACCCAGGTCTGGAACGACGAGAACCTCGTCGTGCCCGTCACGGTCATCGCCGCCGACACCAACGTCGTCACCCAGATCCGCACGCAGGAGACCGACGGCTACTCCGCCGTCCAGATCGGCTTCGGCGAGATCGACGGACGCAAGGTCAACAAGCCCGCTTCGGGCCACTTCGCCAAGGCCGGCGTCACGCCGCGCCGCCACATGGTCGAGATCCGCACCGAGCAGATCGCCGACTACACGCTGGGCCAGGAGATCTCCCCGGAGATCTTCGCCGCCGGTGACGTCATCGACGTCACGGCCACCAGCAAGGGCAAGGGCTTCGCCGGTGTCATGAAGCGTCACGGCTTCCACGGTGTGGGCGCCTCGCACGGCGCGCACCGCAACCACCGCAAGCCCGGCTCCATCGGTGGCTGCGCCACCCCGGGTCGCGTCTTCAAGGGTCTGCGCATGGCCGGCCACATGGGAACCGACACGGTCACCACGCAGAACCTCACGATCCACGCCGTCGACGTCGAGAAGGGCGTGATCCTGGTCAAGGGCGCCGTGCCCGGGCCCAAGGGCGCCCTCGTCGTCATCCGCACCTCGGCCAAGAAGCCGAGCTCGAACGCCGCCATGAAGGGGGCCTGACGATGACGAAGACCGTTGACGTCGACCTGCCGGTCGACATCTTCGACGCCCAGACCAACATCCCGTTGATCCACCAGGTCGTCGTGGCCCAGCTGGCCGCAGCCCGCCAGGGCACGCACAGCGTCAAGTCGCGCGGCGAGGTGTCCGGCGGTGGCAAGAAGCCGTACCGCCAGAAGGGCACCGGTCGCGCCCGCCAGGGCTCGATCCGCGCACCGCAGTACAACGGCGGTGGCATCGTCCACGGCCCCGTGCCGCGCTCCTACGACCAGCGCACCCCCAAGAAGATGAAGGCCGCAGCCCTGCGCGGTGCCCTCTCGGACCGGGTGCGTTCGGGTCGCCTGCACGTGGTCGACTCGCTGGTCGGTGGCGACGCGCCGTCGACCAAGGCCGCGATCGCTGCCATCCGCGAGCTGACGCCGCGCCCCCGCGCGCTGGTCGTCGTCACGTTCGAGGACACCGCCACGACGCTGAGCCTGCGCAACGCAGCCGGCATCGAGACGCTGACCTTCGACCAGCTCAACACCTACGACGTGCTGCGCAGCGACGACGTGATCTTCACCCAGGCCGCGTTCGACGCCTTCGTCGCCGCGCGTTCGGCCGAGGGAGTCGACACGGTCAAGCTGAGCAAGGCTGCCACCGAGGTCTCGGCCGCGGACGCCAAGCCGGCCGCCAAGAAGGCACCCGCCAAGAAGGCGCCGGCCAAGAAGGCGCCGGCCAAGACGGCAGCCGAGAAGCCCGCCGCGGTCGTCGACGCTCCCGCCGACGAGGCCGCACCGGCCGTCGAGGGCGCGACCAAGACCCAGCCGTATGGCCCGGGGTCCAAGGCGCCGCTCAAGAGCGGCAACGCTCCCAAGGGCTTCGACGTCAAGGGCAACGAGGACTCGATGAAGTACCACCTGCCCGACGGCCAGTGGTACGACGCCACGGTCGCCGAGGTCTGGTTCGACAGTGCCGAGACCGCTGAGGCCGCTGGCTTCACGCAGGCTGGAGGAGACAAGTGAGCACGATCCACAAGGACCACCGCGACGTGCTGATCGCCCCCGTGGTCAGCGAGAAGAGCTACGGCCTGCTCGAGGACAACAAGTACACGTTCGTCGTGCACCCCGACGCCAACAAGACCGAGATCAAGATCGCGGTCGAGAAGATCTTCAGCGTCAAGGTCACCTCGGTGAACACGCTCACCCGCAAGGGCAAGACGCGGCGTACGCGCACCGGCACGGGCAAGCGCAAGGACGTCAAGCGCGCCATCGTCAGCGTCGCTCCCGGGCAGAGCATCGACATCTTCTCGAGCCCGAGCTGACACGGACTAGTTGAGGACTGAGCAGACATGGCTATTCGCAAGTACAAGCCGACCACCCCGGGCCGTCGCGGCTCGAGCGTGGCGGACTTCGCCGAGATCACCCGGACCACGCCGGAGAAGTCGTTGGTCGAGCCGTTGCCCAAGAAGGGTGGCCGCAACAACCAGGGACGCATCACCACCCGTCACCAGGGCGGTGGACACAAGCGCGCGTACCGGATCATCGACTTCCGTCGCTACGACAAGGACGGCGTGCCGGCCAAGGTCGCGCACATCGAGTACGACCCCAACCGCACCGCTCGCATCGCGCTGCTGCACTACGCAGACGGCGAGAAGCGCTACATCCTCGCGCCCGACGGCATCCGTCAGGGCCAGGCTGTCGAGGCCGGCGTCGGGTCGGACATCAAGATCGGCAACAACCTGCCCCTGCGCAACATCCCGGTCGGCACCGTCGTGCACGCCGTGGAGCTGCGTCCCGGTGGCGGCGCCAAGATGGGCCGTTCCGCCGGCGCTCGTGTGCAGCTCGTCGCCAAGGAGGGCTCGCGCGCACAGCTGCGACTGCCGTCCGGCGAGATGCGCTACGTCGACGTTCGCTGCCGCGCCAGCATCGGCGAGGTCGGCAACGCCGAGCAGTCCAACATCAACTGGGGCAAGGCCGGTCGCAACCGCTGGAAGGGCAAGCGCCCGACCGTGCGTGGCGTGGCCATGAACCCGGTCGACCACCCGCACGGCGGTGGTGAGGGCAAGACGTCCGGTGGACGTCACCCCGTCTCCCCGTGGGGCAAGCCGGAAGGCCGCACGCGCAAGCGCAAGGCCAGCGACCAGATGATCGTCCGCCGCCGCAAGTCCGGCCGCTGATAAGGGATTGGTAAACACATGCCTCGCAGTTTGAAGAAGGGCCCGTTCGTTGACGGGCACCTCGAGAAGAAGGTCGACGTCCAGAACGACGCCGGCACCCACACCGTGATCAAGACCTGGTCGCGTCGCTCGATGATCCTGCCGTCCTTCATCGGACACACGATCGCCGTGCACGACGGCCGCAAGCACGTCCCGGTCTTCATCACCGACTCGATGGTCGGGCACAAGCTCGGCGAGTTCGCGCCCACCAAGACGTTCAAGGGCCACGAGAAGGACGACCGGAAGGCGAAGCGTCGATGAGTGCAGCCACCCGCGAGAACATCAGCGCCCGCCGCGAGCGCCTGCTGGGCGAGGAGCCCGGCGCCTTCGCCGTCGCGCGCTTCGTGCGCATCACGCCGCAGAAGGCCCGCCGTGTCGGTGACCTCATCCGTGGCGAGTCGGTCGACACCGCGCTGGCGATCCTGCAGTTCGCACCGCAGGCCGCGTCCGAGCAGTTCTACAAGCTGGTCGACAGCGCCGCCGCCAACGCCGAGTCCACCGAGGACCTCGACCGCGGCAGCCTGGTCGTCACCACCGTCCACGTGGACGAGGGTCCGACCATGAAGCGCTGGCGCCCGCGCGCCAAGGGTGCGGCCAACCGCATCCTCAAGCGCACCAGCCACCTCACGGTGGTCGTCCAGCCGGCCGACGTCGTCGAGGGCAAGCGACTCGCCGCAGCCAGCAAGAACACCAAGAAGAAGGGCGGGGCCCGATAGTGGGACAGAAGATCAACCCGCACGGGTTCCGACTCGGCATCTCCACCGACCACAAGAGCCGTTGGTACGCCGACAAGCTCTACTCCAGCTACGTGGGCGAGGACGTCAAGATCCGTCGCATGCTCACCAAGGGCATGGATCGCGCCGGCATCAGCCGCGTGGAGATCGAGCGCACCCGTGACCGGGTCCGCGTCGACATCCACACCGCGCGTCCGGGCATCGTCATCGGCCGCCGCGGCGCCGAGGCCGACCGCATCCGCGGCGACCTCGAGAAGCTCACCGGCAAGCAGGTGCAGCTGAACATCCTCGAGGTCAAGAACCCCGAGATGGATGCGCAGCTGGTCGCCCAGGGCGTCGCCGAGCAGCTCTCCGGTCGCGTGCAGTTCCGTCGCGCCATGCGCAAGGCGATGCAGACCACCATGCGTTCGGGTGCCCAGGGCATCCGGATCCAGTGCTCGGGCCGCCTCGGTGGCGCCGAGATGAGCCGTTCGGAGTTCTACCGCGAGGGCCGTGTGCCCCTGCACACGCTCCGTGCCGACGTCGACTACGGCTTCTACGAGGCCAAGACGACCTTCGGTCGCATCGGCGTCAAGGTCTGGATCTACAAGGGCGAGGTCGCCGGCACCCGCGCTGAGCGCGAGGCCGAGGCCGCCAAGCGCGCTGCTGCCCCCGGCAGCAACCGTCGCCCCGCCCGTGGCGGCCGTGACGGCGCCGCGCGTCGTCCCGAGCGTCCCGCCCGTGATGCTGCCGAGTCGGCTCCCGCCGAGTCAGCAGCGCCCGCCACCGAGAACGCCGCAGCCCCCGTGGCCGCGGCCGCCGCTCCCGAAGGAGGGCAGAGCTGATGCTGATGCCTCGTAGGGTCAAGTACCGCAAGCAGCACCACCCCACGCGCCGCGGCGCGGCCAAGGGCGGCACGCAGCTGGCGTTCGGCGAGTACGGCATCCAGGCGCTCACGCCTGCGTACGTCACCAACCGTCAGATCGAGTCCGCTCGTATCGCCATGACGCGTCACATCAAGCGTGGCGGCAAGGTCTGGATCAACATCTACCCGGACCGCCCCCTCACCAAGAAGCCCGCCGAGACCCGCATGGGTTCGGGCAAGGGCTCGCCGGAGTGGTGGGTCGCCAACGTCAAGCCGGGCCGCGTCATGTTCGAGCTCTCGGGCGTGGACGAGGACGTCGCTCGCGAGGCCATGCGCCGCGCGATCCACAAGCTGCCGATGAAGGCTCGCTTCATCAGCCGCGAGACCGAAGGGGGCTTCTGATGGCTGCACACACCACCGCCGCAGAGCTGCGCGCCGTCGACGCGACCTCCCTGGAGGAGAAGCTGCGCGAGGCCAAGGAAGAGCTGTTCAACCTGCGCTTCCAGAACGCCACCGGGCAGCTCGACAACACCGCGCGACTGCGCGCGGTCCGCAAGGACATCGCCCGCATCTACACCGTGATGCGCGAGCGCGAAGCTCGGCATCATCGAGGGGGCCGACGCATGAGCACGAAGGACGAGAACGTGACCGAAGGCGCAACCGAGCGCAGCGCGCGCAAGGTCCGCGAGGGCCTTGTCGTCAGCGACAAGATGCAGAAGACCGTCGTGGTCAACGTCGAGGAGCGCTTCAAGCACGCGCTCTACGGCAAGGTGCTGCGACGCAACATCAAGCTCAAGGCCCACGACGAGGCCAACGACGCCGGTGTCGGCGACCGTGTCCTGATCATGGAGACGCGTCCGCTGTCGGCCACCAAGCGGTGGCGCGTCGTGCAGATCCTCGAGAAGGCGAAGTAGGAGACCGATGATCCAGCAGGAGTCGCGACTCAAGGTCGCCGACAACACCGGTGCGAAGGAGATCCTCTGCATCCGGGTGCTCGGCGGCTCCGGTCGGCGCTACGCCGGCATCGGCGACACGATCGTCGCCACCGTCAAGGACGCCATCCCCGGCGGCAACGTCAAGAAGGGGGAGGTCGTCAAGGCTGTCATCGTGCGCACCGTCAAGGAGCGCCGTCGTCCCGATGGCTCGTACATCAAGTTCGACGAGAACGCAGCCGTGATCCTCAAGGCCGACGGAGACCCGCGCGGAACGCGCATCTTCGGTCCCGTGGGCCGCGAACTGCGCGACAAGAAGTTCATGCGCATCATTTCTCTCGCACCGGAGGTGCTCTGACATGGCCCGCAAGGCAGCATCTGTCAGCATCAAGAAGGGCGACCAGGTCAAGGTCATCGCCGGCAAGGACAAGGGAGTGACCGGAGCGGTCCTCGACGTCTTCGCCGACGCCGGCCGGGTCGTGGTCGAGGGCGTCAACCGCGTCCAGCGTCACACCAAGTCGGCCCAGGCCGGCGGCGCCGGCACCGGCGGCATCATCACCAGTGAGGCGCCCATCCACATCTCGAACGTCATGCTGCTGGCCGGCAAGGAGCCCACCCGGGTGTCCTTCCGCCGCGACGACGTCACCAAGTCGCGGCCCGACGGCAGCACCTACGCCGCGAAGCGCAGCGTCCGCGTCGCCAAGAGCACCGGAAAGGAGATCTGACATGGCTGACACCGCTACAGACATCCCGCGTCTGAAGGCCAAGTACCGCGAGGAGATCCTCCCGGCTCTGCACGAGCAGTTCGGCTACGGGAACATCATGCAGGTTCCCGGCCTGACCAAGATCGTCGTCAACATGGGCGTCGGCGAGGCAGCTCGCGACGGCAAGCTGATCGAGGGCGCCATCCGCGACCTCACCGCGATCACCGGCCAGAAGCCGCAGGTCACCAAGGCTCGCAAGTCCATCGCCCAGTTCAAGCTGCGTGAGGGCATGCCGATCGGCACCCACGTCACGCTGCGTGGCGATCGCATGTGGGAGTTCCTCGACCGTCTGCTGACGCTCGCGCTGCCTCGCATCCGCGACTTCCGTGGTCTGTCGCCCAAGCAGTTCGACGGACGTGGCAACTACACGTTCGGTCTGACCGAGCAGGTCATGTTCCACGAGATCGACCAGGACAAGATCGACCGCTCGCGCGGCATGGACATCACGGTGGTCACCACGGCCACCTCCGACGACGAGGGACGCGCGCTGCTCAAGCTGCTCGGCTTCCCCTACGCCGAGAAGTAAGGGAGATCCGACATGGCGAAGACTGGTCTGAAGATCAAGGCGGCCCGCAAGCCCAAGTTCGCAGTGCGTGGGTACACGCGCTGCCAGCGGTGCGGTCGCTCGCAGTCCGTGTACCGCAAGTTCGGCCTGTGCCGCATCTGCCTGCGCGAGATGGCGCACCGCGGAGAGCTGCCCGGCGTGACCAAGAGCTCTTGGTGACCACCACTTCATCACAACCGTCGAAGGTCCGGCTCCCGGAAACCACGACAGGAATGGAATCACAGCAATGACCATGACCGATCCGATCGCAGACATGCTCACGCGTGTCCGCAACGGCAACCAGGCGTACCACGACTCGGTGTCGATGCCGTACTCCAAGCTCAAGGCCGGCGTCGCCGAGATCCTCAAGCAGGAGGGCTACATCACCGAGATCGCCGTGGCCGAGCCGGCCGAGGGCGAGGTCAGCAAGACGCTGACCATCACCCTCAAGTACGGCCCGCACCGCGAGCGCTCCATCGCCGGCATCCGCCGCATCAGCAAGCCGGGTCTTCGCGTCTACGCGAAGTCGACCGCGCTGCCCAAGGTGCTCGGCGGGCTCGGCGTCGCCATCATCTCGACCAGCCAGGGTCTGCTCACGGACCGTCAGGCCAACCAGAAGGGCGTGGGTGGGGAAGTCCTCGCCTACGTCTGGTAGGAGGATCTGATGTCACGCATTGGCAAGTACCCCGTCACGGTGCCCGCGGGCGTCGAGGTCACCATCGAGGGCCAGGACGTTCGCGTCAAGGGCCCCAAGGGTGAGCTGGCGCTGACCGTCGCCGAGCCGATCACCGTCCGCAAGGACGAGGACGGCGCACTGGCGGTCGAGCGTCCCAACGACGAGCGCAAGAGCAAGGCGCTGCACGGCCTGTCGCGCACCCTCATCAACAACATGGTCATCGGTGTCACCGAGGGCTATGAGAAGAAGCTCGAGATCGTCGGCGTCGGCTACCGCGTCGCCGCCAAGGGCCCCACGGCCCTGGAGTTCGCTCTCGGCTTCAGCCACCCGGTCCCGGTCGAGGCGCCCGAAGGCGTCACGTTCGCGGTCGAGTCGCCCACCAAGTTCTCGGTCATCGGCATCGACAAGCAGGCCGTCGGTGAGGTTGCCGCCAACATCCGCAAGATCCGCAAGCCCGAGCCCTACAAGGGCAAGGGCGTGCGCTACGCCGGCGAGCACGTCCGTCGCAAGGTCGGAAAGGCTGGTAAGTAGCCCATGGCTATCTCGATCAGGCACAACAAGAGCACCAAGGGTCGTACCGCGTCGCGTGCGCGTCGCCAGATCCGTGGTCGCAAGAAGATCCAGGGCTCGGCTGAGCGTCCCCGTCTCGTGGTGACGCGGTCCAGCAAGCACATGGTCGCCCAGGTGGTCGACGATCTCGAGGGCCGCACGCTGGTCTCGGCGTCGACCATGGAGGCCGACCTGCGCAGCGACGCCGGCGACAAGACCGCCAAGGCCAAGAAGGTCGGCGAGCTCGTGGCCGACCGCGCCAAGGCCGCCGGCATCGCCACCGTCGTGTTCGACCGTGCGGGCAACAAGTACGCCGGTCGCGTCGCAGCCGTCGCCGACGGTGCTCGCGAGGGTGGACTGGAGTTCTGATGATGACCAAGACCATTAACCAAAGGAGTGCCGCATGAGCGGGCAGCAGCGCCGCGGAGGCGGCGGCGGACGCGGACGTGGAAACGACCGCGGCGCCGAGAAGTCGAACTACATCGAGAAGGTCGTCACGATCAACCGTGTCGCCAAGGTCGTCAAGGGTGGCCGTCGCTTCAGCTTCACCGCCCTGGTGATCGTCGGTGACGGCGACGGACAGGTCGGCATCGGCTACGGCAAGGCCAAGGAAGTTCCCACGGCCATCTCCAAGGGTGTCGAGGAGGCGAAGAAGTCCTTCTTCCGCGTTCCCCGCATCCAGGGCACCATCCCGCACCCCGTGCAGGGTGAGAAGGCCGCCGGCGTCGTGTTCCTGCGCCCGGCCTCGCCCGGTACCGGCGTCATCGCCGGTGGTCCGGTGCGCGCCGTGCTGGAGGCCGCTGGCATCCACGACGTGCTGAGCAAGTCGCTCGGCTCGTCGAACGCGATCAACATCGTCCACGCCACGGTCGAGGCGCTCCGCATGCTGGAGTCGCCCGAGATGGTGGCGCAGCGTCGTGGCCTGACCGTCGAGGAGGTCGCCCCGGCGGCTCTGCTCAAGGCCGGCGCCCAGGGCATCGCCGACGCCAAGGCCGAGGCTGCCGCCGAGCTGGACACCGCCGGAGCGGGGGCATCGCGATGACGAAGCTCCAGGTGACCCAGACCCGTTCCGGGATCGGTCGCAAGCAGAACCAGCGTGACACCCTGCGCTCGCTGGGTCTCAAGCGCATCGGCGACGTCGTCGTCAAGGAAGATCGTCCCGAGATCCGCGGCATGGTCGAGGCCATCCCGCACCTCGTGGACGTCACGGAGGTTGACTGACATGACACTCAAGCTGCACCATCTGCGTCCCGCCCCGGGAGCCAAGACCGCCAAGACCCGTGTGGGTCGCGGTGAGGGCTCCAAGGGCAAGACCGCCGGTCGTGGCACCAAGGGCACCAAGGCTCGTTACCAGGTGCCCGCGGGCTTCGAGGGTGGCCAGACGCCCATCCACATGCGCCTGCCGAAGCTGAAGGGGTTCAAGAACCCGTTCCGCGTCGAGTACCAGGTCGTGAACCTCGACCGCATCGAGTCGCTGTTCCCGAAGGGCGGCGACATCGACGTCGACGCCCTCGTGGCCCACGGGGCGGTCCGCAAGGGCCAGCCCGTCAAGGTCCTCGGCCAGGGAGACATCTCGGTCAAGGTCCAGGTCACGGCCGACAAGTTCTCGGACTCGGCTCGCACCAAGATCGAAGCGGCTGGCGGCTCGGTCACCGAGCTGTGAGCCAGCAGCACTGACGCAGCGGCGGGGTCCTCGTTTCGAGGAGCCCGCCGTTCTGCGCGGCTGTTAGAGTCACTTCGGCGGGTTCACCCGTCGACACCCCGTACCGCCAGCAGACATCTCGCCCCATCTTCGGGAGGAACCCCGGTGCTCACCGCCTTCGCGCAAGCGTTCAGGACACCTGACCTGCGCAGGAAACTGCTGTTCGTGCTGGGCGTCATCGTCCTGTTCCGCATCGGGTCGTCCACTCCCGCGCCGGGCATCGACTTCGGCAACGTGCGTCAGTGCCTCACCCAGGCGACGTCGGGCGACAACAGCAGCCTGTTCTCGCTGATCAACGTGTTCTCCGGCGGCGCCCTGCTGCAGCTGACCGTGTTCGCGCTGGGCATCATGCCCTACATCACCGCCAGCATCATCTTGCAGCTGCTCGTCGTGGTCATCCCACGACTCGAGGCGCTCAAGAAGGAGGGCCAGGCGGGCCAGACCAAGATCACGCAGTACACCCGCTACCTGACGCTGGGCCTGGCGGTCCTGCAGGCCACCGGCATCGTCGCGCTGGCACGCAGCGGCAACCTGTTCGGCGGCTCGTGCAACCTCGACCTCCTGTACAACCCCAGCAGCATCCCGTCGTTCCTGCTGATCATCATCACGATGGTCGCCGGCACCGCCGTCATCATGTGGCTGGGCGAGCTGATCACCGATCGCGGCATCGGCAACGGCATGTCGATCCTGATCTTCACGCAGGTCGTCGCCACCTTCCCCGGCTCGCTGTGGCTGATCCGCGAGCAGAAGGGCTGGGCCACCTTCTTGATGGTCGTGGCCGTCGGCCTGGTGGTCATCGCCGGCGTCATCTTCATCGAGCAGGCGCAGCGCCGCATCCCGGTGCAGTACGCCAAGCGCATGGTGGGGCGTCGCATGTTCGGCGGCTCCACCACCTACATCCCGCTCAAGGTCAACCAGGCCGGCATCATCCCGGTCATCTTCGCGTCGAGCCTGCTGTACCTGCCGGCGCTGCTGGCGCAGTTCAATCCGGACGCGTTCTACACGCCGTTCATCAACGACCACTTCGTGCGCGGTGACCACCCGTACTACATGCTCACCTTCTTCGCGCTGATCGTGTTCTTCACGTACTTCTACGTGTCGATCACCTTCAACCCCGAGGAGGTCGCCGACAACATGCGCAAGTACGGCGGCTTCATCCCGGGCATCCGGGCGGGCCGGCCCACCCAGGACTACCTGGCGTACGTGCTGAGCCGCATCACCGCTCCCGGCGCGCTCTACCTCGGCTTCATCGCGCTCATCCCGATGATCGCGGTGGCGTTGCTCAACGCCAACCAGAACTTCCCGTTCGGTGGCACCACGCTGCTGATCATCGTCGGCGTCGGCCTCGACACCGTCAAGCAGATCGAGAGCCAGCTGCAGCAGCGCAACTACGAAGGATTCCTGCGCTGATGAGACTGCTGATCATGGGCCCGCCGGGCGCGGGCAAGGGCACCCAGGCCGTCTCGCTCGCGGAGCGGGTCGGCGGTGCGCACATCTCCACGGGCGACATCTTCCGCGCCAACGTGAAGGACCAGACCGAGCTGGGCGTCGAGGCACAGCGCTACATGGACGCCGGCGAGTACGTGCCCGACGAGGTCACCAACGCCATGGTGCGCGACCGGCTGGCCCAGGACGATGCGCGCGACGCCTTCATCCTGGACGGCTACCCGCGCACCCTCGACCAGGTCTCCACGCTCGACCAGATCCTGGCCGATCTCGGCACCCGACTCGACGGTGTCGTCGAGCTGGTCGTGGATCCCGAGGAGCTGATCCAGCGCCTGCTCAAGCGCGCGGAGACCAGCGGTCGTGCCGACGACACCGAGGACGTCATCCGGCACCGCCAGGAGGTCTACACCGCCGAGACCGCGCCGTTGCTGGACGTGTACGGCCAGCGCGGCCTGCTGATGCAGGTCGACGGTGTCGGCGAGGTCGCCGAGGTGTCAGCCCGCATCGCCGACGCCCTGCCCGGCTGACCTGCGGTCGCCGGCAGCATCGTGTTCCGCGAGCGCATCGAGCTGAAGACACCCGACCAGATCGCGGTCATGCGCCGCGCCGGCCTGGTGGTCGCGGCCACGTTGCAGGCGGTGCATGAGCACGCGGCAGTCGGCGTCTCGACACGCGAGCTGGACCGGATCGCCCGCGAGTCTCTCGCCGCACACGGGGCGACCTCGAACTTCTTGGACTACGGAGCCGACGCGGCCGGCCAGGGGGGCTTTCGCGGCGTCATCTGCACCTCGGTCAACGACGAGGTCGTGCACGGCGTCCCGGGGGACCGGGTGCTGCGCGACGGCGACCTGGTCTCGATCGACTGCGGTGCGGTCGTCGACGGTTGGCACGGCGACGCGGCCATCTCGTTCAGCATCGGCACGCCCTCGCCGGAGGACACCGAGCTGATCGACGTCACCGAGTCGGCCCTGTGGGCGGGAATCGCCGCGGCTCGCCTGGGCGGTCGGATCGGCGACATCAGCAGTGCGATCGAGTCCGCGGTGCTGGCGGCCGGCTCCTACGGCATCGCCGAAGGTCTTACCGGGCACGGGATCGGCACCCAGATGCACCAGCCGCCGTGGGTGCCCAACGTGGCCGCCGGGCGCCGCACCGCACGGCTCGTGCCGGGTCTGGTGCTGGCGGTCGAACCGATGGTTTGCCTGGGCACGTCGCGCAATCGCACCCTCGCGGACGGCTGGACGATGGTCACCGCGGATGGTCGCCGTGCGGCCCACGTGGAGCACACCTTCACCCTCACCGAGACCGGCGCGTGGGTGCTCACCGCGGAGGACGGTGGGCGTGCCCGCCTGGCCGAGTTGGGTGTTCCGTACGGCGGTCCGTCGTGAGACTGCTGCTGGTGGCTCTGGTCGCGGCCGTCGTCGCCGCGTGCGGCGGGTCGTCGGCGGCCACGCCCGAGGACGGCATGCGGGCCTTTCTCGAAGCAGCAGCCGACGGCGACTGCGAGGCGGTACGGACCCTCAGCGTCACGCCGTCCGAGCTGGACTGCGCCACGGTGGACGGACTGCAGCAGCTGGTCGGGGGCCTGGACGCGGACGCGATCGAGCTCAGGACGAAGACCGGCACGTCGGCGGTCGTGCACGTCACCTTCACGTCCGGCGACAGCGACTTCGAGATGGAGCAGGTCGACGGCGTCTGGAAGGTCGTCGTCGACTCACCGGCCTGAGAGTCAGGGCGTCCAGTGGCGGGAGGTCTGCGAGGTCTTCGCGACCGACGACGTGCCGCCGTAGGACATGCGGTACGTCCTGGTGCCGGCCTTGATCCCGGTGAGCGTCACGGTGGCGCGTCCCGAACGGATCTTCGCGGTCGTGGTCCGGCCGTCGCCGTAGCTGATCGTCACGGTGCCGCCGGGAGCCGTGACCCCGGTGGCCTTCACGGCGAGGGCGAAGGTGATCGTGCCGCGACTGCGTCGAAGGACGGTCGAGGTGAGCGACGACCGCACCTTGACCGGACCCACGACGGTCGTGGCGGAGGTCGACGTGGTGTACCCGGCCGCCGAGCGGATGACCTTGACCGTGATGCGTCGCTTCAGGTCGTCCGTGGTGAGCTTGCGCTTCAGCGACGACGCACCCGGGATGATCGTGCCGTCGCGATACCAGCGGACCGTCGTGGTGACGACGGACGGTGCGCTGATCGAGCCCGTCGTGGCGGTCAGGGTCGAACCCACCAGCGGCGTCCCGGTCAGTGTCGGCTTGCGGCTGACGACGATCCGGCCTGATCCCACCTCCCCGCTGGGAGCGGTCAGAGCGGTCGCCGAGGAGTATCCCGGTCGGGTCGCGGTGACCTTCACCCGGAGCGTGGATCCGCGGTCGTAGCGCGTGGGGGTGTAGGTGGACGAGACGGCGCCGGGGATCGGCTGGCCGTCGAGCAACCACTGGTACGCGAAGGTCGGGGTCGCCGACCAGGTGCCGGGCTGGACGGTCAGCGGTGCGCCGACGGCTGCCGTCGAGGCGATGGACGGGGCGGTGCGGGCCGTCAAGGCGTTGCGCGTCACCGTGATCTTCGCGCTGGTCACCGAGCGCGGCGCGTACCCGGGGCGGGCGCCCGTGGTGGTCACGGTCACCGACTTGCCCACGTGCGCTGCGGCGGGGGAGAAGGTCGACGACGTGGCGGAGGCGACGGGCTGGCCGTCGACGTTCCACTGGTAGCTGGTGGTGCTGGCGTCGGGCAGCCAGCGTGCCGCCACAGCGGTCAACGGTTCGTCGACCCGGCCGCTGCCGGACAGCTGAGGCGGGGCGCCCGGCGCCAGGGTGCCGGGCTGGACCGGTACGGGTGCGGTGGTCAGGGTGGATGACTTCAGCCCGGTCTGGGTCGCGGTGACCGAGAGCGTCAGTGCGGTCCCGACCAGGTTGGACGGGGGCGTGAACGACGCGGCCGTGGCGCCCGTGACGGGCTTGCCGTCGGCGTTCCACTGATAGCTGATCTTGGCCGTGGTCGGGGACCACGTGCCCGCCGTCGAGGTGATCGCGGTGTCGACCGTGGCGGTGCTGCCGACGATCGCCGGAGCCTTCGTGCTGGTCACCGCGCTCTGGGGGTCCTTGAAGTGGATGAAGCCGTCAGGCCAGCCCGAGCCGCTCTTGGTGATCTTGCGCCAGTCGAAGGCGCCGGACCAGTTCGACTCCGAGACCCACACCTCCGAGCTCGACACGACCTTCTCCACGTAGGCGACGTGGTTCTTGCCGCTCGGACGCCCCCACCAGGCGATGGACCCGACGGCGGGCCGTGCGTCGGTGACCGATGCCATGGCGACGCCCCAGTCGCGTGCGTTGCCGACGCCGGGCTGCGGGCGCTTGGTCGACATCTTGTTCGTCGTGATCAGGCGGTAGGCGGCGTAGTTCGTGCAGTTCGTGCCGGTGTACATCGCCCAGTAGCTCGTGCCCTGCTTCGCCGAGTAGCCGTAGTTGCTGTAGCCCTTGGACTGGCAGGACGAGTAGCCGGTGCAGATCACCGAGTACGCCGCATCGGCCCTGGTGACCGGTGTCAGCAGGGCGGCGAGGAGCAGCGCGAGAAGGAGCGCTCGAGAGCGACGCATCCGATCAGGTTACGTGAACGGAGTGGTTTGTGAGGCAAAAGTGACGAATGGTTCGTCAGCGGTGACGCTCCATGGTGCAGCACTTGACGCTGCCGCCGGACTTGAGGAACTCCGAGAGATCGACCGGCACCGGCACGTAGCCGCGGGCCTGCAGCTGGCCGGCGAAGTCGCGAGCCGCTGCCGGGAGCACCACGTGCAGCCCGTCGCTGACCGCGTTGAGCCCGAGCACGAGGGCGTCGGCCTCGCTGACGATCGTGGCGTCGGGGAACAGGTCGCGCAGGGTGCGGCGGCTGTGCCGGCTGAAGGCGCCGGGGAAGTAGGCGATGTCGGCCGCAGCGTCGCCGTTGCCGTCGTCGAGGACGGCGAGGGCGGTGTCGAGGTGGTAGAAGCGCGGATCGACCAGCTCGAGCGAGACCACCGGGCGGTCGAGCACGGCCGCCGCCTCGATGTGGGCGTCGAGGCTGGTGCGAAAGCCCGTGCCGGCCAGGATCATCGAGCCGAGCGCCAGGAAGTCGCCCTCGCCCTCGTTGGTGAACGACGGATCCGTCACCGCGACACCCTCGGACCGCAGGAAGTCCGCGAATCCGGCGGCCTCGGCGGCGCGCTCGGCGAAGGTGAACCGTGCCCCGTAGGCGCGGTCGCCCACGACCAGGCCGCCGTTCGCGGCGAACACCATGTCGGGCTGACCCGGCATCGGCGGCACGAGGTCGACGCGGTGGCCCAGGCTCAGGTACGTCTGGCGAAGCACGTCCCACTGCGACGTGGCCCTGGCGCGGTTGACGGGGACCGAGGTGTCCATCCACGGATTGATCGCGTACTCGACGGTGAAGTGGTCCGGGGCGCACATGGCGTAGTGGCGGGTGCGGGCCGAGCGGGTGCCGGCGGTGCGGACGCGGGTGTCGAGAACGGTCAAGGGTGCCTCCTGGCAGGTCTGGGGCCTGTAGTCGATGGTAGGCCGGTCAGGCGTCATTTCACGAAGCCGAAACCGCCACTCCATCATCGATTTCTTGCGCAGATCGACACCTGGCGGCGAATTCTTGCGACGATGAGGCCATGGACGACATCGATCGCCGAATCATCACCACGTTGCTCGAGGACGGCCGCGCCAGCTACGCCGCCATCGGCGACCAGGTGGGGCTGTCGGCTCCCGCGGTCAAGCGGCGGGTGGACCGACTCGTCTCCGACGGTGTGATCAGCGGGTTCACCGCCGTGCTCGATCCGGACGCGATGGGGTGGACCACGGAGGCCTACGTGGAGGTGCACTGCCAGGGCACCATCTCCCCGGCCGAGCTCAAGGCGGCGTTCCAGCGCGTGCCCGAGGTGCACGCGGCCGCCACGGTCTCGGGTCAGGCCGACGCCATCTTGCGCATCGTGGCCCGCGACGTCCGCGACCTCGAGCAGGCGCTGGAGCGGGTGCGCGTCGAGGTGGCCAACGTCGACCACACCAACACCGCCATCGTGCTGAGCCGGCTCATCGACCGCCCGTGAGCTGCATCGCGAGGCCGGCCACGATTTGAGTATGGCGGGGCGTTTGCCTAGAATGATGAGTCGGCCGATTCGGTCCACATTCTCCTGCTCCACGGGCTTCGTCATCGAAGCGGGTCAGGCGTGTGCCGAGTCACCGCACCAGCGAAGCAACCGAAGAAGAGGTCATGGCGAAAAAAGAAGGCGTCATCGAGATGGAAGGTGCCGTAGTCGAGGCACTGCCCAACGCGATGTTCCGCGTCGAGCTGCAGAACGGGCACAAGGTGCTCGCTCACATCAGCGGCAAGATGCGTCAGCACTACATCCGGATCCTCCCCGAGGACCGGGTCGTGGTCGAAGCTCTCGCCGTACGACCTCAGCCGCGGTCGCATCGTGTATCGCTACAAGTGAGTGAGCTTGCGAGCGGACAATTCCATACAGCACCATCCACGCGTTCATCACAAAGAGAGCTTCGTACATGAAGGTCAACCCGAGCGTGAAGAAGATCTGTGACAACTGCAAGGTGATTCGTCGCCACGGCCGCGTCATGGTGATCTGCAACAGCAACCCGCGGCACAAGCAGCGTCAGGGCTGACGCAGAGCCTCTTCACCCAGCACCACTGAACATCTGATCGCTCCCGCACCAGCAGCACTCGGTGCGGGTCACCCCCGGAGCGTAGGCCGGGGCCCGACTCCGGATCGCAGACGATCCGGGAGGCAGTCGGGATGCCTCAGGTGCCACACCTCGCCGAACGGAAGGAACTGCCTCCATGGCACGCCTCGTTGGAGTCGACCTCCCGCGCGACAAGCGCGTTGAGATCGCTCTCACCTATGTTTTCGGGATCGGTCGCACCCGCGCCCTCCAGACCCTCGCCGCCACCGGCATCAGCCCGGACAAGCGCGTCCACGAGCTCGACGACACCGACCTCGTCGCGCTGCGTGATCACATCGAGGCGAACTACCAGACCGAGGGCGACCTGCGTCGCGAGGTCACGGCAGACATTCGCCGCAAGATGGAGATCGGCAGCTACCAGGGTCGCCGTCACCGGGCCCACCTGCCCGTCCGCGGTCAGCGCACCAAGACCAACGCGCGCACCCGCAAGGGCCCCAAGCGCACCGTCTCCGGAAAGAAGAAGTGATCTAGATGCCTCCGAAGAGCGCTGGCGCCAAGAAGGTGCGCCGCAAGGAGAAGAAGAACGTCGTTCAGGGCGAAGCCCACATCAAGAGCACGTTCAACAACACGCACGTCACCATCACCGATCCGTCCGGCGCGGTCATCGCCTGGGCGTCGGGTGGCACCGTCGGCTTCAAGGGTTCGCGCAAGTCGACCCCGTACGCCGCCGGCATGGCTGCCGAGGCCGCCGGCCGTCAGGCCATGGACCACGGCATGAAGAAGGTCGACGTCTTCGTCAAGGGCCCCGGTTCGGGCCGCGAGACGGCGATCCGTTCGCTGAGCGGCGTCGGCCTCGAGGTCGGCACCATCTCTGACGTCACCCCCAGCCCGCACAACGGCTGCCGCCCCCCGAAGCACCGGAGGCTCTGACCCATGGCTCGTTACACCGGACCCCTCACCAAGAAGTCGCGCCGCCTCGGCGTCGACCTCGTCGGCGGCGACGCTGCCTTCGAGAAGCGTCCCTACCCTCCCGGACAGCACGGCCGTGTCCGGATCAAGGAGTCGGAGTACCGCACCCAGCTGCACGAGAAGCAGAAGGCGCGCTACACCTACGGCGTCCTAGAGAAGCAGTTCCGCAAGTACTACGAGCACGCCTCGCGTCGTCCCGGCAAGACCGGTGACAACCTGCTGATCGCGCTCGAGAGCCGCCTGGACAACGTGGTGTACCGCTCGGGCCTGGCCCGCACGCGTCGTCACGCCCGCCAGCTGGTGTCCCACGGACACTTCCTGGTCAACGGCGTCAAGACGAACATCCCGTCGTTCCAGGTCAGCAAGCACGACATCATAGACGTCAAGCCCAAGTCGCTGGAGACCACGCCGTTCATCGTGGCGCGTGAGACCCACGACCAGGACTCGGTGCCCGGCTGGATGGACGTCTCGCCCGAGCGCGGTCGCATCCTCGTGCACAGCCAGCCCGTCCGCGAGCAGATCACCGTTCCGATCCAGGAGCAGCTGATCGTGGAGTTCTACTCCAAGATCTGATCCGCCCGCACCATCATTCACGCAGCACCATGACCCGGGCCCTCAAATAGTGGTTGGTCCGGAAAGGAAGAACACATGCTGATCGCCCAGCGCCCCGTCCTGTCCGAAGAGGTTGTCGACGAGTTCCGTTCGCGGTTCGTCATCGAGCCCCTGGAGCCCGGATTCGGCTACACCCTCGGCAACTCGATGCGGCGCACGCTGCTGTCGTCGATCCCGGGTGCGGCCATCACCTCGATCAAGGTCGACGGTGTCCTGCACGAGTTCTCGACCATCCCCGGAGTCACCGAGGACGTCACCGAGATCATCTTGAACCTCAAGGAGCTCGTGGTCTCCTCGACCATCGACGAGCCCGTCGTGATGTACCTGCGCAAGGAGGGTGCCGGCGCCGCCACGGCTGCCGACATCACCCCGCCCGCTGGTGTCGAGGTGCACAACCCCGAGCTGCACGTCGCGACGCTCAACGACAAGGGCACGCTCGAGATCGAGCTCGTCGTCGAGCGTGGCCGCGGCTACGTCTCGGCCGTGCAGAACAAGACCGGTGACGAAGAGATCGGCCGCATGCCGGTCGACTCGATCTACAGCCCCGTGCTCAAGGTCACCTACAAGGTCGAGGCCACCCGTGTCGAGCAGCGCACCGACTTCGACCGCCTCGTGGTCGACGTCGAGACCAAGAAGTCGATGCTGCCGCGCGACGCCATCGCGTCGGCCGGCTCCACGCTGGTCGAGCTGTTCGGCCTGGCGCGCGAGCTCAACGTCGAGGCCGAGGGCATCGACATCGGCCCGTCGCCGGTCGACGAGCAGCTCGCTGCGGACCTCGCCCTGCCGATCGAGGACCTGAACTTCACGGTTCGTTCCTACAACTGCCTCAAGCGCGAGGGCGTCCACACCGTGGGCGAGCTCATCACGCGCTCGGAGCAGGATCTGCTGGACATCCGCAACTTCGGGTCGAAGTCGATCGACGAGGTCAAGGCCAAGCTGGCCGAGATGGGCCTCGGACTCAAGGACAGCCCCGCCGGGTTCGATCCCTCCGCCGTCGTCACCGAGTACGACGACGACGCCAGCTTTGCCGAGGACGAGCAGTACTGAGGCACTGAGCCGCTCTCGGCTCACCGATTCGATTCTGGAGACACGACATGCCCACCCCCACCAAGGGAGCTCGCCTCGGCGGTAGCCCCTCCCACCAGCGTCTGATCCTGGCCAACCTCGCGCAGAACCTGTTCGAGCACGGCAAGATCACGACGACCGAGGCCAAGGCCCGCCGCCTGCGCCCGTACGCGGAGCAGCTGATCACCAAGGCCAAGACCGACACGGTGGCCAACCGCCGCCAGGTCGTCAAGGTGATCCGCGACAAGAGCATCCTGCACACGCTGTTCACCGAGATCGGGCCGGCCATGGCCACCCGCCCCGGTGGATACACCCGCATCACCAAGATCGCGGCTCGCAAGGGTGACAACGCTCCCATGGCCGTGATCGAGATCGTCGAGGCCAAGGACTTCGAGGCGCAGAACCAGACGCCGAAGAAGGCTGCGAAGACCGAGAAGGCCGAGAAGCCGGTCGAGCCGGTCGTCGACGACGCGCCTGAGGCCGACGCGCCTGAGGCTGACGCGCCCGAGGCCGTCGAGACCGTCGAGGTCCCGGCCGCTGACGACGACGTCGTCACCGAGGCTCCGGCCGAGGAGACCCTGGAGACCGAGTCGCCGGCCGCCGAGGCTGACGACAAGTAAGTCCCCGCACGTTCGAGCCCGAAGCCCCTGACCATCGTGGTCGGGGGCTTCGTGCCGTCATCACGAGGCGCGGTGGACCTCCAGCACCCGGAACCCGCGGGCGCTGGCGACGCGCTCGGTCGGCCAGCCCCGGTCCGTGAGCCAGCGCTGCAAGGAGTCGGCACCGAGGTTCTTGCCCACCACGAGTCGGGCGGTGCCCTCGGGCGTCAGACGGGGGAGCCAGCGCAGGAGCAGCTCGTGCAGCGCCTGCTTGCCGATCCTGATCGGCGGGTTGGACCAGATCGTGTCGAACCTGACCGCCTCGGGCACGTCGTCGGGGAGCGCCGCCTGCACGTCCACGCGCAGTCGCGCAGCGTTCTCGGCTGTCAGGGTGAGTGCGCGCTCGTTGACGTCGACCGCCCACACCTCGACGCCGGGAGATGCTGCGGCGACCGCGCAGGCGATGGGTCCCCAGCCACACCCCAGGTCCAGCAGCCTCCCGGTTGCGGGCGGGTCGGACTCGGCGAGCAGCAGGGCGGTCGCGTGGTCGAGTCCGTCGTGCGAGAACACCCCTGCCGCGGTGGTGAAGGCGTGCTCGCGTCCCCAGATGGTCGCGGTGAGCTCGCGTCGCGCCTCGGGGACGCCGGGCTGCGGGTCGAAGTAGTGGTCGGCCACCCGACCAGTGTCCCTCAGGCGTGGTGCGGCACGGCCGTCAGCAGTGCTCGTGGACGTATCCGTCGCCGTCGGCCGGGACCACGTCGCGGTCACGGAGCAGGATCGACGCTCGACCGGAACGAGCGGCACAGGCGCGGGTGAAGGCCGAGCGCGGGTTGTCGGTGTACTCGATCTCGATCACCCGGGCTCCGTAGACGTCGGTGTAGGCGTCGCACTCGCGATACTGCTCGCACTCCTCCGCGACGGCGAAGTCGAACGGGACCTCGCCGGCCAGCTCCGGCGTGTTCTTCTGGGCGATGGCCAGCCCGCGTCGGTGCGCCAGGTCGACCATGGTGTGGGCGAACCGAGTGGCCCGGCCGCGATCCATCAGTCCGCGTGAGCGCGTCCACGAGTCCAGGTTGTCGGGCTCGACGGCCTGGTACCCCGCAGCGGCGCAGTCGGCGAACCACCGGTCGACGACGTCCGCGAGCTCGGCCTGACGGGCGGCGGTCCGCAGGTCCAGCAGCACCTCGTCCGGCCAGCCCGGATCGCTCACGGTCCGCCCGTGGTCGTCGCGCAGGAGCAGACGGGGATGGTGCCGGGTCCACCAGGCGAGAGTGCCCGGCTGGGTCTGGAACGCGTTCACGTAGCAGATCGAGTACCGGTCGGGATCGGCTGCGTCGGTGCTGTCGCGGGTGACGATCGCGACGTCGGACGCTGGTGGGTAGGCGCCGCCCAGCTGGTAGTCGGCGATCCCGGCCGCCGGTGGCGCCACGACGGCGGCCGAGCCGATGGTCAGCAGCAGCCAGCTGAGGAATCCGATCACGACGTCATCATCGGTCCTGCAGGTCCGAGAGGCGGTCGATGAACGTTGACTGCACGGCGACGATCAGTGTCTCCGCCTCCGCGGGAGTCATCCAGCGGACCTGGTCGATCTCGGGGAACTGCTGCCGCTGCCCTGATCGCGGCGGCCACATCATCGTGAACGTGCCCGGGACGATCGTGTCGGGATCGAGGTCGTGCTCGACCGCCCACGCATGGACGATCTTGGCGTTGCGCTGCGTGACCTCGCCGAGGTCGACGAAGCCGTCGTCGGGTGCCGGCAGCCCGAGCTCCTCGGTGAACTCCCGTCGCGCGGTCTCCAGCGGCGTCTCGTCGCCCTCGGGCCGCCCCTTGGGAATGGTCCAGGCGCGGGCGTCCTTGTGGGCCCAGTACGGACCGCCCATGTGGGCGAGCAGCACCTCGATGCCATGGTCGGTGCGCCGCCAGGGGAGGAGGCCGTAGCTGTGCACCGTCATCGGATCCTCAGCTCGAGCCGGCGCATCATCTGGCCGGTGATGGCGTGACGTTCCTCGCCGACGTCGGTGAAGCCGAGGCGAGCGCACACGGCGAGGGACGCGCCGTTGGTCGGACTCACCTGCGCCTTGACCACGCGAACCTCGGGCCGTGTCCGTGCGATCGACACCAGGGCGTCGGCCGCGGCGGTGGCCACGCCCCGTCGCCGCTCGACCGGGTCCACCTGGTAGCCGATCGTCACCGTGCCGTCGCGGTCCGGCGCGGCATGCATCCGCACGTCTCCCACGACCCGACCGTCCTGGACCGCGAAGTACTGGGTGAACCAGAAGGCGTGCTCCGGTGTCGTCGTGGTGCGGACGTGGAAGGCGTTCCAGACCCACTGCAGGTCGAGGGCGCTCGGCGGCATCGCCAGCCCCATGCGTCGCCCCGCTTCCGCGAGGTCCCAGTCGGCGAGCAGGCGCAGGACGTCGAGGGGGATCGGCACCAGCGTGACGGTGGGGTTCACGGCTCGTCCCGCCGGCGTCGTGACTCCTCGACCCGTGCTGCGAGCAGGTGGTCGGCGGGGTAGACGACCTCCTCCAGCGTCAGGCCGTGCGCGGGCATGACCTTCACCCGTGGGTCGCGCACCGCGCCAGCGAGGATCTCGCCGGCCCACGCCGGGGCGTGACGACCCTCACCCACGGCCACGAGGGCTCCCATGAGTGCTCGGACCATCGAGTGGCAGAAGGCGTCGGCGCGGACGGTGGTCTCGATGCGGCCCGCCGCGCGGATGCTGGACAGCTCGAGCAGCGTGCGGATGGTGGTGGCGCCGTCGCGCTTCTTGCAGAACGAGGCGAAGTCGCGCTCGCCGAGCAGGTGCTCGGCCGCGGCGTTCATCGCCTCGACGTCGAGACGCTTGGTCGTCGTGACGACCGAGGTGCGGTGCAGCGGATCGGGCACACCGTCGGTGATCCGGTAGACGTACCGGCGTTCGATGGCCGAGAACCGGGCGTCGAATCCCGGGGGAGCGGGCGTGACCGACCAGATCGCGATGTCGTCGGGGAGCACCCGCTGCAGACGTCGCTCGAGCTTCGCCGGATCGACGTCGTCGAGGTCGACGTGCGCCACCTGGCCGCGCGCGTGCACGCCGGCGTCGGTGCGACCGGCGACGGTCAGCGAAGCCGGCTGGTCGAGGCGCAGCACCGTCGCGACGGCCTGCTCGACCTCTCCCTGCACCGTCCGGAGTCCGGGCTGGGCCGCCCACCCGTGGAACGCCCCGCCGTCGTAGGCGAGATCAATCCGGAGGCGCACAGCCTCACGCTAGCCCAGGCCATCGACAGGGGGGCTCGAGGTTTACCAGCAGGCCCCGGAAGGTCGTCACTCCTGTGGGCAAATGTGCCCACAGGAGTGACAAGAATCCGGGGCCTGCTGGTAAACCGCAGCCGGCGCGGGCGCTACTTCCAGCGCTCGGCGGCGGGCACGAAGTCGAGCGTGCGGTCGCCGGTGTAGATCTGCTTGGGGCGAGCGATCTTTTGCTCCTTGTCGTCCACCAGCTCCAGCCACTGTGCCAGCCACCCGGCGGTGCGCGGGATGGCGAACAGCACGGTGAACATCTCGGGCGGGAACTGCAGCGCCTCGTAGATCAGGCCGGAGTAGAAGTCGACGTTCGGGTACAGCTTGCGGCTGATGAAGTAGTCGTCCTCGAGGGCGATCTTCTCCAGCTCCTGCGCGATCTCCAGCAGCGGGTTGACGCCGGTGACCTCGAAGACGTCGTCGACGGCCTTCTTGATGATCGTGGCGCGGGGGTCGTAGTTCTTGTAGACGCGGTGACCGAAGCCCATGAGCTTCTCGTCGCCGTTCTTGACGCCCTCGATGAACGCAGGGATCTTGTCCTTGCTGCCGATGCGCTTGAGCATGCGCAGCACGGCCTCGTTGGCGCCGCCGTGCAGCGGTCCGTAGAGCGCGGCGATGCCGGCGCTGACCGCCGAGTACGGATCGACGTCGGACGAGCCGACCGAGCGCACGGCGTTGGTGGAGCAGTTCTGCTCGTGGTCGGCGTGCAGGATGAACAGCACCTCGAGCGCCTTGGACAGTCGCGGGTCCGGGTCGTACTTCTGCTCGCTCATCTTGAACAGCATCGACAAGAAGTTCTCGGTGTACGTGAGGTCGTTGTCGGGGTACACGTACGGCTTGCCCTGCGCGTGCCGGAAGCTCCAGGCGCCGAGCGTGGGCATCTTGGCGATCAGGCGGACGATCTGCTCGTGCCGGATCTCCGGATCCCGGATCGCCCGGGCCTCGGGATAGAACGTCGACAACGCGCCGACGCTCGACAGCAGCATGCCCATGGGGTGGGCGTCGTAGCGGAAGCCCTGCAGGTGGCTCTTGAGGTTCTCGTGCGCGAACGTGTGGAACGTGATCTCGTGCACCCACTGGTCGTGCTGCTCCTTGGTGGGCAGCTCGCCGTGGATGAGCAGGTAGGCGACCTCGAGGAACGTGGAGTGCTCGGCCAGCTGCTCGATCGGGTACCCGCGATACTCCAAGATGCCCTTGTCGCCGTCGATGTAGGTGACGGCGCTGCGCGTGGAGGCGGTGTTGGTGAAGCCGGGGTCGTACACGGCGATGCCCGGTTCGTCGTCGGTCTTGCCGATCTTTCCGATGTCGCCGGCGCGCACGGTGCCGTCGACGATGTCGAGCTCGTACTCCTCGCCGGTGCGGTTGTCGCGGACGGTCAAGGACTGCTTCTCGGTCACGATGGGTCTCCTGTGACGGTGGCGCCAGATCAGTACGGGGCCAGCGAGGTGTTGCTGACCCCTCAAATCTAGACCGGCATCACGATCGCTGCTCCGCGGGGTGCTGGCGTCCCCCCGTTTTGACCCGACGCGATGGCGCCGGTTACTCTTGTGTGTCGTCGTTCTTGCTTCGCTGTGCGCTGGTCCAGGTACCGGCCAGCGGCGGACGACAGTACTAGCCAGACTCCATCCGAAGTAGAAGGAACTTGTCGTGCGCACGTTCAGCCCGAAGCCTGCTGACCTCGATCGTCAGTGGCACGTCATCGACGCCGAGGACATCGTCCTTGGCCGGCTCGCCGTGTCAGCCGCTCACCTCCTGCGTGGCAAGCACAAGCCCACCTACGCGCCGCACATGGACGGTGGTGACTTCGTCGTCGTCGTCAACGCCGCCAAGGTCGCCCTCACCGGCAACAAGCGCACCGACAAGCTGGCGTACCGCCACAGCGGTTACCCGGGCGGACTCAAGTCGATCGCCTATGGCGACCTGCTCGAGAAGGATGCCCGCAAGGCCATCGAGAAGTCGGTCCGCGGCATGCTGCCCAAGAACCGTCTCGGCGACCAGCTGATCACCAAGCTCAAGGTCTACGCCGGCCCCGAGCACCCGCACGCCGCCCAGAAGCCCCAGCCGTTCGAGATCACGCAGATCTCCCAGTAAGGATCGACATCGTGACCGAAACCGCCACTGAAGAGACCGAGTTCACGCCCAACGCCGACGGCGTCGCGTACACCTCCGAGACCACCGGCTCCGCCGTCGTCTCCGACCAGCCCGCCACCGTCGCGCCCGGCGCAGCGACCGGCCGTCGCAAGGAGGCCATCGCCCGCGTGCGCATCGTGCCCGGCACCGGCGTCTGGACCGTCAACGGCAAGCCGCTGGAGGAGTACCTCCCCAACAAGCTGCACCAGCAGATCGCCAAGGAGGCCCTCGCGGCCACCGGCCTCGAGGACCGTTTCGACGTCATCGCCCGGGTCACCGGCGGCGGCATGACCGGTCAGGCCGGCGCCCTGCGTCTCGGCGTGGCCCGCTCGCTCAACGGCATCGACGAGGAGGTCAACCGTCCGGTCCTGAAGAAGGCCGGTCTGCTGACCCGCGACTCGCGCATCAAGGAGCGCAAGAAGGCCGGACTCAAGAAGGCCCGCAAGGCTCCGCAGTACAGCAAGCGCTGACCCTCCGGTGGGCAGGATCTTCGGAACCGATGGTGTCCGTGGACTGGCCAATCGCGACCTGACGGCCGAGGTGGCCGTCGACCTGTCGGTCGCCGCTGCGCACATCCTCGGCGAGATCGGTGCGTTCGCCGACCAGCGACCCACCGCGGTCGTGGGTCGCGACCCTCGGGCGTCCGGCGAGTTCCTGGAGGCCGCGGTCGTCGCGGGGCTCGCCTCGGCGGGTGTCGACGTGCACCGGCTGGGAGTGGTCCCCACCCCCGGCACGGCCTACCTCACCGCGCTCCTCGAGGCGGACATGGGCGTGATGATCTCGGCGAGCCACAACCCGATGCCGGACAACGGCATCAAGTTCCTGGCGCGGGGTGGACTCAAGCTCGATGACGACCTGGAGCGGCAGATCGAGCAGCGTCTGAAGGAGCCCTGGGACCGCCCCACCGGTGCAGGTGTCGGTCGCATCGGCGACAGTCACTCCGGGGTCGCTGCGTACACCAAGCACCTGGTCGACACCGTCCCGCACGGCCTCGACGGCCTCACGGTCGTCCTCGACTGCGCCAACGGTGCGGCGTTCGAGGTCGGACCGGCCGCCTTCGCCCAGCTCGGAGCCCGCGTGATCACGATCCACGCCGACCCCGACGGCCTGAACATCAACCTCGACTGCGGTTCGACCCACCTGGAGGACCTGCAGGCCGCGGTCGTCGAGCACGGCGCCGACGCCGGCTTCGCCTTCGACGGTGACGCCGATCGCTGCCTGGCCGTCGACGCCGACGGAACCGTGGTCGACGGCGACCAGCTGCTCGCGCTGCTGGCCGTCGCGGCCCGCGACGCCGGTCACCTCGTCGAGGACACGGTCGTCGCCACGGTCATGAGCAACCTGGGCTTCATGCACGCCATGGCGCGCGAGGGCATCGACGTCGTCGCCACCGCGGTGGGCGACCGCTACGTGCTCGAGGCCATGCGCGCGGGCGGGTTCGTCCTGGGCGGCGAGCAGTCCGGTCACGTCATCATGTCCCAGCACGCCACCACCGGCGACGGGGTGCTCACCGCGCTGCACGTGGCCAGCCGCATGGCGTCGACCGGGCGTTCGCTGGCGGACCTCGGCGGCGTCATGTCGCGTCTGCCGCAGGTGCTGGTCAACGTCCCCGATGTCGACAAGACCCGCGCCGACACCGATCCGGTGCTGCAGGGCGAGGTCGCCATCGCCGCGTCCACGCTGGGCGACTCCGGCCGGGTGCTCCTGCGCCAGAGCGGCACCGAGCCGCTGGTCCGGGTCATGGTCGAGGCGGCGACCGCCGAGCAGGCCAGCGAGATCGCCGACCATCTCGCCTCCGTCGTGCGCGCCACGCTCACCCTCTGACGGACAGCGCATGGACGAGATCCGCGAGATCACCGACGACGAGTACTCCGAGTGGTACCAGGTCTACGTCGCGGCGTACGACCGGCCGTTCGACGCCCCGTGGCTCGAGGCCGAGAAGCGGGTCAACCTGACCGACGACGACTACGGAACGAAGATCGCTCTCGGCTGCTGGGTGGACGGACGCGTGGTGGCCGGGGGAGCGGTGGTGATGCCGCTGTTGGACAACACCCAGCTGGGCTACGTCGACCTCTTCACCCACCCTGACCACCGGGGCCGTGGACACGGCACCGCGATGCTCGACGCCATCTCGGAGGTGGCCCGCGCGCACGGCCGGTCCCGGCTGTTCCTCGAGGCGATGTGGGACGTCGACGCCACGACCGACGTCGGTCACGAGTTCCTGCTGCATCGAGGATCGTCGGTGGACCTGGTCGACGCCGTCCGCGTGCTCGACCTCCCGGCGACCGTCCCGGAGGCTCCCGTGGCCGCCGGCTACTCGCTGGACAGCTGGCGGGGTGCGTGTCCGGAGGAATGGATCGACCAGTACGCAGACCTGCGTCGGCGGATGAACGCCGAGGCGCCCAGCGGTGACGTCGGCCTGGAGCCGGAGCACTGGGATGCCGACCGGGTCCGGCGGGACGAGCAGGACGCCGCCCGATCGGGACGCGTCATGCAGGTGACGGTGGCCCGGGCGAGCGACGGCACGCTCGCCGGCCACACCCAGCTGTCGATCCCGGCCGCGTCGCCGGAGGTGTACCAGTGGGACACCCTCGTGCTCGGCCACCATCGCGGGCACGGGCTGGGCCTGACGCTGAAGGCCGCGAACATGCGCGCCGCCGCCGACCTGCTCGCCGGACGATCGCGCATCATGACCTACAACGCCGCCAGCAACGCGCACATGATTGCGGTCAACGAGCTGCTGGGCTATCGACAAGTCGCCTGGTGCGCCGAGCACCTGGTGACGCTCTAGCCGACCCGGGTCCCGCGCTGGTGGGGCCGTCGACGCAGAGCCGGCACCCGGCGCCACGCCCCTCGTTGGACGAGCAGGGTCACCGTCCCCGCGATCACCATGCCGGCGAGGTTGATCCCCAGCTGCAGCAGAGCCGATCCCGCCTCGCCCCATGCGCCGATCGAGGCGGTGAGGGCGACCGTGCCGACGGCGGGCACCGTCGTGACCGAGATGAAGACGCCGACCAGGGTGCTGGACTTGGAGGCGGTCAATGACAGCACCCCGGCGGTGCCGGCGAGCAGCGCGATCAGGAACGACCAGCCGTCGGGTCGGATGATGAACTCGGTGAGCCTCCCGGACCGGGCGAGCTCGGGGTCCACCACTCCGAACAGTCCGGCCACCAGCCAGAACACCGTGGCCACCACCACGGCCACGACGAAGCCGGCGGCGAGCGTCGAGGTCGCCGTCCGGGCCAGGCTCCACTTCCGGCGGGTCAGCGCGAGGCAGGTCGCCGCGATCGGTGCGAACTCGGGGCCGACCACCATGGCGCCGATGATCAGGATCGGCTGGTCCAGGTAGCGGCCCACGCCGGCGATCAGCGTGGCGAGCGTCAAGAACATCAGGAAGGACGCGGACAGGCGGGCGTCCTCGGCCGATCGGACCTCGAGCTGGCGCCACACGACGCCGTCGTCGGGGTGTCCCGGTGCGGCTCGCTCAGCGGCCTCGGCCGCCTGCGACAGCACGATGTCCGGTGTGTGCAGGGCGATCGACCCCACCTCCTCGACCCCGAGGTCGCGGAGCTGTTCGAGGACCGACTCGGCGCTCTCGCGGGCCACGTCGAAGGTCACCTGGTCGAGCTGGTGGACGACGCCGACCTGGCGCACCCGCACCAGGTTGCAGACTGTCGCCGCGTCGCGCACGGTCGCGACGACCGCGTCGCACGAGGCCGCCGGTGCGACCACTCGAACGTGGAGCACGGCCGGTCAGAGCTTCCTCAGTCGGACCCACTTGACGTCGTGGTCGTGGCCCTTGCGCAGCACCAGCGAGGCCCGACCCGTCGTGGAGGCGATGTTCTCGCGCAGGTTCGGCCAGTTGATGGTGTCCCACAGCCCCTCGGCACGGGCGATCGCCTCGTCGTCGGACAGGGTGCTGTAGCGGTGGAAGTACGACTGCGGGTCCGCGAAGGCGGTCTTGCGCAGCGCGAGGAACCGGTCGACGTACCAGCGCTTGATGTCGCGGCTGGAGGCGTCGACGTAGATGGAGAAGTCGAAGAAGTCGCGGATCGCCAGGCCCGGGCTGCCGTCGGGCCGCGGCTTGGCCGATCCGAGCACGTTCAGGCCCTCGATGATCACGATGTCGGGCTGCTTGAGCGTCACCACCTCGTCGGTGCGGTCGTAGGTGAGGTGGGAGTAGACCGGCGCCGTCACGACCTCGACGCCGGACTTGACCTCCATGACGAAGCGCAGCAGCGCCTTGCGGTCGTAGGACTCCGGGAATCCCTTGCGGTCCAGGATCCCGCGGCGCTCCAGCTCGGCATTGGGGTACAGGAAGCCGTCGGTGGTGACGAGCTCGACCGTGGGGTGCTCGGGGGACCGCGACAGCAGCTCCTTGAGCAGACGCGCGATCGTGGACTTGCCGACGGCCACGGAGCCGGCGATGCCGATCAGGTAGGGGACCTTGTGGTCCTGGCCCGTGCGGAGGAACGTCTCGGTGGCGGCGTACAGCTCCTCGGCGAGCCTGACCCGCATGCTCAACAGCTCGGTGACGGGCAGGTAGACCTCGCGGACCTCCTCGAGGTCGAGCTGGTCGCCGATGCCTCGGATCCGGTCGATCTCGTCGGGCTCGAGCGGCAGTGGGGAGTCACCTGCCAGCTGCGACCACGCGGCTCGTTCGAGCTCCACGTACGGCGACTGCTCACGCGTCATGGCTCCATTGTCCCGCGACACCTGATCGACGGTGTGCCCCGGTACCCTGAGACGCATGTGCGGAATCGTCGGATACGTCGGAGAACGCTCGGCCCTCGACGTCGTCATGGGCGGGCTGAGGCGGCTCGAGTACCGCGGCTACGACTCCGGCGGCGTCGCTCTGGTCAGCGACGGGACGATCGCCTGGGCCAAGAAGGCGGGCAAGCTGGTCAACCTCGATCGCGAGCTCGAGCAGCGTGGAGCGATGCCCGCCGCCACCACGGGCATCGGCCACACCCGCTGGGCCACGCACGGTGCTCCCAACGACGTCAACGCCCACCCGCACCTCGATGCCGCCGGTCGCGTCGCGGTGGTGCACAACGGCATCATCGAGAACTTCGCCGTGCTGCGCGCCGAGCTCGAGGCCGACGGCGCCGAGATGCTCTCCGAGACCGACACCGAGGTCGTCGGGCACCTGGTCGCCCGCGAGCTGCAGCAGGTCGACGACCTCCCAGAAGCCGTTCGCCGCGTGTGCCGCCGGCTCGAGGGCGCCTTCACCCTCGTGATCTCCGACGCCCAGCATCCCGAGGTCGTGGTCGGTGCCCGCCGCAACTCCCCGCTCGTGGTGGGTCGCGGTGACGGCGAGAACTTCCTGGGCTCTGACGTCGCCGCCTTCATCGAGTACACCCGCGACGCCGTCGAGCTCGGCCAGGACCAGGTGGTCGCCATCACGCGCGACGGCATCGAGGTCACCGACTTCGACGGCGCACCGGCCGAGACCACCGAGTACCACGTCGACTGGGACGTCTCGGCGGCCGAGAAGGGCGGCTACTCGTGGTTCATGCTCAAGGAGATCGCCGAGCAGCCGCAAGCCGTCGCCGACACGCTCCTGGGGCGCCACAACCAGCAGGGTCTGCTGCAGCTCGACGAGATGCGGTTGTCCGACGACGAGCTGCGCGAGGTCGACAAGGTCATCATCGTGGCGGCCGGCACCTCGTTCTACGCCGCGATGGTGGCCAAGTACGCCATCGAGCACTGGACCCGCACCCCCTGCGAGGTCGAGCTGGCCTCGGAGTTCCGTTACCGGGACCCGATCCTCGACCGCTCGACGCTGGTCGTGACGATCAGCCAGTCCGGCGAGACCATGGACACCCTCATGGCCATCCGGTACGCGCGCCAGCAGCGTGCGCGGGTGCTGTCGATCTGCAACACCAACGGGTCGACCATCCCGCGTGAGTCCGACGCGGTCATCTACACCCACGCCGGCCCTGAGATCGCCGTCGCCTCCACCAAGGGATTCCTCGCCCAGGTCGTGGCGTGCTACCTGCTCGCGCTGTACCTGGCGCAGGTCAAGGGCACCAAGTACGGCGACGAGATCGGCAGCATCATCGGCGAGCTGGAGAAGATCCCGGCGGGCATCCAGCGGATGCTCGACGACGGCGACCAGGTGCGCAAGCTCGCGGCCGAGCTGTCCGGATCGCGCTCCATCCTGTTCCTCGGCCGGCACGCCGGGTACCCGGTGGCCCTCGAGGGTGCGCTCAAGCTCAAGGAGCTGGCCTACATCCACGCCGAGGGCTTTGCGGCCGGGGAGCTCAAGCACGGGCCCATCGCCGTCATCGAGGAGGGCCTGCCGGTGTTCGTGATCGTCCCGCCCAAGGGCCGCGACCAGCTGCAGGAGAAGACCATCAGCAACATCCAGGAGATCCGGGCTCGCGGCGCCCGCACCATCGTGCTGGTCGAGGACGGCGACGACGACGTCGTTCCCTATGCCGACCACCTGATCCGCCTGCCGCGCGTGCCGACCCTCATGCAGCCGCTGGTGGCCACCGTGCCGCTGCAGATCTTCGCGTGCGAGTTCGCCGAGCAGCTCGGCCACGACGTCGACCAGCCGCGGAATCTGGCCAAGTCCGTGACGGTGGAGTGATGGCGATCCACGGCATAGGTGTCGACGTCGTCGACCTGGCGCGCTTCACCGAGACGCTGGAGCGCACCCCCACCATGCGCAGCCGGTTGTTCACCCCCGCGGAGCGCGACCTGCCCATCGAGTCGCTCGCCGGAAGGTTCGCCGCCAAGGAGGCGCTGGCCAAGGCCATGCGGGCACCGGCCGGTCTGTCCTGGCAGGACTTCGAGGTGGTCAACTCGGCCCAGGGTGCCCCGGAGTTCAGCCTGCTCGGCTCGGCCCCCGACCGGCTGCGCGAGCTCGGCATCACCGAGATCCATCTGTCGATCTCGCACGACACCACGGTGGCCACGGCCTTCGTGGTGGCCGAGTGCTGACAGCGCACTCGGTCGCGCAGATCCGCGCCGCCGAGGAGGCGCTCGCGGCAGTCACGGGATGGGACGCCCTCATGCAGCGGGCCGCCCGCGGCCTGGCCGACTCGCTGGAGGCGATCGCGCCCGGAGAGCTGGTCCTGATGCTGATCGGCCCCGGCAACAACGGCGGCGATGCGCTGTTAGCAGCGACCCACCTCCTCGACCGCGGCGTACGGGTCGACCTGTGCCTGCTCGACACCGACCACGTGCACGCCGAGGGGCTGGCCGCGGCGCTGTCGGCGGGAGCGCAGGTCGTCGAGGAACCGGCAGGCCACCGCACCTGCATCGACGCCGTCTTCGGGATCGGCGCGCGGCCGGGGCTGTCCGGGCGGGCGGCGCAGTGGGCGGACTGGATCGAGCGGACACGTCCGTTCACCGTGGCCGTCGACGTGCCCTCGGGCATCGACGTCGACGCAGGCACCCTGCCCGAGCGCGCCGTCGAGGCCGACGCAACGGTCACCTTCGGTGCGCTCAAGCCCGCCCTGCTGCTGGGTCCGGCCGCCGCCCTGGCCGGCGACGTCACGGTGATCGACATCGGCCTGGGTCCGTACCTGGCCGAGCCGGTCGTCGAGACGATCGAGGCGAGCGACGGCGCCCTGCTGCTGGACGCCCTCGGCCCCACCGACGGGCACAAGTACTCGCGCGGCGTCGTCGGCATCTGCGCCGGCTCGCCGACCTACGCCGGGGCTGCACATCTGTGCGTCGCCGGGGCCCAGGCGGGCCCGGCCGGCATGGTGCGCTTCCTGGGCGCCGACGACCTGCCCGCGCGAGTCGTCGACCGTGCACCCGAGGTCGTGGCGGGTCGAGGCCGTGTGCAGGCGTGGGTCGTCGGACCCGGTGGCGACGACACCGTGGGCGACTCGCTGCGCGACCTGCTCGGCGACGGTGTCGCCATGGTCGTCGACGCGACCGCGCTGCAGCACCTGCCCGAGACCTCGCCCGCGCCGATGGTGCTCACGCCCCACGCGGGCGAGCTGGCCCAGATGCTGGGTCTGGAGCGCGCCGAGGTCGAGGCCGATCCGCTCGGCCACGCGCGAGAGGCGAGCCAGCGATGGGCCAGCACCGTGCTGCTCAAGGGCCAGCGCACCGTGATCGTGTCGCCCGACGGGCGGGTGCGGGTCAACCGCAGCGGCACTCCGTGGCTCGGCACGGCCGGCGCAGGCGACGTGCTGGCCGGGCTGATCGGGTCCTTGCTCGCCGCCGGACTCGAGCCGTTCGACGCCGCGTCGCTGGGTGCGTTCCTGCACGGCGCCGCCGCGGTCGCCGCGGGTGGTCCGCTGACGGCGTCGGACGTCGCCTCACACCTTCCCTCCACGATCGGGGCGTTCCTCGACGCGACCCTGACCGACGTGCTGCGAGAGCATTGGGCATGAGCTCACCTCAGGCCGAGGCCGTCGTCGACCTCGACGCCTACCGGGCCAACGTGCGGGCACTCGCCGCGTGCGCACCGTCGTCGCAGCTGATGGCCGTGGTCAAGGCCAACGCGTACGGACACGGCACCGGCCCGATCGGTCGTGCCGCTCGCGAGGCCGGGGCCGACTGGCTCGGCGTCGCGACGGTCGCGGAGGCCCTCGCGCTGCGCCACGGCGGCGACACCGGCCCGGTGCTGTGCTGGCTGGCCGCTCCCGACGAGGACGTCGCAGCCGCGGTGGCCGCAGACGTCGAGGTCACCGCGTCGTCGGTCGACCAGCTCGACCAGATCGTCGCCGCCGGATCCCGCCCGCGCGCGCAGCTCAAGGTCGACACCGGCCTGTCCCGCAACGGCGCCCGTGGCGAGGACTGGTCCCGCCTCGTCGCCGCGGCAGCCGTCCACCAGCGTGCGGGACGCGTGGAGATCACGGGCGTCTGGTCGCACTTCGCGTGCGCGGACGAACCGGACCACCCGGCCAACGCGGAGCAGGAACAGGTGTTCGCGGCGGCTGCCGACGAGGTGACGGCCGCAGGTCTGCATCCCGGCCTGCGGCACCTCGCCAACTCTCCGGCCACCCTGACGCGTCCGTCGTCGCACCTCGATCTGGTGCGGGTCGGCATCGCCACCTACGGGATCAACCCGGCACCCGGCCTGGCGCACGACGTCGAGCTCGCGCCCGTCATGACGCTGCGGGGGCGACTGGCGGCGGTCAAGCGGGTGCCTGCGGGGACCGGCGTCTCGTACGGCCACACCTTCACGACCGATCGCGAGACCACCCTGGGCCTGGTGCCGCTGGGCTACGGCGAGGGCGTCCCGGTCACCGGCTCGGGGAGCCTGTCCGCGGGGCTTCGCGGCGAGCGCGTGCGGCAGGTCGGCCGCGTCTGCATGGACCAGATCGTCGTCGACCTCGGCGATCGGGAGGCGAGGCGGGGCGACGTCATCACCCTGTTCGGCCCGGGCGCCGACGGTGAGCCGACGGCCGAGGACTGGGCCGTCGCAGCAGGCACGATCGGGTACGAGATCGTGACCCGCATCGGTGGTCGGGTCGTCCGCACCTATCGTGGAACCCGATGAATCGGACCACCCGCCTCGCTGCGACGGCCGGCGCCTTCGTGGCGACGGGAGTCGCCGCGACCCTGTTCAACGGTCGGGTCCAGACCGCCCGTCGACTCCGCCGCGGGGAGGACACCCCGTTCGGCTCGGTGCACTCGACACCGCTGTCGGTCACCGCCCACGACGGCGTGCAGCTGAACGTGGAGGTCGACGAGGCCGACCGCAAGACACCGGTCGTCATCTTCGTGCACGGGTGGGTCTGCACCCTGGACGCCTGGCACTACCAACGCCTCGCGATGCGCGGGGAGGTCCGCCTGGTCCTGATGGACCTGCGATCCCACGGAGCGTCGGGCCGCTCGGGTCCGAGCAGCTCGTCGCTGTCCGACCTCGCGCAGGACCTCGCCACCGTGATGGAGCAGGTCGCGCCCCGTGGACCGGTCATCCTCGTCGGTCACTCCATGGGTGGCATGGCGATCATGCAGCTGGCCGTGGACGACCCTGACCTGTTCGAGCGTCGAGTGCGCGGGGTGGTGCTGATCAGCACGAGCTCGGGCCGCCTCATGCGTGGCAGTCCGGCGCTGCGGCGTCTGGTGCCCGTCCTGCGGGTCGCCGGCCCGGTCCTGGAGTGGGGACGGTCGTTCAACAGCTTCTCGCTGATCAAGCGGTGGGGGCTCGGTCCACACGCCCAGGAGCGACACGTCGACATGACCGACGAGATGCTGCTGCGCGCACCCCTGCACGTGCTGCTCGACTTCTACCCGAACTTCGTCGGGCTCGATCTCACCCCCGGTCTGAAGGTCGTGGCCTCGGCGCACACCACCGTCGTGTGCGGCAGCGAGGACCAGCTGACGCCGTTGGCGCACAGCCGTCGCCTGGTCGAGGACATCCCCGGTGCGCGGCTGGTCATCGCGGAGGACGCGGGCCACATGGTGATCTTCGAGGAGCACGAGATGGTGACCGAGGCGATCGAGGCGATCGTCGACGAGGTCCGGAAGGACGCCGCATGACCGCCCTCAACGTCATCGATGCAGGTCCCGAGCACGCCGAACAGGTCCTCGACGTCATCCGCCGCTCGTTCGGCGCCCGCCGGGTGCTCGATCCGCCCTCGACCGCCCTCGACGAGACCGTCGAGTCGGTGCGCGAGGTGCTCGCCGGACCGGGCGGCCTGCTCGTGCAGCGCCGCGACCACCCGATGGGTGCGCTGCTGTTCGACGAGAGCCGCTCCGGACTCCTGGGCCTGCGGCGCGTGGCCGTCGACCCCGACCTGCAGGACCGCGGCGTCGCCTCGGCCATGGTCGGCGTCGCCGAGGACACCGCCGAGGAGCGCGGCAAGGACGGCATCTGGTTGCACGTGCGCGAGGAGCTGCCCGAGACGGTCCAGTTCTGGACGCGCCGCTTCTATCACCCGGTCCGTCAGGACGGCGCCCTCATCGAGTTCCGCAAGACGCTCTGGCTCTCGCGGGAGGTGCCGACCCCGGACCTGATGAAGGACCTCGCGCGGCGCGTGGCCCGCCTGCTCAGCCCCGGCGACCTGCTGGTGCTGTCCGGAGACCTCGGAGCCGGCAAGACCACGTTCACCCAGGGCCTGGGAGACGCGCTCGCGGTTCGCGGACCGGTCACGTCGCCCACGTTCGTGCTCGCTCGCGAGCACCCGTCGTTGGTCGACGGACCCGGGCTGGTGCACGTCGACGCCTACCGGCTGGGCGATGCCGCCGAGCTCGACGACATCGACCTCGACGCCACGGCGGACAGGTCCATCACCGTGGTCGAGTGGGGCGACGGCATGGCCGAGCAGCTCAACGACAGCTGGCTGTGGGTGCGCATCGAGGTGCGTGGCCCTCGGCCGATCGACCCGTTGGGCACGCCGCACGAGGGCGAGGTCGAGCCGCCACCGGGCGAGGACGTGGCGCCGCGCGTGGTCACCATCAAGCCGCGCGGACCTCGCTGGGCGGGCGTGCCGCTGCGATCCACCGTGCTGGCCGACTCCTCCGACGACGACTGATCGGTGCATCGCGCAACCAGTCGCTAGCCTCGACGGCATGTGGGTGCTGCACCAGATCGCTGACGCGTTGGCGTCGGCAGGCACGATGGCCTGGCGGATCGGCTGGTCGCTGATCCTCGGCTTCGCCCTCTCGGCCGTCGTGCAGGCGGTCGTGCGACGTGAGGCGATCACCCGAGCCCTCGGCGGCAGCGACGTCGCCAGCACCGCACGTGCCACCGGGCTGGGTGCTGCGGCCTCGTCGTGCTCCTACGCCGCGGTCGCGCTGGCGAGGACGCTGTTCCGCAAGGGGGCGAAGCTTCGGATCGGCCATGGTCTTCCAGATCTCGTCGACCAACCTGGTGCTCGAGCTCGGCATCGTGATGTGGCTGCTGCTCGGGTGGCGATTCGCGCTGGCAGAGTTCATCGGCGGGCCGTTGATGATCGTCATGGTGGCGCTGGTCTTTCGGTACCTCGTGTCCACGCAGCTGGTCGACGCCGCGCGCGACCAGGCCGAGAAGGGCCTCACCGGCTCGATGGAGGGGCACGCGTCCATGGACATGTCGGTGGACGGCGAGGGGTCCTTCGCGCAGCGACTGTTCAGCTCCCGGGGCTGCACCGCGGTCAGCCACATCTTCGTGATGGAGTGGGGCGCCGTGCTGCGTGACGTGCTCCTCGGCATCCTCATCGCCGGGTGCGTCGAGGCGTGGGTGCCGACGTCGTTCTGGGAGGCGGTGTTCTTCAGCAACGATCCGACGACCGCGGCGATCGTCGGTCCGCTGGTGGCTCCCGTGATCGCGGTGTTCAGCTTCGTGTGCTCGGTGGGCAACGTGCCGCTGGCGGGCGTGCTGTGGAACTCCGGCATCAGCTTCGGTGGCGTGATGTCGTTCATCTTCGCCGACCTGATCATCGTGCCGATCATCGTGATCTACCGGAAGTACTACGGCACGGCGATGGCCCTGCGCATCGTGGCGTGGTTCTACGCCACGATGGTCGCCGCTGCCTACCTGGTCGAGCTGATCTTCGGCACCACCGGCCTGACGCCCACGGAGCGCGACGCCAAGGTCGGTGCCGAGGGCCTGAGCTGGAACTACACGACCTGGCTCGACATCGCGTTCGCCCTGCTCGCCGTCGCGCTGGTCGCTCGCTCGTTCCGCAACGGCGGCCGCGAGATGCTCGGCATGATGGGCGGCAGTCCCGATGCGGCCCGATAGGCTCGTCGGGTGCTCCTGCTCGCGTTCGACACCGCCACCGCCGCCATCACCGCCGCCGTCCACGACGGCACGTCGGTGGTCGGCGAGGCATCGGCCACCGGTGCCATGGCGCACGGTGAGCAGCTGGCCCCGATCATTCGCGACGCCCTGGCGCAGGCGGGGGCCTCGATGTCGGATCTGACCGACGTCGCGGTCGGCGTGGGACCGGGGCCGTTCACCGGCCTTCGTGTCGGGGTGGTCACCGCACTGACCCTGGGGTCGACGCTCGGTCTGGCCACGCACGGCGTGTGCACGCTCGACGTCATCGCCGCGGACGTCGACGCCGACGGCGAGTTCCTCGTCGCCACGGACGGGCGGCGCAAGGAGGTCTACTGGGCACGCTTCGGCGCGGACGGGACGCGCCTCGACGGCCCTCAGGTCCACGCGCCGGCCGACCTCGCTCGCCTGCACCCCGGCCTGCCGGCGTACGGACCCGGTGCCGCGCTGTACCCCGAGGTGCTCGACGCCCGCGGCGACCTGGTGCCGCGAGCGGCTGCGTTGGCCGAGCTCGTCGCGGCCGGCCGTCACGTCGATCTGCCGCTGGAGCCGCTGTACCTGAGGCGGCCGGACGCCCAGCCGCGTCCTGCGTGAGCCCTGCGACATGATCAGGCCGGCCACCATCGAGGACCTGCTGGGGCTCCTGGCTCTCGAGGTCGAGTGCTTCGGCGCGGCCTCCTGGGGTGCGCCGTCCATCGAGCGCGCCATCGTCGACCGGGCCCAGGACGTGCTCGTCACCTCGACGGCCGAGGCGTACGGCATCGTCCGCGTGGTGGACGGCACGGCCGACCTCGACCGCATCGCGGTCCACCCGGTGGTGCGACGCCAGGGCGTTGCCCGCGGCATGATCGACACTCTCCTGGCCCATGCCGTTCGTCGAGGCGCCACCCGCATGATGCTGGAGGTCGCCGCCGACAACACCGCTGCCCTCGCGCTGTACGACTCCACCGGCTTCGTCGAGATCCATCGGCGTCGCCGCTACTACTCCGACGGGGTCGACGCGGTGGTCATGGAACGACCGCTCGCCGGCTGACCGGTTGCCATCGAGTACCGCTTGCCGATTGAGTGCTGCGTGCGAGGCTGGGCGCATGACCGAGACGCCTGACACCTTCCCCGACGGTACTGACGGACCTGACCAGGACGCCATCTTCGACGACCCCGACGAGACGCTCGACTCGGGCTACTCGCCGCCGGAGAAGCTACCGCGGCGAGGGCTTCGGCACGACGGCCGACGAGGCACTCGAGGGCGAGTCGCTCGAGCAGCGCATCGCGCAGGAGGTGCCGGACGCCGACCCCTACGCCGAGCAGGCCGAGCAGGTCGGCGGCGAGGTCGGGCGTGAACGAGCCGGCCGGCTGGTCGACCCTGACGAGGGCACCGGAGAGGACACCGAGTCGGACCTGGTCGGTGAGGACGTCGGCATCGACGGCGCAGCCGCCAGCGCCGAGGAGGCTGCCGTCCACGTGGTCGACGACGACGCCTGAACAGACTGAGCGCGGGTGAGGTGGGGCCGGGCGAGTCCGTCGGCCGGTCGCCTCGGTCGCTCGTTCCTCGCTCCCTCACGGTCGCTTCGCTCCCTGGCGAGCGGGCTGTGCCGCACGGAGCGGGGGCGCGTCGATTGCTGTGCACCCGCGCGAGCGGGCTGGTCGCCAGGGAGGCCGTCTGCGGCCGACCGTGAGCGGAGCGAGGCGACGGTGAGCCGACGGGCTTGGGCGGGTGTGTTGGCCTCGGGTCGCCTCGGTCGCTCGTTCCTCGCTCCCTCACGGTCGCTTCGCTCCCTGGCGAGCGGGCTGTGCCGCACGGAGCAGGGGCGCGTCGATTGCTGCGCTCCCTGGCGAGCGGGCTGGTCGCCAGGGAGGCCGTCTGCGGCCGACCGTGAGCGGAGCGAGGCGATGGTGAGGTGGGGCTGGGCGAGTCCGTCGACCTCGGGTCGCCTCGGTCGCTCGTTCCTCGCTCTCTCACGGTCGCTGCGCTCCCTGGCGAGCGGGCTGGTCGCCAGGGAGGCCGTCTGCGGCCGACCGTGAGCGGAGCGAGGCGATGGTGAGGTGGGGCTGGGCGAGTCCGCCGGCCTCAGGTCGCCTCGGTCGCTCGTTCCTCGCTCCCTCACGGGCGCTGCGCTCCCTGGCGAGCGGGCTGGGCCGCACGGAGCTCGAGCCCGTCGACTGCTGTGCTCCCCGGGGAGCAGGGCTTACACTCGCGCTGCCGCTGATCCGCGAATGGGTACTGTGATCGAATGCGCGATCTCACGTACCCAGCCACGATCCTGACCGCCAAGACGTTGTTCAAGGCGCTCGGGATGAGGTTCCAGATGTCGGGCACCGAACACATCCCGCGCACGGGTGGCGCGATCCTCGCCGCCAACCACATCGGCTACGTCGACTTCATCTTCGACGGCCTCGCGGCACAGCCGAGCAAGCGGCTGGTGCGATTCATGGCCAAGAAGGAAGCGTTCGAGCACAAGATCTCCGGGCCGCTCATGCGGTCGTACCACCACATCTCGGTGGATCGCGACAACGGCGAGCAGAGCTACCGCGACGCCGTCGACTACGCGCGGGGCGGCGAGATCGTCGGAATCTTCCCGGAGGCCACCATCAGCCGCTCCTTCGAGATCAAGGAGCTCAAGACCGGTGCCGTGCGGATGGCCGCCGAAGCCGGGGTGCCGCTGATCCCCATGGTCACGTGGGGCACCCAGCTGCTCAAGACCAAGGACCACGAGGCCGACCTGACGGGGCGCGGCAAGACCATCGGTCTGCACGTCGGCGCGCCGCTCGAGGTGACGGGTGAGGATCCCGTCGCCGAGACCCAGCGGCTCCGCGACGCCATGAGCGCGCTGCTCGACCACGCGATCGAGCAGTACCCGATCAGCCCGGAGGGACAGTGGTGGGCGCCCGCCCGGCACGGCGGCACCGCGCCGACCTTGGAGCAGGCGAAGAAGATGGACGACGAGGAGTACGCCGCCCGGGCGGCTCGTCGCGCAGCGAAGGAGCAGTCATGAAGGCAGTCATCGGATCCACCGTCGTCGCCGAGGCCCCCACCGAGGACCTCGTCAAGATCGAGGGCAACTGGTACTTCCCGCCGTCGAGCCTGACCGAGGGCGCGTTCGAGAAGAGCCCCACCCAGTACCGCTGCCCGTGGAAGGGCGACGCCCAGTACTGGAACGTGGGCACCGGAGACGACGTGCTCGCCGACGGCGGCTGGTCGTACCCCGAGCCGATCCCCTCGTCGTTCGAGCGCGTGGGCACCGACTACAGCGGCTACGTCGCGTTCGACCCCAGGGTGACCGTCTCGGAGTGACGGTGTCGCGCTGACAAGCGACGGCGCACCACCGTGTCGAGCCGCAGTCCGATCAGCAGCAGGACGATGGCCGCGGCGCCGTCGAGCCACCAGTGGTGCCCGGTGGCCGCCACGACGAGCACCGTGATCGGCAGGTGCGCGAACGCCACCCATCTCCACGGGCTGCGTGAGGCCGCGACCGCGCCGAGCGCCACGACGGCGGCCCAGCCGACATGGATGGACGGCATCGCCGCGAACTGGTCGCCCACGGCGGACCCGGGCGGACCGTACACGTCGAACCCGTAGCGCTGGGACAGGTCGACGAAGCCCAGCTCGGGGATGAATCGCGGCGGCGCCACGCGCACGAAGTGCAGGAACAGCGAGGCGCCGGTCAGGAACGCCAACCCGTTGCGCCAGTGCGGATAGTGGTCGCGGTGGCGCACGAACAGCCAGATCATGAACACGACGAGCGCCGGAACGTGGGCGATGGCGTAGTAGGCGTTGCAGAACCGGGCCAGCCAGTCCAGGTGCAGCACGGCCTCCTGCACCGATCGCTCCGTCGGCAGGTGCAGCGCCTGCTGGATCGCGTCGATGTCGCGGGCGCGGTCGAGTGCTCCCGCCTCGTGGGTCAGCGGGAGGCGGAACCCCAGCCGCCACAGGGCGTACAGGCCGCTGATCAGGGCCAGCTCCCGCAGCGTCGGTGCGAACGACGTGGGGTGGGTCCGTCGGGTGAGCAGCCAGCCGACCAGGCACACGGCCGTCACCACGGACGCCTGCTGCCACGTCACCCACTGCACTCGTCGATGCTAGGCCGTCCGGTCCGCCGTCGCCGGGTCGGTCGGCCGACAGGTCTGCGTGCGCCTGCCACAATGATGCTGTGTCTGAACCGCTGGTGATGGGGATCGAGTCCTCGTGCGACGAGACCGGTGTCGGCATCGTGCGCGGCACCGAGCTGCTGGCGCACGCTCTCAGCTCGAGCATGGACGAGCACGTCCGGTTCGGTGGGATCGTCCCGGAGGTCGCCAGTCGCGCGCATCTCGAGGCGATGGTCCCCACGCTCGAGCAGGCCTATGCCGAGTCGGGCGTCCGCGTGCAGGACGTCGACGCCATCGCCGTCACCTCGGGCCCGGGTCTGACGGGTGCACTGCTCGTGGGTGTCGCCGCCGCCAAGGCCCTCGCGCTGGCGCACGACAAGCCGCTCTACGGCGTCAACCACCTCGCGGCCCACGTGGCCGTCGACCAGCTCGAGCACGGCCGGTTCGACCGACGGGTGGCCGCCCTGCTGGTGTCGGGCGGGCACACCGAGCTGTTGCTGGTCGACGACATCGCCTCGGACATCACGCTGCTCGGCCAGACCATCGACGACGCGGCCGGCGAGGCCTTCGACAAGGTGGCGCGGTTGCTCGACCTGCCCTATCCCGGCGGACCGCACATCGACCGCGAGGCGCGTGAGGGCGACCCCACCGCCGTGGCGTTCCCGCGCGGGCTCACCCAGGCCAAGTACCAGGACAGCCACCGCTACGACTTCTCGTTCTCCGGCCTCAAGAGCGCCGTGTCGCGCCACGTGCAGCACGAGCAGCGCATGGGTCGGCCGGTGCCGGTCGCCGACATCGCGGCGTCGTTCCAGGACGCGGTCTGCGACGTGCTGACGGCCAAGGCCGTCGCTGCGTGCCGCGAGCACGACGTCGACACGTTGATCGTCGGCGGGGGAGTGGCGGCCAACGGGCGACTCCGGGCGATGGTCGAGGAGCGGGCGCAGGCAGCCGGCATCGAGGTGCGGATTCCCCGCATCGGGCTGTGCACGGACAACGGCGCGATGGTCGCTGCGCTCGGCGCCGAGGTCGTGCGTCGAGGACACCCGGCGTCGTCGCTGGACCTGCCGGTCGACTCCGGGATGCCCGTCACGCAGGTCGTCGCCGTCTGACATGCGTGCTCACCGACAGCGTGACCCGCGTCGTCGGCTGATCGCCGCTGCGGTCGCCGTGCTCGTGGTCGCCAGCGCCGTTGCGGCCGGAGCCGTGGCACTCGGCCGCAGCGGGGAACCGCAGGCGGCCGCCTCCTCCGCCGCGATCCCCACACCGTCGGCGTCCGCGACCCCCGTCGAGCCGGAAGGATGGGGCCCGACCGCCGACGAGCGTGCGAGAGCCGAGCGGCTCGCGAACGACCTCAGCCTGGCGGACCTGGCCGGGCAGCTGATCGTGGCACGACACTTCGGCAACGACTCCTCGCTCGCACTGCTGCGCGACAAGCACTTCGCGGGGGTGATGGTCACCGGTGACCGCATCCTCGACGTCACCACGACCGACCCGCTGTCGGTCGTCACCTCCTTCAACGACCAGATGCGGGCTGTCGGGGCCGAGCGGGGCGTTCCGGTGATGATCCCGATCGACCAGGAGGGCGGTCTGGTCGCACGACTGAAGGCGCCGCTGACACCCTTCCCGACCTTCATGTCCGCCGGTGCCGCCATCGCCGGAGACCCCACCGCGGGCGCCGAGGCGGTCACCGCCGCCTCCCGTGCCTCGGGTGCCGAGCTGCGGGCGGCGGGCTTCAACACGGTGTTCGCGCCCGATGGTGACGTCACCATCGGTCCGGAGGATCCGATCATCGGCACCCGTTCGGCCGGCTCGGACCCCAAGACCGTGGCCGACGCCGTCGTCGCCGCGATCACCGGCTACGGCGAGGCAGGGATCATCTCGGTCGTCAAGCACTTCCCGGGCCACAACGTCAGCACCGACAGCCACCGCGGACTACCTGTGCTGGACAGCAACGCGCAACGCCTGCGCACCCACGACCTCGTGCCGTTCGAGGCCGCGATCGGCGACCGTGTGCCCGGCATCATGACCGGGCACCTCGACGTCCCCTACATCGACAAGGGGGTGCCGGCGTCGGTGTCGCGCAAGGTGATCACCACGGGTCTGCGCGAGAACCTCGGCTACGACGGACTCGTGGTCAGCGACTCGCTCGGCATGGGTGCGGTGATGAACCGGTACCCGGGTGGAGAGGCCGCCGTGGAGGCCATCAAGGCCGGCAGCGACCTCGCGCTGATGCCGGCCGACAACCTGGCGGCCTACGACGCGATGCTCGCGGCACTGAAGTCCGGCGACCTCCCCGAGGCGCAGGCGCGGGCGTCGGCCGCGCGCACCATCGCCTGGGTGCTGCACGCCGACGCCTCACCCACGCTGCCGGGCGACGCGGGCTCGCACGTCGAGCAGTCGCAGGCGCTGAGCGCAGCCGCCGTGACCGTGGTGGCGAAGCCCTGCGACGACGCCGCGCCACCCACGGCGTTCCGCCCGTTCGGGCCGAGTGGCGCCGTCGCCGCCTTCTCGCAGGCCGCCTCCGAGGCGGGAGTCAGCCTGGGGTCCGGGCCGTCGGTGCAGCTGCTCGGCCAGACGTCGGCGGCCGGATCCGCCGACGTCGTCGTCACGACCGACCGTCCCTACCCGTTGCAGTACAGCCGGGCGGCCACCAAGGTCGCGCTCTACGGTTCCGACGTCCCGGCCATGCGTGCGCTCATCGACGTGCTCACGGGCAAGGCCGAGGCGGGCGGCAAGCTGCCCGTCGACGGCGTCGACGTCCAGACCTGCTGACCACCGGCTGCGCTGCCGGCCTCACGGCCCCGGGTGGCGTGGCGCCCCGGTCCTCGCCCATCGCCTCATCGCGCCTGACGTCGACTGAACCGCACCACGTCACCGGGCCGCGCCTGTGCGAGCCGGTCGAGGTCTCGATCGACGACGACGCCGATGACGGGATAGCCGCCGGTCACCGGATGGTCCGGCCCGAAGACGATGGGCTGCCCGTCGGAGGACACCTGGATGCTCCCGCGCACGCAGGGCTCGCTGGGCAGCTCGTCGTCGCGGGACCGCTCCAACCGTGGTCCGTCGAGGCGCACGCCGACACGGTCCGACGACGCCGAGACGGTCCAGCCGGTGGTGAGCAGGACGGTGGTCGCCGCGGGCGTGAACCAGTCGTCGCGCGGTCCGAGCACCACGCCGACCGTCAGGTCACCGGTGCGCGTCAGGGCGGGGACGTCGGGAAGGTCCGGCACGGGCCGGGCAGGTCCGACGCCCAGCTCGTCGCCGGCCGCGATCGGGGCGGGTCCGAGGCCCGAGAGCGTGTCGGTGGACCGTGATCCCAGCTCGTCGGGCGAGTCGAATCCGCCGCTGACGCCGAGATAGGCACGTAGTCCGGACACGACCGGACCGATCCGCAGCTGCTGCCCGGCGCGGAGCGGGACCGCGCGCCCGTGCGCGGCCGGACGTCCGTCGATCGTCAGGGGTCCGACCGCTCCGGTCACGGCGATCGTGTGGTCCTCGGTCGCGGTGACCACCAGTCCGCCGAGCAGGACCTCCACGACGGGGGACCCGGTGCCGTTGCCGAGCAGCCGGTTGACCTGACGCAACGCTCCGCGGTCGAAGGCGCCGGACGGGCTGACCCCCATCGAGCCGAGTCCGGGCCGTCCCGCGTCCTGCAGCAGCGAGCGGGCGCCGGGCTGCTCCACCGTCAGGCTCATCGGACCGCCACGAATCGCACGACGGTGCCGGGTTGCAGCAGGGCGGCCGGCTCGCGGGTCGAGTCCCACATGGCGAGGTCGGTGCGGCCGACGAGCTGCCAGCCGCCGGGGGAGGAGCGGGGGTAGACGCCGCTGAACTCGCCGGCCAGACCGACGGCCCCGGCCGGCACCGAGGTGCGTGGCGTCGATCGACGGGGCACCTGCAGGCGGGCGTCGCCGTCGACGAGATAGGAGAAGCCGGGCGCGAAGCCACCGAAGGCGGCGGTCCAGGGGGTGTCGGTGTGGGCCGCGATCACCTCGTCCGTGCTCAGGTCGGTCAGCCGGGCGACCTCGTCGAGATCCTCCCCGTCGTAGACCACGGGAACCTCGATCTCGGAGCCGCCGAGCGCCTCGAGGTCGTCGACCGGCGAGGTGCTGCGGACCAGGTCGCGCAGACGCCCCGGGTCTCCGCGCAGGAGCACCGTGCGCGCACCCATGACCAGGTCATCGACCTCGCGACGGAGTGCGGCGTGCCAGCGGCGTGCCTCGTCCAGGCTCTCGCAGTCCAGCAGCAGGGCATGGTCGCCGCAGGGCAGCAGGTTCACGGGGCGAACCCGGTCAGCCGGTGCCCGGCGGCCTCCAGTGCAGCGCGGACGGCCCGCGCCATCTCCAGGGCGCCCGGGGTGTCGCCGTGCACGCAGATCGACTCGACCCGATCGGTGAGACGAACCGCCTGCGCGGCCGCGGCTCCGGGATCCTCCAGAAGTGCTCCCGGCTCGCTGCGCGGCACGAGCGCTCCGTCACCGGTGTATCCGCGGTCGGCGAATCCCTCGGGCACCACCTGCAGCCCCTCGGCGGCGGCGATCCGCAGCACCGCGCTGTCCGGCAGGCCGAGGATGGGCAGTCCGTACGGCACGACAGCCTCGACCACGGCCGTCGCCTGTCGTTCGTCGTGGACGATCGTGTTGTAGAGCGCACCGTGCGGCTTCACGTACGACACGTGGCCCCCCACGTCGTCGGCCCAGGTCATCAGGTCGTCGAGCTGGGCGCGCAGGGTGTCGATCAGCTCACCGTCGCTGGGGTCCATCGGCCGCCTACCGAATCCCTCGCGATCGGGGTAGCCGACCTGGGCTCCCACGACGACTCCGGCCTCGAGGCACGCCTCGACCGTCGCCAGCGACAGCCCCGCGTCGCCCGCGTAGGCGCCGCAGCACACGTTGGCGCTCGTGACGATCTCCAGCAGCGCCCGATCGGCCCCGGACTCCCACTGCTCGGTCGACTCACCTAGGTCAGCGTTGAGGTCCATGCCCCGAATTTTGCGGGATCAAGCACCGATTGGACACCGTGAAACGGTGCTTGGGCCCGCAAAATTCGGTCAGTGGCGCTCGACGAGGAAGGCGCGACCGGAGCCCTGCACGCGGGTCATGATCACGAGAGCGCTGTTGGGGCCCTTCAGCTTGAGCCGCTTGACCACCTGCTCCGGGACGATCTCCACGCCGCGCTTCTTGATGGTCAGGGTGCCGATCCGACGCACCTGCAGAGCCGCCCTGAGGGGCTTCTCGCGGAACGGGAAGCTCCTCGATGATCCGGAATCCGCGCGCGAAGGGGGTCTGGACCTGGGCGTCGGCGCTGACGTAGGCGATGTGCGAGTCGGGGAGCCAGCCGCCGATGGTCGCCGAGAACTCGCTGACCAGGCCCGCGCGGATCACGGCGTCGTCCGGCTCGTACAGGTGGGCACCGATGTCGGCGACCGCCGCCGGCTCGGCCGAGGCGATGAGCGTCGCACTGGATCCGCGGGAGAGGACGGTCGCCCGCCGGGTGGCACTCGCGAACGGCGCGCCCCACAGGCACGCCTCGACCAGGTCTCCGCCGTCGCTGACCCACTCCGCCTCGACACCCTCGGGCACGTCGGCGTGCGCCAGGCCCGGCATCACCTTGGCCACGGCACGACCGGCCAGCTGGCGGCGCACCCACGACCACGACGGCTGCAGGTCCGCGGTCGAGAAGGTCCGTCCGCGGCCGTCGCGCCGGGCCGGGTCGACGAACGCGACCTCGCCGCCGGCGATCACGGCCTCCTCGGCGTCACCGACCTCGACCCTGCCGTCGATGCCGGCCGCGGCCAGGTTCGCCGCCGCGATCGCCGCGCGGACCGGATCCCTCTCGATGCCCCGCACCCGCAGCCCCGCCCGTCCGAACGCGAGCAGGTCGCCCCCGATGCCGCAGCCGAGATCGACCACCGACGTCGCGCCGGTGGCGGCCAGGCGGGTCGCGCGGTGATCGGCCACGGACGCGCGCGTGGACTGCTCCAGCGCGTCGTGGGTGAAGTACAGGTCGGCAGCGGCAAATCCGAACTTGGCCGCGGCCTTGCCGCGCAGGTGGTTCTGGGTGACGGCGGCCGCGACCAGGTCGGGCGCCCAGGTCTTGCGCAACCGTGTCCCGAGGCCCAGATCGCTCTCGACCCCGGCGCAGCGGGCGATCTCCTCGAGCAGCATCTGACCCGCCGGCGTCACCAGCTGCTCGAAGGTCTCCACGTCCATCGAGCAATCTTCCCAGCGCGACCGCCCACGTCATCAGCGGGCCGAGCGCAGCGAGTCGAGACGGCCGGGCGACGCCGCCGGAATTAGCACTCTCTTGGGGCGAGTGCCAGCGGCGTGCTAGATTTCAAGACGGCGACAGTCGTCGCCCAACTGTCCGTGTTCCACGCTGAAAGGGGAGGTCGACATCGTGTCGGTCACCATCAAGCCGCTCGAGGATCGCCTGGTCGTCCAGGCCGCCGAGGCAGAGCAGACCACCGCATCCGGTCTGGTCATTCCTGACACCGCCAAGGAGAAGCCCCAGGAGGGCACCGTCGTCGCGATCGGCCCCGGCCGCATCGACGACAACGGCAACCGCGTCCCGCTCGACATCGCTGTCGGCGACAAGGTGCTGTTCAGCAAGTACGGCGGCACCGAGGTCAAGCACGGCGGCGAGGAGTACCTGATCCTCTCGTCGCGCGACGTCCTCGCCATCGTCTCCTGACGTGACGCCCCGATCTCTCCCCGGAGAGGTCGGGGCGCTGCAGGTCCGCCCTGCACCGATCCACCCCACGTCTCTTCTGCCCACGTCATTTCTGTAAGGAATCGCATGCCCAAGATCCTGGAATTCGACGAGAACGCCCGCCGCGCCCTCGAGCGCGGCGTCGACAAGCTCGCCGACACCGTCAAGGTCACCCTCGGCCCCAAGGGCCGCTACGTCGTGCTCGACAAGAAGTGGGGCGCCCCCACGATCACCAACGACGGCGTCACCGTCGCGCGTGACATCGAGCTCGACGACCCGTTCGAGAACCTCGGCGCCCAGCTCGCCAAGGAGGTCGCCACCAAGACCAACGACGTCGCGGGTGACGGCACCACCACCGCCACCGTGCTGGCGCAGGCCATGGTCCACGAGGGCCTGCGTGCCGTCGCCGCCGGCGCCAACCCGGTCGGCCTCAAGAAGGGCATCGAGGCGGCCGTCGCCGCGGTCACCGAGAAGCTGCACGAGATGGCGCGCGACGTCGACGACATCAAGGACATGACCGACGTCGCCACCGTGTCGTCGCGTGACGCGGTCATCGGCGCCCTCATCGCCGAGGCGTTCGACAAGGTCGGCAAGGACGGCGTGATCACCGTCGAGGAGTCCAACACCATGGGCACCGAGCTGGAGTTCACCGAGGGCATGCAGTTCGACAAGGGCTACCTGTCGCCGTACATGGTCACCGACACGGAGCGCATGGAGACCGTCCTCGACGATCCGTACATCCTCGTGCACCAGGGCAAAATCTCGGCGATCGCCGACCTGCTGCCCGTGCTCGAGAAGGTCGTGCAGGCCGGCAAGGCGCTGTTCATCATCGCCGAGGACATCGAGGGCGAGGCGCTCTCGACCCTGGTGGTCAACAAGATGAAGGGCACCTTCACCTCGGCCGCCGTCAAGGCCCCGGCCTTCGGCGACCGTCGCAAGGCCATGCTGCAGGACATCGCCACCCTCACGGGTGCCGAGGTCATCACGCCCGACGTCGGTCTCAAGCTCGACACCGTCACGCTCGACGAGCTGGGCACCGCGCGCCGTGTGGTCATCACCAAGGACAACACCACGATCATCGACGGCGGCGGCGACGCTGCCGAGGTCGACGGCCGGGTGGCGCAGATCAAGGCCGAGATCGACAACACCGACTCGGACTGGGACCGCGAGAAGCTGCAGGAGCGCCTGGCCAAGCTGGCTGGCGGCGTCTGCGTCATCAAGGTCGGCGCGGCCACCGAGGTCGAGCTCAAGGAGAAGAAGCACCGCATCGAGGACGCCGTCTCGGCGACCCGCGCGGCCATCGAGGAGGGCATCGTCGCCGGCGGCGGCTCGGCCCTCGTCCACGCGGTCTCCGTGCTCGACGACAGCCTCGGCCTCGTCGACGACGAGGCGGTCGGTGTGCGCATCGTCCGCATCGGCGCCGACGCCCCGCTGGAGTGGATCGCCCGCAACGGCGGCGTCTCCGGCGAGGTCGTGGTCAACAAGGTCCGCGAGAGCGGCCAGGGCTACAACGCGGCCACCGAGGAGTACGGCGACCTGGTGTCGCAGGGCGTGCTCGACCCGGTCAAGGTCACGCGCTCCGCGCTGGCCAACGCCGCGTCGATCGCCGCCATGCTGCTCACCACCGAGACCCTCGTGGTCGACAAGCCGGCCGACGAGGACGAGGACTCCCACGCGGGCCACAACCACTGATCGGTTGACCTCTCACGAGCGCCGCTCGCCCCTCGGGGCGGGCGGCGTTCGTGCGTCGTCGGCCATGATGGGCGCATGCGGCCCCTGCGGTACTCGATCAACGTCAGCCTCGACGGCTGTGTCGACCACGCCTCCCCGGCGTTCCAGCCCGGGCCCGAGGTGCACCAGCACGCGGCTGAGTGGATGGCGCGCTCCGACGTGGCACTGTTCGGCCGGGTCACGTACGAGCTGATGGAGGCGTGGCGACCGGACGAGCAGGGTGACCTCGCGGCGTGGGTCGAGCCGTGGATGGAGCCGTTCGCCCGCACCATCGGCGCGATGCCCAAGATCGTCGTGTCGAGCACGCTGCCGGCCGACGCCGGCTGGAGCGCCGAGGTGGTGGACGGCACCGACCTCGAGCCGATGGTGCAGGCGCTCAAGGCACAGCCCGGAGACGGCATCGCTCTGGGTGGCGTCACGCTCGCGCTGGCCCTGGCCGACCTCGGGCTGATCGACGAGTACCAGCTGGTCGTGCACTCGGCGGTGGCCGGTCACGGACCGCGGCTCTTCGACGGCCTGTCGACGCCCCTCCGGCTGGAGCTGGTGGAGCAGACCGAGGTGGCCCGCGGGGTGACGGCGCAGGTCTACGTGCCCGCTGGCTAACCTCGCCACGTGAGCACTCCTGACTACTCCGCACACGACTTCTCCGGCCTGCGTGAGGAGCTGGGGCTCCCGCCGTTGGAGCGCACCGACGAGTTCCCGGCCGACGTGCTCGCCGAGGCCGAGCAGATCGCGAAGGCGCCCCCGGTGGCGACCGAGGACCTGACGGACCTGCCGTTCGTGACGATCGACCCGCCCGGTTCGCTCGATCTCGACCAGGCGATGCTTCTCGAACGCTCCGGTGACGGCTTCATCGTGCGGTACGCCATCGCCGATCTCGGATCGGCCCTCCCGCTCGGAGGTCCGGTCGATCTGGAGGCCCGTCGCCGCGGCGAGACGATCTACCTGCCCGATGGTCGCGTGCCGCTGCACCCGCCGGTGCTGTCCGAGGGCTCGCTCAGCCTGCTGCCGGACCAGGTGCGTGGTGCGGCGGTGTGGACCATCGAGGTGGGCGGGGACGGCACCCTCGGCGCGGCGTCGGTGCGTCGGGCTCTGGTGACGTCGGTCGCGCGCCTCGACTACGCCACCGTGCAGACCGGTGCCGACGCCGAGGCGCTGCACCCGTCGATCGAGCCGCTCGGCGACCTCGGACGCGTGCGTCGGGCCCTGCGCCTGGCTGCTGGCGCCATCGACCTCGCGCTGCCCGAGCAGTCCGTCGTGGCCGATGGCGACGACTGGGCGCTGCGGATCGAGCCGCGCACGGAGGCTGACAGCTGGAACGCCGAGATCTCGTTGCTCACGGGCATGGCGGCTGCCGACATGATGCTCCGGGCGGGTGTCGGGCTGCTGCGCACCCTCCCGAAGCCGCAGGCGGCTGACATCGCGACGTTCCACCGCGTCGCGGCCTCGCTCGGGTTCGCGGGCGACGAGGGCGCCACGCCCGGCGAGGTGCTGGCGGCCGTCGACCCGACGCAACCGGCGGCGATGGCACTGATGACCCATGCCACCCGCATGCTGCGCGGCGCCGGTTACGTCGCCTTCGACGGCACCAAGCCTGAGGTGTCGACCCACGCCGGGGTCGGCGGCGCGTACACCCATGTGACGGCGCCGTTGCGCCGGCTGGTCGACCGGTTCACCACCGAGGTGTGCCTCGCGCTCAGCGCTGGGGAGGAGATCCCCGCTGACGTCCGGTCAGCCCTGCCGGAGATCGCCGACGCGATGGGCAGCAGCGGTCACCGCGCGTCGGCGGCGGACCGCGAGTCGATCGATCTCGTCGAGACCTGGATCATGCGCGCTCGGCGGGGGGCGACGTTCGAGGCGGTGGTGGTGGAGTCGTCACAGGACGATGCCGAGATCATCATCGCCGACCCGCCGGTGGAGGGCACATGTGTGGGCTCAGGGCTCACCGACGGCAGCACCGTGTCGGTGCGCGTGCGAGACATCGACGACGAGAAGCGCGCCGTCACCTACGAGGTCGCCCTCGACCCACCTGCCTGAGGTGGGTCAGACCATGCGCAGGGGGGCGAGCCCACCCAGCACGATGTCGAGCTTGCGGCCGTACCAGCCACGTCCGGCCATGAACTCGTCGGAGTCGTAGGCCTTCAGCGTGTCGCTGCCGGCGTCGCCGACGGCGGACCGACCCGCGCGGCGCAGACGCGCCTGGTCGGCCGAGGCGTTGAAGGTGACACTGATGACGAAGCTCACCGCGACGGCGGCGTCCTCGGGGGTGAAGCCGTCGCGCGTCAGCTGGGCCACGTAGGTCTCGATCAGCTTGATCGACGTGGGTGCGGCTTGCGAGGCCGTCAGCGAGGCGCGGTCGAGACCGGGGAACTTGTCGCACAGCTCCCACAGGCTCTCGCCGATGGCGCGCAGCAGCTGTTCCCAGGGCTGATCGGCGTCCGGCCACTCGATCGTGTTGACCGCGCGGTCGATGGCGGTGGTCAGCAGCGCCTCGCGATCGGCCACGTAGCGGTACAGGCCGGAGTGGGCGACGCCGAGCCGGCGGGCCACTGACGGCATGCTGAAGGTGTCGACTCCGTCGTCGAGCGCAGCCTGCGCGATCTGCTCCACGGTGAGGGCTCGGGGGCGCCCTGGCTTTCGTTGCATGTCCTGAGGATACTCCCGGTATCCGATCATGCGCGGGCTTCCACATGAGGACAGGCTGTGAATTTGTCCCGGCTACGATGAACGCATGGAGCAGACGGGCATCCCTGACAAGTTCGCCGCACTCGGTCTCACCTACGACGACGTGCTGCTGCTGCCGGGCATGTCGGACCTGAACCCGGCCGACATCGACACCACGTCGCGGCTCACGCGCGAGATCAGTCTGAACGTGCCGTTGATCAGCGCGGCCATGGACACCGTCACCGAGTCGCGCATGGCGATCGCGATGGCCCGCCAGGGCGGAATCGGTGTCCTGCACCGCAATCTGTCGCTGGAGGACCAGGCCTACCAGGTCGATCTGGTGAAGCGCACCCAGACCGGCATCATCTCCAATCCCGTCACGATCGGACCCGACGCGACCCTTGAGGAGCTCGACCGCATCTGTGGCGAGTACCGGGTCTCGGGCCTGCCGGTGGTCGACGAGGGCAACACGCTGCTGGGCATCATCACCAACCGCGACCTGCGCTTCACCCCGGTGGCGGAGTGGGCGACCACCAAGGTCGACGAGATGATGACCCGGATGCCGCTGATCACCGGCCACGTCGGCATCTCGCGCGAGGACGCCACGCTGCTGCTGCGCAAGCACAAGCGCGAGCGACTCCCGCTGATCGACGAGGACGGCCGGCTCGGGGGCCTCATCACCGTCAAGGACTTCGTCAAGGGCGAGCAGTTCCCCCATGCCTCGTACGACGCCGACGGTCGCCTCATGGTCGGTGCCGCGATCGGCTACTTCGGCGATGCGTGGGAGCGCGCCACGACCTTGATCGAGGCCGGTGTCGACGTGCTCGTGGCGGACACCGCCCACGGCCACGTCCGCCTGCTCCTGGACATCGTGCAGCGCCTCAAGACCGACCCCGCCACGCGCCACGTGCAGGTCATCGGCGGCAACGTCGCCACCCGCGAGGGCGCCCAGGCGTTCGTCGACGCCGGGGCCGACGCCGTCAAGGTCGGCTTCGGGCCCGGTTCCATCTGCACCACTCGTGTGGTCACCGGCTGCGGCGTCCCCCAGATCACCGCCGTCTATGAGGCGTCGCTCGCGTGCCGCCCGGCGGGCGTGCCGGTCATCGCCGACGGCGGACTGCAGCAGAGCGGCGACATCGCGAAGGCCATCGTCGCCGGTGCCGACACCGTCATGATCGGATCGATGCTCGCCGGCGTCGAGGAGTCGCCGGGCGAGGTCGTGTTCGTCAACGGCAAGCAGTTCAAGGCCTACCGGGGCATGGGGTCGCTCGGCGCCATGAGCAGCCGGGGCAAGAAGTCGTACTCCAAGGACCGCTACTTCCAGGCCGAGGTCACCAGCGACGACAAGATCGTCCCCGAAGGCGTCGAGGGGCAGGTCGCCTACCGCGGCCCGCTGTCGGCGGTCGCGCACCAGCTGATCGGTGGCCTGAACCAGTCGATGTTCTACGTGGGCGCGCGCACCATCGACGAGCTGCAGGACAAGGGCCGGTTCGTGCGCATCACCTCGGCGTCGCTCAAGGAGAGCCACCCGCACGACATCCAGATGACCGCCGAGGCGCCGAACTACTCGAGCCGCTGACCCACGCTGCGAGCCCGCCGGGTCGGACGCCGGCGCACCGGCCGGGCCCGGGACGCGTGGCGGGGTGCGCTCGAGTGGTGGCCGCGACTACCGTGACCAGGTGACCAGTCGCAACGTCGGTGTCTTCATCGATGCCGAGAACCTGTTCAAGGGCTACGGCAAGCTCGACATCCCCGACCTGACGATGGAGGAGATCCTCGAGCAGCTGGAGGCCGCTGCGTCGCGCGAGGCGGGAGCCGGCACCATCGCGGTGTCGCGCGCCTATGCGGACTGGAACGCGCTCGGCATCGAGGACTACCGGCGCGACGTCGAACGCGCCGGGGTCAAGACGGTGCAGGTGTTCTCGGCGGGCAAGGCCTCCAAGAACGCCGCCGACATCGAGCTCGTCGTGGACTGCCTGCGCTCGGCCGCGGACCTGGAGCAGCTCGAGGTGTTCGTCATAGTCTCGGCCGACGGCGACTTCGTTCCCCTGGTGCGCCGCCTGCACGAGCTGGACAAGTACGTCGTCGGCGCCACCCTCGCCTCGCACCCGGTCAACTCCCTGCTGGAGCGCGAGGTCGACCAGTACGTCGCCCTCAAGACCGCGCCACCGCCCCCGCCGGCAGCGGCCCTCCAGCCGATCTTCTCCGGTGACGGTCAGACCGTGCCGCCTCCGCCGCCCCCCAAAAGCTCAGAGCCGAAACACTCAGAGCCGAAGCGCTCGGAGCCGAAGTCGTCGGAGCCGAAGAAGGCTGATCCCAATAAGGATGAGCCCAAGCAGTCCGATCGGAAGAAGGCCGAGCCGAAGAAGGCCGAGCCGAAGAAGGCCGAGCCGAAGAAGGCCGAGCCGAAGAAGACCGAGCCGAAGAAGGATGGTTCCAGGAAGTCCGGTGGCAAGGTCTCGTGGCACGAGATGGCGCAGGAGATCTCGGTGGTGCACGAGGGCCCGGCCGCCTCGCCGGACGAGTACAAGGCGATCATCAAGCAGGTGCTGTCGGACCCCAAGGTGCGCAGCTTCTGCGACAAGCTGGCCAACGCCGGCGGCACCCTGCCGATCCTGGCCATGGCCATCAAGGCCGCGGCGCCGCAGGTCAGCCCGTCGGACGCGCGGGTCAGCTCGTTGTCGCGGGCGCTGCGGTTCGCGCTCGCGGGAACCCAGTACGCCCTGGCTCGCGAGAGCGACGACGTGCAGCCCGTGCTGGTGCGCCGCAACGACGACCCGGCCGGCATGTTGCCGGATCTGTCGCTGGACGACATCGAACGTGGCGTGCAGTAAGCACTAGGCTGACGCCCATGGCAGACATCGAGATCGGCACGGCCAAGCGCGGCCGACGGGCCTACTCCTTCGACGACATCGCGATCGTGCCCAGCCGCCGCACCCGCGACCCCGAAGAGGTCTCCACCGCCTGGCAGATCGACGCGTACCGGTTCGAGCTGCCGGTCATCGCAGCGCCGATGGACTCGGTCATGAGCCCGGACACCGCGATCGCCCTGGGACGACACGGTGGACTCGGCGTCCTCGACCTCGAGGGCCTGTGGACCCGCTACGAGAACCCGGAGAAGCTGCTCGACGAGGTCGCCTCGATCGACGGCCCCAGCGCGACCCAGCGTCTGCAGGAGATCTACGCGGAGCCGATCAAGGCCGAGCTGATCACCGCCCGGCTGCAGCAGATGCGCGAGGCGGGCGTCACGGTCGCCGGTGCCCTGTCGCCGCAGCGCACCAAGGAGTTCGCCGACGTCGTGGTCGGCGCCGGCGTCGACCTGTTCGTCATCCGCGGCACCACGGTGTCGGCCGAGCACGTGTCCGGCCGCGCCGAGCCGCTGAACCTCAAGCAGTTCATCTACGAGCTCGACGTGCCGGTCATCGTCGGCGGGTGCGCCACCCACCAGGCGGCCCTGCACCTCATGCGCACCGGTGCCGCCGGCGTGCTCGTCGGCTTCGGCGGGGGAGCAGCGCACACCACCCGCTCGGTGCTCGGTGTCGCGGTCCCGATGGCGTCTGCCGTCGCAGACGTCGCGGCAGCCCGACGCGACTACCTCGACGAGTCCGGTGGCCGGTACGTGCACGTCATCGCCGACGGCTCGATCGGTCGCAGCGGCGACATCGCCAAGGCCATCGCCTGCGGCGCCGACGCGGTCATGATCGGTTCGGCGTTCGCTCGCGCCGAGGAGGCTCCGGGCCGCGGCTTCCACTGGGGCGCCGAGGCCTGGCATCCCGACCTGCCGCGCGGTGAGCGGGTCGACATCGGCACCGTGGGCGACCTGGAGTCGGTGCTGTTCGGGCCATCCTCGGTCCCCGACGGCACGATGAACCTGATCGGCGCCCTGCGACGCGCCATGGCCACCACGGGCTACTCCGACCTCAAGGAGTTCCAGCGCGTCGAGGTCGTCGTCGGTTGATCCAGGACGTCGCCCTCGACGATCCCCGGGTGCTCGCGCTGCGGGCCACGATGTCCGACGAGATGGACGCGCTGTACGGGCGCCCTCGCCACAGCGTTCCGGGCGAGGCGATCGACGCGTCGTCGATCCTGGCCACCGTGCTGGTGGTCGAGGACGACGAGCCGATCGCCACAGCCGCCCTGCGCCGGCTGGGCGATGCCGTGGAGGTCAAGCGCATGTACGTCGTGCCGGGTGCCCGGGGCCGGGGGCTGGCGGGACGGCTGCTGACCGAGATGGAACGGCGAGCGCAGGAGTCCGGCGCAGCACGGGTGCTGCTCCACACCGGCCTGCGACAGACGTCGGCGATCGCGTTGTACCGCCGCCGCGGGTACGTCGAGGTGCCGGTGTTCGAGCCGTACCTGCAGGTGCCGGAGTCGATCTGCTTCGAGCGCCGCGTCGACGACCCTTCTCGTGGTGAGGGCGGCCCGGATCGCTAAGGTGACACCCGGACCAGGAACGGGGGACTCCATGGCTGCGCATGCCGCCGCACCACGTCGGGATCATCTGACGTGACGAGCCCACGGACCCCGCGGCTCGTCCGCACGACGGTCGCCGTCGTGCTCCTGGGCGTCCCGGCCGTGACCGTGCTGCTGGCCGACTCCGCCGAGCCACGCGTCAAGGCGGGCATCCTGCTGGTGCTGTACGCCGGCGCGGTGTTCGCCGCCGGACAGGCCCTGCGCGACCGCGATCGACCGGTCGTCGAACTGGCCGCCACTCTGGGTGGTCGCCCCGCCACGTACGTTCCCCTGCGGCCCTGGGCGCGGTGGTTCCTGCTGACCGTGGTCGTGGCGCTCGTCCTGACTCCGCAGGTCCTGGTGGCACCCCGCCCCGACGCGATGGTCGGCTTCCTGGTGCTGTTCAGCCCGCTGCTGGTGATGCTGCCCGACCTGGTGCGGCTGTCTCGCGCCCGTCTGGGCTTCTGGCTGTCCGACGAGCAGATCGAGATCGAGTCGTGGACGCACGCGGGCCGACTGGACTGGGACGACGTGGACAGTGTGGCCGCGAGCCCCTTGGGCCCGGAGCTCGTGCTGCTGCTGAAGGCTGCGGGGCACGTCGAGAAGTTCCCCCGACGTCGCTACTGGATCATCCGGTTCCGTCGAGTGGCCCCGCCGGGGGCGCTCGTGATCGCGCTCGAGGAGGCGGGCCGCGACCACCTGCGGATCGCCGAGGCGATCACGGCCGCCGTCGACGACGTGTCGATCCGCCGGAGGTTCGGCGAGCGCTGACGATCACCGATTCCACGGGCGGGTGATCTCGGTTACTTGCCAGTAGCGATGTGCCATCGGCGGTGTCATACTCGACGGATGAGTGAGTTCGACTACGACGTCATCATCATCGGGTCGGGATTCGGCGGCAGCGTCTCGGCGCTGCGTCTGGTCGAGAAGGGCTACAAGGTGCTCGTGCTCGAGGCCGGAAAGCGCTTCGAGGACAAGGACTTTGCCAAGACCTCGTGGCGTCTGCGCAAGTTCCTCTGGATGCCGCAGATCGGGTGCTACGGCATCCAGCGCATCGACAAGCTCAAGGATGTGCTCATCCTGTCCGGCGCGGGTGTCGGCGGCGGCTCGCTGGTGTACGCCAACACGCTCTACGAACCGCTCGAGCCGTTCTACCGCGACCCCGCGTGGGGGCACATCACCGACTGGCGCACCGAGCTGGCGCCCTACTACGACCAGGCCAAGCGGATGCTCGGTGTGACGGTCTACCCGCACGAGACACCGGCCGACCGCGTCCTCAAGGAGGTCGCGGACCAGATGGGCGTCGGTGGCACCTTCCACCACACGCCGGTCGGCGTCCTGTTCGGTGAGCCGGGTGAGAAGGTCGCCGATCCGTACTTCGGCGGCGTCGGGCCCGAGCGCAACGCCTGCACCAACTGCGGCGAGTGCATGACGGGGTGCCGGCACAACGCCAAGAACACCCTCGTCAAGAACTACCTGCACCTCGCCGAGGTCGGGGGCGCCGAGATCCGTCCGATGACCACGGTCACCGACGTCCGGCCGATCGCGGCCGACGGTGGGGGAGGTCAGGGGTACGAGGTCGAGACCCGCCGCACCAACCGGCGATTCCGCCCGCACGCCAAGCTGCGAGCGCAGCAGGTGATCTTCGCGGCCAGCACCATGGGCACCCAGAAGCTGTTGCACCGCATGCGCGACACCGGCCAGCTGCCGCACGTCTCACCACGCCTGGGCCTGCTGACGCGCACCAACTCCGAGGCGCTGCTGGGCGCCCTGGCCGACGACCGCGACGTCGACTACAGCGAGGGCGTGGCCATCACGTCGTCGTTCCATCCCAACGACCACACGCACGTGGAGCCGTGCCGCTACGGCAAGGGCTCCAACGCCATGGCGCTGATGCAGACGGTGCTGACCGACGGCAGTGGCGAGCGCGCGCGCTGGAAGGTGTGGCTGCGCGAGATGTGGCGCCAGAAGTTCAAGATCTTCAAGCTGTACGACCTGCTGCACTGGTCGGAGCGCACCGTCATCGCGCTGGTCATGCAGACCCACGACAACTCGATCACCACCTACACGAAGAGGGGCCTCACGGGGCGTCGTCGCCTGACGTCCAAGCAGGGCCACGGTGCGCCGAACCCGGCGTTCATCCCCGAGGGGCACGAGGCGGTCCAGCGGATGGCCGACGTCATGGACGGCACGCCCGGCGGCACCATCGGCGAACCGTTCAACGTGCCGCTCACGGCGCACTTCATGGGGGGCTGCACGATCGGCGACTCGGCCGAGACCGGCGTGATCGACCCGTACCAGCGTCTGTTCGGCCACGAGGGGCTGCACGTCATCGACGGGTCGGCGATCAGCGCCAACCTGGGCGTGAACCCGTCGTTGACCATCACGGCCCAGGCCGAGCGGGCGATGTCGATGTGGCCCAACAAGGGAGAAGCCGACCCGCGCCCGGCCCTCGACGAGCAGTACCGGGTGGTGCAGCCGGTCGCTCCCGTCTCGCCGTTGGTCCCCGACGAGGCCCCCGCCGCCCTCCGCCTCCCCATCATCGGCGTCAGTTGACGAGCCTCGGGGGCAGCGCCGAAGGGCACGTTCCTCGCGGGGCTCGTCACTGGCGAGCGGGGTCTGTTCGCCAGGGAGCGTAGCGACCGTGAGGCCGGAGGCCGAGGCGAACGACCGCTGACCGGCTCGCCTTCGCCTCGGTCGCTGGCGCTCCCGGGTCCTAGCGAGCTTGCGAGCGTGAGGCGCGCCAGCGCCGAAGGGCACGTTCCTCGCGGGGCTCGTCACTGGCGAGCAGGTTGTTCGCCAAGGAGGCCGCTTGCGGCCGACTGTGAGCGAAGCGAGGCGAACGACAGCCAGGAGGCTTGCGTTCGCCTCGGTCGCTGGCGCTCCCTCACGTTCCTCGCGGGGCTCGTCACTGGCGAGCAGGGTCTGTTCGCCCGGGAGCGACGCAGTCGCTCGCGCGGCGAAGCCGCGCACCACGCACAGAACCCGGCCGGGAGGGAGATCACGGGCCGGGTTCTGTAGTGCCACGAGGAGCAGCACGGCGATCTAACGGGAGGGAGTTTGTTAGATTCACACCACTCAACGACCGTCGTCACAGGGGGTTACGGCGTCACGAAGATTTTTCTTCGGGCTTGTTCCGACCGCTGATTCGCCCCGGTGGACGGGTCCTACGATGGTCACGTGACCGCAGACCATGATCTCGTGCTCGTCGTCGACTTCGGGGCACAGTACGCCCAGCTCATCGCACGCCGGGTCCGTGAGGCGCAGGTGTACTCCGAGATCGTGCCGCACACGATGCCGGTCGCGGAGATGGTGGCCAAGCAGCCGGCCGCGATCATCCTGTCCGGAGGCCCGTCCTCGGTCTACGAGCCGGGTGCGCCGCAGCTGGACGCCGACCTGTTCGACGCCCGGGTGCCGGTGTTCGGCATCTGCTACGGGTTCATGGCGATGGCGCAGGCGCTGGGCGGATCGGTGGCACACACCGGTCAGCGAGAGTACGGCCGCACGGCCGTCAGCGTCTCCGAGCCCGGCACCCTCCTGGCGGGCCTGCCCACCACGCTCACGTCGTGGATGTCGCACGGTGACGAGGTCGTCGGGGCGCCGGAGGGCTTCACCGTCAACGCCACCTCGCCGCGCGCCACGGTGGCCGCCTTCGAGCACCTCGACCAGCGTCTCGCCGGGGTGCAGTGGCATCCCGAGGTCATGCACAGCGAGCACGGCCAGCGGATCCTGGAGCGCTTCCTGGTCGAGATCGCCGGCTGCCGCCAGACGTGGACGAGCAGCAACATCGTCCAGGAGCAGGTCGATCTGATCCGCGAGCAGGTCGGCGACTCCCGCGTCATCTCGGCGCTCTCCGGCGGGGTCAACTCGGCGGTGTCCACGGCGCTGGTGCAGGCTGCCGTCGGCGACCAGCTCACTGCGGTGTTCGTCGACCACGGTCTGCTGCGCCAGGGCGAGGCCGAGCAGGTCGAGACCGACTACGTCGCGGCCACGGGCGTCGACCTGAAGGTCGTCGACGCGAAGGACCAGTTCCTCGGTTTTCTCGCGGGTGTCACCGACCCCGAGGAGAAGCGCAAGATCATCGGACGCGAGTTCATCCGGGTCTTCGAGGCGGCCGAGCGCGAGGTGCTGGCGACACCCGGCCCCCCGGTGAAGTTCCTGGTGCAGGGCACCTTGTACCCCGACGTCGTGGAGTCCGGCGGGGGCACGGGGGCGTCGAACATCAAGAGCCACCACAACGTGGGCGGGCTGCCCGAGGACCTCGAGTTCAGCCTGATCGAGCCGCTGCGCACGCTGTTCAAGGACGAAGTGCGCGACGTCGGTCGCCAGCTCGGCATCCCCGAGGCCATCGTCGGTCGTCACCCGTTCCCGGGACCGGGGCTGGCCATCCGCATCGTCGGTGCCGTCGACGAGTCGCGCCTCGAGATCCTGCGCGCAGCCGACGCCATCGTCCGCGAGGAGACCACGGCCGCGGGCCTCGACGGCGAGATCTGGCAGTTCCCGGTGGTGCTGCTGGCCGACGTGCGGTCCGTGGGCGTCCAGGGCGACGGCCGCACCTACGGCCATCCCATCGTGCTGCGCCCCGTGTCCAGCGAGGACGCCATGACCGCGGACTGGAGCCGGTTGCCCTACGAGGTGCTCGAACGCATCTCCACGCGCATCACCAACGAGGTGCCCGAGGTCAACCGGGTGGTCCTCGACGTCACGAGCAAGCCGCCCGGCACCATCGAGTGGGAGTGACGATCCGCTCGCGCCGGGCTCGGCGGCGTCGGGGCGCGGCTTGTTAGGATCGTCCGGGTGAGCCGACTTGCCCTCCTGCAGACCCGTCGCGGTGTCGTCGCGGCGGTGGCGACCGTGCTCGCGGCGGTGATCGTCATCGGCGCCGGTGTGTGGGCGCTGACCGGCGACGACTCGGCCCCCCAGGCGTCACAGTCCTCCTCGTCACCGTCGGCCGACCCCACGGACGAACCGAGCGACGAGCCGTCCGCCGAGCCCGAGCCGACCGACAGCCCCACCTGCGAGGGGCCCACCACCCAGGTCAACCTCGAGGGTGTCGAGCAGGAGTCCCTGCTCCCCGACTGTGGTTCGGCGCCGGTGTCGGTGCCCGAGCAGCAGAAGTCGGGGCTCGGCCTCGGGTGCGGCGGTTCCTACCCGATCATCCTGTACAAGACCCGCACCGCCGACTCCAAGTCCTCCATCTGCGGTGAGACCAGCTCGGGGGAGAAGCTGCGTGTCGTCATCGCACCCGACGGCGGCGCTCCACGCGACCTGAAGGGCCGCTACGAGTACACCCTCGACGCGTTCGTGGCGAAGGACGGCGACACCACCTACGTGGTGCAGGCCTACGACGGCACCATCGTGGCCAAGCGGGATGGTCGGACCTCCACCGAGAAGTCCACCGAGTGGAGCTCGCTGGACAACGAGTCCGACGGCGAGCCCGAGAAGTAGGACTCCTACTCGACCTGGGACGGCTCGCCCAGCACCAGGCCTCGGTGAGCGCTCACGAAGGCCTCGACCGTGCCGTCGCGCATCGTCGCGAACAACTGGTCGCCGAGCTCCTGGTCGTAGTCGACGATGCTGCCGGCGACCGGATCGGTGCTGGTGCCGGTGGTGGGTGCGGTCATGAAGGTCACGTCCGTCGGAGCGAGAGTCCGCAGGGAGAACGCCAACGACCGGATGTCGGAGTTGGACCAGTCCTCGTCGACGGCGAGGTTCTTCGCAATCGAGGACACCGTCCTCTGCAGGGTCACCGGGTTGCTCAGGGTGCCGCGGTCGAACAGCTTCAGCACGATCGATCGCAAGAAGTTCTGCTGGCGCCGGACGCGGCCGAAGTCACCGCTGGAGAGTCCGTAGCGCTCGCCGACGTAGGCGAGTGCCTGCTTGCCGTCGAGGGTGCGGGTGCCGGCGCCCTGGGTGGTGATCTTCACCCCGCCGAGGGCATTGGTGATGTCCTCGAACCCGTCCCAGTCGACCATCGCGAGGTGGTCGATGCGCAGGCCGGTGAGGTTCTCGACCGTCGAGATGGCGCCGGACGGGCCGTAGAGCGAGAGCGCGGCGTTGATCTTGCTGGTCTCCCGACGGGTGCCGGTGCCGTCGTAGATGGGGACGTAGCTGTCGCGGGGGATCGAGACCGCGTAGACCGACCGTCGGTTCGCGTCGACGTGCACCAGCATCGTGGCATCGCTGCGATACCTGCCGACGGGCCACGTGCCGGACGCCGCGTCCTGCAGGATCGAGTTGCCGCCCGGGTCGCGAGCCGACCCCGAGTCGGCTCCGAGGAGCAAGATGTTGAGCGACTCCGCCTGCGTCGGCACCGGTCGGCTCGCCTCGGGAACCGTCAGCGGAACACGCTCGATGTCGCCCAGCGACCGGTTGAGCAGCAGTGCGAACCCGCCGGCGGCGAGGCCCAGCACCAGCGTCAGCGCCAGCAGCGACAGCAGCAGCCCCCGGACGCGACGACGACGCTGCGCGCTCGCCGCGAATCGAACCATGACACGTTCCTCGAGGTGGAGTTCATGACGGCACCGCGGACGGCGCCCTGTGTGTGAGAGTGCCGAGACGTCCTCGTCTGACGCGGCGACGAGGATGCGTGGTCGGTCTACTGCTCGACGGTGACGGGCGGCAGGGCGTTGAGACGCCCGCTGATCGTGGTCACGGCGGCCACGATCTGATCCGCGGCGCGACGATGAGCGGCCGCGCCGCGGCGGTACGGGTCGGCAATGTCGGCGTCGACCGGCGCGAGTGCTCGCTGCCGTGACGCCTCGGCGATCAGCTCCAACGGGCTGGCCAGGTCGTCGGCGTCGATCGCCTCGACGAGGGCGGCGAACTCGAGCAGGGTGAAGCTGCGGTGCAGCGCCCGCGGATGCAGCGCGAGCACGTCGCTGCGGTGCTCGCGCGTGGCCGTGACGACGAGGTCGGCCCCGTCGAGTGCCGCCGGTGTCACGGGGCTGGAGCGGAAGTCACCGGCGTGCAGGCCGAGACGCTCGGCCTCGGCGGCCGACATGGCGTCCATGGGCTCGGCGCGGCGCCCCCGGACCCCGGCGCTGCCGACGGTGAACCGGTCGGCGTCGAGCTGGCTGCGCAACGACAGCTCCATCAACGGCGACCGGCAGATGTTGGCGGTGCAGATGGCGAGGATCGAGACCGGTCGTGTCGTCACGGAATCGCCCTACTCCTGGGTGGGCGGAGTGGGCGGAGCGTCCTGCGACTCCTGGTAGACGTCCGGCACGCCGTCGGCATCGGAGTCCATCTGTTCACGCAGGTCGATCAGGCGGTACCGGCGCTCGCGCAGCCCGAGCACGACCGCAGCGGCTGCGGCCGAGATGAGCGACCCGACCAGCACGCCGACCTTGACGTGCTCGTCGGTCGTGGATCCGGGGCCGAAGGCGAGCTCGCCGATCAGCAGCGAGACGGTGAACCCGACGCCGGCCAGCATGGACAGGCCGACGACGTCGGGCCAGCCGAGGTCGTCGTCCAGATCTGCCTTGGTGAACGTGGCCATCAACCACGTGGCGGCCGTGATGCCGATGGTCTTGCCCAGGAAGAGGCCGGCGATGATGCCGATCGTCACCTTGTCGGACATGGCGCTGGTGAAGCCGGACCAGCCACCGATCGCGACGCCCGCCGAGAAGAACGCGAAGATCGGCACGGCGACGGCCGACGACAACGGGCGCAGCCGGTGCTCGAGGTACTCCGCGTACCCGGGCCCGGGGCCGTCGGCGCGCCGGATGACCGGCACGGTGAAGGCCAGCAGCACGCCGGCCACCGTCGCGTGGACGCCGGAGGCGTGCACCAGGCCCCAGGTGAGCAGGGCCAGGGGCACCAGCAGCCACCAGGTGCGGCGGCGCGCCTGCACCAGCGCGCCGAAGGCGGCGAGCGGCACGATCGCCGCCATCAGGTACACGATCTCGAGGTCGGAGGTGTAGAACAACGCGATGATCGTGATGGCCAGCAGGTCGTCGACCACCGCGAGGGTGAGCAGGAACGTGCGCAGCGCCGTGGGCAGGTGGTTGCTGATGACCGCGAGGACGGCCAGGGCGAACGCGATGTCGGTGGCGGTCGGAATGGCCCACCCGGCGAGATTGTCGGTGCCCAGGTTGATCAGGACGTAGAAGAGTGCGGGCACGGCCATGCCACCGACGGCCGCGACGACCGGCAGGGCGGCGCGGCGGGGGTCGCGCAGGTCGCCGGCGACGAACTCGCGCTTGAGCTCGAGACCGGCCACGAAGAAGAAGATCGCCAGCAGGCCGTCGGCAGCCCACTCGCCGGTGGTCAGGTTCAGGTGCAGGGACTCGAACCCGAACGAGGCGTCGCGCAGCTCGGAGTAGGCGTCGCCGACGTTGGCGGCGATGAGCGCGGCCACGGTGGCGATCAACAGCAGGACGCCGCCGATGGTCTCCTGGCGCAGGATGTCCGCGATGCGCGAGGCCTCGGGCCAGGTGCCACGGGTGAAGATGCGGGTACGTTGATCAGTCACGGGAAACTTCCGGGATCGATGACATGGCGCCGACCAGACTTCCCGGCTCACCTGCGGGCAGTGTATCGGGCCGGTGCCGGGCCGATAGCCTCTGGTCATGCTGGACGTCGCGCTCGCCGCCCCGAACGAGGCGGCTGCCGACGCCGGCGAGCAGGTGGTGCGCGCGGGTGGCAACGCCATCGACGCCGCTCTCGCGGCGAGTCTGGTCACGATGGTCAACGAGGTCGGCATCGTCTCGCCGAGCTCGGGCGGCTTCGTCACGGTGCAACCGCCCGGCGGTGGGCCGCCGCAGACCGTGGACGGCTGGATGGACATGCCCGGTCGGGCGGCGGCCGCTCGGGGGACGGGCACCTGGGACGTGCGCACCGAGTACGGCGGCGGGGTGACGGTGACGATCGGCGCCGGGTCGGTCGCCGCCCACGGGTCAATCGCGGCGTTCGAGGAGACGCACCGTCGGTGGGGACGTGTGCCGTGGCGTGAGCTGTTCGGTCCGGCCGTCGCCGTGGCACGAGACGGCTTCCGACTCAGCTCGGCCTCGCGCTTCTACCTGGACTACGTGCACGACGACATCTTCGGCTGGGACGACGTCAGCCGAGCGGCGGTGCACGACCCGGACGGCACCGTACGGACCGGCGACGTGCGGCTGCCGGACCTGGCTGCGTCGCTCGAGCAGATCGCCGAGCAGGGGGCCGCGGCGCTGCACACGGGTGATCTGGCCCGCGCGATCGCGGCGGACGTGCAGGACCGTGGCGGCATCCTGGGGATCGACGACCTCTCCGCGTATCGCCCGGTGACTCGTCCGTCGCTGGAGAGCCGTGTCGGTCCCTGGACGTTCGGCACCAATCCACCGCCGTCGGTCGGTGGGGCCTGCCTCACCGCGATGCTACGACTGCTCGACGGGCGTCCCACCGGTCCGTGGACGCCGGAGGACGTCGCGCATCTGGTGCGCGTGCAGCGGGCCGTCCTGTCGCGCCGCCTCGACGTGCTCGACCACACCGACGACCTCGACCGCGACGCCGCGGCGTTGCTGGCCGATGTCGACCGTCACCAGCTGGGTGCGCTCGAGTCGGGATCCACCGCGCAGGTCTCGGCCACCGACGCGGACGGTGCCGCGTGCTCGGTCACGGTCTCGTCCGGCTACAGCTCCGGGATGGTTGCCCGGGGCACCGGCATCTGGCTGAACAACTGCCTCGGCGAGCAGGAGCTCAATCCGCGCGGTCTGCACGGTCTCGAACCGGGCACCCGGCTGCTGTCGAACATGGCGCCCACCGTCGGTCACCACGACGACGGGTCGGTCATCGCGATCGGATCGCCGGGTGCCGACCGCATCACCACGGCGATCACGCAGGCCCTGGCAGGTTTCGCCAACGGTGGCATGGCCCTGCAGGACGCGGTCAACCATCCGCGCGTCCACGTGCACCGGGCGGGCCGGCCGGACGAGGTCGTGCAGACCGAGTCCGAGCTGACGATGTACTACGGCGGGGTGGCCGCCACCGTGCGTGCCGCGGACGGCCGGCTCGTGGCCGCTGCCGACCCGCGACGCGACGGCGCTGTGCGCCTGTTGCGCACCACCGATTTGCTTTGATGGAGCCATGGCCCCCGGACCCGTGACTGGCCGCCCGATCGTGATCGGTCACCGCGGTGTTCCCGGTGAGCGCCTGGAGCACACGCGCCCGTCGTACCTGCTGGCGATCGAGCAGGGCGCCGACTACATCGAGCCGGACGTCGTCAGCACCCGCGACGGGGTGCTGGTCGTGCGACACGAGAACGAGATCAGCGGCACCACCGACGTCGCCGCCCGACCCGAGTTCGCCGACCGCAAGGTCACGCGGTTCATCGACGGCGTGCCGTTGGCCGGGTGGTTCACCGAGGACTTCACGCTCGAGGAGATCAAGACGTTGCGGGTCAAGGAGCGCCTGCCCGACCTGCGGCCGCAGAACATCGCGCTCGCCGGCCAGGAGCAGATCCTCACGTTCGACGAGGTCCTCACGATCGCCGAGGAGGGCGCGGCGGCGACCGGCCGGAGCGTCGGCGTCTACGTCGAGACCAAGCACCCCACGTACTTCGCGGGTCTGGGCCTGGACCTGAACGACCTGCTGGTCGCGGACCTGGACCGGCGGGGGGTCAACCACGCCGACGCCCCGGTGATCATCCAGAGCAAGGAGGTCGGCAACCTGCGCGCGCTGCGCGACCGCACTGCTCTTCCGCTGATCCAGCTGACGGACCGCCAGGGCGCACCCTTCGACCTCGAGGCCGCCGGCGACCCGCGGACCTACGCCGACCTCACGACCCCTGCCTGCCTCGCCGAGATCGCGCGGTACGCCGACGGCATCGGGCCCAACAAGAGCCAGGTGATCGCTCGCGACGACCACAAGCGGCTCGCCGGCCCGACCGGGCTGGTCGGTCACGCCCATGACGTGGGCCTGCTCGTGCACATCTGGACGATGCGCGACGAGAACAACTTCCTGCCGGCGGACCTGCGCGTCGGCACCGACCGGTCGGCCCACGGTGACGCTCAGGGCGAGTACCGGGCGTTCTTCGATGCCGGCGTCGACGGCGTCTTCAGCGACTTCACGGCGACCGCCGTGGAAGCCCTGCAGCGCTGGCAGGAGGGCGCATGAGGCCGCAGGTCGTCGCCCACCGTGGCGCCAGCCACGAGAACGCCGAGCACACGCTCGGCGCCTACGTGCGAGCGATCGACGCCGGGGCCGACGGGCTGGAGTGCGATGTGCGCCTGACCGCGGACGGCCACCTGGTGTGTGTGCACGACCGCGACCTGCGACGCACGGCCCGGACCCGGGGCACCGTCTCCTCGATGGACCTGGCCGAGCTCTCCGAGCTGGACTTCGCCGCGTGGAAGCACCCGTGGGCCGACCTCGACGACGAGGCCGAGGACCGTGACGAGAACCTCGACGGCCTGCTGACGTTGCGCACGCTGCTGCAGACCGCGGCGGACTGTGGGCGCCGCGTCGAGGTCGCGATCGAGACCAAGCACCCCACCCGGTTCGGCGGACTGGTCGAGGAACGACTCGTCGAGCTGCTGCGCGAGTTCGGGTGGGACCGTGCCGGTTCGCCGGTCCGGGTCATGAGCTTCTCGTGGAACGCCTTGCGCCGGGTCGAGCGACTGGCACCCGGGGTGCCCTTGGTGCAGCTGGTCGAGAAGCAGCACCACTGGCCGATCCTGCGCCGGGTGATCGGCCGCGACTGGCTGGTCGGCCCCGGCATGCAGGAGCTGCGGGAGCATCCGCGGCTGGGCCGGGACATCGCCCGCAGCGGCCACGAGATCCACGTGTGGGTGGTCAACAACGCCGCGGACCTGCAGACGTGCATGGATCTGGGCGTGACGGCCGTCATCACCGACCGTCCCGCCCAGATCATCAAGCTGCTCGACCGCTGAACGCCGCTCAGGTCGTGGGCGGCGGGTCAGCGGGGCTGACCACGGTCACGGTGCGGCCGTCGCGGGGCATCAGCACCCACGCGACCAGGTACGCGATGATCACGGTGCCGAAGCCGAGGACGGCCAGGACGACCGCCACGACGCGCACCAGGTTGGGATCGACGCCGGTGTAGCGGCCGATGCCGCCGCAGACGCCTCCGATCCACTTGTCGTCACGACTGCGGGTCAGCTGCTTGCTCATGGTGATCCTCCTGGAGGGGTTCGGTGGGGTGGTCGAGGGAGACGGTGCGAGGGTCGGTCGGTGAGGGCTTCCAGAAGGTGGCGACGATGCCGAGGACGCCAACGGCGATCAGCACGCCGCTCAGCCCGAGGCTGAACTGCTGTCGAGACAGCAGGTCCTGGTCCCAGACGGCCCAGTTGCCGGCGACGGCCAGGAAGAACAGGCCGAACGCGACACCGGTCCAGCGGAAGGAGTGGCGGTTCATTGACGGATCACCTCGATGTTGCCGACCTTCTGGTCGATGGTCAGGGTCAGGGCGCGGCCCGGGTCGGCCGCCGTGTCGAGCTGGTTGTCGGTGCCGTTGACCTTGCGGTCGAAGACGGCGATCTCACCGACGGACAGGTCCGCCGCCACCGAGACGTTCAGGCCGTTGGGCACGATGATCTTGGTCTGTCCGACCCCGTTGTCCAACGTCAGGCTGCGGCCCAGCAGGGCGTCGGGGTCCGAGACGTCGCTGAGGTCGAGCTCCAGCAGCCCGACGCCGTGCTCGTACGTGGACGAGACGTCGGCCGCGGTGGTGGGCGTCAGCTGCTGCGCACCGACCCGCGCGTTGGGCAGCAGGGTGCCGAGCCCGAGCACGACGGCGAGGAGCAGGCCGAGGAAGATCAGTGGACCTCCGTCGCCCACGACGGTGCTCAGCAGCACGGCCACGGCGACGACCGTCAGGGCGACGGCGGCGTAGGTGGTCCACGGGGTGCCGCCACGACTGTCCGCGATGATCCGGGTGATGGCGACCGCGATCGCCGTCACGGACAGGGTCAGGACCGTGAGGGCCCAGGACCGTCGTTCCGGTGGCAGCTGGTAGGTGACGGTGCGGACGCCGTCGTGCACCGTGTCCGACACCGGTTGCTGCTGCGCGGCCTCGGTCCGGGCCGCCCGCGCCTCGCGGCGGCGACGGGGCCGCACCACGAACACGTAGACGACCAGTGCGAGCGGGACCAGCCCCCAGGGGGCACCTCCCCATCCCCAGCCCCATCCGCTGTCGCCGACGATCGTCAGGACCGCGACGACGGCGGCGATCACGAGCCCTGCGACGCGGACCTTCTCCTCGTTGTCGCCGAGCTTGAACCAGTCGGCCGCGATGCTGGTGCCGGTGTCGTCGGCCGGGAGGAAGAACCAGGCCGCCGCGTAGAGAATGACTCCGGCGCCACCGAGCAGGGTGAGGACGGCGAACAGGACCCGGACGAGCACCGGGTCGACGTCGAGGTGCCGGGCGATGCCGGTGCTGACGCCGGCGACCAGCCGATGGTCGGAGGACCGACGCGCGTCCGTGATCGAGCGCAGGCGGCCCGCCTCGAAGCGAGCGTCGCCTGCACCGGAGCCGGCACTGGATTCTGTACCGGCTTCTGGGCCGGCGCCGGTGTCCGTGGAGTCGTGCTGGGTGTCGTTCATGGCTCCATCGTGTCGCTGGTGAGGCGTGCGGACCATCGGGGACGACCCTGAACGTGGCCCCGGCAGATCAGGGTGCGACGAGGGTCGTGCGCTGTGGCGGCTGGGGGACGCGACGTGTGACGATCAGGTGTGACCGAATTCCGACGCGCGACCCGGCCGGCGGATCGTCGACTGGTCGCGGGTGTCAGCGCCGGCGTCGCCGACCACCTCGGCGTCCCCGAGCTCCCAGTGCGCATCGCGTTCATCGTCGGCACGTGGTTCAACGGTGCCGGTCTCGTCGCCTACCTGTTGCTGTGGCGGTTCCTGCCGCTGCGCCAGCCCGACCTGTCGCCGGGTCTGGAGTCGGCGACGCGCCGGGGTCTGCGCACCGACTCCCGACCGGGTCCGACCGACGTGCTGCAGGGTGTGGCGCTGGCGGCCATCGGCATCGGCGTTCTGGTGTTCCTGCTGGGCACCGGTCGCGGGCCCAACGGCACGCTGCTGGTCCCCGTGCTGGTCGCGGTCGTCGGGGTCGCCGTCATCTGGCGACAGCTCGACGACGCCTCCCTGGGACGCTGGATGCGGCAGACCAGCGGCGTCGCGGTCGCTGCGCGCATCGGTGCCGGCGTGATCCTCGTGGCGGTGGCCGCCACCTACGTCGTCACCCAGGATCGTGGCTGGGGTGCGGTCGTCGACCTCGGCTCGGCCGTCGTCGTCGCGCTGCTCGGTGTCGCACTGATCCTCGGCCCCTGGTTGTACAAGCTGGTGGGTGACCTCGCCGACGAGCGTCGCGAGCGGGTCCGCTCGCAGGAGCGCGCCGACGTGGCGGCCCACCTGCACGACTCGGTGCTGCAGACCTTGGCGCTGCTGCAGAAGAACGCCGGAGACGCCGCCCACGTGGCCACCCTGGCGCGGCGCCAGGAGCGCGAGCTGCGGTCGTGGCTCTACGGCACCGACGAGACCATCGGCGACCGGTTCGCGGCGTCGCTGCGGGGCGTGGCCGCCGAGGTCGAGGACGCGCACGAGGTCGCGATCGAGACCGTCGTGGTGGGCGACGCGCCGATGGGAGCTGACGTCACGGCCCTGGTGCGCGCCGCCCGTGAGGCGATGATCAACGCGTCCAAGCACGCGGGGGTCGACCGCATCGACGTGTACGCCGAGTGCGACGCCAGCTCGGTGGCCGTGTTCGTGCGCGACCGCGGGGTCGGCTTCGATCCTGCCCAGATCGCGGAGGACCGCATGGGCGTGCGCCGCTCGATCGTGGACCGGGTCGAGCGTCACCGGGGGACCGCAGAGATCCGCAGCGCCCCCGGCGAGGGCACCGAGGTCCGTCTGTCGGTCCCGCTGCACGGCCCCGTTCCCGATCCCGACCTCGAGGAGATCCGATGACCCAGCCGGTGAGTGAGTCGGGCGGTGCGCTCCGCGTGGTGCTCGTGGACGACCACGCGATGTTCCGCACGGGTGTCCGTGCCGAGATCTCCGGCTCCGTGGACGTCGTCGGGGAGGCCGAGGACGTCGACAGCGCGGTGCGGATCATCGCCGACCTGGCGCCTGACGTCGTGCTGCTCGACGTGCACATGCCCGGCGGCGGCGGCCTGGAGGTCATCCGGCGCCTGCAGGCCTCCCCTCGCCAGCGGCCCGAGAACGTCACCTTCCTCGCCCTGTCGGTCAGCGACGCAGCCGAGGACGTCATCGGCATCATCCGCGCCGGTGCTCGCGGCTACGTCACCAAGAACATCTCCGGCGGTGACCTGCTCGACGCCATCGCCCGGGTCGCCGCGGGTGACGCGGTGTTCTCGCCCCGACTGGCGGGCTTCGTGCTCGACGCCTTCGCGGGCACGATCGAGATCGCCCAGGTGGACGAGGACCTCGATCGGCTCACCGAGCGCGAGCGCGAGGTCATGCGCCTCATCGCACGTGGGTACGCCTACAAGGAGGTGGCCTCCGAGCTGTTCATCTCGATCAAGACCGTCGAGACCCACGTGAGCAGCGTGCTGCGCAAGCTGCAGCTGTCCAGCCGCCACGAGCTGACCCGATGGGCGAACGACCGCCGCCTGATCTGATCAGGTAAGGGCCCCCTTACTCAGGTCGAATTGATAAGGATAGGCTTACCTCGTTTCCAAACGACGAGGAGCTTCACGTGCGCATCTTGCGAGTCCTGACCCTGGGCCTGGCGGTCCCCCTCACCCTGACCGTCGTGGCTGCCTGCAGCACCGGATCCGGCGCGGACGACAAGGCCGACGCCGTGTCGGCCAGCACGGTCGACGCCGACGCGTTCCCGGTGACCATCAAGCACGCCCTGGGCACGACGACGATCGAGTCCGAGCCGAAGCGCGTCGTCGCGGTCGGCTACGCCGAGGCCGACTTCCCGCTCTCGCTCGGCGCGGTGCCCGTCGGGGCCGCCAAGATCACCTATGCCGGCAACGACAACTTCTCCAGCGACTTCTTCGACGCCAAGCTGGCCACGATCGACGGCGCCGAGCAGCCGAAGCGTCTCGACGAGACCGACGGTGTGCCGGTCGAGGAGATCGTGCGCCTCGAGCCCGACCTCGTCACCGCCACCCAGTCCGGCATGACCCAGGCGGAGTACGACAAGCTCACCGCCGCCGGCATTCCCGTGCTCGCCTACCCGAACGCGCCCTACACGACCACCTGGCAGGAGTCGCTCGACCTCGTCGGGCAGGCGCTGGGTCGCTCGACGCTGGCCGACCAGGTCGCCTCGGACACCCAGCAGCTGATCGACGACACGGCGGCCAGGTATCCGCAGCTCGCCGGCAAGACGTTCACCTTCGGTGGCCCCAACGCGGGTGACTTCTCCTCGTTCTACGTCTACTCCGTCCAGGACAACCGGCCTCGGCTGCTGACCGAGCTGGGCATGGAGAACACCGAGTTCGCGCAGCAGCAGAGCGAGGACGGACAGTTCCTGTTCAACGTGTCGTCCGAGCGCGCCGGACAGCTCGATGCCGACGTCTTCCTCACCTACGCGACCAGCCAGGACGAGGTCGAGGCCCTGGCCACGAACCCCCTGACCCGGCAGATCCCGGCCATCGCCGACAACCGGTGGTACGCCAGCGTCGACGTGACCGAGGCGGTCGGCTTCTCGGCTCCCTCGCCGCTGTCCCTGCCATCGGCCCTCGAGCGGTACGTGCCCAAGGTGGCAGCAGCCGTCGACGGGAACGGATCGGGCTCCTGACCACGGTCACCTCTCCGCAGCCGGCGTCGTCTCTCGCTGAGGAGTCCCTCGCGCAAGAGACGATCGCACCAGCCGCCCGGTGGTACCTGTTGGCGGGCGGCGCACTGGCCCTGGCCGCCGTCGGGTCGCTGCTGGTGGGTTCGCGCACGCTGTCGCTGGACGGCGTGCTCGGCGGCGGCGCGGACCGAGTGGTGCTGGAGGCACGGGCCGTGCGCACGGTGCTCGCGGTGGTCGTCGGCGCAGCCCTCGCCCTCGCCGGCGCCGCGATGCAAGGGCTGACACGCAACCCGCTGGCCGATCCGGGCATCCTCGGCATCAACGCCGGGGCGGCGCTGGCGATCGTGATCGGCATCGTCGCGCTCGGAGCCGGGGGGCTGACCGACTACATCGTGCTCGGCTTCGTGGGTGCCGCCGTGGCCTGGTTCGCCGTGCACGTCATCGCCAGCATCGGACGTGGCGGTGCGACCCCGGCGAAGCTGACGGTTGCCGGTGCGGCGTTCGCGGCGGCTGCCAGCAGCTGGACGGTCGCCGTGCAGCTGGTCGACCAGGTCACTCTCGACGTCATGCGACGCTGGCAGGTCGGGTCGGTCGGCGGGCGCGACTGGAGCACCGTGCTGGCGGTCGCGCCCATCATCGGCGTGGGACTGGTGCTCGTGCTCGCGCTGGGGCGTACGCTCAACACCCTCGCTCTCGGCGACGACCTGGCGCGCGGACTGGGGCGGCGCACCGCGCTCGACCGGGTGCTGGTCGGTGGGGTCATCATCCTGCTCGCCGGCACCGCGACGGCGGTGGCCGGACCGATCGCCTTCGTGGGACTGATCGTCCCGCACCTGGTGCGCGGCCTGGTCGGACCGGACCACCGCCACCTGCTGCCGCTGAGCGCCCTCGTCGGCGCGGCCCTCGTGCTGGTCGCGGACACCCTCGGGCGAGTCGTCCTGCCGCCGTCGGAGGTGCAGGTCGGCATCATGACGGCCGTCGTCGGGGTCCCGTTCTTCCTCCTGCTGGTGCGGCGTGGGCGGATGGGCCTGTGAGCGCGACGACCGCCACTGCAGTTGTCGTCGGCCGGTCCACGATCGGCCAGTCCACGATCGGCCGGTACCGGGTGGTCGTCGGGGGACTGGCGGCCGCGCTGGTGGGCTCGTTCGCGATGCGTGTGCTGCTCGGCGACTACACGGTGACGATCCCGGACTTCCTGCGCATCCTCGGAGGCGAGAAGATCCCCGTCGCGTCCTTCGTCATCATGCAGTCGACGCTGCCACGTGCCGTGCTGGCGGTGCTGGTCGGACTCGCGCTGGGAGTGGCCGGGTCGCTGTTCCAGAACCTGCTGCGCAACCCGCTGGCCAGCCCGGACATCGTCGGCGTCAGCCTCGGTGCCAGCGCGGCCGGAGTCTTCGCGTTGCTGGTGCTCGGGCTGCGCGACGCCGCCGTCGCGGCGATCGCCGTGGTCGGCGCCGTGCTGGTCGCCGGGGTCGTGCGGTGGATCGCCGGATCGAGCGGCGGCTACCGCCTGGTGCTGGTGGGGGTGGGGGTCGCGGCCGGAATGGTCGCAGTCGTGCAGTACCTGCTGGCCAGGTCGAACACCTACGACGTCCAGCTGGCGCTGCGGTGGCTGGTGGGCAGCCTCACCCATGCGGGGTGGCCCACCATCACCGTGCTGGCCGGGGCGGTGACCGCGCTGGTCGCGACGCTGGCCGTGCTGGCGCGGGACCTCCCGGCGCTCGAGCTCGGCCCGGACGCCGCCGCCGCTCTGGGCGTCCCGACGCATCGGACCGACGCGCTGCTGCTGATCGGCGTGCTGCTGACCGCCTGTGCCGTGGCGGCGGCCGGCCCGGTGGCCTTCGTGGCGTTCATGTCCGGACCGATCGCTCGGTCCCTGCTGGGTGGCCGTCACACCCTGGTCCCTCCGGCCCTGGTCGGGGCGGTGCTGATGCTGCTGGCCGACTACACGGCGGCCTACCTCGTCCCCCAGGCCGTGCTGCCGGTCGGTGTGGTGACCGGTGCCGTGGGCGGACCGTTCCTGCTGTGGCTGCTGGCCCGCGGGGCGACGACAGGAGGCGCACGATGACCAGGTTGAGTGCCGAGGCGGTCAGCCTCGGATACGGCCACCGCACGGTGGTCAGCGACGTCACCGTGGCGATTCCCGACGGGCAGGTCACCGTGGTCGTCGGGGCCAACGCGTGCGGCAAGTCGACGCTCCTGCGCGGTCTGGCTCGCCTGCTGCGCCCCGATCACGGCAGCGTGCTGCTCGACGGTGAGGTCATCCACCGGCGCCCGACCAAGGACGTCGCCCGGGTGCTGGGACTGCTGCCTCAGCAGCCGGTGGCCCCGGACGGAGTGACCGTGGCGGACCTGGTCATGCGCGGGCGTCACCCGCACCACGGGCTGTTCAGCCGCCGCGCGGACGAGGACCGCGACGCGGTGGCCGAGGCGATGGAGCTGACCGGGACCACCGAGCTCGGCGACTGCGTGGTCGACGAGCTGTCCGGCGGGCAGCGTCAGCGGGTGTGGCTCGCGATGGCGCTGGCCCAGGGCACCGACCTGCTGCTGCTCGACGAGCCCACCACCTACCTCGACGTCGCCCACCAGATCGAGATGCTCGACCTGCTCGCCGACCTCAACGCGCGTCGCGGGCTGACGGTCGTCATGGTGCTGCACGACCTGAATCTCGCGGCCCGGTACGCCCATCGGCTCATCGCGATGAAGGACGGCGCCGTCGTGGCCGAGGGGTCGCCGCAGAGCGTCGTCACGGCCGAGCACGTCGAGCACGTCTTCGGCCTGCGCAGCCGGGTCATCGACGACCCGGTGTCCGGAACGCCCCTCGTGGTGCCGATCAGTCGCGTCCACACCGCCCCCGACCTCGACCAGGAGATGGCATGACCCAGCAGACCACCACCGAACCCCCACTCGTCCTCGGCGAGGTGGCGGTGCGCCGGGTCGAGCACCTCACTCCCGCGTTCGTCAGGGTCGAGCTGGCCGGCCCGTGCCTGGCGGACCTCGGCGTCGACGGACCGTGGCTCGACCAGCGGTTCAAGGTGATCTTCCCCAACGCGCACGGACAGCTGCCCGAGCTGGTGCAGGACGAGGACTGGTGGACCCGCTGGATGCAGCTGCCGGAGGACCGGCGAGGCGCGATGCGGACCTACACGGTGCGCGACGTCGTGGGGTCGGGCCTGACCACGGGCCTGGTCGTCGACATCGTGGTCCATCCGCCGGTGGCAGGCGAGGAGCCCGACGGGCCGGGCAACCGGTGGGCGCTCGGTGCGTCGGTGGGGGACCGGCTGGTGATCATCGCGCCCCGTCGGGACCACGACTTCGGCGGCCGCGAGTTCGCCCCGGACGCCGCCAGTCGCATGCTCGTCGTGGCCGACGAGACGGCCGTGCCTGCGGCGGCCGGCATCCTGCGCGACCTCGAGCCCGGCCTCACCGGCACGGTGCTGCTCGAGGTGCCGACGAGTGCTGACGTGCTCGACCTCGCCGCTCCGGAGGGCGTGGAGATCGTCTGGTTGCCGCGCAACGGCCGCCCCCGGGGAGAGCAGCTGCAGGCAGCGGCTCTGGACGCCCTCGGCGCCCGCGTGGACGCTCCCGTCGCGGTCTCGGGCGACGAGGTGGACCCGGATCTGTGGGAGACACCGGTGTACTCGTCCTCGGGCGAGCCGATCGCCGATGCCGCGAGGTCGGACGGTCGCGACGGCTTCTACGCGTGGATCGCGGGTGAGTCGAAGGTCGTCACCGGCCTGCGCCGCCTCCTCGTCAAGGACCTCGGCATCGACCGCCACCGGGTCGCCTTCATGGGCTACTGGCGCGAGGGCGTCGCCATGCGGTCGTGAGCCACGTCGGAGTTCACGCATGCGCAACCTGACGGGTCTAGCCTGAGGCGCATGAACGAGCCGCACCTGATCGTGCTCTTCGGAGCCACTGGAGACCTCGCCCGTCGCAAGCTGCTGCCGGGCATCATGCATCTCGTGCAGTCGCAGCTGGTGCCGGACTCGCGCGTCATCGGCGTGTCGATGGACGACTTCGACGACGACGGGTTCCGCGAGTTCGCCAAGCAGGCGTGCCAGGAGTTCGGCACCCGCGGCGTGCACAGCGGCGTCTGGGAGGACTTCGCGTCCAAGCTGTCGTACGTCAACGTCAAGGACGGCCCGGAAGCGTTGGCGCGCGCGGCCGCGGAGCAGGAGGCTGCGCTGGGCGGCAGCAACGGTCGGCTGCACTACCTGAGCGTGCCGCCCAAGGCCGCGCTCGACGTCGTCAAGACGCTCGACGCGGCCGACCTGGTGTCCGACTCGCGGATCATCATGGAGAAGCCCTTCGGCACCGACCTGGCCAGCGCGGTGTCGTTGAACGCCTCGATCCACGAGGTCTTCGACGAGAGCCAGATCTTCCGCATCGACCACTTCCTGGGCAAGGAGGCGGCGCTGAACATCCTGGCGTTCCGGTTCGCGAACGGCCTGTTCGAGCCGATCTGGAACCGCAACTTCATCGACCACGTCCAGATCGACGTGCCCGAGACGTTGTCGCTGGAGGGTCGCGCCGGGTTCTACGAGGGCACCGGCGCGTTCAAGGACATGGTCGTCACCCACCTGTTCCAGGTGCTGGCCTTCATGGCCATGGAACCGCCCACGTCGCTGGACTCGGACTCGATCTCGGAGGAGAAGAACAAGGTCTTCCGCTCCATGCTGCCGCTGGACCCGCGCGAGGTCGTCCGGGGCCAGTACCAGGGCTACCGGGACGAGCCCGGGGTGCCCGGCGACTCCGACACCGACACCTTCGTGGCGCTCAAGGCCGAGATCGACAACTGGCGCTGGGCCGGAGTGCCGTTCTACCTGCGCACCGGCAAGAAGATGGCCGAGGGTGCGCGCATCATCTCGATCGCGTTCCGCGAACCGCCGAAGAGCATGTTCCCGACCGGCTCGGGGGTGGGGCTGTCCGGCCCCGACCACCTGACGTTCGACCTGGCGGACTCCTCGAAGATGTCGCTGTCGTTCTACGGCAAGCGGCCCGGCCCGGGCATGAAGCTGGACAAGCTCAGCATGCAGTTCGCGATGCAGGAGACCGAGCGGGCCGGCGAGGTGCTGGAGGCCTACGAACGACTCATCTACGACGCGATGCGGGGCGAGCGCACCCTGTTCACCACCGCCGAGGGCATCGAGCGGCTGTGGGAGATCTCGGCGCCGCTGCTCGCCGACACCCCGCCCGTCCGCGCCTACCCGCCCGGCACGTGGGGCCCGAACGCCATCCACCAGCTGATCGCCCCCAAGGCCTGGCGCCTGCCCTTCGAGCGCACCTGGCGCAAGCCCAACACCACGGCCGAGTAGCCCGCCGACGAGTCACGTACGTCCGCTGACGAGTCACGTACGGCTGGTGAGGAGTCACCTACGGCTTGTGAGGAGTCACCTATGGCTCTCTGCAGAGACTCTGGGTGACTCGTCAGCAAACCTCCGTGACTCGTCAGCGGATCTGGGTGACTCGTCAGCGGAACTGGGTGACTCGTCAGCGGGACGGGGATCAGGGCCAGTGCTGCTCGACGAGGAGCACCGCCTCGGCGCGGGTCAGACCCAGCCGTCGCGCGACCCCGACGAACTCGCCGGCCGCGACCGCGGCATCCGGCTCGGTGCCGCGACGCCGGGCGATGGTCGATCCAGCACGACCACGGGTCTCGATGACGCCGTCGGACTCCAGTGCTCGGTAGGCCTTGGCCACCGTGTTGGTGGCCAGGTCGAGCTCGGTGGCCAGGCCGCGCACGGTCGGCAGTCGGTGGCCCGCAGCCAACGAACCATCTGCCGCGCCCTGGGCGATCTGCTGTCGCACCTGCTCGAACGGCGGGACGTCGGAGGAGTGGTCGATCGCGAATGCCATGTCAGCATTGTCGCCGTCGACAACTAGGGTGGGCAACGAGATGACGTTGCCGTTCCCCGTGCCCCCGCCTGCCTCCGCGCGGCCCCCCTCGACCCGCTCGACCGAGCGTCGCCGTCCCCGGTCCGAGACGCTGCTCGAGGGCCTCAACGAGGCGCAGGCCCAAGCCGTGTCGCACCCGGGCGGACCGTTGCTCGTCGTCGCCGGCGCCGGATCGGGCAAGACGCGGGTGCTCACCCGGCGCATCGCCTGGCTGATCGCGGCGAGGGGCGCCCACCCGGGATCGATCCTGGCCATCACCTTCACGAACAAGGCGGCTGCCGAGATGCGGGAGCGGGTGGCCGAGCTCGTCGGCGGGGCCGCGCGAGCCATGTGGGTCTCCACGTTCCACTCCGCCTGCGTGCGCATCCTGCGGCGCGAGCACGACAAGCTCGGTTTCACCTCGTCGTTCACCATCTACGACGCTGCCGACCAGCGCCGGCTGATGACGCTGGTGTGCCGCGACATGGACCTCGACCCCAAGCGCATCAACCCCCGCGCGGTGCTCAACTGGATCTCCAACCTCAAGAACGAGCTCGTCGACCACGAGTCGGCCGCCAGCCGGGCCACCAACCCCACCGAGGAGATCTACGCCGAGGTCTACTCCACGTACCAGGCGCGGCTCAGCGCGGCCAACGCCATGGACTTCGACGACCTGATCATGAACACCGTCCACCTCCTGCAGGGCTGGCCCGACGTCGCCGAGGGATACCGTCGCCGCTTCCGTCACCTGCTGGTCGACGAGTACCAGGACACCAACCACGCCCAGTACCAGCTCATCAAGGAGCTGACCGACCCCGAGTCCGACCTGCTGGTCGTCGGCGACTCGGACCAGTCCATATACGCGTTCCGGGGTGCCAGCATCCGCAACATCCTCGAGTTCGAGGACGACTTCCCCAACGCCACCACCATCTTGCTCGAGCAGAACTACCGCTCCACGCAGACCATCCTCACCGCCGCCAACGCCGTCATCAGTCGCAACGAGGGCCGCAAGGACAAGAAGCTGTGGTCGGCAGAGGGCGACGGCGATCCGATCATCGGCTACGTCGGAGACGACGAGCGCGACGAGGCGCAGTACATCGCCGACGAGATCGACCGGCTGTCCGACGAGGCCGGCGTCGCCGCCAAGGACGTCGCGATCTTCTACCGCACCAACGCGCAGAGCCGGGTGTTCGAGGAGGTGTTCATCCGCGTCGGACTGCCGTACCGCGTCGTCGGCGGAGTGCGCTTCTACGAGCGCAAGGAGGTCAAGGACGCGCTGGCGTACCTGCGGGTGCTGATCAACCCGCGCGACACCGTCTCGATCCGCCGCATCCTCAACGAGCCCAAGCGCGGCATCGGCGACCGGGCCGAGGCCGCCGTCCAGCGCCTCGCCACCCAGCACGACATCAGCTTCTGGGAGGCGCTCACGCGGGCTCGCGAGGCGACCGACCTGGCCACCCGGTCCCTCAACGCCATCGAGGCCTTCACCGCCTTCATGTCCGACCTCATCGCCATGGCCGACAGCGGTGCGCCCGCCGACGCCGTGCTCGAGGCGGCCCTCACGCGCAGCGGCTACCTGTCCACGTTGGAGGACAGCACCGATCCGCAGGACGAGACCCGCGTGGAGAACCTGGCCGAGCTGGTCGCGGTCGCCCGCGAGTTCGTGGTCAATGCGTCCACCCTCGAGGACTCCGAGGACGGTTCCGGTCTGGAGGAGGCCGACCTCGCTCCCGGGTCGTTGCCCGCGTTCCTCGAGCAGGTGGCACTGGTCGCCGACGCCGACTCGATCCCCGACGAGGGCGACGGCGTGGTCACGCTGATGACGCTGCACACGGCCAAGGGCCTGGAGTTCCCGGTCGTGTTCCTCACCGGTCTGGAGGACGGCGTGTTCCCGCACATGCGCTCGATGGGAGACCCGGTCGAGCTCGAGGAGGAACGCCGCCTCGCCTACGTCGGCATCACGCGAGCGCGCACCGCCCTGTACGTCACGCGGGCCACCACACGCTCAGCGTGGGGCGCACCCAGCTACAACCCGCCGTCACGGTTCCTCGACGAGCTCCCGGTCGACCTGGTCGACTGGAAGCGCGTGGCGTCGGCCCCCACGCAATGGACGCCCAGCACGCCGTCGGCCACGGCTCGGTCGTCGTTCCGCACCTCCAACGTCGCGGCTCGGTCCACCAAGGGCACCCGCGCCGTCGTGTCGCTCGACGCCGGTGACCGGGTCAACCACGACACGTTCGGGCTGGGCACGGTCGTGGCCATCGACGGTGAGGGCGACCGCGCCCAGGCGTCGGTCGACTTCGGCACCCATGGGGTCAAGCGGCTGCTGCTGCGCTACGCGCCGGTCGAGAAGCTCTGAGGCGACTCATCGACGCACCTGCGTGACTCGTCGGCGAACCTGCGTGACTCGTCAGCGAACCTGCGTGACTCGTCGGCGAACCTGCGTGACTCGTCGGCGTTACGGGTTGACGCCGTGCTCGCGGAGCGCGGGCTCGGGGTCGACCGGACCGCCGCCGCCGGGGTGAACCTCCAGGTGCAGGTGCGGTCCGGTGACGTTGCCGGTGGAGCCGGTGTAGCCGATGACCTGGCCGGGGTCGACCTTGTCGCCGGGGGAGACCGCGATGCGGCTCTGGTGGCAGTACCAGACGTCGGTGCCGTCGAGCAGGGTGATGATGGTGCGGTTGCCGTACGCGCCCTCGTAGCCCGTGGACTTCACGGTGCCGGCGGCCACCGAGACGATGGTGGAGCCTGACGGGCCGGCGAAGTCGAGGCCGGTGTGGCGACGTGACCACAAGGCGCTGGCCTGGCCGAAACGTGCCGTGAGGTGGTAGCCGGTGACCGGGAGCACCCACTGGTTCTTCTTCAGCTCGGCGCTCTGCTGGTCGACCTTGGCGGCGAGGTCGGTGAGCGCCTTCTCGCGCTGGTCCTTCTGGGCCTGCAGCTGCCGGGTGAAGGTGGCGCGATCGAAGTCGCGGCTGACGTCGACCGATCCGGCCGCAGCGGCGGCGCTGTCGCCGCCGGTGTAGGACTCCGAGATGGTCTGGTACTTGCTGGCGTCGAGGGTTCCGGTGTCGGTCGCGTTGCCCACGGCGGTGGACAAGAACCCGGCGGTGATCAGCACGACCGCGCCGACCATGGCGGGCGTGGGCCGCAGGTGATGGCGTGAGGAGCGGCGGCGACGAGACGCGGCTCGACGGCCTCCGCCGGTGGCACCAGGGGTCGACGATCGTGCGTCAAGTCGGCGTTTGGGCGCAGACGACGTCACGCAGGACCTCCGTGGTGGTGTGGGAGCAACCACTCGAGACTAGCCGAGGCCTGGGCACCCGTGAAATCGAATCAGGGTGTTATCTGAGGGCTGTCGCCAACTCGGGACTAAAGTCCCATGGGCATGTGGCGCACCGCACGAAGGTCCGCGGCGTGTCGTCCAGACGGTCGCGTGCGACCATGCATCGCATGACCGACGAGCGATCCCAGCGCGTCGTCGTGGGGTCGTTCGGGGACGACGCCACGGCCAGGCTCCGGGCGCGCGGGCTGCTCATGTCGGCGTGCGAGGTGGTCTACGTCGGCGGCGACCAGTCCGTCGACCAGCTGGCCCGCACGGTCGAGGCGGAGGACGCCCGCGCCGTGTACGTCGACGGAGGTGACGAACGGCGCCAGGCGCTGGCGACGATGCTGACGGCGATGGGGCTGTCCGACGTGCGGGTGCACCCGGTGTGACCACGCCAGCTCGGTGTGACGCACCCGACCACCCACGCACGCCGATCTGTGGATAGAGTCAATGAGGCTCATTTGCTGGGCCGATCGTCACGACCAAGGGACGGATTCACCGTGGATTTGATGGAGTACCAGGCGAAGGAGCTCTTCGCCAAGCACGAGGTGCCGGGCACGCCGGGCATCGTCGCCAACACGCCAGAAGAGGCCAGGACCGCCGCCGAGCAGCTCGGCGTCTGTGTCGTCAAGGCCCAGGTCAAGGCAGGAGGCCGCGGCAAGGCCGGCGGCGTCAAGCTGGCGAAGACCCCGGACGAGGCCTTCGAGCACGCGTCGGCCATTCTCGGCATGCAGATCAAGGGACTCACGGTCAACCGTGTCCTGATCGCGCCGGCGGCGACCATCGAGGAGGAGTACTACTTCTCCTTCCTGCTCGACCGCTCGAACCGCAGCTACCTGTGCATCGCGAGCATCGAGGGCGGTGTCGAGATCGAGGAGGTCGCGAAGACCAACCCCGACGCCGTCAAGCAGATCCCGATCGACCCGGGCGCCGGTGTCGACGAGGCCAAGGCGCGCGAGATCGTCGCCGAGGTCGGCTTCCCCGCGGAGCTGACCGAGCAGGCCGTCGAGACCGTGCTGGCGCTGTGGAAGACCTTCGTGGAGGAGGACGCGACACTCGTCGAGGTCAACCCGCTCGCCCGTCTGGCCGGCGACAAGATCGAGGCGCTCGACGGCAAGGTCTCGCTGGACGAGAACGCCGAGTTCCGCCACGAGGACCACGCCGCGTTCGAGGACAAGGCCGCCGCTGACCCGCTGGAGGCCAAGGCCAAGGAGAAGGGCCTCAACTACGTCAAGCTCGACGGCGAGGTCGGCATCATCGGCAACGGCGCCGGGCTCGTCATGAGCACCCTCGACGTCGTCGCCTACGCCGGCGAGAAGCACGGCAACGTCAAGCCCGCCAACTTCCTCGACATCGGTGGAGGAGCGTCGGCGCAGGTCATGGCCGACGGCCTCGACGTCATCCTCGGTGACGAGCAGGTCAAGAGCGTGTTCGTGAACGTGTTCGGCGGCATCACCTCGTGTGACGCGGTCGCCAACGGCATCAAGGGTGCGCTCGAGCTGCTCGGCGACAACGCCACCAAGCCGCTCGTGGTCCGCCTCGACGGCAACAACGTCGACGAGGGCCGCGCGATCCTCGACGAGCTCAACCACCCGCTGGTCACGCAGGTGGAGACCATGGACGGTGCGGCCGACAAGGCCGCCGAGCTGGCGAACGGCTGAAGGGGCTGAGATGTCAATCTTTCTGAACAAGGACTCCAAGGTCATCGTCCAGGGCATCACCGGCGGTGAGGGCACCAAGCACACGGCGCGCATGCTCGCCTCGGGCACCCAGGTGGTCGGTGGCGTCAACGCCCGCAAGGCCGGCACCACGGTGTCGCACACCGATGCCGACGGCAACGCCGTCGAGCTGCCGGTGTTCGGCTCGGTCGCCGAGGCCATGGAGAAGACCGGCGCGAACGTGTCGGTGCTCTTCGTGCCGCCGCCGTTCACCAAGGACGCCGTGGTCGAGGCCATCGACGCCGAGATCCCTCTCGCGGTCATCATCACCGAGGGTGTCCCGGTGCAGGACTCGGCAGAGTTCTGGGCCTACGCCCAGGGCAAGAAGACGCGTCTCATCGGACCGAACTGCCCCGGCATCATCACGCCGGGAGAGGCGCTGGCCGGCATCACGCCGGCCACGATCTCCGGCTCCGGCCCGGTCGGACTGGTGTCCAAGTCGGGCACGCTGACCTACCAGATGATGTTCGAGCTGCGTGACTTCGGCTTCACCACGGCCATCGGCATCGGCGGGGACCCGATCATCGGCACCACGCACATCGACGCCCTCGAGGCGTTCGAGGCCGACCCCGACACCAAGGCGATCGTGATGATCGGCGAGATCGGTGGCGACGCCGAGGAGAAGGCTGCCGCCTACATCAAGGAGCACGTCACCAAGCCGGTCGTCGGCTACGTGGCGGGCTTCACCGCACCCGAGGGCAAGACCATGGGCCACGCCGGCGCCATCGTCTCCGACGGCGCGGGCACCGCGCAGGGCAAGAAGGAGGCCCTCGAGGCCGCCGGGGTCAAGGTCGGCAAGACGCCGTCCGAGACCGCTGCCCTCATGCGGGAGATCCTGCAGAACCTCTGACCCTCGGGTCGGCACGACGCCCTCGACGCAGCCTCGGCTCGCGTCGGGGGCGTCTACTTCTCCAGGTCGACGTACTTGAGTCGGGTTCCGGCGCGCGTGGTCACGCCCTTGAAGACATCGGACGACATGTCGTAGTCGCCCGCCGGGGTGAAGGTCACCTGCGCGACGTCGGCGCCACGCCGCACCAGGCCGACGCGGTAGTAGACGCGGCTGCCCTTGTCGACCTCGAGGCCGACCCGCCACACGTTGCCGCTGGTGCGGTCGTTCGTGATCGTGTCGGTCTGGTCGATCTTGGCCGCCAGATTGTCGTCGGGGCACGAGTCGATGCGCTTCTTGAAGGCCGCGACGAACTTCTTGGCTGCGGCCTCGTCCTCGAACCGTCCGACCGTCTCGGTGAGACCGAACTGCTGGGGAAGCTCTCGTGCCTGGTACAGCACGAAGACCCTCGACCACGCCGAGGTGACCGACGGCCCGCTGAAGTCGGCGCGATCGCAGACCGTGGCTGCCGGGTTGGGATCCGGCTCCGCCGCCGTGGCGGCCCAGACGCGGTCGACGTCGGCGATCGGCGGGAGGTCGACGACACCGAGGAACGCGGGGGCGTCGGTGGTGCGCGGCGGGTCTGCACGCGTCAACGTGATGTCGTCGGTGCACCGTCCACCGCTGTCCTTGCAGACCTTGGCCACCGAGTCGTTCAGGGTGCGGGCGAAGTCCTCGAGATCGGGGCCGGTGGTGCCGTCGACCTCGTGCACGAGCGTGCTGGTGACGCTGCCGGACTGGCTGAAACCGACCGTGAAGGTGCGCACGGGCGACCGGTTCGAGGCCAGCCGCAAGATGGTGAAGTCGCCGAAGGGCCGCTGGACGGCGTAGGCAGCGACCAGCTGCACGCGGGGGTGCTCGCAGTCGGCGAAGGACCGGATGAGCTTCTGCGAGGCCTTCTTGGCCCGATCCACGCTGCTGGAGACCTCGATGGACTGGGCGACGCGTTCGTGGCTGGTTCGCGATCCCGTGAACGTGCGGACGAAGACCCGCAACGGGTCCGGATCGGCGAATCGTTCGGTGGGGCACGTGGCGTACGGGGTGGTGTTGGAGGCGTCGTCGTCGGTGGCCTCGATGTCCCAGGAGGCGCCGGGGTTGAGCCGTTGGACCTGGGCGGGCGCCAGCAGGTCGCCGTTGTCGATCTTGCGGGCGTCCAGCACGAGGTCGGCGCCCTCGGCGCCGATCTTCTCGCGCGACGGCAGGGCGCTCTGCATGGCGAGGGCGTCGTCGTCGGTGGTGACCAGGCCCGCGGCGATCACGCCGACGATCGCCGCGGCGACCAGCAGGACGGTGTTGCGCTGGCGACCGCGCCGGGCGGCTGCCCGCACGGTGCCGGGCTCGGGCAGGTCCAGCGCGCTGGTGGCGCGGGCGAGCCCGTGCATGCGGGACTCGATCTCGCCGATCTGCTGGCCCAGCACTCGCTCCAGCGACGACAACCCGTTGGTGACCTGCTCGATGCCGTCCTCGGCCGGCAGGCCGACCTCGAGGGACGCGTCCTCCAGGTCGGCGCGACCCAGGGTCATCAGGACGATGAGGCGGCGTTCATCGCCGTCGAGGTCGCCGAGGGCCTCGAGGAGGGCGACGTCGGAGTCGTCCTCGTGACGACGACGGAGTGGGTGGGTGCTGCGGCTCAACGCGATGGCACGCCAGGCCTCGGTGCGGACGTGGCCGAGCGGGTTGCGATCGCGCACCTTGGCCCAGTCACGCCAGGTACGCCGGTACGCGTCGGTGGTGGCCTCCAGGGCGACCTGGCGGTCGCCGCACAGCGCGTAGGTGGCAGCGACGGCGTCGGCAAAGGTCGATCTGAAGAAGCTGTCGAACTCGTCGACGCGTGACATCGCAGCCTCCCTTCGGCGCTCGGCGTGCCTCTGTGCGGCATCGTCACGATACAGGGGAGGATGAACCAATGACCGCTCCCTCCGAGACCCCGTACCTCCGGGCTGCGTTCCTGGCCGGCACGCTCGCCGCTGCGGCCTCGATGGTGCTCGCCGCGGTCGTGGTCGCGCTGGCCCGAGGCACCGGCGACCTGGCGGTGGGCGCGATCGCGAGAATCGCGGCGCAGGTGTGGCTCGCCGTCATGGGATCCGGCGTCACAGCAGACGGCGTCAGCATCACCCTCGTGCCGGTGGGCGCCACCGCGCTCGCGGTGGGGGTCGTGGCCGTCGTGGTGCGGTGGTCGTTGCCGGACCCGGTCGACGACCTGCCCGCCTTCGTCATCTCGACCGCCGGCGTGCACGGCGTGGTCGGCGCCCTGGTGGCGTCCGTGGCAGGTGCCGGTGGCACGAACGTCTCACCGGTGCGCGCTGCCGCCGCCGCCTTCGTCGTCGGCGGAATCGGTGCCGCGGTCGGTGCGGTCCGCCGCCAGGGTGGAGGCGCGGCCCTGTGGTTCACCGTCAGCGACGACGTGCGGCGTGCGGTGCGCTCCGGGCTGTGGGGCGTCGCCACCGTGCTGGGCGCTGCCACCGCGGTGGTCGTCGTGCTGCTGCTGGTCCACCTCGATCGGGCCGGTGACCTCTGGGCGCTGGTCGACCCCGGTGTCGCCGGAGGGCTGGTCCTGGCCGTCGGGTGCCTGCTGGCGATGCCCACCCTCGTCCTCTGGGTGGCCTCGGCCCTGATCGGGCCCGGGTTCGCCGTCGGCACCGACACCTCGGTCGACCTCACCGGGTCGCAGCTGGGCGCCGTGCCCGGGTTCCCCGTGCTGGCGGCGCTGCCGTCGCCGGGGACCTTCCCCGGCTGGGTGTTCCTGCTCGGCCTGGTTCCGCTGGTCGCCGGCATGGTCGCGGGCTGGCGTGCCGACGTGGGTCAGCGCGAGGGCATCGTTGCGCGCGTGGTGGTGGGAATCGCCGCCGGTGCGGCCGGCGGATTCATGCTGGGTGTGCTGGTCGGCGCGTCCGGCGGTGCCATCGGGCCCGGACGGATGGCGCAGGCAGGTCCGCCGGCACTCACGCCGCTGCTGGTGGCCGTGCCCGTGATGGCCATGGGCGGTGCCATCGGGGCCGTCCTTGCGCACTATCGTGGCCTTCGTGTCCACGAGTCGGCAGGAACAGGCGAGACTCGTCGTCCTCGTCTCGGGCAGCGGCACGAACCTGCAGGCCCTGATCGACGCGACGAACGACCCTGACTACGGGGCCGAGATCGTCGCGGTCGGGGCGGACCGTCCTGACATCGAGGGCCTCGCACGGGCCGAGCGCCACGGCGTCGAGACCTTCGTGCTGCCCGTCGCGGACTTCCCCGACCGGGCCGCCTGGGACGTCGCGCTGGCCGACCGGGTCGCCGAGCACGCCCCCGACCTGGTGGTGCTCGCCGGGTTCATGAAGCTCACCGGCCCCGCGTTCCTGGCGCTCTTCGGCGGGCGCACCGTCAACACCCACCCGGCGTTGTCCCCGGCCTTCCCCGGCATGCACGGTCCGCGCGACGCACTGGCGTACGGCGTCAAGGTCACCGGGGCCACCTTGTTCGTGGTCGACGAGGGCGTCGACACCGGACCGATCGTCGCGCAGGTCGCCGTGCCGGTGCTGCCCGACGACGACGAGAGCACGTTGCACGAGCGCATCAAGGTCAGCGAGCGTCAGATGCTGGTCGACTGGGTCGGCCGCATGGCGCGCGAGGACTTCACCATCACAGATCGCACCATCACGTTCGGAGAGCAATGACATCCCACGACGCCCCGGGCACGCGCCCGATCAAGCGAGCCCTCGTCTCGGTCTACGACAAGAGCGGTCTGGAGGACCTCGCCCGCGACCTGCACGCGGCGGGTGTCTCGATCGTGTCGACCGGATCGACCGCCAGGACCATCGAGGCCGCCGGCGTGCCGGTCACTCCGGTGGAGGAGCTGACCGGCTTCCCCGAGTGCCTGGACGGGCGCGTCAAGACGCTGCACCCGCGCGTGCACGCGGGCATCCTGGCCGATCTGCGTCTCGACGACCACCAGCGACAGCTGGCGGACCTCGAGATCGAGCCGTTCGACCTGGTGATCGTCAACCTCTACCCGTTCCGTGAGACCGTCCAGTCCGGCGCGACGCCCGACGAGTGCGTCGAGCAGATCGACATCGGCGGTCCGTCGATGGTGCGGGCGGCGGCCAAGAACCACCCCAGCGTGTCCGTCGTCGTCTCGCCCCAGAGGTACGACGCGGTGCGCGACGCCATCGCGGCCGGCGGCTTCACGATGGAGCAGCGCAAGCGCCTCGCCGGCGAGGCGTTCGCCCACACGGCGGCGTACGACGTGGCGGTGGCGTCGTGGTTTGCGAGCGCCTACGCGCCGAGCGAGGACGGGTGGCCGGACTTCACCGGTGCCACGTGGGAGAAGTCGGCCGTCCTGCGGTACGGCGAGAACCCGCACCAGCAGGCGGCGCTGTACCGCCACTGGCGAGGGGGCCTGGCGGCCGCCGAACAGCTGCACGGCAAGGAGATGAGCTACAACAACTACGTCGACACCGATGCAGCCCGCCGTGCCGCGCACGACTTCGAGCGGCCGGCCGTGGCGATCATCAAGCACGCCAACCCGTGCGGCATCGCGGTCGGCGACGACGTCGCCGAGGCGCACGCCCGCGCCCACGCCTGTGATCCGGTCTCGGCATTCGGAGGGGTCATCGCGGCCAACCGGCCCGTCTCGGTGGCGATGGCCGAGCAGGTCGCCGAGGTCTTCACCGAGGTCATCGTGGCGCCCGACTACGAGCCGGGCGCGGTCGAGGTGCTGCAGGGCAAGAAGAACATCCGGATCCTGCGCGTCCCCTCCGACGAACACCCTGACCCGATCGAGTTCCGCGGGATCAGTGGCGGAGTGCTCGTGCAGCGCGTCGACCACGTCGACGCGGTGCAGGACGAGGGCGGCGACGACCCGTCCACCTGGACCCTGGCGGCCGGCGAGCCGGCCGACGAGTCCACCCTGGCCGACCTCGCCTTCGCGTGGACGGCGTGCCGGGCGGTGAAGTCCAACGCGATCCTGCTGGCCAAGGACGGTGCGTCCGTCGGCGTCGGCATGGGCCAGGTTAACCGGGTCGACTCCTGCAAGCTGGCGGTCGAGCGTGCCGGTGCCGAGCGGGCCAGGGGTGCCGTCGCGGCGTCGGACGCGTTCTTCCCGTTCGCCGACGGCCCGCAGATCCTCATCGACGCCGGCGTGAAGGCCATCGTGCAGCCCGGCGGGTCGGTGCGCGACGACGAGACGATCGCCGCCGCCGACGCCGCCGGCGTCACGATGTACGTCACCGGCACCCGTCACTTCTTCCACTGAGGCGACCCGGCGATGGGTGGCCAACCGCATCCGGAACCCGGTCCCGGCGGGAGGGACGCGTGATGTCGGACCGGCTCGTGGGCGCGCTGCTGGTGCTGATCTCGTCGACCGCCTTCGGCTCGATGGCCCTGTTCGGCCGGTGGGCGCAGGACGACGGCACCGGCACGATGGCGCTGGTGTTCCTGCGCTTCCTGCTGGCCGCGGTGGTGCTGGGGCTGGTCGTGCAGCGCCGCGGGATCGCCATGCCGAGGCTGTCGTCGCTCCGTGCGGTCCTGGCGATGGGCGGAATCGGCTACGTGGGGCAGGCGACCTGCTACTTCGTGGCGCTCGAGCACGCCGACGCCAGCCTCGTCGCACTGCTGCTGTACCTGTTCCCGGCCTTCGTCGCGGTGCTGGCCGTGGTCTTCCTGCGCGAGCGACTGACGCTGGTCACGGCGCTGGCACTGGTGCTGTCGGTCGCCGGCACGGCGCTGGTGGTGGGCGGCGGATCGGGCCGGCCCCTGGGCATCGTGCTGGGCGTGTCGGCCGCGGTCATCTACTCGGTGTACATCGTCGTGGGTTCGGTGGTCACGCGCGGCCTCGACCCGATCGTGGTCTCGACCCTGGTGTGCGGGTCGGCTGCCGTCGTGACCGGACTGGTCGTGCTCGGGCTGCTCGTCTCCGGGCACGGGTCGGCGTTCCCGACCACCACGCGCTCGTGGCTGTCCATCGTGGCCATCGCTCTCGTGGGCACCGTGGTCGCCATCTTGACGTTCTTCGCGGGGTTGAGTCGACTCGGCGCGACGCCCACCTCGGTGATCGCGACGGTCGAACCCGTGGTCACGGTCGTGCTGGCCGTCGCCCTGCTCGGGGAGTCGTTCGGGGGCTGGCAGTTGGCCGGAGGTGCCATGGTGATCGGCGCGGTGATCTGGTTGGCGCTGGGTCAGCGTGAGCCGGTCGCGCCCCTCGAGACGCCGCCGGTCTGATCGGTCCAGATCACGGCAGCTCGCCGGAGGCGAGCACCTCCAGCGCGTCGTCGACGGCGTCCCACACGTTCCACAGCAGCACGCCGACCACCCGCCCGTCGTCGAGGTAGTACACGATCGTACCGTCGTCCTGCGGACGTTCGACGGTCTCCAGGGAGGCGTCCATGCGTCCGACCGCCTCGTAGCCGAGGTCGAACAGGTCGGAGTAGAACATCGGGGTGTGGTCGTAGGCCTCGTCGGCGCCGCCCAGGGCGCGACCGGCGGCCCTGCCCATCGTGTTCGCGTTGTCCTCGTGCTCGACGCGTCGGCGTCCGAGCCGAGGGTCGAGATAGCAGGCGACGTCCCCGGCGGCCAGCACGTCGGTGATGTTCGTGCGCAGGTGGTCGTCGACGATGATGCTGCCGTCGTCGGCGAGCTGGAGACCGGCGGCGTCGGCGAAGGTGGCCGACGGCTCGATGCCGAGGCCCACGACCACGAGGTCGGCGTCGAGGGTGGAGCCGTCGTCGAGCTCGAGCCGCACACCCTCCTCGGAGTCCGTGCCACCGCTGACGCCGAGGCCGGGCTTCAGGTCGACGCCGGCGTCGAGGTAACGAGCAGTGATCGTCTGCGCGATCGACGCGGGGAAGCGCCCGCCGCCCGGGTGGTCCTCGGGGAACACCATGGTCACGGAGACGTCGTTCTGGGCGAGCGCGGCCGCGATCTCGGAGCCGATGTAGCCACCTCCCACCACGACGACGCTCGATCCGGGCTGGGCTGCCTCACGCAGTCGGCGGTAGTCCGCCACGGTCCGGTAGTAGATGACGTGCTCGGACGGATCGAGTCCGTCGAGGTGGCGCGGATGCCCGCCGGTGGCGATGAGCACGCGGCCGTAGCCGAACGTGTCGCCGCTCGCGGAGGTCGCGACCTTCGCCTCCGGGTCGAGCTCGGTGATGGTCTGGTCCAGGTGGACCACCGCGCCGGAGTCGCCGGCGGTGTCGAGCATGCTGTCGGTCAGGGACGCGTCGTCGTCGGTCCACAGGTCCTTGGACAACGCAGGGCGGCGCACCGGGCCGTCGGGTTCGTCACCGACGATGCCGATGGTGCCGTCCGGGTCGACCTCCCGGATGCCGGCGGCTGCGGCGTGGGCGGTCATGCCCGCACCGATGATCAGGTAGTCGTCGTCGTGGCGCATGTCTCCTGTGTACCCGGCGGGTGTGTGGTTCACACGTCGACGGGCACTCCGAGGCCGTCGAGCACCGCAGCCCCCGGCAGGTCCGCGAGCACGGCACCGGGCAGGGCCAGCTTCGAGCGCCGCAGCCCGCTGCCCACGACGACCCACGGCTGCTCGACGACGGCGCGGTCGACCAGCAGCCGCCAGTCGGCGGGGAGCCCGACCGGGGTGATGCCGCCGTGCTCCATGCCGGCGGCCTCGACGGTCCAGTCCTGCGGGGCGAACGACAGCTTGCTCACGTCGAGGGTGCGCTTGACCAGGTGGTTGACGTCGGCGCGCGTGTGCGCCAGCACGACGCAGGCCGCGACGCGTTCCTCGCCCGCGCGCCGTCCGCGGACCACGACGCAGTTGGCCGAGACCTCCAGCGGCAGGTCGAACTCCTCGGTGAGGTCGGCCGTGTCGGCCAGGCCGGGGTCGATGGCGACGGTGCCGGCCACGGCCGCCAGCTCGGGTCGCTCGGCCACCATCCGCGCGGTGGGTTCTGCCAGCAGGTCGAGGTCGACGGGCTCGAACGACAGGGTTCCGAGGGTGACGCGCGAGACCATGGGCCGAGTGTAGGCAGCGACGTGGGAGACTCGGGACGTGCCAGCGAAGATCCTCGACGGCAAGGCCGTCGCCGCCTCGATCAAGTCCGAGCTGAAGGTTCGGGTCGCCGCCCTGCGTGAGCGCGGCATCGTGCCGGGCCTCGGCACCATCCTCGTCGGGGACGACCCCGGCAGCCACTGGTACGTGGGCGCCAAGCACAAGGACTGCGCCGAGATCGGCATCGAGTCGATCCGCATCGACCTGCCGGCCACGGCCACGCAGGCCGAGGTCGAGGCAGCGGTCGACCAGCTGAACGCCGACCCGGCGTGCGGCCTGTACATCGTCCAGCTGCCGCTGCCGAAGGGGATCGACGAGAACGCGATCATCGGACGGATCGACCCGGCCAAGGACGCCGACGGCCTGCACCCGACCAACCTCGGCTGGCTGGTGCTCGGCAAGCCCGCCCCGCTGCCGTGCACGCCACGCGGCATCATCGAGCTGCTGCGGCGCCACGACGTCGAGATCGCGGGCCAGCACGCCGTGGTGGTCGGGCGCGGCATCACGGTCGGACGCCCGATGGGCCTGCTGCTCACGCGCCGCAGCGAGAACGCCACGGTGACCCTGTGCCACACCGGCACGCAGGACCTCGCCGCGGAGGTCGCCCGTGCCGACATCGTCATCGCCGCCGCCGGCGTTCCCGGCATCATCACCGGCGACATGGTCAAGCCCGGCGCGGCGCTGCTCGACGTCGGCGTCAGCCGCGACGGTGACGGCAAGATCGTCGGCGACCTGCACCCGTCGGTCATGGACGTGGCCGGCTGGGTCGCCCCCAACCCCGGTGGCGTCGGACCGATGACGCGCGCGATGCTGCTCGCCAACGTCGTCGACGCAGCCGAGCAGGCGTGACCCGAGCGTGAGGCTGATGCTGCCGCGCAGTCGCGGGTCGCAGTTCTACCTGGTGCTGCTGCTCGGCGTGGCGGTCGGGATGGGCTTGATCGCTGCCGACCTGTGGCGAGCCGGCGTCTTCCTGGTCGGGGTCACGTTCATCGTCGGGGCCGTCGCCCGTTCCATCGTGTCCCCGGAGCACATCGGCATGCTCCGCGTGCGGGGAGCGTTGTTCGACATGGCGTGGATGACCCTGCTCGGGGCCGCCCTGATCGTCCTGGCCATCGTCATCCCCGACCAGCCCCCTCGCTGACGAGTCACGGAGAGCCGCTGACGAGTCACGGAGAGCCGCTGACGAGTCACGGAGAGCCGCTGACGAGTCACCGAGAGCCGCTGACGAGTCACCGAGAACCGCTGACGAGTCACGAAAAAAGGGTGACGAGTCACCTACGTCAGCCGCGATGCGGTACGCACGTGACTCGTCACCCGTCCTCCGTGACTCGTCACCCGCCTTACGTGACTCGTCAGCGGATGATCAGGAGATCAGGCCCAGCTCGGTGACGGCGTCGCGCTCCTCGATGAGCTCGGCAGCGGTGGCGTCCATGCGAGCGCGGCTGAACTCGTCGATGTCGAGGCCCTGGACGATCTCCCAGTCACCGTTCTTGGTGGTGACGGGGTAGGAGTAGATCAGGCCCTCCGGGATGCCGTACGAGCCGTCGGAACGCACGGCCATGGAGGCCCAGTCGCCCTCGGGCGTGCCGTGCAGCCAGTCACGGGCGGCGTCGATGGTGGCCGACGCGGCCGAGGCGGCCGACGACGCGCCGCGCGCCTCGATGATCGCGGCGCCGCGCTTGGCGACGGTCGGGATGAAGTCGTTCTCGATCCACTGCTGGTCGTCGACGACCTCGGCAGCGTTCCGGCCGCCGATCTCGGCGTGGAAGACGTCCGGGTACTGGGTGGCCGAGTGGTTGCCCCAGATGGTCATCTTCTTGATGTCGGCGACGGTCGAGCCGGTCTTGGCGGCCAGCTGCGACAGGGCGCGGTTGTGGTCGAGGCGGGTGAGGGCGCTGAACCGCTCGGCCGGGATGTCCGGGGCGTTGCTCTGCGCGATGAGGGCGTTGGTGTTGGCCGGGTTGCCGGTCACGCCGATGCGGATGTCGTCGGCGGCGTGGTCGTTCAGCGCCTTGCCCTGGGCGGTGAAGATGGCTCCGTTCGCCTCCAGGAGGTCGCCGCGCTCCATGCCCTTGGTGCGGGGACGGGCGCCGACCAGCAGCGCGAGGTTGGCGCCGTCGAAGATGGTGTTGGCGTCGTCGCCGATCTCGATCGAGTGCAGGGTCGAGAAGGCGCAGTCGTCGAGCTCCATGACGACGCCCTCGAGGGCCTTGAGCGCCGGGGTGATCTCGAGCAGACGCAGCTGCACGGGGGTGTCCGGGCCGAGCAGTGCTCCGCTGGCGATGCGGAAGAGAAGGCTGTAGCCGATCTGGCCGGCGGCGCCGGTGACGGCGACCTTGACGGGAGTGGTCACGACGATGTGCTCCTTAGACGGGGGTTCGTCTCGAAAGTAGCGCAGCCGCGGTGCCTTCCCCCATGGGGGTGCGTGAGTCCGACGCGGTGTCCGAGTCGTCACCTAGGCTTCGCGACGGAGAGGAGTGCCGATGCCCCTGCGCCTGCACCGTGCGCCCAGAGCCGACCTGCTGGTCGACGCGCTGGCCGACGTGCTGCGCACGCCCTCCGCGGACCCGTTCGCCGCCGAGCTGGTCATCGTGCCGGCTCGGGGCGTCGAGCGCTGGGTCAGCCAGCGGCTGTCGCACGTGCTGGGCGCCCGCTCCGGTGGCGACGGGGTCTGTGCGGGCGTCGAGTTCCGCGCCCCTCGCTCCATCGTCGCCGAGATCGTGGGCAGCGACACCCACGACGTCTGGGCGCCCGACGCCCTGGTGTGGCCGCTGCTCGAGGTGATCGACGCCAGTCTCGGGCAGCCGTGGTGCCCGGCGCTGACCCGACACCTCGGACACGAGTCCGTCCACGTCCCGGGCAGCGACCCCGACCTGCGTGCCGGCCGTCGGTACTCGGTCGCCCACCGGCTGGCCCGGCTGTTCGCCGCCTACGCCACGCAGCGCCCGTCCCTCCTCGCCGAGTGGGAGGCCGGACGGGACACCGACGGTGCAGGCGGGCGGCTCGACGACGATCTTGCCTGGCAGGCCGAGCTGTGGCGGCGCCTGGTCGAGCAGGTCGCCGATCCGTCGCCGGTGCAGCGTCACCGTCGCGTCGTCGAGGCGCTGCGCGACGACCCGGCCACCTCGTCGCTGCCGGCTCGCGTCTCGCTGTTCGGGCACACGCGCATCCCGGTCACCGAGATCGAGCTGCTCGACGCCCTGGCCGAGCACCGTCAGGTTGACCTCTGGCTTCCCCATCCCTCGGACTCGCTCTGGAACGCCCTCGTGGAGCCCACCTCCGGCGGCCCCGTGCGTCGCCGGCTCGACGACTCCCACCTGGCAGCGGGCCACCCGCTCAACGCGTCGCTGGGGCGCGACCTGCGCGAGCTGCAGCGCACGCTCGGACAGGTGGCCGCCACCTCGGTGACGCTCGACGCGCCCGCGCCGGCGCGCGACACGCTGCTCGGCCACCTGCAGCACGACCTTCGCACCGACTCGGTGCCCGCGCGACCTCGTGAGCCTGCGCCCGGCGACCGCAGCGTCCAGGTGCACGCCTGCCACGGTCCTGCCCGTCAGGTCGAGGTGCTGCGCGAGGCGCTGCTCGGACTGCTGGCCGACGACCCCACGCTGCAGCCACGCGACATCGTGGTCATGTGCCCCGACATCGAGTCCTACGCTCCGCTGATCGAAGCCGCGTTCGGACTCGGCGGCTTCGCCGAGTCCGGCCAGTGGCACCCCGGCCAGCAGCTGCAGGTGCGGCTGGCGGATCGGTCGCTGGTCCAGACCAACCCGCTCCTGGCGGTGGTGGGGCGCCTGCTCGACCTGGCCGGCGGCCGCGCGGAGGCCAGTGCCGTGCTCGACCTGGCCGGCTCCGAGCCGGTGCGCCGACGATTCGGTCTCACCGACGACGACCTCGCGTCGCTGGGGCGCTGGGTCGACGACACCGGCGTCCGCTGGGCCTTCGACGGTTCCCACCGAGCCGTCTTCGGGCTCGCCGGCTACCCGCAGAACACCTGGCAGTTCGGACTCGATCGCCTGCTCACCGGAGTGGCGGTCTCGGCCGACGCCGAACGCTTCTTCGACACGGCGCTGCCGTACGACGACGTCGGATCCTCCGACATCGACCGTGCGGGCCGGCTCGCCGAGATGGTCGCCCGCCTGCGCGCCGTCACCGACCGCCTCACCGGGACCCACCCGGTGCAGCACTGGGTCGACGCGCTGCACGACGGTCTCGACCTGCTGACGTCGGTGGGCTGGGGCGACGAGTGGCAGGCTCACCAGGCCGAGTCCGAGCTCGCGGCGCTGGGGTCGGCCGATGCCGGGACGGCCGACGGGCTGCAGCTGCGATTGTCCGACGTCCGTGCCCTGATGTCCGAGCGGTTGTCCGGGCGTCCCACGCGCGCCAACTTCCGCACCGGGTCGATCACCATCTGCACCATGGTGCCCATGCGCTCGGTGCCGCACCGGGTGGTGTGCCTCCTGGGCCTGGACGACGGGGTGTTCCCGCGGGCGGGATCGCTCGACGGCGACGACGTGCTCGCGCGCAGTCCGCTCACCGGCGAGCGCGACGCGCGCAGCGAGGACCGCCAGCTGCTGCTCGACGCCGTCATGGCTGCCACGGAGCACCTGATCATCACCTACTCCGGGGCCGACGAGATCACCGGCCGCTCCAAGCCGCCCGCTGTCCCGCTCGGCGAGCTGCTCGACGCCCTCGACACGACCACGGCCGGCGCCCGGGAGTCGGTGGTCGTGCGTCACCGCCTGCAGCCCTTCGACGAGGCCAACTTCGGTGCGGACGGAGCGCCGTTCTCCTTCGACACGGCCTCACGCGCGGCGGCCGTCGCGGCGCGGGAGCCCCGCACCGAGCCGCCCCGCCTGCGCGACCTCGTGCTCGATCCCGCGCCGCCCGCCGACGTCGACCTCGCCGAGCTGGGTGCCTTCCTGCGCGCGCCGGTCAAGGAGTTCTCGCGCCGACGCCTCGGCGTCAACGTGTTCGACGCCGACGACGAGATCCTCGACGCCATTCCGGTCACGCTCGACGGGCTCGCCGAGTGGGCGGTGGGCCAACGCCTGCTCGACGACCGGCTGCGGGGCATGTCACCGGATCAGGCGCTGCAGCTGGAGTGGCGTCGCGGGGCACTGCCGCCGGGTCGGCTCGGCTGGGACCGGGCCAAGGCCATCGCGGCCAAGGCCGAGCCGATCGTCGAGAAGGCTCAGGACGTCCGCGGCGGACTCGAACGCTCCTCGAGCGACGTCGACGTCGATCTCGGCGCCGGTCGCCGCCTGCGCGGAACCGTCACCAACCTGCACGGCGACCGGGTCGTGGGAGTCAGCTACTCCTCGCTGGGAGCGCGGCATCGGCTCGACGCGTGGCTGCCCCTGCTGGCGCTCACGGCAGCGCGGCCGGGCACCCCGTGGCGGGCCGGCACCATCGCCCGCTGGAGCGGCGGCGCCCGAGCGGTGGTGTTCGCACCCGTCGAGCCCGACGAGGCCCGTCGGCTGCTGCGCGACCTCGTCGCCCTGTACGACCTCGGCATGACCCGGCCGTTGCGGCTGCCGCTCAAGACCGGGTTCGCCCTGGCCAAGTCCGGCGAGCACGGGCGGTTCGGCGCCCGCAAGGAGTGGCAGGGCGGGTTCCGCTTCCCGGGCGAGAACGCCAAGGACCTGCACCCCGACGTGTGGGGCGACGACGCCGACTTCGCCGTTCTGCGCGCCGCCGGAGCCTCGTCCCACACCATCGACGTGCTGGCGGCGCGGTTGTGGCGACCGATCCTGGATCGGGAGGCGTTCGCGTGATGGAGACCTTCGACCTGCTCGGTCCACTGCCCACGGGCACCACGGTGCTCGAGGCCAGCGCCGGCACGGGCAAGACCCACACCGTCGGCGCCCTCGCGGCCCGCTACGTGGCCGAGGGCGTGTGCGGTCTCGACCAGATGCTGATCGTCACCTTCGGCCGAGCCGCCACCCGCGAGCTGCGCGAGCGCGTCCGCGACCAGCTGGTGGAGGTCGCTGCTGCACTGTCCGACCCCGCCGCGGCCCGCGCCGAGGGCGGGCTCGTGGGTCACCTCGCCGACGCCGACGACGACACCGTCGCGGAGCGGCGGCGCCGTGTCCGCGACGCGCTGGCCTCCTTCGACGCCGCCACCATCGCCACCACCCACCAGTTCTGCCAGGCCGTGCTGCGCTCGCTGGGCGTCGCCGGGGACACCGACGCCGCGGTCACGTTGGTCGAGGACCTCGACGACCTCGTGGTCGAGGTCGTCGACGACGTCTACCTGCGCCGGTACGGAGGCCTCGATGCCGCTCCGTTCTCCCACGCCGACGCGTTGTCGCTGGCGCGCGAGGTCGTCGGCGACCAGCACACGGACCTCACGCCCACCGACCCCGAGCTCGGCTCGGCGTCGGAGCACCGTGTGCACTTCGCCCGCGAGGTCCGCAGCGAGATGGACCGTCGCAAGCGCGATCGCGGCGTCGTGTCGTTCGACGACCTCCTCAGCCACCTCGCGGTCGCCCTGGACGCTCCCGACTCGCCGGCCCGTCAGCGCATGCTCGCGCGGTGGTCGGTGGTGCTCGTCGACGAGTTCCAGGACACCGACCCCGTGCAGTGGCAGGTGCTGCAGCGTGCGTTCGACGGCGCCGCCACGCTGGTGCTGATCGGCGATCCCAAGCAGGCCATCTACGCGTTCCGTGGCGGCGACATCGAGGCCTACCTCGCCGCCGTCCACGCCGCCACCGACCGGCGCACCCTCGGCACCAACTACCGGTCGGACGGCCCCTTGGTCGACGCCTTGCAGGTGCTCACCCGTGGCGCGCAGCTGGGCGACCCGGCCATCGCGGTCCAGCCGATCCGGGCCGAGCGTCCCGACAGTCGTCTCGCGGGGGCCCCGGTCTCGGCCCCGATCCGCGTCCGGGTGGTCGACCTCGACGTCGAGGACGACGCCCTGCCCTCGATCGGCAGGCTGCGCGACCACATCGCGGTCGACCTCGCCGACGACGTCGCCCGACTGCTCGACTCCGGTGCCACCTTCGACGACGGCGACGGTCCCCGGCCGGTGGCGGCAGGGGACGTCGCGGTCCTCATGCGGTCGTTGTGGGACGCCGAGCCGATCCGGCTGGCGCTGGCCGAGCGCGGCATCGCCTCGGTGGTCGCCGACCGGCGCAGCGTCCTGATCAGCGCCGCCGCCGACCAGTGGCTGCGGCTGCTCGAGGCGCTCGAACGTCAGGCGCCCGACCGGGTGCGGTCGGTGGCGCTGACCAGCCTCTTCGGTCGCACTCCTGCCGAGCTCGACGCCGGGGGCGATGCACTGACCGACGACCTCTCCGAGCAGGTGCGCGACCTCCTCGACCTGTTCCGCGCCCGCGGGGTCGCGGCGGTGCGCGAGGCGCTGTTCGGCCAGGGCCTGGCCGCCCGGGTGCTCGGCCAGCCCGGGGGCGAGCGGCTGCTGACCGACCTGGAGCACGTCGGCGAGCTCCTGCACGAGGTGGCCCTGCGTCGCCGGCTCGGACTGCCGGCCCTGCTGGCGTGGTTGCGCGACGAGCGACGACTGGCCGAGCGGAGGCAGGCGGGCGACACGCGCCAGCGTCGCCTCGACACCGACGCAGCGGCGGTGCAGATCGTCACGATCCACTCCAGCAAGGGCCTGCAGTACCCGGTCGTGTACCTGCCGCACTCGTTCAACCGCAACGTCCGCGACGTGCGGGACGAGCACGCCCTGCGCCACCACGTCATGGGCGATCGCATGCTGGAGATCGGTCAGCCGCTCGACCCCGCTGCCGTGCGGTGCTCACGGGCCGAGGACGCCGGCGAGGACCTGCGCCTCACCTACGTCGCGCTTACCCGAGCGCAGTCCCAGGTGGTGGCGTGGTGGGGTCCGTCCAAGGACTCGGTCCACGGCGGGCTGAGCCGTCTGGTGCTGGGACGTGGTCTCGACCAGGCCGAGGTGCCGGCCCAGCTGGCGCAGGTGCCGTCGGTCGCCGACGCCCGGACCCAGCTGTCGGTGTGGCAGCAGGCCGGTGCCCTGGTGGTCGAGTCGGCCATGCACCAGCACCACGAGGTCGCGCCGCCCCCGCCGTCGCAGGCGCCGCTCACCGTGCGCGTCCTGGACCGCACTCTCGACACCGTCTGGCGGCGCACCTCCTACACGGGGCTGCTGCGCGCGGCCGAGGGCGTGGCGGTCGGCCCCGTCTCCGAGCCCGAGGTGGCCGGCACCGACGACGAGGAGCAGACCGAGGACGACGCCGAGCTGCTTCCCGTCGCCACCGCGCCCGCGGTGGACGCGCCGATCTCGCCGATGGCGGACCTGCCCGCCGGAGCCGGCTTCGGCTCCTTGGTGCACGCGGTGCTCGAGCACGCCGATCCGCACGCTGACGACCTGGGCGCCGAGCTGCGGTCGGTCGTGGCCGAGCAGCTGCGGTGGTGGCCGGTGCCGGCCACGGTCGACGACGTCGCAGCGGGCCTGCTGCCGCTGCACGACACTCCGCTCGGTCCGGTGGCCGCCGATCTCACCCTCCGCCAGATCGGGCTCTCCGACCGGCTGCGTGAGCTCGACTTCGAGTTCCCGCTGGTGGGTGGCGATTCGCCCGACCACGCGACCGTGCACGTGGTCCTGGCTCAGCTGGCCGACGTCCTGCGCCGGCATCTCGCCGACGACGACCGCCTGATGCCCTACGCGGGTGTGCTGGCCGACGGCCCACTCGGAGCGCAGGAGCTGCGTGGCTACCTCAGTGGCTCCATCGACGTCGTGCTGCGGGTGCCGCACGGCGACACGCACCGCTACGTGGTGGTCGACTACAAGACCAACCGGCTGGGCAGCCCCGACCGTCCGCTCACGGCGGCCGACTACACCCCCCAGCACATGGCCGACTCGATGATGCACTCGCACTACCCACTGCAGGCGATGTTGTACTCCGTGGTGCTCCATCGCTTCCTGCGGTGGCGGTTGCCCGACTACGACCCCGCCGCCCACCTCGGTGGGGTGCAGTACCACTACGTGCGCGGCATGTGCGGGCCCGAGACCCCCGTCGTCGACGGCATGACCTGTGGCGTGTTCACGTGGCGCCCGCCCGCCGCCATGGTCGTGGAGCTGTCCGACGTGCTGGCCGGACTCGGGTCGAGGGAGGACGTCGCATGATCGAGGACCTCGCCGACCGGCGGATCGCCATCGAGGGCACCGGGCTCCTGCGCGACTTCAACGTCGCCGACGTGCTGTCGGCCGCTGACGTCCACGTGGCGCTGCGCCTCGGCGCGCTGCTCCACGAGTCGCGTGAGCACGTCCTGCTCGCCGCCGCGCTCGTGGTGCGCGCAGCACGGCACGGCTCGGTGTGCGTCGATCTCGCCACCGTCTGCGAGCTGCCGGTCGAGGACCTCGGCGAGGGGGTCGTGCTGGCGTGGCCCGACGCCGGGTCCTGGCTGACCGATCTCGCGTCCAGCCCGTTGGTCGAGCAGCAGGCGCTGCGCATCGAGGGTTCGCTGGTCTACCTCGACCGCTACTGGCGTGAGGAACGACAGGTGTGCGACGACCTCCTGGCCCGCCTCGACGCTGCACCGGTGCCGGTCGACACCGCGCTGCTCGACGCGGCGCTGGACCGGGTGCTCGCCGACGACGGCTTCGCCGAGCAGAGGGCCGTGGTCGAGTCGGCCGTGGGCCGCAGCACCACGGTGCTCACCGGGGGTCCCGGCACCGGCAAGACCACCACCGTGGCCCGACTGCTGACGATCGCCGCCGAGCAGCACGAGCACCGGCACGGCAGGCCACCGCGCATCGCGTTGTGCGCCCCCACGGCCAAGGCGGCCGCGCGACTGTCCGAGGCGGTGGCCGAGCAGGCCGCCACGCTTCCCGACGTCGACCGGGCCCGGCTGGCCGGGTTGCAGGCGTCGACCCTGCACCGCCTCCTGGGGGCGTTGCCCGGCCTGGTCCGCACGCGGTTCCGGCACGATCGCCACCAACGGCTCCCGCACGACATCGTCGTCATCGACGAGACCTCGATGGTCGCACTGACCCAGATGGCCCGGCTGCTCGAGGCGGTCCGTCCGGACGCGCGCCTGGTGCTGGTGGGGGACGCCGACCAGCTCGCCTCGATCGAGGCCGGCGCCGTGCTCGCGGACGTGGTCGACGGGCTCGCCCACCACCCCGCCCAGCCGGTGGCCCGGCTCCGTACCGTGCACCGGTTCGGCGGCGCCATCGGGCAGCTGGCCGACGCGCTGCGGATGGGCGATGCCGACGCGGCATTGGACGTGCTCACCGGCGACGACCCGGCGGTCCAGCTGATCGACCCCACCGACGAGTCCGCCATCGACGCGGTGGTGGCCGACGTCGTGCAGCGCGCCGCCGGGCTGTGGCGGGCGGCCGAGGCCGGCGACGCCGAGGCCGCGATCGCAGGGCTCGACGGACACCGCCTGCTCTGCGCCCACCGCGAGGGACGCTTCGGGGTTCGGGGCTGGAACGCGCGCATCGAGCAGGGGCTCGCCGAGACGACCGGGGCCACGCACTACACCGAGTGGTACCCGGGGCGACCGGTGCTGGTCACGGCCAACAACCAGACGCTCCAGGTCTGGAACGGCGACGTCGGCGTCACGGTGCGGCGACCCGACGGCCGTCTCGAGGTCGCCCTCGCGGCCGCTGGGGAACCCCGCCGACTGGCCACCACGCGCCTGCCCGACACCGAGACCATGCACGCCACCACGGTGCACAAGGCGCAGGGCTCGCAGGCCGACGTCGTCACGGTGGTCATGCCGCCCGACGAGTCCGCGCTGCTCACCCGCGAGCTGTTCTACACGGCCGTGACCCGGGCCCAGCAGCACGTGCGCATCCTCGGCACCGAGGAGTCGGTGCGGGCCGCCGTGGCCCACCAGGCCGTCCGCGCCTCAGGGCTCGCGGCGCGGCTGCAGGCCGGGTGACCGCGGGTCTACTCCACGCGCTGGGCGACGGTGTACGACGTGGTCGCCGAGTCGTCGACCGACGACGTGGAGACCAGGACGTTCCACTTCGGCGACGTCATTTGCGTGGTCTCGGTGCCACCACCGCTGAAGCTGCCGTCGGTGCTGAATCCCTTCGCCGTCAGGAGGGCCACGGCGGCATCGTGATCCGGCTCGTCGACCATGATCACCACCGAGAATCCCTTCTCGGCGGCGTTCTCCATCGCGAAGCCGGACTGTACGTCGCCCTCGACGAGGGGTACCTCATCGGTCGGGAATCCGTCGGGCAGCTTGCCGATGCCGCCCGTGGCGGAGCCCTGGTCGGACTCGATCGAGATGTCACCGTTCTTCGAGGTGTCGACCGAGACCCCGTCCGGGGTCAGACCGGGAATGTCCTCGACACCTCCACCGCAGGCGGTGAGCGAGAAGCACAGAGCGACGCCCGCGAGGACGCGAGTGGGAACGATCATGACGGGAGTCCTTTGGTCGGGGACGTCCAGACAACCACTCGGCGCAGGCGCGTGGCGTGAGTAATTCCTACTCATCTCGATCCGGCGACCACTCGGGCAGGCTCGGACCACCCACTCACCAGGAGACCCCATGAAGCTGCGCGCCCTCGCCGTCACGGCCATCGCCACCACCGTCCTCGTCCTGTCGGCCTGCGGCGGCGACGACTCACCGGCGGCGGACGTCGGGGGCGCGGACAGCGCCGTCGCGGACGAGTCGACCGGCGGCACCTCCGGATCGGCCTCGGGGACCCTGGGGATCGCGGCCGACCAGGTCGTCAAGCAGATCGGCGCGAACGGTTACGAGCTGAACGGCACCGACATCGCCTTCACGTTCGACGACGACGCGCAGCCGGACGGTTCGACCGTCCCGACCGACACCGCGCAGGGTCAGTGCGAGATCACGCGGACGGTCCTGGACTCGATCGCGCCCGGCGAGATCGAGACCCTGTCGATGAAGTACCCGGGCAGCACCGTCGACTGTGCCGAGTACAGCTGAGGGCCGACTACAGCTGAGGGCCGACCACGGCTGAGGGCTGACCACGGCTGAGGGCTGAGCACGGCTGACGTCACCCTGCGATCGGCAGGACGAGGCGGGCCGGATTCCCTACACTCACGATCGTGAACCTGGTCGGTCGCGACTCCCATCTGGCGGCCGTGCGTTCGGCGGCGGCCGACGGCCGCAGCGCGGTGGTGCTGGGCGAACCCGGATCCGGGCGCACGTCGGTGCTGCAGGAGCTGGTCCATGCCTGGACGGCGGCTGGGCGAACGGTCTGGTTCGTCCACGGTGCTGACGGGTCCGCCGGAGTTCCCCTGGCGGCCTTCGGGCCGCTGATCGCCGCCCACGGTCTGGCCGGCGCCGAGACGCTCACGGTCTACTCCTCACTGGCGCTTCGCGTGCGCGAGGGCGACGCCGTCGTCGTGGTCGACGACGTGGACCTGCTCGACCGTGCGTCGGCGGTGCTGCTGGCGCAGATGGCGCGCGCCGGCGTGATCTGCGTGGCCGCAGCGACCGATCGGGGCCGGCTGGCCGCCACGATCACCGATCCGGGACTCACCTCGTCGTGGGTGGAGGTCGTCCTCGGACCGCTGGCCGTCGACGACGTGCTGGCGGTCGCCGCGCTGCGCGCCCGCGAGCAGCTCTCGGCGCCGTCGGCCGCCCTGCTGGTCGCCCACGCGCGCGGCAACCCCGGTCTGGCGAACGCGATCATCGACGCCGCAGGGCTGACGCCGTCCGCAGCCGGGGCCGTCCTGGACCGGATCGTGGTCGATGCCACCGTGCTGCGCCTCGCGGGTGCGGCAGCCAGGTGCGAGGTGGACGCAGGGCTCGCCGACACGGTGGAGCAGCTCGCGGTGGCCGGGTCGCTGCCCGTGGAGGTGCTCGACCCCGTGGCCGTCGAGCAGCTCGAGGCGCTCGGTGTGATCGACCTGGCGTCGCACGTGGTGCGCCTGGCCGACGAGCTCAGTGACGACCTGGTCGTCGACCGCCTGGGAGAAGCTCGGGGCGCGCCGCCGCCGCCGCGAGGTCGTCGATCTGCTCGACGGTCGCGACGGCTGGCAGGGGCTGCGCACGCTGGCGGCGATCCGGGCCGACTGCGACGTCGCCGAGGACGACGTGCGTCGGGCCGTCGAACGGGCCCTGGGCGACGACCGGATCCCCGAGGCGCTGGAGCTGCTCGGTGCGTTGCCCGGTCTGCGGGAGGCTGCCGACCTGCTCCTGCTCGGGGCGGCGCAGTCCGCCGCGGGCGAGGTCGACGCCGCCGCCGAGACACTCACCGCTGCCGAGGCCGTGGCCTGCACCGATGACGAGCGGGTGCGCGTCGGCCAGGAGCTCGGGATGCTGTTCGCGGTGCGACGCGCCGACGCGGCGACCGCCGTGACGCGGGTGGAAACCGTGATGGGCACGATCCAGAGCCCCGAGCTGCGTGACATCCTCGCCATCGAGCTGGTCAAGTGGCGCCTGATGGCCGGGCTGCCGGCCGGCGCCGCCGACCCGGCCGGCGTGGAGCACGCCGTCGCGGCGGTCAACCGTGCCCTGATCGGAGCCATGGTCGAGACGATGGGCGGCGATCTCTCGGCGGCGCGGGTCTTCGTGGCGGAGGGGTTGGACACGCTCGACACGACCGACGCCGCGCCGACCTTCGCCGCGGACCTGCTGCAGCTGTCGGAGTACCTCGCGACGGCCTTCGGAGGAGATCTCCCGGAGGCGGAGCGGTTCGCGTCGGCGCACCGGGACCGGGCGGCCCGAGGACCGCGAGCCGCTCTCGGGATGTGGGAGTACGCGACCGCGGAGATGGCGCTGCACACCGGTCGTCTCGACCGCGCCCTGCAGATGTCCGACCGCGCGATGCGACACCTGGTGTGGCGCGACTTCACGGGCCTGCAACCGTCGGCCCGCGCTCTGGGCGCTGCCGTGGCCGCTCGCCTCGGGCGGCAGAGCCTGGCACGCGACCTGCGGGCCTCGATCGATCCGGCGCACCGGGCGGACGTGAAGGTCGAGCTTCCACGTGGCGCGTGCCGACGCCGAGTCCGAGCTGGCCGCCTCGCGGAGGGTCGAGGCGGCCGACCTGCTGGCGGCGGCCGGGGCGCGTGCCGTTGCCGAGGGGCACGCGCACTTCGGGGTGCTCGCCATCGACGAGGCGTTCATGATCGTCGGCACGGCCGATCTCGCCGCGGAGCTGTCAGCGCTGGCCGATCGTTCGCCACTCGCGGCGATGCTGCACCGCCGCGCCGAGGCCCAGGTGGCAGGCGACGCCGCACGCCTGGCGGAGGCGGCGCGGCAGCTCGCCGACGCCGGACTGCCGGGGCGAGCGGTGCACGCGTGGTCGGTGGCCACGCACCTCGAGCAGACCAACGGGTCGAGCGAGCGGGCACGGCGCACGCGACGAGAGGCGCTCGCCCTGGCGTCGCGCGAGCGCATCGACACCTGGCCGGTGGGGCGGGAGGTCGACGCGCTGACCGAACGGGAGCTGGACGTCGCGCGACTCGCGGCACAGCGCATCCGCAGCCGCGAGATCGCCGAACGACTCGACCTGTCGGTGCGGACCGTCGACAACCACCTGGCCCGGGTGTTCCGCAAGCTGGGCGTCACGCGACGCGAGGAGCTGACCGACGCGCTGCTCAGCTGAGTCGCTCGGCCTGCCGTCCGGCGGGGTCAGGCGGTGAGCTTCTCGCGGAAGAAGTCGAGCACGGCGTCGACACCCTCCTGCTGGCGGTCGGTCGTCACGGTGCTGTGCTTCTTGCCGGGGAACTCCACCCGGATGAAGTTCTCACCCAGCTCGGTGGTGAGCGTGTCGAAGCGGGTGCCGGTGGCGATGTCATCGCTGTACTGCAGGCCGAGCACCTGGCAGCCTCCGGCGGCGCGTCGCTTGACCGTCTGGAGGTCGGCGGGGGAGATGTTGAGGTCGGCCGCGCGCTTCTTGCCCACGGGGAACGGGGCGGACGGCTGGCACAGCACCGGAGCCGCCACGGAGTCGTCGACCATCATCGCCAGCGCGAAGCCGCCGGTGAAGCACATGCCCAGGGCACCCACGCCGGGTCCGCCCAGCTCGGCGTGCAGCTCGCGCGACAGGCTGCGCAGCCACCCGGCGACCGGGGTGGTCTCGCCGGTGGCCAGCTTGGTGAACTCGCGGCTGATGCAGACCTGCGTGAAGGCCTTGGCGGCAGACACAGCGCTCAGGGGGGCCTCGGGCGTGCCGAACAGGTGCGGCATGACGACGGTGTGGCCGGCCGCCACGACCTCCTCGCCGAAGGCGATCACCTCGGGCGTCAGGCCGGGGATCTCGTGGATCACGATCACGCCGGGGCCGGTGCCCTTGCGGTAGGTAGGGTGGGAGACGCCGTCGGCGGTGTGCTCGGACAGGGTCCAGGAGTCCAGAAGTGACATGCCCTGAGTATGGCGAATCGGGCGCGGTCGCGCCTGTCGTTCTGGCCCCATGGTTCTGCCCCCATAGTTCTGGCCCGTCGTCATGCGCGGAGGCGCTTCTCCGACGGCGTCCAGCCTCGAGCGCGCGCCTTCAGGCGCACGTCGCCGATCAGGGTGGCCAGGTCGGCAGCCCGCTGCTCGATCTGGCCGACGGCCTCGCTCCCGACGTCGTCGAACACCTCGAACGCGACCTCACCGTCGTCGCGGTGGGCCCACCCACCGACGACCCGGCCGTCGGCCCAGACCGTGGGTCCGGCGTTGCCGTTGACGTCGAACAGCTCGGCACGGTGCGATCCGAGGTGGAAGTCGCGGTGCTTCCACCCCATCGTCGTGGGGTCGAGCGCCGGCAGCAGCGCGACCCACGGTGCCGGCGCCGTCACCTCGTCGAGGTCGTCGGCCAGCACGATGCCCGTGCGATCCCCGAGATCGACCTCGACGGTCTGCAGCGATGCGAGCGCGGCCCTGGTCCGCGTCTTGGTCCAGCCGAACCACCACTGCACGTCGGCCTCGTGCACGGGACCGTAGGCGTGCACGTAGCGTCGCGCCAGGTCGGCGGCGGCCTCGTCAGCGGTCGGCCGTGGGCCGAGGTCGCCGCACCACGTGTCCGCCGTCGCCCACCGGAACTGCGTCGACGTCCAGCCGCCCTTCGGCTCGGCACGCACGATCGCGCCCTGGGCCGACAGCACCGTCAGCAGGCGGCTCGCCACGGTGGGCGACGTCGCGTTCGCGCCCGAGCCCTGCTGCAGGCGCGTCGCCAGCACGGGACTGGCAGCGGACAGCTCGGCACTCGTGACGTCATGCCGGTCGCCGAACAGGTCCAGGGCGATCGCCTCGGCGGTCGCGATCCACGGATCCGGGTCGTCGGTGACGCCCGCGTCCCGCACCATCTTCGCGAGCACGCGGCGCTGCTCCTTGGCGACGACGTCGGACGCGCCCGCCCAGAAGGTGGGGACCTGATCGCGGGGCACGGCGAAGACCGTGCGGCGCATCGCCAGCACCCGTACCAGCGACCGCTCGTCGTACAACGCGCGTTGCACCTGGTCGATGGCGCCGCCGCAGCGCAGCGCGGCCGACAGTGCCGTCGTGCTGGGGTCGGTCCCGTGCACGGCGACGATTGACCGCGCGGCGTCCTCGACGGTGGGGACGGCGGCGGCGAGGGCGTGCCGACGACCGAGTCGTGCCCGGCGTTCGGCGTCTGTGATGAGGCGCACGTCACGATTCTCGCGCAGAGCGGAATGACAGGTCGTCCGGATGGTTGACGATGGAGTGGTGACACAGACCCTGACCCCCGTTCCTGCACGCGAGGTGCGACCGACCCACGTCGCCACCGCGCTCGTGGCGCTCGCGCTCGGTGGGTTCGCCATCGGGACCACCGAGTTCATGACCATGGGTCTGCTTGAGGACATCGCCGACGGCATCAACCGGTCGAACGCCACGACCGGCCACATCATCAGTGCCTACGCGTTCGGCGTGGTGGTGGGAGCGCCGGTCATCGTCGCCCTGGGCGCGCGGTTGCCGAAGCGCGAGCTGGCCATCGGCCTGATCCTCGCGCTCGGCATCGGCAACGCCTTGACGGCCCTCGCCAGCGGCTACACGCCGGTGCTCGTCGCACGGTTCATCGCCGGTCTGCCGCACGGCGCGTACTTCGGTGTCGCGTCGCTGCTCGCTGCCTCGCTGGTGCGGCCTGAGTTCAAGGGCCGCGCCGTCAGCTCGGTGATGCTCGGGCTGTCGGTCGCGACGGTCGTGGGCGTCCCGGCCAGCACGCTGCTCGGCCAGACGCTCGGCTGGCGCAGCGCCTACTGGGTCGTCCTCGGCATCACGGTGGTGACCGCCGCCATGATCTGGGCCTTCGTGCCGCACTCGCCGGCGAACCTCGACACCTCGGTGCGCGGCGAGCTGTCGGCGCTCAAGAACACCCAGGTCCTGTTCGCGGTGTCAGCGGGCATGGTCGGCTTCGGCGGGCTCTTCGCGATGTACAGCTACATCGCCCCGATCGTCACGCAGGTCATCGACCTCGACGAGCGCTGGATCGCGGTGTTCCTGCTGTCGTTCGGCATCGGCAGCGTCCTCGGCGCCTGGCTGGCCGGGATCCTGGCCGACTGGAACGCCGAGCGGTCGGTCCTGATCGGCTTCGGCTCGTTGGCCGCGACCCTGCTCGTGTTCTGGTTCGTCGCGTCGCAGGCCGTGCCGGCCGCCGTGCTGGTCTTCGTCATCGGCGTGATCGGCTCCGTGCTCGCGATCAACCTGCAGGTGCGGCTGATGTCTGCCGCAGGCGACGCCGAGATGCTCGGCGCTGCCCTCAACCACTCGGCGCTCAACGTCGCCAACGGGTTGGGTGCCGCGCTCGGATCGGTCGTCATCGCAGCCGGGTTCGGCTACAGCGCCTCCAGCATCGTCGGTGCCGCCCTGGCCGTCCTCGGCCTGGTGATCTTCGCGACCGGGTTGACCGTGCAGCGCCGCACGCGCGTCAGCGAGGCGGACGACACGACCCGCGAGCGCCAGCGGCGTGCGAGCTCGAAACGGCTGGGGACGTCCCAGCGTCGCATCGCGTCCGCCACGTGCTTCTCCACCGACTTGACGCTGATGGCGAGCTCGTCGGCCACCTGCTGGTTCGAGCGACCGGACGCCACCAGCTCGGTGACCTCGGACTGACGTGGTGTGAGGGGCGGCAGGAGCTCGGTCGTGGGATCGGGCTCGGGTGCGCCCACCGCGTCGAGCAGGCCCACGCGGGTCGCCACGCCGAAGGCTCCGAGGACACGGGAGACGTGGCCGCGAACGGTGTGGGGCGAGAGATACAGGTCGCGTGCGATCTGCACGATGTCCTGGCCCTGCAGCACCAGCTGACCGATCTCGCGCTCGCGCTCGGACAGCACCTCCCATCCGCCGTGAGCCAGCGGGGGCAGCCGTCGCCCTGCCGTCCCGAGGGTGCGGGCGGCGGCTCGGCGGACGGCGCTGTGCCCGGCGGCGTCGCTGTCCGCCACGAGGGCGCGCAGCCGGCGCGTGGCCTCCGAGACGTGGTGGTCAGCGATGTGCGCACGGGCGAGGACGACCTCGGACTCGGCAGCCTCGACGTGCCGGTCGTGCGAGCGACACGCGGTGACGCTGCTCTCCGCGAGACGGACCGCCTCGCGGGCGTCGCCGAGGGCGAGAGCGAGGCGGCTGCGCAACCGGTCGACGGTCGGTCCGGCGGTGGGGTGGTCGGCGATCGGCGCGGCCTGCACCTCCCAGGCGACGGCGGCCTCGAGGTCGCCCTCGTCCAGCGCCGCGACGACCAGCAGCTCGAGCCCGAGGGCGCGATCGATGATCGGGACCCGATCGAGTCCGGCGCTACCTCCCGCGCGGAGCACGAGTGCTGCAGCGGTCGCCGAGTCCCCGACCGCGATCGCGCCGTAGGCCGTGAGCAGGCAGGCGCCGCGATCGAGGTAGTCCGTCGGTTCGCCGGTGAGGTGCACGGCGTCGATCGCCTGGTCGGGGGAGGAGTTCCCGCGCACGAGGTCGTCCACGGAGCGCCTCAGGGCGGCCAGCCGACCGGTGGGGGCGGCCCGCTCGCCGATCTCGTCGAGGGCGGGCAGCATCGCGACGGCCTCGGCGATGCGAGCCGAGAAGGCAGCGACCCGCACGGACGTCGCCTGCATGACGACCGCGAACGGGTGGTCGTCCCACGCGGCGGCGGGTGCTGGTCGGCCCGCGAGGACGGCAGCGGCGTCGTCGATGCGCGCGCAGGCGAGGGCAGCCTCCGCCGCGAGGTAGCGCGCGAGGCTCGCCGGACGGTCGTCGCTGCTCGGCACGATCGAGAGCAGCTCCTCGAAGACGGCCTCCCCGTCGTCGTGCCAGCCGTCGGCATGTCCCGCGAGAGCCAGCGCGAGCGCCCCGACAGCCAACGGGCGGTCGGCTGGGGTCGCGGTCCGGACTGCGTGACGTGCGTCGGCGTGCGACGCGACGAAGTCGCCGTCCCAGAACGCCGCCAGGGAAGCGAGGGCCAGGGCGGGCGCCCCGAGGCGCGGCGCAGCACCCACGCAGGTCTGCCGGATGGCGCTGGGACCGTCGCCCTCGGCCAGGGCGCGCAGGACGTCGTCGGTGAGGCAGCTAGCTCCACATCCGGATCGTAGGGCACCTGACCTGCAATGACGCCGAATCCCTACCATCGAATTCGTCACCTCACGGCGTGCGCGCGGGCACAGTGTCCTCAGGCACTCACCCTCCAGGAGACTCCCATGCGCCGCGCCCTCATCGTCTTGCTGCTTCCTCTTGCTCTCGTGTCGGCCTGTGGCGACAAGGAGACCGGGAGCGCGAGTCCCGCAGAAGTCGTGACGTCCGAGGCGGGTGACGCCACGGCAGCCGCGCCCGACTTCTGCACCGCACTCACCGCTGAGCAGGTCGGCACGGCCGTCGGTGCCACCGTGACCCTGCAGCCCGGTCCGTCCGGCGGCTGCGAGTTCACCCAGGACGATGCCCGTGCCCCGAGCGGCAGCATCGGCACCGTGGCGCTCGACACCCAGAACGGCGGGTTGGACGGCTACCTCGCCGGCACGAAGGCCGCGATGGAGAGCCCGACGGTGCACCAGCTCAGCGGTGTCGGCGAGTCCGCGTTCATGGCCACCGGGACCGTCGCGGGGGGCGAGAACCTGCAGGGCCAGGGTGCCGCTGTGGCTGGCGGACTGATCGTCACGGTCAACATCGCGCAGGGCAACGGGCTGAGCGATGCCGACGTCACCGACATCGGCACCCAGCTGCTCACGCTGGCCGTGGGTGCCCTGTGACGAGCGCCAGTAGCGGTGGGCACCGCTCTGGAGGCATGTCCGAGGGTCTGCGTAGGCTGAGATCCGGTGACCTTTTGCGCTGAATAAAACCTGCAATGCCAGGAGAAAAAGTCGATCAATGCCTTGCGCGACTGGGGCATCGTCGGCTAGAATCGAACACATGTTCGACATGCTTCGAGGGGCGGTGGCCGCGTTGGAGGCGGTCCCTCTCGACGCGTACGTCGCACTGTCGCCGGCCGAGCAGTCGGCTGCCTGCGAGCAGCTCGCTCGGCTCGAGGCGCGGGTGCAGGCCCACCGGTTGGCGGCGGCCCGAGCGGCGGACCAGACGGGCGCTGCGCGCGCCACCGGCGCCTCGTCCACCGGGGCGATGCTCGCCGGCCAGTTCGGTGGTGATCAGCGGTCGGCCGGACGCATGCTCAAGCAGGCCCAGAAGCTCGCGCCCGTCACCGCCACCCAGGACGCCATGGCCAGGGGTCAGGTGTCGCTGGCACAGGCCGAGCTGATCGCCGACACCGTCGCCGGCCTGCCCGGCACGTCCACGGCCGAGCAACGGCAGGCGTGCGAGGCGCAGCTGCTGTGCGACGCGCCCCGCCTGACCCTCAAGGACCTGTCCCGGCGCGCCGACCGCATCACCGAGGTCTACGCACCCGACCAGGTCGACCAGCGCGAGAACCAGATCCTCGAGTCACGCGAGCGGCGGGCCCGGCGCGAGTCCTACCTGTGGATCGCAGATCGCAAGGACGGCACCTTCAAGGGCGAGTTCGTCGTCCCCGAGGCGCAGGGCGCCATGCTCAGGTACGCGCTCGACGCCATCAACGCTCCCCAGGTGCGCTCCGCCGAGACTGCGCAGGACGCCACGCTCGATGCACCCCGCACGCACGGCCAGCAGATGGCCGACGCGTTATGCGCGCTCGTCGAGGCACTGCCGGCCGACCACCTGCCGCAGACCGCCGGCACCGGCGCGACCATGACGGTCAACGTCGACCTCGAGGTGCTGCAGGGCAAGGTCGCCGCCGCCACCCTCGCCGATGGCACTCGCATCTCGGCCGGTCAGGCACGGCGCATGGCGTGCGAGCTGAACATTCTCCCGCAGGTCCTCGGCGGTGCCTCGGTTCCGCTCGACCACGGCCGCACCAAGCGGCTGTTCACCTCCAGCCAGCGGCGGGCGTTGGCCCACCGCGACGGCGGCTGCTCGTTCCCCGGCTGCGACCGACCACCGTCCTGGTGCGTCGTCCACCACGCGCGAGAACGCTGGGCCGACGGTGGGACCACCGATCTCGACGACGGGGTCCTCATCTGCCCCGCCCATCACCGCATCGTCCACGACGACCATTGGCAGATCGATTTCGCCGCCGATGGCGTTCCCGAGTACCGACCACCCGGGGGAGAGCTCCGCCGACATCAGCGGTACCGCCCCGCCCGGGCCGCCTAGTCGAACACGACGGTGCGCGGACCGTTGCGCAGCACGCGTGACTCGGCGTGCAGCTGCACCGCCCGCGACAACGTCTGCGACTCCACGTCGCGACCGGCTCGGGCCAGGTCGGCCGCCGTCATGCGGTGATCCACGCGCAGCACGCCCTGGTTGATGATCGGCCCCTCGTCGAGATCGGCCGTCACGTAGTGGGCCGTGGCACCGATCAGCTTCACCCCCCGATCGTGGGCCTGGTGGTACGGCCGAGCGCCCTTGAAGCTGGGCAGGAAGCTGTGGTGGATGTTGATGGCCCGCCCCTCCAGGGCGCGGCACGCGTCGTCGGTGAGGATCTGCATGTACCGCGCCAGGATCACCACGTCGATGGCCAGCTCGTCGACCAGTGACAGCATCAGCGCCTCGACCTCTGCCTTGTCCGAGCCGACGTGGAAGGGCACGTCGAACGAGGACGCCAGCTTCTCCAGGTCGCGGTGGTTCGACACCACCGCAGGGATCTGGATGTTCAGCCCGCCCGTGCTCTGCCGGTACAGCAGGTCGTTGAGGCAGTGACCCTCGGTCGAGACCATGACCAGTGCGCGCATCGGCTGCTCGGCCACCACCAGCCGGAAGTCCATGTCGTGCTCGCGGGCCACGGCGGAGAAGTCCGGCGGCTCCGGGTGCTCGAAGTGCACGCGGAGGAAGAACTCGCCGTCCGAGGTGTCGGTGAACTGCTGGCTGTCCAGGATGTTGCCGCCGGACTCGGCGATCCACCGGGTCACGGCGAACACCAGACCGGGGCGATCCGGGCACGAAAGGGTCAGGACGTAGGACACCGCGTCAGCCTAGGGCTTCAGCAGCTCGTAGCCGATCAGGTCGTCGTGGGTGCCGTCGCCCAAGGTCTCGGCGCGGTGCTGGGTGCCGTAGGGCGTGAACCCGGCTGCCGCGGCCACGGCGTTGCTCGCGGCGTTGCTCGCAGCTGCGTAGAGCACCAGTCTTTCTCGGCCCAGCGCAGTCCACGCGTGGTCGATGGCCAGGCGGACCGCCTCGGTCATCACGCCACGACCGCGGGCGTCGGGGTGCAGCCAGTAGCCGATCTCGCCGCTGATGCCGCGCAGGTCCATGACGGCGATGTTGCCGAGCAGCTGGTCGGAGGCGCGGTCGGCGATGCACCACGTGGCCTTGGTGCCGGTGGCGGCGTTCCACGCGCAGTCTGCGACGTACCGCTCGGCCACCGCCCGGGTGTACGGGGACGGGAGGCCGGTCAGCCAGTGCTGGCTGACCGGGTCGCTGCAGGCCTCGATGCTGCGGTCGAGGTCGCCGGGACCGAACGGCCGCAGTCGCAACCGGTCGGACTCGATGACCTCCGAGCCCACCCACGGGTTGCGGGGGAGTGGAGCGTCGCCGAAGCGGAACGACGCGGTCCACGCGTCGACCACGCGGCCGCGCTCGTGCAGCAGACCGGGGATCGCGCCGTGCAGGGTGAAGCCGGCTGCGTGGGCGACTCGCAGCGACGCCGTGTTGCCCACGTGGGCGCGCCAGTGCACGACCTCCACAGCGGTGTTGGTCAGCACCCAGTCGACGGCCAGCCGCACCGCACGCACCATGGCGCCACGACCGCGGGCCCACGGGTGCAGCACGAAGCCGATGTCGGCCACCGGCTCGGAGCGGATGTCGAGGTTGCCGGCGAAGCGGCCGTCCAGCTCGATCGCCCAGCCGCGGGCCGTGCCCTCGTTCCACCCCGCCGGGACGTGCTCGAACGCGAAGCTCTCGCTCATCTCGCGGGTGTTGTCCAGCGGGATGACGGTCCATCGGATCGACTCGGGGTCGTGCGTCATCTCCAGCATGTCGTCGAGGTCGCCGGGCACGTGGGCCCGCAGCGTCACCACGCCGTCCGACAGGACCGGCACGCTCATCGGCCACTGGTCCAACGACAGGGTCATCCGCGGAACGGGTCGGCCGGGTACACGCCGAGGACTCGCACCTCGGTGGTGAAGAAGGTCAGCTCGTCGAGCGCCCGGGCCAGACCGGGGTCGTCCGGGTGACCGTCGACCTCGGCGAGGAACTGCGTAGCGGTGAACTCACCACCGACCATGTAGCTCTCGAGCTTGGTCATGTTGACGCCGTTGGTCGCGAAGCCGCCGAGCGCCTTGTACAGGGCGCTGGGCAGGTTCTTGACGTTGAACATGAACGTGGTGACCGTGGGCGGCCCGGGCAGCGGGATCTGCGGCTCCGGCGCCAGCACCACGAAGCGGGTGGTGTTGTGGTCCTCGTCCTCGATGTCGGAGGCGAGCACCTCGAGGCCGTAGATCTCGGCGGCCAGGGGCGGAGAGATGGCCGCCTGGGTCGGGTCGGACGCGTCGGCGATCTCGCGAGCGGCCCCCGCCGTGTCGCCGGAGATGATCGGCGTCAGCCCGTGCTGACGGATGATCTTGCGGCACTGGCCGAGGGCGTGCACGTGGCTGTGCACCGTGCGGATGGTCTCCAACGACGACCCCGGGACGCCGAGCAGGCTGAACTGGATGCGCAGGAAGTGCTCGGCGACGATGTGCAGGCCCGAGGTGGGCAGGAAGTGGTGGATGTCGGCGACCCGGCCGGCGATCGAGTTGTCGATCGGGATCATCGCGAGGTCGGCCTCGCCACCGGCGACCGCCGCGAACACGTCCTCGAACGAGGCGCACGGGAGCGCCTCCGCGTCGGGGTAGTGCTCCTTGCAGACGATGTGGGAGTTGGCTCCCGGCTCGCCCTGGTAGGCGATGCGTTGGCGGCTGGTCACCTGCCCAGTCTCCCACTGGCCGAGGACCGGGCAGGCGAGCGGTTCAGCTCGTGGCGATCAGCTCACCGGAGCGGACGGCGTCGGCCTCGAGGTCGCGCACGATCGGCAGCACCTTCGCGCCGAAGTACTCGATGTCCTCGAGGTAGTGCAGGAACCCGAGAAGGAACAGGTCGACGCCGAGCTTCTTGTACTCCACGATGCGGGTGGCGACCTGCTCGGGAGTGCCGATCAGGCCGGTGCGGAAGCCGTCGTTGTACTGCACGAGGTCGCGGGTCGTCGAGTCCGACCACATGCCCTTGCCGTCGCTCGTCGAGGCGCCGGCCTGCTGGACGGCCTGCCGGAAGCCTTCGACGGCCTCGGGGTTGGCCTTCTCGATGATCTCCTCCAGCACGGCGTGTGCCTCGTCCTCGGAGTCGCGGGCCACGACGAAGCCGTTGAGCCCGAACTTCACCTGACCGGCGCGCCCGGCCGCGGCGGCGTGCGCGTTGACCTCCTCGTACTGCTCGACGAAGCCGCCGAAGTCCTTGCCGTTGGACAGGTACCAGTCCGCGACGGTGCCGCCGTTGTATCGGGCGACGGTGGAGTTGCCGCCCTGGAAGATCTCCGGGTGCGCGCGCCCGGGCACGTCCACCGGCGACGGTTGCAAGGTGAAGTCGTGGATCCGGTAGAAGTCGCCGAGGTGGCTGAACTCCTTCTCGGTCCACAGCCCGCGCAGCACGCGCATGAACTCGTTGCTGCGGCGGTAGCGCTCCCCGTGCTCGAGCCACGGCTCGCCGAGGTCGGTGAACTCGTCCTTGAACCAGCCGCTGACGACGTTGACGGCCGCCCGGCCGTTCGAGATGTGGTCGGCGGTGATGATGAACTTCGCGAGCACGGCCGGCTGCCACAGGCCGGGGTGCACCGCGGCGATCACCTTGAGCTTCTCGGTCCTGGCCAGCAGGCCCAGCGAGATGCTCGTGGACTCGTGCTGCTGGTCGGCGCCGTACGACGCGGTGTAGCGCACCTGGCTGAGGGCGTACTCGAAGCCGACCTTCTCGGCGAGCCGGGCGACCTCGACGTTGAAGTCGAACGACCAGTCGGTGCGCTGCTCGATGGTGCTGGTGACCAGGCCGCCGGAGACGTTGGGGACCCAGTAGGCGAACTTCAGGGGATCGGTGGACATGGCGTGCCTTTCGTGAGGTGGATCAGAAGGGTTGGTGTGTTCCGAAGGTGCGTTGCCAGTAGGTGAGGGGGCGCCCCGCAGTGGTGTCGGCGTCGACGACATCACCGATCACGAGCACGTGATCGCCGGCGGGGACGGTGCTGGACACCTCGCCGAGCACCCACGCGTGGGATCCGATCAGCCGTGGGGCCCCGTCGTCGGTCCACTCCAGGTCGGCGAACCGGTCGTGCAGGCGCTGCGAGAACCGCAGGGCCACCTGGTCCTGGTGCGCGGCCAGGACGTTGATGCCGAACCGCCCGCCCCGCTGCAGTCGAGCCAGCAGGCTGGACGTGCGTGCGAGCGACACCACGACCATCGGCGGGTCCATCGACAACGACATGACCGAGCTGACGGTGGTGCCGTGCGGCACCCCTCCGTCAGAGGTCGTGACGATGGTGAGACCGGTGGGGAGGTTGCCCATGGCCCTGCGCAGGGCAGCCTGGGTGCCGAGATGCTCGCTGACGGTCATGAGCACCACGGTGACGAGTTTTCGTCAGGACTCCAGACCGGCTCACCACGTGAGACATCGGCCGACCGGCCGTGAGTCGTGCTACTCCGCGCGCGCCCCCGCGGCCGGGCGAACGGTGAACAGCGTCGGCGTCTTCCAGTCGCGGGCGGCGAACGCAGCCTCGACGGCTCCCTTGAGCGGCAGCAGTCGATCGGTCGGGGCCAGGGCGATGACGCTGCCGCCGAACCCGAACCCGGTGAGTCGCGCGCCGAGCGCGCCGGCCTCTAGCGCGGCCTCGACGGCGGCGTCGAGCTCGGGGCTGCTGACGCCGAGGTCGTCGCGCAGTGAGGTGTGCGAGGCGGTGAGCATGGTGCCGAGCTGGGCCCAGTCGTGGCCGGCCAGCGCGCGCACCGCACCCTTCACGCGGGCGGTCTCGGTGAGGACGTGGCGGGCCCGCGCGCGCAGCGTCTCGTCGTCGAGGCGGTACAGCGAGTCGAGCGTGACGTCGGCCAGGTGCTCCAGGCCCAGCTGTTCGGCGGCGGCGCGGCACTCGTCGCGGCGGCGGGTGTACTCGCCGCCCGTGACGGCGTGCTGCACGCCGGTATCGATGACGACCAGCGACAGACCGTCGTCGCCCCAGTCGATGACGACCGGCTGCACCGAGCCGGTGCGGGTGTCGATGAGGCTGGCACCGTCGTGTGTCACGGCCAGCTGGTCCATGACGCCCGTGGGCACGCCGAGGTAGTCGTTCTCGCTGCGGCGCGCCACGGCCGCCACGGCGGCCGCGTCGAGCTCGACGCCAGCCAGGTCGGCCAGTGCCATGGCGACCCCGCACGCGACCGCGGCCGACGACGAGAGTCCGGCACCTGACGGCAGCGTGGACTCGATGACGAGGTCGGAGCCCGTCACGGGGTGCCCGTCCTGACCGAGCGCCCACGCGACACCAGCGGTGAGCGCAGCCCACCCGGTGACCTCTCCGAGCGCCACGGAGGTGGGGAACGCGGCCTTGTCGCCGCCGGACCACACGTGGATCTGGTCATCGGCACGTCGGCGCGCCTTGACCACCACCCCGCGGTCGATGGCCATCGGCAGCACCGGCCCGCCGTTGTGGTCGAGGTGCTCGCCGATCAGGTTGACCCGGCCCGGAACGCAGAACCGTCGCACGTCAGTCACCCGGCCGAGCCTAGCGAGAGGCCCCGCTGCGTGGCTGGCATGATTCACAGCATGGGGCACACCACGGCTGGACGACCGCGCGCACTCTCCGGAGCGCAGCCCACCGCCGACTCGTACCACCTCGGGAACTACTTCGGCGCCTTCAAGCAGTGGGTCGCCCTGCAGGACGAGTTCGAGGCCTTCTACTTCATCCCGGACCTGCACGCCATCACCGTCCAGTACGACCCGGAGCAGCTGCGCGAGCGCACCTACATCGCGGCCGCGCAGATGATCGCCGCGGGGGTCGACCCGGCCCGCAGCGCGCTGTTCGTGCAGAGCCACGTGCCCGAGCACGCCCAGCTGGCCTGGGTGCTCGGCGGCGTCACCGGCTTCGGCGAGGCCAGTCGGATGACCCAGTTCAAGGACAAGAGCGTCAAGGGTGGCCAGGACTCCTCGAGCGTGGGCCTGTTCACCTATCCGATCCTGATGGCCGCCGACATCTTGGTCTACCAGGCCGACAAGGTGCCGGTGGGCGAGGACCAGCGCCAGCACGTCGAGCTGGCCCGCAACCTCGCGCAGCGGTTCAACCACCGCTTCGGTGACACGTTCACCGTCCCGGCGGCGCACATCGTGAAGTCGACGGCCAAGATCTACGACCTGCAGGACCCCACGACCAAGATGAGTGGTTCCAACCAGTCGCACGCCGGCGTCGTCGACCTCACCGACACCCCGAAGCAGGTGGCCAAGAAGCTGCGGTCGGCGGTCACCGACTCCGGCAGCGAGATCGTCTTCGACCCCGAGAACAAGCCGGGCATCTCGAACCTGCTGACCATCTACTCGGCGCTGACCGACCGGCCGGTGCCCGAGATCGTCGCGGAGTTCGAGGGCCAGCAGTACGGGCACCTCAAGGTCGCGCTGGGTGATCTGCTGGCCGACTTCGTGGGTGCCTTCGGTGACCGCACCCGCGAGCTGCTGGGCGACCGGGGCGAGCTGGACCGCATCCTCGCCGACGGTGCGGCCAGGGCCCGCGAGGTGGCCACGCCCACCCTGGAGCTGGTCTACGAGCGCTCGGGATTCGTGTCTCCGGGGTCCTTCTGAGATGTCGGAGATCGGCATCCTGATCGACCTGCCGGGGCCGATCGGCGCCCAGCTCGACGACGTGCGTGCCGAGCTGGGTGACCCGACCGCCCGCACGGTGCCCAGCCACCTGACGCTCGTGCCGCCCATGGAGGTGGCGGCCGGACGACTCGAGCAGCTGGAGAGCGACCTCGTCGACGTGGCTGCCGCCATCGCGCCCTACCCGATCCGGTTGCGCAGCACCGGGACCTTCCGGCCGATCTCGCCGGTGGTCTTCGTGGCGGTGAGCCTGGGCATCTCCTACACCGAGATCCTCGCCCACCGGGTGCGCGCCGCGGTGGGCGGCGTCGAGCTGGACTTTCCCTACCACCCGCACGTCACGGTGGCCCAGGACGTGGACGACGCGACCCTCGACCGCGCCTACGAACGGCTGCGCGACTTCGAGACCGAGTTCCTCGTGAGCGGATTCACGTTGTACCGCCGCGAGGCCGACGCCCCGTGGGCGCGGCAGCGCTCGTTCGCGCTAGACGGTCGCCAGGTGGGCGCGTAGCTCGACCACGAAGGCTCGAACGGCCAGCGGCAGGGTCGCGCTGGGCCGGTGGGCGATCGCGATGACGCGCTCCAACGGCGGAGAGTGCAGGATCGATGCCTTCAGCGCCGGGCGTGAGGGCATGACCATCTCCGGCACGACGGCGTGGCCGAGCCCCGCCTCCACGAACCGCAGCACGCCGCCCATCTCGCCGCCCTCGATGGCCAGCGTCGGCACGAAGCCCGCCTGCGTGCAGGCGCGCCACGTGACGTTGCGCAGGTCGTAGCCCTCTCGGAACATCACCAGCGGCAGCCCCTGCAGCTCGGCGATGGTGAGGCGGTCGGCGACGTCGGCATCGCGGTGGCTGGCCAGCACCAGGCGTTCGCGCAGCACCGGCGTGGTCTCGATGTCGGTGTCGCCGGCCTGCAGCGGCGCGATCAGCAGGGCGACGTCGAGGCGTCCCTCGGTGAGCTCGCGGGTCAGCACGCGCGACCCGCCCTCGTGCACCTCCAGCTCGATCTCGGGGTGCAGGTCGTGGAACGCCGCGAGCGCCGCCGGCAGCAGCCCGTCGCACATCGACGGCGTGGCGCCGAGACGGACGCGCCCACGCTGCAGGTCGGCCACCTCGCGGACCGAGCGTTCGGCCGCCTCGACCTCGATGAGGATCCGCTGCGCGTGGGGGAGGAGGGCCTCGCCGGCGGTCGTGAGCTCGATCGCACCGCGTCCTCGGGTGAACAACGGCGTGCCGAGGCTGTTCTCGAGCACGCGGATCTGCTTGGACAGGGTCGGCTGGGAGACGCCGGTCTCCTCCGCCGCTCGGGTGAAGTGCCTGCTCAGGGCCACGGCGACGAAGTAGGTGAGCTGCTGCACCTGCATGTCGCCAGTGTGCCATGCCCGTTGGCTATGAAGGTGGGCCTCATCATCACTTAGCCAGAATGGTCATCGCGGCCTAACCTGAGCACGTGGCCACACTCCAGACGCAGGGAACGTCGGCGCGCACGTCGACCGTTGCCCTCAAATACGCGATGGCGGTGTCGGGGCTCATCATGGTGGGCTACCTGATCCTGCACATGTACGGAAACCTCAAGGCCTTCGCCGGCCCTGACGCCTTCAACGAGTACGCAGAGCACCTGCGCGAGATCGGCGAGCCGATCCTGCCGCACGAGGGGCTGCTGTGGATCGTGCGCGTCGTGCTGCTCGCGGCGGTCCTGCTCCACGCCTACTGCGCGATCACGCTGTGGCTGCGCAACCGCAAGTCCTCGGGGCTGGTGGCGGGCAAGCGCTACCAGACCAAGCAGAACCCGCGGGGCAACCAGCGCAGCTACGCGTCGTTCACGATGCGGTGGGGTGGCGTGACGATCGCGCTGTTCATCGTCTTCCACATCCTGAACCTGACGACCAACACCATCCACCCCGGTGGTCCGGGCGACACCCCCTACGACAAGCTCCACAACAGCTTCGAGTTCTTCTGGGTGCTGCTGGCCTACACCGTCGCGATGATCGCGGTCGGCTTCCACCTGTGGCACGGCTTCTGGAGCGCGCTCACGACGCTGGGCCAGAACCACAGCGCCACCCGCCTGCAGTCCTCGGCCAACACCGCAGCGATCGCACTGGCAGCGCTCATCACGATCGGCTTCCTCGCGCCGCCGTTCTCGATCTACTTCTTCGGACTCGGAGGCTGACATGACTGACGTCGCAGACCAGTACCACGACACCGGCGAACCCATCGCCGACACGAAGGCCCCGTCCGGTCCGATCGAGAAGCGCTGGGACGAGCGCAAGTTCAGCGCGAAGCTGGTCAACCCCGCCAACCGACGCAAGATCAAGGTCATCGTCGTCGGCACGGGCCTGGCCGGTTCCTCCGCAGCAGCCACCCTCGGCGAGGCCGGGTACCACGTCACCAGCTTCTGCTACCAGGACAGCCCGCGCCGCGCCCACTCGATCGCCGCGCAGGGTGGCATCAACGCCGCCAAGAACTACCGCAACGACGGCGACAGCGTCTACCGCCTGTTCTACGACACGGTCAAGGGCGGTGACTTCCGGTCGCGCGAGTCCAACTCGTACCGCCTGGCACAGGTGTCGGTGAACATCATCGACCAGTGCGTGGCCCAGGGTGTCCCGTTCGCCCGTGAGTACGGCGGACTGCTCGACAACCGCTCGTTCGGTGGCGTGCAGGTGTCGCGCACCTTCTACGCCCGCGGCCAGACCGGCCAGCAGCTGCTGATCGGCGCCTACCAGGCACTGGAGCGTCAGGTCGCCGCCGGCACCGTCGAGGTGCACACGCGCCACGAGATGCTCGACCTGATCATGGTCGCCGACGAGTCCGGCACCGAACGAGCACGCGGCGTCATCGTCCGCGACATGGTCACCGGCGAGATCGAGACCCACACCGCCGACGCGGTCGTGCTGGCCACCGGTGGCTACGGCAACGTCTACTACCTGTCGACCAACGCCATGGGCTGCAACGTCACCGCCACCTGGCGCGCGCACCGTCGCGGCGCCTACTTCGGCAACCCCTGCTACACGCAGATCCACCCGACCTGCATCCCGGTGTCGGGCGACTACCAGTCCAAGCTGACCCTGATGAGCGAGTCGTTGCGCAACGACGGCCGCATCTGGGTGCCCAAGAAGGGCGGCGACGATCGCCACCCGTCCGACATCCCCGAGGACGAGCGCGACTACTACCTCGAGCGCATCTACCCGGCGTTCGGCAACCTGGTGCCGCGCGACATCGCCTCGCGTGCCGCCAAGTACCAGTGCGACGACGGCAAGGGGGTCGGCCCCGGCGGCCTCGGCGTCTACCTGGACTTCGCCGACGCCATCGAGCGCATGGGTCGCAAGACCGTCGAGGCCAAGTACGGCAACTTGTTCGACATGTACGAGCGCATCACCGGCGAGAACCCGTACGAGCAGCCGATGCGCATCTACCCGGCCGTGCACTACACGATGGGCGGCCTGTGGGTCGACTACGACCTGCAGAGCAACCTGGACGGCCTGTTCGTCACCGGCGAGGCCAACTTCAGCGACCAGGGTGCCAACCGTCTGGGCGCCTCGGCGCTCATGCAGGGCCTGGCCGACGGCTACTTCGTGCTGCCGAACACGCTGGCCAACTACCTGGCCGACAGCCCGTTCGAGCCGGTCCCCGACGACCACCCGGCCGTCGTCGAGGCGCGTCAGGCGGTCGAGGAGCGCATCGCGACGTTCCTGTCCATCGACGGCAACCGCACGGTCGACTCGTTCCACAAGGAGCTCGGCCACATCATGTGGGAGCACTGCGGCATGGAGCGCAGCGAGGAGGGCCTGACGAAGGCCATCGACCTCATCCGCTCCCTCAAGGCCGAGTTCTGGAGCAACGTCAAGGTCACCGGCGTCAACGAAGAGCTCAACCAGACGCTGGAGAAGGCAGGCCGCGTGGCCGACCTGATCGAGCTCGGGGAGCTGATGTGCATCGACGCCCTGGCCCGCGAGGAGTCCTGCGGAGGTCACTTCCGGACCGAGAGCCAGACCGAGGACGGCGAGGCACTGCGCCACGACGACAAGTTCGCGTACGTGGCCGCATGGGAGTTCGGCGAGGAGAAGCCGGTCCTGCACAAGGAGATGCTCGAGTACGAGTACGTCGAGATGAAGGCCAGGTCTTACAAGTGATCGGGAGCAGCAAGTGAACATCACCGTTCGGGTGTGGCGTCAGAAGAACGCCGACAGCAAGGGCCAGATGGTCACCTACGGCGTCGAGGACGTCTCCGCGGACATGTCGTTCCTGGAGATGCTCGACGTGCTCAACGAGCAGCTGACGCTGACCGGGGACGATCCGATCGCGTTCGACCACGACTGCCGCGAGGGCATCTGTGGCGCCTGCGGCGTGGTCATCAACGGCATCGCGCACGGCCCCGAGGTCACGACCACGTGCCAGCTGCACATGCGGTCGTTCGAGGACGGTGCCGTCATCGACATCGAGCCGTGGCGCGCAGGAGCCTTCCCGGTCGTCAAGGACCTGGTCGTCGACCGCTCGGCGTTCGACCGGATCATCCAGGCCGGCGGCTACGTCTCGGCCCCCACGGGCTCGGCGGTCGACGCCAACAGCACCCCCGTGCCCAAGGAGGACGCCGACCACGCGTTCGAGTCGGCCACGTGCATCGGCTGCGGCGCCTGCGTCGCGGCGTGCCCCAACGGCTCGGGCATGCTGTTCACGGCCGCCAAGATCACCCACCTCGGCCTGCTCCCGCAGGGTCAGCCCGAGCGTGAGTCGCGCGTGATCGACATGGTCAACCAGCACGACCACGAGGGCTTCGGAGGCTGCACCAACATCGGTGAGTGCACCGCGGCGTGCCCCAAGGAGATCCCGCTGAGCAACATCGCCCAGCTGAACCGCGACCTCCTCGGCGCCCTCGCCAAGGGCAAGGCCTGACGCCCAACGCCCGACACGACGTCCCGCGAGTGGCGCAAACTGGCTGAATTCGATCGCGAATTCCCGCCAGACTGCGCCACTCGCGGTTCAGTGTGCGCCACTCGGCGGGTCGTTCAGCGCGGGTCCAATCGCACGATGACGGCCTTGGACACCGGGGTGTTGCTGCCGTAGGCCACGCTCGTGAGCGGAACCAGCACGTTGGCCTCGGGGTAGTACGCGGCTGCGCAGCCCTTGGCGGTCGGGTAGGACACCACGCGCTGGTCGGCCAGCACACGGTCCGGCTCGCCCGGCCACTCGCTGACCACGTCCACGCGCTGGCCGTCGGTGAGCCCCAGCTCGGTGAGGTCGTCGGGGTTCACGAACACGACGTCGCGGCCCTTCTTGATACCGCGGTAGCGGTCGTCGAGACCGTAGATCGTGGTGTTGAACTGGTCGTGCGACCGCAACGTCTGCAGGATCAGGCGGCCCTCGGGTCGCTCCACGGGCTCCAGCTCGTTGACGGTGATCATCGCCTTGCCGGTGGGAGTGTCGAAGGTGCGCGAGTCCCGCGGGCCGTTGGGCAGCACGAATCCCTCCTCCAGGCGCACGGCGGCGTTGAACGACTCGAAGCCTGGCACCACGCGGCTGACGTGGGTGCGGATGACGTCGTAGTCGTCGACCATGCCCTGCCAGTCGATGTCGTGCCGGTCGCCGAGCGTGGCCTGGGCCAGGCCGCCGATGATGGCGATCTCGCTGCGCAGGCCGGGAGCCACGGGAGGAACCCGGCCATGCGTGGCGTGCACGGCGCAGACGCTGTCCTCGACCGACAGGAACTGCGCCGTGCCGGCCTGGATGTCGACCTCGGTGCGCCCCAGCGTGGGCAGGATGACGGCTTCGTCCCCGGTGACGACGTGCGACCGGTTCAGCTTGGTGCTGACCTGCACGGTCAGCTTGGCGCCGCGCATCGCGGCCTCGGCGGCCCGGGTGTCGGAGATGGCGCCGACGAAGTTGCCGCCCATGGCGAAGAACACGTCGATGTCGCCGCGCTGGAGACCCTCGAGGGTCTGCACGGAGTCGAACCCGTGCTCGCGCGGCGGGTCGAAGCCGAACTCGTCGCGCAGGGCGTCGAGGAACGTGTCGGACATCTGCTCCCAGATGCCCATCGTGCGGTCGCCCTGCACGTTGGAGTGGCCTCGGATCGGTGAGGCGCCGGCGCCGGGCTTGCCGATGTTGCCGCGGAGCAGGAGCAGGTTGATGATCTCCTTGATCGTGTCGACGCCCTTGCGCTGCTGGGTCAGCCCCATGGCCCAGGTGACGATGACGCGCTCGGAGGCGATGTAGCGCGCGGCGAGGTCGTCGATCTGCGCGGTGCTCAGGCCAGTGGCCTCCAGCACGGCGTCGTGGTCGAGGTGGGCCAGGTGCTCGCGCAGCTCGTCGAGACCCTGGGTGTGTCGATCCAGGAAGTCGTGGTCCAGCACGGTGCCGGGTGCGGCCGCCTCGGCGTCGAGCACGCGCTTGGAGACCGCCTGCAGCAGGGCCATGTCGCCGCCGGAGCGGATCTGCAGCAGCTCGTCGGCCATGTCGGTGCCGCGACCCAGGACGCCGCGCACCTTCTGCGGGTTCTTGTACCGCTGCAGGCCGGCCTCGGGCAGCGGGTTGACCGCCACGATGGCGCCGCCGGCTCGCTTGCACTCCTCGAGCGCGGTCAGCATGCGCGGGTGGTTGGTGCCGGGATTCTGGCCCATCACGATGATCAGGTCGGCCTGGCCGAAGTCGTCGTACTGGATGGTCGACTTGCCGACGCCGACGGTCGCGCCCATCGCCGTGCCGGTCGACTCGTGGCACATGTTGGAGCAGTCCGGCAGGTTGTTGGTCCCGAAGGCACGCACGAACAGCTGGTACAGGAACGCGGTCTCGTTGGCGGTGCGGCCGCTGGTGTAGAACGACGCGCGGTCGGGGGAGTCCAGGGCGTTCAGGCGGTCCGCGATCAGCGCGAACGCCTCGTCCCAGCCGATCGGCACGTAGTGGTCGGACCCGGCCGGCTTGTGCACCGGCTCCACCAGACGGCCCTGCTGACCCAGCCAGTACTCGTCCCTCTCGGCCAGCGACGTCAACGAGTTCTCGGCCCAGAACGACGACGGGACGGTGATCCGGGTGGCCTCCCAGGTGACGGCCTTGAACCCGTTCTCGCAGAACTCCAGCGGGCTGCGATGGCTCGGGTCCGGCCACGCACAGCTCATGCAGTCGAACCCGTCCTTCTGGTTCATGGCCGTCATCAGCTGTGCGGTGCGCTTGGGGCCGAGGTCGCGCAGCGCCGGACCCATCGAGTGCAGCACGGCCGGGATGCCGACCGCCTTGTGCTCGGGCTCGCCGACCGTGAGGTCGGGATACTCCTCGCCGCGGGGGTGCGTGCTGCCCGAGCCTGCGTGTCCAGAACCTGCGGTCATCGTTCGTCCTTCACGTCTCGTTGTCGACCCGGTCGGGCCTGCTGTACACGACCATCGAGCTGCCCCGGAGGAAACCGATCACGGTCAGACCGGTCTGCTCGGCCAGCTCGACGGCCAGGGAGGAGGGTGCGGACACGGCGGCGAGGACCGGGATGCCGGCCATCGATGCCTTCTGGACCAGCTCGAAGCTCGCGCGGCCCGACACCATCAGGACGGTGCCGGTCAGGGGGAGCTTGTCCTGCTCGACCGCCCATCCGACGACCTTGTCGACGGCGTTGTGGCGCCCGACGTCCTCGCGCAGCACCAGCAGCTGGCCGGTGCGTCCGTCGAAGAGGGCCGCCGCGTGCACGCCGCCGGTGCGCTCGAACACGTCCTGGCCCGAGCGCAGGCGGTGGGGCAGCATCGTGAGCAGGGTGGCGTCGACCCGGAGGCTGTCGTCCTGCACCGGGTGCGAGGAGCTCGTGCGCACCGCGTCGATGCTGGCCTTGCCGCAGACCCCGCAGGAGCTGGTCGTGTAGACGTGGCGCGCCAGGTCGGTGCCGGGGGGTTCCACGCCGGGCGCCAGGGCGACGTCGAGCACGTTGTAGGTGTTGCGACCGTCCTCGTCGACGCCCGAGCAGTAGCGGATGGCCTGCAGGTCGTCACGAGAGGTGACGACCCCCTCGGAGACCAGGAATCCCGTGGCGAGCTCGAAGTCGTGGCCGGGCGTGCGCATCGTGATGCTGAACGGCGATCCGGCGACCCGGATCTCCAGCGGCTCCTCGACCGCCAGGACGTCCTCGCGACGCACCGAGGTCTCTCCCACGGTGACCCGTTCGACGCGGCGTCGTGCGGTGATCCGGCCCATGCCTCATGAGTACCACGTGCGCCCCGCGGCCGCCGGGGTGCAGGGTGGGGGAGTGGAGCACGACGCGATCATCCTGACCGGCGGCCGCGCCACGCGTCTGGACGGCACTGACAAGGCGTCCTTGACGGTGGGCGGCCGCACCCTGCTCGACCGCACGCTGGCGGCGGTGGAGGGCGCGGGTCGTGTGGTCGTCGTCGGGCAGGCTGCGTCCCGTGAGGGCATCGTCGTGGTGCGGGAGGAGCCGGTCGGAGGAGGTCCGGCCGCTGCGGTCGGTGCCGGCATGGCCGCGCTGCCCGCGGACAGCGCACTCGTGCTGGTGCTCGCGTGCGACATGCCCCGGGTCGAGACGGTGGTGCCCCAGCTGCTGGACCGCATCGCCGCGCGGACCGTGGACGGCGTGCTGGCCCGCGACGGTGGTCGGGTGCAGTACCTGGCCGGCGTGCACCGCACGGCCGCGCTGCGCGGGGTCGTGGCCTCACGCGGGCCACTGGACGGGACGTCGATGCGCTCGTTGCTGGCCGGACTCGACCTCGACCACCTCGACGTGCCGGCCGGCACGACCGACGACATCGACACCTGGGACGACCTGACCCGGGCAGGGAGGATGCTGCGATGAGCGACACCGACGACATGCGACACCTCGACGACTGGCTCGACCGAGCCTGTGCGGCGCTCGGTGTGGATCGAGCCGTCGTCGACCGCGACGCCGTGCTGGGCCTCGCCGGGCGGGCGGCGCACGGGGTCGTGCGTCCGGCGGCGCCCGTGACCACCTACCTGGCCGGGTTCGTCGCCGGGTCCGCCGCTGCCCGGGGCGACGAGCCGTCGGCGGCGTTCGCCGGCGCCGTGTCCGTGATCGAGGACCTCCTGCCAAGTCGTTAGCATGGCTAATTTGCTATGCTCACGATATGGCTCGTCCTGACCACTCCCACGCGCACGAGCTCGCCGTGTCGGTCGCTCGGCTCAACCGCCGCCTGCGCCAGGAGCGCAACAGCGACCTCACGCCCTCGCAGCTGTCGGTGCTCGGCACGGTGCGCACCCTCGGACCGGCCACCCCGAGCGCGGTCGCGGCCCACGAGCGGGTGCAGCCACCGACGCTGACCCGGATGCTCAACGCCCTCGTCGACGCAGGCCTCGTCACGCGTGAACCGCATCCCGACGACGGTCGCCAGGTGCTGGTGTCGATCTCGCAGGTCGGCGAGAAGATCCTGGCCGAGGAGCGGACTCGACGCGACGAGTGGCTGGCCGCGCGCCTCGACGACCTGACGGCAGCACAACGGTCGACCCTCGTCGAGGCCGCGGCGATCCTCCAGCAGCTGGCCGAGGCATGAGCACCACGTTCAGTGCGCTGCAGGTCCGCAACTTCCGGGTCTACTCGGGAGGCGCGCTGCTGTCCAACGTCGGCACCTGGCTGCAGAACACCGCCCAGACGTGGTTGGTGCTGCAGCTGACCGACAGCGGATCTGCGGTCGGCTTCGCCGTCGCGCTGCAGATGCTGCCGTCACTTTTGTTCTCGCCGGTCGCGGGCGTCCTGGCCGACCGATTCTCCAAGCGCACGATGATGAGCTGGCTGCAGGTCGGCATGGCCGTGCCGTCCGGAGTGCTGGGAGTCCTCGCCATCACCGGACACGTCCAGCTCTGGCAGGTGTACGTGCTGGCGTTCTGCTTCGGCACCGCCCGGGCGTTCGAAGCGCCCGCCCGTCAGTCGTTCGTCGCCGAGATGGTCGGCTCGGAGCACCTGAGCAACGCCGTTGCGCTGAACTCGGCCTCCTTCAACTCCGGTCGTCTGGTCGGACCGGCCGTCGCCGGTCTGATGATCGCCGCTCTCGGGTCGGGAGTGGAGGCGACCGGTTACGTGATCCTCGGCAACGCGATCAGCTACGGCTTCGTGCTGCTCGCGCTCCGCCTGCTCGACCCGTCGTTGCTGCAGAGGTCGGAGCCGAACCGACGTGGCCGCGGAGCCGTGCGCGAGGGCATCGCGTACGTGCGCAGCCGTCCCGACCTGCTGCTCCTGTTCGGCTGCGTGTTCTTCCTCGGCGCCTTCGGGCTGAACTTCCAGATCACCACGGCCCTGATGGCGACCCAGGTCTTCGGACGAGGGGCGGGGGAGTTCGGCATCCTCGGGTCCTTCGTCGCGATCGGCTCGCTGGCCGGGTCGCTGCTGGCCGCCCGACGTCCCCGTCCGCGTCTGAGGTTCGTCGTCGGCGCTGGACTGGCCTTCTGCGTGGTCCAGGTGACCTCGGGCCTGATGCCCTCCTACGTGGCTTACGCCTTCGTCATGCCCCTCATCGGGCTCACCGTCCTGACCACGGTCACCACCGCCAACGCCCTGATCCAGCTGACGTCGGCTCCCTCGATGCGTGGCCGGGTCGCGGCGCTCTACCTGATGGTCTTCCTCGGGAGCACGCCGATGGGGGCGCCGTTCATCGGGTGGATCGCCGAGCTGTTCGGACCGCGGTTCGCCCTCGTGCTCAGCGGGCTGCTGGCCGGTGCCGGAATCCTCGGGTGCGCCATCTGGTTCACGCGGCAGGACTCCGCCGCCATGGCGCGCCTGCGCGAGCGCCGTCGCCGCGGATCCGTTGCGCGCGCCACCGTGCCACAACCCCGTTAGCCTGACGACATGCATGTGGAGCGCACGTTCATCGTCAACCGGCCCATCGACGAGGTCTTCGACTACCTCAGCGACTTCGAGAACACCAACGAGTGGGACCCGGGCACGGTCGAGACGACGCGCACCGGCGGCGACGGCGGACTCGGCACGACGTACAGGAACCGGTCGCAGTTCGTCGGGCGGGAGGTCGAGCTGGACTACGAGACCATCGGCTACGACCGGCCGACGTTCTTCTCGTGCCGCGGACGCAACAAGACGGCCACGGCGACGGACTCGATGACGTTCACCCGTGACGGCGACCGCACCCAGATCCACTACCGCGCCGACTTCACGTTCCACGGCGTCGTCAAGCTCGTGGCGCCCCTGGTCGTCAAGCCCAAGCTGTCGGACCTCGCCGACGAGACCATCGAGGACATCCGCAACGCCCTGGAGTCGTAAACTGGGTGGATGCCCCCATCCGCGTCGGCGCTGTCGGAGTCGCTCGCCCACTCCATCGAGGTCGTCACCCCCGACCTGATCGAGCTGCGCCGTGCGCTGCACGCGTTCCCCGAGCTGTCGTGGACCGAGGAGCGCACGACCGACCTCGTGGCCACGTGGATGGACAAGATCGGCGTGGAGTACCAGCGGTTCGAGGGCACCGGTCTGATGGCGGAGATCGGCCCGTCGGAGGGTCCCATCGTGGCGTTGCGGGCCGACCTGGACGCCCTCCCGGTCGACGACACCTCGCAGGATCCCTGGCGGTCCAGCATCCCGGGCGTCGCGCACGCCTGTGGACACGACGTGCACGTCTCGTCGCTGGTCGGAGCCGCGGTGGCGCTGGCCGAGACCCACCGCACCCATGCGCTGCCCCGACGCGTGCGCCTGGTCTTCCAGCCTGCCGAGGAGGTCATGCCCGGCGGTGCCCTCAAGCTGGTGTCCGAGGGCGTGCTGACCGGGGTCTCGCAGATCTTCGCGCTGCACTGCGACCCGTCGCTCGACGTCGGTCAGGTGGGCCTGCGCGAGGGACCCATCACGGCTGCGGCCGACCGCATCCACGTGGCTCTCACCGGGCGCGGAGGTCACACGTCCCGCCCGCACCTGACCGAGGACCTCACCTACGCGCTGGGCAGTCTGATCACCCAGCTGCCCGCCGTCCTGTCCCGGCGCTTCGATCCTCGCGCCGGCGCCAGCATGGTCTGGGGCCAGGTGCGAGCCGGGAGGGCTGCCAACGTCATCCCCTCCACCGGTGAGCTCAGCGGCACGCTGCGCATGCTCGACGCCGCCGCGTGGCACCAGGCCGAGCACCTGGTGCGGGGCCTGATCGCCGACATCGTCGAACCGTTCGGCGTCAGCGCCGACATCACGTACGTGCGCGGCGTGCCGCCGGTCGTCAACGACTTCGCCGCCACCGAGATCCTGCGCCGGGCGGTCGCGGAGTCCGTCGGTGCCGGGGGAGTGGCAGGCACGTCCCAGAGCCTCGGTGGCGAGGACTTCGCCTGGTACGTCGCGTCGGTCCCCGGAGCCATGGGGCGCCTCGGCACGCGCACCCCGGACGGTCCCACCTACGACCTGCACCAGGGCAACTTCCGGGTCGACGAGCGAGCCATCGCGATCGGTGCTCGCGTGCTCGCCACGGCCGCGATCGGCTGAGTCCGGTCCGCCTGGTGGCGTCGTACGTTACAAATCGGTGACGGGCGCTGCCAAACGTCGCAACGCCCTCCCCCTGGACGGGTTGCGCGGCTAGGGTCGTCGCGTGCCGGAAAACCGGCCCCCATTCGAGGAGGAATTTTGCGTCGATTGACCACGCTCTCCGCCGTCGCCGCGGCCACCGTGCTGACGCTGTCGGCCTGTGGCAGCAGCGGTAGCAGCAGCTCCAACGACAGCAGCGGATCCGACGCCGCCAGCAAGGACGTCTGCAAGACGGCCAAGGGCAGCGGCCCCAAGATCGGTCTGGCGTACGACGTCGGTGGACGTGGCGACCAGTCGTTCAACGACTCCGCCTACGCCGGCCTCGAGAAGGCCGTCGCCGACTTCGACGCCACCTGCGTCGAGGGCGAGGCCACCGACGGCGAGGCCGAGTCGGCTCGTGAGGACCGTCTGCGCAACATGGCCGAGGCCGGATCGACCGCCATCATCGGCGTCGGGTTCGCCTACAGCGAGGCCGTCAACGCCGTCGCGCCGGACTTCCCGGACATCAACTTCGCCGTGATCGACGGCTTCGATCCCGACGACAAGGCCAACGACAACGTCGCCTACCTCGGCTTCGCCGAGGAGCAGGGCTCGTTCCTGGTGGGCGTCGCCGCCGCCGAGACCAGCAAGACCGGCACCGTCGGCTTCGTCGGTGGCGTCAACAACGAGCTGATCCAGAAGTTCCAGGCCGGCTACACCGCCGGAGCGAAGGCCGCCAAGCCCGACATCAAGGTCGAGGTCGCCTACATCCAGGAGTCCGACCTCGCCGGATTCGGTGACCCGGCCGGCGGCAAGGCTGCTGCCACCGGTGAGTTCGACAAGGGCGCCGACGTGGTCTACCACGCAGCGGGCGGCTCCGGATCGGGCGTCTTCGACGCAGCCGTCGAGGCCGGTGACGGCAAGTGGGCCATCGGCGTCGACTCCGACCAGTACCTGACGGCCACCGCCGACCAGAAGCCGCACATCCTGACGTCGATGCTCAAGCGCGTCGACACCGCGACGTACGACTTCACCAAGTCGGTCGACGCCGGTTCGCCGCTGGTCGGCTACACCACCTACGACCTGGCCAAGGACGGCGTCGGCTACTCGACGTCGGGTGGCTTCATCGACTCCCTCGTGCCGGACATCGATGGCTACAAGGCCAAGATCATCAGTGGTGAGATCAAGGTCCCGACCAAGCCGTAGCGGGTCGGTACCAGCATCTGGTCAGCAATACCTGGAGACGAACCTGGGCGCGCGCTGTAGCGTGCAGCCCAGGTTCGTCTACGTCAGAGGAGAGTTTCGTGGCGCCTGAGGTGGACGCGGTCCAGCTGCGCGGAATCGGCAAGCGATTCCCCGGCGTGATCGCCAATCACGATGTCGACGTCACCATCCGGTCGGGCACCGTGCACGCCCTGATCGGCGAGAACGGCGCCGGCAAGTCGACCCTGATGAAGATCCTGTACGGGGTGCAGAAGCCCGACGACGGCACCATCACGATCGACGGTCGCACGCTCACGCTGAAGTCACCCACCGACGCGATCGACGCCGGCGTCGGGATGGTGTTCCAGCACTTCATGCTCGCCGACAACCTCACGGTGCTGGAGAACATGGTGCTGGGCGCCGAGAAGCTGCACGGCATCGGCGACGCGGCGCGCGCCGAGATCCGCACCATCTCGGACCGGTTCGGCTTCGACCTCGACCCGGACGACCTGGTCGAGAAGCTCGGGGTCGCCGCCCGGCAGCGACTCGAGATCGCCAAGGTGCTGTACCGCGGCGCCAACATCATCATCCTCGACGAGCCCACGGCGGTGCTGGTCCCGCAGGAGGTCGACGCCCTGTTCGGAAACCTGCGTGAGCTCAAGGACGCCGGCAAGTCGGTGCTGTTCATCTCGCACAAGCTCGACGAGGTGCTCGACATCGCCGACGACATCACCGTCATGCGCCGCGGCACCACCGTCGGCACCGCCGACCCGGCGACGGCCACCAAGCAGGATCTCGCCGAGCTGATGGTCGGCTCGGAGCTGCCGTCGCCGGCCACCGAGGAGTCGACCGTCACCGACGTCGTCCAGCTCACGCTCGAGGACGTGACGTTGACCGACGAGTTCGGGCGCAACCTGCTCACCGACGTGTCGCTGCAGATCCGACGCGGCGAGGTGCTGGGTCTGGCCGGCGTCGAGGGCAACGGCCAGTCCGAGCTGGTCGAGACGATCATGGGCATGCAGATCCCGAGCTCGGGTCGCATCCTGCTCGGCACCGAGGACGTGACCCGGTGGCACACGCGGCGACGCCGCGAGGCCGGTATCGGATACATCCCCGAGGACCGGCACCGGCACGGCCTCCTCCTGGACTCCCCGCTGTGGGAGAACCGCATCCTGGGCCATCAGACCGAGGCGCCCAACGCGTCGGGTCCCTGGATCAACCGACGTGGGGCGCGCCAGGACACCGAGCGCATCGTGCGCGACTACGACGTGCGCACGCCGAGCATCGACACTCCGTCCCGTGCGTTGTCCGGCGGCAACCAGCAGAAGCTGATCGTCGGCCGTGAGATGAGCGGCGAGCCGGTGCTGCTCGTGGCATCGCACCCCACGCGTGGTGTCGACGTCGGCGCCCAGGCCGCGATCTGGGACCACATCAAGCAGGCCCGCCGCGCCGGCCTGGCGGTCCTGCTGATCTCGGCCGACCTGGACGAGCTGATCGGCCTGTCCGACACCATCCAGGTCATCCTGCGCGGGCGGATCGTCGGGGAGTTCGACCCCGCGTCCGTCACGCCCAAGGACCTCGGCACCGCCATGACCGGAGGTGAGGCGGCATGAAGCAGCTCAACGTCCGCTCCATCGGTCTGGCCCTCCTCGCGCCCGTGCTGGCCATCGTGGTCAGCGTGGTCGTGACCACCATCGTCATCGCCGCGGTCGGCAGCTCGCCGGGCGACTTCTGGTCCGCCATGTTCAGCAACCCGCTGCCCCGCATCCGGGTCAACGTGATCAACCAGAGCGCCATGATCTACATCGCGGCCGTGGCCGCGGCCATCGGATTCCGCATGGGTCTGTTCAACATCGGTCTGGAGGGTCAGTACACGATCGCGGCGTTCGCGGCGGCCTCGTTCGCCGGCGCCGCGTACCTCGGCGGCTTCCTGAACGTCGCGGTCGCCATCATCATCGCCATGGTCGTCGGTGCTGCCTGGGCCGGGATCGCGGGCATCCTCAAGACCACGCGCGGCGTCAGCGAGGTCATCTCCACGATCATGCTCAACTCGATCGCGATCTTCCTGGTGGGCTACCTGCAGAACAAGTACGGCGTCAGCGAGGGCAACTCGGTGCACACCACGAACCTGCCCGACAGCAGCAAGCTGACCGGCTTCACGCCGTACGACAAGCAGTCCGGCCAGATCTGGGCGCTGGTCATCCTGGCCGTGCTCGTCGGCATCGGGTTCTGGATCATGCTCAACAAGACGCGCTTCGGCTTCGACCTGCGCGCCAGCGGGCAGTCCGAGACGGCCGCGCGGGCCAGCGGCATCAACCCCAAGCGCATGATCCTCATCTCGATGCTGCTGTCCGGTGCCGTGGCCGGCCTGATCTGGATGCCCGAGCTGTTCGGCGGAGCCCGCAACTTCGGTCTCACCACCTCGTTCCAGTCAGGACTGGGCTTCACCGGCATCGCGGTGGCATTGCTGGGGCGCAACCGCCCCGTCGGCATGTTGTTCGGCGCCGTGCTGTTCGCCTTCTTGTCGGCGCAGTCCAACACCTTGACCTTCAGCACCGACGTCGCACCGAGCATCGTGCAGATCACCCAGGGCGTGGCCGTGATCTCGGTGGTCATCGCCTACGAGGTGGTCCGTCGCTGGCGCGCCAGCCTGGAGCAGGGCTCGGCCGCGGCGCCACCGGCTGCGGCCCCGCAGGAGGCGGTCGCATGATCGCGCAGCTGCGGAGCCGTTGGTTCTACGTCGCGCTCGGTGCCATCGCCCTGGTGTCGTTCGTGCGGATCATCACCGACACGAACTCCCTCACCAGCAGCGGGACGATCCGCGCCGCGATCATCGCCACCTGCCCGATCCTGCTGGCCGCTCTCGGCGGACTGTGGGCCGAGCGCGCCGGCGTGGTCAACATCGGTCTCGAGGGTCAGATGATCCTCGGTACCTGGGGAGCAGCGTTCTTCACCTACCACTTCGGTCCGTACGTCGGCATCCTCGGAGCGGCGCTGCTGGGCCTGATCGGCGGTCTGCTGCACGCCATCGCGACCGTCACGTTCGGCGTCGACCACATCGTCTCCGGTGTGGCGATCAACCTGATCGGCGCGGGTGTCGCGATCTACCTGGCGGAGGCGATCTTCCCCGACTACGACGGCGGTGGCCCCCGACAGCTCAACGGCCTCGAGGGTCCGCTCAACATCACCGTCCCCGGCATCTCCGACGCGGCCGGCGCCCTGGGCGACCGCCACTGGTTCGTGGTGTCCGACATCGGGTCGTTCGTCGAGGCGCTCACCACCGACATCTCCACATTCAGCCTGCTGACCTTCGCCCTGGTGGTCGTGTCGGCCGTCGTGCTGTGGCGATCGTCGTTCGGGCTGCGGCTGCGGTCGTGCGGCGAGAACCCGCAGGCCGCCGAGACCCTCGGCATCAACGTCTACCTCTACAAGTACGTCGCCGTGCTGATCTCGGGTGCGCTCGCCGGGCTCGGTGGTGGGTTCCTCGCACTGGTCTCCTCCAGCGGCTTCAGCACGGGGCAGACCGGCGGCCGCGGCTACATCGGCCTCGCGGCGATGATCTTCGGCAACTGGCGACCCGGCGGACTGCTCGCCGGTGCCCTCACGTTCGGCTACACCGACTCGTTGCGCCTGCGCAACGCCCAGTCGGTGCACGCCCTGCTGCTGCTCGTCGCGCTCGGCCTGCTGCTGTTCGCCGCGTGGCGGCTGTACCGCAAGCAGACCCGCGGAGCCATCGCCGTCGCCGTCCCCGGTGCCGCCATCTTGCTGTGGTTCCTGCTGACTGACACCGTGCCGCGCGAGTTCACCAGCATGACCCCGTACGTGACGACCCTGTTCGTGCTGGCGCTCGGCGCCCAACGACTACGCATGCCGGCGGCCGACGGGAAACCGTACCGGCGGGGGTCGGCCGGATGAGCCTCGGCATCACCGGACCGGACGCGCCGGTCGACTGGGACGCGCTGCGCCGCTACGCCACCGAGGTGATGGGGCGCGCGTACGCCCCGTACTCGAACTTCAAGGTCGGCGTGGCCGGGCTGGTCGACGACGGACGGGTCGTGCTGGGCTGCAACGTCGAGAACGCGGCCTACGGCGTGGCGCTGTGCGCCGAGTGCGGCATGGTCTCGGCGCTGCACTCCACCGGTGGTGGCCGGCTGCGGGCCGTCGTCTGCGTGAACGCCAAGGGCGAGTCGCTGATGCCCTGCGGGCGGTGCCGGCAGCTGCTGTGGGAGAACGGTGGCCCCGACATGCAGCTGATGACGCCGCGCGGTGTGCTGCCGATGTCCGAGGTGCTGCCGGACGCCTTCGGGGCCGACGACCTCACGTGATGCTCGACCTCACTGATCCGGAATTCGTCTCCGACCCGTACCCGACGCTCGCCGCGCTGCGTGCCCAGGCTCCGTTGGTGGCGCACGGAGACGGCTGGTTGGCCACGACCCACGACGCCGTCAGCCAGGTGCTGCGGCACCGGTCGTTCGGTCGGCTGTGGACCGATCTCGATCCTCGCGACGAGATGGAGCCGTTCAACACCCTGCACCGCAACCAGATGATGGAGAACGAGGGTCAGAGCCACCGGAGGTTGCGCACCCTGGTCTCGTCGGCCTTCAGTCGCGGTCACGTGGAACGGATGCGGCCGCGCATCGAGGCGCTGGCGGCCGAGATGGTCGCCGACCTGGAAGAGCGGTTCGACGTGCTCGGCGAGTACGCCGAGCCGATGCCCGTCTACGTCATCGCCGACCTGCTCGGCGTGCCGCGTGCGGACCACCAGTCGTTGCGGGCCTGGTCGCAGGCGATCGTGCACATGTACGAACCCGACGTCTCCGAGGCCACGCGCGCGGCCGCGGTGGCCGCGTCCGAGGACTTCGCCGAGTACGTGCGTGGCGTCGTCGAGCACCGCCGCGACCATCCCGGCGACGACCTCATCACCGATCTGATCGCTGCCCGCGAGGCCGGTGAGGGGCTGACCGACGACGAGCTGACCGCCTCGGTGGTGCTGCTGCTCAATGCCGGGCACGAGGCGTCGGTCAACACCTTCGGCAACGGCATCCATGCGCTCGTGTCGGCCCCCGACCAGCTCGAGCGCATCACCTCGGGCGACGTGTCGGTCGAGACGGCGCTGGAGGAGCTGATCCGCTTCGACGCGCCGCTGCAGCTGTTCGAGCGCACGGCCACCGCTGACGCGGAGATCCTCGGCACCCGGGTCTCGGCGGGGCAGACCGTGGCCTGCCTCATGGGTTCGGCCAACCGGGACGAGTCCGTGTTCGGTGGCGCGGGACCTCACGGCGCCGACCGGCTCGACGTCGGCCGTGACCCCAACCCGCACGTCGGCTTCGGCATGGGCCGTCACTTCTGCCTCGGCGCGCCACTGGCCCGCCTCGAGCTGCAGATCAGCATCGCGGCCCTGCTCGACCGCTTCCCGCAGCTCCGCCTGGTCGGTGACGCCCCCCGCCGCCCCACCTGGGTGCTGCGCGGCTTCGAACAGATCCACCTGGAGGCCTCATGACCGAACCGTTCGACGCCGTCGAGGTGATCGCGGCCAAGCGCGACCGCCACGAGCTCACCGATCCGCAGATCGACTGGGTCGTCGACGCCTACACGCGTGGGGTGGTCGCCGACGAGCAGATGTCGGCGCTGGCCATGGCGATCCTGCTCAACGGCATGGACCGGCGTGAGATCTCCCGGTGGACCGCGGCGATGATCGCCAGCGGTGAGCGCATGGACTTCTCCCGGCTGTCGCGCCCGACCGCGGACAAGCACTCCACCGGAGGCGTCGGCGACAAGATCACGCTGCCGCTCGCACCCCTGGTCGCTGCGTGCGGCGTGGCGGTCCCGCAGCTGTCTGGTCGCGGCCTCGGCCACACCGGCGGCACGTTGGACAAGCTCGAGGCCATCCCCGGCTGGCGCGCGTCGCTGAGCAACGCCGAGATGATGGCGCAGCTCGAGGAGGTCGGTGCGGTGATCTGCGCGGCCGGCACCGGGCTGGCTCCGGCCGACAAGAAGCTCTACGCGCTGCGCGACGTCACGGGCACCGTCGAGGCGATCCCCCTGATCGCCAGCTCGATCATGAGCAAGAAGATCGCCGAGGGCACCGGAGCGCTCGTGCTGGACGTCAAGTGCGGCACCGGGGCCTTCATGAAGGACCAGACCCAGGCGCGCGAGCTCGCCGAGACCATGGTGGCGCTCGGCACGGACGCCGGGGTGCACACGGTCGCGCTGCTCACCGACATGTCCACCCCGCTGGGTCTGACGGCCGGCAACGCCTGCGAGATCGCCGAGTCCGTCGAGGTGCTCGCCGGCGGCGGCCCGGCCGACGTCGTCGAGCTGACGATCGCCCTGGCGCGCGAGATGCTGGCCGGTGCCGGACGCGACGACGTCGACCCGGCCGACGTGCTGGCGTCCGGGCGGGCGATGGACACCTGGAACGCGATGATCCGTGCCCAGGGCGGTGATCCCGAGGCGGCACTGCCCGTCGCCCGGGAGACGCACGACGTCGTCGCCGACGCCGACGGCGTGCTGACCCGACTCGACGCGATGGCCGTCGGTGTGGCAGCGTGGCGCCTGGGAGCGGGCCGATCCCGCCCCGGTGAGGCCGTGCAGGCCGCCGCCGGTGTCGTCATGCACGCCAAGCCCGGTGACGACGTCCGTGCAGGAGAACCCCTGCTGACGCTGCACACCGACACCCCAGAGCGGTTCGACCGCGCGATTGAGGCGCTGGCCGGCGGGTACGACATCGGGGCGCAGGCTGCGCCTGCACCCTCGGTCGTCATGGGCCGGGTGGCCCGAGACAGCACGACCTGAGCCAGACACCAGTGGGCCAGACATCAGTGGGAGAAACATGCGGATCCTGAACGACCGGGACGAGATCGCGGCGGCTGCCGGCGACGAGCTGGGCGTCAGCGAGTGGGTGGGCATCAGCCAGGAGCGGATCGACCTGTTCGCCGACGCCACCGGCGACCGCCAGTGGATCCACATCGATCCCGAGCGAGCGGCGGACGGTCCGTTCGGCAGCACCATCGCTCACGGCTACCTGACGCTGTCGATGCTCCCGGGCCTCGGGGCCCAGGTGTTCGCGTTCGCCGGCGACGTCGCGCGCGTGAACTACGGCCTGAACAAGGTGCGGTTCGTGACGCCTGTCGCCGTGGGCTCCAAGGTGCGGGTCCGCGTCCAGGTGCTCGACGTCAAGGATCTCGACCGTGGCCAGCAGGTCACGTTGCAGCACACCGTCGAGATCAAGGGCGAGGACAAGCCCGCGTGCGTGGCCGAGACGGTCACGCTGCTGATGTCGTCCTGACCGGGTCCTCCGCCCGGCCCGGCCGGCGTGCCACGATGAACCCGTGACCCCCACCGCTGACCAGATCCTGCGCGCACCCAAGGTCGCGCTCCACGAGCACCTCGACGGCGGTCTTCGCCCGGCGACGATCGCCGAGATCGCCGCCGAGATCGGCCACGAGCTGCCGGCCGAGGGTGCCGAGGCGCTCGGCGCGTGGTTCGAGGAGGCGTCGAGCTGGGTTCGCTGCCCCGCTACCTCGAGACGTTCGTGCACACGGTCGCGGTGATGCAGCGACCGGAGGACCTGAGCCGCGTCGCCCGCGAGGCGGTCGTCGACCTCGCCGTCGACGGCTGCGTGTACATCGAGCTGCGGTGGGCTCCCGAGCAGCACCTGGGGGCCGGGCTGTCGATGCGTGAGGCGGTCGAGGCCGTCCAGCGCGGCATCGAGGAGGGGCGGGCCGAGGTCGAAGGGCTGGGCCACCCGATCGTCGTGGGCCAGCTGCTGACCGCGATGCGTCACGCCATGCGTGGGCTCGAGGTCGCCGAGATCGCCGTCGAGTACCGCGACCGCGGTGTGGCCGGCTTCGACATCGCCGGTGCGGAGGACGGCTTCCCGCCGATCCTGCACCTGCAGGCGTTCGAGTACCTGCGCGAGAACAACGCGCACTTCACGATCCACGCCGGCGAGGCGTTCGGGTTGCCGTCGATCTGGCAGGCCATCCAGCGGTGTGGCGCCGAGCGCCTCGGCCACGGGGTGCGCATCGTCGACGACATCGACTTCGAGGCGCCGGGGGGACCGGTGCTCGGCGACCTCGCCGCGTACATCCGCGACTGCCGCATCCCGCTGGAGATGTGCCCCTCGTCGAACCTGCAGACCAACGCCGTGCACGGCATGACCTCGATCGCCGACCACCCCATCGGTCCGCTGAAGGACCTCGGCTTCCGGGTCACCGTCAACTGCGACAACCGGCTGATGAGCGGCACGTCGATGACCCGCGAGATGCAGCTGCTGGTCGACGCGTTCGGCTACGACCTCGGCGACCTGCAGTGGTTCACGATCAACGCCATGAAGAGCGCCTTCCTGCGGTTCGACGAGCGCCTCGCGATCATCAACGACGTGATCAAGCCCGGCTACGCGGCGCTCAGCGGCTGAGGAGTCGCCGCGCCTCGCGCGGCGACATCGGCTCGCACCCGTGCGCCACGGCGTCGGCCACGACGCGCGGCTCGTCGCGCAGCAGGCGCCACCCGCGGCGCAGCAGCACCCACGGCGGCTTGCGTCCCTCGCGCAGGTCGCGGGCCAGGCGCAGCAGGAAGGTGGCCACCCGATGACGACGCAGACAGATGGCGCGACTCAGGACGCCCGCCTCGCGGCAGCCGTCGACGATCACCGGCGCGAACAACCCCTCCGCGATGAAGGGGCCGGCGACGGTGATGCGGTGGGTGCCGGTGGCTCGGCTCGTGGCGAGGTCGTAGACCGGCACGTCGGCCGACCCGGTGGCGCACAGCGTGCGGATCGCCTCGATCGCCGCGGCTGCGTCCCACGACCGCGGATCGTCCCAGTCGACGATGCCCAGGCTCGAGCGCGGGAGGCCGGGGTCGTCGCCGTCGCGGTAGAAGTCGTCGAGCCGGAGCACCGGCCAGCCGAGGACCTGCGCGAGGTGGGACTTGCCCGCACCCGAGGGCCCGGCCACGATGACGACTCCCGGGGGCACGTCTCCAGCAGGTCCGACCACCGAACGAGAGTAGTGCTCGACCGGCAAGAGTTCACCCAACGGTCACCTGCTCGAGCGGCTCTGAGGTTGACTAACTCGCGGTGACACGGTGGTGTGGTCACGTTGATGTGGTTCGGGGGGTCCGGACCGAGAACATCGCCGTCCGGAAGGAACACCTGTGCCAGTCCTGCCCTCTCCCGTCGTCCGACGCCCGATCCTGAGGCGCGCCGCGGCCGTCCTCGTGGGCACCGCGATCGGCGCCACCGCTCTCGTCGCCTCGCCCGCCCAGGCCGCGGACGACGTCACGCTCAACCTGATCGGCATCAACGACTTCCACGGTCGCATCGACGCCAACACCGTGAAGTTCGCGGGCACCGTCGAGCAGATCCGCGCCGATGGCGGCTCCGAGAACTCGCTGCTGATCTCGGCCGGTGACAACGTCGGCGCCTCGCTGTTCGCCTCCTCGGTGCAGCAGGACATCCCGACCATCGACGTGCTGAACGCGCTGGCGCTCGACGCGTCGGCCGCGGGCAACCACGAGTTCGACAAGGGCGCCGACGACCTGACCGGTCGCCTCAGCGACGCGGCCGACTTCCCGTTCCTCGCCGCCAACGTGTTCGAGGCCGACGGCGACCGCCTGCTCGACCCGTACAAGATCTTCGACGTCAACGGCGTGTCCGTGGCCGTCGTCGGAGCGCTCACGCAGGAGACGCCCTCGCTGGTCAGTCCGTCGGGCATCGCCGGCCTGACCTTCACCGACCCCACCGACGCCATCAACGACGCCGTCGACGAGCTCGAGGCGCTGCCCACGCCGCCCGAGGTGATCGTCGCCTCCATCCACGAGGGAGCGCCCGACGGCACCCAGTCCTACGAGCAGAACCTCGTCCACAGCGCGGTGTTCACCAAGATCGCCGAGCAGACCGATCCCGAGGTCGACGCGATCTTCATGGGTCACACGCACCAGGCGTACACCTTCGACGCACCGATCCCCGGTGAGCCCGGACGCACCCGGCCGATCATCCAGACCGGCAGCTACGGCGCCAACGTCGGCAACATCCAGCTCACCGTCGATGCCGACACCGGCGACGTCCAGTCGTACACGCAGCGCAACGTCGCCCGCAGCACGGCCGACGACGGCACCCTGATTGCGGCGTTCTCGCGCGTCGCTCAGGTCAAGACGATCGTCGACGCCGCGCTCGCCTTCGCCGCGCAGAAGGGCAACCAGCCCGTGGCCGAGCAGACCGCGGACATCACCACGGCCTTCGCGGGCGGGGTGCGCGACGACCGCTCCAAGGAGTCGACGATCGGCAACCTGGTCGCCGACGCCCAGCTGGCGGGGGTCGCCGACACCCCGGCGGGTGCCGACCTCTCGGTCGTGAACCCCGGTGGCCTGCGAGCCGACCTGCTGTACGCGGGCACCGGTGGCACCAACACCGACGGCGTGGTCACCTTCGCCGAGGCCAACTCGGTGCTGCCGTTCACCAACAACCTCAGCTCGGTGTCCCTGACCGGCGCCCAGCTGAAGAAGGTCTTCGAGCAGCAGTGGCAGCGCGACGCCGCCGGCAACGTTCCCACGCGTCCGTACCTGCAGCTCGGCACCTCGAGCAACGTCGCCTACACGTTCGATCCCACGCGCGACGAGGGTGACCGCATCACCTCGCTGCGCGTCGACGGCGACGAGATCGACCCCGCCGCCACCTACAAGGTCGCGGTCCCGTCGTTCCTGGCCTCGGGCGGCGACAACTTCCGGGCCTTCACCGAGGGCACAGCGGTCGACACGGGCCTGCTCGACTACGAGGTCTGGATCGACCACCTCCGCGACAACAGCCCGGTCTCACCGGACTTCGCCCGCCACGCCGTGCAGGTCGAGGGCCTGCAGACCGGCTACACCGCCGGTGACGACGTCTCGTTCACGCTCCCGCAGCTGGACCTGACCTCGCTGGGCAGCCCGGCCAACACCAGCGTCGAGGCGTTCCTCGTCCAGGGCGACCAGGAGTCGTCGCTCGGCACCTTCGACGTCGCCGACGGTGCGGCCACCGTGAACGCCACGCTGCCCGCCGACGCGTCCGGTGCGGCCACCATCCAGATCGAGGCCGCTCCGTCCGGCACCACCGCGCTGCTGCCGATCGACATCGAGTCGGCCGGCGCGACGGCGAAGATCAAGGCGGTGGCGTTCCCGGTGATCCCGGAGGGTAGCCGCAACCTGGTCGGCGTCCGACTGACCGGATCGAAGGGGACCGCCTCCGGCACGGTGACGGTGTCCGAGGGTGACACGCGGCTCGGTTCCGGCACGCTGCGCCGAGGGGCAGCGATCGTCAGCGCCGACACGCGTGAGCTCGCGCCGGGCAAGCACACTCTTACGGTCAGCTACGCCGGTGACGACACGTACGCGCCGGTCAGCACCACGGTCACCGTGTACGTCTTCAAGCGCTTCGGATGGCTCCGATGAAGCGCCTCGGCGGAGTCCTCGTCGCTGCGGTCCTGACCGGGGGAGTCCTCGCGGCCGCCCCGGCGCAGGCCGCCCCGGCGGGCGACGGCCTGGTCATCAGCGAGGCCTACCTCAACGGTGGCAGCTCGGGAGCGACCTACCTGAACAAGTTCGTCGAGGTGCACAACCCCACGGACGAGGACGTCGACGTCTCGGGCTGGTCGGTGCAGTACCGCTCCTACAGCTCCACCGGCGACTTCAGCAGCGTGATCGATCTCGGTGAGCACCACATCCCGGCCGGACAGACGCTGCTGGTCAGCGGCAATGCCAACTCGTCCAACGGAGCCGCGCTGCCCACCCCGGACGTCTCGTCCTCGGTCGCGTTCTCGGGCAACAACAACGGCGGCACCCTGGCCCTGAGCCGCAGCACCGCCAAGCTCACCGGCGACCGGGCCTCCGTGCTGGCCGACGACGACCTGGTCGACCTGCTCGGGTACGGCGCCTCGGTGACGTACGAGGGCAGCGCTCCCGCGCCCCGCGCGTACTCGGTCACGTCGTCGCTGAACCGCACCGACGGTGTCGACACCGACGACAACGCGGCCGACTTCACCGGTGGCGACCCGTCGCCGCAGGCCTGCGGCGCAGCGTGCGAGGGCGGCATCGTCACGCCGCCCGAGCCGCCGGTCACGGCCACCATCGCCGAGATCCAGGGCACCGGCGACACCAGCCCGTTGGTCGACCGCACGGTCACCACGCGCGGCGTCGTCACCGCGGCGTACCCCACCGGTGGGTTCGACGGCGCGTACATCCAGACCGCCGGCACCGGGGGAGACCTCGGTGATCACCAGGCGTCCGACGGGATCTTCGTGTTCTCCCAGGCGCTGGCGGCAGGTGTGCAGATCGGTGACCTCGTCGAGGTCACCGGCACCGTGTCGGAGTACTTCGGACTCACCGAGATCACCCCGGCGGCAGACGGCTGGTCGGTGCTCGACGAGCCCGCCGAGGCGGTCAAGCCGGCGGTCGTGTCCTTCCCGATGGGCGAGGCCGAGCGCGAGAGCCTCGAGGGCATGCTGGTGAAGCCGGACAACGCCTTCACCATCACCAACAACTTCGCCACCAACACCTTCGGCGAGATCGGTCTCGCCTCCGGCGACACCGGGCTCCCGCAGCCCACCGACGTCGCTCGCCCGGGGTCGTCGGAGTACGACGCGGTGGTGGCCGAGAACGCGCGGCGTCTCGTCACCGTCGACGACGGCTCCAGCGCGGACTACACGCGGGCCGCCAAGGACGAGCCGGTCCCGTGGCTGACACCGGACAGCGAGGTGCGCGCCGGGGCGCCGGTCACGGTCGTGGATCCGATGGTGCTGGACTACCGGTTCAGCCTCTGGAAGCTGCAGCCCACCGAGCAGCTGCTCGCGGGCGCGGACGAGCCGATCACGATCGGCAGCACCCGCAAGGCCCAGCCCGAGGACGTGGGCGGAGACGTCAAGATCGCCTCGTTCAACGTGCTGAACTACTTCACCCTCACCGGTGAGCTGTTCGAGTCCAACAACCTCGGCACCTGCTCGTACTACACCGACCGCCTCGGCGAGCGGGTCACCGTCAACCGGTGCAACCCCGACGGACCGCGCGGAGCGGCCGACGCGGCCAACCTGGCGCGTCAGCAGGCCAAGATCGTCGCGGCCATCAACACGATCGGCGCCGACGTGGTGTCGCTGGAGGAGATCGAGAACTCGGCCGCCTTCGGCATGGATCGCGACACGGCGCTCAACACCCTGGTCGACGCGTTGAACGACGCGGCGGGCCGCACGGTGTGGGCCGCGGTGGCGTCGCCGTCGGCGGTCCCGGCGGTCGAGGACGTCATCCGCACGGCGTTCATCTACCGCGTGGGCACGGTCGACCCGATCGGTGACTCGGTCATCGACGACGACCCCGCCTTCTCGAACGCCCGGCAGCCGTTGGCGCAGGAGTTCCGTCCGGCCGGAGGTGACGAGGGCGACGACTTCGTGGTCATCGTCAACCACTTCAAGTCCAAGGGTTCCGGCAGTGGTGCAGACGCCGACCAGGGCGACGGACAGGGCGCGTCCAACGCCTCGCGCGTCGCCCAGGCCACCGAGCTGGTGTCGTTCGCAGGTGAGCAGCAGGCGGCTGCCGGCACCGACCGGTTGTTCCTGACCGGCGACTTCAACGCCTACAGCCAGGAGGACCCGATCAAGGTCCTGACCGACGCGGGCTTCGTCAACGTGCCGGCGCAGTTCACCGACAAGACCACGTACCAGTTCGGCGGCCTGCTCGGCTCGCTGGACCACGTGTTCGCCACGTCGGCCGCCGCCGACCGGGTCACGGGCGCGGACATCTGGGACATCAACGCCGACGAGTCGATCGGTCGCGAGTACAGCCGGTACCGCAACAACATCGTCGACCTGTACGCGCCGGGCCCGTTCCGGGCCAGCGACCACGACCCGGCCATCGTCGGCTTCGACGCCACGGCCGACAAGGACCCGCAGCTCGGGCCCACCCGCATCTCGGTGACCGGTCAGACCAAGCGCTCGATCAGTGTGTCGGTCACGGGTGGGGACTTCGCCGCCGACGGCGGCACGGTCCTCGTGCTGGATCGCTGGTTCCCGGTCGGGGTCGCCACCGTGCGCGACGGCACGGCCGAGGTCCGGTTGTTCGGTGGGGTGCGCCCCCACCGCACCCTGACGCTCATCTACAGCGGCGACCGCACGGTGCGCCCCGGCGTCGGGGTGTACCGCACGACGCGCTGACCCGCACCCAAGCCCCGCGAGTGGCGCAGTTCTGCGCGATTCTGGACCAGAATCGCGCAGAACTGCGCCACTCGCGGGTCACAGTGCGCCACTCGATGGCCCGGAGGTGGGACCTCAGAGGCCGAGGGCGGTGGCGAGGTCGGTCTTGATGGCCTCGAGCGTCGCCGCCGCCTCGCGCCGGGTCTCGTCCATCGAGCCGTCGACGGTGCGCACCACCTCGAGGTAGCACTTGAGCTTGGGCTCGGTGCCAGACGGTCGGCAGATGATCCGCGTGCTGCCCTCGAGGCCCAGCCGGATGCCATCGGTGGGCGGCAGGCCCTGGTAGCCGTCGGCGAGGTCGTCCACCGTCTCGACGGCAAGGCCGCCCAGCTCGGTCGGGGGAGATGTGCGCAGGGTCTGCATCGCCGTGGCGATGATCGACAGGTCGTCGACGCGCACCGACAGCTGGCCGGTGGCGTGCAGGCCGTGCTCGCGGTAGATGTCGTCGAGGCGGTCCAGGAGGGTGCGGCCGTCGGCCTTGAGGGCCGCTGCCATCTCGAGGACGGCCAGGATCGCGGTGACCCCGTCCTTGTCCCGAGCGATGTGCGGACTGACGCAGTAGCCCAGCGCCTCCTCGTAGCCGAACGCCAGATCGTCGATCTTGCCGATCCACTTGAAGCCGGTGAGCGTCTGCTTCCACGGCTGTCCGTGGGCGGCGGCCTGGCGGCCCATCAGGTCCGACGACACGATCGAGGCGGCGTACGTGCCGCCGACTCCGCGATGCAGCCAGAAGTCGGCCAGCAAGGCTCCCACCTGGTCGCCGGTCAGCATCCGGTAGGCCTCCCCGAGACCGACACCGTCGCGCACGCCCACGGCGCACCGATCGGCGTCCGGATCGTTGGCGACGATGATGTCGGCCGCCACCCCCGATGCCAGCTTGAGCGCCAGGTCCATCGCACCCGGTTCCTCCGGGTTGGGGAACGCCACGGTGGGGAAGTCGGGATCGGGGTCGCCCTGCTCGGCAACGGTGTGCAGGGCCGGGAAGCCGGCGCGGGCGACGACCTCGACGAGGGTGTCGCGGCCGACGCCGTGCATCGGGGTGTAGACCGCCACCAGATCGCGTGGGCCGTCCTCGACGATCGCGGCGGCCGCCGCGACGTAGGCCGCCGCGACGTCGTCGCCCAGCGTCACGAACTCGGTCGACCGGGGCATCTGGTCGACCCGCCCGACGGCGTCGATCGCCGCTGAGATGTCCGAGTCAGCCGGCGGGACGATCTGGCTGGAGTCGGCCAGGTAGACCTTGTAGCCGTTGTCCTCGGGCGGGTTGTGCGAGGCCGTGACCATCACGCCGGCGCTGCACCCGAGGTGGCGGATCGCGAAGGCCAGCACCGGGGTGGGCAGATGGGTGGGCAGCAGGTGGGCGGTGACGCCCAGGCCCTGCATGATCTCGGCGGTGTCGCGGGCGAACACGTCGGAGTTGTGGCGGGCGTCGTACCCGATCACCACCGACGGAGAAGCCTCGTGCTCGCGCAGGTAGGCGCCGAGCCCGGCGGCCGCCTGCGCGACGATCACCCGGTTCATGCGCTGCGGGCCGGCGCCCAGGGCGCCGCGCAGGCCGGCGGTGCCGAACTGCAGGCGGCCGGAGAAGCGGTCGGCCAGCTCGGTGGAGTCGCCCCCCTGCTCGACGCTGTCGATCAGGGCCTGCAGCTCGGCCCGGGTGACGGGGTCGGGATCCTGCGAGAGCCAGCTCTGGGCGCGCTCGATCAGCTGCTGGTGGTCCATGGCTTCACGATAGGGGGTTCAGGCGCGTGGGACTCACGCTGCGCTGGCGCTCGGGTGATCTCCTCGCTGGCGCTCGTCACACCCTCGCCTCGCGTCCGGGCGCCTTCGGCGCGTGGGACTCACGCTGCGCTGGCGCTCGGGTGATCTCCTCGCTGGCGCTCGTCACACCCTCGCCTCGCGTCCGGGCGCCTTCGGCGCGCGGGACTCACGCTGCGCTGGCGCTCGGGTGATCTCCTCGCTGGCGCTCGTCACACCCTCGGGATGACGTCGCTGAGCAGGGCGCCCATGCGCGCGGCGGCGGCCTTGCCGGCCTCGAGCACCTCTTCGTGGTTCAGCGGCTCGCCGGTCATGCCGGCGGCCGCGTTGGTGACCAGGGACAGCCCGAGGATCTCCAGGCCGGCCTCGCGGGCCGCGATCGCCTCCAGCGCCGTCGACATGCCGACGAGATCGCCACCGAGTGCGCGGATCATCCCGATCTCGGCCGGCGTCTCGTACTGCGGGCCGGTCAGCTGCATGTAGACGCCCTCGTCGAGGCTGGGGTCGACCTCGCGGCACAGGTCGCGCAGGCGCTGGGCGTACAGGTCGGTGAGGTCGATGAAGGTCGGCCCGACCAGCGGGGTCTGCATGGTCATGTTGATGTGGTCCTTGATCAGCACCGGCGTGCCCGGACTCCACGCGGGGTTGAGCCCACCGCAGCCGTTGGTGAGGACCAGCGTGGAGACGCCGGCGGCGGCAGCGGTGCGCACGCCGTGCACGACGGCGGCGACGCCCTTGCCCTCGTAGTAGTGGGTGCGTCCGAGGAACACCAGCACGCGCTCGTCGCCGACGCGCAGCGACCGCAACGTGCCGCCGTGTCCGGCGACGGACGGTGCGCTGAACCCGGGCAGATCGCCCAGCGGGATCTCGTGCTCGGGGGTGCCGAGGACGTCGGCGGCGGGCAGCCAGCCCGATCCCATGACGAGCGCGACGTCCCAGGTGGCGTCGGGCTGGCCGACGGCCGCGCGCAACGCGTCGGCGGCCTCGTGTGCTGCTGCAGTGGTGTCCACCCGCCGTACTCTACGGGCGCCGGAGTGCGGGAGACTGGTGCCGTGACCCACGTGACGATCATCGGCGGCGGACCCGGAGGATACGAGGCTGCGCTGGTCGCGGCGCGGCTCGGAGCGGAGGTCACGCTGGTCGAGCGTGACGGGGTGGGCGGCTCGACCGTGCTCACCGACTGCGTGCCCAGCAAGACGCTCATCGCCACGTCCGACCTGATGACCGACGTGGGGTCGTCGGCCGAGCTCGGCGTCGAGGTGCCGACCGCCGTCCGACCCGATCTCGACGCCGTGAACCAGCGAGTGCTCCGCCTGGCGCTCGCGCAGTCGGCCGACATCGCGCAGCGGCTCGAGACCAGCGGCGTGACGGTGCTGGTGGGGTCGGCGCGGATCGCCGACGCGTCGACCGTCGTGGCCACGCTCAGCGACGGTGAGGAACGCGTCATCGTCAGCGACGCCATCCTGGTCGCGACCGGCGCGCACCCGCGGGTCAGTGCCGACGCCCAGCCCGACGGAGAACGCATCCTCACCTGGGAGCAGGTGTACTCCCTCACCGACGTCCCCGAGCACATGATCGTGGTCGGATCTGGCGTCACCGGCGCGGAGTTCGCCAGCGCCTACAACGGCCTGGGCGCCCGGGTCACGCTGGTGTCCAGCCGGGACCAGGTGCTGCCCGGCGAGGACGCCGGCGCCGCCACCGTGATCGAGAACGTGTTCACCCGTCGTGGCATGACCGTGCTGGGCAACTCGCGGATGCAGTCGGTCGATCGCACCGGGGACGGCGTCGTCGTCACGTTGACCGACGGCCGGACCGTCGAGGGCTCGCACTGCCTGCTCGCGCTCGGCTCGATCCCGAACACCGAGGGCCTCGGCCTCGACGAGGTCGGCGTGCTGCTCGACGACCGTGGCTTCATCGAGGTCGACCGGGTCTCGCGCACGTCGGTGCGCAGCATCTACGCCGCCGGCGACTGCACGGGCGTGCTGATGCTCGCGTCGGTCGCAGCGCAGCAGGGCCGCATCGCGATCTCGCACCTGCTCGGTGACGCCGTGCGACCGCTCGACCTCGGCACGGTCTCGAGCAACGTGTTCACCTCGCCGGAGATCGCCACGGTGGGTGTCACCCAGACGCAGGTCGACGCCGGCGACGTCGTGGCCGAGGTCGCGATGCTTCCGCTGGGATCGAACCCGCGAGCCAAGATGCAGGGCGTGCACGACGGTTTCGTCAAGCTGTTCGCTCGACCGGGTGCCGGCACGATCATCGGGGGAGTGGTGGTCGCTCCGCGGGCCAGCGAGCTCATCCACGTGGTCTCCCTGGCGGTGTCGGCGTCGCTCACCGTCGACCAGGTGGCCAATGCCTTCACGGTGTATCCGTCGATGTCGGGATCGGTCGCCGAGGCCGCACGTCGCCTGCATCGCCACGGCCAACCCTGACGGCCGTTCTCGAAACCCCGGCGTTGCAGGAATGACACCGTTGTAGTTCTGGCGATCTTTGATTTTGTCTGGAAATGCAGCGAAGAATGTGATCCCATCAGGGGTAGCCAAACCCCAACAGTCACAACTGTCACACGCCATCTCGGGGTGACAGTGAGACCAGAACGGAACCTTCCCCATGGACTCGAGGCGCTCTGCCCTACGCTCCGACACCCTGCGCCGGCTGCTGCTGATCGCCGTGCCCGCCGCCGTGCTCATGGCCGTCGTGCCCGGCCCCGCCCAGGCGGCCGGATTCGACGTGGAGGGCCCGGCCCCGAAGGCGCCGAGCGCCTCGTCCGGCAGCACGGACCAGGCAGAGCCGTCCGAGCCGAAGTCCGCCGTCAAGACCACCGTCACGGCGACGAAGGTCCCCGCCGTCGCGGCGGCGGCGAAGAGCCCGGTCTCCGGTGACCCCGTGGTGGCCGAGATCGGCGAGACCGCCACCAAGAACTACCGGATGCTCGGTGTCGTCTGGTCTGCGAAGGACGCGCCCTCCGACGTCACGGTCGAGCTGCGCACGCGTTCGGGCGGCGTCTGGTCGGACTGGACCGACCTGGAGGTCGAGGACGTCGAGACCGGTGAGGGAGGCAATCCCGGCACCGAACCACTGTGGGTGGGCGAGGCCGACGGTGTCGCGGCCCGCGTCAGCAGCCCCTCCGGCACCCCGAAGGACATTCGCGTCACGACGATCGACCCGGGTGGCGACTCGTCGAGCACGTCGTCGGCCGCACCCGCCTCCTTCACCACTTCCACGACCGCCCAGGCCGGCGTGGCGCAGGCCACCACGGTGGCCGACGGCACCCCGTCGTACCCGAGCCGCCCGCCGATCATCCTCCGAGCCGCCTGGGGCGCCAGCGCTGGCACGTACTGCAACAGCCCGCAGTTCGGTTCCACGAGCATGGGCGTGGTCATGCACCACACCGCCGGGACCAACTCCTACACCAAGGCCCAGTCCGCCTCGATCGTGCGGGGGATCCAGGCGTACCACACCAAGAGCCGCGGCTGGTGCGACATCGGCTACAACTTCCTGGTCGACAAGTACGGCCAGATCTTCGAGGGACGCAAGGGCGGCATGGACCGCAACGTGCGCGCCGCCCACTCGGGCAACGACGCCGTGAACACCTACGCCATGGGCGTGTCGATGATGGGCAACCTGGACACCGCCCAGCCGTCGACGGCCATGAAGGAGGCCGTCGTCAAGCTCGTCGGCTGGCGCATGGGCAGCTTCTACCTGCCGGTCAAGGGCACGTACAAGGTCGGTGGGCTCACGCTCAACCGCATCGCCGGCCACCGCAACGTCGTCAGCACCGGCTGCCCCGGCAAGTACGGCTACGCATGGGTGACCGAGAAGGGCGGACTGCGCGACCGGGTGGCCGCGTACCTGTCGAAGGTCAACACCTCCATCCAGAAGCGCGCTGCGGCCCTCGGGTCGTCGTTCACCGGAGCGGTGCTGCTGGGCGAGAACCGGGCGTCCGACGGCTACAAGACGCGATTCGCCAACGTCGACATGTTCGTCAAGACCGGCGTCGGCACCTACTACGTCTCGGACACGTCCGGATTCCGGCGCGCCTACAGCCTGCTCAAGGCGCAGGCCTCGCCGCTGGGCTTCCCGAAGTCCGACACCCCGTCGAGCAGCAGCTCCACCACGGTGCAGCGGTTCGAGCACGGCTCGATGTACGCCGTGCCGGGCAAGAGCGTCTACGGCGTCTGGGGTCCCACCTACAGCCTGTACGTGTCGTTGAAGGAGGCGTCCGGCGTGCTCGGGAGCCCTCTCGGCACCGTGGGCGCAGCATCGGGCGGCGAGACCCGCACGAACTTCGAGGACGGCTACATCCTCGCGAACGTGTCCGCGAAGACCGCTCGCGCCTACGACTCCGACGGCAAGCTGATCGCCTCCACCGGCTCGGGGTCGAGCCCCTCGGTGCCGCCGGCGAAGCCCGGCACACCCTCGGTCACGGCGACGAGCAGCTCGGCGACGTGGACGTGGGCACCGGTGGCGGACGCGACGTCGTACCAGGCGTGCCTGGTCGAGGCGACCACGGATCGGTACTGCAAGAGCGTGACGACGGTCTCCGGGACATCGGTGACGATCTCGAACCTGAAGCCCACGAGCGGCACCGACTGGTACGTCAAGGTGCGGTCGCGCAACGGGTCCAAGGTGAGCCTGTGGTCCGGCTACCGGGGAGTGAACCTGGTGACGGAGGCCGCTCCGCCCCGCCCCGGCACGCCGTCGGTCAAGGCGTCGACCAGCTCGGCCACGTGGTCGTGGGCCCCGGTGTCGGGCGCGACGTCGTACCAGGCGTGCCTGGTCGGTGCTGCCTCGGCCCAGTACTGCAGCACCGTCAAGACCATCTCGGGCACGTCGGTGACCTTCACCGGCCTGAAGCCGACCGGCGGGACCGACTGGTTCGTCAAGGTCCGCTCGCGCAACGGCTCGAAGGTCAGCTCCTGGTCGTCCTACCGCGGGATGAATCTGGTGCCGTCCACCCCGCTGGCGACTCCGGGAACGCCGTCGGTCAAGCCGTCGAGCAGCTCGGCGACGTGGTCGTGGAAGGCGGTGTCGGGGGCGACGTCGTACCAGGCGTGCCTGGTGAGTGCGGCCTCGGCGAAGTACTGCACGAGCGTCACGTCGGTCTCCGGGACATCGGTGACGATCTCGAACCTGAAGCCCACCGGCGGCACCGACTGGTACGTCAAGGTGCGGGCGCGTGACGGCTCGAGATTCAGCTCGTGGTCGCCCTATCGGGCGATGAACCTGACCACCGCGAGCGGGGCGTCCACCACGACCCCGAACGGCTCGTCCTCGGTGACCGTGCCCAGCTCGAGGAAGGTGACGATCTCGGGACACGGCTACGGCCACGGGATCGGCATGAGCCAGTACGGCGCCGAGGGCGCAGCCCGGCAGGGTCTGAGCTACTCCAAGATCCTGTCGACGTACTACCCGGGCACGACGTTGACGACCAAGACCGGCACCATCCGGGTGCTGATCTCGGCCGACACCAGCGACGGCGTGCTGATCAAGGCCCAGTCGGGACTGAAGCTGCGTGACTCCGGTGGGCGCACCATCGTGCTCCCCACCTCGATCGGTGGCAAGGCGGTCGATCGCTGGGAGATCGTGCCGCTGTCGTCGGGCTCGTCGAAGTCGAAGCTGCAGTACCGCACGACGGGCAGCTACACGTCGTACCAGTACGAGGGCTCGACGCTGTCGTGGAGCGGTGACGCGTTCTTCTACGGGCCGTCGACCTCGACCATCAGCCTGATCCTGCCCAACGGCAGCACCATGAAGCTGCGCGGCCACGTGATGTCGGTCAAGCCGTCCTCGGGGTCGAGCAAGCGCGACACGGTCAACCGGTTGTCGCTGGACGACTACGTGCGTGGGGTCATCGCAGCGGAGATGCCCTCGAGCTGGTCCGCCGAGGCGTTGAAGGCCCAGGCCGTCGCCGCGCGCACCTACGGCGTGCGCGCCATCAGCTCCAGCCGGTACTACGACATCTGCAGCACCACGTCGTGCCAGGTCTACGGAGGCGCCTCGCGCGAGACCTCCAGCACCGACGCCGCGGTCAAGGCCACGGCCGGCAAGATCCTGACCTACCAGGGCTCTCCGGCGCTGACGCAGTTCTCCTCGTCGTCCGGCGGTGTGACCTCCGTGGGCAGCCAGCCGTACCTGAAGGCCGTCACCGACCCGTACGACGGCTGGAGCGGAAACCCGAACCACTCGTGGAAGATCACGGTGAACGCCTCGACGATCGAGAAGGCCTACTCCTCGATCGGCACCCTCAAGAAGCTCACCGTCACCAAGCGCTCGGGTGGCGGCGACTGGGGCGGCCGCGTCAGCTCGCTGGTGCTCACGGGATCGAAGAAGTCCGTGACGATCTCGGGCAACGACGCCCGGTGGGCCTTCGGCCTGCGGTCGAACTGGTTCGCCTTCTGACGCTGCGGTCGAAGGTGTGCCACCGGGTCTGAAATACTCGCTCCGTGACCGCCCTGCTGAAGTCCATCGCCCTCGCGGCGATCGCCAACGCGGTGTCCCTCGCGCTCGCTGCCTGGCTGTTCGAGTCGTTCACGATCAAGCTCGGCTGGTTCGTGTTCGCCGTGGTGCTGTTCACCACGCTCACCGTGACGCTGCGCGGCATCGTCCTGAGCATGGTCAGTCGGTTCACCCGCGCGTACACGATCGTCGGCGGCCTGGTCCTCACCTACGTCGCGCTGCTGATCAGCGATCGCGCGACTCCCGAGGGCGGCTTCTCGATCCACGGATGGGGCACCTGGTCGGGTGTCACGCTGATCGTGTGGGCGGCCGGGATCGCCTACGGCGAGGTCGACCACCAGGCGCCACCGGAGGTGCCGCCGGTCCGTCCCTGAGGACTCCGTCGCCGTCCTCGCGGCGTGTCCTCCTCGGGGTCGGCTACTCGGGAGCGGCGTCGGTGATCTCGGCCAGCACGTCGCCCGATCCCACGGCGGCACCGACCTCGACCGACAGGTTGGTGACCGTGCCCGCCTTGTGCGCGGTGATGGGCTGCTCCATCTTCATCGCCTCGATCACGAAGACCTGATCGCCGACGGCGACCTCCTGGCCCTCCGTGACCGCGACCTTGACGATGGTGCCCTGCATGGGGGCGGTCAGCGAGTCGCCGGTCGCCGCGGCGGAGCCTGCGCCGGCCTTGCGCGCGGGCTTCTTCTTGCTGGCGCCGGCGGGGGCAGCGGCACCCAGCCCGCCGGGCAGCACGACCTCGACCCGCTTGCCGCCGACCTCGACGACGACCCGCTCGCGCTCGGCGGCATCGTCCGGTCCGGCGCCCGACGGGCCCGAGTATGGCTCGAGCTGGTTGTCGTAGTCGGTCTCGATCCACGTGGTGTACACGTCGAACGAGCCGGCCGAGCCGTCGGCGTTGGTGGCGGTGTAGGCCGGGTCGTCGAGCACGTCGCGGTGGAACGGGATGACGGTCGGCATGCCGTCGACCACGAACTCGTCGAGCGCGCGGCGCGCGCGCTCGATGGCCTGCTCGCGGGTGCGGCCGGTGACGATGAGCTTGGCGATCAGCGAGTCGAACGCGCCGGGGATGGTCTCGCCCTCCTCGTAGCCGCCGTCGAGGCGGACGCCGGGTCCGGACGGGGGCGACCAGCGGGTCAACGTGCCGGGGGCGGGCAGGAAGCCCTTGCCGCCGTCCTCGGCGTTGATCCGGAACTCGATCGAGTGTCCGATGATCTCCGGATCGCCGTAGCCGAGCTCCTCACCCGCCGCGATGCGGAACATCTCGCGGACGAGGTCGATGCCGGTGACCTCCTCGGACACGCAGTGCTCGACCTGCAGGCGCGTGTTGACCTCGAGGAAGCTGATCGTGCCGTCGGCGGCCACCAGGAACTCGCAGGTGCCGGCGCCGACGTAGCCGGCCTCGGTGAGGATCGCCTTGGACGACTCGTAGAGGCGTGCCAGCTGGTCGTCGGACAGGAAGGGCGCGGGGGCCTCCTCGACGAGCTTTTGGTGACGACGCTGCAGCGAGCAGTCGCGGGTCGAGACGACGACCACGTTGCCGTGGCTGTCGGCCAAGCACTGGGTCTCGACGTGACGCGGCTTGTCGAGAAACTTCTCGACCAGGCACTCGCCCCGTCCGAAGGCGCTGACGGCCTCGCGGACGGCCGACTCGTACGCCTCGGGGATCTCCTCGAGGGTCTGGGCGACCTTGAGCCCACGGCCGCCGCCGCCGAACACGGCCTTGATGGCGACGGGCAGGCCGTGCTCCTTCGCGAACGCGACGACCTCGTCGGCGTCCTTGACAGGGTCCTTGGTGCCGGGTGCCAGGGGAGCGTTCGCGGTCTGCGCGATCTGCTTGGCCTTGGCCTTGTCGCCGAGCGCCTCGATCGCGGCCGGGGGCGGGCCGATCCAGATCAGGTCGGCATCCAGGACGGCCTGGGCGAACTCGGCGTTCTCGGCGAGGAACCCGTAGCCCGGGTGGATGCTGTCGGCGCCGCTGCTCTTGGCGATGGCGACGATCTTGTCGATCGAGAGGTAGGAGTCGCCCGGGGTGGAGCCGTCCAGCGAGTAGGCCTCGTCGGCGAGGCGCACGAACAACGCGTCACGGTCGGGCTCGGCGTAGACGGCCACGGATCCGATCCCGGCGTCCTTGCAGGCACGCACCACGCGGACCGCGATCTCTCCACGGTTGGCGATCAGGACCTTGGACAGGGGCTTGCTCACGGACTCACTCCTCGGGTACCGGCCTGGTGTTCCACTCTGCCTGCCGCAGTCTAGGGTGTGCCGCAGGTTAATGAGTGTTAACCACCTTGCTAGGCTGGCTCCATGAACTTCCAGCTGTCCGACGAGCACGAGACCTTCCGCCGCAGCGTCCGCGACTTCGCCGAGGCCGAGATCGCCCCGCACGTCGCCGCGTGGGATCGCGAGCACCACTTCCCGGTCGACCTGGTGCACCAGATGGGCGACCTGGGGCTGTTCGGTCTGGCCGCTCCCGAGGAGTACGGCGGCTCAGGCGGCGACTTCACCAGCCTCTGCGTCGCCATCGAGGAGCTGGGTCGGGTCGACCAGTCGATCGGCATCACGCTCGAGGCCGCCGTGGGACTGGGCATCAACCCGATCCTGACGTTCGGCAACGACGAGCAGAAGCAGCGCTGGCTGCCCGACCTCGTGGCCGGCCGCCGTCTCGCCGGCTTCGGGCTGACCGAGTCCGGGTCGGGGTCGGACGCGTCCGCCATGCGCACCTCGGCGACGGTCGACGGCGACGACTGGGTCATCAACGGCTCCAAGGAGTTCATCACCAACTCCGGCAGCGAGATCACCTCCCTGGTGACCGTGGCCCTCCGCACCGGGACGACCGACGCCGGACGTCCGGAGCTGTCCACGATCATCGTGCCGTCGGACACGCCCGGCTTCGTCGCCGAGCCCGCCTACGACAAGCTCGGCTGGAACATCTCGGACACGCACCCGTTGAGCTTCTCGGACGTGCGGGTGCCGTCGGACCACCTGCTGGGTCAACGGGGCCGCGGATACGCGCAGTTCCTGGCGACCCTCGACGACGGCCGCGTCGCGATCGCCGCCCTGGCGGTCGGACTGGTGCAGGGGTGCCTCGACGCGTGCGTGGAGTACGCCGGCCAGCGCACCACGTTCGGCGTGCCGATCGGGGCCAAGCAGGGCGTGGCCTTCCAGATCGCCGACCTCGCGGTGAAGGCCCACGCCGGACGTGCGCTCACCTACCAGGCGGCGGCCATGAAGGACGCCGGCGTGGGTGGTGCGGCGTTCAAGCAGGCCGCGTCCATCGCCAAGCTGTACACCTCCGAGGCAGCGGTCGACGCCACGCGGGTCGCCACCCAGGTGTTCGGCGGGTACGGCTTCATGGAGGAGTACCCCGTGGCGCGGTTCTACCGGGACGCCAAGATCCTCGAGATCGGTGAGGGCACCTCGGAGGTCCAGCGCATGCTGATCGCCCGCGGCCTCGGGCTCCCCGTCGAATAGGAGTCGAATAGGAACAGTGGAACAGGACCGGTCGAGCCGGACCGGTCCAGCGGCTGCTCAGTACAGGTACGCCTCGGCGCGGACGGTCTGGGTGGAGTACTCGCCGGTGCCGCCGGCGTTGTACTGCTCGACGACGGCCGAGCCGTCGGGGTTGACCGCGACGACGTACGCGACGTGGCCGTAGGTGCCTCGACCCCACCAGGCGACGGCGCCGACCCGCGCGGTGGTGCCGACCGTTCGTCCGCGCTCGATCCATCCCTGCTTCCAGCCGATCGCGTGACCGTTGCGGCCGTCGGCGATCCCGCTCCAGGTCAGGCCGATCTTCCACGCGACGAAGTCGGTACAGTTGCGGTAGGCGAATCCGCGCGAGGAGTACTTGCTGCCGAAGACGCAGTAGATGCCCGCCCCGCACGGCGTGGCGTTCTTGTCCGGGTAGTCGTTGCCGGGTGCGACGGTCGCGGTGGCGACAGCCACCTGGGCGCGCCGGCGTTCCTCGGTGCCGCGCGACCACACCGGCGTCTGCCCGACGTAGAGCACCAGGTTGCCGTCGTCCTGCACCACGAGTCGGGCGCCGGGAGCGTCCGACCGGGTCGACCACTGCGTCCTGGCCGGAACGCCGCCGGCGGCGACGTCTCGCACCACGAGGTTGCCGTCGTCGTCGATCGACGCCTGGGTGCTGCCACGGGTGCCGGTGGCCCACACCGGCCCGGTGCCGGTCCGGAGCTCGACGAGATTGCCGTCTCGCTGCAGCACCAGCGTGAATGCGCCGTTGGCCGAGACCAGGGACTGACCCGGGACCAAAGTCTCTCCCGTGGCCAGGGTGTCGCCGCGCGAGGCAAGAGTGGAATCCCCGTCCGGCCAGGTCAGCTTCAGGGTCCCGTCGTCGAGCAGCGAGAGCGTCGCGTCACGGTGGCCGTCGGTGTTCGACGCCCACTCGGGGGAGCCGTCCGCCGCGGTGAGCACGAGGTTTCCGTCGGCCTGCATGACCAGCCGGCGCGCGTCGCTGCCGGACGTCGCGGTCGCCCAGACGGGGCGATCACTGCTGGTCACGGACAGAACCACGTTGCCGTCGCCCTGCACGGTGAGGTTGAACTGGCCATTGGGGGAGGTCAGGCGACCTCCCGTCGCGAGGTGCTCGCCGGCTGCGAGGGTCGACCGCGGTGCGTCCGGGGTCGCCGCCGCGGCCGGACCGCTCGCGAGGAGGGCCGACATCGCGATGAACGCACCCAGCAAGGCGACGAGACGGCGGGACACCTCCGAAGTATATGGGACTAAAGGCCCGGTCGTGGCGGAATGGACCTATACTCCAGAGGTGTCCAAGGCATGGGTGGTTGCGGTGCTCGGGCTCTTCCTCGTGGCCGACGTCGTCCTGATCGTGGGGGCGGTCGACCACGTCGACGAGGCGCCGCCGCGCAGCGACATCGTGGGTGCTGTCGACGCGGTGGCCGACGAGCAGAGCTCCCAGATCGCCTACGACTTCAAGCCCACCCAGGCGGTCAGCCTGGACCTGGCCGGCGACGGGACCCTCGTGTACGGCGTCCGCGGCGACTGCAAGAACGGCATCGCCGGGACGGTCGTCGTCTCGGCTGACGCCGGCAAGGAGCCCTCGCCCCGGCGACCTGCCGGCCTCGTCGAGATCCTCGCCGTGGCTGCGGGCAACGGGGGCCGGATCACCGTCGTGGGCCTGGACGGCGACTGCGCCGTCCGGCAGGTCCGCAGCACCAACGGCGGTGCGACGTGGAAGACGCTCCCCAGGGTCTCGGCCTGGTACCCGTCTGCGGCCAGCGTCTACGAGGTGGTCTCACCGACCGGACGCAGCAAGCCGGGGTGCACCGTCACCAGCCTGAGCCGCCTCGGAACGCGATCCGCTCGGGTCACCTGCGCCGACGGAGCCGTCCGCGGCACCGACGACGGCGGCAGGACCTGGGCCGAGGTGGGCCGGCTCGACAACGTGCGGGTGGCCGGGTTCACCTCGGCGACCACAGGCTACGCACTGGCCAGGTTCGCCGGGTGCGCTGCACAGGTGTTCGTCACCGACGACGCCGGCGCGACGTGGAAGGAACGCAGCTGTCTCGCCGGCGACCCGGCTCGTGCCGTCGTCGCCAACGACACCGAGCTGATCGCGCTGGTCGGCTCGGGTCCCGTGGTCTACCGCAGCACCAACCGCGGGGTCGCGTTCTCCTCGATCGGCTGAGGCCCTGCCGGGGGCTGTGATCGGGCCGGGTTGCGATCAGGCGCGGCCGCGGCGCGACACCAGGAGACCGCCACCGGCGAGCAGCAGCGCGGTGGCCCCGACCAGGTACCACGGGCGTGAGCCACCGGTGTCCGGCAGGGGGCCGTCGACGGCAGGTCCGCCCGGCGCGCGAACGGTGATCGGGTACGAGACGGTCATGGTCTGCGCGGTCGTCCCGTACAGGTAGCTGCAGCGGATCGTGATGCTGGAGGTGCCCGGTCGGGTGGGAGCGACGAACGACAGCGAGAACGTGGTGCCCGCCCCCTGGGCGCCGGCGCGGCCGTCGAAGGTGGAGGACCACGGGTTGCAGTCGGTCCCCCCGAAGTCCCCGGTGAGGGTGAAGGTCTTGCCTGCCTCTGCCACCCCGTCGGCCGACGAGCCGCCGGTGGCGTTGATCTGCGGATCCGGATACGCCATGGCCACCGACGGGCTGAGCACCGTGACGACGGCAGCCAGCGCTGCAGCGACGACGAGACGGGTCACTGGCCGGCGGCCGATCCCTTGCGCTGCCACCAGCGCCGGCCCGGTGCGAGCGTCTGATCCATGGCGTCCGGCGCGTACCCGTAGCCGTAGCCGTAGCCGTACCGGCCCCGCTTGGCAGGCGCCATGTTGATGATGCTGGCCAACGGCTTGGCGCCCACGCCCTCGAGCCGCTCGACGGCCCGTCGCACCGCTTCGGTGTGGGTGTCGCCGTGGCGCACCACCAGGATCGCGCCGTCGACGATGCTGGCCAGCAGGGCGCCGTCGGTGACCGGCAGCAGCGGCGGAGCATCGATGAGGACGACGTCGTAGGCGGCGCGGAGGTCCTCGATGACGGTGATCATCTGCCGCGACTGCAGCAGCTCGGCCGGGTTGGGTGGCGTCTTGCCGCTGGCCAGGACCGACAGGCCCGGGTGGCGCGTGCTCTGCAGTGCCTCCTCGAGCGGGATGCGGCCGATCAGCACGGTGGTCAGACCCACGGAGCTGACGACCTGCAGATAGGTGCTGATGCGCGGCCGACGCAGGTCCCCCTCGATCAGGGCCACGCGCTGACCCCCCTCGATCAGCGCGAGGGCCAAGTTGCAGGCCGTCGTGCTCTTGCCCTCGCCGGGAACGGCGCTGGTGATGACGAAGACCTTCTTCTCGCCGTCCGGATCGATGAACTGCAAGTTGGTGCGCAGGACGCGGAACGACTCGGTGCGGGGTGAGTACGCGTCGATCTCCGACAGCAGGGGCGCGCCCCCGCTGCTGGAGTCGAACGGGATCTCGCCGATCACGGGAGCCCCGGTCACGTCCTCGAGCTGGCGCGAGGAGGTGACCGTGGTGTCGAGCGTCTCGCGCAGGACGCCGGCCCCGGCTCCGAGGATCAGGCCCAGGGCGATGCCCAGCGCGATGTTGCGGATCGGCTGCGGTGAGACCGGGTCGGTCGGCAGGTCGGCCTGGTCGGTGACGGTGGCCTTGATGCTGGCCTGGTCGCGTCCGGGTGGCGTCTCGAGGTTGCCGACGTAGCCGACGAAGACGTCGGCGATCGTGGCCGCGATCTGCTGCGCACGACGCGGTGACGGGTCCTCGACGGATATCCCGAGGATCACGGTGTCGATCTGGGCCTGGGCCGACACCTTCTTGCGCAGCTCGTCGGTCGTCTCGTCCAGGTCCAGGCGGTCGATGACGCGGTCGAGGATCTCGCCCTGGCGCACCAGGTCGGCGTAGCTCTTGACGCGCTGCAGGCTGAACTGGCTGTTCTGGAACGCCTGGCTGTCGTCGGTCGAGGACGTGGAGATGAACAGGCTGGTCGTGGCCGAGTACATCGGTGTCGCCTGCCACGTGAGCACCGCGGCGAGCGCCACGGTGGCGAGCAGGACACTCGTCACCAGGGCCCACTGCTTGCGCAGCACGTCGAGGTAGTCGCGAAGTTCCACGGTGTCCTTCGGGGTCGTTGGTGAAGCGGATGGTCGTTGGTCGTGCGTGAGGGCCGCTAGTAGGCGCCCTGGGTCTTCAGGACCGCCTTGACGGTCCGCCACAGGATCAGCAGGTCACCGGTCATCGACCAGTTCTCCACGTAGTAGGTGTCCAGCTTGATCGCGTCCTCCCAGGAGAGGTCGGACCGTCCGGAGACCTGCCACAGGCCGGTGATGCCGGGCAGCACGCGCAGGCGGCGGTGGGCGATTTTGTCGTACAGGTCGACCTCGAACTGACGCTGCGGCCGGGGTCCGACCAGGCTCATGGAACCGGACAGGACGTTGAACAGCTGCGGGAGCTCGTCGATCGAGAAGCGCCGGATGAAGCGGCCGACCCTCGTGATCCGGGGATCGTCCTGCACCTTGGGCAGCAGGCCCAGCTCGTTGCCTCGCGCGGCCAGCATGCGCTGCAGGTCGGCGTCGGAGCCGTGCCGCATCGAGCGGAACTTGACCATCGCGAACGGCTCCCCGTCCCGACCGATGCGCTCCTGGCGGTACAGCACCGGACCGCGGCTGGTGGTCGCCACCACGAGTGCGGTGACCAGGAGGACCGGCGACAGCGCTGCGATGAGCAGCAGGGCTCCGACGCGGTCGAACACCTGCTTGGGCCAGGCCGACGCCTCGGCGTACGTGGGTGGCTGCAGGGCCAGGAACGGAAGGCGTGCCACCGTGCTGACCTCGATGCGCGAGTCGGCGACATCGACGACGTTGGGCGACAGCAGCATCGACAGACCCAGCTCCTCGAGCTCCCAGACCAGCTTCTTCAGGCCCACGTGGCCCAGGTGGTCGGTGCTGGAGATGATGGCGACCTCGGCCCCGGTGGCCTCGACGACGGCGGCCAGGGAGTGCTGCCGGCCGAAGACGGGCGCGCCGGGGTGCGGTGAGTCGGCGTCGAGCTCGGTTCCCACGATGACGTTGCGGTCGGGGACCCACACGCCGGAGATCGTGATGCCCGCCCGGGCGTCCTCGTGCAGCTTGCGGGTGATCGCGCGAGCCGAGCTGATCCCGCCGATGACGATGGCCGGTGCGACCATCGCGCCGGCCTCGCGGCGGCGGTGCAGCCACGCGCGCCACAGGCGGCGTTCCACCAGCAACCCGGCTGTTCCCAAGGGCAGCGCGATCGCCAGGTAGCCGCGGGACGAGTCGACCTTGAGCATCAGCGCGACGATGGCGACGGCGCCGAAGAACGTGATGGTGGCCCGCACGATCCGGCGGTACTCCTCGGCGCCCTCGCCCAGGATGCCGACGTCGCGGGTGCGGTAGATCTGCAGGGCGGCGAACCACCCGATGGCGATCAGGACGCCGAACGTCTCGTAGCTGAAGGTGAAGGGCCCGTTGGTGCGGATGTCACCGTTGACGCCGAAGCGCAGGGGGGCCGCGATCAGAGCCGCGACGACCACGACCGCGGCGTCGGAGATCAGCAGCTTGAGGCCGAGGCGGCGGTATCCCCGCGCCACGGCGCTGGACCCGGGGGCCTCGGCGGACTCGGCGGGGGACGACACGGCGGACATGTGTGTGCTCCGCGGCACGGACACCACGGGGTCGCGACGCGCGCTGACACTGGACATCGGGGACCCCTCTCCAAGCTGGGAATCGGCGGTGCGGGTGAACGCTGCCGCGCCGGGAACTACTCCTGTGAGAGTGCCCCGCGAAGGTTTCATGACGGATTCGTCATGGATGATGTGTGAGGGACTCTCATGGGTGACGCCCTCATCGATCAGAAAGTCGAGAGAATCCATCGTGACCTGCCGCCTGTGTGGTTCAGAGAACCTGCGAAGCGTGCTCGACCTCGGAGCGACGCCCCCGTGCGAGCTCTTCCTGACCGCTCAGAGCCTAGACGCCCCTGAGCCCACGTACCCGCTGAACCTGCGCCTGTGCGAGGCGTGCCTGCTGCTGCAGATCCCGGCGCTGATCCTGCCGGAGGAGACCTTCGTCGACTACGCCTACTACGCGTCGTTCTCGGACTCGTGGGTCGAGCACGCCCGGCAGTACGTCGAGACCGTCGTGGAGCGCCTCGGACTGGACGAGACCTCGCACGTCGTCGAGGTCGCGAGCAACGACGGCTACCTGCTGCAGCACGTGGTCGAGCGCGGCGTTCCCTGCCTCGGCATCGAGCCGTCGGTCAACGTCGGCGAGGCGGCCCGCGAGCGAGGCGTGCCCACCGTGACGGCCTTCCTCGACGAACCGCTGGCCGACGAGGTGCGGGCCGAGCACGGGCCGGCGGACCTGGTCGTCGCCAACAACGTCTACGCCCACATCCCCGACCTGCTGGGATTCACCCGGGCGCTGCGCACCCTGATGGCCGATGACGGCTGGCTGACCATCGAGGTGCACCACGCGCTGAACCTGGTGACGCTGGGCCAGTTCGACACCGTCTACCACGAGCACTTCCAGTACTACACGGTCCTGTCGATCAGCCGGGCGCTGGCGACGGCGGGTCTCACCGTCGTCGACGTCGACCTGCTGGCCTCGCACGGTGGCTCCCTGCGCGTCTGGGCCCGCCCGTCCGACGTCGCCGGCGAGCCGAGTGCCGCGGTGGCCGAGGCGCTGGCGCAGGAGGAGGCCGCCGGGCTGCACGAGGTGTCGGGCTACCTCGACCTCGCCGGTCGCACCGAACGCGTCCGCCAGGACCTGTTGCGGTTCCTGCTCGACGCCAAGGCGGCCGGCCAGCGCGTCGTGGGCTACGGCGCCCCGGGCAAGGGCAACACGTTGCTGAACTACTGCGGCATCCGCTCGGACCTGCTGGAGTACACGGTCGACCGCAACCCCTACAAGCACGGGCGCTTCACCCCCGGGACCCGCATCCCGATCCACCCGCCGGAGCGGATCGCCGAGGACCGCCCGGACGTCGTGCTGATCCTGCCGTGGAACCTGGAGACCGAGATCGCCCGTCAGCTGTCCTACGTCGCCGAGTGGGGTGGCCAGCTGGTCTCGCCGCTGCCCGACGTGCACGTGCTCGCGCCTGCGGTGGGGGTGGCTCGATGAAGGTCGTCCTGTTCTGCGGCGGCTACGGCATGCGCATGCGCAACGGCAACGGCGACCTGCTGCCGAAGCCGTTGCAGATGGTCGGGTCCAAGCCGCTGCTGTGGCACGTGATGAAGTACTACGCGCACTTCGGACACACCGAGTTCGTGCTGTGCCTGGGCTACGGCGCCCAGCAGATCAAGGACTTCTTCGCCGAGTACTCGCGCTCGCAGACGCGCGACTTCGTGCTGCGCCAGGGCCGGGTCGAGGTCATCGGGGAGGACTCCGGCTCCTCCGACGTCTGCGACTGGACGATCACCTTCGTCGACACCGGCCTCGAGACGCCGATCGGTGAGCGGCTCCGCCGGGTCCGGCCGTACCTGGACGGCGACGAGTACTTCCTCGCCAACTACGCCGACGTGCTCTCCGACGCCCCGCTGGACGACATGATCGAGAAGGTGCACGCCGCCGGCGCGGCGGCATCGATGATCGTGGTGCCGCCGCAGTCGTCGTTCCACGTCGTCGACGTCGACGACGCCGGCAGGGTGCTGCAGATCCAGCCGGTCAGCAACCTGCCGATGGGCGAGAACGGTGGCTTCTTCGTGCTGAGCCAGGACGTCTTCGAGCACCTTCCGGAGAACGGTGACCTGGTCGCCGACGCGTGCACGGCGCTGCTGGCCGACGGTCGGCTGCTCGGGTACCGCTACGGCGGCTTCTGGAAGCCCGCCGACACCTTCAAGGAGCGGGCCGAGCTGATCAGGCCTGGATGGACGGCACTCGCCCCTGGGCTGTGTGGGAGAAGTGATCGCGCTCCAGCCCGAGCAGATCGGCGAGGTCGCACTCGTCGCCGCACACTGTGACGACCTCGCGATCGGCATGGGCGGAACCCTGCTGACACTGGCGCGGGCACGTCCTGACCTCGTGGTGCGTGCGCTGGTCCTGACCGGCGCGGGCACCGCGCGCGAGGCCGAGGAGCGGGCCGCGCTCACCGCGTTGGTCGGCGACCACGAGCTGACCGTGCTGGACCTGCCCGACGGCCGTACCCCGGCCCACTACGACGCCGTCAAGGACGCGGTGCGCGACTTCGCGCGCTCCACCTCGGCCGACGTGGTGTTCGGTCCGCAGCGCCTCGACGCGCACCAGGACCATCGTCTGCTGGCCGAGATCACGCCCACCGAGTTCCGTGACCACCTGGTGCTCGGCTACGAGATCCTCAAGTGGGAGACCGACACCCCGCAGCCGACCGTGTTCGTCCCGCACGACGACGCCGTCGCCGCCGAGAAGGTGCGCGTCCTGATGGACAGCTACCCCTCGCAGCACGCGCACGACTGGTTCGAGGAGTCGTCGTTCCTGGCGCTGTCGCGCCTTCGCGGCATCCAGTGCCGCGCCCCCCACGCCGAGGCGTTCGTCCTCGACAAAGCCGTCCTGCAGCTCGCAGGCCAACCATGAAGGAAGTGCCATGAAGGTCCTGCTCACCGGACACCAGGGCTACCTCGGCACCGTGATGGCGCCCTTGCTCGCCGAGGCGGGGCACGAGGTCACCGGGCTCGACACGGGCCTGTTCGCCGAGTGCGTGCTCGGCGACCCGGTCGTCGACCCGCCGACGCTGGCGGTGGACCTGCGCGACGTGACACCGGACGACCTCGCCGGTTTCGACGCGGTGATCCACCTCGCCGCGCTGTCGAACGATCCGCTCGGGGCGCTGGCGCCCGACATCACCTACGACATCAACCACCACGCCTCCACCCGGCTGGCCACGGCCGCCAAGCAGGCCGGCGTCGAACGGTTCCTGTACGCCTCCACGTGCTCGGTCTACGGCTCGGCCGGCGACGGACTGGTCACCGAGGACGCCCCGCTGCAACCCCTGACCCCGTACGCGGAGAGCAAGGTGCGGGTCGAGGGCGACCTGTCAGCCCTGGCCGATGACTCCTTCAGCCCGACGTCGCTGCGCAACGCCACGGCGTTCGGCTTCTCTCCCCGGCTCCGGGCCGACATCGTGCTCAACAACCTGGTGGGGCACGCGGTGCTCACCGGCGAGATCACCGTGCTGTCCGACGGCACGCCGTGGCGTCCGCTCGTGCACGCGCGCGACATCGCCGGCGCCTTCATCGCCACGCTGGGCGCTCCGCGCGAGGTGGTGCACGACCGCGCGTTCAACGTGGGCTCAGAGGCCAACAACGTCACGGTCGCCGAGATCGCCCAGGCGGTCGCCGACGTCGTCCCCGACGCCACCCTCAACATCACCGGTGAGACCGCCGGCGACCCGCGGTCGTACCGGGTCGACTTCTCGCTGGTCCGCGAGCTGCTGCCCGGCTACGAGGCCCGATGGAGCATCGCCGACGGAGCCCGTGAGCTGTACGAGCAGTACCTGGCTCGCGGACTCACGCAGGCCGACTTCGACCACAGGTTCACCCGGTTGGCGCACCTGCAGCGGCGTCAGGCCGTGGGTACGCTCGACGAGCGGATGAGGCCCATCGCACCGTGAGCACCGTCTCGACGTCAGGGGGCAGGCGCCTCGATGACCCGGCACAGCTGTTCCCAGCTGCCGGCCGACCGGTCGCGCTCGGACACGGTCGTGATCTCCTGCGGCCACTCGATCGCCAGATGGGGGTCGTCGAACGCGACCGACACGTCCTCGCTCGGGTCGTGCGACCGGTCGATCCGGTAGCAGACGTCGGCATCTCCGCTGCTGGTCACCTGGTAGCCGTGCAGGAACCCGGGCGGCACGAACAGGTGCGTGTGGGTCACGTCGTCGAGCAGGTACGACTCCTGCCGGCCGAAGGTGGCCGAGTCCGGACGGATGTCGACCAGCACGTCGAGCACCGCGCCGCGCGCGCACCGCACCAGCTTGGCCTCGCCCCGGCCGATGCGCCCGTGCATGCCCCGCACCACGCCGGCGTGCGAGCGCGACTGCGAGTCCTGCGTGAAGTCCCCGGACCTGACGGTCAGGCCGGAGTCCGCCGCGTGGGCGTCGAAGATCTCGCTGTCGAACGTCCGGGTGAACCAGCCGCGGTCGTCGTGGAACGGTTGCGGCACCAGCAGGAGCACGTCGGACAGGGCGGTCGTCTGGATCTGCACGCGCCCAGTCTGTCAGGAGTCGGCGCGTGAGCGGCGCCTGCTGCGCCTGCGGCTCGGCTGACACCACCACGGTGCTCGACCTCGGTCGCGTGCCCCCGTCGGACGCCTTTCCGGCGGTCGACGATCCCGGTCCCGATGCGGTCAGCCCGCTGGCCCTGATGGTGTGCGGTGCCTGTGCGCTGGTCCAGATCGTCGAGGACGACACCGCACCGGAGCAGCCGCTGGGCATCGAGCCGCAGGCGCTCGTCGACCAGGCGGCCACGGCGCTCGCCGCGGCCGACGCCGCCGGATGGCTCGGTGAGCCGTCCACCGCCCGTGAGTTCACCAGCCCGCACGGCGGCACCTGGTTGCCGCTGATGCGCGAGCGCGGGTTCACCGACACCGACGGTCCGGCCGACGTCGTGCTCGACAGCTTCGGGGTGATGCACGAGGCCGACCAGCGCGCCGCCTGGCAGGCTCGCGCGGACGCGACCTCGTCCGACGGGGTGCTGATCGTCCAGGTGCACACCATGGCGGCGATACTCGAGGCGAGGCAGTGGACCTCGCTGCGCCACGGCCACGCCGCCTACTACTCCCTGACCGCGCTGCAGAACCTCCTCGCGGCCGTCGGCATGAGCGTCGTCGACGCGCGGACGTTCCCCCTCTACGGGCAGACCGGTCCGGCAGGAGCGATCGACGGCACGCTGCTCGTCGCGGCCCGCCACGGCGACCGTCCCGGCTCCGCACAGGTCGAGAAGCTGCTGGCCCACGAGGACCGGCTCGGCGTGGGCGAGCCGGACCGGTTGTCGGTGCTGCAGGAGTCGGTCGATCGCGACGCCCGGGCCCTGCGCGACCACCTGGCGGCCGCTGCGGCCAGGGGTCGTTCCGTGCTCGCCTACGGCGCCGCCTCGCGCACCGTCGCCCTGTTCTCCCTCGCAGCCCTCGACCGCTCGCTCGTGGCTGCGGTGGCCGACGGGTCGCCGGCCAAGCAGGGGCGCCGCATGCCGACCACCGACGTGCCCATCATCGCGCCGGCCGAGCTGGTCGACGCCGATCCCGATCTCGTCCTGGTGACCCTGCCGGACCTGCTGCCCGAGCTGCGCCGCGCCTGGCCGCAGCTCGACGGGCGATGGGTCACGCGGGTCGAGGACCTCGCGTGACCGGGGCCTCGGTGCTCAGCCGCGACCAGATCTGCCACGCGCGGGTGTCGCCCACGGGCCCGGCCGACTGCCCCTCGTGGCTGAAGCCTGCTGCGTCGAGCGCATCGAGCAGGACCGCCTGGTCGCTGCAGACGGTCCAGGCGGCACGGTGGTTGCCCCGGGCGAACGCGGCCGCCGTGGTGGTCGCGATCAGCTCGGCCGCCGACTCCACGTCGATGGGCTCGACCAGGCTCGCCATGGTCTCGGCGGTGCTCGTCCCGACGTCGTCGTTGACGGTGAGCGTCCCCACCTCGCGACCACCCACCACGATCGGTCGCCGAACGGCTGCCGCGGAGCGGCCACGGCCCACCCGGAAGCGCCGCACGCGACGCACCAGCAGTCGCGCCAGTGCCGGCAGGAGAACCAGCCAGGCCTGCACCTGCTCGATCGGTCGTCGTCGCATGGATGCGATCCTAGGCGGGCGCGAAAGCAGGTGTTCGGCGGATGGCTGATCAGCGAACGCTCCGGGTGTTGACGATCGGGCCGGCTCCTGCCGGGCCGCACAGTCGTGGCGGCATGGCCTCGGTCATGTCGCTCATGACCACGTTCCCGGACTCCGGGGTCGAGATCGTCGTCGTCCCGACCTACGTCGACGCCAGCGCTGTCCGTCGGCTGGTCGTGGGACTCCGGGGCATGGCGACGGCGTCGCTGCTGATCCTGTTCGGGCGGGTCGACGTGCTGCACGTCCACCTGTCGCACGGCGGGAGCGTGGTGCGCAAGGGAGTCCCCCTCGTGCTCGCCCGGTGGCGGGGGGTCCCCTCCGTGGTGCACGCGCACAGCTACGACTTCGCCGGCTGGCTCGGGGGCCTGAGGCCCGTGGTGCGCCGGGTCGTGCGGTGGGTCCTGGTCTGCGACCAGTGGGTGGTCCTCGGCAGCTCGCACGTCGAGTCCTTCGGATCGATGCTGCACCTGCCGGCCGAGAAGTTCATGGTGCTGCACAACCCGGTGGTGCTGCCGGGCATCTCGCCGCACCCTCCCGCCCACGACGTCGATCCGGTCACGGCGGTGTCGCTGGGCCGGCTGGGCAGGCGCAAGGGCAGCTACGACGTGGTGGCGGCCGTCGCCACGTTGGAGCCGCACGTGCGTGCACATCTGCGGGTCGTGCTCGCCGGCGACGGGGAGCACGATCAGGTCACGGCTGCCGTGCGGGCGGCCGGTGTCGAGGACGTCGTCGAGGTGCGCGGATGGCTCGGTCCGCGGGAGCGCGACGAGCTGATGGGCGACGCCCAGGTGTTCTTGCTGCCGAGCTACGAGGAGGGGCTGCCCATGGCCCTGCTGGAGGCGATGGCCCAGGGGCTGGCACCGATCGTCTCCCCGGTCGGCGGCATCCCCAACGTGGTCACCGACGGCGTCGACGGGATCCTGGCCAGGCCCGGCGACGTCGACGCCATCGCTGCGGCCCTGACCGACCTCGTCGGCGACGCGCCGCGTCGCGGGCGCATCCAGGCGGCCGCCCGGCTGCGGTCCGAGGACTTCGACGTGGCGCGGTGGTACGGACGTCTGGCCGACCTGTGGTTCAGCCTCGACCGACGCCGACGCTCCTGAGCGCGTCCAGCAGGGCGGTCTGCACCACGGCAGGCCCGTGGCCACGGTCGTAGGAGCCCCGCGCGACGCGACCCTGGTGCTCGGCGACGTCGGGGTCGGCCAGTCGGTCGAAGGCGGCCGCGAGCCCCTCGACGTCGTCGACCGCGACCACGGGGCCGCCGGGCGGCTGGAACTCCGGCAGGGCCCCTTGGTCGGACACGATCGGCATGACGCCGAGCTGCATCGCGAGCACCTGCACGCCGCTCTGGGTCGCGACGCGGTAGTGCGCCACCGAGGCCTTGGCGCGGGCCAGGGTGTCGACCTGGTCGGCGTAGCGGAACGGACCACGCTCCCAGCGGACCCCGGCAGGGACCTGCAGGTCCTGGTCGGAGTCGCCGATCAGGACCAGCTCGTCACCCCGGTAGGCGGGCCCTGCGCGGTGGCGGGCCCATGCCTCGAGCACCACCGGGACGTTCTTGTAGCCGTTCAGCCGTCCCGTCAGCACGAAGTCCCGTCGGTCGGCGGAGGCGACCACGGGCGGCACGAGGGCCTCGGGCAGATCGCTGCCCAGGGGCACCAGGGCGGTGGTGCCGGCGTCGATCCGGTCGCCGACGTGCCGGCTGTGCACCAGGGTCAGGGCGGCCCCGGCCCGCCAGCGTCCGAAGGCGCGCCGTTCCCAGGCGGGCAGCTCCTCGAGCGCGTCGTGCGGGCGGTCGTCGTGGACGACGTCGACGCGGGGCGCCGATCGCGCGAGCAGCATCCACCGTGGATCGCGCACCAGCTCGGTGACCACGACGTCGGGCTCCCACGCGCGGACGCGGCGGCGCAGTCGCCAGAACGCCGGCCAGGTGTGGGGGCGCTTGAAGCGCGGGTCCACGACCCACTCACCGTCGACGGCCGGTCCGGACTCGGGGTGCTGGTCCGTGGTGACCAGACGCACGTCGACACCCGCGGCGCGCAGCAGGTCGACGTGGACCCGCGCGAGCGACCGCATCCAGGGCGACAACCACAGCACCTTCACGACAGGACCTCGTCGATCGCCCGTTCGTAGGCGTCGGCCATCGCCTCGATCGTGTAGTGCCGACGCATCCGCTCGAACCCGCGGTCAGCCATCGAGGTCAGGTCCGTGCGGGTCTCGAACAGCCCGCGCAGGGCGTGGCGCCACCCGTCGACGGAGACGTCGTCGACGACGATCCCGGCCGACCCGTGGTCGAGCATGTCGGGCACGGCGCACGAGGCGGAGGCGATCACGGGCAGTCGGCGCGCCATGGCCTCGAGGATGGTCAGCGGGAACGCCTCGGCTCGGCTCGGGAGGCACACGACGTCGGCCTCGGCCATCGCGGGTCCGGGCCCGGGCGACCAGCCGCGCCACCGCACCCGCCCGCGCAGGCGGTCGGGCGTCAGCGCCTCGAGCCGCTCGCGATCGGGCCCGTCGCCCCAGATGTCGAGCGTCCAGTCGTGGTCCGGCAGCCCGGCGAGCGCCTCGACGAGCAGATGCGGGTTCTTGTGCTCGACGATGCGCGACAACATCACGAGGCGAACCGGGCCCGACGACCGCGGGGGAGGTGCCACGTCGGTCAGCTCGGCGGCGTGGGCCACGCCGTTGGGTGCGACGAACCAGCGGCGCGCCACCTCCTGGTGGGCCTCGATCTGCTCGCGGTGGCGCGGTGACAGCGCCACGAAACCGTCGGCGCGGCGCATCGCCGCGGCCAGACCTCGCGAGTAGGTGGGGGCGTCCGGGTCGGGCGGCACGTGGGCGCCCACCAGCCACCGACGGTCGCGGTGGGTCGGACGGCGCCAGAGCGTGCCGAACCCGGTCTCGGTGTTGGTGTCACCGGTGACGAGCACGGTGGGGCCGGGGGGCAGGTCGAGCGCCGGCGCCCACCAGGGCTGCCGCACGACGCGCACCTCGTGCGGCACCTCCGCCACGAGCGGGCCGAGTCGCTGCATGCACGCGATGGTGACGTGGTGACCCCGTCGGGCGAGCTCGGTGGCGAGCACCACGTGGTGGCGTTCGGCCCCTCCGTAGACGAGCCGGTTGATGGTGAACACGACGTTCGGCCGATCCCTCGCGGCGCCCCGCCCGATCGAGCGCCGCGCGGCCCGCTTGGATCGCTGGACGCGATCGAGCACCGACGTGCCGGCCAGGTAGAGGTCGGCCCGGCGGCTCGACGTCCGCTTCTGGATCTCCAGCGCGACGTTGGCTCGCAGCAGGTCCCCGGATCGCGTCGCGGCGGCGCTGCTGGATCGGGTGGTGCCGGCCGACTCGTGCACGATGCCGGGCTCGTCGACGAGCGCCACGGTCCACCCGGCCGCACGGGCTCGGGCCTGCCAGTCGGCCTCCTCGCCGTAGAGGAAGAACTCGTCGTCGAACGGTCCGATCTCGTCCCATGCGTCACGGTTGACCGCGAGGCACGCGCCCGTCAGGTAGCCGTCGACCGCGGACGGCTGCTGCCGGTAGAGGTCGGACAGCGGCGTCCCACGCAGCCGGGGTGCGTACCCGGACGCCGACACCAGGGCCTTGACGACCTTGCGCTCACGATGGGCCACGTCCCACGGCTCGGCGGCAGTGCCGGGGGCCACGACGTCCAGCGGTGCTGCCACGGCGACGCGATCGCCGGTCAGGGCCGCCAGCGTCTTGACGAGTGGACCCTGCACGACGGCGTCGGGGTTGAGCAGGAGCAGGTCGTGGCCCGGGACCTGCGCCGCCAGCGAGTTGACCGCGGCCGCGAAGCCGATGTTCGGACCCCCGCGATGCCAGCTGGTGTGCGGATGTGCGGCCTCGACGGCGTCGAGCTCGTGGGCGTGCTCGGCGGAGTTGTCGTGGACGAGGACCGGGGCATCGGGCAGATGGGTGGCGACGGCCCGAAGGCAGCGGTCGAACAGCTCGGCGGTGCGGTAGGCGACGACGAGGACCGCGACCGGCCGCACGGCCTGCGCAGCTGGCCCGGCCATCAGGTGGAGCCCGACCGCAGGAGGGTGCGGACGGTCGAGACCCGCACCGGACCGAAGACGACGTTCACGACGAGGTACACCACCACGGCCGCGAGGAAGGCCGGAGGGAGGGACACCTGGTCGACGTGGATCAGCTCGGCGACGGCTGCCGACGCGAGGACCGGGACCGCAAGGCGGCCGGCGAACATCCACGGGGTCCGGTACCCGGTGAGGCTGTGCAGACGGATCGTGGTGACGACCAGGCCGATCGTCTCGGTGATGACGAGGGCGACGGCCGCTCCCACCGAGCCCCAGGCGGGGATCAGCACGATGTTGAGCACGATGTTGATGACCAGGTTGATCACGTTCAGGCGCAGCAGGAAGGTCTGCTGGTGCGAGGCGAACAGGGCCTGCGAGGCGATCGAGTTGACGAAGGTGATCCCGACACCGACGAACAGCAGCGCCAGCGTGTGACCGCCACGGCCGGTGAGCTCGTCGGAGCTGATCGCTCGGATGATCTCGGTGGAGAGCACCGCACCGACGACGGCGATCGGCGCCCCCAGGAACAGCATCGACTCGACCGACCGCTTGATGAAGGCCGAGAACCGCGCGGCGTCCTCGGCGTACAGCGTGGTCATGGTCGACAACGTCGAGGACATGAAGAACGTCGTGACGACCGACAGCGTGAAGGCGAAGGTGTAGGCGACGTAGTACGTCGCCGTGGACTCCGGGGTCGCGAGGAGGCTGAGGATCACGCCGTCCAGTCGCCAGTACAGGACGCCGATGATGAGCACCCCGGTCTGCGGAAGGCTCTCGCGCACGAGGTCCCAGCTCTCGCCGAGGTGGAAGACCGGTCGCCAGTCGATGATGCGCGAGGCGGCGCCGCCCTGGACCACGAGCACGACGACCGGGGGGATGAGCTGGACCAGCGCGAACGACATCAGACCCGCGTCGGCGGCGACCAGCCACAGGGTGAGACCGAGGGACAGCACCCGGCCGAGCACGTCGGAGATCGCGACCGAGGTGAACCGCACCGTGGCGAGGAAGACCGGGTTCAGACAGCTGGTGATCGTCGTGAGCGTGAGGCCGATGGCGATGACCGGGATGATCCTGACGACCTGCGGCACATCCTGTGCCGCGTAGATGGCGATGCCCGAGCCGACCGCCAGCAGCGTCAGCGGCACGCAGTAGATCAGGGACAGACCCGTGTTCAGGCGCACCAGGTGCCCGAGGTCGGCCCCGGCGCCGGTCACGCGTCGCACGATGACCGCACCGATGCCGAGCTCGGTGAGGCTGGTCCACAGCGAGATGAACATGATCGCGGTGGTGAGATGGCCGTACGAGACGCCACCGAGGTGGCGGACCGTGATCGACAGCATGACGATCGACGCGAGCATCCCGACGACGCGGAAGATCAGCTGCTGACTGAACGCGCCGGCCATGCGACGCACGGAGGGACGCGCCACGGATGACGTCGTGTCGCTCGCGGGGGGCGGCGTGGGGATAGTCTCGTGGGCGTCGTCGCGGGAGAGGTTGTCAGATGCGGGTGTACATCCCTCTTCCGGACGGGACGTCGTCTCGCCAGTGGGATCGCCGTTCGGCGGCGGGAGAGGTCCCGGACGCTTCGCCATACGGGCTCCACCACCTTCGTGACCAGGGATTCGACGTCACCTTCGGTGACCGCGACCTCACCGGTGTGGCTGCCCGGGTGGCGCGATCTGCACGGTACCGGACCGACGGCCTCGAGCTGGTCGAGACCGTGCGTGACCTCTCGCACCTCTCACGCCGGTCTGCCGACGTCACGCTGTGCTACGACGAGCGTACTGGCGTGCCGGCGGCGCTGCTGGGTCGACGGCGGAGGACCGCGCCGGTCGTGACGGGGGTCGGCTGGCTCACCACGCAGGCCGAGGCCAGGGGGGTGCATCGCCGGTTGGCGGCACGAGCGCTCCCGCGTGCTGCGGCGGTGTGGACCCAGTGCAGCGCGATGGTGACGATGCTCGCCGACGAGTGGTCGCTCAGCTCGGTCGAGTACGTCCCGCTGGGCATCGACACCGACTACTACGCCGAGCAGCCGTGGGACCTGGCCGGACCCACGGTGGTGAGCGCCGGCGAGGACCGCTTCCGCGACCACGACCTGCTCGTCGCGGCGGTCCGGGGTGTCCGGCAGCAGGTGCCCGGGCTGCGGCTGGAGCTCGCGACCGGACTGCCGGTCGACCTCGAACCCGATCTCGGCACCCTCTACACCCACCGCCTGGGCGGCGCCATGCGCGACCTGTACGCGCGCAGCTCGGTCGTCGCCGTGGCGTTGCGGCCGACGCCCACGGGTTCTGGGCTGACCGTCGTGCTCGAGGCCATGGCCAGCGGTCGGCCGATCGTCGTCACGGACAACCCGGGCGTCTCCGACTACGTGACGCACGGGGAGACCGGTCTGCTGGTGCCGCCGGACGACCCCGAGGCCTTCAGCGGTGCGCTGCGAGCCCTGCTGCTCGACCCGCAGCGGTGCCGCGCCATGGGACGGATCGCGGCCCAGCGAGCGCGAGAGCGGTTCACCTCACGGCAGATGAGCCAGGTCCTCGGACGGATCCTGGCCGCGTCGGCCTGATCTCCACGTCGGCCTGATCCCTACAGCGTCGGATCGGTCATGCCGCGGACGAGGTCCAGCAGGTGGTCGGCGTCACGCTCCAGCCACCAGATGTCGTGGTCGACCCGCTGACCGTCGAACTCGCGCAGCTCGCGTTCCGTCGCCACGGGGTGGAAGCCGAAGTGGCTGAGCAGCCGTCGCGGTCCTGGATTGGCGCTCGCGATCGGTGCCGTCGCTCGTGGGACGCGCGCGGGCAGCGCGAACAGGCGAAACAGGGTGCTGGTCGTGATCCACTCGGTCACCTGTCGCGACGTGCCGAGGCCGAACCAGATCGAGATCTCCGCGGACCCGCTCTGCCGATCCAGGTGGAAGTTGACCTCGCCGATGACACGACCGTCGACGTGGACCGCGAGGAACGGGACCTGCAGTCCCGCCCGCACGGCTGCGCGCTGCTCGAGGTAGTGCTCGACCCAGGTGATCATCGTCGACTCGCCGAAGGCGGCCCGCATCCGCTCGCCCGACTCCTGACGCGTCCGGCACCACGCCGGACCGTCGGTCCAGCGAGCCTGGCGCACGAGGACGAGCTCGTCGCCGATGCGCACCGGGCCCATCGGAGTGCGAGCCGCCTCGCGGGACAACGCATCGAGGCGAAATTGCGCGTCATGAACTCGGGGGGCGGCACTCATACTGGGAGAGTAGCGGCGAAAGGGGCCTGCGATGCGCGTGGACGAACTGCTGGGTTCGTTGGTTCGACGACCGCTCGCACTGCTGCTGATCCTCGTCGCCGCCTGCGGCGGCGCGTACTGGGGCTGGACGCACGCCACGAACACCTACCAGAGCAGCGCCACCGTGCTCATCGTGCCCGCAGGCAGTGCCACTGCGCCCAGCGGCGGGGGAGCCCCGGACAACCCGTTGACCCGGTTGGACTACAGCATCTCGCAGCTCGCGCTGGTCGTCGCCTCGCAGCTGAACTCCGATGCCGTGCGTGACCAGGTGGTCTCGGTGGGGGGCGATGGCAGCTACTCGGCCGACACCCTCAGCAGCGACAACAGCGCCGTGGCCCAGCTCAGCCCGCTGGTCCGGGTCACCGCCACCGCCGCCACGGCCGACGGGGCCCAGAAGGCCATCACCGTGCTGGTCGACCAGGCGTCCTCCCAGCTGGCGGCCGTGCAGTCCGCGGCCAACGTGCCGGCGAGCGCGCAGGCGCAGTCCGTGGTGTCGACGCCGGCGACCGCCTCGTCGGTCGTCGGCAACCCGCAGCTGCGAGGCGCCGGCGTGCTGGGCATCGTCGCCGGCTTCGCCATGCTGCTGCTGATGGTGATGCTGCAGCCGATGATCAACCGCCGGAAGAGCCCTGCTGCGGCAGGCCCCGCCGCGGAGCGGGTGTCGCCGAACACCGGGCGACCCGCACCCCGGCCGCAGGCCAGCGCGCCGGCACCCGTGCGCAGGCCCGCTCCGGCGCGCGCACCCGACCGGGCCGACGAAGGTCGGTTCGCGCCGCCGTCCGGGGACCCGACGGTCGCCGAGGCGCCGCTGGCCGGCACCCGCCGTCGCCAGGAGGTGCTGCGCGAGATGGTGCGCGACGAGTGGCAGCGCAGCGGCAGCAACGTCCCGTGGACCCGGCGCGAGCAGCGCGAGGCGTACCAGCGGGCCGAGGAGCGTCTGACCGACGTGGAGCGACGCCGTCGCGACTTCGAGGTCGAGAACGTCAGTCGTTTCGACGACTTCCTCGAGTACCGCGACCATGGCTGACGGCGTCGCCGATCAGTCCGTGGCCCGCGCCTCGGTGCGGAGAGACCCGGTCGCCGTCGGCGCCGGTGCGATCCTGGTGGCCGGTGTCGCGGTGATCCTGCTCGGCACCCGCCAGTCGCAGGTGGTCCCGTACTCGCTGGGGCTGACCCCGGTCACCGTCGTCGTGTACGGATGCCTGGCCTTCCTGCTGCTGTGCTGGTTGGCGGGACAGGACATCAGCGCGCCGCACCGGCCCACCCTGCTGCTGGCCATGGTCACGTTTCTCGCGTCCGCCTGCTCCAGTGCTGCCCTGGTGCTGCGCAGCGCCACGGACGCCCAGTCGTCCTCGACGGTGCTGGCCCTGGTGAGGGAGTCCTGGCTGGTGGGTTTCGTCCTGCTGGTCCTCGTGGTCGTGCGGTCGGTCGCCGGACTGCGACTCGTCGTGCAGGCCACGGTCGTCGGTGCGGTCGTCAGCGGAGTCGTCGGTCTGCTGTACGCCGCGGTCGGGATCGATCTGTCGTCCGTCATCGCGCTGCCCGGGCTGACCGACCAGGGATCCCTGCTGTCCAGCGCGCTGGAGCGCGCCGGTGCCGTGCGGCCGCAGGGCATGGCGGGCCACCCGCTCGAGCTCGCCGCCGTGCTGACCGTGGCCTTCCCGCTCGCCGTCGGCCTCGCGGTGTCCGACCGTGAGCGTGGTCGCACCGGGCTGTGGTGGGGGATGGCCTCGGGGCTGCTGCTCGTGTCGGCGCTGGCCACCGTGTCTCGCTCGGCCGTCATCGGCGCCGTCGCCGCGTTCGTGGTCATGGCCTGGTCCTGGCCGGTGCGCCGCGTCGTCGGGATCGCCGGCGCCGCCGTCCTCGGTGCGCTGCTCGCGATGGCCACCGGCTTGTTGATCGTGACCCGCATCGTCGGCGTGCTCACCGGAGGATCGGACGACAACTCGTTGGCATCGCGCCGCAACGGCCTGGACTACGCGTTCCAGGTGCTGCCCCAGCACTGGTGGTTCGGTCAGGGCAACGGCACCTACGACCCGCGGTTCCAGCCGGTGCTGGACAACTTCTACCTCACCCGCACGGTCGAGTCCGGCGTGCTGGGTCTGCTCTCCGTCATCGCCCTGCTGGTGGGTGCCTGGTTGATCGCGTCCGGCGCCCGGCGGCGGATGATCGAGGCCGGCGACCTCGTCGGGTCCGAGCTGGTCAACGGCATCATCGGATCGATCACGGCCCTGATGGTCATCGGCCTGATCCTCGACGTTCCGGGCTTCGTGCAGATCTCCACCCTGCAGTACCTGCTGGTGGCGCTGGCGGGCGTGGCGGCCACGGTCAGCTTCCCGGGAGACGGCATCGTGAGCGACTCCACGCGGCACGGCGCGCCGCTGCTGCCGCGCTCGACCGAGCTGCAGGCCCGGCTGCATCACCTGGTTCCCGGGGGTGCCCACACGTATGCCCGAGGCTCGGACCAGTATCCGGACGGCGCGGCGCCCGTGCTCACGCACGGACTCGGCGCGCGGGTGTGGGACGTCGACGGGAACGAGTACGTCGAGTACGGCATGGGGCTGCGCTCGGTGACGCTCGGCCACGCCTACGCGCCGGTCGTCGAGGCCGTGAGCGCCGCCATCGCCCGCGGCGTGAACTTCAGCCGGCCCACGCAGCTCGAGCTCACCGCCGCCGAGACCTTCCTCGACCTGGTCCCCACCGCCGACATGGTCAAGTTCGCCAAGAACGGCTCGGACACCACCACGGCGGCGCTTCGACTGGCCCGGGCCTTCACCGGTCGCAGCAAGGTCGCGATCTGCCGCCAGCCGTTCTTCTCGGTCGACGACTGGTTCATCGCGAGCACCCCGATGTCGGCCGGCACCGATCCGGGCGCCCGGGCACTGACGGTCACCTTCGACTACAACGACCTCGACTCGCTCGAGGCGGTGCTGGCCGACGACGACGTGGCCTGCGTCTTCCTGGAGGCCGCCACCGGTGCCGCGGAGCCCGATCCGGGATTCCTGGCCGGCGTGCGTGCCGCGTGCGACCGGCACGGCACGCTGATGGTGCTCGACGAGATGATCACCGGCTTCCGCTGGTCGGCACACGGTGCCCAGCACGTCTACGGCGTCGTCCCGGACCTGTCGTGCTGGGGCAAGGCGATGGGCAACGGCTTCCCGGTGTCGGCCCTCGCCGGTCGACGCGAGGTCATGGAGCTCGGCGGTCTGAACACCGACGCCGATCGGGTGTTCCTGCTCTCGACGACCCACGGGCCCGAGACGGGCGGACTGGCCGCCTTCCTGGCCGTCGTGGAGGCCTACCGGACGACCGATCCGGTCGGCCGCATGGAGGCCGCAGGTCGGCGGCTCGCGGCCGGTGTCGAGCAGGCGGCACGCGACGCGGGCGTGGCCGAGCACGTGACGGTGAGCGGGCGCCCGTCGTGCCTGGTCTTCGGCACCCGCGACCCCGACGGCCAGCCGAGCCAGCCGTGGCGCACGCTGTTCCTGCAGGAGCTGGTGTCCCGCGGGGTCCTGGGCCAGTCGTTCATCACGTCAGCGGCGCACACCGGCGCCGACGTCGACGTCACCGTCGCCGCGGTCACCGAGGCGTGCGCCGTGTACCGCGCCGCGCTGGACACCGGGTCGGTCGACGGCTTCCTCCGGGGTCGACCGGTCGCTCCGGCCCTGCGCCCGACGGCGGCGCCTCGGAGGCTGCCGTGACGGCTCGGGTGGTCGCCGACTCCTGGTACGCCGACGCAGCACAGGACTGGGTCCGCCTCGACGACGTCGTGCCCGGTCGCTGGCGGTCACTCGTCCACCGCTCGTCGGTCGCGCGCGGCGTCGCCCTGACGCTGGCGGCGCGGCGGGCCGACGTCGTCGTCACGACGAACCCGTCACCGGGCGCGAGCGTCGCGATCGCGATCATGGGGCTGCTGGGATGGCGCCGCCTGGTGCTGCTGGAGTACATCGTGCACCCGCCGTCGTGGCGTCGGCCCGTGCACCGGCTCTACTTCGTGCTCCTGCGCCGGATCCTGCTGCGTCGCGCGCTGCTGTGGGCGCAGGTCCTCACCCGCAGCGAGGTCGCCCGCTACGCCGCGGCCCACGGCCTGCCCGACGAGCGCTTCCGCTTCGTCGCCTGGCCCGGTCGATTCGACGACTCCCCGGTCGGGCAGATCGGCTCGGGTCGCCGGGTCGTCGCCTCCGGGCGGCGGTGCGACTGGCAGACCTTCTTCGCCGCCGCCCGCGGCGCCGACTGGGAGGTGCGTGTCGTCTGCGCGGCCGATGCGCTCGACGAGGTCCGGTCTCTCGCCGTCGGGACGGACGCGGTGGTCCGGTCGGAGATCACGGCGGAGGACCATCAGCAGGAGGTGAGCGCGGCGACGGTGTACGTCATCGCGCTCGACGAGACCGGCAGCAGCATCGGACAGATCCGGGTCATGAATGCCGCGCAGGCGGGCGTGCCGGTGGTCGCGAGCGCGGTCAGCGGTCTGGCGGACTACGTCGACGAGGACTGCGCCGTGCTGGTGCCACCGGGAGACCCGGACGCGCTGCGTGCCGCCGTCGACGCGTTGCTGGACGATCCGGCACGACGTGAGAGCCTCCGCGCCGCCGCCGGACGTCGCGGCGACACGATGGCCGACTACCTGAGCACCCTGCGGCGTGCCGTCGCGACCAGCTGACGACCGGGTCTCGGGATCCTCAGGGCAGCCGGTTCCACAGCGAGGTCCACGCGATGCCGAGATCGCCGACCAGCTCGCGCAACAGGGGTAGTGAGAGCCCGACGACGTTGTGGTGGTCACCCTCGATGCCCCGCACGAAGGCGCCGCCGAGGCCGTCGATGGTGAAGGCGCCGGCCACGTTCAGCGGTTCGCCGGTGGCCACGTAGGCGTCGATCTCCTCGTCGGTGATGTGCGCGAAGTGCACGATCGTCTGGGCGGTCTCGACGAACTCCTCGTCGCCGCGCCGCACGCAGTGCCCGGAGAACAGGACGCCGGACTTGCCGCGCATGCGGCGCCAGCGGCCGGCCGCCTCGACCGGCCCGATGGGCTTGCCGAGCACGTCGCCCTCGAAGGCCAGCACGGAGTCGCACCCGATGACCAGCGCGTCCGGGTCACCGATCTGCTCGGCCACCGCTCGACACTTCATCTGCGCCAGGGCCGAGGCGAGATGGCCCGCGTTGACCGACGAGACCCGGTCCTCGTCGACCCCCGAGACGATGACCTCGGGCTCGATTCCGGCCGACCGGAGCGTCGCGAGGCGTGCCGGGGACTGTGATGCCAGCACGATCCTCATGCGGACCCCGCCGACTGCGGGTACCCGACCACGCGGGCGTCGAGGCGCGGGTGGAGGACGATCGCGTCGATCAGCTGTCGGCTGCCGCCGACCCCCAGGGTGTTGGGGTCGACGTCGCTGGCCACGGCCCAGGAACGATCGGCGGGCCAGGCGAGGTTGGGCACGGAGATCTGACGCGGGGGCCAGTCGACCGCGACGGGGCGGGCGCCCCACTGGCCGGCCTGTCGCAGCGATCCGGTGAACAACAGGTACTGGCGCTCGCCGATGGCCACCCGCGGCGCGGCCATCACGTCGGCGCTGAACGCCGGCGGCACCTGGGGTGCGCGCGGCTTGCCGAACATGCGGGTGAACCACTTGCCGGTGTCGGTGATCGCATGGACCATCCCGACCGCGTCGGCACCGTCGATGTCTCCCCAGCCGTCCCACAGGCCGAAGTGACAGTGGCGCCCTCCATCGGAGGTGTGTCGGGTGAGGACGTCGACGAGGTCGGCGTAGACCTCGGTCTCGGGCCGCCACACGTCGCCGGTGGGCAGGCTGATCTGCGCGTACGCCGCGAAACCGGGTGGTCCCAGCGTCACGAGGGTCGACCAGTGCAGGGCCGCACCCGCCCACCAGTCGGCTTCCGCGACCTCGCGGGTGTGCTGCAGAGGCACGTCAGCCCCAGGCCGAGCGGCGCCACTGGTCGGGGCCGAAGCGGTGCGGGCGACGGACCATGCGAGCGGGGTGGCCCCACTCCGAGCGGGGCGGCTTCGCGGTGCGGGACGCCGCGTGTGCCGCGGCCGCGTTGCGCGCGGCGACCACGGCCACCAGCGCAGCGAGCTCCTCGGGCGTCAGGTCACCCTTGACGACCCGCAGCACCGGCTGGGCGGCGGCAGCATCCTGCGGCGCCTCGCTCACAGGGGGATGTTCCCGTGCTTCTTGGGCGGGAGCGTCTCCCGCTTCGTCTTGAGCAGGCGCAGTGCCTTGACGACCTCGGCACGGGTCTGGTGCGGGGCGATGACCTGGTCGACGTAGCCGCGCTCCGCCGCGAGGTAAGGGTTGCACAGCGTGTCCTCGTACTCGGTCATCAGCTGGGCGCGCAGGGCCTCGGGATCGTCGGACGCGGCCAGCTCCTTGCGGTACAGGATGCCGACGGCGCCGGAGGCACCGACGACCGCGATCTGCGCCGACGGCCAGGCGATGTTGATGTCGGCGCCGAGGTGCTTCGATCCCATGACGTCGTACGCGCCGCCGTAGGCCTTGCGGGTGATGACGGTGATCAGCGGGACGGTGGCCTCGGCGTAGGCGTAGATCAGCTTGGCGCCGCGGCGGATGATGCCGTTCCACTCCTGGTCGGTGCCGGGCAGGAAGCCGGGCACGTCGACGAAGGTGAGCACGGGGATGTTGAACGCGTCGCAGGTGCGCACGAAGCGTGCGGCCTTCTCCGAGGCGTCGATGTCCAGGCAGCCCGCCAGCTGCATGGGCTGGTTGGCCACCACGCCGACGCTGCGGCCCTCGACGCGGCCGTAGCCGATGACCAGGTTGGGGGCGAACAGCGGCATGACCTCGAGGAAGTCCTCGTCGTCGACCACCGAGGTGATGACGGTGCGGATGTCGTACGGCTGGTTGGTGGAGTCCGGGATGAGCGTGTCGAGCGCCATGTCGGTCTCGTTCGGCTCCAGGTCGGCGACCTCGTCGTACGGCTCGGGCTCCTCCATGTTGTTCTGCGGCAGGAACGAGATGAGTGCCTTCGTGTACTCGATGGCGTCCTCCTCGTCGGAGCCCATGTAGTGCGCGTTGCCGCTCTTGGTGTTGTGGGTGCGGGCGCCGCCGAGGTCCTCCATCGAGACGTCCTCGCCGGTGACGGTCTTGATGATGTCCGGACCGGTGATGAACATGTTCGAGGTCTGGTCGACCATGATCACGAAGTCGGTGACGGCGGGGGAGTAGACGTGGCCGCCGGCGTTGGCGCCCATGATCAGGCTGATCTGCGGGATGACGCCGGAGGCGTGCACGTTGCGCTGGAAGATCTCGCCGTACAGGCCCAGCGACACCACACCCTCCTGGATGCGCGCGCCGGAGCCCTCGTTGATGCCGATGATCGGGCAGCCGGACTTGATCGCCAGGTCCATGACCTTGACGATCTTCTCGCCGTAGACCTGGCCGAGCGATCCGCCGAAGACGCTGAAGTCCTGGCTGAACACGCACACCTGACGCCCGTCGATGGTGCCGTAGCCGGTGATGACGCCGTCGCCGAGCGGGCGGTTCTTCTCCAGCCCGAAGTCGGTGGCGCGGTGGCGGGCCAGCGCGTCCAGCTCCACGAAGGAGCCCTCGTCGAGCAGCTGGTCGATGCGCTCGCGGGCGCTCTGACGCCCTCGGGCGCTCTGCTTCTCGTGCGCACGGGCAGCCATCTCGACCTCGGCGGCGTCGCGACGTGCGACGAAGTCAGCCAGCCGGCCGGCGGTGGTGTGCAGCTCGGGGTTCTCTTCGATCTCGGCTTCGCTCACGGATTCGCTCACGGGGGTCACTGTAACGAAGCGCCCGGTGAGGGGTGTGTGAGGCTGAGAACATGACGTCGGGTCCCTACAGTCACCTCGGCCGCCCGCCCCTCGACGCGGTGGCGTTGCGGGCGGCTCTCACCGGGCCCGGGTCGCTGTGGACCGACGTGGTCGTCGTCGACAGCACGGGCAGCACCAACGTCGATGCGGCAGCGGCCGCTCGCGACGGCGCCCCCGAGGGCAGCGTGTTCACCACGCAGGTCCAGACCGCCGGTCGGGGTCGGCTGGACCGGTCATGGGAGTCTGCGGCCGGCGCCGGGATCGCGGTGTCGGTGGTGCTGCGGCCCGACGCCGTCCCGGCTGCGCGCTGGGTCTGGCTCCCGCTGCTGGTGGGGCTGGCCGTCGACGCCACCGTCCACGAGCTGGGCGTCGAGAGCGGGCTGAAGTGGCCGAACGACGTGCTGGTCGACGGACGCAAGATCGCCGGCATCCTGCTCGAACGCGTGGAGACACCGGGTGGACCGGCCGCCGTGGTCGGAGTGGGACTGAACGTGTCCACGACCCGCGACGAGCTGCCGGTGCCGCACGCCACCTCGCTGGCGCTCGAAGGCGCGACGTCCAGCGACCGCACCGTCGTCCTGCGCGCCCTGCTGCGCACGCTGGACCGTCTGTATCGCGCCTGGGCCGGCTCCCAGGGTGACCCCGCAGCCGGCATCCGTGAGTCGTACCTGCGGCGCTGCGTGACGGTCGGATCGACGGTGCGGGTGATGATGCCCGACGGGAGCGAGCGGGTGGGTCCCGCCACGGGCATCGACGAGCACGGGCGACTGGTGGTCGACGGCGAGCCCGTGAGCGCAGGAGATGTCACCCATGTACGTCCCGTGCCGTGACATGATTCGGGCATGGCCCTGCCCCGCAAGCTGATGATCGACGGCGAGAAGACCGTCGAGGACACCCGCACCCACATCAAGGTCCTGATCCTGCCGTTCCTGATCCTGATCGTCGTCGCCGCCGCGACCGGCTTCTTGATGAACCAGGTCGGCGACGCCGGCAACGGCTGGGTGCGTTGGGCGATCCTGGCGATCGGCCTGGTGCTGATCGTCGCCGGGTCGGTCCTGCCGTGGCTGCGGTGGATCACGTGGTCCTACACGCTCACCAACAAGCGCATCGTGGAGCAGAAGGGCATCCTGACCCGCACCGGCCGGGTCATCCCCCTGAGCCGCATCAACGACGTCGCCTTCGAGAAGAACCTCAACGACCGCATCCTCGGGTGCGGCACGTTGGTCATCCACGACGCGAGCGAGCAGGCCGGACTCCGGCTCAACGACATCCCGCGGATCGAGGCCTTCCACCGCACGGTGAGCAACCTGGTCTTCGAGCAGCACGACAGCCCGGCAGGAAGAGATGAATCGGTCTGACCTGCACGATCAGCTGGTCCGGCTGCTCCTCGGCTCCGACATCGAGCTGACCGCGGCCGAGGCCTCGGCGCGCGGCGGGCTGCCGCTCGAGGACGGCCAGCGGCTGTGGCGCGCTCTCGGTTTTCCCGACACCGGCGACAGCGTCGCGTACGGCGACTCCGACATCAAGGCGCTGGGTGCCGCGGCGGCGGCGCTCGACTCGGACCTGTTCGACACCGAGACGGTGTTCCGCATGACCCGGGCACTCGGCACCACGATGTCGCGCCTCGCCGACTGGCAGGTCAGCACGTTGGTCGAGCAGGTCGAGAACGACGTCGCGGCGGGCAAGACCACCAGCCGCCTGGAACGTGCCGTCGAGCTGGCCGAGTACGCAGCCCCGACCTTCGAGCAGCTGGTGCTCTACGCGTGGCGACGTCACCTCGCGGCCGCCGTCGGCCGCATGGAGACCCTCGGAGCGTCGGACGAGGAGCTGTTGTCGACCCACCTGACGGTGGGCTTCGCAGACCTGAGCCGGTTCACGTCGCTGTCCAACGGCCTCGACGAGTCGGCGCTCGGACACCTGGTGGAGGAGTTCGAGAGCCACTGCACCGACGTGGTCACGGCGGGCGGCGGACGGATCATCAAGACGCTCGGCGACGCGGTGCTCTTCGTCGCCGAGTCGGCGCCCGAGGGCACCCGCATCGCCCTGGACCTCGTCGCCCAGATCGCACGTCGCCCCGACATGCCGCACGTCAAGGTGGGCCTGGCGACCGGGCCGGTGCTCAGCAGGCTGGGTGACGTCTTCGGCCCGTCGGTCAACCTCGCCGCCCGTCTCACCGCGGTGGCGCGCAGCAACCGGGTGCTCGTCGACGAGCACACGGCCGCGCTGCTGGGCGGCCGGTTCGAGACCCGGGTGATGCCCCCTCGGCCGCTGCGCGGCTTCGGCAACGTCTCCCCGGTCACCGTGAGCGAACGGCAGAGCTTTCGCGCTCGCTAGAGTGTCGCCGTGCCTGATTCCCCGCACCTCGCCGTCATCGGTGGTGGCCAGCTCGCCCGCATGATGGCGCCGCCCGCCGTGGCGCTGGGCATTCGCCTGAGGCTGCTCGCCGAGGGCCCGGACGTGTCGGCCGCCCAGGTGATCCCCGACCACCTCGTGGGCGACCACACCGACCTGTCCGATCTCCGCGAGGCGGTGGCGGACGCTCCCGTGGTCACCTTCGACCACGAGCACGTGCCGCCGGAGCACCTGCGCGCCCTGGCCGCCGAGGGCCATGCGTGCCGCCCGGGTCCGGACGCGTTGCTGTTCGCCCAGGACAAGGGCGAGATGCGGGTGCGCCTCAGCGTGCTCGGGGCGCCGTGCCCGCTGTTCGAGGTGCTCGACCACGCCCCGGACGACACCCTCGACGACCTGGTCGACGCGATCCACGACTTCGGCTACCCGGCGGTGGTCAAGACCACGCGCGGCGGCTACGACGGCAAGGGCGTGTGGATCGTGCGGGGCCCGGACGACCTGGCCGAACCGTTCGCCGCACGTGGCGGTCACGAGCTGATCGCCGAGGAGCTCGTGGACTTCCGGCGCGAGCTGTCGGTGCTGGTCGCCCGATCGCCGTCCGGCGAGACGGTCGTCTACCCGGTCGTGGAGTCCCGCCAGGTCGACGGCGTGTGCTCCGAGGTGATCGCGCCGGCCCCGGACCTCGCCCCCGAGCTCGACGCCGAGGCCCGCCGCATCGCCGAGCTGGTCGCCTCCGAGCTGGACGTGACCGGCGTCCTGGCCGTCGAGATGTTCGAGACCACCGACGGCCGCATCCTGGTCAACGAGCTGGCCATGCGCCCCCACAACACCGGGCACTGGACCATCGACGGCGCCGCGACCAGCCAGTTCGAGAACCATCTGCGCGCCGTGCTCGACCTGCCGCTCGGGCCCGCCGAGCCGCGGCAGGCGTGGAGCGTGATGGTCAACGTGCTCGGAGGATCGGTTACGGACCTCGTCGCAGCCAGGAGCGCCGCGCTCGCTGCCGAGCCCGGCGTGCACGTGCACCTCTACGGCAAGGACGTGAAGCCCGGCCGCAAGGTCGGCCACGTCACCGCGACCGGTGCCGATCTCGACGACACCCTGGCCCGCGCCCGCCGTTCCGCCGCCCTGCTCACCGACGGCTAGGCTGCGGACATGAGCGAGCAGCCGAGCGGCGGACCCTCAGTAGCGCCCCGGGTGGGGATCGTCATGGGCTCGGACTCGGACTGGCCGGTGATGCAGGCCGCCGCCGAGGCGTTGACCGAGTTCGGTGTCGCCCACGAGGCCGACGTGGTGTCGGCGCACCGCATGCCCGACGAGATGCTCGCCTACGGCCGTGAGGCCCACGGGCGCGGCATCGAGGTCATCATCGCCGGCGCCGGGGGTGCGGCCCACCTGCCGGGCATGCTCGCCGCGGTCACGCCGCTGCCGGTCATCGGCGTCCCGGTGCCTCTCAAGCACCTCGACGGCATGGACTCGCTGCTGTCGATCGTCCAGATGCCGGCCGGGGTTCCCGTGGCCACCGTGTCGATCGGCAACGCGCGCAACGCCGGCCTGCTGGCCGTGCGCATCCTGGCTGCCGGCGACCCCGACCTCACCGAGCAGATGGTGCGGTTCCAGGTCGAGCTGGCCGACGCCGCCCGCGCCAAGGGCGAGAAGGTCCGCAACCCGTCGTCGTCGACGGGCTTTCGCTGATTCAACCGGGGGCGGCTCAGTAGAGGTGGTCGGCGTACGACGGGGAGTCGTAGTACGCGCGGACGTCCTCGAGACTCTGGTCCTTGCGCTCCATCGCGTGGGCGATCTCGGCGCGGCTCGGGACCGCTTCGGGCACCCAGGTGTCGGGCTTCCACAGGTTCGAGCGCAAGAAGGCCTTCGAGCAGTGGAAGAAGATCTGCTCGACGCTGACCTCCAGGATCAGCACCGGGCGCTTGCCCTTGACGACGAGGTCGTCGATGTACGGAGCGTCGTCGAGCATGCGAGCGCGGCCGTTGACCCGCAGGGTGTCGCCGCGACCCGGCACCATGAACAGCAGTCCCACGTGGGGGTTCGACAGCACGTTGACGTACCCGTCCGCCCGCCGGTTGCCGGGGCGTTCGGGGATGGCCAGGGTGGTGTCGTCGACGACGAGCCACGAGCCCACGGGATCGCCCTTGGGCGAGGCGTCGCAGCGACCGTCGGCGTCGGACGTGGCCAGCACGCAGAAGGGCGACTGGTCCAGGAACGCGCGGTGCATCGGCTCGAGGCGCTCGCGATCCTTGGTCACGGCGGGACCGCTGGGCTCGCCCAGGATCTCGCGCAGGTGGGCGACGTCGGTGATCTCGGCCATGCCCGCAGATTACGCGTCCCGCACGTAGGACGTGAGCGCGGTCAGCGTGGGGCGGCCCGGTGCCGAGGCGAAGCCGAACCGAACCGGCGGGGTCAACGCAGCGAGCGCCCCGAGGTCGTCGCCGCGCCAGTGCGCGGACGCCGCGTCGATGCCGCGGACGTCCCGCGCCGCGTACCACTCGTCGCGACCTGCCCCGGCGCTTCCATAGGTCCGCACGCCGGGCATCAGCCGCGAGGCGATCGGGTTGCACACGCGGGCCCACGTGGCGGTGCGGCGCAGCGGTGGTGGCACCGCCGTCAGCAGCGGGGACACCCAGAGCCGCCCTCCCGGCGAGAACGTGACGGCGAGGTCGTCGGAGGTCAGCCTCCACGGCGCACCCGACCCTGCGCCCCGATCGAGCGTCACCGCAGCGACCACGACCTCGTCGAAGGAGTAGGTGTCGGCGATGAAGTCGGCCACGTCCTGCCGCGGGGCGACCAGGGTGCGGTGCCCGGACGGGTTCTCGATCATCGCGTCCGCGAAGGGCCCCATCGGTGTCTGGTCCCACATGCCGAGCACCAGTCGGGTGCCCGAGGTGGTGCCGACACCGGCGATGTGGCCGGTGAAGGCGTGGATGCTCATGGCCGCCACGCTACGTCGGCGCTAGTGTCGCCGCATGGCTCTGGTGACGTGGAAGGCGCTGTGCATCGATGCGCTGGACGTGGCAGCGGTCGAGGGCTTCTGGGCCGGGGCACTGGACTGGACCGTCGAGCGGCTCTCGGACGGTGACTCCGTGCTGCGAGGACCGGGGCCGGGCGAGGAGATCTGGGTGAACCTCGTGCCGGAGGCGCGCACCTTCAAGCAGCGGGTCCACCTCGACCTGCGCGCGGAGTCGCTGGACCGATTCGCGGGGCGGGAACGGCTGACCGACGAGGGCGACTTCGTATGGACCGTGCTGGCCGACCCCGAGGGCGGTGAGCTGTGCGTCTTCACCTACGACGACCCGCCCGAGCGCCGGCTCAAGGACGTCGTGGTCGACGTCGCCGACCACGAGACGATCTCGCGGTGGTGGGCCGACGTGCTCGGCGGCGACCTCACCCACGCCGACGAGGGGTACTCGCACCTCGACGACGTGCCGGGCTCGACCCTCGAGTCGATCGACTTCATCCCCGTGCCGGAGCCCAAGACGGTCAAGAACCGCATCCACTGGGACGTCACGCTGAACGACGGCGTCACGGTCGACGACCTCGTGTCGGCCGGGGCCACGGTGCTGCGGCAGCCCGACGACGAGATCGCCTGGACGGTGATGGCCGACCCCGAGGGGAACGAGTTCTGTGTCTTCGCGGACCGGTGAGAGCCCTCGCGGCGATCCTCGTGGTGGCCCCCGTGGTGGAATGACCACGTGCCCCTCGACCTGACTGCCGACGTCGTCACCTTGACCGCCGCACTCGTGGACGCACCGTCCGAGAGCCTGCACGAGCAGGCGCTCGCCGACGACGTCGAGGCTGCCCTGTCCCGCCTTCAGCACCTCACGGTGGTGCGTGACGGCAACACGCTGATCGCCCGCACCGACCTCGGCCGTGACGAGCGGGTCGTGATCGCCGGCCACCTGGACACCGTGCCGGTCAACGGCAACCTGCCGTCGCGCCTCGACGGGGACACGCTCTGGGGCCTCGGATCGTGCGACATGAAGGGCGGGGTCGCCGTGGCCCTCAAGCTGGCCGCCGACATCGCCGCGCCGGTGCGCGACGTCACCTACGTCTTCTACGACGCCGAGGAGATCGCGGCGCAGTTCAACGGCCTCGGCCGCGTCGCGCGCGAGCAGCCCGACCTGCTGGCGGGCGACTTCGCGATCCTGATGGAGCCGTCCAACGCCGGTGTCGAGGCCGGCTGCCAGGGCACCATGCGCGTCGACCTGCGCACCACAGGCGAGCGCGCCCACTCGGCGCGGTCGTGGATGGGGTCGAACGCCATCCATGCGCTCGCCCCCGTGCTCGACATCCTCGCCACGCACGAGGCGCGCCGCGTCGTGATCGACGGCCTGGAGTACCGCGAGGGGCTCAACGCCGTGGCCGTCGCCGGCGGTGTCTCGGGCAACGTCGTGCCGGACGAGGCCGTCGTCACCATCAACTTCCGCTACGCCCCCGACCGTTCCGAGGACGACGCCTTCGCGTTCCTGCAGGAGCTGTTCGAGGGCTACGGGCTCACCGTCACCGACTCGGCGCCCGGCGCCATGCCGGGCCTGTCACGACCCGCCGCCGCCGCCTTCGTCGAGTCCGTCGGCGCGCACGTCGGGCCCAAGTTCGGCTGGACCGACGTCGCCCAGTTCACCCGGCTCGGCATCCCGGCGGTCAACTACGGACCCGGCGACCCGTTGTTCGCCCACAAGGCCGACGAGCACGTGCCGGTCGCCGACCTGCACTCCGTCCTCTCGGCACTCACGAGGTGGTTGACCCCATGACCAGCACTCCCGAACCGTCGCACCACAAGGGCCCGGTGCGCCTGCGCCGCGGTCGCATCCCCGACTCCACCACCGACCAGCGGCTGCTGGACTCCAGGGACGCGGCCGACTGGGTGCACACCGACCCGTGGCGGGTGCTGCGCATCCAGGCCGAGTTCGTCGAGGGCTTCGGTGCGCTGGCCGAGCTGGGCCGCGCCGTCAGCGTGTTCGGGTCCGCCCGCACCCAGCCCGACGACCCGATGTACGCCGCCGCCGAGCAGATCGCGGCCAAGCTCTGCGGGGCCGGCTACGCCGTCATCACCGGCGGCGGTCCGGGCGCGATGGAGGCCGCCAACCGCGGGGCCAGCGAGTGCGGGGGAGTGTCGGTCGGCCTGGGCATCGAGCTGCCGCACGAGCAGGGCATGAACGAGTGGGTCGACCTCGGCATCAACTTCCGCTACTTCTTCGTGCGCAAGACGATGTTCGTCAAGTACGCCGAGGGATTCGTCGTGCTGCCGGGTGGGTTCGGCACGATGGACGAGCTCTTCGAGGCGCTCACCCTGGCGCAGACCGGCAAGGTCACCTCGTTTCCCATCGTCCTGTTCGGCAGCGACTACTGGGGCGGGCTGGTCGACTGGCTGCGCGACACGATGGAGGCCGACGGCAAGACCAGCCCCGGCGACGTCGACATGCTGCACGTCACCGACGACGTCGACGACGCGATCGCGCACATCGTGTCGATGAACAGGTGACCGACGCGTCGACGGGACGCTGCTCGTGGGGCGAGGATCCCGCGATGGTCGAGTACCACGACCACGAGTGGGGTCGGGAGGTGCGCGGGGAGCGTGAGCTGTTCGAACGGATGTGTCTCGAGGCGTTCCAGTCGGGACTGTCGTGGCTGATCATCCTGCGCAAGCGGGAGCGGTTCCGCGAGGCGTTCACCGGCTTCGATCCGCACGCGGTGGCCGCCTTCGGTCCGGCCGACGTCGAGCGCCTCCTGGCGGATGCGGGCATCGTGCGCAACCGGCTCAAGATCGAGGCGGCGATCGCCAACGCCCGCGCGGTGCTGGACCTCGCGGGGGCCTTCAGCGACCTGCTGTGGTCGTTCGCCCCGCCGCCGGGACCGGCTCCGGTCACGATGGACGACGTGCCGGCGGCGACCGACGAGTCGACCGCGATGGCGCGCGGGCTGAAGCGACGTGGCTTCCGCTTCGTGGGCCCGACGACGGCCTACGCGCTCATGCAGGCGACGGGCATGGTCAACGACCACCTCGCCGGATGTCCCGCCCGACCAGCATCCGGTTACGGAGCATCACCTCGAACACTCTGAACCCATGGTTCACATCTGTCCCGCTGATCTCGGCGTGGCGCATGGCCACCACGCGTCGCTCTCCCTACGATCAGCACCATGGCCCCCACCCGCCGTCGATCCCGGTCGCGCAAGCTCGTGCTGGCGACCGCGCTGCTCAGCGTGGCCGCCGTCGTCGCCTGCGCGGCGCTGGCCACGTCGACCGTCCCGGCTCTGGCCGGAGCCACCGTCTTCAGCGTCCTGGCCGGTGTGGCCGCGGCTGCCCTGATGTTCGCCGAGATCGTCGTGATCCGCCGGATGTGGGCGATCGATCGCGCGCAGGTGGCCGACGGCAACCGGGTCGACGCGCTGCGTCGCCACGACTCGCACATGACCTTCGTGCAGGGGATGAGCGCCCGGATCGCGTGGCGTGACAACCAGATGGGTCTCATGCAGGACGCCCTCCTGACGTCGGAGATCGAGATCGCCCTGGCGCGCGAGCGTCTGTCGGCCGAGAAGGCCCGCGTGGCGGGGCTCGAGGCAGACGCATCCGCGGCCGCGACGGACCTCGCCTCGGCCCGCGCCGACCTGCTCGCGGCGCGTGACGCACTGGCGGTCAGCGAGTCCGCGGGAGTGGCCGCACGGGCCGAGATCATCGCCTGGCAGGAAGTCGCCGAGAGCTCGGCCGCGCACGAGCAGCGCCGCCTCGCCTAACCGTTCGACCACCTACCGACAGCCGGTCTTCGGCGTGGAGGAGTCGTGGGGGATAATGGTCTCTGACACGCCACGGCCACCGTGGGGTGCGACAGAGAGGGGAACCATGGCCGCCATGAAACCACGGACCGGAGACGGCCCGATGGAGGTCACCAAAGAAGGCCGCTGCATCGTGATGCGCGTTCCCCTCGAAGGTGGTGGGCGACTCGTCGTCGAGCTGAACAACGAAGAGGCAGCGTCGCTCGGCGACGCGCTCAAGGCTGTCTGATGCCCGGGACGGTCTGATGTTCGGACTGACCGTCCGATGGTCGTTGGCCGATGCCCCCAAGGGCACCCTCAAGGCGTTGCGCAGCTACGTCGAGGACGAGTCGTTCCAGCGCTTCGCCGGACTCGACGGCCTGCGGTTCAAGACCTGGCGGGCAGTCAAGCACCAGTGGTTCGAGGGCACCTACGTCTTCGTCAGCGACGAGGCGCGCCAGGCCTTCCAGGACGACTTCGAGAAGAAGGCCGGCTCGTCCGCAGGCTCCACGATCATCGGGTCGGCGCCGGTCCTCATCGAGGCGTGCGAGATCATCGGTGTCGTTCGCGGCCCGGCCGGGTTCCGGTCGTCGGCCGACTTCGAACGCACCCGCGATGATGACTGAACCGAGCTCGCTCTGCGAGCGAGCGTTCAGTCACGCCAGCGAAGCGTGACCGTCCCGCGGCGAAGCCGCCCGTCTGGGAGGCGTGGTGAGCGGCCTCTACACGCTCGACCCGAGCTCGCTCTGCGAGCGAGCGTTCAGTCACGCCAGCGAAGCGTGCCCTTCGCTTCGCTCACGCTGGCGCTAGGGACCGCCGCGACGCGGCGTAGCCGCCCGTCTGGGAGGCGTAGCGAGCCGCCTCGCCATGCCGAACCCAGGCACCGCCCGCGCCTCTGCTCGGCCGACCTCAGCTGACGCGCTGAACGGCCAGCAGGCCATCGCCCACCGGGAGCAGCACCGCACGCAGGTCGTCGTCGCGGGTGACCTGTCCGATCACCTCGCGGATCGCCGAGGTCTCAGGGTCGCGCTGAGCAGGGTCGGCCACGCGGTCGTGCCACAGGGCGTTGTCGAACACGATGACGCCGCCGGGTCGGACGAGGCGCACGGCCTGCTCGAGGTACTCGCCGTACTCGACCTTCTCGCCGTCGAGGAAGACCAGGTCGTAGCCGGCATCGGTCATGCGGGGCATGACGTCGAGTCCGGCGCCGGCGATCAACCGGAACCGCTGTGGCTGGAAGCCCGCCGACGCGAACATCTCGCGGGCGTGCCGCTGGTGCTCGGCCTCGAGGTCGACCGAGGTGAGGACGCCGTCGGCGCGCATGCCGCGCAGCAGCCACAGGCCCGAGACCCCGGTGCCCGTGCCGATCTCGATGACGGTGCGAGCCCCGACCGCTCCGGCGAGGAACGACAGCGTGGCACCGGCCGCCGGACCGATGGGTGTCACCCCGACCTCGTCGGCGCGCTGACGAGCGGTGGCGAGGTGGTCGTCCTCGTGGGCGAAGTCCTCGACGTAGGCCAGGCTCTGCGCGGTGGTGATGATCGGCTCCTCAGAAGATGTGTGGGCTCAGGATATCCACGTCGCCGATCCTGACGGGGAACGGTCAGCGTGTTCTGGGCGTTCTCTCAGCAGGAAGGTCGAGCATGGAGGCATGACCACAGACGTGAACACCGCCACGATGGAAGAGCCGGACGTGCAGGACTGGCATGCCATCGTCGCGGAGCACTCGCCTCGCGTGTACCGGTTGGCCTACCGCCTCACCGGCAACCGGCAGGACGCCGAGGACCTGACGCAGGACGTCTTCGTCCGGGTCTTCCGCTCCCTCGACCGGTACGAGGCCGGCAACTTCCCCGGTTGGCTGCACCGCATCACCACCAACCTGTTCCTCGACCGCGTGCGCCGCTCGTCCCGGATCCGCATGGATCGCTTCGGTGACGGCGGGGAGGAGCGCCTGACCAGCACCGAGATCGAGCCCGAGCTCGCCGTTCACGACGCGAACTTCGACCCCGACATCGAGAGTGCGCTGGCGCTGCTGTCCGACGACTTCCGGGTCGCCGTGGTGCTGTGCGACGTCGAGGGCTTGTCGTACGAGGAGATCGCCGACGTGCTCGGCGTCAAGATCGGCACCGTGCGTTCCCGCATCCACCGGGGCCGGACGCAGCTGCGCGAAGCGCTGTCGCACCGCGCACCCGGCCACGGCCGCACCCGCTTCATCGGACCGATCGGGGTCTGATGGCGCATCTGGGTTCGGACGTCGCCGGATTCGTGGACGGGCAGCTGTCGCCCGACGCGATGACGGCCGCCCGCGCCCACCTGGCCACGTGCGACTCCTGCGAGCAGGCGGTCCGTCAGCAACGCCACCTCAAGTCGCGCATGGGAACCGTGGCGGCCCCTCCGCTGCCGTCGGAGCTGCTGGCCAGCCTCACCGGTCTGGCCGCGGCGCCGCCCCGGCAGGGCTGGTGGGCCCGGGTGCGCCAGTCCGTCCCGGTCCGGGCCGGACTCGCCCTGGTCGGTGCCTCGGTCGCCGTCGCTGCAGTGGCCTACGCCGTCGGGGGCGGCACGACGACGATCGGTGACGAGATCACCCCACCGTTCGACGAGTACGCCGCCGGCTTCTTCGGCGCCACGTCGAGAGTCACGCCGGCCTCCTTCAGCGACGAGACGGTCGCCGAGCTGACCCGGGACGGGTGGCCGTGCCACGCGAGTCTGGCCGGGGACCTCGAGCGCACCCAGGCCGGGTACCTCGACGCGGGCGACACGATCGCGCTCACCTACACCAACGGCACCACGCGCCTGAAGCTGTACGAGCAGACCGGCCGGCTCGCCCCTGCTGCTCTGGAGGGGTTCAGCCACCAGACCTGGGGCACGGCATCGGTGTGGATCCGACCCGGCGATCCCACGGTGGTCACGTGGGACGAGGACGGTGTCGTCTACACGATGGTCACCGACGCCGATCCGCATCGCATCCGCCGTGCCGTGCACGAGCTACCGGCCAGCGACCCCCAGATCGACCCCGTCACCCGCATCGAGCACGGCCTCGACCGCATGACCGCCTGGGTCACCGCAGCCTGATTCCCCAAATTTTGCGGGCCCAGGCACCGTTTCTCGATCGAAGATCGGTGCCTGAGCCCGCAAAATTCGGTACGTCAGGTGGCCTCGTTGTCGAACGGCGGTTTCTCGCCGGGGCGCAGGATGCGGGTCTCGCGCACCGGTGAAGGCTTCTGCGAGGGAGGGGAGTCGTCGAGCATCGTGCGGCGCACGACCTCCCGAGGGTCCAGGTCGCGCAGGTTGATGTCCTTGAGATCGTGTCCGATCTCGCGGCCGAAGTCGTCCTTCGCGGTGTCGGCCATGCGGCGCAGGGTGCGCACGAACTGGCCGGCCTGACGTGCGAGGTCAGGCAGCTTGTCCGGGCCGAACACCAGCAGCGCCACCACGAGGATGACGCCGATCTCCGGTGCGCCCATGCCGAACATGGGGCGCCTACAGCCGTCCGACGGGAGCGAGACCCAGCTGCATGCCGGCAAGGCCTCGCGAGCGGCCGCTGAGCTGGTCGGCGGCGGCCAGCAGGACCTTCGCCGACGGGGAGTCCGGATCGGCCTCGACGATCGGCAGACCGCTGTCGCCGCCGGCGCGCACCTGCTCCTCCAACGGCACCTGGCCGAGCATCGGCACGTCGTAGCCGAGTCGCTGGCCGAGACCGGAGACCACCTGCTCGGCGCCGCCGGAGCCGAACACCTCCATGCGGCTGCCGTCGGGCAGCTGCAGGAACGACATGTTCTCGATGACGCCCACCACGCGCTGGTGCATCATCGAGGCCATGGTGCCGGCCCGCTCGGCGACCTGGGCCGCGGCGTTCTGTGGCGTCGTGACGACGACGACCTCGGCGTTCGGCAGGTGCTGGCCGAGGCTGATGGCCATGTCGCCCGTGCCGGGCGGCAGGTCGAGCAGGAGGGCGTCGAGATCGCCCCAGTAGACGTCGCTGAGCATCTGCACGAGGGCGCGATCCAGCATCGGGCCGCGCCACGCGACGACCTGATCCTTCCGCGGCTTCAGCATGCCGATGCTGATGACCTTGAGCTCGGCGCCCGAGGGCAGCTGGACCGGCACCGGCATGATCAGGTCCTCGACCTGGGTGGGGCGCTGGTCGCCGACGCCGAGCATGTCGGGAACGGAGTGGCCGTAGATGTCGGCGTCGAGCACCCCGACCTTGAGCCCGCGCTTGGCCATGGCCACGGCGAGGTTGACGGTGACCGTCGACTTGCCGACGCCGCCCTTGCCGGACGCGACGGCGTAGACCTTGGTGAGCGAACCGGCCTGGGCGAACGGGATGTCGCGCTGGGCCTGGCCGCCGCGCAGCATCTCCTGCATGCCCTTGCGCTGCTCGTCGGTCATCACGCCCATGTCGACGCGCACGCTGTGCGCCGGGGCGACCGTGGCGACCGCGGCGGTGACGTCGCGGTTCAGGGTGTCCTTCAAAGGGCAGCCGGAGACCGTGAGCAGGATGCGCACCACGATCTCGGTGTCCTCGATGGTGATCGTGTCGACCATCCCCAGCTCGGTGATGGGTCGCTTGATCTCCGGATCGTCGACGCCCGCGAGCGCCTCACGCACCTGGTCCTCGGTGACTGCAGCCATGCTTCCCATCCTACGGGGGAGGGCGCGGTCGGCTCAGTCGGCGTCGGGCTCCTCGTCGCGGCTGCGCTCGTCGAGCGACTCGACGAGGTTGCGCAGCTCGGAGCGCATGAAGTCGCGGGTGGCGACCTCGCCGATGCCGAGCCGCAGGCTGGCGACCTCGCGGGCCAGGAACTCCATGTCGGCGTGCGACTGCGCGGTGGCGTCGCGCTCCTGCTCGCGCGTCACGCGGTCGCGGGCCTCCTGGCGGTTCTGGGCCAGCAGGATCAGCGGCGCAGCGTAGGACGCCTGCAGCGACAGGATCAGCGTCAGGAAGATGAACGGGTACTCGTCCCATCGCGGCCGGTCCGGCCCGTAGGGCACGTTCCAGACGATCCACACCACGATCAACGCGGTCATGTAGCCGAGGAACTGTGCGGTGCCCATGAACCGGGCGAAGGCCTCGGCGAACCGGCCGAAGCGCTCGGGATCGGCCTCGCGTCGAGGGCGGCGGATGCGTCGGACGTCGCGTGGCTGGTCCAGCGCGCGTCGCTGGTCCTGGCGGGAACGGTCAGCCATGGCCCACCGCCTGGGCATCAGGGTTCTGGTCGCGCCAGCCCTCGGGCAACAGGTGGTCCAGCACGTCGTCGATCGTGACCGCTCCCAGCAGGTGCGAGTTCTCGTCGACGACCGGCAGCGCGACCATGTTGTACGTGGCCAGCTGGTTGGCGATGTGCTCCAGCGACGCCTCGGGCCGCGGCCAGTCGATGTCGTTGTCGACGATCGCGCCCACCTGGGTGGACGGCGGCTCGCGCAGCAGCGCCTGGAAGTGCACCACACCGAGGAAGCGGCCCGTGGGCGTCTCCAGCGGAGGGCGGCAGACGTACGCCATGGACGCCAGCGCCGGGATCAGCTCCGGCTCGCGGATGCGCGCGAGCGCCTCGGCGATGGTGGTGTCGGGGGAGATGACCACGGGCTCGGTGGTCATCATGCCGCCGGCGGTGCGCTCCTCGTAGGTGAGCAACCGGCGCACGTCCTCGGCGTCGTCGGGCTCCATCAGGGCCAGCAGCTGCTCTGCGGTGGCCGGCGGCAGCTCGCCGAGCAGGTCCGCGGCGTCGTCGGGATTCATCTCGGTGAGCACGTCCGAGGCGCGGTCCGGGTCGAGGACGCCGAGGATCTCGACCTGCTCCTTCTCGGGCAGCTCCTCGAGCACGTCGGCGAGCCGTTCGTCGCCCAGCTCGATGACGACCTCCATGCGGCGCTTGACCGGCAGGTCGCGCAGCGCGTTGGCGACGTCGGCCGCGCGCATCTCGTCCATCGTCGCCAGCAGGTGGGTGGCGCCCTGGCCGGCCTCCTCGCTCGCCAGGCCGGTGACCTGGTCCCACTCCAGCACCTGCTGGGCTCCGCGACGCCCGAAGCGCTTGCCTCCGGCCTGCACCGCGACGTCGCTGATGTACCAGTCGCGGCGCGGGTCCTGCTCCATCGCGAGGTCGTAGACGGTGGACGCGGTGCCGTCCGGGGTGGCGACCGTGCGGTCGAACAGCTCGTGGATGGCCAGCGTCTCGGTGCGCCGCTGCTCGAACCGGCGCACGTTGACGACACCGGTGGTGATGATCTGGCCGGAGTCCATCGACGTGACCCGGGTGATGGGCAGGAACACGCGTCGGCGACCTAGGACCTCGATGACCAGGCCGAGCACGCGCGGGCGCTGACGGTCGGACCGGACGGCCACCACGACGTCGCGCAGCTTGCCGACCTGGTCGCCCGCGGGGTCGAAGACCTCGTGCCCGACGATGCGGGACAGGAAGATCCGACTGGGCGTGACGCTCACGCCCAGACTCTATCCGGCCGGTGGAGTCCGTCATCGGAGGCGACATCGGACGATCAGGTCTAGCGTATGACCTGGATCACACAACGGGGGTACACATGTCACTGACCATGCTCGACCGTGAGCACACCATCGCCCCGGCGGGCTTCAACCGCTGGCTCATCCCACCGGCCGCGCTCGCCGTGCACCTATGCATCGGACAGGTGTACGCGACCAGCGTGTACAAGGCGTCCCTGGTCGAGCGCTTCGACTCCTCGCTGACCGCCATCGGCGTCATCTTCTCCCTGGCGATCGTCATGCTGGGGCTGTCGGCGGCCGTGTTCGGCACGTGGGTCGACTCCGGGGGCCCGCGTCGCGCCATGGCCACCGCAGCGGTGTTCTGGGCCGGCGGCTTCATGGTCGGCGCGCTGGGCATCGCCACCGGACAGCTGTGGCTGGTCTACCTCGGCTACGGCGTCATCGGCGGCATCGGTCTGGGCATCGGCTACATCTCGCCGGTGTCGACCCTGATCAAGTGGTTCCCCGACCGCCCCGGCCTGGCCACGGGCATGGCGATCATGGGCTTCGGCGGTGGCGCCGCGCTCGCCAGCCCGCTGTCGTCGAAGCTGCTCAAGGTGTTCGACGACGGCTACGACACGGCCACCGGCATCGCGTCCGGGTCCGCCGTGGCCAAGCTGTTCGTTTCGCTCGGCCTGATCTACCTCGTGCTGATGCTGTTCGGGGCATGGCTGGTCAAGGTGCCGGCCGACGACTGGAAGCCCGCCGGATTCGACCCGAGCACGGTCAAGGCGCGCAGCCTGGTGACCACCGACCACGTGTCGGCGGACAACGCGATCCGCACCCCGCAGTTCTGGTTGCTGTGGACCGTGCTGTTCTGCAACGTCACGGCGGGCATCGGCATCCTCGAGCAGGCCGCGCCGATGATCCAGGACTTCTTCCGCGAGGGGGGCACCTCCACGGTCGCCGCAGCAGCCGCTGGTGGCTTCGTCGGACTGCTGTCGTTGTTCAACCTGGTGGGCCGGTTCGTGTGGTCCTCGGCGTCCGACACGGTCGGCCGCAAGAACATCTACATCGTCTACCTCGGTGTCGGCATCATCTTGTACGCGCTGCTGGCGTTCCAGGGCTCGACGTCCACCACGCTGTTCGCGCTGACCGCCGGCGTCATCATCAGCTTCTACGGTGGAGGCTTCGCCACGGCACCGGCCTACCTGCGCGACCTGTTCGGCACCTTCCAGGTCGGCGCGATCCACGGCCGGCTGCTGACCGCGTGGGCAGCAGCCGGCGTCGCCGGACCCCTGATCGTCAACGGGATTCTCGACGCCCAGGGCGAGCCCGGCAACCTGCAGTCGGGCGACTACCGGCCCGCACTGCTGACCATGGTCGCGATCCTGGCGGTCGGCTTCCTCGCGAACCTGGCGATCAAGCCGGTCGACCACAAGTTCCACGAGCCGGAGTCCTCCCTCGCCGCTGACGCGGGGACCGGCACCGAGAAGGTCTCGACCGCGGTCGACAAGCCGTTGTCGCCGGTGCTGGTCGTCGCATGGGTCGTGGTGGCCGTCCCGCTGGTCTACGGCATCTACGAGACCGTGGTGAAGGCAGCCAACCTGTTCTGAGCGGAGCGACCGTGCCCTTCGCTTCGCTCACGGTCCTCGCAGAGCTCGTCCCTAGGGCCCGCGCAGCGAGGCGAACCACACCGGCCAGCCAGACTCGACCCCCACAAAAACCCGAACTATCAGTAGAAAACAGTAGTCATCGAACACCTGTTCGACTACAATGGACCCATGGCCACGCACCCCGACCCCGGACAGGCGATCCTCGACCGGATCACCGCCCGCGAGGTCGAGCGAGCGCGGCTCGAAGCCGAGACAGCAGCCGACATGCTGGCGTTCAAGCAGCTCCGCACCCGTGAGGCCCAGCACGCCCGCAACGCCGAGATCCGTGACCTCGAGATCGGATACGCAGACGACGAGCTCGCCGCCACCCTGCACATGCCGGTCCGGTCAATCCAGTGCCGCCTCGCCGAATACGGCCGCGTCGCCACTGACCTGCCCGACACCTGGGACGCCTTCACCACTGGTCGGATCGATTCGTACCGGGTCGGTCTGATCGCCTCAGCACTGTTGCGACTCCCCGATGACAACCACGTCCGGATCCACCTCGACTACGAGCTCGTCCGCTACGCACCCACCCACACCGCAGCACAGCTGCAGGCCAAGCTGCGCCGGTTCGTCGCCACCTACGGCGACCCGATCACCACAGCGGCGACAGAGCGTGAGCAACGCCGGGTGGTCGTCGAGCACGGCGAAGCCGGCATGTCCTGGCTCCACGCCTTCTTGCCCACCGACACCGTCATCGCCCTGGACCACGAGCTGACCCGCCGCGCCAAGAACCTGCCGGCCGATGATCGTTCCTTCGACCAGAAACGCGCCGACGAGCTCGTCGCGTGGCTGTTCGACGACACCGGTCACGGTTCGGTCAGCCGCCGCGCGGTCATCGGTGTCACCATCCCCGTCACGTCGCTGGCCGGATACACCAACGAACCCGGTGAGTCCTTCGACGGCGACTACGCCCTCCCCGCCGACATGGTCCGCGACCTGGCTCAACAACCCGGCACCCTGTTCCACCGCATCATCACCACCCCGTTGGGCCGGATCCTCGACATCACCGAACTCGGCTACACACCATCACCGGCACTCAGAACAGCCATCGAGATCCGCGACGGCACCTGTCGAGTCGCCCACTGCAACCGGCCCGCCACCGAATCAGACCTCGACCACCACATCCCCCACCCCAGAGGCCCCACCAACGCAGCAAACCTCCGAGCCCTCTGCCGCCGACACCACCGACAAAAGACACACCTGACCGTCGACCCCGCAGGCGACCTCATCATCCACGCCGCCTGACACCTGCGCCGTCGTGAGTCTCGACGGGCAGGTCAGACGGTCTGCAGCTCGGGGACCCGTTCGTGGTCGTGCACCTGGCTCTGTGTGCCGCCGAGGTGCTGCAGTCGGCGCTTGAAGATCAGCAGTGCGGCCGGCAGCAGCACCAGTCGGACGACCGTGGCATCCAGCAGGATCGCCACCGACAGGCCCACGCCCATCTGCTTCATCTCCAACAGGCTGAGGGTCGCGAACACGGCGAACACCGACACCATGACTGCCGCAGCGCTCGTCACGACACCGGCGGTGTCTCGGACGCCGCGCTCGACGGCGTCCTCGTAGGGGAGTCCGCGTCGCAGACCTTCACGGACCCGGCTCAGGACGAACACGTGGTAGTCCATCGACAGGCCGACCAGGACCACGAAGCAGAACAGCGGGATCCAGTCGACGATGAAGCCCGACGACGTGTAGCCCAGCAGCCCGTCCGCCCAGGAGTGCTGGAACACCAGGGTCAGGACGCCGAACGCTGCTCCGACCGACAACAGGTTCAGCGCCGTGGTGATGAGGGCCAGCGTCAGGCTCCGGAACGTCCAGAGCATCATCATGGCCGTCAGCGTCAGGACGAAGCCGATGACCAGCGGGAGGTGTGACGGCTGGTGATCGTGGTCGTACGCCTCCGCCACACCTCCGCCGACGGCCGCAGTGGTGCTCGGCAGTCCGGCGATCGCGGACGGGACGGTGCTGTCGCGCAGCATCTCGAGCGCCGTGTCGTTGCGCGGGTCGCCCTCGGGGTGGGCCGCTGCCATGGTGAGCGCCACAACGCGCCCGTCGGATGACGCCCGGACGGACTGATCGCCCGGGTCGGTGACGCCCGCGGACACCGCGTCGGTCTCGACTGTCCGAAGAGCGGCCTCGGCTGCCCGGGTCTGGCCCGCGCCGGACTGCAGGACGACGGTGAAGCTCGGGTGCTCGGACGGGAAGCTCTGCTGGACGCGCTGGAAGGCCTGCACCGCCGCGATGTCCTGCGGCAGCGTGTCGACGGTCGGCTGGTGTGTCGACATGCCGAGCGCCGGAACGGCCAGACCGACCAGCGTGCCTCCGGCCAGCAGGGCGGAGACGACCGGCCTGCGGACGACCGGGCGGATCAGGCGACCGCTGATCCCGCCCGAACCGATGCGTCGAGTGAGCCGCCACACCAGCGGCACGCGAGGGCGGTCGACGAAGCGACCCAGGGCGACCAACATCGCCGGAAGGACCGTCAAGGACCCGACGATCGCCACCAGGACGACGATGATCGCGCCCGTGGCGAGGGAGGTGAAGACGGCGTCTCCGGACAGGAAGAGGCCCGACATGGCCACCACGACCGCGACCCCGGACACCACGACGGCACGCCCCGCGGTGGACGCGGCGATCTCGACCGCGTCGACCGTGGAGCGCCCGAGCCGCCGTTCATCACGCTCGCGCTTGAGGTAGAACAACGAGTAGTCGACACCGACGGCCATGCCGATCAGCAGCACGATGTTGGCGACCGAGCCGGAGTCGGGAGCCAGGTACGACACGGGGGCGTACAGCCCGAGCGCCGTGACGACCGACGTGATGGCGAGGATCACGGGGATCCCGGCAGCGATGAAGGCGCCGAAGGCGATCAGCATGATCAGGAACGTGACGGGCAGGCTCGTGGTCTCCGCGGTGGAGAGGTCGTCGGCGACCTGGTCATTGATGCCCTGGTCGAGCGAAGCCGCGCCGGCCTGCTGCACGTCCAGCTCGGGGTGGTCCTTCTGCACCCGCTGGGTGGTCGCGATCAGGGCACCGACGTGATCGGCAGCGTCCTCGCTGTCGCCGGCCATCTCGATCGGCACCAGGACGGCATCCTTGGTCGACGAGACGACCGGGGAGCCCACGGACGACACGCCCGTGACGTCGCGGGCGGCCGTGCTCACCTGGGCGGCGACGGCTGACGCACGCTGGAGGTCGAGCCTCCCGCGCGGAGCGGTGATGAGGACCGACTCGGTCGGGCTGGCGGCCAGTCCCGCCTGGTCGAGCATCGCGGCGGCCCGGCCCGACTCGCCGACCCGGCTGTCGTCGGGCAGGGTGCGACCCGGGACGAGGGACGACAACGCCACGGCGACCGCCACGAGCGCGAACCACGCGCCGATGGCGCGCCATGGGTGCAGGGCGCTCCAGCGCGCGAGGCGGACGGTGGGGGTGCTGCGGGACATGGGGTCCCCTTCCAGAGGTCGACGATGCGTCAACTCTGGTGATCCCCTCCGCGCGGCACGAGGGGACTGAGTCCCGTTCACACAGTGGGTCCAGGCCCACTGTGCCGTGGTCCCAGCGTCGGCAGGATCGTAGGCGTCGTCACCATCTGGGAGGCTCGACCCATGACCGTCACCACAGCGCTCGCCCTGCCGCGGGAGGAGTCGTTCATCGACGGTCTGCGCCGCAGGACGGCCCTCACCGGCGTCTCGGTGCTGTACGTGCTGCTGGCCCCGCTCGCCGTCGTGATGCTGTCCGTGGTCGTGACCGCGCTGAGTGTGGCGATCGTCGGTGTGGGCCTGGTTCTTCTGCTGGCGTTCGTGCCGATGCTGCAGGCACTGGCCATGGTCCACCGGCGTCTCGCGGAGCGGCTCCTGGGCGTCACCATCGAGTCGCCGTACGCGCCCCGCCGCGGCCGCTCGCCTGGGGAGGTGCTGAAGGGCTGGGCGTCGGACCCGGCGCGCTGGCTCGATCTGCTCTGGACCTTCGCGGCGGTGACGATCGGCTGGGCCCTCGCCTGGATCGGGCTGGGGCTCGCGCTGGCCGTCGGCTTCTACGCGCTCTACCCGTTGCTGTTCGCCCTCACGCCTGCCGGCACGTTCGACCTCAGCTACGGAGTCATCACGATCGACACCCAGGCCAGCGCGTTCGTGCAGTGGGTGTGGGTTCCCGTCGTCTTTGCGCTGTGGTGGTGGCTCGAACCGCTCGTCGTGCGAGGGATCGCCCAGATCGACCGGGCCCTGCTGTCGCCGTCGCGCGCCACGCTCGAACGGCGGGTGGCGGAGGTGTCGGCGTCGCGCGCGGACTCGGTGGACCACTTCGCGGCCGAGCTGCGCCGCATCGAGCGCGACCTGCACGACGGCGCCCAGGCGCGGCTCGTCGCGCTCGGCATGAGCCTGGGCCTCGCGCAGGAGCTGCTGGACAGCGACCCCGAGGCCGCGGGCGCGCTGCTGCAGGAGGCACGCGGTGTCACCGCGTCAGCGCTCGGCGACCTGCGGTCGGTCGTGCGGGGAATCCATCCACCGGTTCTCGCCGATCGCGGCCTGGCCGGGGCGGTCCAGGCGCTCGCCCTCGACATGTCGGTCCCGGTCTCGGTGACGATCGTGCTGCCGGGGAGACTGCCGGCACCTGTCGAGTCGGCCGTGTACTTCGCCACGAGCGAGCTGCTCGCCAACGTCGGCAAGCACGCCGACGCCCACCGGGTGACCATCGACGTCGTTCACGACGGCGACGTGCTTCGTGTCGTCGTGTCGGACGACGGTCGGGGTGGAGCCTCGCCCGACGCAGGATCGGGCCTGGCGGGGGTCGCTCGCCGGGTGGGCGCGTTTGACGGCACGATGGACGTCGTCAGTCCCGCCGGGGGGCCGACCGTGGTCACCGTGGAGGTTCCGTGCGCGTTGTCATCGCCGAAGATCTCGCCCTCCTCCGTGACGGACTGACCCGGCTGCTGGAGGCGTACGACTTCGAGGTCGTGGCGGCGGTCGACGATGCGGTCACGCTCGCCGACGCGCTGCGCACCCATCGACCCGACGTCGCCGTCGTCGACGTCCGCATGCCGCCCACCTTCACGGACGAGGGCTTGCGGGCGGCCATCGCGGCCCGCGACGAACGTCGCGGCCTGCCTGTGCTCGTGCTGTCGCAGTACGTGGAGCAGCTGTACGCGCGAGAGCTGCTGAGCAGTGGCGACGGAGCAGTCGGGTACCTGCTGAAGGACCGGGTCGCCGACGTCGCGACGTTCGTCGACGCCGTGCGAACGGTGGCCGCCGGCGGCACCGTGCTCGATCCGGAGGTCGTGTCGGCCCTGATCGCCCGCGCACCGACCGACAGCCCGGTCAGCCGCCTGACGCCACGAGAGCTGGAGGTGCTGGAGCTGATGGCGCAGGGCCGGTCCAACGCCGCGATCGCGGCAGCCCTCTTCGTGACCGAGAAGGCCATCGGCAAGCACACGAGCAACATCTTCATGAAGCTCGATCTCGACCCGGACGACGCCACGTCCAACCGTCGCGTCATGGCCGTGGTGGCCTATCTGCAGGCCTGACGGTCAGTGGTTGACGGCCGTCGCACGGCGTCGCGGGGAAGCCTCGCGCACCGAACCCGCCGGCGCAGTGACGTCCTGCTGCGCGCCGAGGTGGCGGATGAACGTGCCGATCTCCTCGATCGCAGCGCGTGCTTCGGGGACCCACGACGCAGCAGCCTGGAAGACGTGGACCTGCCGGTCCCACACCTGCAGCTCGCAGGGGACCCCGGCCGAGGTGAGGCGATTGGCCATCAGCTCCGAGTCGGGCATCAGGACCTCGCGTGACCCGACGTGGATGAGCGTGGGTGGCATGTCGGCGAGCGGCATGTCGACCGGGCAGACCCGCTGTCCTGCGACGCCGCCACGGGTCTCGACGCGGTGCGCCACCTTGCTGAGGCGTGACACGGCCGCCATGGGGAACGTCTGGCAGCGGTTGGCGTTGCGGTGCTCGCGCTTGCGGGTGTCGTCGAAGTCGAGCAGCGGCGAGATGGCCACGATGCCGGCCGGCTTGCCCCAGCCGCGATCCATCACGGCACGCGCGACGCTGAAGGCCAGGTAGCCACCGGCCGAGTCGCCCGCGATGGTGATCTGGTCGGCGCGGTAGCCCTGCTCGACCAGCCACGCGAACGCGTCGACGCCGTCGCGGATCGAGGTGAGGATCGGCTCCTCGGGCATCTGGCGGTAGCCGACGTTGAGCACGGGCTGCTTGGTCGAGAACGAGATGCGAGACACCAGACGGCGATGGGTGTTGAGCCCGCAGGTGAGGAAGGCGCCGCCGTGGAAGTACAGGATCGCGCCGTGGTCGGTCGACTCGTCGACGCCCTTGGCGCGCAGCCACTCCGACGAGCAGTCGCCGATGGTGACGGTGCGCCAGCGAGTGCCCTCGTGCACCGGCAGCAGGCGTGCGGCGGTGTCGATCAGGTTGGGCGGGAAGACCTCGAAGGGAAGCTTCGACCACACGCCGAGCAGGGGGCGGACGGTGTGACGCAGGCCGAGACCCAGCATCCGCGACTGCGCGCTGGCCCCGGGCATGAAGCGCGGCTCAGCGGCCACTGTCAGGTGCGACACCATGGGGAAGGCTCCTTGTTCATCCAGAACGGTTCGTCCAGAACGCGGTGTTCTCGAGAGTTCGACGTCCGTTCGTGATCTACAGTGACGTGCGCCACATCGGCTCGTTTAACCATACTCAGGTCGAGCTCCATCCGTGGGAATTCGACGCTCAAGGGAGTCCAGATGCCGTTCATGCCGCCGACCGACTCGATGTTTCTCCTGGCGGAGTCGCGCGAGCATCCGATGCACGTCGGTGGGCTGCAGCTGTTCGTCCCGCCCGAGGACGCCGGGCCCCAGTTCGCCCGCGAGATGGTCGACGCGTTCCGCCAGAGCGACGACGTCTCGGCGCTGTTCCGTCGTCGCCCGGCCGAGCCGGTGGGGTCGCTGGGCAACGCGTGGTGGGCCACCGATCCGGTGATCGACTACGACTACCACGTGCGGCACTCGGCCATCCCGACGCCGGGGCGCATCCGCGAGCTGCTGCAGCTGACGTCGCGCTGGCACGGCGCGTTGCTCGACCGGCACCGCCCCCTGTGGGAGTGCCACGTCATCGAGGGCCTGCAGGACGGCCGCGTCGCCGTCTACAGCAAGATCCACCACTCGATGGTCGACGGCGTCGCCGCGATCAAGCTGATGCAACGCACCCTGAGCGAGGACCCGGAGGCGCGCGACTGTGTGCCGCCGTGGTTGCTGCCGCCGCGATCCGGCGGATCGCAGGACGCCCGCGGCTTCGACCCGTGGGGTCTGGTGCGTGCCGGCGCCGACGTCGCCGGAGAAGCTCGCCGGACTGGTGCCCACCGGGCTGAGGATCGCCCGTCAGGTGGTCCGTGACAACGACATCACCCTGCCCCGGGCGCCCAAGACGATCCTCAACGGACCGGTCGGGGGAGCGCGACGGTTCGCGGCCCAGTCGTGGGAGATCGCCCGCATCCAGCAGGTCGCCAAGTCGTCCGCCACGACGCTCAACGACGTCGTCCTAGCGATGGTCAGCGGTGCCTTGCGCGCCTACCTGATGGAGCAGAACGCGCTGCCGGACGAGCCGATGACCGCGATGGTCCCGATCTCGCTGGCACTGCGCGCCGACTCGGCCGGACGCGAGGGCGGCAACCAGGTGGGCGCGATCGTGGTGAATCTCGCCACCGATCGCGAGAACGGGTCGACCCGCCTCGAGGAGATCTCCTACAGCTCCCGGCAGGCCAAGAAGATCATGGGGGACCTGTCGCCGATGCAGATCCTGGCCCTGTCGGCGGTGCAGATGGCGCCGTTGGCGATGACACCGGTGCCCGGGTTCGTCCGCTACACGCACCCGCCGTTCAACGTGATCGTCTCCAACGTGCCCGGCCCGACGAAGGAGATGTACTTCAACGGTGCCCGTCTCGACGGCATGTACCCGGTCTCGATCGTGCTGGACGGCCAGGCGCTGAACATCACCCTGACCAGCCGCAAGGGCTTCCTCGACATCGGGCTGATCGGTTGCCGCCGATCCGTCCCTCACCTGCAGCGCCTGCTGCAGCACCTCGAGGATGCACTGGCCGAGCTGGAGAAGTCCTGGGGCTAGCGCTGCAGCTCGCTGCAGCGCCTGCTGCAGCACCTCGAGGATGCACTGGCGGAGTTGGAGAAGTCCTGGGGCTAGTCCGCTCTAGGGTGAGCTCGTGAACGCGCTGCTCGCTCTCGTCGCCGTGCTCGGGGTCTCGGCCTCCGGCCCCCTGATGGCCGGAGCCGCGGCGCCCGCCCTGGCGATCGGGATGTGGCGCAACGCGCTGGGAGCGCTGGCGATCTCGCCGTTCGCCGCTCGGCGTGCCCCGGCAGAGCTCGCCGGCCTCGATCGACAGGGGCGTCGCGACCTCGTCCTGGCCGGCGTCATGCTGGCGCTGCACTTCGCCACCTGGATCACCGCCCTGAAGCTGACCTCGGTGGCGGCCGCGACGGCCATGGTGAGCATGCAGCTGGTGTTCATCGTCGTGATCGACCGCTTTCACGGGACCCGGCCGTCGCGCCAGGTCCTCGTGGGCGTGGTGCTGGCTCTCCTCGGGGTCTTCGTCATCACCGGGATCGACCTCACGCTCTCGCGCGAGGCGCTGGCCGGCGACCTGCTCGCACTGACCGGGGGAGCGGCGGCGGCGCTGTACCTCGACGCCGGCAATCGGGTGCGGCGCCAGGTCTCGACCACGTCGTACACCGTCGCCTGCTACGCCCTCTGCGCCGTGATCCTCGCCGCGGTGGCGCTGCTGGCCGGCGTCGACCTGGTGGGGTTCTCCGCCGCGACGTGGCTGGCGATCGTGGGCGTCACCGTCGCCGCGCAGCTGCTGGGGCACTCGATCCTGAACCACCTGCTGTCGGTCATGACGCCGGGGACCATCTCGTTGCTGCTGCTGCTCGAGGTTCCCGGAGCGGCGATCCTCGCTGGCATCTTCCTCGGACAGACCCCGCCGCTGGGCGTCTATCTCGGCCTGCTCCTGATCCTCGCGGGCCTGGCGGTGGTCGTGGTGCGGCGCCCGCCGGCCGAGGCGCCCACCACCTGACGTCACCCAGATCACGACCCACAGTCCAGCCGACCCGGCTACTGGTCGGTACAGTCGACAGGTCACACCGCAGCGAGCAACCGCTGCACGACGCCACCAGCGCTCAAGCGCTGGATGACGCCACCAGCGCGAAAGCGCTGCACGACGCCCCCAGCGCGACAGCGCTACACGACGCAAGGAGTACCGATGGGCCGCCTCGTCAGCACCGAAGGCTTGACCGATGATCAGACCGAGATCCTCAAGCTGGTGCGCCAGTTCGTCGAGAAGGAGATCATCCCGGTCGCCACGGACCTCGAGCACAAGGACGAGTACCCGACCGACATCGTCGAAGGCCTCAAGGAGCTCGGCATCTTCGGTCTGATGATCCCCGAGGAGTACGGCGGACTCGGCGAGTCGCTGCTGACCTACGCGCTGGTCGTCGAGGAGATCGCCCGCGGCTGGATGAGCGTGTCCGGCGTCATCAACACCCACTTCATCGTGGCGTACATGCTGATCCAGCACGGCACGGACGAGCAGAAGCAGAAGTATCTGCCGAAGATGGCCACCGGCGAGGTCCGAGGCGCGTTCAGCATGTCCGAGCCCGGCCTCGGGTCCGACGTCTCGGCCATCAGCACCAAGGCCACCAAGACCGATGACGGGTACGAGATCACGGGTCAGAAGATGTGGCTGACCAACGGCGGCTCGTCCACGCTCGTGGCGGTGCTGTGCAAGACCGACGAGGGCAACGACTCGGTCTACAAGAACATGACCACGTTCCTGGTCGAGAAGGAGCCCGGCTTCGGTGAGACCGCCCAGGGCGTCACGGTGCCCGGCAAGATCGACAAGATGGGCTACAAGGGCATCGACACCACCGAGATGATCTTCGAGAAGCACCAGATCTCGGCCGATCAGGTCCTCGGCGGCGAGCCCGGCAACGGCTTCTACCAGATGATGGACGGTGTCGAGGTCGGCCGCGTCAACGTCGGCGCCCGCGCCGTGGGCATCGCGAACCGCGCCTTCGAGCTCGGCATCGCGTACGCCCAGCAGCGCGAGACCTTCGGCAAGCCGATCGCCCAGCACCAGGCGATCTTGTTCCGCCTGGCCGAGATGGCCACCAAGGTCGAGACCGCCCACGCGATGGTCGTCAAGGCCGCCCGCCTCAAGGACTCCGGCCAGCGCATGGACGTCGAGGCCGGCATGGCCAAGATGCTGGCCTCGGAGTACTGCAACGAGGTCGTGCAGGACTCCTTCCGCATCCACGGCGGCTACGGCTACTCCAAGGAGTACGAGATCGAGCGCCTGTACCGTGAGGCTGCATTCATGCTCATCGGCGAGGGCACGTCGGACATCCAGAAGATGATCATCGGCCGAGCCCTCCTCAAGGACTACAAGCTCTAGGAGCACACATGGCTGAGATCTTCGCGCTGGAGTACCCCCAGTCGCTGGGTGTGTACGACAACTACGCGGCAGCGCAGAAGGCCGTCGACTACCTGTCCGACGAGCAGTTCCCCGTGGAGAACGTGCTGATCGTCGGCACCGACCTCAAGCAGGTCGAGCGGGTCACCGGCCGCCTCACCTGGGGCCGGGTGCTGATGGCCGGTGCCGGATCGGGCGCGTGGCTGGGCCTGCTGATCGGTCTCATCCTGAGCCTGTTCACCGACGGCAGCCGCTCGAGCCTGTCGATCATCCTCGGTGGTGTCGGCTTCGGCATCGTGTTCGGCGTGGTCTCGGGTGCGCTGGGCTACGCCGCCACCCGCGGTCAGCGTGACTTCAGCTCGGTGCAGAAGGTCGTCGCCACCAAGTACGAGGTGCTGGTCGAGCACAAGTTCCGTGCGCAGGGCCAGGAGCTGCTGGCGAAGATGCCGGGCAGCGCGGCAGCCGATCCGTTCGCATGAGCGACCACACCAAGACCAATGCCGGGAACTTCTTCGAGGACTTCTCGGTCGGACAGGTCATCGAGCACGCCACGCCCCGCACGATCACCGAGGGAGACCGCGCCCTCTACGGCGCCATCTACCCCACGCGGTTCGCCGTGCCGTCGTCCGCGCAGTTCGCGGCCGCGGTCGGCCTGGCGCCACACCCGGTCGAGGACCTGATCGCCTTCCACGTGGCCTTCGGCAAGACGGTGCCGGACATCTCGCTCAACGCCGTGGCGAACCTCGGCTACGCCGAGTGCCGGTTCCATCGCCCCGTCGTTCCCGGCGACACCCTGCGGACCTCGTCGGAGGTCATCGGACTCAAGCAGAACTCCAACGGCAAGACCGGTGTGGTGTGGGTCCGTTCCACCGCCACCAACCAGCGCGGCGAGACCGTCCTGGACTGGGTGCGCTGGGTCATGGTGCGCAAGAACGACGTCGAGGCGCCCGCGCCCGAGACGGTCGTGCCCGAGCTCGCCGACGTCGTCGCCGCCGAGGACCTGATCGTGCCCGCCGGACTCGACTTCACCGACTACGACCTCGCGGCCGCGGGGGAGCCCCACCGGTGGGCCGACTACGTGGTGGGCGAGAAGATCGACCACGTCGACGGCGTGACCCTCACCGATCCCGAGCACATGATGGCGACCAGGCTGTGGCAGAACACTGCGAAGGTGCACTTCAGCACCGAGGCGCGGCCCGACGGCACCCGCCTGGTCTACGGCGGTCACATCATCTCGATGGCGCGTGCGCTGTCGTTCAACGGACTGGCCAACGCCCAGCTCGTCGCGGCGATCAATGCCGGCGCGCACACCGCTCCGGCCCTGGCCGGCGACACCGTCTACGCGTGGTCGGAGGTGCTCGACTCCGCCGAGACGCCCGCCCCCGGTGTGGGCGCGCTGCGCCTGCGGCTGGTCGCCACCAAGGGTCGCGACGAGTCGATGACCCTGCGCGGCGAGGACGGCAAGCACGCCCCCGGGGTGCTGCTCGACCTCGACTACTGGGTGCTCGTGCCGCGATGACCGCCGAGCTCTGGCTGGTCCGCCACGGCGAGACCGAGTGGAGCGCCAGCGGCCGGCACACCGGCACCACCGACGTCCCCCTGACCGAGACCGGCGAGCAGAGCGCCCGCTCGCTGCGGCCGAAGCTCACGCAGACCACGTTCGCCCAGGTGTTCACCAGTCCACGCCGTCGTGCCGTCCACACCGCGGAGCTGGCCGGATTCGATCACGCGCCCGTCGACGACGACCTGGTGGAGTGGGACTACGGCGACTACGAGGGGCTGACCACGCCGCAGATCCGCGAGACGGTCCCGGGCTGGACGGTGTGGTCCCATCCGTGTCCCGGCGGAGAGACCGCCGACCAGGTGGCTGCCCGACTGGACCGGGTCGTCGAGCGCGCCCGGTCCGTCGACGGACGGACGCTGGTGTTCGCCCACGGTCACTCGCTGCGCGCCCTCACCGCCAGGTGGCTGGACCTGCCCGTGGCGGAGGGCCGTCACTTCGATCTCGGGACAGCGACCCTGTCGGTCCTGGGCGACGACCGCGGCACGCCGGTCGTGCAGCGGTGGAACGTCTAACCTGAGCCCGTGCGCATCGATCTCCACACCCACTCGAACCGTTCCGACGGGACCGATGACCCGGCCGACCTGGTCGCACACGCTGCGCTGGCCGGGCTCGACGTCGTCGCCCTGACCGACCACGACTCCACCGAGGGGTGGGCCGAGGCTCAGGTCGCGGCCGACCACCACGGCATCCGCCTGGTGCGCGGCATCGAGATGTCCACGCGCCTGCAGGGCAAGAGCATCCACCTGCTCGGGTACTCCTTCGATCCGGCGAACCCCGCGCTGGTTGCCGAGCTGAAGGCCATCATCGACGGTCGCACCTCACGGCTGCCGGCCACCCTGGAGAAGCTGCGGGGCGAGGGCATCCACCTCACCGAGGGCGACGTCCGGGCGCAGTCACGCGAGGCCGCCGCGCTCGGTCGCCCCCACGTCGCCGACGCCCTGGTGGCGGCCGGCGTCGTCTCCGTGCGCGACGAGGCGTTCACGCGGTACCTCAATCCGGGCCGGCCGGCCTACGTCGACCGGTACGCCGCAGATCTCGCCTCGGCGATCGGCCTGCTCAAGGCGGCCGGAGGACGTGCCGTGCTAGCGCACCCGTGGGCGCGCGGGAGCGACCGGGTCCTCACCGCAGACGTCATCGCCGCCCTGGTGGAGTCGGGTCTCGACGGCATCGAGGTCGACCACCACGACCACGGACCCGAGGCCCGCGCGGCACTGCGGCAGATCGCCGCTGACCTCGACCTGGTCGTCACCGGATCCAGCGACCACCACGGCACCGGGAAGGGCGCGGGGTTCCACCTCGGCGCCAACACCACGGCCCCGGACCAGCTCGAGCGGCTGCTCGGCTGACGCCGAGACGTGCCCAGATCCACGGATCGGTCAGAGGGGTGATCGGGATGTCCACCACCGGTCGCCGTGCGTTCATCTCGAGGTCGACTCCGCTTCGCGTCAGCTCCCTAGCGTCGAGCGGGTGCTCATCCCCCGAGGCCGTCACGGCCTGACCACGCCCGCTCTCCTCGCGACGGCCACCATGGTCCTTGTTGCCCTCGTCGCCTCGGCCGCAGTGGCCGTCGACGACCCGCCGACGGTCTCCGCCGACGACGCGCTGCTGTCGCTCGACGTGCTCGGCACCCATCGCACCGGCCAGTTCGACCAGTCTGCCGCGGAGATCGTCGCCTTCGATCCCGGCACCGACCGGGCCTACGTCGTCAACGCCAACTCCGGCCGGGTGGACGTGCTCGACGCGGCCGACCCGTCGGCGCCGGCGCTGACCACGTCGATCTCCGCTGCAGGGACGACGGCCGCCGACGGCTCCACGATCCCGGCCGGCGCCGTCGCGAACTCCGTCGACGTGCGGGACGACGGCCTCGTGGTGGTCGCCGTCGAGTCCGACACCAAGACCGACCCGGGCTGGATGCTGGTGGTCGACGGCCAGTCCCTCCAGGTGCTGGGTGCGGTGCGGGTCGGCTCATTGCCGGACATGGTCACCCTGACGCCGGACGGCTCACGCGCCGTGATCGCCAACGAGGGTGAGCCCGACGACGACTACGCGGTCGATCCCGAGGGATCGATCTCGGTGGTCGACCTGCCCGACACGCTGGCCGCCCCGCCGCAGAGCGCAGTCTCCACGGCCGACTTCCACGCCTACGAGGACGGTGGAACCCGCACACGCCCCGACGGCGTCAGGGTATTCGGCCCCACGGTGAACACCGACTTCCCGGTGTCGGCCAATCTCGAGCCCGAGTACGTCGCCCTCGACGACGCCGGCACCACGGCGTACGTGACGCTGCAGGAGAACAACGCGTTCGCCGTGGTCGACCTCGCCACGGCCACGGTCACCGACCTGCTGCCGCTCGGCGCCAAGGACCACTCGATCGCTGGACAGGGACTCGACCCGTCCGACCGTGACGGTGGGATCGCCATCGGGACCTGGCCGGTTATGGGTCTGTACATGCCCGACACCATCCATTCCTACGTCGCCGGCGGTCGCACGTACCTGGTCACGGCCAACGAGGGCGATGCCCGCGAGTGGGGCGACTACGCGGAGCCGGCGCGGGTCAAGGACCTGGGCAAGAAGGGGCTGGCTCCGATGTGCGACGACAACCCCGCCGTCGACCTGGGCGCGGACGACGAGCTCGGCCGCCTCAACGTGTCGACGGCCAGCGGCCTGTCCGCCGACGGCTCCTGCTACGAGCAGCTGTACTCCTTCGGAGCCCGGTCGTTCTCCATCTGGGACACCGACGGATCGCTCGTGTTCGACTCCGCGGACGCCTTCGAGCAGATCACCGCACAGGCAGCACCGGAGTTCTTCAACTCGAACCACTCCGAGTCCAACTTCGAAGGACGCAGTGACGACAAGGGCCCTGAGCCCGAGGCCATCACGGTCGGCACCGTCGGCGACCGCACCTACGCGTTCGTCGGCTTCGAACGGGTCGGCGGTCTGGCGGTCTTCGACATCACCACGCCGGCCCGGTCCACGTTCGTCACGTACCTGAACAACCGCGACTTCTCGGTGTCGGTCGAGGACGCGGCCGATCCTGCCGCCGTGCTGGACGCCGCCGGCGACCTCGGGCCGGAGAGCATCGCCTTCGTCCCGGCCGAGGACTCGCCCACCGGCGGGGCGATGCTGGTGGTGGGCAACGAGGTCTCGGGGACCACCACCTTCTACGGGCTCACCGCGCAGTTCGCGTCGACGACCACACCGGTCATCGAGGGCGACCTGAGCGTGGGATCGGAGCTCGCCGCGACGGTGGCCCCGTGGTCGCCGGAGGCAGAGTTCGGTCACCAGTGGCTCCGCGACGGCGAGCCCATCGACGGAGCAACCGAGGCGACCTACACCACGGTGAACGACGACGCAGGTGCTCAGCTGACGGTCAGTGTCACCGGCACCGCACCCAGCCACGCCGCCACGACCCGCACGAGCGACGCCGTGCAGATCGCGCCCGCCGCCGGCACGCTGGTGCTGACGCTCGACGACGACCAGGTCCAGCCGGGCGACACCGTCACGGGCGCCGTCGAGGGAGCGCAGCCGGGGGAGACCCTGGACGTCACGCTGTTCTCCGACCCGGTCGATCTCGGTTCGATCACGGCGGACTCCACCGGTCTCGCCGCCGTGTCGGTGGTCGTCCCGGAGGACACCCCGCCCGGTGCCCACCGACTGGTCGTGGAGGGCGCGTCGGGCCAGGCGGAGGCTGCTCTCACGGTGCTGGCGTCGGCCGATGTCGACGGTGGATCGTCCGGCGGGCTGCTGCCCGACACCGGCTCCCCGATCACGTGGCTGTCGTTGGCGGCGGCACTCGCAGCGCTGCTCGGCGGCACGCTGCTCGTCCGTCGTCGACGCGCCTGAGGAGAGTCACCCAGTAGCCCCGAACTGCTCGACGCGGACGGTGTCGGCTCGCACGCCGGACTCGCCGAGCAGGCGGCTGGCGTAGCCGACGAATCCGACCGATCCGCACACGTACGCGCGCAGGGTGCCGTCGACCAGGGGCGCGACCTCGTCGGGGTAGGGAGGCGCGGAGACCCGCTCGACGCCGTGCGCGTCGGTGCGGTTCTCCTGCGTGAGAGCGATGAACGCGCCGTACTCGGCCAGCTCCTCGGCGTACGGGAGGGTGGCCCAGGTGCGCCCCACGGCCACCACGCGCAGGTCGTCGCGTCGGTCGTGGCGGGCGGCCCAGCGCATCATCGAGATGATCGGTACGAGTCCGGAGCCGCCGGCCATCGCCAGTGCCGGCTCCTCGCCGCGCCACGTGAACCAGCGGCCGATCGGGCCGCGGACCTCGAGCAGGTCGCCGACCTCGAGCACGTCGTGCAGGTGTCCCGACACCTCGCCGTCGGGCATCTGTTCCACGAGCAGCTCGATCTGGGGGTCCTCGGGGTCCGAGGCCACCGAGTAGGAGCGTTGGGCCGTGTAGCCGTCCTCGGCCCGAAGGCGCACCACGTAGTGCTGACCGGGCAGTCCGGGCTGTCGGTCGGGCACGTCGAGCCGGATGCGGACGAAACCGGGGCCTGGGTGGGCGATGTCGGCGACGGTGGCCACCTGCCAGCCCGTGGGGCCGCTGCTGACCGTCACGGATCTCCCACGTAGCGCTGCTCCAGCCACGGGTCGCCACGGTCGTGGTACCCGTTGTTCTCCCAGAATCCCGGACGGTCGGTGACGGCGACCTCGAGCCGCTCGATCCACTTCGCGGACTTCCAGAAGTACAGGTGCGGCACCAGCAGCCGGACCGGACCGCCGTGCTCGGGCGTGAGCGGCTTGCCCTGCGCCTCCCACACGATCCAGGCCTTGCCGCCGCGCAGGTCTGCCAGCGGCAGGTTGGTCGTGTACCCGCTGGCCGTGTGGGCGATCACGAACCCGGCGTCGTCGGTCGGGCGGGCTGCGTCGAGCAGCACGTCGACGCTGACACCGGAGAACGTCATGTCGAACTTGGACCACGTGGTGACGCAGTGGATGTCGCCGACGAACGTGTCGCCCGGCAGCGCGTGGACGGCGCGCCAGTCCCACGTCTGAGGTGACTCGACGGCGCCATCGACGGTCAGCGACCAGTCATCGGTGCGGACCGTGGGCGTGACCTCGGCCGACAGCACCGGCCAGTTGTCCCCGACGTCGTACTGGCCTGGCGGCAACCTGCCCGGATCGGCATCGCGCCGACGTCCGGTGAACCCACGGGTGACGGGCGGTCCGGTGTCGGTCATGTGTGCGTCTCCAGGAAGGGCAGCCAGGCAGCGAGGAAGCCTGGGGTGTTCTCGATGGCGGGGGAGTGCTCGGAGTCTGGCACGACGTGCACCCGGGTCCCGAGGCGTCCCGCCATGTGGGACTGCGCCTCGTGCGGCCACGCGTCGTCGTCGATCCCGCGACCCACCCAGCACGGCACTGCGGTGGCCGCGACGGCGTCGACGACGTCGGGAGCATCGATCAGCAGCTGGGTGATGGCCCGCAGCGAGGTCGGGGCGTTGGAGGTGAACCGGCGCCGCAGGAAGTCGGTGATCTGCTGTGGCTGGGAGGCAGGCTGCTCGAAGGCGGTGAAGATGTCGGCGAGCGACACGGTGCCGATCGCCTGGACCAGGCTCTCCAGGGGGCGGTCCGGTGCACTGCCCAGCGCGCCGGGTCCGGTGCACAACAGGCTGAGGGACGTCCAGACCCCGGGGCGGTCGACCACGGCCTGCTGCGCCACCAGCCCGCCGAACGAGTGCCCCAGGACGTGCGACGAGGTGAAGCCACGGGCCGCGGCGACGGCTGCGGCGTCGGCCGCGAAGCCCGACAACGAGTAGTCGTCGTCGGGTCCGCCCGGCGTCTCGTGCTGGCCGCGCTGGTCGTACGCGGTGACGGCGAAGCCTGCCTCGGCCAGGCCGGGCAGCGCCGGGGTGAAGTCCTCCTTGGAGCCGGTCCATCCGGGCACCAGCAGCACGTGCCCGCGCGGGTCGCCCTGAGGTGCCAGGGTGTGGGCCGCGAACGGTCCGCGATCCGTCTGCACGGTCGTGGCCACGACCCCGGCGGGGAAGCTCCAGGGACAGCGGCGTGCTCATCGCCCGCGCTTCGCCATGCGGGTCACGAGCTTGGCCGGCAGGTACGAGGCGAGCAACGTCAGGACCTTGTAGCGCAGCGACGGCACCGACAGCGCCTTGTCCTTCTGCAGGTCCTGCAGGGACTTCTTGACGACGTAGTCGGGCTTGAGCCACATCCAGCGGGGCACACCGCTGACGTCCATCTGGCCGCGCTGGTGGAACTCGGTCCGCACGAAGCCCGGGCACAGCGCCTGCACGGCGATGTTGACGTCGTCGTAGTGCACGTCCGCCCAGCGCGAGAGGTTCACCAGCCACGCCTTGTGGGCGGAGTAGACGCCGCGGGGGGTGAACGCGGCCACGCTCGCGACGTTGATGATCTGGCCGCCTCCGCGCCCGGCCATCGCCTTGATCGCGGCGTCCATCAGGTGCATCGGGGCGCGTACGAGCAGGTCCAGCTGGGCGTCCTCGTCGACGATGTCGGTGGTGCCGAACCAGCCCGCGAGAGAGGATCCGGCGTTGTTGACCAGCAGGTCGATCGGCTGTGCGGTGGCCGTCAGCCGTGCGGCCACCCGGTCCATGCCCTCGGTGGTGCTGAGGTCGGCGGCGATGATCTCGACCCCCACCCGGTGCTTGGTGCGCAGCTCGTCGGCCACCTGCTCCAGGCGGTCGGCCGTGCGGGCCACGATCACGACGTCGTGCCCGTGGGCGGCCAGGGTGCGGACGAAGGAGTTGCCGATGCCGGAGGTGGCGCCCGTGACCAGCGCGCGACGTGTCATGGGGCCAGCATGCCAAACGATGTGCGCGGCGGCAGCGCTGGCGGGTGGCACAATGGCGCACGTGACGACGACGATCGCGGTGGCGAACCAAAAGGGTGGGGTCGCCAAGACCACCACCGTCGCCTCGTTGGGGGCCGCGCTGGTCGAGCTGGGCCAGCGCGTGCTGCTGGTAGACCTCGATCCGCAGGGCAGTCTGACCTTCTCCCTGGGCATCGATCCCGAGGAGCTGGACGTCACCGTCGGCGAGGTGCTGCTCGGCACCAGCAAGCCGTCCGAGGCCATCCTCGTCACCGAGGAGGGCATCGACCTGATGCCGGCCAACATCACCCTCACGCAGGTCGAGGAGTCCCTGGTGTCACGCACCGGCCGCGAGCAGCGGCTGCGCGTGGCGCTGGACAAGGTCGCCGACGACTACGACCTCATCCTGATCGACTGCCCCCCGAGCCTCGGGGTGCTCACGGTGGGTGCCCTGTCGGCCGCGCGGCTCGTGCTGATCCCCTTGCAGGCCGAGACCCTCTCGCACCGCGGCGTGGGCCAGCTGCTCGACACCATCTACGACGTCAAGCAGTCGATCAACTCCACCCTGTCGATCGTCGGCGTGCTCCCCACGATGTACGACGGGCGCACCAAGCACGCCCAGAACGTGCTCGCTGCCATCTCCGAGACCTACGACCTGCCGGTCATCGAACCCGCGATCCCCAAGTCCATCCGCTTCGCCGAGGCACCGGCCATCGGCCGCAGCGTCCTCTCCACCGCGCGTCGACACAAGGGGGCCGAGGCCTACCGCGACGTCGCCCGTGTGCTCATCGCCGCGGCCTCGACCCGGGGCAGTCGGGCGAAGTCGGGCCGCACGTAGCCCGCTCGCTCTAGAATGAGCGCGTGCCCTCCCACCGCGCCAGTCGATCGCGTGCCCACCGGCGTGCGGGATTCCTGGCTGCCGCGCTCACACTGAGCGCCGCCGTCGCCGTGGCGGCCGTCGTCGTCACGCCGCGGCTGGGCACCGGCGCGACCGCGGCCACGGCCCCGGTCCAGCAGGCCGCCCTGCGCACCGCGAACCTCGACCCGGTGCCGACACCCGCGCCCTCTCCCGAGGTGGAGCCGGTGAGCGTCGAGGAGTCGACGGCGCTGCCCGCCGATTCCGGCTCCGGGCGGCGCATCGTGTTCGACCAGAGTGACCAGCGTGTCTGGCTGGTGGGTGCCGACGACAGGGTCGCCCGCACGTACCCGGTCTCGGGCAGCCGATTCAACAACCTCAAGCCCGGCAGCTACACGGTCCAGTCCCGCACCCGACACGCCACGGCGTTCGACGGCAGCGGCTCGATGGAGTACTTCGTCCGGTTCGCCACCGGCTTCAGCGAGCCGATCGGCTTCCACTCGGTGCCGGTGGACAACAGTGGCGCGCTCGAGCAGACCAAGGACCAGCTGGGCACCCCGTTGTCAGCTGGGTGCGTGCGCCAGTGGATGCCCGACGCGATCGCCCTGTGGGACTTCGCGCCGGTCGGCACCCCCGTGGTGGTCACCGCCTGACGCGGTCCACGAGTCCGGGTCAGTCGGACTTGGCGACCGTCTCGCCGGAGCGGGTGCGGTTGCGGCGACGCCGGTTGCGGTTGCGGGTGGGTGCGTCGCCCGTGGACGCGTCGCTGGTCTGGGTCGAGTCCGACCCGCGACGCGAACGTCCGCCGCTCTCGCCGCGACTGGCCTGACCCCGACCGCCCTGGCCGCCTCGGCTGCCGCCACGGTCGCCGGTGCGCGGCTCCTTGGGGCTGGGCGGCTTGAGCCGGCCCTTGACGTCACGGCCGATGCCGAGGTCGGTGAACAGGTGGTCCGACGTGGAGTAGGTCTCGACCGGCTCCTCGAAGGGCAGGTCCAGCGCCTTGTTGATCAGCTTCCAACGCGTCAGGTCGGCCCAGTCGACGAAGGTGACCGCGGTACCGGTCTTGCCGGCGCGCCCGGTGCGGCCGATGCGGTGCACGTAGGTCTTGTCGTCCTCGGGGCAGTTGTAGTTGATGACGTGGCTGATGTCGGCCACGTCGATGCCACGGGCCGCGACGTCGGTGGCGACCAGCGTGTTCACCTTGCCCTCGCGGAAGCGCGTGAGCGCCTTCTCGCGCGCTGGCTGGGCCATGTCGCCGTGCAGCGGAGCCGCCGGGAAGCCGCGGTCGATCAGGTCGTCGGCCACGCGCTGAGCGGTGCGCTTGGTGCGGGTGAAGATGATGACGCGGGCCACGTCGTCGGCCTGCAGGATGCGGGCCAGCACCTCCGCCTTGTCCATCTCGTGGGCCTGCCACACGAACTGCGACGTGGTGGGCACGGTCTGGTTGGCGTCCTGGCTCTCGGCCCGGATGTTCATCGGGTGGTGCATGTGCTTGCGCGCCAGCGAGACGATCGCCGACGGCATGGTGGCCGAGAACAGCATGGTCTGCCGGGTCTCGGGGGTGCGTGACAGCAGCGCCTCGACGTCGGGCAGGAAGCCGAGGTCCAGCATCTCGTCGGCCTCGTCGAGCACGACGGACTTGACGTGCGAGAGGTCGAGCGCGCCGCGGTTGGCGAGGTCGAGGAGGCGACCGGGCGTGCCGATGACGATGTCGACACCGGCGGCCAGCGCGTCGAGCTGCGGGTCGTAGCCGACACCGCCGTAGATGAGCAGGCTGCGGGTGCCGCGCTTGGCGGCCGCCGTGGCGACGTCGCCACCGACCTGGATGGCGAGCTCGCGGGTGGGCGCGACGATCAGGGCCTGCGGCTTGCCGGGGGCGGCGAGCTGGTCGTAGTCCTTGTCGGCCGGCGCGACGGTGCGCTGGATGACCGGGATGGCGAACGCCAGCGTCTTGCCGGTTCCGGTGCGGGCCTGGCCGATCAGGTCGGTGCCCATCAGGGCGACCGACAGGGTCATCTCCTGGATGGGGAAGGCGTCGATGATGCCGACGTCGGCAAGGGCTTCGGCGATCTCGGGCATGACGCCCAGGTCGGTGAACGTGGTCACAGAAAATCTCAAATCATGAGGGAGCGGTGGGTTCTCGGTACGTGTCGTGATGCTTCTCGAGACAGACGTACGAGACCTCACGACGGAGATACGGCCCCAAGGGGCGGTCCCAGTCTATCGTGCGGACGCTACGCTGCGGTCCATGGCCGCAGACGAGTCAGAACAAGCCCAGTACCGCGCCGGCATCCTCGAGCTGATCGGCATCCTCGCCTACGGCGAGATCAGCGCCTGCGAGCGGCTGGCCGAGGACGCCGCGATGGCGCCGGACCTGGCCACGAAGGCCGAGATCCTCGCGATGCTCGCCGCCGAGCACGACCACTTCGAGAAGCTGCGCGACCGGCTCGTCGAGATGGGCGAGGACCCGTACACGTTCATGGAGTCCTTCGCCGACATCTTCGACCGTTTCCACCGCCAGACCACCCCCAGCGACTGGCTCGAGGGTCTGGTGAAGGCCTACGTGGGCGACGGACTGGCCGCCGACTTCTACCGCGAGATCGCGGCGTACCTGGACCCGGAGACCCGTGAGCTGGTGCTCGAGACGCTGTCCGGCACCGGGCACTCCGAGTTCGTCGTCGACGCCATCCGCGGGGCGATCGAGAAGGATCCCCGCGCCGGTGGCCGACTGGCCCTGTGGGGGCGCCGGCTCATGGGCGAGGCGCTCAGCCAGGCCCAGATGGTCGTGGCCGAGCGCGACGCGCTCAGCACGGTGCTGGTCGGTGGCGTGGACCAGCCCGGCATGGACCTGGCCGGCATCGGGCGCATGTTCACCCGCATCACCGAGGCGCACGCCGCCCGCATGGACAAGCTGGGGCTTGCTGCCTGACCGAGCGAGCTCTGCGAGCCCCGGGTCAGGTCAGTCCGACGCGGCGGTGGTGGCTGCCGCGGCAGCCAGGCCGAAGCCGACCTTGCCCTTGGCGTCGGAGGTGAAGTCGAGGTAGGCGACACGCTCCGCCGGGACGGCCACGGTGCGGCCCTTGTCGTCGCTGAGGACGAAGACGCCCTCGTCGGCGACGGCCTTGGTCAACGCGTCGAGCACCTTCTCCGAGGACAGGTCGGTGCTGATGGACAGCTCTCGGGGGGCGTGCTGCACGCCGATCTTGACCTCCACGGTCACTCATCTCCTTCGTTCGTCTGATCGCGTCCGCGATCATGGGGGAAGCCGCCGATGCCGCGCCATGCGAGTCCGGCGACCAGCTCGACGGCCTCGTCGCGGCTCAGGCTCGAGTCGCGCGACATCCAGTTCTGCGCGCCGAAGTGGCCCATGCCCACCAGGCTGACCGCCAGCAGGTGCGCGGCGGGGCCCGGAAGACCGGTGTCCTCGCGGATGACCTCGGCGATCGCCGAGGCGGACTCGAACACGACCCGGTCGATCTGGCGGCGCACGGACGGGTCGTTGGTGAGGTCGGACTCGAACACGAGGCGGAACGCGGCGCCCTGGTCGGCGACGTAGCCGTACCAGAGCTCCATGGTCGCCATGACGCGTCGGCGGTTGTCGGTGGTGGACGCCAGGGCGTCGCGGACCTCGGCGATCACGGTGTCGCAGGAGGTCTCGAGCAGCGCGAGGTACAGGTCGAGCTTGCCGGGGAAGTGCTGGTAGAGCACGGGCTTGGAGACACCCGCCCGCTCGGCGATCTCGTCCATCGACGCGGCGTGGTAGCCCTGGTCGACGAACACCTCGAGCGCCACGTCCAGCAGCTGGGCTCGCCGCGCCGAGCGCGGCAGACGGCTGGAGCGCGGGCGGGCTCCGATGGCTTCGGTCACGACGTCACAGTAGTCGGTCGATCAGAATGCGGACGGAGCGGCGCGGCCTTCCGGCGTCGGGAACAATGGTCCGCGCGGAGGTGTTGTTCACACTGTCCGCCCGAGGCCTGATGGCCGGACTCCCACGCAAAGGAGAAATTCGTGGTCGCCCCACTCGTGGAACCCGCAGACGAGCTCACCACCGACGAGGTGCGTCGCTACAGCCGTCACCTGATCATCCCCGACGTCGGGATGACCGGCCAGAAGCGGCTGAAGAACGCCAAGGTCCTCGTGATCGGTGCCGGCGGTCTCGGCAGCCCCGCGCTGCTGTACCTGGCAGCGGCCGGTGTCGGCACGCTCGGGATCATCGACGACGACGTCGTCGACGAGTCGAACCTGCAGCGCCAGGTCATCCACGGTCAGTCCGACATCGACAAGCCCAAGGTGACGTCGGCCGCCGAGTCGGTCGCGGAGATCAACCCCCACGTGACCGTCATCCAGCACGAGGCGCGGCTCGACACCGACAACGTGCTGGAGATCTTCGAGCCCTACGACCTCATCGTCGACGGCACCGACAACTTCGCCACGCGGTACCTGGTCAACGACGCTGCGGTCATCTTGAACAAGCCGTACGTGTGGGGCTCGATCTACCGCTTCGAGGGTCAGGTGTCGGTGTTCTGGGCCCAGGAGGGTCCGCAGTACCGCGACCTGTACCCCGAGCCCCCGCCGCCGGGCATGGTGCCGTCGTGCGCCGAGGGCGGCGTGCTGGGCGTGCTGTGCGCGTCGATCGGCTCGATCATGGTCACCGAGGCGATCAAGCTGATCACCGGCATCGGCGACCCGCTGATCGGCCGCCTGATGGTCTACGACGCGCTCGAGATGCGGTACACGACGCTGAAGGTCCAGCGCGACCCCAACGGCGTGCTGCCCACCGAGCTGATGAGCGACTACGAGGCGTTCTGCGGCGCGGTCAGCGAGGAGGCCGCCGACGCGGCTGCCGACTCCACCATCTCGGTGGCCACGCTCGACGGCTGGCTCAAGGAGCGTGCCGACGGTGGCCGCGACTTCACCCTGGTCGACGTCCGCGAGCCGAACGAGTACGAGATCAACCAGATCCCGGGCTCGGTGCTGATCCCCAAGGGCGAGTTCCTCAACGGCAACGCGCTGGAGCAGCTGCCCCAGGACAAGCAGGTCGTGCTGCACTGCAAGTCCGGTGCACGCTCCGCCGAGGCCCTCGCGGTGCTCAAGGGCGCCGGGTACTCCGACGCCGTGCACGTCGGCGGCGGCGTGGTGGCCTGGGTCAACCAGATCGACCCCTCCCAGCCCTCCTACTGATTCCCCAAATTTTGCGGGCCCAGGCACCATTTCGATCCCTCGGAACGGTGCTTGGGCCCGCAAAATTCGGGGCATGGAGACTGGGGTGATGGACGAGGCGTTCGTGGAGCGCGTGCTGGCGCTGGTGGAGTCGATCCCGGTGGGGCGGGTGCTGCCGTACGGGCACATCGCCGAGCACCTGGCCGCCGGCTACGGCCCGCGGTACGTGGGGCGCGTGATGTCCCTGGAGGGCTCGGCCGTGCCCTGGTGGCGCGTCGTGCGCGCCGACGGGACCATCGCCGGCCCGCTCATGGCCGAGGCGCAGATGCACTGGATGGAGGAGGGCACCCCGGTGCGCCGGGGGAGGGTCCACGTGGCCGAGGCCCTGTGGCACGTCGACGGCTGACTGTCGCACGCACGTGATTGGCTGACCTCGATGTCGATCACGTACGTGCGCCGTGCCGGTGCTCCCCAGTCCGAGGCGCCGCTGCTCGACGCCAGCCAGCAGGCGGTCATCGACCATCCCGGCGGCCCCCTGCGCGTGCTGGCCGGCCCCGGCACCGGCAAGACCACCACGCTGGTCGAGCTCGTGGTCGACCGCGTCGAGCGGCGCGGGCTCGATCCCGCCCAGGTGCTGGTGCTCACCTTCAGCCGCAAGGCCGCCGACGAGGTGCGGGCGCGCATCGCCCGCAGGCTCGTCGAGACGTCGGCCGTCGTCGACACCATGACGTTCCACTCCTTCTGCTACGGCCTGGTGCGTCGGTTCTCGCCGCCCGATCTGTTCGTGTCTCCGGTCCAGCTGATGCAGCTCACCGGAGCAGGACGCCGTGATCGCCGACCTCGTCGCCGGGCATCCGCCCACCGACTGGCCCGAACGGCTTCGCCCAGCCCTGCGCACCCGAGGGTTCGCCGCCGAGCTGCGTTCGCTCATGTCGGCCGCCGGGGTCAACGACCTCGGATCGGCCGACCTGGCCGACGTCGCCGCTGCGGCCGGACGTGACGACTGGGCGGCAGCGGCCGGGTTCTTCGAGGAGTACAACCAGGTCGCAGCGCTGCAGAACAAGTCCGACTACACCGACGTCGTGGTGCAGGCGGTGCGGCTGCTGCGCGATCCGGAGGTGCGGCGCGAGATGCGGGCGCAGTACTCGCTGGTCCTGGTGGACGAGTACCAGGACACCGACCCGCTGCAGGTGCAGCTGCTGCACGAGCTGGCCGGCGACGGCCGCGACCTGGTGGTCGTGGGAGACCCCGACCAGGCCATCTACGCCTTCCGCGGCGCCGACGTGCGCGGCATCGCGCAGTTCCCGCAGCAGTTCGGGGCCGACACCATCGCCCTGGGCACCACACGACGGTTCGGCCCGGCCATCCTCGCGGCCACGCGGGCCGTGGTCGATCGTCTCGGCGTCCCGGGGGCGCTCCCGGCCGAGACCCACGCGGCGTTCCGCCGCCTCGAGTCCACCGCGCCCACGACCGGCGAGGTGGTGGTCCAGACCTACGCGTCGGCCACCGCCGAGGGCGAGGACATCGCGCGCATGCTGCGCCAGGCCCACCTCACCCCCGACCCGGCTGACGCCGTCGGCTGGAGCGAGATGGCGGTCCTGGTGCGCACGTCGGCCGAGCTGCACCGGCTGGAGCGCGTGCTGGTGTCGCAGGGCGTCCCGGTCGAGGTCGCCGGGGACGAGATCCCGCTGGCCGGCGAGTCGGCCGTGCGGTCGCTGCTGGCGGCCGTGCGGGTCGCCGTCCACGTGGCCGAGGACCGTCCGATCCCCACCGACGAGGCCCTCGCGGTCCTCACCGGTCCCATCGGGCGTCTGGACGCCTCCGAGATCCGTCGGGTGAGCAGGCACCTGCGCGCCGCCGACATGGACCGCGCCGACGGTCCCCGCCCGTCGCACGAGCTCCTCGCGGCGGCTCTGGCGCAGCCCATGGACACCGCCGTGCAGGGCGAGGCGCCGGCCACCCAGGACGCTCTCGACCGTGTGCACCGCGTCGCCACCGCGGTGCGGCTGGCCGCACGTCAGGTGCGCGAGCGCGAGGCGCCCGAGCAGGTGCTCTGGACCCTGTACGCAGCCACGGACTGGCCCGCCCGACTGCTGAGGACGGCCGAGAGCGGAGGCGAGGGCAGTCTGCGCGCCCACCGGGACCTCGATGCGCTCGTCGCGCTGTTCCAGCGGGCCGCGTGGGCCGAGGAGTCCGGCACCCGCCGCACGATCGCCACCCTCGTCGAGCAGCTGCAGGCGCAGCAGATCCCGGCCGACACCCTGGCCGAGGCCGGAGTGCGGGGCACTGCGGTCAGGCTGATGACCGCGCACCGGTCCAAGGGCCTGGAGTGGCGCCTCGTGGTCGTGGCGGGGGTCCAGGAGGGCAGCTGGCCGATCACGCGCCCCTCCGGCTCGTTCCTGCACGCCGACCGGCTCGGACCCGACGGCGTGGTGCCGCCGCCGTCGCTGTCGGCCCGGCTGGCCGACGAGCGCCGGCTCTTCTACGTCGCCTGCACCCGAGCCACCGAACGGCTGGTGGTCACGGCCGTGCGCAGCGCCGACGACGACGGCGACCAGCCGTCGCGATTCGTCGAGGAGATCGCTCCGCACGCCACCAGCGGCGACGTCGACGCCCCCTTGCCCCGCCCGCGGCACCCGTTCAACCTCCGGGGTGTCGTCGCGGAGCTGCGAGCGCTCGCCGAGGACAGCGAGGACCCCGTCGTGCGCCACGGAGCGGCCGAGCGCCTGGCGCGTCTCGCCGCTCTCGACACCTGGGCCACGAGGCCGGCCCGGCCCGACCGCTGGTGGGGCACCCGACCGGTCACCGAGAACGCGGTTCCGGTGCGTGATGCGCAGCAGCCCGTTCCGCTGAGCGGCAGCACCGTCGCCGCCCTGACCGAGTGCCCGCTCAAGTGGTTCCTCGCGCACGAGGTGCGCGGGGAGTCCGGCACCACGTCCGCCCAGGGATTCGGCTCCATCGTGCACGCGATCGCCGCCGACGTCGTCCGGCGCGGGACGCCGGCCGAGCCGCAGGACCTCCTCCACACCCTCGATGCCGTCTGGCACCACCTCGAGTTCGCCGCCCCGTGGATCAGCGAGCGTGAGCGCGCCCAGGCGCACCTCGCGCTCGAGCGGTTCGCGCGGTGGCACGCGGAGTCCTCCCGCGATGTCGTGGCCGCGGAGCACCCGTTCGAGGTCACCATCGACATCGGCGACGACGTCGTCGTGATGCGCGGGTCGATGGACCGGGTCGAGGTGGCGGCCGACGGGCTCGTGCACGTCGTCGACCTCAAGACCGGCAAGCGGGCGCCCAGGCCCACTGACATCGCCGTCGACCCCCAGCTCGGTGTCTACCAGCTGGCGGTGCAGCACGGGGCGGTCGACGACGTCGTTCCCGGCGCCGGTCCCGGCGGGGCCGAGCTCGTCCAGCTGCGCGACGCCAAGGACCAGCTGCCCCGGGTGCAGCAGCAGCCGCCCCCGGTGCCGGGTGAGCCGTTCGTGGCTCTCGACCAGGTCGCCGCCTCGGTGCACACGGTGCGGGCGGAGCGCTGGGTCGCCACCCCGTCGGAGAAGTCATGCCAGTACTGCGCCTTCCGTTCGGCGTGCCCGGCCCAGCCCGAGGGCGCCCCGACCGTCGGCGTCCGGGAGGCCGACCGATGAGTCGTTCCGTGCGCGACGCCGAGCATCTGTGCGAGCTCCTCGGCATTCCCTTCAGCGACGAGCAGCTGGCCGCCGTCACGGCGCCCGCCGACGCCGCACAGGCCATCATCGCCGGTGCCGGCTCCGGCAAGACCACGGTCATGGCGGCACGGGTGGTGTGGTTGGTGGGTCATGACGGCCTCGACCCCGCGAGCCTGCTCGGGCTCACGTTCACCAACAAGGCGGCGGGCGAGCTCGGGCAGAGGGTGCGGGCGTCCCTGGCCCGGCTCGACCTCGTGCCGGACCAGGGCGAGGAGCTCGGCGAGCCCGCGGTCGCCACGTACCACGCCTTCGCCGGTCAGCTGATCACCGAGTTCGGCCTGCTCAGCGGGCTCGAGCCGGATCTCCGGGTCCTGGCCGACGCCACCCGCTTCCAGCTCGCAGCACGCGCGGTCGCCACCTTCGACGGCTCCCTGGCGGAGATCTCGGTGCACGCCCCCACCCTCGTGCTGTACATCCTCGGCCTGGAGAGCCAGCTGTCGGAGCACCTCGTCGACACCGGCACGGTGCGCGATCACGCCGCGCGCGTCCTGCGCGAGGTCGAGCAGGTGCCGATTGAGCGCGTCAATGCCAAGCAGGGCACGGGGTGGCGACAGAAGGACGCCGACGCCGTGTGCTCGGCCGCCCGCCGGCGCATCGAGATCACCCGGCTGGTCGACCGCTACCGCGAGATCAAGGTCGAGCACGGGGTCATGGACTTCAGCGACCAGATGCGCTGGGGCGCCGAGCTGCGCGGCGATCCCTGAGGTCGGGGAGACCTTGCGCGAGCGGCACGGCGTCGTGCTGCTCGACGAGTACCAGGACACCTCGGTCGCGCAGCACCTGCTGCTGCGCCGGCTGTTCGAGGGGCACGGCGTCACCGCGGTGGGCGACCCGGCGCAGAGCATCTACGGGTGGCGCGGCGCCGCAGCCGACAACCTGCTGGGCTTCCTCGACGACTTCCCGTCGGCCGGGGGGCAGCGCGGCTCGTCGCACTCGCTGCACGTCACGCGTCGGTGCGCGCCCGAGGTCATCGACCTCGCCAACCGCCTGGCGGCACCGTTCTACGAGCACACGGCCGAGGTCGTGCCGCTGCAGGCCGCGCCCGACAACGCTCCCGGTCACGTCTCGGCGGCGCTGCACGCCACGGTGCAGGACGAGATCGACGACCTGGTGCGGCGGGTGGTCGCCTGCCACGCCGACGGCACCGACTGGCACGAGATCGCCGTGCTGGTGCGGGTGGCCAAGGAGAACGGTCCCCTCGTCGAGGCCTTGCGCTCGGCCGGCGTCCCGGTCGAGGTCGTCGGCATGACCGGCCTGCTGCACCAGCCCGAGATCCGCGACGTCCTGAGCGTGCTCGAGCTGCTGCACGACGTCACGGCCAACCCGGCGCTCATCCGCCTGCTCACCGGACCCCGCTGGCGCATCGGTGGACGCGACCTCGCCCTGCTCGGCCGTCGGGCCCAGGCGCTCGGTGGCGTCCGTGCCGTGGGGGCGTCGGACGAGACACCCGACGAGGCGCTGCAGCGAGAGCTCGCGGCGGCCGTGGCCGGCGTCGACCCCGCCGACATCGTGGCCCTGGCCGAGGCGTTGGACGACCCCGGCGACCTGCCCTACTCGACGGAGGCTCTGCGCCGGTTCGCGGAGCTGGCCGCGATGCTGCGCGACCTGCGGTCCCACCTCGACGAGCCCCTGGCTGACCTCGCCCGACGGGTCGTGCGCGTGCTCGACCTCGACGTCGAGCTCCTGGTGCGGCGCGACGCCATCGGTCCCGACAACGTGTCGGCGCTGATCGACGCCATCGCTGCGTACGCCGAGAACGACCGATACGCCGATCTCGCCGGCCTGATGGCCTACCTGGAGGCCGAGGACGACTACGCCGGTGGGCTGGAGGTCGCCTCGCCCAGCGAGTCGGACTCGGTCAAGCTGCTCACGGCGCACCGCGCGAAGGGCTTGGAGTACGACGCGGTGTTCGTGCCGCTGCTGAGCCGCACCGTGTTCCCCAACACCCTCGGCCGGCCGAGGTGGACCACCAATCCCGTCGCCCTGCCGATCGAGCTGCGGGGCGACGTCGCCAGCCTGCCGGACGTCAGCGGGTGGTCCGCGGCCGAGCTCGACGAGTTCAACGAGCTCTGGAAGGCCGATGCCCTGCTGGAGGAGAACCGGTTGGCGTACGTCGCCTTCACCCGCGCCAGGGTCGCGCTGCACGTCAGCGGCCACCACTGGGGGCGCACCCAGAAGGCGCCGCTGGGACCCTCGCCGTTCCTGCTGGCCGTGCACGAGTGGCTGACCGCCAGAGGCGACACCCCGACCGTCTGGGCCCCGCCGCCGGCGGACGGCGAGAACCCGTTCGCGGCCTTCGCCGCCGAGCACGCCTGGCCCGCGCCCCTCGGCGGACTCGACCGACGGATCGAGGCGGCGGAGCAGGTGGCTGCCGCGGTTCGCGGGTCGGTCCCCGTGCCACCGGAGCCGTCGACGCCCGATGTCTCCGGGCGTGAGAGCCTGGCGCGCATCGACGAGCAGCTCGACGTGCTGCTGGCCGAGGCGGCCGAGCTCGAGGCACCGGTCCGCGAGGTCGCCCTGCCCGGCACCCTGTCGACCACGGCGATGATGTCGGTCGCGGCCGACGAGCAGGCGTTCCTGCGCCAGCTCGCGCGTCCTGTGCCCCGACGCCCGTCGGCCGCAGCGCGGTTCGGCACGCGCTTCCACGCCCGCATCGAGGCGCACTACGGCCGCCAGGTGCTCCTGGACCCCACCGACCTGCCGGGTGCCGGTGACGACGGGATCGACACCGATCCCGAGCTCGACCGCCTGTTCGCGGCCTTCGTCGACGGCGAGTTCGGTGACCGTGATCCGCACACCATCGAGGCGCCGTTCAGCCTGCGGCTCGGCGGACGGCAGGTCATCGGGCGCATCGATGCCGTCTTCGCGATCACGTTGCCCGATGGATCCGCCGGTTTCGAGGTGGTCGACTGGAAGACCAACGTCGACGCCGACGCCGACCCGTTGCAGCTCGCGGTGTACCGGCTGGGCTGGGCCGAGCGGGTCGGGATCGACCCGGCCCGCGTCATCGGGGCCTTCCACTACGTGCGGCTCGGCCGCACCGACCGGTTCGACGACCTGCCGGGCCGGGAGGAGCTGGAGTCCCTGCTCGACGCGGAGGCGCCGGGTCTACCGTGACAGGCGTGACCCTCACCGATCAGGCGTTCGCCTTCTACCGCACCGCCCACGACCGCGCCGCCCACCTGCGCAAGGACGACGCCTGGCGGTCCGCCGACGGCGATCTGCGGGTGCTGGTGCTCGGTGGCGAGCACGTCTCCACCGACGGCCAGGGTTCGATCGCCTGGGTCGAGGAGGATCGCGCGCCTGACGGCGAGTGGTTGTTCCTCGGCTATCGCGACGGCACCCGCCACGCCGCCGTCGTGGTCGATCGGGTGCCCGCCGAGCTGAACCCCACCAGTCTGCGCATGATCGGACCGTCGCTGACCGCCGACGACGCCTCGTTGGGCGTGCACGCGGTGGGCATCGCGCGCTGGCACGAGAAGCACCAGTTCTGCGCGACCTGCGGAGCACCGTCGGTGCCGGCCGAGGCGGGCCACATCCGCATCTGCACCGCGTGCGGAACCCACCACTTCCCGCGCACCGACCCGGCCGTCATCATGCTGATCACCGACGACCAGGACCGCGCGCTGCTGGGACGCCAGCCGGTCTGGCCGGAGGGACGCTTCTCCACGTTGGCCGGATTCGTCGAGCCGGGGGAGTCCCTGGAGGACGCGGTGCGACGCGAGGTGGCCGAAGAGGTCGGTGTCCAGGTCGGCGAGGTGCGCTATGCAGGCAGCCAGCCGTGGCCGTTCCCCTCGAGCCTGATGCTGGGGTTCTTCGGCTCGGCCGTCAGCGCGGACGCCGGGGCCGACATCCGCGTCGACCACGACGAGATCGCCGAGGCCAGGTGGTTCACCCGCGAGGAGGTCACCGAGATGACCGCTTCAGCAGACCTGCTGCTGCCGCCGAACGTCTCGATCTCCCGAGCGCTCATCCAGGCGTGGCACGGCGGCGAGATCCACGGCAGGTGGGCCTAGGAGGCCAGCTTCTCGCGCACCTGGGCGACCGACGGGTTGGTCAACGCAGAGCCGTCGGCGAACACGAGCGTCGGCACGGTCTGGTTGCCGCCGTTGGCCTTCTCGACGATCTCCGCGGAGGCAGGATCCTGCTCGATGTCGACCTCGTCGAACTCGATGCCCTCTCGCTTGAGCTGCGACTTCAGGCGATGGCAGTAGCCACACCAGGGCGTCGAGTAGAGGGTGAATGAGCCGGCCATGTTCTGTCTCCTTCGAGGACTAGTCTGCTGACGTCAACGTTCCCACACCCGCCCGCATTCCTCGCGACCGAACAGGAGCCCCGGTGACCGACGCCGACCGTCTGCTCGACGGACTCGACCCCGAGCAGCGCGAGGTCGCCACCTCCCTGCGTGGTCCCGTCACGGTCATCGCCGGAGCCGGCACCGGCAAGACCCGGGCCATCACGCACCGCATCGCCTACGGCGTCGCCACGGGTCTGTACGAGCCGTCGGAGGTGCTGGCGGTCACCTTCACCACGCGAGCGGCCGGCGAGATGCGCGGACGGCTGGCCAACCTCGGCGCCCCCGGGGTGCAGGCACGCACCTTCCACTCCGCCGCCCTGCGTCAGGCGCGCTACTTCTGGCCCCGGGCCATCGGGTCGGCGTTCCCCGACATCGTCGACTCCAAGTTCGGGCTCGTCGGTGCGGCGGCACGTCGGGTGGGTGTGCGCGGCGACAACGCCCTGATCCGCGACCTGTCCGCCGAGATCGAGTGGGCCAAGGTCAGCACCGTCTCGCCGGCCGACTACCCGGCGCGAGCACGCTCGGGCAACCGGCAGGTGGGCGACCTCGACGCCGTCACGGTCTCGCAGGTGCTGTCCGCCTACGAGGAGGTCAAGGGTGTCGAGCGCATCGACATGGAGGACATCCTCCTGGTCACCGCCTCGATCCTGGGCGAGAACCCGGAGGTCGCCGCGGCCGTGCGCCGGCAGTACCGCTGGTTCGTCGTCGACGAGTTCCAGGACGTCAACCCGTTGCAGTCCTTGCTGCTCGACCTGTGGCTCGGCGGTCGCGACGACGTCTGCGTGGTCGGCGACCCCAAGCAGACGATCTACTCGTTCGCCGGGGCGTCGCCGAGCCTCCTGGCGTCGTTCTCCCGCCGCTTCGAGCACGGCGAGCGCCACGAGCTGGTCCGCAACTACCGGTCCACCCCGCAGATCGTCGCCGTGGCCAATGCGGTCTTCAGCCGGGGAGGCCGCTCCGACGGTGTCGTGCTGCAGGCCCAGCGCGAGCCCGGCGACCCCGTCACCTACGTCGGCCACCCCGACGAGCCCACTGAGGCGCAGGCCGTCGCCAACGAGATCGCCCTGCTGCACCGCCGCGGCGTGCCCTACCGCGAGATGGCGGTGCTGTACCGCATCAACGCCCAGTCCGAGGCCTACGAGGAGGCACTGGGCGAGCACGGCATCCCGTACACGCTGCGTGGCGGCGAGGGCTTCTTCCGCCGGACCGAGGTCCGTCAGGCCGTGGCACTGCTGCGCGCCGACGTGCAGAGCACCTCGGCCGACGGTCGCGACGACTTCATCGACGACGTCCGCAACATCCTCGCCGGCATCGGCTACAGCGACACCGCTCCCACCGGCGCGGGCGAGGTCCGCAACCGGTGGGAGTCGCTCAGCGCCATCGTCGGCATGGCGCGCGACCTCGCCGACGAGAACGAGCAGGCCACCATGGCCGACCTCGTCGCCGACCTGGAGCGCCGCGCTGCCGCCGCGCACGCCCCGGCCGCCGACGGCGTCACCCTGGCCACCATCCACTCGGCCAAGGGCCTGGAGTGGGACGCGGTGTTCTGCGTCGGCATGCAGGAGGGCACGGTGCCCAGTCCGTTCGCCCAGACGCCGGCCGAGATCGAGGAGGAGCGCCGGCTGTTCTACGTGGCGGTCACCCGCGCTCGGCACACGCTCATGGTGTCGTGGGCGGCCGCCCGTCGTCTCGGCGGGCGCGGCAACCGCGGCCCCACACGATTTCTCGACACGCTGCTCCCGGCCGGGCACGAGTCACGGCAGACCGCCAACCAGCCCCGGCAGCGCAAGGTGGCCAAGTGCCGGGTGTGCAACCAGGTCCTGGCCGTGGCGGACCGCAAGCGGGGCCGTTGCGAGGACTGCCCCTCCACCTACGACGAGACGCTGTACGAGAACCTGCGCGAGTGGCGCACCCGGGAGGCCGCCGAGATCGGCAAGCCGGCCTACGTCGTCTTCACCGACGCCACCTTGCAGTCCATCGCCGAGATGAAGCCTGCAGACGCCGACGCCCTGTCACACGTCCCCGGGATCGGCCCCGCCAAGCTGGAGCGCTACGCCGAACCCGTCCTCGAGCTGGTGGCCGGCGCGACCTGATCCGTTCGGTCGGGTCGCGTGAGCTGTTGGGTGTGGTTCGCCTCGGCCTGCGGCCTCACGGTCGCTGCGCTCCCTGGCGAACGGTCTGGTCGCCCGGCCTCACGGTCGATGCGGTCCCTGGCGAACGGTTTGGTCGCCAAGGAGGCCGCTTGCGGCCGACTGTGAGCGAAGCGAGGCGGCCACGGGCGACGGGCTCGGGCGAGCTGGTGGGTGTGGTTCGCCTCGGCCTGCGGCCTCACGGTCGCTGCGCTCCCTGGCGAACGGCCTGGTCGCCCGGCCTCACGGTCGCTGCGGTCCCTGGCGAACGGTTTGGTCGCCAAGGAGGCCGCTTGCGGCCGACTGTGAGCGAAGCGAGGCGGCCACGGGCGACGGGCTCGGGCGAGCTGGTGGGTGTGGTTCGCCTCGGCCTGCGGCCTCACGGTCGCTGCGCTCCCTGGCGAACGGCCTGGTCGCCCGGCCTCACGGTCGCTGCGGTCCCTGGCGAACGGTCTGGCCGCCAAGGAGGCCGCTTGCGGCCGACTGTGAGCGAAGCGAGGCGGCCCCAGGCGACGGGCTTGGGCGAGCACGTGCACTCACCGACGCCTCGCCGTCGGGCGCCTTCGGCGCGTGACGCTCACGCTGCGCTGGCGCGCTCGCACGCTCGTCGCTAGCGCTCCTCGGTGCTCGCGAATCCGGGGAGGTCGGTCATGAGGATCTCGCGAAAGGGTGCGGTGGCGCCCAGCTGGCTGAGCACGCCCATGCCGCCGAGCCACACCCGGTGGATCAGCATGTACTCCGGCGGCAGGTTGAACTGCAGCGCGGTGCCCATGCCGTCCGAGCTGGGGGCGCTGACACGAGTCATCTGCCCACGCATCCACTCGCGGCTGAAGGTGAAGGTGTCGTGTGCCGCCGGCTCCACGAACGGGCCGAAGTACCGGCCCACCGACTCGGCGTCCAGCTTGCTGCCCGCACGAAGGAAGCCCAGCTCGACCAAGCCGTCGCGCACGGCATCGAAGTCTCCGTCGACGCTGAGCCGGATCAGTCGGCCCATGGCCGTCGGCAGTCCGTCCGGGAGACGGGCCACCGCGCCGAAGTCGAGAACACCCACACGACCATCCGGCATGATCCGGAAGTTGCCGGGGTGCGGGTCGGCGTGCAGCATCCCGGCACGACGCGGTCCGGCGAACAGGAACCGACCGTAGATCTCGCCGTAGTGGTCGCGATCGTCCTGCGACCCGTCCGCGATGACGTGAGCGAGGGAGTGCTCCGACTCCAGCCAGGTGGCGACGAGCAGACGTTCCGTGTGGTGCACGGGCTCGGGAACCACGATCTGGGGGTCGTCGGTGAACGCGTCGAAGAACGCCCGGTTGGCCTCGGCCTCGAGACGGTAGTCGAGCTCCTCGATCACCCGGTCCTGCAGCTCCTTGACCAGCGGCTTGACGTCGAGTCCCGGGACCAGCACGCCGAACATCCGGGACAGCCGTGAGATCTGCCGCAGGTCGGCGCGCAGCGCCTTGGCAGCGCCCGGGTACTGCAGCTTGACCGCCACCTCGCGGCCGTCGTGCCACACCGCCCGGTGCACCTGGCCGATGGAAGCGGCTGCCGCCGGGACGTCGTCGAACTGCTGGAACTGCTCGCGCCACTGCTCACCGAGCTCGGTGACCATCACGCGGTGCACCACACCGGGTGGCATCGGGGGAGCGGCGTCCTGCAGCCGGGTCAGGGTCTCCCGGTAGGGACCGATCAGCTCCTCGGGAAGGGCGGCCTCGAAGATGCTCATGGCCTGGCCGAACTTCATGGCCCCGCCCTTGAGCTGGCCGAGCACGGAGAAGATCTGGTCGGCCGTGCGTCGTTGCACCTCGTCGAGGACGATGTTGGCCGGCGTGCCGACCATGCGCTTGCCCAGCCCCAGCGTCGTGCGGCCGGCGAATCCGACCGGCAGGGACGCGAGGCGTGCCGTGCGGGAGAACGCACTACCGCTCAACGACCGACCGTCCCTGCGCTCGTCGTCGTCCCTCTCGGCCACGTCGTCAGGGTAGTCCCGCGCTGTTCAGCCTGCTCGGTTCTGTGCCGGTGGCAGCAGTGCGCACGAGCAGCGGTGGTGGAAGGAGATCGAGCGCACGTCGCGGTCCGCCGGGTCAGGTCCGAGGCTCACCACCCCACCCGGGTGCGCGGACCATCGCCGGTCGGCCAGAGCCACGATGGCCGACGCGATCTCCGCGGCCGCGACGTGCCGCAGCACGGCTCCGGGCGCTGGTGGGTTGTGCTGGGCACCGCGACGACCGAGCTGCGGCAGCAGCGCCGACCAGGCCGGTTCCCAGTCGACGCGGTGGTGGTCCTCGCACTCCAGGCACGGCGTGAGTCCGGGGAGCACGAGAGGCCCGACCCGCACCACCGCCTCGTCGAGCCGCACGACCAGGTGCGCGATGCGACGGCGCACCGCTTCGGTCAGTGACTCTCGACCCGGTTCGCCGCTGGAGGCGATCACCATCAGGTCCGCGTCGTCGTGCGGGACGACCGCGGCGCCGACGTCATCGATGACCGTCGACGTGGTCTCGAGCAGCGACTGCGTGCCCGGGTCACCGTGCAGACCCACGCGTGTCCGCTTCCGCGCCGACACCGCGGCTGGGTCGCGCTGCGACAGCGCCAGGTGGCGGGCCTCCTCGGGCCGCCAGCTCCGCACCGGCCCGCGTCGAGCACCGCGCCCACGGCGGTCAGGTACGTCAGCACGGCCGCGACGTCGTCGCCGATCTCCGGCACGTGCGCGGCCAGCCACTCGTGCCCGTGCACCCCGTCGAGGGCCAGCAGCAGGCGCTGCAGGCCGGGCCGGTCGGCGACGACCACGCCGGGGGAGGTGCCGACCTGCAGGTGCAGGGCGTCGCGACGCAGCACGGTCGCCCCGGGACGCAGCATGGGTCGGGAGATCGCCATGACGCCACTGTGGTCGGTGCGGGCGCCGGCTGGACGATGCTGTCCACAGATGCGTGCTGTCCACAGACGCGCGAACGGGGACCCGATCAGTGATCGGGTCCCCGTTCAAGGGTGGGGAAGAGGGGTCAGGCCTTGCCGAGGATTCGGTTCAGCTTGGTGCTGCAGACCGGGCAGACGCCCTTGGCCATCTTGGTGCCCTTGTCGCTGACGTGGATCTCACCGGTCGCCTCGCGCTTTTCCTTGCACTTGACGCAGTAGAACTCGCCACTCCATGTTTCCGCCATCTTCCGGCCTCCTTGCCGATCGATCACAGGCTGGGTGTGGTGCCTGTCACGGTCACCCTACGCGTGCGGAGCCTGAAAAGGCAGCAATGAGGGCACCAGTGGTCGACGCGGTGTCACAGTGGTTTTCCACTCTTGTGGATAAGTCTGGGGACACCGTGTGGGGATCGCCGACGTCGATGTGGACAAACGGACCTAGTCTGCTGTCATGGCCGAGGTCGAGATCCGACGCAGCACGCGTCGCACGCGCACGGTCCGCGCCTACCGCGAGGGCGACAAGACCATCGTGCTGATGCCGGCGCACCTGACCCGTGCGCAGGAGGCCGAGCACGTGCGCGACCTCGTGGCGCGGCTCGATCGCCGCGAGCGGCGGCGGGTGCCGTCGGACGACGCGCTGATGCAGCGCGCCGCGGTGTTGTCCGAGCGCTGGCTGGACGGCCGCGCGGTTCCGGCCTCGGTGCGATGGGTCACGAACCAGAGCTCTCGCTGGGGTTCGTGCACCAGCGTCGACCGCACCATCCGGCTCTCCCACCGGCTGCAGGGCATGCCGGCCGAGGTGGTCGACTACGTGCTGCTGCACGAGCTGGCACACCTGATCGAGGCCAACCACAGCAAGAAGTTCTGGGCGCTGCTGTCGGACTACCCGCACCTCGAACGCGCACAGGGCTTTCTGGACGGGGTCGCCTGGCGCGGGCGGTCTGCGCCGCGCTGACCCGCACGGGTCGGTCCAACTCCCGGTGCCGCGCCGCGCGCCAGTGCTCGGCCTGCGCGTCGCGGAGGTCTATTCTGGGGACAGGCGGGGGAGAAGTCATCGGGGTCCGGGGGACAAGGCCTGATGACGGCTCTCCACGGCGGTGATCGGCGGGACGACGTGCACGACTTTGCGCTGCAGGATCGTCAAGTGCTGAGCGAGGTCGCCGCCTGGATCGCGGACCGCCGGAATCTTCCGCTGCCCGTGAGGGTCGGCGGGAACGAGCTTCCGGCGGTGACGGCGACGGGCATCGGCATCGCCTCGACCTGGCCCGTGGTGCGCGACCTGGTGCTCGCGACCGCCTTTCCCACCGACCATCAGCGCTACCTGGCCTTCGTCGGAGGTGCGCCGACCTCGGCTGCCATCATCGCGGACGCCGCGCTGTCGGCGGCCGCGGTCTACGGCGGGAGCGAGCTGGAGGCAGGCGACGTCGTGGTCGCCGAGCGGGCAGCGGTCCGCTGGTTGTGCGACCTGGTCGGCTACCCCGAGACGGCCCACGGGGTCTTCGTCAGCGGCGGCTCGTTGGCGAACCTCAGTGCACTGGTCGCGGCTCGGCACGGTTGGGTGGCGCCCGACGGCGGACTGCCGAACGTCATCGTGGCCGGGGCGTCGGTGCACTCCTCGATCCGAGCCGCGGCCGACATCATGGGTTGTCGTGTCGTGGTCGCCGGATCGCCGGATCGCCGTCTCGGGGGCGACGAGGTGATGGCGGTCCTGGACTCGCTGGACCCGGCCGACGTCGTCGCGGTCGTGGCCAACGCCGGTGCGACCAACACCGGGATGGTCGATGCCCTGGACGAGATCGCCGACTGCTGCGAGGTGCTCGGCCTGTGGATGCACGTCGATGCCGCCTACGGCGGTGCAGCGCTGACCGTGCCCCACCAGCGCGCGACCTTCGAGGGCATCGCGCGCTCCTCGTCGGTCACCATCGATCCCCACAAGTGGCTGTTCACCCCCCTCGACTGCGCCGCCGTCCTGTATCTCGAGCCCGGTGCGGCACGGTCCGCCCATCGGCAACGAGCGGCGTACCTGGAGTCCGTGAGCGTCGACGACGCCGACAACCCGGCCGACTACGCGGCCCATCTGTCCCGACGCGCTCGCGGACTGCCGATCTGGGCCTCGTTGGTCGCGAACGGCACCGACGCCTACGCTGACGCCGTCGAGGAGTGCCTCGACCTCGCCCGGTACGCGGCCAAGCAGATCGCCGACCTGCCCCATCTCGACCTGGCCACCGAGCCGCACCTGTCGGTGGTGCTGTTCACCCGGCACGGATGGGGATGGGCCGAGTACTCGCGGTGGTCGTCGCGCACGCGTGAGCAGGGACTGGCCCTCGTCACGCCCACCTACTTCCGCGGATCGGCCGTGCTGCGGCTGTGCTTCGTCAATCCGCTCACCACGGTCGCCGACATCGACCTGGTCCTCAGCAGCCTGGAGTCCGATGACCTCGGCTGAGCAGGGCGCGCACAGGAACCGCCGCCGAACGGCCGGCGAGCGAGTTCAGCTCGTTCTCTCACCGATGCCGTGGGTGGTGTTCATCAGTGTGATCGTCGCCGACGCGATGGGTCGTACCGGACCCAACCGCGACTCCACGATCGTGGGAGCTGGGCTGGGGGTGTTCTTCGCCCTGCTGGTGCTGCGCCTGCTCATCGCGGCATGGACGCAGCCCGCTCGTCGGGCGGGGCTGCTCGCTCTGCTGGCCGGCGTCGTGGCGTGGGCGCTGGGATCGCTCTCGGTCAATCTCGCGCGCGGGCAGGACACGACGTTCCCCGCGCCGGGGGAGTGGCTGTTCCTGGTGTCGTACCTCGGCATCTTCGGGTACCTCCTGCGCGACGTGGACCCGCGTCGCGCAGGCCAGGGGCGCGGGTGGCTCGACGCGATCATCATCTGTGGAGGAACCGCGTGCGTCGCCTCGCTGCTGCTGATCACCCCGATCCGGATCGCGTCGGGTGCTGACGGCGTCACCCTCTTGCTGGCTCTGGTCTACCCGCTCGCCGACAGCGCACTGGTGCTGGTCGTGCTGGCGCAGGGCCTTCTCCACATCCGCGCGGACCGTCGGGCCGGGTGGCAGCTCGGGCTCGCGTTCGTGCTGCTGGCCGCTGCCGACTCCGGCTTCGCGCTGGAGAACTCGGCGGCCTCCTACGACTTCAGCGCCGCGAGCTATGGCCTCTGGGGAGCGGCGTTCGCGGTGCTGGTGGGGGTCGCCTGTCGCCCCGGGCAGACGACCGTGCGTCTGCGCCGCCGCAGCGCGGGCAACACCCCGCTGCTCATCGGCGCCGGACTGCTGGCGCTGGGCGTGCTGACCGTTCGGCCCGATGACGCGCTCGCGCACATCACCCAGTGGCCGGCCGTGGTCACCCTGGGCGCCGTCGCTGTCCGGCTGGCCCTGGCGTTGCGGGACGCCAACCGGGCGACCGAGGCCTTCGCCCTCTCGCAGACCGACGACCTGACCCTGCTGCCCAACCGTCGGGCCGTGCGGGCGTGGCTGTCCGACGGCCTGGGCAGTCGTCGTCCACTCGGCCTGATGCTGCTCGACCTGGACCGCTTCAAGGAGATCAACGATGCCCTCGGACACCGGGCAGGCGACTCGGTGCTCGAGATGGTGGCGATGCGGATGAGGGAGTCCGTCGAGCCGCGGGCCAGGGTGGCTCGCCTCGGGGGCGACGAGTTCGCGATCCTCGTCGAGACGCGAGACGAGATCGAGCTGATGGAGCTGGCGCACCAGGTGCTCGGAGACCTCGCCAAGCCGATCGAGATCGACGGCCTGCAGATCAGCACGGCGGCGTCGATCGGCATCGCGGTGACCGGAACGGTCGACGTCTCCGCAGGCGTGGCCGACGGGACAGACGTGCTGCGTCGCGCGGACGTCGCGATGTACCAGGCGAAGAGGTCGGGCAGGGGCGTGGCGATCTACGACGCCGACCTCGACAAGTTCTCGAGGTCGCGCCTGCAGCTGGCCGAGGAGGTGCGCGTCGCCCTGGACGAGGGCCAGTTCGAGGTCTGGTACCAACCGCAGGTCGACGTCGACACCATGTCGGTCGCCGGCCTCGAGGCGCTCGTGCGGTGGCGCCATCCGACCGAGGGCCTGACCGGACCGATCGCCTTCCTCCCGGCAGCCCGGCGTGCCGGCCTGATGAGCAGGCTGTCCGAGATCGTGGCGCAGCAGGCCATCGACGATCTGCAGACCCGCTGGCAGACCGGCACCGACATGCGGGTCTCCATCAACTGCGCCCCGCCCGAGCTGCTCGGTCCCTCGTTCCTGCCGTTCCTGTTCGCCGCGATCGAGGCAGCCTCGATCCCGCCCGACCGCGTGGTGCTGGAGATCACCGAGGACTCGTTCCTGTCGGACCCGCAGCGCACGCGTGAGGTCCTGCTCGACCTGAGGCGTCGTGGCGTCCAGATCGCGATCGACGACTACGGCACGGGCTTCTCCTCGCTCGCATACCTGCGGAACCTGCCCGTGCAGGAGCTGAAGATCGACCGCACGCTCATCGGCAACGTCTCCACCGACGAGCGCAGTCGGATGATCGTGGCCTCGACCGTCCAGCTCGCGCACGCGCTGGACATGCGCATCGTCGCCGAAGGCGTCGAGAACGACCACGACCTGGACGCGCTCGCCGCGATGGGCGTCGACACCGTGCAGGGCTACCACCTGGCGCGCCCCATGCCCGCATCACACGTGGATCGTTGGCTGGCCCACGAGGCCGCCTCCTCCCCGAACCACCTCAGAAAGGAACCGCGATGACAGCACCATCGCTCAGACTCGTGTTCGACCCCGACGGTGACGAGCTCGCCGCTGCTCGCGCCTGCGAGGCCGAGGTGTTCCTCGAGGCCTACGGCAACACCGCGGAGGACTTCGCGCGCGAGTACGGCCCCTACGAGGACGCGACCGGGTTCATCGCGATCCTGGACGAGAAGGGCGAAGCAGTGGCCGCTGCCCGCTTCATCACCCCCGGTCCGGCCGGCCTCAAGACCCTGAACGACGTCGAACGCGTCCCCTGGGAGGTCGACGGCCTGCGGTCGGCGCGATCGGCCGGGGTCGACCCCGAACGCACGTGGGACATCGCCACGATCGCGGTGCGTCCCGGACTGGGACGACAGGGCCTGTGCGCCAGCGCCCTGTACCACGGGCTCACCTCGGCGTTGTACGCCAACGACATGGACTTCGTCGTGATGATCATGGACTCGTTCGCGCGCGAGCTGCTGATGGGTCTCGGCATGCCCACGCACGTGCTGCCCGGCACGGGAACGGGTGAGTACCTCGGGTCGGCGAACAGCACGCCGCTGTGGGCCGACGTCGATCGGGGGCTCCAGCAGCAGCGCCGGGAAGCTTCCCGACGCCCACCGCCTGATCGTGCAGGGTGTCGGGCTGGACGGGATCTCCGTCCCGACCGACTGGACCTGGCGTCGCCCGCGAACCGCGTAGCCGCGGGCGGGGGTCAGGACCGGCCGAGGCGGCCCACCGCCGCCGCCACCAGGTCGCGCACGTCCTGATCGGTCGGATCGGGCAGGCGATCGACGGGCCACCACGCCAGCTCCTCGGACTCCTCGCTGATCGCGGGCTGGGCGCCCGGGGGAGCCACGGCCATGAACTGCACGTCGAGGTGGTGGGCCGGCTGCAGGGGACCGCAGAACGGCACCGCATGGCGTGACAGCAGCACAGGCGCCGGGTCGACGTGGAGGTCGTGGATTCCTGACTCCTCGCGCGCCTCGCGCAGTGCCGCGCCGCTGAGGGTCGTGTCGCCGGACTCGCAGTGACCGCCGGTCTGCAGCCAGAGCCCGGCCTTGCGGTGCTTGGTCAGCACCACGTGCTCCCCGTCGGACGAGATGACCAGCGCGCTGGACGTCAGGTGGTCCGGCCGACACTCGCGGTACATGGCGTCGGGATGCTCGGCGAGGTGCGTCAGGTACAGCGCGCGGAGCCGTTCCTGGTCGGCGTCCGGGGCGACCCAGTCGGCGAGGACCGAACGGGCGTCGTCGTGCAGGGTCACGTCGTGGAGTCGTCGGGTCCGTCGAGAAGGCGGCCGAGCTCGGCGTCGAAGTCGTCGCCGTCAGCGTCGGGCTCGTCGGCGGAGAATCCCAGGGGATCGTCGAGGTCGGCTGCGGTCGGCATCAGGTCGGGGTGCGTCCACGGCTTGTCGCGCGCCTCGGTGCCGCGGCGATCGCGCAGGGCCGCCCACACGGTGGCCGCCTCGCGCAGGCGTCGCGGCCGCAGCTCGAGCCCGACCAGGGAGGCGAAGGTCTGCTCGGCCGGTCCGCCGGCGGCTCGCCGACGCCGCATCGCCTCGCCCAGCGAGACGGCGGCCGGCATGGTCTCGGCCGTGGCCTGGGTGACGACCTCGTCGACCCACCCCTCGACGTACGCGAGCAGCGTCTCCAGACGCTCCAGCGCCTTGGCCTGCTCGGGGGTGCGCTCGGGCTCGAACAGCCCGCTGCTCATGGCTTCCTGGATCTGCTCGGGGTTCGACGGATCCAGGTTGCCGATCTGCGCCTCGATGGCGGAGACGTCGATGCGGGTGCCGCGACCGAACTCCTCGATGGCGGTGACCAGCGCCGAGCGCAGCCACGGGGAGTGGCTGAACAGGCGTTGGTGCGCGCACTCGCGCAGGACGACGTACAGCAGCACGTCGGCGTCGCTGTGCTCGAGGCCCTCGCCGAACGCGGCGACGTTGGCCGGCAGCACGGCGGCGACGCCGTCGGGCCCGAGCGGCAGGCCGATGTCGGTGACCGACACGACCTCTCCGGCGAGCTCGCCCAGGGCGCGGCCGATCTGCTGGCCGAACATGGCGCCACCGGCCTGGGTGAGCAGGCCCATGATCGGGGCAGCCATGGCTCGGGCTTCCTCGGGCAGGGCGTCGGACATGGCCGTCACGACCGATGCTGCGATGGGCTCGACGAGCCGGTTCCACATCGGTGCCGTGGACTCGACCCACTCGGCGCGGCTCCATGCGGCCGACGTGGTGGTACCGGACGGGATGTCGGTCGCGCGGTCGAGCCAGCTCTCGGCGAGCCGGACGGCGTCGGAGACCGCGCCCTGCTGGTGCGAGGTGGGCGACGGGTCGGGACCGGCCGCGGCGACGGTCTTGCGGGCGACGTCGCGCGCGGCATCGAAGTCGACGCTGCCCTCGTGCGGTGTGAACAGGTGCTGCATCTGCCCCATGATCTGGTTCAGGTCGATCTGGCCGCCGCTGAGCGCGCCGAACATCTCCTCGAAGGGCGTGCCCGCGAACGGGTTCTGGGGCTGATCGTCGTCCTGCTCTGACATGGGGCCAGCGTACCGACCGGTCCCATCGCCGGCTTCGCCACGACGACGGCCCTTGCTGGGCTCTACGATGGTCCGATCATGCCGATCGTTCGCCTGCTTGACATCCGTGACGCACCGCTGAGCCTCGACGAGGTCTTCGACGCCGTCTCCGACCCCTCGTCAGGGGGAACGTGCCTGTTCATCGGCACGGTGCGCGATCACGACGGCGGCGACCAGGTCAGCGACCTGAGCTACTCGTCGCACCCGACGGCGCTGGACCGTCTGCGGGACGTCGCCGAGCGGATCGGCCGCGAGGAGGACGTGGTGGCGCTGGCCGCCACGCACCGTGTCGGCGATCTCGCCGTGGGCGACCTCGCCGTCGTGGTCGGCGCGTCGGCCGGACACCGTCCGGCGGCGTTCGCGGCCTGCCGGCGGTTGATCGACGAGCTGAAGCTCGAGGTTCCGGTGTGGAAGCAGCAGACGTTCTCGTCCGGCGACCAGGCCTGGCTCTGACCGTCGCCGCGCCGGACCATTCGGCCTGACCTCCTAGGATCGCCTCGTGTCCGACTCCCACCCTCCGCAGGATCCGATGTCGCTGAGTCGCACCTACGTGGTGCGTCTCGCCGCGGCGATCAGCCTGATCGTGCTGGTGAGTGTCGTCCTGCTCCTGCCGGTGCCCTACGTGACGTTGCGGCCGGGCCCGGCGTACGACACCCTCGGCGACTTCGGCGACAAGCCGATGTTCACCTTCGGCTCCGACGTGAAGACCTACCCCACCACCGGCAATCTCGACTTCACCACTGTCTCCGTCACCCGCGCGGGCACGCGGATCAGCCTGGGCCAGGCCATCCAGTCGTACCTGGACCGCGACGTCGCGGTGGTCCCGCGCGACCTGGTCTACCCGAAGGGCACGAGCGAGTCGGACTCGCGGGCTGAGTCCGCCGCCGAGCTCGACGGTTCCAAGGACTCCTCGCGCGTCGCCGCCCTGCGCGCGGCGGGCTACACCGTGCCCGGGTTGCCCGAGGTCGCCGACGTCTCCGCCGACGGGGCCGGGGCCGGAGTGCTGAAGTCGGGCGACCTGATCCGCGCCGTGGACGGCGCGCCGGTCGACTCCTCGGCCGCGGCGGTCAAGGCGGTCGGCGCGGTGAAGCCGGGCGCGACCGTGACCCTGGCCATCACGCGAGGATCCACCGAGCGCACGGTCTCCGTGGTCACCAAGCCGGACCGCACCGATCCCACCCTCCCGCGCATCGGCATCACCCTGGGCACGAAGTACGACTACCCGATCTCGATCGACAACAACGTCGGTCGGTCGATCGGAGGTCCGAGCGCCGGCACGATGTTCGCTCTCGGCATCTACGACAAGCTGACCCCCGGCTCGCTCACCGGTGGGCTCAAGGTCGCCGGCACCGGCGAGATCAGCGCGGAGGGCCAGGTCGGCGCCATCGGCGGCGTCCAGCAGAAGATCGCCGGTGCGGCCGCCGCGGGCGCCACGGTGTTCCTCGTGCCGGCGCCCAACTGCGCCGAGGCCCTCGACGGTGACACCAAGGGACTGAAGCTGGTCAAGATCACCAACCTGTCGGACGCCATCACGTCGCTGAAGGCGCTCGCGAAGGACAAGAACGCGACGGTCCCGTCATGCAGCTGATGCCGGACTCGCCGGTGCGTCGCGCCGCGCTCGAGGTGGAGGCGCACGTGGGCGCCGACGGATGGGACCAGCCGGCCCGACTGTTCGCGCTCGTGCCCACCGTCGACCTGATCGCCCGTGAGCCCGAGCTGGCCGCCCAGGTGGAGGCCACGCCCGGAGGGTTCACCCCCATCGAGCAGGAGCTTCCCTCCGACGGGCGCGACCTCGAGGACCTGCTGACCGGGATCGGCTGGCCCGAGACCGTCACCGGGTGTGCCGTCGTGGTCGAGCGGCTGATGCTGCCGCCCGAGGCCGAGGAGTCGTTGCCCGACGATCCCGACGCCATGGTGCGCGCGGCCGCCGAGCACCCCGATCGCCGCGAGGTGCGGCTCGTCGCCGCCGTGACACGTGGGGGAGCGGTGCACAGCGGCGTGCGCATGCGTGACGCCACCACGGCCGAGATGCTGGAGGGACCGGACCTGGTTCCCGGCCTCGTGGCGCAGCTTCGACAGACCCTCGAGCCGTGAGCCCGAGAAGCGCTGAGAAGGTATTGGTGCGGTGCCATAGAGTCAGAGTCACTCTCCCGGCGCAGCGACGGGTAAACGAAGCAGGAGACACGTGAGCGACATCTTCGGAAATGCCCGCCAGCGGGAGCCACGCCAGCCCAGTGGCGGTGGCGACGGCGGACGACGGGTGCTGGTTCCGACGCTGATCACCTTGGCAGCACTGCTGTTCGTGGGGTCGATCTTCACCAGCCTCTGGACCGACCGCCTGTGGTTCCGCGCCATCGGCTACGGCGACGTGTTCCAGACCGTGCTGGTCACGCGCGTCTCGCTGTTCCTCGTGCTCGGACTGCTGTTCGGGGCGGTCCTCATCGGCAACGTGTACCTGGCCTACCGCCTGCGCCCGGACAACCCGTCGATGCGCCGTGACGACCCGGCGTTCCGATACCGCACCGCCCTGACGCCCATCGCCAAGCCGGTCCTGATCATCGGCGGTCTGCTCGTGGTGGCCTTCGCCGGCTCGATCGCCGCCAGCCGATGGGACACCTACAAGATGTGGGCGAACGGCACGCCGTTCGGCACCAAGGACGCCCAGTTCGGCAAGGACATCGGCTTCTACGTCTTCGACTACCCCTGGTACCGGTTCCTGACGTCGTACAGCTTCGCCCTGATCGTCCTCACGGTCCTGGCCGTCGTCTTCGTGCACTACGTCTACGGAGGCGTGCGCATCGTGGGTCGCGGTCCTCGGTTCACCCGCGCCGCACAGGTGCACATCTCCCTGCTCATCGGTCTCGGCGTGCTCACTCGCGCCGTCTCGTACTACCTGGACCGGTTCGCCCTGGCCATCGGCTCCGGTGGTGTGGTCGACGGCATCACCTACACCGATGCCAACGCCCGCATCCCGAGCAAGAACATCCTCATCGGCGTCGCCCTGGTGTGTGCGCTGCTGTTCTTCGCGGTCGTGTTCGTCCGCTCCTGGGTGCTGCCGGCCCTCGGTCTCGGCCTCCTGGCGCTGACCTCGGTGCTGATCGGTGGCATCTGGCCGGCCGTCATGCAGGGGTTCCAGGTCAAGCCGTCCGAGCCCGACAAGGAGGCGCCGTACATCGCCAAGAACATCGCGGCGACCCGAGACGCCTATGCGGTGGCCGATGCGCAGACCCAGCCCTACACCGCCAAGACCACGCTGACTCCTGCCGAGCTGACCAAGTCGGCTGAGCAACGCGTCAGCAGCCGACTGCTCGACCCCACCCTGATCCGCGACGCGTTCGAGCAGCTGCAGCAGGTGCGCGGCTACTACACGGTGCCGTCGACGCTCGACGTCGACCGCTACAAGATCGGCGACGACGAGACTCCGCAGGACATCATCATCGCGGCGCGCGAGGTCGACCTCGCCGGTCTGCCCGACGCCCAGCGCAACTGGGCCAACGACCACACCGTGTACACCCACGGCTACGGCGTCATCGCCGCTCGCGGCAACGAGCGCGGCCCGCAGGGCGAGCCGGTGTGGGTCGAGAAGGACATCCCGCCGGTGGGCGACCTGAACATCACCACGCCGCCGCGCATCTACTTCGGTGAGCAGTCCCCGGACTACTCGATCGTCGGCCGGCCCAAGGGCGCGGCGCCGATCGAGGTCGACATTCCCCGTGGCGGCGGCTCGGCCGACGACGCCAGCGCCGACGCGAGCGCCAACACCTACGACGGATCGGGCGGCGTCCCGGTCGGCAACTTCTTCAACAAGGCGCTGTACGCGTTCAAGTTCGCCGAGCCCAACATCGTCTTGTCGAGCCGCGTCAACAGCCAGTCGAAGATCCTGTACGACCGCCACCCGCGTGATCGCGTCGAGAAGGTCGCCCCCTGGCTGACGGTCGACGGCGACCCTTACCCGGCCGTCGTCGACGGCCGCGTCGTGTGGATCGTCGACGGCTACACCACCAGCAACGCCTACCCTTACTCGCAGCACCGCTCGCTGCGCGAGGCCACGGCCGACACGCTGACCACGGGTCGCGCCCAGGCGGCGCTGCCCACCGACGAGATCAACTACATGCGCAACTCGGTCAAGGCCGTGGTCGACGCCTACGACGGCAGCGTCAAGCTGTACGAGTGGGACGAGAAGGACCCGATCCTCAAGACCTGGATGAAGGTCTTCCCCAACACGGTGCTGCCCAAGTCAGACATCAGCTCCGCCCTGATGGACCATCTGCGGTACCCGGTCGACATGTTCAAGGTGCAGCGCGACGTGCTGAGCCGCTACCACGTCACCGACGAGCAGACGTTCTACGAGGACGGTGAGCGCTGGCGCGTGCCGGGTGATCCCACCCTGGGCGAGAACACCAAGACCCTCCAGCCGCCGTACTACCTGTCCATCGCGCGGCCGGGCGACGACAAGACCGAGTTCTCGCTGACCAGCGTCTTCCTGCCCAACAGCAGGCAGAACCTGGCGTCGTTCGTGTCGGTCAACTCCGAGGCGAGCAGCGACAACTACGGCGTGATGCAGATCCTGGAGCTGCCCAGCAACACCCAGGTTCCGGGTCCGAGCCAGATCGCCAACGACTTCCAGACCGACAAGGGCGTCACGCAGGCGCTGCTGCAGTTCGAGCAGTCCAAGCAGGCCAAGATCCTGCGCGGCAACCTGCTGACCCTGCCGGTCGGCGACGGTCTGCTGTACGTGCAACCGGTCTACATCCAGCGCACGGCCGAGGTCGGCACCTACCCGGTGCTGCAGTTCGTCGCGGTGTCGTTCGGTGGGTCGGTCGGCTTCGGTCAGACGCTCGACGAGGCGCTCAGGGTGGCGGTGGGCCTGCAGGCCGGCGACACGTCGAACACCACGGACGGCGAGGGTGACACGCCGGACTCCGGCGGTGGCGACCAGCCTTCGGACACCCCACCTCCGAGCGGCAAGACCACGTCGCAGTACCTCGAGGACGCCAGCCGGTTCTACTCGCAGGCGCAGGCGGCCCTCAAGGACGGCGACCTGAACACCTACCAGCAGCGCATCAACCAGATGGGTCAGGCGATCACCGACGCCCAGGACGCCCTGAAGGACGGCAGCTAGACGCCACGGTCGACCGCCGCGAGAGGATGTCCTCATGGCACACCACGAGGACACCTTTCGCGGCAAGGTCGCAGCCGTCACCGGTGCGGGTTCGGGCATCGGCCGCGCTCTCGCGCTGGACCTGGCCCGCAGGGGAGCGCGCCTCGCGCTGAGCGATCTGGTCGCCGACGGGCTGCAGGAGACGGCGAACCAGGCGGAGGCGCTCGGCGCCGACGTGCTCACCACGGTGCTGGACGTGTCCGACCGCTCGGCGGTCGAGGCGTGGGCGGGCGAGGTCGCGGCGCACTTCGGTGTGGTGCACCAGATCTTCAACAACGCCGGCATCGGCGCCACGGCGCTGAGCACGCAGGACACCGCCTATGACACCTACGCCAAGGTGCTCGACGTGAACCTGTGGGGCGTGATCCACGGGACGAAGGCGTTCCTGCCGCACCTGATCGCCTCGGGCGACGGGCACGTCGTCAACCTGTCGAGCCTGAACGGCTTCATGGCGCAGTCCGGCATGACGGCGTACTGCACGTCCAAGTTCGCGGTGCGCGGGTTCAGCGAGGCGCTGCGCGTCGAGATGCTGGGGGAGCGGCGTCCGGTCAAGGTCACCGTGGTGCACCCCGGCGGCGTCAAGACCAACATCGGCAACGGCGCCTACGAGCAGCCGGGCCTGGACGAGACGGCACGGCAGAAGCAGTCGAGCCGTCGCGAGGTCTACGAGGAGAAGCTGTTCAAGGCGACGCCGGCCGAGGCGGCCGACGAGATCCTCGCCGCGGTGGCGAAGGGGCGAGGGCGGGCGCTGATCGGCCAGGCCTCGACAGTCGACCGGCTCGTGCGACTTCTGCCGGGCCAGTACCCGAAGGTCGTGGCCTGGTGGGAGCGCCGCACCTTCGGATGAGTCGCAGATCGGGGGGAACCCGATTTGAGTCGCATGGGCGCGGTCTGTAGAGTGATGGGTGCGACGCGGGGTGGAGCAGCTCGGTAGCTCGCTGGGCTCATAACCCAGAGGTCACAGGTTCAAATCCTGTCCCCGCTACCAACGGAAGGCCCGGACCAACAAGGTCCGGGCCTTCGTCATCTCCGGAGCGTGGAGACCAACGCGGCTCAGATGCGGCCGGTCTCGTGGGCCCACATGGCGACCTCGACCCGGTTGCGGGCGTCGAGCTTGCGCATGAGGGCCGCGAGGTGGGCCTTGACGGTGCTCGGGGTGATGAACAGCTCGGCGGCGATGTCGTTGTTGGTGCGGCCCTGTGCCACGAGCACGAGGACCTCCTCCTCGCGTGTCGTGAGCGGTTCGAGCGGCTGCCTCGTCGGTAAGACCTGGGACTGCGCGAACGCGGCGAGCAGCCGCACCGTCACGCTGGGTGCGATCAGGGCGTCGCCGGCAGCGGCCGCGTGGATGGCCTGGGTCAGCAGCTCCGGGCCGGCGTCCTTGAGCAGGAACCCACGGGCGCCTGCCTTGAGCGCCCCGTGGACGTGCTCGTCGAGGTCGAAGGTCGTGATGACCACGATCGGCAGGGGATCGGCGACGTCGGGTCCGGCGAGGCGTCGGGTGGCCTCGATGCCGTCCATCATCGGCATGCGGACGTCGAACAGTCCCACGTCGGGGCGCAGCTCGGCCGCCAGACGGACCGCCTCACGCCCGTCGGGAGCCGCACCGACCACCTCGATGTCCGGCTGGGCATCGAGCAGCATGGTCAGCCCGGTGCGCACGATGGCCTGATCGTCGGCGATGAGCACGCGGATGCTCATCGCGAGGCTCCGGACCGGGGAAGGACCGCCTCCACGCGCCAGCCCCGGTCGGCGGGACCGGCCTCGAAGGTGCCGCCGAGCAGCGAGGCGCGCTCGTGCATGCCGATCAAGCCGAATCCGGTTGGTCCGGGGCCGCCGGTGGCCGTGCCGTCGTCGTCGACGGTCAGCCGCACCCGGTCGGTGTCTCCCGTCACCGCGACGGTGACGCGGGTCGCGCGATGTGCGTGGCGTCGAGCGTTGGTGACCGATTCCTGGGCCAGGCGATAGATCGCCGCGCCGACCGCCGGGCTCAGATCGTCGAGCTCACCGCGCAGCGTCACCTCGACGCGCGGACCCGATCGGCCGTCGGTGGCGAGCTGCTCGACCTCGGCAACGCCAGGCTGCGGCGCCAGGTCGGTCCCACCGGAGTCGCGCAGCACGCCGACGATGGCGCGCAGCTCGGCGAGGGTCCGGGTCGCGGCGTCCTCGATGACCGCGAGGGCCTCCGCTGCGTGCTCGGGGCGGGAGGTGGCGACGGCGCGGCCCGCCTGCGCCTGGATGGCGATGCCCGACACGTGGTGGGCGACGGTGTCGTGGAGGTCGCGGGCCAGCTGCTCGCGCTCGCGTGCCTTGGCCCGCTCGACGTCGCGGATGCGGATCGTCGCGTGATAGCGAAGTGCTGCGCCGAGCGCGGCGGCGAACAGGAAGAACGCGTAGGCGGCGACCGAGTCGGCCAGGCTGGTGGCGTCGGCGCTGTTGGTGACCGGCAGCCACACCGCGATGGCGCCGAGGCCGATGGCCGCCTCGCGTGCCGAGCCCCACCGGAACAGTGCGTAGGCCAGGATCAGCGTCGCGGCGACGCTGTTCACCAGGGAGCCCTCCACGCCGGCCACGACCCTGACCACGTCGACGACCGTCAACGTGCCGAAGCACGCTGCAACCGCGCCGAGCGGGTGCGTGCGTCGCCACGGCAACGGGGCGAACACCCCGACCGCCACCACGAGCAGCAGCAGGCGCGGCGCCAGGCCGTGGCGAAGCGCGACCTCCGCGAGTGACCAGCAGGCCAGCGCCCCGACGAGGGCCCAGTCCCGCGGCGTCGGGCCTGACGGATCGTCGGCGCGGGGTTCGGCCCAGAGCGAGCGGAGGGCAGTGGTGGCCACGGGGTCAGCGTAGGCGGCGTGGGAGCCCGGCGTATCGGCCGAAAGTACGAGAGACGTGCTGTGCCAACGGCCAGCGCGAGTGTGGCTGCACGGCCGATGTGCCGAACGCGCGAGTCCGTGACGGTGGAGTCATCCACTCGACCCCGTCAGAAGGCATCACGATGACATCCACCCAGCCCCGCACCGTTGCAGGCCGTCAGCCGTCCCAGAAGCCGCTGGAAGAACTGCGCCTGCCCGTGCAGGCCAGGCTCGCGGCAGCATGGACCAGCTTCATGTTCTTCTACATCTACGTCGACTACCTCCACCTCTACAAGCCCGGTGTCGTCGACGACATCCGGGCCGGCATCGTCTTCGAGTTCGACATCAGCCAGACGTTCGTCACCACCTCGCTCGCGCTGGTGGGGATCCCGGCCCTGATGATCCTGCTCTCGATGACGGTGCCCGCGCGGGCGAACCGCACGCTCAACCTCGTCATGGCGACGCTCTACGTCCCCGTGTCGCTGTTCAACGTGGTCGGCGAGTCCTGGGTGGTCTTCTACGGCCTCGGCGCCGCGGTCGAGGTGGCCATCCTCGCCTTCATCCTGCGCTCGGCCCGGGCCTGGTCGAGGGTGCGGTGACCGCCGGGAGTGGGCAGCTCGAGCAGCGCACGACGGTTCGCGCGCGTCGCAGGCGTCGAGTCGCTAGGTTTCGACCATGACCGACAACGCTCCCCAGGCCCCGACCACCGAGCAGGCCCGCGCCATGATCCCGATCCTCGGCGCCATGGAGCTCGATGTCCTGGAGGTGACGTCGACCAGCGCGTCGGCGCGCATCCCGGCCGAGCCGAACGTCAACCACTTCGGGGCGATGTACGCCGGGTCGTTGTTCTCCGTCGCGGAGGTGCTGGGCGGGTTGATGGCCCCCTTGATGGACGTCCCCGGCGGCGTGCCACTGGTCAAGAGGCTCGAGATCGACTTCCTGCGCCCCGCGACGTCGGCCGTCACGGCGCGCACCACGCTGACCGACGAGGACGTCAGCCGGATCCGAGCCGAGGCCGCCGAGCTCGGCAAGTCGAACTACGAGCTGCTCTGTGAGGTCACCGACGAGGCCGGGACGGTCGTGGCGCGCACGCACGGCTTCTACCAGATGCGGGTGATGGGCTGATGGCCACGACAGACCTTCGAACGCGGGCCGAGAGGCTCGCCCAGCTGCACGCCGACCACCAGCCGCTGGTGCTGCCGACCGTCTGGGACGTCTGGTCCGCGCGCACCATGGTCGACGCCGGTTTCTCCGCGCTGACCATCGGCAGCCACCCGCTGGCGGACTCCCGCGGGGCGCAGGACAACGAGGGGCAGTCGTTCGACGAGGTCGTCGCGGCGGTCCGCCCGATCATCGCGGCGGTCGACGTGCCGGTCTCGGTCGACCTGGAGGCCGGCTACGGCCGGTCACCGGCTGACCTGGTCGCCGGCCTGCTCGACGCCGGGGGAGTGGGGCTGAACCTCGAGGACACCGTGCACTCCGAGGGCGGTCGGGTGCGCAGCACGGCCGAGCACGCCGCGTTCGTCGCCGACCTGCGAGCCGCAGCCGACTCGGCTGACGTGCCGATCTGGATCAACGGTCGCACCGACCTGTTCATGCACGCCGACGACCCGCACGCGGTGCTCGACGAGGCCGTGGAGCGTCTGCAGGCCCTGGTCGAGGCCGGCGCGAGCAGCGTGTACCCCGTCCGCATCCAGGACGACGACGAGCTGATCACCGCGGTCGTCAACGCCGTCTCGGTCCCGGTCAACTGCACCGCGCACCCGGTCCGCCACGACCTGGACCGGTTCCGCCGGCTCGGCGTCGGCCGCATCACCTACGGCCCGCTGCTGCAGTCGGCCCTCACCGACCAGATGAAGGACATGACCAGCACCTGGGCGTGAGCGGCGTCACCGTTCGTGACGGGTGTTCTTCTCGCCGCCTCATCGCCGGCTCAGCGTCCGTTCAGCGATCCGAGCGACGGTGCACTCATGGACATGAACGATCACCCCCAGGAGTCCGCACCGGCGACTCCGTCCGCGCCTGACCACGACGCGCCCGCCGCCACGGCGCACGCGCCCGCATCCTTCACCCGTCCCGGCCTCGGTCGTCGTACCCTCGCCGGCGTCGCGGCGGTCGGCCTCGCCGCGGGTCTGCTCGGCGGAGTCGGCGTCGTCGCCACCGCCCACGCGGTCGACGACCCGCAGACCCCTGCCGCCGCACCCCAGCCCGTCGTCGCGAGCGCCGCGTCCAGCGGCAGCGCCGGCGACGTCGAGCAGGTGGCCCACACCGTGACCCCCAGCGTGGTGCTGCTGCAGGTGCAGGGGCCCGAGGGCGCCGACGAGGGCAGCGGCATCGTGCTCTCGGCCGACGGCAAGATCCTGACCAACAACCACGTCGTCGCCGCGGCGGCGCACGGCGGCAAGGTCGACGTCGTCGTCGACGGTGGCAAGACCTACACGGCGTCCATCGTGGGTCGTGACCCGGTCACCGACCTGGCCGTGGTCCAGGCGAAGGGCGCCAGCGGCCTGACCCCCGCCACCGTCGGGCACTCCTCGACGCTGCAGGTCGGCCAGTCCGTGGTGGCGATCGGCGCACCGCTGGGCCTGCAGGGCACCGTGACCACCGGCATCGTCAGCGCCCTCGACCGCCCGGTCGTGACCTCCGACGAGAGCGGCGGACAGTCGGCCGTGACCGACGCCATCCAGACCGACGCCGCGATCAACCCGGGCAACTCCGGCGGACCGCTGGTCGACTCGTCCGGACGGGTCGTGGGCATCACCTCGTCGATCGCGAGCCTCAGCCAGGGCGGTCAGGCCGGGTCGATCGGCCTCGGCTTCGCGATCCCGATCGACGAGGCCATGCGCGTGGCCCGGCAGATCGAGCAGGGCGACACCGTCAGCCACGCCCAGCTCGGCGTCGCGGTCGCCGACTCCACCAACCCGGCCGGCGCACGGCTCGGCGAGATCGCCGACGGGCAGGCCGCCGCCAAGGCCGGACTGCGCAGTGGCGACGTCGTCACCAAGGTCGACGACCAGGTCATCGCGTCGGCCGACGGACTGGTGGCCGCCATCCGGACGCTGCCCCCGGAGAAGCAGGTGACGATCACCTACGTGCGGTCGGGGTCGACGCACACGGTGAAGGTCACGCTGGGCAGCGATCAGCCGACCACGTAGTAAGGACGGGCTAGTCGGTGACGTTGCTGCTGGCGCGGTACTCCAGGTGTGCGTAGTCGGGGTGCCGCGCCAGCCAGGCCGAGATGAACGGACAGATGGCCAGGACCTTCAGGCCGTCGGCCTCGACCGACGCGATGCCTTCGCGGGCCAGCGCCGAGCCCACCCCGTGACCCTCGAACTGCGAGAACACCTCGGTGTGGGTGAAGGCGACCAGCTCGTCGGTGCGCAGGTAGTCGGCGTAGCCCGCGAGCGTGTCGCCGTCGCGGGCCTCGAACCGGTTCTGCGCCCGGTTGTTGGTGACGGTGATCATCGGTTGTCTCCTCCGTGGTCAGACACCGTCGATCCTGCACCACCGGAGGTCGCTGCGACCACGCGGCTCGCGATCGGTCGGATCACCCGGTCCGCGCTAGCGTGGATCGGCGTGACTGCTTCCGCTCCTGACCTCGTCTTTCGCAACGGCCACGTCTTCGACGGCCACCGTCGACGCGCCGGCCAGTGCGTGGCCGTGCGGGACGGGCGCATCCTCGCCGCCGGCAGCGAGGACGAGGTCGCGGCACATGCCGCTGCCGACGCGCAGGAGGTGGACCTGGCAGGCGGCCTGCTCATGCCGGGCTTCCACGACTCCCACATGCATCCGATGGTCGGGGGGCTGGAACGGCTGCGCTGCGAGATGAGCTCGATGTCGAGCGTCGACGAGTACCTCTCGGCGATCTCCGACGTCGCCGAGCGCCGTCCCCAGGACGCCTGGGTGCGCGGAGGCGGCTGGTCGGTCGACGTCTTCGACCGACACGGCCCCACCGCCGACCTGCTCGACCGGATCGTGCCGGACCGTCCGGTGTTCCTGCCCAGCACCGACCACCACGACGCCTGGGTCAACAGTCGAGCGCTCGAGATCGCCGGGGTGGACCGCGACACCCCGGACCCGGCCGACGGGTGGATCGAGCGCGACGCCGATGGCCGCCCCACCGGCACGCTGCGCGAGGGCGCGATGGCGCTGGTGTGGGATCTCATCACGCCTGATCGCGGAGAGAACGCCGATGCGCTGCGCGAGGCCCAGTCGTATCTGCACGGGTGGGGGGTCACCGGCTGGCACGACGCGCTGATCGGCGGCTACGCCGGACTGGACGATCCCACCCGGGCCTACCTGGACCTCATCGACTCCGGCGAGCTGACGGCCCGGGTGCGCTGCTCGCAGTGGTGGGACCGGTCCCGCACCGACGTCGACACCCAGGTGGGCGAGCTGGTCGCGCAGCGCGACGCGCTGGCCCGCCAAGGGCTCGACGCCGGATCGGTGAAGGTCATGATGGACGGCATCGCGGAGACGTTCACCGCCACCCTCACCGAGGGCTACGACGACCTGACCGGATGTCCATGCGGCGACCACGGGTTGCCGTTCCTCGACCGCGAGCAAGCCGTCGAGGCGGTGTGCGCGCTCGATGCCGCGGGTCTGCAGGTGCACTTCCACGCCATCGGCGACCAGGCGGTGCACGACGCGCTGGATGCCGTGGAGGCCGCACGCCGACGCAACGGCATGAGCGGCCTGCACCACCAGATCGCCCACCTGCAGCTGGTGCGTCCAGAGGACCGGCAACGCTTCGGCGACCTGCAGGTGGTGGCCAACCTGCAGGGCATGTGGGCGCGCCGCGAGACGCCGGCGGTCGATCTGCTGCGGCCTCACCTCGACGACGAGCGCTGGTCGTGGCACTACCCGTTCCGCGACATCCTCGACGGCCGCGCGCGGTTCTCCGGTGGCAGTGACTGGCCGGTCAACCCGCCGGAGCCGATGGCTGCCGTGCACGTGCTGGTGAACCGGCGCGGCTGGACCGAGGATCCCACCGATGCCGGTGAGACGCTGACGCCGGAGCAGGCCATCGGGCTGGACGAGGCCCTGTCGGCGTACACGCGTGGCTCGGCATGGGCTGACCACCGGGTCGACGCAGGCTTCGTCCACGTGGGTGCCAGGGCGGACCTGGTGGTGCTCGACCGCGACCCGTTCAGCCTGCCGACCGACGAGATCGGTGCCTGCGAGGTCGCCTCCACGTGGGCGCAGGGTCGGCTGGTGCACGAGCGATGAGGACGGTCGGATCATGGTGACCGTGCAGCGCTTCGAGTTCGACTGGGAGCCCCGGTACCGCGTCGCCGGGCTGGCATTCGGCGTCACCCCGAGCCGCGCGTGGGTCGAGGTGACGCCGGTCGAGCTGCGGGTGCGCTACGGATGGTGGCGGCTGCGCACCGCGCTGACCAACATCGCGGGCCTCGACGTCACCACCGACTACGGGTTCCTCAAGACGGCCGGACCGCCGCACTTGTCGTTCGCCGACCGCGGCATCAGCTTCGCCACCAACGGTCGCCGCGGCCTGTGCGTGACGTTCGACGCCCCGGTGCCCGGGATCGACCCGACCTCGACCATCAAGCACCCCGCCGCGACCCTGACCGTCGCCGACGTCGAGGGTCTCGCCTCCGCGCTGGGCTTCTAGGCCGCGGCTCCCACGGGTCGACCGCGGTGGCACCGTCGGCGCAGTCCTCGAACCTGACGCCGCCTTCGGGTGGACATCAGTCGCGTCGTCCTCACTGGGCGAAGTGCTGGTAGTCCGGTTCCGCGAAGGCACCGCCCCACTGCCAGCCGATGCCGTCGAAGGCTCGCCGCACCACGCCGTCCTCGGTGATCACGCCCGGCCGCGGAGCCGAGGTACCGGACCGGTCGACGTCGATGAACCGCTCGGCTGCCGGCGGACGGACGTCCTGGCCGATCACGTACGGGTTCTGCACGGGATTGATGTCGATCGCCCGGCCGTAGGCGTGGTTGGACCAGCGGTCGGTGCCGGCCACGCGGCGACAGTTGTAGCCCGACGTGTTGTTGGCCGCCATCGAGCGGTTGTCGTCGCCGCCGAACTCGTCGACGAGGCGCATGCGCTCGATCGGGAACCGCGCGTCGTACAGGTCGCCGAACACGTCCCTGATGTCGCGCGCGACGTCGGCGTGCACCACCAGCTCGCCCTCGTGTGCTCGTCCGTCGAACCCGAGGTACGTCACCACGACGTGGCGCAGGTCGGCGAGCGGCACCGGGCAGACGTCCGGGTCGTGGCTGGTCATGCCCAGGCGGACCGACGGGCCGATGCCGGAGACGGTCGAGGTGAACTCCGGCAGCCGGTCGGCCGGGTCGTCCGGACCGGCGTCGGCCGCAGGTGACGACGCCGGGCCGGGGCCGGGCTCGAGGTCGGTGCAGTCGCGACGGTCGTTCCAGGCCTCGACGGCGTCGTCGGCATCGTCGCCGGAGAGCGGGCGGGCGGCCCCACCGTCGGCCGGGATGCTGCCGGGGACCCACGTGTCGCTCACGACGCGTCCGCCCTCGACGGTCAGCTGCAGCACGCCGGTCTCGGACTCGCGACCGTTGTACCAGTGGAAGTTGCCCAAGCCGTAGCTGACGTACGTCGAGCCGCTCACGCCCGAGCCCATCACCTTGTGGGCGTGCGACCCGACGATGACGTCGGCGCCGGCGTCGGCCAGCGTGCCGGCCAGGGCGCGTTGCGACGTGGTGCTGCACGCGTCGCCCTCGTCGCCCCAGTGCAGGTAGACGACGACCAGGTCGTCCACCCGCGCGGACTCGCGCACGGCGGCCACCAGCTGCGGTGCCGCAGCCGAACGGGCCGAGGCGATGCCGGGGCCGCTGCCGGGCACCGCTGCCCAGATGTCGGACGCCCCTTCACGGAACGACGCGTCGGCGGCGTGCACCGCGACGTCGGTGCCGCGCACCCGGGCCCGATGGGGCGCGAAGGCCTGCCGGTCGTCACGGCCGACGCCGACGATCGCCACCGGGGAGTCGTCGGCGGCCCGCAGGGTGTCGCGCAGGCCGGCCAGGCCGAAGTCGGCGCCGTGGTTGTTGGCCACGGACACCACGTCGACGCCGGAACGGTCGAGCATGTCGAGAGCGTCGGGATCCGTGCGGAACCAGTACCGGTTGTTCGGGTCCTCCAGCTCCTTGGGCGCGCGGTCGTCCTCGTCGGTGATCGCCGTCTCGAGGTTGATCATCGCCAGGTCGGCCGCCTGCAGAGTCCTGGACATCGGCCCGAGGGTGGAGTCCGCGCGGCCGGGCACCGTCTGGAAGCTCGCCCTCGAAGTGCACGTCGCCCGCGAACGCCAGGGTGAGTGGTTCACCGGTGTCGGGGAGCACCTCGTCGGCCTCGACCAGCTCGGTCACCTGGTCCACCACGTCGCCGCCCACGTCGGTGAGCATCGCGCAGACGGCCAGTGCTGCGACCGCGCCGGCACCGGTGGCGACCATGCGGGACCGACGCTTCACTGCTCCATCCTTGCGAGGACCACCAAGCCACGCAGGGTGAAACTCACCCGATCACGGCGTAGCCCTCGCGGTAGGTGGGCACCTCAGGCGTCCAGCCGGTCGAACGGAGCAGCGCGTTGGACAGCCTCTTGCCCGTGCCGCGCGCCGGGTCCGCCGGGGGTGGAGCAGGAAGGTCCAGCCGCTCCGCGAGGTGTGCCGCGACGTCGCCGAGCTGAGCCGGCTCGTCGTCCGTGCCGACGTAGAGCGCGGCAGGCGCGGCGTCCATGGTCAGCAGGTGCACGATCGCGGCGGCCGCGTCCGAGCGGTGGATGCGGTTGGTCCAGCGATCGGGATCGGCAAGGTCGCCGGATCGCACCTGGTCGACCAAGCGGGTGCTGTCGCCGTCGTAGAGCCCTGACAGGCGAAGCACCGTGCCGCCGGGCACCCGGTCGCGAAAGACCTCCTCGGCGGCCAGCAGCATGCGGCCCGGTCCGTCGGTGGGTGCGGCGAGGATCGTCTCGTCCGTCACGATGTCGGGCGAGGTCTCGCCGAAGACCGCGGTCGAGGACACGAGCACGGCCCGACTCGGCCGCTGGCCGGTGGCCTCCACGGCGTCGAGCGCGCGAGCCATGCCGTCGACGTAGGTGGCCCGGTAGGCCTCCTCGCTGCGGGGGCGGGCCGTGAGCGCGACGACGAGCAGGCCGAGGTCGAGCGGGGGCAGGACGGGCGCGTCGAGGGTGAGGTCGGCCGAGATGCCGTGGATGGGTGCCGGCACGTCGTCGGCATGGCGCCGGATGCCTGCCACGTCGTGACCGAGGGCGGCCAGACGGAGTCCGACGTCCGTCCCGAGGCGTCCGCAGCCGATCAGCAGCGCGTCAACGGCCATGGCGGTGCGCCTCCAGAACGAGATTCATCAGAAGGGTGGCCAGGGGATGGGCGGCATGTGGCCGCGCGGCGCCGGGAAGCGTGGGTCGCGCAGCAGGTGGTCGCAGCGCGCCGCCAGGGCACCGACCTCGTGGATGGTCAGCAGGTCGTCGAGCCTGTCGCCCAGATCGCCGGCCAGCGCGTCGCGCACGCGCTGCACGCCGGCCACCTCGTCGTCGGTGAGCGGCTCGTCGATCCAGCCCCACAGCACCGAGCGCAGCTTGTGCTCGGTGTGGAACGTCAGCCCGTGGTCGATGCCGTGCCGGTGGCCCGAGGTCATCTCGAGCACGTGCCCGCCCTTGCGGTCGGCGTTGTTGACGATGGTGTCGAAGATCGCCATGCGACGCAGGGCCGGGGAGTCCTCGTGGATGAGCGACACCGGACGGTCGCGGGCGTCGAGCCCGTCGAACACGTGCAACCAGCCGTCCGGGACCCGGCCGGACGGCACCAGGTCGACCGCGTCCTGTGCCGGGTCGGGCTCGCACCACAGCTGCAGCATTCCGGGGCCGAACGGGCCGTCGCCGAGCCAGGTGCGCGGCACGACGTCCCAGCCCAGCACCTCGGACACCGCGTACGACGCGACCTCGCGACGGGCGAGGTTGCCGTCGGGGAAGTCCCACAGCGGACGTTCGCCGGACACCGGCTTGTAGACGACGGTGACGTCGTCGAGCTCGCCGACGTAGGTGCCGTTGGATGCCGACAGCAGCCGGCCGGTGATCTGCAGGCCCGAGCCCAGCTCGTCGGCCAGCTCCTGGGTCACTGGAAGCCGTCGGGCAGGGTGCAGACGTGGTCGACCACGGAGTCCATCGGCTGCCCGCACAGCGAGCAGGTCGGGCGGCCGGACTCGACGATCTCGCGGGTGCGCTTCGCGAACGCGCGGGCCGTGCCCACCGGGATGCGGACCTGCAGCACCTCCTCGGGCTCCAGCTCCACCGGATCGAGCGACTCCAGCGCGTCGGCGTCGGCCTCGCTGACCGGGTAGGCCTCGATGACGATCTGCGCCGTCGACGGGTCCCAGCCGAGGCTCATCGCGCCGGCACGGAACTGCTCTCGCACCGGCTCGTCCAGCGGGTCCTTGTCCACCAGGCCGTCGGGTGCGAGAGCAGGGATGCTGAACGGGTTGCCGTCCTCGGCCATCAGCTGGTCGAGGATCTCCTCGATCTTCTCGGCCAGCACGGCCGACTGCTCCTTCTCCAGGGCGACGCTGACCAACTCGGAGCCGGTGCGTGCCTGCAGGAAGAAGGTGCGGGCGCCGGGGGCGCCGACCGTGTCGATGACGAACCGGTCGGGCCAGTCGAAACCGTGCACGAGAGGTGGCATGTGGTCAGTTTAGGAGCCCCCGGAAGCCTTCGCCTCCGGGCCCGCTCCGCCTCCCACCTGGGCGTCGTCGGACTCCGGCGCGACCTTCAGCCATGCGAGGTCCCCGGCGTGGGTGTTAGACGCCAGCACCGTGGGTCGACCCGCCGAGTACCGCACGATCGAGATCGACGCCGGGTCCACGTGGAGACGCTGGAACAGGTCGAGGTGCATGCCGAGGGCGTCGGCGAGGATCGACTTGATGATGTCGCCGTGGCTGACGGCCGCCCAGACGGCGTTCTTGCCGTGCTCGGCCTCGATGGCGGCGTCGTGGCGGCGCACCGCCGCCACCGATCGGGCCTGCATGGCCGACAGCGACTCGCCACCGGGGAACGCGGCCGCCGAGGGCTGGCCCTGCACCACCTTCCAGAGGTCCTCCTTGCCGAGGTCGGCGAGCTTGCGGCCCTGCCACTCGCCGTAGTCGCACTCGGTGATGCCCTTCTCGACCAGCAGGTCGGGGGCGGACGCCTGCTCGGCGAGCAGGGCGCGCGAGGTCTGCCGGCACCGCTCCAGCGGGCTCGACACGACGGCGGCCAACGGCACGACGGCGAGGCGCTCACCCGCGCGCCTCGCCTGCTGGCGGCCGGTCTCGTCCAGCCGGACGCCCGCCGTTCGTCCGGCGAGAACACCGCTCGCGTTCGCGGTGGTGCGGCCGTGCCGGACGAGGATCAGCGTTGCCATGTCGTCAGCCTAGGCGTGCGGCCCGGTCCCGGTGATCAGGCGTCCGCGGTCAGGCTCCGGCAGCGAGTGGTTCGGCGGTCCAGCTGGAGGTGTAGTCCAGCCCGCTGCGCTGGAAGAGCTGGGTGACGGGGCACCGACGCTCCATCTCGCTGACGAGACGGTCGAACGTCTCCGGGTCGGCGTCGGTCGCGACGGATGCGGTCACGGTGACGGCGTCGAAGTTGGCGTTGCCGTCCGCGCCCCCGACCATGACGGACGGGTCGAGGTCGCCCCGGGCCGAGAACGTGAACGCTCCGACGGTGACGCCGAGCTCCTTGGCCACGAGCTGAGTGGTGATCTGCTGGCACGAGGTGAGTGCCCCGAGGGTGTACGCCAGTGGGCTGGGCGACGCGTCGGCCCCGCCGAACGCCGGGTAGGTGTCGGCCTGGAACACGTGCGCGTTGTCGCCGCTGACGGTGATCTCCTGTGCAACGCCGGTGCCCTGCCCGGCGACGACGAACGGAACGATCTGCTTGACCATGGGTGAGTCCTGTTCTCGAGTGATGGATCCCATCGTCAGCCGGTTGCGAGCCGCCCGCCGCGCTGTCCACGATGAGAGACGGTGCGGCGGGGGCTCGCTCCGCTCAGGCTGCCGTGGACCCGTCGAGGAACGGGTAGTCGACGTATCCCTCGGCGCCGCCGCTGTAGAAGGTGTCGGGGTTCGGGTCGTTCAGGTCGGCGTCGGTCTTCCACCGCTCCACCAGGTCGGGGTTGGCCAGGATCGGGCGCCCCACCGCCACGGCGTCGGCCAGCCCGTCGTCCAGGATCGCTTGCGCCGACTCGCGGGTGGTGACCGAGGTGAACCCGGTGTTGGCCACGACCGGGCCGCCGAAGGTCGCGCGAAGCGACTGCACGAGCTCGAGCGACGGGTCGGCCAGCACGCTGAGGTAGGCCAGACCGAGCGGGGCGATGGCCTCGACGAGCGCCCCGTAGGTGGCGGCGACGTCGTCGGCGTCGGTCTCGGTGGCGCCCTGGATGTTGTGTGCGGGGGAGATGCGGATGCCGACACGGTCGGCGCCGATCGCCTCGGCGACGGCGCGGGTGACCTCGACGGCGAACCGTGCGCGGTTCTCGGGTGATCCGCCGTAGACGTCGGTGCGCTCGTTCGAGCCCGGCGCGAGGAACTGGTGGATCAGGTAGCCGTTGGCCGCGTGCACCTCGACCCCGTCGAGGCCCGCCTCGACGGCGTTGCGCGCTGCGGTCACGTACTCCTCGACGACGCCGGGGATCTCGTCGAGCTCGAGCGCTCGGGGCGTGGGGTAGTCCTGCATGCCCTGGGGCGTGAAGACGCGGTCGGGGGCGGCGATCGCACTCGGCGCGACGATGGGCTGCCCGCCGGTGTTGTCGGGGTGCGAGATGCGCCCCACGTGCATGAGCTGCGCGACGATGCGTCCGCCCTTGGCGTGCACGGCGTCGGCCACGCGGCTCCAGCCGGCGAGCTGTTCGGGGGAGTGGAAGCCGGGGGTGTTCAGGTACCCCTGGCCGGGAGCGCTCGGCTGCGATCCCTCGGTGACGATCAGGCCGGCGGTGGCGCGTTGCGCGTAGTACTGGACGGCGAGGTCGCCGGGCACTCCGCCGGCCTCGGCGCGGTTGCGCGTGAGTGGCGCCATCACGATGCGGTTCGGGAGCGTCCAGGCGCCCATGGGCAGTTCGTCGAAGAGTGAGGTCATGCAGATTTCAACCAGATCGGCGCGATGCGCATTCCGTGCGCCGCGACACACTGGCCACGACACTGCGCCGCGACACACTGGCCACGACCTACTGGGCCACAACACGCTGGGCCAAAGTCTTGACTCATTCAAGAATGTGGGAGACGCTCAAAATGTGATGCAGACGTCGGACCTCGAGCAGCAGCTGCGCTCGGCCGACCTGCGCGTCACGCGCCCCCGTGTGGCCGTGCTCGACGCCGTGCACCAGCACCCGCACGCCGACACCGACACGATCATCACCGCGGTGCGCGCCAACCTCGCCGAGGTCAGCCACCAGGCGGTCTACGACGTGCTCCGCGCCCTCACCGGCGCGGGCCTCGTGCGGCGCATCCAGCCGTCCGGATCCGTGGCGCGCTACGAGTCACGGGTCGGCGACAACCACCACCACGTCGTGTGTCGCACCTGCGGTGTCATCGCCGACGTCGACTGCGCCATCGAGGCCGTGCCGTGCCTCACCGCGTCCGACGACCACGGATTCTCGATCGACGAGGCCGAGGTCATCTACTGGGGCACCTGCTCCGACTGCACCACCCCCTGAGCCCACGAACCCACCACCGGAAGGAAACGACATGTCTGATGCCAACGCCGAAGTCGGCGAGATGAACTCCGACGAGAACCAGAGCGCGGGAGGCTGCCCGGTGATGCACGGCGACACGCCGATGCACCCCGCAGAGGGGCACAGCAACCGCGAGTGGTGGCCCAACCAGCTGAACCTGAAGATCCTGCGCAAGCACCCTGCCGAGGCCAACCCGATGGGTGCGGACTTCGACTACGCCGAGGCGTTCAAGACCCTCGACCTCGCTGCCGTCAAGGCCGACATCGCCGACGTGCTCACCACCTCGCAGGACTGGTGGCCGGCCGACTTCGGTCACTACGGCCCGTTCATGATCCGCATGGCGTGGCACAGCGCCGGCACGTACCGCATCCGCGACGGCCGCGGTGGCGCCGGAGCCGGCATGCAGCGCTTCGCCCCGTTGAACAGCTGGCCCGACAACGGCAACCTCGACAAGGCCCGCCGCCTGCTGTGGCCGGTCAAGAAGAAGTACGGCGCCAAGATCTCCTGGGCCGACCTGATGGTGCTCACCGGCAACGTCGCCCTGGAGTCCATGGGCTTCGAGACCTTCGGCTTCGCCGGCGGCCGCGCCGACGTGTGGGAGCCCGACGAGGACGTCTACTGGGGCCCGGAGACCGAGTGGCTCGGCGGCGACGAGGGCGGCCAGAAGCGCTACACCGGTGACCGTGACCTCGAGAACCCGCTCGCCGCGGTCCAGATGGGCCTGATCTACGTCAACCCCGAGGGCCCCGAGGGCGTCCCCGACCCGCTCGGCTCGGCGCGCGACATCCGCGAGACCTTCGGCCGCATGGCCATGAACGACGAGGAGACCGTGGCGCTGATCGCCGGCGGCCACACCTTCGGCAAGACCCACGGTGCCGCCGACCCCGAGCAGTACGTCGGGCCCGAGCCCGAGGGTGCCGGTCTGACCGAGCAGGGCTTCGGATGGAAGAACTCCTACAAGTCCGGCAAGGGCGAGGACGCCATCACGTCGGGCCTCGAGGTCACCTGGACCAGCACGCCCACGCAGTGGAGCAACGGGTACTTCGACAACCTCTTCGGCTACGAGTGGGAGCTGACCAAGAGCCCCGCGGGTGCGCACCAGTGGCAGCCCAAGGACGGCGCCGGCGCGGGAACCGTGCCCGGACCGGCCGAGGGATCGGCCGCGCGTGTCCCGACCATGCTCACGTCGGACATCGCGCTGCGCGAGGACCCGATCTACGAGCCGATCTCACGCCGCTTCCACGAGAACCCGGCCGAGTTCGCCGACGCGTTCGCGCGCGCCTGGTTCAAGCTGACGCACCGCGACATGGGGCCGATCCAGCGCTACCTCGGACCGGAGGTGCCCAGCGAGGAGCTGTTGTGGCAGGACCCGGTCCCGGCTGCTGACGGCTACACGCTCAGCGACGCCGACGTCGCGACCCTCAAGGAGGCGGTGCTCGCCACCGACCTCACCGTCGCGCAGCTGGTGTCGACGGCCTGGGCCGCAGCGGCGTCGTTCCGCGGCAGCGACAAGCGCGGCGGCGCCAACGGTGGCCGCCTGCGCCTCGAGCCGCAGAACGGCTGGGAGGTCAACAACCCCGACCAGCTGGCGGTCGTGCTGCGCACGCTCGAGGGCGTGCAGTCCTCGTTCGCCGGCACCGTGTCGATGGCCGACCTGATCGTGCTGGCCGGTTGCGCCGGCGTCGAGAAGGCCGCCCGGGACGCCGGTCACGACCTGACCGTCCCGTTCACGCCCGGCCGCACCGACGCGTCGCAGGAGCAGACCGACGTCGACTCCTTCGCCGCGCTGGAGCCGGCTGCCGACGGCTTCCGCAACTACGCGGGCAAGGGCAACGTGCTCCCGGCCGAGTACCTGCTCGTCGATCGCGCCAACCTGCTGACGCTGACGGCGCCGGAGATGACCGTGCTGGTCGGCGGCCTCCGGGTGCTGGGTGCGAACTACGACGGCTCCGCCACCGGCGTGCTCACCGCCAACCCGGGCACGTTGACGAACGACTTCTTCGTCAACCTGACCGCCATGGGTCACGAGTGGTCGGCCACGGACGACACCGAGACGATGTTCGAGTGCCGCGACACGGCCACGGGCGACGTCGTCTGGACCGGCAGCCGTGCCGACCTGGTGTTCGGCTCGAACTCCGAGCTGCGCGCGCTGGCCGAGGTCTACGCCAGCGACGACGCCAAGGACAAGTTCGTCACCGACTTCGTGTCGGCGTGGGACAAGGTCATGAACCTGGACCGGTACGACCTGGTCTGAGGTTCCCGCTGGGCCTGACGTTCTGACCCGACACGCCAGCGTGTCGCGGTCGAGACGTCAGGCCCAGCGCCCTTTCCGGGGCACTCGGTCAGGGCCTCAGCGGGCGCGGTGGCCCGTGTAGTCGACCACCTGCTGGAAGGTGGGCCGGTTCTGCCAGTCGATCGGCCGAACGCCCACGACACCACCGGTGGTGGGCACGATGTCGTCGATCGTCTTGTCGTAGGTCAGCGCTCCGGGGCTGTCGACGCCCTGAGCGGCCTCCGCGCGATCCACGGCAGCCAGCAGCGACGACCGCAGCGTCGCCCGACAGCGGCTCTTCGAGCCGCACAGCTTCACCGAGAACGGGGAGCCGACCTGCTGGCCGAGCACGCGGCGCAGGTCCTTGTCGAGGTAGCCGTACCAGGGAGCGCCGAGCCACGCCGAGCCCTGACCCAGCCGTGGGTGGTTGTCCAGCGGCTGCGGAACGGCGCGAGCGATCTCGGACCCGAGTCCCGGCTCCACGGCGTCGAACGCCAGAGCGTGATCGCCGTCCTGCCACCACGTGTCGAAGATCGCGATCGCAGCCTGGTGCTCGTAGCTGCCGGTGCGGTCGCGATCGACGCGATGCGCACCGTCGGCCAGCCAGTCCGACAGCAGGCGGCGCGCCTCCGCCGTCGCGGGATCCTTGCCGATGACCGCCAGCAGCTCGGGCAGCAGCGACTTCGCGCGCACGTCCTCGGTGGCGGCGTCCTGCACGATGGCCGCGAGTCTGGCTCGGCTGACCTTGCCGTCATCGATGGCCGACTCCACCCGACGGCTGAGCGCCTGCGAGCGGTGCACCGATCCGTCCGACCACTTGTCGTCGGCCGCGGCGAAGTCGGGAGCCGGCTTGTTGTTCCAGCTGGCCAGGTACCCCGTCGGCGGGTTGATCTGCTGGGCGTGATCCTGCGGCGCGAGCCATCCGGTGGGGTCGTACTTCGCGTCGGACCAGCGCGGCAGGTCGGTGTCGACGCCCTCGGCGCGCACCGGAAGGCGACCCGAGGAGTAGAACGCGATGTCCCGGTCGTCGGCGTAGAACCAGTTGAACGTGTAGTCGATGCCCTCGGCCGCGCGCTGGAACGATCGAGCGTCGGTCACGAAGCCCGGGTCGTTGAACCGCGAGAATCCGAGGATCGAGGCGGCCTCGCGGCCGTAGGTGCTGCGCTCGAGCACGATCGCCACGGGCCTGCCGTCGACGGTCGTGCGGGTCTGCACGATGCCGTGCTTGGTGCGCCAGACCTGCATCTTCAGCGTCTTGGGCAGGGTCGGAGCCGTGATGTTCGGGATCACGGTCTCCTTGTGCTCGTTGTACTGCATCGGCACGCACCGGTCGCCGTCGAGGTACGACGTGGACTCCACCGTGGGTGCGCTGCCGTCGGCGTTGCACAGCTTCTCCACGACGGTGTCGATGTTGTCGCTGCCGGCGCTGGTGGCCGACCAGGCGTAGTCGAGGCCGTGTCCGAGCTCGACCACGAGGTTGGTGCCGGCGAACGAGACGCCGCGCGCGAACACTCCCGGCCCCATCAGCACCTGCTCGTTGAGCAGCTGCGGGTTGTAGTAGCCGGTCTGCGGGCCGAACACCGCCAACGGGCGACCTGTGGAGGTCTTGTCGGCGCCCACCACCAGGGCGTTGCTCATGCCGGTGGTGGCGAACAGGCTGCTCAGGTCGATGGTGCCCTTGGGGGCCGGTCCGGGATCGGCGGGGACGCCGGTCAGTCCGAGTCGCAGCGCGTCCACGAGCGTCTCCAGCGGACTGGTGGAGCCGGCGTCGTCGCCGGAGCCGGAGGCCACCGGGCCGTCGAGGTCGGGAATCGCCACGCCGGGCTTGGTCGGGTCGAACGGCACGTCGTCGTAGGGGAACGAGGTGGTGGCCGTTGTGGGTGCCTCGGTGTCGTTCTTCTCGCGCAGGCTGGTGAAGACCTTGTTGGCCTTCTTGGTGCCGAGCGACTTCTTCAGGGTGCTGTAGAAGCGGGCGTTGGCGAACTCCTGGCCGCCGCCCTTGCCGAAGATGCCGCCGACCAGCGACGCGACGTACGTGAGGTCGGCTCGCGTCCACTTGGTGGGCTTCTTCTGCAGAGCCAGGTACTCGGCGGGGCACTGGGCGCCGGTCGGCAGGCCGAGCGGGCACATCTTGTCCTGGGCGGCGTTGATGCCGGCGAGGTACGCGTCGGCGCCACGCAGCAACCGCTCGCCCTCCGCGCCGTTCTCCTGCGCGATGATCTCGAGCTGGTCGGCGGCCTCCTTCGGCGTGTAGTACGCCGTGCGCACCTGCTCGCGGTCCATCGCGATGTTGCCGGGGGTGGCCCCGACGAACTCGGCGCCGCGGCCTGCGCCGAGGTGGCGCAGCGCGTCCATGAGGAACATGCGGTCCTGGGTGCCGGCGTATCCGGCGCCGAACATGGTGTCCTCGTAGGTCTTGCCGGTGATGTAGGGGACCCCGTAGGAGTCGCGCTCGATGGTGACGCCCGCTCGGGGCTTGTCGGTGCTCACCACGGTGTCGGGGACGAAGCCGGCGGCCTTGTAGTCGCGGTCGACGTCGGCGTCGGTGATGTCGGCGGGGTCGTGGGTGTTGAACCGGTCGTACATCTCGAGCTGGTCGGCGTAGTTCCTGGGCGCGTTCTTGCCCTCGATCGCGGTGAGGCCGCCGCCGGCGAGCACCTTGAGCAGGTCTCCGGCGTTGATCGTGCCGCGTTGGCCGGCCGGGACGATGTTGCGGACGGTGCCGTAGCCGTCGGCCGTCTGCGGTGACGGGACGGCGTCGGCTCCTTGGGCCGGGCCCGCCAGGGAGGTCATGCAGATGGCGGCCAGGGCGGGTGCTGCGAGGGCTGCGGTGAGTGATCGGCGCACGGGGGCTCCTTCGGCGACATGTGTTGCAGGTCACAACGAGTTGGACCGCGTGGAGTTACTTGCGAGTCACAAATGACGTGACGTGAGCCACTCTGGGTCGTTGTGGGGACATGAAGCGTCTTCTGCTCGGCTCCGTCGTCTCGGCCCTGGCGGCCACCGTGGCACTGGTCTCGCCGTCGTCCGCCGCCCCTGCCCCGTTGCGCTACGTCGCCCTCGGCGACTCCTACAGCGCCGCATCGGGGGTGCTGCCGCTCGACCTCACCGCGTTCGTCGGTTGTCTGCGGTCCACCCGCAACTACCCGCACGTGCTGGCGGCCCAGATCGGCGCGCAGCTGACCGACGTCACGTGTGGCGCTGCGGAGACCGGTGACTTCTTCGAGTCGCAGTACCCCGGCGTCGCGCCCCAGCTGGACGCCCTGAAGCCGGACACCCAGCTCGTCACCATGACGATCGGTGGCAACGACAGCAGCGTCTTCATCGGCGCCATCCTCAGCTGCGGCACCGCCGGCCTCACCACCCTCGGCCAGGGCAGCCCGTGCAAGGACAGGTACGGCTCGTCGTTCGTCGAGACGATCAACACCACCACGTACCCGTCGCTGGTCAAGGCGCTGAAGGCGGTCAAGCAGAAGTCGCCGAAGGCGAAGGTCGCCATCCTCGGCTACCCGAACATCGTGCCGCCGACGAAGGGCTGCTTCCCGCAGCTGCCGCTCGCCACGGGCGACATCCCCTACCTGTTCGACCTGCAGAAGACCCTGAACTCGGCGATCAAGCGTGCGGCTGCGGCGACGAAGGTCACCTACGTCGACTTCAGCACCGTCTCGGTCGGTCACGACGCCTGCAAGCCGATCGGCACCCGCTGGATCGAGCCGGTCCTGCTCGGCACCAACCCCGTGATCGTGCACCCCAACGCGCTGGGCGAGGCCAAGATGGCCGAGCAGACCAAGAAGGTGCTCAAGCTCGGTCGCTAGTTGCGTGCGGCGCCCACCAGGTCGGGGTGGTGGATCGCCGCCACGTCGGGATGGGCGCGCAGCCGAGCCTTCAACAGGTTCTCGCCGTACCGGGATCCCAGGACGTTCTGGGCGTCCTGGGTGACCCCGCGCGACATCGCGGCGAGCTCGGGTGGCAGGTCGATCGGCGGGATCTCGGCCGCCAGCCCGGGGTTGAAGAAGTAGGGGATGGAGAGGCGCTCGGTACCGGCCGGGGGAGCGACCACGCGATGCTGGGTGGCGCGCAGGTAGCCGTCGGTGGCGACCTCCATGAGCTCGCCGATGTTGACCACGAAGCAGTCGTCGGTCGGCGGGACGTCGATCCAGCCTGCGTCCCCTGAGGTGCCGTCGCGCTGCACCTGCAGGCCCCCGACACCCGGCTCGATCAGCAGCAGCGTGAGGATGCCGGGGTCCTTGTGCGCCCCGACGCCCTGTTGGGCGTCGTCGCTGCCCGGGTAGCGGACCAGCTTCAGCAGGGTCGACGGCAGGTCAAAGGTGCTGTCGAAGTGGTCGGGCGAGGCGCCCAGGGAGACGGCCCACTCGCGCACGAGGCGGTGCCCGATCGCCTCGAGACGATCGGTCCAGGCGGTGATCACCGGACGCAGCTCGGGCATCGCCGCGGGCCACTGGTTGGGCCCGTCGAGGCGCTGGTGGGGCAGGGCGTCGGCGGGCGCCGGGTCGCGCTCGGAGCCGATGTCGATCTGTTCGCGCCAGTCGACGGCACCCTGGGTCAGCTCGCCGCCCACGCGGGTGTACCCGCGAAACCACGGGCTGCGCGTCATGTCGATCGCGTGCTTGTCGTCGTCGGGGAGGGCGAAGAACCGGCGGGCCGTGTCGAACAGCTCGCTCACCACGTCGTCGGGGATGCGGTGACGCAGGTGGAAGAAGCCGACCTCGTGCGTCGCCTCGCGCAGGTCGTGGCGGAAGGTCTGCAGGGCTTCGGGTCCGCCGTCGAGGTCGGCGAGATCCAGCAGCGGCAGGTCGCGAGCGGTCACGGGCTCAGACTAGATCGGCGACTCGGCCAGCTCCTTGAGCACCCGCAGCTGCTTGCGCATCATCACCAGGTCGCCCCACGCGAGCGCCTCGGCGCGCACGCGGGTCAGCCGGGTCGGGGCGGCGGCGGTGAGACGCGCGACGATGCGCGATCCTGCGCCGGATGGTTCTGCTGCATACGTCATCGCAACGGGGCCGAACAGCTTCTGGCCCCGCGGAGTGGTCAGGCCCGTCCACTGATGGGGGGCGTCGAAGGACGTCAGGCGGAACACGACGGCCATGGTCTGCCCGATCTCGAGCTGGTGAGCACCGGGCGTGAGCTCACGCGGGCTCTGTCGTCCGCGATTGTCGATCCAGTCGTAGGAGTAGGGGGCCACCGAGATCTGGCACAGCCAGCGCCAGGTGACCTCGACCGGTGCGGCCACGTCGATCGCGCGGGTCATGCGCACGGACCTGCCGGGCACGGCGTCGTCGGCCGGGTAGTGCCGGCGCGCCTCGTCGTCGGTGGCGCCCCACACCAGGGGCAGGCTCATCCGCGATAGGCGTTCGCGGCGCCCTCCTGGCTCAGGCACTGGTCGCCGGCGACCGACGCGGGGAAGCGGTAGCGCACCAGGGTGGCGCAGTCGACGAGCTCCTGGCCGCCCCAGACCTGTGACCACTGGCCGCCCTGCTTGGCCCACAGCACCGCGTAGCCACCGCACTCGGGAGTGAAGACGCCGCCGGAGGCCCAGCCGGCGTTCTGCAGCTTGCTGACCCGGATCTCGGGGCTGCCGGGGCAGTCGCTCCCGGCCTCGTTCCGCAGGCGCTTGAGCTCGGCGGCGACGAAGGTCTTGAAGTCGTCCGACGCCTGGGGCAGGTCGGCCGCGCTGCCGGCGTCGGACACGACCCGCCCTGAGTCCTGCTGCGTGTCGTAGTCGATCGCGGGTGCCTCGGGGTCGGGGGCGGGCGTGGTGGCGGTCGGCGCGGGAGTCGTCGCGGAGGGGGTGGGAGCCGTCGTCGGCGCAGGTGTGGGGGGCGTGGCCGGCTCGCTGGACGAGCTGCACGCGGACACCACGAGCAGTGCTGCGGCCATCGCGATCGTGCGCTTCATGGCCACATCATCACCCACCCGTCACTCCGGACTCAGCAGCGACGGCGGTGGCGCGAAGACGTAACGTCGAGTTACAACGAGCGTTGTGCTGGGTGACCGTCGTCACATCCTGGGGGAAACATGATCGTTCGTCGTCTCTTCGCCACTGCGCTCGCCACGGCTGCCACCGCAGCGGCCGTCCTCGTCGCCTCCCCGGCGCAGGCCGCCGGCCCTCCCGGGTACTCGGTGCCCGCCGGCCAGCTTGCGTCGTCGCTCACCTGCTCGGGCAACCCGCGCAGCGGACCCACGCCGGTGCTCTTGGTGCCCGGCACCACCCTGACTCCCGACGTGAACTTCTCGTGGAACTACGCCAAGGCGTTCACGTCCGAGCAGCGAGCCTGGTGCTGGGTCGAGCTGCCCAAGAACGCGATGGGCGACATCCAGGTGGCGGCCGAGTACGTCGTCAACGGCATCCGGACGCTGCGTGCGGAGGCCGGGCGCAAGGTCTCCGTCGTCGGGTTCAGCCAGGGCGGCATGGTGCCGCGGTGGGCGCTGAAGTTCTGGCCCGACACCCGCGCCATGGTCGACGACCTGGTCGGCCTGGACCCGTCCAACCACGGCACGCTCGACGCGTACCCGATCTGCGCGATCGGCTGCGCACCGGCGTTCTGGCAGCAGCAGACCGGCTCGACGTTCCTGGCCACGCTGAACGCCGGACAGGAGACCTACACCGGCATCTCGTACACGCAGGTCTACACCGCCACGGACGAGATCGTGGTGCCCAACTTCCCGCCGTACGCGAGCAGCGCCCTGCACACCGGGCCCGGTGCGAAGTCCAACATCCTGGTGCAGTCGATCTGCCCGGTGCACGTGTCCGAGCACCTGACCATGGGGACCTCCGATCCGGTCGGCTACGCGCTGGTGGCCGACGCGCTGGAGAACGCTGGTCCCGCGAAGGCGTCGCGCATCTCGCGCTCGGTCTGCCTGCGGGCGTTCATGCCGGCGGTGACCCTCGCCTCGTTCACCGCCAACTTCCCGAAGGTGCTCGCCCAGGCCGGCCAGCAGGTCCTGGTCGCCGACCGCGTCCCGGCCGAGCCGGCGCTCGCGCCCTACGCGCAGTAGCGCGGCGCGGGGTCACGCCGTCCACAGCCGGACGGACACCCCTTCACATCGGGGTGTCCGTCGGGCAGGATGCTTGACCAACAGACGATTCGGGGGGATCGGATGGACCAGCTGGCACCGGCGTTCGCCGATCAGGTGCGTGATCTGGTGCGCGAGCGACGCATCGATCCGCGCACCGACACCGATGCCGTGCGCCGGGCTGCTCTCGACGTCATCGCCGAGCACGACCGCCGCAGCCTCACCGGTGCGGTGCGTCCGGTCGACCAGCCCGAGGTGCTGGTCGGGCAGATCCTCGCCGACGTGTCCGGGTTCGGGCCGCTGCAGCAGTTCCTCGACGACGACACCGTCGAGGAGGTGTGGATCAACGAGCCTGATCGGGTCTTCGTCGCGCGCGGCGGCACGCACGAGCTGACGTCGCTGGTGCTCACGGCCGATCAGGTACGCGAGCTGGTCGAGCGCATGCTGTCCAGCAGCGGGCGGCGCCTCGACATCAGTCAGCCGTTCGTCGACGCCACCCTGCCCGGTGGCCACCGCCTGCACGTCGTGCTCGGCGGTATCACCCGGGGGTTCGCCGCCGTCAACATCCGCAAGTTCATCGCCAAGGCCCAGTCGCTGAACGACCTGGTCGCCCTCGGCACGCTCGACGCGCACGCCGCCGAGTTCCTCGACGCCTCGGTGAGGGCGGGGCTGAACGTGGTGGTCTCGGGTGGGACCCAGGCGGGAAAGACCACCTTGCTGAACTGCTTGACGGCGTCGATCCCGGGCACCCAGCGGCTGGTGTCGGTCGAGGAGGTCTTCGAGCTGAAGTGCGGCCATCCCGACTGGGTCGCCCTCCAGACCCGCCAGGCCGGCCTCGAGGGCACCGGTGAGATCACGCTGCGGGCACTCATCAAGGAGGCCCTGCGGATGCGGCCGTCGCGGATCATCGTCGGTGAGGTGCGGGCCGCCGAGTGTCTCGATCTGCTGCTGGCGCTCAACGCCGGACTTCCGGGGATGGCATCGATCCACGCCAACTCCGCACGCCAAGCGCTGGTCAAGATGTGCACGCTTCCCCTCCTGGCCGGAGACAACATCGGGTCGCGATTCGTCGTGCCGACCGTCGCGACCTCGGTCGACCTGGTCGTGCACACGGCCATGGGGCCTGACGGATCTCGTGCCGTCCGCGAGATCATGGCCATCACCGGCCGCGTCGAGAACGGCATCATCGAGTCCGAGCCGGTGTTCCTGCGGCGCGGCACCACCCTGCGGCGAGAGCACGGTGTTCCCGTCCGACGCGAGGTGTTCGAGCGCGCAGGGATCGACCTCGACCACGTGCTCGGAGCGTCACGATGGGTGCCCTGACCGGCGCCGTGTTCGGCCTGGGCTGCGCCCTGCTCGCCTGGGTCTGGCTTGAACCCGGGTGGCGTCCTGCGCCACGTCGACGATCCTCGCGCCCCGGCCGTGTCGCCGGTCTGCTGGCGAGCGCCGGCGCGGTCGGGATCGCACCCTGGCAGCTGGCGGCCTTGTGCGCGGCGATGTTCCTGATGGGAGCCGTGGTCTTCGTGGCCGTTTCCGGGGTGGTCGCGATCGGCCTGATCTTCGGGGTGATGGCCGGATCGGTGCCGGTGGTGGTGCTCCGCGGCCGGGCCACCCGGCGCCGCCGTCAGCACGCCGCCCTGTGGCCGGATGCGGTGGACAACCTGACGTCGGCTGTGCGAGCGGGTCTGTCCCTGCCCGATGCGCTGATCCAGCTCGGCGAGCGGGGCCCCGACGGTCTGCGTGAGCCGTTCATCCAGTTCGGGCACGACTACCAGTCATCGGGGAGGTTCCACCAGTCGCTCGACCTGTTGAAGGACCGCCTCGCCGACCCCACCGGCGACCGAGTCGTGGAGGCCCTGCGCATCGCGCGCGACGTCGGAGGAGGCGACCTCGGGCGCGTCCTGCGATCGCTCGCCGGCTTCCTGCGCGACGACCAGCGCACCCGCGGAGAGATCGAGGCGCGACAGTCCTGGACGGTCACCGGCGCCCGGCTGGCCGTGGCGGCACCGTGGATCGTGCTGCTGCTGATGTGCTTCCAGGGTGACGTCATCGGCCGATTCGCCACGCCCGCCGGCATGGTGGTTCTCGGCGGTGGTGCATTCACCTGCCTCGTCGCCTACCGCCTGATGATGTGGATCGGGCGCCTCCCGGCCGAGCGACGGATCCTGGCATGACCTCACTGGATATGAGTGGACTGACCATGAGCGGCGCTCTGGTGGGCTTCGGCCTGTCGGCGGGTGTCTGGCTCGTCGTCTCGGGCGTGCTGAGAACTCGGCGGCCGTCGGTCGAGCAGCGAGTGGCGCCGTACGTGCGCGACGTCCACCCGTACGTCACCGTTCCGGGACGGTCTGGGGGCGTGGCGTCGGCGGTGTTCGGGCCGTTCATCCGTCGAGCCGCGGGTGCGGTGGGTGAGTGGGTCGGAAGCGCAGCCGCGGTTGGGTCACGTCTCGACCGCCTCGGGGTCGCCACGACCCTCGATGAGTTCCGCGTCCGTCAGGCGCTGTGGGGGACGGGTGGGCTCCTGGCCGGACTCGTCGTGGCCACGCTGCTGTGGACCTCGCAACGTACTGCAGCACCAGCGCTCCTCGGCATCTGTGGATTCGGCTTCGTCGCCGGGGTCATGTGGTGCGACCGCCGCCTGAGCGAGGCCGTGGCAAACCGCGAGCAGGAGATGGAGCAGGAGTTTCCCGTCGTCGCCGAGCTGTTGGCTCTCGCGGTCGCTGCGGGCGAGAGCCCGGTGGCTGGGCTGGAGCGCATCCTGCGGGTCTGCCACGGAAGCCTCGCCGACGAGCTCGCGCGGGTGCTGTCGGAGATCCGCACCGGGGCGCCCATGGCCGCGACGTTCGACGCGCTGGCCAGACGTACCGGCGTCACCAGCATCGCGCGCTTCGCCGAGGGGCTGGCGGTGGCACTCGAGCGCGGGACCCCGTTGGTCGACGTCCTGCACGCTCAGGCCGCCGACGTCCGGGACGCCGCTCGCCGCGAGCTCATGGAGGCCGGAGGTCGCAAGGAGGTCTCGATGATGATCCCTGTCGTCTTCCTGGTCCTCCCGGTGACCGTCGTCTTCGCGTTCTACCCGGGCCTGGTCGGCCTGCATCTGACATCCGGAACCTGACCGCCCGACGGGCACGAGGAGGAACCATGAAGTGGATGAGCCGTTTCGACACCCACGACGAGCGAGGCGACGTCCCCGGGTGGGTGATGATCACCGTGATGTCCGCTGGGCTGGTGGCGATCCTCGCTGCCGCTGCCGGGCCACAGCTGCGCTCCATGTTGACCCAGGCGCTGTCGGCCGTCGGCGGGTGACCAGAAGTGATCCGGTCGTCCGATCGGGGCGCGGCGGTCGTGGAGTTCGTCCTGGTCATGACCCTTTTGGTGCCGCTCGTGCTCGGCATCGCCCAGATCGGGCTGGTGCTGCACGTGCGCAACACCGCCACGGCTGCGGCCGCCGAGGGGGCGCGGGCGGCGGCGCCGCTGGAGGCCACGGCGGGTGACGGAGCGGAGCGCACCCGGCAGATCATCCGACAGTCCTTGGATGATCGCTACGCGGACGACGTCACGGCCGGGTACGCCGTGGTCGACGGCGTCGAGACCGCCGAGGTGGTCGTTCGGGCCAGGGTTCCGGCGCTCGGGCTGTTCGGTCCTGCCGTGCCCCTGACCGTCAGCGGTCACGCGATTCGCGAGCTCGAGCCGTGAGGCGGTCCGCAGGGGGAGCGGATCGCGGCACGGCCACCATCGAGTTCGTCTGGCTCACCATCTTGTTGCTCGTGCCGTTGGTCTACGTGCTGGTCGCGGTCTTCGACACCCAACGTGCCGCCTACGGGACGTCGTCGGCGAGTCGTTCGGCCGCCCGCGCCTTCCTGCAGTCGCCCGACGTCGTCACCGGCGAGGCGCGGGCGAGGGCCGCGGCGCGCCTCGTGATGGGCGACCAAGGGCTGGCAGGCGCGACGGTGCGGATCAGCTGCCTGCCGACCCCCGCCGACTGTCTGCAGCCGGGCTCGTCGGTGCGGGTCTTCGTGCAAGCCACGCAGCGCCTGCCGCTGACGCCGTCGGTGTTCGGCGAGAACATCGGTGCGATCACCGTCGACAGCACGCACACCCAGCCTTACGGCACCTACCGGGCGCGCCGATGAACCGCTCGGACAGCCACGAAGGGGACCGCGGGACGGTCACCGTCATGACGATCGGCTTCCTGACGTTCCTGCTGGTGCTCTGCGCGGTCGTCATCAACGCGTCGGGCGCCTTCCTGGAGCGCCGCGAGCTCGACAACCTTGCCGACGGGGCCGCCCTGACCGCCGCCGACAGTCTCGACGAGCAGGCCTTCTACACCGGGGGAGACGTGCGCGTGGACGTCGCCCAAGCGGTGCGGATCGTGTCCGACTACGTCGCGGGTTCGAACGCGCGGGTGGTCAGCGTCCGCGCCACGAACGACTGTGTGACCGTCCGACTGGAGCGCACGGTCGAACTGGCGCTGCGCCCGCCCGGTCTTCCCTCTTCCACCACCGTCGTCGCCGAGGCCACCTCCCAGCTCAGGGTGGCCCAGCCCTAGGGCGGCTCAGGCCCGACGTCCCCGCGCGTTCTTGATCGACTGGGCCAGTGTGGCGTGGGAGCCGGCGACCGTCGCGGCGATGTCGTTGTAGGTCAGCCCGGACTCGAAGGCGTCCAGCAAGGCGTCCTCGTAGACCTCGGTGGCCAGCGTGACGGCCTCGTCGCGGCGCTGCTTGGCGCGCGCCAGCCGCTCCACGACCTCCGGGCCGAAGTCAGGTCGTTTGCGCTGGGCCATGGGCACGAGCGTACTGACGTGTGAGGATGGACTGCATGACCGACTCAGCGACACCGGGATCCGCCCCCGAGAACCGCGCAGCACCCGAAGACGTCCGGGCCAAGATGCGTGAGGCGCTGGAGAAGAAGAACAAGAAGCACCACCCCAGCCCCGAGAGCGCCGAGCACGACGGCAGCGAGAAGTCCCACGGCGCCGACAAGCCGATTGCCCAACCTGAGTTCCGACGCAAGAGCGTCTGAACCTGTCCGGCTGACCGCAGGCATAAGCGTGTGAGGCGCCTTGCAGGAGCAGGTGAGTCCCACCTGTAATCTCGACAGGTGGCCATCGACTTCGCAGAGCAGATCAAGGCGCTCAGCGCCACCCTGACGTTCGATCGAGAAGGTCCTCGACCTCGACGCCATGCGCACCGAGATCGCCGACCTGCAGGAGCAGGTGGGCGCGCCAGACCTGTGGGACGACCAGCCCAACGCGCAGCGCGTCACGGGCCGACTGTCGACGCTGCAGGCCGAGGTCGAGCGGGTGACCGGCCTGCGTCAGCGCATCGACGACATCGAGGTGCTCGTCGAGCTCGGCCAGGAGGAGGGCGACGCCGACTCGTTGGCCGAGGCCGAGACCGAGCTGCACCGGTTGCAGACCCTCATCGACTCGCTCGAGGTGCGCACCCTGCTGTCGGGGGAGTATGACGAGCGCGAGGCGCTGGTCTCCATCCGTTCGGGCGCCGGTGGCGTCGACGCGGCCGACTTCGCCGAGATGCTGCAGCGCATGTACCTGCGCTGGGCCGAGCGCCACGGCTACCCGACCGAGGTCTACGACGTGTCCTACGCCGAGGAGGCCGGGCTCAAGTCCACGACCTTCGCGGTCAAGGCGCCCTACGCCTACGGCACGTTGTCGGTCGAGGCCGGCACCCACCGGCTGGTGCGCATCAGCCCGTTCGACAACCAGGGCCGGCGCCAGACGTCGTTCGCGGCCGTCGAGGTCGTGCCGGTGCTGGAGGAGACCGACGAGATCGACCTGCCCGACGAGGAGGTGCGCGTCGACGTGTACCGCTCCAGCGGCCCCGGCGGTCAGAGCGTCAACACCACCGACTCGGCGGTGCGCCTCACCCACATCCCCACCGGCACCGTGGTCAGCTGCCAGAACGAGAAGAGTCAGCTGCAGAACAAGGCCAGTGCCATGGTGATCCTCAAGGCCAAGCTGCTCGCGCTCAAGAAGGCCGAGGAGCGCGCCCACCTCGACGAGCTGCGCGGCGACGTGCAGGCGTCGTGGGGCGACCAGATGCGCAACTACGTGCTGAATCCCTACCAGATGGTCAAGGACCTGCGCACCGAGCACGAGACCGGCAACACCCAGTCCGTGCTCGACGGCGAGATCGACGACTTCATCGAGACCGCCATCCGCTGGCGCCGCGGCCAGGACTGACCGCTACAGGCCGGCGGCCCGCCGCGCCTCGGTCTCGACGCGCGCCCGGTGCGCGGCCCAGTCGGTGTCGGGGAGGTTCTCGTTGCCCTCGCGCATGCCGACCGCACCGTCGATCAGCTCGCGGATGATGTCGGCGTGGCCGACGTGGCGGTGCAGCTCGGCGGTCATGTGCACGAGGATCTGCTGCAGCGTGACGTGCCTGCGCTCCTCGGGCCACCACGGCACCACGCCGGGGAAGTCGAGGTCGAGTGCCGCGATCGTGGCGCCGGAGTGGGCCCAGCACCGCGCATCGAGGTCGAGCAGGTCGGCGGTCGACTCCTCGGCCGTGGCGAACATGTCCGCGTTGTCCGGGGCGTCGTCCTCGAACCAGGGGATCGGCTCGGGGAACGGGCGGCCGAACACCTCGCCGAAGTAACCCACGCCGGTGGCCGCCGTGTGCTTGACCAGGCCCAGCAGGTTGGTGCCCGTGGGCGTCATCGGACGGCGCAGGTCGTGCTCGTCGAGCCCTTCGAGCTTCCACAGCAGCGCCTCGTGTCCTTGGTCCAGGTAGCGGTGCAGCGTCTGCTTCTGATCGGTCATGGGTCGACTGTGCCATCGCGGTGCGACGAACGCCGAGAAGTTGCTGAGAGGGGCGCGTCAGCCCGGGATCACGGGGTCGTCTGCCTAGACTCGACCGAGTGATTCGATTCGACAAGGTCACCAAGACCTACCCCGGCCAGAAGCGCGCTGCGCTCGACGCCGTCGACCTGGAGATCGAGAAGGGCGAATTCGTCTTCCTCGTCGGTTCCTCCGGTTCGGGCAAGTCGACCTTCCTGCGCCTGATCCTGCGTGAGGCGACGCCCACCAGCGGCCGCGTCTACGTCGCGGGCAAGGAGATCAACAAGCTCTCCAGCTGGAAGGTGCCCAAGCTGCGGCGGCAGGTCGGCACGGTCTTCCAGGACTTCCGCCTGCTGCCCAACAAGAACGTCACCGAGAACGTGGCCTTCGCGCTGCAGGTCATCGGCAAGCCCCGCGCCGAGATCGACAAGCTGGTGCCGGAGACCCTGGAGATGGTCGGTCTCGACGGCAAGGGCCACCGCATGCCCGACGAGCTGTCCGGTGGTGAGCAGCAGCGCGTCGCCGTGGCGCGCGCGTTCGTCAACCGGCCCATGATCCTCATCGCCGACGAGCCCACCGGAAACCTCGACCCCTCCACCAGCGTCGGCATCATGAAGCTGCTCGACCGCATCAACCGCACCGACACCACCGTGGTGATGGCCACGCACGACGCGTCGATCGTCGACCAGATGCGCAAGCGGGTCATCGAGCTCGACGGGGGTCGCGTGATGCGCGACGAGGCCCGCGGCATCTACGGCTACCAGAACTAGGAGAACCCGTGCTCACCAGAATGCGCGAGCTCACCTCCGGCATGGCGCGCAACAAGTCGATGACGATCTCGCTGGTCGTCACGATGAGTGTGTCGCTGCTGCTGGCCTCGTTGGGGCTGCTGATGCAGCTGCAGGCCAACCGGACCGAGAGCTACTACGGCGACAAGCTGCAGATCCAGGTCAACCTGTGCACCAAGAACTCACCGGCTGCCACCTGCGTCGGCGGTGCCGCCAACGACGACCAGAAGGCCGCCGTCCAGTCGGCCCTCGACACCAACCCCGAGGTCAAGTCCTTCGAGGTCCGCACGCCGGCCGACAGCTACGAGCGGGCACGCGCCACGCTGGGTCAGTCGCCCACAGGGCGCAAGCAGCTCGAGACCCTCGGTCCGGACTCGTTCCCCGAGTCCTACATGGTCACCCTGAAGAACCCGGACGACTTCAACGGCATCGTCAGCCAGGTGTCGGGGCTCGACGGCGTCAACAGCGTCACGTCGCTCAAGCAGCTGCTCGCACCGCTGTTCCAGTTCCTGTCCAAGATGCAGTATGCCGCCCTCGGTGCGGCCCTGCTGCTGGTGATCGCCGCGATCCTGCAGGTGTCCAACACCATCCGCATGACCGCCTACGCACGCCGACGCGAGATCGGCATCATGCGCCTGGTGGGTGCGTCCAGCTGGCACATCCAGCTGCCGTTCGTGCTGGAGTCGCTGCTCGCCGCGCTGATGTCCGCGGCCCTCGCGGCACTGGGTCTCGGCGCCTTCATGTACTTCGTGGTCTATCGCTACCTGCGCACGTCGTTGGGCGAGATCACCACGTGGGTGCGATGGAACGAGGCGTTCGTCGTCATGGGCATCACCACCGTGCTGGCGCTGCTGCTGGCCCTGGTGCCGACTCTCGTGATGACGCGCAAATATCTGGACGTGTGACAGATGTGACGTATGGTGTAGGGGAAGCCATTCCTCGTCCCCTGCCGGGACACCCTTCCCCGAGGTTGATTCATGCGTCACACCAGGTTCAAAGCGCTGTTGGTCGGACTGCTGTCCATCCTCATGCTCGCTGCCCTCACCGCGCCGTCGATCGCGGACTCCAAGAGTGACCTCGAGCGGCAGAAGAAGGGTGTCAACGGCAAGATCGACTCGGCCAAGGGCGCCGTCGACGAGTCGACGCGAGCGCTCAAGAACGCCCAGGCCGCGCTGACCAAGGCCAAGACTGCCCTCAAGGGCGCGCAGGCGACGCTCGGCCAGACACGCGGCCAGCTGGCCACGGCCCGAGCCGAGGATCGCGACCTGCAGCTGAAGCTCACCGAGTCCGAGGCAGCCCTCAAGGTCTCCGTGGCCAAGCTCAAGAAGGGCGAGGCAGATCTCGCGACGTCCGAGCAGGCCGTCGAGGAGTTCACGGTCGAGAACGTGCAGCAAGGCGATCGTGGGCTCCGTGCCTTCAGCCGACTGCTCAGCGGTGACGATCCGAGCAGCTTCACCGAGCAGATGTCGATCAACGACTCCGTCAGCGACGCCCAGCTGGCCACGATGCAGGGTCTCGACGCCACCCGTGTGGTGCTCAAGCTCAAGCGCGACGAGGTCGAGGGCTTGCGCGACAAGGTCAAGAAGCAGCGCGAGGCCGCCGCCGCCAACCTGAAGGTGCAAGAACAGCTCGAGGCCGCCGCCGCGCAGCAGGCCACCGCCGTTGCCGCGCTGGTCAGCAAGCAGGCCGTCGCCAAGAAGGCTGCGGACAAGGCGCTCCAGGACGACCTCTCCCAGCTGAAGGCCCTGGAGAACGAGCGGTCGCGCATCGCCAACCAGCTGGCTGCGCTGGCCGCCAAGGACATCAAGACCGGTGGCTCCGGCGTGGGCGGTGACGGTGGGGGCACGCTCTCGTACCCCGCCAGCGGTCCGATCACCTCGCCGTACGGCATGCGCGTCCACCCGGTCACCGGCGTGTACAAGCTGCACGACGGCACCGACTTCGGCATCCCCTGCGGCACCCCCGTGCGGGCCGCCGCGTCCGGCACGATCATCCAGCAGTACTACAACGCCGGCTACGGCAACCGCGTCATCCTCAACAACGGCATCATGCGCGGCAAGAGCGTCGTGACCACGTACAACCACCTGTCGCGGTTCGTGAAGAGCACCGGCAGCAAGGTCAAGCGTGGCGAGGTCATCGCCTACTCCGGAACCACCGGCTACTCCACGGGCTGCCACCTGCACTTCATGGTGATCGTCAACGGCTCGACGGTGAACCCCATGGGCTGGCTGTAACCTGACCCGGTGCCCCAGGAGACCGGCCGCAAGATCGTGGCCCAGAACAAGAAGGCACGCCACGACTACCACATCGAGGACACCTACGAGGCCGGGCTGGTCCTGACCGGCACCGAGGTCAAGTCGCTGCGGGCGGGGCGTGCCTCGCTCGTCGACGGCTTCGGCGAGATCGACCGCGGCGAGGCGTGGCTGCTGCAGGTGCACATCCCGCACTACACGCTCGGCACGTGGACCAACCACGAGACGCGGCGGCGGCGCAAGATGCTGCTCAACCGCGCGGAGATCGACAAGATCGAGCGGCGCACCACCGAGAAGGGCCTGACGATCGTGCCCTTGTCCCTGTACTTCCTCGACGGGCGGGCCAAGGTCGAGATCGCTCTGGCGCGAGGCAAGAAGAGCTTCGACAAGCGGCACGCCATCGCCGAGCGCACGGCCACGCGCGAGGCCGAACGCGATCTGGGGCGCCGCCTCAAGGGCATGTGATGCGCGACGACGAGGTTCCGGCGTACCTCGACCGGATCGGCGTTCCCGGCATCGTCGACGTACACACCCACTTCATGGCGCCGCCGATCATGGCGAAGGTCTGGGCCTACTTCGCGAGCGCGGGACCGCTGCTCGGGCGCGAGTGGCCGATCGCCTACGACGGCACTGACGCCGAGCGGGTCGAGCAGCTGCGCGCGATGGGCGTCAAGAAGTTCTCGGCGCTGTCGTACGCGCACAAGCCCGGCATCGCGGGATTCATGAACGACTGGACGCTCGAGTTCGCCGAGCGCACCCCCGACGCGCTGCGCTCGGCCACGTTCTTCCCCGAGCCGGAGGCCGCCACCTACGTGCCGCAGCTGGTCGAGGCGGGCGTCGAGGTCTTCAAGGTGCACGTGCAGGTCGGCGACTTCGCGCCCAACGACCCGCTGCTCGAGCCGGTGTGGGCGGTGCTCGCCGAGGCCGGCACCCCGATCGTGATCCACGCGGGCTCCGGCCCCGCGCCCGGCCGGTTCACCGGGCCACAGGCGGTGGCCGACGTCCTGTCACGGCATCCGTCGCTCGCGCTGGTCGTCGCGCACCTGGGGATGCCCGAGATCGACGAGTTCCTCACGCTGGCCGAGCAGCACGAGCACGTGCGGCTCGACACCACCATGGCGTTCGTCGACTTCTGGGATTCTGCCGTTCCCGACGGCGTTCCGGAGCGACTGGCGGCCCTGCAGGCCAAGGTGCTGTTCGGCACGGACTTCCCGAACATCCCGTACCAGTACGCGCACCAGATCGAGGCCCTCGAGCGACTCGGACTGGGCGATGACTGGATGCGCGCGGTGCTCTGGCAGAACGGATCACGTCTGTTCGACGTGGCGTCGTGAGCCAGCCGGTCCGGCTCGGCACGGCGCAGGGCCGGTGGGTGCTGGCCGCGATGATCCTCGGATCGGGCATGACCTTCCTGGACGCGTCGATCGTGTCGCTGGCGCTTCCCGCGATCGACGCCGACCTGGACGGGGGAGTGGCGGGTCTGCAGTGGACGGTCAACGCCTACACGCTGACGCTCGCGGCGCTCATCCTCGTCGGCGGTTCCCTGGGGGACCGGTGGGGCCGGCGCAGGGTGTACCTGCTCGGCGTCACGTGGTTCGTGGGCGCCTCGGTGCTGTGCGCCGCGGCACCGAGCATCGGCGTGCTGGTGGCCGCCCGTGCTCTGCAGGGCATCGGCGGTGCGCTGCTCACGCCGGGCAGCCTCGCCATCATCTCGGCGTCGTTCCACCACGAGGACCGCGGCCGCGCCATCGGCACCTGGTCGGGCCTGGCCGGCGTCACCACGGCGATCGGACCCCTGGTCGGGGGCTACCTCGTGGATGCCGTGGGCTGGCGATCGATCTTCTGGATCAACGTGCCGCTCGCCGCCGTGGTGCTGTGGCTGACGGTCCGCCACGTGCCCGAGACGCGGGGATCGGACGATCGGCTCGACGTGGTGGGTGCGTCCCTGACCGCGGGAGGTCTCGCGCTGCTCACCTACGGGCTGGTCGACCGCTCCTGGCCGTACGCCGTCGTCGGGCTGGTGGTGCTGGCCGGCTTCGTGTGGCACCAGGCCGTCGCGCCCCACCCGCTGGTGCCGCTGGGTCTGTTCGCGGACCGGGTCTTCACCGCGGCCAACATCTGCACGTTCGCGATCTACGGGGCGCTGGCCGGCACCGGTTTTCTTCTCGTGCTCCAGCTGCAGTACGTCTCGGGCTTCACTCCGCTCCAGGCCGGCCTGGCGTCGGTGCCGGGGACGATCTTGATGCTGCTGTTCTCGTCGCGGGCCGGCGCCCTGGCCACGCGCATCGGGCCGCGCCTGCCGATGACGATCGGGCCGCTGCTGGCGGCCTGTGGGCTGCTGCTGTACCTGCGCATCGGCGAGGACGCCTCGTTCGTTCGCGACGTCCTGCCGGGAGCCCTGGTGTTCGGTGCCGGTCTTGCCACGCTCGTCGCGCCGCTGACGACGGCCGTGCTCGCGTCGGCCCCCGACACGCAGACCGGCATCGCGTCGGGGGTCAACAACGCGGTGGCCCGCACCGGGTCCCTGCTGGCCGTGGCGGCGATCCCGCCGATCGCGGGCATCGTCGGCACCGACTTCGCCGATCCGGCCGTCTTCGGGCCGGGCTTTCGCACCGGGATCGAGATCTGCATCGGGATGCTGGTGGTGGCGGCCGCCTGCGCGTTCGCGCTCATCCACGGCCGCTCGGCCCAGCCCGCCTCGACCTGAGCGCCGCCGAGTGGCGCACTCTGTCCCGCGAGTGGCGCAAAATGGCTCGAAATCATCGCTCCGACGCGCCAAACTGCGCCACTCGCGGGGAACGTGGTCGGCGTTTGGGTGGTGTCGGGGGCGGGGCGTAGACTGATGGGTACAACTCAAGAGGGGCTGATCGGTTTCGACTGTGGTCGTTCGATTCAGGTGAAGCGGGTAGAGGATCCAGGGTTATCTCTTAAACGATCTCTGGAAACCAACAAGTGCCGATTCAAAGCGCACTGACTTCGCCCTCGCTGCTTAAGCGATAGGTGAAGGGCTGGCCCGGGGGCGTCTCCGCTCCGGATCGCCAGTCTCATCAAGGAGACTTGCTGGTCACACTGTGTTGCAGGGTGTGATCGGGACTCAACTGCGACTGAGCTCGTCGGCGATGCGTTCGTCCAAGCGTCGGAGCTGAGAAAAGCGTCAGACGAACTGCACCCGGAGAAGCCCTGAATCAGCGCCGTAGGACCCGGGTTCAATTCCCGGCAGCTCCACGACATCGCGACAGCGCCACCCCCGCGGGGGTGGCGCTGTCGTCGTCTGCTCGGTCAGGTGGTGTCGGGCTCAGAGCGTGCCGACGAACGGCAGCACCAGCCGGCACGGCACCCGGCGCGGGTGCTGCGGGTCGAGCGCGTTGAGCACCAGGGCTGCGGCCACGGGATCGGCCACGATCTGGAAGTGCTCGCTGTAGTCGAGGCGGCAGTAGTCCTGCACCGTCAGGTTGGTCATGCCCGGCTCGATGCCGCTGGTGTACGGCACGACCAGCTCGTCGTACTTCGTGACGATGTTGGTGTAGGTGATGCCGGGCACGATCGGGGTGCCGCCGGACCGCATCTGCGCGATGAAGTCCGAGTCGGCCAGCAGCTGCTCGCCCGACGCGAAGTACGGGCGCAACGTGGCGAACACCAACGGCGTCACGCCGAACGGCGTGCCCAGGCGGGCGATCGAGTTCAGCCCGGCTGGATTGGTGCCGTGCCAGATCGGGGCGATCGAGACGTACTTGTCGATCTTGGGTCCGCCACCGAGGAACTTGGCGTAGTAGTTGGGCACCACCGTGCCCTCGGAGTGACCGAGGATGTCGACCTTGGAGGTGCCGGTAGCGGCGAGCACGCGGTCGACGAACGCCGACAGCTGGGCCGCGCTGTCCTCCATGCGGGTGAAGCCACCGAACGCGTTCTGGAACGGGGCCGGCGCGAGGGCGGACTGACCGTACGTGAGCGCGAAGACGCAGTAGCCCTCGTTCTTGAGCAGCGGCGAGAACGTCTGCCAGTTGGTGGCCTTGTTGCCGGTGAGCCCGTGCGCGAGCACCACCGGTGTGGGGTGCGCGGCGCTGGGCTTGCAGGACCAGTCGTTGGCGCCGGGCGGATCAGCGTCGATCGCGAGCCCGGCGATGACGGCCGACGGCAAGAAGCTGTAGGGAACAGGCAGCGGCTTCGTCGCGGCCTGGGCGGGGACGGCGATGGCGATACCTGCGGCCACGGCGAGAGCGGTGGCGAGGGAGAACAGGCGGGTCAGGCGCATCGGGTGGACCTCCAAGGTGTAACCGGAAGTTACATCACGGCAGGCGATTGCGCCACCACGACGCGGGTTCAGCCGTCGTGGTGCCAGGTGGTGTCGAGCACCGAGTTGGGGTGGAAGTGCACCGGGTCGCCGCGCCGGGTGGGGCGGATCAGGTCGAAGCCACCGGTGGTCACCAGCGCCCACGGACCTGACACGAGCTCATGGCCCAGGCCGGGGCCGTGGCCCAGGCCGGCTGCCGCCGTCTGTGCGCACTCCAGGTGCATGGGCGGGAACGCGAACCGGCCGATCTGCGCCTCGGCCTCAGGGCCTAGGAACGCGATCGGACGGGTCAGCGTCTCGCCGCACATGCCGCAGATCCGGCTCAGCGCGCACCGGATCGCCCGCTTCTTGACGACGGCGGAGACATCGCTGACCCCGTCGTCGTCCTCGCAGGCGAACGGCACGGGCGTCACACCGAAGCGGGCGACCACTTGCCCAGCTCCGAACGACGCACCGGACGCTCGTCGTCACGCAGGCGGCGCTTGCGCGGAGCCTCCGGCGCCGGGTTGTCGGTGGTGCGACGGTTCGGCAGCGACAGCTTCAAGATGGTGCGGAGGGTCTGTCCGTACTGCTTGTGCAGCGGTCCCGTGGTGTACGGGATGTCGTAGCGCTTGCAGATGTCCTTCACCTTGACCGAGATCTGCGCGTAGCGGTTGCTGGGCAGGTCGGGGAACAGGTGGTGCTCGATCTGGTAGCCGAGCTGGCCGCTCATCAGGTGCAGCAGCTTGCCGCCCTCGAAGTTGGCCGAGCCGAGCATCTGGCGCAGGTACCACTCGGCGCGCGTCTCCTCCTCGAGCTCCTCCTCGGTGAAGTGCACCGCGCCGTCGGGGAAGTGGCCGCAGAAGATGATCATGTACGACCACAGGTTCCGCATGACGTTCGCGGTGGCGTTGGCCGTCAGGGTGTGGAAGAACTGCGGCCCGGTCAGCAGCGGGAACATGACGTAGTCCTTGAACGCCTGCTTGCCGACCTTGTCGCCGATCTGCTTGATCTGCTTCTTGAAGACCTTGGGGTCCTTCTCGCCCTTGCGGATGGCCTCGATGTCGAGGTCGTGCAGCGCGACGCCCCACTCGAACAGCAGTGCCAGCAGCGCGTTGTAGACGGGCTGGCCCAGGTTGGCCGGGTGCCACTTCTGGTCGCGCGACATGCGCAGGATGCCGTATCCGACGTCGTTGTCGTGACCGAGCACGTTGGTGAACTGGTGGTGCACGTAGTTGTGCGAGTGCTTCCACTGCTCGGCCGGCTGGGTGGTGTCCCACTCCCAGTTGCTGGAGTGGATCTCCGGGTCGTTCATCCAGTCCCACTGGCCGTGCATGGTGTTGTGGCCGATCTCCATGTTCTCGAGGATCTTGGCCGAGCCGAGCAGCGCGGTGCCGAGCAGCCACGCGGGCGGGAACATGCTGGCGAACAGGGTGATGCGGCCAGCGGCCGCGAGGCGGCGCTGAAGGGTGATGACCCGCAGCACGTAGTCACGGTCGGCCTGGCCGCGGGACGCCTCGACCTCGGCACGGATCTCGTCGAGCTCCTTGCCGATCGCCTCGACCTCCTCGTCGGTGAGGTGGGTGTACTCGCGAACGTCTGCAAATGCCATGTTCTCGACCTTTCGGGTGGGTGCGGTCAGAGGGTGAGGGTGCAGTCGCCGGCGGCGACGGACACACAGGTCTGGATGTACTCGTTGGGGTTGTCGTGCTCCTCGCCGCTGCGCAGGTCGCGCACGCGGCCCGACGCGAGTGGCACGTCGCAGGTGTGGCAGATGCCCATGCGGCAGCCGAAGAGCATGTTGACGCCGGCCTTCTCGCCGGCCTCGAGCAGCGTGGTGGCGCCGTCGAGCTGGACGGTCGGCCCGCCCACGCCGAAGGTCACCGACCCGCCGGAGGCCTCGCTGTCCACGGTGGCCAACGAGAAGCGCTCGATGTGCAGGCGGTGCTCCAGCTGGTTCTGCTCGTACAGCTCGCTGAACGCGTCGAGCATCGACGCCGGACCACACGCCCAGGTCTCGCGGTCGCGCCAGTCGGGGACGACGTCGTCGAGCTGGTCCGTGGTGAGCATGCCGTCGGTGTCGGTGAACCGCTCGATGAAGGTGAAGCGGGGGTAGCGCAGCGCCATGACACGCAGCTCGTGGACGAACATCATGTCGTCCTCGTCGGTGGCCGAGTAGGCCAGCACGGTGTCGGGCAGGTCGGCGTCGGCCTCCAGCTGGCGCCGGTCCATGGTGCGCAGGATCGACATGACCGGCGTGATGCCGCTGCCGCCGACCAGGAACAGCAGCTTCTCCGGCGGCGGCTCCGGCAGGACGAAGTCGCCCTGCGGGGCTGCGAGGCGCACGATGGTGCCCGGCTCGAGGCCGTTGACGAGGTGGTCGGACAAGAACCCCTCGGGCATCGCCTTGATGGTGATGCTCACGGTGCCGTTCTCGTGCAGGGGCACCGAGGACAGGGAGTACGAGCGCCAGTGGTACTTGCCGTCGAGCTCCACGCCGATGCCGATGTACTGGCCCGGGGCGTGGTCGAACTTCCAGCCCCAGCCCGGCTTGATGACCAAGGTGGCGGCGCGATCGGTCTCCCTGACGACCTTCTCGACCCGGCCGCGCAGCTCGCGGGCCGACCACAGCGGGTTGATCAGCTTGAAGTAGTCGTCGGGAGTGAGCGGGGTCGTGAGCGCCCGGCCGACGGTGCGCAGGCGGCTGAGAACTGACGAGCGGTCGATCCGGGACTCAGACACGCGCAACTCCTGGCTGGGAAACCTGTAGGTAACGAACGGTTACACACGACCAGTCGACCGGCAACAGAATGACGCCTCAGTGTGAGGAGTAACTCAGTGTTACACCTCACTGTCTCGATGTCAGATCATCGAGCTCGCTCGGTTCAGGCGGCTCCTGAACAGCTCGCTCGGTTCAGGCGAACAGCTGCTCGGGGCCGAAGTGGAACCAGATCGCGGCGACGACCGCGAGGTACCACAGGGCCACGATGAGGGTGGTCCAGTTGCTGACGAAGCGGGTGATCGCCGCGTCGGGCGCCCAGGCGCGCAGGTTGCGCGCGGTGACACCGACGAACAGCGGGATCATCATGGCCCACACGACCATGCACCAGGGGCACAGCTTGTTGATCTCGTAGATGCTCTGGCTCTGCAGCCAGGTGACGAAACCGATGCCGAACACGACGCCGACCTGGAGGCCGGCCCAGATGAAGGCCGGCATCGCGACACGTGCGGCGACCAGCACGCCGATCGTGAGCACGACAGCGAACGCGATCATGCCCCACACCGAGTTGGCGAACCCGAAGGCGGCGGCCTGGCTGGACTCCATGACGCCGCTGCAGCTGACGAAGGCGCTGATGTCGCAGTTGAGCGCCTTCTCGGTTCCGTCGACCTTGGCCTGCAGCAGGCTGAGCTTGTCGATGGTCAGGATCGTGGCGGCCAGCAGCGCGATCGCGCCGGTGACGAGCAGCAGGAAGCGAGGGTCGTCGGTGTCGTCGGGGCGCGCCAAGGACTCGTCGGCAGGCTGCAGCGTGTCGGTCATGGTCCCGAGTCTAGGTGAGCGGTGCCGACGGGGCGGGCTGGCAGACCGGGCACCAGAAGGTGTTGCGCTCGCTGGTGGGTCGATCGCCCAGCTGGCCGGTGCGGATGGCGGTGCCGCACCGGCGGCAGCGGCCCCGTTCGCGCCGGTAGACCCATCGCTCCTGTCCGGATCGCGTGTTGCCGGTGAAGGTGCGCTGGACGCGGTCCTTGTTGACGTCGAGCATCTGCTGACCCCGTGCGACGACGCGCCGCAGGTCGCGGACCTGGCCGACCGGTCGCTCGGGGTGCAGCCCGGACACGAACAGGAGCTCGTTGACGTACTCGTTGCCGAGGCCGGCGAGGTTGCGCTGGTCCAGCAGGGCCAGGAAGACGGGTCGATCGGGGTCCGCCGACGCTCGACGGGTCGCCTCGTCGAGGTCCCAGTCAGGTCCGAGGAGGTCGGGCCCCAGGTGTCCGACGACGTCGGCCTCTCGATCGGTGGGGACCACCTCGGTGATGCCGAGCGAGAACCCCACGGCTTCGTCCGTGGCGGTGCGCAGCACCAGTCGGGCGGTGTGGTCGGGGCGCCGCCAGCCGGTGCCGAGCGGGTGCACGTCCCATACGCCCTCCATCTTCAGGTGGGTGTGGATGCTCTGACCGCCCACCCGGATCAACAGGTGCTTGCCCCGGCTGAGCACCTCGTCGACCACGTGTCCGGACAGGTCGAGCGTGGCGTGCTGCGGCACGCGGAAGTCGGTGGTGACCAGCTGCTGGCCCGCCAGCGCGCCACGCAGGCGCTTGGCGGCCCGCCAGACGGTGTCGCCCTCAGGCATCGACCCGCAGCCCCTTGGGTGTGCGGTCGAATCCGGCCTCGCGCAGGGCGTCGGCCCACGTCGACTCCAGCGCGGGCCGGCCGCCGACGGTCTCGATGCTGAGCCGGGCGATGCGCCGTCCGCGGACCAGCGCGGCCAGGGCGGTGGCGGCCGCGGCGACGCGTGCAGGGTCGTCGTCGAACGGGATGAGCGTCTTGCCGCCCCGTTCGAGGTAGGCCACCAGGACGCCGTCGTGCAGCACCGCCATGGCGCCGGCCTTGCGCGCCGGTCGGTGGCCCGTGGCGGTGTCGGTGTCGAGTCGATCGGGCCACGGGAGGGCTGCGCCGAACGGCTGCGCGGGGTCGGTGGCGGCCAGCACGACGGCTGCTCGCTGCGAGGGAGCGTCGTCGTCGCTGACGTGTCCGCGCAAGCGGTCGATCGTGGACGGTGCCGCGAACTGGGCGGCACCGAGCGACTCGACGAAGTAGCCGCGCAGGCACGCTCCGGTCTGCTCCAGCTCACGCAGGACGCGGTAGACGGCGGCGAACCCGCCGGGCGTCTGCTCGGCCATCACCGATCCGCGGGTGACGACGCCGTAGCGGGCGAGCAGCGCCTCGGTGCGGGCCAGGCGGTCGGCGGCGAGGTCGGCCGGTGTCGGCTCGGCCGGGTGGGGGTCGAGTGCGAACCACCGCCCGCTGGCCGTGGGCGGGCCCTGTGCCGCCAACCGCGGCGAGCGGCGCCCACCGAGTCGGGCACGGGGCGGAGGACGACGGGTGCGGTGCGATCCGCCGCGTCCGACCATGGTGCGCACCGGTGCGTACGTGTCGTTGCTGACGTGTCCGGCCCAGACGAGGTTCCACAGGGCGTCGGCGAGCTCGCCGTCGAGCGGCGGATCGTCCCCGCCTGCCACGGCGTCGGACAGCTGGCGGAACAGGAAGGCGCCGCCACCGTCGAGGGCCGCGAGCGTCCGCGCCTCGAGGGTGTCGGGCTCGACGGCCTGCGTGCGCGGCAGGACGAGGTCGGCCGGGTGCAGCTGCACCCAGCCGTCGTTGCCGGCCAGGGTGCCGCCGCCGGACCACACGATCTCGCCGGCGGAGGTGAGCTCGTCGAGCATCGCGGGCTGGTAGTCGCGCACCCGCGCGGGCAGCACCAAGGACTCCCATGCAGAGGCGGGCAGCGCGCCGCCGGCCAGCTGGTCGATGGTGGCGAGCACGCCGTCGACGCCGCGCAGCGAACCGCCCACCCCCTGCCAGGAGGGGAGGAACGCTGCGAACGCGTCGGTGTCGACCGGCTCGACCTGCTGGCGGGCCGCGGCGAGCGAGCGGGAGCGCAGGCGCCGCAGCACGCCGGGCTCGACCCACTCGGTCTGGCCGGTGCCGGTGGTCGCGCTGGCCGGGAGGAACTCGCCCTCGGTGAGGCGGCCGTCGCGCGCGAGCCGGCGCAGCATCTCGGTGGTGACGGCGACCCCCAGGCCGAACCGCTCGGCGACCTCGGCGGCGGTGAACGGGCCGTGCGTGCGCGCGTGGCGCGAGATCAGGTCCGAGAGCGGGTCGGCCACCGACTCCAGGTGGGCCGCCGGGATGCCGAGTGGCACGACGGTGCCGAGCGCGTCACGCAGCCGCCCTGCGTCCTCGACGCCGGCCCACCGGGCGTCGCCGGCGACCTGCACCTCGATGGCGCGCCGCGCGTCCTGCAGGTCGCCCAGCCACTGGCGCGCCTGGTCGACCGAGCCGTCGGTGGTGCGCTCGGCGACCTCGGCCACCGACAGCGGTCCGAGGACACGCAGCAGGTCGGCCACGCCCTCGGCGTCCTTGGCCCGACGATCCGGCGCCAGCCGCTGCAGCTCGGCCTCGGTCTGCGCGATGACGTCGGGGTCGAGCAGCTCGCGCAGGTCGGCGCGTCCCAGGAGCTCGGCCAGCAGCGTGGGATCGAGGCTCAGCGCGGCTGCGCGGCGCTCGGCGAGCGGGGTGTCGCCCTCGTAGAGGAACGCGGCCACGTAGCCGAACAGCAGGTTCTGCGCGAACGGTGACGCCTTCTCGGTGGTGACCTCGGCGATCTGGATCTCGCGCGAGGCGAGCTGGCGCGTGACCAGGCTGAGTGCCGGCAGGTCGTAGACGTCCTGCAGGCACTCGCGCGCGGTCTCGAGCAGGATCGGGAACGTGGGGTGGTCGCGGGCGACATCGAGCAGCTGAGCGGCGCGCTGCCGCTGCTGCCACAGCGGGGCGCGCGAGCCGGGATTGCGCCGGGGGAGCAGCAGGGCACGGGCTGCGCACTCGCGGAACCGCGCGGCGAACAACGCCGAGCCCCCGACCTCGGTGGTGACCAGCTGCTCGAGCTCGTCTGCCTCGAAGACGAACAGGTCGGCGCCGGGCGGCTCGACCTCGGTGTCGGGCAACCGGGCGACGATGCCGTCGTCGTTGGCCACCACGGAGCCGTCGATGCCGTGGCGCTCCTGGATGCGGGCGGCGACCGCCAGGGCCCAGGGTGCGTGAACGCGGCGTCCGAACGGGGAGTGCAGCACCACGCGCCAGTCGCCGAGCTCGTCGCGGAAGCGCTCGACCACCAGGGTGCGGTCGGTGGGCAGCTGTCCGGTGGCCTCGCGCTGGTCGGCGAAGTAGGCCGCGAGATTCGTGGACGCCCTGGTGTCGAGGCCCAGCGCCTGTGTGCGCTGCGCCCAGGCGTCGGGGCCGATCTCGGCGGTCTCGCGCACGAAGGCACCGATGGCGGCACCCAGCTCGTGGGGGCGCCCGACGTTCTCGCCCTTCCAGAACGGCAGACGCGCCGGCTCGCCGAACGCCGGAACCACGACCACCCGGTCGTGGGTGATCTCGACGATGCGCCAGCTGGTGGCGCCGAGCGCGAAGACGTCGTTGACCCGCGACTCGTAGACCATCTCCTCGTCGAGCTCGCCGACGCGTCGCGGTGATCGGTCGCCGTCGTCGTCGCCGGCGGCCAGCACCACGGCGAACATGCCGCGGTCGGGGATGGTGCCGCCGCTGGTGACGGCGAGCCGCTGGGCGCCCGGACGGCCGGTGAGCACGCCGGCGTCGCGGTCCCACACCAGCCGGGGGCGCAGCTCGGCGAAGCCGTCGGACGGGTAGCGCCCCGACAACAGGTCGAGCGTGGCCTCGAACGCTCCGCGCGGCAGGGAGGTGAACGGTGCGCTGCGACGCACGGTGTCGAACCACTGCTCGACCTCGACGGGCTCCAGCGCCGTGGCGGCCACGGTCTGCTGGGCCAGGATGTCGAGCGGGTTGGCCGGCACGTCGATGCGCTCGATGAGGCCGTCGCGCATGCGGGCCGCCGTGACCGCCGAGCCCAGCAGGTCGTGACGCGAGGTGGGGAACACGACACCGGTGGACAGGCCCCCGACGTGGTGACCGGCGCGGCCCACCCGCTGCAACCCGCTGGCCACCGACGGCGGCGTGGACACCTGGACGACCAGGTCGACCGCGCCCATGTCGATGCCGAGCTCGAGGCTGGAGGTGGCGACCACGCAGCGCAGCCGCCCGGACTTGAGGTCGTCCTCGATCAGGTCGCGCTGATCCTTGCTGACCGACCCGTGGTGGGCGCGTGCCAGCTCGGGCGCCGCGCCACTGCCCTGGGCACTGCCGCCCATGACCTGGGCGGGGGAGCGCGTGGCCGGTTCCTTGTCCGGCGGTGCGCCGTTGCGCTCGGCGAACGCCTCGTTGAGCCGTGCGGTGAGGCGCTCGGCGACGCCGCGGGAGTTGACGAAGCAGATGGTGGACGAGCGCTGCAGCACCTGGTCGAGGATCGCCTCCTCGACGTGCGGCCAGATGCTGCCGCCGGACCGTTCCCCGGTCTCGGGCTCGTGCTCGTCGCCGGGGGTGGTCGGACGGGCCGCCGGCAGCTGCGTGAGGTCGTCGACCGGCACGACCACCGACAGCTCGAGCCGCGACGGCGACTCGGGGTTCACGATCCGCACGGGACGTGAGCCGCCGAGGAAACGAGCGATCTCCTCGTGCGGACGCACGGTGGCGCTGAGGCCGATGCGGCGAGCCGGGGACGGCAACAGGTCGTCGAGCCGCTCCAGCGACACGGCGAGGTGGCTCCCGCGCTTGGTGCCGGCCACGGCGTGGACCTCGTCGACGATGACGGTGTCGACGGTGCGCAGCGTCTCGCGGGCCGCCGAGGTGAGCATGAGGAACAGCGACTCGGGCGTGGTGATCAAGATGTCGGGTGGACGCTGCACCAGCGCTCGCCGGTCGCGCTGGCTGGTGTCGCCGGAGCGGACGCCCACCGTGACGTCGCCGAAGGTGTCGCCGCGACGGGCTGCGGTCTGGGTGATGCCCACCAGCGGAGATCGCAGGTTGCGCTCGACGTCGACGGCCAGCGCCTTGAGCGGCGACACGTAGAGCACGCGGGTGCCGGCGCCGGCGTCGGGATCGCGTGGCTCGTGCAGCAACCGGTCGATGGCGGCGAGGAAGGCGGCGAGGGTCTTGCCGGACCCGGTGGGGGCGACGACGAGGACGTGGTCGACCTCGCTGGCCGAGGTGGACCAGGCGCCCTCCTGGGCGGGGGTGGGCGCGGTGAAGGTCGCCTCGAACCACTCACGAGTGGCCGGTGCGAAACGCTCCAGCGCTGCAGTCACCGCCCCATCGTGGCAAACGGTGCCGACAAGCGCCTCCTGCCCCGTCCTCGCCCTTCACCCCGTCAGTAGCCTGTCGGGGTGTCCGATGGTCGTCTCAGGTCCCTGATCGCCGCCACCGCGGTGGCGCTCGTGGTCGTCATCGGTGCCGGCGCCCTCTCCGGCAGCTCGGCAGCCGCGGCCGATCTGCGACCACGGGTGCAGCAGGCGGTGGACGCTGCGGGCCTCGAGGACGTGCGTGTCCAGATGAGCGGGCGCGAGGCGGTGATGAGCGACGGCACGCTCGACGAGCTGACCGACGCCGTCGCCGTGGCCGAGGGGGTGCGAGGCGTGCGCAGCGCCCGTGTCGACGACCGGCCCGGCTCGGTCGTGCGCGTCGACACGACCCGCCCTTACCTCCGGCTCAGACGTGATCCGGATCGTCTCCGCATCCTCGGTGCCGTGCCGACGGCTGCTGCCGCGGCCACCATCAAGGCCGCGGCAGCGCGCGCGTTCGGCCTGCCGGTCCGGGGTGACCTGATCATCGATCGCTCCCTCCCGCCGGCTCGATGGACCGACGAGCTGCCCGGCGCGTTCGCCGACCTGGTCGCCGTCGACGACATGGACCTCATCATCGATCGGGCCGATCTGCGGCTCGGGGGCGAGGTGCCGTCGGCCGGCGACCGCTCCGAGATCGTCGCCATGGTCGGCCGTTCGCTGGCTGGCCTCACCGTCACGGCCGACCTGCGGGTCGAGCGAGGGGAGTCCTGATGTCGTGGTTCACCGTCGGCGAGGTGGTCGTCTGGCTGGTGCTGGCAGCCGCCCTGGGAGGCGTGCTCGGGTGGTTGCTGCACGAGGCGTGGAGCCGCCGCTCCTCGTCCGCCACCGCCTCCGATGCCGACGTCGATGCCGAGAGCCGGGTCGAGCCGGCGGGCACGGCTGAACCGGAGCCGGAGAAGCTCATCAAGGGCAACGCGAAGTCCAAGATCTTCCACGTGCCGGGGAGCCCGGCGTACGAGCGCACGCGGGCGGACCAGTGGTTCGGCACCGAGGCCGAGGCAGAAGCCGCGGGCTACCGTCCGCCGAAGAGTCGATGAGGCATGCTGGCTCCATGACGATCCGCTCGCTCGCGGTGGCTGCGGCCGCCGCGGTCGCCTTGACCGGTTGCACCTCCCAGGCAGATGACCCGAAGGCCGCCGAACCGCCCACCGTCGGCACGGCCGCTGCGCTGGTCGAGCTCTCGCCGATCACCGGTCTTCCGATGGCCAAGGGGCGTCCGGACAACCCGGTCTTCGTGGTCAAGATCGAGAACACCGAGGGCGGCGAGCCGCAGATCAACCTGGACCGGGCCGACCTGGTCATCGAGGAGCTGGTCGAGGGTGGGCTCACGCGCCTCGCTGCCTTCTACTACTCCGACCTGCCCGACAAGGTGGGCCACGTGCGTTCGCTGCGCGCCACCGACATCGGCATCGCCACGCCCATCAAGGGGCAGCTGGTCGCGTCGGGTGGAGCCGGGGGAGCGGTCGCGCAGATCAAGCGGGCGGGGATCACGCTGTTCTCCGAGGACGGCGGGTCGCCCGGGTTCAGCAGCGACCCGAACCTGTACCGGCCGTACAACCGCCTCATCAATCTCAAGCGCGTCGACCGTGACGCCAAGAACATCCAGCCGACCCAGTCGTACCTGACGTGGACACCCGAGGGTGAGACGGCGGACCCGGGCACCTCCAAGGTCTCGACGGCCACGGGTGCCAGCGTCCAGTTCTCGCGCACCACGACGACCACGTGGAAGCTCAAGGGCGACACCTGGCAGCGCACCAACGGGCACGCGGCCAAGGAGTTCAAGGCCGACAACCTGATCGTCATGGAGTCCCGCATCGAGGACGCCGGCTACACCGATCCGGCCGGCAACCCGGTACCCGAGACCGTCATCGAGGGCAGCGGCAGGGCGCAGGTGTTCCACGGCGACCAGGTCGTGAACCTCACCTGGAACAAGCCCACGCTCGACGCGCCGATCTCGTTCACGACCGCCGACGGGCAGCCCTACACGATCACCCCGGGCCGCACCTTCTTCGAGCTGGTGCCCAAGAACGACGGCAAGGTCACGCTGACGCCCTGAGCGATCGGGCGGGCCGGTAGGTCAGTCGTCGATGGTGGGCAGGGCCCGCAGGCCGGCCAGCAGCGCGCCGATCGACTGCTGCACCGACTCGCTGGCCGCGTCGGGATCCTCGGCGTCGGCCACGAACTCCGAGGCCGACCGGATCGCGCCGTAGAAGATCACCGCGAAGGCCTCGTTGAGGCCCGAGGTGCCGCCGTCGAGCTCGGCGAGGAGATCGTCGACCGCGCCCTGCACGACGCCGAAGGTGGCCTGGCGCTCGGCCTCCTGCCATCGCTCGTGGCCCAGGGCCACCGGGCCCTCCTGCATGCAGATGCGCCGGAACTGCGGGCGCCGACAGACCTCGAGGAACTTCTCCAGGCCGATCTGGGCACGTTCCCACGGATCCTTCGACGCGGCGAGGGCTGTGGTGACTTCCTTGCTGGCCGCCAGCTGCACGTCGAGGAAGACGCTCTCGAACAGGGCCAGCTTGCTGGGGAAGTGGTGGTACAGCGCGCCCTTGGTCACGCGGGCCGCGGCCACCACCTCGTCGAGCGAGGTGCCGGCGTAGCCGTGCTGGGTGAACAGGTCGCGGGCCGACTCCAGCAGGGCGGTCTTGGTGCTGGAGGAGTAGTTCTGCCGCCGTGACGTCTTGCGTGCGGTGCGCAGCACCTGCTTCGCGACGCGGGTGTGGGGCATGGGGCGAGTGTAGGTGGTGTGGTCTGGACCTCGTGTCGGGCATCACAGCGACGGGGCTTGGACTGGGTCCGCCCATGCAACATACTGAGAGTACGTACCGGCGGTATGTACTCCCGAAGACCGCCGGACCTGGCACCGGAAGGAACACACACCATGACCTGGGATGCCTACTACCGCCGCAAGAGCGTGCTGCGCGACATCTGTGCGTTGGCCGACCGCGACACCCACTCCACCCTGACCGAGCTGCTGGACGCCGCCGATCCGCGTCGCGAAGCACTCACCGACGAGACCGCAGCGCTGTTCGAGATCCAGATGGCCTGGTTCCAGCGTCTCAGCGGCCACATCGACCGGCTCGCCGCCGAGGGCGCCGACACCCCCGAGATGGTCGCCGTCGCCGCCTGGGCTGCTGCGGCCGCCGATCTCCCTGGCGCTCGTGCCCTGCTGGACGCGCACCAGGACGCCCCCGAGCTGGCCAAGGCCTTCGCGAAGGAGCGTCAGCTGCTCGCCGGCAGCGCCGGTGTCTGGGCCAGCCACCCCGACGTCGACGTGCTCGCGGACCGCATCGTGTCCTCGGCGCGCGCCGAGGTCGCCCAGCCCACCGCCGCACCGCACGCGATCGGAGCCACCGGCTCCGACGAGCGTCCGAACATCATCACGCGGCTGCGGAACGCGCTGGCTGCCTGACCCTCGTCTGGCGCGGCCCGGTCGCGGGCCGGGTCAACCCTTGCGTGAACGGTTCTTGCCGCCACCACCGAGCATGCCGATCTTGGTCTCGAGCTCGCGGTCGATGGAGGCCTGCAACGAGCTGCGGAACATGCCGAGGGTGACCTGGCTCGCGATCGGGATCAGGTTCTGGACGCTGGCCAGGATGGCCGGCCAGCGGTCCTCGGGCAGACCCTCGCCCATGAACGGGTCGATGATCTCCTCGGCGACCGCGTGCACGAAGGCGTCGGCCACGTCGTTGAGCCGCGCCTGGAGCAGCGGGAACAGCGCGATCACCGTCTGGGCCGACAGGCCCATGGCGACGGCGGCCGCGCCCGTGCGCACCACCGTGGGGTGCACGAGGAGCACGTGGTCGTGGTCGTCCTCGATCCACGACACCAGACCGAACTGCTCCATCGCCTCGATCAACCCGTCGTCACGGGGCACGCCGGCGAGGGCCGCGAGGTCGTCGCGCGACATGATCTCGTCGATCCCGTCGTCGGCCGGCAGGTCCAGCAGCTCGATCAGGTCGAGTGCGTGGCCCGCGGCCGTGCTCGGCGCGCGGCTGACGGCCTTCTCGACGGCGGCCAGGGTGTAGCCACGATCCAGCAACTGACGGATCAGCTGCAGGCGCTGCAGGTGTCGCAGCGAGTAGTAGCCGGTCCGCCCCTCGAGGCGCGGCGCGTCGATCAGGCCGCGGCTGGCGTAGGCGCGCACGTTCCGGACGGTCATCTGGGCGCGGGCCGCGAGCTCGTCGACCGTGAACTCCTCGGACACCGGCGGCTGGACGGCCGGGGGTGTGGCGTCGTTCGACATGACGCACATCCTAGGGTTCCCGCGAATGTGCGCCCCCACCGTGCATCATGGGCTCATGGACACGCTGCGCGGTCGTCTCCTGGTCGCCACCCCGGCGATCGAGACCGGCCCGTTCGTGCGCAGCGTCGTGTTCGTGCTCGATCACGACGAGAACGGTGCCCTCGGGGTCATCATCAATCGGCCCCTGCCGTCGGACGTCGACGACGTCCTGCCGCACTGGGCCGACCACGTCACCGCGCCGGGGTGCCTGTTCGACGGCGGACCGGTGTCCGAGGACGCGGCGTTGGCGGTCGGGGTCCTGTCCGCCGACGAGAACGTCCTGGTACCGCCTGCGGGATGGCGCACCATGGCCGGTCGGGTCGGCCTGGTCGACCTCGACGGCCCGGTCCCCGCCCCCGGCCAGCTCGCCGGACTGCGCCTGTTCGCCGGGTACGCCGGATGGAGCCCCGGCCAGCTCGAGGGTGAGCTGGAGGAGGACGCCTGGCTGGCCCTCGAGGCGCGCGACGGTGACCTGATGTCGCCGCAGCCGGAGGAGCTCTGGCACGAGGTCATGCGACGCCAGAGCGGCGACCTGCGGTACTGGGCCACGTTCCCCACCGACCCCAGCTCCAACTAGCCCAGCAGCAACCAGCCCAGCCGTCGAACGGGCCGGGTCGGCCTGCTTCGGTTCGTCGTCGCCAGCCGTTACGATCATCGGGTGGCTTTCTTCGGGCGAGGATCAGAGACCGTTCTCGACGAGCGCACCGACATGCGCACCGAGGAGGGTGACCACGAGCGCTTCTCGCACTACGTGCCCAAGGACCAGCTCACCGAGGCCATGGTGATGGGCAACCCGGTCGTCGCCCTGTGCGGAAAGATCTGGACGCCCAGCCGTGATCCCGAGCGGTTCCCGGTGTGCCCGGAGTGCAAGGACATCTGGGAGAACATGTCGCCCGGCGACGGCTCCGACGGCAGCGGGGGAGACTCCTCGGGTGACAAGTAGCCAGAACGTCGGAGGGCGGCATCTCCGGGTCTGGCAGCGCGAGGCATTCGACCTCTACCAGCGCACGCAACCGCGGGACTTCCTGACGGTCGCCACGCCCGGCGCGGGCAAGACCACCTTCGCCCTCACCATCGCCGCCGACCTGATGTCGCGCGGACTCATCGACCGCGTGGTCGTCGTGACCCCCACCGATCACCTCAAGACGCAGTGGGCACTGGCCGCCGCGGGCATCGGCATTCCCATCGATCCCGCGTTGTCGGTGCAGGGCCACCTGGCGGCCGACTTCGTCGGGTTCGCCGTCACCTACGCCGGTCTGGCCGTCGATCCCAACGCGTTCCACGTGCGCATCGCCAGTCGCCGCACCCTGGTCATCCTCGACGAGGTGCACCATGCCGGAGACGCGATGGCGTGGGGAGAAGCGGTGGACGAGGCCTGCGACCCCGCCGTGCGCCGCCTGCTGCTCACCGGCACGCCCTTCCGCTCCGACGACAACCCGATCCCGTTCGTCCGGTACGGCGCGGGGGAGGGCGGCGTGATGGTCAGCGAGGCGGACTACTCCTACGGCTACGGGCCGGCGCTGCGCGACGGCGTGGTGCGACCGGTGCTGTTCATGGCGTACTCGGGCGAGATGCAGTGGCGCACCCGAGCCGGTGACGAGGTCGCTGCGCGGCTCGGGCAGCCCCTCGACCGCGCGGCCACCGCACAGGCGCTGCGCACGGCCCTCGACCCGAACGGTGCGTGGATCCGTGCCGTGCTCACGGCGGCCCACCAACGGCTCACCGAGGTCCGCCGCGACGTGCCCGACGCCGGTGGCATGGTCATCGCCAGCGACCAGGAGACGGCGCGCGCGTACGGGCGGCTGCTGGCCGAGCTGACGGGCGAGGAGCCGGTCGTCGTGCTGTCGGACGAGTCCGGCAGCAGTGCGCGCATCGCGGAGTTCTCGGCCGGCATGACGCCGTGGATGGTCGCGGTGCGCATGGTCAGCGAGGGTGTCGACGTGCCGCGGCTGTCGGTCGGCGTGTACGCCACCACCACGGCCACCCCGTTGTACTTCGCCCAGGCCATCGGACGCTTCGTGCGCGCGCGCCGCAAGGGCGAGACCGCGTCGATCTTCGTCCCCAGCGTGCCTCGCCTGCTCGCGCTCGCCTCGAACCTCGAGGCCGAGCGCGACCACGTCATCGGTCGGCCGATCAAGGACGAGGCCGACCTGTTCGCCGCCGAGGCCGAGATGCTGGCCGAGGCGCAGTCCGACGTCGGCGCGTCCGACGACCTCGACGGGCAGTACGCAGCGCTCGGCAGCGACGCATCGTTCGACCGCGTGGTCTACGACGGCAACGACTTCGGGTACGACGTGCTGACCGACAGCGACGGCGAGCTGGACTTCCTCGGCATCCCCGGCCTGCTCGACCCCGACCAGGTGGCCGACCTCCTGCGCACGTCACGCTCCCAGCGGGCCAAGGCGTCGCGCTCGGCCCAGCGAGCCGACCCGGAGGCCGAGGCGGCAGCCGCCTTCGCCCGGCGCGACGACCTGCGCCGTCAGCTGCACGGCCTGGTCGGCGCGTGGCACCACCGCACCGGACAGCCGCACGGCGTCACGCACGCCCAGCTGCGCAAGACCTGCGGCGGGCCGGCGGCTCCCCAGGCATCCGCAGCCGAGCTGCAGCAGCGGATCGACCTGTTGCGCCAGTGGGCCATGCGCGCCTCGGGCTGATCTGACCCCGGTGCAGTCCACACTGAGCCATGAGCATCTCCAGCGGCGCCGTGGCCGTCGTCGTCAGATCCGCGGCCCTCGCCCTGCTCGACGTGGTGTTCCTGGTCGTCCTCGACCGCAGTGACAGCACCGACGCGCTCGGCGCGGGCCTGCTGTTCTTCCTGCTCGTGTCGGCCGTGGCCGTCGTGTGGGCACTGCTTGACGCGATGAAGCACGGGCTCCTGCCGGCGGCCGTCGTCTGGACCGGCACCGCGATCCTGGCCGCCGTGGCGATGACGGTCGGCTACGTCGCGACCAACGAGGGCGCCCGGTTGGGGTCCGAGCTGGGCAGCACCGGGCCGTTCTTCGCCGGTCTGGTGCTGGTGCCGGCGCTGGTCGGCGCGGTGATCGGCGGACTCGCCCATCGCGGCCGCCGCCCTGCCGTCGTGTGAGCTCGGGCTACGGTGGGCACTCGACACGTGAGGGTGGTTCGATGAGCACGATGGCACAGCTCGGATGAGCACCATGGCATGGCGCACGCGCGTCTTCGCGCGGCTGTTGAAGGCGAGCGAGCAGGGCATCGAGGACGTCGAGGACCTGCCGGCGCACCGGGAGAAGCGCGCCAAGCTGCAGAGGTCCGCCGTGGGACGCTGGGTCTTCGGCACCGTCGACCCCGGTGTCGACACCGAGCAGATCCAGGCAGCCGGCTGCCGCACGCTGGTCCACCGGCCCAAGGCGGGCATCGCCCCGCTGCCGTGCGTCGTCAACTTCCATGGCGGCGGGTGGGTGCAGGGCAACCCCGAGCAGTCGCAGTGGCTGGCCAGCCGCCTCGCCGCGCGCAACCGCTGCGTCGTCGTGTCGCCGGCCTATCGGCTGGCCCCCGAGCACCCGTTCCCGGCGGGCGTGGACGATGCCCGCGCCGTGGTCGAGTGGGTGGTCGAGCACGCCGACGAGCTCGGCATCGATCCGCAGCGCATCGCCGTCATGGGCGACAGTGCGGGCGGAAATCTCGCGGCGGTCACGGCGCTCGACGCCCGCGACGCCGGCGGGCCCGAGCTGCGGGCGCAGGTGCTGATCTACCCGGGCGTCGAGATGTACGACCGCTGGCCGTCGGAGGACGAGCACGCGGATGCCGCCGTGCTGACGTCGGCGAACATGCGCGCTTTCTGTCGCCTGTACCTCGGCGACCAGTACGGCACCGAGGACCCCCGGGCCTCGCCGGTGCGCGCCGCGTCGCACGCCGGCCTGCCCAAGGCCTTCATCCTGACCGCCGAGCTGGACCCGCTCAAGGACAACGGCACCCACTACCGCGACGCGCTCGAGGCCGACGGCGTGGCGGTGCGCTTCGCGGAGTACCCGGGCGCGCTGCACGGCTTCCTCAGCCTCCCGGGCCCGGTGCCGGTGGCGAAACAGGCGCTCGACGACATCTGCGACTTCCTGCAGCAGGTGCTCTGAACCCGGACGTCCCCTATTGTGACAGTGAAACTGTCACGGTAACCTCGGGCCATGGCTCCCACGGTGGTCCCCACCTGCTTTCGCCGTGACCGGTGGCAGCGCGAGATCGCTCGACTCGACCCCGAGGTCGACTACGAGCAGATCTCGCGCATCGTCGCCCAGTTCGAGTTCCCGTGGGACTCCCAGCAGGCCCTGAGCTTCGCGCTGTTCCGCACCTACGCCGTGCCGTCGATCGGACGGCTGCTGTTCGACACGGGGGAGTTCACCGAGTCGGTGCAGAAGCGCCACGACGACACCGCCATCATCCTGGAGACCATCGCGGATCGCGGGCTGGAGTCCGAGGAGGGCCGGGCGGGCGTGCGCCGCATGAACCAGATGCACGGCAGCTACGACATCAGCAACGACGACATGCGCTACGTCCTGTCGACGTTCGTGGTCTCGCCGGTGCGCTGGATCGAGCGCTACGGGTGGCGTCGTGGCACCGACGCCGAGCGTCTCGCGGTCGTCCGCTACTACCAGCGACTGGGACGCCTGATGGGCATCCAGGACGTCCCGGACACCTACGAGGGCTTCGCCGAGCTGATGGACGCCTACGAGCGCGAGACGTACGCGTTCGACCCCACGTCGCGAGCCGTCGCCGACTCCACGCTCGATCTGTTCGTCACGTTCTACCCGCGTCCGCTGCGCCGGGTCATGCGGCGCTTCGGCATCGCCCTGCTCGACCCGCACCTGCGCGAGGCGTTCGGCTACGCCCACCCGCCGCGGTGGTTCGAGTCGCTGGCCCACGGCTCCCTGCGGGCGCGGGGTCGTCTCATCCGCTTCTTCCCGCCGCGACGCAAGCCCTCCCTGCTGCAGGACACCCACCGCGTCCGCTCGTACCCCGGTGGCTTCATGATCGACAAGCTCGGGACCTTTCCCACCACGGTGAGCGAGAGCCTGGGCAAGGGAAGTTCTGCGGCCTCCTGAGCGTTGTTCAGTCATGCGACTGTCCGTCCTCGACCTGGTTCCCGTCCGCACCGATCAGTCCAGCGGTGACGCGCTGGCGGCGACGGTCGGCCTCGCGCAGGCCGCCGATCGCCTCGGCTTCACCCGCTACTGGGTCGCCGAGCACCACAACATGCCGGCGGTCGCGGCCACCTCGCCGCCGGTGCTGCTGGCGATGCTCGGCGCGCAGACCGAGCGCATCCGCCTCGGTTCCGGCGGGGTGATGCTGCCCAACCACGCGCCGCTGGCCGTCGCCGAGCAGTTCGCCCTGCTCGAGGCCGCCCACCCCGGTCGGATCGACGTGGGGATCGGCCGCGCACCGGGCTCCGACCCGGTCACCTCGTTCATGCTGCGTGCCGGCCGTGGTGACGAGGACATCGAGAAGTTCCCGCAGTACCTGGACGAGGTCGCTGCTCTGATGAGCGCCGACGGGGCGGAGGTCCAGCTGCCGCGGCAGCGGTACACCCTCAAGGCCACACCGTCTGCGTCGAGCGTGGCGAACCTGTGGCTGCTCGGCTCGTCGATGTACTCGGCGCACCTGGCGGCAGCCAAGGGGCTGCCGTACGTGTTCGCGCACCACTTCTCGGGCCAGGGCGCCGCGGAGGCGCTGGCGACGTACCGCGCCGAGTTCCGACCCAGCGACGTCGCCTCGGAGCCGACCACGTTCCTGACCGTCAACGCGGCAGTCGCGGACACCGACGAGGAGGCGGCGGCGCTCATGCTGCCGAACCTGCAGCTGATGGCTCGGCTGCGCACCGGCCAGCCGTTGTCCGCGCTCGACCTCGTCGAGGACGCCGAGGCGCTGGATCTCGGACCCCAGGTCCAGTCCATCGTCGACGCGGGGCACGCGAAGGCGGTCGTGGGGGCCCCGGCGCGTGCCGCCGAGCAGGTGCGTGCGCTGGCCGAGCAGTTCGAGGTGGACGAGGTCATGGTCAACCCGGTCGCCTCCGCCCGCCGCGGCACCGACCCGCGCACCGCCCCCGCCCGCGAGCGCACCCTCGAGCTGCTGGCCAAGGAGCTCCTCTAGCCTCCAGCGGGAACCAAGCCGACACGCACCGTTCGACGGCGGTTCATCGCGGCATGCCGCGGTGTTGGGTCGCGTGCGCCACGGTGGTCCCATGGACACCACACAGGTACACCGGCGCTCGCTGGCTCCCACCGCGGTGCGCACCATTCCCGCTCTCGGCATCGTCGCGCCCGCGCTCGTGGGTGCGGCGCTCGGAGCCGTGGCGGCCCTCGTGCTGCCGAACGGTGATCAGGGCGACGTCATGGGCGTCGGGTCCCGCTAGCGCCCCTCGACGTAGATCGTCTCGAGAGCCGGCCCACCGGGCGACAGCTGCGTCCCGGCCGCCGGGAAGCTCGGCCACTGCCGCCACGTGCCTGGCCCGAGCGTCGTCCAGCGTCTCGCGCTGCACCCGCTCGCCGTCACGCACCAGCTCGACCAGCAGGTCTCGATCGTCGTCGTCGGCGGCCGGGGGAGCACCGATGCCGACCATCTCGGCCTGGGCCGTGCCGCCGCTCAGACGTCTGCGGGCGAACTTGCGGCCGCCGCGCGAGGTCTTCTCGGTGCTCTTCTTCGCCACCGACACGAGGTCGCCGGCATCGTCCTCGCGGGCGACCAGCTTGTAGACGAAACCGCTCGTGGGGACGCCGGCCCCGGTCACCAGCGACGTGCCGACCCCGTACCCGTCGACAGGAGCCGCGGCGAGGGCGGCGATCGCGTGCTCGTCGAGGTCGCTGGTGACGATGATGCGGGTGCCCGTCGCGCCGAGCGAGTCCAGTTGCTCGCGCACCACGTGCGCCAGCGAGACCAGGTCGCCCGAGTCGATGCGCACCGCGCCGAGCTCCGGTCCGGCGACGTCGATCGCCGTGCGGATCGCCTCGGCGATGTCGTAGGTGTCGACCAGGAGGGTGGTCCCGGCGCCCAGCGACTCGACCTGGGCGGTGAACGCGTCGCGCTCGGAGTCGTGCAGCAGGGTGAACGAGTGTGCGCTGGTACCCGTGGTCGGGACCCCGTGGCGACGCCCCGCCTCGAGGTTCGACGTGGCCGCGAAGCCCACCACGTGAGCGGCACGGGCGGCCGCCACGGCCGCCGCCTCGTGGGTGCGCCGCGACCCCATCTCGATGCATGGTCGGCCGCGAGCGGCACCGACCATGCGGGCACCCGCCGACGCGATGGCCGAGTCGTGGTTGAGGACCGACAGCAACAACGTCTCCAGCAGCACCCCTTCGGCGAACGTCGACTCGACGACCATCACCGGCGACTGCGGAAAGTACAGATCGCCCTCGCCGTAGCCCCAGATCGAGCCGCTGAACCGGTAGTCGGCCAGCCAGTCCAGCGTCGTCGCGTCGACCACCCCGGCGGACCGCAGCCAGTCGAGGTCGTCGTCGCCGAACCAAAAGCGCTCCACGGCATCGAGGGCGCGTCCCGTCCCGGCCACGACGCCGTAGCGGCGTCCACCGGTCAGGCGACGGGAGAACAGCTCGAACACGCTGCGGCGATGCGCCGTGCCGTCGGCGAGTGCCGCCTGCAGCATCGTCAGCTCGTAGTGGTCGGTCAGCAGGGCGGTTCCGGGCTCGGACACCTCCTCAGCGTAGATCCCGATCGATCGACGGTTTCGTCTCGCCCACGCGCTGCGTCACAATGGGACCCGTGTCCACCCCCACGCCCGTCGAGATCGAGGAGACCGACCTCGACGACATCGTGCAGCTGGAGGACCCGTGGGTCACCATCGTGTGGAACGACCCGGTCAACCTGATGTCGTACGTCGCCTACGTGTTCCGCAACTACTTCGGGTACACCGACGAGAAGGCGCACGAGCTGATGATCGCCGTCCACGAGGAGGGCCGGGCCGTCGTCTCCAGCGGCAGCCGCGAGCAGCAGGAACGCCACGTCCAGGCGATGCATGAGTACGGCCTCTGGGCGACGCTGGATCGGGCGGACGCATGAAGCGCTCGACTCGCTTCGCTCGCCGAACCAGCGACTTCGTCGCTGCCGGGCTCCGCCCGGGCGCTCAGCCTCGCTGCGCTCGGCCATGGGCCACCTCGACGGGGGCGGGCTCGTGAAGCCGTTCAGAAGCAGGAGGCGCGGGGGGATCACGGCCACCTTCGAGGCGGGGGAGGCGCAGCTGCTGGCCAACCTGGCCGGGCAGGTGGTCGAGCTGCTGCGCGACCGCAACTCCGCCGACGCGTCCGACGCCGACCCGCTCGCCGCCCAGCTGGGCATCGGTGGGCCGTCGCTGCCGCCCGAGGATCCGGTCCTGCGCCGGCTGCTGCCCGACGCGTACCGCGACGACGAGGCCGAGTCCGGTGAGTTCCGCCGGTTCACCGAGCGCAGCCTGACCTCGGTCAAGGTCGAGAACGCCGAGTCGCTGATCGGCTCGCTGATCGACGGCGGCCTCGAGGTCGGTGCCCTCGGTGTCGACGACGACGCCGAGATCGAGGTCGAGCTCGACCCGGGCGAGGTGCAGGCCTGGCTGCGCTCGCTCACCGACATCCGGCTGTCGCTCGCCGTGCGGCTGGGGATCGAGACCGAGGAGGACGCGATGCTGATCGCCCGTTCCGAGGACGAGGCCACCGCCGCCATGTCCGACATCTACGACTGGCTCGGCTACGTGCAGGAGTCCCTCGTGGCGGCGCTGGACTGACGAGACCGTCGTGCTGATCTGCGCCACCTGCGCGGTGGAGTTCGAGGAGCCGGTTCCGGCCGTCTGCCCGATCTGCGACGACGACCGCCAGTGGGTGCCGGAGGACGGTCAGGCCTGGACCACGCTCGACGAGCTCGCCGCCGCCGGGCAGGCGCTGCAGGTACGGGCCCTCGAGCCCGACGCGTGGTCGATCGTCACGAGCCCGCACGTGGGCATCGGCCAGCACGCCGTGCTGGTGCGCACGCCGGGCGGATCCCTGCTGTGGGACCCCACCGGCTACGTCGACGACGCGACGGTCCGCTCGGTTCTCGAGCACGGTCCCGTCGCGGCCGTGGCGGCCAGCCACCCCACATGTTCGGCGTGCAGGTCGAGTGGGCACGACGTCTGGGCGACGTGCCGGTCCTGGTCTGCGAGGCCGACGCGGACTGGCTGGGCCGTTCCGGCGATCTCGTGCGGACCTGGTCGGGCTCGCACGAGGTGGCCGACGGGCTGACCCTGCACCAGGTCGGCGGTCACTTCGCCGGCAGCGCGGTGGCGCACTGGGCCGCCGGCGCCGACGGGCGTGGTGTGCTTCTGACCGGCGACACGGTCTTCCCCAACCCGGACCGCCGTTCGATCGGCTTCATGCGCAGCTATCCCAACAAGATCCCGTTGTCCGGCGCCGTCGTGCAGCGCATCACCGACCAGCTCGAACAGCTGGAGTTCGACCGCATCTACGGCAACTTCGGCAACGTCACGGCCACGGACGCCCGCCGGATCCTCCGGTTCTCCGCCGACCGGCGCGCGGCGTGGGCGCGGGGCGACCACGACGACCTCACCTGATCGGGCCCGACCGTCTCACCAGTCGGCGGCTGCGCGCGATGCCGGGGAGCCCCGATAAACTCGGTTCGTGCTGACCATCGACCGGGCCACGCGTGACGCGATCGTCGCCCACGCCCGCCGCGACCACCCCGACGAGGCCTGTGGCGTCGTCGCCGGCCCGATCGGGTCGGACCGGCCGGCGCGCTTCGTGCCCATGCTCAACGCGGCGATGTCGCCCACGTTCTACGAGTTCGACTCCGGCGACCTGCTGCGCCTCTACCGCGAGATGGACGACAACGACGAGGAACCGGTCGTGATCTACCACTCGCACACCGCCACCGAGGCCTACCCGTCGCGCACCGACATCAACCTGGCCGGCGAGCCCGGCGCCCACTACGTGCTGGTCTCCACCCGTGAGGGAGCCGAGGCCGACGGCGCCGACATCGACTTTCGGTCCTACCGCATCGTCGACGGCGAGGTCAGCGAGGAAGAAGTCACGGTCGTCGACCGTTATGCAGAAGACACCCCCGAAACTCCCGAGACCACGAAGGCAGACTCCTGATGGCAGAAGTCCGTATCCCCACGATCCTGCGCACCTACACCGACGGTGAGCGTGCCGTCGACGCCTCGGGCGCCACGGTCGCCGACGTCATCGACGACCTCGAGGCGAACCACGCTGGCATCAAGGAGCGCCTCATCGACGCCGACGAGGTGCGACGCTTCGTCAACATCTACGTCAACGACGAGGACATCCGCTTCACCGGCGGACTGAGCACGTCGGTGGCCGACACGGCCACGGTCGTCATCCTGCCTGCTGTCGCGGGCGGCTAGTCCGTGCGTTTCGACTCGCTGGTCGACTCGGTCGGGAACACCCCGCTGGTGGGGCTGCCCACCCTCTCGCCGTCGCCGGACGTGCGCCTGTGGGCGAAGCTGGAGGACCAGAACCCCACCGGCTCGATCAAGGATCGCGCCGCACTGGCGATGATCGAGGCGGCCGAGGCCGACGGCAGTCTCACGCCCGGCGCCACGATCCTGGAGCCCACGAGCGGCAACACCGGCATCTCCTTGGCCATGGTGGCGCGTCAGCGCGGGTACCGGCTGGTGTGCGTCATGCCCGAGAACACCTCCGTCGAGCGCCGCCAGCTGCTGGGCATGTGGGGCGCCGAGATCATCGACTCGCCCGCCGCCGGCGGGTCCAACGAGGCCGTCCGAGTGGCCAAGGGCATCGCGGCCGAGCACCCCGACTGGGTGATGCTGTACCAGTACGGCAACCCCGCCAACGCAGAGGCGCACCACCGCGGCACCGGTCCGGAGATCCTGGCCGACCTGCCCGAGGTGACGCACTTCGTGGCCGGGCTCGGCACCACCGGCACCCTCATGGGCACCGGCCGATTCTTCCGCGAGCACAAGCCCGAGGTCCGCATCGTCGCGGCCGAGCCACGCTACGGCGAGCTGGTCTACGGGCTGCGCAACCTCGACGAGGGCTTCGTGCCCGAGCTGTACGACGAGTCGCTCATCGACGCCCGCTTCTCCGTCGGCCCGCGCGACGCCGTCCGTCGAGTGCGCGAGCTGATCGACGCCGAGGGCATCTTCGCGGGCATCTCCACCGGGGCGATCCTGCACGCGGCACTGGCCCAGGCCGCCAAGTGCGTCGAGGCTGGCGAGAGCGCCGACATCTGCTTCATCGTCTGCGACGGCGGCTGGAAGTACCTGTCCACCGGCGCCTACGAAGGCACGCTGGACGACGCCGAGGACGCCCTCGAGGGCCAGCTCTGGGCGTAGCCCGCGGGTCACGCGGCGCGCCGACGAAGCCCTCGATTTCCCTCGGCGGGGCGCACCTGCCACACTGGTGTCAGTTGTTGTACGACGCTGGGCTGTTTGATCGAACGACTCTCCTCTCGTAGGAGTGGGTTTCTTCTCGCAGGTTGGATGTGTGTCGCGACCGTCGCTCGCGAGACACGCGGGCGGCTTACCCCGCCAAAGAGGAGAACATCATGGCTACAGGTACCGTCAAGTGGTTCAACGCCGACAAGGGCTTCGGCTTCATCGCCCCCGACGACGGCAGCGAGGACGTGTTCGCGCACTTCTCCGCCATCGCGACGAGCGGCTACCGCTCGCTGGACGAGAACCAGAAGGTCGAGTTCGACGTCGAGCAGGGCCAGAAGGGCCTGCAGGCGACGAACATCAAGCCTCTCTGATCCAGGGAGTCTTGCGGCTTCGCCCGCACTGACCACCGACACCGGCGAGACCTTCGGGTCTCGCCGGTGTCGTCGTTTCTGCGCCGTTCATCCCGGGCACGCCTACCGTTGGACGACGGGCTCGGATAGTGTGCCTCGCGTGAGCCAGATCGTGGTGTTCTCCGGCAGCGCTCACCGGACCCTCGCGGAGGAGATCTGCTCCGAGCTCGGTCAGCCGCTGTCCGCCTCCGAGACGGTGCGATTCAGCAACGACTGCCTGCAGGTGCAGCTGCACGCCAACTGTCGCCGCAAGGACGTCTACATCATCCAGCCACTGGTGCCGCCGACGCAGGATCACCTGATGGAGCTGCTGCTGATGGTCGACGCGGCGCGCGGCGCGAGCGCCGACTCCGTCACCGCCGTCATCCCGCACTACGCCTACGCGCGGTCGGACAAGAAGGACGCGTCGCGCATCTCGATCGGCGGCAAGCTGGTCGCGGACATGCTGGCCACGGCCGGCGTCGACCGGGTGGTCACGATGACGCTGCACGCCCCGCAGGTGCACGGCTTCTTCAGCGTCCCGGTCGACCACCTGACCGCCATCGGTGAGCTCGCCACCTACTACCGCGACCGAGACCTGTCCGACACCGTCGTCGTGTCGCCCGACCTCGGCAACGCCAAGACCGCCTCGTTGTTCGCGCGCCTCCTCGGCGTCCCGGTCGCAGCCGGCAGCAAGCAGCGTCAGGCCGACGACAAGGTCGTCATCGACGCCATCGTCGGCGACGTGGCCGGCAAGAAGGCCATCGTGCTCGACGACGAGATCGCCACCGGCGGGTCGATCGTGGAGCTGATGAACAAGCTGGAGGAGGAGGGCTGCACCGAGGCGTCGGTCGCCTGCACGCACGGCCTGTTCACCGGCAAGGCCGTCGACCGGTTGCGTGGGCACGCCGCGATCACCGAGGTCGTCACCACCGACACGGTCCCGCCGCCGGTCGACTGGCCCGAGCTGAAGATCCGCTCCGTCGCACCGCTGTTCGCCGAGGCCATCGCTCGGATCCACGCCGGGGAGTCCGTCTCCAGCCTGTTCGACGGGGTCGACCCCGCGCACGCCCCGCCGCAGCCCAAGCTTCCCGCTCTAGAAGACCGGTTCCCGTCCCGCCTCGGACGTCGCGATCGACAACAGGTCCCTGACCGGTCCGGCGGGTGGTCGACCCGCACCCGCCCAGACGGCCTCCAGCGGACGTCTCAGGTCCAACCCGGTGGTCGCGATCTCGACCAGGCGCCCGTGGGCGAGGTCCTCGACGACCGCCCGGCGAGTGACGAAGCTCGGGGGACCTCCGGCCAGGACGGCGGCGCGCACGGCCGCCGTCGTGGTCAGCTCGACGGCCGGCGCGTGCACCTCCAGCCCGAGCGACGCCAGTGCCTCCTCGACGACGCGCCGGGTGCCGGAACCGACCTCGCGCCAGGTGAGCGGCCGGGCCGCCATCTGCGACGGCTGCGGCGCACGCCGTGCCCATCGATCGTCCGGAGAGGCCACCAGGACGAGCGTGTCGTGGCCGACGACGAGCGAGGCGAGGCCGTGATGGGGTTGTCCGTCCTCGACGAAGCCCAGGTCCGCAGCGCCCGATCGGACCGCGCGGCGCACGGCGGCGCTGTTGGTGGCGGTGAGGTGGGCCGACACGGCGTGCTCGCGTCGGAGGCGAACCAACCAGGAGGGCAGCAGGTGCTCGGCGACCGTCATGCTGGCGGCGACCCCGAGGGCGCGATCGCGGTCCTCGCGCAGGGTGGCGAGTGCCTGCTCGACCTCGTCGCCCAGCGCCAGGAGACGCTCGGCCCAGCCGACCACGAGGGCGCCTGCCTGGGTCACCTCGGCGCCCGCGGGGGAGCGATGCACCAGCGTGAGTCCCACCTGGGCCTCGAGCGCCCGCAGCCGCTGCGACGCGGACTGCTGCGTGATCGCGCCAGCGCGGCCCGCGGCGCCGATGCTGCCCAGGCGCGCCACGTCGACCAGCAGGCGCAGGGAGGCGAGGTCGGGCAGGGTCACAGGTGGATCCTAGGGCATCCCACAGGTGTTGCTTGTGGGTCCACAGGGTGGTCACGTCTACCCCCTCGCCCGGGTCGGCGAGACCATGGAGGCGTGAGCATCACTCCCGCCGAGACCCGCAGCACTCCCGGCATCGCCGGCTTCGAGCTGGTCGGACCCAACTGGTTCGCCGCCATCATGGGCACGGGCATCGTGGCGGTCGCCGCGGTCCAGCTGCCGTTCGACGTGCCGGGCATCGAGGTGTTCGCCACCGGGGTGTGGATCCTGGCCGCCGGCGCCCTCGTGGTGGTCGGCTACGCCTTCGCCATGCACTGGCTGCGCTTTCCTGCCGTGGCGCGGTCGCACCTGGACCACCCGGTCATGTCGCACTTCTACGGCGCACCCGCGATGGCGCTGATGACCGTGGGCGTCGGTGCCGTCCTGGTGGGCCACCGGGTCATCGGCACGACCGCCGCGCTCAGCCTCGACTGGGTGCTGTGGAGCGCTGGCACGCTGCTGGGCCTCGGCACGGCGGTCGTGGTGCCGCTCAAGGCGATCACCACCCATGCCACCGAACCGGACTCCGCCTTCGGCGGCTGGCTCATGCCGGTGGTGCCGCCCATGGTCAGCGCTGCCACCGGTCCGGTGCTGATCCCGCACCTCGCCAGCGCCGAGGCGCAGCGCACGATGCTGCTGTTCTGCATGCTGTGCTTCGGGCTGTCGCTGGTCGTCAGCATCATCATGATCGGCTGGATCTGGCTGCGACTCGTGCAGCACGGCATCGGTGCGGCGGCCACGGTCCCGACGCTGTGGATCGTGCTGGGACCGGTCGGTCAGTCGATCACGGCAGCCCACAACCAGGGCCGGATCGCTCCCGGCATCCTGCCCGCCCCGGCCGGCGACGTCCTCGCGGGCACGGCACTCGTCTACGGCATGCCGATGTGGGGCTTCGCGATGCTCTGGCTCACCATCGCTGCCACGCTGACGGTCAGGACCGTGCGCGCCGGCATGCCGTTCGGGCTCCCGTGGTGGTCGTTCACCTTCCCGGTCGGCACGGTCGTCACGGGCACCTGTGGTCTGGCCGACCTCACCGGTGACCCGGTGCTGCGTGTCGCGTCAGGACTGCTGTTCGCCTTCCTCGTCACCATGTGGGCCACGGTCGCCACCCGCACGCTGCTCGCCGTGCGCAGCCGCACGATCTGAGCCTGCACGCCGGCACCACCGGACCTACGGGTCGCGAATTCCATGTGATTCCGGACGTGTTCACTTTGCGGTAACACGTCGCGACCGTAGGCTCTCCCCTTGTGGGCGACGCACCGATCGGGATCTTCGACTCAGGCTTCGGCGGCCTGACCGTGGCTCGCGCTGTGCTCGACCAGCTGCCGCACGAGCCGGTGCTGTACCTGGGCGACACCGCTCGTCAGCCCTACGGGCCCCAGCCGATCTCCCAGGTGCGCGAGTACGCGCTCGAGTGCCTCGACCACCTGGTCGATCAGGGCGTCAAGGCACTGGTCATCGCCTGCAACTCCGCCAGCGCCGCGGTCCTGCGCGACGCGCGTGAGCGCTACGCCGTGCCCGTTGTCGAGGTCATCGTGCCGGCCACGCGCCGCGCGGTCGGCGCCACCCGCAACGGCCAGGTCGGCGTCATCTGCACCGAGGCGACCGCCACCTCCAAGGCCTACGACGACGCCTTCGCGGCCAATCCCGGCATCCACCTGCACACGCGGGCATGCCCCGCCTTCGTCGACTTCGTCGAGCGAGGCGTCACGAGTGGTCCCGAGCTGCTGTCGGCCGCCGAGGAGTACCTGCGGCCGCTGATCGACGCCGACGTCGACACCCTGGTGCTGGGGTGCACCCACTATCCGCTGCTCACCGGTGTGCTGGCCCTGGTCATGGGTGACGGCGTCACGCTTGTCTCCAGCGCCGAGGAGACCGCCAAGGACGTCTACCGCCTGCTCGTGCGTGAAGGACTCGAGCGCGACGCAGCGCTGCCGGCTCCGGTCCACCGGTTCGTCACCACGGGGCGCCCCGAGGAGTTCCTCGAGCTCGGCCGCCGGTTCCTCGGGCCCGAGGTGCAGCACGTCCGGCAGTTCTCGTGGGTGGGGGTCGCGTCGTGAAGCTCACCATCGTCGGATGCTCCGGGTCGTTCCCCGGCCCCGAGTCGGCCGCCAGCTGCTACCTCGTGCAGGCGCCGTTCGAGGGGCGGACCTTCAGCCTCGTGCTCGACCTCGGGAGCGGTTCGTTCGGCGTTCTCCAGCGATATGTCGACCCCCGCGAGATCGATGCCATCGCGTTGTCGCACCTGCACGCCGACCACTGCTTCGACATGAGCGGCATGTACGTCGTGGGCAAGTACCACCCCGACGGTGCACTGCCGCGCATCCCCGTCCTGGCCCCCGAGGGCGCCGACGACTTCCTGACCGATCGGTACGGCCGCGAGGACGCTGCCGGCATGGGCGGGGTCTTCGACTTCCGCGACTGGGGCGACGGCTCGACGGTCGAAGCTCGGCCCGTTCACCATCACCGCTCGCCGCGTCGTGCACCCGGTGCCGGCGTACGCCATGCGCGTCGAGGCGGGTGGCAAGGTGCTGGTGTACTCCGGTGACACCGCGGCCACCCCGGTGCTCGACGATCTCGCGGCGGGCGCCGACCTGTACCTGTGCGAGGCGTCGTTCGTCGACTCCAAGGCGAACCCTCCCGGCATCCACCTCACCGGGTCCGAGGTGGGCGACAGCGCCACGGCCGCGGGCGTCGGCCAGGTCGTCGTCACCCACGTCCCGGTGTGGACCGACGTCGCCGAGGTCGAGAGCGACCTGCGACGCACCTGGTCGGGGCCGTTCACGGTCGCTGCGGCCGCGATGACCTTCGAGATCTGAGTCGCGGCTCCCCGATAGGGTCGCGCACATGACCTCTCGCGAAGACTCTGCCCGTGAAGACGGCCGCTCGGCCGACCAGCTCCGCCCGATCACGATCACTCGCAACTGGCTCGACCACGCCCAGGGCTCGTGCCTGATCGAGTTCGGACGCACCAAGGTGCTGTGCGCGGCCAGCGCTTCCGAGGGTGTCCCGCGCTGGCGCAAGGGCTCCGGGCTCGGCTGGGTGACCGCTGAGTACGCGATGCTGCCGCAGGCCACCCACGACCGCTCCACCCGCGAGTCGGTCAAGGGTCGCATCGGTGGCCGCACGCACGAGATCTCTCGCCTGGTCGGTCGGTCGCTGCGCATGGCGATCGACTACGAGGCGCTCGGCGAGAACACCATCACCATCGACTGCGACGTGCTGCAGGCCGATGGCGGCACCCGCACGGCCGCCATCACGGGCGCCTACGTGGCGCTCGCCGATGCCGTCGAGCACCTGCGCGGTGCGGGGGCGCTGGCCGGCGAGCCACTCGTCGAGTCCGTGGCAGCCATCAGCGTCGGCATCATCGACGGCACGCCCATGCTCGATCTGCCGTACGTCGAGGACGTGCGAGCCGAGACCGACATGAACGTCGTCATGACCGGCTCGGGCAGGTTCGTCGAGGTGCAGGGCACGGCCGAGGGTGCACCGTTCGACAAGGCCGAGCTCGACGCGCTGCTCGGCCTGGCCGCGGGCGGCTGCGCCGAGCTGAGTCGCCTGCAGGCCGACGCGCTGGCGCGATGACCCGGCCGCAGGTCGTCCTGGCCTCCAACAACGCCAAGAAGCTGGCCGAGCTGCGGCGCATCCTCGAGCCCCTCGTGCCCGGCATCGAGGTGCTGGGGCTCTCGGACGTGGCCGACTATCCCGAGCCGGCGGAGACCGAGCCGACCTTCGAGGGCAACGCGCTGATCAAGGCGCGGGCCGCGCTCGCGGCCACGGGTCTGCCGTCGCTGGCCGACGACTCCGGCCTGTGCGTCGACGCCCTCAACGGCATGCCGGGCGTCCTGTCGGCGCGGTGGTCCGGCGTGGCCAAGACCGACGGGGGCGATGCCGCCAACAACGCGCTGCTGCTGAGCCAGCTCGCCGACGTGCCCGACGACCGTCGCGGCGCGACGTTCGTGTGCGCCATGGCCCTGTGCACGGCCGGTGCCGACGGGGGACCCGGAGCCGAGGTGGTGCGACGCGGGGAGATGCCCGGGCGCATCCTGCACGCCGAGCAGGGCGAGGGCGGCTTCGGCTACGACCCGTTGTTCGCCGCCACGGGATTCGACGTCTCCACCGCGGAGCTGCCGGCCGCGGAGAAGGACGCCATCAGCCACCGTGGCCACGCTCTCGCCGCGATCGCCCCCGACCTGGTGGCGGCGCTCACCTCGCGCTAGGCGAGCTCGGCTCGGACAGTGCGGCGATGACCCGCTTGGCGATGGCGACGTTGCCGGCGTGGTTGGGGTGGATGCCGTCGACCACGTTCCGGGGCGGCAGGGTGCCGGAGGTGTCGACGAACTCGAAGCCATGGGCCACGGCGGCGTCGTGCACGATCGCGGTCACCCGCAGCCGTTCGACGGGCTGCAGCGGCCCCCAGGGAGGCCCCAGCACGACGACGCGGGTGGAGGCCGGCACCGTGTCGGCCACCTGGTCCAGGTAGTCGTCGACCGCCTGGGTGATCTCGGCGTTGGACGCCCTGGCCATCCGGTCGTCGCGGCACACGGCCCAGTCGTTGCGACCGCCCTCGATCAGCAGGATCGACGGGGACCCCGCGAGCGCCTGGTCGCGCTCGCCGAAGGTGGTCCCGTCGCACCGCCCGCCGCGACGCAGGTAGCCCGAGCCGGACTGCGCGAACGTCTCGACCGGAGTGTGCAGGTGACGGGCGACCATGCTCCACCACCCCTGGTGCGGATCGCCGGGGCGGTCGTCGTACCGCGCCGTGATGGAGTCCCCGACGACCACGACGCCGTGGGTCGCCGGGGCCGTGACGGTTCCGCCCTGCGCGCCCTGGGACAGCAGGAAGGGTCCGAGGGCGAGCAGGAGCGCGGCTCCGACGGCTGCGGCCGCCTGCGAGCGCCTCGTCCTGATCACTGCTGTCCGTTCCTTGCCTGTGCCACGTTCCGGGCGGCCACTGTATGTCGCCCGAACAGGTCATGCCTGCCGAACCGCGGAACTGATGCCGATCGTCACCCGTCGGTGCGGAATCCGTGCTGGCGCCAGGCCTCGAACACGGCGACGGACGCGGTGTTGGCGAGGTTCATGGACCGGCGCCCCGGCAGCATCGGCAGCCGCAGGCGGTCGGTCACGCGAGGGTCGTCGAGGACCTCCTGCGGCAGACCGGTGGGTTCGGCACCGAACATCAGGACGTCGCCCGGCTGGTAGCCGACGTCGGTGTAGACGGTGTCGGCGCGCGCCGTGAACGCGTACAGGTGCGGCGGATCGAGTGCGTCGAGCGCAGCGTCCAGGTTCGGGTGGACCGTCATCACCGCCAGGTCGTGGTAGTCGAGGCCTGCGCGCCTCAGCTTGGACTCCTCGAGGTTGAATCCCAGCGGCTCGACCAGGTGCAGCTCGGCGCCGGTGACGGCGGCGAGGCGGATGGCTGCGCCGGTGTTGCCGGCGATGCGCGGCTCGTGGAACAGGATCCGGAACATCAGACCGGCCTCCTGCTCAGGACTCCGTGGATCGCGAGTCCGACGACGATGGCCCAGAAGGCCGAGCCGACTCCGGCGACGGTGACGCCGGAGGCGGCCACGAGGAACGTGACGATCGCGGCCTCGCGGATGCCGTCGTGGTCGAACGCCGCGCGCAGGGCTGCCACGAGCGTGCCCAGCAGGGCGAGCCCGGCGACGGTCTCGATGACGCCGGGGGGAGCGACGGCGACCAGGGCGGCGATCGCGGCCGTGGCCAGACCGAGGACGGAGAACGCGATCGCTGCCCACTGGGAGCTGCGCCAGCGGGTCGCCGGGTCGGGGCCGCCGTCGGGGCCGGCGACGAGCGCGGCGCTGATGGCCGCCAGGTTCACCGAGTGGCCTCCCGCCACGGACGTCACCGTGGTGCCGATGCCGGCGGTGACCATCGACGCGCGCCACGGCACCTCGACGTCGTAGGACCGCATGATCGCCACACCCGGCACGTTCTGCGAGGCCATCGTCACCACGTACAACGGGATGGCGATGCCGACGATCGCCGCCCAGGTCAGGTGCGGCGTCGTCAGCTCGAGACGGGGGACCAGCGTGGAGGCCGCGATGGTCTCGCCGCGGCGCACGAGGTCGATCGCGATGACGAGCGCCGCCACCACGAAGGCGCCGGGCACGGCCCACCGCGGGAACAGTCGCACGCCCACCAGCCAAGCCAGCACGATCGGGATCACCGCGACCGGACGATCGACCACGGCCCCGACCGGTGCGAGGCACAGCTCGATGACCACGCCCGCCAGCATGGCCTGGGCGATCGGAGCCGGGATCAGGCCGATCATCCGTCCCAGCCACGGCCACAGGCCGGTCAGCACGTACAGCAGCCCCGCCACGCCGAACGCTCCGACAGCGGCGGCCCAGCCGCCGTCGACGACACCGGTGCTCGCCAGCAGCGCTGCACCCGGGGTCGACCAGACCAGCAGCAGCGGGCGCCGGTAGCGCCGCACCAGCCACAGGATGCCCACGGTCTGGGCGATGCACGTGACCATCAGTCCCGATGCGGCCTGAGCCGGGGTCGCGCCGACCGCCTGCAGACCGGTGAGCACCACCGCGAACGAGCTCGTGTAGCCCACGAGGGCGGCCACGATCCCGGCCCCCACGTGGAAGGACTCGCCGTGACCTGACACCCGCTCCATGAGCAGTCACCCTAGGCCCGCCGGCGTGGTCGACGGCGACTGCCCACCGCTGGGCGGCGCGCCGGTCGGCGAGACCCTAGACTCACTCGGCATGGCAGCCCCACAGCGCGTCCACGTGACGCACACCTTCACGTCCGACCCCGTCACCGTGTTCGACAAGCTTCTCCGAGCACGAGAACCTCGGACCGGTGTTCAAGGCGAAGATCACGCGAGTCAACGACGGCACCACGTCGCGCAACGGAGTCGGATCGACGCGGAGCCTCAAGATCGGCCCGCTGCCGGCGTTCCAGGAGACCACCACGGTCTCGGAGCCGCACACGCTGATCGAGTACGAGATCACCCAGGGGAGCCCGCTCAAGGGCCACTGGGGCAAGCAGGTGCTCACCCCGACCGCCGACGGCGGCACCCGGCTGGACTACACGATCGGCTTCGACGCGCCCGCTCCCGGCATGGCCGCGCTGGTCGGCAAGATCCTCACCGGCGCGATCGCCAAGGGTCTGCCCAAGCTCTGCCCGTAGCCGTCTGAATCGGCCCTAGACTGGTCGGCGAGCCGATGTGGTGGAACTGGTAGACACGCAGGGTTTAGGTCTCTGTGTCTTCGGACGTGCAGGTTCGAGTCCTGTCATCGGCACTCGTCGTCAGGCGTCGAGGCCGAGGTCCCTGCGCAGCTTGGCGACGTGGCCGGTGGCCTTCACGTTGTAGGCGGCGTGGACGATGGTGCCGTCCTCGACCACGAAGGTCGAGCGGATGACACCCTGCACGACCTTGCCGTACAGCTTCTTCTCCCCGAACGCGCCCCACGCGGTGAGGACCTGCTTGTCCGGGTCGGACAGCAGGGTGATGGTCAGGCCGTCCCGCTCGCGGAACTTCGCCAGCTTCTCGGGCTTGTCCGGGGAGATGCCGAGCACGGTGTAGCCCTCGGCCGTCAGCCGGTCGAGCGAGTCGCTGAAGTCGCAGGCCTGCTTGGTGCAGCCGGGCGTCATCGCGGCCGGGTAGAAGTACACGATCACGCGACCGTCGATCGCCGACAGCGTCACCTCGTGGCCCGTGTCGTCGGGGAGCGTGAAGTCGGGGGCAGGGTCACCGGTCTGCAGTCGATCCGTCATGGGCCCTATCCTTGCGTACGAGGACGAGCCGCTCCTCCCCGCCGACGACGAAGGGTGCGACGTGTCGAGACAGTCCGACGACCTGGTCCGCGAGATCGACGAGATCCGCGACCGTCTCGCAGACACAGTCGACGAGCTGGTCAGCGCGGTCCACCCCAAGAGCATCATGCGACGCGGGTTGGCCAGCGTGCGCAGCAGGTTCGTCGACGAGGACGGGGCCATCAGGACCGGCACCGTGGTCCCGCTGGTCGGCGGGGTCGTGGTGGTCGTCGTCGGCGCGGTGGTCGTCCGCCGCCTCGTGCGCTGACGTCATGAGCCCGGCCGGCGACGTCCCGCTGCGCCGACTGCGACTTCGTCGCCCCACCGACTCGTTCACCGATCGCCTCTGGGTGCTCCGCCGCCGGTGGCGCACGCTCGTGCGGCTCAGCCTCGCCACGTCGCTGGCGTTCTTCTTCGCCACCCACGTGCTGGACCACCGGCAGGCGTTCTTCGCGCCGATCGCGGCGATCATCGTCCTGATCGCCGGTGCCGGACAGCGCGCCCGCACGCTGCTCGAGCTCGTGCTTGGCGTCGCCGTCGGCGTGCTCATCGGCGAGCTCCTGGTCCTCGGCATCGGCCGCGGCGCCTGGCAGATGGCGCTGATCGTGGTGCTGACGGTGGTCACCGCCACGCTGCTGGGCCTCAAGGGCCTCGCACTGACCCAGTCGGCCACGTCCTCGGTGCTGCTCGCGGCCGTCGTGCCGGTGGCCGGGGCGGGCAACCCGGCCTTCACCCGCTTCCTGGACGCACTCGTCGGAGGAGTGGCCGGCCTGGCGATGATCCTGCTCGTGCCGCGCAACCCGGTGCGCGACATCGACCGCGAGGTGCAGCGCATCCTCATCGGGCTCGCCGGCATCCTCGAACGCCTCGCCCAGGCCATGCGCACGGTCGATCCCGCGCTCGCCGACACCCAGCTGTCCTCGGCGCGGCAGATGCAGCCGCAGGTCGACGTGATGACGTCCACGGCGGCCAACGTCACCGAGATCGCGCGGATGTCGCCGGTGCGGTGGCGTCAGCGCGACCACGTGCAGACCTACGTGGCCACGGTGCGCGACCTCGACAACGCCGTGCGTGACACCCGGGTGCTGGCGCGCAAGACGTCGACGCTGCTGCGGCGGGCCGAGCCGGTGCCGGCAGACATGGACGTCGCGCTCGACGGGCTGGGCAAGGCGTTCCGGATCTTCGCCGACGACCTGTCCGAGCGAGACGACTTCGAGGAGGCGCGCGAGGCGCTCGTCGAGGCCGCGCGGCTGGCCACGAGCGCCCTGACCGAGACGATGACGATCAACAGCGCCACCATCGCGGCGCAGGTGCGCTCGCTCGCAGCCGACCTGCTCTACGCCAGCGGGTACACCCGCGACGAGATCGACCGGCGCCTCGACTTCACCTGACGAGACGTCGACCGCGGACGTTCGGCAACTCGCAGCCTGGTGTTCAGCCGTGATTCACGGCCGAATGGTTCGTTCGAGTCATGAATCTCTCACTCAAGAGCACCAGCAAGCGGACCCTCGCGGTCACTGCTGCGGTCGGTCTCGTCCTCACCGCCAGCACCGCAGCCATGGCCACCAGCGCCGGCAAGGCCTCCGTCCACGGCGGCGCCACGCGCCTCAACGGCGACCAGACCTCGGCGATCAAGAGCCAGATCAAGGGTGGGCGGGCCGACAACGTCATCCTGCTCATCGGTGACGGCATGGGCGACTCCGAGATCACCGTCGCCCGCGACTACCAGTACGGCGCCGGGGGACGGTTCCCCGGCATCGACGCGTTGCCGCTCACCGGTCAGTACACGACGTACTCGCTGACCAAGGACGGCAAGACCGACTACGTGCCCGACTCGGCCGCCACCGGATCTGCCTGGGCCACCGGCACCAAGACCTACGACAACGCCATCTCGGTCGACATCAAGGGCAAGCCGCAGCCGACGCTGCTGGAGCTGGCCAAGAAGCGTGGAGTCAAGACCGGCAACGTGACGACCGCCGAGCTGCAGGATGCGACCCCGGCCGTCCAGGTGGCCCACATCTCGGCGCGCAAGTGCTACGGCCCGGTCGCGACGGCTGCGTCGTGCCCCGAGGCGGCGCTGGAGAACGGTGGCCTCGGATCGATCACCGAGCAGCTGATCAACACGCGACCGGACGTCTCCCTCGGTGGCGGCGCCGCCACCTTCGCCGAGACGGCGCGGGGTGGGAAGTTCAAGGGGCTGACGCTGCGTCAGCAGGCCGAGAACCGCGGCTACCAGATCGTCGAGGACGCGGCCGGCCTGAACGCGGTCAAGAAGGCCGACCAGGGCAAGCCGGTGCTGGGACTGTTCGCCGATGGCAACCTGCCGGTCCGCTACGTCGGCCCCGAAGCCACCGTCGGCGGCAGCAAGCTGGCCCCGGTCCGGTGCACCGACAACCCCGATCGTCCGTCGACGCAGCCCACGCTCGAGGACATGACGAAGAAGGCGATCAAGCTGCTCGACAGCAAGGGTTCGAAGGGATTCTTCCTGCAGGTCGAGGGCGCCTCGATCGACAAGCAGGACCACGGCGCCAACGCCTGCGGCCAGATCGGTGAGACCGTCGACCTCGACGAGGCCGTGAAGGCGGCGCTCGAGTTCGCCAAGAAGGACGGCCACACCACGGTCCTCGTGACCGCCGACCACGCCCACACCAGCCAGATCATCGAGGCCGGCAGCACGTCGCCGGGGCTCAGCACCACGCTGCTCACCAACGAGGGCAGCCCGCTGGCCGTCAACTACGGAACGGCTCCGGCCGGGTCGTCGCAGCAGCACACCGGCGCGCAGCTGCGCATCGCCGGCTACGGACCGCAGGCAGCCAACGTGGTGGGCCTGACCGACCAGACGGACATGTTCTTCACGATCGCCAGAGCCCTCAAGCTCACGAAGTAGGACGTCCGTCCTCCCGTCGCGGCCGCCGAGACACGCTCACGGCGGCCGCGACACCCGTTCAGGAACTCGACACGAGCCGGGGTGACCGGCTACGGTTCAGTCAGCACTACACGCCAGCACCTGAGGAGGTGACACCGCATGAAGAACATCGCCATCACGCCGACCGGACTCGTCGTCCGCGACGCCGCCGCGACCTTCGACGGTTCCACCTCATCCGATGCTGTGCCCCTGACGTAGCTCCATCTCGTCAGTTCAGACACCGCTTCGGATCTCGATCCGAGGCGGTTTTTTCTTTTGTCCATCACTTCTGAAAGGAGGCGCGCACATGAACCAGACCATCACCGACCCCCGACTCATGCCCGCACACGACACAGCCCAGATCTCGACCCCAGCACAGGACGAGGCAGTGGCCGGACGCAACGATCGAGAGGAGGTGAACGCGATGGGTTCGAAGCTCAAGCGCAAGGCCGGTCGTGCCTGGGACGAGATGTCCGCGACGGACCGCGCCGTCCTCCTCGAGGCAGTGCGGCTGCGTCGTGAGGCGCAGGAGCAGCGCCGGGCGGCCCAGCACGCCGCCATCCGCGCGACGTTCCGCTAGTCCCACCACCTGAAGCCCCGAATTTTGCGGGCCCAAGCACCATTTCCACCCCGGAAAACGGTGCGAAGGCCCGCAAAATTCGGGGCTTTGTCAGCGGGAGGCGAGGGCGTCGGCGAAGGCGAGGATCCGGTTGGCGTCGCGGACGTGCAGCTCCTCGATCATCTTGCCGTTGAAGGTGGCGACGCCCTTGGCCTCGGCCTTGGCCTCCTCGAAGGCGGCGATCATGCCGCGGGCACGCTCGATGTCGTCGTCGCTGGGGGAGAACGCCACGTTGGCCGGCTCGACCTGCGACGGGTGGATGAGCGTCTTGCCGTCGAAGCCCATCTCGCGGCCCTGGCGAGCCTCGGCGTCGAAGCCCTCGGGATCCTTCACCGCGTTGTAGACGCCGTCGATGATCACCTTGCCGGCAGCGCGCACGGCCAGCAGGGTCCACGACAGCGAGGCGAGCACGGTCGGGTTGCGACCCGGCACGTGCAGGCCGTAGGTCTCGTTGACGATGTCGTTGGTGCCCATGACGATGACGGTCAGGCGCTCGTGCGCCGTTGCGATCTCCTCGGCGTGCAGGAGGGCCTTCGGGGTCTCGATCATCGCCCACAGCTGGGTGCTGGCCGGTGCGCCGGCTGCCTCCATCGAGGCGACCAGGTCGCGGACCTGCTCGGCCGACTCGACCTTGGGCACGAGGATCGCGTCGGGTCCGGCCGCCGAGGCGGCAGCGACGTCGTCGTCGTGCCACTCGGTGCCGATCGAGTTGACGCGGATGGCCAGCTCACGGTGCCCGTACTCGTCGGACTGCACGGCGGCGCACACGTTGGCGCGCCCGGTCTCCTTGGCGTCCGGCGACACCGAGTCCTCGAGGTCGAGGATCAACGCGTCGGCGTCGATGGTCTTGGCCTTCTCGAGCGCGCGCTCGTTGGCGCCGGGCATGTAGAGGACCGAACGGCGGGGACGCAGGGTGGGGGAGTCGCTCACAGGTCGTACAGCTCCTTCAGCTCGGGGTCGCGCTCGGCCAGTGCGGTGGCGAGGTCGAGCATGACCTGGCACTGCTTGCAGGAGGCGTCGTCCTCCATCTTGCCGTTGATCATGACCGCGCCCGAGCCGTCACCCATGGCCTCGACGACCTCCTTGGCGTGCGCCACGTCGGCCGGGTCGGGGGAGAAGACCTTCTTGGCGATGTCGATCTGCACGGGGTGCAGGCTCCACGCGCCGACGCAGCCGAGCAGGAAGGCGTTGCGGAACTGGTCCTCGCAGGCGACGACGTCCTTGATGTCTCCGAAGGGGCCGTAGAACGGCAGGATGTCGTTGCCGGCGCAGGCGTCGACCATGCGGGCGATCGTGTAGTGCCACAGGTCCTGCTGGTAGCTGGTGCGGCCCTCGTTGAGGTCCTCGCCGGTGGGGTCCTCCCGCACGAGGTAGCCCGGGTGGCCGCCGCCCACGCGGGTGGTCTTCATGCGTCGGCTGGCGGCGAGGTCGGCCGGGCCGAGGCTGATGCCCTGCATGCGCGGGCTGGCGGCGGCGATCTCCTCGACGTTGGTCATGCCCTCGGCGGTCTCGAGGATCGCGTGGACGAGGATCGGTCGCTGCACGCCGGCGCGGGCCTCCAGCTGGGCGAGCAGACGGTCGACGTAGTGGATGTCCTGGGCGCCCTCGACCTTGGGCACCATGATGACGTCGAGCGTGTCGCCGATCTCGGTGACCAGGGTGATGATGTCGTCGAGCACCCACGGGGAGTCGAGGCTGTTGACCCGGCACCACAGCTGGGTGTCACCGAAGTCGGTCTTCTTCGCGATGTCGACCAGGCCCTGGCGCGCGGCCTCCTTGTTCTCGGTCTTGATGGCGTCCTCGAGGTTGCCCAGGATGATGTCGACCTTGGGCGCGATGTCGGGCACCTTGTCGGCCATCTTGGGGTTGCTCGGGTCGAAGAAGTGGATCATCCGGCTGGGGCGGAACGGGATGTCCGCCACGGGAGTCGGTGCTCCGACGGCGAGGGGACGGAGGAAGGCTCGGGGATTGCGCACGTGACCACTTCTCTGCGGTAGGGGACGACGACGTCCGTCATTATGCCGCCGCTCAGCAGGTGACGCCGTGGTGGGCCGCGTGAGGCGACCAGGCCGAAGGATGACCCGTCGCGCGTCAAGATCGCGTCAAGATGTGTCAGCGGCGCGTCAAGCGGGCCGGACCTCGGTGAATTCGGAGGTCAGATGAAGCCATGACGTTCGCTTCCGCTGCACTCGTGCTGCTCGTGGTCGGCCTGCTGGTCTACCTCGTCGCGGCCCTGATCCGCCCCGACAGGTTCTGAGCCGTGAGTGACACCACCTCCGGCCTGCTCACGCTTGCCGTCCTCGTCGCGCTCCTGGCGGCCGTGCACGTGCCGTTCGGCGACCACATGGCACGCGTGTTCACCACGACCACGCACTGGCGGGTCGAGAAGCGCCTCTACCGACTGGTCGGGGTCGATCCGGACGCTCCGCAGAGCTCGCGCTCCTACACGCTCAGCGTGCTGGGCTTCTCGCTGGTCAGCATCGTGGCTCTCTTCGCGATCCTCGTCGGCCAACGCGCTTTGCCGCTGGACCGCGATCTGCCGGGCATGCCCTGGGACATGGGCCTGAACACCGCCGCCTCGTTCGTGACCAACACCAACTGGCAGTCCTACGCGGGAGAGTCGACGCTCGGCTTCGCCGCCCAGATGGGCGGCCTGGCCGTGCAGAACTTCCTGTCCGCGGCGGTCGGGATCGCCGTCGCCATCGCCCTGATCCGTGGCTTCCTGCGCACCAGGCAGGACGATCTCGGCAACTTCTGGGTCGACCTCGTGCGCGCAACGCTGCGCATCCTGCTGCCGGTGGCCTTCGTCGCAGCGATCCTCCTGGTGTCGCAGGGCGTGATCCAGAACTTCGCCGACCACACCGTGGACGCGGTCGCGGGCGGCACGCAGGTGATTCCCGGTGGCCCGGTGGCCAGCCAGGAGGCCATCAAGGAGCTCGGCACCAACGGCGGCGGCTTCTTCAACGCCAACTCGGCCCACCCGTTCGAGAACCCCACTCCGTTCTCCAACCTGCTCGAGATGTTCCTGCTCCTGGTCATCCCGATCAGCCTCACCCGCACGCTCGGCACCATGCTCGGCGACCGCAAGCAGGGTCTGGCGATCCTCAGCGCGATGGGCACGCTGATCGGTGCCTCGGTCGCCATCACCACGTGGGCGGAGGTCGGCGCGCACTCCCAGGCGGCCCGGCTCGCCGGAGGCGCCATGGAGGGCAAGGAGACGCAGTTCGGCACGTGGCTGTCATCGTTCTTCGCCGTGTTCACCACCGGGACCTCGACCGGCGCGGTCAACTCCTCGCACGACTCCTTCACCCCCGCCGGCGGCGGCACCGTGCTGGTCAACATGATGCTCGGCGAGGTCTCGCCGGGCGGTGTGGGAGCCGGCATCTACGGCATCCTCGTGATGGCGATCCTGACGGTCTTCATCGCCGGGCTCATGGTCGGGCGCACGCCGGAGCTCCTCGGCAAGAAGATCGGCGCCACGGAGATGACCTGTGTCGCGCTCTACACGCTGAGCGTGCCTGCGCTGGTCCTGGTCGGTGTCGGCTCGGCGATCGCGCTCGACGGCACGCCCGACGCGATGGGCAACCCGGGCGGTCACGGCTTCACCGAGGTGGTCTACGCCTTCACGTCGGCGGCCAACAACAACGGCAGTGCCTTCGGTGGCATCACCGTGACGTCCCACTTCTTCCAGATCGCGCTGGCCCTGGCGATGCTGCTGGGCCGGTTCGTCCCGATCGTCCTCGTCCTGGCCCTGGCCGGGTCGCTGGCGCGGCAAGGGAGGGTGCCGACCACGGCCGGCACGTTGCCCACCCACACGCCGTTGTTCGCCGGACTGCTCGTCGGCGTGATCGTCCTGATCACCGGCCTGACGTTCTTCCCGGCGCTCGCCCTCGGACCCCTCGCGGAGGCTCTCTCATGACCGTGCACTCCCTTCTCGCGCAGCTGCCGTCGGCGCTGCGCAAGCTCGACCCGCGCCACCTGTGGCGCAGCCCGGTGATGTTCATCGTCTGGCTCGGCTCGGTGCTGACGAGCGGCATCGCGATCACCGACCCCAGCACGTTCGCCTGGACGATCGCGGTGTGGTTGTGGCTGACCGTCGTGTTCGGCAACCTGGCCGAGGCGGTCGCCGAGGGGCGCGGCAAGGCCCAGGCCGCCTCGTTGCGCGCCGCTCGCACCGACGTGAGCGCGCTGCGGATCCGACCCGACGGCACGCAGGAGTCGGTCGCCGGGACCGAGCTGACGATCGGGGACCTGGTGCTGGTGGCCGCCGGCGAGATCATTCCCGGTGACGGCGACGTCGTGGAGGGTGTCGCCTCCGTGGACGAGTCGGCCGTCACGGGCGAGTCGGCACCTGTCATCCGTGAGGCCGGGGGAGACCGTTCGGCGGTCACCGGCGGCACCCGCGTCCTGTCCGACCAGATCACGATCAGGATCACGTCGGCCCCCGGCGAGACGTTCATCGACCGGATGATCGCGCTGGTCGAGGGCGCGTCGCGGCGCAAGACGCCCAACGAGATCGCGCTGTCGATCCTGCTGGTCAGCCTCACGATCGTGTTCGTGCTCGCCGTGGCGACGCTCCAGCCGATGGCCCGGTACGCCGGAGCCCCGCAGAGCACGCTGGTGCTCGTGGCGCTCCTCGTGTGCCTGATCCCGACCACGATCGGCGCACTGCTCAGCGCCATCGGCATCGCCGGGATGGATCGCTTGGTCCAGGTCAACGTGCTCGCGATGTCGGGCCGCGCCGTCGAGGCCGCCGGCGACGTCAGCACGCTGCTGCTCGACAAGACCGGCACCATCACCCACGGCAACCGCCGCGCGTCACGGTTCGTGCCGGCCGCAGGAGTCAGCGACGACGAGATGCGTGACGTCGCGCGGCTGTCGAGCCTCGCCGACCAGACCCCGGAGGGCCGGTCGATCGTCGAGCTGGCCCTCGAGCTCGGCGCAGCCCCCGACCCGGCGGCCGAGGGCGACACGGGCCTGCCCCGCGGAGCGGAGTTCGTCGAGTTCACGGCGCAGACCCGGATGTCCGGCGTCGACCTCGTCGACGGGCTGGCCATCCGCAAGGGTGCGGGTTCGTCCGTCGCGGCGTGGGTCGGCGGTGAGCTGCACGACGGGGTGCGGTCGACGATCGACGAGATCAGCCGATCGGGTGGCACCCCGCTGGTCGTCGGCGAGAAGCGGGACGGATCGACCCGGATCCTGGGGGTCATCCACCTCAAGGACGTCGTCAAGGACGGCATGCCCGCGCGATTCGCCGAGCTGCGGGCCATGGGCATCCGCACGGTCATGATCACGGGCGACAACCCCCTGACCGCCGCGTCGATCGCCGAGGAGGCCGGCCTGGACGACTTCCTCGCCGAGGCGACGCCCGAGGACAAGATGCGTCTGATCCACCAGGAGCAGGAGGGCGGCCGGCTGGTCGCGATGACCGGCGACGGCACCAACGACGCGCCGGCCCTCGCCGCGGCGGACGTCGGAGTCGCGATGAACTCGGGGACGTCGGCGGCCAAGGAGGCCGGCAACATGGTCGACCTCGACTCGGACCCCACCAAGCTCATCGACATCGTCGCCATCGGCAAGCAGCTGCTCATCACCCGCGGGGCCCTGACGACGTTCTCGATCGCGAACGACGTCGCCAAGTACTTCGCGATCATCCCGGCGATGTTCCTGGTGGCCTACCCGTCGCTGGACCGGCTCAACGTGATGCACCTGTCGACGCCCCAGTCGGCCATCACCTCGGCGGTGATCTTCAACGCGCTGGTCATCGTCGCGCTGATCCCGCTCGCCCTGCGCGGCGTCACCTACCGGGCCGCATCGGCCGCCGCGGTCCTGCGCCGCAACATCGTCGTCTACGGCGGCGGTGGCGTCCTCGCCCCCTTCATCGGCATCAAGCTCATCGACCTCGTCATCTCGACGATTCCCGGATTCGGACAGTGAACATGGCCAACACCTCCCTGACAGCCGACCTCCTGCGGCAGAGCCTCGTGGGGCTCAAGACCCTGGTCGTCATGACCGTGCTGCTCGGCGTCGCCTACCCCGTCGTGGTCTGGGGTGCGTCCCAGGCGGCGTTCCACGACAGGGCCGACGGGCAGATCGTGTCCGTCGGAGGCCAGGACGTCGGATCACGGATCATCGGCCAGCACTTCGCCGTCAAGGACGACGACCTGTTCCACGGCCGTCCCTCCGCCGGCGACTACGACGGTCTCGCCTCGGGCCCGTCGAACCTGGGGCCGTCCAGTCGCGACCTGATCGCCAGCATCACCGAGCGTCAGCAGGCGATCGCGGCGATCGAGGGCGTCGACGTCTCGGCGATTCCGGCGGACGCCGTCACGGCCTCCGCGTCGGGACTCGATCCGTACATCTCACCTGCGTACGCCGCGATCCAGGTCGACCGCGTCGCGACGGCGCGCGGATGGTCGGTCGAGGCGGTCCGGAAGCTCATCGAGGACCACACCCAGGGCCGACAGGCCGGATTCCTCGGCGAGCCGAAGGTCAATGTGCTCGAGCTCAACCTCGCGCTGGCCCGCGAGTAGGAGGGATCCGCGGGTGCACAATGTCGACGTGGAGTCCGGAGGCAGGCAGCGAGGCATCCTGAGGGTGTACCTCGGCGCCTCGCCGGGCGTCGGCAAGACCTTCGCGATGCTCGACGAGGGGCAGCGACGGGCAGCGCGGGGGACCGACGTCGTCGTCGGGTACGTCGAGACCCACGGCCGGGTCCACACCGAGGCGCAGATCGCCGATCTCGAGGTGATCGCGCGCAGGAGGATCGAGCACCGCGACACCACCCACGAGGAGATGGACCTGCCCGCCATCCTCGACCGGGCACCCGAGGTCGTGCTCGTCGACGAGCTCGCACACAGCAACGTGCCCGGCAGCGAGAACGAGAAGCGCTGGCAGGACGTCGAGGCCCTGCTGGAGGCGGGCATCTGCGTCATCACGACCGTCAACATCCAGCACCTGGAGTCGTTGAACGACGTCGTCGAGTCGATCACCGGCATCCGACAGCGAGAGACCGTGCCCGACACCGTCGTGCGACAGGCCGATGCGATCGAGCTGGTCGACATGAGTCCGCAGTCGCTGCGGCGGCGCATGGCGCACGGCAACATCTACGCCCCGGAGAAGATCGACGCCGCTCTGTCGCAGTTCTTCCGCGAGGGCAATCTGACCGCGCTGCGCGAGCTGGCGCTGCTGTGGTTGGCCGATCGGGTCGACGAGGGCCTCGAGCGCTATCGGTCCCAGCACGACATCGACTCGACGTGGGCCGCGCGGGAGCGGATCGTCGTGGCCGTGACCGGGGGCCCGGAGTCCGAGGTGCTGCTGCGCCGGGCCGCTCGTATCGCGTCGCGGACGGGCGGCGGGCAGTGGCTCGCGCTCTACGTCACCCGCGGCGACGGGCTGGTGCAGCTCGACCCGGTGCGCCTGCACAAGCTGCACCGCATGACCGAGGACATGGGTGGCACCTTCCACACGTCGGTCGGCGACGACACGGCCACCGCCATCCTGGACTTCGCGAAGGCCGAGAACGCGACGCAGGTCCTGATCGGCGCGAGCCGCCGCGGACGCCTCTCGACCCTGGCCAATCCCGGCATCGGCGAGATCGTGATCGCCGAGTCCGGTGACATCGACGTGCACATCGTGACCCACGAGGAGGCCCGCCGGACGAAGGGCAACGTCCGCGTGACGCCCGAGCTCAGCCGGCGGCGGCGCCTCTACGGCTACCTGCTCGGCGTCGTCGGACCGTTCGCCCTCTCGGGACTGCTGCTCGTCACCCCGGACCTCCACGGCCTGCCCACCGAGGCCCTGTTGTTCATGGCGCTGGTCGTGGCCACCGCGATCGCCGGCGCGCTCCGACCCGCGATCGCGTGCTCGTTCATCGGCGGATTCACGCTCAACTTCTTCTTCACCCCACCCGTGCGGAGCATCACGATCGCGAGCCCGGAGAACGCGTTCGCGGTGGTCCTGTTCGTCGTGGTCGGCGTCGCCGTGTCGTCGGTCGTGGCCCTGGCGACCCGGCGGACGGCCCAGGCCGAGAAGGCCAGCGCCGAGGCGGACGCCCTGATGGTGCTGTCGCACAGCCTGTTGCGCGCCGGTGATCTGCGGAGCCTGCTGTCCAACGCCTGCGAGCTGTTCGGCATGAAGGGGGCCGCGATCGTCGGCACGGACGGCGAGGTGCGTGCCTCCTGCGGCACCGCGGTGACCCCCGCGAGCGCCGACGTCACCGTCACGGTGGACGATGACTCCCAGCTGTTGCTCGTCGGACGGGTGCTCCCCGCGGCCGACCAACGGCTCGTCAAGGCCTACGCGGCGCACGCCTCCGTGCTCGCCGAGCGGCGCCGTGCGGCACGGGAGCGTGCCGAGCGGCGGCTCCTCGCCGAGACCGACCGCACCCGCACCGCGCTGCTGGCCGCGGTCTCGCACGACCTTCGCTCCCCGCTCGCGGCGGTCAAGGCGGCGGTCAGCAGCCTGCGCAACGACCAGATCGCCTGGTCGGCCGAGGACGAGGCAGAGCTGCTCGCCACGGTCGAGGACGGCGCCGACCGGCTCGAGGGGCTCGTCGCGAACCTGCTCGACATGAGCCGGATCCAGATGGGGGCGGTCACGGCACATGTCGACGAGGTCGAGCTGGCGGACACGATCGACAGTGCGGTGGCGGGCCTGGCCGGGCGGGAGCGGGTCGAGGTGACGGTCGCACCGGAGGTGGCCCTCGTGACCGCCGACGCCGGGCTGCTGGAACGCGTGCTGGCCAACATCGTCGCCAACGCCCTCAGCTATGCGCCGCCGGAGACCTTCGTCCGCATCACGGCCTTCGCAGCGGCGGACCGCGCCGTCATCCGCGTCATCGACACGGGTCCGGGGGTGCCGCGCGCCCAGCAGGACCGGTTGTTCGAGCCGTTCCAGCGACTCGGCGACGTGCCGCGTGGCGAGGGTGTGGGCCTCGGACTGGCGGTCGCTCGCGGGCTCACCGAGTCGATGGGCGGTACCTTGACCGTCGAGGACACCTCCGGCGGAGGGCTCACCTTCGTCCTGGAGCTGCCGCGTGCCGCGACGGCCACGGTTCGGTCGGCCACCGCGCCCCAGGAGGATGCATGACGTTCGTCCTCGTGGTCGACGACGATCCAGCCATCCTGCGGACCCTGAGGATCAACCTCAAGGCGCGTGGGTATGACGTCGAGACCGCGGGAGACGGGCGTTCGGCCCTGCAGATCGTGGACGAACGCATGCCGGACGTCGTGATCCTCGACCTCGGGCTGCCCGATCTCGACGGCGTCGCGGTGCTGCAGCGGCTGCGGTCCCGGAGTCGGGTGCCGGTCGTGGTGCTGTCGGCCCGGCACGACTCCGACGACAAGGTCGAGGCGCTGGACGAAGGGGCCGACGACTACGTGACCAAGCCGTTCGACATCGAGGAGCTCTTGGCGCGGGTCCGGTCGGCCCTGCGGCGTGGGGGAGTCGAGGAGTCGATCGTCATCGAGTCGGGCGACGTGCGCCTCGACGTCACCGAGCGTCGTGCCAGTCGATCGGGCGAGGACGTGCGCCTCACCCCGACCGAGTGGCACATCGTCGAGGTGCTGGCGCGCCGCCGCGGACACCTGGTGCGCCAGTCCGATCTGCTGCACGAGGTGTGGGGGCCGGGGTACGACCGAGAGACCCACTACCTGCGGGTCTACCTGGCCCAGCTGCGGCGCAAGCTCGAGGCCGATCCGTCGCGACCGACCATCTTCCTGACCGATCCGGGCAACGGCTACCGGTTGTCGGAGTAGCCGGCCGCCAGCTCCTCGACCAACGTGGGCCGCGAGGGCTGCCAGCCGAGGGACTTGGCCTTGGCGCCGTCGGCCTGCTGGTCCAGCAGGAGCGCCTCGCCGAAGCCACCCATGTTCTCGAGAGTCGCGGCATCGCCGGCGAACTGCGGGTCGTCCGTGAGGGCCTCGCCGATCTCGCGGACGGTCGGGTTGTCACCGCTCGCGCCGATGTAGGCCTGTCCACCCGGGGCGTCGAGCGCCCGCAGGTACAGGTCGGCGAGGTCGTCGACGTGCACGGTCGTCCAGTGCTGGTCGCCCGAGCCCGGCAACTGACCACCGCTGATCAGGGCCGGAATGCCCTTGCCGTGGCCGAACACGATGCCGGGCTGCACCACCGAGGCGCGGATGCCGGACGCCAGGAGCCGCTGCTCGCCGGCCGGGCGCCACGCGGTGATGGCGGGAGGGGATGGCTCGCTGGTCTCGCTGATGTGGGGGTTGGACCCGTAGACCCAGATGCCACCGGTGTGCACGAACGGCTTGTCGGTGCCGGCGAAGGCCGCGATCGCGGCATCGATCACCGCGTCGTTGAGGGCGGCATCCTTCTCGTCGCTGCCGGCAGCGGTGTGGATGGCGCCGTCGTGCGTGGCGAGCTCGCTGGCGAGCCAGTCGGTGTTGAACAGGTCGCCGATCACGGCGACCGCTCCGGCCTTCTCCACTGCGAGCGACGACGCCTGGCTGCGCACGATCGCCGTGACCTGGTGGCCCGCCTCGCGCAGCTGGTCGAGCACGGCTGATCCGATGAAACCGGTCCCCCCGGTGAGCATGATCTTCATGACTGTCACAACCAGTTGCAGTCGGGCACTATTCCATCAGGCAGCGAGAACCTGGGAGGCGACTAGCGTGATCCCATGACCGACTCGTGGCACGATCCCGCGGCCGTCTCACTGATGCTCGACGACCTGCAGACCTGGGCCGTGGTGGGGCTGTCGACCAACCGGGCGCGCACCGCCTACTCGATCGCGTCGATGCTGCAGTCGCGGGGCAAGACGATCGTGCCGATCCACCCGGATGCACCCGTGGTGCTGGGGGAGCAGGGCTACGCCTCCCTGGCGGACGTGCCGTTCCCGATCGACGTCGTCGACGTGTTCCGGCGGTCGTCGGCGGCCGGTCAGTTCGCCGATCAAGCGGTGCAGGTCGGCGCCAAGGGGGTGTGGTTCCAGCTGGGCGTCGTCGACGAGGACGCCTTCGCCCGCACCACCGCGGCCGGTGTGCCGATGGTGATGGACACCTGTCCGGCCATCGAGTGGCGCAAGCGCGGCGGCTGATGGGCAGCCGCCGGCTCCCGGTGGTCGTCGCCGTCGCCGTCCTGGTGACCCTCGCCGTGGTGGTCGTCGTTCGCGGGCGCACGGGCCAGGCGGCGACGCCGTTCGCGCTGATCGAGGACGGACGCCCGTTGCTGGTGACGCAGTCAGCCGAGACCGACTACGACATCGACGTGCCGCTCGGGGGTGTGTGTGCGCCCGGCACCGACGACGTGCCCATCCGGTCGGTGCGACTGATCGGCGTGGACGGGGCGCTGGAGCTGACCGGTTTTCGACCGCGAACGATCACCGCCCGGTGCGAGAGCGGCGAGCCCCAGGCACTCGTGGTGCAGGTGCGACGGGTCAGCGGAGAGTCCGCCCACGCCGACGGCGTCGAGGTGACGTACCGGTTCGGAGGCGAGGACAGACGCGTGCGACTGCCGAGCGCCGTGACCGTCTGCCGTCAGCTGTCGGAGTGCTGAGGGTGCTGGCGTGCACCGAGAAGGTGTGTCACAGTAGGACTACCGTCCCATCAACTGGGGGACGAAAGCCACCTGGCTTCGGGCCGGGGTGAGGCGCAGGGCCCGGGAGTGCCTGATGCGTCGCTCGTGTCGCTCCTGCGGCGCAGCACGCCACGCACCAGCCCCCTCAGCCCGTGGAATCGGCAGCTGGAATCTGCGACGAGGACCTTGCGGTCCAGGCACCACGCCCTCGGCGACATCGCCGTGCGGCGACTGGGCGCAATCCATCGCCCCGGTCCGCAGAGTCCGGCAGCACGAAAGCCACGATCATGCTCCTTCCCCCCAGTCTGACCACCGACCGGCGCCTCACCGTCGTTCTCGCGGGTTCGGCGGCGACAGCGCTGCTGGCGCTGTACTTCGCCCACGCCCCTGCGGCCCAGGCGGCGGATGCCGACACTCCGGTCAACCTCAAGACGACCGAGCAGTTCGCCGTCCTCGCGGGTGCCGGGATCACCAACACCGGACCCACCACGATCCAGGGCGACATCGGATCGTTCCCGACCACGGACCAGACCATTGCCGGCGTCACCCTCGACGGGACGAATCACGCCGGCGACGCCGTGACACAGCAGGCGAAGGACGATCTCGTCGACGCGTACGACGAGGCGGCCGGGGCGCTGCCGCCGACGAGCGTGGAGACCGAGCTGGGAGGAAAGACCCTGGTCGGTGGCGTCTACCGGGCGCAGACCGAGCTCGGCCTGACCGGCACCGTGACGTTGGACGGTGGGCGAAGTGACGGACTGCCGTCGAACTCGGTGTTCATCTTCCAGGCGGGAACGACCCTGATCACCGAGGTCGACAGCCGCGTCGTGCTCACGGGCGGGGCGCAGGCCTGCAACATCTTCTGGCAGGTCGGCTCGGCTGCGACCTTCAAGACCGGCACCGACTTCGCCGGGACGGTGATGGCCTACACCGAGGCGATCACCGCCCAGCAGGGTGCGACCTTCGTCGGCAGGCTGCTCGCGCGTGATTCCGCGGTGACTCTCGACAACAACACGATCAGTCGGCCGACCTGCGTGACCAGCCCGGACGAGGAGACCGACGGCACTGATGGCACCGACGGCACGGATCCCACGGGCGGCACCGACGGGACGGGCGGCACCGACGGCACCGATGCCAGTGGCGACACCGATGGCGCGGACGGCTCGGACGGCACCGGGTCGCCTCGCGGCGCCGATGGCGCAGGATCGTCGCCTGTCTCGAGCCCGTACGGGTCGACGCCGAACGGTTCGTTCGGGACCACCCTGCCGGACGCCGGCGGACCGAGTGCGTGGCTGCTGCTGGGTGGTGTCGGCGCCCTGGGCGCAGGGATGGCCGTCACCGGGTTCTCGCGTCGCCGTCCGCAGCGCTCGCACTGACGCAAGAAGTGTCGGCTCCTCCGGAATGCGCCAGCACGCACAGCGCCAGCACGCACAGATGGGCCGGGACCAGCATCGCTGCTGTCTCCCGGCCCATCGGCCGTACACCCCCCGGGACTCGAACCCGGAACCCGCTGATTAAGAGTCAGCTGCTCTACCAATTGAGCTAAGGGTGCGTGCGAAGAAAGATGTTAGCACCCGGCATCGGGGGGAGTGAAATCAGTGCTGCTGGGCGCCCAGGAAGTCCAGCAGCGCGTGGGCGGCGTTGTGGCCCGCGATGCCGCTGACGGCTCCACCCCGGCGCGCTCCGGACCCGCAGACGAGGATGCGCGGGTGGTCGGTGGCGACGCCCCAGCGCTCGGCCGGCAGGGTCGCCGGCTCGGAGTCGGCGAGCCACGGCCATTGCAGGTCGCCGTGGAAGATGTGGCCGCCGGGCATGCCCAGCGCCTCCTCGATGTCACGCGGGCTCTTGCGCTCGACGCCGAGGATCAAGGGCTCGATCGGCTCGGCCAGGTGCTCGTCGAGCGCGGCGATCATCCGCGCGAGTGCCTCGTCGGCGGCTGCATCGTCGGCGAGCACCTCGTACGGGGTGTGCAGGCCGAAGTAGGTGAGGGTCTGTGCGTCGCTCGCCGCGAGATCGGGCCCGAGGATCGAGCGATCGGTGAGCGTGTGGCAGTACAGCTCACCGGCAGCACGCGTCGGAATGGCGCCGTGGGCCGCCTCGCGCCACGCGGTCTCCAGCTCGGTCATCGACTCGCCCACGTGGAAGGTCCCGGCGAACGCGACAGCCGGGTCCACGCCTGACTTCAGGCGCGGCAGGCGCGACAGGAGCAGGTTGACCTTGAGCTGGGAACCGGAGGGGGCGGTCCCCGGCTGACGACCACGCATCAGGTCGAGCACGTACGGTGCGACGCCGCTGAGCAGCCAGTCCGCCTCGATCCGGACGTCACCGTGAGGCCCCTGCCCCTGCACGATCACGCCGTCGTCGTGGGCTGCGACATCGGTGACCAGCGTGTCGGTGCGGATCGTCACGCCGGCGGCGCGTGCGGCGTGCTCGAGGGCGCCACTGACGGCGCCCATGCCGCCCACCGGCACCCTCCACTCGCCCGTGCCGTTGCCGATCAGGTGGTACAGGAAGCAGCGGTTCTGGACCAGCGTCGGGTCGTGCAGCGAGGCGAACGTTCCGATCAGGGCGTCGGTGCCGACCACGCCCCGGACCAGGTCGTGGTGGAAGCGCCGCTCGATGGCTGCGCCGAGCGGCTGCACGGCCACGTCGTCCCAGAGCGTGGGGTCGACCGACGACCGCACCTCGCCGGCCCGGGGCAGTGGTTTGAGCAACGTGGGTGCCACGGCCGCCGCCAGGGTCCCGACCTCGGCGTAGAAGCGCTGCCACTCGATGAACTCGGTGTCGGAGCCGGTCAGCTCGCGGAACGAGTCGCGGGTGGCGGGTCCCTCGACGGTCTCGACCAGGAGGCCACCGCCCGGATGGGGCGTGTACGAGGCGACGTCGCGCGACAACAGCTCCAGGTCGAGTCCGAGGTCGTCGATCAGCGCCTGGGGCATGAGGCTGACCAGGTACGAGTACCGCGACAGGCGGGCGTCGAGGCCGTCGAAGGTCTGCGCGCTGACGGCGGCGCCGCCCACGTGGGGGAGTCGTTCCACGATCTCGACGGCGAGGCCGTCGCGGGCGAGGTAGGTCGCGGCGACGAGCGCGTTGTGGCCCCCTCCGACGATGACGACATCGGGACCGGGGCGGTGGCGCATGCCGGTGAGCCTACTGGTGCGGGCGTGCGGGAATACTCCTCAGTGGTTTAACATTGAACTAGATTGACCGTCAGCCCCCGTGCGAGGAGATCTCATGCCTGCCATCAACGTCGACGACTGGACCACGCTGCCGCGTGTCGCCCCCCGCATCGGCTCAGCGTCCGCCCGCCCCGAGGACCGGGCGGTCGTGAGCATCACCTCCGCACCGCAGGGATACGAGGGTGAGGGATTCCCGGTGCGCCGCGCGTTCGCCGGTGTCGACCCGGCCCGCCTCGACCCCTTCATCCACCTCGACCAGATGGGCGAGGTGGAGTACGCGCCCGGTGAGCCCAAGGGCACGCCGTGGCACCCGCACCGCGGATTCGAGACCGTCACCTACATGATCGACGGCGTCATGGACCACCAGGACACCCATGGTGGCGGCGGATCGATCACCGACGGCGACACCCAGTGGATGACCGCTGGCAGCGGCCTGCTGCACATCGAGACCCCGCCCGAGTGGCTCGTGCGATCCGGAGGGCTCTTCCACGGACTTCAGCTGTGGGTCAATCTGCCGAAGGCCGACAAGTGGAAGCCGCCGGCGTACCAGGACATCCGCGGCACCGACGTCGGTCTGGCGTCGAGCCCCGACGGCGGTGCGCTGCTGCGCGTCATCGCCGGTGAGGTCGACGGCGTGCGGGGCCCGGGCAGCACGCACACGCCGATGGCGATGGTGCACGCCACGCTGGCGCCGGGTGCCGAGCTGGTGGTGCCGTGGCGCACCGACTTCAACGCCCTCGTGTACGTGATGGGCGGCGACGGCCACGTCGGGCCGGACCGACGTCCGATCCGCACCGGACAGCTCGCGGTGCTCGGCCATGGCGAGACGATCACCGTGGGGGCGGCGACCGGGCAGGAGTCCCGCCATCCCACGCTCGAGGTGGTGCTGCTCGGCGGTCTGCCCATCCGTGAGCCGATCGCCTGGGCCGGCCCGTTCGTCATGAACACCAAGGCCGAGGTCATGCAGGCGTTCGAGGACTTCCAGAAGGGACGCCTCGGCACCATCCCCACGACGAAGCTGCCAGCCGGGGGGATCCCGCACGGCGACGTGTCCGGGCAGCTCGACGTCGACTGAGTCGCGCGGGCGCCGGGGCGCCACTGGTCGCGGGCTGATTGACTGGATGCATGCGATCGGTTCCCTTGTCACCGCAGACCCGCCAGCAGGCCCTCGACGCCATGGAGAGCCAGCAGCTGGACGTGCTGGTCATCGGCGCCGGTGTCGTCGGCGGCGGCGCGGCTCTCGACGCGGCCACCCGAGGGCTGTCGGTCGGACTCGTCGAGGCGCGTGACTTCGCCAGCGGAACCTCCAGCCGGTCCAGCAAGCTCATCCACGGCGGACTGCGCTACCTGGAGATGCTGGACTTCCGCCTCGTCGCGGAGGCGCTCGGCGAGCGCAGCCTGCTGCTGGACAAGCTCGCACCGCACCTGGTGCATCCGGTGCCGTTCCTCTACCCGCTCAAGCACCGGGTGTGGGAGCGCTTCTACGCCGGTTCCGGTGTCGCGCTGTACGACTCGATGGCACTGCTGTCGGGGCGCTCGCGCGGTGTGCCGCATCACCGTCACCTGACCCGCCGCGGAGCCCGGCGGCTGGTACCGGCGCTGCGCAAGGACGCCCTGATCGGCGCGCTGCACTACTACGACGCACAGGTCGACGACGCGCGGCACACGATGTTCCTGTCCCGCACGGCGGCGGCCTACGGCGCCCACGTGGCCAGCCGCACCCGCGTCGTCGACCTGCTGCGTGAGAGCGACCGGGTCGTCGGGGCGCGCGTCAAGGACCTCGAGACCGGCCACGAGTTCGACGTGCGAGCCCGACAGGTGGTCAACACCACCGGCGTGTGGACCGACGAGACGCAGGCGCTGGCCGGCGAGCGCGGCCAGTTCCACGTGCGCGCCAGCAAGGGTGTGCACCTCGTGGTGCCCCGCGACCGCATCCGCAGCGACTCGGGACTGATCCTGCGCACCGAGAAGTCGGTGCTGTTCGTCATCCCGTGGGGCCGGCACTGGATCATCGGCACGACCGACACGGACTGGTCGTTGTCCAAGGACCACCCCGCGGCGAGCCGCAGCGACATCGACTACCTGCTCGAGCACGTCAACGCCGTCCTCGTCGAGCCGCTCACGCACGCCGACGTCGAGGGGGTCTACGCCGGCCTCCGCCCGCTGCTGTCCGGTGAGGACGAGGCGACCAGCCAGCTCTCGCGCGAGCACGCGGTCTCCACCAGCACCAAGGGCCTGGTCGTCATCGCAGGAGGCAAGTACACGACGTACCGCATCATGGCCAAGGACGCGATCGACGCGGCCGTGCACGCCATGGCCAGCCAGCTCGATCGGATGGTCCCGCCGTCGTGCACCGAGGACGTGCCGCTGCTCGGCGCCGACGGTTACGACGCGGTCTGGAACCAGCGTCACCTGCTCGCGTCGTCGAGCGGCCTGGGCATCGGACGCATCGAGCACCTGCTCAAGCGCTACGGCTCGCTCGCGCACGAGGTGCTCGACCTGATCGCCGAGCGGCCCGACCTCGCCGACTCGCTGACCGGCGCGGACGACTACCTGCGGGCCGAGATCGTCTACGCCACCAGCCACGAGGGCGCACGACACCTCGACGACGCCATCGCGCGCCGCACGCGCATCTCGATCGAGACGTTCGATCGCGGCACCGAAGTCGCCGACGAGGTTGCCACGCTCATGGGTGACGTGCTCGGCTGGACCGACGCCCAGCGAGTCAACGAGATCGACCACTACCTCAAGCGGGTCGAGGCCGAGCGGGAGAGCCAGACCATGCCCGACGACGAGACGGCCGACGCCGCGCGCATGGGCGCGGGCGACGTCGTGCCCGTGTCCACGACCCGATGACGGCGACCTCGTGAAGCGTCGAGCAGAGCCTCAGGAGACCGTCGCGGACTACGACGTCCGTTCACCGGCGGTCCGCACCGTCATCACGGTGGCCAGCACGTTGGTCGCGATGTCCGCGCTGGCCGCCCTCGTCCTCGGCGCCTCGATCCTGACCCGGGACACCCGGGTGGCCACCAGCCAGGTGGACGTCGGAGGTGTCGGAATCCTCAAGGTGATCGCCACCGATGCCGATCTGCGCATCGTCGAGGGTGAGCCGGACCTGCTGACCATCACGTCGAGCGTCACCAGCGGGTTGCGCAAGACCGACTACCAGGTGGGTCGACGCGGTGGCGAGATCAGGATCGTCAGCGAGTGCCAGGCCTGGCTGAACCCCGGATGCGGCGTGGAGACGACCCTGCAGGTGCCCCCGGGCCTGCCGCTCGACATCACCACCACGTCCGGCTCCGTGCGAGCCAGCGCGATCTCGAAGGGCGTGCTGACCGTCGACACCGACACCGGCGACATCCGGGCCACGGGCCTGGGGGTCGACGAGTTCTCCGCACAGTCCACCAGCGGATCCATCGGCGCCGACTTCGCCGAGCAGCCGTTCGCCTTCAAGGCGACCACGACCAGTGGTTCGGTCCGAGCGCTGATCCCGCCCGGAGACCGCACCTATGTCGTCACCACCTCGACCCGCAGCGGCCGCGTCGAGTCGCAGCTGACCTCCGATCCGGATGGGCAGGGACTGGTGAGGGTCAGCACCGACAGCGGCGGCATCGCCTTGTTGTCCAGCGGGGCGGCCGCACCTAGGGGCGGATGACGGCCGAGGCCACTCGTCCGATGGCCAGCCAGGCCACCGCAGCAATGCCCCAGTTGACCAGCGCGTTGCGCGTCTCTCCGCTGGGACCGGTGAAGTCGAAGACGCCGTTCGTGCGGCTGAAGGGGCCGTCCAGCGCGTTGGCGACGCCCTTGACCAGCTCGACCAGCACGTTGTCGGCGTTGACGTTGGCGCGTGCGGCGACGGCGATCGCTGCGAGCACGATCGTGATCGCGATGATCGTGCACACCACCTGCACCGCGCGAGCGGCTCGTGTGCGCAGCCGGGTGGTCTGGTCGGGGGAGGGTCGATCGGCCATGTGCCGACCCTAGTGCGACGACGAACGATCGGCCCCCCGATCCAGCGGCTGAGCCGGGACCGAAGGGCCGATCGGTGTGGGGTGAACGACGGGACTTGAACCCGCGACCACCGGCACCACAAGCCGGTGCTCTACCAACTGAGCTACGCCCACCACGCGTACCGGGCTGTGCCCGACACGGCGACGACGAGTCTACCCCAGCCCGGGGTGCGCTCGGAAACGGCCGGTCAGCTGGTGCCGGTGAGGGAGCCGGCGACCTCGGCCGCGATGGCCTTGGCGGCGTCGGAGTCCAGGCCGGGCGGGTCCTGGAAGACGGCACGGCGGTAGTAGCGCAGCTCCTCGATGCTCTCCTGGATGTCGACCAGGGCCCGGTGGTGGCCGGCCTTGCTCGGGGCGGCGAAGTACGCCCGGGGGAACCACTGACGCGCGAGCTCCTTGATGGAGGAGACGTCGATGACGCGGTAGTGCAGCCAGCCCTCGAGCTCGGTCATGTCGCGCGCCAGGAACATGCGATCGGTGCCGATGGTGTTGCCGGCCATGGGCGCCTTGCCGGGTTCGGGCACGTGCTCGCGCACGTACGCCAGCACCTGCTCCTCGGCATCGGCGAGGCTCAGTCCGGCATCGAGCTCGGTGATGAGGTCGGACGTGGTGTGCATCTCGCGCACGAAGTCGTTCATCTGCTCGAGGGCCGCTTGAGGTGGTCTGATCACCAGGTCGATGCCGTCGCCGAGCACGTTGAGCTCGTAGTCGGTGACCAGGGCCGCCACCTCGACGAGCGCATCGTGCTCGAGGGACAGGCCCGTCATCTCGCAGTCGATCCACACCAGCTTGTCATTCACCCGTGGAACCCTAGTACTCCGGCCCGACGAACGCCGGTCGCCCCGTCAACGCTGGTGGCCCCATGGACTCTGGTGGCTGGCCGGTAGGCTCCCAGTGCCGGAACCATCGGTCGGAACCATCGAAGCGACACCGACGTTGTTGTTCATGGTGCCCCCCATCACACAGGAGACCCAGCCGTGGCCAACGACCGCCAGCAGCGAGCCGCCCGCGCCGAGCAGATGCGCAAGGAGCGGCAGAAGGCCGACAAGCGCCAGCGCAACCTCATCACCGTCGCCATCGTCGCGGTCATCGCGGTCCTGGTGGGTGTGGGCGGATACGCGATCAAGAGCACCAGCGACAGCAATGCCACGACCACCGCGCTGAACACTCCGGCCAACGTCACCGACGACTACGGGATCGTCTACGACACCGCAGCCGCGGGCGGTTCGGCACCGGCCGACGCCAAGACGGTGTCGGTCGAGCTCTACGAGGACTTCCAGTGCCCCGGGTGCCGCGCCTTCGAGGCCGCCAGCGGCTCGTTCCTCAAGCAACAGGTCGAGTCCGGTGACATCACGATCACCTACCGACCGTTCTCCTTCCTCGACGAGCTCGGCGCCAGCCCCAACCGCTACTCGCACCGGGCGACCAACTTCGCCCTGTGCGCCCTCGACTCAGGTGGCGTGGCCGACTACGTGAAGGTGCACGACTACCTGTACCTGAACCAGCCCGAGGAGGGCACGGCCGGCCCCGAGGACAAGGATCTCGTCACGGCGGCCGACACCCTGGGGCTGACCGGACTCGACTCCTGCATCAGGACCGAGAAGTTCAACCGCTGGATCGACGACGCCAAGGAAGCCGGCACCAAGCGGGGCATCAGCGGCACCCCCACCGTGTACGTCGACGGCAAGGTCGTCCAGAACCCGACGCCCGACAGCCTGAAGCAGGCCATCGACGCCGCCAAGGCCTGAACCCTCGGACCGATATCGTCTGGGCGTGAAGTTGCGCGCCCTCGGGGCCGTGGCCGCCTCGGTCCTGGCGCTGACCTCGTGCACGGGCGGCGACGGGGCAACTGCGCCGATCGACGTCGGCGACGACTCGATGAAGGTGCTCGGCGTCTTCGCGATCTCCGACGACGACACGATCAGGGGCGCCGATGACGACGAGCAGGCCGTGTTCGACCGCTTCGCCGACGTCATCCCTGCCACGTACCGACCCGAGGTCACCCACTTCGTCGCCATCTCGCAGGAGGACTCCGACGGCGTCGACGGGGCGATGCAGCACCCGGTCGACGACGACGGCAACGAGATCACCGACGAGTACTACATCGCGCTCGACACCACGGGATCGTCCTCCGGAGCAACCCTCGACCGCACCATGGTCCACGAGTTCGCGCACCTGCTGACGCTGCGGCCGGGGCAGGTCACGCCGCTGGGGCCGGACGAAGCGGAGCCGTCGTGCCCGGTGTACTCCGTGCCGGAGTGCCCCACGACGGACTCGTACCTGCACGCGTACTTCACCCGGTTCGAGTACGCCGACGACGCCGAGTACGACCCCGACGTGTACCCCACCGAGTACGCCGCGACGATCCCGACCGAGGACGTCGCGGAGGTCTTCGCCGAGTGGGTCATGACCGACGAGGACGCCCGCACCGTCACCGACGACGACGTGACCCGCGACGTCGAGCCCGGCAGCATCCTGGACCAGAAGTTCGACTTCTTCGAGGACTACCCGGAGCTGGTGCGGATGCGCGACGAGATCCGCGCGGGACTCGCTGCCTGACCCTCTGGTCAGCCGAGCGTCCGACCCAGCAGCACGCCGAGCGAGGCGGCGAGGACGCACCCGACCACCATCAGGACCGCGGTCTGCGCGGCATCGCTGCGCCGACCCTCGAGCGCGCGACGCGCGACCTCGACGGACGCCGAGCTGAAGGTCGTGTAGCCGCCCATCAAGCCGGTGCCGAGCACGATCAGGACGTGGTCGCCGGAACCTGCTCCCACGAGCACGCCGAGCAGCAGCGAGCCGGTGAGGTTCACCGCGAGCGTGGCGTGGGGGAGACGCGCCTCGGCAGGCGGCGACAACCGCACGTCGACGCCGTACCTGGCTGCTGCACCGACTCCACCGGCCAGGGCCATCAGCACGGTGATCATGCCCGCGCCCGTCCCAGCAGCATCCCGGCGATCGCGGCGAGGGCGCCCAGCGCGACCGTCGCCGTGGGGTAGAGCAGCGCCAGCGCGACGCGGTCGTCACGCAACAGCTGGTCGGTCTCGACGGCGAAGGCGCTGTAGGTGGTGAAGCCGCCCAGCAGACCGGTCCCGAGCAGGAGCCGGCGCGGATCGTCCGGCCGGCCCAGTCGGACCACGACCACGCCCAGCAGCAGCGAACCGAGCACGTTGACCACGAAGGTCGGCCACGGCCAGCCGGAGGTGGGCCCGATGGCCTCGGCCACGCCGTGCCGTCCGAGGGTGCCGGCCGCACCTCCGGCGGCGACGAGCAGCGCCGGCCGGAAAGGACTCATGCCCTCATCCTGCCTCGCTGCTCAGCGGGCGCGCAGGAGGCTCGTCGCGATCGCGACCATCAGCACCACGATGACGCTGTCGAGGATGCGCCACGACAGGGTGCGGGCGAACACCGGGCGCAGCGCGCGAGCGCCGAGGCCGAGCGCCGAGAACCAGGTGATGCTCCCGAGCGCGGCGCCGGCGGCGAACCACCACCGCTCGTCCCCGTGGGCCCGTGCCACCGACCCGAGCAGCAGAACCGTGTCGAGGTAGACGTGTGGATTCAGCCAGGTCAGCGCGAGGGTGGTCGTGGCGGCGCGGCGCAACGAGGTGGCTGCACCCCCGCGGCCCGACGCGTCCAGGACCTGTGGATGAAGCACGCGCCGCGCGGCCACCGCTGCGTACCCCAGCAGGAAGATCGCGCCGACCACGCGGAGCACGTCGAGCGCCCGGGGCGCCGCGTCGACCAGGGCGCCCAGTCCGCCGACCCCGGCCGCGATCAGCACGGCGTCGGAGGCTCCGCAGATGGTCACGACGGCCGCCACGTGCTCACGCCGCAGACCCTGCCGCAGGACGTAGGCGTTCTGCGCGCCGATGACCACGATCAGCGACAGGCCGAAGCCGAAGCCGGTGAGGATCGTCAGCACGGTGGTCACCCGGTGAACCTAGGATCGGACCCGGGTGAAGTCCAGATCAGATTGTTCACGAACCATTAGCATTGCTGATGTGAACCCTGACCTGCTGCAGCTGAACGCGTTGGCGGCAGTCGTGGCCGAGGGGTCGTTCGACGCCGCCGCGATTGCGCTGCACCTGACGCCCTCTGCTGTCAGCCAGCGCATCAAGGCGCTCGAGCAGTCGGCCGGCCAGGTGCTGGTGCGCCGGACCCGGCCGGTGCAGGTCACGTCGGCGGGGGAGGTGTACCTGCGCCTGGCGCGTCAGGTGGACACTCTGGTGCAGCAGACCCGCGCCGACCTCGACGTATCCGCGCGAGTGCCGGTCTCGCTGGCGGTCAACGCCGACTCGCTCGACACGTGGGTGCTGCCGGCCCTCGCCACCGTCGCCGACATCGCGACGTTCGACCTGCACCGAGAGGACCAGGCGCACACGGCCGAGCTGTTGCGCGACGGGACGGTGATGGCCGCGATCACGGCGGACTCGGCGCCGGTGCAGGGATGTCGTTCGGTCCCGCTGGGGGCGATGCGCTACCGGCCGATGGCCACACCGGACTTCGTGCAGCGATGGCTGGATCAGGGCATCGCCGCCGACGCGCTGCGGCACGCGCCGGTGGTGGTGTTCGATCGCAAGGACGACCTGCAGGACGAGTACCTGCGCACGCGATCACCCGGTGCCGTGCCGCCCCGACACCACGTGCCGGCATCTCGTTCGTTCGTCGATGCCCTGCTGCTCGGACTGGGCTGGGGGATGCTGCCGGACCTGCAGGCCGAGGAACACCTGGAGGCCGGGCGGTTGGTGCTCCTCGAGCCCGACCGGCACGTCGATCTCACGCTGCACTGGCAGCAGTGGTCGCTGCGAACTCCGGCCCTCGATGCCGTGGCCGAGGCGGTCCGACGAGCGGCGGCGCTGCACCTGATGCCCGTGGTGCGCCCGGCAGGATTCGAACCTGCGACCTAGAGATTAGAAGGCTCTTGCTCTATCCACCTGAGCTACGGGCGCGCCCGACCAGCGTATCGGCCCGGGGCGTCGGGGCCATCGCCTACGCTGGCGCGGTGACCGATGCATGGAGCACGCCCACGGTGGCGCGGCCCCTCCCGAGCCCGACCGGCCCGCTCCCGGTGTACACCGAGGCGTTCCGGCAGCGTGGACGGCGCTGGTGGATCGCGGCGGTCGTCGTGGTCGGTCTCGTGGGTCTGGTCGGAGTGGTCTACTTCTCGCTCGCAGCCGAGAACGTGACGGGCGCCGGGCTGTCGATCGCCTACGCCCTCATCCCGCTGCCGCTGCTGTGGTTGGCCTACTGGTGGCTCGACCGGTACGAGCCGGAGCCCCGTCGCTACAAGGTGGCGGCATTCGTGTGGGGCGGTGTGGTCGCGGTGGCGATCGCGCTGGCCATCGAGAGCTGGGCGGCGACGCAGTTCGACCTCTCGGACGCGACCCTGGCCACCTTCGTGGCGCCCGCGGCCGAGGAGCCGGCCAAGTGCCTGTTCCTGCTGTTCACGTTCCTGCGGACGCGACGGGTCATCGACGGCATGCTCGACGGCCTGATCCTGGCCGGACTCGTCGGCATCGGCTTCGCGTTCGTCGAGAACGTCGGCTACTACGCGGTCAGCTATCTCGGATCGCCGGACATCCCGATGGCCGACGGTGCGCAGGGCGCCACGACCACCTTCATCGTGCGGGGCGTGTTCAGTCCGTTCGCCCACCCGCTGTTCACGTCGGCGTTCGGCCTCGCCGTGGGGCTTGCCGTCACGCGTCGGTCGAAGTGGGCCAAGGCGGCGCTGCTCCTGGCCGGCCTGATCGGCAGCATGGTGCTGCACGGACTGTGGAACGGTTCGCTCAGCTACGGCGGCGGTCTCGGCTTCTTCCTGGTCTACCTCGTCCTGGCCCTGCTGCTGGCGGCCCTCGCCGTGGTGGCGATCGTGGTGCGTGTCCGCCAGGTGCGCATTCTCGAGCAGTCGTTGTCGTACGTGGCCGAGCGCGGCTGGATCCACCCGGCCGAGATCCCCTACCTGTCGCGCTTCTCCTACCGCCGCACCGCACGCCGGTTCGCCCGCACCGAGCACGGCAAGGTCGCTGCCGAGGCCGTCGACCGCTACCAGCGCAGGGCCACCGAGATGGCGTTCCTGCACCATCGCGTCATGTCGGGCGCGCACGTTCCCCACGGGGTCGAGCGCACCTTCGCCCTGCTCGACGCCATGCACGATCTGCGGCCGTTCGTGCGCCTTCCGCCAGCGTTGCGGCCACTCACACGGCCCTGAACGCCCGCCTGTCCGAAATTGTGCGGCGCTGCAGGTGTCGGGCACCCGGATCGGCCCCGTCGGTCGACTAACCTGACTCGTGTGACATCCATGGGCAGCGGGGACAACGGGCACGCGCCCAAGACGCATGCCTCCGCGGAGCTGCTGGGCGCGATGGGCGATCTTCTCGCCGCCGTGCGAGCAGCGTCGTTGGACTACGACACCCCGACTACCGCCGATGCGGTCGCGACCCGTACCGAGGTCGCCGACCAGATGTCCGACTACATCCTGCCGCGCCTGGTCCAGCTGGACGCTCCGCTGCTCACGGTCGTCGGTGGATCGACCGGTGCGGGCAAGTCCACCCTGGTCAACTCGATCGTCGGCGAGGTCGTCACCGAGGCGGGAGTGCTGCGTCCGACCACCCGGTCGCCGGTCCTGGTGCACCATCCTGACGACGAGCACTGGTTCGGACGCGACCGACTGCTCCCGGACCTGGCTCGCGTGGGGGAGGGCTCGGCGTTCGGGCTGCGCCTCGTGGGCACGGACCTGGTGCCCCAGGGGCTGGCCATCCTCGACGCCCCTGACGTCGACTCCGTCGACCAGGGCAACCGCGACCTCGCCACCCAGCTGCTGGCGGCGGCCGACCTGTGGCTGTTCGTCACCTCGGCCTCGCGCTACGCCGATCAGGTGCCGTGGGACTACCTGCGCCGCGCGGGCGAACGGGCCACCTCGGTCGCGGTGGTGCTCGACCGCACCGCTGCCGACTCCATCGTCGAGGTCCGCGGACACCTGGCACGCATGATGACCTCTCGGGGGCTGTCGGACTCCCCGTTGTTCACGGTGATCGAGGCCGAGCTCGACTCCGACGGCATGCTGGCAGCCGAGCTTGCCGCCCCCATCCGTGGATGGCTGCACGACCTGGCGGCCGATCCCGCAGCCCGCCGGCTGGTCGTGGGTCGCACGCTCGACGGCGCGGTGCGCCACATCGTGCTGCGCAGCCACGACGTTGCCGACGCGATCGACGACCAGCTCGAGGTCGCCGAAGCCCTGCAGGCCGGCGTCGACGAGGGCTACGGAACCTGCCTGGAGCAGGTCGTCACCCAAGCCGCCGACGGCACCCTCATGACCGGTGAGGTGATGGCGCGGTGGCAGGAGTTCGTCTCGGCCGGCGATCTCGTCAAGTCCATCGAGAAGCCCAGCGGCGGCCTGCGTGAGCGGTTCTCCTCGAGCGTCTCGGGCCGTGGCGCGCGCGGGGCCGAGGTCGTCGCCGCGGTCGAGCGGGCTCTGAAGGTCCTGCTGGTCGACCGCGGCGACGCGGCTGCCGAGCGGACCTCCGCCATCTGGTCCGACCTCCCCTCGGGGCGGGCGCGACTCGAGAACCTGATCGGCGGGGACCGGTCGTCCGGCGACCTGCGCAAGCAGGCCGACACCATCATCGACTCGTGGCGCGCCGAGATCACCACCCGCGCACGCGCCGCGGCTCCTGCCGACAGCACGGCCACGATCGACGACGGCATCACGGCGGCCCTGCTGGCCGAGGTGCTGGTGCTCACGTCCACCGACCTCGGTCGCCTCTCGCCCGTGGGACGCGGTGTGCTCAATGCCGTGTTCGGGGTGGAGCAGGTGAGCACGATGGTCAAGGAGGCCTACGACGACTTCGTGGCGCACGCCACCGGACTGTTCGGCACCGAGCAGCGACGCTTCACCGACCTGTTCCGGGCTCCGCAGCAGGTCCGTGAGAGCCAGGCAACTCTGCGCGAGGCGGCCCGCGCCGCGGAGTCAGCACGCCACGTCGACTTCCTCAACGGACAGATCACCGAATGACGCCGCAGCCCGATGCCGCCGATCAGACCTCGTCGGCGCCAGACGCGACCCCTGTCGACCTGCCCCCTCCACCGTCGGCCTCGGACGAGCTCGATCGCCGTATCAGCGGGCTCGCCGCGATGGCCGCAGCCGTCGAGGGCCGCGTCGACGATACCGTGCTCGAGCCCGCACGCACTCTCGCCGCGCGGGTGGCCGATCGCCTGACGTTGTCGGGCGAGCACACGATCGTGGCTCTCGCCGGCGCCACGGGTTCGGGCAAGTCGTCGTTGTTCAACGCCTTGACCGGCATGGAGCTGGCCGGCACGGGCGTGCGCCGACCGACCACGTCCTGGGCGCTGGCCTGCGCGTGGGGGCCCGAGGGCGCCGAGGAGCTGCTCGCCTGGATGGGCATCCCGGCGCGGCACCAGGTGTCGCGCCGCGGCATGCTCGACCACTCCTCGGCCGACACCACGATGGAGGGCCTGGTCCTGCTGGACCTGCCCGACCACGACTCGACCGAGGTAGCCCACCACGTCGAGATGGACCGGTTGGTGCGCTTCTCGGACATGCTGGTCTGGGTGCTGGATCCGCAGAAGTACGCCGACGCGGCCATCCACGAGCGGTACATCCGACCGATGGCCGCCTTCAGCGACGTGACGCTGGTGGTCCTCAACCAGATCGACAAGGTGCCGTACGAGATGCGGGAGCAGGCGATCGCCGATGTTCGCCGGTTGATCGTGGCTGACGGGCTCGCCGACGTGAAGGTCCTCGCGGTGTCGGCCACGCGAGGTGACGGCCTCGAGGAGCTGAAGCGTGAGCTGACGTCACGCATCCGGGCCAAGTCCGCGGCCCGGGCCCGACTGCTGGCCGACGTGCACGCCGCTGCCGACGCGATCTCGCAGGTGGCCGGGTCCGCCGACGTGCCCACGGTGGAGGAGCCGGTGCGCCGCCAGCTCGTGGACGACCTGGCCGAGTCCGCAGGTGTGCCCCAGCTGACCAGCTCGATCCGCTCGTCGACCCGACGCCGCGTGCTGCGACGCACCGGCTGGCCGCTCGCCCGCTGGGCCGGGCGCCTCCGCAAGGACCGGTCCGACGGGCTGGGCCTCGGCGACGAGCTCACCACGACGTCGCCGACGCAGGCGGCGGTTCCCGAGGTCGGTTCGGTGCAGCGCGCCAGTGCCGAGCTGGTGGTGCGCGAGATGCTCGACGGTCTCACCCACTCGATGGGCCGCCCGTGGCAGCGGGCCGTGCGCAGCGCTGCCGGCACCGACGGCGTCGCCAGCGCCCTGGAGGCCGCCATCAGCGACACCGATCTCAAGACCTCCAGGCTGCCACTGTGGTCGCGCGCCGTGCACCTGTTGCAGTGGTTGCTGCTGCTCGCTGCGGTGGCCAGCGGCCTGTACGCCGGCGTCCGCGCCCTCGAACCGCGGGTCGACCTGCCGTTCCAGGTCCCCGATCTCCCCGAGATTCCGGCGTCGATGAATTCTGCGGCGCTGAACCTGTCCGACCTGACCGACATCCAGCTCGCCGGGCTGGTTGCTGGTGCGTGTCTGGTGATCGGCATCGTCGTGGGTCTCGCATCACGTGTGCTCGCCCGCGTCTCGGGTCGGCGCAAGGCGCGGCGAGCCGACGCGGCGTTGCGCGCGTCGATCTCCCAGGTGGCCGACGAGCAGGTCATGCAGCCTGTCGACCGGGTGCTCGCCGAGTACGCCGTCTATCGCGAAGGCATGCTCGCCGCACAGCGCTGAGAGGTGCCTCGATAGGCTGGACGGCATGGCTGAATACGTCCTCTCGCTGCGCAACGTCCGCAAGGCCCACGGTGACAAGGTGGTGCTCGACAACGTCACCTTGTCGTTCCTGCACGGAGCCAAGATCGGCGTCGTCGGTCCCAACGGCATGGGCAAGTCCTCGCTGCTGAAGCTGATGGCCGGGCTGGATCATCCCAACAACGGCGACCTCGTCCGCGACCCCGACGCCACCGTCGGCATGCTCCAGCAGGAGCCGCCCCTGACCGAGGGCAAGACGGTGCTGGAGAACGTGGAGGAGGCCGTCGCCGAGATCAAGGGCAAGCTCGATCGCTTCAACAAGATCAGCGAGGAGCTGGCCGATCCCGAGGCCGACTACGACACGCTGCTGGCCGAGATGGGCGAGCTCCAGACCGACCTCGACGCGCAGAACGCCTGGGAGCTGGACTCGCGCCTGGACCAGGCGATGGATGCCCTGCGCTGCCCGCCGGCCGACGAGATGGTCGACCACCTCTCCGGTGGTGAGCGCCGTCGAGTGGCCCTGTGCAAGCTGTTGCTGCAGCAGCCCGACCTCCTGCTGCTCGACGAGCCCACCAACCACCTGGACGCCGAGAGCGTGCAGTGGCTCGAGGGGCACCTGAAGAACTACCCGGGCGCCGTGCTGGCCGTGACCCACGACCGGTACTTCCTCGACAACGTCGCCGAGTGGATCGCCGAGGTCGACCGCGGCCAGATCCACGGCTACGAGGGCAACTACTCCACGTACCTGGAGACCAAGAAGGACCGGCTCAAGATCGAGGGCAACAAGGACGCCAAGCGCTCCAAGATGCTCGAGAAGGAGCTGGAGTGGGTGCGGTCCAACGCCAAGGGGCGTCAGGCCAAGAGCAAGGCGCGCCTCGCCCGCTACGAGGAGCTGGCCGCCGAGGCCGAGAAGGCCCGCAAGATCGACACGTCCGAGATCAACATCCCCGCGGGGCCGCGCCTCGGCGACGTGGTGCTCGACGCCAAGGGGCTCACCAAGGGCTTCGAGGGACGCCTGCTGTGGGACGACATCAGCTTCACGCTGCCGCGCGCCGGCATCGTCGGTGTGGTCGGGCCCAACGGCGTCGGCAAGACGACGCTGTTTCGCATGATCATCGGCGACGAGTCGCCGGACGCCGGCGCCCTCGACGTCGGTCAGACGGTCAAGATCAGCTACGCCGACCAGAACCGCGGCGACATCGCGGGGGACAAGAACGTGTGGGAGGTCGTCTCCGACGGCCTCGACTTCATCAAGGTCGCGAACTTCGAGATGAACAGCCGCGCCTACGTGGCGTCGTTCGGCTTCAAGGGCGCCGACCAGCAGAAGAAGGCCAGCGTGCTGTCCGGTGGTGAGCGCAACCGGTTGAACCTGGCGCTGACCCTCAAGCAGGGCGGCAACCTGCTGCTGCTCGACGAGCCGACCAACGACCTGGACGTCGAGACGTTGTCGTCCTTGGAGGACGCGCTGCTGGACTTCCCGGGCTGCGCCGTGGTCACCTCGCACGATCGCTGGTTCCTCGACCGTATCGCCACGCACATCCTGGCGTGGGAGGGCACGGACGAGAACCCGGCCGGCTGGTTCTGGTTCGAGGGCAACTTCGCCTCGTACGAGGAGAACAAGATCGAGCGCCTCGGCGTCGAGGCCGCCCGCCCCCACCGCGTCACCCACCGCCGCCTCACCCGCGACTGATGCCCCAAATTTTGCGGGCTCAAGCACCGTCTTCCTGACCGGATTCGGTGCCTGGGCCTGCAAGATTCGGTCACGCGGCGCAGCCACGTTGACGCAGGGCCTGACGGATGCGGATCAGGACGTGGCGGGGCTGGTCGAGGTCCGCGACGCTGATGACGATGACGCGCCAGCCGGCCGCCTCGAGCGCCTCGCGCCGTAGGTGGTCGCGCTGTCTCTGGTCGCGGTCTCGCTCGTGGTGCCACCCGTCGTACTCGACGAGGACCTTCCAGCGCCGAAAGACCAGGTCACCGCGTGCCAGCCACCGTCCGTCGTCGGTGTGGATGTCGACGTTCACCTCGGGGTCGGGAAGGTCGCTGCGCACGATGTGCCACCGCACGTCGGACTCCTTGACCGATTCCACCGCCTCGCGCACCAGCGGCGCCACCCGCCGAGCTCGCTGCACCCCGTTGAGGTGAGAGGTCAGCACGGTCTCGCGCAGGCGGGGGATGCTCATCGAGGCGTGGTGCACCAGCCAGTCGCCGACCCAGAGCAGACGACGGTCGTCGAGTCGCGTCGCGGAGTCGATGAAGGTGCGCACCGGGTCGAGCGTGGGCAGGTCGTCGACGATGACGGCGTGCAGCAGGTCTTGGCGACGATGCAGCACCAGGCCGTCGCGGTCCAGCTCGCCGCGACGGTTGGACGAGAAGTGCAGCGGCAGCAGCGGACCCAGCTCGAGCCCGCGCAGCCGCAGTGCGGTCAGGTGGCTGACCACGGCATCGGGTGGGAGCACCAGCAGCGCGGCACGCAGTCGCAGCGAGAGGACGGGAAGGGTCTCGGCGGTCCGGTAGACGCCGGTGTGCATGCGGACGAAGCGTCGGCCGCTAAGCATGCGTCGCGAGACGCCGCCGGCGAGTGCCTCTTCGGTGGTGAACGGTCGGCCGTGGAGCTCGGGCGGAACGGGGCGCATGACGTCACGGTCACCTGGTGGAACCCGTCACCAGCCCCGAACCAGCCCGCCTGTGGACACCGGGCCAACCTTCCAGCCCCTGTGGACCGAATTTTGCGGGGTCAAGCACAGAAACAGGGACACGAAACCGTGCGTGAGCCCGCAAAATTTGGGGCTTGGACCGGGGAGGTGTCAGGCGGGGAGGCGCGGGCAGTTCAGGGTGTCGAGGACGCGGCCGAAGACGCGGCCGATGACGGCGAGCTCGTCGTCGGAGGCGTTCTCGATCAGCAAGCGGTGCACGCCGCGGACGTGGGTGTGCGCGGCCGCCCGGAGCGCGGCGTACCCGGCGTCGGTCATCACGGCCGACACGCCGCGGCCGTCCTCGGAGCACTGGCCGCGCACGACGTACCCGGCCCGCTCGAGCCGCGAGATGGTGTGGGTGGTGCGGCTGCGAGAGTGCGACAGGGACGAGGCTAGCTCGGCCATGCGGATGGCGTGCGACTCGGCCTCCGAGAGGCGCACCAGGATCTCGTACTCGTGCAGCGAGAGGCCGTGGCTCTGGCGCAGCTCGCGGTCGAGCTGGTCGGTCAGCGCCGTCGTGCCCACCATGAAGTCGCGCCAGGAGACCTGCTGCTCAGGCGTCAGCCACGGTGTCTCGGCGGTTGCTCTCATGCTGCCAGCATACCGCGATTCGGTCATGGTTGAAAGTTCAACGAGGCCGTGTATGATGCTGATTGAAAGATCAACCACATACTTCAGGAGCACTCATGACCACCGACACCGCCGTTTCCGCCGGCACCTGGACCATCGACCCCACCCACGCCGAGATCGGCTTCACCGTCCGCCACCTGATGAGCAAGGTGCGTGGCAAGTTCGAGACCTTCGAGTCCACCCTCGTCACCGCCGAGGACGTCACGGCCTCGACCGTGTCGGTCGAGGTCGACCTCAGCTCGGTCAACACCGGCACGGTCGACCGCGACAACCACCTGCGCTCGGGCGACTTCTTCGACGCCGAGACGCACCCGAAGATGACGTTCACCAGCACCGGCATCGTCGCCAAGGGTGACGAGCTGGTGGTGACCGGCGACCTGACCATCAAGGACGTCACCAAGTCGATCGACCTGACCGTCGAGGTCCTGGGCGAGGGCGGCGACCCGTGGGGCGGCACGCGCGTCGGAGTCGACGCCTCCGGTGAGATCAGCCGCAAGGAGTTCGGCATCGACTTCAACATCCCGGTCCAGGGCGACAAGGTCATGATCGGCGACAAGATCACCCTCGCCATCTCCGCGGAGTTCGTGAAGCAGGCCTGAACGCCGCCGCACTGGGGGACTAGGACGCGCGCGTCATCTTGACGGCCAGGTCGGCGTGCAGCGCCGCGAGTCCCTCGCCGGTCCACGAGCCGCCCGGCTCGAACCAGCGCACCAGGTCGATGCCCAGCGACAGCAGGGCGAACGCCGTGCCCGGCACGTCATCGACCGCCAGGACGCCCTGATCGACACCGTCGGTCAGGGCGTCCTGCATTGCCTGCTCGATCCGGCGTCGGTACGTGGCCACCTCGGCCCGGTGCTCGTCGGTCAGCGCGTGGTACTCGTACTGCACGATGCGCCCCACCCGGCTGTGGTCGGCGTGCCAGAGGCTGAAGTCGTGCACCATGGTGCGGATGCGCTCGGTGGGGGAGTCCGTGGCAGCCGCCGCCGCGGTGATGATGCGCAGCGCGTGCTCGTGCCCGTCCAGGCTCACCCGGTACAGCAGGCTCTCCTTGGAGTCGTGGTGCACGTAGACCGCGGCCGGGCTCATGCCGGCCCGCGACGCGATGTCGCGCGTGGTGGTCGCCGCGAAGCCCTTCTCGGCGAACGCCTCCACCGCGGCAGCGAGCAGGCGCTCCCGGGCCGTCGGCTCCTCGGTGCTCGCGGGCTCGGTCATGTTGACAGCATGGCGGAGCGACTGCATGCTAAGCAAGCGCTTAGTACATGTGCCGAGCCCGTTGCGACCCCACTGAGAGCGAGTCATGCGCCGTTCGATCTTCGACGCCGACCACGAGGCGTTCCGCGCCTCCTGCGCTGCGTTCCTGCAGTCCACCGTCGCCCCGCACCTCGAGACCTACATCGAGGACAAGGGCCTGCCGCGCGAGTTCTGGCTCGAGGCCGGCAAGCAGGGCCTGCTCGGCCTGGAGATTCCCGACGAGCTCGGCGGCGCCGGCGCCGAGGACTTCCGGTTCAACGCGGTCTGGGCCGAGGAGCTGAGCAAGGTCAGCGCCGCGCTGGGCTCGTGCGTCGGCATCCACTGCGACATCGTCGTTCCCTACCTGGTCGACCTCGGGACGGACGAGCAGAAGCAGCGGTGGCTCCCCGGCGCCGCCACCGGTGAGATCCTCACCGCCATCGCGATGACCGAGCCCGGCGGCGGCTCCGACCTCGCCGCACTGAAGACCACGGCTGTCCGCGACGGCGACGACTGGGTCATCAACGGCTCCAAGACCTTCATCACCAACGGCTACTCCGCCGACCTGATCGTCACCGCGGTGCGCACGTCTCCGGACAAGGGCGCCAAGGGCATCACCCTGTTCGGCATCGAGGCGACCGACGAGGGCTTCAGCCGCGGTCGCAAGCTCGACAAGGTCGGCCAGACCGAGTCGGACACCGCCGAGCTGTTCTTCGAGGACGTGCGGGTCGGCTCGGACCGCATCATCGGCGAGGTCGACCGCGGCTTCATCTACATGATGGAGCGTCTGCCGCAGGAGCGGCTGACCTGCGCGGTGAGCAACGTGGCCCACGCCAAGCAGATCCTCACCGAGACCATCACCTACGCCCACGACCGCCAGGCGTTCGGCCAGTCGATCGGCGCGTTCCAGCACAACAAGTTCCTGCTCGCCGAGCTCGTCACCGCGATCGAGGTGGCCGAGGCCTACGTCGACGCCGGCGTCCTGGCCCACACCACCGGTGAGTTCACCGCCATCGACGCCGCCAAGGCCAAGTGGTGGAGCTCGCAGGTGCAGAACGACGTGCTGGACCACTGCGTGCAGGTGCACGGCGGCTACGGCTTCATGAACGAGTACCGCGTCGCCCGCGCCTGGCGCGACGCCCGCGTCAGCAAGATCTGGGCCGGCTCCAACGAGATCATGAAAGAGCTGATCGGCCGCGACCTCGGCTTCTAGACATCACCACCCCCAACAGAAGGCTGGACACCATGCCCGAAGCAGTCATCGTCTCAACCGCCCGCTCGCCGATCGGCCGTGCCGTCAAGGGTTCGCTCAAGGACATGCGTCCCGACGACCTGACCGTCCAGATGGTGCAGGCGGCGCTCGCCAAGGTGCCCGAGCTGGACCCGAAGGACATCGTCGACCTGCACCTGGGCAACGGTCAGCCCGCCGGCGAGGCCGGGCACAACCTGGCCCGCGCCGTCGCGGTGCTCAGCGGCTTCGACCACCTGCCGGGCGTCACCGTGAACCGCTACTGCTCGTCGTCGCTGCAGACCACGCGCATGGCCTTCCACGCCATCAAGGCAGGCGAGGGCGACGTGTACCTGTCGGCCGGCGTCGAGACCGTCAGCCGGTTCGCCAACGGCTACGCCGACCTGCCCGGGTCGGAGAACCCGCTGTTCGGCGACGCCATCGCCCGCACGGCCAAGCGCGCCGAAGGTGGCGCTGACACGTGGACCGACCCGCGCGAGAGCGGCGAGCTGCCCGACCTGTACATCGCGATGGGCCAGACCGCCGAGAACGTCGCCCAGCACCTCGGCATGAGCCGCGAGGAGCAGGACGAGTTCGGCGTCCGCAGCCAGAACCTGGCCGAGCAGGCCATCGCCGACGGCTTCTGGGCCAAGGACATCACGCCGGTCACGCTTCCGGACGGCACGGTCGTCAGCACCGACGACGGCCCCCGCGCCGGCGTCACCATGGAGGCGGTCAGCCAGCTCAAGCCGGTCTTCCGACCCGACGGCACCGTGACGGCCGGCAATGCGTGCCCGCTCAACGACGGCGCCGCCGCGGTCGTCATCATGAGCGACACCAAGGCCAAGGAGCTGGGCCTCACGCCGCTGGCACGTATCGTGTCCACGGCCGTCACCGGTCTGTCGCCGGAGATCATGGGCCTCGGTCCCGTCGAGGCCATCCCGGCGGCGCTCAAGAACGCCGGCATGGGCCTGGACGACATCGACCTGTACGAGATCAACGAGGCCTTCGCCGTGCAGTCATGGGGCTCGGCCAAGGTGCTCGGCATCCCGATGGACAAGCTCAACGTCAACGGCGGCGCCATCGCCGTCGGTCACCCGTTCGGCATGACCGGCGCCCGCATCACCAGCACCCTGATCAACTCCCTCCAGCACCACGACAAGCAGTTCGGCGTCGAGTCCATGTGCGTCGGCGGTGGCATGGGCATGGCGATGGTGCTGGAGCGTCTGTCGTGAGCGGCATGCACGACGGCAGGACGGCGATCGTCACGGGCGCGAGCCGGGGCATCGGCTTCGCCGTGGCCGAGCGGCTCGTGGCCGAGGGAGCGCGCGTGTGCATCACGGCCCGCAAGGCCGACGCGCTGGCCGAGGCGGTCGAGCAGCTGGGCGGGTCCGAGCACGCGATCTTCGTCGCGGGTGCAGCCGACGACCTCGCCCACCAGGACGAGGTCATCTCCACCACGATCGACGCGTTCGGGGGACTGGACTACCTGGTCAACAACACCGGCATCAACCCGGTGTACGGGCGGATGATCGACGTCGACCTGACGGCGGCGGCCAAGATCTTCGAGGTCAACGTGGTCGCGGCCATCGCGTGGGCGCAGAAGGCCTATCGCGCCTCGCTGGAGGCCAACGGTGGGGCGATCGTCAACATCGCGTCGGTCGCCGGTCTGCGGCCGGCTCCCGGCATCGGCACCTACGGCGCGTCCAAGGCCGCTCTGGCGCACGTCACCGAGGAGCTCGCGGTCGAGCTCGGCCCGAACATCCGGGTCAACGCGGTGAGCCCGGCCGTGGTCAAGACCAAGTTCGCCACGGCTCTGTACGAGGGGCGCGAGGACGAGGTGTCGGCGGCGTACCCGCTGAAGCGGCTCGGCGTCCCGACGGACATCGGCTCGCTGGTGTCGTTCCTGCTCAGCGACGACGCCTCGTGGATCACCGGTCAGAACATCACCATCGACGGCGGTGTCCTGCTGCAAGGTGGGGTGTGACCAACAGAACATGAGGACATCCTCACGATAAAGTTGAGGAATCCCTCACGTTTTGCGAGGATGGGGTCATGGTTCCCATCGCCTCGTCGCTCGCCCCGTCCACCAGCACCGCCGAGGTGCCCCAGCGCGTCCGCAGCGGCGCGCTGGTCGACCGACTGACGTCGGGGGAGCCGTACGCGATCGCGTTCGGCGGTCAGGGTGGCCCGTGGCTGGAGCCGTTGGCCGAGATCGTGCGTGACCACGCGCTCGAGGCCGACCTCGCCGCCGTGGTGGCCGAGGCCGTCGCGAAGCTCGAACCGGTCGCCGGGGAGCTGGCTCGCGCCGGCCGCCCCTTCGACCCGATGGCCTGGGTCGACATCCTGGCCGTGGGGGAGTCCGCCGAGGACGACGACGCCCCGGATCTTCCCGCCGGCCTCGACGACCCGGCGGTGTCGGTGCCCGGCATCCTGCTGGCTCAGCTCGCTGGTCTCCGTGCCCTCGCGAACCAGGGCCTCGACCCGCGCGAGAACGCCCCCGTCGCCGTCATCGGTCACTCGCAGGGTCACCTCGCCACGCAGGTGTTCGCCGGCGTGTCGGACGTGGACCTGCTGGCCTATGCGCGTCTCATCGGCGTGGCTGGCCGGATCGTCGGCCGCCGTCGCGGACTGCTCGGCGACACCATGCTCAGCGTGTCCGGCGTTGCCCCGGAGCGCATCGCCTCCCTGCTGGAGGACGGCGATCGGGTCGTCGCCCACCTGCGCAACGGCCGTCGCGCCGTCGTGCTGTCCGGCCCGGCGGAGGGCCTCGCCGCCGTGACCGCCCGCTTCGAGCAGGTCGAGGCCGCCGAGCGTGCCGATCGCGACCGCAAGGTCACCGGTGGCGCACCGTTCGCCCCCGTGCTCGAGCCGCTGCCGACCCGACTGGCGTTCCACCACCCCGAGCTCGCCGGGGCCGCCGACCTGGTCGCCACGTGGTCCGAGGCCTGCGGCCTGGACGCCGAGCGCGGTCGGTCCCTCACGATGGGTGCCATCGTCGACGCCGTCGACTGGGTCGCCGAGCTGGAGCGTGCCACCGATGCCGGTGCCGGCTGGGTCCTCGACCTCGGCCCCGGAGATCTCGCCGCCCGCCTGTCCGCCCGCGAGGTCGCCATCCGCGGCGCCGGGATGATCGCCACCACCACGCGGCGCGGACACCGCGAGCTGACCACCAGCGGCGGCACGCCGCGTCGGTCCACGCCATGGTCGGCCTACGCCCCGGCCGTCGTCACGCTGCCCGACGGCAGCTCCCGCGTCGAGACCTCCTTCTCCCGGCTCACCGGCATGTCGCCGGTGCTGCTCGCCGGAATGACCCCCACCACGGTCGACGCCAAGATCGTCGCGGCCGCGGCGAACGCCGGTTTCTGGGCCGAGCTCGCCGGCGGCGGCCAGGTCACCGAGGAGATCTTCGCCGATCGGGTCGCCGAGCTCGACGGACTGCTCGAGCCGGGCCGCAGCTACCAGTTCAACTCGTTGTTCCTCGACCCCTACCTGTGGAAGCTCCAGCTGGGCCAGAAGCGTCTCGTGCAGCGTGCACGTGCTGCCGGTGCCCCCATCGACGGCGTCATCGTCACGGCCGGCATCCCCGAGCTCGACGAGGCCGTCGAGCTGGTCGCCGAGCTGCGCGAGATCGGGATCGAGCACGTCGTGTTCAAGCCCGGCACCGTGCGTCAGATCCGCGAGGTCATCGCGATCGCCAAGAACGTGTCGCCCACGCCGATCATCATGCAGATCGAGGGTGGCCGCGCCGGCGGACACCACTCGTGGGAGGACCTCGACGATCTGTTGATCAGCACCTACGCCGACCTGCGCGCCGTCGACACCATCGTCGTCTGCGTGGGCGGCGGCATCGGCACGCCCGACGTCGCATCGGCCTACCTCACCGGCGAGTGGAGCGCTCGCCACGGCTACCCGGCCATGCCGCTGGACGGCGTGCTGGTGGGCACCGCCGCCATGGCTACTCTGGAGGCCACGACCTCACCGTCGGTCAAGCAGCTGCTCGTCGACACGCCCGGCACGGACGCCTGGGTGGGTGCCGGTCACGCCGGGGGTGGGATGACCTCGGGTCGCAGCCAGCTCGGCGCCGACATCCACGAGATCGACAACACCGCCTCGCGCACGGGTCGCCTCCTCGACGAGGTCGCCGGCGACGCCGACGCGGTGGCCGAGCGTCGCGACGAGATCATCGTCGCGCTCGACCGCACGGCCAAGCCGTACTTCGGTGACGTCGCCGAGATGACCTACGCGGCCTGGCTGCGCCGGTACGCCGAGCTGGCCGCGCCGGACGGCAGCTGGCTGGACGTGACGCTGCGCTCGCGCTTCGTCGCGATGCTCCAGCGCGCCGAGGCCCGTCTCAACCCCGCCGATCGCGGGACCATCGCCACGCTCTTCGCCGGCGCCGAGGCCGTGGACGCCCCGGTCGCCGCCATCGACACCCTGCTGGCCGCCTACCCCGCGGCCGACGACGTGCAGCTGCACCCGGCCGACGTCGCGTTCTTCGTCGACCAGTGCCGCGCACCGGGCAAGCCCGTCCCGTTCGTCCCCGTCGTCGACGCCGACGTGCGCCGCTGGTGGCGCTCGGACTCGCTGTGGCAGGCCCACGACCCGCGATTCGACGCCGATCAGGTCTGCGTGATCCCGGGCACCGTGTCGGTCGCCGGCATCGAGCGCGTGGACGAGCCGGTCGCCGACCTGCTCCAGCGCTTCGAGGACGCCACGCTCGACACCCTGCTGGCCGCCGGCCGTGCACCGCAGCGCGTGCCGGGCCGCCGCCGCGCCGACGGTGCCGGCGACACGCTCGCCCTGGTGCTCGCCGCCCACGACGTGGTCTGGGCCGGTCGTACCGTGCAGAGCCCGGTCGGTCGCCTCGGCAGCGACTGGATCGTCGTCGACGCCACCCATGCCGAGCACCCCGCCACGGGCGCGCTGCTCGAGGTCGTCTCGGCCGTCGAGGACGGAGCGGGAACCGTCGACCTGACCGTTCCGCTCGCCACCCCGCTGGTGCTGCGCATCGACGTGCCGGCCGACGTCGCCACCGGTGCGGCGCCGATCGTCTCGACCGACTCGGCCGTCGCCGCCATGGAGGCGCTCGTGCAGTCGGCCGCCGGCGGCGACCTGCCGGAGGGCTCTGCCACCGTCGCGTGGGACCCGGACCTGGTCACCGACCACATCGGCGTGACGGGTGACCAGGACCTGATGCACCCGTTGCCGGACGTGCTCGTCGGTCTGGCCTGGCCGTCGGTGTTCGCCACCCTCGCCGGTGCCGATCTGGACGGTGCACCCGTCGTGGAGGGCATGCTCGACCTCGTCCACCTCGACCACCAGGTGCAGCTGGACGGCGCGCTGCCCACCGAACCGTGCGCGATCGAGATCGTCGCCACGCTGGACAGCGTCGTCGACACCGAGGTCGGCCGCGTCGTCACCGTCGACGTCGCCATCTCCGGACCCGAGGGCCCGCTGGCCACCCTGCGTGAGCGCCTGGCGATCCGCGGTCGCACGGGCGCCCTCGCTCTCGAGGACCCGGCCCGCGCCGGAGGCTCGTTGTCCCACGTGCACGACACCCCGCGCCGCAACAGTTTCTCGGTCACCATCGAGGCGCCGGTCGACCTGCGCGGCTTCGCCGCCGTGACCGGAGACCACAACCCCATCCACACCAGCGTCGCCGCCGCGCGCCTGGCCGGCCTGGCCACCGACGGCCACGAGGGCCCGATCGTGCACGGCATGTGGCTGTCGGCCGCCGCCCAGCAGGCGCTCGTCGCCGAGTCGGGCCGAGCGATCGTCGGGTGGACCACCCGATTCATGGCTCCCGTGCGCCCCGGTGCCACGGTCGACATCCGTGCCGACCGCATCGGCCTGGACGCCGGTGACGAGGTCGTCGAGGTCACCTGCCGCGCCGACGGCGAGCTCGTGGCTGCGGCCACCGCCCGCCTGCGTGCCCCCCGCACGGCCTACGCCTTCCCCGGCCAGGGAATCCAGCACGCCGGCATGGGCATGGCCGGATACCAGCGCTCCAAGGCCGCTCGCGAGATCTGGGACCGGGCCGACGCCCACACCCGTTCGGCGCTCGGCTTCTCGATCCTCAGCGTCGTCCGCGACAACCCCACCGAGCTGACCGTCAAGGGCGTCACGAGCAAGCACCCCGACGGCGTCCTGTTCCTGACTCAGTTCACCCAGGTCGCCATGGCGGTGCTCGGCGCCGCCCAGATGGCCGAGCTGCGTGAGTCCGGCGCATTCGTCGAGGGCTCGGTGCTGGCCGGTCACTCGGTCGGCGAGTACAACGCTCTCGCCGCCGTGTCGGGCGTCATCCCGCTCGAGGCCGTCGTCGAGGTCGTGTTCCAGCGCGGATCGGTGATGCACACGCTCGTGGAGCGTGACGCCCAGGGCCGCAGCGACTACCGCCTCGCGGCCATCCGTCCGTCGCAGATCGGACTGGACGACGACACGGTCACGCCGTTCGTCGACGGCATCGCCGAGCGCACGGGCGAGTTCCTGCAGATCGTCAACTACAACCTGCGCGACTCCCAGTACGCCATCGCCGGCTCGATCGCCGGACTGGCCGTGCTGGAGGACGAGGTCGCTCGGCTGCGCGCCGAGCTCGGCGGCAAGGCCGCCTTCATCTACGTGCCCGGCATCGACGTGCCGTTCCACTCCCGCGTGCTGCACGGGGGCGTGGCGGACTTCCGGGCGCGTCTCGAGGAGCTGCTGCCGGCATCGATCGACCCGGCGATCCTGCACGGCCGCTACGTGCCCAACCTGGTGCCACGTCCGTTCTCGCTCGATCGCGACTTCGTCGAGGAGATCGTCGATCTCGTCGATCCCGAGGGGCGCGGAGTCACTCCGTTGAGCGCGGTGCTCGCGGCGTGGGACCGCTGGTCCGCCGATCCGGGCGCCCTGTGCCGCACCGTGCTGGTCGAGCTGCTCGCGTGGCAGTTCGCCAGCCCCGTGCGCTGGATCGAGACCCAGGACCTGCTGTTCAGCTCCATCGAGTCCGGCGGATTGGGCGTGGAGCGCTTCGTCGAGGTCGGCGTGGGCCAGGCGCCCACCGTCGCCAACCTGGCCAGCTCGACGCTGAAGCTGCCCGGCACGACCCGCGCCGTGCAGGTGCTCAACATCGAGCGCGACGCCGCCGCGGTGTTCTCCACCGACGAGGACGTCCCCGAGGTCGACGAGGCGCCCGCCGAGGCTCCCGTCGAGCAGAGCCCGTCCGAGGCGCCGGTCGCTGCAGCACCTGCCCCCGCGACCTCGAGCGGACCCCGTCCGGCCGACGTGCCGTTCGGTGCCGCCGACGCCACCCGCACGCTGATCGCGTGGTGGACCAAGCTGCGCCTGGACCAGATCGGTGCGGCCGACTCGATCGAGTCGCTGTGCGACGGCGCCTCCTCGCGTCGCAACCAGCTGCTAGTCGACCTCGGCGGCGAGCTCGGGCTCGGCGCCATCGACGGCGCTGCCGACGCCGACATCCCCACCCTCGCCACCCAGGTCACCGGCCTGGCCCGCGGCTACAAGCCGCTGGGCCCGGTGCTCTCCGAGGCGATCGGGGACCACCTCAAGAAGGTGCTCGGACCGAGCGGCAAGCGCCAGGCGGCCATCGTCGAGCGCGTGACCGGCACCTGGGAGCTCGGCTCCGGCTGGGCCCACCACGTCGTCGTCGAGCTGGCCATGGCCACGCGCGACGGCAACAGTGTGCGCGGTGGCGCCTTCGGTGACCTCACCGTGGGCTCGGCCGCCGACGTCGACGCAGCGGTGGATGCCTCCGTGCAGGCCGTCGCGGCCCGGCACGGCGTCAGCGTCGCCCTTCCGGCCACCGGTGGTGGCGCAGGAGCCACGGTCGACGCCGCTGCCCTCAGCGAGTTCACCGATGCGATCACCGGCCCGGACGGCGTGCTCGCCGCCTCGGCGCGGCTCGTGCTGGACCGACTCGGCCTCGCCGAGGGTGCCGACGCCGTCGAGACCGACGACGCCGACGCACAGGTGCTGGCGCAGGTCGAGTCCGAGCTCGGACCCGACTGGGCCAAGCAGACCGCTCCCGCCTTCGATGCCCGCAAGGCCGTCGTGCTCGACGACCGGTGGGCCAGCGCGCGCGAGGACGTCGCCCGCATCGCCGCAGGTCACGAGGTCATCGGCTCCTTCGTGGGCGCCGGACCGGTCGTGGCGGCCCACGCCCGCTGGTACGCCGACCACGTCGACGACCAGGCGCTCGCGCTGCGACTCTCGACCATCGCCGGTGAGGCGGTCAGCGAGATCGAGCCGAACCACGTCAGCGACGTGGCCGTCGTGACCGGCGCCAGTCGTGGATCGATCGCCGCAGCCGTCGTCGGGCGTCTGCTCGCAGAAGGCGCGACGGTCGTCGCCACGACGTCGTCGCTGGACTCGGCGCGGCTGGCCTTCTACAAGTCGCTGTACCGCGAGCACGCCGTCGCCGGTGCCGCCCTGTGGGTCGTCCCGGCCAACATGGCCAGCTTCGCCGACGTCGACGACCTCGCGTCGTGGATCGGATCGGAGCAGACCGAGACCAAGGCCGGCACCACCACGGTGACCAAGCCGGCGCTCACGCCCACCCTGCTGTTCCCGTTCGCGGCCGGCCGGGTCATGGGTGACGCCACGGACGCGGGCAGCCGCGCCGAGGTCGAGATGCGCATCCTGCTGTGGTCGGTCGAGCGCCTCATCGGTGCCCTGTCGACCGGCGTGCGTGATCGCGACCTGGAGGCCTCGCTGCACGTCGTGCTGCCGGGCTCGCCCAACCGCGGGATGTTCGGTGGTGACGGGGCGTACGGTGAGGCCAAGGCCGCGCTCGACGCGCTGGTCACCAAGTGGCAGGCCGAGCGCACGTGGGCCGACCGGGTCACGCTGGCCCACGCCATCATCGGCTGGGTCCGCGGAACCGGTCTCATGGGCGGCAACGACCCCCTCGTCGACGCGGTCGAGGCCGCAGGCGTCCGCACCTGGGCGCCGGACGAGATGGCGACGGCGCTGCTCTCGACGTGCACCGCCGAGGCACGCGAGTCCGCGCGCAGCGCCCCGCTGCGTGCCGACTTCACCGGTGGCCTCGGCGAGGCCCAGCTGGACATGAAGGCGCTCGCCCAGGGCGTCGAGGTGGCCGGAACCGCCGAGGAGCCCACGGACGGCATGATCGCCGCCCTGGCTCCGTCGCCCGCGCAGCTCGATCGCGTGGACGTGCCGGTGTGGGGAGACGTGCCGTCAAGGCCCGAGGACCTCGTGGTCGTCGTCGGCGCCGGCGAGCTCGGTCCGTATGGCTCGTCGCGCACCCGCTTCGAGATCGAGGTCGACGACCAGCTGTCCGCGGCCGGCGTCCTCGAGCTGGCGTGGCTCACCGGGCTGGTCTCGTGGGACGCGACGGCTGGCTCCTGGTTCGACACCGAGGCGCAGGAGAAGGTCGACGAGTCCGAGATCGTCGAGCGCTACGACGAGGCCGTGCGGGAGCGGGTCGGCGTGCGCCGGTACGCCGACGACGGCGCCATGGTCGACAACACCCGCCCCTTGATGGCGTCGGTGTTCCTCGAGCAGGACATGACCTTCACGGTCTCCAGCGAGGCCGAGGCGCGCGCCATGAAGGACTCCGACCCCGACAGGACCCGCATCTCACCCACCGGCGAGGGCGACTGGACCGTCACCCGTCTGGCCGGGTCCGAGGTCCGTGTGCCGCGTCAGGCGAAGATGTCGCGCACGGTCGGTGGTCAGATCCCGACCGGCTTCGACCCCACGGTGTGGGGTGTTCCCGCCGAGATGGTCGAGTCCGTCGACCGCGTCGGTCTGTGGAACCTGGTCTGCACCGTCGACGCGTTCCTGTCGAGCGGTTTCAGTCCCGCCGAGCTGATGCAGTGGGTGCACCCGGCGCTGGTCGCCAACACCCAGGGCACCGGCATGGGCGGCATGACGTCGATGCGCTCGCTGTACATCGACACGCTGCTGGGCGAGAACACGCCGAACGACATCTTGCAGGAGGCGCTGCCGAACGTCATCGCGGCGCACGTCGTGCAGTCCTACGTCGGTTCCTACGGCGCGATGGTGCACCCGGTGGCCGCGTGTGCGACCACCGCGGTGTCGGTCGAGGAGGGCGTCGACAAGATCCGCCTCGGCAAGGCGCACTTCGCCGTCACCGGTGGCTTCGACGACCTCGGCATCGAGGGCATCGTGGGCTTCGGCGACATGTCGGCCACCGCCGACTCCGGCGCCATGGCCGCCAAGGGTCTGGAGGACCGCTACTTCAGCCGGGCCAACGACCGTCGCTACGGCGGTTTCGTCGAGAGCCAAGGCGGCGGCACGCTGCTGCTGGCCCGTGGTGACGTCGCAGCGGCCATGGGCCTGCCCGTGCTTGCGGTGGTCGCCTACGCCGGATCGTTCGCCGACGGGGTGCACACCTCGATCCCGGCGCCCGGCATCGGCGCGCTCGCCGCCGGCCTCGGTGGGCGCGAGTCCGCGCTGGCACAGGGGCTGGCCTCGGTCGGTCTCACCGCCGACGACATCGGGGTGCTGTCCAAGCACGACACGTCGACCGGCGTCAACGAGCGCAACGAGTCCGAGCTGCACGAGCGGCTGGCCGCGGCGATCGGTCGCAGCGACGGCAACCCGCTGTACGTCATCAGCCAGAAGACGCTGACCGGGCACGCCAAGGGCGGGGCCGCGGCGTTCCAGCTGGTCGGCCTGTCGCAGGTGCTGGCTTCGGGCACGGTGCCGCCGAACCGCAGCCTGGACTGCGTGCTGGACGACCTCGCCGAGCACGAGCACCTGGTGTGGCTGCGCGAGCCGCTGCAGGTCGGGCCGCTCAAGGCAGGTCTGGTGACCAGCCTCGGTTTCGGCCACGTGGCCGGGCTGATCGCACTGGCGCACCCGCAGGCGTTCGTCGAGTCGCTGGCGCCCGAGGACCGCGACGCCTACCTGGCGCGGGCCGAGGAGCGGGCCATCGAGGGCCGCATGCGGCTGGTGCGCGCCATGTACGGCGGATCGGCGCTCTACGAGCGTCCGGCCGATCGACGTCTCGGCACGTCGGGCTCGCGCGAGCGGGAGGCGAGCTTGCTGCTCACGCCCACCACGCGTCTCGACACCGACGGACTGTACGGCGGAGCGAGCTGCTGAGGCATGATCACCCCATGACCGTGGTGGGGGTGGGGGTCGACCTCGTGCACGTGCCGGCGTTCGCGGCCCAGCTCTCGCAGCCGGGCTCGCGATTCGCCGGCGTGTTCACGCCGGGGGAGCGCGGCGACGCCCGTGATCGTGCGTCCGACTCCGCCCAGCACCTCGCGGCCCGCTGGGCCGCCAAGGAAGCGGTGATCAAGGCGTGGTCCGCCTCCATCCACGGGCAGGCGCCGGTGACGGACGAGCAGGTCCACCACCTGATCGAGGTCGTGCTCGACGCCTGGAACCGTCCCCGCATTCGCCTCCACGGTGAGGTCGCCACGCACCTCGCGGGCCACGACCTGCAGGTCTCGCTCTCCCACGACGGCGACTACGCCACCGCGTACGTGGTGCTCAGCGTCTGATGGTTTACCAGCAGGCCCCGGCAAACCTCGCTTCCATGGGCAAATTCACCCGGAGGAGTGACAGCTTTCCGTGGCCTGCTGGTAAACCTCAGGTGGGGCCGGCGGACAGCAGGTAGGCGGCGAGGAGGCGCTTGAGCTCGACGATGGCCTCGGCATGGCTCTGGTTGTCGCGGATGGAGAAGTTGAGCATCGAGTAGGCGACGTGCACGAGCACCTCGGCCATGATGGTGCGCCGCTCACGGGGGACACCCGGGGTCAACGGGGCGAGCGCCTTGGCGACCTCGCCGGCCAGCTCGCGCTCGGTGATGGCGGCGGTGGCGCGGGTGCTCGGGGTCGACTGCACGGCGTGCCACACGGCGCGGCGCGACGGATCCGCGGACCACAGTGCCGCCATGTGGTCGACGAGCCGCTCGAGGAACTTGGGCCAGTCCAGGGTGGGGATCTCCGCGGCGAACGCGTCGAGCTCCCGCTTGACCGCCACCGCGTCGACGCGGTCGAGCTCGCAGACGATCACGTACTTGTTGGCGAAGAACTGGTAGAGCGTGCCGATGGGCAGCTCGGCGCGGTTGGCGACCTCCTCGCAGGTGAACGACTCGAAGCCGACTTCGAGCAGCAGCTCGCGCGCCACGGCCAGCAGGTGGTCGAACTTGATGTGGGAGCGCTCCTGCGTGGGGCGGCGTCGCGGTTCGAGGATCTCGGCCGTCACGACCGTCACCCTAGTCGGTCGCGGTCAACCCTGCCTGCACCAGCGGGCCGATCGAGTCGCCGATGGTGTCGAACCCCTCGCCGAGCGTCTGACCCTTCGAGTACCGGAAGTAGATGCCTTCGAGGATCACCGCGAGCTTGAAGAACGCCAGGCCCAGGTGGAAACCGATGTCGCTCACGTCGCGGCCGGTGGTCGATGCGTACCGCTGCAGCACCTCGTCGCCGGACAGGTAGCCCGCCGCCAACGGAGCGTCGGTGACGCTGTTGGCCGCACCGCTGCCGCGCGAGGCCTCGGCCATCTGCTGATAGGCGAGCATGACGGCGACGTCGGTCAGCGGATCGCCGAGCGTGCTCATCTCCCAGTCGAGGACGGCGGTCATGCGATCGCCCTCCGCGCTGTCGATCAGCACGTTGTCGAGCCGGTAGTCGCCGTGGACGATGGTGCCCTCGCCGGTGGCGGGGATGCTGCTCGAGAGGCGGTCGGCCAGCTCGTCGATGCCGTCGATCTCGCGGCTGCGCGACGACTCCAGCTGCTTGCGCCACCGGCGCACCTGACGCTCGAGGTAGCCGTCCGGACGCCCGAAGTCACCGAGTCCGACTGCTTGCGGATCGACGGCGTGGAGGCGACCGAGGGTGTCGACCAGGTCCTCGGAGATGGCTCGCGTGCGGGCCTCGCCGAGGCGCTCCAGGTCCGCGGCGTGCTGGTAGGCGGTGCCGGATGCGCGCTCCATCACGTAGAACGGTGCGCCCATGACGTCCGGGTCGTCGCACAGCGCGTGCATGGTCGGGACGGGGACGTCGGTGCCGCGCAGGGCGGCCATGGCGCGGTACTCACGACCCATGTCGTGGGCGGTGGCCAGCACGTGACCCAGGGGAGGGCGGCGCACGACGATCTCGGTGGTGCCGTCGGTGACGGCATACGTCAGGTTGGACTTGCCGCCGGTGATCAGGCTGGCCTCCAGCCGACCGGCGACCAGTCCGGGACACGCGGTGTCCAGCCACTCGGCCAGGACGGCGGTGTCGAGTCCTTCGACGGCTGCCACGTCAGTCCTTCGGCCCGCCGGCCACGTAGATGACCTGACCCGAGACGAAACCGGCACCTTCGCTGACCAGGAACGACGCGGTGTGAGCGATGTCCTCGGGCTGGCCGACGCGAGCAACCGGGATCTGCTCGGCGCTGAACTTGATGAAGTCGTCGAAGTCGACCTTCATGCGCTCGGCCGTGGCGGCGGTCATGTCGGTCTGGATGAAGCCGGGGGCGATCGCGTTGGCCGTGACGCCGAACTTGCCCAGCTCGATCGCGAGGGTCTTGGTGAAGCCCTGCAGGCCGGCCTTCGCCGCGGAGTAGTTGGCCTGACCACGGTTGCCGAGCGCCGACGTGCTCGAGAGGTTCACGATGCGGCCGAACTTCGCCTCGGTCATGTACTTCTGGGCGGCCTTGGACATGTTGAACGAGCCGCGCAGGTGCACGCCCATGACCAGGTCCCAGTCCTCGACGGTCATCTTGAACAGCAGGTTGTCGCGCAGGATGCCGGCGTTGTTGACCAGCACGGTGGGCGCGCCGAGCTCGTCGGCGATGCGGGCCACGGCGGCGTCGACGGCTGCGGCATCGCTCACGTCGGCGCCGACGGCCAGGGCGGTGCCGCCGGCCGCGGTGATGGCGTCGACGGTGGTGGCGCAGGCGCCCTCGTCGAGATCGACGACGGCGACCTTCATGCCGTCGGCGGCGAGGCGGGTGGCGACAGCGGCACCGATGCCACGGGCTGCTCCGGTCACGATCGCGGTACGGACTTCGGTCACGTCAGGCTCCTGCAGGTCGGGTGGGGACGGTGGAAGACGATGCTAAGCGCTTGCTTAGTCACGTGTGCACGGTAGCGCACGAGACGAGTCCGGACCAGAGTCCGTGCCGCGGATCGGACGCGATGGCGACATACCTCACAAAAGATGAGGGATTCCTCAACTTCGGCTATAGTTGAGGAAACCCTCACGTTCAGGAGATCGCAGTGTCACAGCTCGACGCGGGTGCCAGCACCCAGCAGGCCTCGGCAGACCGACCGGCCCACCCCCGCGAGGTGCTCGAGCAGCACCGCGCCGGACGGTTCGCCCGGATCGAGCCCAAGGGCAAGCGGGTGCACACGGCTCGCGAGCGTGCCGAGCTGCTCCTGGATGAAGGGTCGTTCGTCGAGATGACGCCGTTGCGCACGGCCGGCACTCGACCCGACGGCACGAGCAGCGGCAGCGGAGTCGTGGCGGGCTGGGGCACCACCGACGGCAGCCCCGTCGTCGTGATCTCGCACGACGCCGCGGTCGCCTCCGGCGCCATCGGCGCGGTGATGGCCGAGGCGATCATGAAGGCCCAGCGGTTCGCCATCGAGCAGGGTCACCCGATCGTCTACATCAACGACTCCGGGGGAGCGCGGGTGCCGGACGGCATCTTCGCGCTGCACGGATGCGGCGGGATCTTCGCGCACAACGTCAAGGCGCAGAAGCGCGTGCCGCAGATCTCGCTGATCCTCGGCCCGTGCGCCGGTGCCGCGGCCTACTCGCCGGCCCTGACGGACTGGACGATCATGGTCAAGGGCCAGGGCCAGATGTTCCTGACCGGCCCCGACATCGTGAAGGCCGCCACCGGCGAGGACGCCACCGCCGAGCAGATCGGTGGTTCGCAGCTGCACTCGGTCACCAGCGGGGTCGCGCACCTCGAGGTCGAGTCCGAGATCGAGGCGTTCGACGCCACCCGCCTGCTGCTGTCGTTCCTGCCCGAGCACAAGGGTGCGCCGCAGAAGCGCCAGGGACCCATGCCGGCCAACCCGTTCGCCGCCGAGAAGCTGCCGACCCTCGTGCCGGAGAAGTCCAGCGTCGTGTTCGACATGAACGCGCTGCTCGACGGCGTTCTCGACAACGGCGCGCGCCTCGAGCTGATGCCCGAGCACGCCCCGAGCATCCTGACGCTGTTCGGGCGTCTCGACGGCCACCCGGTGGGCGTCGTGGCCAACCAGCCGGCCGCCCGCGGCGGCATCCTGGACTCCAAGGCGTCGGTCAAGCTTCGCCCGCTTCGTGGAGTTCTGCGGTCGGTTCGACCTGCCCGTGCTGACCTTCGTCGACGTGCCCGGCTTCCTGCCCGGCACCGTCGAGGAGAGCCGCGGCGTCATCACCCACGGCGCCAAGGTCCTCAAGGCCTACGCCGAGACCGAGTCGCCCAAGCTGACCGTCGTGGTCCGCAAGGCCTTCGGTGGCGCGTACATCGCCATGGGTGCCGCCTCGCTCGGCGCCGACGTCAACTGGGCGTGGGCCGGGTCCGAGATCGCGGTCATGGGCCCCGGCGGCGCCGTGGCCCTGCTGAACCGTCGCGAGCTGGCGGCGTCCGACAACCCCACCGCGTTGCGCGACGAGCTCGCCGCGACGTACCGCGAGGAGGTCGCGCGACCGTACGTGGCCGCCGAGGCCGGGATCGTCGACGACGTCATCCACGCCGAGGAGACCCGCCCCCGCATGGTGGCCGCCCTGCGCATGCTGACCTCCGGGTCCCGGACGCAGGCATGATCTCGGCGCGAGCCGAGATCGTCGGCAACATCTGGAAGATCACCTCTCGCGTCGGCGACCAGGTGGCCAAGGGCGACACCGTCGCGGTGCTGGAGTCCATGAAGATGGAGATCCCGGTCGTGGCTCCCGCGGGTGGCCACGTCAGCCAGATCCTCGTGGAGATCAACCAGATCGTCCAGGAGGGCGACCCGGTCGTCGAGATCGACGAGACCGCCAGCGCGTAGGTGGTTCTCGGATCGGCCTCTGGCATCATCGGGCGGGTGCCTGACACCCTGCCTTCGCACGAGTTGGCCATGCGCTGGTCGGACCTCGACATCCTCAACCACGTCACGAACGTGGTCTACGTCGACTACGCCGCCGAGGCGCAGGCGGTGCTGGAGCGCGACGGGCACCTCGATCCGCACCGGTCCGTGCAGGACGTCACGGTCACCTACCTGCGTCCGACGCCGCTGAGCGGCCGTCCGATCCTGCTGCGTGCCTCACGTGACGGCAACGTCCTGACCCAAGAGATCTGCACCACGACGGGTGGTGAACCCGCGGTGCACGCGACGGTCGTCACCGCGTTCGGGCCTCCTGCGCCGGCCGTGGTTCCCGGCCTCGGCGACGAGCCGCTGGCGGCACGCGTGCGGATGACCGACCTGGACGTGACGGGGTCGGTGTCGGCGTCGGGGCAGTTCCGGCTCGCCCAGGAGTCGCGCATCCTGCACTTCGCGAGCATGGGCAGGGACGCGCTCGGGCAGTTCGTCGTGGGGCGCATCGCCCTGCAGCCGGTGGCTCCGATCGCGTGGCGCACCGAGCCGCTGCAGGCGCACAGCGGGATCACCCGCGTCGGGCAGGGATCGTTCACGATCGACACCATGCTGTCCGCCGACGGCTCACCGGCGTTCACGTCCCAGACCGTGCTGGTGGGGTTCGACCGCGAGACCCAGGCATCGCGGCCCTTCGGTGACGACGAACGCGCCCACCTCGAGGCCCAGCTGCGCCGCTAGGTCCACATGCTGGACATTTCGTCCGCCAGTCAAGATCGCCTCTAGATTCATGCGGGTGAACCCGACTTCCACCCTTCCCGCCCGAGCAGTGGGCGAGCAGCAGACGCGACCCGAGGCCGTGCGCCTGCGGGGCGTCTCGCGCTCGTTCGCCACGCCTCAGGGACCGCACCACGTGCTGCGCGACGTCGATCTGTCGATCGGCGCCGGCGAGATCGTCGCCCTCATCGGGGCGTCCGGGTGCGGCAAGTCCACCCTGCTGCGGGAGATCTGCGGCCTCGATCGTCCGGACTCCGGCGACGTCGTCATCGGTGACCGTGCCGTCAGCCCCGCCGACCCCCGCTGCGCCGTGGCGTTCCAGGAGCCTCGCCTGCTGCCCTGGCGCTCCGTGCGCGACAACGTGCGCCTCGGCCTGCCGCGTGGCACCGCGCGGGCCGCGGGTGCGGCCCGCGTCACCGAGCTGCTCGAGCTGGTCGGTCTGACCGACGCCGCGGACCGGCGTCCGCGCGAGGTGTCCGGAGGCATGGCCCAGCGCGTCTCCCTGGCGCGAGCCCTGGCTCGCAACCCCGAGGTGCTCCTGCTCGACGAGCCGTTCGGGGCGCTCGACGCGCTGACCCGGCTGCGCATGCAGGACCTGCTGCTCGACATCCACGCCGCCGAACCCACGACGGTCGTCCTCGTCACGCACGACGTGGAGGAGGCCCTGTACCTCGCCGACCGCGTCGCGCTCATCGGCAGCGGCGAGTCCGATCGCGGGTCCGAGATCCGCTCACTGATCACCGTGCCGGGTGTCCGCCCGCGCGACCGGGGCGACGCCCAGCTGGCCGGCCTGCGGGCCGAGCTGCTCGAGGGCCTCGGCGTCCCCGCCCACCACTGACCCGCCCACCACTGACCTGCTCACCTGCTCGTCCGCCTGCACCCGAACGGAACACCCATGAACCTTCGCCCCACACGTCGCCGCTCGGCTGCTGCCGCCGCGGCCTTCGCCGCTCTCGCCCTGCTCACCGGCTGCGTCGCCGGTGAGGGATCCACCGATGCCGACAAGGCCTCGTCCGACGGCACGTGGAGCGCCTCGGAGCTGAACGTCGACTTCGCCACCTACAACCCGCTGTCGCTGATCATCAAGGACCAGGGCTGGCTCGAGGACACCCTCGGGGACGACGTCAAGGTGACGTGGACGCAGTCGGCAGGCTCCAACAAGGCCAACGAGGCCCTGCGCGCCGGTGCCATCGACGTCGGCTCCACCGCAGGTTCGGCCGCGTTGCTGGCTCGCGCCAACGGCTCGCCGATCAAGACCGTCCTGCTGTACTCGCAGCCCGACTGGTCCGCCCTCGTGGCGCCGAAGGGGTCGAGCATCACCAAGGTCGCGGACCTGAAGGGCAAGTCGATCGCCGCCACCAAGGGCACGGACCCCTACTTCTTCCTGCTGCAGGCGCTCGCCACGGCGAACCTGGGCCTCGACGACGTGGAGGTGCAGAACCTGCAGCACGCCGACGGCAAGACGGCCCTGGAGAACGGCAGCGTCGACGCCTGGGCCGGGCTCGATCCGCTCATGGCCGACAGCGAGGTCAACAACGGCTCGAAGCTGTTCTACCGCAACATCGACTTCAACTCCTACGGCTTCCTGAACGCCACCGAGGACTTCATCACCAACAGCCCCGACCTGGCCCAGCTCGTGGCCGACGCGTACGAGAAGGCGCGTGCCTGGGCTGCGGAGAATCCCGACGAGACCGTGCAGATCCTGGCGGACGCCTCGGGCATCTCGCCGGACCTCGCCAGGAAGGTGCTGCTGGAGCGGACGGTGCTGGACCTGGATCCCGCGCCCGGCGCGAAGCAGGCCGACGTGCTCAAGGTCATCGGCCCGATCTTCGTGCAGATCGGCGACGTCAAGAACCAGTCGCAGGTCGACGACGCCCTGGCCAGCCTGTTCGACACCGAGTTCATCGACGACGCCGACCCGGCTCGCGTCACGAGCTGACCGGAGGCACCGATGAGCGCAACCACCACGCACGCGAGCGACGGCGAGACCGCCGAGATCGAGCGGACCGCACGGCGGCCACTGCTCGACCGCGGCTGGGTGGTGGCTGTGCTCGGCGCGGTCGTCCCGGTGACCCTGGTGGTGGCCTGGCACGTCGCCAGCACCACCGGCGTCTTCGCGGTCTACCAGCTGCCCCCGCCGGTCTACGTCTGGGACGCCGCGGTCGAGCTGGTCGATCGCGGTGAGCTCTACAACCAGATCGCGATCTCGACCCAGCGCGTGCTGCTCGGCTTCGCGCTCGGAGCGTCGCTCGGACTGGCGCTGGGCGCGCTGGTGGGGCTGTCGCGACTGTGGTCGGTCCTGCTCGGTCCCACCGTCGGCGCCATCCGAGCGGTGCCGTCGCTCGCCTGGATCCCGCTGCTGCTGATCTGGCTGAAGCTGGGCGAGGACTCCAAGGTCACCCTGATCGCGATCGGCGCGTTCTTCCCCGTCTACACCACGGTGGCCGGCGCCCTGCGCCACGTCGATCCCCACCTCGTGGAAGCCGCCCGCGCCTTCGGGCTGAAGGGAGTGGAGCTGTTCCGCACCGTGCAGCTGCCAGCGGTCCTGCCGTCGGTGGTGTCCGGTCTTCGACTGGCCATGGCACAGGCGTGGTTGTTCCTGGTGGCAGCCGAGCTGGCCGGCGCCTCGATGGGCCTGGGCTTCCTGCTGACCGACTCGCAGAACAACGGCCGGGTCGACCGCGTGCTGCTCGCGATCGTGCTGCTGGCGGTGCTCGGCAAGGTCACGGATACGGTGATCGGCGTCGTCGAACGACGATTCCTCGCGAGATGGAGCTGACATGAGCGACGCAGCAGAGCACACCTTCGGGTTCCGCACCCGGGCCCTGCACGCAGGCGGCGTGCCCGACCCCACCACGGGGGCGCGAGCCGTGCCGATCTACCAGACCACCAGCTTCGTCTTCAACGACACCGCCGATGCGGCCAACCTGTTCGCCCTGCAGAAGTACGGCAACATCTACTCGCGCATCGGCAACCCCACCGTGGCGGCGCTCGAGGAGCGGATCGCCTCGCTGGAGGGCGGCATCGGCGCGGTGGCCACGTCGTCGGGCATGTCGGCGGAGTTCATCACCTTCGCCGCGCTCGCCGGTGCCGGCGACCACATCGTGGCCGCGGCGTCGCTGTACGGCGGCACCGTCACCCAGCTCGACGTGACGCTGCGTCGGTTCGGCGTCGAGACCACGTTCGTCCAGGGCACCGACCCGGCCGACTACGAGGCGGCCATCACCGACGCGACCAAGGCCGTCTACGCCGAGGTCGTTGCGAACCCCAGCGGCGAGATCTGTGACATCGCCGGCCTGGCCGAGGTGGCCCACCGACACGGCATCCCGCTGGTCATCGACGCCACCCTCGCCACGCCGTACCTGATCCGTCCGATCGAGCACGGCGCCGACATCGTGATCCACTCGCTCACCAAGTTCATCGGCGGGCACGGCACGACCCTCGGCGGCGTCGTCGTCGAGTCGGGCCGCTTCGACTGGGGCAGCGGCCGGTTCCCCTCGATGACCGAGCCGGTGGAGTCCTACGGCGGCGTCACCTGGTGGGAGAACTTCGGCGAGTACGGCTTCTTGACCAAGCTGCGCACCGAACAGCTGCGCGACATCGGACCCGCGCTGTCGCCGACGGCAGCGTTCCAGCTGCTGCAGGGCGTCGAGACCCTCGCGCAGCGCATGGACGCCCACGTCGCCAACGCCCAGGCAGTGGCCACGTGGCTCGCCGAGGATCCGCGCGTGGGGTACGTGACCTACGCCGGACTGGCCGACCACCCGCACCACGAGCGTGCCGCCACCTACCTGCCGCAGGGCCCCGGAGCCGTCTTCGCCTTCGGCGTCGGCGCAACCGACGACCTGAGCGGTCGCGAGGTGGGGCAACGCTTCATCGAGTCCGTGCAGCTGGCCAGCCACCTGGCGAACATCGGCGACGCCCGTACGCTGGTGATTCACCCCGGATCCACCACGCACCAGCAGCTCTCCGACGAGCAGCTCGCCGCGGCCGGGGTGGCCGAGGACCTGATCCGGATCTCGGTCGGCATCGAGGACGTCGAGGACATCATCTGGGACCTCGACCAGGCGTTGACAGCAGCGACGGGAGCCAGCCGATGAGCACCTCAGAGCGGACCTGGCGGGGCCCCAGCGCCCCGGAGCGTCTGGCCATCCTGCGGCGCACGAAGTCCATCGCCATCGTCGGTGCCTCGACCAACCCCGCCCGGGCCAGCTACTTCGTGTCCACCTACCTGCTGAGCAGCTCGGACTACCGGGTGTACTTCGTCAACCCGCGCGCCACCGAGATCCTCGGCCAGCGGGTCTACGCCAGCCTCGCCGACCTGCCCGAGGTCCCGGACGTGGTCGACGTCTTCCGCCGCCACGACGACCTGCCCGAGGTGCTCGAGGAGGCCAAGGCCGTCGGCGCCAGGACACTGTGGCTGCAGCTCGGCTCGTGGCACGAGGACGTCGCCCGCGACGCCGAGGCCGCAGGCATGGACGTCGTGATGGACCGCTGCGTCAAGATCGAGCATGCCCGCTTCGACGGCGGTCTGCACCTCGCCGGCTTCGACACCGGTGTGATCAGCTCGCGGCGGGACTCCGGAGTCACGCAGCGCTAGGTCCCAGCCACGTCGCTCAGCCCGCGTTCGCTGCGCTCAGCCCGGCGTGTTGACCATGCTGCACTTGTCGGTTCATGGCCCAACACGCCTTCGCTTCGCTCAGCCCGGCGTGTTGACCATGAACGTTGCCGCGTGCTCCACGTAGGCCCAGAACTGGGCGTCCTGCTCGGGGGAGAGGTCGGCGGCATCCAGGCCGGCGCGGAAGTGCAGCAGCCAGCGGTCGCGCGCCAGCAGGTTCACCTCGAAGGGGGCGTGGCGCATGCGCAGGCGGGGGTGGCCGCGCTGCTCGGAGTAGGTGGTGGGGCCACCCCAGTACTGCTCGAGGAACATCCGGAACCGTTCCTCGGCCGGCCCCAGGTCCTCCTCGGGGTACAGGGGGCGCAGGACGTCGTCGGTGGCGACGCCCTCGTAGAAGCGGTGCACGATCAGCGCGATCGTGTCGTGACCGCCGATCTCGTCGTAGAAGCTCACGCCGTCGTCACTCCGTACTCAAGGGAGACACGAACGTGCGGGGGATCTCGATGCCCTCGGTGTCGAAGCGTGCCTTGATGCGCTGGCGCATCGCACGAGCGACGAACCACTGCTGCAGCGGGGCGGTCTTCAGCACGAGACGCACGACCGCGCCGTCCTTGCCGAAGTCCTGCACGCCCCAGACCTCCGGCTCCTCGAGGATGATGCCCGCGAACTGGTCCTCGCCGAACAGCTGGTGCGCCTCGTCGGCCAGGACGGTCTGCACGTGCGCGAGGTCCGCGTCGTAGCTGACGGTGACGTCCAGCACCGTGCGCGCCCAGTTCTGGCTCTGGTTGCCGACGCGCACGATCTCACCGTTGCGGACGTACCAGACCGTGCCGTTGACGTCTCGCAGCCGGGTGATGCGCAGGCTGACCTCCTCGACCGTCCCGGCGGCTTCGCCGACGTCGATGACGTCGCCGACGCCGTACTGGTCCTCCAGGATCATGAAGATGCCGGCCAGGTAGTCCTTGACCAGGTTCTGCGCACCGAAGCCCAATGCCACGCCGACGATGCCGGCGCTGGCGATGATGGGGGCGACGTCGATGCCGACCTTGGACAGCACCATGACGATGACGACGGCCAGGATGAGGCTGGTCGACACGCTCTTGAGCAGCGATCCCATCGTGGTGGCGCGCTGGTGGCGGCGGGCCGCGATGGCGGGGTTGTGGTCGGTGAACAGCTTCTCGGCGCGACTGGTGATCGGGCCGGGTGGCTTGCCGCTGGTGACCCGGGCCACCAGCCGGTCCACCGAACGGTGCACCAACCAGCGCAGGAGCAGTCCGAGAATGAGGATGAGCACGATCGCACCGGGGGTGGCGACGAACCATTCCCACGCGGTGCCGGTCGGCAGATTCCAGTCCAGGGCACGCATGGGGCCAGCCTACGGGCCACTAGGATGGAGCCATGATGCCTGCCTCGACGACCGTCCGCCGCGTGGGTATCGCGGCCGCGATGTTCCTGATCACCTTCGTCACCGGCGCCGCTGCGGCGTACGCTGACACGCCCGTCAGCCCCGACTGGCCCATCGCGGAGCCGCGCAGCACTCTCGACACGCTGCTGGTGTTCGGGGGTGGGACCATCGCACTGTTCGTCCTCGTCGCGATCTTCGGTCTGCTGACGGCCCGCAACAACTACGTGCCCCCGCCGCCGAGCCAGGACCTCGCGACCACCCCGGGCTCGGACGCCGTCCACCACTGACCTGTCCGCTCGGGAACCGAGCGGACTCGTCAGGTGCTCAGTGGGTGGCGTTCTGGGCGCGGAGGGCGCGGGCGAGGTCGTCGCGACCCTCCAGCACGTAGCGGCGCGCGGCAGGACCGGCCTGGGTCGACTCCAGCCACGCGTCCACCTTGGCGAGCGTGTCGGCTGACGGGTTCGACGACGGGAACAGGGCGATCAAGGCGTTTTGCCCGACCCACACGCCCTTGTCCTCGATGATGGTCTCGGCCATCTCGAGGTAGCGGTCGACGTAGGGCTCGAGCAGATCGGCCTGGCCGGCCACCTGGAACGCGTAGGCGGTCTGCCGGCGGGTCTCGTTGGGGGTCGAGTCGTCCTCGACCACGATGCGCCACGCCTCGGTCTTGGCCTCGGCGAGCGGCCGGATCGCCCGTGCCGCCGACGCACGCTCCTGGCCGCTGATGGTGTTGTCGGCCGCGAGCGTCTGCTCGATCTCGGCCTCGTCGGCGTCGCCGATGCGGGCCAGTGCGGTCACCAGGCTCCACCGCAGGTCGGTGTCGACCTCGAGGCCCGGCAGTGCGCCGTCGAGGATCTCGCGCAGACGCTTCGGGCCCGATGCGGCCGCGGCGAACGCGCGCACGAGGGCGAGCTGGTGGTCGCTGCCGGGCTCGGCCGCGTCCACGAGGGCTCGCAGGCCGGACTCCCACCGCTCGGCCAGCGCGGGCCGCTCGGCGTCGGACGTGAACAGGTTCACGGCGCTCGAACCCTGGCGCAGCAGCGAGGCCACGGCCGTGAGGTCGTTCTCCGTGCCCACACCGGCCAGCACCAGGGAGACGAAGTCGGCGCCCGACAGCTCGGCGTCACGGGTCATGTCCCACGCCGACCCCCAGCACAGGGCGCGGGGCAGCGACTCCTCGAAGGTGGCGATGCTCTCCAGCAAGGTGGTGAACGAGCGCTCGTCGAGCCGGATCTTGGCGTAGGTCAGGTCGTCGTCGTTGAGCAGGATCAGGTCGGGGCGGCGGTGGTCGATCAGGTCGGTGATGTCGGTCGACTCACCGCGCACGTCGGTCTCGATCCGCTCGGTGCGCACCAGCCGACCCTCCACGCGGTCGTACAGACCGATCGCGATGCGGTGGCGGCGCAGCGTCGGGAAGTCCTCCGCTGCCGTCTGCACCACCCGGAACGACGTGAAGTGCTCCTTGCCGTCATCGCCCTCGGCCGTGTCGAACTCGGCGCGCAGGGTGTTCACGCCCGACGTCTGCAGCCACTCCTTGGCCCATTCGCCCAGCTCGCGCCCGCTCGACGCCTCCAGCTCTGTCAGCAGGTCGCTCAGCTCGGTGTTGCCGAAGGCGTGCTTGTCGAAGTAGGCGCGCAGCCCGGCGAAGAAGTCCTTCTCGCCGACCCACGCCACCAGCTGCTTGAGCGCCGAGGCGCCCTTGGCGTAGGTGATGCCGTCGAAGTTGGCCTCGACGGCGTGCAGGTCGTAGTTGTCGGCCGCGATCGGGTGCGTCGACGGCAGCTGGTCCTGGCGGTAGGCCCAGTTCTTGCGCGAGTTGGTGAAGCTGGTCCACGCCTCGGTGAAGCGGGTGGCATGCGTGTTGGCGTACGAGGCGGCGAACTCGGCGAACGACTCGTTCAGCCACAGGTCGTCCCACCACTTCATCGTGACCAGATCGCCGAACCACATGTGCGCCATCTCGTGCAGGATCGTGTTCGAGCGCGACTCGTAGGCCGCCTGCGTCTGCCGGCTGCGGAAGATCATCTCGTCGCGGAACGTCACGCAGCCGGCGTTCTCCATCGCGCCCATGTTGTACTCCGGCACGAACAGCTGGTCGTAGGTGCCACCGAACGGGTAGGCCATCTCGAAGACGCGCTCGAACAGCTCGAAACCCTGCTTGGTGACGGTGAAGATGTCGTCGGCGTCGAGGTGCTCGACCAGCGACTGGCGGCAGTAGACGTTCAGCGGCAGGTCGCCGTGCTTGCCGGAGTACACGTCGCTGACGCGGTGGTAGTGGCCCGCCACGAGTGCGGTGATGTAGGTGGACATCGTCTTCGTGGGCTCGAAGTGCCAGGTGGCGGCGCCGTCGTGGGCGGGCACCGGCTCGGGCGTGGGGGAGTTGGACACCACGGCCCAGTCGTCCGGGGCCGTGACGTGGAAGGTGAACACGGCCTTGAGGTCGGGCTGCTCAAACGTGGTGAACACGCGGCGGGCGTCGGGCACCTCGAACTGGGTGTAGAGGTAGACCTTGTCGTCGGCCGGGTCGATGAACTTGTGCAGGCCCTCGCCGGAGTGCGAGTACTTGCACGTGGCCTCGACCCGCAGCTCGTTGCTCTCGGCAAGTCCGGTCAGCGCGATGCGGCTGTCGGCGTAGGCGGAGGTGTCGACCGGATCGCCGTTGAGGGTGATCGAGCGGATGTCGCCGTCGACGAGGTCGGCGAACGTCGCGCTCCCCGCCGTCGCGGTGAATCTGATCGTCGTGATCGACCCGAACCGATCCGGGTTGTCCAGCGTCAGGTCCAGCTCCACGTCGTAGGTGTCGGTGGAGATGATCGCTGCGCGCTGCTGGGCTTCGTCACGGGTCAGATTTGTTCCTGGCATGCAACCAACTCTCGCACGTGCGGCACGATGGGGTGCATGGAGATCCCGTTCGCGGAATCGGCACGGTCCAGCGTCGGCATCGAGTGGGAGCTCGCCCTGGTCGACCAGGACTCGGGTGACCTGCGCCAGGTGGCGCAGACGGTGCTCGACGCCGTCAAGCCGCCGGGAGCCGAGCAGCACCCGCACATCCGCCAGGAGCTGCTGCTCAACACCGTCGAGGTCGTCTCGGGCATCTGCCGCACGGTCCGCGAGGCCGGCGCCGACCTCGAGCGGGCGATCGAGGAGATCCGTGCGGTCACCGACCCGCTGCGGGTCGAGCTGATGTGTGCCGGCACCCATCCGTTCGCCCGGTGGGACAACCAGAAGGTCACCGATCGCGAGCGTTACGCCACCCTGATCGACCGCACGCAGTGGTGGGGTCGACAGATGCTCATCTACGGGGTGCACGTCCACGTGGGCATCGAGGACCGCGACAAGGTGCTGCCGATCAGTGCCGCGATGCTGTCGTACTACGGGCACCTGCAGGCGTTGAGCGCGTCGTCGCCGTTCTGGGGCGGCAAGTCCACCGGCTACGCCTCGAACCGTGCGCTGATGTTCCAGCAGCTGCCCACGGCCGGGTTGCCGTTCCACTTCCAGCAGTGGCACGAGCTGGAGGGCTACGTCGACGACCTGACCCACACCGGCGTCATCGACACCTACGACGAGATCCGGTGGGACCTGCGCCCGGCGCCGAAGTTCGGCACGCTCGAGGTGCGGGTCTGCGACGGGATCCCGACGATGTCGGAGCTCTTGAGCATCTCGGCGCTCACCCACTGCCTGGTCGAGCACTTCTCCAGCGAGCTCGACGCCGGACGCACCCTGCCGGACCTGCAGCCGTGGTTCGCGCAGGAGAACAAGTGGCGGTCGGCCCGCTACGGCATGGACGCGATCCTCATCTTCGACGAGCAGGCCGACGAGGGGCTGGTCACCGAGGACCTGCTGCGTCTTCTCGGCGTCCTGGAGCCGATCGCCGCCCGTCTGGACTGCACCGAGGAGCTCGGTGGGATCCACGACATCATCCGCGACGGCGCCTCCTACCAGAGGCAGAACGCGGTGGCGGAGGCCAACGGTGGCCGCCTCGACGCGGTGGTCCAGTCACTCGTGCAGGAAATGCGTGAGGGTCGTCCGGTGTTGCACCAGGCATGACTTCTACAGAAACCGTCGACTTCTGGTTCGACCCGCTGTGCCCGTTCGCGTGGATCACGTCCCGCTGGATGCTCGAGGTCGAGCAGCAGCGCGACGTCGAGACCACGTTCCACATCATGAGCCTGTCGGTGCTCAACTCCGGCAAGGACGTCTCCGAGGAGTACAAGGCCATGATCGACGCCGGCTGGGGACCGGTGCGGCTCGCGATCGCGATCGAGCAGCAGCACGGTCAGCAGTCGCTGCGCGAGTTCTACACGGCCATCGGCACCAAGCACCACAACGAGAAGCAGGAGTTCTCGACCGAGCTGTACGAAGCGGTGCTCGCCGAGATCGGTCTGCCCACCGAGCTCGCGGCCGCGGCCGAGGACGAGTCGCTCGACGACGCGGTGCGCGCCTCGCACGAGGACGGCATCAACCGGGTCGGCGAAGAGGTCGGCACCCCGGTCATCGCCATCGGTGGCACGGCGTTCTTCGGCCCGGTCCTGACCAGCATCCCCAAGGGCGAGGACGCCGGCAAGGTCTTCGACGGCGCTCGCCTGCTCGCCGGCTACCCGGACTTCTTCGAGCTCAAGCGCACCCGCACCGGAGAAGCTCGACTTCAGCTGATCACCGATCCTCGTGGGGGTGGGCGGTGCGGCTCCTAGAATCGCCGACATGACCCTCCACCCCCAGTCGCGGGCGTTGCTCGCCGAGGTCGCGGTCGATGCGCCGTCGGTCTTCGACGACCCTGCGGGGTTCCGCGCAGTCGCCCGGGCGGCGGCGCTCGCCACGACCGATCGGATCGGGCTCGACAGCGTCGAGGACCTCGACGCCGACGGTGTTCCGGTGCGGCTGTACCGACCCCGTCTCGGGGCACCGGTGGCCCTCTACGTCCACGGCGGCGGGTGGGTCATGCACGATCTGGAGACCCACGACGCCTTCTGCCGGTACCTCGCGCACGCGACCGGTTGGGCGCTGCTGGCCGTCGACTACCGGCTGGCGCCCGAGCACCCCTTCCCGGCGCCGTTGGACGACGTCGAGACGGCCGCGCGGTGGCTGCGGGAGAACGCCCGTCGGCACCGCGTCAGCACCGACCTGGTGGCGGCCATCGGCGACTCGTCGGGCGCGAACCTGGTGACCGCCCTGTCGGTGCGAGCACCGGGGCTCATCGACGCCCAGGTGCTGCTGTACCCACCGACGGATCGCACGGCCGACCTGCTCGACGAGCTCTCGACGGCGGTGCTCGAAGCGGGCGTCATGGGGCGGTTCTGGGAGGCCTACGCGCCTCACGTCGATCCCCGCCACCCCGAGGTCTCACCCGGGTTGGCCGCCGACCTGTCGGACCAGCCGCGCACCCTGCTGATCACCTGCGAGCACGACGTCCTGGGCCCCCAGGGCCAACAGTTCGGGGCGCGACTCGCCGAGGCCGGAGTCGAGGTCACGGCGTGGGTCGCGGCCGGGATGGTGCACTCGTTCTGGCGCCAACCCGAGCGATTCGACGCTGCCCGCGTCGCGGTGACACTCGTCGGTGCCTGGCTGGAGTCTGCACTGGCGCACCGTCGATCACTGGCATGATGGCCGCGTGACGGAGGACGGCCAGGCCAAGACCCCACGGCGGGTGCAGTGGCGACACCTGGCCCGCCTGTCGCGTGGCGCCAGGCTGATCTCGGCGTCCGTCCTGCTGATCACCGCCGCCGTCGTGGTCGCGTGGGTGCTCGATGGCGGGTCCCTTTCCCTCGCGGCATGGTGCGCGTCCGTGGCCAGCCTGCTGCTGATCGCTGCCTTCGCCCTCGTCGACGGATCGTCGTACAAGCCGCCGCACGCGTACGGACTGCCGACGGTCCCGGACGGTCCGCCGACCTTCCGCAGCGTCGACGCGCTGCTGCACCGGTCGGCGGTCGTGGTCGGCGCGCTCGTGGTCGCCGCATTCGTCGGCATCGGCATCGTCGCCGACGGTCTGCAGTGGTGGGGCCCGCTCGGTGTGGCCCTGCTCGTGGCCGTCGCCACCTGGCTGCGGGCCTGGCCCTGGATCGGCGGGCAGCTGCACATATCCCGCATCCGTCGAGCGCTGAGGGCCTACGCACCGCGCACGGCGATGGGGTACGCCGGTCGCAGCGGCGGACCGTGGCAGCTGCGGATGTGGGAGCCGTTCATCCTGCGTTCCGGCGAGCGCAACGTCGTCTACAACCGGCACGAGAAGTACCTGGCGATGATCCTCGAGGGCGCACAGCTGTCCTCTCCGCTGATCCAGCTCGGGTCACGTGACGTCGCCGAGCTCAACCGGCTGGTGGCGCCGTCCATCCGGGCGATGTTCTACGTCCAGAACGCCCGCACCAACGCCGCGTTCATGGCACACGACCAGATCACGCACGTGTGGCTCAACCACGGGGACTCCGACAAGCCGGCCAACTTCAACCCGCGACACGGCGACTACGACCGCCTGGTGGTGTGTGGTCAGGCCGGCATCGACCGCTACGAGCGTCACGGCATCTCGATCCCGCGGGAGAAGTTCGTGGTGCTCGGACGGCCGCAGTCCTCGGGCATCGCCCTGGTCTCGACGCCGATCGGCGACGTCGCCGACAAGACGGTGCTCTACGCGCCCACCTGGCAGGGTCTGTCCGAGAACGTCAACTTCTCCTCGCTCGAACGGGGACCCGAGATCGTGCGCGCGTTGATCGAACGTGGCGCCACCGTGCTGTTTCGACCCCATCCGCTCAGCTATCGGTGGCGGCGACGCCGGGCCGTGATCGCCGAGATCCGCCAGATCCTCAAGGACGACCGCGAGCAGTCGCAGCGTCAGCACCTGTGGGGCCAGCAGGTCGACCAGGAGTGGAGCATCGCCGACCTCACCGATCGTTGCGACGCCCTGGTCTCCGACGTGTCCAGCGTGGTGTCGGACTTCCTCGCGTCGGGCAAGCCCTACGCGATGACGAGCATGCACGACCCGATCGACGTCTTCCGCGCCGAGAACGCCGTGGCGGAGACCGGCTACGTCATCCTCGGCGATCTCAGCAACCTCGGCGAGGCGCTGGACGACCTGTTGTTCACCGACCCGCTCGCTCGCGAGCGCGACGAGCGACGGCGCTACGTCCTCGGCGACTTCACCGGTGAGGAGTCGGCGGAGGCCTTCGCCGCCTTCGTGCGTGAGCTGGTCCACGACGCCTGATCACTCGGGCGGGTCGACGCACGCGGCACGCGGGCTGCCAGACTGATCCCATGCGCGTCCACATCGCTGCCGATCACGCCGGATTCGAGCTCAAGGCCCATCTCGTCGCCTGGCTCACCGAACAGGGCCACGAGCCCGTCGACCACGGCGCGGAGGCCTACGACGCCGAGGACGACTACCCGCCGTTCTGCGTCTCAGCGGCGGCCGCGGCGGTCGCCGAGGCCGGCTCGCTCGCCATCGTCATCGGTGGTTCGGGCAACGGCGAGCAGATCGCTGCCAACAAGGTCACGGGCGCGCGGGCGGCACTCGCCTGGAGCACCGAGACCGCCTCGCTCGCGCGACAGCACAACAACGCCCAGGTGGTCGCCGTCGGTGCCCGCATGCACACGGCCGAGGAGGCGACGGCGATCGTCGAGGCGTTCCTCACCACGCCGTGGAGCGGAGCCGAGCGGCACCAGCGGCGCATCGACATGCTGCTCGCCTACGAGGAGACCGGCGAGTTTGCCTGAGGGGCACACCCTCCACCGTCTGGCCGGCGAGCTGACCGAGGCGTTCGGGGGACAGCGCGTCAGGTCAGGCAGCCCGCAGGGCCGGTTCGACGGCGCGTCCGCCCTCGACGGTCGCGTGCTGGTCGGCGCGGACGCGGTGGGCAAGCACCTGCTCGTCGACTTCGGTGACGACGTGGCACACGTGCACCTCGGGCTCTACGGCACGTTCACCATCACCCCGGGTGTGGGCCACCCCGCCGTGGGACAGGTCAGGTGGCGCCTGGAGGGCGAGTCGACGGCCGATCTGCGTGGACCCACCGCGTGCGAGCTCCTCACACCGCCGGAGGTCGATGCACTGATCGATCGCATCGGACCCGATCCGCTGCGTGACGACGCCGACCCCGACCGGGCGTGGGCCCGCATCCACGGTTCGTCGGCCCCGATCGCGACCCTCCTGATGGACCAGTCGGTCCTCGGCGGGGTCGGCAACGTCTACCGGGCCGAGGTGCTGTTCCGTCACGGCGTCGCCCCGATGACCGCCGGCCGCCGCCTTCGCAAGGTGCGCTGGGACGCCATGTGGGACGACCTCGTCGACCTGATGGCGCGCGGGGTCGAGACCGGCCGGATCGACACCGTGCGCCCCGAGCACGAGCCCGAGGCCATGGGACGCGAGGCACGCGCGGACGATCACGGGGGAGAGGTCTACGTGTACCGGCGCGACGGCATGGACTGCTTCGTGTGCGGCACCACGATCCGCAAGCGCGTCGTGGCCGCCCGCAATCTGTTCTGGTGCCCCTCGTGCCAGCGGCGGCGCTAAGCCTCTGCGGCGCTAGGCTCACGGCATGACGTCCCCCCTGCGTCGCGCGCGGTCCGCCGTCGCGCACTACGTCGACGACCGAGTCGTCAGCTGGCGCACGGGCAGCGAGGAGGGCCAGCGCACCGCGTGGTTGGTCCTGGCTCTGCTGACGGGGGGACTGCTGCTGCTGTCGCTCATCGAGTACCGGGTCGTCGCCGCCGCCTGGTTCGTCGTGCCGATGCTGCTGGGGACGATCATCTTGAGTCATCGTCCGCTGGTCGCGCTGATCGGCGTCATCATCGTGTGCGTCACCGTGACGGTGTCCGTCGAGTCCGTGGCCAACGGCATGACCGCCGCGCGGTTGTCGACCCTGGGCGCCATGGCGCTCATCGCGGTGGTCGTGATCTTCGACTCGGCGCAGCGGCGCAGCGGCCTGCCCCGCACGGTCGGCGAGGCCATGCTGGTCGACCTGCGCGACCGTCTCCAGGCGCAGGGCGCCGTGCCTCCGCTGCCAGAGGGTTGGAGCTCGGAGTCGGCGATGAAGTACGCCGGTGGCGCCCGGTTCTCGGGCGACTTCATGGTCGCCAACCTCGCCGACGACGAGTCGACCCTCGAGATGGTGCTGGTCGACGTGTGCGGCAAGGGCGTCGCGGCCGGCACCCGGTCCTTGCAGCTGGCCGGCGCCCTCGGCGGCCTGATCGGTGCGCTGCCACCCGACGGACTGTTCCGGGCCGCCAACAACTTCTTGCTGCGCCAGAAGTGGGACGACGGCTTCGCCACGGCCGTGCACGTGCTGATCGACCTGAGCAGCGGGGACTACACGATCATCAGCGCCGGTCACCCACCTGCACTCCGGTGGGACTCCGGGACCGAGGAGTGGCAGGTCGACGGAGCACGCGGCCTCGCCCTGGGCATCGCCGACGAGCCGGAGTTCCACCAGACCACGGGAACGGTCGGTCCGGGCGACGCCTTGATGTTCTACACCGACGGCGTGGTCGAGTCCCGCTCGCGTGACTTCACCGCAGGCATCGACTGGCTGCGGGCCCGCGCCGGGCAGATCGTCCACGACGACGGGTTCGTCGGTGCCCCGAGGCGCATCATGGCCGAGGTCGCCGCGGGCGACGACCGGGCGATCCTGCTGCTGACCCGCGCGCACCAGGTTGCGCCCGGGTCGACCGATGCGCCGTCGGTGTCACGATCGACCCGGCTGCCGCACCCCTGAGTCAGCGTCCGACGGCTTGACGGATGGCGGTCGCCAGGTAGGGGCCGAGCGTACGGGTGTACGACTCACTCAGGTGCGACCCGTCGAAGTAGGTGATGACGCGGCCGTTGACGGGCCGGCACACGGTGGGTGCGCAGATGTAGCGGTTGAGGTCCGCCACGCTCGCTCCCGGCACCGACTCGGCGGCTGCTGCGAGCGGATCGGTCGGGATCCAGTCGCGGGGGGCGCCGGAGCACGCGGCGACGTCGCCGTCGTGGCGAGCCAGGCAGACGGGGACCGGTCCGACGTCGTCGTCGGGGAAGGGCGTGTCGTGCAGCACCAGGACGCGGGCTCCGCTGTCGGTCCAACGCTTCAGCTGGCGCTGGTAGGCGGCCTGCAGCGTGTCGAGCCGGTCAGCGCCGGTGTGGCCGACGATCGAGTGCACGTTGCGCTGGGTGGTCACGATGAGGTCGAACCGCTCGCCGCGGGTCCGCTCGAACACGCGCTGGCCCCATCGCTGACACCCCGTGGCCTTGGCGGCGGCGTCGAAGGTGAGTCGCTCGCCGTCGACGAGCGTGCACTCGGAGGCGACGAAGGTGGTGACCGTGGCCTCCGGCAGCCCCGCGAATGCCGGCTGCCACTGAGCCGCGTGCGAGTTGCCCACCAACGCGATGCGCAGGGGGCCGGAACCGAACGTGCACGACGGGGTCTCGCGGTACGGCGGCGTCTCGAAGCAGCGATTCGCGAAGGTCGGTGGGCGGTCCTTCGCTGCCGCGTCCGGGGGGAGGACGGGGGCCGCCGTGGGGTCCTGCGGGCACGCCTCGGGGTACGCCAGCGACCCCGCACCCAGGCACTCGCCGGCGCTGCGGCGCAGCTCGTCGGCCTGCGCAGCCGCGCGGTCGTCGCGGATCGACACCTCGACGGTCTGTGCCACCGCGACCGCCGTCAGGACCGACATCGCCACGGCTGCGGCCACGTACGGGACGCGAAGCCGGGCACCTGCGCGAGGGCGTCGCCAGCGTTGCTCGACGTGTCGGTAGGTGACGGCCGAGAGCGCGAGGGTGAGGAGCACGATCCCGATGCGGTCGCCGGTGGTGAGGTCGCGTCCGAGCGCCGCGGGGGCCAGGACGAGCAGGGGCCAGTGCCACAGGTACACCGAGTACGACACGTCGCCGAGCCACTGGATCGGACGGAGCCCGAGCATCGCGGTCGGTCCGCCGCGTCCGTCGCTCGAGGCGGCGAGGAAGGCAGCGGCGCCGAGCACGGGAACGAGCGCTCGCCAGCCCGGGAACGGATCGCTGCCGGACAGTGCGAGAGCTCCGACGGCGATGGCTGCGAGGCCGGCCCAGGCGAGGGGCGCCGCCAGCCGCGCCGGGGCGCGTGCTCCGAGGGCCGCGAGCAGGCCGCCGGCGCCGAGCTCCCACATGCGGGTGGGGGTGACGAAGTACGCGGCAGCCGGGTCGCGGGTCGTGAGCACCAGTGAGCAGACGAACGAGGCTGCCACGACGGCCGCGACGACGACGAGCGTGTACGTGCGAGGGTCGCGTCCCGCCGCCCACCAGAACGTCGCTGCGAGCAGCAACGGCCAGACGACGTAGAACTGCTCCTCGACCCCCAGCGACCAGAAGTGCTGCAGGGGGCTGGGTGGGCTGTCGCTCGACAGGTAGTCGGTCGCCGATCGCACCAGCGCCCAGTTCTCGACGTAGAACGTGGAGGCGATCGCCTCGCGCGCGGTGCGCAGCCACTCGGTGCTGGGCTGCACCAGCCGCGACGCGACCAATGTCGCGGCGATCACCAGCATCGAGGCAGGCAGTAGACGGCGGATCCGGCGTGCCCAGAACTGGCCCAGGGCACGTCGCGACGTCGGCGGAGTCTGCAGCAGGTGCGCGGTGATGAGGTAGCCGGAGATGACGAAGAAGACGTCGACCCCGATGAAGCCGCCCGGCACGGCGCCCGGCCAGAGGTGATAGGCGACCACGAGGGCGACGGCCACGGCTCGCAGGCCCTGGATGTCGCGCCGCACACCCCGATCAGTCACGGGGGCCAGCCTAGGAGAGCGGACGACGAGACTCGAACGGACGCAGGTATCATCCCCGCGTCCGCGGACGAGTTGCTGAACCCCAGGAAGCGCCGCAGCAACGGTGGGACACGCGCCGGGGGTTGGGTGGCTTACATTCGGGGTTCACAGGGCGGTCGAAGGCGGTGAGGCGGGACGTGGTGGGCGCCGGTGACGTGAGAGTGCGGGGCAGAGGCCTCGAGCTTGTGGCGCCCCGTGGTGGTCTATGTCGCTTTCTGCTATCTGCTGCTGGCGGCGGCAATTGGTCGCGATGCAGAGAGTTTTCGCGACGTCGCACTCTTCGGACTGCCCGCCTCGTTGTCGGTCCTGCTCCTGACGCTCCCTGCCTGGATCGTGGCTGCAGCGACCACCTACGAGGTCAGTGCGAACCACTTCGTCGTCCGTCGATGGGGTCGGGTGCTGTCGAGCACGCCATGCGAAGACATTGCGCTGTTCGAGCTGTCAGGCCGCCCCCGATGGATCGACCTTGCGTCGCCATTCGTTCTCGCTGATGGCATGTTTCCGAGAGCGACGATAGGCGGCTCTCGCAGGCAGTCGCTTCCGCCAATCCTGCTGTGGTCATCAGTCGATGAGGCGGAACGAGTACTGCGGGCTGCCATCAACCGATGTCGTGGATAGCAGATGGCTTTCCGAGGACGGATGGGCTCACATCGAGCGCTGCCCCAAGACGTCGATGAGACAGGCGTGGGCGCCTCTGAATCGTGTGGGCTTGTCGTGCAACAGAACAGGCCCTTCAATTCCTGTAGGTCGCGACGTGGTTTTGAGGACGCCACCGCGGGTCACCGCTGATACTTGCGCTGTGACTTCCGACGGCGGGCCCCCAATCGACCCAGACGATCCATGTGTTTGCCCGGCTCTGCCACCCGAAGAGTGAACCCGCACTCTGGTCAGGTTTGGAGACCTCGACCGTGGTCGCGCATTCTTGCGATCGCGATCATCTCGCCAACGATTGCGGCAATCTCCTTGGTTTACGCCGTCGGCGATGGCGGCAATCTATTGATCGGCGGGTCGATCGCGGTGATCGGCGCCTTCTTGCTGTGGCGGTGCGCCATTCATCCTGAACTGAGGCTGGATGACGACAGCGTCGTCATCGTGAACCCATTCGGGTCGCGAGTGATCCCGCTGACTGAAATTGAACGAGTTTGGCCCGGGTACGCAGGAATGGAGATCACTGTCGTGCGAGGCCGTACGTACACCGCATGGGCGGTCCAGCGTTCCAATCTGACTCTGGTGCTCGGGTACCGCGTCCGCAGCGTCGAAGTAGCCGAGATCCTGAACGCAGCGGTCAGCGAGCGTCGCAGAATGCCGTAGCGAATGTCGCTGGGCACTGGAGACCACGGCCCGCCTCAAGCACCAAATGGTCACGTCGCACAGTCAAAATGCGGCCCATCGTTTCCCTGCGGGTACTTCGCGGCAGGACGCAACCCATGTAAGAATCCGTTCGATGTTGCGGCAGACAAATCGGGACGAAGATGCAGAGGATGCCGATGACAGGACTCGGCCCGGGCCGCAACCGCGCTGGCGGCCGCTCTCCGCACCTGCGACCCCTACGACGAGGACTTTGGGACTTGCTCGACGTGCTGGCTCTGTATTCGCCAGGCATGGAGGTGCCCTTCGCGGATCACAGGCAGCTGAGTGGCGCCATCCGCGAATCGCCGATCAGGTCGGAGACCACAGGCGGATGAATTGTCGACTCACATTCTGGTCCAGGCGGCATCGCATCCGCTTTGAACGAGCGCAGACGACGATCGGTGTTTGGCGCCCATTCGGCCGTTGGCGAGTTTTGTTGGCTGTCGTGGCAATCGCACCGGCTGGGGCGCTCGGACTGGGCGCGACTGTCGACGGGCAGCCTGTTGAAGGACTATTGATCGCCGCCCCGGTCGCCGTCCTGGTATGGCTGACGCTACTTCGTCCGTGGTGCGGGGTGGATGGCGAGCGGATCATGACGGTCGGTCCACTCCTCACCTACTCGGTTCCGCTCGAAGCTATCGCCATGATGTGGCCTGAGTACGGCGGCATGCGCGTCGAGCTCCTTTCGGGGCGGAAGCTCACGATCTCAGCCCTGAGGAAGTCGATACTGCTCCAGATACTGTCGGTCCAGACCTCCACCGACGAGGCCGTAGTTGCTGTCGTCCAGGCCTGCTGTGACCGAGGAAATCGAGTTCGAACAATCGGGTACCTGAATACCAATGGGTAGGCGTTGGCCCGATGCTCGGGAGACGCCCGGAGACGGTCTTCTCTCGAGGGCTCAGGCGTTCGGTTCGGGTCAGACCGCGGCGAACGACCGAAAGTCCGGGGTCTTCTCTCGCTGAGGTCGTGGAGCGGACGACGAGACTCGAACTCGCAACATTCTGCTTGGAAGGCAGAGACTCTACCAATTGAGTTACGTCCGCGTGTGGCTCGACCTGACGGCCTCACCAGCGGGTCCATGATGCCACATCAGGTCGAGACGATGACGTCCGCGTGGGTGCGGGTCTGCTCGCGGGCGAAGTGACGTCGCTCCTGCTCGGCCCAGGTCTGCCACCACGGGGCGAAGGTGTCGCCGTCGCGCGCGAGGGCACGGTCGCGCCGCACGGAGGCGGGTGCCTCGACCCACACGATCAGGCTCAGGAAGGGTCGGATCACCGCGGCACCGGCGCCGACACCTTCGACCACCACGAGCGGGCGGGGTCGCAGGTGCAGCAGGGGGCCGGGCCGGTCGTGCTCCCAGTCCCACCGCGCGGCCGAGGCGTCCGCGTCGACCGCCAGCGCGCCGAGCATCCGCGCCACGACCGGGGGAGTGGCGTCCAGCCCGTGCCACCCGGGATACAGGTCCTCGAGGTGCAGCACGACGGCGTCGGCATCGCCTTCCCACTCTGCCGCGAGGTCGGTCTTGCCGGACCCGCTCGGCCCGTCGATCGCGATCACCCGGCTGGCGCCGCAGGCCGGCTCGCGGCCTGTGGCCTGCGCCGTCGCGGCCGAGGCGATCGCGGCGTACGACATGCGGCCAGTGTGACAGCACGGATCGTCGGCTCGGCGGCACGCACCGCCTATCCTGACCGTATGCGCAGGCGTGCCAGAGCGGGGACGGCTGCCCTCGCGATGGTCCTGGGCCTGTCGGTGTCGGGGTGCGGCGCGCTGTTCGGAAGCGACGCACCGCCGTCGCCGACGCCGACTCCCGGGTCGGCCTCTCCGAGCCCGACACTTGCCACGCCCGAGCCCACGGTGACCGTTCCGCCGTCGACGGTGCCGGCGGCGCAGCTGCCCACCTCGCCCTACGAGGACCGCCCCCAGGTCGAGATCGCCCGTCAGTGGGCCACGCTCGTCGCCCGCTCGATCAACGACGGCGAACGTGATCTCGGTGCGGCGAGGTCCGTGATGACCGCTCACGGACGGAAGGTGCTGCCGCCCCTGTTCGGCAACGAGCTCGGGCGCTTCTACCCGGGGCCGATCCCGTTCACGCCGACGGCCGTGGCGGTGAAGGGAGATCGTGCCGCGATCGCGATCTGCCTGGTGTCGTCCGGCTTCAGCCGTGCCGCCGGCACCACGACGACGGACGCCCGTCGCGTCGACTCCGCTCGCCTGACGTTCGTGCGGTCGGGAGAGAGCTGGCAGGTCGACGAGCTGCGGGCGCGCGCCGGTTCGTGCTCGGGTGTGAAGGTCGACGACCTCGCCGACCCGACGTTCGTCGCCGGCGGTGCGCCCACGGCCACCCCGGCCCCCTCCGCCCCCGCGCCCTCGGCGTCGAGCACGGCACCGTCCGGCACGCCGACCACGGGGATCAGCCCGCCGGGGTCCCCGCAGGGCTGAGCACTACAGTGGGGCGCGTCACGGGATGTGGCGCAGCTTGGTAGCGCATCCGCTTTGGGAGCGGAGGGTCGCAGGTTCGAATCCTGTCATCCCGACCGATCGCCGCGACCCCGCGCCCGCAGCCAGTTTCGGCTTGATCGCAGCCACGTGAGAGACTGGCGGTCGGCCGTTTTCCGGCACCATGTCCAGCACATGTCGACGCGCCACCCGCTGTCGAGCCGCGGCCCCGATCATCGTCTGATTCCAGGAGTCCAGTCACGTGAAGAGCACGACCGAGAACCTCACCCCCACCCGGGTCAAGCTCACCATCGAGGTGCCGTTCGAGGAGTTCGAGCCGAGCCTTCAGGCCGCCTACAAGACCATCGGTGCGCAGATCACCATTCCCGGCTTTCGCAAGGGCAAGGTGCCGGCCGCGATCGTCGACCAGCGCATCGGCCGCAGCGCCGTGCTCGACGAGGCGATCAACTCCGCACTTCCCGGCTGGTACTCCGAGGCCCTGCAGGAGACCAAGATCCAGCCGCTGAGCCAGCCCGAGATCGACCTGGCCAAGTTCGTCGACGGCGAGCCCATCGAGGTCACCGCCGAGCTCGACGTGCGCCCCGAGATCACGCTCCCCGACCTGTCGAAGATCTCGGTCAAGGTCTCCGACGCCGAGGTGTCCGACGACGACGTCGCCGAGCAGCTCGACGCCCTGCGTGAGCGCTTCGCCACCTTCACCGAGGTCGACCGTCCTGCACAGGACGGCGACTCGGTCACCATCAACCTGTCCGCCGCCACCAAGGACGGCACCCAGATCGACGAGGCGCAGGCCGAGGGCCTTCCCTACGTCATCGGCAAGGCCACCATGCTCGACGGCCTCGACGAAGCCCTGACCGGGCTGGAGAAGGACGGCACCGCCACCTTCGCGACCACGCTGGTCGGCGGCGATCGCAAGGGCGAGGAGGTCGACGTCACCGTCGTCCTGACCGACGTCAAGGAGCAGCACCTGCCCGAGCTCGACGAGGAGTTCGCCCAGATGGCGTCGGAGTTCGACACCGTCGACGAGCTGCGCGCCGACCTCACCGACCGCGTGACCCGCGGCAAGCGCATGGAGCAGGCCGCCGAGGCACGCGACCTCGTCCTCGAGGAGATCGTCGAGAAGGTCGACGCCCCGCTGCCCGAGAACCTCGTCACCGAGGAGATCGCCAGCCGTCGCCAGCAGATCGAGCAGCAGCTCGCCCAGGTCGGCATGACGTTCCAGGCCTACCTCGACGACGAGGAGCAGACCGAGGACGAGTTCGAGGCTGACCTCGAGAAGCGCGTCCGTGACTCGCTGATCGCCCAGTTCGTGCTCGACCAGGTCGTCGCCACCGAGGAGTTCGGCATCGACGACAACGAGCTGAGCCAGCACATCATGCGTCGCGCCCAGCAGTCCGGCGAGGACCCCAACTCCTACATCCAGCACATCATGGAGCACAACCACGTGCCCGAGATGGTCAGCGAGGTGCTGCGCGGCAAGGCACTCGCCTCGCTGGTCGAAGGCGCCACGGTCACCGACGAGTCCGGCACCACCATCGACCTGTCCAAGCTGCAGGCCGACGGCACCATCGCCGAGCCCGACGAGGCTGCCGCCGACGCCTGAGGTGACGGGTCTGCACGCAGGCTGAAAAGTCTGTGAGATCTGCCTCTTTCGGCCCTGTCGCGGTTCCCAACGGCTCTGGATACCGGCAGTATGTCGGCATGCCCACCGAGCCTGCACGCACGACCGACGTCGCTGCCCTCGCGCTCGAGTACGGCGATCGCCTGATCGTCGGGACCGTGCGGGAGATGCACCACGCCATCTCCTCGCGCGCCTTCGGTGCCACCCGACTGGTCGGCAGTCGGGTGCCCGAGTCGTTGCACGATGCCGTGGTCACCTCGATCTACGGCGCCATCTCCGGCGGCCTGCGCATCGGCAGCGGGGCCGTGCGGGCCCTCGGAGCCCGCGGCATCGGCCGCCCGGTCGAGGACAGCGCTCGTGGCCGGCTGATCGTCGCTGCCATCAACGGCCTGATCGGTGACGAGCTGCGCATGCTCGACGATCCCCAGGCCATCACGATGGCCGTGCGGGTCGACGGCGACGACGTCCCCGTCACCGCCTGGCCGCTGTCCGAGGCGTTCCGCGACGCCACCAGCCATCCGGTGATCTTCCTGCACGGTCTGTGCGAGAACGAGGAGTCCTGGGACACCAGCGCCAAGGTGCACGGCACCACGTACGCACAGCGGGTGGCGGCAGAGACCGATGGCACCCCGGTGATGATTCGCTACAACACCGGTCTGCACATCTCCGAGAACGGCAAGCACCTCGACCAGCTGATCCGCCGGCTGGTCGACGCGTGGCCGGTGGGCGTCACCCGCATCACGCTGGTCGGTCACTCCATGGGCGGTCTGGTCGCCCGCGCTGCCACCAACCACGCCACCGCCGCGAGCGAGTCGTGGCACCACCTGGTGCGCGACGTCATCTGCCTCGGCACGCCGCACGCGGGTGCCCGGCTCGAGAAGGCCGCCCACATGGGGTCGCGGCTGCTGAGGTTCTGGCCCGAGTCGCGGCCGTTCAGCACCCTGCTCGACAGCCGCTCGGCCGGGATCGTCGACCTGCGCCACGGCTACATCTCGGCCGAGGAGTGGGAGGGCCAGGACCTCACGGCCCAGTGGGGCCTGGACCGCATCGCCGCGGCACCGCTCGCGCACGCCGAGTACCACTTCGTGGCGGCCACGCTCGGCGCCACCCAGGGCCATCCCTTCAGCACCGTGCTCGGTGATCTGCTGGTCCACTTCAGCTCGGCCACGGGTGTGGGACGCACCGGCCCGATCGTCGACGGCGCGCGCTTCGAGTACCTGCCCAGCGCTCACCACTTCGCCCTGCTCAACCACCCCCAGGTCGGTGACTGGATGGTCGAGTGGATCAATGCCCGCACCCGATCGCCGCGTGCGCTTCCCGCCCCCAGGAGGGCCTGATGGCGAACATGCCAGCACTGTCGGAGTCGATCACGGTGTCGGCCGAGCCGTCTGTGGTGTGGTCCGCCGTCACGGACCTCGGCGCGATGGCCCGACGCAGCCCCGAGCTGGTCGGCATGTGGCCGTTGGGGCGTCCCCGGTCGGGCCGACTCACGGTCAACCTCAACCGCCGTGGATGGTTCTTCTGGCCCACGTTCAGCCGCATCACGGCCTGGACGTCGCCCAGCGGGCAGACCCCGGGACGGTTCGCCTTCAGCGTGTGGCCCACGAACGTCGAGTGGTCCTACGAGGTGGCGCCGGACGGCCCCGGCACGCGACTCACCGAGGCCCGCACGGCCGTCGTCGATCCGTCCCTGGTCGTCCGCAGCACGGCGCGACTCGCGCTGGGTGGCCAGGAGGGCCACGACCAGGAGCTCTGCGACGGCATGAAGGTCACCCTCGCCGCGATCGAGAGCGAGCTCAGCGGTCCACGAGCGTGAGCTCGAACTGGTAGAGGTCGGGCCGGTAGCAGTGCCGGCCGAACTCGACCGCCCGACCGCCGTCGTCGTAGGCCGTGCGCTGCATGGTCAGCAGCGGGGCGTTGCGTCGTTCGCGCAGCAGTGACGCCTCGCGCTCGGTGGCCGCCCGGGCCCCGATGCGTTGCTTGGCCACGCGCATGATGATCCCCGCACGCCGCATGGTGGCGTACAGTCCCACGTCCTCCAGGTCCACGTGGCTCAGGTCGATCGCGTCGACGGGCAGGTAGTTGCACATCAGGGCCAACGGCTGGCTGCCGATCGACCGCAGTCGCTCGACCATCCAGACCTCGGCGCCGACCGGGACCTGCAGCTCGGTGCTCACCTCGTCGTCGGCCGGCTCGCGACCGAGCGACAACAGCTGGGTGCGCGGATCCTGGCCCGCGTTGGCGAGGTCGTCGTGCAGGCTGGTGAGCTCGACGGACCGGCGCACGGTGCCGTGCACCACCTGGGTGCCGACGCCGCGCTTGCGCACCAGCATCCCCTTGTCGACCAGCACCTGGATCGCCTGGCGCATCGTCGGGCGCGACAACCCGAGACCCTTGGCGAGGTCGACCTCGTTCTCGATGCGGTCGCCCGGAGCCAGCTCGCCGGTCAAGATGGCCTGCTCGAACTGCTCGGCCACCTGGAAGTACAACGGCACCGGGCTGGAGCGGTCGAGGGTGATGGCGGGCTGACCTGGCATGGCCACACTCTGGGGCAGATCACCAGAGTTCGTCAATATGTCATGACAAACTCTTGACAAGACAATGTGAGGGCACGCACACTCGTGATCGGCGCCACACCGACGCCGTTCCGTCCGCACGAAGGGCCCACGCTGCATGACCATCGCCACCTCGACCCCCACCCGCCGGGTCGATCGCATCGCCGGAGCACCCATCTCGTGGGGTGTGTGCGAAGTGCCCGGCTGGGGCCACCAGCTCGGTGCCGAGCGGGTGATGGGGGAGATGCGCGAGCTGGGCATCGCGGCCACCGAGTTCGGACCGGACGGCTTCCTGCCTGATGCCCCGGCCGAGAAGGCCGCGTTCCTGCGTGGCTTCGGGCTGCAGGCCGTCGGCGGATTCCTGCCCGTCCTGCTGCACGACCCCGAGCACGATCCGATGCCCGAGGTCGACGCGTTCATCGACGGCTGCCTCGCCTCCGGGGCCGGCGTCGTCGTGCTGGCCGCCTCCACCGGCGTCGACGGCTACGACGGACGCCCGGTCCTCGACGATGTCCAGTGGAAGACGATGCTGGGCAATCTCGACCGGATCAGCGACCATGCACTCGATCGCGGCGTCGTCGCCACGATCCACCCGCACATCGGCACGATGGTCGAGAACGCCGACGACGTGCAGCGCGTCCTGGACGGCTCGCACGTGCGACTGTGCGTCGACACCGGCCACCTCGCGGCTGCCGGTGCCGACCCGGTCGCCATCACGCTGGCCAACCTGCCGCGCGTCGGGCACGTCCACCTCAAGGACGTCGACGGCGCCAAGGCGGCCCGGGTCGTGGCGGGCGAGATCGCCTTCTCCGACGCGGTGCGTGATGGTATGTGGACCGTGCTCGGTGCCGGTTCCGTCGACGTGGCCGCCATGATCGACGCCCTGGAGTCACACGGGTACGACGGCTGGTACGTCCTGGAGCAGGACCTGATGCTCGATGGTGAGCCGGAGGGCGTCGGCCCTCGCGCCGACGTGCAGAAGTGCCTCGACTACGTGAAGGCACGTCTCGCATGACCGATGCCTTCGAGCTGATCACCATGGGGCGCGTGAGCGTCGACGTGTACCCCGAGCAGGTCGGGGTGGGCCTCGACGAGGTCACGTCGTTCGCCAAGTTCCTCGGCGGCAGCTCGACCAACGTCGCCGTCGCCGCCTCACGTCTCGGGCACCGTGCCGCCACGATCACCCGCACCGGTGACGACCCGTTCGGTCGCTTCGTCCACACGGCCCTGCAGGGATACGGCGTCGACGACTCGTGGGTGAGCCCGGTCGAGGGCCTGCAGACGCCGGTGGTGTTCTGCGAGATCTTCCCGCCCGACGACTTCCCGCTGTACTTCTACCGCGGCGAGAAGGCGCCGGACCTGCACATCAGTGCCGACGACCTCGACTACGACGCCATCCGGGCCGCCGAGATCTTCTGGATCACGGTCACCGGACTCTCCCAGGAGCCGAGCCGAGAGGCGCACCTGGCAGCACTCGAGGCGCGCTCGGGCGGGTCGGGCACCACGATCCTCGACCTGGACTACCGTCCGATGTTCTGGGACTCGCCCGAGGCGGCCACCGCCGAGATCGCGAAGGCCCTGCCGCACGTGACCGTCGCGGTCGGCAACCAGGAGGAGTGCCGCGTGGCCATCGGGGAGCCCCTGCAGTCGACCATGGTGCCCGCCGCCGCTGCCGAGGCGCTGCAGGACGCCGGCGTCGACCTCGCCGTCGTCAAGCAGGGACCACTCGGCGTGCTGGGCGTCCGCGGCGACGAGTCGGTCGTCGTGCCGCCGGTGCCGGTCGACGTCGTCAACGGCCTGGGCGCCGGCGACGCGTTCGGTGGCGCCCTCGTGCACGGCCTGCTCACCGGCGCGAGCCTCACCGACACGCTGGCCGGCGCGAACGCCGCCGGTTCCTACGTCGCGGGCCAGCTGTCGTGCTCCGACGCCATGCCGACCGTCGCCCAGCTCGGTGCCTACCTGCAGGAGAACGCCCGATGAGCGCGCCGACCCCCCGTCCGATCAGCTCCGTGACCGCAGCCGACGTGCAGGCGATCGTCGAGACGCGGGCCACCGACCCGGGTCGGATCGCCCGCATGTGGGCAGAGCGTCAGCAGCCGGCGCAGGGGCTCGTCGGGCAGAACGCCGGGGGCCGGCTCATGCTGATCGCGGCCGACCACCCGGCGCGCGGAGCGCTGCGGGCCGGGGAGAACGCCCTGGCCATGGGAGACCGCACCGAGCTGCTCGACCGCATGGTCCGTGCCCTGTCGCGCCCCGGCGTCGACGGCGTGCTCGGCACCGCTGACGTCATCGAGGACCTGCTGCTGCTCGGCGCCCTCGACGGCAAGGTCGTCGTCGGCTCGATGAACCGCGGCGGCCTCGCGGGCACCGTGTTCGAGATGGACGACCGCTACACCGGGCACGACGCCGCGACCATCGAGGCGTTCGGCCTCCAGGGGGGCAAGATGCTCTTCCGCATCGACCCGAACGACCCCGCCACCGTGCGCACCATGGAGGCCACGGCCCACGCCGTCGGCGACCTCGCGTCACGTGGACTCATGGCCATGGTCGAGCCGTTCATCTCGGGCCGCGACACCACCTCCGACGGCACCGTCGGCAAGGTCCGCAACGACCTGTCGACCGAGGCCGTCATCCGGTCGGCCACCGTCGCGGCGGGCCTCGCACCCACCAGCGCCTACACCTGGCTCAAGCTGCCGGTCGTCGACGACATGGACGCCGTCCTGGCCGCCACCACGCTGCCGGTGCTGCTGCTCGGCGGCGAGGTGTCGGCCGACCAGGGCGCACAGTTCGCCGCGTGGGCCAAGGCGCTGACCAACCCGGTCGTCCGCGGCATGATCGTCGGCCGCAGCCTGTTGTTCCCGGCCACCGGCACCGTCGAGGACGCCGTCGACGCCACGGTGGAGATGATGGCGCGGTGAGTCTCGTGATCAGGTCCGACGCCGCCGCCGAGGGTGTCCGCACCCTGGAGGTGACGCCCGCGTCGGCCGGCTGGACGCACAGCGGGCTGGTCGTGCTGACGCTCGCGGCGGGGGAGTCCGACACCCTCGCCCTCGGCGACGCCGAGGCCATGGTGCTGTCGCTGTCCGGATCGGCCGTGGTTCGGGTGGATGGTGAGCAGTTCCCTCTGCAGGGGCGCCCGCACGTCTTCGCCGGCCCCAGCGACGTCGTCTACGCACCCCGCGGAGCCGAGCTGACCGTCCTGAGCGCCGACGGTGGACGATTCGCCGTCTGCACCGCGGTGTGCGCGAACCGTCTCGAACCCGCGTACCTGCCCGCCGGTGACGTGCCGGTCGAGATGCGCGGAGCCGGCCAGTCCAGCCGCCAGGTCAACAACTTCGGCATCCCCGGCGTGCTGGAGGCCGATCGCATGATCGCCTGCGAGGTCCTCACCCCGGGCGGCAACTGGTCGTCGTACCCGCCGCACAAGCACGACGAGGAGCGTCCCGGCGAGGAGACCCGCCTCGAGGAGATCTACTACTTCGAGGTCGCCGACGGCCCCACCGGTCCGGGCTTCGGCTTCCAACGTGTCTACGGCCACGACACCGCCGAGATCGACGTGGCCGCCGAGGTGCGCACGGGCGACGCCGTGCTCATCCCGCACGGCTGGCACGGCCCTTCGATCGCCGCGCCCGGCTACGACCTGTACTACCTGAACGTCATGGCCGGTCCCGGCAGCGAGCGCGCCTGGCTGATCTGCGACGACCCGCAGCACGCCTGGATCCGCGACACCTGGGCCGACCAGCCCATCGACCCCCGGCTTCCGTTCGGCAAGGGAGACATCGCATGACCACGACGACCCGGCTGACCGTCGCCCAGGCGACCGTCCGCTTCCTGGAGAACCAGCACACCGAGCGCGACGGCGTCGAGACGCCGTTCTTCGCCGGCTGCTGGGGCATCTTCGGCCACGGGAACGTCGCCGGCGTCGGCCAGGCACTGCTGGAGCGCGAGAGCTCCGGCGACAGCGGACACCTGCGCTACTTCCACGGGCGCAACGAGCAGGCCATGGTGCACGCCGCCGTCGCATACGCCCGCCAGCGCGACCGGCTCGCCGCCATGGCGGTGACCGCCTCGGTCGGCCCCGGCGCCACCAACATGGTCACCGGTGCGGCACTCGCCACGATCAACAGGCTCCCGGTGCTGCTGCTGCCCGGCGACACCTTCGCCACCCGCGTGGCCAACCCGGTGCTGCAGGAGCTCGAGAACGTCCAGCAGGGCGACCTCTCGGTCAACGACGTCTTCCGCCCGGTGTCGGTGCACTTCGATCGCATCGACCGGCCCGAGCAGCTCGCGTCGGCGCTGTTGCACGCCACACGGATCCTCACCGATCCGGCCGAGACCGGCGCCGTCACGCTCGCACTGCCGCAGGACGTGCAGGCCGAGGCCCACGACTTCCCGGACGAGCTGTTCGCCAAGCGCGTCTGGCACGTCGCCCGTCCCGTGCCCGAGCCCGCTGCCCTCGACCGCGCGGTCGCCGCGATCCGATCGGCCCGACGTCCACTGGTCGTCGCCGGCGGTGGCGTCACGTACTCGCGTGCCAACGATGCGCTGCGAGAGCTCGTGGAGGCCACCGGCATCCCCGTGGCCGAGTCGCAGGCCGGCAAGGGCTCGCTGGCGTACGACCACCCGCAGTCCGTCGGCGCGATCGGTGCCACCGGCACCACCGCGGCCAACGCCCTGGCGGCAGAGGCGGACGTCGTCATCGGCGTCGGCACCCGCTACAGCGACTTCACCACGGCATCACGCACCGTGTTCCAGCATCCGGGCGTGCAGTTCGTGAATCTGAACGTCTCGGCCTTCGACACCCACAAGCACTCGGCGGTCGGCCTGGTGGCCGACGCGCGCGAAGGTCTCACGGCCCTGACGGCCGCGCTGACCGGCTGGACCGCCGATCCCGCGCACACCGCTCGCGCCACGGCGCTCGCGGGGGAGTGGGATGCGATCGTCGAGCGTGCGTACACCGGCGAGGGCGCCCCGGAGGTGGCCGACGGTCTTGCGATCCAGAGCCAGGTGATCGGCGCCGTCAACGAGCTGTCGGATCCGCGCGACGTCGTGCTGTGCGCCGCCGGCTCGATGCCGGGCGACCTGCACAAGCTGTGGCGGACGCGCGATCGCAAGGGCTACCACGTCGAGTACGGCTTCTCCTGCATGGGCTACGAGATCGCCGGCGGCCTCGGCGTCAAGATGGCTGCACTGGACGAGACGGAGCTGTCGGGGGCAGGCGACCGCGACGTGTTCGTCATGGTCGGCGACGGCTCGTACCTGATGATGAACACCGAGCTCGTCACTGCGGTGGCCGAGGGCATCAAGGTGATCGTCGTGCTGGTGCAGAACCACGGCTACGCCTCGATCGGCGCGCTGTCCCAGTCCCTCGGCTCGCAGCGGTTCGGCACCGCGTACCGCTACCGCACCGCCTCGGGGCTCGACGGGGACAAGCTGCCCGTCGATCTCGCGGCCAACGCCGCCAGCCTCGGCGCCGACGTCCTGGCCGTGGCCGGCATCGAGGACTTCCGCGCGGCGGTCCTGAAGGCCAAGGAGTCCACCCGCACCACCGTCATCCACGTCGAGACCGATCCCCTGGTGCCGGCGCCCGACAGCCCCGCCTGGTGGGACGTGCCGGTGTCAGAGGTGTCCGTCCTGGAGTCCACCCGCCAGGCCCGCCGCGAGTACGAGGACCACAAGACCAGCCAGCGCCCCTTGATGACGCCGGCACCCGAGCAGAAGGACCACCGATGACCCAGAACCGCATCTACGACCACTGGATCGGTGGCACCAGCGTCACCGGCGAGAGCGACCGCCTCGGCGACGTCTACGACCCCGCCGTCGGAGCCCCGGCGTCGCAGGTCCGGCTCGCGACCGCAGGCGACGTCGACGCCGCCGTCTCCGCCGCCGCCACCGCGTTCGAGACCTGGGGCGAGTCCTCGGTCACGGCCCGCTCGCGCATCATGTTCGCCTTCCGCGAGCTGCTGGTGCAGCACGAGGACGAGCTGGCGGCCATCATCAGCTCCGAGCACGGCAAGACCCTCGACGACGCCAAGGGCGAGGTCGTCCGCGGCCGCGAGGTCGTGGAGTTCGCCTGCGGCATCCCGCAGCTGCTCAAGGGCGAGTTCAACGACCAGGTCTCCGGCGGCGTCGACTCGCACACGTTCCGGCAGCCGCTGGGCGTGGTCGCCGGCATCACGCCGTTCAACTTCCCGATCATGGTGCCGCTGTGGATGCACCCGATCGCCATCGCGACCGGCAACACCTTCATCCTGAAGCCGTCCGAGCGGGTCCCCGGCGCGTCCGACCTGGTGGCCCGCCTCTACGCCGAGGCCGGTCTGCCGGACGGCGTGTTCAACGTCGTGCACGGCGACAAGGTGGCCGTCGACGCGATCCTGGAGCACCCCGGCATCGCCGGCGTCTCGTTCGTCGGCTCGACGCCCATCGCCAGGTACGTGCACGAGGGCGCCTCGCGCACCGGCAAGCGCGTGCAGGCCCTCGGCGGCGCCAAGAACCACGCGGTGGTCATGCCTGACGCCGACCTCGACTTCGCGGCCGACCACATCGTGGCCGCCGGCTACGGATCGGCCGGACAGCGCTGCATGGCGATCTCGGCCGTCGTCGCGGTCGGTCCCGCGGCCGACACGCTGGTCGACAAGATCCGCGAGCGCTCGGTCGACCTCAAGGTGTCGGTCGGCACCGACCCCGACGCCGAGATGGGCCCGGTCGTCACGCAGGCGTCGCGCGACCGCATCGTCGACTACATCGGACAGGGCGAGGACGCCGGAGCCAAGGTCGTGGTCGACGGACGCGACCTGGTGGTCGACGGTCACGAGGACGGCTTCTTCGTCGGCCCCTCGTTGCTCGACCACGTCACCACCGACATGTCGGTCTACACCGACGAGATCTTCGGACCCGTGCTCGCCGTGGTGCGGGTTCCGACGCTGGACGCTGCCCTGGAGCTGATCAACTCCAATCCGTACGGCAACGGCACAGCAGTGTTCACCTCCTCGGGTGAGGTGGCACGTACCTTCCAGCGGAAGGTCCACGTGGGCATGATCGGCATCAACGTGCCGGTTCCCGTCCCCATGGCCTTCCACTCGTTCGGCGGCTGGAAGGACTCGCTCTTCGGGGACCATCACATCCATGGCCCCGAGGGCGTGCGGTTCTACACCCAGCAGAAGGTGGTCACCACCCGGTGGCCGCACGTGGACGAGGACTCCCTCGCCCAGCTGAACTTCCCGACGTCGAGCTGACGCCGGGCCCACCCGAAGAAGCACCACCAGAAGAAGTAGAGGACACCATGAAGAAGTTCAAGCTCGTCGGCGCCCTCGCCGTCGTCGCCACCTTGCTCGCCGCGTGCAGCGGCACGGGCAAGGAGGACTCCACCAGCAAGGCCAACCAGGACCTGACCTACGCGGTCATCACCCACGGCGCCCCCGGCGACGCGTTCTGGGACCGGGTCAAGTCCGGCGCCGAGAAGGCCGGCAAGGACTACGGCGTGACCGTGAACTACAGCTCCGATCCGGACCCGGCCAAGCAGTCGCAGCTGATCGACGGCGCTGTCGCCGACAAGGTCGACGGCATCGTGGTCTCGATGGCCAACCCCGACGGACTCGAGGCCAGCGTCAAGGCCGCCGTGGCCGCTGGCGTCCCGGTCGTCACCATCAACTCCGGTGTCGACAAGTTCAAGGAGTTCGGTGCGATCACCCACATCGGGCAGTCCGAGACCGTGGCCGGTCAGGCTGTCGGCGAGCGGCTGAAGTCCGAGGGCCAGAAGAACGCCATCTGCGTCATCCAGGAGGCCGGCAACGTCGGCCTGGAGGAGCGCTGCAAGGCAGCCGCCGCAGCCTTCGGCGGCACCATGACCAACCTGCAGGTCGACGGCACGGACGACAACGCGGTGCAGGCGACCATCACCTCGAAGCTGCAGGCTGACAAGAACATCGACACCGTCCTGACGCTCGGTGGCCAGTACGCGATCGACGCCGTGGGCGCGGTCGAGGCTTCCGGCAGCAGCGCCAAGGTGGCCACGTTCGACCTGTCGTCGGACGTCGTCAAGGCGATCGAGGACGGCAAGATCCTGTTCGCGGTCGACCAGCAGCCCTACGTGCAGGGCTTCCTGGGCGTCACGACGCTCTACCTGAAGAGCATCAACGGCAACGACCTGGGCGGTGGCCAGCCGATCAACTCCGGCCCCGCGTTCGTCACGAAGGACAATGCTGCCGACGTCGCCAAGTACGCCGCCAACGGCACTCGCTAGCACCACCGGGCCGTGGGGGCCCGGCACCACCGGGCCCCCACGATCCCGTCCCTGACCGAACAGGAGCACCCATGGCCACCGCCACCGTCGTCGACGAGCGGATCAGCTCGACCTCGACCCTCACCAAGATCCTCAAGCGCCCCGAGATCGGCGCCCTGATCGCCGCCATCGCGATCTTCGTCTTCTTCGCGGCGACCACCTCGGTGTTCGCCACCCCCGCCGGCGCCAGCACGTGGCTGCGGGGTGCCTCCACCATCGGCATCATGGCGGTCGCGGTCGCGCTGCTCATGATCGGCGGCGAGTTCGACCTGTCCGCCGGCGCCATGACCGGGTTCACCGGACTCGTGGTCGGCGTGCTGACCACCGAGTACGGCCTCAACATCTGGGCGGCCATCGTGGTCTCGCTCGCGCTGGCCCTGCTCGTCGGGGCCATCAACGGCATCCTGGTGATGAAGACAGGTCTACCGAGCTTCATCGTCACCCTGGGCACCTTCTTCGTGCTGCAGGGCATCGATCTGGCCGGCACCAAGGCCCTGATCGGCCAGGTGGCCATCCAGGGGATGCGCGACGTGCCGTTCTACGACCAGGGCAAGGCGGTGTTCGGCTCCACGATCAACATCGGCGGGCTCACGCTGTACGCCTCGGTGCTGTGGTGGATCGGTGTCACGGCCGTCGCCACCTGGGTGCTCCTGCGCACCCGCACCGGCAACTGGATCTTCTCGGTCGGCGGCGCCCAGCAGTCGGCCCGTCAGGTCGGTGTCCCGGTCTTCAAGACCAAGGTCGGCCTGTTCATGACCACCGCCGGAGCCGGCTGGCTGGTCGGGATGCTCCTGCTGTTCACCACCTCCACGGTGCAGAGCAACACCGGCGTCGGCCAGGAGTTCATCTACATCATCTGCGCCGTCGTCGGCGGCTGCCTGATGACCGGCGGCTACGGATCGGCCATCGGTGCCGCGTTCGGCGCCCTGATCTACGGCATGGCGAGCCAGGGCATCGTCTACAGCGGCTGGGACAACAACTGGCTGCGGGCCTTCCTCGGTGTGATGCTGCTGGCCGCGGTGCTCCTCAACGAATGGGTGCGCAAGCGAGCGGAGACGTCACGATGACCGGCAAGCAGCCCACCACCTCACCCACGGAGACAGCGATGAGCGACCACAGCCCCACCAGTGACGTGCCCGTCATCGAGGTGCGCGACATCGGCAAGCGCTACGGCAACATCATCGCGCTCAGCGACGTCAGCACGTCGGTACGAGCCGGACAGGTCACCTGCGTCCTGGGCGACAACGGCGCTGGAAAGTCGACCTTCATCAAGATCCTGGCGGGGGCCCACGAGCACTCCGAGGGCGAGCTGCTGGTCGACGGCAAGCCGGTCACCTTCGGCAGCCCGCGCGAGGCGCTCGACGCCGGCATCGCGACGGTCTACCAGGACCTCGCCGTGGTCTCGCTCATGCCGGTGTGGCGCAACTTCTTCCTCGGCAGCGAGCTCCGCACGGGTGTCGGACCGTTCAAGCGCCTCGACATCGCGGAGATGAAGCGCATCGCCAAGGAGGAGCTCGCCGCGATGGGCATCGACCTGCGCGACGTCGACCAGCCCATCGGCACCCTGTCCGGTGGCGAGCGCCAGTGCGTCGCGATCGCCCGCGCCGTGTACTTCGGTGCGCGGGTGCTCATCCTCGACGAGCCCACGGCGGCGCTCGGCGTCAAGCAGTCCGGCGTGGTGCTGAAGTACATCGCCAAGGCGCGCGAGCGGGGACTGGGCGTCGTGTTCATCACGCACAACCCGCACCACGCCTACCCGGTCGGCGACCGTTTCATGCTGCTGCGTCGTGGCAAGAGCATGGGTGACTTCCCGAAGGCCGAGATGACCCTGGACGAGCTGACGTCGATGATGGCCGGCGGCGCCGAGCTGGAGACGTTGGCCCACGAGCTGGCCGAGACCATGGGCTCGGACTCCGCCGTGGTCAGCGAGCTCAAGGCCGAGGCAGAGGCAGAGGCGGAGGCGTGACCGACGACCTGCGTGTGGGGATCGTCGGCTTCGGCTGGATGGGACAGGTGCACGCCCGTGCCCTGTCGCGTCTGCTGCAGCACTTCCCGGACGCGCCGCTGCGTCCGCGGTTCGTCGCGGTGGCCGACACCGCCGGCGACGACCGCACCGCCCGCGCTGCGGCCGCCTTCGGCTTCGAGCACCAGCTGAGCGACTGGCGTGAGCTGGTGGCCCGGCCCGACATCGACCTGGTCTGCGTGACCGGGCCGAACTTCATCCACCGCGACGTCGCCGTCGCAGCAGCCCAGGCGGGCAAGCACCTGTGGGTCGAGAAGCCCGCCGGTCGTGACTCCGCCGAGACCGCCGAGATCGTCGCAGCGGTCGAGGCAGCAGGAGTGCAGGCCGCTGCGGGCTTCAACTACCGCAACGTGCCGGCGGTCGAGCGGGCACGCGAGATCGTCGCGTCGGGCCGGCTCGGCACCGTCGAGCACTCGACCGTGCGCTTCCTGGCCGACTACTCCGCCGATCCCGATGCCGCGCTGTCCTGGCGGTTCCGGAACGAGTTCGCCGGCAGCGGCGTGCTCGGCGACCTGGTCAGCCACGCGGCGGACCTGGTGCAGCACGTGGTCGCTCCGATCGCCGAGCTCGTGGTCGACCGGGCCACGTTCATCGCGCAGCGACCCGAGGCGGTGGCCGGAGCGATGCACTACGAGAAGGGTGCCGGCGAGCTCTCCGAGGTCGAGAACGAGGACTACGTCACGGCGCTGCTGCGTCTCGCCGACGGCTCGCGGGCGACGCTGGAGTCCAGCCGCGTCGCGGTGGGGGAGCAGAACCGCTACGGCTTCGAGGTGCACGGCACCGACGGCGCTCTCGCGTGGGACTTTCGCCGCATGAACGAGCTGCAGGTGGCCACGGCCACGGACGGCCGGTACCTCGACGTCTTCTACTCCACCGAGTACGCCGGGCCGGCGGACGGCGACCTGGCCGCGTTCCAGCCCGGCACCAACAACCCGATCGGCTTCGACGAGCTCAAGGTCGTCGAGGCCCGCCGTCTCGTCGAGTCGATCAGCACCGGCAAGCCGGTGGGCGCCACGATCCACGACGCGCTTCGCGCCGCCCGGGTCGTCGACGCGATGATCACATCCTCCGATCGCCGCCAATGGATCACGCTCTGAAGCGCCCGACTCTATCCCCGCGAGTGGCGCAGATTGGTCGGCGACACGCCGGTTTCACAGCCAATCTGCGCCACTCGTCGCACACTGTGCGCCACTCGACAGCACCATCCTCGAAAGGACCAACCTCATGAACCGACTCCGCGTAGGTGTCATCGGCGCCGGCGCGATGGGCGCGTCCCACGCCCGCACGCTGGCGACGGCCGTCCCGGCCGCCCAGGTCACGCGCGTGTTCGACATGGACACCGCGCGGGCCACGGCCGTCGCTGACGAGGTCGGCGGCGAGTCCGCCGACTCACCGGAGTCGCTGATCGCCGACGTCGACGCGTTCGTCATCGCGTCGCCGGACTTCACCCACGCCGAGCTCGCCATCGCCGGCATCACGGCCGGCAAGCACGTCCTGTGCGAGAAGCCGCTGGCCGTCACGGCCGAGGACGCCCGCACGGTCGTCGACGCCGAGGTCGCCGCCGGCCGGCGCTTCGTGCAGGTGGGATTCAACCGTCGCTTCGATCCCGGCTTCTCCTCGCTCAAGGGCTCGATCACCGACGGCACGCTCGGCGAGGTGCGGCTGGTGCACGGCATCCACCGCAATGCCACCAACCTCACCAGCACCGACTCGTCGACCCTGGTGACCGGCTCGATGATCCACGAGTTCGACACGTTCCGGTGGCTGCTCGACGACGAGATCGTGGCCATCCGGGTGGAGTCGCCGATCCTCGAGGGCTTCAAGGACCCGCAGATCGCCACGCTGTGGATGGCCGACGGCCAGATGATCACCGCCGAGGTGTTCTGCAACGCCCAGTACGGCTACGACGTGCGCGTCGAGGTCGTCGGCACGTCGGGCTCGGCAGCGCTGGAGCCCCGCACGCCGGTGCTGCGACGCCTGTCCGGCGGACTTCGTCGGGAGGTGGGCAGCGACTTCGTGGAGCACTTCATCGAGTCGTACCGCCTCGAGCTGGCCGCGTGGGTCGATGCGTCGCTGCGCGGCGAGGTCGTCGGCGCGAGCGCGTGGGACGGCTTCGCGGCCAACCTGGTCGCCGGAGCCGGCGTGCTGTCGCTCACCGGCGGCACCCGCGAGTCGATCGACGTCCCTGAGCGCCCGGCGCTGTACGGAGCCTGAGATGTTCACCCTGGCCATCTGCTCGGAGATGGTCTACACGGACCTGCCGCACCTGGAGCGAGTCGCCCGCATCCACGAGCGAGGCTTCGCGGCGGAGATCTGGGACTGGACCGACAAGGACGCCGACGCCCTGGTCGCGACCGGCGCCCGGTTCACCTCGATGACCGGCTACGTCACCGGCAACTTCTTCGGCGGCGCCGACGCGCTGCTGCGCACCGCGGACGAGTCGATCCGGTTCGCGCAGCAGATCGGGTGTCCGGCCCTGAACCTGCACGGGACCGGCCTGGGGGAGGGCGGCATCCCGGTCGAGCCGGTCGAGGTCGTCACGGGCGACATGTGGCTGCAGGCCGAGAAGACCCTCGAGCGCGTCGCGGAGCTGGGCGAGACCCATGGGGTGACCTTCGTGCTGGAGAACCTCAACACCGAGGTCGACCACCCGGGCACGCCGTTCGCCCGGGCGGCCGACACGCTGGCGCTGGTCAGCGCCGTGGGCAGCCCCCACCTGAAGATGAACCTGGACCTCTACCACGCACAGATCGGTGAGGGGAACCTCGTCGAGCTGATCCGCCGCGCCGCCCCCCACGTGGGCGAGGTGCAGGTGGCCGACGTCCCCGGTCGGTGCGAGCCGGGCACCGGCGAGGTGCGCTGGTCGTTCGTCGCGCAGGCGCTCGCCGATGCCGGGTACGACGGCACCGTCGCGATGGAGGCCTTCGCCTCCGACCCGTCGGTCGAGGGCAGCGATCGGGCCCTCGACGCCTTCCGCGACGCCTTCACCGTCTGAGTCGTACGCCGAGGGCGAACAGGCGCGTTTTGGCGTGTGTTCGGCTGGCCAGCCGTCTACTGTCGAGAGCGTGAACACACCACAGACCCCTTACGACATGGCCGGCGAGGCCGGGCCGTCCGATCTCGACGGGCACATCTACCAGCGCCTGCTCAAGGAGCGCATCGTGTTCCTCGGGTCGGAGGTCCGCGACTCCAACTCCAACGCGATCTGCGCACAGATGCTGCTGCTGAACGCCGAGGATCCCGAGGCCGACATCTACCTGTACATCAACAGCCCCGGCGGTTCGGTCGACTCGGGGATGGCGATCTACGACACGATGCAGTTCATCTCCAACGACGTCGCCACGTTCGGCATGGGCCTGGCCGCCTCCATGGGTCAGTTCCTGCTGGCGGCGGGCACGGCCGGCAAGCGCTACGCCCTGCCGCACGCCCGCATCATGATGCACCAGCCGTCGGGCGGCATCGGCGGATCGGCGTCCGACATCAAGATCCAGGCCGAGCAGAGCGTGCTGCTCAAGCAGCAGCTCAACCAGCTGCAGTCGCAGCACAGCGGCCAGACCGTCGAGCAGATCGAGATCGACTCCGACCGTGACCGGTGGTTCACGCCGGAACAGGCCAAGGAGTACGGCCTCATCGACCACGTCGTCGCGAGCGCAGGAGATATCTCATGAGCTACTACATGCCGCAGTGGGAAGAGCGCACGTCGTACGGCTTCCGGCGCATCGACCCCTACACCAAGCTGTTCGAGGACCGCATCATCATGCTGGGCACCCCGATCAGCGACGACGTCGCCAACGCGGTCATGGCACAGCTCATGAGCCTGCAGGCCATGGACCCCGATCGCGACATCAGTATCTACATCAACAGCCCCGGTGGCTCGTTCACGGCGCTGACCGCGATCTACGACACGATCCGGTACATCAAGCCCGACGTGCAGACGCTGTGCCTGGGTCAGGCGGCCTCGGCCGCGGCGATCCTGCTGGCCGCCGGCACTCCCGGCAAGCGCCTGGCGCTGCCCAACAGCCGCATCCTGATCCACCAGCCCTACACCGAGGGCACCGGCGGCCAGATCTCCGACCTGGAGATCCAGGCCAACGAGATCTTCCGCATGCGCGAGCTGATGGAGAAGATGATCTCCGACGCCACCGGCAAGCCGATCGAAGAGGTCAGCAAGGACGTCGATCGCGACAAGATCCTCACCGCCCAGCAGGCCGTCGAGTACGGACTGGTCGACGAGGTGCTCGACACCCTCAAGACGCCCGCTGTCTGACGACACGCCCGTCTCACGCGTTCGCATGCGAGGACGCGAGCGCGTGAGGCGGTTAGGGTGAACATCGTGACCTCGGCCACTCGGCCGTACCCATGCTCCAGGAAGGACCGATCACGTGGCACGTATTGGTGAGACTGCCGATCTGCTGAAGTGCTCCTTCTGCGGCAAGAGCCAGAAGCAGGTCAAGAAGCTGATCGCCGGCCCGTCCAGCATCTACATCTGCGACGAGTGCATCGAGCTGTGCAACGAGATCATCGAGGAGGAGCTCGCCGAAGGCGCTGAGCTCAGCCTCGGCGAGCTGCCCAAGCCGCACGAGATCTACGAGTTCCTCAACGGCTACGTCATCGGCCAGGAGAACGCCAAGAAGTCGTTGGCCGTGGCCGTCTACAACCACTACAAGCGGGTCCAGGCGCAGAGCGCCACCGGCCGCAACAAGGACGACCAGGTCGAGCTGGCCAAGTCCAACATCTTGATGGTCGGGCCCACCGGCTGCGGCAAGACCTACCTGGCGCAGACGCTGGCCCGCATGCTCAACGTGCCGTTCGCCATCGCTGACGCCACCGCCCTCACCGAGGCCGGTTACGTCGGCGAGGACGTCGAGAACATCCTGCTCAAGCTGATCCAGGCTGCCGACTACGACGTCAAGAAGGCCGAGACCGGCATCATCTACATCGACGAGGTCGACAAGATCTCGCGCAAGAGCGAGAACCCCTCCATCACGCGCGACGTGTCCGGCGAGGGCGTGCAGCAGGCGCTGCTGAAGATCCTCGAGGGCACCACGGCCTCGGTTCCTCCGCAGGGCGGCCGCAAGCACCCGCACCAGGAGTTCATCCAGATCGACACCACCAACGTGCTGTTCATCGTCGGTGGCGCGTTCGCGGGTCTGGACACGATCATCGAGCAGCGCAGCGGCAAGACGAGCCTGGGCTTCAACACCGGCAACATCCCGGCGTCGGACCTCGTGGCGCCGGAGAAGCTGTACTCCAAGGTGCTGCCCGAGGACCTGCTCAAGTTCGGTCTGATTCCTGAGTTCATCGGCCGCCTGCCGGTCATCGCGGCCGTCGACAACCTCGACCGCGAGGCCCTGGTCGCCATCCTCACCGAGCCGCGCAACGCGCTCACCAAGCAGTACATCCGCCTGTTCGAGATCGACGACGTCGAGCTGGAGTTCGGGCAGGGCGCTGCCGAGGCGATGGCCGACCTCGCCCTCGCGCGGGGCACCGGCGCCCGCGGTCTGCGCTCGATCATCGAGTCGGTCCTCGAACCGGTCATGTACGAGGTGCCCAGTCGCGACGACGTCGCCAAGGTCGTCGTCACCGCGGCCACCGTCACCGACGGCGTGCTGCCCACCGTGCTCACGCACGACGAGGTCGCCAAGAAGGCCTCGTAGCACCGCGGTTGCCGGACTGAGCCTGTTACCAGCCGGTAGGTTGGTCCCATGACTTCTGTCGACATCGCCCTGCTCGGAGCCACCGGATTCACCGGCGGACTCACCGCCGACTACCTGGCGACGCATCTGCCCGACGGCGCGACGTGGGCGATCGCCGGTCGCAACCAGGCCAAGCTGGAGGCGGTGGCGGACCGCGTCGAGACCCTCGGCGGGGTGCGCCCCGAGATCATCTCCGCCGACAGCACCAATGCCGACTCGATGTCGGCGCTGGCCCGCAGCACACGGGTGCTGGCCACCACCGTGGGCCCGTACCTGCAGCACGGCGAACCGGCCGTCAAGGCCGCAGCCGAGGCAGGCATCGCGTACATCGACCTCACCGGTGAGCCGGAGTTCGTCGACCGCATGTGGCTGAAGTACCACGACGTCGCGGAGAAGTCGGGCGCGCGCATCATCCACGCGTGCGGCTTCGACTCCATTCCCTACGACCTCGGGGTGCTGTACACCGTCGAGCAGCTGCCCGAGGGTGTGCCGTTGTCGGTCAGCGGGTACATCCGCGCCGGCGGTACCGCGTCGGGAGGCACCTACCACTCGGCCATCGGCGCCTTCGCGGGCATCCGTGGCGCGGGCAGGATCGCCGCCGAGCGCAAGAAGCGTGAGACCCGTCCCGAGGGACGCACGATCCGCGGCGGCGGCAAGCTGGGTCGAGGCGCGGGCGGCAACGGCTGGGCCCTCCCACTGCCCACCATCGACCCGCAGATCGTCCTGCGGTCGGCACGGTCGCTGGAGCGCTACGGCCCCGAGTTCAGCTACGCGCACTTCGCGCAGTTCAAGAAGCTGCCGATGCTGGCCGCCACCATCGCCGGCGCGAGCGTGCTGCTGGTCGGCGCCCAGCTGCCACCCACCCGCGCCGCGCTGCTCAAGCTGCGCAAGCAGGGTGACGGCCCCGACGAGGCCACGCGTGAGAAGTCGTGGTTCAAGCTCCGGCTGGTCGGCGAGGGCGGTGGCCGGACCGTCACCACCGAGGTCAGCGGCGGCGACCCGGGCTACACCGAGACGGCCAAGATGCTCAGCGAGTCAGCGCTGTGCCTGGCGTTCGACGACCTGCCGCAGGTGTCGGGCCAGACGACCACTGCGGTGGCCATGGGCGACGCCCTCATCGAACGCCTCCAGCACGCCGGCATCACCTTCCGTACCCTCTGACGTACCGAATTTTGCGGGCTCAAGCACCGTTTCCAGGGTTCGAAATGGTTCCTGAGCCCGCAAAATTTGGGGAATCAGGCGGGCTGTTCGGCGTCGAGGTCCTGTTCGACCAGGCCAGCGATCTCGTCGACCAGCGCGGCGTCATCGCTGGCGACCTCGATGGTGTCGCCCTGCTTGGCGCCCAGCGTCATGATCAGCAGCGCGGAACCGGCATCGATCGGGGTGCCGCCGGGCTTGGACAGCGTCACGGGTATGGAGGCGGCGGAGGCGGCCTGCGCGATCAGTGCTGCCGGGCGGGCGTGGAGGCCGACGGCAGAACCGACGGTGACGGACTTGCTGGCCATGGTGGTCATCCTTTGATGCAGGGTCGAGCTTCTGACAACGGGGGAAGATCTGCGGGGGTGGGCATCGTCGAGCCCGGCAGGGAGGCTGCGGCGCTGCCGTAGGCCACGGCGAGGCTCAGCCGCTTGGGTGCGTCGAGCCCGTCCAGGGCGCCGAGCAGGTAGCCCGCCAGCGCCGAGTCGCCGGCACCGACGGTGCTGCGAGCCTGCACGGGTGGTGCGTCCGCCTGCCAGGCCCCGTCGGCGGTGATCAGCACGGCGCCCTGGGCGCCCAGCGTCACCAGCACGGCGCCGATGCCGGACTCGATGAGGGGAGCTGCGGCCTCGACCACGGACTCGACCGAGGTCAGGGTGGCCGGGTCGACGCCGACGAGATCGGCGAGCTCTTCCTCGTTGGGCTTGATGAGAGCGATGTCGTGGGGGCGGCGCTGCACCGCCTCGCGCAGAGCCGCACCGGACGTGTCGAGCGCGATCTGGACGCCGTCGCCCGCGACCCGCTGGATCACCTCGGCGTACCAGGAGTCAGGAGCGCCGGGGGGCAGCGAGCCGGAGAGCACCGCCCAGCGGGCCCCGGGAATCTCGCGGGCCAGCTCGTCGAGCAGCCCCTCGAGGTGCTCGGGGCCCAGCTCGGGGCCGGGTGCGTTGATCTTGGTGGTGGTGCCGTCGTCCTCGGCGAGCGTCAGGTTGATCCGCGACGGCATCCCGGTGGACACGGCTCGATGGGTGAGGCGCAGGGCACGCAGGCGCACGAGCAGGGGGTCGTCGTGCTCTCCCGGGAGGACGGCGACCGCCAGCTGCCCGGAGTGCCGGACGACCTGCGCGACGTTGACGCCCTTGCCGCCGGCGTCGTCGTGGGTCGATGCCGACCGGATGACCTCACCGCGGGCGAGCGGTCCCGACAGGGCGATCGTGCGGTCGATGCTGGGGTTCGGCGTCAAGGTGACGATCACGCGACGACGACCTTGACTCCTCGTGACTCCAGCGCCGTCACGTCTTCGGGCGAGATGCCGTCGTCGGTGACCACGACGTCCAGGTCGTCGTAGCTGGCGAAGGAGAAAACGTGCCGCTCTGCGAACTTGGACGAGTCGAACAGCGCCACGACGGTGGTCGCGCTGCGCGCGATGGCGCGCTTGGCCGCGGACTCCTCGGCGTCAGGGGTGCTCAGGCCCAGCTGCGGATCGGCAGCGTTGGTGGCGAGGAAACACACGTCGACGTGCATGGCCGCCATCGCGTCGGTCATGCTCTGGCCGACCGCGGCGGCCGTGACGCCCCGCACGCGCCCACCCAGCATGTGCAGGGTGACCGACGGAATCGCGGTGAGCTTGGCGGCGATGGGGATGGCGTGGGTGACGGCCGTCAGGGGGTGGTCCAGAGGGATCTCGTCGACCAGGTGGCTGATGGTGGTGCCCGCGTCGAGCGCGATGCTGCCGCCCTCGGGCGGCAGCAGGTCGGCAGCCGCACGTGCGATGCGGGCCTTCTGCTCGGTGTTGGTGGTCGTGCGCTGCGCCAGGCCCGGCTCGAGGATGCGCAGGGCCCGCGTGGCCACGGCCCCGCCGTGCACGCGCTGCGCCAGGCCGTCGCGCTCCAGTGCCGCCAGGTCGCGGCGCACCGTCTCGCTCGAGACGTTCAGCTCCTCGGCGATCTCGACCACGACGAGGCGTCCGTCGACCTGCAGGCGCTCGGCGAGCAGCTGCTGGCGTTCTGCTGCGTACACAGGGACTCCTCGTGGTCGGTCGCCCACGGCCGAATGCGTGGATTTGTGTGGTTTTGGTGAAGCTATCTGTAGTTTTACGTCCGAAGAGCCGCTAAAGTCAAGGACATACATGATCTGAGTCACATATTCGGCCATGTTCGGGCCGGGAACAGGTAGGGATGCCGTGGTGGTTCTGCAGGGTAACGGAGTCGTTCCCGGTGTGGGTTCAGGGCCGATCGTGCGCCCGATGCCGCGGCCCGCCGTCCCGTCGGACGAGCCGAGCGTGGACCCGGCGCAGGGCGCCGAGGTGTTCTCCGCAGCGGCTACGGCGGTCGCTGATCGACTCGCCGCTCGCGCCAGTGCTGCCAGCGGCGCCGCCTCCGAGGTGCTCATGGCCACCGCCACCCTCGCCCGCGATCGGGGGCTGGTCGCGCTGGTCGGCAAGCACCTGGGTGAGGGGCGCGGCATCTGTGCGTCGACCGTGGCGGCCATCGACGAGCTGAGCGCGATGTTCGCCGCGGCCGGTGGACTGATGGCCGAGCGCGTGACCGACCTGAAGGACGTGCAGGATCGGATCGTCGCGGAGCTCACTGGGCAGCCCGAACCCGGGATCCCCACGCCGCAGGTTCCGTCCGTGCTGTGCGCCGACGACCTCGCGCCGGCCGACACGGCCGGACTCGACCCGGCGACGGTGGTCGCGATCGCCACCTCGCTCGGGGGACCGACCAGCCACACCTCGATCATCGCCCGCCAGCTCGGCATCCCCTGCGTCGTCGGCACCGAAGGGCTCGACGACGTGGCGGTCGGAACGTTCGTGCTGGTCGACGGAGCGGTCGGGGAGGTCGTGCTCGATCCCGCCGACGACCTGGTGGCCACCCGCCTCGAGGCGGCGACGGCTGCCGGCGCCGCCGCGGCGTCGTGGCGTTCACCCGGGCGGACCAGCGACGACCACGCCGTGGACGTCCTGGCCAACGTGCAGGACGGCGCCGGCGCGCGTCGGGCGGCCGAGACCCAGGTGCAGGGCGTCGGACTCTTCCGCACCGAGCTGTGCTTCCTGGACCGCGACGTCGAGCCGACGGTCGACGAGCAGGCCGCCATCTATCGCGAGGTCTTCGACGCGATGGGGGAGCGCAAGGTCGTGATCCGCACGCTGGACGCCGGGTCGGACAAGCCGGTCAGCTTCGCGACGATCAAGGACGAGCCCAACCCGGCGCTCGGCGTGCGCGGCATGCGACTCGGCTGGCGTGACGAGGGGCTGATGGATCGCCAGCTCGACGCCATCGCCGTCGCTGCCGAGGGCGCGACCGGCCCGGTGTGGGTCATGGCCCCGATGGTGGCCACCGAGGACGAGGCGACGTGGTTCGGCGACAAGGTGCGGTCCCGCGGGCTCGTTCCCGGTGTGATGATCGAGATCCCCAGCGCAGCGCTGCTGGCCGACCGCATCCTGCGCCACGTCGACTTCCTGTCGATCGGCACCAACGACCTCAGCCAGTACGCGTTCGCCGCCGACCGCATGGCACCGTCGCTGTCGCGACTCACCGACCCGTGGCAGCCGGCGCTGCTCGCGCTCATCGAGATGGTCGCCGCCGCTGGCCAGGCGGCCGGCAAGCCGGTCGGTGTGTGTGGAGAGGCTGCTGCCGACCCGCAGCTGGCCTGCGTTCTGGTGGGCCTCGGCATCACCTCGCTGTCGTCGGCGGCCACGGCGGCACCGCTGGTCGGGGCCACCGTCGGCGCTGCCACGCTGCAGCAGTGCCGCGACGCCGCAGAGGCCGCGCTCGCAGCCGCCGATCCCGCAGACGCACGCGCAGCCGCCCGCTCCGCCCTCCCCTGACCCGCCGACGGGGTGGGTGCGGACGGCACGAAGGGCGCCTCCTTGGCGGTGGGCGCCCTTCGTGGTCCGGTGGACCGAGTCGTCGCTGGTCAGGCGTGCGGTTCGATGGTCACCTTGATGCCCTCGCCGCCCTTGACGATCTCGATCGCCTTCAGTACATCACTCAGCGGCAAGCGGTGCGTGATCAAGTCCTTGACGGGGACCGCTCCGGACGCGATGCGGTCCAGGGCGTCCTTGTTGTTCGCCGGGCTCGATCCGTTCGCGCCGACGATCGTCAGCTCGCGGTAGTGCACGAGATTGGAGTCCAGGCTGATCGTGGGCTTGTCCTTCGGCAGGCCGCCGAAGAAGCTGATCCGGCCTTGTCGGGCCGCGTACTGCACGGCCTGCTCCTGGGCGATGCCCGCCGCCGTGGCGGTGATGGCGACGTCGACGCCGCGGCCGCCGGTCATGGCCATGACGGCCTCGACCACGTCGACCTCGCCGGCGCAGATGGTCTCGTCCGGCTTCACCAGGTCGGCAGCCTGCTCGAGGCGTCCACGGTTCAGCTCGATCAGGGTGATCCGGCGGGCGCCGTTGGCTCGCGCGAGCCGCACGTGCAGGCACCCGATGGGACCGGACCCGACGACGACCACGTCGTCACCCTCGCCGACCCGCGCCAGCTTCTGGGCGTTGATGGCGCACGCGAACGGCTCGGCCACCGAGGCCTCGGCGTACGAAAGGCCGTCCGGGATGCGGTTCAGGCCGTCGACCTTGAGCACCTCGCGCGGCACGATCATGTACTCCGCGAAGCCCCCGTCGAACTGGTAGCCCATGGACACCTGGTTCGGGCACACGGACATGCGTCCGCGCGTGCACTCGTCGCAGTCGCCGCACGGGACGGCCGCGATCACCTGGACGCGATCTCCCGGCGCCCACGACGACCCGTAGGTGTCGTTGACGTCGGACCCGACCTCGACCACCTCGCCGGCGATCTCGTGACCGATGACACGGGGGAGCGGGTGCAGGTTCTGGTGCCCCGCTCCGAAGATCTTGACGTCGGTGCCGCACGTGGAGCAGGCGTGCACCTTGATCTTGACCTCCCCGGGACCGGGCGTCGGTTCGTCAGCGTCCTCGTACCGCAGGTCGCCGGGGGCGTAGAAGCGCGCCACCTTCATCAGTCGGACTCCTCTTCGGGTTGGAGCAAGGCGATGATCGTGTCGGCGTCATCGGCCTCGCGCAGGATCTTGGCCTTCTCGGGGTCGACCAGCGTCATGGCCAGCTGGGACAGGATGCCCACGTGGTTGTCGCCGGTGGCGGCGATGCCGATGGCGATGCGCACGTCGTTGCCGTTCCAGTCGACACCGTCGGGGAAGCGCACGAACGACAGCGCATCGCGCTTCACCGCGCCCTTGCTCTCGTTGGTGCCGTGCGGAATGGCGACGCCCTCGCCCATGAACGTGGACACCGACTGCTCCCGAGTGAGCATGGCGTCGACGTAGGACGGATCGACCGCGCCGATCTGCACCAGCACGCCGCCGGTGATGCGGATGGCCTCCTCGGCCGACGAGGCCGCCGCGCCGAGCGCGACGGCCTCGGGGCCGAGAAGATCAGCCACTGACCTCCCCCTTGCCCATCAAGATCTTCTTGACCAGCGAGGTGACCGCCGGGTCTCCCAGGAAGATCTGGAACGGGATCACGGGGGTGTCGGGGGCCGTGGCCCTGGCCCGGTCGGCCAGGCCTTGGTGGCAGATCACCACGTCGGCGTCATCGGGGATCGACACGACCGGGGTGTGCTCGACCGTGACTCCGGACTTCTTGAGCTGACCCTTGAGCGTGCTGGCCAGCATCACGCTGCTGCCCATGCCCGCGTCGCACGCGACGACGAGCTTCTTGATCTGCGATGCGTCGATGGTGCTCATGCGGTGCCAGCCTCCTGCATGTCGTCCTCGAGAGCCTCTTCCTCGGCGTCAGCGTTGCGGCCGAAGCCCATGAGGACCGAGGCGACCGAGAACGAGACCAGGGCGGCGATGAACACACCGGCGATCATGCCGGCGTAGTTGCCGAAGCCCTTGGGCGTCTGGATGAAGTAGGCGAAGATGCTGCCCGGCGACGGTGAGGCCACCAGACCCGAACCGGTGAGCTGGAAGGTCATCACGCCCGCCATGCCACCGGCGATGACCGCCAGGACCAGCTTCGGCTTCATCAGGATGTACGGGAAGTAGATCTCGTGGATGCCGCCGAGGAACTGGATGATGATCGCGGCGGGAGCGCTCTGGCGCAGCAGGCGCGGGCCGAAGAACATGTAGGCCAGCAGGATGCCCAGGCCGGGACCGGGGTTGGACTCCAGCATGAACAGGATCGACTTGCCCGACTCCTGGGCGTCGATGGCGCCGAGGGGGGTGAGGATGCCCTGGTTGATCGCGTTGTTCAGGAACAGGATCTTGGCCGGCTCGATGATGATCGAGGCCAGCGGCAGCAGGTTGCGCTCGACCAGCTGGTCGACGCCCTCGCCGAGACGGTCGGTCAGCCACTGCACGATCGGACCGGCGCCCTTGAGGCCCACGATCGCGAGCGCGCCACCGATGATGCCGGCCGAGAAGTTGTCGATCAGCATCTCGAAGCCGGGCTTGATCTTGCCGTGGACGGCGTCGTCCCACTTCTTGATGGCGAAGCCGCCGAGGGGGCCCATGATCATGGCGCCGAGGAACATCGGGGTCGCGCCCTCGTAGTCGGCGCTGAGGATGGCGCCGGTGCCCACGATGACGCCCATGGTGGCCACGGCGCCGACGACGCCGCCGCGGTGGCCGTGCACCATCTTGCCGCCGGTGAAGCCGATCAGCAGGGGGAGCAGGAAGATGATCATCGGGCCGACGAGGTTGGCCATGTCGGCGTTGGGGGTCCATCCGGTGGGGATGAACAGGGCCGTGATGAGGCCCCACGCGATGAATGCGCCGATGTTCGGCATCACCATGCCGGCGAGGTGCGCACCGAATCTCTGGATCGTGGCGCGGGCGCCCGTTCCCGCGGCCGTGGGCGTGTAGTTGGACATCAAGGTCTCCTCGGGTAGCGCGGCGTCACCGCGTTGTGAACTGCATCACGCCCCCATCAAATGCCCGATTGTGTGGTTTTGTCAAGAACATTGTGGGTTCTTGTGGACTTTTGATGTCGAAGGTCCCGATTGTGCCCGACCGAGGATGTCAGGTCGGTAGGTCCAAGGTGGCCTCGACCGTCAGATCACCGTCGCTCACCTGCGTGCTGACCTCGCCGGTGACCCGGCCGGCGGCCCGCACGTCGTCGATGGCCAGTGCCAGCAGATCCAGTGCAGCCTGGGTGCCGGACACCTCGACGAGGGTGGCCTCGGTCTTCTGGCCCACCTTGGCGGTGGACTTCGCCCCGCGGATCCCGGCGAGCACCGTGGCGGCCGTGGGCATCAGGTCGGCGTCGGCCTCCGCGGTGGCGATGTCGTCCAGCGTGGGCCAGGCCGACCGGTGGATCGAGCCGGTCTGCCACCACGACCAGACCTCCTCGGTCACGTACGGCAGGAACGGCGCGAGCAGGCGCAGCTGCACCGACAGGGCGATGGCGAAGGCGCTGCGGGCGCTGGCGCCGGTCTCGTCGGCCCGGCGCGCCCGCTCCTTGACCAGCTCGAGGTAGTCGTCGCAGAAGTCCCAGAAGTTCTTCTCCGTCACCTCCAGCGCCGAGGTGTAGTCGTACGCCTCGAAGTGCGCCGTGGCCTCGGTGATCACCGCGCGCTGCCGCTGCAGCATCGACCGGTCGAGCGGCTGGGTGACCCGGCTCGGGTCGAGGTCCTCGATCCCGGCGCCGAGGCCGTACTGGTCCTCGGCGGCGAGCACGAACTTGCTGGCGTTCAGCACCTTCATGGCCAGACGCCGCCCGACCTTCATCTGGGCCTCGTCGAACGGTGAGTCGGTGCCGGGTCGCGCACCCGCGGCTCGCCAGCGCACCGCGTCGGCGCCGTAGGTGTCGAGGATCTCGTCGGGGACGACGACGTTGCCCTTGGACTTGCTCATCTTCTTGCGGTCGGGGTCGACCACGAAGCCCGAGATCGTCGCGTGGCTCCAGGGTGCCGCTCCGTGCTCGAGGTGCGAGCGGACGACGGTGGAGAACAGCCAGGTACGGATGATGTCGTGGGCCTGCGGGCGCACGTCCATGGGGAAGGTGCGCTCGAACAGGTCAGGGTCCCGCTCCCAGCCGCAGGCGATCTGGGGAGTCAGTGACGAGGTGGCCCAGGTGTCGAGCACGTCGGGGTCGGCCATGAAGCCGCCCGGCTGTCCGCGTTGTGACTCCTCGAAGCCGGTGGGCGCGTCCGCGGCCGGGTCGACCGGCAGGGCCGACTCGTCGGGCAGGATCGGGTCGTCGTACTCGGGCTCGCCGGCCGCGTCGAGGCGGTACCAGACCGGGAACGCGACACCGAAGAACCGCTGGCGCGACACCAGCCAGTCGCCGTTGAGACCGTCGATCCAATTGGTCAGGCGCGACTGCATGTAGCCCGGCACCCAGTCGATCTCGTCGCCGCGCGCCACGAGCGCGGTGCGCAGGTCGGCGTCTCGGCCGCCGTTGGTGAGGTACCACTGGCGGGTCGACACGATCTCCAGCGGCTTGTCGCCCTTCTCGAAGAAGTTGGCCATGCGCTGGGTCGGCGTGGGCTCGCCGTCGAGGTCGCCGGACTCCGCGAGCGCCTTGGCCATCAGCTCGCGTGCCGTGAAGGTGGTCTTGCCGGCCAGCTCGCCGTACAGGGCGACACCCGCGTCGGTGGCGATCCACTCGGGGACGTCGGGCAGGATGCGGCCGTCGCGGCCGATGACGGTCCGGTTGGGCAAGGAGAACTCACGCCACCACTGCACGTCGGTCAGGTCGCCGAAGGTGCAGCAGTGCACGATGCCCGAACCCTTCTCGGGGTCGGCGGCGGTGTGGGCGATCACGGGGACCTCGACGCCGAAGATCGGCGACGTGACCGTGGTGCCGAACAGATGGCTGTAGCGCTCGTCGTCGGGGTGCGCGATCAGCGCGACCGCGGCGGCGGTCAGCTCCGGGCGTGTGGTCTCGACGTGCACCGTGGAGCCGTCGGGCAGGTGGTACGCCACGCGGTGGTAGGCGCCGGGGTACTCGCGGGCCTCGAGCTCGGCCTGGGCGACCGCGGTCTGGAACGTCACGTCCCACAGGGTGGGCGCGTCCTGCTGGTACGCCTCGCCGCGCGCGAGGTTGCGCAGGAACGCGCGCTGGCTGGCGGCGCGGGCGTCGTCGCCGATGGTGGTGTAGGTCTGCTCCCAGTCGACGCTGAGGCCGAGCGTGCGCCACAGCTTCTCGAAGACCTTCTCGTCCTCCTCGACCAGCTGGTTGCACAGCTCGATGAAGTTGCGACGACTGATCGGCACCTGACGCTTCGGGTCGGGCTCGGCCGGCGGCGTGAAGTCGGGGTCGTGGGGGAGCGAGGGATCGCAGCGGACACCGAAGTAGTTCTGCACCCGGCGCTCGGTGGGCAGGCCGTTGTCGTCCCACCCCATCGGGTAGAAGACCTCCTTGCCGCTCATGCGCTGGTAACGGGCGATCAGGTCGGTGTGCGTGTAGCTGAACACGTGGCCGACGTGCAGCGAGCCCGAGACCGTCGGGGGAGGCGTGTCGATCGAGAAGATCTCGTCGCGGGTCTTGGTGCGGTCGAAGGCGTACGTGCCCTGCTCGGCCCAGCGGGCGGACCAGGTGGCTTCGAGACCTTCGAGGACGGGCTTCTCGGGAACGCTGTTCACGAGGAGCGAGTCTACGGGCGTTGCGTGCTCGGCCCACCCGCCGCATCAGGCCTTGTGGTGCGGCTCCCCGGTGTCGGCGACCGGATCGGCCGGGTGGGCGGCGTCGGCCAGGTGGTTGACGTGCCCCGCTGCGGACTGGTCGCCGTCGGTGCGCCACAGGTTGCTGGGCCACCACATCCACCGGCCGAGGTCCATGTTGAGCGCCGTGACCAGCACCGAGCGGACGATGATGGTGTCGAGCAGCACGCCCAGGGCCACGGCGAAGCCGAGCTCGGCGAGGAACACGATCGGCAGTGATCCGAGCGCCGCGAACGTGCCCGCCAGCACCAGTCCGGCCGACGTGATGACGCCGCCCGTGGCCGCCAGCGCGATCAGCGCTCCGCGGTGGGTGCCGACCTTCAACGCCTCCTCGCGCACGCGGGTCATCAAGAAGATGTTGTAGTCGATGCCCAGCGCGACCAGGAACACGAACGCGAACAGGGGGAACGACGAGTCGGCGCCGGCGAACCCGAACACGTGTCGGAACACCAGGGCGCTGATGCCGAGGGCTGCCGCGAACGACAGCACCACGGTGGCCAGCAGCACGATCGGCGCCACGACCGCCCGCAGGAGCAGGGCCAGGATGATCACGACGACGATCAGGATGATCGGGATGATCAGCTTGTTGTCGGCGCTCGACGCGTCCTGCACGTCCTTGTTGATCGCGGTCTGGCCACCGACGATGGCGTCGGCACCGGGCACGGCACCGACGGAGTCGCGGGCGCGCTCGATGGTGTCGAAGGCCTCGGCGGAGTCCGACGGCGAGGTGAGCGTTCCCTGGATCAGCGCCAGTCCGTCCTTCTGGGCCACCACCTCGACGCTCGAGGACTCGATGCCCTGGGTCCTGCCCAGGGCCACCGCGACCTCCTTGGCGCCGTCGGCCGTGCTGATGACCTGGACCGGCGAGCCCTCGCCGCTGGGGAAGTGCTTGGACAGCTCGGCGTCGGCCGTGACCGACGGCTGCGTGGTGGTGAAGGTGTCGGCGTTGCTCAGACCCGTGGCGTTGAGCTGCAGCACGCCGAACGACAGGCCGACGAGCACCACCGTGGTGGCGACCCACACCAGGCGCGGGGCCCTCTCGATGCGCTTGCCGACGCGCGCCCAGAGACCGGACTCGGTGGACGTCGGTGTGCCGAACCTCGGGATGAACGGCCAGAACACCCACCGGCCGAACACCACGAGCAGCGCCGGCAGCAGCACCAGCATCATCAGCAGCGCCATGGCGATGCCGGCCGCGGCGACCGGGCCGAGGCCGCTGGTGGAGTTCAGCTGGGCGAACGTCAGGCACAGCAGGCCGATGATGACCGTGGCGCCGCTGGCGAGCACGGCCGGTGCGGCGCGGTGCAGCGCGTGCGCCATGGCCTCGTGGCGGTCCTCGAAGTTGTGCAGCTCCTCGCGGTAGCGCGCGACGATCAGCAGCGCGTAGTCGACGCCCGCGCCGAGCACCAGCACGCTGAGGATGCCGGCGCTCTGCCCGTTGACCGTGAGGTCGGCGTACTTGGCCAGCAGGTAGACGAAGCCCTGGGCGGTGAACACGCTGAAGACGCCGCACAGCAGCGGGATGAACCACAGGATGGGGCTGCGGTAGGTGAGCACCAGCAGCACGAACACGATGCCGAGCGCCGACAGCAGCAGCACGCCGTCGATGCCCGAGAACGCCTCGGCCTGGTCGGCGCCGAACGCGCCGGGCCCGGCCAGATAGGTGTCGAGGCCGTCCGGACCGGCGGAGACGATGTCGCGCAGGTCGTCGACCACCACCGGCAGCTTCTCGAACCCGTCGCTGCCGATCGAGAACGTGACGATCAGCTGCAGTGCCTTGCCGTCCTTGGAGGGGATGGGCCCGGCGATGTCGGGTCGGACCGTGTCGACCTCGGCGATCTTGGCCTTGTCGGCGGCGACGCGCGCCATGTCGTCGGCGGTGATGCCGCTGTCGCGCACGTAGAGCGCGATGATCGGGATGGCGTCGGGGTCGGCGCCGAGCTTGGCCGACTGGTCGATGACCTGGGTGGACTCGGCGTTGCCGGGCAGGAACGACGCGATGTCGTTGTCCTGGACCTCGGTGAGCTTGGGTCCGAAGGTGCCACCGATGGCGCCGACGAAGATCAGGGAGAGCACGAGGACGACCCACTTGGCCCAGTGATGAGTGACCCAGCCGGCCACGTTGCGATTCATGGGTACATCGTGGCGGAACGCTCGGACATCGCGCCACCCGTGGCGCCCCGGGGGCCACTCCGGCGTGCTGCGATACTGGGCGCGATGAATCCCACCTATGGCGAGGTCGAGCAGTCGCTGCTCGGGCGCTGGCCCGAGACCCGGCTCGAACCGTCGCTGGATCGCATCCGTGCGATCTGCGACCTGATGGGCGACCCGCAGCGCGCGTTCGCCGTCGTGCACCTGACCGGCACCAACGGCAAGACCTCGACCAGCCGCATGATCGACTCGCTGCTCACCACCCTCGACCTGCGCGTCGGACGCTTCACCAGCCCGCACCTCGAGCAGATGACCGAACGCATCAGCATCGACGGAGAGCAGCTCAGCCACCAGTTGTTCGTCGAGGCGTTCGCCGACGTGGCTCCGTACGCCCAGATCGTCGACGAGCAGTCGGTCCGCGCGGGCGGACCACCGCTGTCGTACTTCGAGATGATGGTGGCCATGGCCTACGCGGCGTTCGCCGACACCCCGGTCGACGTGGCCGTCGTCGAGGTCGGCATGGGTGGCACCTGGGACGCCACCAACGTCGCCGACGGACAGGTCGCCGTGATCACGCCGATCGCGGTCGACCACGCCAAGTACCTGGGGGATCGTCCCGAGATCATCGCCACGGAGAAGGCCGGCATCATCAAGCCCGGTGCCGCCGTCGTCATCGCCGAGCAGGAACCGGCCGTGCTGGACGTGCTGATGCAGCGGGTGATGGAGGTCGGCGCCACGCCGCTGCGCGAGGGCGTCGACTTCGGCGTCGCCTCTCGGGTCAACGCCGTCGGCGGGCAGCAGATCGACCTGCAGATGACCGCGCGCCGGTACGACGACATCTTCCTTCCGCTGCACGGCGCCCACCAGGCCCACAACGCGGCGTACGCGTTGGCCGCCGTCGAGGCGTTCTCGGCCGGTCGCGAGCTCGACCCCGACCTCGTGCGTGCGGCCTTCGCGCGAGTCACCTCGCCCGGCCGGCTCGAGATCGTGCGACGCAGCCCCACGGTGCTGCTCGACGCGGCCCACAACCCGCACGGCACGCAGGCCGCCATCGACGCCGTGCAGGATGCCTTCGACCTCAGCCCGCTCATCGGCGTGGTCGGCGTGATGGCCGACAAGGACGCCGACGAGATGCTGCGCCTCCTCGAGCCGGTGCTGGCCCACGTCGTGGTCACCCAGAGCAGCTCGTCGCGCTCCACGCCGGCCGCCGAGCTCGGCGAGATCGCCTCCGACCTGTTCGGCGAGGACCGGGTCACCGTCGCGTCCCGGCTCGACGACGCACTCGAACGTGCCATCACCCTGACCGACTCGGCCGAGGGGTTCAGCGACCAGATCGGCGGTGGAGGCGTGCTGGTCACCGGATCGGTCGTCATGGTCGGCGAGGCGCGCGTGCTGTTCGGCGGGCTGCCCGAGGACTCCGCGTGACCGGCCCGGGAACGAAGGGAGTAAGGGTGTGAGAGGCATGTGTGCGGCCATGCTGACGTTGCAGGCGATCATCGTGGCGCTCTCGGTCCCGGTGCTGATCACCGTCGAGGACGTCGACAAGCAGGTGGCGCTTCCGCTCGGTCTCGGCCTCGCCCTGGTCTGCCTGCTCACGGCCGGGCTGCTGCGGCGCCCGTGGGCCTACGTGGTCGGGCACCTGTGCCAGGTCGCGACCGTCGCGCTGGGGTTCTTGAGCCCGCCGATGTTCTTCGTCGGGGCGATGTTCGCCGTGCTGTGGATCAGCGCGTACCTGCTCGGGCGGCGCATCGAGGACGACAAGGCCCGGTGGGCCCGCGAAGCCGAGCAGGGCTGACCGCGCCCCGCCTACGTGGGCCTGATGATCGTGACGCCACCGGCTCCGCTGCCGGGCTCGCTGAGCCCGACCAGACGCGCCGGGGCGTCGTCGAGCCCGATCGTGTCGCGCACGAGCCGCGCGGGGTCGAGGGTGCCGTCGGCGACCATCGCGAGCATGCCCGGGTAGGAGGCTGCGGCGATGCCGTGGCTGCCGAGCAGCTGCAGCTCGCCGCCGACCACCCGTCCCATGTCGACGGCGGGCGAGGCGTGCTCCCCGGCCAGCAGGCCCACCTGCACGTGCCGTCCGCGGGGTCGCAGACAGGCGACCGAGGCAGCGAGCGCCTGACGCGACCCGAAGCAGTCGAGCGCGACGTCGGCGTCGCTGATGGTGGCCGCCTGGTCCGGCGCGGCGGTCTCGGCGCCCAGCTCGTGGGCCAGGGTGCGTGAGGCCTCCGACGGGTCGACGCCGATGACGCGCGCCCCGGCCGCGACGGCGATCATGATCGCCGCCAGGCCGACGCCACCGCAGCCGTGCACCACGACGGTCTCGCCCTGCTGCACCCGAGCGACCTCCGTCACCGCGCGGTAGGCGGTCCCGAAGCGGCATCCCAGTCCGGCGGCCACGTCGATGTCGACGGCGTCCGGCACGCGCACCAGGTTGACGTCGGCTCGCGGCAGCGCGACCTGCTCGGCGTAGGACCCCCAGTGGGTGAAGCCGGGCTGCAGCTGGTGGCGGCACACCTGGGCATCACCGCGACGGCACTCGGGGCAGTCACCGCAGGCGAGCACGAACGGTGTCGTCACCCGGTCCCCGGGCAGCCAGGAGGTGGCGACGTCGGGCCCGACCTCGAGGATCGTGCCGGCCAGCTCGTGACCGGGCACGTGGGGCAGCCGGACGTCCGGGTCGTGGCCCTGCCAGGCGTGCCAGTCGCTGCGGCACAGCCCGGTCGCCTCCACCGACACCACGACGCCGTCAGGAGGGCAGGTGGGAGAGGGAACCTCCGCCACCACCGGGTCGGCCCCGAAGGAATCGAAGATCACCGCACGCATGTCGGCATCCTCGCAGGCGCTCGGCGCGCCGACGCATCACCCCGAGGTGACCCGCAGGGCCAGTGCCGGGCACGCCATGGCGGCCTGGCGTGCGGCCGAGACCAGGTCGGGCGTCAGCTCGGTCCCGTCGATGACCGGGAAGCCCCACTCGTCGAGAGTGACCTGCTCCGGGAGCAGGCGAGAGCACAGGCCGTGGCCGTCGCAGCGCGTCCAGTCGACGTCGATCCTCCGGGGTCGCGTCCTCATGAGTGGCCTCCGACCGTGCTGGGCACCGGCAGGACACGTGCCGGCGGCCGTCCGCACGTCCCGTGTCGGCGGTGCAGCTCGAGCTCGGGAGCCAGCGCCCGCAGCGCCGATCCGATGAACATGGCCGATCCGTCGGGGTGCGCGCACGCTCCGCGGCCCTTGACCAGCTCGAGCCGTCGCAGCGCCGATGCGGTGCGTTCGGGCCCGGCGCCAGAGGCCAGCGCCGCGAGGTCGTCGGCGAGCGCCGGCAGCCCGAAGAAGCAGGGGCCGCACTGCCCGGCTGACTCGGCGGCCAGCCACCGGGCGACCCGGACGACGTCCTCGACGATGCAGGTGCCGGGGAACGGACGAGCCAGCACACCGGCGCCGAGCGGGGTGCCGGCCGCGCGCAGGGCGGTGCGGTCGAGGACGAGTCCGTCCACCGACGGCACCCAGGTGCCGTGGTACCCGCCGATCAGGGCGGGGGCCGGATCCCCGGGCAGAAGGACCGACAGCGGCACGCCGTTGGGCACCTCCACGACCCCGGGGTGCGCCGCGTCGCCGAGCAGGGTGACCAGGCTGGTGCCGGGTTCGTCGCCGGAGCCGGTGTGGGCGTACTCGGCCACGCCGAGGCGTGCCAGCAGGGCGACGTGCGCGAAGGTCTCGACGTTGGACGCGAAGGTGGGCCGTCCGTGCAATCCCCGGACGTGGGGGAGGACCCGCCTGCCGCCGGGGACGGCAGGTGCGCCGCCCAGCCCGTTGATCACGGCCCGGACCTCTCCGCCCACGAACCCGTCGTCGGTCCAGACGATCTGCACCCCGCCGGCGTCGTCGCGCTCGTCACGAGCGCGCACCATGGCGTCGTGGGCGCCGCGGTCGTGGATGCTGATGGTGAGGTGCGACGTGCCGAGGGCGGCGGCCACGACGACGGCCCCGTCGATGACCAGGTGGGGTGCGGTGGTCATGAGGGTGCGGTCCTTGCGGCTGGCCGGCTCGCCCTCGCTGCCGTTGACCAGCACGGCCACGTGCGACCCGGCCGGCGTCGACTCGAGCTTGGTGGCGATCGGGAAACCGGCCCCTCCGCGCCCGAGCAGGTTGACGTCGCGCAGGGCGCCGATCAGCCAGGACCGGCGACGGGCGACCGGGCGCCCGTGGATGCGCAGGTGGTCGGCCCGGCCGACCCGGCCCAGCTCGGGCACGCCGGCGAGCAGTCGAGGTGTCCCCAGGACGGTCGGAGCAGTCGTGCCGGGCGTGAACATGGTGGTCATGACGAGCTCCTGACGAGGGTGCGTGCGGAGTGCAGGGACGAGATCTGTGGCGTGCGGCGCTGCAGCAAACGCATGCCCAGTGCAGCGAGCACCATGACGCCGCAGGCCACGTAGATCGCGGTCGACCAGAGGGCGCCGGTGTCGGTCCCCGCGAGCACGCCGTGCCCCATGGACAACGCCCATCCGACGTAGGCGCCCAGGTGGACGACGCGCCAGCGCCGCGCAGCACGGGCCGAGGTGGCCAGACGGCCACGCAAGGCGCCCGACACGCTCACCACGGCGAACGAGTACAGGGCCACGGTCCCGAGGCCGATGGCCAGCGGGCGATAGCCGCTGGTGAACGGTACGAACACCGACGGGATCGACACGTCGACGTAGCTGTCGATCACGATCAGGGTCGCGTGCAGCGCCAGCAGGGCGAGTCCCAGCACCGCCGCGGACCGGTGAGCCATCTGGGTCAGGTAGCGGCGGTCCAGCGCGGGCGCGGACTGGTCGGTCGACGTCCGCGAGGCCGTGGCCCCCAGTGCGGTGGCGACGGTGAACGCGATGAGGGCGACCAGGCCGGTGGCCCGCGCCAGGTACCAGATGGTCATCAGGCTGCCTCGGAGACGGTGGGCCAGTCGCCCACGGTGCGGGCGCGGTTCTCGCGGTCGACCAGCCGGGCAGCGACACCCAGCTGCTCGAGATGGGCCACGGCGTCGTCGCCGAGCACGATCGCTGCCGTGCTCGCGGTGTTGGCCTGCACGGCGGTCGGCGCCCAGACGGTGGCGGTGCGCCACGGCCCGTCGGCCGGACGACCCGTGCGTGGGTCGATCACGTGGTGGGCCTCGCCGACCGGGGTGCGCCAGCGGCGCGCGGCCGTCGTCGACGTCGCCAGACCGCCGTGCTCGAGCCCGATCTGCTGGGCGGGGGTCAGGGCCTCGAGGGCCGCGGGGACCTCGGCGACCTCGATCTGCCAGGGGCTCGTGACCGTCCCGCTGACGCTGAGGTCGCCGCCGATCTCGACCAGTGCCGCCGTCCCGCAGGCGCGGGCGATGGTCCGGGCCGCGGTGTCGGCGGTCCAGGCCTTCGCGGTGGCACCCAGGTCGAGAGCCATCCCGGCCGGCACGCCCGCCCGCATCAGGGTGCGGTCGATCTGCACCGCGGTCCAGTCGGCGGATGGCGTGTCGTCGATGCTCGTCGGTGTGACGAGCCGGCCGCGCACGGCGACGATGTCGCGGTCGTAGCCGGCCGCCGAGACGAACGCCCCGACGGTCGGATCGACCGCACCGTTGCTCCGACGGGCGGCGTCGAGTGCGACGTCGATCAGCTCGATCGTGCGACGGCTGACCGGGACGAGGCGTCCGGCGCACGCGTTGATCCGTGACACTCCCGAGTGGGCCGAGAATCGGTCGGCAGCCAGTGCGACGTCGGCCATCAGGGCGATCACGTGCTGCTTGGCCGCGGCCAGGGCCTCCTCCCGGGCGACGGTGACGCGCACGGTGCAGGACCAGTCGTCCCACGTGGTGGAGGCGTTCATGAGCCGTTGCTCGAACCGGAGTGGCCGCCCTGCGGGCTCGGAGCCGTCAGGCCGCTGGTGCCGGGCGAGGTGGTGCCGGGCGAGGTGGTGCCGGGCGAGGTGGTGCTGGGCGCGCGGGTGGTGCCGGACGACGAGGGGATGTCGATCGTGGGGGTCGTCGCGTTGCTCGACTGGTCGTCGAGGCCGGCGCACGCGGTCAGTGCGGCGGTCATGATGATGCCGGTGGCGGCCAGTGACGCGAAGTGCTTGCGGGTGCGGGCGGCCAAGGAGGTCCGGGGGTGTGAGGTGCTCATGTCCCCAGCGTGGTCGCCAGCGCGTCACGGGCGCCTCAGCCGCTCGTCAAATGCAGGTCAAATGTCCCTGTGTGGACCCTGTCAGCGTCGTGCGTGCGGGGAACCCAGTGACAGACGCACCCGGTGCGTGCCCGCGTCGTCCGACAGGACGTCGAGGCGGCCGCCGGTCGATTCCGCGCAGCTGCGAGCGATGTCCAGGCCGAGACCCGTGGAGCCGCGATCGCTGCGACCGCGCCGTGTCGCCCCGAGCGGCACGCCGGGCCCGTGGTCGACCACGTCGATCTCGCACCCGTCGTCGGTGGCGCGCAGCTCGACGCGCAGCGGCGTCCCCTCGGGGGTGTGGGCGACCACGTTCTCGAGCAACGCGTCGAGGGCGGCCGCGAGCTCGTCGGGCGTGCAGGCCACCTGCATCGGTGCGTCCGGGTCGTCGATCGTGACCTGGCGGCCCTGGTCCTCGGCCAGCGGCGTCCAGAACGCCACGCGGTCCAGCAGCACGGCGCGGGGCTCGCACGTGCGCTTGTCGCGTTGCGCCTGCGGCTCGCGGGCGTGCTTGATCACGGCTGTCAGGGTGCGCTCGAGCGCACTCACGTGGCGGGCCAGCTCGTCGGCCCGGTCCGAGGGCGGCAGCGCCTCCACGTCGAGGCGGATCGCGGTCATGGGTGTGCGCAGGCGGTGCGACAGGTCCGCGATGGTCTCGCGCTCGGACGCCAACAGGTCCTCGATCCGGTCGGCCAGCTGGTTCAACGCGCTCGAGACCTGCGCGATCTCGCGGGCTCCGTCGACCGGCGCCCGGGCCTCCATGCGTCCGGCGCTGAGATCTGCGGCGGTGGCCGCGGTCGCGACCAGGGGCCGGGTGAGTCGTCGAGACACGACCTCGGCGCCCACGGCGGCAAGCACCAGCAGGGCGATCGCGCCCGCGCCGATCACGAACCATCGTTCGTGCACCTCGCCCTCGACGGCGGTGTCGCTGACGTAGGCGCGCACCACGGCGCGGCCGGACGTGCTGGTGGCCGCCAGGTCGACCACCCAGCCGTCGCTGACCCGGGTGGCGCGGGGCGCGGAGACCTGGCCGAGGTTGTCGCGGTCTCCGTCGCCGGACCCGTCGGACTCCTCGTCGCGTTCGTCGCGCCTGGGCCCATCGCGATCGGCGGGGACGTCGGCCGGGAGGGCGGCGCCGATCGAGGTGCGGTCCGGCAGCAGGACGGTGATCTGCGCGGAGGAACGCTCGTTGACGCGATCCACGTAGCGTTCGGCCTGGGTGGCGCTGTAGGCGTTCGTGGTCAGGTAGTCGGCCACGCCCTGCGCGACGTACTCGGTCTCCCGGACGGCGCGGTCGGTCGAGGACTGGCGCAACGCGATCGCCAGCGGGACCGCGAACAGGATCAGCACCAGCGCCGTCAGACCGGTGGCGAGCAGCAGGATCCGGCTGCGCAGGGTCATGACGGATCGACCATCTTGATGCCCACGCCGCGCACGCTGTGCAGGAAGCGAGGCTCGGCCGCGGACTCGCCGAGCTTGCGGCGCAGCCAGGACACGTGGACGTCGACGGTCCTGTCGCCCCCGCCCCACGGCATGTTCCAGACGTCGGCCAGCAGGTCGCGCTTGGACACCACCTGACCGGGCCGCTGCGCCAGGTAGAGCAGCAGGTCGAACTCCTTGCGCGTGAGAACCAGGGGCGAGCCGTCGAGCCGCGCCTCGCGGCCCTGCGGATCGATCTCGAGCGTGTCGAGACGGACGATCGAGTCGGCTGCCGGCGCGTCGGCGCTGCTGCGCCGCAGCACGGCGCGCACCCGGGCCAGCACCTGCGCGGCCGAGTACGGCTTGATCACGTAGTCGTCGGCGCCGCCGTCGAGCAACCGGACGATCTCGCGCTCGTCGTCGCGGGCCGTGGCGACCAGCACCGGCACGTCGCCGAGCGAGCGGATCATCGCCAGCACGTCGGCGCCGTCGAGGTCGGGCAGGCCGAGATCGAGGATCACGGCGTCGGGCTGGAACTCGGTCAGTCGCCCGAGCGCGTCTCCGCCCCGGGCGACGGCAGCGACCGTGACGCCCTGCTGGGTCAGGGCGCGGGCGAGGCCGGCCCGGATGTCGTCGTCGTCCTCGACCACCAGGATGCGGACCATGCGTGCAGAGTAGCCCCGCCGTCGCGAGTATCGTCGAGGCATGGTGCGGGTGCTCGCGGTCGCCGACGAGGAGGTCGTCGCCATGCCGTCGCGGGCGCGGGACCTGCAGGTCGACCTGGTCGTCGCGGCCGGCGACCTGCCATGGGACTACGTGGAGCACCTCGTGGAGCTGCTGGGCGTCCCAGCCGCCTACGTCCCGGGCAACCACGAGCCGCCGGCGAGCCAGGTGCCGGGCGCGGCGCCACGGGGCACGCTCAACGTGGACGAGCGGGTCGTCGAGGTCGCCGGTCTGCGGGTGGCCGGCCTGGGCGGGTGCGTCCGCTACAACGCCGGCGAGCACCAGTTCACCCAGCGGCAGTACGACAAGCGGGCCCGGCGCCTGGTGAAGGGTGCCGACGGCTCGCGGGTCGACATCCTCCTGACCCACGCCCCGCCGTTGGGAGTCGGCGACGAGCCCGACCCCTCGCACACCGGCATCTCGGCCCTGCACGGCGTGATCGAGGCGCTGCGGCCCACGTGGCACCTGCATGGGCACATCCACCCGCACGGCATGGTCAAGCCCGATCGGCAGCTGGGTGACACGACGGTCCGCAACGTCATCCCGTGGACCGTGCTCGAGCTCGGAGAGGCGGCCTGAGATGGTCAGCAGCTCAGGATCGCCCAGGGTCGACGCCGAGAGCGACTTCATGAAGGCTCGGCGGCACCAGGTGCTCTCCAGCCTGGCCGCCCGGCTGCGGGGCAGCCGCGAGGACGTCGTGCAGTCGATGTCCTTCGACGACGTCGTCGCGGCGCTGGGGCGTCGGGGCGAGCACTACGCGGGGACCAAGGTGATCGAGCTGGACGCGATCATCGGATCGGTCGACAAGGAACGCGACTTCGACCGTCGCTTCCGCCCCACGTCGGCGCGCAGCCGCGAGCGGTGGGAACGCCTGGCGCGCGCCACCCGCACCGGCGAGGTCATCCCGCCGATCGACGTGTACGGCGTGGGCGAGCACTACTTCGTGCGCGACGGACACCACCGCGTCTCGGTCGCCCGCAGCATGGGGGAGAAGCTCATCGAGGCACGCATCACCGCGATCGACACCCTGCTGACGCCGGTCGACATCGGCGCGCGATCGAGTCTCGACGTCAAGTTCTGGCGGCGCCTGATGCTGGAGCGGGTGCCCTTCACCGGTGAGGCGCGGGCCGCCGTCGCCGTGGACGTGCCCGAGCAGTACGGCCAGATCGCCGAGGCGGTCGAGGCGTGGGCGGCCCGCACCATGCACGCCGAGGGCGCCTACATGGACAAGGCGACGATGGCGCAGCGGTGGTACGACGAGGAGTTCGTGCCCGTCGTCGAGATGATCGAGGAGGCCGGCGTGCGCGGCGAGAAGGAACGCCCCGCGGAGGCTTTCCTGCGCGTCGCCTGCGAGCGCTACCGCCTCATCCGCGAGCACGAGTGGAACGCCGAGGTGCTCGAGGCGGTCAAGAAGGGCCGGCGTCGCAAGTAGGCCCGACCCGGTCAGAGACCGACGGTGAGGTTCTCCCCGCTCGAGGGATCGAACAGGTGCATCTGCGAGGTGTCGATGAACAGCGTCGCGTCGTCGTCCTCGGTGACCTTGCTGTTCGCGTCGAGCGACACCACCAGCTGCGTGCGCAGGGAGTCGCCGTCGGCCTCACGGGCGAGCTCGCGCAGCTGGTCCTGCACCTGCTGCTCGGCCTCGTAGGGGACGTAGGCGTACTGCTGGTCGCCCAGCCACTCCCGCACGTCGATGTGCGCCTTGAACGTCTGCGAGGAGTCGACCTCCGAGTCCGGGAGCACCGACACGTCCTCGAAGTGCTCGGGGCGGATGCCGGCCATCAGCAGGCCCTTGCCGGCGGTGCGCTCGGCCTTGTCCGCGGGCAGCGTGAACGTGCCGAACGGCAGGGTGACCTGGTCGCCCTCCACGGTGGCGGGCAGGAAGTTCATCGGCGGTGATCCGATGAAGCCGGCGACGAAGAGGTTGACCGGCTGCTCGTAGAGCTCGCGCGGGCTGGCCAGCTGCTGCAGGACGCCGCGCTTCATGACCGCGACCCGGTCGCCGAGCGTCATGGCCTCGGTCTGGTCGTGGGTGACGTAGACGGTGGTGATGCCCAGCTTCTTCTGCAGGCGGGCGATCTCGGTGCGCATCTGGCCGCGCAGCTTGGCGTCGAGGTTCGACAGGGGCTCGTCGAACAGGAAGGCCTTGGCCTCGCGCACGATGGCGCGGCCCATGGCGACGCGCTGGCGCTGGCCGCCGGACAGGTTCGAGGGCTTGCGCTCGAGGTGCTCGTCGAGGTCGAGCGTCTTGCTGGCCTCGCGCACCTTCTCATCGATCTCGGCCTCGGGTCGCTTGGCGAGGCGCAGTGGGAACGCGATGTTCTCGTAGACCGTCAGGTGCGGGTAGAGGGCGTAGTTCTGGAACACCATCGACAGGTTGCGGTCGCGCGGGGCGAGGTCGTTGACCCGCTCACCGCCGATGATCATGTCGCCGTCGGTGATGTCCTCCAGGCCGACGATCATGCGCAGCAGCGTGGACTTGCCGCAGCCGGACGGTCCGACGAGGATCATGAACTCCCCGTCGGCGACGTCGATGCTGACGTCGTTGACGGCCGGGAACCCGTCTCCGTACTTCTTGACGATGTGCTTCATCTCGATGGCGGCCATCAGATCAACCCTTCACTGCGCCGGCGGTCAGGCCGGCGACGATCTTGCGCTGGAAGAACAGCACGAGGACGACGATGGGAACCGTGGCGACCACGGCACCCGCGGCCAGCAGGGACGCCGGCCGGTTGAACGGGTCCGCACCGACGAAGAACGACAATGCGGCGGGAATGGGGCGCGCGCGCTCCGTGGACGTCAACGAGATGCCGAACACGAAGTCGTTCCACGCGAAGAAGAAGGTCAAGATCGCGGCCGTGAACACGCCGGGCGCGGCCAGCGGCACGATCACCTTGCGGAAGGCCTGCCACGACGTGGCGCCGTCGACCTGCGCAGCCTGCTCCATCTCCCACGGGATCTCGCGGAAGAACGCCGACAGGGTCCAGATCGCCAGCGGCAGGGTGAAGCTCATGTACGGGATGATCAGGCCGGGCCAGGTGTCGTAGATGCCGAACGTGCGCCACATGTCGAACAGCGGTCCGACCAGCGACACCACCGGGAACATCGCGATCACCAGGGCGATGGTCAGCACGAACTTCTTGCCGGCGAACTCCAGCCGGGCCACCGCGTACGCGGCGAGCGTGGCCAGGATGACCGACAGGATCGTGGCGGTCAGCGAGATGCCGATCGAGTTGAAGATCGCCCGACGGAACTGGCTGTTCTGCAGGACGTCGGCGTAGTTGGAGAAGCCGGCGCCACCTCCGCTGGAGGGGAAGAAACCGGGGCTGCCGTTGGTGACGGCCTCCTGGCTCTTGAACGACAGCGAGATGATCCACGCCACGGGCAGCAGGCACCAGGTGAGGATCAGGGCGACGCCCACGCCGGTGCCGATGGTGTTCTTCAGGTCCTTGTTCACGTCAGCCCTCCTGCCGTGCCGCGGCCAGGTCGACCTTGAACAGCTTGACGATCACGAACGCGACCACGAGCACGGACAGGAACAGCAGCACCGACAGCGCCGACCCGATGCCCAGCTGGAACTGCTCGATCACCTGTCTGTAGGTCAGGAACGAGATCGACTCGGTGCCGTTCGCGCCGGCGGTCATCACGAAGATGTTGTCGAAGATGCGGTAGGCGTCCAGTGCGCGGAACAGCACGGCGACCATGATCGCGGCGCGCATGTTGGGCAGGATCACCTTGTAGAGGCGCTGCCACCAGGTGGCGCCGTCGACCTTGGCGGCCTCGAGCATGTCGTCGGAGACCTGGGCCAGTCCGGCCAGCAGCAGCAGCGACATGAACGGCGTGGTCTTCCAGATCTCGGAAGCCATGATCGCCACGATCGAGGACTGGTAGCCGGCGAACCAGTTGAAGTCGTCGCCGAAGAACGGCAGCCAGCCGTTGACGAAGCCGTTGGTGTTGGAGAACGCGAACTGCCACGCGAAGCCCGACACGACCGTGATGACGCCGTAGGGGATGAGGATCGAGGTGCGGATGACGCCGCGGGCGAAGATCACCCGGTGCATCACCATCGCGAACGCGAAGCCGATGACCAGCTCGACGGCGACGGTGACGATCATGATCATCACGGTGTTGCCGGTGTCGCGCCAGAACAGCGGGTCGCTGAGGGCCGTGACGTAGTTGGACAGGCCCACGAACTCGCGGTCGGCGGGTGCGGTGAGCGAGTAGTCGAACAGCGACAGATAGAGCGCCCGCAGCATGGGGAACGCGGTGACGATGAGCATCAGCACGATGGCCGGCGCCACCAGGCGGCGGGCGAGCGCGTTCTCGGCGCGGGCGCGGTCGGAGTCGTGCGGCTTCTGCGCGGCGTGGGGGTGAGGTGCGTCGAGGGTGGCGGTCACAGCAGTGCCTTTCCGCTCAGCACGTCCTTGAGGAAGGACGCGGACTTCGCCGGGGTGTCCGGTCCCACCGACGTGGGCGAGTGCCAGCGTGACTGGATCGCGCTGGAGATCTGGCTGTAGAACGCGCTCTTGGGGCGCGGGCCGCCGCTGTCGACGCTCTCGCGCCACAGCTGCAGCAGGTCGGCGGGGTAGGCGTCCTTGAGGTCGGACGAGTCGTACACCGAGTTGCGCGAGGGCATCAGGCCCTCGTTGACCGCCAGCGCGGTCTGGGCCTTGGCGTTCGTGACGCAGATGGCCGCCTGCTGGGCGAAGTCCGGGTGCTTGGAGAATGCGCCCACGCCGATGTCGATGCCGCCGATGGGGGGCTTGGACTCCTCGCCCTGGACGGTCTGCGGGTAGCGGGCGAAGCCGAGGTCGTCGAACTCCTGCTGGTCGGTGGGACCGCCCGGCTTGCCGATGAGGCCTTCGTAGTTCTTGTAGACGAACGTCCAGTTGGTCATGAACTCGCCCGGACCGTCGGCGGGGAACATCTGTCCGAGGCTGGTGCCCTCGTTGGACGTCGTGAAGTCGGCCTGGCGGGCCTGGGAGTCGGCCAGCTCGGCGATCACCTTGGCGGCGTCCTCGCCGGCGGGGGAGTCGATCGTGACCTTGGCGTCCTTGCCGTCCTCGACCGTCGCCGGGTCGAGGATGTTGCCACCCGCGCCCTGGATGAGTGCGTTGATCCACACGACGTACGCCTCGTACTTGTTGGCCTGGACACCGACCGTGCCGCCCTCGCTCGAGGCGGCCTTGATGATCTGGTCCCAGGTGACCGGCTGGCTCATGTCGAGGCCGGCGGCCTGGGCCAACGACTTGCGGAACCACACCACCTGGGTGTTGGCCCACTGCGGTGCCGCGACGACCTGGTCGTTCCACCGGACCGTGTCGGCCGCGCCGGCGAGGACGTCGTCGTCGAGCACCTGGTCGGCAGCGTCGCCGGTGAAGGGAGCGAGCCACTTGGCGTTGGCGAACTCCGGCACGAAGACGGGGTCGAGGCTCATCAGGTCGGTGGAGCTGTCCCCGGCGGCGAGTCGTCGTGCCAGCTGCGTGCGCTGGTCGGTGGCGCTGGCCGGCAGCAGCTGGATCGCGATGTCGTACTGGTCGGTGCTGCAGTCCTTGGCCAGCTGGTTGAGCGTGTCCTGGCCGTCGGGGTTGATGTACCAGTTGAGCGTTGCCTTGCCACTGTCGGAGCCGCAGGCGGCGAGCATCGACGCACCGAGGGCCGCGGTCGCGAGGCCTGCCGCGAGGCGCCGCCCTCGACGTCCGGTCCTTCGTCGTGATGGCTGACCCATGCGACCCTCCCCAAGGTGTTCGTCCGGACGTGTGACTCGCGCCACACCGCCCATCGAACGTAGACCGGGTCGTCGAGCGGCGCAAGGCTCGGGTGCCGTCAGTCGACCAGCCAGGCCGTCACGTCGGGAGGAATCGCTGCGTCGATCGACTGCGAGGAGGCGAGGACGACCGCGCCCTCGGGGACGGCCACGTCACGGGCGCCCAGGTTGGCGACCACGGTCACGTCACCGTTGCGGAACCGCAGCACCCCCGGACCGGACTCGAGCCACTCGACGGTGCCGCGGCCCAGGCGGTGCGTCCGCCGCAGCTCGAGCAGGTGCCGGTAGAGCTCCAGCGTCGACCCTTCCACCCCCACTTGTCGATCGGGTGCCAGCTCGCCGTAGACCGCCGGCTGCGGCAGCCACGTGGCCCCGGAGGGTCCGAAGCCGAAGCCGGGCGAGCCGGACTGCCAGGGCACGGGCACACGACACCCGTCGCGTCCCCTCACCCGGTGGTCGCTGCGCTCCCAGGTGGGGTCCTGCCGCAGGTGGTCGGGAAGCTCGGTGGCCTCCGGGAGTCCCAGCTCCTCGCCCTGGTACAGGTAGGCCGACCCGGGCAGGGCGAGCATCAGGGCCGTCGCGGCCCGTGCGCGTCGCAGCCCCAGCACGGCGTCGGGCTGCGGGTCGCCGACGCCGATGCCGCTGGTGTCGACGGACGTGGTCACGTGGGCGCGTCCGAGACGGCTCGCGTGACGCACGACGTCGTGGTTGGACAGCACCCAGGTCTGCGGCGCCCCGACCGCCTGGGCGGGTGCGAGCGACTCCGTGATCGAGGCGCGCAGCTCGTCGGCGTTCCACGGCGTCAGCAGGAAGTGGAAGTTGAACGACTGGTGCAGCTCGTCGGACCGCACGTAGCGGGCGAGGGCCTCCGGCGGCTCCACCCAGGCCTCGGCGCACAGGATGCGGTCGGCGTCCTGCCCGGGCACGGCGTACGAGTCGGTCAGCCGGCGCCAGCTGCGGTAGACGTCGTGCACGCCGGGCTGGTCCCACATCGGCTGCAGCGCGGTGGGCGCGTCCGGGTCGACGGGATCGGCGTCGGGCAGGCCTGGAGCCTTGACCAGTCCGTGCGCGACGTCGATGCGGAAGCCGTCGACACCCCGGTCGAGCCAGAACCGCAGCACCGACTCCATCTCGGCGCGCACCCCGGGGTTCGTCCAGTCGAAGTCCGGCTGCGTGGTGTCGAACAGGTGCAGGTACCACTGACCGGGCGAGCCGTCGGCCTCGGTGACCCGGGTCCAGGCGGGACCGCCGAACATGCTGGTCCAGTTGTTGGGCGGTTGGTCGCCGGCCGCCCCGCGGCCGTCGCGGAACACGTAGCGGGCTCGCTCGTCGCTGCCGGGGGGAGCGTCCAGCGCCTGGCGGAACCAGACGTGCTCGCTGGAGGAGTGGTTGGGGACGATGTCGACGATGACCCGCAGGCCGAGGTCGTGGGCACGCGCGACGAGCCGGTCGAAGTCGTCGAGGGAGCCGAACAGCGGGTCGACGTCGCGGTAGTCGGCCACGTCGTAGCCGGCGTCGTGCTGCGGCGAGACGTAGAAGGGGGACAACCACACCGCGTCGACGCCGAGATGGACCAGGTGGGGCAGGCGCGAGGTGATCCCCCGGAGGTCTCCGACGCCGTCGCCGTCGCCGTCGGCCCAGGACCGCGGATACACCTGGTAGATGACGGCGTCGCGCCACCACTGACTCATGCGTCAACTCTAGGTGCGTGCCGTCGGACACCCCTTCGATAGGGTCGGCGGCATGTCACAGCGCACCCTCGTCCTGATCAAGCCCGACGCCGTCCGCCGGGGCCTCGTGGGTGCCGTCCTCGGCCGCTTCGAGGCCAAGGGCCTCAGCATCGTGGCGATGGAGCACCGCTCGATCGACGCCGAGATGGCCGACGCGCACTACGCCGAGCACGTCGAGCAGCCGTGGTACCCGCCGTTGCGCGAGTTCGCGGTCTCCGGCCCGCTCGTGGCGCTGGTGCTCGAGGGCGACGAGGCCATCGCGGTGGTCCGCGCCCTCAACGGTGCGACCGACGGCCGCGCGGCCGCACCCGGCACGATCCGCGGTGACCTCTCTTTGTCGAACCGCGAGAACCTCGTGCACGCGTCGGACTCCGAGGAGTCGGCCGCGCGCGAGATGGCCCTGTGGTTCCCTCAGCTGTCAGCTGACGGTCAGTCCACGGGGTCGGATCGCACCACCACGGCACCCGCGACGCCGATGCCCAGGCCGGCGACCAGCAGGACGCTCACCGGGACGGTCCACCCGCCGGTGAGGTCGTGCAGCGCCCCGGTGCCGAACGGTCCGGCGCTCGCGATCAGGTAACCGATGCCCTGGGTGAACCCGGAGAGGGTGGCCGTGCCCTCGGGAGTTCTCGCCCGCTGGCCGATCATGGTCAGGGTCCACGTGAAGGCGCCACCGCCCAGGCCGAGCAGGACCGCCCAGGCCCAGGTGAGGGTCGCCGGGGCGAGCAGCACGCCGGTCCAGCCGGCCATCGTGAAGGCGGCGAAGGCCCACGGCAGAGCCGGTCGATCGCCGGCGAGGGCGATCAACCAGGGGAGCATCAGCGTCAGCGGCAGGCCGATGAGCGTCAGCAGGCCCATCATGGCTCCGGCGTGCGCGTCGTCGAGGCCGGCATCGGTCAGGATCGCCGGGAACCAGCCGAACTGCGCGTAGGCCTGTGCCGACTGCAGGCCGAACACCGCCGCGAGGGCCCAGGCCGTGCGGGACCGCAGCAGCGACGAGTACGCCACCGCCGGTCCGACCGGGGCGGTGACACGCTCGCGCGCCAGCACCAGCCACGGCACGAGCGTCGCGGCGGCGAGCACGGCCCACACGGCCAGCCCGCCACGCCAGCCGCCGAGCGCGTCCGAGATCGGGACGGTGGTGAACGATGCCGCCGCCGCACCGCCCATCAGCGCTGCTCCGTACAACGAGCTGATCAGAGGCAGCCGGTCGGGGAAGTGGCGCTTCGCCAGCGGCGGCAGCACCACGTTGCCCACGGCTGCGCCGATCAGGGCGGTGGTGGTGGCCACGAGGAACACCGCCGTGCTGGAGGTGGTCGATCGCACGACCAGGCCGAGGACGATCAGTCCCAGCAGCACGACGACCGATCGGTGCAGTCCGAGCCGGCGCACCGGCCCGCTGGCCGCCATGCCGGCGAGCCCGAAGCACACCACGGGCAGCGTGGTGACGAGTCCCGCGACGGTCGTCGACATGCCGAGGTCGGTGCGCGCGGTGGCCAGGACGACGCCCAGGCTCGCGACCAGCGCCCGCAGGTTCAGCGCCAGCAGGACGATCGACACGCCGACGAGCAGTCGACCGCGGAGCGGGTCCTGCGTGTGCGTGCTCTCGAGCGGGATGCTCACGTGAGGTTCTGGGGCACGAGGCACCACGCGACGTGGTGGAACAGGCCGCGGACCTGGTCCGGCAACCAGATGACCTCGTGCGACTCCGATGCGAGGTCGACGTCGCCCTCCAGGGTCACGACGTCCTCGACCTGCTGGGGGTGGTCGCCCACCCGCTCCTCGAAGGCCACCAGCGCGACTCGCAGCTGCACGCCGAACGGATTGCCGTTGGCCACGCCCACGCCCCAGAAGTCCTCGGGGATCGCCGTGGCCTTCTGGTCGAGGTCGACCATGACGGCCCGCAGGCCCGCGTCGAGCGGAGGGTGCTCGGTCTCCTCGACGTCCGTCACCGCGATCTGGACGGCGCGGACGTCCCGGGCACCCGGACCGTCGAAGCGCAAGATGTCCTCGACGGTGGCGTGCCCGGGCAGCAGCGCGGCGCCGAGGTGGGTGCCCAGCACGGTGCGGACCTCGACGTCGGGAAGGTGCTGGCCGTACATGTTGTAGGGCGCGAACGCCAGGGTGGGCCGCACCGCGGTCTCGGTGTTGTTGGTCATCCGCAACGTCTGGTCGGGCGTGCCGTCGGTGGGCTTGGCCAGATACTCGAACGACAGCGGCGCCTGCGGCCGCGACCTCTTCCTCACGTCCGCGAGCCTATCGGCGCGCACGAAGAACCCGCGTCGGGACGGTCGGGACTGGCTTCCTGTGCGACAATGACCACAGGTCGTGTGTGTCACACAGGCGCTGATCGACCCGATGACGTAGTGCCGAACCCGTTCGGCAGGTGGGTGGAGCTTCGGCCCCCGACCGCGACGCATCCTCGTGATGCTGACCGCGGCAGGAGCCGAGTGACACCGCAGTGACAGACCGATACGTCGTCATCCTGACCAAGCTTTGACCCGCCGCGCGGGTCGCATACGTGCCGGAGCCGCTCTCGTGGCGAAGCTTCCGGTGAAGGAGAGCACATGCTCGACGACGACACCACCGCATCCGCCCAGGGCGACGAGGCTGCCAAGAGCCCCGGCCGCCGCCGCGCCGCCGGGCGACCCGCCGGTCCACCGGCCGCCGTGAGCTTCTCGGCCCCCGCCGAGCCGGCCGAGAAGGCGCCGGCCAAGAAGGCTGCAGCGAAGAAGGCGCCGGCCAAGAAGGCGTCAGCCAAGAAGACCGCCGCACCCAAGGCCGTCGAGGGCGACGACACCGCAGACGACTCGACCGACCAGGCTGCCGCGCCCGCGAAGCCGGCCCCGTCGGCTGCCGCGATGTTCCAGGCTCCACCGGCCGACCTCGCTCCGGCTCGTCCCCAGCAGCGCGACGACGATGACGACGAGGACGACGACACCGACGACGACGGCGCGCCCAAGCGACGCCGGCGCAGCCGCGGCGGACGACGTCGGCGCAAGGGCGACGGCGAGCAGGGCGACGATTCCCAGGGATCGGACCAGCGCGACGACAACGCTGCGTCCGACGACGACTCCGACGGTGGGGGCAACGGCACGCGCCGTCGTCGTCGCCGCGCCCGCGCCGGCGAGGGCGCCAACGCGTCGGCCGACGACCCGGACAACACCGTCGTGCGGGTCCGCCAGGGCCGCAGCGCCGAGGACGAGATCACCGGCGTGGCCGGCTCCACCCGGTTGGAGGCCAAGAAGCAGCGTCGTCGTGAGGGTCGCGAGGCTGGTCGCCGGCGCGCCCCGATCGTGTCCGAGGCCGAGTTCCTGGCCCGCCGCGAGGCCGTCACGCGCGAGATGGTCGTGCGTCAGCGCGACGACTACACCCAGATCGCGGTGCTCGAGGACAAGGTGCTCGTGGAGCACTACGTCGCCCGTGAGTCGCAGACCTCGCTGATCGGCAACGTGTACCTGGGCAAGGTGCAGAACGTCCTGCCCAGCATGGAGGCCGCGTTCGTCGACATCGGCGCCGGTCGCAATGCGGTGCTGTACGCCGGAGAGGTCGACTGGAGCACCCTCGGCAACGGCAAGGCCCGCAAGATCGAGGACGCCCTCACGCCGGGTCAGGTCATCTTGGTGCAGGTCTCCAAGGACCCGATCGGCCAGAAGGGTGCACGCCTCACCAGCCAGGTCAGCCTCCCGGGGCGCTTCCTGGTGCTGGTGCCCGGCGGTCAGACCAACGGCATCTCGCGCAAGCTGCCCGAGAACGAGCGCACCCGCCTCAAGGCGCTGCTCAAGGAGGTGCTGCCCGAGAACACCGGTGTCATCGTGCGCACCGCAGCGGAGGGTGCCACCGAGGAACAGCTGACCCGTGACGTCACCGGGCTCACCGCCCGCTGGCAGGACATCGAGTCCAAGGTGGCCGCGGGCAAGGCGCCCCAGCTGCTGTACTCCGAGCCCGACCTGATGATCAAGGTCGTCCGTGACCTGTTCAACGAGGACTTCGCAGGTCTGGTCGTCGAGGGGGCCGACGCCTGGGACATGATCAAGGGTTACGTCGACCACGTGGCGCCGGACCTGACCGACCGTGTCTCGCGCTGGGAGGACGAGTCCACCGACGCGTTCACCAGCTACCGCGTCGACGAGCAGATCCACAAGGCGTTGGACCGCAAGGTCTTCCTGCCGTCGGGTGGCTCGCTGGTCATCGACCGCACCGAGGCGATGACGGTCGTCGACGTCAACACCGGCAAGTACACCGGTTCGGGCGGCAACCTCGAGCAGACCGTCACCCGCAACAACCTGGAGGCGGCCGAGGAGGTCGTGCGACAGCTGCGCCTGCGCGACATCGGCGGCATCATCGTCGTCGACTTCATCGACATGGTCCTGGAGAGCAACCGCGACCTGGTGCTGCGCCGACTCGTGGAGTGCCTGGGTCGCGACCGCACCCGTCACCAGGTGGCCGAGGTCACCTCGCTCGGCCTGGTGCAGATGACCCGCAAGCGCATCGGCACGGGCCTGCTCGAGTCGTTCAGCTCCGACTGCGATCACTGCAAGGGCCGCGGCGTCGTCATCGAGGACGCCCCGGTCGAGCCCAAGAAGGACGACGGCCCGCGACGCGGCGGCCGTGGCGGCCGTGGTGGCCGTGGCGGCAGCAACCACAGCGGGGACAACGGCAACGGAGGGGGCGGGGGCCGTTCGAGCTCCCCGGCGCCCCAGCCTCGCCCCGAGCCGCCCAAGCCCGAGGCGCCGAAGGCCGACGCCACGCACCAGGACCCCCACGAGGGCGAGCAGCCGAAGGCCGAGTCCCCGAAGGTGATCTCGTCCGGCGATCCGGAGCCCGAGGAGAAGCCGAAGAAGGCCTCGGGCCGGCGTCGTGCGGCCTCCAAGCCGGCCGGTCCGCCACCCCCCGTTTTGACCGACGAGGGTCAGGCTCCGTAGACTGGAGCGTCGGTGCGCAGAGCGCGCCGACCCGCGCGCTCAGACGCGCTCCCATCCGTTTGTGATCAGTAGAGGATTTCTCGTGGTGTACGCAGTCGTGCGCAGTGGTGGTGGCCAGCAGAAGGTTGCCGTCGGTGACGTCATCGAGATCGACCAGGCGGCCGAGGTCGGTTCGTCCGTGTCGCTCCCCGCGGTGCTGCACGTCGACGGTGACACCGTCACGGCCGACGCCGACTCGCTGGCCAAGGTCAACGTGACCGCCGAGGTCCTGGGCGGCACCAAGGGCCCCAAGATCGTCATCCAGAAGTACAAGAACAAGACCGGCTACAAGAAGCGCCAGGGGCACCGTCAGAAGTACACCCAGGTCAAGATCACCGGCATCGAGAAGTAGGGGTACCGACATGGCACACAAGAAGGGCGCCGCTTCCACCAAGAACGGCCGCGACTCCAACGCCCAACGCCTCGGCGTCAAGCGCTTCGGCGGACAGCAGGTCAACGCCGGCGAGATCATTATCCGCCAGCGCGGCACGCACTTCCACCCCGGCACCAACGTCGGCCGTGGCGGCGACGACACGCTCTTCGCGCTGTCGGCCGGTGCTGTCGAGTTCGGCGTGCGCCGTGGCCGCAAGGTCATCAACATCGTTCCCGCGCCCGTCACCTCCGGCGCGCCGGAGTAGTCGAGCGAACACTCTTCGTCGAAGGGGCCGTCCGCAGTGCGGGCTGCCCCTTCTTCGTCTCTCAGCAGGTCCGGAAGGAGCGTCATGGCAGTCCCCACCTTCGTCGACACCGTGACGTTGCACGTGGCGGCGGGCAACGGCGGCCACGGCGTGTCCTCGGTGCACCGTGAGAAGTTCAAGCCGCTCGGCGGTCCGGACGGTGGCAACGGCGGCCACGGCGGCGACGTCATCCTGCGCGTCGACCCCGACGTCACCACGTTGATCGACTACCACCACGAGCCGCACCGCAAGGGTGGCAACGGCATGCCCGGTGCGGGCAACAACCGCAGCGGATCGCACGGCGACGACCTGCTGCTGCGCGTTCCCGACGGCACCGTGGTGAAGTCCACGTCCGGCGAGGTGCTGGCCGACATGGTCGGCCCCGGCACCGAGATCGTCATCGCGGCCGGTGGGCGCGGCGGCCTCGGCAACGCAGCGCTGGCCTCGTCCAAGCGCAAGGCGCCCGGTTTCGCGCTCAAGGGCGAGCCGGGCGAGGCCATCACCATCACGCTCGAGCTCAAGGTCGTCGCCGACATCGGCCTGATCGGCTTCCCCAGCGCCGGCAAGTCGAGCCTGATCGCCGCGCTGTCACGTGCGAGGCCCAAGATCGCCGACTACCCGTTCACCACGCTGGTCCCGAACCTGGGCGTGGTGTCGGCCGGCTCGACCACCTTCACCGTCGCCGACGTCCCCGGTCTGATCGAGGGGGCGAGCGAGGGCCGTGGCCTCGGCCACGACTTCCTGCGCCACGTCGAGCGCTGTGCCGCGCTGGTGCACGTCATCGACTGCGCCACGGCCGACCCGGGCCGCGATCCGCTCACCGATCTCGACGTCATCGAGGCCGAGCTGCGCGCCTACGCCGAGGCCACCGGCTCCGACCTCGACGACCGACCCCGCATGGTGGCCCTGAACAAGACCGACGTGCCGGACGCCCAGGAGATCGCCGGATTCGTTCGAGCCGACCTCGAGGCGCGCGGTCTCGACGTCTTCGAGGTGTCGGCGGCGAGCCATGCCGGCCTGCGCGAGCTGTCGTTCGCGATGGCCGAGGTCGTGGCGTCGCGTCGCGCGGCGGCCCCGAAGGCCGAGGCCACCCGCATCGTGCTGCGCCCGCCGGCAGAGGCGGGGGTGGGCGAGGAGTTCACCATCACCCAGGAGAACGGCAAGTGGGTCGTCCGCGGCGACAAGCCGCGCCGCTGGGTGCACCAGACCGACTTCACCAACGACGAGGCCATCGGCTTCCTGGCCGACCGGCTCAACCGGCTCGGCGTCGAGGACCAGCTGCTCAAGCTGGGTGCCGAGGCCGGCGACGACGTGCTGATCGGTGACGACGACGACGCGGTCGTGTTCGACTTCGCCCCCGACATCGTCGCCGGCGCCGAGGTGCTGGGCCGTCGCGGCGAGGACCTGCGGATCGACCAGTCGGATCGGCGCACCAACGTGCAGCGTCGCGAGGAGCTGGCCGCCAAGCGGGCCTTCGAGGCCGAGGCGCGCAGCGCGCGCGAGTCCGGAGAGCCCAACCGCGTCGACGAGCCCGACTGGAAGCTTCGACGACGACGACGACTCATGAGTCGGATCGTCGTCAAGGTCGGCTCCTCGTCCTTGACCACGCGTGCCGGACACCTTGATCCCGACAGCGTCGAGGTCGTCGTCGGCGCCCTGGCCGATGCACGCGACCGCGGTGACGAGATCGTCCTGGTCAGCTCCGGTGCCATCGCTGCCGGTTTAGGGCCGCTGGGACTGGCCCGCCGTCCGCGCGACCTGCCCACCCAGCAGGCCGCGGCCAGCGTCGGGCAGGGCGCACTGGTGGCTCGGTATGCCGAGCGCTTCGCGGCCCGCGGGCTGGTCGTCGGCCAGGTGCTGCTGACGGTCGACGACGTCACCCGTCGCAGCCACTACCGCAACGCGTTCGCGACGTTCACCCGTCTCCACGAGCTCGGCGTCGTGCCGATCGTCAACGAGAACGACACGGTGGCCACCAGCGAGATCCGCTTCGGCGACAACGACCGCCTGGCCGCCCTGGTGGCCCACCTCGTGCACGCCGACCGACTGGTGCTGCTGTCCGACGTCGACGGACTGTACGACGGCCCTCCGGACCGTCCGGGTTCGCGGCTCATCGCCGAGGTGGCCGATGCCTCCGATCTCGGTGGTGTCGACATCTCGACCGTGAGTGACTCCAAGGTCGGCACCGGCGGCATGATCACGAAGGTCGAGGCCGCTCGCATCGCCACCACGGCGGGCATCCCGGTCACCCTGACGTCGGCCGCGCTCGTGGGCGCCGCCCTGCGCGGTGAGCGCGTCGGCACCGAGTTCGCGGCCACCGGGCGTCGTCGGCCCACCCGCCTGCTGTGGCTGGAGCACCTCAGCGAGACCAAGGGCACGCTGCACCTGGACGCCGGAGCCGTGCAGGCCGTGGCCCACCGCCAGGCCTCCCTGCTGCCGGCCGGCATCACCGCCGTCGACGGCGAGTTCGCGGCCGGTGACCCGGTCGATCTGGTGGCACCCGACGGCACGGTGGTGGCCCGCGGGCTCGTCGGGTTCGACAGCGCCGAGCTGCCACGGCTGCTGGGCCGTCAGACGCGCGATCTCGCCGCCGAGCTGGGGGCCGAGTACGAGCGGGAGGTCGTCCATCGCGACGCCCTCACGCTCCTAGGATGACGCCATGACGATCGTGCACGACCTCGCCCTCCGAGCGCGCGAAGCGGCGCTGGTGCTGGCGGCCACGTCCACCACCGACAAGAACGCCGCCCTGCACGCGATCGCCGACGACCTCGTGGCCGCCACGGCTCGCATCGTGGCAGCGAACGGCACCGACGTGGAGGCGGCCCGCGCCTCGGGCACCGCTGAGCACGTGATCGACCGGCTGATGCTCGATGCCGATCGTGTCGCCGCGTTCGCCGAGGGCGTGCGCGACATCGCCGGCCTGCCCGACCCGATCGGCGAGGTGGTGCGCGGCTCGACCCTGGCCAACGGGTTGCGCATGGAGCAGGTGCGGGTGCCGATGGGCGTGATCGGCATGATCTACGAGGGTCGGCCCAACGTCACGGCCGACGCCGCCGCCATCTGTCTGAAGGCCGGCAGTGCGGTGCTGCTGCGCGGATCGTCGTCCGCGGCGGAGTCCAACCGCGCCATCGTGGACGTCATGCGTGCCGCGCTCGTGCGCTCGGGTCTGCCCGAGGACGTGATCACGGGCGTCCCGGCCGACGACCGGTCCACGGCCACCGACCTGATGCGTGCCCGCGGCCTGGTCGACCTGGTGATCCCCCGCGGGGGAGCGGGGTTGATCCGTGCGGTGGTCGAGGAGTCGACCGTGCCCGTGATCGAGACCGGGACCGGCAACTGCCACGTGTACGTGGACGCTGACGCCGATCTCGACATGGCCCTCGACATCGTGCTGAACGCCAAGACCCATCGCACGAGCGTCTGCAACGCCGCCGAGTCGTTGCTGGTGCACCGCGACGTCGCCGACGTCTTCGTGCCCCGGGTCGTCGAGGCGCTGCAGGCCGCCGGTGTCACCATCCACGGCGACGCCGACTTCCAGGCCGCTTCACCCCAGGTCGTCGCGGTGACCGACGAGGACCACGCCACCGAGTACCTCGACCTCGACATCTCGGCGGCCGTCGTCGACACCCTCCCTGCCGCCATCGCCCACATCCGCCGTTTCTCGTCCGGGCACACGGAGGCGATCGTGACCCGCTCGATCGGCACCGCTCGGCAGTTCACCCTCGGCGTCGACTCGGCTGCCGTGATGGTCAACGCGTCCACGCGCTTCACCGACGGTGCCGAGCTCGGGTTCGGTGCCGAGATCGGCATCTCGACGCAGAAGCTGCACGCCCGCGGCCCCATGGGCCTGACCGAGATGACCACGACCACCTACGTCGTCACCGGCGAGGGTCACACCCGCTGACGGCCACACCGCCTGTCGGTCGGGCGGTGGGATAGATTGCTGCCATGCAATCGAACCTGGTCTCGCTCGTCGCCTCCGAGGAGCAGCTGCGTGACATCGGCATCGAGCCCTGGGCCGTCGGCGTCATCGCGCTCGCTGTGCTGATCGTCCTGCTGCTGGCACTGCTGCAGTTCGGCAAGGGACGCGAGCACTCCTGAGCGCGTCGTCCTCGGGCCCTGGTGACGGCGCGCGACGCCGCATCGGCGTCATGGGCGGCACCTTCGACCCGATCCACCACGGCCACCTGGTGGCGGCCAGCGAGGTGCAGTCGTTCTTCGACCTCGACGAGGTGGTGTTCGTCCCGACCGGCCGACCGTGGCAGAAGGCCGACCGCGAGGTCTCCGAGGCCGAGGACCGCTACCTGATGACCGTCATCGCCACGGCCGCCAACCCGCGCTTCGAGGTGAGCCGGGTCGACATCGACCGCGACGGTCCCACCTACACGATCGACACGCTGCGAGACATCGCCGCGCAGCGGCCCGACGCGGACCTGTACTTCATCACCGGAGCCGACGCGATGGCTGCCCTGCTCACCTGGCGCGACCACGACGAGCTGTTCTCACTGGCGCACTTCGTGGGGTGCACCCGTCCCGGCCACGAGCTGAACGAGGAGTCGCTGGACGGTCTGCCCACCGAGCGCATCACGATCCTGGAGATCCCCGCCCTGGCCATCTCCTCGACCGACTGCCGTGCACGCGTGGGACATGGTGATCCGGTCTGGTACCTGGTCCCCGACGGTGTCGTCCAGTACATCGGCAAGCACCACCTGTACCGCGACGAGCCGGGCGCAGGAGAAGGAGCGTCATGACCGCCACGGAGCGCGCCGTCGAGCTCACCCGCGCAGCTGCCGCAGCCGCCGACGACAAGCAGGCCACCGACATCGTCGCCTTCGACGTCAGCGAGCAGCTGGCCATCACCGACGTCTTCCTGCTCTGCTCGGCCTCCAGCGCCCGCCAGGTCAGCGCGGTGCAGGACGCCATCGAGGAGGCCCTGCTCGAGCTCGGTGCCAAGCCGGTGCGCCGCGAGGGTCAGCGCGAGGCGCAGTGGGTGCTGCTGGACTTCGCCGACATCGTGGTGCACGTGCAGCACGCCGAGATGCGGACGTACTACGCGCTCGAGCGGCTCTGGAGCGACTGCCCGGTCGTCGCGCTGTGACGGGGGCGGCGAGGTGAGCACCCGTCAGGTGGTGCTGCTGCGGCACGGTCGCACGGCATGGAACGTCGCCGGCCGGGTGCAGGGCACCAGCGACATCCCGCTCGACGCCATCGGACGCCAGCAGGCCGAGGCGGCCGCCGGAGAAGCTCGCGGCGCTGCGGCCCACGCGCATCATCTCGTCCGACCTGTCGCGGGCCCTTGAGACGGCGCAGACGCTGGCCGCGGTGGTCGGTGTCGAGGTGGAGACCGACGTGCGGTTCCGCGAGATGCACTTCGGCGCCCGCGAGGGACTGACCTGGGCCGAGGCGTGGGAGAAGTTCCCCGACGGCATGCGTGCGTGGGTGGGCGGCGACGAGACGCAGATCCCGGGCAGCGAGACCCATCGTCAGGCCGGTGACCGCTTCGCCCAGGCGCTGCAGGAACGGCTCGACGAGCGCGAGGACGAGGTGGTCGTGGTGGTGGCGCACGGGGGAGTGCTGCGGTCCGGCGCGTGCGCCTTTCTCGGCTTTCCCCTGGAGCAGTGGGACCTGTTCGGCGGTCTGAGCAACTGCTCGTGGTCGGTGCTGGAGCAGCGGCGCCACCGCGAATGGTCGAGGTGGCGGATCACCGAGTGGAACGCCGACAGCCTGCCCCGCCCGATCCAGTCCGACGACGAGTGAGAGCGGTCGGGGCCGGTTTGGGAGACGGCCGAGGGCTCCGCTAACATGGTGCGGTCCCCGGGGCATTGGCGCAGTTGGTAGCGCGCTTCCATGGCATGGAAGAGGTCAGGAGTTCGAATCTCCTATGCTCCACCCGTAGGTGAAGGCCCCGCATCTCATGCGGGGCCTTCTGCTTTTCTCGTGACGGTGCGGGGCGGCTGACGGAGCCTCAGCTGAGGGTCGTGGCGCAACGCGAAAGACATCGACCTGCGAGTACAGCACGCCAGCGTCCTCGTCGACTAGCTCGTCTGCCCAGTCATCTGGCTCAGGCCCGAGAAGGTCGTCCTGCTGAATGACTTCAACAATGCCGGCGACTGGGTCGAGACCGTGGACTTCTCTCAGGCTGTCCCAACCGTCGGCGTGGGCGATCTGGTAGAGGGCTCGACCGAGGTCGGTCACATCTTCAGCGGCGTCGGCCTCGCTGTCGTCAGGCCAAACGCGCAGATAGGCGGCTCGTCCAGCGGTGAGGACTGCCTCAGTGTGGGTGACCTCGTAGTCGTGTCTCTGAACGACAGAAATGCCGGTCGTGGGCCACTCTTCGGCCTCGTCGTCGTCGGCCCCGTCGTCGTCGAACTGTTCGAGCGCTCCGAAGGGATAGCTGTTGCCAGTGAATTCGAACTGCGCGTCGGCGTAGGCGACCAGCGCTGGCAGGAGCGCCTCGCTTGCTTGGAACACCTTCTGGATGTCCCCGTCGGCCGCGACGATGGCTGCCGCGTGGATCGCGATTGCGTCCTGAACCGTTTTCGCAGAATCCGTCAGACGGACCGCGCCCTCAGCCGTCCACGGGTCGAAGTCGTCGTCCAGGTCCTCGATGTCATCGCTCACGGCTCACAGCCTAGGTGGATCACGTCATTCCTTGCGCCGACTACGACTCACATCCTCCGCGGAGTCTCCTATGCTCCACACATGCCTGACGCGATCGTGGATGACTCCGATCCGTCCGCATCCGATGCATCACCTGCCTCCCTCAACCCGTGGCGAGCGGCGTTCCTGGTCTTCCTGGCGGGAATCGTCGGTCTGCAGCTTTTCGCGGTGACGTTGGCGGCGATCCCGCCCAACGCGGTCTCGAATTCCGCGGCGCCGAGCACGGACTACCTGCGTCCGTACTTCACCCAGAACTGGCGGTTGTTCGCCCCGAACCCGGTGGCGCAGGACCGCACCGTGCGCTTCCAGGCCTCGTACCGCGACGAAGCCGGCGACGTGCAGCAGACCGCGTGGGTGGACTGGACCGCGGTGGAGCTGGACCTGGTCCATCACCGCGTCGTCGGCGGACGAGGTGGGTACATCACCAACAAGCTGATCGAGTCGCTCAGCGCCGTCTACCGGCCGATGAACGAGGACCAGCGCTCGATCATCGACTCCACGCGCGACGACGGGCCGCTGGGCTGGGCCGACCTCGAGAGTCAGCTGGTGACGGCCGGTGTGGCCGAGCCGCGACTGGCGTCGTTCCTGCGGTACGAGCGAGCCACCGTGCGGCTCGGCACCGACGTGCTGCGTGCGCGGCATCCTGACCTCGATCTGGTCGCGGTGCGCTACGGGGTGGGTCTGCACGACGTCACGCCGTTCGACCAGCGATCGCAGGGCGCCGACGCGCGACCCAACGCGACCGAACGGCTGTCGGGGTGGCGCCCGCCCGTGCAGGGCTCGCGGTCCGAGCTCGGAGCGATCGCCGACTTCGACGCGAGGCATCGATGAGGTTCCTGCAGCTCGCCGATCGGTGGCTCACGGGCGAGAAGCACTCGCTGTACGGGACAGCGGTCGCACGGATGATCCTCGGGTTCGTCGTGTGGAGCCAGCTGGTCGTCAACTGGCCCGATCGCCAGTACACGTGGGGCGCCGGGACCGGGTGGACCTCGCCGGTGCGCGACGCCAAGAGCTGGCCGGAGATCTTCGGGCTGTTCGACCACCTGTCCGGGCGGGCGTTCGACGTGGCCTACCTGGCCACCATCGTGGCCGGGTTCGTGCTGATGATCGGCTTGTTCACCCGCGGCAGTGCTGTCGTGACGTTGCTGCTGTGGATGTCGCTGTACGTCACCAACCCGTGGGTGGGCTCGGGCGGCGACGCCGTGCTGCGCATGGTCCTGCTGTACCTGTGCTTCACCGACTCGGGCCGGATCTGGTCGGTGGACGCGCGGCGGGCATCGAGGTCCGGCGACCGGCGCCGGTGGGTGCCGCTGTGGCTGTCCACGGCCGCGCACAACCTCGCGCTGATCCTGATCATCCACCAGGTCGTCATGGTCTACGTGGGCTCGGCGTTCTGGAAGCTGCAGGGCCCCTTGTGGAAGGACGGCACGGCGGTCTACTACCCGTTGCAGACCGACGCGTACTCGCCGTGGGGCGACCTGCTCGGCCCGATCATCACCTGGGGTCCGTTCGTCCTGATCGGTTCGTACACGGCGCTGATCGCCCAGCTGTTCTTCCCGGTGCTGCTGCTGTACCGCCCCAGCAGGTTCGTCGCACTGGTCGTGATCACCGGCATGCACGTGGGCATCGGGCTGCTGATGGGCATCTTGTACTTCTCCTTGTCGATGATCGCCGTCGACATGATCCTGGTGAGCGACGCGTCGTGGAGAGCGGGTCTGGCGCGCGTGGCGTCTGTGGCGCGTGGGGCGCGAAGTGGCGCCAGAGGTCCCTGAGGTGTGAGAGTCCCGTGGTGCAGGTGCGCGGACGGCATTTTTCACTGAAGTTGCAACTACATTTGCTGAAAAACAATTGGTGCGGCGGTGTGACTTTTGGGACTTTGTGCCGTTACCGTTTGGGGAGCCTGAGAACTGTCACGTCCGTTCTCAGGTGTTCTCACCGCCAGCACATCATTGTCACGTCGCCTAGGGGCCACTACACACATGAACAAACTTGCCAGAAACTCCATCGCAGCCGGTCTGACGACCCTGCTGATCACCACCGGCGTGGCCTTCTCCGCGAACGGCGCCGAGCCGATCGTCGCGCAGAGCAATGCCAGTGCCGTGACCGCCACCGGCCTGACGAGCATCGTCGACTCCGACGAGTGCAGCGCCGTGTCCACCGGCACCGGGGCTCCCGCGGCGGGCACGGGCAACTGCGGCACCGGCCTCAGCACGCAGGGCACGGGCACCATCAACCAGACCGCGTCCACGGATCTTTCCGGCGACCAGGGCACCTCGCAGGCCGCGGCGTCGGTCGAGTCCGTCGACATCCCGGCCCTGACCACCATCGACCTGTCGACGGTCCAGGCCGATGTCCAGAACATCTCGACCGGCACGATCCTCGACGACATCGTCGACGGGCTCGATCCGCTGTTGCAGCCGACCTTCGAGGCGCTCCTCACGCCGCTGCTGTCGGGCATCCAGAGCGCTGCTGTCGCTCCCATCACGGCCGCGCTCCAGCAGGCGATCCCGGTCTCGGTCAGCATCGGCGCGGTCACCAGCCAGTGCACCGCCGACGCGACCGCCACCGGAACGGCCAACGTCGCCGGCATCAACATCCTTGTCGACCTCCCCGGCGACAACGACATCATCGTGCCGGTGAGCATCGGCACGGCGCCGAACTCGCCTGTGGTCGGCAACGTGACCACGCAGGCCGTGGTCAACGGCCTGCTCGATGGCATCGAGGCCTCGCTCAACACCAGCCTCGGTGGGGCCCTCGGCACGTTGGGCACCGTGGTCGGCGACATCCAGGACCAGCTGGTCCAGGGCATCCTCGACCAGATCGGCCCGGCGCTCCTCGATCCGATCGGCGACGCCGTCACCCCGATCCTCGACGGCACGGTCAACAAGCAGGTCGCCAGTGCCGGACAGATCGCGGTCACGGGTCTGAGCCTGAACATCCTCGGCCAGACCGCCACGCTCGATCTGGCCCGCACCGAGTGCGGCCCGAACGCCCTGCGCGCGACGTCGACGCCGACGGCCACCACGCCGACGGCCACCCAGCCGACGCCGACGTCCACGCCGACGGGCCCGTCGACCACTGACGGAAGCACCGTGGCCATCGCCGACGCGGACAGCGCTGCTGACGCCGACGCCGCGGCCACCCTGCCGGACGCCGGAGCAGAGAACCTGCTGCCGTTCTTCCTGCTGGGCATCGCGTTGCTCGCCTTCGGCCTCGGAGTGCTGCTGAACGAGCGTCGCAGGCTCAACGCCGGCGGCCCGACGCCGCTCATCTGAGCGACACGCTGACGACGAGGGCCGACACCGAAGCTGGTGTCGGCCCTCGCCGTACGCTGTTGCACATGTCTGACGCCGCTGCCACCGCCGACCAGCTCGGCCGGTGGCAGCGGTCGGTCGTGCTCGGCGCGGGCGTCCTGCTCGTCATCCACTCGTCGCTGCTGGCCCTCTGGCTGGCGCCGTCGAGCCCGGTGCGCGACGTCGTCGGCAACGCCCGGCTCTCCACGTACGTCGACCCCTACTTCCAGCAGGGCGACGAGACGGTCGGCGTGGGTTCCAACCGGGTCGACGAGTCGCTGCAGCTGCGGGCCCGTGTGCGTCCCCTGCAAGGGGGAGAGACCACGACCACCACGTGGTTCGACGTCACCGCGCGCGAGACCGAGGCGATCCGTGGGGAGCTCGACCCCCCTCGCGCACGACAGATCGCGCGTCGCATCGCCACCAACTTGAACTTCACCCGGTTCGACCTGTCGGTGCAGCAGCGAGAGATCGTGGCCGACTCCGATGCCGACGTTCCCCCCGGACAGCTGCGGCAGGAGCTGCTCGCGGCCGATCCTTCGTCGGGTCGTGCCGTGGCCAACCTGGAGGTCCAGGACACCATGGCCGCCCAGTACGCCTCGCTGTGGCTGGGCGCCGAGCTGACCGACGTCGAGGTGCTGCAGGTGCAGTACCGCGTGGGCCGGCGCGTCGTCCCTGACTTCGACCAGCGAGCCGATGCATCGGTGCAGGGAACCGCGTTCGACTGGTTCGCGTTCGGCTGGCGTCCCGCGTTCCGGGCCGAGCCGGCCGCGCGCCAGGCGTTCGCCGACTACCTGGCAGGTGAGCGCCGTGGTTGACGCCTGGTGGCTGGTGGTCGACCGCCTCGCCGAGCTGCGCGAGCGATTCGAGCACTGGATGGTCGACGACCGACATGCCGCACGCAGCGCTGCAGCGGTGCGCATCGGCACCGGACTGTCCGTGCTGGGGCTGTTGCTCGCCAACTTCACCACCCGTGACGTCTGGGTGGGGCAGGCCTCGATCTGGGCCGATCCCGCGCGCTCGGTGACCAGCTTTCCCGAGCTGGCTCTTCTGCGCGGCGTCAGCGGTGACGTGCTGGTCGTGATCTACGTCCTCACCATGCTCGCGGCCGCTGCGTTCGTGGCCGGTTGGCACACGAAGGCCGCCAACGTGCTCACCTACGTCGGGTTCATCGCGATCGTGGCGCAGAACCCCGTCGTGGGTGTCCAGGGCGACAATCTCGTGCGCCTGACGCTGTTGTGGCTGCTGCTGATGCGGACGGCCGACCACTGGTCGCTCGACGCCCGCCGGCGAGACCGGCTGCTGCGCGGAGACGCCGAGCGCGCCGTGTACGAGGAGGACGTGCTGCCCGGCTGGGCGGCCAACGTCATGCACAACTTCGGCCTGGTGGCACTGGCCGCGCAGACCGTCCTGGCCTACACGGCCGCCGGGCTCGACAAGGTCTCGCAGGACGTCTGGCAGCACGGCACCGCGCTGTACTTCACGATGCAGCTGCCGGAGTCACGGCCGTTCCCGGGCCTGTCGGACCTGCTCAGCTCCAGCCAGGTGGTGCTGGCGGTGATCACGTACACGGTGCTGCTCGTGCAGCTGTTCTTCGCTCCGCTGCTCATCTCGAGGGTCACGCGTGGAGTCGTCATCGCGCTCGCCGTGGTGGTGTCGGTGCTGTTCGGGGTGCTGTTCGCTGCCCCGTGGTCGCAGCTGGCGGTCATCGCCGTCACGGTGCTGTTCGTGTCGGACCAGACGTGGGAGCGCCTCGAGGACGTCGTGCTCGACCGGGTCGACCTGGTGGCCGACCGGTTCGGCGACCGCTGGTACGGAGTCGTCGACGGCGTCAGGGACGGTTCGCGAGACGCGATCGACGCGGTGCTGCGTCGCGGTCGCGACCGGCGCTGAGCACCATGAGCACGACCGGCACGGTCAACAGCGCGGCGGCGCCGTTGAGGGTGCCGAAGCCGAACAGCGCCACGACCCCACCGGCGATGAGGCCTCCGGTGGCGCCGGCCAGGTTCATGCTCAGGTCGGAGAATCCCTGCACCACCAGTCGGTCCTCGACGGCCAGCGAGGCCGACAACATGGCGGCTCCTGCAATGACCGAGGCCGACCAGCCCAGCCCCAGCAGGGTGAGACCGACCGTGATGCGCAGCTCGGAGTCGCCCGACGTGCCCGCGACGGCCACGGCCAGCAGCAAGGTCGCCTGACCGGCCAGGATCACCCGCTCCGGGCCCCAGCGATCGCTGGCCCAGCCCATCACGGGCGACAGCGCGAACATGCCGGCGATGTGCAGGCTGATCGTCAGGCCGATGATCGTCAGTGCAGCGCCGTGGTCCTGCATGTGCACCGGGGTCAGCGCCATGACGGCCACCATGACGGCGTGCGAGGCGGCGATCGTCACGACCGCCACCAGGGTGCGCCCGTGCAGGAACGGCACGGCGGCGCGCAGGCCGCGGCGCACGGGGGCGGCGGCCCGCTCGGCGCGAGCGAGGGGATCGGGACGCAGGAAGGTGAAGGTCAGCAGCGCTGCCAGGGCGAACCCGAGGAACGAGAAGAGCATCGGCCCGGCGAGGGCGGGCAGGCCGAGCGTGCGCGCCACCGAGGCGCCCGGGCCGGTGAGGTTCGGCCCGGCCACTGCGCCGATGGTCGTCGACCACACGACGATCGACAGCGTGCGGCCGATCTGGCCGGGTTCTGCACGGTCCACGGCGGCGAAGCGCGACTGCAGGTTGGCGGCCGTGCTGCCACCGAACAGGAACAGGCCGAGCAGCACGAGGGGAAGCAGGCGGGTCTGCGCACCGGCCACGGTCAGGGCGGCGCCGGCCGCTCCGCTGGCCCACCCGAGGGTGAGTGCGGGGCGGCGACCGGACCGGGCTGCCAGCGACGACAACGGCACGGCGAAGGCCGCCGCGCCCAGGGTGAGCATGACCACGGCTGTTCCGGCCCAGCCCGACGACCCGGAGACGTCCTTGACCAGCAGGGCTCCGACCGACAGGCCCGCTCCGTTGCCGATCCCGCCGATGACCTGAACCGCGATCAACGTGCGCACGATCCGCTGCTGCACCGAAGCGTCGGCAGTCCGGGTCGCAGTCACCGGCCCAGACTAGTGGCAGTCGTCGGCCCCATCGGCTTGCTGTCGCCTCGGTCGCTCGTTCCTCGCTCCCTCACGTTCCTCGCAGGGCTCGTCACTGGCGAGCGGGTTGTTCGCCAGGGAGCGGAGCGACCGTGAGCGGAGCGAGGCGAACCACAGCTGGTCAGCTCGCTGTTTCCTCGCAGGGCTCGTCACTGGCGAGCGGGGTCTGTTCGCCAGGGAGCGGAGCGACCGTGAGCGGAGCGAGGCGAACGACAGGTCACCAGATGGTGACGCGGTCCTCCGGCGCGAGCCAGAGGGCGTCGTCCTCCGTGACGTCGAACGCGGCGTAGAAGGCGTCGATGTTGCGCACCACCTGGTTGCAGCGGAACTCCGGCGGCGAGTGCGGGTCGACCGTGAGTCGGCGCACCGTCTCGGCCGGTCGCACCTTGCCCTGCCACGTCTGCCCCCACGACAGGAAGAAGCGCTGGTCGGGGGTCAGCCCGTCGATCGGTTCGTCCGACGGCTGGCTGAGTCGGAACGCCTTGTAGGCGATGCCCAGGCCACCGAGGTCGCCGATGTTCTCGCCGATGGTCAACGACCCGTTGACGGTCTGACCGTCGGCGCCGTCGGGGGAGAGGGTGTCGTACTGCGACACCAGTGCACCCGTGAGCTTCTCGAACGACGCGCGGTCCTCGTCGGTCCACCAGTTCTGCAGGGCGCCCGAGCCGTCGTACTGCGACCCCTGGTCGTCGAAGCCGTGGCCGATCTCGTGGCCGATCACCGCGCCGATCGCCCCGTAGTTCACGGCGTCGTCGGCGTCGGCGTGGAAGAACGGGGGCTGCAAGATGGCGGCCGGGAACACGATCTCGTTCATCGTGGGGTTGTAGTACGCGTTGACCGTCTGCGGCGTCATGTACCACTCGTCGCGGTCGATCGGCGAGCCGATCTTGGCCAGCTCGCGATCGGTCTCGACCGCGATGCTGCGACGCACGTTGCCGATCAGGTCGGTGGGGTCGGTCTCGAGCGCCGAGTAGTCCTTGAACTCGTCCGGATGGCCGATCTTGGGGGTGAAGGCGTCGAGCTTGTCGTAGGCACGCTGCTTGGTCTCGTCGCTCATCCACGACAGGCCGGCGATGCTGTCGCGGTAGGCCGCCAGCAGGTTCTCGATCAGCACGGTCATCCGCTCGCGGGCGGCCGGCGGGAACTCGGTGGCGACGTAGATCTTGCCGACGGCCTCGCCGACGGCGCCCTCGACGAAGCTGACGCCTCGCTTCCAGCGCGGGCGCATCTCGTCGGTGCCCGACAGGGTGCGTCCGTAGAACTCGAAGTTCGCGGCCACGAAGCCCGAGGACAGGTACGGAGAGGCGGCGTGCACGATCTTCCAGCGCAGCCAGTCCTGCCACGACTCGAGCAGGTCGGCGGTGAGCAGGTTCTGCACGCCCTCGAGGAACGACGGCTGCGAGACGACCAGCTCGGCCAGGACCGGATCAGGGACCTCGCCGGCGGTGGCCCAGGCAGTCCAGTCGAACGCCGGGGTGAGCTGCTGCACCGCGTCGAGGGTGAGCAGGTTGTAGGTCTTCTGGGCGTCGCGGCACGCCACACGGTCCCAGTGGTACGACGCGATCTGCGTCTCCAGCGCCACGATCCGCTCGGCCCGCACCGCGGCGTCGTCGAGTCCGGCCAGGTCGAGCATCGTGCGGAGGTGCTCGACGTAGGCCTGCCGGACCGGCTCGAACTGGTCCTCGCGGTAGTACGACTCGTCGGGCAGGCCGATGCCGCTCTGCACCACGTGGGTGACGTAACGGTCCGGCTGGCCGCGGTCGGGTGCGATGTAGAGGCCGAACAGTCCGCCGGTGCCCTGACGGTCCAGGGTGCCCAGCAGGCGCACCAGCGACGCGACGTCGTCGACGGCGTCGACCGCGGCCAGGTCGTCGGCCAGCGGCTCCGCCCCCAGCGCCTCGATGCGGTCCTCGTCCATGAAGCTGGCGTAGAGGTCGCCGATGCGCTGCGCGTCCGGGTCGGCACCGGGATCGGCGGCAGCGGTCTCGATGATCCGCCGCACGGTCTCCTCGGCCTCGTCGACCAGCTCGACGAACGAGCCCGCGGTCGCGCGGTCGGGCTTGATCTCGGTGCTGGCCAGCCAGGGGCCGTTGACGTGCCGGAAGAGGTCGTCCTGCGCACGGATCTGTGGATCGAACTGGGAGATGTCGAGGCCTGGGTTCACCCGTTCAGGCTAGCCCGGCCACACTGGGGATCGTGAGCAAGACGCGACCTGCCCTGCTGACCGTTCTCCGTGCCGAGCAGATCGGGCCGTCGATGCGGCGCATCGTGTTCGGCGGCGCCGGCTTCGACACCTACCTGGAGCGCCACCTCGCGCTGGGCGAGGGGCGGTTGACCGACACCTACGTGAAGCTGGTCTTCCTCCGCGAGGGCTTCGAGTACCCCTCGCCGCTGGACCTCGACGTCGTCCGCGAGCAGCTCCCGCCCGAGGCCGCCCCGGTGCTGCGCACGTACACCGTTCGGTGGGTCGACCAGGTCGCGCGCGAGCTCGCCATCGACTTCGTGGTCCACGGCGACGAGGGCATCGCGGGGCCCTGGGCGGCCAGGGCGACCCCCGGTGACGCGATGCACCTGCGGGGTCCCGGCGGCGCCTACGCGCCGGACCCGGACGCCGACTGGCACCTGTTCGTGGGCGACGAGGCGGCACTGCCTGCCATCTCGGCCTCCATCGAGGCGCTGCCAGCCGGTGCGCGGGCCGTGGCCTTCGTCGAGGTCGACGGCCCCGACGACGAGGTGACGTGGGAGACGACGGCCGACGTCGAGGTCCACTGGCTGCACCGCGACGGAGCCGCCGCCGGGAGCACCACGCTGCTCGACGACGCCGTCCGCGCGTGGGACTGGTGGCCCGGCCGCGCCCAGGCGTTCGTCCACGGCGAGTCGGCGCTGCTGAAGTCGGTGCGCCCGTACGTGCGCAACGACCGCGAGGTGGACCGCGGGGACCTGTCGGTGTCGGCGTACTGGCGTCGCGGCGCCACCGAGGAGGGCTTCCGGCAGTGGAAGGCCCAGAACCGGTAACCTCGCCGGGTGACTGAACTGCGCAACGTCGGTGTGATCCTGGCCGGTGGCACCGGCACCCGGGTGGGTCTGTCGATCCCCAAGCAGCTGATCAAGATCGCCGGCAAGACGATCATCGAGCACACCATCGCCGCGTTCGAGGCCTCGCCGGTCATCGACGAGATCGTCATCCTCATGGCGCCCGGTCACCTCGACCCCGTGCGCGCCATCGTCCAGAACGGCGGCTACGACAAGGTCAGCCAGATCGTCGAGGGCGGCGAGACCCGCAACGAGTCCACCAGTCGCGCGCTGGAGGCGCTGGGCACCGACGAGGTCAACGTGCTGTTCCACGACGCGGTCCGGCCGCTGGTGTCGCAGACCATCATCAGCGACGTCGTGGCCGCTCTGGCCACGCACGAGGCCGTCGACACGGCGATCCCCTCGGCCGACACGATCGTGCAGGTCGAGCCCGAGACGGCCGCCGACGGCATGGAGGTCATCGAGGACGTCCTGCAGCGTCACCTGCTGCGCCGCGGCCAGACGCCGCAGGCCTTCCGCCTCTCGGTCATCCGGCGCGCCTACGAGCTGGCGTGGCAGGATCCGGCGTTCACCGCCACCGACGACTGCACCGTGGTGCTGCGCTACCTGCCGGACGTCCCGATCGCCGTGGTCAACGGCCACGAGCGCAACATGAAGGTCACCGAGCCGATCGACGTCTACATCGCCGACAAGCTCTTCCAGCTGCACTCGGCCGACACGCCCCAGGCGCTCACGGACGAGCAGTACCGCGAGATGCTCACCGGCAAGACGATGGTGGTGTTCGGCGGCTCGTACGGCATCGGGGGAGACATCGCCGAGCTCGCCCGTGGCTTCGGTGCCACGGTCCACACCTTCTCGCGCTCCTCGACCAACACCCACGTCGACCGCCGCGAGGACATCACGGCGGCCGCCGAGCGGGTGCTCGAGGAGTCGTCCTCGATCGACTTCGTCGTCAACACCGCCGGAGTGCTCGTCATCGAGGACCTCGCGGACACCTCGGAGGAGACCATCTTCGCCGCCACCGAGGTCAACTACCTCGCCCCGATCTTCATCGCCCAGGAGTTCTACTCCCACCTCGCGACCTCGGGGGGCTCGCTGCTGCTGTTCACGTCGTCGTCGTACACCCGCGGTCGCGGTGGGTACTCGCTGTACTCCTCGGCCAAGGCGGCGGTCGTCAACCTCACCCAGGCGTTGGCCGACGAGTGGGCCGGCGAGGTGCGGGTCAACTGCGTCAACCCCGAGCGCACGGGGACGCCGATGCGCACCAAGGCGTTCGGCGAGGAGCCCGAGGGCACCTTGCTGAGCTCGATGGAGGTGGCGCGCCAGTCGCTCGACGTGCTGCTGTCGCAGCAGACCGGTCACGTCATCGACATCCGTCGCGAGGACGGCCCGGCGGCCATCGGCGGGGGCTCGTGACCTGTCGGTAGCGTAGGCCCCATGCCTACCGTCGACGCTCTCGTCGCCCCCACCGCCAACGCCCCGTTCGAACGCAGCACCGTCGAACGGCGCGATCCCCGTCCGCACGACGTCGTCATCGACATCGCCTTCGCGGGCATCTGCCACTCCGACATCCATCAGGTGCGCGAGGACTGGGGCCGGGGCCTGTTCCCGATGGTCCCGGGCCACGAGATCGCGGGCGTCGTCAGCGCCGTCGGATCGGACGTCACCTCGTACGCCGTCGGCGACCGCGTCGGTGTCGGCTGCTTCGTCGACTCGTGTCGCGAGTGCGACAACTGCCGGGCCGGCGAGGAGCAGTACTGCCTCAAGGGCGAGGTCGTCACGTACAACGGCAAGGAGTACGACGGCGAGCCGACGTTCGGCGGCTACAGCACCCAGATCGTGGTGGACGAGAACTACGTGCTGCGCATCCCCGACGGCATCGAGCTCGACGAGGCAGCGCCTCTGCTGTGCGCCGGCATCACCGTGTTCAGCCCGCTCAACCACTGGAACGCCGGCCCCGGAAAGCGCGTCGCGATCGTCGGCATGGGCGGCCTCGGCCACATGGGTGTCAAGATCGCCCATGCCATGGGTGCCGAGGTCACGGTGCTCAGCCAGACCTTGTCGAAGGCCGACGACGGCAAGCGTCTCGGCGCCGACCACTACTTCGCCACCAGTGACAAGCAGACCTTCAAGGACCTGCGTGGCAGCTTCGACCTGATCATCAACACGGTGGCGGCCAACCTGCCGGTCGACCGCTACCTGTCTCTGCTCGCGTTGGACGGCACCATGGTCAACGTGGGCATCCCCGACGGCCCCGACAGCTTCCACGCGTTCTCGCTGGCCGGCATGCGCCGATCCATGGCCGGGTCCAAGATCGGCGGCATCCGCGAGACTCAGGAGATGCTCGACTTCTGTGCCGAACACGGCCTCGGCGCCGAGATCGAGACCATCGGGGTCGACGACGTCGATGCCGCCTACGAGCGCGTCGTCGCCAGCGACGTCCGCTACCGCTTCGTCATCGACATCGCCACGTTCGGGGGCTGAAGTCCCCGCTGAGTGACACCTTTCGACAGGTTTTCGGCTGAAATTCCTGTCAAAACGTGACACTCAGCGGGAACGGAAGGACTCAGTGCTTCTTGAGGGCGCGGCGGAGCTGGAAGATGCGCAGGGAGCCGGGGACGGCGACGATCAGCACCGAGACGACCGACGCGGCGAGCATCGCCACGGCCAGCGGCAGCTGACCCTCCCAGCCGAGGAACTTGATCGTCACGTCCTCGGCGTTCTGCGCGATGAAGATCAGCAGGAAGACCGCGAGGACGGCCGCGACGACCGCCCCGATCCAGGCCCCGCTGACGCGGGTGCGCTTGACCTTGCCCGAGCTGGTCATGCCCGGCGCCCTCTGTTCGGGCGCCTTCTGTTCCGGCTTGGTGTGCTCGGGCTTGTTCGGATTCGGCTCGGCCGCGCCGTCGGTGGCCGTGGGGACGTCGGAGCCGGTCGGTTCCGGCTCGGATGAGGACGGTGTGCGCTGTGACACGAGTAGCTCCTGGTCGAGAGTGGCGGGAGACGACGACGCCCCCGCGGCCAGCGTATGGCTTCGGGGGCGTCGGTGCCGAGGTCGCCTCGCGGCGACGGCAGCTGGGTCCTAGGAGAGATCCTTCTTGATGTCCGAGGCGGCGTCCTTGACGTCTTCGCCGACGTTCTTGATGCTGCCCTTGGCCTGGTCCTTCTGACCCTCGGCCTTCAGCTCGTCGTCACCGGTGTGGTCGCCCACGGCCTCCTTGGCCTGTCCGGCGAGCTTCTCGGCGCTGTTCTTGGCCTTGTCGAAAATACCCATGGTTCACTCCTCTGGTTGAGGCCCATCGGTGGACCTGCTCTCCACGCTACGGGGGGCGTGGGCATCCGCAACCCGGTCAGGGACCGGTGGCGCCGCGGGAGCGAGCGGCAGCCCACTCGCGATCGCGCAGCGCCATGGCGTCCTCGCAGGCAGCGATGAACCGTGCCGTGGCGACGCCGGGACTGGGATCACCGAGGTAGTGCTCGACCAGGTCCGCCCGAGCGGCCGCCGCAGGGTCATTCTCGAGGTGCTCGGCCACCACGGCGGCGACGTCGTCGTCGGTCCGCAGCAACGGGACGGTCTGCATGAGGCGGCTCGGTGGCAGCGGACTGGTCGGCTCGGTGACCAGCAGCGGCTTCCCGCTGGGCAGCCAGTTCAGGGTGACCGCCGAGACGTCGGTGATCAGCAGGTCGGCGTCGGCGAACGACTGCTCCAGCGACACGTCGGTGTCGACGCGGTGGGCGAGCGCGCGCACCCGGGCGTCGGCCGCACCGTACGACGGGCGGATCACGCCGTTGAGCGGGTGCGGACGGTAGATCACCCGGTGGGTGTCGGCCAGCGCGGCCACGATGCGCTCGCCCTGGCTCTCGACCGACCCGTACGACACCGACGGCTGCGACGCCTCCCAGGTGGGGGCGTAGAGCACGGTGCGTCGACCGTCGGGAGCAGGCGAGCCCGGCACCCGGAGGGCATCCAGCTGCGGCTGGCCGATCAGCACGCTGCGCGCCGGCGCGTCGTAGAGCATGGTCGCCGCCGCCGTGCGGTCCAGCGCCGCCTGGCCGGCCAGGAAGCACAGGTCGTACGCCTTGACCTGGTTGGAGGCGGAGACGCCCTTGTCGCTGTCGCCGTGACCCAGGTAGACGTGCACCATCGAGGTGAAGCGCAGGCTCTCGAAGTTGATCGGATCGTGGTTGATGTACAGGGCCAGCTTGACGCCACCTCCGGCGTGCAGGCTCAGCGACAGGATCTCGTCGAGCTGGCCGTAGCGGGCGAGCGTCAGGCAGTCCAGGCCGGACTCGTCGCGCACCACGCGGGCGGTGCGGGAGTCCTTGAACACGCACACGACCGGGTGCTGGGCGTCGAGAGCGCGCAGGGCAGGGATCCAGGGGCGAAACTGGTAGAGGCTGTCCAGGGTGGTGGGGAAGTACACCATCACCTGCTGCTCGAACGGCCTCCCGAGGCGCCGCTCGTCCGTGAGCTTGTCCGGCATGCCGGCGGGCAGGAAGCGCGACCGTCGCAGGCGAGCGATCGCCCACAGCTGCAGGCGGCGCACCACCCCGACCCGCGCAGCCATCACGATCGCCCGGAGAGCAGCGGCTGCAGCGTGTTGTCGTACATGCTCAGCGCCGATCCGATCGCCATGTGCATGTCGAGGTACTGATAGGTGCCGAGTCGTCCGCCGAAGTGCACCCCGGACTCGGCCTTGGCCAGCTCGCGGTACGCCAGGAGTCGCTCGCGGTCCTGGGGCGTGTTGACCGGGTAGTAGGGCTCGTCGGCGGCCGCGTTGTCGGCGAACCGGCTGAACTCGCGCATCACGACGGTCTGGTCGTCGGGGTAGGACCGCTCGGGGTGGAAGTGCCGGAACTCGTGGATGCGGGTGTAGGGCACCTCGGGGTCGGCGTAGTTCATGACCGGCGTGCCCTGGAAGTCGCCGACCGGCAGCACCTCGGTCTCGAAGTCGAGCGTGCGCCAGGACAGGTCGCCGTGGGCGAAGTCGAAGTAGCGGTCGACGGGCCCGGTGTAGACGACCGGGAGGTGGCCCACCACGGCGTCCTTGTGGAACGGCTGCGACGCGTCGAAGAAGTCGGTGTCGAGCGTGACCGTGATGCGCGGATCGTCGGCCATCCGCTCGATCCACGCGGTGTAGCCGTCGACGGGCAGGCCCTCGTGGGTGTCGGAGAAGTAGCGGTTGTCGTAGGTGTAGCGCACCGGGAGGCGGCTGATGATGTCGGCGCCGAGGTCGCGCGGATCGGTCTGCCACTGCTTGGCGGTGTACCCGGCGATGAACGCCTCGTAGAGCGGTCGCCCGATCAACGAGATGCCCTTCTCCTCCAGGTTCTGCGGCTCTCCGCTGAACGAACCGGCCTGCTCGGCGACCCAGGCGCGCGCCTGGTCGGGGGTGAACGCCGAGCGGGTGAACTGGTTGATGGTGCCGAGATTGATCGGCAGCGGGAAGACCTCGCCGCGATACGTGGAGTAGACGTGGTGCTGGTAGCCGGTGAACGCGGTGAAGCGGTTCACGTACTCCCACACGCGCTCGTTGGAGGTGTGGAACAGGTGCGCGCCGTAGCGGTGCACCTCGATGCCGGTCTCGGGATCGGGCGAGCTGTACGCGTTGCCCCCGATGTGGTCGCGGCGATCGATCACCTGCACCCGCAGGCCGAGCTCGCGTGCTGCGCGATCGGCGATGGTCAGGCCGTAGAAGCCCGACCCGACGATCAGCAGGTCGACGTCACTCATGTGAGCCCGGAGTGGCAGAGGGCGGAAGGGCAGCGGGCACGTCAGCCGGATCCATGGGCTTCCAGCTCGTGTCGCGCCAGAGGGCCCGGTTGGCGCGGAAGCCGCGGACGAGGTCGCCGATGCCCTTGAGGGTGTGCTGCACGACGACGAGTCGGAAGACCTCCTTGGCGAGCGTCAACGCGGTTCCGAGGCCGAAGCCGAGGCGGTTGAGCTTGCCGTACTCGCGAAAGTACTGGCCCACGTAGGCGCGGTTGCGGATGACGTGGAAGCGGAACAGCGGGCTGCCGTCGTTGAGGTGGCGAACGCCCAGGTTGACCTGCTTCTGCTCGCGCTTGCGCTTCAGCACGAACGCGTTGACGTACACGACCTCGGTGTGCTGGGCGGCCAGCCACGCGTACGCCGCGTCGTCCCAGGAGATGAAGAAGCGCGGATCGGGCAGTCCGATGCGGCGCACGATGTCGCCGTGGATGAGCATCCCCTCGAAGGTGCCGGAGTTGGTCACCGCGTATCCGTCGGCGCCGAAGCCGTTGTTGACCGAGTAGGGGAGCGGGACTCCGAGGAACTGGTTGAACCTGGCCTGCCAGTAGAACGGGGTGCCGTCGAAGTCGTAGCGGCGACCGTGGATGACCTGGAACCGCTCCATCCACGGAGCGAACTGCTCGAGGGCGTCGGGCAGGATCTCGACGTCGTCGTCCATCAACCAGACCCAGTCGGCACCGAGCTCGAGGGCGACCTTGGTGCCCTCGCTGAAGCCGCCCGACCCACCGGTGTTGGTGTCGAGGCGATGGTTGACCAGGACGCCGTCGGCGAAGCCGTCGCGAGCGCGCTCGATGACCTCCTGCGTGTCGTCGGTGCTGGCGTTGTCGACGACGACGATGCGGAAGGGTGCGGTGTCCATCGCGGCGGCACTGGCGAGCAGCTCGGCGAGGAAGCCCGACCGGTTGAAGGTCACGATCGCGATGGCGACCCGGGGGGCTGTCGGACTCACCCCGACACCCTATCGGCCCGGATGCGGGTTCAGTCCTCGGTGACCATGACCTCGGCGGTGGAGGTGCCGTCGCGGTACTGGCGGCGCTCCGCCTCGGACCGGGCCAGGAGGCCTTCGATGCCGGCGGCGAAGGCCTCGAGCGTGCGCTGCTCGGGTGGTCCCAGCAGGTAGGTGGCCAGCTCGGCGCGCTCTGCGGCGAGGGTGTCGGGCGCGGCGCCGGTGACGATGGCGCGGAACTGCTCGATGCCGTGTCCGTCGCGACCGACGATGGTCGCCGCGCCGGTCGAGGGGAACTCGGTCTGGAAGGCGTGGTCGTCGAGGTCGGTGTGGTTGAACACGGCGTACGGCTTCTCCGAGGCCAGGAAGTCGCTGACGACGCTCGACACGTCGGTGACCAGCGCGGTCGAGCGGTTGAACCACTCGTTGATGGCCCCGCCCTTGACCACGCGGTGGTCGATCCCGGTGCGGGTCGCGGCATCGTCGATCAGCGCGGCGATGCGGGCCAGCACCGCGCGGTACTTGGCGTCGCGCTGGCCGGTGAACGGGTGCGCCTTGAACACCACCCGCACGGGTGGATCGGCCGCGAGCAGTCCGGCCACGATCTGCTCGCCCACCGCCGAGACCGACGAGTACTCCTGCTCGAGGTTGACCCCCTCCCACGTGGGTGCGTAGAGCACCGTGGGCACGGGGTCCTCGCCGAGCACCGGGACGCGGCCGATCGCGTGCACCTGGGGTCGGCCGACGTAGCGGTACTGGTCGTCGTGGATGCCGAGACCAGATCGCCGGTACCGGTCGGCGCCTGCCTCGCCGGCGACCCACAGCTCGTCGTAGGCGCGGGAGAACGGGTTGTTCGACGCGCTCTTGTCGCTGTCTCCGTGGCCGATGAACGCGCTCATGATGTTGGGCAGGCGCAGCAGATGGATGTTGTTGCCGGTGTTCGACGGGAACAGCGCCACCCGTGCCGACGAGAAGTCGAGCATGAGCAGCTCGCCGGCGTTCTGCAGCTCCAGCGTCGGGATCGTGGTGGAGGCGAGCCGGCCGAACAGCGGACTGTCGCGCAGCACGATGAACACCCGCCGGTCGAGGTGCTCGAGGCTCTCCAGCCAGGTGTTGATCTGGTAGCCGGCGGTCTCGGGTCCGCTGAGGTGCACGAGCACCTCCGGCTGGTACTCGTCGAGGAAGTCCTGCACGGCGCGCAGGGGACCGGTGAACCCGGTGGCGCGCTTGGCCTGCCGCATCGCCAACGATCGACGAACCGACCGCAGGGTGCGTGCTGCGAGGAGCAGCGAGCCGGCCAGGCCGAGCGCCAGCACCAGCCACCACGGTGCGTGCAGCACGACAGGCACGATCGTGAGCAGCTGTGCCGTCACGACGGTGCCGTACCGGCCGGACGGGCCCTCGTCGATGTGGGGATTTCCGGCGATGTTGCGGGTGCGCATGGGCCGCAGCGGTCCGACCCGGCGGTACTCGGCGTGGAGCGCACGACCGCACAGCACGACGGTCAGCACGAAGGCGACGACGGCGAAGGTGCGGGCAGCGGAGGCTCCGTCGACGTGGTCGGCCGCGACGAGCACCACCACGACTCGCAGGATCCAGCGCATGGCCGTGCCGACCGACGCCTGGCGCAGGGCCAGGGCGGCCTGGGGCGACCGTGGTTCGAAGACGAGCTCGGCGAGGATCGACCCGACGACCAGGACGAGCGCGCCGATCTCCAGCCCGGCCCAGGCCAGTGCCAGAGCGCCGGCGATGCCGCCCAGGACCACGAGCAGCCCGAGTGCCTCGTCGCTGCGGCCGAGCCGTCCGATCACGGACCGGAGGGCTCGGGTCGGCGACGGCATGGCGACGAATCTACCGTGGCGACCTCGGTTCCCTGCGGTAACGTCGCCGCATGCCCGGCCCCCCGCGGCTGCGAATCCCCGCAGCCATCGCGCACCCGGTCCGGCTCCTCCCGCTCACGTTCTTCGCGCTGATCGTCCTCGGCACCCTGGTGCTGCTGCTGCCGTTCACGCGCTCCGGTGGCGAGGGCTTCGGGTTCATGCCGGCGTTGTTCACCTCGTCGTCGGCGGTCACCGTCACCGGTCTGTCCACCGTGGACACCGGCACCTACTGGTCGCCGGCCGGTCAGGTGGTCATCCTGATCCTGGTCGAGATCGGGGGACTGGGCATCGTCGCGCTCGCCACCGTGCTCGGCCTGTTCATCGGCGGGCGTCTGGGCATCCGCACCCGTCTGGTCGCACAGGCCGACATGCACGTGGTCAACATCGGCGAGGTGCGGCCCCTGTTCCGCCGCGTCGCGGTGACCATGGTCTTCTTCCAGGCCGTCACCGCCGTCGTGCTCACCTTCCGGTACCGCGGCGCGTACTACGACACGTGGGGCACGTCGCTGTGGCACGGGGTGTTCGACGCGGTCATGTCGTTCAACAACGCGGGCTTCTCGCTCAATCCCGACAGCCTCACCACCTACGCCGGCGACGGCCTGGTGCTGCTGCCGGTGTCGGCGGCGGTGTTCATCGGCGCGGTGGGCTTCCCCGTGCTCGCCGAGCTGTTCCAGGGCTGGCGCACCCCCAGCAAGTGGACGATCCACACCCGGCTGACCGTCTGGGGCTCGGTGGCCCTGCTGCTGATCGGCGCAGCCGCGTTCATCGCACTCGAGTGGTCGAACCCGGCCACGCTCGGCAACGAGACGTTCGGCCACAAGCTCGTCACCGGCATCGAGGGCGGCGTCATGCCCCGGTCGGGCGGGCTCAACAGCTTCGAGTGGGGAGCCGTGCGGCCCGAGACCCTGAACATGGGCATCATCTTGATGTTCATCGGCGGTGGCAGCGCCAGCACCGCCGGCGGCATCAAGATCACCACGTTCCTGCTGCTCGCCTACGTGATCCTCGCCGAGCTGCGGGGCGATCCCGACATCACCGTCGGCGCCCGATCCATCGGCGCCCACGTGGTGCGCACCGCGATCTCCATCGCCCTGCTCGCGGTCATGCTGGTGATGGGGGCGACGTTCGCCGTCATGCTGCTGACCGACTTCGACTTCGACGCCTCGCTGTTCGAGGCCACGTCGGCCTTCGCGACCGCGGGACTGAGCACCGGCATCACCAGCAGCCTGCCTCCGGCGGCCCAGGTGGTCATCATCGTCTTGATGTTCGTGGGACGAGTGGGCACGATTGCGGCGGCAGGCGCCTTCATCCTGCGGCGGCGGACACCCCGCTTCCACCTTCCCGAGGAGCAACCGATCATTGGCTGAGCACGCAGCACCCTCATCTGCCAGACAGTCCTCCCGCGGCGCCACCCGTGGAGGCCGCAAGTCGCCGTCGCGCGACTCCGTGCTGGTCGTCGGGCTCGGCCGCTTCGGCTTCGCCGTCGCGCGCTCGCTGACCGCGATGGGCCACGAGGTGCTCGCCGTCGACGAGCGCCCCGACATCGTGCAGCGCTACGCCAGCGACTTCACCCACGTGGTGTGCGCCAACTCCACCGACACCGAGGCCTTGCGCCAGATCGGTGCCGAGCAGTTCGACGTCGCCGTCGTGGGCATCGGCACCGATCTCGAGGCCAGCGTGCTCACGGTGCTCAGCCTGCTGGACCTCGGTGTGGGCGAGGTGTGGGCGAAGGCCGTCAGCGGCAAGCACGCCGCGATCCTGGAACGGGTCGGCGCCACCCACGTCATCCGCCCCGAGTCACAGATGGGCAAGCGGGTGGCCCACATGGTGGCGGGCTCGATGACCGACTTCGTCGAGTTCGACGACTTCGCGATCGCCCGCACGGGTGCCCCGGTCTCGTCCCACGGCAAGACGTTGCAGGACGCCCAGCTGCGGGCGGCCTTCGGCATCACGATCGTGGCGGTCAAGGCGGGCAACCACGCCTTCGAGTACGCGCGGGCCGAGACCGTGCTCGGCCCCGACGACGAGCTGATCGTCTCGGGTCCGACCGCGAAGGTCGAGGGCTTCTGCGCCGAGTCCTAGCAGTAACATCGCGCAGGTGAACACGCCCGAGACGACGTCCGGAACCGACCGCGACGCCCCCTTCCGCTACACCGCCGCGCTCGCCGAGGAGATCGAGCGGCGCTGGCAGGACCGCTGGGAGGCCGAGGGCACCTTCCACGCGCCGAACCCAGTCGGCGACCTGGCCGCGGACGACCCCGGCGAGCTCGGCGACAAGTTCTTCATCATGGACATGTTCCCGTACCCGTCGGGTGCGGGCCTGCACGTCGGTCACCCGCTGGGCTACATCGGCACCGACGTGGTGGGACGCTATCGCCGCATGTTGGGCGACAACGTGCTGCACGCGCTGGGCTACGACGCCTACGGGCTGCCCGCCGAGCTGCACGCCATCCAGACCGGCGAGCACCCTCGTGCCAACACGCTGGCGAACATCGCCACGATGAAGCGTCAGCTGCGTCGCCTGGGTCTGGCCCACGACGACCGTCGCAGCTTCGCCACGATCGACCCGGACTTCGTGCGCTGGACCCAGTGGATCTTCCTGCAGATCTTCGAGTCCTGGTTCGACACCGACGCGCAGAAGGCCCGTCCCATCGCCGAGCTGAGGGCCGAGTACGAGTCCGGCGAGCGGCTCGCCCCGGACGGCGCCACCTGGGCGGATCTCGGCCCGGTCGAGCGCTCGTTGCTGATCGACGGCCAGCGGCTCGCGTACGTCGACGACTCGCCGGTCAACTGGTGCCCGGGCCTGGGCACCGTGCTGGCCAACGAGGAGGTTACCGCCGACGGGCGCAGCGAGCGCGGCAACTTCCCGGTGTTCACCCGCAACCTGCGGCAGTGGAAGATGCGCATCACCGCCTACGCGGACCGCCTCATCGACGACCTCGACCGGGTCGACTGGCCCGACTCGGTCAAGATCATGCAGCGCAACTGGATCGGCCGCTCGGCCGGTGCCCACGTGCAGTTCCCCGTGGCGGGTCACGACGGAGCGTCGATCGAGGTCTTCACGACCCGGCCCGACACGCTGTTCGGTGCCACCTACATGGTGCTGGCCCCCGAGCACCCGCTGCTGGAGCAGATCGTGCCCGAGGAGTGGCTGATCGACGTCCCGTCCACGTGGACCAACGGCCAGGACGATCCGCGAGCTGCGGTCGCGGCCTACCGTGCCGCCGCGGCCGCCAAGACCGACGTCGAGCGCCAGGAGAACCGCGAGAAGACCGGCGTCTTCACCGGAGCCACCGCGATCAACCCGGTCAACGGCGAGGCCGTCCCCGTGTTCGTGGCCGACTACGTGCTGATGGGCTACGGCACCGGCGCGATCATGGCGGTGCCCTCCGGCGACCAGCGTGACTTCGAGTTCGCCACCGCCTACGGTCTGCCGATCGTGCCCACCCTGGCCGAGCAGGTGGGTCTCGACGAGGCGTACTCCGGCGAGGGCACCATCATCGGCTCGTCCAACGACACCATCTCGCTCGACGGCCTGTCGGTCGCCGACGCCACGACCGCCATCATCGACTGGCTCGCCGAGCACGGCCACGGCGCCGGCACCACCACGTACCGCCTGCGCGACTGGCTGTTCAGCCGTCAGCGCTACTGGGGCGAGCCGTTCCCGATCGTCTACGACGCGGCCGGTCAGCCGCACGCGGTGCCCGACGAGCTGCTGCCGGTCGAGCTGCCCGAGGTGCCGGACTACTCGCCGCGCACCTTCGAGCCCGGTGACGTCACCAGCGAGCCCGAGCCGCCGCTGGCGCGCGCGACCGACTGGGTCACGGTCACGCTGGACCTCGGTGACGGGCCGCAGCAGTACCGCCGTGAGACCAACACGATGCCCAACTGGGCAGGATCGTCCTGGTACGAGCTGAGGTACGCCGACCCGCACAACACCGACCGCCTGGTCGACCCGGAGAACGAGGCCTACTGGCTGGGCCCCCGGCAGGACGGCGCCACCGGGGGAGTGGACCTGTACGTGGGCGGTGTGGAGCACGCCGTGCTGCACCTGCTCTACGCCCGCTTCTGGCACAAGGTCATGTTCGATCTGGGGCACGTCTCCAGCGAGGAGCCGTTCCACCGCCTGATCAACCAGGGCTACATCCAGGCGCCCGCCTACACCGACGCACGCGGCAGCTACGTCGAGGCCTCGGAGGTCGTGGAGCAGGAGGACGGCACCTTCGTCCACGACGGCACGCCGGTCACCCGCGAGTTCGGCAAGATCGGCAAGAGCCTCAAGAACATGGTCACGCCCGACGAGATGTACGCCGAGTACGGCGCCGACACGTTCCGTGTGTACGAGATGTCGATGGGGCCGATCGATGCCTCGCGCCCGTGGGAGACCCGGGCCGTGGTCGGGTCGCAGCGCTTCCTGCAGCGACTGTGGCGCCTGTTCGTCGACGAGGCGACCGGCGACCTGCTGGTGTCCGACGACACCGAGCCCGACGCCGACACCCTGCACCAGCTGCACCAGACGATCGACGGCGTGCGTGCCGACTACGCAGCGCTGCGGTTCAACACCGCCATCGCCAAGCTGATCGAGCTGACCAACCACCTCACCAAGGTGCAGGTGCGCTCGCGGTCGGTGCTCGAGCCCGTGGCGCTGATGCTCGCGCCCGTCGCACCACACGTGGCCGAGGAGCTGTGGTCGAGGCTGGGACACTCCGACTCCCTGGCACGGGAGCCGTTCCCGGTCGCGGATCCGGCGCACCTGGCCGCCGACACGGTCACCTGCGTCGTGCAGGTCGCGGGCAAGGTCCGCGGCAAGCTGGAGGTCAGCCCCGACGTCTCCGACGAGGACCTGGAGGCGCTGGCGCTGGCCGAGCCCAACGTGGTGCGCACCATCGACGGTCGGCCCGTCCGCAAGGTCATCGTGCGCGCGCCGAAGCTGGTCAGCATCGTCGTCTAGGCCGGATAGGGTTCAGCCCATGACTGTCGCGATCGTCACCGACTCCACGGCGAGCCTCGCGCCGGCCGATGCCGAGCGCGAGGGCATCGTGGTGGTGCCGCTCAAGGTGATCATCGGCGCGAACACGTACGTCGAGGGCTCTGCCGACCTGACCGCGGACATGATCGCCGAGGCGCTGGCGGCCTTCGTGCCGGTCAGCACCTCGCGTCCGACGCCGTCGGAGTTCCTCTCGGCGTACGAGCAGGCGGCGGCTGACGGTGCGGAGTCGATCGTGTCGGTGCACCTCAGCGGGAAGATGTCGGGCACCCTGGAGTCGGCGCAGCTGGCCGCCAAGGACTCTCCGGTGCCGGTCACCGTGGTCGACTCCGGCCAGGTGGGCGTGGGCGTCGGTTTCGCGGCGGGGCGTGCCGCAGCCGCGCGAGACGCCGGCGAGGACGTCGCGGGCATCGCGGCCGCCGCCGAGGCTGCCGGCGCCGCCACCACCGTGATCCTCTACGTCGACACCCTCGAGTACCTCAAGCGTGGCGGACGGGTGGGGGCTGCGGCCGCCCTGATCGGCTCGGCCCTGGCCGTGAAGCCGATCCTGACCCTCACCGACGGCGTGGTGGTGCCGCTCGAGCGGGTGCGCACGTCGGCTCGAGCGCTGGCCCGCCTGGAGACGCTCGCGGTGGAGGCGGCCGAGGCGTGCGAGAACGGCTACTCCATCGGCGTGCAGCAGCTGGCGAACGAGAACGTCGCCGGCCAGGTCGCCGGTCGTCTGGCCACCGCACTGGGGGTCGAGTCCGTCCCGGTCGACGAGGTCGGCGCCTCCATCGGAGCCCACGTGGGTCCCGGCATGATCTCGGTGACCATCACGCCGCAGTAGCGGTCGTCCGGGACGTCTGTCCACAGCGGTCGTCGAGCGACCGCCCGTCCACAGCGTGCTCGAACGAGGTCCTCGCAGCGGCCCGGGCTGCCTAGCGTCGGCGCCATGAGGTCGCCCGAGCCCGACGAGACCCGTGCTGAGGTCGCCCGACGACGTCTGGCCCAGCTGGCCGAGGCCTTCGAGGCCGAGATGCCTCGCCCCGACCCCCACTCGGACCGTGAGTCCGACCCCGAGTCAGACACCACGTCCGACCCCGTGTCGGCCGTGCGGCAGCGCGTGACCGCCGCCCATCTCCGGGTCGTCGGGGTGGTCGCGGTCGCGGGGCTGGTCGTGCTGGGCTGGATGCTGCTGTCGGGTCGCCCCGAGTCCAGTGACTCCATCGCCCCGGTGGCCGTCGCTCCGTCGAGCGCACCGGCAGAACTGGTCGTCGACGTCGTCGGCGAGGTGAAGAGCCCGGGCATCGTCACGGTGCCGCACGGTTCGCGGGTCTACCAGGCCATCGAGGCCGCGGGAGGGCTCGACGGCACGGTCGACACCTCGGGCGTCAACCTCGCTCGACTGCTCGACGACGGTGAGCAGATCATCGTCGGGCCGCTGCCGGACGGCGCCTCCACTGGTGCGGCGGCCGGTGGCACGGTGCGGCTCAACCAGGCCACGGCCGAGCAGCTCGAGGCCTTGCCGGGGGTCGGGCCGGTCACGGCGGCGGCCATCATCGCGTGGCGCGAGGAGAACGGCCGGTTCGCCTCGGTCGACGACCTGCTGGACGTCAAGGGCATCGGCGACGCCACCCTCGACAGCCTGCGCGACCTCGTCGTGCCGTGACGCCGCCGTCCGGCCCGGCGACGACCCACGACCTGCGGCTGGCGCCGGCCGCCGTCACCGTCTGGGGTCTCGCCGCTGCTCTGACGACCCAGCGCTCGGGAGCTGCCGTGGGCGTGGCGATGGCGGCTCTGCTCGTCGTGCTGGTGGCCGCTCGACGCCGACCGGCGGTCGCGCTCGCCGGATGCGCCATCGTGCTCGTCGCGGTGTCGTGCGCGTGGCGCCTCGCCACGGTCGAGTCCTCGCCACTGCGTGATCCTGCGCTGCAGGGTCGTACCGGCACCTTCGAGCTCGACGTCCGACGCGATGCCATCTCGTTCACGCAGCGAGGTGATCCGCAGGCGGTCGTGCAGGTGGTGGTGCGTCGGGCCGAGGTCTCCGGGCAACGTCTGACCGGCGCCGGCCGCGCGACGGCGTTCGTGGAGGGCGACGCCAGCGACCTGGTCGTCGGGCGACGCTTCACGGCCGTCGCGCGTGTCGCGCCGAGCGAGAACACCCACGAGGTCGCCGTCCTCGACGTGCTGCGTCGAGGCGATGCCGTCCGGGGTGCGTCGTGGTGGGAGGCGGCCGAACGACTGCGTCAGGGCGTGCGAGACGCGGTGCGACCGCTGTCCGATCGTCCGCGCGCCCTGCTGCCCGCGCTGGTCGACGGCGACGATGCGCGGGTCGACGCCGAGATGGAGACCGACTTCCAGCGCAGTGGCCTCACCCACCTGATGGCGGTCTCGGGCACCAACCTGACGATCGTCCTCGGCGTCACCCTGGCTCTGACGCGCGGGCTGGGAGCGCGGCGACGTGGGCTGTGGATCGTCGGGCTGCTCACGGTGGCCGCGTTCGTCCTGATGGCGCGCCCGGATCCCAGCGTCGTCCGGGCCGCTGCCATGGGTGTGGTGGGGGTGGCAGCCATCGGCTACGGCCGCTCAGGCGGGGTCCGGGCGCTCAGCGTGGCGATCGTCGCGCTGGTGTTCATCGACCCGTGGCTGTCGCGATCGGCCGGTTTCGTCCTCTCGGTCTGTGCCACGGCGGGGATCCTGCTGCTCGCGCCGATGCTGGCAGACCGACTGGGCCGGTGGATGCCGCGGTGGGCGGCCCTGGCGATCGCCGTGCCGGTGGCCGCCCAGCTGGCGTGCACCCCGGCGCTCACGGCGATCTCGGGACAGGTCTCGATCGTGTCGGCGGTGGCGAACCTGCTGGCGGCGCCGGCCGTGGCTCCGGCAACCGTGCTCGGCCTGCTGGCCGGCCTGGTCGCGGTGCCGTCGGTGCCGGTTGCCCAGGTCATCGCGGTCCCGGCCGGGTGGTGCGCCGCGTGGATCATCGCCGTCGCGCGCCACAGTGCCTCCCTCGACGGCGCCTCCCTGGACTGGACGGCTCCGTGGCAGCTGATGCTCCTGGTGACCCCGGTGGCGATCGTCGCCGTGCTGGCCCTGGTCAGGCGCCCCGTGCTGGCGACCGGGGTGGTGCTGGGGCTGCTGGTCGCGATGGTGCGCCCGCCCCAGCCGGGCTGGCCGCCGGACGGCTGGGTCATGGTGGCCTGCGACGTCGGGCAGGGCGACGCCACGGTGCTGCGGGCCGGCCCGTCCGCGGGCGTGCTGGTCGATGCCGGTCCCGACCCGCCCGCCATCGACCGCTGCCTGGACCGGCTCGGGGTCGAGCACATCGCCCTGGCCGTGTTCACCCACGACCACGCCGACCACACCGCCGGTTGGGTCGGCGCTCGCCGGGGACGCGACGTCGAGGGCGCGGTGGACGGCCCGAGCGGCGGCCCGGGCGCCGAGGTGCTCACGGCGGGCCAGTCGTTCACCGTCGGCGACCTGCACGCGGACGTCGTCTGGCCGGTCGATCCGACGCCTGTCGTCTCGACCGACGGGTCGGTGCTCAACGACGCCAGCGTCGTGCTGCGGGTCCGTGTCGGCGACGTGGCGGTGCTGCTGTCCGGGGACATCGAGCCGGCCGCTCAGCAGCAGCTGCTGCGGTCCGGTGCAGACCTGCGGGCCGACGTCCTCAAGATGCCCCACCACGGGAGCGCGCGGCAGTCCGAGGCGTTCCTGGACGCGGTCGGCGCGCGGATCGCGACGATCAGCGCCGGGGTCGACAACGACTACGGGCATCCGGCGCCGGCTGCACTCCGGATGCTGCGCGAGCGGGGCGTGCGTGTCTGGCGCACGGATCTGGACGGCGACATCGCCGTCGTGGTGCGCGACGGGAACCTGAGTGTGGTCACCCGCCGATAGGCTGGGGGAGTGGCGTCCCCGTTCGGCAAGATCCTGCTCATCACGGGCAACAGCGAGTTCGAGTCCGACCGCATGCGTCGGCGCGCCGTCACGGCCGTCACCGACGAGCAGCCCGAGTGCCAGCTGACCGAGTCCGGCGCGTCGGGGCTGCAGCCCGGCGAGCTGATCGGCCTCACCAGCGCCTCGTTGTTCAGCGACTCCACCGCGGTGGTGCTCACCGACCTGCAGGACCTGCCCGAGCACGCCCAGACCGAGCTGCTCGACTACGCCGTGGCCACCTCGCCCGACGTGGCCGTGGTGCTGGTGCACGCCGGCGGCAACAAGGGCAAGGGGTTGCTCGACAAGCTGCGCAAGATCCCGGCGGTCGCCGAGGTCAAGGTCGAGCAGCCCAAGTACGAACGCGACTTCGTCGCGTGGGTGCAGCGCGAGATCCGCGACCTCGGCTGCCGCGTCGATGCCGACGCCGCCGCGGCTCTGGTCGCGTCGGTGGGTCAGGACCTCAGAGCTCTTGCCGGTGCGGCCGCACAGCTGGTCGGCAGCGTCGACGACCAGAAGACCGTCGACCTCGAGCTGGTGCGTCAGTACTTCGGTGGACGGGCCGACGTGCGCGGCTACGAGATCGCCGACGCCGCCATCAACGGGAACCTGCACGCGGCCATGGAGGTCGTCCGGTGGGCCGAGGCCGCCAAGGTGGCGCCGGTGCTCATCACGGCCGCCTTCGCGTCGGGTCTGCGCTCGCTGGCCCGGCTCGAGTCCGCTCCGCAGGGTCTGCGTGACAACGAGCTCGCCTCCATCGTCGGCGCTCCGCCGTTCAAGCTGCGCATCCTGCGCCAGCAGCTCGCCGGCTGGGACACCGCCGGACTGGCCGGAGCCATCCGTGCCGTCGCCGACGCCGACGTCGCGGTCAAGGGCGGGGGAGCCGACCCGGGGTACGCCATCGAGCGCATGGTCCTCGAAGTCGCCCATCACCGGGTCCGATGAATCGGGTCGTCGCGGTCGACCTGTCGCGCGGCATCGCCCTGGCCGGCATGATGCTGGCTCATCTCGGACCCCGCCAGACCGGCGAGAATCCGCCGATCAGCGAGATGCTCAGCTCGGGACGGGCGGCGCCGCTGTTCGCTCTGCTGGCCGGCGTGTCACTGACGCTGGTGCACCGCCGCGACCGCGCTGGGGTCGGGTCGGTGCGGGCCACCGTCGTCCGCGGCGTGCTGCTGGTGGTGCTGGGGCTGTCGCTCGGTTCGATCCCCGACATGCCGGTGCTCGTCATCCTGGCGGTCTACGGACTGCTGGTGGTGGTCGCGCTGCCGATGCGCGCCCTGCCCACGCCGGCGCTGGTCGTGCTGGCGGCCGGGTGGGCCGTGCTGGCACCCGTGCTGCTGCTGGCCATCCGCATCCACCACGGTCCGGTCCTCGTCGACCAGCCGGGTTGGTCCGACGTCCAGGACCCGCGCGCGTTGATCGGCAACGTGCTGTTCTGGGGCGGATATCCGGCGCTGGTCTGGATGGCCTACGTCCTCGCAGGCCTGGCGATCGGGCGTCTCGACCTGACCGATCGGGCCGTCGCCGGCGCGCTGGCGCTGGGAGGACTCGTGACGTTGGTGGCGACCCTGGCCGCGTCGTGGGCCCGTGCGGGCGAGTGGCAGGTGTGGTTCGACCACGACGAGTATCCGTACGGTCCGGCGGCCTGGGGCGATCTCTGGACCGTGGGCCCGCACACCTCGATGCCGCTCAACGTGGTCAGTGCGATCGGCAGCTCGGCGCTGGTCATCGGACTCGCGGCGCTGGTGGTGCAGTCGGACCTGGCACGCCGCGTGGTCGCGCCGGTGTGCGCCGCCGGAGCGATGACGCTGACCCTCTACTCGGTCCACGTGCTGTGGACGTGGCGGGTCAGCGAGGCCGCCGCCCCCGCGCCGTTCGGGGGATGGGGCGACTGGACGCTGCAGGTCGTCGTGCTGTTCGCCGCCGCGTCGCTGTACCGACGCCTGCTGCCGGAGCGTCTGGGCCGACGGGGTCCGCTGGAGCAGGTGGTGCGCTGGCTCTCGGTGTCGATCTGGTCGAGGTCGACCGGGTCCGGACAGCACAAGACCCCGGTTCTCGACTGACCGACAGGTCGTGGGTCGAGAGCCCGGGGTCCGGCAGGAGGGTCAGCTCAGAGAGCAGCGGCCTTCTTGGCGATGGCCGACTTGCGGTTGGCTGCCTGGTTCTTGTGGATGACCTTCTTGGAGGCAGCCTTGTCCAGGTTGCGGGTGGCCTCGCGGGCCAGCTCCTTGGCGCGATCGGTCTCGCCGGCGTCGACAGCCTCGGTGAAGCGTCGGATCGACGTCTTGAGCGCCGAGCGCACCGAGATGTTGCGCTGACGCGCCTTCTCGTTCTGGAGGTTGCGCTTGATCTGCGACTTGATGTTCGCCACGGGGCGTCCTGTTTCTCTCGACGGGATGGGTGGTGCAGAGTGTGAGGGCATGCCGGAGCACGCGACCGCTCACTCTACCAGCGCGCGCGGCGACTGCCCAAATCGCAGCCGCAGTCCCGCCCGACGTGCCGCGACTCCTAGACTTCATCGCATGCAGACCCTTTTCGACGTCCTGAAGTACGTCCACATCGCCGCGTGGATCGTCGTGCTCATCGGCTACCTGAAGGACGTCAAGGGACCCAAGGTCAACGAGCTGATGGCGTGGGGTCTGACCGCCGCGCTCGTGCTCGGCATCGCGCTGGTCGGCATCGCCTCGGCCAGTGACGCCGTCGCGGACCCGAACAACGCCAAGGTCGGCGTCAAGCTGGTGGTCGCGCTGGTCGCGGTCGGGCTGGCGCACGCCACCCGCCGGCGTCCGGCTCCGAACCCGATGGCCCACGTGATCGCCGCCCTGGTGCTGGTCAACGTCGTCATCGCCTACGCATGGTGAGCGCCTCGTCGGCGAAGGTGCCCCAGCCGGGTTCGACCGATCCGGCGATCATCCGCAACTTCTGCATCATCGCCCACATCGACCACGGCAAGTCGACGCTGGCCGACCGCATGCTGCAGCACACCGGGGTCGTCGACGGCCGCGACATGAAGGCGCAGTACCTCGACCGCATGGACATCGAGCGCGAGCGCGGCATCACGATCAAGAGCCAGGCCGTGCGGATGCCGTTCACCAAGTCCTCGGGCGAGGACGCCGGAACCACCTACGTGCTGAACATGATCGACACCCCCGGGCACGTCGACTTCACCTACGAGGTCAGCCGCAGCCTGGAGGCGTGCGAGGGCGCCGTCCTGCTGGTCGACGCCGCGCAGGGCATCGAGGCCCAGACCCTGGCCAACCTGTACCTCGCGATCGACGCCGATCTCGACATCATCCCGGTGCTCAACAAGATCGACCTGCCGGGCGCGCAGCCGGAGAAGTACGCCGAGGAGATCGCCGGCATCATCGGCGGCAACCCCGACGACGTGCTGCGGGTCTCGGCCAAGACCGGTGAAGGGGTCGAGGCGCTGCTGAACATGATCGTCGACGAGGTCCCGCCGCCGCAGGGCAACGCCGATGCTCCGCCGCGGGCCCTGATCTTCGACTCCGTCTACGACACCTACCGCGGCGTCGTCACGTACGTGCGGGTCGTCGACGGCAAGCTCACGCACCGCGACCGGATCAAGATGATGTCCACCGGTGCCGTGCACGAGATGCTCGAGGTCGGGGTCATCTCACCGGAGCCGGTCAAGGCCGGCGAGATCGGCGTGGGCGAGGTGGGCTACCTGATCACCGGCGTCAAGGAGGTCCGTCAGTCGCGCGTGGGCGACACCGTGACGTTCGAACGTCAAGGGCGCCACCGAACCGCTCGGTGGCTACAAGAACCCCAACCCGATGGTGTTCTCGGGCCTGTACCCGATCGACGGCGACGACTTCTCCACCCTGCGCGACGCCCTCGAGAAGCTGCAGCTCAACGACGCGGCGCTGGTGTACGAGCCGGAGTCGTCCGGAGCGCTCGGATTCGGCTTCCGCATCGGCTTCCTCGGCCTGCTGCACCTGGAGATCGTGCGCGAGCGGCTCGAGCGCGAGTTCGACCTCGCGCTGATCTCCACGGCTCCCAACGTCGTGTACCGCGTCGAGATGGAGGACGGCTCCGAGCAGACGGTGACCAACCCGAGCGAGTACCCCAACGCGGGCAAGATCGCCAAGGTCTTCGAGCCAGTCGTGCGCGCCACGGTGCTCAGCCCGGCGGAGTACATCGGCGCCATCATGGAGCTGTGCCAGAGCCGGCGCGGGCAGCTGCTGGGCATGGACTACCTGTCCGAGGACCGCGTCGAGATCCGGTACACGCTGCCCATGGGCGAGATCATGTTCGACTTCTTCGACGCGCTCAAGAGCCGCACCAAGGGGTACGCGTCGCTGGACTACGAGCCCGACGGTGAGCAGGCGGCCGACCTGGTCAAGGTCGACGTGCTGCTGCAGGGCGAGATCGTCGACGCCTTCAGCGCGATCGTCCACCGCGACAGCGCCTACGGCTACGGCGTCGCCCTCGCGGGCAAGCTGAAGGAGCTCATCCCGCGCCAGCAGTTCGAGGTGCCGATCCAGGCCGCCATCGGCGCGCGCGTCATCGCCCGCGAGAACATCCGCGCCATGCGCAAGGACGTCCTGGCCAAGTGCTACGGCGGCGACATCAGCCGCAAGCGCAAGCTGCTGGAGAAGCAGAAGGAGGGCAAGAAGCGCATGAAGATGGTCGGCCGCGTCGAGGTCCCCCAGGAAGCCTTCATCGCCGCTCTCTCCACCGGCGACTCTGCACCCGCCAAGTCGTGAGCCTCGGTTCCCGCTGGGACTGACGTTCTGACGCGACACGCCAGCGTGTCGAGGTCGAAACGTCAGTCCCAGCGGGAACTGAGCGCCGATAGGCTTGCGCCATGGATGCACGGGTGGAGTCGGTCAACCTCGGCCAGATCACCGACGTCACGTGGGGACGCACGAAGCGCAGCGCGATCGACAAGCGGCCCGCCGCAGGTCCCATCGCCGTGCACGCCCTGGGCCTCGGCGGTGACGAGATCGCGGACCTCAAGCACCACGGCGGCGTCGACCAGGCGGTCTACGCCTACGCCCGCGAGGATCTCGACGACTGGGCCACCGACCTGGGGCGAGAGCTGCGGGCCGGCCAGTTCGGCGAGAACCTGACGACCACCGGCCTCGACGTCCAGACCTCCCGGCTCGGCGACCGCTGGCGCATCGGGTCTGCGCTGCTGGAGGTGTGCGACGTGCGGATTCCGTGCAGCGTCTTCCAGGGGTTCCTGGGCGAGCCGACATGGGTCAAGCGGTTCACCGAGATGGGTGTGCCCGGTGCGTACCTGCGCGTCGTCGAGGAGGGCGAGCTCGCTGCCGGTGACGCGATCGTCGTCGAGGAGCGCCGCGAGCACGATCTGACCGTCGCCCGCGCGTTCCGCGCGCTCACCACCGAGCCTGATCTCCTGGCCGGATTTGCAGCCGAATCGCGACTGTCCGCGAAGCTTGCCAGCAAGGTCGATGCGGCCCGCAACGAGAACCGAAATGACCGGTCAGTAGGTTAAAGTGATCGCCACCACATCGCCCCCGACACGCTGAGGACATCCATGCCCGCACCACAGGCCACTGCTGAAGAGCTGCAGATCATCGACAGCCGACCGGGCACGGTCAGCCAGATGTTCTTCGACCGCGTCGACACCTTCGCCGACCGGGAGGCCTACAGCTACCCGGACGAGGACGAGAACTGGCAGAAGCTGACGTGGCGGCAGACGGGCGAGAAGGTCACCCGCCTGGCGGCCGGCCTGGTCGCCCTCGGGGTCGAGCCCGAGCAGCGCGTTGCCATCGCGTCCGGCACCCGCCTGGAGTGGATCCTCGCCGATCTCGCGATCATGGCAGCGGGTGCCGCGACCACCACGGTGTACCCGACCACCATCCCCGACGACGTCGCCTACATCCTGGCCGACTCCGACAGCCGCGTGGTCTTCGCCGAGGACGACGAACAGGTCGCCAAGCTGCGCGAGAAGCGCAGCGAGCTGCCCGCCATCACCAAGGTCGTGGTCACCGAGGGCACCGCCGACGGCGACTGGGTCATCTCCCTCGACGACCTGGAGAAGCTCGGCGAGGAGCACCTCGCCGCCAACCCCGACGTCATCACCGAGCGCGTCGCCGCCACCCGGCCCGACTCGCTCGCCACGCTCATCTACACCTCCGGCACCACCGGCCGTCCCAAGGGCGTGCGGCTGCGGCACGAGAGCTGGACCTACGAGGCCGCCGTCATCCAGGCGCAGGGGATCCTGACCGCCGACGACCTGCAGTTCTTGTGGCTGCCGATGGCGCACTCGTTCGGCAAGGTGCTGCTGAGCACCCAGCTGCTGATCGGCTTCCCGACCGCCATCGACGGCCGTGTGCCCAAGATCGTCGACAACCTGGCCGTCGTGCGGCCCACCTTCATGGGCGCGGCACCGCGCATCTTCGAGAAGGCCTACGGCCGTATCATCGGCATGACCGAGGCCGAGGGCGGCGCCAAGCTCAAGATCTTCCGCTGGGCCGAGAAGGTCGGCCTGGAGTACTCGCGCAAGACCCGCGCGGGCGAGTCGATCTCGCCGATCCTGAAGTTCCAGCACGGCCTGGCCGACAAGCTGGTCTTCTCCAAGGTCCGCGACCGCTTCGGTGGCCGGGTCCGGTTCTTCATCTCCGGTGCTGCGGCGCTGTCCAAGGACATCGCCGAGTGGTTCCACGCCGCCGACGTGCTGATCCTCGAGGGCTACGGCCTCACCGAGACCTCGGCCGGCGCCTTCGTCAACAGCCCCGACGCGTTCAAGATCGGTTCGGTCGGCCGGGCCTTCCCCGGCAGCGAGGCCAAGATCGCCGAGGACGGCGAGGTCCTCATCAAGGGCCCGCACGTCATGGAGGGCTATCACAACCTCGACACCGAGAGCGCCTCCACCAAGTCCGCCGAGGGCTGGCTGCACACCGGTGACGAGGGCCGCATCGACGAGGACGGCTTCCTGTACATCACCGGTCGCAAGAAGGAGCTGTTCAAGACGTCCGGCGGCAAGTACGTGGCGCCGCCGCACATCGAGGGCGTCTTCAAGGGCATCAGCTCCCTGACCAGCCAGATCCTGGTGCACGGCAACGAGCGCAACTTCTGCACGGCGCTCATCACGCTCGATCCCGACGCGGTCGCGGAGTGGGCGGCCGGTCACGGCATGGAGGGCAAGTCCTATGCCGAGGTCGTCTCCTCCCCGGAGATCCACGCCATCATCGAGGGCCAGATCGCCGAGCTGAACGGCAAGATCAACCGCTGGGAGCAGATCAAGAAGTTCGCGATCCTCGACCACGACCTGTCGCCGGAGAGCGGCGAGCTCACGCCGAGCATGAAGGTCAAGCGCGCGGTCGTGGAGTCCAACAACAAGGAGCTGCTCGACTCGTTCTACGCTTGATCGATGCACACGTCTGACGGGCCGCTCTCCACCGGAGGGCGGCCCTTCGGCATGTACGTCCACGTCCCGTTCTGCTCGGTGCGTTGCGGGTACTGCGACTTCAACACCTACACGGCCGACGAGCTGGGCGAGGGCGCCACGCGTGCCTCGTACGCCGACACCGCGATCGCCGAGATCGGGTTGGCGCGCGAGGCCGTGGGGGACCGGGCCGTCGACACGGTGTTCTTCGGCGGCGGTACTCCGACCCAGCTGCCGGCGGCAGATCTCGTGCGCATGCTCGCCGCGATCGACGACCGCTTCGGGCTCGCCTCGGGTGCCGAGGTCACCACCGAGGCGAACCCCGACAGCGTCGATCCTGCGTCGCTGGCGACGCTGCGGGCGGGTGGCTTCACCCGCATCTCGTTCGGCGTGCAGTCGGCGGTGCCGCACGTGCTGGCCACCCTCGACCGCACGCACGACCCCCGCAACGTGCCGCAGGCCGTGCGGTGGGCTCGCGAGGCAGGCTTCGAGCAGGTGAGCGTCGACCTGATCTACGGCACGCCGGGAGAGTCGCTCGACGACTGGCGCACCACGCTGGAGCAGGCCATCGACCTCGAGCCCGACCACGTCAGCGCCTACGCCCTGATCGTCGAGGACGGCACCGCGTTCGCTCGCAAGGTGCGTCGCGGCGAGGTCGTCATGCCCGAGGAGGACGAGACCGCCGACAAGTACCTGCTGGCCGACGACCTGCTCACCGCTGCCGGACTCGACTGGTACGAGCTGTCGAACTGGGGCAGGTCACCGGCCGCGGCGTGTCGGCACAACCTGGGCTACTGGGCCAGCGACGACTGGTGGGGTGTGGGGCCCGGCGCGCACTCGCACCTGGCCGGCGAGCGGTGGTGGAACGTCAAGCACCCCGCGGCCTACGCCCAACGGCTGACGGCCGGCGAGTCACCGCGCCTCGACGGGGAGTCGCTCGACGCGGCCACCGCCCAGGTGGAGCGGATCATGCTGATGACCCGGCTTCGCTCGGGCCTGCCGACCGCCGAGCTGGCCGACGAGGCGCTGGCGAAGGTCCCCGAGCTGGCTCGCCGCGGCATGCTGGTCGACCACGACGATCACCTGGTGCTCACCCTCGACGGCCGGCTGCTCGCCGACGCGGTGGTGCGCGAGCTGGTGCCCTGAGCTAGGGGGCGACCGTGACGAAGTCGATGAGCTCCTCGACGCGACCCAGGAACGACGGCTCGAGGTCGGCGTAGGACTCGACCCGGCCGAGGATGCGTTTCCAGGCGCGGGCGATGTCGGCCTGGTCGGCGTGCGGCCAGCCGAGCGCCTCGCAGATGCCGTGCTTCCAGTCGGTGCCGCGGGGGATCACCGGCCACGCCTCGATGCCGAGCCGGGCAGGCTTGACCGACTGCCACACGTCGACGTAGGGATGCCCGACCACGAGCACGTGGGGGCGGTCGGACATCTGCTCGGCGATGCGGGTCTCCTTGGACCCGGGAACCAGGTGGTCGACCAGCACGCCGAGACGGCGGTCGGCAGCCGGACAGAAGTCGATGACGGCTCCGCGGAGGTCGTCGATGCCGCCCAGGTACTCCACGGCCACCCCCTCGACGCGCAGGTCGTCGCCCCACACCTTCTCGACCAGCTCGGCGTCGTGGCGTCCCTCGACCCAGATGCGGCTGGGCAGCGCCACGCGAGCACGACGGTCGTGCACGGCCGTGGAGCCGGACGCCGTGCGGGTGGCCCGCACCGGCTTGCGCGGAGGAGCGACCAGCTTCACCGGCTTGCCCTCGAGCAGGAACCCGGGGCCGAGGGGGAACGAACGACGCTTGCGGTGCCGATCCTCGAGCACGACGATGCCGTTCTCGAGCATCACCAGCTCGCCGCAGAACCCCGTCTCGGCGTCCTCGACCACCAGGCCGAGGTCGGCGGGGTGGTCGACCGTGCGCCCTCGCTTCGGTTCGCGCCAGTCGCCGGCGAGCACGTCGGTTCCGTAACGGTCAACCATCTGACATCCCTCCGAGATCACCGTGCAGCCGACCGAGAAGCTTCCTGGTGGAACGTCTCGAGCCGTTCCTTGTCGATCTGGCCGTGGCTGGTGTGCACCACCGTGTCAGCGGTCAGCAGTCCGAGCACGAGGTCGACGACGACCGGCCACGTCGGCGGCACCACGACCGGCGCCGGGTCGTAGAGGTCGCCGATGACGACGACGTCTCGCGACGGGACCACCAGGATCAGCTCGCCGCCGCCCGGTCCGTCGCCCAGGTGGGTGACCTCGACGTACAGGTCGCCGAGGTCGCCGGCCCACACCGACTCCAGGTCGCCACCCTGGCTGGAGTGGGCGATCCGCGCGCCGTCGTCGAAGATGATCTCCCGCGGTGCGTAGCGGAGCGAACGCTCGCCACCAGCGATCTCGAAGGGCATCTCGCTAGACTGGCACTTGCGCTGCGTGAGTGCCAGACAACACGCCCCATCGGACCTGCGAGGTGAAGCCCATGTCGGACGACCGTCGTCTCGACGTCCTACGGGCCATCGTCGAGGACTACGTGGCCACCCACGAGCCGGTGGGGTCGCGGTCGCTGCTCGAGCGCCACCAGCTGGGCGTCTCGCCCGCGACCATCCGCAACGACATGGCCGTGCTGGAGGAGGAGGGCTACATCACCGCCCCGCACACCAGCGCCGGACGCATCCCCACCGACAAGGGATATCGGGTCTTCGTCGACCGGCTCGCGAAGGTCAAGCCGCTGTCGGCCGCCGAACGACGCGCCATCGAGACCTTCCTCGGGGGAGCGGTCGACGTCGAGGACGTCGTGCAGCGCAGCGTCAAGGTGCTGGCCCAGCTGACCCAGCAGGTCGCCATCGTGCAGTACCCCTCGCTGACCCGGTCGTCCGTGCGCCACATCGAGGTCGTGCCCCTGGAGTCCGCCCGCGTCCTGCTGGTGGTCATCACCAGCAGCGGACGGGTCGAGCAGCGCATCGTCGAGCTCGTCTCGACCCCCGACGACCAGCTCGTGGCCGACCTGCGCTCACGCATCGTCGCCGCCACGGTCGGCGAGCGACTGCCGGAGGCGTCGCTGAAGCTCGCCGACCTGATCGAGACCTTCGCCCCCGAGCACCGCCCGGTGGTCACCGCGATCGTCACCACGCTCACGCAGACGTTCTCCAACGAGCGCTCCGACGAGCGGATCGCCATCGGTGGCACCGCCAACCTGGCGCGCTTCGGCGCCGACTTCGACCGGTCCATCAAGCCGGTGCTGGAGGCGCTCGAGGAACAGGTGGTGCTGCTGAAGCTGCTGGGCGAGGCCACCTCGGGCATGTCGGTCAGCATCGGCCACGAGACCGGGTACGAGGGCCTGTCGGCCACTGCCGTGGTGGCGACCCCCTACGGCAGCGACGACCACGCTCTTGCGACACTCGGAACGGTCGGTCCCACGCGCATCGACTATCCGTCGACCATGGCGTCGGTGGCGGCCGTGTCACGCTACGTCGGCGGCATCCTCACCGAGCGCTGGACGCCCGACCCCTGATCTGCACGACTCCTGACGTTTCGACCTCGACCACTGGACTGAGATGGCAACCGACTACTACCAGACGCTCGGCGTGAGCCGGGAGGCCTCGGCCGACGAGCTGAAGAAGGCCTACCGCAAGCTCGCCCGCCAGCTGCACCCTGACGTCAACGACGCCCCCGACGCGGCTGATCGCTTCAAGGAGGTCACCACGGCCTACGAGGTGCTGTCGGACCCGCAGAAGCGGTCGGTCTTCGACCGAGGCGGCGACCCGTTGCGCGGTGGCGGTGGCGGTCAGGGCTTCGGGCAGGGCTTCAGCTTCGACGACATCATGGACGCCTTCTTCGGCCAGAACGCCGGTGGCGGCGGCCGTGGTCCCCGCTCGCGCACCCAGCGCGGCCAGGATGCGCTGCTGCGCCTCAACGTCGAGCTCGCCGAGGCCGTGTTCGGCATCGAGCAGGAGATCAAGGTCGACACCGCGGTGGTCTGCCCCACCTGCACCGGCAGCGGCGCGGCCGAAGGATCCGAGCCGGTCACGTGCCGCACCTGCCATGGTCACGGCGACGTGCAGCAGGTGCAGCGATCGTTGCTCGGCGACATCCGCACCTCACGGCCGTGCCCGGCCTGCCGTGGCTTCGGCACCACCATCCCCGAGCCGTGCTCGGAGTGCTCCGGCGAGGGCCGAGTGCGCTCGCGGCGCACGATCAACGTCTCCATTCCCGCCGGTGTCGACCAGGGCACCCGCATCCAGCTCGCCGGTGAGGGCGAGGTGGGTCCCGGTGGTGGGCCGGCGGGCGACCTGTACCTGGAGGTCAACGTCGCCCAGCACGACGTGTTCACGCGGGCGGGTGACCAGCTGCAGTGCCAGGTCACGCTGCCCATGACGGCGGCGGCGCTCGGGGCACACCTCGACCTGCCGACCCTCGACGACGACCAGGTCGCGGTCGAGGTGCCGCCCGGCACGCAGTCCGGGCACGTCGTCACGATCAAGGGCCAGGGCGTGCCGCGACTACGTGGATCAGGACGAGGTGACCTCAAGGTGCAGGTCGTCGTCGAGACGCCCTCGCACCTCGATGCCGAGCAGGCCGACCTGCTGCGCACGCTGGCCAACCTGCGCGGCGAGGAGCACCCGCAGGCCGTGCTCGACCCGCAGCACCAGTCGGTGTTCGGCAAGATCAAGAATGCCTTCCGATGAGCGCTGACTGCGTCTTCTGTTCCATCGTGGATGGATCGATCCCGGCCGACGTGGTGTCGGAGACCGAGCACACGGTGGCGTTCCGCGACATCAATCCGCAGGCCGAGGTGCACGTGCTGGTGGTGCCACGCATCCACCAGCCGGACATCGCCAGCCTGGCCGCCGCCGACCCCGACGTCACGATCGCGCTGCTGGCCGAGACCCGTCGCATCGCCGAGGCCGAGTGCGGCGGGCAGTACCGCCTGGTGTTCAACACCGGCGAGGCCGCCGGACAGACCGTCTTCCACGCACACGGCCACGTGCTCGGCGAACGTCGAGGATTCGCGTGATTTCGGCGTGATTGCGTACGATTGAACGCACATGACCGATGACATCTCGCCCGCCCACACGTTCACGATTCCGTCCAGCGTCCCGGCCGTCGCCCTGCTGGGCCCCGCCGACGAGTTCCTGCGCCTGATCGAGCAGTCCTTCGACGCGAAGATCCACGTGCGCGGCAACGCCATCACGGTGACCGGCCCACCGGCCGAGGCGGCCACGGTCGAGCGGCTGCTCGACGAGCTGGTCACCATCGTCCGCACCGGTCAGCACCTCACGTCCGAGACCGTCGAGCGGTCGGTCGCGATGCTGCGCACCGAGACCGAGGAGCACCCGGCCGAGGTGCTGAGCCTCAACATCCTGTCCAACCGTGGACGCACCATCCGGCCCAAGACGCTGAACCAGAAGAAGTACGTCGACGCGATCGACGCCAACACGATCGTGTTCGGCATCGGTCCTGCCGGCACCGGCAAGACCTACCTGGCCATGGCCAAGGCCGTCCAGGCGCTGCAGGCCAAGGAGGTCAGCCGCATCATCTTGACCCGCCCCGCCGTCGAGGCCGGCGAGAACCTCGGCTTCCTGCCGGGCACGCTGAGCGAGAAGATCGACCCGTACCTGCGTCCGCTGTACGACGCGCTGCACGACATGCTCGACCCCGACACCATCCCCAAGCTGCTCACCTCGGGTGTCATCGAGGTGGCCCCACTGGCGTACATGCGTGGTCGCACGCTCAACGACGCGTTCATCATCCTCGACGAGGCGCAGAACACCACGCAGGAGCAGATGAAGATGTTCCTGACCCGCCTCGGGTTCGGGTCCAAGATGGTCGTCACCGGCGACATCACGCAGGTCGACCTGCCCAACGGCAACAAGAGCGGCCTGCGGGTCGTGCGCGACATCCTCACCGGTGTGCGGGACATCAACTTCTCGCTGCTCACCGCCCAGGACGTCGTGCGTCACAAGCTCGTGGGCCGCATCGTCGCGGCGTACGACTCCTTCGAGGACGAGGTGACGCAGGCCAGTGAACGTCGACGTTCTCAATGAGTCGGGGGTCGACGCCGACGTCGTCGCCCTGACCCGCCTGTGCCGCTTCACGATGAGCCGCATGCGTCTGCACCCGGACACCGAGCTGACGCTGCGTCTGGTCGACGTCGACACCATCGCCACGCTGAACGAGCGGTGGATGGACAAGAAGGGGCCCACCGACGTCCTGTCGTTCCCCATGGACGAGCTCACCCCCGGACGCGACGGCGACGAGGCCCCCGAGGGCTACCTGGGTGACATCGCCCTGGCCCCCCAGGTGGCCGCGCAGCAGGCCCCGGCCGCCGGCCACACCCCGCAGGACGAGATGGAGCTGCTCACCGTCCACGGCATCCTGCACCTGCTGGGCTACGACCACGCCGAGCCCGACGAGCACCGCGAGATGTTCGGCATCCAGGGCAGGCTCCTGCTGGAGTGGCACCAGCTGGCCGAGGGACGAGATCCCGAGGCGGCGTCATGACCTGGCTGCCGATCGTGGTGTCCGCTGCGCTGGCGGTGGTCGCCGGACTGCTCGCCAGCATCGACGCGGCCATCTCGGCGTTCTCCCGGGCCCGGGCCGAGGAGCTGCGCGAGGAGGGTCACGGCGGCGCTGCCAGGCTCGAGACCATCCTCGAGGACCCGGCGCCCTTCATCAACACCGTCCTGCTGCTGCGCATCGTCGCGGAGACCGCCGCCATCGTGCTCGTCGCGTTCGTCATCGCCGACAGCGTCGACGGAACCTGGTCGCGGCTGCTGCTGGCCGTCGTGATCATGTCCGTCGTCAGCTTCGTCGTCATCGGCGTCGGCCCCCGCACGCTCGGTCGTCAGCACGCCGAACGGTTCGCGCTGAAGTCGGCGCTGCCGGTCGTGGTGCTGACCCGGTTGCTCGGCCCGGTGCCGCGGGTGCTGATCGTCGTGGGCAACGCCCTCACGCCCGGCAAGGGGTTCCGCGAGGGCCCGTTCGCGTCGGAGGTCGAGGTCCGTGAGCTGGTCGACCTCGCCGCCGCCAGCTCGTTGATCGAGTCCGACGAGTCCAAGATGATCCAGTCGGTCTTCGAGCTCGGCGACACCATCGTGCGCGAGGTCATGGTGCCGCGCACCGACCTGGTCTACATCGAGCGCGGCAAGACGCTGCGGCAGGCCATGTCGCTGGCGCTGCGCAGCGGATACTCGCGCATGCCGGTGGTCGAGGACAACCTCGACGAGATCGTCGGCATGGCGTACCTGAAGGACGTCACCAAGCGGGTCTTCGACAACCACACCGCCGAGACCACCGAGAAGATCGAGTCCATCGCGCGGCCGTGCCTGTTCGTGCCCGACACCAAGCCGGTCGACGACCTGCTGCGCGAGATGCAGGCCAGTCGCACCCACGTGGCGATCGTGGTGGACGAGTACGGCGGCACCTCGGGCATGGCCACCATCGAGGACATCCTCGAGGAGATCGTCGGCGAGATCACCGACGAGTACGACACCGAGCCCGACGAGAGCGAGCAGCTCTCCGACGGGTCGTGGCGCCTCAGCGTGCGCTACGAGGTCGACGACCTCGAGGAGCTGTTCGACATCCCGATCGAGGACGACGACGTCGACACCGTCGGCGGCCTGCTGGCCAAGCACCTGGGCAAGGTGCCGATCCCCGGCAGCACGGTCGACGTCGACGGTCTGCGATTCACCGCCGAGAGCCCGTCGGGACGCCGTAATCGCATCGGGCGGGTGCTCGTCACGCGCCTCGACCCGACCGAGGACGACAGCCAGATAGCCTCGTCGCATGGATCTGCCTCCTGAGGACGCCAAGCTCGTGACGCTCGCCCGCGCCTCACGGGCCCGCAGTGCTGCCGCCCAGGGCGCTGCGGTGCGTGACCAGGACGGCCGCACCTACGCCGCTGCCGCCGTCGATCTGCCGTCGCTGCAGGTCAGCGCCCTCGATCTCGCCGTCGCGATGGCGGTGTCGTCCGGCGCACGCAGCCTCGAGGCAGGCGCCGTCGTGGGTGGGGGCGCTCCGTCGCTCGACGCCGCACGCGACGTCGCTGGTGCGGGGATCGACGTCGTGGTCGCCGACGACGCCGGGACCCCGGTCGAGGTGCTCACCACGTGAGCAGCACCGAAGGCACCTTCCGCAGCGGCTTCGCGTGCTTCGTGGGTCGGCCGAACGCCGGCAAGTCCACGCTCACCAACGCCCTGGTCGGCGGCAAGGTGGCCATCACCTCCTCGCGCCCGCAGACCACCCGCCACGCGATCCGGGGGCTCGTGCACCGGCCCGACGGACAGCTCGTGCTGATCGACACCCCGGGCCTGCACAAGCCGCGCACGCTGCTGGGGGAGCGGCTCAACGCGCTGGTGCGCACCACGTGGGGTGAGGTCGACACGATCGGGATGTGCCTGCCCGCCGACGAGGCCGTGGGCCCCGGTGACAAGTTCCTCATCCGCGAGCTGGCGTCGGTCACCCGCAAGCCGGTGTTCGCCATCGTGACCAAGACCGACCTGGTCTCTCCGGAGAAGGTCGGCCAGCAGCTGCTCGCCGTGCAGCAGGCCGGGGCCGACGCCGGCATCACCTGGCGCGAGATCATCCCGGTGTCGGCCGTCGCCGACGACCAGGTGGATCTGCTGGCCGAGCTGCTCGTCGGCACCATGCCCGAGGGCCCGGCGCTGTATCCCGAGGGACAGCTGACCGACGAGCCCGAGGAGACCCTGATCGCCGAGATCGTGCGCGAGGCGGCGCTCGAGGGCGTGCACGACGAGCTGCCGCACTCGCTGGCGGTGCTGGTCGAGGAGGTCGTCCCGCGCGCGGACCGTCCCGACGACAAGCCGCTGCTCGACGTGCGCGTCAACGTCTACGTGGAGCGCGACAGCCAGAAGGGCATCATCATCGGCAAGAAGGGTGCCCGGCTGCGCGAGATCGGCACCACCTCACGCACCCAGATCGAGAAGCTGCTCGGCACCCCGGTCTACCTGGACCTGCACGTCAAGGTCGCCAAGGAGTGGCAGCGCGACCCCCGACAGCTGCGCAAGCTGGGCTTTTGACCATGACCCCGGTCGAGGCGCTGCGCGAGATCGCGTTCTGGCTCGAGCGTGGGCGAGAGTCCACCCACCGCGTCGAGGCGTTCCGCAACGCGGCGGCCGCCATCGACGGTCTCACCCCCGACCAGCTGGCCGATCGCGTCGCCGACGGCACGCTGACCGAGATCAAGGGCCTGGGCAAGCGCACGCGCGACGTCGTCGCCGCGGCACTCGACGGCGGTGTGCCGACCTATCTGGCTGATCTGCGAGACGACGCCCCGCTCGCCGACGGTGGTCGTGAGCTGCGGGCGTTGCTGCGCGGAGATCTGCACAGTCACTCCGACTGGTCCGACGGCGGATCCTCGATCGAGGAGATGGCGCGCGTCGCGGTCTGGCGGGGGCGTGAGTACCAGGTGATCACCGACCACTCGCCGCGGCTGAGGATCGCCAACGGATTGTCGATCGATCGGCTCAAGCGCCAGCTGGACGTGATCGCCGAGGTGGATGACTCGCACGTCGACTTCCGCCTGCTGAGCGGCATCGAGGTCGACATCCTCGACAAGGGTGATCTCGACCAGACGCCGCAGATGCTCGACCGCCTCGACGTGGTGGTGGCCAGCGTCCACTCCAAGCTGGCGATGGACGCCCACCAGATGACCCGACGCATGGTGCGGGCCGTCTCGGACCCGCACACCAACGTCCTGGGCCACTGCACGGGTCGCCTCGTCGAGGGCAGCCGCGGCACCCGGCCGCAGTCCAGGTTCGATGCCGAGATGGTCTTCGAGGCGTGCGCCCACTTCGACGTCGCGGTCGAGATCAACTCGCGTCCGGAGCGTCAGGATCCTCCCGACGACCTCATCGAGCTGGCGATCGACGCCGGCTGCCTGTTCGCCATCGACACCGACGCCCACGCCCCCGGCCAGCTCGACTTCCTCGACCACGGCGCCGCCCGCGCGGCAGCCCACGACATCGACCCCGACCGGATCGTGACCACCTGGCCGGTCGAGCGACTCCTCGAGTGGTCCCACGCCAAGCGGTGACTCCTCAGCCGGCGTGGGCGATGAGTTCGCGGACCTGGTCGACGGCGAGCTTCTCGGTCACGCGGCCGGTGACGTCGTCGTAGGTGTCGACCATGGCGGCGAGGTCCTGCACCAGCCGGCGGGCCCGGGCGGGCCCGTTGGCGCAGTCGGCGCGGCACTCGCCGGCAGCGACCTTGTGGGCCACCGCGAGCACGTAGAGCGCGTGCGCCTCCTCGGCGTCGAGGTCGGGCGCCAGCGAGAACGCGATGACGCGCGACAGGGCCACGTGCAGGTTGCGGTGCTCGTCGTCGAGGTCGCCCTCGGCGGTCGGGAAGCCGAAGGCCGCGGCGATCGGGTCGGACGGCCGATCCGCGATCGCCGCCTCGATGCGGGCGCGCGACGAGCGATCCACGAGCGTCATGACGCGCCTCGCCTGGGTCAGGCGCAGCGCCGAACGGATCTGCGCCGAGTCCTCGGTGGTGCCGAACAGGCGCCCGATCAGCGGAACCAGCCGCGGACGGTCGGTGTCCAGCAGCAGGTCGTTGGCCGTGCGTGCCTCGTGGGCGAGGATCGGGTGGGTGCACTCGGGGCGGTCGCTCCACTGCTCACCGGCCAGCAGCGACACGTACTCCATTACGCACGCCTCGCCGGCATCGGCATCGTGGGCACCGGCGGACAACGTGGGCAGGAACTCGGGCGCGCTCATGGAACCATTCTCCCGCATCCGTCAGCTCGACGACATCAGCAGTGCGGCGATCGTCGCCCCGAGCTCGTGCGCTCGCGCGCGCTCGGCGTCATCGACCTCGCCGAGGATCTCGACTACCGCGGCGGACTGCTGCCAGCCGAGCGCCTGAACGATGCTCTGCACGGAGCGCACCGCTCCTGTCGTGTCGTAGCGGCCGTGCACCAGCAGCCCGAACGGCTTGCGCGACCCTGACGTCGCAGCAGCCGAGCCGTCGTCGCTGAGGGACCCGCCCGCCTGCAGGAAGATGGTGTCGAAGAAGTGCTTGAGCGCTCCGCTCATGTAGCCGAAGTTGGCCGGGGTGAGCAGCACGTAGCCGTCGGCCGCGAGCACGTCGTCGGCACCGGCCTCCAGCGCTGCTCGCACGACCACCTCGACACCGTCGATCGCGTCGTCGTTCGCCCCGGCCACCAGTGCGTCGGTCAGGCCGCGGACGGTGTCGGTCGGGGAGTGGTGCACGACCAGCAGGGTGCTCATGGTTCACACGCTAGTCACCCGATCGCCCCGGTGTCGTTGCGGAATCCCACTGCACGTTTGTGAGGGTGTGCTTACGATGATGCATGGACTTCGAGGCTGCCGCCGACGCTCTGAGGGCGAACATCGAGAAGGTCATCGACGGCAAGCCCGACGTCGTGGAGACGGCCATCGTGGTCTTCCTCGCCGAGGGTCACCTGCTGATCGAGGACGTTCCGGGCGTCGGCAAGACCGTCCTCGCCAAGGCGCTCGCCAAGTCGTCGGGGTGCGCCGTCCGACGCATCCAGTTCACGCCCGACCTGCTGCCCTCCGACATCACCGGCGTCTCGGTGTTCGTGCCCTCCACGCGCGAGTTCGAGTTCAAGCCGGGCGCGGTGTTCGCCAACATCGTGATCGGTGACGAGATCAACCGCGCGTCGCCCAAGACCCAGTCGGCCCTGCTCGAGGCGATGGAGGAGCACCAGGTCACCGTCGACGGCACCACCTACGAGCTCGGCAGCCCGTTCACGGTCGTGGCGACGCAGAATCCGCTCGAGATGGAGGGCACGTACGCCCTCCCGGAGGCCCAGCGTGACCGCTTCATGGCCCGCATCCAGATGGGCTACCCCGACGCTGCCGCCGAGCTGAAGATGATCAAGGGTCGTGACGAGGCCAACCCGCTCGACACGCTCGCCCCGGTGGTCTCCATCGAGACGGTGCAGCAGATGATCGCGACGGCACGAGCCGTGCACGTCTCGTCGGCGGTCGAGCAGTACGCCGTCGCGATCGCACAAGCCACCCGCACGCACCCGGACCTGCGGCTCGGTGCCAGCCCCCGTGCCACGCTCCAGCTGATCCGGGCCGCCAAGGCCCGAGCCGCGGTCGCCGGCCGCGACTACGTGCTCCCGGACGACCTCGACGCGCTCGCGCCCGTCGTGCTGCCGCACCGGCTCGTGCCGCACCGCGGGGGTGCGAGCGCCGAGGAGATCGTCGCGTCGATCGTGTCGCAGACACCCGTGCCGGCCGAGGCCCAGCGCGGGGCCCACCCGGCCTGATCAAGATGACCACACCCGTCGGACGAGCTCGTGCCGCGGCGCGGTCGTTCGCGCTGACGCGTCGTGGCACCGGATTCCTCATCGGCGGCGTCGTCACGTTCCTGCTGGCACCGATCCTGTCCGCCCCGGCCCTGCTGTACGCCACCGGACTGCTGCTCGGCCTGGTGCTGCTCGCGGCAGCGTTCGTCGCGACGGGGCACTCCCGGGTCCGGGTCGAGCGCACCATCTCCCCGCAGATCGTCGATCCCGGCCGGTCGGTCCGGGCCCGGCTCGTCGTCACCAACTCGTCGTCGGTCCCGTGCCCGGAGGCGTCCTGGAGCGACCACCTGCCGTACGTGGTGGCCGGGGAGGCCTCCGGAGTCCTGCCTGCCCTCGGTCCGGCCAGGGCGCCGGACTCGGTGGTCTCGACCAGCTACACGGTCTCGTCGTCGACCCGCGGCCTGCACCGGATCGGCCCGGTCGGGATACGTGTGACCGATCCGTTCGGGCTGGTCGAGCGCCATCGAGACGTGGGCGACGCACACGCACTCACCGTGCTGCCCCGCCGCTACGACCTGCCGGCGATCCGGCCCAGCGGCTCGGACGAGGACGGGGCCACCCGTCCGGCACCGCAGCAGGTCGGGCTCGGCGAGGACGACATCATCGCCCGCACCTACATGCCCGGCGATGCCCTCAAGCGGCTGCACTGGAAGGCGACCGCACGCCGAGGCGAGCTGATGGTGCGTCAGGAGGAGCAGCAGATGAACCCGCGGGCGGCGGTGCTGGTCGACCTCGACGCCGTCTCGCACGGCACCGATCGAGACCGGTCGGGGTCGTGGCACCACTCGCCGAGCCTCGAGTGGGCCGTCTCGGCCGGCGCCTCGGTGGTCAGCCACCTGGCCCGCGCCGGATTCGTCGTCGCGGTCGGTTCGCCGGACGGGTCGGTCGCCGCGGAGCTGTCGGAGGGGCACGAGTCGGTCCGCGACGTCATGGTCGCCCTGGCGCAGTGCGAGCCCGCCGAGCGTGATCGGTGGCGGCTCCCCACCGAGCGGGCGACCTTCGTGATCGGTGGTCGACTCGAGGTCGATCGTGCGCGCCAGTGGACTCGCGAGCTGGCAGCAGCCGGCGCGGTCCACGCGATGGTGGCGGCCAGCACCCGCGCCTCGGCTCTCGAGGTGCTGGGTGCGGCCGGTTGGCACGTCGTCACCTACACGCCGCAGTCCGACATCCCCGAGACGTGGAGCGACCTCGACCGAGCGAGGACCCATGCTGCGGGCTGAACCGGCGGCGCGGCCGGTCAGCCGGACCCGTGTCCGCGGTGGCTGGCCGGAGATGGTCGTGGCCACGGCTGCGCTGCTCGTGTTGCTGATGGGGTTCCGCACCGTCATCGACGGCGTCGACTGGTACATCAGCGCCGCCCTGGTGGTGCTGCTCGTGTCGACCGCCACGATCACCTTGCGCCTGGTCGGCCTGCGACGCACCGTCACGCCGATCGCCCTGGTCGCCGAGCTGATCGTGCTCTCGTGGGTGTTCGTTCCCGCCACGTTGCTGGTGATCGTGCCCACGGGCGCCACCGTGGGCGGTTTCCGCGACCTGATCGTCCGCGCCGGACCGATCATCGCCCAGGAGCAGGCGCCGGTCGCACCGTCGTCGTCGATCGTCCTGGTCATCGCGGCCTCGTTCGGCGCGCTGGTGATCGTCCTGGACCTGCTGATGCGACTGCGCCGTGGCGTGTCGCTGGCCGGTGCCCTCCTGCTGGCCGTGTACATCACGCCGAGCCTGATCACGGGCACGTCACCGTCGGTCTGGCTGTTCCTGCCCGCCGCCCTCTTGTGGCTGGTGCTGCTGCGCGGTCGCACCGCCGTCTCGGGCGCGTCGGGGACGGTCCGTCAGACGCCCGCGATCGTGCTCGGCGCGGGCGGTCTCGCGGCGGCGCTCGTGTTCCCCGTGGTGTCCCCGGACATCGCGTCGGTGGCCTCGTCGTGGGGCAACCCGCCGCCGCAGGTGTTCGGGCGCGGCATCAACCCGATCGTCGAGCTCGGCACCAACCTGCGGCGCAACACGCCGGTCACCGTCCTGACCTACACGACCACCCTGGATGATCCGCCGTACCTCAAGGTCGCGACCCTGCCGGACTTCACGGGCAAGACCTGGAAGCCGTCCGACGACTTCAACAACGGCCGGTTCGAGGGTGCGCTGGCGGTGTCCGACGAGATCGAGACCACCCGCAAGTCCACCCGCATCTCGATCCGCCAGCTGCGCAGCGACCTGCTGCCGGTGCCCTACCCGACGATCAACATCCGCGGGCTCGAGGGCGGCTATCGCGTCGAGCGCAACGGCCTGACCGTCGAGACCACGGGGGCAGACGCGCGCGGTCAGACCTACACGGCGCAGAGCCTCGACGTGCAGCCCACCGCCGATCAGCTGCGCGCGGTGAACCCGCGGGTCGCCCCCGACATCGCCCGGTACACCGAGCTCGGCCGGACTCCGCAGATCATCACCGACACCGCCCGCGAGGTCACGCGTGAGGCGACGAACAACTACGACCGCGCCCTGGCGCTGCAGAGGTACCTGCGCTCGGGCGACTTCCAGTACTCCGAGACCGCCCCGGTCGCCGAGGACTACGACGGCAACGGCCTGTCGGTGATCGCGGAGTTCCTGCAGCGCAAGGCGGGGTACTGCGTCCACTTCTCCTCGGCGATGGCTGTCATGGCACGCACGCTCGACATCCCGTCGCGCATCGCGGTCGGCTACGCGCCCGGTGCCCCCGGTGCGCTGGTGGACGGCCGCCGCACGTACACGGTGCAGTCCAGCGACCTGCACGCGTGGACCGAGCTGTACTTCGCCGGCGTCGGCTGGGTGAAGTTCGATCCCACCCCGGGCATCGGCGAGAGCACGTCCTTCGTCGAGCCGACGGCACCCAGCACGGGCAGCACGACCCCGGAGGAGACCCCGCAGAACACTCCCGAGGAGAGCGGCCAGACGCCGCGCGCCGACGAGGGCGCGGTGCCGGTCACCGACACGTCCGACGAGCAGTCCACGGCGCCGCGGTCAGCGGCGGCCGTGCTCGTCGTGATGCTGGTGATCGTGCTGGCACCGGGGCTGGTGCGTCGCACACGCCGCTGGTGGCGGCTGCGAGCGGCGGCGCACTCGGCAGACCCGGCGTGGCGTGAGGTCGAGGACTCCGCGCGCGATCTCGACATCGCCACGTCGCCGTCGGACACCCCGCGAGGCTTCGCGACCCGGTTGCGCGGGCGCACCGGACTGGACGAGGCGGCGCTCGACCGGCTGCTCGAGGTCGTCGAGCGCGACCGCTACTCCAGCAGCCCGGTGTCGTCGGACCAGGCGGCCACGGACGCCCGACTGGTGGTCACGTCGTTGTCCGCGGGCGCCTCGCGGCGCACGCGTCTGCGCGCTGCCCTCCTGCCACGCTCGCTGAGTCCGCGCTCCTTCGCCTCGGCTCCGGCCCCCGAGCCCGCCCCGGGCTGACGAGCCGGGCGGCCTCAGGCCTGCATCGGCGGGGGCGGGGGAGTGCCGTCTCCGAACGGGCGGCCGCCTAGCGCCTCGCGGCCGTGCGGTGTGGCCCAGCCGGACGTGTCGGGGCCGACCGGCACGATCTGCGTCGGGTTCAGGTCCTCGTGCACGTAGTAGTAGTGCCGCTTGATCTGCTCGAAGTCGATCGTGTCGCCGAAGCCCGGTGTCTGGAACAGGTCGCGGGCGTAGCCCCACAGTGCCGGCATCTCGGTCAGCTTGTTGCGGTTGCACTTGAAGTGGCCGTGGTAGACCGCGTCGAAGCGGGCCAGGGTGGTGAACAGGCGCACGTCGGCCTCGGTGATGGTGTCGCCCATCAGGAAGCGGCGGTCGGTCAGCCGCTCCTCGAGCCAGTCCATCGCGGTCCAGAGGCGGTCGTAGGCGTCCTCGTAGGACTCCTGCGATCCGGCGAAGCCGCAGCGGTACACGCCGTTGTTCACCTCGGTGAACACCCGCTGCATGACCTCCTCCATCTCCTCGCGAACGTCGGCCGGCCACAGGTCGGGAGCCCCGTCGCGGTGGAACGCGGTCCACTCGGTGGAGAAGTCGTGGGTGATCCACGGGAAGTCGTTGGTGACGACCTCCCCGCTGGCGACGTCCACCATGGCCGGCACCGTGATGCCGCGCGGGTAGTCCGGGTATCGCGCGAAGTAGGCCTGCTGCAGGCGCTCGATGCCCAGGACCGGGTCGACTCCGCCGGGATCGAGGTCGAACGTCCAGCTGCGCTTGTCGTGGGTGGGACCGCAGTAGCCGATGGAGAAGGCGTCCTCGAGGCCGAGGAGGCGGCGCACGATGATCGCGCGGTTGGCCCACGGGCAGGCCTTGGCCACGACGAGGCGGTACCGGTCCTTCTCGACCGGCCAGCGAGGGGTGTCCTCACCGATCTCGGTGTCCGGCAGGACGATCCGGTCCGGGATGTAGTTCATGTCGCGATCGAACGTCTTGCCGTCGGTCACGTACGCGCCTCGGGTCGAGTGGTCAGCCATGCTGCTAGCCTAGGCACATCATGCAGAAGCGCACGCTGCTCCTTCGTTGCCGCGTCGAGGTCCACTAGCACGGTCGGACCCCTCGGCGCGGAGTTCGTCATGATCCGGCCACCATGCTTCTTCGCACATGGACCCAGACGAACCCCGAGGATCACCCGATGCACACGTACGCTTCCACGCCCCAGCAGCCCAGCGGCATGCCGATCGGCCGCTACGCGCCCTTCGTTCCCGTCGCGCTGCCCGACCGCACCTGGCCCGACGCCACCATCACCCAGGCTCCGCGCTGGTGCGCCGTCGACCTCCGTGACGGCAACCAGGCCCTGATCGACCCCATGACCACGCCGCGCAAGCTGGCGATGTTCCAGCTGCTGGTGCGCATGGGGTACAAGGAGATCGAGGTCGGCTTCCCGAGCGCCAGCCAGACCGACTTCGACTTCGTGCGGCTGCTGATCGAGGGCGGCCACATCCCCGACGACGTCGTCATCCAGGTGCTGACGCAGTGTCGTGAGCCGCTGATCGACCGCACCTTCGAGTCGTTGGTGGGCGCCAAGCAGGCGATCGTCCACTTCTACAACTCCACGTCCACCCTGCAGCGCCGGGTCGTGTTCGGGATGGACCGCGACGGGATCGTCGACATCGCCACCCAGGGTGCCCGGCTGTGCATGAAGTACGCCGAGATCCACGTGCCCGACACCGCGATCTCCTACGAGTACTCGCCGGAGTCGTACACCGGCACCGAGCTGGACTTCGCGCTGGAGATCTGCAGCCGGGTCATCGACGTCATCGACCCCACGCCGGACTGGCCGCTGATCATCAACCTGCCGGCGACCGTCGAGATGGCGGTGCCCAACGTGTACGCCGACTCGATCGAGTGGATGCACCGCAACCTGCCGCGCCGCGACAGCATCGTGCTGTCGCTGCACCCGCACAACGACCGCGGCACGGGCGTCGCGGCGGCCGAGCTGGGGTACATGGCCGGCGCCGACCGCATCGAGGGCTGCCTGTTCGGCAACGGCGAGCGCACCGGCAACGTCTGCCTGGTCACGCTGGGCCTGAACATGTTCAGCCAGGGCGTCGACCCGCAGATCGACTTCCACGACATCGACGAGATCCGCCGCACCGTCGAGTACTGCAACGAGCTGCCCGTGCCCGAGCGGCACCCGTACGGCGGTGACCTGGTCTACACCGCGTTCAGCGGCTCGCACCAGGACGCCATCAAGAAGGGCTTCGAGCACCTGGCGATCGACGCGGCGGCCGCGGGTGTCCCGGTCGACGAGCAGACCTGGGCCGTCCCCTACCTGCCCATCGACCCGAAGGACGTGGGTCGGTCCTACGAGGCGGTCATTCGGGTCAACAGCCAGTCCGGCAAGGGCGGCGTGGCCTACATCCTCAAGAACGACCACCAGCTGGACCTGCCACGGCGGCTGCAGATCGAGTTCAGCCAGATCGTGCAGGGCCTGACCGAGGGCGAGGCGGGCGAGATCGAGCCGGCCGAGATCTGGGCTGCCTTCGGACGCGAGTACCTGCAGCGATCCGCGCCGTACGCGCTCACCTCGTTCAGCTCCACCACGTCGATCGAGGGACGCGACCAGCAGGTCGTCGACCTCGTGGTGCGCGGAGCGGACCGCTCGTTCACCGGCGAGGGCAACGGTCCGGTCGACGCCTTCGTCGACGGGATGCGGCAGGCGGGCGCGGAGATCCGGGTGCTCGACTACAGCGAGCACGCTCTCTCCACCGGCGGCGACGCGAAGGCTGCCGCCTACGTGGAGTGCGACATCGCCGGCGAGATCGTGTGGGGTGTCGGCATCGACACCAACATCGTGAAGGCGTCGCTGCTGGCAGTCGTGTCCGCCGCGAACCGTGCCGTGGCGATCACCATTCCGGGCTGACCGGCGGGCACAATGGAGCGGTGAGCCTGTATCGCGAGTCCGGAGTCGTGCTCCGGGTGCACAAGCTCGGCGAGGCCGATCGCATCATCACCGTGCTCACCCGTGATCGCGGGCTGGTCCGGGCGGTGGCCAAGGGGGTTCGCAAGACCTCGTCGCGGTTCGGCGCACGGCTCGAGCCGTTCATGCACGTGCAGCTGCTCCTCGCCGAGGGGCGGTCGCTCGACATCATCACCCAGGTCGAGACCATCGACGCCTTCGCCAAGGACCTCGGCTCCGACTACCCGGCCTACACCGCGGGAACCGCGATGCTCGAGACCGCCGAACGACTGGTGCAGGAGGACGGCGAGCCGGCCGTCCAGCAGCTGCAGCTGCTCGTGGGGGCGTTGCGGGCGCTGGCCGAGCGTCGCCAGTCGCCCAGCATCCTCCTGGACTCGTACCAGCTGCGGGCCCTGTCCATCGCGGGCTACGCCCCGACCTTCGACGCCTGCGCACGGTGCGGCGTCGCCGGCCCGCACCGGCACTTCCACGCGGCGTCGGGTGGCATGCTCTGCGACGACGACCGCATGCCCGGGTCGGCCGTTCCCACACCCATGACCGTCACGCTGCTCGCCGCCCTGCTGGCCGGGGACTGGCCCGCCGTGCAGCTGGCCGACGACCGTTCGCGTCGTGAAGCCGGCTCCATCGTCGCGGCCTACCTGTCGTGGCACCTCGAGCGCGGTCTGCGGTCGCTGACGCACGTGGACCGATGACCGCTCCCACCCCGCGCCCTCCGACGCCGCACCCGTCGGGCGCCACGCCGCCTGCGCTGCCGCGCGACCAGGTCCCCGGTCACGTCGCCATCGTCATGGACGGCAACGGCCGATGGGCCAAGCAGCGCGGACTGCCCCGAACGGCAGGTCATGAGATGGGGGAGGCCGCCCTGTTCGACGTCGTCGAAGGTGCCATCGAGATCGGCTGCACGGCGGTCTCGGCGTACGCCTTCAGCACCGAGAACTGGAAGCGCTCGCCCGACGAGGTCCGCTTCCTGATGGGCTTCAACCGCGACGTCATCCGACGGCGGCGTGACCAGATGCACGAGCTCGGGGTGCGGGTGCGCTGGGCCGGCCGGCGCCCGCGGCTGTGGCGCTCGGTGATCCGCGAGCTGGAGGCCGCCGAGGAGCTCACCCGCGACAACACCGTCCTGACGCTCACCATGTGCGTCAACTACGGCGGCCGGGCCGAGATCGCCGACGCGGCACGAGCATTGGCCCACGACGTCGCCGACGGCCGGCTCGATCCGGACAAGGTCACCGAGAAGGTCTTCGCGCGCTACCTCGACGAGCCCGACATGGCCGACGTCGACCTGTTCTGGCGCACGTCGGGTGAGCAGCGCACCAGCAACTTCCTGCCGTGGCAGTCGGCGTACGCCGAGATGGTCTTCAGCGACATCGCCTGGCCCGACGTCGATCGTCGGGCCCTCTGGGCCGCCATCGAGACCTACGCCGAGAGGAATCGTCGCTATGGCTCGGCCTGAGAATCCCCGCCGCCTGCTCACCGACTGGACCACCAGCGCCGGGGTCGATGGTGCGGGGCTGCTGGCGCTGGTGCTGGGCGGTGCGACGGCTGAGGGCATCCACCTGGCGACGCTCGGCTACGAGGTGTTCGTGCTGCACGCCGACGACGCCGCCGCCGCGCAGGCCGAGGTGGCCGCCCACGTGCACCACGTCGTCGCGGACCCTTCCTCGCTGCCCGCCCCGTGGCACCGGCGCTTCGACCTGGTCGTGGCTGTCGACGTGGCGCCAGCGGTCGATCAGGTCGCTGCGGCGGGGCTGCTGTTCGTGGTGGGTGAGTCCGTCGACCCGATCGACGGTTGGACCGAGGCCCTGCGGGAGTCGATCGAGGACCCGGAGCGCCCGGGCACCCACCGCGAGCGTGTCGTGCTCGCGCGCCTCGTCACGACGCCGTGATCAGGCGGCGCAGGAGGTTGAGCATGCGGTCTCGATCGGTCGGCGTCATCTCCGCGAGCAGGTCGTCGCTCTTCGTGTGCGCCAGGGAGCGGGCCTGATCGATCACGGGACCGGCCGCATCGGTCAGGTGCAGCATCTGGGTGCGTCGGTCGGTCGCGAGCCGGCGCCGTTCGAGCAGGCCGCGGTGCTCGAGATCGTCGACGATCTGGACGATCATCGGGTCGCTCACCCCCAGCAGGCGGGCCAGCGCAGCCTGGGAGATCGGTCCCGCCGACGCGAGCCCGATCAGGGAGCCGAAGTGGCGCGGCTCGATGCCCAGAGGTGCGAGCAGGTCGAGGAAGGTGGCGTGCATCGAGGCGTGGATGCGGGTGATCAGGAACGGGATGCTGTCGCGCAGCGGCTCGGGAGTCGCCTCGGGAAGGGTGGGATCGGCCAGACGCAGCAGGCTCAGCTGCAGGTCCTGGCGCTCGGCGAGCGTGAAGCCGGCGGTGACGACCTCCTCGACGTCCTCGGCGTGGCGGCGCCACCGGCGCGCTGCCGCCGCGCCCTCCGGGGTGCGGGTGAGGGCGTACGAACGACGGTCCTGCGGGTTGCGCACGCGCTGCACCAGACCCTGGTCGGCCAGGTCCCCGGCCACGCGCGTCATGGTCGTGCGGCTGACGCTGACCATCTCGGCGATCTCCTGCTGTGATCGCGTCGCGCCCCCGGCGAGGGCGAGCAGTGCGGCGTAGGCATGGATGTCGACGCCGGTCGGCAGCACCTCGCCCAGGGCACTGGTGACCCGCGCCGCAGCGCGCCAGAACAGGTGTCCCGGCGATCGGCCGAGCTCGGGGACCAGGTGGTGGTGCTGCGCTTCACCCACTGTTCATCCCTTCGCGAATCATTCATGAGTTGACGATTGTCGATCGACGAGTATCGTACCTCAGGTAATCGTTAAGTAGTTGACGATATCTCGATCGCCGGAGGCCCCATGAGTCATGCTGCCGAAGCCCATCCCCACGTCGCCGACGAGCAGGCCGGGGGATCGAAGTGGTGGACCCTCGTCGCCGTCTGCACCGGCGTCTTCATGCTGCTGCTCGACATCACCATCGTGAACGTCGCGCTCCCGGACATCCAGACCGAGCTGAACGCGTCGCTGTCGGACCTGCAGTGGGTCATCGACGCCTACGCGCTGAGCCTGGCTGCGCTCCTGCTCACCGCGGGTTCGCTGGCCGATCTCTACGGCCGCCGACGGGTGTTCATGATCGGGCTGGTCGTCTTCACCCTCGGCTCGATCGCGTGCGGCGCTGCCCAGGACGTGGTGTTCTTGTGCATCTCCCGAGCCGCGCAGGGCATCGGTGGCGCAGCGATGTTCGCGACCGCGCTGGCGCTGCTGGCCAGCGCGTACCGGGGGCGGGACCGAGGTGTGGCGTTCGGGGCGTTCGGCGCCACCACGGGCGTCGCCGTCGCGATCGGCCCCGTGCTCGGTGGAGCGTTGACCAGCGGCCTGTCGTGGCGCTGGATCTTCTTCGTGAACATCCCGATCTGCCTGGTGGCGCTCGCGGTCGCCGCCGTCAAGGTTCCCGAGTCGCACGACCCGCGGGCCGGGCGGCCGGACTGGATCGGGTTCCTCACCTTCAGTGCAGCGCTCGCCGCTCTCGTGTTCGGCCTGATCGAGGCGGGTCAGCGCAGCTGGGGCGACCAGATCGTCACCACCTCGCTCATCGCCTCGGCCGTGCTGCTCGTGGCCTTCGTGATCAGCCAGGTCAAGCAGTCCGACCCGATGTTCGACCTGGGACTGCTGCGCAAGCCGACGTTCACGGGCGGCCTGATCGCCGCCTTCGGGGTCTCGGTGTCGATCTTCTCGCTGCTGGCGTACCTGGTCATCTACGTGCAGAACGTGCTCGACTACTCCGCGATCCAGACCGGCGTGCGCTTCCTGTTCCTCTCGGGCGCGTCGTTCTTCGCCGCTGTCGCGGCTGGGCGACTGACCGAGAAGGTTCCGGTCAAGTGGCTGATCGCGCCAGGATTCGTGGTGCTCGGCGTGGGCCTGCTGCTGCTCACCGGGATCCAGACCGACTCGTCGTGGACGCACCTCATCCCGGGCCTGCTCGTGTCCGGTGTGGCCGTCGGCATGATCAACCCGCCGCTCGCGTCGACGGCAGTGGGGGTGGTCGAGACGGCGCGCTCCGGCATGGCCAGTGGTGCGAACTCGACCTTCCGGCAGGTGGGCATCGCCACGGGCATCGCCGCGCTCGGCTCGATCTTCAGCCGTCAGGTGGCCACGGCCGTGCGGCCGGCGCTCGAGGGCAAGGTGCCGGACCAGGCGCTCGGCGGACTCACCTCCGCGTTGTCGGGAGGGCAGGTCAACGCCGCTGCCACCGGGGCCCAGCAGGCGGCCGAGCGCAACGGTGGATCCGCAGCCGGTCAGCAGGCGTTCGACCTGGTCACCCGGGTCGGCACCTCGGGCGTCGTGGACGCCCTGAACCACATCCTGCTGATCGCCGCGGTGATCTCGTTCGTGGTGGCCGGTCTGTGCTTCGTGCTGATCCGACAGAAGGACTTCGTCGCCCACGGGTGAGTCGGGACCAGGCGGGCGTCAGAAGGCCGTTCGCCCGTGCGGGGGCAGCGGGGACGGTTCGGCGTCCTCGGCGGTGAAGGGCTGCCCGCCCGCGAGGCGTGACGCGACCTCAGCCGGTCCGAGGACGGTGTAGGGGAACGGTGACCCGGCCGTGCGGCGGCGCAGCTCGACGCTGGGCACCGAGCCACGCGACGCCACGACGAGCAGGTTGCCGAACCGGCGGCCCTTGAGCGTTGCCGGTTCGGCACTGACCATCAGTCGGGGCAGTGCCGCGCCCAGCCCGGCCAGGACCCGCCGTGACCACGCGAACGGTGCGGTGTCGCCGAGGTTGACGAGCAGGGCCCCGTCGGGCGCCAGCACCCGCGCGACGTCGGTGAAGAACTCGGCCGTCACCAGGTGTGCAGGAACCTGCGCGCCGTCGAACGCATCCAGCACGATCACGTCGGCTCGGTCGTCGGCGATCGCGGCGATGCCCTCGGCGCCGTCGACCGGTCGGACCTTGATGCCGCTGCGGCGGGGCAGGGGCAGCTGCTCGCGCACGAGCGCCGTGATGTCCTCGGCCGGCTCGAGGACGATCTGAGCCGACGTCGGTCGCGTGTGCGTCACGTAGCGGGGCAGGGTCAGTCCGGCACCGCCGACGTGCACGAATCGCAGGGGTGCACCCGGTTCACCCAGCAGGTCGATGACGTCGGCCATGCGCTGCACGTAGTCGAACTCGAGGCGGGTGGGGTCCTCGAGGTCCACGAAGGACTGGTCGGCCCCGCCGACCCGGAGCAGGTAGCCGGTCCCGTCCCTGACGATCTGCGGCTGGCGATCGTGCGGCGGGCTCACGGTCTCACCCTAGGCGCCGGGCCGATAGGGTGGCGTCCTATGCGTATCGCGAGATTTGCGGGTGAGGACGACCCCCAGTTCGGTGTCATCGGAAGCGACAACGGGGTCGAGACGATCGCGCACCTGAAGGGCGACCCGTTGTACGCGGGCATCGAGCTCACCGGGCAGAAGACGCCGCTGGCCGACGTGCGCCTGCTGGCTCCGGTCATCCCACGCAGCAAGGTGGTCGGTGTCGGCAAGAACTACGCCAAGCACGCCGCGGAGATGGGCGGTGAGGTGCCCACCGAGCCGCTGATCTTCCTCAAGCCGAACACCTCGGTGATCGGGCCGGGCGAGCCGATCTTCTACCCCGCGCAGAGCAGCAACGTGCACTTCGAGGGTGAGCTCGCCGTCGTCATCGGCCGCATCTGCAGGGACGTGTCGGTCGACGACGCCGCCAAGGTGATCTTCGGCTACACGGTCGGCAACGACGTCACGGCGCGCGACCTGCAGGCCAGCGACGGTCAGTGGGCCCGGGCCAAGGGATTCGACACCTTCTGCCCCCTCGGGCCGTGGATCGAGACCGACCTCGACGTCGCCGACGTACGGGTCACCACCCGGCTCGGCGACGACGACGTCAAGCAGGACGGCCGCACGTCCGACATGGTCTTCTCCGTGCCCGAGATCATCGCGTACGTGACGTCTTTCATGACCCTGCTGCCCGGAGACGTGATCCTCACCGGCACGCCCGACGGCGTCGGCCCCATGGAGGTCGGCGACTCGGTGAGCGTGACCATCGAGGGTCTCGGCACCCTGACCAACCAGGTGGTGAGCCTCGATGACTGAACCCACACGCCCCGTGGTCGCGCGCTTCTGCCCGTCGCCCACGGGCAACCCGCACGTGGGGATGGCCCGCACGGCCCTGTTCAGCTGGGCCTTCGCTCGCCATCACGGCGGCACCTTCGTGTTTCGCGTCGAGGACACGGATGCGTCTCGTGACTCCGAGGAGTCCTACCAGCTGCTCATCGACGTCATGCGCTGGCTGGGGCTGGACTGGGACGAGGGCGTCGAGGTCGGCGGCCCGAACGGCCCGTACCGGCAGAGCGAGCGGATGGACATCTACGCCGACGTCGCACGGCGCCTCGTCGAGGCGGGCCACGCGTACAAGGCCTACGACACCGCCGAGGAGCTGGAGGAGCGCCGCAACGCCGCCCGCGCCGCCGGCAGGCCGTCGGGGTACGACGGACTGCACCGCGACCTCACGCCGGAGCAGCAGGCAGCGTTCGAGGCCGAGGGCCGCGAGCCCGTCATCCGGTTCAAGATGCCGGCCAAGGACTGGACGTTCACCGATCTCGTCCGCGGCGACATCACCTTCGGTGCCGAGAACGTGCAGGACTTCGTGATCGTGCGCGCCAACGGCCAGCCGTTGTACACGCTGACCAACCCCACCGACGACGCGCTCATGGGCATCACCCACGTGCTGCGCGGGGAGGACCTGCTCAGCTCCACGCCGCGTCAGATCGCGCTCTACGAGGCGTTCGCCGAGATCGGTGTCGGGGGTGGGTTCACTCCCGAGTTCGGTCACCTGCCGTTCGTCATGGGCAACGGCAACACCAAGCTGTCCAAGCGCGACCCGGAGTCGAACCTGCTGGACTACCAGCCCAAGGGCTTCCTTCCGGAGGGCCTGCTCAACTACATGGCACTGCTGGGATGGTCGATCGCCGACGACCGAGACGTCTTCAGCATCGCCGAGATGGTCGAGGCCTTCGAGATCGGGCGGGTCAACCCGAACCCGGCACGGTTCGACCTGAAGAAGTGCGAGGCGATCAACGCCGACCACATCCGGCTCCTCGACGTCGACGACCTGCAGGCGCGGCTGGTCCCGTTCTTCCAGGGTGCCGGTCTGATCGACGCGGAACCGTCGGCCGACCAGCTGGCCGCGCTGGCTGCGGCCACGCCGCTGGTGCACGAGCGCATCAACCTGCTCACCGAGGCGGTGGACATGCTGCGCTTCCTGTTCGTGACCGACGACGACTTCGTGATCGACGAGGCGGACCGGGCCAAGAACCTCGACGAGGCCGGCCTCGAGGTCGTCCGCGCCGCCCGTGAGGCGCTGCAGGTGGCCAACACGATCGAGTGGACCACGGCGAGCATCGAGGGGGCGCTGCGCACGTCCTTGATCGACGGCCTCGGACTGAAACCACGGCTGGCCTTCGGGCCGGTCCGTGTCGCGGTGACCGGCAGCCGCATCTCGCCGCCGTTGTTCGAGTCGTTGGAGCTGCTGGGCCACGCACGCACGATGGCGCGCCTCGACGCTGTTCTGGCCTGACTCGCGCGGTCGTGGCCGGTTTGGGAACGACGGCGCCGGTCGGGTAGAGTGAGACCTCGGTTCGGGCTCGTCCCGCAGCCACTGGGGTATGGTGTAATTGGCAACACAGCGGTTTCTGGTACCGCCATTCTAGGTTCGAGTCCTGGTACCCCAGCGATGGGAACACCCGCGGTTTGGTAGTGTTCTCACCGGTCGTCTGACTAGTCGTGGCTAGTCGTCGGACCAGCTAGGGCCCCGTTGTGTAGCGGCCTAGCACGCCGCCCTCTCAAGGCGGTAGCGCGGGTTCGAATCCCGTCGGGGCTACAGATGCACGAAGAACCCCCGCTCTTTCGAGAGCGGGGGTTCCTGCGTCTCCGTCAGTCGTGGATCACCGCTCGTCCCTGCCGCCTCAGCTCGGCGAGCCCGTCGCGCATGGCCTGCTGCTGCTCGGGGGTGTGTCCGACCCAGTCCTGCAGCTCGCCGACGATCCGCACCGGCTCGGTCGACCGGTACGAGCGGGTGGGATTGCCCGGGAACTTCTGGTCCGTCACGTTCGGGTCGTCCTCGAGCTCGCCGGTGGCCTCGACCACGTAGATGCGGCCGGGACCCTCGCCGTGGGCGAGCTCGGCGCCCCAGGCGGCGGCGTCCAGCGTCTCGGTGACGTAGACGTGGTTCATGGTGCGGCCGGCCTCGAAGTTGGACTCGCGGCCCGGCACCAGCAGGTCGCCGAGGTCGAGATCGGCCTTCGTGCCATGCAGGAGGGCGCCGGACGGGTGCACCTCGAAGGGGACGGGCGGCTGGGGTTCTGCAGGTGGCATTCAGGCTCTCATCTCGGTCAGGGGTGGTGTCGAGACGACAGTGTGAGGCACTCCGGGGGGCTTGGGGCAATTTCCCGGCGCTCTGCGACGTCGACAGCCGCTACCATGATCGGCGATCCGCCGAGTCGAGGAGACGTCATGGCCAGCAAGGACACGGGTTCCACCGGAGGAGCCCTCGACGACGAGGGCACCTGGAAGGCGTCGCCGGAGTCGAGGGCGAAGGCCAAGAAGCTGCGCATCATCGCGGTGTCGCTGTGGGTCCTCGGCATCGTCATCGAGCTGGTCGGCATCTTCGGGCTGCTGCTCAACGACTCGATCCAGTCCGAGAAGGCGGCGGTCAACGACCGGGGCGTGCTCGAGGTCACCAACGGCTTCCCGACCTGGGCGTTCGTCGTGCTGATCGTCCTGCTGGTCCTGGACGGCATCGCCGTCGCGATCGGCTCGATCCTGTGGAAGCGCGCCAACACCCTCGATCCGGCGTCGCGCAAGGACACGGTGCGCTTCTTCGTCCAGAACCAGCTGGGCGCCTTCATCCCGATCATCGCCTTCTTGCCGATCATCATCCTGATCTTCCTGAACAAGGACATGGACAAGACGCAGAAGGGCGTCGCGGGTGCCGTCGCGATCGTCGTCGCCCTGGTCGCCTCGGTCATCGGCATCGACTTCAACCCCAGCTCGGTCGAGAAGTACACCGCCGAGAAGCAGGCGGTCGTCCAGCTGCTCGGTTCCGACACGGTGTACTGGTCAGCAGGGGGCGGGGTCTACCACGTGTGCGGCAACGTCCCCGACCTGGCCGACAGCACCGTCGAGTCCGGCACCACCGCCGACGCGGTCGCCGCCGGCAAGCCGCGCCTGACATTGCGGCTGGAGTCCGAGCTCACGGCCTGCCAGCGCGCCGTCCCCAACAACATCGACGAGATCGTCTCAGCGATCCGCGCGGTCCAGGACGGCACGTCGACCGAGCAGGTCCTGCCATCACCGGACTGGACCGGTGTGGAGAACGCGCCGTCCAGTGGCGCCATCGACACCCTCAACGACGCACTGAAGAACGCGGCCTGACCGTGGACGACTTCTCCGTTCTCGCAGTCATCGTCGGTGGTCTGGCCTTCTTCGCTCTCGGGGCGCTCTGGTACACGGCGCTGTTCCGCAAGCCGTGGGCCGCGGACATGGGCATCACCTTCGGCGAGGACGAAGCCCCCCAGACTCCGCCGATCTCGACGATGGTGGTCTCGGTGGTCATCGGATTCGTGCTGGCCGCGGTGATCGAGTACTTCACCCGTGACGGCGACGTCGGGACCGGTGTCGGTGCGGGGCTGGCCGTCGGCATCGCGATCGCGGCGCTGATGGGGCAGAACGCGCTCTACGACGTCAGGCCGTTGCGGCTGTGGGTCATCAACGCCGGATACCCGGTGGTCGGGGCGGTCATGGTCGGCCTCATCTGCGCGGCCATCTGACGTCGTCGACAGCGGCGCGACCGAGCCGACGGCCATGTCTGATTCCCGCCAGTAGATGTCGTGCTCGACCGGCATGATGGACCCATGCACACCGATCACGACCACTGCTACCGCGCGGTTCTCTCGCGCGATGCGCGGTTCGACGGCGTGTTCTACACCGCGGTGCGCACCACCGGCATCTACTGCCGGCCGTCGTGCCCGGCCGTCACCCCCAGATCCCACAATGTCTCGTTCCACGCCACGGCTGCCTCGGCCGAGGACGCCGGATATCGCGCATGCCGACGGTGCCGACCCGACACGACTCCCGGATCGCCGGAGTGGAACGTACGGGCCGACGCCGTGGGGCGCGCCATGCAGCTGATCGGCGACGGTGTCGTCGAGCGCGAAGGAGTCGACGGCCTGGCCCATCGGCTCGGCTACAGCACGCGCCACCTCAACCGCATGGTCACTGCCGAGCTGGGCGCGGGACCGCTCGCCCTGGCGCGCAGCCGCCGGGCACAGGCCGCCCGCATCCTGATCGAGACCACCGAGATGGCGATGTCGGACATCGCCTTCGCCTCAGGCTTCTCCTCCATCCGCCAGTTCAACGACTCGATCCGCCGGACCTACGCCCTGAGCCCCAGCCAGATGCGCGGTCGGGGCCGTCGCACCTCGACCGGCCGGGTCGCGGTCCGACTCGCGGTCCGCCAGCCGTTCGCCGCAGACGCGCTGCTGGACTTCCTCGCAGCCCACGTCCTGCCCGGTGTCGAGTCGGTGAGCGGGCGTACCTACGCCCGGGTCCTGCGACTTCCGCACGGTCTCGGGGCCATGGCCCTGACCCTGCATGGCGACCGCGTCGACGCCGAGCTGGAGCTGGCCGACTTCCGGGACACCGGTGTCGCGATCAGTCGCGCCCGCCGCATGCTGGACCTCGACGCCGACCCGGTGGCGATCGACGGCGTGCTGTCGGCCGACCCGGTGCTGGGTCCACTCGTCGCCGAGACGCCCGGTCTGAGGGTGCCGTCCCACGTCGACGGCTTCGAGGTCGCCGTGCGCACGATCGTGGGCCAGCAGGTGTCGGTGGCCGGCGCCAACACGGTGCTGGGCCGCCAGGTCCCGATCCACGGCACCACCGTCGACTTCGCCCTCGCCGCCGACCACGGACTGACCCACGCGTTCGCGACTGCTGACTCGCTGGCCGCGGCCGATCCGGCCAGTCTGGGCATGCCGCGCTCGCGCGCGGCAACGATGGTCGCGCTGGCGGCCGCGACCTCCACCGGGGCGTTGGACCTGCACCCCGGCGTCGATCGCGACGCCACCCGGGCCCAGCTGCTGGCCATGCGTGGGATCGGCCCCTGGACCGCCGACTACGTCGTGATGCGGGCCCTGGCCCACCCGGACGTGCTCCTGTCCACCGACCTGGTGCTGCGGCGCGAGCTCGATCGCCACGGCATCACTCCTGATCAGACCGACCGGTGGAGCCCCTGGCGCTCCTACGCCGGCATGCACCTGTGGCGCGCGAGCGGCGCGCTCGAAAGGATGACCCCATGACCTCACGTTGGATGGACTCACCGATCGGCGGCCTGCGCATCCGTGTGTGGGCGGGGCTGGTCACCGCCATCAACTTCGATGCCCGTCCGGCTGGGTCCCGGGTCGAGGACCCGCTGCTGGATCGGGCCGAGGAACAGCTGACCGAGTACTTCGCGGGGGAGCGGACCACCTTCGACCTGCCGCTGGCCCGGGACGGCTCGGAGTTCCAGCAGAAGGTGTGGTCCGAGCTGATGCGCATCCCGTACGGCGAGACCGCCACCTACGGTGAGATCGCGCGTCGCCTGGGGTACGACAACAGCGTCTCGCGCGCCGTCGGATCGGCCAACGGCTCCAACCCGATCCCGATCGTCGTGCCGTGCCATCGCGTGATCGGCGCCAACGGCACGCTGACCGGATACGCCGGCGGCCTGCAACGCAAGCAGACTCTGCTGAACCTGGAGAGTCCTGGCCTGTTCTAGCCGGCTGCGCGTCACCCTCTGTTCATCCGTGTGCGGCATGCTGACGCGACCAGACCCCAGGAGGATCCGTGGCCAAGAAGACGTCCGAGTCGAAGAAGTCGGGCAAGTCGACCCGTTCGAAGAAGGACGCGCTCGTCGATGACCTGACCCAGCAGGTCACGAAGCTCACGAAGCGACTCGAGAAGCTCGAGGCCGAGCGCGATTTGCTGCTGGCGAAGGTCGATCGACAGAAGGCGAAGGCGAAGAAGGCCGTCCGGCAGGCCGAGAAGAAGGTGCGCAAGGAGCTGAAGAAGACCCGGGCCGCCGACGTCGCACCCCAGGTCACCAGTCGCGGCCCGGCCATCGCCGAGTCAGCGGAGCCGGACGCGACGTGGACCGTGGCCCGGTTGCGCGCCGAGGCCAGGACGCGCAACGTCACCGGCTACTCGCGACTGACCAAGGCCCAGCTGCTCGCCGCCCTAGCCTGACCGCCGCAGGCTCTGGCTGAGCCGCTCGGCGGCCGCCACCACAGCCGGTGCGTGCATGCGTCCGGGCTGTCGGGTCAGCCGCTCCAGCGGCCCGGAGACCGAGACGGCGGCCACGACCTTGCCGGACGGCGAGCGTACGGGGGCCGAGACCGAGCCGACGCCGTTCTCGCGCTCGCCGATGCTCTGGGCCCAGCCGCGCTTGCGCACGGCGGAGAGCTCGGCCGCCGAGAAGGTGGCCTTGAGCAGGCCCTTGTTCATGCGATCGGGATCCTCCCACGACAGCAGCACCTGGGCGGCCGACCCGGCGGCCATCGTCAGCTGGCCACCGACCGGGATCGAGTCGCGCAGACCAGTCGGGCGGTCGGCCGCTGCGACGCACACCCGGAAGTCGCCCTGTCGCCGGAACAGCTGGGCGGACTCGCCGGTGATGTCGCGCAGGCGCGCCAGGACAGGGCCTGCCGCGGCCAGCAGGCGATCCTCGCCGGCGGCGGCTGCCAGCTCGCCGAGCCGGGGGCCGAGGATGAACCGTCCCTGCATGTCACGGGCGACCAGCCGGTGGTGCTCCAGGGCGACAGCGAGGCGGTGTGCGGTCGGTCGGGCCAGTCCGGTGCTGGCGACCAGCCCGGCCAGCGTCGCCGGTCCGGGTTCGAGAGCGGCCAGCACGAGGGCGGCTTTGTCGAGAACGCCGACTCCGCTAGAGTTGTCCATGCCTTGATATTGCCGTATCGAATGCTGAGACGCAAATGACTCGCATCGACACGACGGCAGTGCAGACACGGGCAGCACACGACGAGGAGATGCGCGCATGGGTAGGACACTGGCAGAGAAGGTCTGGGACGATCACGTCGTCCGCAGCCACGACGGCGAACCGGATCTGTTGTTCGTCGACCTCCACCTGATCCACGAGGTCACCAGCCCCCAGGCGTTCGACGGCCTGCGGCTCTCGGGACGCACCGTGCGCCGTCCAGATCTCACGCTGGCCACCGAGGATCACAACATTCCGACGACCGATCTCGACAAGCCGATCGCCGACCTCGTGTCGCGCACCCAGGTCGAGACCCTGCGCCGCAACTGCGAGGAGTTCGGCGTCCGCCTGCACCCGATGGGCGACATCGACCAGGGCATCGTGCACGTCGTCGGCCCCCAGCTGGGACTGACGCAGCCGGGCATGACCATCGTCTGCGGCGACTCGCACACCTCCACCCACGGCGCGTTCGGCTCGATCGCCTTCGGCATCGGCACCTCGGAGGTCGAGCACGTGCTCGCCACCCAGTCGTTGTCGCAGGCGCGTCCCAAGATGATGGCCGTCGAGGTCGTCGGGGAGCTGCCCGTCGGCTCCACCGCCAAGGACCTGATCCTCGCGCTCATCACGCAGGAGACCACCGGCGGCGGACAGGGCTACATCGTGGAGTACCGCGGCGAGGCCATCCGCAAGCTGAGCATGGAAGCGCGCATGACGATCTGCAACATGTCGATCGAGTGGGGCGCCAAGGCCGGTCTGATCGCACCGGACCAGACCACCTACGAGTACCTGAAGGGCCGCCCGAGCGCCCCGACCGGCGCCGACTGGGACGCCGCGGTGGCGTACTGGGACAGCCTGGTCACCGACGACGACGCCGAGTTCGACAAGGTCGTCACCATCGACGCCAGCCAGGTCACCCCGTTCGTCACGTGGGGCACCAACCCCGGGCAGGGTGTGCCGCTGTCCGGCAACGTGCCGGACCCGGCCTCGTTCGAGGACGACAACGAGCGCATCGCGGCCGAGAACGCCCTCGTCTACATGGGTCTCGAGGCCGGCACGCCCATGAAGGACATCAAGGTCGACACGGTGTTCATCGGCTCGTGCACCAACGGGCGCATCGAGGACCTGCGGGTCGCCGCCGACCTCATCAAGGGCCACACCGTGGCCGACGACACCCGCATCCTGGTGGTCCCGGGATCGGTGCGCGTGCGACTGCAGGCCGAGCAGGAGGGTCTGGACACGATCTTCAAGGAAGCGGGCGCCGAGTGGCGCGGCGCGGGCTGCTCGATGTGCCTGGGCATGAACCCCGACCAGCTGGCGGTGGGTGAGCGCAGCGCGTCCACGTCCAACCGCAATTTCGAGGGTCGCCAGGGCAAGGGCGGGCGCACCCACCTGGTCTCGCCCGACGTGGCCGTCGCCACCGGCGTCCTCGGCCACCTGGCCGGGCCCGCAGATCTCGCCGAGCACACGAAGGCAGGCAGCTAGTCATGGAGAAGTTCACCTCGCACACCGGTGTCGGCGCTCCGCTGCGTCGCAGCAACGTCGACACCGACCAGATCATCCCGGCCGTGTGGCTCAAGAAGGTCACCCGCGACGGCTTCGAGGAGGGCCTGTTCTCGGCGTGGCGCAGCGATCCGTCGTTCGTGCTGAACCAGGACGCCTTCAAGGACGCCACCGTGCTGGTGGCCGGGCCGGACTTCGGCACCGGCTCGTCGCGTGAGCACGCCGTGTGGGCGCTGCAGAACTACGGCTTCAAGGTCGTCATCTCGCCGCGCTTCGGCGACATCTTCCGCGGCAACTCCGGCAAGGCCGGTCTGCTGGCCGCACAGGTCGACGACAAGGTCGTGCAGCGCCTGTGGGACTTCCTCGACGAGAACCCGGGCGCGTCGATCACCATCGACCTCGAGAGCCGCACGGTCAAGGCGGGCGAGGGCGTCGACGCGATCGAGGACTCGTTCACGATCGACGACTACACCCGTTGGCGCCTGCTGGAAGGCCTCGACGACGTCGCCATCACGCTGAGCCACGGCGACGACATCGACGCCTACGAGGCGGCCCGGCCGTCGTTCAAGCCCGCCACGCTCTGATCGGGACCGGTCGTCGGCGGTAGGCTGCCGATCATGCGTTCGCGGTCCTTCCTGCCCTGGATGACGCGGGTCGTGGTGCTGCTGCTGCGCGGTCCGCTGATGGTGCTGACCAGACGGGACTGGCGCGGCGCCGATCGGCTCCCGCAGGGCACCGGCTACGTGCTGGCTCCCAACCACGTCTCCCACCTCGACCCGATCCTGATCTCGCACTGGATGGTCGACCACCGGATCTCGCCGCGGTTCCTGGCCAAGGACTCGCTGTTCGACGTGCCGGTCATCGGCTGGATCGTCACCAAGGCGCTGCAGATCCCGGTGCACCGCGGCACCGCGGGCGCGGCCGAGTCCCTGCGGTCGGCCGCCGAGGCCGTCGAGGCCGGCGGGGTGGTCACCATCTACCCCGAGGGCACGATCACCCGCGACCCCGAGGTCTGGCCGATGTCGGGCCGCACCGGCGCGGTCCGGGTCGCGTTGATGACCGGCACGCCGCTCGTCCCCCTGATGCAGGACGGCGCGCAGGACGTCCTGTGGCCGTACGCCAAGCGGCTCCGGCTGCTCCCGCGCAAGACCATCCACGTGCACGTCGGCGACCCCATCGACCTGTCGGCCTATCGCGGGCGCGTGATCACCGAGACGGTGCTCCACGAGGCCACGAACCTGCTGATGGATACGCTCACCACCATGCTGGCCGAGCACCGAGGAGGCCGCCCGACCACGCCGCGCATCGACGTCCACACCCTGGCGTCGCCGAAGACCGACACCGAGGAGTTGGACTCGCCATGACCCAGATCGCCGTGATGGGAGCAGGATCGTGGGGCACCGCGTTCGCGCTGGTGCTGGCCGACGCCGGCAACACCGTGCGCATGTGGGGTCGGCGCGAGGAGCTCTGCGAGACGATCAACACCCGTCACCAGAACCTCGACTACCTGCCGGGCATCGAGCTTCCCGGCCGCCATCTCGGCCACGTCCGACCCGGCGGCCGCTCTCGCGGATGCCGAGCTCGTGGTGCTGGCCGTGCCCAGTCAACAGCTGCGCGGCAACCTGGAGAGCTGGGCCGCGCACATCCCCGAGCACGCCGTCATGGTCAGCCTGATGAAGGGTGTCGAGCTCGGCACCCACATGCGCATGAGCGAGGTCATCGCCGACCTCACCGGCGCCGGCCCCGAACGCATCGCCGTGGTGTCCGGACCCAACCTGGCGCGCGAGATCGCTCAGCGAGAGCCGGCCGCCAGCGTCGTGGCGTGCGAGGTCGAGCACGTGGCCGAACGCGTCCAGCAGCTGTGCCACACCCCGTCGTTCCGGCCCTACACCAACACCGACGTCATCGGCTGCGAGCTGGCCGGCACCACCAAGAACGTCATCGGACTGGCCGTCGGGGTCGCCGTCGGCCTCGGCTACGGCGACAACTCCAAGGCCTCCATCATCACCCGCGGCCTCGCCGAGGGAGCGCGCCTCGGCGTCGCGATCGGCGCCGATCCGGCCACCTTCATGGGGCTGGCCGGCATGGGCGACCTCGTGGCCACCTGCTCGTCACCGTTGTCGCGCAACCGCACGTTCGGCGAGAAGCTGGGCAGCGGCATGACGCTCGAGGAGGTCACCAGCGAGACGCGCCAGGTGGCCGAGGGCGTGAAGTCGTGCCGATCGGTCAGCGAGCTGGCCAAGATGCACGGGGTCGAGATGCCCATCGTCGAGCACGTGGCCGCGCTCATCGACGGCACCATGACGCCGACCGAGCTGGTCGACGCGATGATCTCGCGCAAGGCCAAGTCCGAGACCGTCTAGCGCTCAGCTGAGCGCGTCGAGGCCGTTCTCGATGTCGATCCAGAGGTCCTCGACGTCCTCGATGCCGACGGACAGTCGGATCAGGCCCTCGGGGACGGCCTCCGGCTCGGCGGCGTGGCGGCGCCGGCGTTCCCACGTCGACTCGACGCCGCCGAGGCTGGTGGCGTGCACGACGATCTCGCTCAGACCGGTGAGCTTGTCGGCGGCGTCGGCGCCTCCGGCGACCTCGAACGCGATGATCGTGCCGAACCCGGGGTAGCGCGAGTACACGACGTGCCGGTGCTGCGACAGCCGTGCGTGGATCTGTTGGGCGTTGGTCTCGGCCCGGTCGAGCCGCACGTGGAGGGTGCGCATGCCGCGGGCGGCCAGGAAGGTCTCCAGCGCTCCGGGGATCGCGCCCATCATCGTGCGACGCCGCGCGATGGCATCGTGGACCCGCTCGTCGTGGGTGATGACGGCGCCGAGAATCACGTCGCTGTGGCCGGACAACAGCTTGGAGGCCGAGTGCACCACGAAGTCGGCGCCATGCTCGAGGGGGCGCTGCCGCAACGGGGTGGCGAACGTGTTGTCGACCGCGATCGCCGCGCCCGAGCGGTCCGCGGCCTGCCCGATCGCGTCGAGGTCGGCCAGCATCAGTGCGGGGTTGGTGGGCGTCTCGATCCACGCCAGGTCGGACGCCTCGACGGCGTTGACGGTCTCCGGGGTGTTGTCGACGTCGACGAGCTCCAGCTCGAAGTGACCGCGTCGGGCTCGTTCGTGCAGCAGGTCCAGCGTGCCGGCGTACGCACCGCGGGCGGCCACCACGTGCCCACCGAGCGGGACGAGGTCGATGACGGCGGTGGTGGCGGCCACACCGGAGGAGAAGGCGAGCGCCCTTCCACCCTCGAGGTCGCCCAGGACCTGCTCGAAGGAGTGCCACGTGGGGTTGCCGAATCGTGCGTACTCCGCATCGCCGCCGGGCACCAGCGCGGTGGCCATCGTGATGGGGGAGTTGAGAGGCTGTCCGGGTTCTCGCGGGGGGCGTCCAGAGGCAACGGCGATGGTGGCGGGTGAGAGCTCGCGTCCGGGCATAGGACATTGTGCCCACGCCGGTATGGTTCGGTGCAATGAGCCCCATGACACATGCTGCGCAGCGACCGATCCTGCTGGTCGTCTTCGGCGGCCGCAGCAGCGAGCACGGTGTCTCCTGCCTCACCGCGAGCGAGGTCCTGGCGGTCATCGATCGAGACAGGTACGACGTGCGGCCGGTCGGCATCACCCGCGACGGCCGGTGGGTGCGCGAGACCGCCGACTGGTCCGACCTCGCGCCCGGCACGCTGCCGGAGGTCCGCGCGGATCGGCCCGAGTTCGCGTGGGAGGAGCTGCGTGGAGTCGATGCCGTGTTCCCGCTCCTGCACGGCCCGTGGGGCGAGGACGGGACGCTCCAGGGGCTGCTGGAGATGGCTGACGTGCGCTACGTGGGTGCCGGCGTGCTGGCCAGCTCGGTCGGGATGGACAAGCCCTTCACCAAGACGGTCTTCGCTGCCGCTGGCCTGCCGCAGCTGCCGCACGTCACGATCATGCCGTGGCAGTGGAGGAACGACCGGGCCCGCGCGGAGGCGCGGGTGAAGGGGCTGGGCCTACCGGTCTTCGTCAAGCCCGCCCGCGCCGGGTCCAGCTCCGGCGTCGTCATGGTCGATGCATGGGACCAGCTCGACGCAGCGGTCGCGACGGCCTCGGAGCTCGACCCCAAGGTGATCGTCGAGGCGGCAGCACGCAACAAGCGTGAGGTCGAGTGCGGTGTCATCCAGGGTCCGGACGGTGTGCCCGTGGCCAGCGTCGTGGGCGAGATCTCCGTCGACGCCGGCACCGACCACGAGTTCTACGACTTCTCGGCCAAGTACCTCGACGGGTCCAGCATCGCGGCGATCCCCGCTGACGTGAGCGTGACCGTCTCGGAGCAGATCCGCACCTATGCCGTGCAGGCTTTCGAGGCCATCGGTGCCGAGGGCCTCGCGCGTGTCGACTTCTTCCTCACCGACGACGGACTGGTCATCAACGAGATCAACACGATGCCCGGCTTCACGCCGTTCTCGATGTTTCCCAAGCTCTGGGAGGCCTCCGGCGTCCCCTACGCCGAGCTGGTCGAACGACTCATCCAGCTGGCGCTGCGCCGCGACACCGGACTGCGTTGACCTGCTGGGTCTACTGGCACGGGTCGGTGACCGTGGTGCCGGTCCTGATCGCGTCCGCGAGGTCGACCAACGCCGTGCCGGCCGGCTGGTAGCTGCCCGGCACCTCGACGCTGACGTTGGGGTCTCGGCCGATCGTGGTGAACAGGCGACCGTCCCCGTCGGACTTCTCGGTGAACCATCCGACGCCGTCGACGTCGTCGCAGCGCGAGGTCGGCTGCAGGGCCGCTGGCCGTGTCACCCCGCACCGGAGCACGATGCGCGGATCTCCCCACGCGGCGACCCGGGGGCTGTCGACCGGCGTCGACTCCTGGTCGGCGACCTGCGTGGGCAGGCTGGACACCAGCGCGCGGCAGGACGCCGCCGAGCCGGGCGTGGTGCTGAACTCGTACAGGCCACCGCCGCAGGCGGTGAGTGCTGCCAGGCACAGCGCCGTCGTCACGACGGCGCGGACCACACGATGCACGTCAGATGCGGACGATGGGGCAGGTCAGCGTGCGGGTGATGCCCGGAATGCTCTGGACCCGTGACACGACCAGGGTGCCGAGCGTGTCGACCGAGCTGCCCTCGGCCCTCGCGATCACGTCGTAGGGGCCGGTGACGTCCTCGGCCACGGTGACACCGTCGACCTCGGCGATCGCTCGACAGACCTCCGCGGACTTGCCCACCTCGGTCTGCACCAGGATGTACGCCTGCACCGACATCGTCGCCTCCTTGGTTCGTGCCGACCGGCGAGCGGCGGCTCGGCACAACCTACCCGATGTGGCGCCGCACGGACGAGTGGTGCCTGAGTGACAATAGGGCACATGGCCATCGGAGCAACGACCCCGCAGACCATCGGCGAGCTGGGTGAGTTCGGACTGATCGACGTCGTCGCCAAGCAGCTCGGCACGGGCCCGCTGGTCCTGATCGGTCCAGGCGACGACGCGGCGCACGTCGCCACCGGGCCCGGCGGCACGCTGATCTCGACCGATCTGCTCATCGAGGGGCGGCACTTTCGGCGGGACTGGTCCAGCGCGCACGAGATCGGGGTCAAGGCCGCAGCATGCAACCTGTCCGACATCAATGCGATGGGCGGCACCGGGCTGGCGCTGACCGTGGGATTCGGTGCACCGGCCGACCTCCCGGTCGAGTGGGCCGTCGAGATGATGCAGGGCTTCGAGACCGAGGCCGCCAAGGTCGGCGCCCACGTCGTCGGCGGAGACGTGACGGCCTCGGACGCGATCGTCATCGCCGTCACCGTCATCGGCGAGGCTGATCGGGTGGTCCGACGCGACGGCGCCCAGCCGGGCGACCTCGTGGCCGTCACGGGACGTTCAGGACTCGCCGGAGCCGGCTTCGCTGCCCTGAGCCGCGGGTTCCGCTCGCCCAAGGCCGCCGTCGAGGCACACCGTGTGCCGCAGCCCCCGTACGAAGCCGGTCCCCAGGCGGCCATGGTCGGGGCCACGGCCATGACCGACGTCAGCGACGGTCTGCTGGCCGATCTCGGGCACGTCGCGCAGGCGAGCGGCGTCGGCGTCGACATCGATCCCACGGCCTTCGCCGTGCCCGAAGCCGTGCTCACGGTCTCTGAGGCCCTCCAGGTCGATCCCCTCACCTTCGTTCTGACCGGCGGCGACGACTACGGGCTCGTCGCGACGTTCCCGCCGTCGGTCACCGTGCCCAGTCAGTGGACGATCGTGGGGTCGGTGCACGCCGGGTCCGGCGTCACCGTCGCCGGCGTGGAGTTCGAGGGCGCCGCGGGCCACCAGCACTACCGCTGAACCAAGCGGGTCTGATCGCCAGGGAGCGGAGCGACCGTGAGGGCGTCGCCCGAGGCGAACGTCAGCCGATGGGCTTGCGGTGGTCTCGCCTCGGTCGCTGGCGCTCCCTCACGTTCCTCGCAGAGCTCGTCACTGGCGAGCGGGGTGCTGTTCGCCAGGGAGCGGAGCGACCGTGAGGGCGTAGCCCGAGGCGAGCGAGCTGGTGGTCACTGCCAGATGGTGCGGAACGGCTGGGCTGCCTCCAGCTCGTAGGCGAGCTCGAGGAGGGTCTGCTCGTCGCCGTGGACCGAGGAGAAGTGCACGCCGACCGGCATGCCGGAGGTGCTGGTGCCCAACGGCAGCGAGACGGCCGGGCCGCCGGATGCATTGTTCAGCGGAGTGAACGCGGCGAACTGGGTCAGTCGGTCCAGGTGTTCCTGGAAGCCGACCGACGGGTTGAGGTAGCCCAGCGGCGGCGTGACGAAGCCCAGCGTCGGCGAGATGATCACGTCGACGTCGGTGAAGGCGGCGCGATAGTGCTGCTCGCTGAGCTTGAGCGTGCGAAGGGTCAACGGCAGTCGCCACGCCCGGCGCAGGAACTGCCTGGACAGTCCCCGGGTGAGGCCGTCGGTGAGCGAGGCGTCGAAGTCGGGACTGTGCATGACCCGCTTGCCGAACGTCTGGGTGCTGAACGCCAGCAGCGACCAGTACTGCTTGAACGCCTCCATGAAGCGCTCGTCGACCGGCAACGGCACCTCGGAGACGTCGTGACCGAGTGACGTGAGGAGGTCGACGGTCTCGGTCACCGCCCGCACGCTGTCGTCGTCGGTGGGGATCCCGGTGACCGAGTGCATGACCAGGCCGATGCGCAGGCGCCGTTCCGACGGACCCTCGACCAGCCCGAGCGGGGGAAGTCCGGCTGCGGGAGCGAACTGCTGGGTGCCGGCCAGGAAGTGAGCGGTGTCGCGGACCGTGCGGGTGACCACGCCGTTGGACACGATGTCGACGGGGAGACTGGCCGACTCCGCCGCCGGGACGACGCGTCCGCGCGTGGGCTTGAGCCCGACCAGGCCGCACGCGGCGGCCGGGATGCGGATCGACCCACCACCGTCGTTGGCGTGGGCGATCGGCAGCGCGCCGGAAGCGACCAGTGCTGCGGAACCGCCGGACGAGCCGCCGGGGGAGTAGCCGGTGTCCCAGGGGTTGCGGGTGGGCGCGATCGTCTCGTACTCGGTGGAGGCGTTGAAGCCGAACTCGGGCATCGTGCTCTTGCCGAGCACGCCGAGCCCGGTGCTGCGGAACTGCGTGGTGAAGGGGTCGTCGGTGGTGGCGGGTCGCGACCTCATGGCGAGCGAGCCCATGTCCGTGGGCAGGCCGACGACCTGGGTGTTGTCCTTGACGATGCTCGGGACGCCCGAGAAGATCCCCGGCGCCGGGTGCAGCGACTGCTCGAGGGCCCGGTCGAAGTCGGGGTGCTGCACCGCGTTGAGGCGGTCGTTGATCGCCTCGATCCGCGCCACAGCCGCCTCGGTGGCCTCGCGAGCGCTGAAGGTGCCCTCGGAAATGGCAGCGGCGACCCCGACAGCGTCGAGGTCGCCGAGTACGTCGTCGCGGACGGCGTGGACTGCGCGATCGTTCACGGGGTCAGCGTGAGACCTTGCCGGCCTTGAGGCAACCGGTGCAGACGTTGAGGCGCTTGGGGGTGCCCTCCACGACGGCGCGGACGCGCTGGATGTTCGGGTCGAAACGACGCTTGGTGCGTCGGTGCGAGTGAGAGACGTTGTGGCCGAAGCCGGGTCCCTTGCCGCACACGTCACAGACCGCAGCCACGGCAAACTCCTGAGAAAGTGAGACGAATCGGAAATCATCGGGTGTCGCTGGCCGAGGGCCGCACGACAACCGCTCAAGAATAGCCGACGACCTGCGGCGGACGCCAATCCGGTGGACGGGGACCTCGGGGGGATAGCCTCGGGCGCATGGTTCTGGCTCTCAACGCGTCGGCGTTCCGCGCGTGGACCCAGCTGTGCGCCGAGGCGCTGTCGGGAGCCCGGGCCGAGATCGACGCGCTCAACGTGTTCCCGGTGCCGGACAGCGACACCGGCACCAATGCCTACCTGACCTTTGCCGCCGGCGCCGACGCGGTCGAGGCGCTGTCCGACGACACCGACCTGCCCGAGCTGATCGGCGTGTACCTCGACGGCCTCCTGATGGGTGCCAAGGGCAACTCCGGGGTGATCTTGTCGCAGCTGGTGCGGGCGTGCTTCCGCGACCTGCCGATCGGATCGGGCATCGGGCCCGACGACGTCGCCCACGCGTTCACCGCTGCCGCCGATGCCGCGTACGCGGCGGTCGGTGTTCCGGTGGAGGGCACCATCTTGTCGGTCGCGCGCGCTGCTGCGGTCGGAGCGCAGGCGGCGGCCTCGGCGCACGATCCGAGCACCGCCGCCGCCGACGGCGACGACGGGCGGTCGGTCTTCAACGCCGCCTCCGACGCTGCGCGCGAAGCGCTCGAGCGCACGCCACAGCAGATGGAGCGGCTGGCCAAGGCCGGCGTGGTCGACGCAGGCGGTCGCGCCCTGGTGGTCGTGCTGGACGCGACCGGGCAGGCCCTGACCGGTCGTCGACCCCGACCGGTCACGGCCAAGCTGCCCGTGCCGGTCCTGGGAGGAGACGACCTCGACCCCGACGGTCCGTCCTACGAGGTGATGTACCTGCTGGAGGCCGACGACGACCGCATCGCCGCGCTGCGCGAGACGCTCGGACCTCTCGGCGACTCGCTCGTGGTGGTGGGCGGTGACCGCCTGTGGAACGTGCACGTGCACGTCGACGACGTCGGTGCGGCGATCGAGGCCGGCATCACCGCCGGTCGCCCGTACCGCATCGCCGTCACGCACTTCGCCGACCAGATGGCACGCCGACCGCGTGAGGGCCGCGTGGTCATCACGGCCACGACCGGCGCGGGTCTGGCGTCGTTGTGCCGCGAGTCCGGTGCCGTGGCTCTCGAGTTCACCCACGACCGGCCGCTGTCCGCCGCGCAGATGGCGGCCGCGATCAGCGAGGCCGGTGCCGACGAGATCATCGTCCTGCCCAACAACCAGCGCTACATCCCGCAGTTCGAGGCCGCGGCACAGGCGGCGCGGCACGACGGCATCCGGGTGTCGGTCATTCCCACGCAGGCCCAGGTGCAGGGGCTCGCCGCTCTGGCGGTCCACGATCCGGGACTCGGGTTCGACGAGGTCGTCGTCGCGATGTCGAGCGCCGCCGCCTACACCCAGCACGGCGCCGTCACGATCGCCACCGAGCCCGGCATGACGATGGTCGGCCCCTGCGAAGCCGGCGACGTCCTGGGCGTCATCGCGGGTGACTTCGCGGTGATCGGATCCGACGTCGCGGCAGTGGCTGAGCAGGTGCTCGAGCGCATCTTGTCGCCTGCGGCCGAGATGGTCACGGTCGTGCTGGGCGCGGGCGGCGAGGCGGGTGTGGAGCAGCAGATCCAGGCGTACCTGCGTGAGAACCGCCCGGACGTGGACCTCGTGGCCTACGACGGCGGGCAGGAGAACTACCCGCTGTTCCTCGCGGTGGAGTGAGCGCCCCGTGGTGAACCTGTCGACCAAGCTGTCGTCGGCCGTGGGGGACAAGACCGGCAAGCCGATGGAGAAGGCCCTCGGGCTGCGCACGGTCGACGACCTGTTGCGGCACTACCCGCGACGCTACGCCGAGATCGGCAGCCCGACCGACCTGTCGTCGTTGCGCGTCGGCCAGTACGCCACGGTGCTGGCCGAGGTCGTGAGCGCGCAGGTGATCCCGTTCCGCAACCAGCCACGCCGCAGCCGCACCGAGGTCGTCGTCACCGACGGGGCGCAGAACCTGCGGCTCACGTTCTTCCAGCAGCCGTGGCTGCCCAAGAAGCTGCTCCCGGGCGTGACCTGCCTGTTCTCCGGCGAGGTCGGCGAGTTCAACGGTCAGCTGCAGCTGACCAATCCGGACTTCGACCTGGTCCACGAGGAGGGCGACGTCGCCTCCTCCCGGCTCGCGCGCGGCGTGCTGCCCATCTACGCAGCCAGCGCCAAGGTCACGTCCTGGTCCATCGAGCGCAGTGTCGCGATGTGCCTCGACACGATCGACGACGTCCCCGACGTGCTGCCGAGCGACGTGCGGTCTCGGCGCAGGTTCCCGGCTGCGCGCGAGGCCTTCGAGGCGATCCACCGGCCCACGTCGATCGCCGAGGCGATGCGGGCGCGTGATCGCTTCCGCTTCGAGGAAGCCTTCGTCGTGCAGGCGGTGTTCGCCCAGCGGAGGCACGCCCTGGAGCAGCAGCGCTCCGCCACGCGTGCGCCGATCGAGGGCGGTCTGCGGTCGCGGTTCGCGGCGGCTCTGCCGTTCGAGCTGACGGCCGGCCAGCGCGACATCGTCGAGGAGATCTCCGCCGACCTGTCGCAGGCCCGCCCGATGCACCGCCTGCTGCAGGGCGAGGTCGGCTCGGGCAAGACCATCGTGGCGCTGCTGGCGATGCTGCAGGTGGTCGACGCCGGAGGGCAGGCGGCTCTGCTGGCCCCCACCGAGGTGCTCGCGGCCCAGCACCACCGCAGCATCACCGCCCAGCTCGGCGATCTGGCCAAGGGCGGCATGCTGGGGGGTGCGGACGGTGCCACGCGGGTGCGTCTGTTGACCGGTTCCATGGGTGCCAAGGCGCGCAACGAGTCGTTGCTCGACGCCGCGTCGGGCGAGGCGGGCATCGTCATCGGCACCCACGCCTTGATCCAGGACCACGTGCAGTTCGCCGAGCTCGGTCTGCTGGTCGTCGACGAGCAGCACCGTTTCGGTGTGGAGCAGCGGGCCGCGCTCGTGGACCGTGCCGAGGTCACCCCGCACGTGCTCGTCATGACGGCCACCCCCATCCCGCGCACGATCGCGATGACGGTCTTCGGCGACCTCGAGGTCTCGACGCTCACCGAGCTGCCGGCCGGACGCCAACCGATCCAGACCACCGTGGTGCCCGCTGCGCAGCGGCCCACGTGGATGCAACGGGCGTGGGAGCGGGTCCGTGAGGAGGTCGCCAAGGGGCGGCAGGCGTACGTCGTGGTGTCGCGGATCGGCGCGGACGACAAGAGCGGTCGGGGCGAGGAGTCGCCGAGCGAGACGAAGTCCCTGGTCGAGGTGCACGACGAGCTCGCGGCGGGGCCGCTGGCCGGGCTGCGGGTGTCCGCGCTGCACGGGCGCATGCCGGCCGACGAGAAGGACGCCGTCATGCGGGCGTTCGCAGCGGGGGAGATCAACGTCCTGGTGGCCACCACCGTCGTCGAGGTCGGTGTCGACGTCCCGAACGCCACGGTGATGGTCATCATGGACGCCGACCGGTTCGGCATCTCCCAGCTGCACCAGCTGCGGGGTCGGGTCGGGCGAGGCTCGGAGGCAGGACTGTGCCTGCTGGTGACGGACACGGACGCGGACTCGGTGGCCGCCGAGCGACTCGCAGCCGTGGCCTCGACCACCGACGGTTTCGAGCTGTCGCGACTCGACGTCGAGCTGCGACGCGAGGGTGACGTGCTCGGTGCGCGTCAGTCAGGCGTCCGGTCGAGCCTGCGACTGCTCTCGGTCGTGCGCGACGGAGAGGTCATCGAGCAGGCCCGGGCGTCGGCCGACGAGATCGTCTCGGCCGACCCCGATCTGTCGGACCATCCCGAGCTCGCCGCCGCGATCGGCCAGCTCGAGGCCACGGAGCAGGCCGACTACCTGGAGCGAACGTGACCCGGATCATCGCGGGGGCGCTCGGCGGCCGCCGGATCGAGACGCCCAAGGGCGACGGCACCCGCCCCACGAGCGACCGGGTGCGCGAGGCGCTGTTCTCCTCCCTGGAGGCCGAGCTCGGAGGATTCGCCGACCTGACGGTGCTGGACCTGTTCGCCGGCTCCGGTGCGCTCGGTCTCGAGGCGATGTCGCGCGGAGCTGCTCGAGCCGTCTTCGTGGAGTCGGATCGACGTGCCGCGTCGACCATCCGTCGCAACATCGACGCGCTGGGCCTCGGGAACGCCACGGTTCAGGCGATCAAGGCCTCCACCTTCGTCGCCCACCCGCACGATCCGCGATTCGACCTGGTGTTCGTCGATCCGCCCTACGCGCTGGACGCCGCGATCGTGGCCGACCTGGTCGGCACGCTGAAGGAGCACTCGGCGCGTGAGGCCGTGTTCGTCGTCGAGCGTGCGACGCGCGACCGGTTCGAGTGGCCCACAGGCATCGATGCGCTGCGGCACAAGGCCTACGGGGAGACGACGCTTTGGTACGGTCGCTGACGTGACCAGCGTGGTGTGTCCCGGCTCCTTCGACCCCGTGACGAACGGCCATCTCGACATCTTCGAGCGAGCCTCCCGGTTGTTCGACGACGTCACCGTCGCGGTGCTGGTCAACGAGAACAAGCAGGGGCTGTTCACGATCGACGAACGGATCGCGCTGCTCGACCAGGCCACGGCCCACCTGCCCAACGTCCGCACCGCCTCGTTCACGGGTCTGCTCGTCGACTTCTGCACCGACCGCGGGATCAGCGCCATCGTGAAGGGCCTGCGGGCCGTCACCGACTTCGACTACGAGCTGCAGATGGCGCAGATGAACGGCAGCCTGACCGACGTCGACACCGTCTTCATCCCCACCTCGCCCGAGTGGTCCTACCTCGCGTCCAGCCTGGTCAAGGAGGTCGCCAAGCACGGCGGCGACGTCTCCGCCCTGGTCCCCGAGGCCGTGCTGAGCCAGCTGGCCGACAAGTACGCCTGACGCGCAGAGCGCCGTCGGTTCAGTCGGGCAGGATCGGTTGGCCCTCGCGCTCGGTGTGACCCAGCTGGACCGCGCGCCGCACGGCACTGGTGCCGAACTTGTCGCGGACGGCGTCGATGGTGTCGTCGAGCGAGTGATCGGATGCGGGATCCAGCGGCAGCGCCAGCTGTTCGGGCTGGTCGTCCAGCGACCCCACCGACACCCCGATGAGGGTGCAGCCACGACGCTCGATCTCGGGCCACCGCGCGCGCAGGAGTCCGCGGGCGACGTCGAGGATCTCGCCGGTGTGCGCGGTGGGACGTGGCAGGGTGCGGGCGGCCGTGGACCTGGTGAAGTCGTCGAACCGCAGCCGCAGCGTGATGGTGCTGCCGGTGCGCCCCACGCCCCGCATGCGACGGGTGACCCGGTCGACCAGGGCCAGCAGCGCCACGTCGAGGTCCTCGAGGTCGTGCGGGCCCCGACCGATCGCGTGCTGGGCGCCCATGGACGACCGGCGGTGACCCACCTGCACGGTGCGGGGGTCTCGCCCCTGGCTGAGGGCGTGCAGGTGCCGCCCGGCGCCACCACCGACCAGCTGGGTCAGCTCGACCTCCAGCAGCTTCGACAGGTCTCCCACGGTGGTGAGCCGCGCGGCGTGCAGCTTGGCCGACGTGACCTTGCCGACGCCCCACAGCCGCTCGACGGGAAGGGCGTGCAGGAACTCCAGCTCCTGATCGACCGGCACGACCAGCAGACCCTCGGGCTTGCTCACGGCGCTCGCGATCTTGGCGAGGTACTTGGTGCGGGCGACGCCGACCGAGATGGGCAGGCCCACCCGGTCGCGAACGTCGTCGCGCAGCTGCTGCGCGATCTGCGAGGGGGAGCGCGACGTCAGCCGCAGGAGTCCGCCGACCTCGAGGAACGCCTCGTCGATCGACAACCCCTCCACGATGGGGGTGGTGTCCTCGAAGACGCGGAACACGGCGCGGCTCGCCTCGGTGTAGGCCGAGAAGCGGGCCGGCACGACGATCGCCTGGGGGCACAGCGCCTGCGCCTGGCGTCCACCCATGGCGGTGCGCACGCCGAACGCCTTGGCCTCGTAGCTGGCCGCCAGCACCACCCCTGCGCCGGTCGCACTGCCTCCGACGATGACGGGTCTTCCCCGCAGGGACGGGTCGTCGCGGATCTCCACCGAGGCGAAGAACGAGTCGAGATCGGCGTGCAGGACCGTCCCCTCGGTCATGGCCTCTCCGTCATGACCAGATCTTCCCACTCCCGTCCGACAGCCCGGGTCGACAGGAGGATTAGGCCGCCCGTGACCATCCGCGATAGCATGGTCGTCGGCCTGCTTGCAGGTCGAAGATCAGTCGCGCACCTGGACGGAAGCTCAACGTGCAATCGGGACCTTTGGTGGTCGACACCCGTGGTTGGGGTCGTCAGCCTGGCAACGAACGTACCGTGGAGCTTCTCCGTCACGGCGCCGGCAGATCAACTGGGACACGACGTCTACGGCGTGCCCGAGGGTTCCACGATCGATCTCGAGCTCCGGTTCGAGGTCATCATGGAGGGTGTCCTGGCAACAGGAACGGCCTCGGCACATGCGTCCGGAGAATGTGTGCGGTGCTTGGACGACATCGGTGAGGACTTCACGGTGAACCTCCAGGAGCTGTACCTGTTCGAGGATGCGTCGGAGGAGGAGTACGCCCTCGAGGACGAGCAGATCGACCTCGAACCCGTACTACGGGAAGCAGTGCTGCTGGCACTGCCGCGAGACCCGTGGTGTGGTCCGGAATGTCCGGGATTGTGCCCCGAGTGTGGAGCACGACTCGCGGACAATCCAGAACACACGCACGGCGAGGCCATCGACCCCCGGTGGGCGAGCCTCAGCCAGCTGACAGACACAGAACTCAAGGAGTGATCATGGCCGTTCCGAAGCGGAAGATGTCGCGCAGCAACACGCGCCACCGCCGGTCGCAGTGGAAGACCACCGCCACCCAGATCGTCGACTGCGCCAACCCGGCGTGCGACAGCAAGGTGCGTCCGCACCACGCGTGCAGCGAGTGCGGCCAGTACGGCGCTCGTGGCGAGCGTCGCCAGGTCCTCTGAATCACCTGATCGCACGGTGACGGACCCGCTGCCGCAGGCGTCCACAGACCTCGATGCGCTCCGGCGCACCCTCGGTGTACCCGATCTGGACACCGAACGGCTGCAGCATGCCCTGACGCACCGTTCGTACGCCTACGAGAACGGGCAGGTGCCCAACAACGAGCGCTACGAGTTCCTCGGCGACTCGGTTCTCGGGCTCGTCATCACCGACGCGCTCTTCACCACCCACCCCGACCTTCCCGAGGGCCAGCTGGCCAAGCTGCGCGCTGCCGTGGTCAGCGCCAAGGCCCTCGCCGTCGTCGCCCGTGACCTCGGGCTCGGGCAGTACGTCCGCCTCGGTCGCGGCGAGGAGACCACGGGCGGTCGCGACAAGGCCTCGATTCTGTCTGACACCGTCGAGGCGGTCCTCGGGGCCATCTACACGCAGTTCGGCATCGAGCGGGCCTCGGAGGTCATCCACGCGATCTTCGACCCCGTGCTCGCCGACGCCGCCCTGCTCGGAGCCGGCCTGGACTGGAAGACGTCGTTGCAGGAGATCGCGGCCAACAACGACCTGGGCGTGCCGCAGTACACGCTCGAGGGAACCGGCCCGGATCACGACAAGACCTTCACCGCCGTCGTCCGCGTGGGAGATCGTGACTTCGGCGGCGGTACCGGCCGATCCAAGAAGGAGGCCGAGCAGATGGTCGCCGAGATCGCCTGGAGCGCCATCGACACCGAGCTGCAGTCAGCCGACTCCTCGGGTGCCTGAGCTCCCCGAGGTCGAGGTCGTCCGCCGGGGGCTGCTCGACCACTTGGTCGGTCGCTCCATCACCGGCGTCACCGTCCACGACGTCCGGTCGCTGCGACGTCACGTCGCCGGTCCGCTGGACTTCGCCGACCGCCTGATCGGCCGACGTGTCGGGGGAGTGGCGCGCCGTGGCAAGTACCTGTGGCTCGAGCTCGACACCCCGCGCTCGGGCGATTCCGTGCTGTGTCACCTGGGCATGAGCGGGCAGTTCCGGGTCAGTGCGCCCGACGCCGAGCCGACCCGCCACCAGCGGGTGGTGCTGGACCTCGACGACGGTCAGCAGCTGCGCTTCGCCGACCAGCGGATCTTCGGTGGCATGGCGATCAGTGCCGGCAGCGTCGTGCAGGGCGACACCGTGGTGCCGGTCGAGGTCGCCCACATCGCCCGTGACCCGCTGGATCCGGCCTTCGACGCCGACGAGTTCGCCGCCCGGCTGCGCAAGCGTCAGACGGGCGTCAAGCGGGCTCTGCTGGACCAGACGCTGATCTCGGGTGTGGGCAACATCTACGCCGACGAGTCGCTGTGGCGCACGCCCCTGCACTACGCCCGCAACACTCGCCACCTGCGCACGCGCGAGGTCGACGCTCTGCTCGGGCACGTGGTCGACGTGATGAACGAAGCGCTCGACCAGGGCGGCACGTCGTTCGACGCCCTGTACGTCAACGTCAACGGCGCCAGCGGCTACTTCGCCCGGTCGCTGCAGGCCTACGGGCAGGAGGGCGAGCCGTGCGAGCGCTGCGGCACCCCCATCCGCCGCGACCCCTTCATGAACCGCTCGTCCTTCTGGTGCCCGGTCTGCCAGCCCAAGCCTCGAAATGGCAGGTTCTAGCCGTCACATCTTTTCGGCGCCCTGCTTGATCGCCTCGCGGATGCGGTTGTAGGTGCCGCATCGGCAGATGTTGCGGATGGAGTCGAGGTCGTCGTCGCTGATCTTGCGTCCCTCGGCCTTGACCTTCTTGACCAGCGCGACGGCGGCCATGATCTGGCCGGGCTGGCAGTAGCCGCACTGGGCGACGTCACGGTCCAGCCACGCCTCCTGCATGGGGTGCAGGTCGGCGCCGACGGTGTCGGGCAGTCCCTCGATCGTGGTGATCTCGTCGCTGTCCTTGATGTCCTTGACCTGCACCGAGCAGGGGTTGAACGCCTTGCCGTTGATGTGCGACGTGCAGGCCTTGCAGACGTTGATGCCACACCCGTACTTGGGGCCGGTGACCTTCAAGATGTCGCGCAGCACCCACAGCAGGCGCACGTTGTCCTCGACGTCGACCGTGACCGGTTCGCCGTTGAGCTGGAATGAGTACTTCGGCATGTGAGCTCCTGGTGTCCTGGTCGCGGGATCAGTAGGTGTACTGGAGGCCGTCGGTCGGCGACTCCGGGATGGGCGGCACGAACGGCTTCGGCTCGAAGCTGAGGGTGTCGTGGTTGATCGGGAAACGGGTGGGGACCGTCCCCGTGGCCCGTGCGTAGGCGCAGGCGGTGGCGGCGACCGTGGCCGGCACGCCTGCCTCTCCGGCGCCGCCGGGGACCTTGCCGTTGCTCGGCATGACGATGCACTCGAACTCCGGCGGGGTGTTCCACTGCCGGGTGTAGAAGTAGTTGTCCCAGCTGCCCTCGAGGAACGCGCCGTCCTTGAGGTGGTTGCTGCTGGTCAACACCAGGGCGATGCCGTCGGCGACGCCGCCCATCATCTGCGCCTCGAGCCCGCGTGGGTTGACCACGAGGCCGACGTCGACGGCGATCACCGCCTTGGTGACGCGGGGACCGGTGACGCCGTCGCGGATGGGACGGTTGACGGTCTCGGGTCGGCAGTCGATCTCGACCAGCACGGCGGTGGCGCCCTTGTACTCGGAGTGGATCGCGATGCCCTGCGCGGTGCCGGGGGCCATCTTGCGGCCCCAGTTGCCGACGCGTGCGACCTCCTTGAGAGCAGCCTTCGCCTTGGCGTTCTTGAGGAACGACAGGCGGAAGTCGAGCGGATCCTTGCGCAGCTCCTGGGCGAGCCGATCGACCATCAGCTCGTTGGCGCAGGCGACGTCGGGGGAGTAGATGTTGCGCATGCTGCCGGTGTTGAACTTCAGGTTCACCTCGTTGAGCAGCTGCGTGACGACACCGAAGTTGTACGGCAGCTCCTGGGTGAGCGTGAAGATCGACTCGGCGAATCCGAGACCCCCGAGACCGGTGGGCAGCTCCTCGACCATCGAGGTGAGGCGCTCGCCCAGCCCGTGCGAGAAGTCGGTCTGCACGCTGGTGTGACGCTGCTCGACGCTGAGCACCTGGTTGGTCAAGATGGTGGCCCGCACCCGCGAGGTGCACGCGGGGTGGACACGACCCTGACGGGGCTCGTCGCAGCGGTGCCACATCAGCTTGACCGGCTTGCCCATGGCCTTGGAGATCTTGGCTGCCTCGATGGCGCCGTCCCCGAACAGCTTGTGGCCGAACGAGCCGCCGCCGGTGATGACGTTGACCCGCACGTTGTTCTGCGCGATGCCGAGGGCGTCGGCGATGTCCTTCTGCGCCACGATCGGCGACTTGAGCCCGGCCCACACGGTGGCCTTGCGGCCACGCACGTCGGCGATGGCGCAGTTCGGCTCCAGCGCCGCACTGCTGCGGAACATGAACTCGAAGCGCATGTCGATGGTCTTGGCGAGACTCTTGGTCAGGGCTGGGAAGCTTGGGCACCACCATCGGCAGCTCGGCGCCCTTGAGCTTGGCGAGGATCGTCTCGTCGGACTCGCCGTCGACCGGTCCGCCCTTCCAGGTGACGTCGAGGGCGCGCACCGCGTCGATGCACTGGCCGAACGTGCGGGCACGGACCGCGACGCCCGTGTCGATCACGGCGACGTCGGTCACGCCGGGCATCTGCTCGACGGCGGCCTGGTTGTTGACCTTGATCGGCTTGCCGTTGAGCGTCGGTGGGCGGCACACCATGGTGGGGAGCGCGTCGGGGACGTCGAGGTCGGTGGTGAACTGCTTGCGACCGGTGACGGCCTCCAGCGCGTCGACCCGGTTCTGCGGGGTGCCGACGAGCTTCAGGTCGGCGTCGTCCTTGACGGTGACCTTGACCTGCTTGGTGGTGCTGCTGGCCGCCTTCTCGGAGAAGCTCGCCGTAGGTGAGGTTCTGGCCGGCTCCGGTGATGACGCCGCCCTTGACCGTGAGGTCGGCGATCTGGCGACCCAGCAGGATCGCGGCGGCGTCCAGCAGGGCTCCGCGCGCGGTCGCGGCGGCCACCCGGATGGGCGTGAACATCGAGTTCATGGTGTTGGAGCCGCCGGTCAGCTGGTTGAAGATCAGCTCCGGACGGGCCGGGGCCAGGCTGACCTCGACCTTGTCGAGCGGCAGGTCCAGCTCGTCGGCGATGATCATCGCCGCGGCGGTGGTGATGCCCTGGCCGACCTCCATGCGCGGCATCTCGAAGCGGGCGACGCCGTCGGTGCCGATCTCGATCGCGATGAGGGTGGAGGTGGGAAGGGCCGACTGCGTCTGCAGGTCCTCCAGGTCGTACAGCTCGGGGATCTGGGGGATCGAGGGGATGGCGGCGTCCGCCCGCGATGCGGCGAACGAGAAGTCGACGCCGACGGCGAGCGTCGTGCCGGCCAGCACGTAGCCGATGAAGGTGCGGCGGGGAGTTCCGGAGGGAGGGAGAGCATCAGTTGCGGGTGTGGGCAGCACGTCGGTCACGGAGTCGCCTCTCGTCGGGAGCGTGAGCCGCCGTGCTGGCGCGATGGCCCGGGAGTGACGGCCGGCTCGTGGGATTCCTCACACTGTGACGCACGTTACGAGATTGCGCCACCCGAAAATAGTTCCTTGTGACTAGACGACCTGTCGCAGATGGCGTGACCGATACCCTGCGGGCGATGACTGACAGCTATGGCCCAGAGGCGCGCGAGCGCTTCGTCGACGAGCCACCCAAGCGTGCGGGCCGGACGCCGTTCGAGCGTGATCGCGCCCGGGTGGTGCACTGCTCGTCGCTGCGTCGGCTGTCGGCCAAGACACAGGTCATGGGCGCCGGCACCGATGACTTCGTCCGCAACCGGTTGACGCACTCGCTCGAGGTCGCACAGGTGGCCCGTGAGCTGGGCAAGTCGCTGGGTTGTGACCCGGACATCGTCGACTCGGCCGCGCTGGCGCACGACCTGGGACACCCGCCGTTCGGCCACAACGGCGAGACGGCGCTCGACCAGGCGGCGGCCGACATCGGCGGGTTCGAGGGCAACGCGCAGACGCTGCGGCTGTTGAGCCGACTGGAGTCCAAGGCCTTCAGTGTCGACCGCGGCCGAAGCGTCGGGCTCAACCTCACGCGCGCGACGTTGTCGGCGTGCGTCAAGTACCCGTGGATGCGGGGAGACGGCCCGGACGCCGAGACGGTGAAGTTCGGCGCGTACGCCGACGACGCCGAGGTGTTCGACTGGCTGCGGTCCGGTGCGCCGGGTGGGGGCAGGCCCATCGAGGCGCAGGTCATGGACCTGTCCGACGACATCGCGTACTCGGTGCACGACGTCGAGGACGGGGTGTTCGGCGGATTCTTCGCGCTCGACCCGGCCGCGCTCGACACCGACCAGATCTTCCAGACGGCCCGCGACTGGTACGCGCCCGACGCCGACGACGGGCGCCTGGGCGCGGCGCTCGATCGCCTGCAGGCGCTGGCCGAGTGGCCCACCGACGCGTTCGACGGCAGTCGGCGCGCCCACGCGACCCTCAAGAGCCTGACCAGCGCCCTGATCGGGCGGTTCGCGACCGCCGCGCAGACCGCGACCGTCGAGCGCTGGGGGGACGGCCCGCTGACCCGGTACGGCGCTGACCTCGAGGTGCCGACCGACACGCGTGACGAGATCACCGTGTTGAAGGCCGTCGCCGCGCACTACGTGATGCGTACCGACCAACGCGCCTCGGTGCAGGACCGTCAACGTGAGCTGCTGCTGGCACTCGTGGCCGCCCTGTCGGCGGGGGAGGGCCGCGACCTCGAGCCTGACTTCGCGGCCGACTTCCACGACGCCCCGGACGACGCGTCCAGGCGCCGGGTCATCATCGACCAGGTCGCGAGCCTGACCGATGCCTCGGCCCGCTCGTGGGCCCTGCGCCTGCTCGACTGACAGCCCCGTGGTGGACGTAGGATCGCCCCATGGCAGGCCGGATCAAGCAGGAGGACATCCAGCTGGTCCGTGAGCGTGCCCGCATCGACGAGATCGTCGAGCAGTACGTCACGCTGCGCAACGCCGGCGGGGGTTCGCGCAAGGGGCTGTGCCCGTTCCACGACGAGAAGTCGCCGTCGTTCAACGTGCGTCCCTCGGTCGGGTCCTACCACTGCTTCGGTTGTGGCGCGGGCGGCGACGTCTACCGGTTCCTGATGGAGATCGAGGGCCTCAGCTTCGTCGAGGCCGTCGAACGTCTGGCCGCCAAGTACGGCATCGTCCTGAAGTACGAGGAGGGTGTGGCTCCGTCGGGCCCGCGGCGTGACCCGCAGCAGCGCAACCGTCTGCTGGAGGCCCACCGCATGGCGGGGGAGTACTACGCCGAGCACCTCGCCACGTCGCCCGACGCGCAGGCCGGTCGGCAGTTCGTCACCGACCGCGGCTTCGACCAGACGGCCGCGGAGCGCTTCGGGATGGGATTCTCGCCCCGGTCGGGGGAGGCGTTGGCCGCCCATCTGCGCGGCAGGGGCTTCAGTGACGACGAGCTCGTCACCGGCGGCCTCTGCGCCCGCGGCAACCGTGGACTGTACGACCGCTTCCGTGGTCGCCTGATGTGGCCCATCCGCGAGATGACCGGCGAGATCATCGGCTTCGGCGCCCGCCGCATGTTCGACGACGACCGCATCGAGGCCAAGTACCTCAACACCTCCGAGACGCCCATCTACAACAAGAGCAAGGTGCTCTACGGCATCGACCTGGCCCGTCGGTCCATCTCCGGGGCCAGCCAGGCCGTCATCGTCGAGGGCTACACCGACGTCATGGCGTGCCACGAGGCCGGCGTCACCACCGCGGTGGCCACCTGCGGCACGGCGTTCGGCGAGGACCACGCCCGGGTGATGCGCCGGTTGATGGCCGACCACGACGCCTTCCGCGGTGAGGTCATCTTCACCTTCGACGGCGACGAGGCCGGTCGCCGTGCCGCACTGAAGACGTTCAGCGGCGACCAGCAGTTCGTGTCGCAGACCTACGTGGCGGTGGAGCCTCGCGGCATGGATCCGTGCGACCTGCGCCTGGCCGACGGCGACGCGGCCGTGCGCGACCTGATCGGCTCACGCGTGCCGCTGTACCGCTTCGTGCTCGACAACGTGCTGTCCAGCTACGACCTCGACCGCAGCGACCAACGCATCGACGCGGTGCGCGAGGCGGTCGGTCTGTCCAGCGCGATCCGCGACCGCTCCAAGGTCGACGAGCTCTTCCGCGAGATCGCCGGGCGCGTCGGGATGGACATCGAGCAGGTGCGAGCCGAGCACAAACGGGTGGCCGCGCAACCGGCGAAGCCCACCAGCCCACCGTTGCGGCGTGAGGAGCCAGCGGCAGCGCCGGGCGGCGACGCGCCCGCGTCGGTCCCGGCGGGTCCGCCCATCACGGCCGGTTTCGGTGCTCCGGGCCTGGCCGACGAGCGCGAGGCGCTCAAGGCCATCGTCCAGCACCCCGATCTGGCTCGCGCCCATCGTGACGACATCGACATCGACGACTTCACCCATCCGGCGTCGCAGGCCCTGTGGCAGCACCTCGGGTCCACCCGATGGCCCGAGAAGCCGGACCCCACGTGGTTGCCCTCGGTGGCCGACCGCATCGAGGACCCCGCCCTGCGGCGGGTGCTCGAGGTCGCGGCAGTCGAACCGCTGCGTGCCGGCGAGAAGAACGCCGAGGCCGTCGTGTCATCGGTGCTCGCCCGCGTGCAGGTGCTGACGTTGTCGCGCAAGGTCGCCGAGATCAAGTCCAAGCTGCAGCGCACCAACCCGATCGAGCAGGCCGACATCTACAACCGCATGTTCGGCGAGCTGATCGCGCTGGAGCAGCAGCTGCGCGAGACGCGCGACCGCTCGCTGGCCATCCCCAGCTGACCGGCACGCCCCCGGTCGTCCACAGGTCGAGGTCGCGGGCGCCCACTCGAGCACGGCTCCGGCCCACGGTGGAGGCGTGGACCCCTACCTGCGCAGCCTGCTCGCCCAACGCCCCCTCACTGCGGCCGAGGAGCAGAGTCTCGCCCGCCGTGCCCGCGACGGCGACGGCGCGGCTCGATCCGCCCTGGTCGTCGCGGGGATGCGTGCGGTGGTGCAACGAGCACTGATGCTCGGTCTGCGTGGCGAGCGACTGCGCGACGGGGTGCAGGCGGGAGCCGTCGGCCTGATCCGCGCCGTCGATCGCTTCGACCCCGAGCGTGGGGTGCGGCTGGCGACGTTCTCCTGGGCCTGGATCGGCGAGGCCCTGCGCACGGAGCAGAGCCAGCACGTCGAGCTCGTCGACGACGTGGCGGACGCGTCCGACGTCGACGACACCTGGACGTGGCTCGACGGCCTGACCCCGACGATGCAGGCCGTCGTGCGGCTGCGGTTCGGCGTCGGCGCGGCGCCTGCCATGTCGCGTCGTGAGGTGGGGGAGCGGCTGGGGGTCAGCGAGTCGAGAGTCCGCACCATCGAGGCCGAGGCGATGCGACACCTGCGGCATCATCTTGCTAGGATCGGTGACCGCGCTTCGTGAACTCGCGGAGTCCATCCCCCATAGCTCAATTGGCAGAGCATTCGACTGTTAATCGAAGGGTTCTTGGTTCAAGTCCAAGTGGGGGAGCAGTCACGGCCCGGCATCGCAGTCACCTGCGACGCCGGGCCTTCTGCATCTGCGTGAGACGGCGCCCGGCTGGGTACGTGTCCGGTGTCGGGGCCCCAGGGCCCGCCCGCACGTCCAGCAGGGAGATCCACATGACTGAAGCGCAACCGCGTCCCACCACCACCGATGCCGGCATCCCGGTCGCCAGCGACGAGCACTCGCTGTCGGTCGGTCCCGACGGACCGCTGCTGCTGCAGGACCACTACCTGATCGAGCAGATGGCGAACTTCAATCGCGAGCGGATCGCCGAGCGGCAGCCGCACGCCAAGGGCGGTGGGGCGTTCGGCACCTTCGAGGTCACCCACGACGTTAGCGCCTTCACCCGGGCCGCCGTGTTCCAGCCCGGCGCCACCACCGAGGTGCTGTCGCGGTTCTCGACCGTCGCGGGGGAGCGCGGCAGCCCCGACACCTGGCGCGACCCGCGGGGCTTCTCGCTGCGGTTCTACACCGACGAGGGCAACTTCGACATGGTCGGCAACAACACGCCGGTGTTCTTCATGCGCGACCCGATGAAGTTCCAGCACTTCATCCGCTCGCAGAAGCGTCGCGCCGACAACAACCTGCGCGACCACGACATGCAGTGGGACTTCTGGACGCTCGTGCCCGAATCGGCCCACCAGGTCACCTGGCTCATGGGAGATCGCGGCATCCCGCGCACGTGGCGGCACATGAACGGCTACTCGAGCCACACGTACATGTGGATCAACGAGGCCGGTGAGCAGTTCTGGGTCAAGTACCACTTCATCAGCGACCAGGGCGTCGAGTTCTTCACCCAGGACGAGGCCGACCAGATGGCGTCGGCCGACACCGACTACCACCAGCGCGACCTCTTCGAGCACCTGCGCGACGGCGAGTTCCCGAGCTGGACGCTGAAGATGCAGATCATGGCGTTCGACGAGGCCAAGACCTACCGCTTCAACCCGTTCGACCTCACCAAGGTCTGGCCGCACGGCGACTATCCGCTGCAGGAGGTCGGCCGGCTCACCCTGAACCGCAACGTGACCGACTACCACGCCCAGATCGAGCAGGCGGCCTTCGAGCCGAACAACACGGTGCCCGGGACCGGGCTGTCGCCGGACAAGATGCTGCTGGCCCGCGGGTTCAGCTACTCCGACGCCCATCGCGCACGGCTGGGCAGCAACTACCGCCAGATCCCGGTGAACCGTCCGCACTCGCCGGTCAACAGCTACACCAAGGACGGTCACATGCAGATGGACACCGTCTCGGACCCGGTCTACGCGCCGAACTCCTACGGCGGCCCGAGCGCCGATCCCTCGCTGACCGACGACGGCGGTCGGTGGCAGGCCGACGGGGAGATGGTGCGGGCCGCGTACACGCTGCACGCCGAGGACGACGACTGGGGACAGGCGCGCACGATGGTGCGCGACGTCCTCGACGACGCCGCCCGCGAACGGCTCGTGGACAACATCGTGGGGCACCTGCTCAACGGAGTCAGCGAGAAGGTGCTGGCCCGTGCCTTCGAGTACTGGCGCAACGTCGACACCGACCTGGGGGACCGGGTCGAGTCAGGCGTGCGCGCCAAGCAGGACGAGACCGACCCCAAGGCCGACGAGCAGGGCAACCCGGCTCGCTCGAGCATGCAGGACAAGGCCTGACCTCCTAGGAACCCTCGACGTCGGCCTTCAGTCGTGCCAGGGTCTTGGCGATGTTGCGACGCTGGAAGTCGGCGAACAGGTGTCCGCCGGTGACCACCTTGTCGAAGGCTGCCGCAGCCACGTCGGGCCAGCCGGTGCGGTTGTCGGTCCACGTCTCGGTGACGCGGGTGCCGCCGTCGGCGGCCTCGAAGTCGTACGACCAGGAGGCGATGCGGGCCGGCAGCCGGGGGTTGCGGACGCCGATCTGGTGCACGTCGAACGCGAATCGCACCCCGGGGTCCGCGTCGGTGACGGTGCACCGCGTCACCCAGGTGGCCCGTCCGCGGCGGTTGGAGCCGACGAAGCTGTCACCGACCGCGGCCGGCTCGCCGGGCGACGACACCTGGGCGCCGCGGTTCTCCGGGCTCCAGCGCCCCATCTGCGACGGGTCGGCGATCTGCTTCCACAGCGCCATCGGCTGGGCGTCGATCACGACGCTGTCCTGCACCTGCATGTCACGGGCCATGGTCAGACGACCCGCTTCTTCGGTGCCGTCTCGGCCGTCTTGCCGGGGTCCTTCTCGACGATGTCGCCGAGGACCTCGTCGATGCGGGTCATCAGCTCGGGCTCGAGGCGCACGCCGGCGGCCTTGACGTTCTCGGCCACCTGCTCGGGCCGCGAGGCGCCGACCAGTGCGGCGGCGACGTTGTCGTTCTGCAGCACCCAGGCGATCGCCAGCTGGGCCATGGTGAGCCCCGCGTCGTCGGCGATCGGCTTCAGGTTCTGCACGCGCGTGAGGACGTCGTCGTTCATGAAGCGCTTGATCATGTCGGCGCCGCCCTTCTCGTCGGCGGCACGTGAGCCCGCAGGCGGCTGCTCGCCCGGCAGGTACTTGCCCGACAGCACGCCCTGGGCGATGGGGCTCCACACGATCTGGCTGACGCCCAGCTCCTCGCTGGTGGGGACGACCTCGTCCTCGATGACCCGCCAGAGCATGGAGTACTGCGGCTGGCTGGAGATGAGCTGGAAGCCGAGCTCCTGGGAGAGCCTGACGCCCTCGCGGATCTGCTCGGCGGTCCACTCGCTGACGCCGATGTAGAGGGCCTTGCCCTGACGGACCACGTCGGCGAACGCCTGCATGGTCTCCTCCAGCGGCGTCTCGGTGTCGTAGCGGTGCGCCTGGTACAGGTCGACGTAGTCGGTCTGCAGACGATCCAGCGAGCCGTTGATGGATTCCATGATGTGCTTGCGCGACAGGCCGGTGTCGTTCTTGCCGCCGGGGCCGGTGGGCCAGTAGACCTTGGTGAAGATCTCCAGGCTCTCGCGCCGTTCGCCCTTCAGCGCCTCACCGAGCACGGTCTCCGCCTTGGTGTTGGCGTAGACGTCGGCGGTGTCGAAGGTGCTGATGCCGGCGTCGAGCGCCGCCCGCACGCACGTGGTGGCGACGTCGTTCTCCACCTGGGACCCGTGGGTCAACCAGTTTCCGTAGGTGATCTCCGAGATCTTGAGGCCGCTGTTGCCGAGGTATCGAAACTCCATGTCTGCACCGTATGCCGACAGCGGTAGGTTACCCACCTGGGGGAGGTAGCGCAGCTGGTCAGAGCAGGGGACTCATAATCCCTGGGTCGCGGGTTCGAGCCCCGCCCTCCCCACCCGAGTGGGTCATCCCTTGACCTCGGCCCACGCGCACGGCACGTAGGCCCCGTACTCGTCGAACGTCTTCGACTCGCGGTCCGGTCCGAAGCCGACGAGCACCCAGCCGTCGCGCTTCAGGTACGGGTACGCACCGAGGGGGAGCCCGTAGTAGGCGTAGATGTCGTCGCCGGTCACCTCGGTCGAGCCCGCGTCGGGAGCGGCGAACAGGCGGGTGTCGCCGATCAGGTAGGCGTCGGCGTCCCCACCGGGCTGCTGCGGGCACGCACCGCCGTACCCGCCGTACCCCTCGCGCTGCACGGGTGAGCCGTTCTCGAGCGCGATGGTGCGGGTCACCGTGTTCGGTGGAGCCGAGTCGCACGTGCCGATGTCGGCCAGGTCCCGGCGCTTCTCGGTGATGACGAATGCTCCGTCCCCGGCGGCGACGTCGCTGACGTCGGTGGCGCATCGTGCGGTCTCGGCGATCGGATCGGGCACCTGGACCGGCTTGCCGGTGTCGGGGTCCCAGCGCCAGATGTACCAGACCTGCGAGAGTCCGTTGCCCTCGATGAACGACAGGCTCGCGAGTGCGTCGTCGAAGCCGTCCTGGTCGACGTCGGCGTACACGACCGGCTGCTCGCCGAGCGCGTACTGACCGCCGTCGAGGACGTCCCCGACCGGTGTCTTGCCCGTCAGCGTCACCGAGGTGTCGCGCGGGGTGTCCTGCCATGTCAGCGTGGCGAAGTCGACCTGTCGGATGGCTCCTGCGTCAGGCTGGGGGCCGGCGGACGGTGTCGGACCGGCGTCCGCGGCGGCCGCGTCGGGCTTGTCCCCGCAGGCCGACACGGTGACGATCAGGGTCGCGGCGAGGAGCGCTCCGAGGGCGCGCAGGCGTCCGCTGCTGGTCGGATCGGGCATGGGGGAGTCCTTCGGGATGCTGGCGTCCGGTTGTCTCAAAACTAGACCGGTTTCCGCCACCCCGTGGCTGTTTTGGCTATCCCGGCGGCTCGAGCACCGGCCGACGGCCCAGGCCGATGACGGCAGCGAGGATCAGCGCCGTACCCGCGATGCCGAGTGCGGTGAGCTGCTCGTCGAGCACCAGCGCAGCGAGGACGGCTGCCGCCACGGGCTCGAGGAGAGTAGCGACGACGGCTGCGCTCGCAGCCGTGAGCCGCAGCCCCGCGTACAGCAATCCGTAGGCCAGCGCCATGGTCGCGATGCCCAGGTAGAGCAGCCAGCCGATCGTCGGCAGGTCCGTCGTCGCGAGCGGCGCGTCGCCGAAGGCGCCGATGAGTCCGAGGGGCAGGAGCACGACTGCTCCCCAGGCGGTGGCGGCCGTGACGAGGATGAGTGGGTCGGTGCGCTGCGCGAGGGGTCGTCCCCAGGACGTCGCGAACGCGTAGGTGGCTCCTGACGCGACGGCAGCCGCGATGCCGAGCCCCGGCCGTGGTCCGGTGACACCGGAGCCGGACGCGACGCTGACCAGCACGAGGCCGGTCAGGGCGGCGCCCACGACGGCCAGCGTGGAGGCGCGAGGAACACGGCGGGCACGAACGGCGTCGACCGCCGTGAGGAGGACGGGTGCGAGCCCGAGACTGACGACGGTGGCCACCGTGACGCCGACCCACACGACGGACGCGAAGTAGAGCGCCTGGTACGCCCCGGTGAGAGCGCCGACGGCGGCGGCAGCCCCGGGCCGGGCCACGACGAGCCCCCGCACCTCGTGCAGGCGGCGCAGCAGCGCCAGCAGCACCAGCAGCGCGATCGCCGCGATCAGCATGCGGTAGGCGCTGATGGTCAGCGTCGACATCGGGACGCGCTCGCGGATCAGCTGGACGACCAGTCCGCCCGTGCCCCACAGGACGCCCGCGACACAGACCTGCAGCAGGCCGACACGAGCGGACACGAGCAGATCCTAGGTGCACCCGGGAGTTTCGGTGGAGGATGGACCCATGCGCGACGCCGTGATCTACGACCTCGACGGCACGCTGTGCGACACCTCCTCGATCCAGCACCTGATCGAGGGGGAGGAGCGCGACTTCCCGGCGTTCCACGCCGCCTCCGCGGCATGTCCGCCGCGCGAGGAGGTTCTCGCGGCCGCTCGCGCCGACCACGAGGCGGGGCGTGCTGTCGTCATCGTGTCGTCGCGTGAGTTCATCTGGCGCGACCTGTCGTTGGCCTGGCTGGACCGGCACGGTGTGCCGCACGACGGTCTCTACCTGCGGATCGTGGGCGACTACCGCAAGGACGTCGTCATCAAGGACGAGATCTGGGACCACCTCGTCGAGGACGGTTTCACCGTCGTTGCGGCCTGGGACGACAAGCAGGCCGTGCTCGACGTGTGGCGTGCGCGAGGCGTCAACAACTTGCATGTGGTGTGACAACACGAATGACACAGGTGTTGTCCTATTGCTTCACATGAGCCACAATGGACCCAGGTACCACCTTGACGCTGGGGAAGGCGACACAGGGAGGCACCGTGAACAACTCATCGCCACACCTCACCCGAGGTGTCCTTTTCGTCCACTCCGCACCGTCAGCCCTGCTGCCGCACATCGAGTGGGCGGCGTCCGGCGTGCTCGGAGGCAAGGCGGAGCTCGCCTGGGTCAAGCAGCCGGCTGAGCCCGGCACCTACCGCGCCGAGCTGTCGTGGCAGGCCCCGATCGGCACCGCGGCCACCATCGCCTCTGCGCTCCGTGGCTGGGAGCAGCTGCGCTTCGAGGTCACCGAGGAGCCCACGACGGCCAGCGAGGGTGCGCGTTACTCGTTCACGCCGAGCCTGGGCATCTTCCACGCCCTGACCGGGCTGCACGGCGACGTCCTGATCCCCGAGGACCGCATCAAGGCCATCCAGGGCAAGATCGCCTCGGGCGAGGCCGAGGTCCACGCTGCCTTCGACGGTCTGCTCGGCGCAGCCTGGGACGCAGAGCTCGAGCCGTTCCGTCACGCCGGCGAGGGCGCTCCGGTGCGGTGGCTCCACCAGGTCGTCTAGCCGATCTGGACCTTGACCGTCGGGGTGGTCTGCTTCGTGGCCTCGTTCATCAGCCGGAACTCCCGCTCGCCCGTGCGTGAGGTGTAGAGCTCGGTCTTGAACTTGCCGTCGGCGCGGGTCTCGGTCGTGATGGGGAAGTCGTCCCAGTCGGTGCCGGGCTCGCGCACCTGCACCTGCAGCTCGACTCCCGCATCGAGGGTGGGGAAGTCGCCGGACAGCACGAATCGCTCACCCGGAGCGACCTGCCGCTTCTCGGCCGAGAGCGTGGGCTGGGGAGCGTCGTCGGTGGGCGCCGGCTGAGGGCTCGGGCTGGGGGTCGTCTCGGTGGGAGTCGGCGTGGCGGTCTCCTCGCTGATCGGAGGCAGCTTCACGTCGCTGAGGCCGGTGGCCGAGACCATGGCGGACATCCCGAAACCGATGAATCCGCCGACGAGCACCCCGATGATGGCCATCCAGGTCAGGAGTCCGGTGAGCTTGCGGGTGAAGTGTGGGGTGCCGGGCTCGGGCGGAGGCGCTGCGGGAGTCACGGCCGCGGTGGACAGCGGGCGGTGGACGGGTGCGACGGCGGTCTTGGCCGTGAGCGTGAGGACGGCGGTGATCGCGTCCTGCACCGTGCGCATCGTGTCGATGGTCTCGTCGCTGAGGTAGACGTCGAAGCGGCGGCCGAGCTCTTCGCCGATCTCCACGATCGTCAGCGAGTCGGCGCCCAGCTCGCTGAACCGGGCACCGGGCTCCACGTCGTCCTCGTCACACGCCAGCACCCGCACCGAGATGTCGGTGATCTGTTCGAGGATCTCTGATCGGGACGCCACGTCACCGATTCTACGGGTAGCCGGATGGTCGTGAGGCAAGGATCACAGCGGCGCCGATCCGAGGTCGGCCCGGCGGTCGACACCACTACGATGTCGGGATGGGTCACCCAGCCGAAGTCCAGTACGTGGTCGTGCATGGCTACCGGCGTGCGTTCCGCATCCAGGGTTCCGGCCCCGCCCTGTTGCTCCTGCACGGCCTCGCCTGCGACTCCAGCACGTGGCTGCCCGTGATGGACGAGCTGGCCGAGCACTTCACGGTGATCGCGCCCGACCTGCTCGGGCACGGCGAGTCCGACAAGCCGGACGCCGACTACTCGTTGGGCGGATACGCCAACGGCATGCGCGATCTCATGACGATCCTGGGCATCGACCGGGTCACGGTCGTGGGCCACAGCTTCGGCGGTGGCGTCGCGATGCAGTTCGCCTACCAGTTCCCCGAGCGCACCGAGCGCGTCATCCTGGTCTCCACCGGCGGTCTGGGCAAGGACGTCAGCCCGCTGGTGCGGCTGCTCACCGTCCCGGGCTCTGGCCTGGCGCTGCGCGTGGCGACGTTCCGCCCGTGGCGCCCGATCGTCGCCGGGGCGATGACGGGTCTGTCCAGGCTGCCGCTGAGCGCCACCCGGGACCTCGACGAGGTCGCGCGGATCTACGAGGCGATGGCCGACCCGGCGGCCCGAACCGCCACGCAGCGGGTCACCAGCCACGTCCTGAACTGGCGCGGCCAGTTCGTCACCATGACCGACCGCAGCTACCTGGCCCGGCTGATGCCGGTGCTGGTGGTGTGGGGACGCGACGACATGGTGATTCCCGCGCGGCACGCGGAGTCGTCGCCCACGCAGATCAAGGACGTCCACGTCCTCGAGGACTCCGGCCACTTCCCCCACAAGGATCATCCGGCCGAGTTCTGTCGCCTCGTGCTGGAGTTCATCGACGAGAACCCGCCGGCCAGCTACCACCGGGGCCGGTGGCGCTCGCTGCTGCGCCGCGGCGACCAGTACGAGCTCACCAGCGTGCCGCCGGTCGTGGCAGCGGTGGATGCTGCCGTGGAGCCCGACGCCGGGTAGCTACACCGCCGGCGAGTGAGGTGTGGTCGGCGCTGTCTCGGCCAGCTCCTCGGCGGACCCTGCGTCGAGACGTCGTCGCTTCTGCCACTTGGCGTTGCCGGTGACGACCGCTCCGATGGCCACGGCGGCCCAGCCGATGAAGGCGCCGCCGATGTCGTCGGCGACGTAGTGCCAGCCGAGGTAGAGCGTTGCCACCACCGTGGTGCAGACGTAGGCGTAGGCGACGAGGCGGATCCACCTCGGCGCGGCGGCGTAGTGCAGGAACAGGGCGGCCGTCACGACGACCGACACGTGCAGTGACGCGAAGCCCGCGATGCCGAAGATGTCCCCGCCCTGCGGATCCTCCTTGAAGCCGAACGCTCCGCGCATCAGCGCGCCCTGGAGGGCCGAGGCGCCGTTCTCGGGCAGGTCGGCATAGGACTGCGGCTGGTAGAACGCCGGACCAAGGGTGGGCAGCAGGTAGTAGCTGATCGTCCCGAGCACCCAGTTCAGGCTCACGGCGGTGGCGTACCAGGCACCGACCGTGTAGTCGCGCACCAGCACCAGGACGGCGCCGACGCTGATGGGGACGACGGTCAGGTACAGCACGTAGAGGACGGCGAGGACCTGTGCGGAAACGGTGGTGCCGAGCAGTCCATGCAGGACGTCGGCCGGGTTGTTGCCCAGGAAGATCCAGCGGTCGAGCTGCAGCATCTCGCGGTCGTACAGGGTGTCGCCGCGCAGGATCGGCAGGTAGCTCTTGAGGTTGCGGTAGCTGACGTAGCAGATGTAGAACGCGATCATTCCGGTGGCGACGTGTCCCACCCGGCGCAGGTTCCACTCGGTGACCAAGATGGTGCGCATGCCGGGGATGAATCCGCGCAGCCCGTACCGGTGGATCGCCTGCGGCGCGATGCCGGCGGCGAAGATCACCACGGCGATCAACGGCAACCGGATGTACGCCGGCCCGAGGAAGCCCTCGGGGTCCTTGAGGCCGATGCCCAGGGTCTGGGAGTAGTAGACCGCCGTGGCCCCGATCGCCAACGACAGCGCCACGGCGAAGGTGTAGGGCCAGCGGAGCATGACCGACATCTTATGGCGCACGGCTGAGAGGTGTCTGTGAGGCCGCTGGCGTGTGATCCATGTCTCTCAGGCGTCGCCGCCGACCTGTGGCACGTCGGACACGGCAGTCGCGTCGTCGATGCGCAGCGCGTCGAACGCCCCACGGGCGACCGAGGGGTCGATCGCGCCGGTGCGGGCCAGCTCGGCCAGCGTCGCGACGACGATCGACTCGGTGTCGACCTGGAAGAAGCGTCGGGCGGCAGCGCGGGTGTCGGCGAACCCGAACCCGTCCGTGCCGAGCGACTGCCACTGTCCCGGCACCCATCGAGAGATCTGGTCGGGCACGGCACGCATGTAGTCGCTGACCGCCACGGTCGGGATGTCGCCGCCCCCGGCGGTGGAGCCGAGCCGGTCGCTGATCCACGCCGTCCGCGGCTGCTCGCCGAGGTGGTTGAGGTTCCACTGCTCGGTGGCGATGCCGTCACGGGCGATCTCGTTCCACGACGTGACCGACCAGACGTCGGCTGCGACGCCGTACTCGGTGGCGAGGATCTCCTGGGCCTCGATGGCCCACGGGACCGCGACGCCCGAAGCCATGATGCGCGCTGTCGCCGGGGCGTCTCCGCCTGCCGGACGCAGCAGGTAGGCGCCGCGCAGGACGCCGTCGGTGTCGAGGTTCTCCGGCTCTGGCGGCTGCACGAAGGCCTCGTTGTAGACCGTCAGGTAGTAGATGACGTCCTCACCGTGCGGGTGCTCGTCGGTGGAGCCGTACATGCGCTCCATGCCGTGCTCGACGATGTGCGCGATCTCGTAGCCGTACGCCGGGTCGTAGTGCACGACGGCGGGGTTGGTCTGCGCGATCAGGGGGGAGTGGCCGTCGGCGTGCTGCAGCCCCTCGCCGGTCAGGGTGGTGCGTCCGGCCGTGGCGCCGACGAGGAAGCCGCGTGCCAGCTGATCGGCCATGGCCCAGATCGAGTCGGCGGTGCGCTGGAAGCCGAACATCGAGTAGAACAGGTAGACCGGGATCATGGGCTCGCCGTGCGTGGAGTACGCACTGCCGACCGCGATGGCAGAGGCCATGGCGCCGGCCTCGCTGATGCCTTCGTGCAGCAGCTGGCCCTGGGCCGACTCCTTGTACGCCAGCAGCAGCTTGCGGTCGACGGCCTCGTAGGTCTGGCCCGCCGGGTTGTAGATCTTCGCCGACGGGAACATCGAGTCCATGCCGAAGGTGCGGTACTCATCGGGCGCGATCGGCACGATGCGGCGGCCGACCTCGGGATCCTTCATCAGGTCGCGCAGCAGGCGGACGAACGCCATGGTCGTGGCGACGGACTGCTTGCCCGACCCCTTCTTGAGCTCGCCGTACATGTCCGGCTCGGGCAGCTTGACCGTGGTGGGGTTGACGATGCGCTTGGGCAGCGACCCGCCGAGCGCGTCGCGCCGGGCGGTCATGTACTGGATCTCCTCGGAGTCCGCACCCGGGTGGTAGAACGGCGGCAGGTCGTCGCCGTCGATCTGGGCGTCGGAGATCGGGATGTTGAGCCGATCGCGGAAGCCCTTGAGGTCGTCCTTGGTCAGCTTCTTCATCTGGTGGGTGGCGTTGCGGCCCTGGAACGACTCCAGCAGCCAGCCCTTGATGGTGTGCGCCAGGATCACCGTGGGCTGGCCGGTGTGCTTCTGCGCCGCCTCGAAGGCCGCGTAGACCTTGCGGTAGTCGTGGCCGCCGCGGGGGAGACGCTCGATGTCCTCGTCGGACAGGTGCTCGACCATCTTCTGCAGGCGCGGATCGGGGCCGAAGAAGTGCTCGCGGTTGTAGGCACCGGTCTCGACCGACAGGGTCTGGAACTCGCCGTCGGGGGTGCGGTTCATCTGGTTGACCAGTGCGCCGTCGGTGTCGCGCGCCAGCAGGTCGTCCCACTCGCGGCCCCAGACGACCTTGATGACGTTCCATCCGGCGCCGCGGAAGTACGACTCCAGCTCCTGGATGATCTTGCCGTTGCCGCGCACGGGTCCGTCGAGCTGCTGCAGGTTGCAGTTGATGACGAAGGTGAGGTTGTCGAGCTCTTCGCGGGCCGCGATGCCGATGGCGCCGAGTGACTCGGGCTCACCCATCTCGCCGTCGCCGAGGAACGTCCAGACGTGCTGCTGGCTGGTGTCCTTGATGCCGCGGTTGTGCAGGTAGCGGTTGAACCGTGCCTGGTAGATCGAGTTGATGGCGCCCAGGCCCATCGAGACGGTGGGGAACTCCCAGTAGTCCGACATGAGGCGCGGGTGCGGGTACGACGACAGGCCCGCGCCGGCTCCGTGCGACTTCTCCTGGCGGAACCGGTCGAGCTGCTGCTCGTCGAGCCGGCCCTCGAGGTAGGAACGGGCGTAGATGCCCGGGGCTGCGTGGCCCTGGAAGTACAGCTGGTCTCCGCCGCCCGGGTGGTTCTTGCCGCGGAAGAAGTGGTTGAAGCCCACCTCGTAGAGGCTCGCGGCCGACTGGTACGTGGCGATGTGACCGCCGACCCCCAGGCCGGGTCGGTTGGCCCGGGAGACCATGACGGCCGCGTTCCAGCGGATGTAGGAGCGGATGCGGCGTTCGATGGCCTCGTTGCCGGGGAACCACGGCTCGCGCTCGGGAGGAATGGTGTTGATGAAGTCGGTGCTGCGCAGGGCCGGGACGCCGACGTTCTGCTCGCGGGCGCGCTCCAGGAGCTTGAGCATCGTGTACCGCGCACGGGACCGTCCGCGGTTGTCGATCATGTCGTCGAGCGAGCCGACCCACTCGGCGGTCTCCTCGGGGTCGATGTCGGGGAGCTGCGTGGGCAGACCCTCGTGGATGACCGGCGGGCGCTCGGTTCCGGACGGACGATCCTGCTGGCCGGATTGCGGCATGACGACTCCTGGGTGCGCGTCTTGTGGACGTGTCCATCAAACCACTCGGTGTTCGCTAGGGTGAGGGCGGGAACCTGCGGAGTTCGCCTACTTGTGGGTAGGTTTTTCGCTACTTCCCGGTAGACATTTTCCGGCACGAGGAGGAGCAGAGTGGACGCGGCCAAGTTGGGCTTCGAGCCCGACACCGTCATCCAGGAGTTGGGGTGGGACCAGGACACCGATGAGGACCTGCGGGTCGCCATCGAGGACTTCACCGGCAACGCGCTCGTCGATGGTGACTACGGGGACGTGGTCGACGGCGTGATCCTGTGGTGGCGCGAGGGCGACGGCGACCTCACCGATGCTCTCGTCGACACCTTGCGTGACGTCGTGGAGGGTGGGCCGGTCTGGCTGTTCACCCCCAAGATCGGCCGCCCCGGCTACGTCGAGGGCGCGGACATCGCCGAGTCGGCGCCGATCGCGGGTCTCTCGACGACCACCACCTCGGCGGCCTCGACCGACTGGGCCTCCACCAAGCTTCTCCACGCACAAGCGCTGACGTGCTCGGCGTCGGTGATCCGGCCCCCGCGCTCGGTCTGCGCAACCAGCACGGCGAGACCATCAGCGTCGACGCCGCGGGCGGATCCCCGGCGCTGGTCGTGTTCTTCCCCTTCGCGTTCAGCGGCATCTGCTCCAGCGAGCTGGCCTCGCTGCGTGACCACCGGGCGGCCTTCGACGACGCCGGGGTGCGTCTCGTGGCGATCTCGTGCGACCCCATGTTCGCCCTGAGGGTCTTCGACGACCGCGACCAGCTCGGGTTCGACCTGCTCAGCGACTTCTGGCCGCACGGCGGTGTCGCGCGGGCGTACGGATGCTTCGACGACGAGGTGGGGGCCGCCTCCCGTGCGTCGTTCCTGCTGGACGCCGCGTCGGTGGTGCGCTGGTCGGTCCGTCACGGCATGGGCGAGCCGCGCGAGATCGACGTCCACCTGGCGGCGCTGGCCCACCTCGCGCCAGAAAATTCCTGAGCATTTCGGTCAAACACCTGCGGCCGGTGCCGCCGGGGTGATTCGATGATCGTGCTGCGGCTGCCAGGGACCCGAGACCCTGGCAGCCGCGCTCTCTTTGTGCCGACGCTGCGGTAATCTGCGGCAGTCGCAGCACGTGACTCAGGGCGAATAGCTCAGCTGGTCAGAGCGTCCGGTTTACACCCGGAAGGTCGGGGGTTCGAGCCCCTCTTCGCCCACCGCCGGTCTACCGATGTGTCGGTGCTCGGATCTACGCTGCCACCATGACCGATTCACCGAAGGCCCTCGTCGTCATCGACCTGCAGAACGGCGTGCTCGCCGACGACGGCACGTGGGATGCCGCGGGCGTCGTCGCCCGTACCGCCGACCTCGTCGACCGGGCCCGTGCCGCGGGCACGCCGGTGGTCTGGGTGCAGCACAACAGCGACGAGCTGGTCGAGGGCGAGCACGCCTGGCAGTACGCGGACGGGTTGGTGCCGGCCGACGGCGAGCCCGTGGTGCAGAAGCGCTACGGCGACTCCTTCGCCGACACTGAGCTGGCCGACGTCCTCACCGGGCTCGGAGTCGGGCATCTGGTGATCGCCGGCGCCCAGACCGACGCCTGCATCCGCTCCACCCTGCACGGTGCCGTCGTGCGCGGCTACGACGTCACCCTCGTCTCGGACTGCCACACCACCGGCGAGTACCCGGCCGAGTACACCGGCGGAGAGGTCCTCTCGGCGCAGACCAAGATCAACTTCACCAACATGTACGCGGGGTGGGGTCTGTCGTATCCCGACGCCTCCGGAGCCGCGGTGCCGTCCAGCGAGCTGGTCTTCTGAGCGCGACGCTCAGCCGCAGACGTCGTCGACGATCTGCTGCACCTGCGTGAAGCCGCTGATGGTGCCGGGATCACCGTCCGGGTCCTGCCCCGCGACGGCGACGACTCCGTAGTCGTCGCGCAGCACCTGGAACGCGCGGTCCACGTTCCCGTCGACCAGGGCCACTACGCCGAGCTCGGTGCTCTTCGCGAACTTGACGGTGAACTCGTCGGTGACCAGCCCACCGACCTGCTCGACCTTGTCCTTGGCATCGTCGGACCGGGCGTCGGCATCGCACTGAAGGGCCGGTGCCAGGCGCACGTCGGTGTCCGGTCCGCCGCACGCGGTCAGGGCAGCGGCCAGCACGAGCGCGGCGCACAGGCTGCGGGCCGACGACGAGAGGTTCATGGGCTCATCTTCGCCTGACACGATGGCCACATGTCCACCACCACCGATGCGACCACCGCCCTGCAGCAGCTGACCGGAGTCGAGGACGCGGTGTTCCACGACGGGCAGCTGGAGGCGATCACCGCCCTGGTCGACGACCACCAGCGTGCGCTGGTGGTCCAGCGCACGGGCTGGGGCAAGTCGGCGGTCTACTTCATCGCCACCCTGCTGCTGCGTCAGCGCGGTGCTGGGCCCACCTTGCTGGTCTCGCCGCTGCTGGCCCTGATGCGTGACCAGGTGGCGGCGGCCGCGCGAGCCGGCGTGCGAGCCGTCGCGATCAACTCCACCAACCCGCACGAGTGGGAGCAGACCCGCGCCGCGCTCGACGCCGACGAGGTCGACGTCTTGCTGGTCTCGCCCGAACGGCTGAACAACCCGCGCTTTCGCGACGAGCAGATGCCCGCCCTCGTCGAACGCATGGGCCTGCTCGTGGTCGACGAGGCGCACTGCATCTCCGACTGGGGCCACGACTTCCGACCCGACTACCGGCGCCTCGCCGAGCTGATCGCGCGGCTTCCGGCCGACCTGCCGGTGCTCGCCACCACCGCCACGGCCAACGAGCGGGTGGTCACCGATGTCGCCGAGCAGCTCGGCGGGGGAGACGACGTCCTGACGATTCGTGGGTCGCTGGCGCGCGACTCCCTGCGCCTGGGCGTGCTCGAGCTGCCCAGCACGCGCGAGCGCCTGGCGTGGCTGGTCAGCCACCTGGCCGACATGCCCGGTAGCGGCATCATCTACGCGCTCACCGTGTCGGCCGCCGACGACACCGCGCGCCTGCTGCGCGAGGCGGGCCACGACGTCCGCTCGTACACCGGCCGCACGGACACCGACGAGCGCGAGGAGCTGGAGGGGCGGCTCAAGCGCAACGAGCTCAAGGCGCTGGTCGCCACCAGCGCCCTGGGCATGGGGTTCGACAAGCCCGACCTCGGCTTCGTCATCCACCTCGGCGCCCCGTCGTCGCCGGTGGCGTACTACCAGCAGGTGGGCCGCGCGGGTCGCGCCACCGACCACGCTGACGTCCTGCTGCTGCCGGGACGCGAGGACCGTGACATCTGGACCTACTTCGCCACGGCATCGATGCCCAGCCAGGAGCGCGCTTCGGCCGTGATTGGCGAGCTTCGGCGCCGAGCCGATCTCCACCCCGGCGCTCGAGGCTCTGGTCAACATCCGGCGCAGTCCGCTGGAGCTGCTGCTCAAGGTGCTGGACGTCGACGGTGCCGTCCGTCGGGTGCAGGGCGGCTGGGTGGCCACGGGGCAGCCGTGGACCTATGACCGTGAACGCTACGAGCGCATCGCCGAGGCCCGCACCGCGGAGCAGGAGGCGATGGTCGCCTACGAGCACACCACCTCGTGCCGCATGGAGCTGCTGCAACGCGACCTCGACGATCCGACGGCCCAGCCGTGCGGGCGCTGCGACACCTGCACCGAGCCCTGGTATCCCGTGGACGTCGATGCCACGGCCGGCCAGGTCGCTGCCAGCTCGCTGGACCAGGTCGGCGTCGAGATCGACCCGCGTGCGCAGTGGCCCACCGGCTCGGCCGTCGCCAAGGGCAAGATCGCCCCGGACGAGCGCGCCGAGACCGGGCGTGCCGTGGCACGCCTGACCGATCTCGGGTGGGGCGGGACGTTGCGCGAGCTGTTCGCGGCCGGCGCGCCCGACGCCCCGGTCACGGATGCGCTGCTGGGTGCGTGCGTCCAGGTGCTCAAGGACTGGCGGTGGTCCGAGCGGCCCGTCGCCGTGGTCAACGTGCCGTCTCGGTCCAGGCCGCTGCTGGTCGACTCCCTGGCCCGCGGCATCGCTCGCATCGGCCGGCTGCAGGACCTCGGCGCGATGGACCTGGTCGGCGAGGGCCCGCGACACGGCTCCGGCGGCAACAGCGTCTACCGCCTGGCCGACGTGTGGGGCAGCCTCGGGGTCGGTCCCGACCTCGCCGAACGGCTCGCCACGCTGCAGGGTGGGCCGGTGCTGCTGATCGACGATCGCGTCGACAGCCGGTGGACGCTCACGGTGGCGGCTCGCGAGCTGCGTCGTGCGGGTGCGGGACCCGTGCTGCCCCTGGCGCTCGCAGTCGTCGCGTGATCGGCTGCCATCTGCAGTGACCGTCGGCACCCGCTACGGTCGAGTCGCCCCACAACGAAAGGCCTCACATGTACATCGGCGGATCCATCGTCCTGCTGGCAGTCGGCGCGATCCTGTCGTTCGCGGTGACCTACTCGGTCAGCGGCGTCGACATCAATGTCATCGGCTACATCCTGATGGCAGCAGGCGCCCTCGGCATCATCCTCAGCCTGTTCCTCAACGCCCAGGCCACCCAGGGCGCACGTCGTCGTGACGACCTGCCGCCGCCGCAGTAGGACACACCGACACTGCGTCTGACGCGCTGTAACCGATCGGCTCCCTTCCTCGTTGAACTCGACGAGGGAGGGAGCCGATGATGCGTTGGGCCGCGCGAGCTGCTCGTCTGCTGGTGGTCGCCGTGGTCGCAGTCACCGTGTCGATCGGTGCCGCTCCGTCTGCGACGGCGGCCGTCCGCCCCAGTCCGCCGGTGCTGTACCCCGATGATCCGGCGCTCCAGGAGGCGTACGAGGACGGCTTCACCACCGGGTACTCGGTCGGCAACGACGACGGGTTCGCCGAGGGCCGCAGCCGGGCCCGTGACCAGGAGAACCTGCGCGACGAGGTGGCCCAGCAGGCCGAGCAGACGCCGGTCGAGGGTGGGCAGGACCTGGGCGACGAGATCATCCCTTCACCGTCCGCGACGCCGAGCGCCACGCCCTCGGTCGACGACTCCTCCACCTACGAGGAACCGCCACAGCAGTCCGGCGGAGTCCCGTGGTGGCCGCTGGCGTTCGCCGTCGCGGCGACGGCCTGGTTCGTGACGCGTCGACGCCGGCTCGACGCGCAGGACGACGACGGCTCGTGACGCACCGGTCCTGACCGTCGCCCGACTACAGTTCGGGCATGCCGAGCCTGCATGAGGTCGTGTCCATCCTCGACGAGCTGTACGACCCGCGGAACGCCGCCGACTGGGACGCCGTGGGGACGGTCGCCGGTGACCCGGACCAGGAGGTCAGCAAGATCCTGTTCGCCGTCGACCCGGTCCAGTCGGTCGTCGACGAGGCGATCGAGTGGGGAGCCGACCTGGTCGTCACGCATCATCCGCTGTGGCTCAAGGGCGTCACGTCGGTCTCCGCCTCGACCCCCAAGGGGCGGGTCGTCCACACGCTGACCCGACACGGCATCGCCCTGCACACGTGTCACACCAACGCCGACAGTCCGCCTCTCGGGGTCTCGGAGTCGATGGCGCTCGCCCTGGGGCTGACCGACCTGCGTCCGCTCGACCCGGACCCGACCGACCCGATCGACGCGTGGATCGTGTACGTGCCGATCGCCGACGCCGAGAAGGTCGTCGCGGCCATGCACGCGGCCGGCGCCGGAGGCATCGGTGACTACGAGCAGGTGTTCTTCCGCACCGAGGGCGTCGGGTCCTTCCGGCCGCTCGACGGCGCCAACCCGGCGATCGGGACGGTCGGAGAGATCGAGCAGGTGCCGGAGATGCGCATCGAGCTGGTCGCTCCGCCGCACCTGCGCGCCGTGGTGCGCGAGGCGATGGTCGCCGCGCATCCCTACGAAGAGGTCGCGCACCAGGTGCTGGAGATCCAGTGCGGCCCCGACGAGCACCGTGGCAGCGGGCGTGTCGGCGTGCTGCCCGAGCCCACGACGCTCGGCGCCTTCGCGCAGGACGTCGTCGCGGCGCTGCCGGCGCACCACAGCGCCAACCGGGTCGCCGGAGACCCCGACCACCGGGTGTCGACCGTGGCGTTGTGCGGCGGATCGGGCGACTTCCTGCTCGCTGCGGCGACGGCAGCGGGAGCCGACGTCTACGTGACGTCCGACCTGCGTCACCACCCGGTCAGCGAGCACCTGGAGGCCGGAGGGTGCCCGGTGATCGACGTGCCGCACTGGTCGGCCGAGTGGACGTGGCTGCCGGTCGCCGCTGCGGCGCTGGCCGATCGGCTGCCCGCCGTGCAGACGAAGGTGTCCGAGATCGTGACCGACCCGTGGACATCTCACGTGCCCGGTACGGTTGGTCCGTGAGAGCCGATGACACCGCCCAGTTCGCCCTGCTCGACGTGCAGGCCCAGGACGCCGCCATCGCCCGACTGACCCACCGGCGCGACTCGCTTCCCGAGCTGGCCCAGCTCACCGAGCTGGAGGCGCGTCGAGCCGAGCTCGACGGCGTCCGGATCGAGACCGACACCGAGGTCTCTGACTTGACGCGTGAGCAGAAGAAGGCCGACGTCGAGGTCGAGCAGGTCAAGACTCGGCGGGCCCGCGACGAGGAACGGCTCAACTCCGGGGCGATCTCCAACCCCAAGGATCTCGAGAGCCTGCAGCACGAGCTCGTCGCGCTGGAGCGTCGCATCACGACGCTGGAGGACGAGGAGCTCGAGGTCATGGAGCGCCTCGAGGAGGCCCAGGCGCGGCTGATGAACGTCACCGGAGACCTCGCCTCCATCGACACCGATCTGGAGCACCTGCGTGCCGCGCGGGACGCAGCGGTCATCGAGATCGACCAGCAGCTCGACGCGGCCCGCGCGGATCGTCAGACGGTGCTCGCGAACGTGCCCGACGACCTGCTGGCCCTCTACGAGAAGGTGCGGGCGTCCAAGGGTGGCGTGGGTGCCGCAGCGTTGCGTGCCCGCGCGTGCGAGGGCTGCCGTCTCCAGCTGAACAGCGCGGACCTTCGCGACATCGCCGCAGCGCCCGAGGGCGAGGTCCTGCGCTGCCCCGAGTGCGACCGCATCCTGGTTCGCACCGCCGAGTCAGGGATCTAGACCTCAGCCACGATCACGTCGATCTCGGTGCCACGCCGTTCGGTGGTCCAGCCGAGGTCGCGCAGTGCGGACTCGAGCTCGTCGATGCTTCGTGGCTCGGCGCCCGACGTGAGCAGGTCGCGGACGATCCGCCCCTTGGTGGCCTTGTTGAAGTGGCTGACGACCTTGCGTCGGCCCTGGTGCTCGTGCAGCACCCGCAACGACGTGGTGCGCTCCGAGAGCGCGGCCGGGGGCTTGCCGAGCGCCACGTAGGTGCCCGATCGCAGGTCGACGACGAGGCCGTCGCCTGCTGCCTCGCCGATGACGCGGGGGAGCACGGGTCGCCAGCGGCCGGCCACCGGGCCGAGGCGGGGGAGCGAGACGGTGCCCGACATCCGGTACGCGGGGATCAGGTCCGACGGACGGACCAGGCCGAACAGTGCGCTCGCGATCGCGAGGGTCTCGTCGGCGCGCGATCGTGCTGCGGCGTCCAGGGACGCGAGGTCGAGCGAGGAGAAGAGCACACCGGTGTAGACCGCGTCGGCGCGGGCTGCCGGCTCGTCGGCGAGCCCTGCGTTGACCTCCAGCGACTCGGCCTGGGTGGGCCCGAGCCCCAGCACCTGCGCGGCCCGTCTCGGATGGCCGGCGGACACCTTGATCAGCGTGCGCAGCAGCTGTTCGCGGGTGGCGGTCAGACGCGGGAAGCTCAGGTGATCGAGGGCGACGGGCGCACCTGAGGCCGGACGGGTCTTGCCTTCTGAGGGGGGCAGCAGGACGAGCACCGCCCGACCCTATCGGCCGTCACCAGATAAGCGACGTCCACGCCCACAGCACGAGCGCGGCCGCCACCACGATCACCGGCGTCGTCGTGACGCCGAGTCGGTGGAACTCACGCAGCGTCGTGACCTCACGGGCCGCCGTGCGCCGCCACAACAGGTTCGCCAAGGAGCCGATGATGGTCAGGTTGGCTCCGACGTTGACGCCGACCAGGAGCGCGAGCAGCCCGACCGGACTGACCACGGTGGCGGCGGGCAGCAGCAGCAACGTGGCCGGCAGGTTGTTGATCAGGTTGGCGGCGACCATGGCGAGCAGCGCGATGCCCACGATCGACATCGGCCCGGTCCCGCTGGGCAGCACGTCAGCGATGTCGGCTCCGATCCGGGTGCTCGCCACGTAGGCCACGAAGCTTCCCCACACGATCACCAGCGCCGCCAGCGGCAGGTTCGCGGCGGCCAGCAGGTCGCGAGGATTCGACCAGCCGCGCACCAGGCCGAGCCCGCCGACCAGGACGGCACCGGCGGTGGCCGGCACCCAGGGGGTGAGACCGCTGGCCAGCGCGAGCAGGACCACGATCACGACCGCAGCCGGGTACAGGGGCACTGCCGGGGGGTCGGGGGAGACCGCCGGCGCCGTGAGGTCACTGCTGAATCGTCGCCTCAGCACGCCGAGCTCGGCGACGACGACCAGCAGCCACACCGGGAGCATCGCCCAGGCGAAGCCGAGAAATGTCAGGCCGGTGGCCGGGAAGACCAGCAGGTTGGTCAGGTTCGACACCGGGAGCAGCAGCGATCCGGAGTTGGCCAGCCGCACCGTCGCATAGGCGTGATCGGCGCGCCGCCCGGAGGCGACCAGCAGGATGGGTGTGAGCAGCACGACCGTCGCGTCGAGGCTCAGGACCACGGTGACGATCGCGCTCACGCCCACGGCCCACACGAGGGCGCGCCCGGGGGACTGCGCGACCCGAGACACGCGTGCTCCGACGGCGTCGAACAGGCCGGCGTCCGCGCAGGCCGTGGCGAGCACCATGATCGCCACGAGGAAGCCGACGACGGCAACCAGATCGGTGACGGCGAGTGTCACAGCCACCCGAGCCCTTCGGCGATCAGGACCACTCCGAACACGACGAAGGCCAGCGTCGCGCCGATCTTGATCGCCCGCTCCGGCAGGTGCCTGCCCATCAGCGCGCCCACCACGATCGCGAGTGCGTCGGCGGCGACCATCCCGACGGTGCTGCCGATCCAGGTGCCCAACCACCCCTCCTGCGTGGCCAGGGTGATCGTGGCCAGCATGGTCTTGTCGCCGAGCTCGGCCAGGAAGAACGCCACGCCGACGGCCACGATCGCCGCACCGGTGCTGCGTGTGGCCTTGGCCGCCTCGTCCTCGCTCAGCTCGTCGCCTCGCCAGGTCCACGCCGCGAAGGCGAGGAAGGCGACACCGGCCACCACCGCGATGGTGTCCTGGCTCTTGGCGAAGCTGTCGCCGATCCAGAACCCGATGCCGACCGACGCCAGGTGCACGATCGCGGTGGCTGCGGTGATGCCGATCAGCACGTCGCGCACCCGGTAGCGGGTGGCGAACGTCATGGCCATCAGCTGGCTCTTGTCGCCGAGCTCGGCCACGAAGATCACGGCGGTGCTCAGCAGGAAGGCGTACATGAAGAAGGCTCCTCGTCACCTGGACGAAGAGCCTGGACGACGAGTCTTCGACCAGGCTGTCGCGCGTGCAGGACAACTACTGGTCGAAAGTCTCGTCCGCCGTCCGCCGGATCGTGCTCGGCGTCTGGCCTGCTGCACCGGACCACTCCACCGAGGCGGGGCGGTCAGCATGTCGACACAGCCGTTGGGGACTACTCCCTTTCGCAGCACCAGACTAGCGCACCCGCGATTCGCGGTACCCTCGGTGTGCGAATGAGCCGGCCGGGCGGCCGCGGTCCACCTTCGGGTGGCTCGAGGAAAGTCCGGACTCCACAGAGCGCGGTGGTGGCCAACAGCCACCCACGGTGACGTGCGGGACAGTGCCACAGAAAACAGACCGCCAGCGGCCCCCTGTTCGCGGGGGGTGCGGGTAAGGGTGAAACGGTGAGGTAAGAGCTCACCAGCGTGTCGGGTGACCGGCGCGGCTAGGTAAACCCCACCGGGAGCAAGACCAAGAGCGTGCTTCGGCACGTGCGCTGACGGGCTGCTCGTCCGATGTCAGCGGGTAGGTCGCACCGAGGCGCCCAGCAATGGGCGCCCCAGATGGATGGTCGCCCTCGCTCACCTCGGTGAACGGGACAGAATCCGGCTTACAGGCCGGCTCATTCGCCCTTCTGCCGGCACTGGGTCGCCGCGCTACGTTCGAGTCATGACTGTTCCCACGATCACCTTGAACAATGGCTCGCAGATCCCGCAACTCGGCTACGGCGTCTTCCAGATCCCGCCGGAGGACACCAAGGACGCCACGCTGATGGCGCTCGAGGTCGGCTACCGGCACATCGACACCGCCGAGATGTATCAGAACGAGGCCGGGGTGGGTGAGGCGCTCGCCGCCTCGGACCTGGCCCGGGACGACATCTTCGTGACCAGCAAGCTCAACAACGGTTTCCACGCCCATGACGACGCGATCGCCGCGCTCGACGGCACCCTGAAGGCGCTCGGCACCGACTACGTCGACCTGTTCTTGATCCATTGGCCGCTGCCGGGCATCGACATCGACTTCGTCGAGACCTGGAAGGCGCTCGAGGAGGGCTACCGCGACGGCCGCTGCAAGGCGATCGGTGTGTCCAACTTCCAGGCCAACCACCTGCGTCGACTGATCGACGAGACCGAGATCGTGCCCGCCGTGAACCAGATCGAGGTGCACCCGTACCTGGTCCAGGACGAGCTGCGCGAGGTGTGCCGCGAGCTCGGCATCGCGGTCGAGGCGTGGTCGCCGATCGCGCAGGGTGGTGTGCTCGAGGATCCGGCCATCACCGGTGTCGCCTCCGAGGTCGACCGGACGCCCGCCCAGGTGGTGCTGCGCTGGCACATCCAGCGTGGCGACATCGTCTTCCCCAAGTCGGTGACCCGCAGCCGCGTGGAGGAGAACTTCGCCCTGTTCGACTTCGAGCTCGACGAGGGCCAGATGGGCACCATCACGGCCCTCGACAGGAACGAGCGCACGGGCCCGAACCCGGACGAGTTCAACTACATCCCGTAGGGCAGATGGGTCAGACGGGCCGGTAGAACGTCAGCAGGTTGCCGTCGGCATCGAGCACGTTGACCTCGCGGGTCGCGTGGTCGGTGTCGACGACGCCGACCCGGGACGCCGGGTGAAGGACACCAGCTGCCGCCATCTCGACGTGGATGGCGTCGACGTCGTCGCACGCGATGCGGCAGCTGGCCGTGCCGGCGATGAACGACTCGGCCCCTGATCGCACGGGGCGCCGCCGCAGGCGGAACCGCCACCGGGTGTCGCCGGCCAGCCACAGGTTGATGGTCGCGTCGTCGCGCCGCAGCACGGCGTAGTCCTCGCTCACGTGCATGACCGTGAAGCCGAGGCGTTCGCGATACAGGGCCACCGCGAGGGTCATGTCGGCCACCGGAAGCGCCGGGGTGGTGGGTCCGAGGGTCATGGCAGGGTCAGGATCTCGGCGCCGGTGGGAGTCACGAGGATCGTGTGCTCGAACTGGGCGGTGCGCGCGCCGTCGGCGGTGACGGCGGTCCAGTCGTCGTCCCACAGGTTCCACTCGGTGCCACCGCCGATGGTCAGCATCGGCTCGATCGTGAAGGTCATGCCCACCTGGATCGGCGTGGTGGCGTCGGGGTCGTCCCAGTGCGGGACGACCAGCCCGTCGTGGAAGGCCGGTCCGACGCCGTGGCCGGTGAACTCGCGGATGACGCCGTAGCCGAACCGGCGGGCGTACGACTCGATGACCCGACCGATCGCATTGATCTGGCGGCCGGGCTGCACGGCTCGGATGGCGCGCATCGTCGCCTCGCGGGTGCGTTCGACGAGCAGGCGGCCCTCCTCGTCGACGTCGCCGACGAGGAAGGTGGCATTCGTGTCACCGTGGACCCCGTCGACGTACGCCGTGATGTCGATGTTGACGATGTCGCCGTTGCGGAGGCGGCGATCGTCCGGGATGCCGTGGCAGATGACCTCGTTGACGCTGCTGCACAACGACTTGGGGAACCCCCGGTAGCCCAGGGTGGACGGGTACGCGCCGTGGTCGACCAGGAAGTCGTGTCCGATGGCGTCGAGCTTGTCGGTGGTGATGCCGGGGCGAACTGCCTCTCCGACTGCCTCGAGAGCCTGGGCGGCGATCCGGCTGGCGCCCCGCATGGCCTCGATCGTGCCGGCGTCGCGCACCAACGGTCCGCGGTAGGGCAACGGCTCGGCCTGACCGACGTACTCCGGACGTTCGATGTCGGCGGGCACGTGGCGCCCCGGAGTGACGACTCCGGCGCTCAGTTCGGTCACGGGCCAACGATAGGCGGCTGGGAGCGACGGCGTGGGGCAGGATGGGTTCCATGACCGACGAGAAGTTCTACTACTGCACCAAGCACGGAACGGTCGAGGGAGAGGAAGGCTGCCGCGCAGCTGACCGTCTCGGTCCGTACGACAGCGCTGCGGAGGCGTCTCGTGCCCTGGAGATCGCCGCCGAGCGCACAAAGGAGTGGGACAACGATCCGGACTGGAACGACACCCCGAAGGACTCCGACGACGCATGAGTCGTCGTCGCCGCCGGCTTCGACTCAAGCGTTCCGGACCGTGGATCGGGGTCGTCGGCCTGTTCGTGGTGCTGTGGCTGTCGATCAGCACCTCGTTGTACGCCCCGTGGTGGGCCGTCGTGCTGGTCTGTCTGCTGCTGGTGCCGCAGGCCGTGGTGCTCGCTCGGTGGACCCGCAGCCGACCGGAGCGGTGCCCGTGGATCCCGGCGGTCGGCGCCGTGGTGTGGTTCCTCGTCGTGCTGGCCGGCGCGCAGTGGTGGGGCTGGTCGACCTGACCCGACGTCCTACTCGGCGAAGGAGTGCTGCTCCTCGGGGAACGTGCCGCCCTTGACGTCGGCGACGTACTCCTGGGCCGCCTGCAGCATGACCCCGTGCAGGTCGGCATAGCGCTTGACGAATCGCGGCGCCTTGCCCGTGTTCAGGCCCATCATGTCCTGCCAGACCAGCACCTGGGCGTCGCACTCGATGCCGGCGCCAATGCCCACGGTGGGAATGCGCAGCGCCTTCGTCACCTCGGCGGCGACGGGCGTGGGCACCATCTCCATGACGATGGCGAACGCACCCGCGTCCTGCAGCGCGAGAGCCTCCTCGACCATGCGCTCGGCGCCGTCGCCGCGACCCTGCACGCGGTAGCCACCGAGGTTGTGCTCGGACTGCGGGGTGAAGCCGATGTGGGCGCACACCGGGATGCCACCGTCGGTCAGCAGCTTGACCTGCGGCACCATCGCCAACCCGCCCTCGAGCTTGACCGCGTGGGCGTCGGCCTCCTTCATGAACCGCGCGGCGGTGTCGAACGCCTGCTCCGGCGAGCGCTGGTAGGAGCCGAACGGCAGGTCCGCCAGCACGAGGGCGTGGGGAGCCGAGCGGGCGACGGCCCGCACCAGCGGGATCAGCTGGTCGACGGTCACCGGCAGGCTGGTGCTGTTGCCGTAGACGTTGTTGGACGCGGAGTCACCGACCAGCAGCACCTCGACGCCGGCTTCGTCGAACGTCGCGGCCGCGTACTGGTCGTACGCGGTCAGCATCGTCCACTTCTCGCCGTTGTCCTTCATCTGCTGCAGGTGGTGCGTGCGGATGCGGGTGCGCTTCTTCTCGACGGGCTGCGTGCCCGATCCGTAGGGCGCGGTCTCTTCGGGCGTGGCGTCGGCCATCGTGATGCTCCTGTTCGTCTCGCAGCCCCTGGTGGGGTCCACGGATGTCTCCAGCGTGCCAGATCGAGCGGCCAGCGACAGCGACTGTGAACGAGGTCATAGTCAGTGAGCCACGCGGGTCAGCAAGCGTCTGAACACGGGTGCACATGGTCCCTGATGCCTAGACCAGGCCAAGCAGCCACTGAACAACATTCACGAACCCGATCGAAGCGAAGATCACAGCGGACGCCACCATGGAAAAGCAACCGATCGTGAAGGCCATGTCCTGCCAGCTGTCAGTGGGGTTGGTGGCGGGGTCAGGGTCGAACGGCTTCGCCACCCACATCGACGCGTGCTCATCACCGCAGAAGACACCGCTCCATTCGTACTCGAACTCGTTCTGCTTCTGGCGTTCAATCCAGATTTCACCACCCGACGGGATTTCCGCCTTGCACCACGTGCACTGCTCGCTCATCTGCTCAGTCTCTCGTATGGGCTGGGTGCGCTGACCTCAGTCAGGTGCGTCAACGGGCAAGCCCGCAAACTCTCAATCCACCTAGTGCGATCCGGTCGGGATGGTTGAGAAGATGCACCTATGTCGATCAGCGCCGCCCACGCCAATGCGTTCTACGAGGAAATACTTCAGAAAGGTGAGGTCTGGGCCATCCGCGATAGTGGCGGCTTTCCAGCGCCAGAAAATGCTAATGGTCAGCGGGCCATGCCGTTCTGGTCGCTTCGGTCGAGAGCCGAGAAAGTTATCAGCGCGGCAGTCGCCTACGCGGGTTTCATGCCCGAGTCGATCCCACTCGACGTGTGGTGGGAGAGGTGGCTAGTGGGACTGGCCAAGGATGGCGTCAGCGTAGGGCTCAACTGGTCGGGAGAGTCTGCGTCTGGATTCGACCTTCTTGCGACAGAGGTCGCCGAGAATTTGTCGGCGCGACTCTGACTCGGGCAAGCCCGCAAACTCCCAATACACCTAGTGGTGCAGGGTCAGCGTCGCGATCGAGATCAGGCGTTCGTAGTACGGCTTCGCTTCATCGGGGAAGTCAGGAATGGACCGCACCAGTTCATCGCGTGCCGTGCTGAGACTCCTTCGTTCATCGGCGGAGAGGGATCCTGCGCGAGTTGCCCAGCCATAAATGTCAGCGTCGATCATCACGGCATCAACTTCGCCGTAGTCGTCACCCCTCGTGATTGACTCCGGAAACGGCTCCGCCATGTGAGTCTGCATCTCATCGTGTAGTTCCGATGTCATGCTCAAACCCTACGCTCGGCCAAACCCGCAAACTCTCACTACACCTAATGGGCCGCTACGTCTGGGGTGGCGTGATTCCCCAAGCGGGGTCAGAGTCACGGAGGCGAGCCATGAGTGCTCGCACCTCGTCCACGGTCCCGCCGACAAGAGTGGGGAACTCCCAGTCGGCAGCGCTGACTGCTTCGTTTAGTGCGCTGTGCAGCACTGCAATCTCGTCGCTGGTGAATTCGACGCGGATGAGTTCGCTCATCGCAGCAGTTTCGCACCTGTCCCGTCGCCAAGCCCGCCTGCGTTGCCCTACTGACGCGCCGGGCAGGCCGGTAGGCCGCCGGACGGTGTCAGGCGGCTCGACTGTAGGTGGCTCTTCGTCGGCGGCGCAGTGGTCGGCCGGCCTGCGTCGTGAAGGTGAAGCCGTCGACGGCGTCGCCGGCGATGTGCAACCTGCCCCGGTGGAGCAGGTGGTGGCAGCGGGTGCACAAGCCGACCAGCTGGTCGAGATCGGTGCGGCCGCCGTGCGACCACCACACCACGTGGTGGATCTCCAGATGAGTGTGACGACAGCCGGGTGCTGCGCACACCCCTTGCTGACGGGCGATCACGGCGCGTCGCTGCAGCTGGTTGGGCTGGTAGCGCTCGCGCCCGGCGTTGAGGATCTGCGCCTGCCGGTCGCTGCCGTTCTTGACCAGGAACGCGGTGAAGTCCGACACGCACGTCAGGTACATGAGCAGGTTCGGGCCGATGGCGCCGTGGCCGGCGAGAACGGCCGGTTCGACCGGCGGCATCGGCTGCGGCAGGTAGCCGGGGTGCTCGGCGCCGTGGCGCACGTGATCGGCAGCGGCCCGCAGCGTGTCGGCCTCGACGAAGACCGACAGGTGAGGCTTGATGCCCTTGTCGGACGGCAACCCGCTCGCGAGGATCGACGAGAGCAGGTCGTCGAGACCCTGGACGCGCCGCTCGGAACCGGTGCGGGTGTCCTCAGCATCCCTGGGCGCGGACACCGAGTCGAGGACCTTCTTGAGCTTGGCCCCGGTGGTGGTGTCGAGGAATCCGTTGACGTGCCATCCGTCGGGGACGGGGCTGACCTGGATGTCCTGCTTGTCCATCCCCTTCTCCCACGCATCGTCGAGATCCTCCGGGTGGGTGACGTCCTTGAGGTGCTTGACGGCCGTGAACAGCTCGCTGGGCTCGTGCTCGAGCGCGACGGCGACGAACACCTGCTCGAACTCGCGCATCTTCTCGAGGCCGACGTGAATGAGGCCGTAGCGGAAGACCTGCACGTGCGCCGCGCTGATGCGACCCGTGATGGCCGCGTCGGCCACGTGGGAGAGCTCGCGCAGGGCGGTCACGTTGCGGACCAGCGCCGTGGTGGTGCCGGCGTTGAGCCGCAGCTGGTTGCGCACCCATGCGTTGATCGTGGAGGCGCCGTCGAGCTCGAAGTCGTGGGAGGTCTCGAGCTCGGCCAGCAGCACGGCCTTGGCAGCGTCGGTGGCGTCCTGGAGGGACTGCAGGGCGCGCAGCTGATCGCGGACGTCGCCCGACCGAAGCGTCTGCGCGGTGGTGCGCATGACGTCGATGGTGGGTGCCGGATCCATGCTCTGATTCTACTCGAACAGGTGTTCGAGATCAAGGCATATCCACTGAAAAATCAGCAGAAAACGGATGTCGGGCGCTCAGAGCTGCTCGCGCCACCGGTTGGTCATCGGCACGCGGCGGTCGCGACCGAAGTTGCGGCGGCTGATCTTGGGTCCGGGCGGATACTGCCGACGCTTGTACTCGGCGCGGTCCACCAAGGTGACGACGCGCTTGACCAGGGCCGGGTCGAAGCCCTCGGCGATCACGTCCGCCGAGCCGAGGTCGCGCTCCACGTAGGCGTCGAGCACCGCGTCGAGCAGCTCGTACGGGGGGAGGGAGTCCGAGTCGAGCTGGCCCGGTCGCAGCTCGGCCGACGGCGGCTTGCTGATGGTGCCCTCGGGGATGGGGGGAGTCTCGCCGCGCTCCGTGGCCCACCGGTTCCGCCACCGTGAGAGCTCCCAGACCAAGGTCTTGGGCAGGTCCTTGATGGGGGCGTACGCACCGACGGCGTCGCCGTAGATGGTCGAGTACCCGGTGGCCAGCTCGGACTTGTTGCCGCAGGCCAGCACCAGGTGGCCGTGCTGGTTGGACAGGCCCATCCAGATGACTGCCCTGATGCGGGCCTGGAGGTTCTCCTCGGCGAGTCCGTCGAGGTGGAGCGCGTCCTGGTACGCGTCGAAGATCGGGGCGATCGGCACGGTGTCGAGCGTCAGGCCGGTGCGTCGCGCCAGCTCGGCAGCATCGGTCCTGGAGTGCTCGCTGGACCACTCGCTGGGGTTGGAGACGCCGAACACCCGATCGGGTCCCAGGGCGTCGACGGCGATGGCCCCGACGAGCGTGGAGTCGATGCCGCCGGACAGACCCATCAGCACCGAGGCGAAGCCGTTCTTCTCGACGTAGTCGCGCAGGCCCAGCACGATGGCCTGGTACCGCTCGCCGAGGTCGTCCCAGCGTTCGGCCACCGACGGCTCGAGCGGTTCGTACGGCGCGACGGGTTCCGACGAGATGATCGTGCGCTCGACCCGAAGGCCCTGGAACCGGGTGTCGGCGTCGGGCATCGGAGCCGTCGCGGCGGGCAGGTCGAGATCGACCACCAGCAGCTCGGGCACGAACTGGGCGGCGCGCGCCACCAGCTCGCCAGAGGCGTCGACGACCAACGAGTCGCCGTCGAAGACCAGCTCGTCCTGGCCGCCGACGAGGTTGACGTACGCGAGAGCGCACGCGCCCTGACGCGCACGTCGGGCGCACAGCTCGAAGCGGGCGTCGTCCTTGGCGGCCTCGTACGGCGAGCCGTTGAGCACGACCAGCAGCCCGCTCTCGGCGGCGAACGCAGCCGCCGACGGGCCGTCCTGCCAGATGTCCTCGCAGATCGCGATGGCCACGTCGACGCCGTCGACCTGGATCACGTGGGTCTCGTTGCCCGGCACGAAGTTGCGGAACTCGTCGAACACCCCGTAGTTGGGCAGGTGGTGCTTGTCGTAGCGCGCGACGATCCCGCCCCGGTGCAGCACCGAGGCGGAGTTGGTGGGCTCGTTCTTGGGCACCCCGAGGCGGTCCGGGAGAAGCTTCGAGCGCGGTCGCCTTGGCGGTGTCGAGGTGGCCGACGACCACCACCAGGTCGCCGAGGCCCTCGGCGTCCAACGTGACCGCGAGCTGCTCGATCGCCGCACGCGAGGCCTGGATGAACGAGTGGCGGTACGCCATGTCCTCGACGGGGTAGCCGTTCAGCACCATCTCGGGCATCACCAGCAGGCGTGCTCCGGCGGCGGAGGCGTCACGCGCCGACTGCACCACCAGCTCGGCGTTGCCGGCGAGGTCGCCGACCGTCGCGTTGACCTGGGCGAGGGCGAGACGCAGCTGGGGCACGCCTCGACCCTACCGAGGCTCGATGCTCAGCGGCGGCGACGCATCACGCCGGGGCCCGCCAGCGCGATGCCCGAGGCCACCATCGCCAGGCCGGCGAGGCCGATCAGGTCGGCCGTGGTGCCCGTGTCCGGGAGCACGGCGTCCGCGTCGTCGGTGCCTGGTGCCGGAGTGCTGGTGTCCCCGTCGCCGTCCCCGTCGTCGACGGGGTCCGGATCGACGGGTGCCGCCGCGACGGTGACGGTGTACTCCTGCGAGCCGGAGAAGGGCCCGCCGAGCTGCGCCGTGGAGTCGGTGGCGGTGACGGTGAACGTGAAGGATCCGTCCGTGGTCGGGGTGCCCGCCAGGTCGCCGGCCGGGCTGAGGGTCAAGCCGTCGGGCAGAGCACCTGCCGTCACGGCGAACGTGTACGGAGAGGTGCCGCCGGTGGCGCCGAGGGTGGCGCCCGGGTACGACGTGCCGACCTGGCCGTCGGGCAGGGTCGGAGGCGTGACGACGACGGTGGGGTCGATGACGTCGATGGTGTACTCGCGATCGACGCTTCCACGGCCGTTGAAGCCTTCTGCGGTGATCGTGAACGTGAACGACCCGGCCACGGTGGGCGTGCCGGTCAGGTCCACCTGCCGGTCGGGGTTGCCCGGGTCACCGTCGACCAGCGACAGACCGTCGGGCAGGGCGCCGCTGGTGACCGAGAACGTGTACGCCGAATCAGGCCCCATGTCGGCGTCGATCGTCTGCGAGTACGACGTGCCGAGCAGCACGTCGGGCAGCGTGGACGGGTTGACCGCCGCGCTGGCGGATGACCACACGGCGGGTCCGGCCAGCGAGGCGACGAGGGCGAGGAGGCAGGCGGTGGCGAGGCGACGAATCGACACGACGGTCCAATCGAGTGGGGAGTCAGCAACTCCACGACGATAACGATGATGGCTGCCTGTCGTGACCGATTTGGTCGATCCGTGTCGAAACACTGCCGTAACGATCTGCGTGCGACACTGCACGCATGGGTAAGCAAGAAGACTTCGTGCTGCGCGCCATCGAGGAGCGTGACGTCCGGTTCGTGCGGCTGTGGTTCACCGACGTGCTCGGGTCGCTGAAGTCCGTCGCCATCGCGCCGGCCGAGCTCGAGGGCGCCTTCGCCGAGGGCATCGGTTTCGACGGCTCGGCCATCGAGGGATTCGCCCGCGTGCACGAGGCCGACATGCTGGCCATGCCGGATCCGTCCACCTTCCAGATCCTTCCGTGGCGCGGCGAGCAGCCCGCCACCGCCCGCATGTTCTGCGACATCACGATGCCTGACGGCACCCCGTCGTACGCCGACCCGCGGTACGTGCTCAAGCGCACCCTCGGCAAGGCCAAGGACGCCGGGTTCACCTTCTACACCCACCCCGAGATCGAGTTCTACCTGTTCAAGGGCAAGCCGCCGGCCGGCGAACGCCCCGTCGCCGTCGACGACAGCGGCTACTTCGACCACACCGCCCAGGGCGGCGGTCAGGACTTCCGCCGCGAGGTCATCACCATGCTCGAGAGCATGGGCATCTCGGTGGAGTTCAGCCACCACGAGGGCGGACCGGGCCAGCAGGAGATCGACCTGCGCTACGCCGACGCGCTGTCCACTGCCGACAACATCATGACGTTCCGCACCATCGTGCGTGAGGTCGCGCTCGGCCAGGGCAAGTGGGCCAGCTTCATGCCCAAGCCGTTCACCGAGCACCCCGGCTCCGGCATGCACACCCACGTCTCGCTGTTCGAGGGCGACGACAACGCCTTCTTCGAGGCCGGTGCCGAGTACCAGCTGTCCAAGACCGGCCGCGCCTTCGTCGCGGGCGTGCTCAACCACACGCCCGAGATCACCGCGGTCACCAACCAGTGGGTCAATTCCTACAAGCGACTGGCCGGCGGCGGCGAGGCGCCCAACTACGTGTGCTGGGGCCACAACAACCGGTCGGCCCTGGTCCGCGTCCCGATGTACAAGCCGCACAAGGGCAACGCTGCGCGCGTCGAGAACCGGGCGATCGACGCGGCCTGCAACCCGTACCTGGCGTTCGCGCTGGTGCTGGCCGCCGGCCTCAAGGGCATCCAGGAGGGGCACGACCTGCCGCCCGAGGCCGAGGACGACGTGTGGTCGTTGACCGAGAACGAGCGTCGCGCCATGGGCATCGCTCCGCTGCCGCGCAACCTCGACGAGGCGATCCGCACGATGGAGAGCAGCGAGCTGGTCGCCGAGACGCTCGGCGAGCACGTCTTCGACTTCTTCCTGCGCAACAAGCGCTCCGAGTGGCAGGACTACCGCTCGCAGGTCACGCAGTTCGAGATCGACCGCCTCATGCCGATGGTGTGAGGTCGGTGCCGCGGTGGGTAACCTGCCCACGTGCCTCCCGAAGCGTCTGATCTCGCCCGACGGGGCTTTCGCGACGCCGCCGAGGCTGCCGCGCTGATCGAGCGGATCGGCGCCGACGCCGCGCTGGTCGAGCAGATCGCGAGCGTCGCCAGCCCCGACACCGCGCTGGCGTCGCTGGCCGACATCGCCGACCGCCTCGGCCGAGACCAGCTCACGGCGCTGCTGCGCGACGGTGAGCTGCGTGAGCGCCTGCTCGTGGTGCTCGGCACCAGCCGGGCGCTGGGCGAGTTCCTGGCCCGGCACCCCGAGTTCGTCGCCGACCTCGGCGTCGACCAGCTGCTGACCACGCCGTTGCCGCTGGAGGCGATGCGGCGGCAGGTCGAGGTGGCCGTCGACGCCGACTCGCTGCGCGTCGAGTACCACCGCAAGCTGCTGCACATCGCCGCTCGCGACCTGACCGCCCACACCAGCTTCACCGAGTCGTCGGCCGAGCTGTCGGATCTCGCCGTCGCCACGCTGGGCGCCGCGCTGAAGATCGCCCGAGCCGCCGAGGACGACCCCGACGCGTGCCGCTTCACCATCATGGCGATGGGCAAGACGGGCGGGCGCGAGCTCAACTACGTCTCCGACGTCGACGTCATCTTCGTGCACGAGACCCCCGACGGCGGGGACGACCAGCGGGCGGCCACCGTCGCCAACCGCCTCGCCCTCGCGGTGATCCGCCTGTGCGGCCTGCACACCGGCGAGGGCACCATCTGGGAGGTCGACGCCAACCTGCGCCCCGAGGGGCGCAACGGTCCGCTCGTCCGTTCGCTGGCCAGCCACGTGGCCTACTACGAGCGCTGGGCCAGCACGTGGGAGTTCCAGGCGCTGCTCAAGGCGCGCTTCGCCGCGGGTGACGAGCCGCTCGCCGAGGCCTACCTCGAGGCACTCTCGCCGATGGTGTGGACCTCGAGCATGCGCGACAACTTCGTCACCGAGGTCCGGGCGATGCGGCGCCGCGTGATCGACAACATCCCAGCGGCCCATCGCGACCGACAGCTCAAGCTCGGTGCAGGCGGTCTGCGTGACGTCGAGTTCGCCGTGCAGCTGCTGCAGCTGGTCCACGGCCGCGCCGACGTGTCGCTGCGCAGCCCCACCACGCTCGCGGCGCTGGAGGCACTGACCGACGGCGGCTACATCGGCCGACGTGACGGATCGGCCCTGACCGAGTCGTACGAGTTCCTCCGCACGCTTGAGCACCGCATCCAGCTGTACCGGCTGCGCCGCAGCCACATCGTTCCCGACGACGCCGAGGACCTGCGCCGTATCGGCCGCAGCATGGGGTACCGGATCAACGTGGTCGAGATGCTCACCAAGGAGTGGCAGGCTCACCGGCGCGTGGTCCGGCGGCTGCACGAGAAGCTCTTCTACCAGCCTCTGCTCGAGGCGGTGTCCTCGTTGCCGAGCGAGGGTCTGCGCCTGACCGAGCTGGCTGCCGAGCAGCGCCTGACGGCGCTCGGCTTCACCGACCCGCACGGCGCACTGAGCCACATCCAGGCGCTCACCAAGGGGGTGTCGCGTCGCGCGTCCATCCAGAAGTCGCTGCTGCCGGCGATGCTCGAGTGGTTCGCGGCCTCGACCGACCCCGACGCCGGCCTGCTCGCCTTCCGCAAGATCTCCGAGGAGCTCGGGGAGTCGCACTGGTACCTGCGCAAGCTGCGTGACGAGGGTGAGAGCGCCGAGCAGCTGGCCCACATCTTGTCGTCGAGCCGGTGGGTCACCGACCTGATCCTGCGTGCGCCCGACTCCGTGGCGCTCCTGGGCGACGACGCCGAGCTGGTGCCGCTCGACGCGGAGCGGCTGTTCGCCGAGGTCGACATCGCCGTCTCACGCCAGAGAGACGGTGCGGCCGGCACGCGTGCCGTGCGCCGCATCAGGCGCCGTGAGCTGTCCAGGGTCGGCATCGCCGACGTGCAGGGTCGCCTCGACATCCTCGAGGTCGGCGATGCGCTCACCGACATCGGCACCGCCACGCTCCGCGGCGCTCTCGCAGCGTCGATCGCCACGGTCGAGGCCGAGCGAGGACCGCTTCCCACGAAGATGGCGGTGATCCTCATGGGTCGCCTGGGAGGGTACGAGGCCGCGTACGGCTCGGACGCCGACGTCATGTTCGTGCACGACCCGCACGACGGCGCCGATCCGGAGGACGCGACCGCCAGCGCGCTCGCGGTCGCGCAGAACATGCGCAAGACCCTCTCGGCGCCGGGTGACGATCCGCCACTGGAGCTGGACGCCGAGCTGCGACCCGACGGCAAGAACGGATCGTTGGTGCGGACCTTCGCGTCGTACCGCTCGTACTACGAGAAGTGGTCGGCGGTGTGGGAGGCCCAGGCCCTGCTGCGTGCGCGTGCCGCCGTCGGCGACGACGAGCTGTGCGGCCGCTTCACCGACCTGATCAACCCGTTGCGGTGGCCCGACGGCGGTGCCACGCCTGCCGAGGTGCGCGAGATCCGGCGCATCAAGGCGCGCGTCGATGCCGAGCGGCTGCCGCGGGGGGCCAACCCCAACACGCACCTCAAGCTCGGTCGCGGCGGGCTGGCGGACGTGGAGTGGACGGTGCAGCTGCTGCAGATGCAGCATGCGCACGCCGTTCCCGATCTGCGCACGACCCGCACGATCGAGGCCCTGCACGGAGCCGCGAAGGCCGAGCTGCTCTCGGTCGACGAGGCCGAGACGCTCGAGGCGGCGTGGCGCATGGTCAGCCGCATCCGCAACGCCATCGTCCTGATGCGCGCCAAGCCGGCCGAGTCCATGGTCGAGCAGGCTTCGGAGCGTGCCGGCGTGGCGCACCTGCTGGGCTACGGGGCCGACCAGAGCGAGCGCATGGTCGACGACTACCTGCGCGTCACCCGCTACGCGCGCCAGGTGGTCGAGAAGGTCTTCTACGCCTGAGGCGGGTCAGCCGGCCTTGCGTGAGGTGGCGATGATCTCGGCCCGCTCGTTGATGGTCAGGCCGCCCCAGACGCCGTACGGCTCCTGCACGCGCAGGGCGTGCTCGCGGCACTGCTCGAGCACGGGGCAGACGCCGCACAGGGCCTTCGCGTTGGCCTCACGGTTGCGACGACGTGGTCCGCGCTCGGCGTCCGGAGAGAAGAAGGTCTCGGGATCGACCGTGCGGCACGCGCCCTGGTACTGCCACTCGTATGCCTCCTGGATGGGTGCAGGAAGTCGTGAGATCTCAGCCATGATCGGTCCTCCGTCGGTGTGCCCTTGCACAAGGTGTTCGGGGCCACACCGAGACCGGATGGGTGGCTGCGAGAAATTTCAGCGTGCGCGCTGCATCTGCAACTGGTAGACGTCGATGTAGCCGGTCTTGAAGCCCGCCTCGCAGTACGCCAGGTAGAACTCCCACATGCGACGGAACGTCTCGTCGAAGCCGTGCTCACGCACGGCGTCCCAGTTGCCGTTGAAGTTGTCGCGCCACATGCGCAGGGTGCGGGCGTAGTCCTGACCCAGCGAGTGCTTCTGCGTGACCTTCAGGCCCCGGGTGTTGGCTGCCAGCGTCTGGTCGATCGCCTCGAGCGAGGGAATGAGTCCGCCGGGGAAGATGTACTTCTGGATCCAGCCGTAGGAGTGGCGGGTGGCCAGCAGGCGGTGGTGCGCCATGGTGATGGCCTGGATGGCGACGGAGCCGCCGGGGGCGAGCAGCTCGTCGATCTTGGCGAAGTAGGTGGGCCAGTACTCCTCGCCCACCGCCTCGATCATCTCGACGCTCACGATCGCGTCGTACTCGCCGGTGGCCTCGCGGTAGTCGAGCAGCTGCAGATCGATCAGCTTCTCGACCTCGGGGCCGGCGGCGGCGAAGCGCTCGCGCGCCAGCGCAGCCTGCTCGGTGGAGATGGTGATCGTGGTGACCTTGGCGCCACGCTGTGCGGCGCGAACCGCGAGGGCGCCCCAGCCGCTGCCGATCTCGAGCACGCGAGTGCCGGCGGTGACGTTGGCCGCGTCGAGGATGCCGTCGATCTTGCGCAGCTGGGCGCTCTCGAGGTCCTCGTCCGCCTCGCTCTCGAACCAGGCCGACGAGTAGGACATCGTCGGGTCGAGGAAGGTGGCGAACATGTCGTTGGACAGGTCGTAGTGGGCCTCGATGTTCTTGCGCGAGCCCGTGACCGAGTTGCGGGTCTGGTGAGGCAGCCGCTTGTCGACCAGCACGCGCATCTTCTGCAGCGACTTCGGCACCAGCTGCGTGAGGCGCTCGGCGAACGGCGTGAGCAGATCGGCGAGGTCGGTGCCCTCACCGGTGGTCCAGTCGCCGGCCATGTAGGCCTCGCCGAAGCCGATCTTGGTGTCGGCGCCGAGGCGCGCGAAGAACGCCTTGGGACGCACGATCTTCATCTCGGGGGAGTCGGGACCGCCGGCACCCCACGGCTCACGGTCGGGGAACGTCAGCTGCACGGGAACGCGGTTGGCGGCCGGGCGCATGATCGCAGCGGCGGCTCGAGCCTTGACGGGCGTGCGCGGCGTGCGGACGACGCCGGGCCAGCGGTCGGTGGCGATGTTGGTCATTGCGTACCCTCCTGGGGGTGATGGGCGGGTCGTGGGACGACCGGGAGGCGGCGGAGCCACAACCACACACCATGCATTCGGATCAACAGGCTGGTGCGATGGGTCATGAACGGCATCTTCACCAGCAGACCGAGCAGCCTGCGCGGGGTGGCGCGCCTCGGACGGCCGCCGAAGGTGGCGGAGAACACAGCCGCAGCGTCGGGATCGGGCTTCAGCACGACCGTCGACGACACCAGGTCGGGCGACAGGGTGAAGTTGAGGTCGTAGCGGCCTGCGACGTCGAAGAACGGCGACACGTAGAACGCCTTGTCGACGGTGCTGCGGCCGGCGTCGTCGAGCTGCAGCAGGTACGCGTGCCGCTCGCCGTAGGTGTTGTGGACCTCGGCGACCACGCAGGTGAGCGACCCGTCGGGGGCGATGGCCCAGAAGACGCTGAGCGGGTCGAAGGTGTGGCCGAACACCCGCGCGTTGGCCAGCATGATGATCTGGTGGCCGGACACGTCGACGCCCTGCACCTTGCAGAAGCGCTCGATGTTGTCGCGGATCGACGCCTGGGGGTCGCCGATGTGGTCCTCGGCGTGGAAGGTGGAGAACGACCGCAGGCCGCGCGGCATGCGCGGCAGGTCGTCGAGGTCGACCAGCCACTGGTAGACGCGGTTGGTGAAGGCGTGCTTGATCGGGCCGCGACGGGTGTGCTTGACCCGGCCCTCGACGAGAGCCGGCAGCGTGGGGAAGCTCCGGTGTCACCACGTGGCACCCAGGGCGGCCGCGGCATCGACGCCCGAGCGGCAGCCGTCCTCGTGGAAGCCCCACCCGTGGTACGCGCCGGCGTAGACGGTGGTGGCGGTGAACAGCCCCGCGAGGTCGGCCTGCGCCGCCACGGACGTGGGCGTGTAGATGGGGTGCGTGTAGTGCATGGTCGCGTGGATCGTGTCGGGGTCGATGCGATCGGTGGCGTTGAGCGTGACCAGGAAGGGGCGCTCGCTCTCGATGCCCTGCAGGCGGTTCATCCAGTACGTCACGGCGGTGACGTCGTTGCGCTCGGCGCACGAGCTCATCCGGTAGTTCCAGGAGGCGCGTGCCGCTGCTGCGTCGGGCAGCACCGATCCGTCGCGGTGCAGCACGGTCTCGTTCCGGCTGTACTCGAACGAGCCCAGGACGCGCTTCTCGTCGGGGGTGGGGTCGGCGAGCAGGGCCAGGGCGTCGTCGGCGTGCGTCGCGATGACCACCGAGTCGACGTGGTGGGTGGTGCCGGCGACGTCGACCAGGTCGACTCCGCCGTCGGCCGGACGCGTGACCTGGGTGATGGCGGTGGACGCCCGCACGTCACCGATCGACGCGGTGACCTTGTCGATGTAGCTGTGCGATCCGCCCACCACGGTGTACCACTGCGGCGATCCCTTGATCGACAAGAAGCCGTGGTGCTTGAGGAAGGTGAACAGGTAGCGCGCGGGGTACTGCAGGGCCGTCTCGTGGCCCGAGGACCACACGCACGAGACGACCGGGATGGCATAGTGCGACAAGAAGTAGTCGTCGAAGCCGTGCTGGGCGAGGAAGTCGCCGTACGTCTGCGGCTCGTCGGCGGACTCGGGGGAGTCCAGCAGTGCGTTCGCGAGGCGTCCGAAGCGCTTCACTCCCAGGAGGAGGCGGATGTAGCGAGGGTCGAGCAGGCGGCGCTTCTGGGCGAAGATGCCCTTGCCTCCGCGGCCACCTGCGAACTCCAGTCCGCAGCCCTCGCAGGCGATGCTCATGGACATCTCGGTGGCGTGGACGTCCACGTCCAGCTCGGCGAACAGCCGACGCAGCTGCGGGTAGGTGCGGTCGTTGTGCACGATGAAGCCGCTGTCGACCCGGTGCTGGGCGTCGGGGTCGTCGATGGTGTGGGTGTGCGCGTGGCCGCCGAAGCGGTCGTCCGCCTCGAAGACGGTGACGTCGTGGCCCTGCTGGCGCAGGATGTACGCGGCGGTCAGACCTGACACGCCGGAGCCGATGACGGCGATCGATGAGCTCATGGAAGTCATTCGGCGCTAGGAGGCCGAAGGCTTGCCCGCGGGGGTGTGATCCGCGTCGTCCGCGGCCCGCCGGCTCGACTCGGCGATCTCGAACAGCTCGGTGCCGAACGCACCCAGCTCGGTGGTGATCTTGCGAGCGGACTCGAACAGGATCGCCACCACGTGCCCGGCGCTGGCGATGGCGGCTTCGGTCGACTGCTGGACGACGTCCTTCGCGATCTCGCGCCGGTTCAGGCTCATGCGGACAAGTGTGGCGTACGCGCCTGCTCCTCGCGACGTGCCGCCTCGGCCTCACGCTTGGCGCGCCGCAGGGCCTTGGACTCGGGGCTCTTGCCCTGCTTGTACGGGTCGTCGGGCTTGACGGCGTACTTCGCGAGCTGGGTGGCGACGCTCCAGAGCTGGCGCGACATGCGCCCGGTGTTGTACTGCAGGCCGTACTTCTCGACCAGCGGGCGCACCTCACGGGCCACCGCCGGGTAGCGGCGAGCGGGGATGTCGGGGAACAGGTGGTGCTCGATCTGGTGGCTCAGGTTGCCCGACAGGATGTGGAACGGGCGGCTGCCGCTGATGTTCGCCGAGCCGAGCAGCTGGCGCAGGTACCACTGGCCGCGCGTCTCGTTCTGCGCGTCCTCCTCGGCGAAGGTGGCGACCTCGGCCGGGAAGTGTCCGCAGAAGATGATCAGGAACGTCCAGATGTTGCGGACCAGGTTGGCGGCGAAGTTGGCTCCCATGACGGCCAGCGGGGCCCACCAGCCGACGAACGGCACGAGAGCCAGGGCCACGGCCGGGTAGGCGACGAAGTCCTTGGTCAGCTGACGGCGCGCCTTGCGAGCGGCGCGGCTCTTGCGGTTGGCGAACTCGGACTTGGACATCTTGCCGCCGAGGTAGTCGTCGAGCTCGATGCCGTGGTAGGCGACGCCCCACTCGAAGAACAGCATCAGCGTGAACGCCAGCGGCAGGTTGAAGCGGTGGTTGGGGTACCAGGGCTGGTCGTCGTCGATGCGCAGCAGGCCGTAGCCGATGTCGCGGTCGAGCCCATGGATGTTGGTGTACGTGTGGTGGATGAAGTTGTGGCCGTGCTTCCAGTCCTGTGCGTTGGCCGCGTTGTCCCACTCGTAGTTCTTGGCGTCGACGATCGGGTCGTTCATCCAGTCGTACTGGCCGTGCATGACGTTGTGCCCGATCTCCATGTTGTCGAGGATCTTGGACAGGCCGAGCAGCAGGACGCCGGCCAGGATCGACCACAGGGAGAAGACGCCGCCGAAGATCGCGAGGCGACCGAGCACCTCGGCGGACTGCTGCACGCGGATGACCCGGCGGATGTAGTTGGCGTCAGCCTGGCCGAGGTCGTCCAGCGTGCGCTGGCGAATGGCGTCGAGCTCGTCGCCGAACTGCTCGAGCTGCTCGTAGGTGAGCAGGTCGAGGCCGATCGTGGCGCGCTTGTCGGCGTCCTCGCCGACCAGCGGCTTCGGAGCCTGGTTGTGGTTCGAGGCGCTGAGGGGCTCGATGGGGGCGAAGCTTGCGGGACATGATGCTCCTCGGGTGGAAGGTGGTGGACTAGAGGGCGACGGTGCAGTCGCCGACGGGGACGTTGACGCAGATCTTGACGGTCTCGTCGGTGTTGGCCTTGACCTCACCGCTGACGACGTGGCGCACCGCGCCGCTGAGCTTCTTGACCGCGCAGGTGTTGCACACGCCCATGCGGCAGCCGAAGGCCGGCGTGAGCCCCGCCGCCTCGGCCTGCTCCAGGATGGTGGCGCCGGAGTTCTCGGCCGCGAGATCGGCGTCGTCGAAGGTGAGGATTCCGGTGGCGTCGGCCGCGTCGAGATCGACGCTGGGCACCTTGAAGTACTCCTGGCGCAGCTGGTCGGCGGCGCCGAGCTCGGTGTAGGTGTCGCGGACCGTGGCGATCAGGCCGGCGGGGCCGCACACGAAGGTGAGGGTGTCGACGGGGTCGATGCCCAGGTGCTTGAGGTGATCGATCGTGAAGCGTCCGGTCAGCTCGGCACCGGGGGTGGACTCGCGGGTGTAGATGCGGACGACCTCGACGCCTGCGTCGGCCAGGGCGTCGAGCTCGCTGGTGAACATCTCGTCGGCGCGGGTGCGGGCGTAGTGCACGAACGTGATGCGGCCCGTGTGCCGACCCGCCTTGTTGGCTGGGTCGCGCAGCGTGCGGACCATCGACATGACCGGCGTGATGCCCGAACCGCCGCTGAGCAGCAGGACGTGGTCGGGCACCTCGGCCGGGAGGACGAACTCGCCCTCGGCCTGCGACAGGTAGATGGTGGTGCCGGGCGTGAGCTCGCGGTGCAGGAACTGCGACACGTAGCCGTCCGGGTGCGCCTTGACCGAGACGCTGAACGTGCGACCGGCGCGACCTCTGCGGCGGACCGCGCTGCTGGAGACCGAGAACACGCGCACCTTGCGGGTGCCGTCGACCTCGACGCCGAACTGCACGTGCTGACCGGGCTGGAAGCCCTTCCACGCGCCGTTGGCGCGGATCACGACGGTGCTGGCGTCGCCGGTCTCGCGGCGGACCTCGACGACCTTGCCACGCACGGCGGTGACCGTGGCCATGGGGTGGACGCGCTCGAGGTAGTGGTCGATGTGGTGCGGGGACGTCAGGGCAGCGACCGGCGCGGAGGCCAGCGCGGTGCGGACGATGCCCATGAGGTGCCTCTCCGGTGTGATTCAAGATCAGTGAACGTGCGTACACTCAAATCATGTCGCGGATGTCCCCGAGGTGCAAGTCGGCGCGCCCGTGACCTCCGACACCCGGCCGCGGGAGCCCTGCAACTCGGGGTTACGCGTGTGCACCGAATCGTGATCCCTAGGATGAGCCCATGACCGAGCTTGCTGGCGACACCCGCCAGGCGCAGAAGGAGCGCACGCGCCAGGCGATCATGGACGCCGCCCTCGACCTCGGCCAGCAGCACGGGTTCGCGCAGGTCAGCCTGCGCCAGGTCGCCCGCCACGCCGGCGTCGTACCCACGGCCTTCTACCGCCACTTCGAGTCGATGGACGAGCTCGGCCTCGCACTGGTGGAGCAGTCGTTCTCGACGTTGCGGCGCATGATCCGTGAGGCGCAGCGCGACCCCAAGGTCTTCGACAACATCATCGACGCGGCGGCCGAGGTGCTGGTCGAGTCGGTCAAGTCGTCGAAGCTGCACTTCGCCTTCGTGTCGCGCGAGCGCGTCAGCGGCTCCCCGGTCGTGCGCAGCGCGATTCGCCACGAGCTCGACCTGTTCGTCAGCGAGCTGGCCGTCGTGCTGGCCCGGCTGCCCAACATCGAGACGTGGTCGACCGAGGACGTGCAGATGGTCTCGCGGCTGTTCGTGCGCAACATGGTCTCCAACGCCGAGGAGGTCGTGGAGATGCCGAACAACCGGCCCGACCTGGAGGAGCAGATCAAGGAGGGGGCGCGGCGACAGATGCGCCTGATCGTCCTCGGCTTCCGCGACTGGAAGTCCTAGCCGATCCCGATGTCGGCGCCGAGTCGGTGGGCGACGGCGTCGAAGTACGCATCGTGGTCGGTGATCGAGCCGACGAGGTGGCCCCAGAGCTCGAAGCTGATGGCGCCGAACAGTCCTGACCAGGCCATCAGGGTGCGCCCCACGACCTCGGCGTCCGGTCGCGAGTCGAGCGTGCCGACGCGGTCGGAGATGGCGTCGACGGCCCCGTCGACCGCTGTGCCGAACGGCACGTGCTGCGCGGCCGGTTCAGGGGCAGCCGCGAGAACGATCTCCACGAGCCGCACGACGACTCGCGTCGCCGGCACCACGGTGTCCTGGGGTGCGGCGTAGCCGACGACAGGGGAGCCGTACAGCAGCGCGTACTGGTGGCGGTGCTCGAGCGCCCACCGTCGCGTCGCACGGCAGATCGCCATCCATCGGTCGATCGGCTCGCCCCCGGGATCGGCAGCCTCGGCGGCTGCGCCGAGGTCGTCGTATGCCTCCACGAGGAGGGCGGTCAGCAGGTCGTCGCGACTGGGGAAGTAGCGGTAGACGGCCGACGACACCATGCCGACATCGCGCGCGACCGACCGCAGTGACAGCTCGCCGGGGCCGACGTCGGCCAGGCGGGCGCGGGCGGCGCCGAGGATCTCGGCGGTGATCTCGGCGCGAGCGCGCTGGCGCGCCGTCCGTGAGGCGTTCTCCATGGGGTCACTGTGGCGCAGTCTGAGAGCAGGCGCAAGAGATGAGAGCGGTGCTCTTGCCAAGCGGGTCGAGAGGTGGTCTGATGAGAACCGAGAGCGGTGCTCTCCCAAACCTGGAGGAATCACCATGACCGATCGCCACCTCGTCGTCGGAGCCGGCCCCGTCGGCCGCCACGTCGCCCAGCTGCTCGCCGCCCGCGGCTCGGATGTCGTCGTCGCGACGCGGTCAGGCACCGACACCGGTATCGCTGGCGTCGAGCACCTGGCTCTCGACGCGTCCGACGCCGCAGCGCTCAGCAGCGCCGCGGAAGGCTTCACGGTGCTCTACAACTGCGCCAACCCGACCGACTACACCACGTGGGACCGGGTCTGGCCGCCTCTCGCGGCCTCGTTCCTGGCGGCAGCCGAGAGCTCGGGTGCGGTCTACGCGATCACCGGCAACCTGTACCCGTACGGTCCGGTCGACAGCCCCATGGTCGAGACGCTGCCCGATGCCGCGACCGATCACAAGGGAGTGCTACGCGCCCGGATGTGGGCCGATGCCAAGGCGCTCCACGACGCGGGAAGGATTCGCGCCGTCGAGGTCCGCGGTTCGGACTACATGGGCACCGGCGTGGGCGCGAACGGCCACATCTCGCGCCAGGTCCCCGGAGCGCTGCAGGGCAAGCGCGCCTGGATGATCGGTCGGACCGATCTCCCGCACACGTTCACCGACGTGCTCGACGCGGCGCGGACGCTGGTGGCGGCGGCTGAGGACGCCTCCTCCCACGGGCGCACGTGGATCGTGCCGAGCAACCCGCCCGTCAGCCAGGCCGAGGCGCTCACCGCCGTCCTCGCCAGCGTCGGCCGGCCGCCGGTCAAGACGTCCGCCGTGCCGATGGCGGCCATGAGCCTGATGGCGCGCTTCGTGCCGATGATGCGCGAGCTGCACGAGCTGTCCTACCAGTGGACGGCGCCCTACGTCCTCGACGACTCCGCGGCGCGGGCGCACTTCGGCATCGATCCGACCCCGTGGGACGAGGTCTGCCGACGGACAGCCGTGGTCTGAGGATCAGGCGCCCATGACCGAGAACAGCTCGCGCTCCACGGTCCAGCCGAGCGACTCGTAGAGGGCGCGGCCGTCGGCGCTCGCGGCCAGGACGCCGCGCTCGGCTCCGAGTGCTCGAGCGCGACCGCACATGGTGGTGATGACGTGTCGGCCGAGACCACGCCGCCTGAACGCCGGCGTGGTCTCGACGCGGTCGAAGGTGACCCATCCGTCGTCGACGGCCATGGTCGCGTGCGCCGCCACGCGCTCGCCGTCGTCGAGCTGGTACGTCGTCCGCGGCCCGTCGACCTGCCACGTCGCACCGAGACCGTCGGGCACGGCCTGCTCCGGCTCAGCCGTCAACGTCGTGGTCATGAGTGTCTCGTCGTCGCGGTCGACGCGGACGTCGTCGGGCAGGTCGAACGCCCGGTAGGCCGCGAGGTCGTGGCCGACCACCGTCAGCATCGCGTCCCGGACGCCTGCCACGTGGGGGAGCAGGGCGCGGAACGCGAGCTCGCCGGGGTCGACGCAGATCATCTCGGTGCGCCGCGACGTCGACTCGACGTGGACCACCGGCCAGCCGTCGACCGTGGTCGTCGGCCGCTCCCGCAGACGCACCCAGGTGGAGATCCAGCGCTCGAGCACCGGATCGTCCATGGCGGTCAAGCGGCGTTCGTGCCCCGGGCGGCGACGTCGGCCGCGCGCTGCTCGTGGGCCTCGGTCGCGAGTCGGTCCAGCGCCAGCGCGAAGACGTCGTCGCCGAGCTGGTCCTCGAGCATGTGCATGATGCCGGGGTCGGTCTCGAAGCTGGCCGACCACTCGACGTGGCAGGTGGACTCGCGATCCTCGGTCACCGAGATGGTGGCGCGGTGGTCGGTGATCGGGAACGGCGGCTCCGGCATCGTGTACGAGAGATTCATCGCCTCGTCGTCGCGCTCGACCACGGTGACGACCAGCTCGGGATCGGACTCGGGCCCACCTTCGTAGATGTTCAGGCGCGGGTGCCACTGGTCGAAGTGCTGGATCAGGGACCAGACCAGGTCTGCTGGGGCGGCGACGAACGTGCGGCGGGCGATGCGGGGCAAGACGAACTCCTCGTGGGCGGACTGCTGGGACCATCCAACCGTGTGCCGGCGCGCACGGCGGCATCTGCGGCGTGAGGGATTGATCACGTGACCCCAGCGATCACGCCGACGCGAGCATGAACTCCGCGACGATCCGCCCGAGGTCGTCGCCGGCGTCCTCCTGGAGGAAGTGACCCGCGTCGCCGACCACGGGGTGGTCGAGATCGCGGGTGCCCGGCACCAGCTTGCGCAGGATCGGTGCCATCGCCCCGGTGATCGGGTCGCTGTCGCTGAAGGCCACCAGGAACGGCTTGTCCCACTGGGTCAGGACGGTCCAGGCGGCTCGATTGGCCTCGGACGCCGGGTCGTCGGGCGTGTTGGGGACCAGGCCGGGCATGGCGCGGGGGCCGGCCTTGGACTCCTCGGTCGGGAAGGGGGCGTCGTAGGCGGCGCGGTCTTCCTGGTCCAGGCCGCGCACGCACCCGGACTCGACGAAGCGCCCGACATCGAGCACCTCGGCGGTCTCGACGGCCTCGCGGAACGACCACCAGATGTCGGGCATCCGGAAGTCGCCGGTGGGCAGGCCGGTGTTGGCGGTGACGACGCGGGCGAAGCGGTCGGGGTGCTCGGCCACGAGCCGCAGTCCGATCAGTCCGCCCCAGTCCTGGCCGACCAGGGTCACGTCGGTCAGGTCGAGGTGGTCGAACGCCAGCTCACGCACCCACTCGACGTGGCGGGCGTAGGAGTGGTCCGTGGTGGCCAGCGGCTTGTCCGAGCGGCCGAAGCCGACGAGGTCGGGGGCGATGCACCGCACGCCAGCGGCGACGAGGGTGTCGATCACGTGCCGGTACAGGAACGACCACGTGGGCTCACCGTGCAGCAGGAGCGCGACGGGTCCGTCCGCGGGACCCGCGTCGACGTAGGCCATCCGGACCGGACCGCCCTCGGGATCGGACACGTCGACGTACGCGGGCTCCCAAGCGAACCCGGGCAGGTCGGCGAACGAGTCGTCGGGCGTGCGGTACAGATCCATGGCGATTCCTGACGTCGACAGCGGGCTGCCCCCCATCCTCGCAGGCCCATCGGGGATGATTGACCGGCGAGTAACTTGTAGGTGCTGGCGACGAGCAGAGAGGAGCGCCGATGCGGATCGCTCTGCTCTCGTACCGCACCAAGGCCCACGTCGGCGGACAGGGCGTGTACGTGCGCCATCTCAGCCGCGAGCTGGTGGCGCTGGGCCACACCGTGGAGGTGTTCTCGGGGCAGCCGTACCCCGAGCTCGACCCGGGTGTCGCGCTCACGAAGGTGCCGAGCCTGGACCTGTACCGCGAGCCCGACCCGTTCCGCGTGCCGCGCCTGCGCGAGTTCCGCGACCTGATCGACGTGCAGGAGTTCGCCACGATGGCGATCGGCGGCTTCCCCGAGCCCCGCACGTTCGCGCGACGTGTGCTGCGGCTGCTGAAGCAGCGCGTCGACGACTTCGACGTCGTGCACGACAACCAGACCCTCGCCACCAGCATCCTCGGCGTCGAGAAGCTGGGCCTGCCGCTGGTCACCACGATCCACCACCCCATCACCGTCGATCGACGCATCGAGCTGGCGGCGGCGCCCACGTGGCGCAAGCGGTTCGGCGTCGCCCGCTGGTACGGGTTCGTGCGCATGCAGGCCCGGGTGGCCAAGAAGCTGTCGCTGGTCATCACGCCCTCGGAGTCGTCGTCGCGCGACGTGACCACCGAGTTCGGCATCGATCCGGCCAGGCTGCGTGCCATCCCGCTGGGCGTCGAAGAGTCGTTCGTCCCTCCGACCGAGCCGCGGGTGCCCGGTCGCATCCTCGCGATGGCGTCGGCCGATGCTCCGCTGAAGGGCGTGAGCACGCTCCTGGAGGCGTTCGCCAAGCTGCGCACCGAGCGTGACGTGCACCTGGTCCTCGTGTCCGTGCCGAAACGTGGCGGTGTCACCGAGCGCCTGATCGACCAGCTCGGCATCGCCGACCACGTCGAGTTCGTGAGCGGGTTGACCGACCACGAGCTGGTGGCGCTGATGGGCTCGGCAGAGGTGGCCTGCGTCCCGTCCCTGTACGAGGGCTTCTCGCTGCCGACCGCCGAGCTGATGGCCTGCGCGACCCCGCTCGTGGTGTCGCGGGCCGGAGCCATCCCCGAGGTCGTCGGGCCGGACGGGCTGGCCGCGGACGTCGTGACACCGGGCGACGTCGGCGAGCTGGAGCACGCGATCGCGCGCCTGCTCGACGATCCCGACCGTCGCGTCGCGCTGGGGGCCGCGGGCCGCCAGCGCGTGCTCGACCTGTTCAGCTGGCCGGCGGTCGCCGAGCAGGTCGCCGCCGTCTACGCCGAGGCCATCCACACAGCCCCATCGGGCCACCACCCCACAGGAGAACACCGACCGTGCTGACCGTTGACTTCGACCGACTCGGGCTGCAGCCGGGTGACCGCGTGCTCGACATGGGTGCAGGCGGTGGCCGCCACACCTTCGAGGCGTACCGACGCGGTGCCGACGTGATCGCCTTCGACCTCGACGCCGACGAGCTGGAGACCGTGCGCGAGTGGACGGCAGCGATGGTCGACGAGGTGCCCGAGGGAGCGAGCGCCGACGTCAAGCAGGGCGACGCGCTGGCCCTGCCGTTCGCCGACGGGGAGTTCGACCGCGTGATCGCCGCCGAGGTGCTCGAGCACATCCCGGCCGACATCCAGGCGATCGACGAGCTGGTCCGGGTGCTGCGTCCCGGCGGCACCCTCGTGGCCACGGTGCCGCGCTGGTTCCCGGAGGTCGTGTGCTGGAAGCTGAGCGAGGAGTACCACTCCAACCCGGGCGGACACATCCGGATCTTCACCGAGGAGGAGCTGCGCGACAAGATCACCCGCGCGGGCCTGGTGTTCGACTCCAAGGACTACAAGCACGGTCTGCACGCGCCCTACTGGTGGCTCAAGTGCGCTGTCGGCGTGCGCAACGACGACCACGTGCTGCCCAAGACGTATCACCGGCTGCTGGTGTGGGAGATCATGGAGAACCCCAAGGCGTTGCAGCTCGCGGGCAAGGTGCTCGACCCGGTCATCGGCAAGAGCATGGCGTTGTACTTCCACAAGCCGCTGCACGAGACCACGGCGTGACGTCGCAGCAGGTCGGGCCGTCGGTCGACGGAGTCATGTCGGCCGAGCAGGTGGCGCAGACGGCCCGCTCGATCCTCGCCATGCAGCAGGCGGACGGGTCCATCCCGTGGTCCGCAGGCGAGCACGTCGACGTCTGGAACCACGTCGAGGCCGCGATGGGCCTGCTCGCGGCCGGCGAGGTCGAGGCGGCGGAGCGGGCGTACGACTGGGTCAGCGCCACGCAGCGAGCCGACGGCTCGTGGCCGTCGGCCTGGCACGACGGCGCCGTCACCGACGAGCGCGGCGACAGCAACTTCGGCGCCTACTTCGCCGTGGGGCTGTGGCACCACTGGCTGATCCGTCACGACCTCGACGTCGTGCAGCGGCACTGGCCGACGGTCCGGGCCGGTCTTGACTGGGTCGTGGCGCTGCAGCAGCCGTTCGGCGGCGTCGCCTGGACGCCGGTCGACGACATCTGCCTGCTGACCGGCAACTCCTCGATCCACCAGTCGCTGCGGGCCGGAGTGGCACTGGCCGAGCTGGTGGGGGAGCCGCAACCGGACTGGGAGCTGGCGGGCGGACGGCTCGGGCACGCCCTGCGCCGCCATCGCGACCGGTTCGCCGACAAGTCGACGTTCTCGATGGACTGGTACTACCCGGTGCTCGGCGGCGCGGTCCGCGGGGACGAGGGGCACGCGCTGATCAGTTCGCGCTGGGAGGAGTTCGTGGTCCCCGGGCTGGGAGTGCGATGCGTCGACACCAACCCGTGGGTCACCGGTGCGGAGACCTGTGAGCTGGTCATGGCGCTCGACGCGCTGGGGGACCGAGACCGTGCGCTGCGCCTGTTCGCCGACATGCAGCTGCTGCGGGCCGCCGACGGTGGCTACTGGACCGGCTGGGTGTTCGCCGACCCGGACGTGCCCAACGACAACCCGGACGTGTTCTGGCCCGAGCAGCACACCACCTTCACCGCCGGCGCGGTCATCCTCGCCGCCGACGCGCTCGGCCAGACCCACGGCACGGCCACGGCCGGCTCGGGCATCATGCGGGGCACGTCGCTGGCACCGGACTTCGCCGAGCTGGCGCTGGAGTGTGGCTGCGCCTCGACCTCGGTCGGGTGAGGTCAGAGCCGCCTGAGGACGCGCATCGAGCCGAGCGCCTCGACCTGCTCGAACTCGCCGCTGTCGAGCGCAGGCAGGTAGATCAGCTCGTAGGGCGGTCGGCCGCCGTCGGCAGGGTTCTCGAACACGTCGTGGATCATCAGCAGTCCGCCGGGCATCACCTTCGGCGCCCACCCGGCGTAGTCGTCGCGGGCCGGTTGCTCGCCATGGCCGCCGTCGATGAACAGCAGGCTCAGCGGTGTTCCCCAGTGTCGACTGACTGTGGTGCTGCGGCCGACGACCGCCACGACCTCGTCCTCCAGCCCCGCGGCGGCCAGGGTGCGCCGGAACGTCGGCAGGGTGTCCATCAGACCTGAGTCCGGGTCGACCAGCGAGGTGTCGTGGTGCTCCCAGCCGGCCTGGTTCTCCTCGCTGCCGCGGTGGTGATCGACGGTGAAGACGGTGCCTCCGACCGCTCGAGCAGCGGCGCCGAGGTAGATCGCGGACTTGCCGCAGTAGGTGCCGACCTCGAGCGCCGGTCCGTGGGGGAGTCGTTCGACCGCCTTGTCGAACAGCAGCAGCCCCTCGTCCTGCGGCATGAATCCGGTGGCCGCTACGGCGTGTGACAACAGGTCCGGGGGCATGGTCGTGGAGTGCACCGGGCCAGCCTGCCATGTCGGCCGCACGGGCGATCGCGTTCGCTCAGGGCGTACTTGAAAGACGCGGCAAGCGGAGCTATAACTGACCTCAGTTGAGTCACATCGACTCAAGTTTCTGAAAGGAGTCCTGTCATGAACACCACCTTCGATCCTTTCGGCGAGCTTGATCGCCTGGCCGGCGGGCTGACCCAGCTGCGCACCGGACCGCGCGCCGTCCCGGTCGACCTCGTCCGCGACGGCGAGCGCTACGTGCTGCACGCCGACCTGCCCGGTGTCGACCCCGGCTCGATCGACATCGACCTGGACGGCAACCTGCTCACCATCCGCGCCGAGCGCACCGCGACCGCCCACGAGGGCGCCAAGTGGATCGCGCAGGAGCGCCGCTCGGGCAGCTACTACCGCCAGTTCACGCTCGGCGACGGCATCGACACCGAGGCGATCTCGGCGGCGTACGACCACGGCGTCCTGTCGTTGGTCATCCCGCTCAGCGAGAAGGCCAAGCCGCGCAAGATCGCGGTCGCGGGATCTGACGTGAAGACGTCGATCTCGGCCTAGGGTGCCGGCTCGGGCGCTGGCCGTCGGCGCACACCGACGGTCAGCGGCCCGAGCACCCAGGCGAGGCCGGCGATGGCCAGACCGGCGGGCAGGTCGACCGCGAAGTGCCAGCCGAGGAAGACCGTCGCCACCAGTGTCCCGGCCAGGAAGATCGTGAGCGCGATGGTCGTCCGGCGCATGCGGTGCCACCAGGCGACGCCCAGGATGACGGCGGTCACGCCGACGTGCAGGCTCGCGAAGGCCGAGACCTGGGCGAAGGCGTCCGGCGCCTGCGGATTGGCCAGCAGGTACTCGCGCTGACCCATGTACCGGGCCTGCGTGTCCTGGATCATCGTGTGCGGCAGACCGGCGAAGTCCTGCGGGTCGACGTCGAACGGCCCCAGTGAGGGGATGGCGTAGTAGGTCGCGGTGCCGAGGATCCACACCCACACGAACGCGGCGATCCCGGCGTAGGCGTCGCGCATCCGGTCGACCATCACGACCGTCGCGGGGAAGGCGAACAGCACGATCGTCGGGAACGACTCGTACCAGATCATCAGCACGTAGGTGGCGACGTGCTCGCCGAGCAGGTCGTGCAGCAGCACCGCCGGGCTGTGGCCGAAGAACAGCCAGCGATCCCACTGCGCGAGCATCTCGTCGCGGGGGGTGTTCAGCACGTCCCAGCTCTTGAGGTTGTGGTACGTGAAGTAGGTGACGTGGTACGCGAGCAGCGCCGCGGTGGCCAGCGCGACTCGCCTTCGCGTCCACCGCTGCTGGATCGTCGCGAGGACCTTGCGCACCTCGAAGGGGCGGCCGGAGCGGATCAGCCCGTCGAGCACGACGAGCCCGAGCGAGATCGCGACCGTCAGCGCGATGCGCGTGAGGAGGAAGGCTCCCTTCGGGTCCTTGAAGGGGATGTCCACCTGGATCGACCGGGCGACCCCGACGGCCACGAAGACCGCCACCAGGATCCACAGCCGGATGGCCGGCCACGACGACTCGTCGTCGTCGGTGGTGTCGGGTCGGGTCGCAGTGATGTTCGACGTCGTCACCGGCACATTGTCCACCCCGGCCTCTGGCGGTCCGCGCGCGGTCAGCCGATGGCGGTCCCGAACGCGCGCCCGATCGCGTAGGTGAGGGCGAGCCCCGCCGCACCGCCGATGACGACGCGCGCCACCGCCACGCGAGCGGTGCTCGCACCGATGCGAGCGCTGAGCCAGCCGGTGATCGCCAAGGCTGCCAGCACCACGGCGACGGTCACGACGATGCGCGAGCCTGAAGGTGCCACCAGGATGGCGGCCAGTGGGAGCAGGGCTCCCAGCGTGAAGGCGACGGCTGACGCGCCTGCCGCGTGCCACGGGTTGGTGAGACCGTCCGGGTCGATGTGCAGCTCGGCCTCGGCATGCGCGGCGAGGGCATCGTGGGCGGTGAGCTCCTGGGCCACCTGACGTGCGGTCTGCTCCGTCAGGCCCTTGCGTCGGTAGATCCCGGCCAGCTCCTCGAGCTCCTCCTCGGGCATCTCGCGCAGCTCGCGCCGCTCCATGGCCAGCTGGGACCGCTCGCTGTCGCGCTGGCTGCTGACCGAGACGTACTCACCCAGCGCCATCGACACGGCGCCGGCGACCAGTCCCGCGAGACCAGCAGTGAAGATCGGCCCCCGGGCCGACGTCGCACTGGCGACACCCACCACCAGCCCAGCCGTCGACACGATGCCGTCGTTGGCACCGAGCACGCCGGCGCGCAGCCAGTTGAGCCGAGCGGCCATGCCTCCCGCGTGCGGCTCGTGGGCGTGCGTGGCCGTCATGGTGCGTCCGGGAGGCTCATCTGGACAGTGTGCCGGAGTCGCGGGTCGCGACTACTCACAGCCGTAGCCGTCGCCGTCCCGGTCGAGCCGGTACGGATCGTCGCCGGTCACCTTGACGCGGAAGCCGATGTCGGGGCAGTTGAGGTCGGCCGCAATCGGGATGCAGGGTGAGTAGCCCTCCATGCAGTTCGTCTTCTTCGGCTGGGCCACGAGGGGCGCCGGCGTGTTCGCCGTCTGACAGGACGGCGTGGCCGCTGAGGCGAAGGCGTCGTCGAGCCGGCTGCCGAGGGCGGGGTTCTCGGAGCGGAACTGCTCGAGGTACTGATCGTTGCCCAGTCCGCTCTCGGCGAGTGCAACGTTGAGCGAGTCGCCGTCGGCGTCGAACACCTCCGCCACGGTCCGACCGTAGGTGTCGGAGGAGTACGCGTCGACGGTGAAGCCCGAGGCCAGGAAGTCGCGAGTGAAGGCGGTCGCGTCGCTCCCGCACGGCTCGTTGCGCTCGGGCGTGTTGACCAGGCCCAGCCGGTACTCCACCCCGTCGGACGCGACGAACGAGTCGCCGTCCTTCTGGTCGGCGACGAACAACAGCTCCGGCGCCTCGATGGTCGGTTCCGGTGTCGTGGGCGCCGCCGCCGGGACCACCACGTCCGCCTCCGCGGTAGCTGTGGGCGAAGGAGCGGGACGCTCTTCCGTCGCCGAGAGGTTCCCGATCCCACCGACCGCCATCAGGCCGGCCACGACCACGAACGTCCAGAACTTCCAGCCTCGGCCCGCCATGGACGAATCGTGACAGGTCGACAGGGTCACGCGGCGCGAAGCGAGCCCGTTCTAGGCTGCTGGGGGCGTACGCAATGGCGAGCGGAGGCGGCACGTGGAGAAGGTAGATCTGAAGCGCACGATGGAGTCCTATCGTGCGCGTCGCGGCCGGTTCGACGTCATCGAGCTGCCCTCGATGCGGTACCTCATGGTCGACGGGGCGGGTGACCCGAACACCGACCCGGCGTACGCCCAGGCGCTCGAGGCGCTGTACCCGGTGGCCTACCGGCTCAAGTTCGCCAGCAAGAACGAGCTCGGACGCGACTACGTGGTGCCGCCGCTGGAGGCGCTGTGGTGGTCCGACGACATGACGACCTTCACGTCGGCGCGCGACAAGACGCGCTGGAGCTGGACCGTGATGATCCTGGTGCCCGACTGGGTCGACACCGACCTGGTCCGGGCGGCTCTCGAACCTGCGAAGACCCAGGCTGGGTCGTCGTCGGTCCGGTTGGACCAGCTGGACGAGGGCCTCTGCGTCCAGACCCCTGCATGTCGGCCCGTACGACGAGGAGGGCGACGTCCTGGCGCTTATGAATGACCAGTTCATCCCCTCCCGCGGCCTTCGGATGACCGGCCGGCATCACGAGGTCTACCTCGGCGACCCGCGCCGCACCCAGCCCGAGAGGCTCCGCACCATCCTGAGGCAGCCCGTGGCACCTGCCTGATGGTGCACGATGGGTCGTCCGACACAAGTAGGTCGAAGGAGAACCGATGCGCGTGCTGCTGGTCGAGGACGAGGTGTTCCTCGCCGACACGATCAAGCGGGGTCTGGTGGACCACGGGTTCGTGGTGGAGATCGCGCACGACGGCCACGAGGGTCTGTGGTGGGCGACCGAGCACGAGTTCGACGTCATCGTGCTCGACATCATGCTGCCGGGCCTGAACGGTTACGACGTCCTCAAGGGCATCCGGGCCAGGAGCGTGTGGACGCCCGTGCTGATGCTGACCGCCAAGGACGGCGAGTTCGACCAGGTGGACGCCTTCGACCTCGGTGCCGACGACTACCTCACCAAGCCGTTCAGCTTCGTGGTGCTACTGGCGCGCATCCGAGCGCTGTTCCGGCGCGGTGCTCCGGCGCGTCCCACCGTGCTGGAGGTCGGAGACCTGGTCCTCGACCCCGGCACCCACCGGGTCACCCGCCAGGGCACCGACGTGACGATGACGCCCAAGGAGTTCGCCCTGCTGCAGTTCTTCATGCAGCATCCGGGTGAGGCGATGTCGAAGGCGCACATCCTCGAGAACGTGTGGGACTCGGCCTACGACGGCGACGTGAACGTGGTGGAGGTGTACGTGCGCTACCTGCGCCTCAAGATCGACGTGCCGTTCGACCGCCAGGCGCTCGAGACCATCCGCGGCGTCGGCTACCGCCTCGACCCCGCCGGCGGCTGACGGCGCTCAGGCGTCGGTCGGGTCGGCGGAACGGTCGCGGGGGAGCCGCAGCACGAACCGGGCACCGCCCCACGTCGACTCGTCGACCGTGATGGTGCCGCCGTGGCCGGTCACGATCTCACGGACGATGGCAAGACCCAGGCCGCTTCCCCCGTGGTCGCGGGTACGGCTGGCGTCCAGCCGCACGAACCGCTCGAAGATGCGGTCGCGGTCGGGAATCGGCACGCCCAGCCCGTCGTCGGACACCTCGACCACCGCGTCGTCGCCGTCGCCGACCACCGTGACGGCGACCCGGCTGCGCGCGGCGTGTGCGGCGTTCTCGACCAGGTTGCGCACCGCCTGCGACAGACCCTGCAGATCGCCGTCGACGCGTGCCGGGGCGATCGAGGCGTTGACCGTCAGCGATCCTGCGGCACGCAGTCGCTGCACCTCCTGGGCGACGAGATCGTCGAGGTCGACCTGCTGCACTCGCACCCGCAGGCCGCGGTCGTCGGCCTTGGCGAGGAACAGCAGGTCGTCGACGAGTCGACGCATGCGCTCGACCTCGGTGGTCATCACCTCGCGGCGCGATCCCCAGTCGGCCGGGGCCGGTGAGTCGCCGAGCAGCTCCAGCGACGCCGACAGGGTGGCGATGGGGCTGCGCAGCTCGTGGCTGGCGTCGGACACGAACGCCCGCTGGCGTCGGTCGCCGGCGTCCAGCCGGCCGAGCATGTCGTTCATGGTCGTGGCCAGGCGCGCCACCTCGTCGTGCGAGGGCGGCACCGGCACCGGCTCCACCAGGTCGCCCGCGCGGATGTCGGCGACGCGTCGCCGTATCGCCTCGACCGGTCGCAGGGCGCGTCCGGCGACGATCCAGGTGCCGAAGCCGACCAGCACGCTGCCGACCGGGATCAGCACGAACAGGTAGGTCAGGAGGGTCTCGACCGACTCGCGCTGCGGAGCGATCGAGGTGGCGATCACGACCGTGTACAGCTGGCCGTCGCGCTGCACGCCCTGCACCGTCACGAGGTAGGGGTCACGCGTGCGCAGGAGCTCGAGCGAGTGGCGCTCCACCTCTTGAACCTGGCCGGCCGGCGGTCGCAAGGTCGTGAGCACCTGGCCCTCGCCACGGGCCGAGGAGGCGGCCACCACCTCGCCGTCGGGCGCCACCAGCTGGGCCACCTGGCTCTCCACGGTGTTGTCGACCAGATCCTTGCGGACCGTGTCCAGATCGGCCGCGGCCGCGACCCGGGCGATGGACTGGGCCCGCTCCTCGGCGTTCGACTGCACCGTCGAGATCAGCGCACGTTCCAGCAGCGTGAGCAGCAGGACGGACGCGGCGACGGTGCCGATGATCATCACGAGAGTCGCGGCGATCGCCGATCGCGCCCGCACGCTCGCGGTGAGCCGCCGTACCGCGGACGGTGCGGGGACGGACATCATCCGGTGCGCACCAGTGCGGGACTCCCGGCCCGGCCATACATCGCCTCGTGCTGCTGCAGCACGGCCGGCCAGGCCACCTGTGGGGGTCGGGACGCGCTGTGCTCGGCCAGCCGGTGACGCAGGTCGTCGTCGGTCGCCAGCCGCAGCAGCGCGTCGGCCATCTCCTGGTCGGTGCCGACGAACAGCCCGTCGCGGCCGTGCTCGATGAACTCCACGGCTCCGCCCTGCCGCATGGCGACGACGGGCACGCCGGCGCACCGGGCCTCCAGCGCAGCGATGCCGAAGGACTCCAGGACCGCCGGCGCGGCGAACGCGTCCGCGTGTCGCAGCAGCTCCTTGATCTGCGTGCGATCCAGGGCGCCGGGCAGCTCCACCACGTCATTCAGCCCGAGGCGACGCACGTCGGCGCGGACCGCGGGGAGCTCGTCGCCGTCGCCGACGATGACAGCCCGCAGGGCGATGTCGTCGGGCAGGTTGTCCTTGAGGCGAGCCAGGGTGCGCACCAGGGCCCGGTGCCGCTTGCGCCTGGCGAAGCGCCCCACCGCCACGACGGTGAACGTCCCCGGCGTCTCCTCGTGGTCCACCGACCACAGGCCGGGATCGATGCCGTTGTGCAGCACGTGCACGGGGGCGCGGTCTCCCAGGGCCCGTCGCCACGGCGCGGCCGCGACGTCGCTGACGGCGGTGATGGTCACCGACGGTGACAGGAAGCCGCCGACCGTCGCCATGACGCGCACCAACGCGCGCACGTCGGGGAGCACCGAGTGCACGGTGACCACGGTGGGGATGGAACCGCCGACCGCCCGGACGCCGGCCCACGTCGTGGGCGAGGCCACCGACACGTGGGCGTGCACGACGTCGGCGTCGAGCCGATCGGCGAGGTCGGCGATGCGGGCGCCCGCACCCAGCCCGATCACGCTCGTGACGCGCTCGACCCGCACCGGGCCCTCAGGGTCGGCGTGGCCGCCGGCCGGGGTGGTGGTGACGACGGTGACGTCATGCCCGGCCTCGGCCTGACGGGTCGCGAGGTCGTGGACGTGCATCTCGATCCCGCCGAGGCGGGGCAGGTAGCAGTCGGTGACGTGCAGGATCTTCATGCCGACACCGCCTGACGCTGGTCGGTCACCGCGGCGCTGGATCGGCGGCGGAACCACACCAGCGCGCTGACCCCGCCGACCGGGATCTCGAGCAGGAAGATGAACAACCGGTACAGCAGCACGCCCGCCGCCGCACCCACCGGATCGACGCCCATCGCGGCCAGCACCGCGACGGTGCCCAGCTCGGCCACGCCGCTGCCGCCCGGAGTGAACGGCACGACCGTCAGCAGGCGCTCGACCCCGAAGGCCACGGCGATGACCAGCCACGGTGCGTGGGTCCCGACGGCGAGCAGGCAGCCGGCCAGCAGCAGGCCCTGGAGCGCCAGGTAGGCGAGCACGCCGACGGTGAGGCGACCCCAGCCGTCCGCGATGGTGCTGGAGTTGGCTTGGCGGGTGCGCTCGACCCAGGCGACGGCGTCGACGCGACGCTCGGACCCGAACGCGCGCAGCGTCGCGTTGGTGGCGCGATCCAGGGCCCCACCGACGACGCCGGCCGCCCTGGCACTGCACAGTGCTGCGACGCCCAGCAGCGTGACGGCCAGCACCGCGGCCGCGCCGTACACCAGCCAGGTGTCGAGCTTCGGCGGCAGCGTGATGCCCACCGCGATCGCCACCACGATCAGTGCGGAACCGACCAGGACCTTGCCCAGCGTGTTCCACAGGTTGCTGATCGCGGTGAAGGAGGTGAAGTCCGCCGGGTGGATGTCCCAGGTGCGGGCCATCGTGAAGCCGAGACCCATGCCGGCGACCCCTCCGAACGGTGCCACGTTGGACACCGCGCTGCCTGACACGTTGAGCAGCAGCGCGCGGCGGGCCGACAGGCCGGGCAGCGCCGCGGTGAGCACGATGGTGTGCACCAGCAGTCCGGCACCCCACAGCGCGGTCAGGCCGACCAGTGCCCCGACGGACACGCCTGCGACGACCTGCAGGATGCTCGCCCAGGTCATGCCGGCGAGGTGGGGCAGCGCGGCCGTCATCGCGGCCGACGCGCCGAGTGCTGAGACCGTCAGGGCCACACGGATGATGCGTGAACGGGACACGGCCGGTCCTCTCGAGCGTGGGTGGTTGGTGGAACGTGATCATGCTGCACCAGGTTCGCTGAGTGCGCGCTGAGTGCCGCTTCGTCGGGGGCGGGTGGTCGTGGCACTGTCACCCCATGACGCTCAGATCCACGACGTTCACGGTCGTGTCCTTCCATGCCCACCCCGACGACGAGGCCCTGCTCACCGGTGGCACTCTCGCGCGGTGCGTCGCGGAGGGTCACCGCGTGGTGATCGTCACGGCCACCGACGGTGCCGCGGGGCTGGCCGACGAGAGCCGGTTCCCGCGTGCCGAGCTCGGTGCGCTTCGCCTGCGCGAGCTGCACGAGGCTGCGGCGGCGATCGGTGCGCACCGCGTGGTGGCCCTGGGGCACCGCGACGGTCACTTCTCCGATGTTCCGGTCGAGCAGGCTGCCGCCGAGCTGGCGGCGGTGCTGACCGAGGAGGACGCCGACGTGCTCACCAGCTACGACCGCGCGGGCGGTTACGGACATCCCGATCACGTGCACGTGCACCACGTGGCGGCGGCAGCGGCCGAGCTCGCCGGCACGCCGGTGGTGCTGGAGGCGACGGTCGACCGCACCCTGCTGGTGCGGGCGGCCGCCGTGATGCGCCTGCTGCCCGGGCGTCTGCCGGTGGCCGCCGCGGCGTTCCGCTCGGCCTACTCGGCACGCTCGGAGATCACGCATCGCGTCGACGTCCGTGCCCAGGTCCCGGCCAAGCGGTCGGCCCTGTCCGCCCATGCCAGCCAGGACTCCGGTGCTCCGTCTCGGACGGTCGGCTACCTGGCTGCGCTGCCGGGTCCGATCGGCCGCGTCGTGCTGGGCCGCGAGTGGTTCGTCGAGCGCGGTCGTGAGCCCGGTACGCGGCTCGACGACGTCTTTGCGAGCCTGCGATGAGCGCGCCGTCGGTGGCCCGGACGTGGGCCGAGCGGGACCGCACCCGCCGCATCGCCGCCACGACCGCTTGCGTGGTCGGCGCGCTGGGGCTGGTCTCGGTGGCCTCCGGTCCGTCGCACAGCCGGGTGCAGGAGGTTCTCGAGGTGGCGACGGCCATGTCGCCGAGCTCGGCCGGAGTGACCCTGGTCTTCTTGTCAGTCGGTCTGATCCTCACCGCGCGTGGACTCCGCCGTGGCCATCGCGCCGCATGGGTCGCCACGCTGACCCTGCTGGTGCTGTCGGTCGGCGGACACGTGCTGCACGAGGACCTCTCCTGGTCGACCATTCCTCCCGTGGCTGCTGCCGCGTGGATCGCGACTCGGCGTCGGTGCTTCCCGGTGGTGCAGACTCCCGCCGTGGTGCGACGAGCGGCCCGGCAGGCCGCCGCGGGCATCTGCGGCGCGCTGGTCGCCTCCACGCTGCTGGCGGCGGCGTTCGATCAAGGCGGTCTGCGAGCCACGGCGACGGCCGCCGCCCGGATGGCCGGCATCACGTCGGGCCCGCTGGGCTACGGAGGTCCGCTGGCCGCACCGTTGCTGGCCGGCGTCGGCCTCGCCTGCCTCAGCGGCGCCCTGTGGTTGCTGTGGTCGCCGCGCATGGTGGGACCGGTCGACGGTGTCGAACGGTCCTCGGACGAGCTGCGTGCTCGCGAGATCGTTGAGCTGCATGGCGGCGACACGCTGGCGTACTTCGCGCTGCGCGACGACAAGCAGTGGTTCTTCCACGGCGAGAGCCTGGTGGCGTACGCGGTGCGCGGTGGCGTGTGCGTGGTCGCGCCCGACCCGGTCGGTCCCACGTCCGACCGCGCGCAGGTGTGGGCCGCGTTCACCGACTTCGTCGAGGCCCACGGGTGGACCGTCGCCGTCCTCGGTGCGTCGGCGGCGTGGCTGTCGGTGTACGAGGCCAGCGGACTGCACCCGGTCTACCTGGGGGACGAGGCCGTGCTCGACGCGCGTGACTTCACCGTGGACATTCCCGCGCGCAGCTCGATCCGCCGTGCGCACCGGCGCATCGGCCGCGCAGGCTTCACCATGGACCTCGTCGACCCCGCCGCGGTGTCCGCCGAGGACCGCGACCGTCTGCTCGACCTGGCGCGGATGTGTCGTCAGGGCGAGACCGAGCGCGGATTCTCGATGACGCTGTCGCGACTGTTCGACGCCCGCGACCGTGGACTGCTGGTGTCGATCGCGCGCGACGGCGACGGCGTCCCGCAGGCGTTCCTGCAGTGGGTGCCGTGCGCGGACGGGTGGTCGCTCGACGTGATGCGCCGCAACATCGACCACGAGCTGCCCAACGGCATCATCGACTTCCTCATCGTGGAGAGCATCGGCCGGTTCGCTGCGGCCGGTGTCGGCCGGGTGGGGCTCAACTTCGCCGTCTTCCGCACCATCGTGAGCGGTGAGAACACCACGTGGGGCGCGCGAGCGGTGCGACGGCTGCTGCAGGGCGCCGCCTCGCAGACCCAGATCGAGTCGTTGTGGCGCTTCAACGCCAAGTTCGATCCACAGTGGGTGCCGCGGTACGCGGTGCTGGGCAGCGCCGACGCGATGGCCGCGCAGAGCATCGTCATGGCCGGTGCCGAGGGCCTCAGTGAGCTGCCGCTGGTGGGCCGCTTCATGACCGGCATGGCGCGCTGCTGACGCCGGTTCGCGTTGCTGGGCTTGGTCCGGTCGGCAAGGCTTGGACCATGAGAACACGAGCTGCGACCCCGGCATCCCTGCTCGTGAGTGCCGTCGCGCTGCTGGCGGCGGGGTGCTCCGGCGACGGTGTTCGCGAGGTCTCGGCGGTGGAGGAGACCACCGAGAGCGGCCCCGTGTCGTTCCAGGTCGAGACCGTCGACCGCTTCGACGATCCGTGGGCGATGGCCTTCCTGCCGGGCGGTGACCTGCTCGTCACCGAACGCACCGGCACGCTCAACCTGCGCGACGCCCAGAGCGGCGAGAGCGTCGAGGTGGCCGGTGCACCCGACGTGGTGGCGGCCGGCCAGGGCGGGCTCGGCGACGTCGTGGTCGCACCGACCTTCGCCGACGACCAGACGGTCTACCTCAGCTGGGTCGAGGCAGGTGACGGCGGTTCCGGCGCAGTGGTCGGCCGCGCCACCCTCCAGACCGGCGAGCAGCCGTCGCTGCAGGACCTCGAGGTCATCTGGCGGCAGACTCCCAAGGTGTCGGGCTCGGGTCACTTCGGCCACCGCATCGCCTTCGACCCCGACGGCGAGCACCTGTTCGTCTCGTCGGGGGAGCGGCAGAAGAAGACCCCGGCACAGGACACGTCCAACACGCTCGGCTCCATCGTGCGCATGGGACTGGACGGGTCGTCGGCCGAGATCTGGAAGCTTCGGGCACCGCAACCCGCTCGGCCTCGAGTTCGCCCCCGATGGCACGCTCTGGGAGTCCGAGATGGGGCCGAAGGGCGGCGACGAGCTCAACGTCATCGAGCAGGGTGCCAACTACGGCTGGCCCAAGGTCTCGGACGGCAGCGACTACAACGGCGACGACATTCCGGACCATTCGGCCGGCGACGGATTCGCGGCCCCGAAGGCGTCGTGGAATCCGAGCATCTCGCCGGGCAGCCTGTTGATCTACTCCGGTGACCTGTTCCCGCAGTGGAAGGGCGACGCCTTCATGGGCGCGCTGTCGGGCAAGGCGCTGGTGCGGGTCGACCTCGACGGCACGAGTGCCGGCGACGTCCAGACCTTCGACATGGGCGAGCGCATCCGCGCGGTCGAGCAGGGCCCCGACGGTGCCATCTGGCTGCTGGAGGACGAGGGCGCCGGGCGGCTCCTGCGCCTCACGCCCAGCGCAGCCTGACGCGCACCGTCAGGCCGCGACGAACTCCACGATCATCGGTGGGGTGGGGAGTCGGACGAGATGGGCTTCCGGGGGGTCGAAGGCGCTGGCATCGAGCACGCCGTGACCCTTCATGCCGTGGTGTCTTCGGCAGAGGGCTCGTAGGTTCGCACCCGTGGTGGGGCCGCCGGCGTCGAAGGGTTGTGCGTGGTCGAGGTCGCACCGTTCGGCGAGGACGTGGCATCCGCGGACCCGGCAGGTGAGGTCGCGCCACCGAATGGCCTCGCGCAACGCCCGGGGCGGCTGGTAGCCGTGGTGCGTGACGTCGAGGACGGTGCCGGCCGGATCGGTCAGCAGTCGGGTCCACAGGGCGTTGCCGCTCTGGGCCAGCTGGAGGATCCACTCGGGCGGGACCGGCACGTGATCGTCGGCGGTCACGATGTGGCCGGGGGTGTCGACGACGCCGGCCAGCGCCTGCGCCTCGACGATGACGGCGATCTCGGCGTGGATGTCGGTGCTGGTACCGGTGGCGTTGGTCAGCCAGGAGCAGAACAGGTCAGCGCGCTTCTGCTCGATCGTGCGGGCGTCACCCGGATCGTCCTCCAGCAGCCGAGCTGCGGCGGTGAGGCGCTGGTCGGCGGCAACCGCGGCCAGGGACGGGATCCACGCCTGCATCAGGCTCATGCCGTGGTGGCCGGGGCTGACGCGCACGTTCCGGTCGGCCCGGGCCCTCTCGGCGTCGGAGAGGCTGGGGGGCTCAAGGCGATCGATCAGGCGGTCGAGCCAGCGGCGCAGCTCGGCGGGAGTGTGGTCGGCTGCGTAGGCGAGCACGGCTCCGTCGATGTGTTCACGGGTCTCGGCCTGGGTGGCGCGCAGCAGTGCGCTCGCGATGATGGACACCCGGGCGGCGTCCAGCTTCTCCCGCGCCGAACGCGGCCCACGCCGACGGCGCGTCGTCGCGCACCGTCTCGGCGGCGTTGATGATGCGCCAGGTCTGTGGTTCGGACAGGTGCAGCGCGGTGGCGATGTCGTGGGCAACGCCGTTGACCGCCATGCGACGCCACATCGAGCTGCTCGGCTCGCTGCGCTCCACCTCGGAGACCCGCTCGTCACGCTCCCGCAGCACCGCTGACCACAGCCGATGTTCGGCCTGGGCGCACTCCACCTTCGCCTCGGTGAGAGCGCTGCGCGTCATGCATCTAGTATATCGAACAGGTGTTCGAATGGCAAGGAATACCGTCAGATTCGTCGTGCTGTTTCGGTGCTGGGCTCACCGACGACCGACGGATGGAAGATGCTCGCCAAGGTCTCGACTCCGTCGACCAGCCGCGGACCGGGTCGGGCGAACGACGCGTTGGCGTCGACGGCCCACACCGGGACGTCCGGAAAGCGGTCGGTGACCTCGGCGGCGAGCGTGGCGGCGGTGTCGAGGTCGTAGCCGCACGGAGCGCAGATGACGACGTCCGGCGCGGCGCTCGTCGCGTCGTCCCACGTGATCCGCACCGACTTCTCGCCGACCGCGCCCAGCGCCGGGTCACCCCCAGCGATCTGGATCATCTCGGGGATCCAGTGGCCCGGCGCGAACGGGGGATCGGTCCACTCCAGCAGCAGCACCCGCGGCCTGGGCTCGTCGGCCACGGCGGCCCGAACGGCGTCGAGTCGGGTGTGCAGTCCGTCGGTCAGGAGCTTCGCGGCGTCCACCCGGCCGGTGCGCTCACCGAGCAGCTCGATGGACCCCAGCACTTCGTCGATCGTGTGCGGGTCGGTCGTCACGACGTCGGCAGTGCAGCCCAGGTAGGTGAGGGCGTCGTCGACCACGGAGACGTCGACGGCGCACACCGCGCAGAGGTCCTGCGTGACGACCAGGTCGGCGTCGAGCTCGGCCAGGGCGTCGGACTCCAGGTGGTACAGGTCCTCGCCCGCGGCGACGGCGGCGCCGACGAAGTCGTCGATCTCGCGCGGGGTGAGTCCTTCGGGCATCGCCGAGGTGGACACGATGCGGCGGTCACGCGCCTCGGCCGGGTGGTCGCACTCGAACGTCACGCCCACGACGTCGGGTCCGGCGCCGATGGCGAACAGGATCTCGGTGGTCGAGGGGAGCAGGGAGACGATGCGCACGCGTTGATCGTACGGGCGCCGATAGCCTGCGCAGGTGTCCTCCACTCCGCTCGTGCTGGTGCTGTTCGACCTGGCCGGCATCTTCGTGTTCGCCGCCGCCGGGGCACTGGCCGGCGTGCGCAAGGGCTACGACATCTTCGGCATCCTCGTGCTGGCCGGAACCACGGGCCTCGGCGGGGGATTCCTGCGCGACGTCCTCATCGGCGCGACGCCCCCGGCGGCGCTCGCGGACTGGCGCTACCTGATGGCTCCGGTCGCGGCGGGCCTGCTGACGTTCCGCTTCCACCCGTCGGTCGGACGCCGTGAGCGCACCATCAAGGTGCTCGACGCCTTCGGCCTCGCCCTGTTCTGCGTGACGGGCGCGGTCAAGGCGGTCGACTACGGTCTGGGCCCGATCCCGGCGGCTCTGATGGGCATGGTCACCGGCATTGGCGGCGGCATGCTCCGCGACGTGCTGACCGGCCGACCGCCGGAGATCTTCCGCAGCGAGCTCTACGCCACCCCGGCGCTGGCCGGTGCCATGGTCGCGGGGCTCCTGCACCGCTACGACCAACCTCTGTGGCTCGCCGGCCTGCTCGGCGGCAGCCTGTGCCTGGCTTGGCGCCTCCTCGCCCTGCGTGGCGACTGGCGCGCCCCGATGCCGCGGGGATCGGCCGGCTGACGGCTCAGCCGTGGTGAAGCGCCCTCGCGGAGTCGGGCCTTGGCGCCGGTGTCACCCCGTGATCAGGTCGGAGGCCTTCTCGCCGACCATGAGGGCCGGCGCGTGAGTGTTGCCGTGCGGGATCACCGGGAACACCGACGCGTCCGCGATGCGAAGTCCCGCGATGCCGTGCACCCGCAGCTGCGGGTCGACCACGCCGTCGGACTCCGAGCCGATGCGCGCGGTGCACGCCGGGTGGTAGGTGTGCTCGACGCTGGCGCGGATCTCCGCCTCGACCTCGGCACGGCTCTTGGCGCCCTCGCCGGGGTGGATCTCCTTGCCGGTGAACGGCTTCAGCGGTCCGGACGCCGCAATGTCACGGACCCGCTCGATGGCGGTCACCATGGCGTCCATGTCGTCCGGGTGCTCGAAGTAGTTGTGCAGGATCGACGCCTTGGCCTTCGGGTCCGAGCTGCGCAGCCGCACGAAGCCCTTGCTCTGGGCGCCGACCATCGAGCAGCCGATCGCGTACGCCGGCTTGTCGTACGTCGTGAACCCGTGGTTCCAGAAGTAGCTCGGCGCCGCGATGAGCTGCATGTACGGCGCTGCGTCACCCGAACGCGTGTGGAAGAAGGCGCCGACCTCACCGATGTTCGACGTCAGGTGGCCGCGGCGTGTGGCGAGGTACTGCAGCAGCGCCTTCGGGGACTCGGCCTCGGCGAGCGTGCCCTTCGCGCTGGTCTCGTAGTTGAGCAGGTACATCGGGTGGTCCATCAGGTTCGCGCCCACGTTGGGGTTGTCGACGACCACGTCGATGCCGTGCTGGCTCAGGTGGTCGGCCGGACCGATGCCCGAGAGCATGAGCAGCTGCGGAGTGTTGATCGCGCCGGCCGAGAGCACGACCTCGCGCTTGGCCTCCACGAAGGACTGCTTGCCGCCGCGCTCGATCTCGACCCCGGTGACGCGTCCGCCCGAGGTGCGCAGCCTGAGGGCGTGGGTCTTGCTCATGATGGTCAGGTTGCTGCGCTTCGCAGCGGGCTTGATGTACCCGTCGGCGGTCGTCCAGCGAGCCCCGCGCTTCTGGGTGAGCTGGTAGAGCCCGGTGCCGGTCTGCTCGACTCCGTTGAAGTCGTCGTTGCGCTCCATCCCGGTGGACGCGATCGCGTCGACGATGGCCAGGCTCAGGTCGTTGGGGGAGCGGGGGTCCTGCACGTGCATCGGACCGTCGCCGCCGTGCAGGGCCGAGGCGCCACGCGAGTTGTTCTCCGAGCGCTTGAACAGCGGCAGCACGTCGTCGTACGACCAGCCGGTGGCGCCGCCGGCGGCCCAGCCGTCGTAGTCGGCCCGGTTGCCGCGGATGTAGATCATCGCGTTGGTGCCGCTGGAGCCGCCGAGCATCTTGCCCCGCGGGTGGTAGATCTCGCGTCCGTCGAGGTACGGCTCGGGCTCGGTGGTGTAGTCCCAGTCGAGCTTGCCCTTGAACTGCTTGGAGAACGCAGCCGGCACCTGCACGTTGAGGTTGCGGTGCGAACCACCCGCCTCGATGAGCAGGACGCTGGTGCCGGGGTCGGCGGACAGCCGGTTGGCGACGGCGGCACCGGCGGAACCGGCACCGACCACGATGTAGTCGTAGGAAGTCATGTCAGCCTCTCAGAGCGAACGAGAAGGTGGGACCTGCGAGTCCCTCGGTCTCCAGCACTGTGCCAACTCATTGTGACGTCGGCCACAGACGCCAGTCCGAACATCGGCGCAGGCGTTGTGCTGGAGTCCAAAAGACCTCAGCGGGCCTGCCATCGCAGTGCTCGCAGCGCCAGGTCGATCTCCGTGCGCCGCTCGGACAACGGGTGCCCCACCAGCTCCTCGGCCTGGGCGAGCCGGTACCGGACGGTGTTCTTGTGCACGATCAATGTCGACGCGGTCGCGTCGACGTTTCCGCCGTTGGCCAGGAACAGCTGCACCGTCTCGCGGATGCGCTCGAGTCCCGGATCGTCACCGGCCAGCGCGCCGAGCTCGCGCTGCACCAGCGCGGCGACCCCGTCGGGGCTGCCGGCCACCAGGCTGACGAGCTCCACGTCGGCGTACGCGGTGAAGCGGTCGTCCGTGTGGTGGGAGACCGCCAGCCGCTGGGCCGCAAGAGCCTCTCGGTGGCTCTGTCGGAACCCGTCGATCCCGACGCCGGGGACGCCGATCGCCGCCCGCAGCGGGCCGTCGTCGGGGACCAGCGTGCGCAGGTCGCTCAGATCCGGATCGCCGTGCGTGGCGATCCAGCTCCAGACCTCGCGTCGGCCAGCGGGCAGCGTCAGGGGAGCGCCGGCACCCAGGTGGGCTGCCAGTGACGTGGCCAGACGGTTCAGCGGCACCAAGGCGTCGTCGTGGGCGTCGTCGGCCCAGAGCACGACACCGACGTGAGTCGCGCGCAGGGGGTGCCCGAGGTCGTTGGAGGCGGCGTCGACCTGCACCTGCTCGCCGCGCAGGATCGCGTAGACCAGCTCGCTGCGCCGGGCGAGCGAGCCCTGCATCACGGTCTCGCGTTCGTCGTAGAAGACCTGGATGAGCTGCTCGATCGACTCGTTGATCCAGCTGCCGCCGTGGTCCCACAGGTAGATCAGCACGTCGGTGCGGTCGGGACCGTCCTCGGGAACCTCGCTGGCCACGTGGGTGAAGAAGTCCCACGTCGCTGCCGCCGCCACCCGGTAGACCTTGAGCAGGACGCCCATGTCGAGGTTGCGGCGGGCGATCGAGAGGGCCAGGTCTGTCGCCTGCGGTGGAAGCAGGAGCTCCTTCTTCTCCCGGTCGAGCAGGCTCAGGAACGACCGGAAGTGAGCCTTGGTGCTGGCGTGGAGCTCCGCGGTCAGCACCGGGTCGGTCGCCAGCTCAGGCGTGAGGTCGAGGATGGCGGAGTCGACGTGGTCGACGAAGGCGTCGACGTTCTCGTCCCGGCTCGTCTCGGCGATGTAGGCCGACACCCACGCGGCGAGAGCGGCGCGCTTCTCCTCAGGCATCGGTCTTCGCCTCCGCGGCGAGGTCGCCCAGCGCGTGCCCGAGCCCGATGGCGGATTGCTTCACGAGATCACGCTAGACCGTGCGGGGACCGTTGAGTAGGTCTCTCGGAGGTCAGCAGCCGAGGTGCGATCAGTCTGGGCTCGCTGCAGATCAGCGGCTTTCGTTGTCGGATTATCCGTTGGCGTGAAGGAAGTGACGAGGAAACCCAGTCAGCATGGTTGGATCACGCCACCTCGTCGGGGACGGCGGTCTGCTTGATGTGCTGGAGGGTATCGACGATGACCTCTACGTCCGCGTCGGGGAAGAAGAAGTCCGGCCCGGTGGGGGCGTGGTCGGTGTAGGGCGACTCGAAGAGGCGACCGGGCTCCATGACGCCGTTCGCGATGAGCTCATCGACGATCAGAGTCACGAAGCGGACCTGATCGGCCGAGAAGCGCGTGCTGTCCAGGTAGTTCTCGAACGCTTCGACGGCTGCCGAGCGGTCGAGACCCACGAGGCTGCGGACGAAGATCCCGAGGCCACCTTGTTCGGTGGCCCACGCGATGTCGGGCTGCTGGCCACCAGAGGCGATGAGCATCCGCTCCAGCTCCGCTAGGTCGGACGCCGTCAGCTGGTTGTTGCGACGAAGACGCTGGAGAGCGAGGTTGTCGAGGTGCTCGCGCAGGTAGACCTCGGCCTTGGCTCGGAAGCGTTCAAAGTTCGTGCCGGGCGTCACCCGGGGGAGTAGGACTTCGACGCCATCGCCGATGACGTCCTCGAAGTCGGTGTAGATCGGGTTGCGCTGGGTCTTCTCGACGAACCGCACGAGGCTGCGCACGCGTAGGCGTGCGAGCTCCAGCATGGGCAAGGTGACGTCGATCCACCACTCGTCGCCAGCCATGGCCTCGAGCAGTTCGGCCTGCTCGGCGACACTGGGGATCGTCGTCTTGCCGAGAAGCGCGGCGGCGACGTGCTGCGCGGTCTCTCGCAACCGCTCAGCGAGCACGGCGTCTCCGTCGAGCTGCGCGAGTTGTCGACGAAGGATGAGCAGGTCGAATCGCTTGGCGTCCTCGTCGTCTTCGTGGACGGGGGACGGCAGTCCGGCAAGCCTGAGCAGGTCGTCCGCGTCGGCTGGGCTCAGTGACCGCCAGGCTTCGGCGGCGGCGAACTTCTCGACGGCTCTGCGGTGCGGCCGCACGACGAAGTTGTCGAGATTCATGCCGGCAACGATCTCGTGGAGGCTGGCAGCCGTCGAGGTGCGCAGATCAGGCTCATCCTCGCCGAGCGCTGTCACCAGACCGAGTCGCGCTTCGAACAGGCGTTGCGACAGCGACTTCTGGGTCTGTCCCTGCGAACCGGGTAGGTCCTGGCTGAAGTACTCAAGATTGCCGCAGAAGTCGAACACGAGGAAGTCCTGCTTGTCCTCGCCGGGCCCGAACAGGTCAGGACACAGGCGGGTGCCGCGGCCGAGCATCTGCCAGAACTTCGACTTCGAGCGCACCATCTTGAAGAAGACCAGGTTGACGACCTCTGGCACGTCGATGCCGGTGTCGAGCATGTCGACGCTGATCGCGATGTGCGGCGCCTTGTCCTTGATCGAGAAGTCGTCGATGAGCGACTGGGCGTACGGGGTGCCGTGGGTTATGACTCGGGCGAAGTGCCCGGCCAGCTCGGGGTACGCGAGGTTGAACCGCATCTCGATGAACTCGGCATGCTTCTGGCTCTTGGCGAAGACGATGGTCTTGCCCAACCGATCGCCACTGGCGACCTTGTGGCCGCGCATCATCACGGTCTCGAGGACCTTGTCGACCGTGTCTTCGTTGAACAGGAACCGGTTGAGCTCCTCGGCGCCAACCTCGTCGGGCGGGCCGTCCTCGCCCCAGTCGAGGCCGTCCCACTGATCCTTCTCCTCCTCGCTGAGGTCGTCGTACCTGATGCCCGACCGCAGGAACTGGGTGCCCACGCTGATGCCCTTCGGTGGAACCAGGTACCCGGCGTCGACCGCCTCGTCGAGCGAGTAGTTGTCGGTGGGCACACCGTCCTCGAGGTGAAACAGCCGGTAGGTGTTGTGGTCGACCTCGTCCTTCGGCGTCGCGGTGAGGCCGACGAGCAGTGAGTCGAAGTAGTCGAAGATCGCGCCGTACTTGGCGTACACGGAGCGGTGAGCCTCGTCGATCACGATGAGATCGAAGTGGCCGGGGCCGAATCGACGGGTCCCGTCGTCGATGTCGTTGATGAGGTTCATCATCGTGGGATAGGTGGAGACGTAGACGCGACCGTCGACCGCCTTCTCGGTCACGAGATTGACCGTTGTGGACCCGGGCAGGTGCTGCTTGAAGGCGTTGGCCGCCTGGTTGACCAGAGCGGTGCGGTCGGCGAGGAAGAGCACTCGCTTGACCCAGTTGGCCTTCTGCAAGAGGTCGACGAGCGCGATGGTGGTGCGCGTCTTGCCCGAGCCGGTTGCCATGACGAGGAGTGCCTCGCGCTGCTTGCGGTCGAATGCGTCGCCGACCGCCTTGATGGCCCGCACCTGGTACGGACGGCCAGCGATGTCGGTGTTCGCCTGCGCGGACGCCAGCGAGAGCTTGGTCTGGCGGCGCTGTACCAGCAGCTCCAGCTCGTCGCGGGTGTAGAAGCCCTGGATGTCACGCGGCGGGTAGCCGGCGACGTCGTCCCAGATCCGGTGCTCGTAGCCGTTGGTGTAGAAGATCACGGGGCGTCGGCCGAACTGCGTCTCCAGGCAGTCGGCATACAGCTTGGCTTGTTGCTGGCCGACTTCGGGCGACTTGGACGTGCGCTTGGCCTCCACCACGGCCAGGGGCAATCCGTCAGCGCCCCACAGCACGTAGTCGACGAAGCCCCGGCCCTCGGCGTTGGGCATGCCGGTGACTTCGTACTCGCGGTCGCGGTCCTGATCCAGGGCCCATCCGGCCTCGTGCAGCAGCACGTCGATGAACAGGTCGCGGGCGTCGGCCTCGTCGTAGTCCCGAGTGTCGGGGGCCACGGCTGCTTGGGCGGAGGCGATCTGAGCCCTGAGCTCGGCGATCTCGGCCTCGTGTGCGGCGAGCTGATCGTCTCGCTCGGCCAGCGCGCGGGCGTGGGCTTCGTCCTGCTCCTTGAACTTGGCCGCAAGTCGGCCGATGTCGGCGCGCGACAACGGGGCGGCCTTGGCGGCGAGGCCCGGGTCGAACTGAGCCTGCAGCGGGACTGCCGTCGGCTCAGGGGAGTGGTGGTAAGACGTCCACACGACGACGTTGAACAGCTCGCGCAGCACCGCGAGCGAGACGTCGGGACGGATCTGCCGGTTCTCGTGGACGGCGGTGTTGGCGATGCGACGGATAGCGGTCAGCTTCTGCGTGACGCCCTGCGGCACCTGAGCCTTGAAGGCAGCATCATTGATCTTCGCCGCGAGGTCGTTGCGGTAGGGGATGGGCAGCGATAGGACGTCGTAGAGGTAGCCGACGAGCTCCTCGACCACCCGGCGGCTGTAGAAGCAGGCCGAACGCGGGTCAGACGACAGGTACGACTCGGCCCGCGTGCAGTCGTCATGCAGCGACGGCAGCGTCTGGAGGACGAAGTCGAAGTTGCCCATGGCGATCGATCACTCCTCGTCGTCGATGTCGAAGTGATCGGCCAAGCGTTCGAGGGTGAACTCCTGACGCAGTTTGCAGGCGCTGTGCTGACTGGCGAACATGCCCTTCTCCCAGAACCCAGCGTCGAGGGGACGGGCGTCAATCCACTCGACGGGCACGACCCATTCGGCCAAGTCGTCCTCGGTCGACGGATCTGCAGCGTAGGACCCTTGCAGGGTTTGTGCGGCCAACGGAATCCAGGTGCCGTCGAGGCGAACCTCGGTGTTCTCGAAACGCGTGGCGGGGCCCAGCACGCGCCCCACCGCGACGTAGCGCATCGGGGGCACATTGACCCAGATGCGGGCACCCGTCGGCAATGCCCGCATGTCCTGTGACCACATCTTCCCGCCACCGCCGGAGACAAAGCCGAACTGCCGCGCGTCCTCCCAGACGCGCTCCCCCCCGCTGAACGAGATGTACCAGTCCTTGCCGTTCCACGCGGCGCGCTTGCTCTTCCTGCTTCCCGCAGCCGCGGCCGGCGTCTCGTCGTCCGACGCGGTCAGCCAGGATCGGGCCAGGTAGCGACGCCCGTCGTCCTCGAGGTACGAGAAGAAGACCGCGTTGACCGGAACGCCGAAGTCGCGCAAGTAGTTGACGATCCGCTCCGAGCTGGCGTCGAGCTCTGCAGCCACGATGGTGAGGCTGAGGTCGCCGTTGAGGTCGTCCGGCGGCGCGCTGCCGAAGACGTCCTCGAAGGCGGCCTCGAGCGGCTGGTCAAGATGTTTGCTGGCGATGTCGCGAATGTCGTCACGCGACAGTGTCGACGCCCACGAGCCGTAGTCGAGCACTTGGGCGACCACCTCGCGCGGAGTCTTGTCGCGCTTGAGCTCCAGCAGGTTCAGGTTGCCGTCGACGTCGATCGCGAGCAGATCGAGACGTGACCCGTACGGCGTGATGACCTCGCTACCGATGACCAGTAGGCGATCGCCGAGCAGCGATGGGTCGCGCTTGAGGAACTCGTGGAGGTCCTTCTCGGCAGGCAGGACCGAGGTGGTCAGTGGCTTGGGCTCGTCGCCGTCGATGCGCCACATCCTCATCTCAACGGGCATTGGTCACAACTCTCCTCGGAAGGCGCGGGCCTGAAGGGACCGGAAGAGGCTGTCGTCGGCGTCGATCGCCGGGAGTACGTTGGCGCGCTGCGCGTTGATCCGTTCGATGCGCTCGGCGTAGACGGTCTGCATGTTCACTGGGGGAATCGGTAGCGCGACCGAACGCACGTCGTCGAAATTGAGCCCAGCTTTCGTTGCACCGCGGTCCTTGCCTAGGACCTCACGTTGACCTGTTGGCGACTCCAGGAAGTCGGCGAGATAGCGAGGCGTAACCGAGGGCGCCCGGAGAATGGCCAGGTGCTGGTTGATGAAGGCTCGTCCCAGCCCGTCTGGCACGACGGCCGTCCTGCCAAGGTCAGCGGTGATGCTCAAGAGCACGTCGCCCGCCTGAACTGCGGTTCGGCGAGCCTCTGCCGTATCTGGCGCGGCAACGAAGGCCATGTCGCTTTGGTTGAGATATCCACCCTTGACGTTCTGAATCCGGATGAACTTGTCGCCATCGGGCGCGTAGTACTTCGCCCAGCCGCGGGAACCGCTTGTAAGGAACTGGAGCCGATCGCCCAGCTTCTCAGTCGGCCAGGCCCCTCCCTCGAACATGTCGTTGAAGATCGACTTCGTCAGGGAGTCGAGGTGGGTGAGGACTTGGCGGCGCTTGGCGCGGAGGGCCTCGGCGTGGTCGAGGATCGCGGCGATGCGGCGCTGCTCGGGGAGGGGTGGGAGAGGCACCTCGATCGCATTGAGCGCTTTCGCCGACAAATGCTTCACGGTGACGAATGGGGTGGCATTCTCAATGGCCTTCAGTGCCAGCGGCATGAATCGAGCGAGGTAGGCGCGGTCGAGCGAGGCTTCGAGATCGCCGAGTCGGCAGACTCGCTGGTTGAGAAGGGCCTTGCCTCCTCGCCAGCGAGCCAAGTTGAATTGGCCATCCATTCCGATCAGATAGTCGCCGTCGTTCACGAGGTAGCGATCGGCATATTCGCCTGAGTAGTAGGTGTCGGATCGGCCCCGGACAACATCGCGGATGCGCACGAGTGGCAAGCCGCGCCCATCCGTGTTGAACTGCCTCGAGTCGAACGCACACCCGTAGTCGAGTTTGGCGACTTCACAGAGCTGAGCCGTCTTCACGAGAGCATGGCCTTCAGCTCGGCGCGCCCCTCGGCGATCTCGTCCTCGAGGGTCTCGATGTCGGCGATGATGTCGAGCGGGGCGCGATGCTCGATCTCGTCGTGGACGATCTCCTTGTAGCGATTGAGCGAGAGGTCATAGGCCTGGGCGACGATGTCGGCCTTGGGCACGAGGAACGACTGTTCGGTGCGGGCGCGGTCCTTCTCTGAACTGCGGTCCTGCCAACGAGCGAGCACATCGGGAAGGTCGTTGGAGTCGACCCGGTTGCGCTTGTCGTCGAGGGAGAAGCCGTCGGCACGCACGTCGTAGAACCACACGTCGTCGGTTCCGCCGGAATCTGTCCGGGTGAAGAACAAGATGGCAGTCGAGACGCCTGCGTAGGGACGGAACACACCCGAGGGAAGCTTCACCACAGCGTCGAGCTTCTGGTCCTCGACCAGCATCTTGCGCAGCGTCTTGTGCGCAGTACTCGACCCGAACAGCACCCCGTCGGGCACGATGACGGCCGCGCGACCGCCCGGCTTGAGCAGCCTGAGGAACAGCGCGAGGAACAACAGTTCGGTCTTCTTGGTCTTGACGATTCGCTGCAGGTCCTTGGCCGTCGACTCGTAGTCGAGCGAACCGGCGAACGGCGGGTTCGCGAGGATCAGCGTGTACTTGTCTGCCTCTCCCGCTGAGCCCTCGGACAGCGAGTCGCGGTAGCGGATGTCGGGGGACTCGATGCCGTGCAGCAGCATGTTCATGCTGCCGATGCGCAGCATGGTGGAGTCGAAGTCGTAGCCGTGGAACATCGAGGCGTGGAAGTGCTGGCGCTGCGTGGAGTCCAGCAGCGCTTCAGCGTGCGTCTCGCGGACGTACTCGCTGGCGGCCACCAGGAAGCCGGCCGTGCCGCAGGCGGGGTCGCAGATCTCGTCGGTGGGCTTCGGCGCGGTCATCTTGACCATGAGGTCGATGATGTGCCGGGGTGTGCGGAACTGGCCGTTCTTGCCGGCGCTGGCGATCTGGGACAGCAGGTACTCGTAGAGGTCGCCGTTGGTGTCGCGATCGGCCATCGGGATGTCGTCGAGCATGTCGACGACCTTGCTCAGCAGCGCTGGTGTCGGGATGGTGAAGCGAGCGTCCCGCATGTGCTCGCTGTACGTCGAGTCGTCGCCCCCCACCGTGCGCAGGAAGGGGAAGACCTCCTCGCTGACCACCTTGAACATGACGTCGGGAGCCGAGTTCTTGAACTCACTCCACCTCAGGTGCGACTGACCGGGCAGAAAGGTCGGGTTCTCGACCTCGGTCTTCGTGACGCGGGCCTTGTTCTCGGCCAACGTCTGAATGTCGTCGAGGCGGCGGATGAACAGCAGGTACGTGATCTGCTCGATGACCTCCAGCGGGTTACTGATGCCACCGGACCAGAAGGCGTCCCAAATACGGTCGATCTTGCTCTTGAGCTCCCCGGTGATCACAAGGCCACCCTAGTGTCGTCCGCTTGAGCGCGGGATGAAACCGAATCCTAGGATCGGGTGGTTCGGCGTTGATCGGGTGACGGGAAAGTCCGACAGCCGTCGGGTGGAGTGGGATGAGTGCTCAATCAGACTGCCAACACTTCCTTGTAGGCGTTCGCCACGCCGAAGCAGAACGTCAAGAGCGGATCCACGCGGTCCGCAGAGAGCCAGCCTGGTTGCGTGCGTGCCTGCTTCTCGGTGCCGTTGAAGTTGAACAGCGAATCAGCGTCGGCGCGAAAACCCACGGTGGTCAGGGCGGGAACTTCGATGCCACTGTTGACGCCAGCGTAGGAACTGAACGGGACCAATACTCGGCCGTCGTTGAAAAGCGCGACGACGGTTCGTACTCCGCTTGCTGCGGGCCCGGCGGCCTCGAGAACGACGTGGTTTGATTCGATGCGTCGCTTGTACCCAGCTCCCATCCACGCGGTCATTACAGACTCGGCGGCAGCACGAACGTCCGCGTCTGAAATTTGAGCATAGAACTCTTCCAACGAACCGGGTCTTTCGGCCATCTTGGCCTGTTCCACGGTGGCTGTGAACTGGTTGGGCTCGATGACTGCGGTGAACAATGGCGCCCACGAGCTGTCATCGATGCGCACCGCTTTCGCCTCGACCAGCCACACGGAGATTCCGCGCTTGCTATCGAGTTCGGCCAAGTCGTTCAAATATTGCGCGACCGCTTTGAATTCGTCCCTATGCTCCTCGGCCACCACGACGAGACCTCGAGCATGACGCGCCACTGCGTAGGCCAGCCCTCGCGTGAGGTGATCGTGGTCTGCCCTGCCGTACTGGTTCTCGACGACGAACTCGGATCCGTCGTCGCCCTGCGCCACGATGTCGATGCGGCGACCCCCGGTAGTGAGGACCTCGGACTTGCCGACGGCAGCTAGATCAATCCCGATCGCGTCGCCGAGATTGTCCAGCTGGTCGGCCAACAAGGGTGTGAAATCGCTCGCCTCGCCCTTCCAGGCCTCACTCAGCTTGCCGAACTTCAACTTCGCCATGGTCATCGTGCAGGTTTATCAAATTCGCTCACCGGGCCTCGGCACTTTGACCATTGCGGTACGACTCCACCCCTGAGTCACTCTGTTTGCGGGCCTGGTCGAGTCGCGAAGTTCGCGAATCACAGTTCGTGGTCCTAACTGGCTCACCTGCTTGGACCTGCGGAAACACTGGGTCTGACATGCTAATGACAGGAGCCCGCAGTTCCTCGGCTGCCCAGTGTCGTGCGGTGGCTAGTACCCGGGTTTCGAATCCCGAAGGTGGGCCCGACCGTCTGTGCGTGTCGCAGGGGCAGAGAAGCGGCCCGCGAAGGGCCCGGACCTCCGGAGTCGGTGTACCCACCCTGAGCGCTGATCGCGTGCGTGCCGAATAGTCTCGAACCGTCGGACCCATCTGACAGAGTTTCCACACGTATCGACGACAGGACATCAGATGAGGCTTCACTCTGTTTACGCCAGATTCTATAGGTCGCTCAACTACGACTTCATCCGCGCATCCGGTGAGAAGTACGAGCCAGACCCCTGGGATGCCACGCCTGAGGGCAACTACCCGTTTGTCCGCATTAAACTTCGTCCGGGCATTACGACTGTCGTCGGCGCGAACGAGTCCGGCAAGTCTCAGGTCCTCAGCGCCATCGAAGCCGCGCTGACAGGCGAGGGATTCGAGCGCAGCGACTTCTGCAGATACTCCCGGTTTTTCGGTGTCCACAACGACATCGTGTTACCGGAGTTCGGTGTCGTCTTCGCTGACGTTTCGGACGAGGCGGTCAAGCTCATCGAGAGCATCTCGGGGCACAGCGATCTACGCGACGTCGAGCGCGTTGCGATCTTCCGAATGAATCAGACGCCGAAGTTCCGGGTCTATGTTCGGCAGAAGGACATGTGGACCGGCCCGGAACGCGTTGAGAAGCCTACCGCTTTCGCGGAGCTCGGCGTCCCCGTACCGTTCCGCATCGACGCTGACGTGCCGCTCCCCGACAGCGTCCCTTTGGACTACCTCGTCTCGGGCAACAAGACGGCGCCGCTCGGCCGCGACCTCCTGCGGGAGCTCTGGGACGGATTTCAGAAGAACAACGCCTGGTTCGAGTCAGACCAGACCATCACGACGAACGCTGGCGCCATCTCCAAGTTGTTCCGCCCCGTTCGTCAGGCAACAGAGACCGAGGTCGAGATGTACGAGCTCGCGGCTGACCTAGTCTTCAAGGTCGCCGGCATCAACAAGGAACTGCTCAAGGAGCTCCAAGAGCACGTCAAGAAGAAGAACGGTTATGCGAACAGCATCGTCGACACAATCAACAGTGAACTCGCGAAGGCCCTCGACTTTCCCCATTGGTGGTCTCAGGACTCGCAGTTCGAACTCTTTGTATCGCTTTACGAGTTCGACCTCGTTTTCATGATCCGCGACCGAACGGGACGCACCTACGGGTTCGACGAGCGCAGCGCCGGCCTGAAGTACTTCCTGTCGTACTTTGTCCAGTACCGCGCTCACGAGGTCCGCTCCGACGGTCGCCCCGAGATCCTTCTCATGGACGAACCAGACCAGTTCTTGTCAGCCTCGGGGCAACAAGATCTGCTACGAGTATTCGATGACTTCGCCGACCCCAAGGACGCCGGCCGAGACCCGGTCCAAGTCGTGTACGTGACGCACTCGCCGTTCCTCATCGACAAGAACGAAGCCGACCGCATCCGCGTCCTCGAGAAGGGCGAGCACGATGAAGGCACACGCGTCGTCACGAGCGCCGCCGCCAACCACTACGAGCCACTGCGGTCGGCTTTCGGAAGCTTCGTTGCAGAAACTACCTTCATTGGAAATTGCAACCTCATGGTCGAAGGACCGTCCGACCAGGTTCTCATTGCAGGTGCTTCACGGTGGCTGAAGACGCTCGGCGTCGCTGATCGCGACCGGCTCGACCTGAACCACATCACTATCGTGCCCGCCGGCGGCACCCGCCATATCCCGTACCTCGTCTATCTGGCGCGGGGGCGCGACATCGACAAGCCGCCCGTTGTCGTGCTGCTGGACCACGATAAGGCCGGCGACGACGCTAGGGACGACCTTGCGGCTGGCGGAGCTTACGGCGACAAGCTCATTGACGCAGATTTAGTTCTGCAGCTTGCACACGGCGAACTCGCTGGACTTGCGACCGACAACCCGCTCGGCGCCGGCGGCATCGAGGACATCGTTCCGTTCAACGTCGCAGTTCTAGCCGCCACCATCTACTGTCGAGAGTTTGTGCCAACCGTGAATCCACTTGACCTCGACCTGACAGCTGAGAGCGTGTACCCGGCTACGGCCAGTCCAGACGGCATGACTCCGAAGAACTTCGGCACCCTCAAGTTTCTTGAGAAGGCGATCGCTTCGAAGTCGGGCATCTCGACTTTCCACCTGGACAAGGTCGCGTTCGCCCGTGCCACTGTCGACGCCCTGACCAGTAATTCTGGCGAGCTCACGGCCACTGAGGGCGACCGCCAAACTGCAGCCGACAACTTCAAACTCCTGCTCGCGAACATCGCCTTGTGTCAACGGAAGGCCGAGAGGGCTGAATCGGTCCAGAAAATTTCCAGCCGCATCAACCGCGCCAAGAAGGACTTCACGCGCACTCACGATGGCCAAGCACGCCGCGAAGACGTGGTTGCACTCATTGAAGAGATCGGCAGTCAGCTCGACCGTAGTCCTGAGGCCGAGGAGGTCCGCGCGGAGATGCGGGCTTGGCATGCACGGTTCGAACTTGACGCGGACCCGCGCAAGCTCGTCGCCGACTTCGATGCGCTCCTCAGGGCGCTTGACGGACTTGCTTACAAGGCTGTGCGTGAGGCCGCTACCCGGTAGATGCACCCTGACAGCTGGGCCTCTGGCATGCCGCGTGAAGTCCAGCGGTGTGGGGCCGCTGCGCCAGGTGGGCGGTGCGATCAGGACTAGCCGCTGCGCCGCGGCCGTCTGTGACAGGTCGGCCAGTACGACCCTCGACACCTACGGCCACCTGTGGCCCGACTCCGACGACAGCACAAGGGCCGCGATCGACAATGTGATCGCGGCCCAGGTGCCAGACGTTGCGGACTATCTGCGGACTAGCGGGGGAACCTCGGTATGAAATCCCTGCAATCGCAGTCTGAACGACTCAGATGTCGTAGTACAGCTCGAACTCGTGCGGGTGGGGCCGCAGCTGGACCGGGAGGATCTCCTCGGTGCGCTTGTAGTCGATCCACGTCTCGATCAGGTCGGGCGTGAACACGTCACCGGCGGTGAGGAACTCGTGGTCGGCCTCGAGCGAGTCGAGCACCGCGTTCAGCGAGGTCGGCACCATGTCGATGGCCTCGTACTCCTCCGGCGGCAGCTCGTAGATGTTCTTGTCGATCGGAGCGGGCGGCTCGATCTTGTTCTTGATGCCGTCGAGGCCGGCCAGCAGCAGCGCCGAGAAGGCGAGGTACGGGTTGGCCGACGGGTCGGGGCAACGGAACTCGATGCGCTTGGCCTTGGGGTTCGAGCCGGTGATCGGGATGCGGACACAGGCCGAGCGGTTGCGGGCCGAGTACACCAGCGCGATCGGAGCCTCGAAGCCCGGCACCAGACGGTGGTAGGAGTTCACCGACGGGTTGGTGAACGCCAGCAGCGACGGAGCGTGCTTCAGGATGCCGCCGATGTAGTAGCGGGCGGTGTCGGACAGTCCGCCGTAGCCGGACTCGTCGTAGAACAGCGGCTTGCCGTCGTTCCAGATCGACTGGTGCACGTGCATGCCCGAGCCGTTGTCGCCGAAGATCGGCTTCGGCATGAAGGTGACCGTCTTGTCGTTGGCCCACGCCGTGTTCCGCACGATGTACTTGAACTTCATGATGTCGTCGGCGGCCTTGGTCAACGTGTTGAAGCGGTAGTTGATCTCGGCCTGGCCCGACGTGCCGACCTCGTGGTGACCGCGTTCGAGGATCAGGCCCGCGTTGGTCAGGTTGGTCATCATGTCGTTGCGGAGGTCAGCGGTCTTGTCGGTGGGCGCGACGGGGAAGTAGCCGCCCTTGAAGCGCACCTTGTAGCCGCGGTTGTCGTCGATGTCGTCGCCGGTGGACCAGGCGGCCTCGGACGAGGTGATCTCGTAGAAGCTCTTGTTGGCGCTGGTGCCGTAGTTGACCCGGTCGAAGATGTAGAACTCGGCCTCGGGGGCGAAGAACGCGGTGTCGCCGATGCCAGTGGTGGCCAGGTACGCCTCGGCCTTGCGGGCGATGTTGCGCGGGTCGCGCGAGTACGCCTCGCCGGTGATCGGGTCGTGGACGAAGAAGTCCATGGCGATGGTCTTGCGGGCCTTGAACGGGTCGACGTAGGCCGTGGTGACGTCGGGGAACAGCACCATGTCGGACTGGTCGATGGTCTGGAAGCCGCGGATCGACGATCCGTCGAACGCCACGCCGCTCTCGACCATGTCGGCGTCGAACGTCGACGCCGGCAGCGTCACCTGCTGCTGGATGCCGGGAAGATCGGTGAAGCGGACGTCGAGATACTCGACTCCCTCGTCCTTGATGAACTTGAACAACTCGTCAGCGTTGCTGAACACGAAGCCTCCTCGGCCGCGCAGCGCGGCCCTGATGTCGAACGTCGGTGGTCGGTGCGTGATGGACACCGCACCCTGGGGTTGACGCTATGGCTGGGCAGTTTCCCGACCGTCACTTGATTGTTTCAGGCATGTTACAAGTGCCGGGGACGCCGGTGCCCTGCGGCCGCCCGTAGTCTCGAGCCATGGAATCTGCACCGCTCGGGCGTCGCATCGTCGCCCTGGTGATCGACTGGGCCGTCGCCGCGCTGAGCGCGGTCGTCTTCACCCCGGTGACCTATCCGCCCGCCAACATCGGGCAGAACCTGGTCATCACCGCGTTCTTCATCGTCGAGGTGGGCCTGCTGGTGGGGGTGCTGGGTGCCTCGATCGGCAAGCGGGTGGTGCGGCTCGGCGTCATCAACCCCGAAGGACAGCCCATCGGGATTCCCCTGGCACTCCTGCGCACCGCACTGATCTGCCTGGTCATCCCCGCGGTGGTGCAGAACAAGGAGGGCCGCGGCCTGCACGACATCATCGTCGGGTCCAAGGAGATCAAGGCCTGAGCGGGCTTGGGCTCGGGTGAGTCTGTCGTCTCACCACGCCTCGCAGTCGGGCGGCTCCGCCGCGGCCCACTCACGCTTCGCTGGCGCGCGGCTGAGCGAACGCGCTGAGCGCGTTCGTCAGCCGCGCATCGCCTTGCGCTGGCCCTTCATGCTCGTGGGCACGGGGCCGCGCGGCATGGGGGCGACGGGACGCATGGCGTCGAGGGCCTTGACCTTGTAGAGCAGGGAGGTCATCTCGGCGGGCTTGATCTTCTTGGGCAGCTTCTGCAGCTTCTTGTTCAGCTGTGCGAGCGCGACCTCGCCCTCACCGTTGCCGACGATCATGTCGAGCACCGGCACGTCGTCACCGGCGATGCGGGCGTGCTTCTTCTTCTCGGCGGTGAGCAGGTTGCGCAGGCGTGAGGGGTTGCCCTCACCCACCAGGATCACGCCCGGTCGACCGATGACGCGGTGCACGACGTCCTGGTTCTTGGTGAAGGCGACGGCGGGCTTGACGTCCCAGCCCTTGCGCAGCAGCTGCAGCGCACCGGCGGCGGCACCCATCTGTCCCTCGACCTGGGCGTAGGCGGCCTTCTGGGCACGCCGACCGAAGATGATCAGCACCGCCAGCACGCCGATGAGGACGCCGAAGACGATCGACAGGATGAGCCCCAGCGTGGAGCCGGTGGCACCGCCGAAGGTGAACCAGCTGAGCGCGCCGAACACGCCGCCGGCCACCAGGAACGTCAGCAGCAGGATGAGTCCGATGTTGGGATCGGACTTCTTGGTGATCGTGTACGCCTGACGAAGCTGGCGGACACGACCCTTGGCGGGCTCGGGTGCGGCGTTGGACATGGGGGACAGTCTACGACTGCACGGCCTGGGCCGGGGTCGCGCCAGCGGTCGTCCGCTTCTCGATGGCCTGCTTGTACAACGTGCCCGCGCGGTACGACGAGCGGACCAGGGGTCCGGACATGACGCCGGCGAAGCCGATCTCGTCGGCCTCGTGCTTGAGCTCGACGAACTCCTCGGGCTTGACCCAGCGCTCCACGGGGTGGTGGCGCTTGGACGGGCGCAGGTATTGCGTGATCGTGATCAGGTCGCAGCCCGACTCGTGCAGGTCGACGAGGGCCTGCGAGACCTCCTCGCGGGTCTCACCCATGCCGAGGATCAGGTTGCTCTTGGTGACCAGGCCGAAGTCGCGGGCGTCGCTGATGACGCCGAGCGAACGGTCGTACCGGAACGCCGGCCGGATGCGCTTGAAGATCCGCGGCACCGTCTCGATGTTGTGGGCCAGCACCTCGGGGCGCGACTCGAACACCTCGGCCAGCTGATCGGCGTTGCGGTTGAAGTCCGGGATCAGGTTCTCCACACCGGTGTCCGGGTTCAGCTCGTGGATCTTGCGGACCGTCTCGGCGTACAGCCAGGAGCCGCCGTCGGGCTGGTCGTCGCGTGCGACGCCGGTGATGGTGGCGTACCGCAGCTCCATCTTCTGGACGCTCTCGGCCACGCGGCGCGGCTCGTCGCGGTCGATCGGCTCGGGCTTGCCGGTGTCGATCTGGCAGAAGTCGCACCGACGGGTGCACTGCTCGCCACCGATCAAGAAGGTGGCCTCGCGGTCCTCCCAGCACTCGAAGATGTTGGGGCACCCGGCCTCCTGGCACACCGTGTGCAGGCCCTCGCCCTTCACCATCTGCATCAGCTCGTTGTACTGCGGCCCCATCTTCGCCCGGGTCTTGATCCACTCGGGCTTCTTCTCGATGGGCGTCTCGGCGTTGCGGACCTCGAGGCGCAACATCTTGCGGCCTCCCGGCGCCACGGGGCTGGTGTCTGCGGGCTCGGTTCCGGTGCTCGGTGCTGACGTCACGACGTCCACCCTACGCTCGCCGGAAAGCAGAGACACCCATGCACGTCCGATCGCCTAGGCTCGGCCCGTGGACCATCTCGATCGGACCTGGACTCGTCCTGCGCCCACCGCCCGCGAGCAGCGCGCCGACGTGTGGATCGGCATCGGCGCCGCCGTGATCTCGGTCGTGTCGGTCGAGCTGTTCCACAGCGCGAGTGGCGCCTCCCGGGGCTGGATGGGCGTCGAGGCCTATCTCTGGTTCGCCCTCGCCGGACTGCTGCTGTGTGGACGACGTCGCTTTCCACTGACCGTGCTGCTGGCCGAGTCGGTGGTGTTCATCGCGATCGGGGAGCGGCTGCTGGAGTTCGGCGTCATCTTCTCGATCCAGATCATCTTGTTCGTGGCGCTGTACTCGGCCTGGGCCTGGTCGCAGCACACGCGTCGGCTGTTCGTGGCCAGTGCAGTGGTGATCGTCGTGATGTTCGGCTGGCTGCTGTACTCGCTGCAGACCGACGGTCCGGCTCCGGTCGAGTCGGTCGGCCTCATCCCGTCGATGGCCGCGCTCGTCATCTACTCGCTGTTGATCAACGTCGTGTACTTCTTCGGCGCGATGGCCTGGGGGCAGGGCGCCTGGCGCAGCGCCCGCCAGCGCGCCGAGATCACCGAGCAGACCGAGCGCGAACGGGCCCGGCAGGGTGACGAGCGTGAACGCGCGGTGCAGACCGAACGGGTGCGCATCGCCCGAGACCTGCACGACGTCGTCGCCCACCACGTGAGCGGCATCGGGGTGCAGGCCGCCGGCGCCGGCCGGGTGCTCGACTCGCGACCCGAGGACGCCCGGCGCGCCCTCGACACGATCGAGCGGTCGTCGCGCCAGGCCGTCGCCCAGATGCACGAGCTGGTCGGTCTCCTGCGATCGGCCGACGAGCAGCAGGACGGTGCGCCGCAACCGGGGCTGGCGGCGCTGCACGACCTGTCCACCCACGGGTCCGAGCGTCCGCAGGTCACCTTCTCGCAGGTCGGGGCTCCCTTCGACGTGCCGTCGACGGTCGAGACGTCGCTGTACCGGGTGGCGCAGGAGGCGATCACCAACGTGCGCCGCCACGCGCGTGCTCACCACGCCGGCATCACGGTCCGATACGTCGGTGAGCGCGACGGGCGGCCGGCGACGGTCGAGGTCGAGATCGTCGACGACGGCGCGGCACGGCCGTCCGGCGAGCAGCCCGACTCCGGCGGATTCGGCCTGCCGGGCATCCGGGAGCGTGCCTCGATGCACGGCGGGTTGTGCGAGATCGGACCGCGGCCCGAGGGCGGATTTCGGGTGCGCGTCCAGGTTCCGGTGACCACGTGACCACCCGCGTGCTCCTCGTCGACGACCAGGAGCTGATCCGGTCGGGGTTCGCGATGATCATCGGCGCCGAGGACGACCTCGAGATCGCCGGCGAGGCCGCCAACGGCGCGGAGGCCGTGGAGCAGGTGGCCGAGCTCTCGCCCGACGTCGTGCTCATGGACGTGCAGATGCCGCACATGAACGGGATCGAGGCCACCCGGCGCATCGTCGAGGCCGACCCCGACGCCCGGGTGCTGATCCTGACCACCTTCGACGACGACGAGTACCTCTTCCAGGCGCTGCAGGCCGGCGCCGGGGGATTCATGCTCAAGAACTGCCCCCCGGACGATCTCGTCGCCGCCATCCGCACCATCGCGCTGGGCCACTCGCTGCTCGCGCCCGAGGTCACCCAGCGCGTCATCGCCCGTTCCACCGAGCGGGCGCGCACGGTGCACCCGGGACTGGCGCACCTGACCGATCGCGAGCAGGCCGTGCTCGTCGCGATGGCCACCGGCAGCAGCAACGGCGAGATCGCCGCCGACATGTTCGTCAGCGAGGCCACCGTCAAGACCCACGTCTCGCGGATCCTCGCCAAGCTGGGCGTGCGCGACCGGGTGCAGGCCGTGATCGTGGCGCACGAGTCCGGCGTGATGGAGGACCCCGCCTCCTGACGGTCTCATCCGCGAGGATGACGGCGTTCTAGCCGCGCGACCGATGTGGCGGACCTGCGCGTCCGCCTAGCGTGAAGGCATGTTGCAGATCCAGAAACTCAGCCGCCAGTTCGGCGACGTCCGCGCAGTCGATGACGTGAGCTTCACCGTGACGCCGGGACGCGTCACGGGGTTCGTCGGGGGCAACGGCGCCGGAAAGACCACGACGATGCGCATGATCCTCGGTGTGCTCTCCCCGTCCTCGGGCGAGGTGTGGTGGGACGACGCTCCCATCACCGCCGAGCAGCGCCGCCGCATCGGCTACATGCCCGAGGAGCGCGGGCTGTACCCCCGCATGAAGCTCGCCGAGCAGCTGACCTTCCTCGGCCGCCTCTACGGCGCCGACGCAGCCTCGGCCGAGCGGCGGGCGGACGAGCTGCTCGCCCACTTCGACCTCGGTGAGCGGCGAGACGACCTGCTCGACGAGCTGTCCCTGGGCAACCAGCAGCGGGTGCAGATCGCCGCCGCCCTCATCCACCGGCCGGACGCGCTGGTGCTCGACGAGCCGTTCAGCGGCCTGGACCCGGTGGCCGTCGACCAGATGGTCGACCTGCTGGCCCGCGAGGCCGGCGACGTGCCCCTGCTGTTCTCCAGCCACCAGCTCGACCTCGTCGAGCGGTTGTGCGACGACCTCGTCATCCTCTCGGCCGGTCGGGTCGTGGCCTCCGGCGCGGTCGACGACCTGCGCAGTGCGGGCTCGGAGCGGATCCGCGTCACCTTCGAGAGCTCCGACGCCGCCTGGTTGCGCGACGTGCGTGGCGTCGACGTGCTCGACGTCGACGGCACGTCGGCCCTCGTCGAGCTCGACGGCGTCAGCCGGGCCGAGCTGCTCACCACCGCTGTCGGACGGGCTCCGGTCAGCGAGTTCGCCACCGTCCACCAGCCCTTGTCCGACATCTACCGGGAGGTCATCCGATGAGCACCACCACCAACGCGGGCACGGCGCCCTGGCGCATCATCGCCGAGCGCGAGGTCCGCACCAAGCTGCGCACCAAGTCGTTCCGCTACAGCCTGCTGATCATGGTCCTCGGGACGCTCGGGGCGATCATCGCGTCGTCGGTGCTCAACGGGCGTCCGAGCGACGACACGGTCGCCGTGGTGGACGACCTCGGCGTCTCGGCGGTGCAGGGCGCCTCGGCCCTCGCCGACGACGCACAAGAGGGATCAACCGTCACCGCCAAGCGCTTCGACGACACCGCAGCGGCCGAGCGGGCCGTCCGCGACGGCGAGGTCGACGCGGCCCTGCTGCCCGACGGCTCGGGCGGCCTCGAGATCGTCGGTGACTCCTCGGTCGGGTCCGCCCTGTCGCAGAACCTCACGGTGGCCGGCTCGGCTGCGGTGCTGCAGGCCAACGCCGCGGCCGAGAACGTCGACCTCGGTGCCCTGCAACAGGGCACCGACGTCAGCGAACGGCTGCTGGCGCCCGACGCGGAGAAGCTCCGGGGCCCGTGAGGTGGCCGGTGTCATCTTCGTCATCCTGTTCCTGCTGACCGCCATCACCTTCGGCATGACGATCGCCCAGAGCGTCGTGCAGGAGAAGGAGAGCCGGGTCGTGGAGATCCTGGTCGCGGCGATCCCCGTGCGCGCGCTGCTGTGGGGCAAGGTCGTGGGCAACACGCTGCTGGCCCTCGGACAGATCGTCATCGTCGTGGGAGCCGCCGTCATCGGGCTCGCCGCGACGGGCCAGGGCGACCTGCTCGGTCAGATCGCGCCGGCGGCCGGCTGGGGCGTGGTGTTCTTCACCCTCGGGTTCTCCGCGCTGGCCGGTGTGTGGGCGGTCGCGGGAAGCCTCGCCTCCCGGACCGAGGACCTGCAGTCGACCACGGCCCCCGGCCAGATGCTGTTGATCGTGCCGTACTTCCTCGCCGTGAGCGGCGGTGCGGCCCTCAAGACAGTCGTGTCGATGGTCCCGATCGCGTCGGCCATGGTGATGCCCGTGAGGCTCGCCGAGAGCGGTGTGCCGGCCTGGCAACTCGGGATCGCGGTGGCCGGAAACCTGATCGCGATCGTGGTGTTCGTGCGGTTCGCGGCCCGGATCTACGAGCGCACCCTGATGCGGACCGAGCGCAAGACCTCGTTCCGGGAGGCCCTCAGCCTCGCGCGGTGAGACCGCCCACGGCCGGGGTGTACTGCTCCCAGGACAGCAAATCGCGCAGGTGCGGGGCGAAGGCCTCGGCGGTGGTGGTGACGCCCACCGGGCGGCCCAGCTCGGCGGTCAGCGAGGTGACGCCGGCGTCGGGGATGCCGCAGGCCATGAACTGGTCGTAGACGGCCAGGTCGTTGTCGGCGTTGATCGAGATGCCGTGCATGGTGACCCCGCGCGAGACGCGGATGCCGATGGCAGCGATCTTGCGCTCCGGTCGTCCGGGTGCGGCGGCCAGCCAGACACCCGACCGGCCGGGGACCCGGCCGGTGGCGACGCCCAGGTCGGCCATGGTGCGGATCATGGCCTCCTCCATGCGGCGCACGTAGTCGACGACCAGCACGTGCTCGGGCAGCTTGACGATCGGGTAGGCCACCAGCTGGCCGGGACCGTGCCAGGTGATCTTGCCTCCGCGGTCGACGTCGACCACGGGGGAGCCGTCGTGGGGGCGCTCGTGCGGCTCGGTCCGGCGGCCGGCGGTGAACACGGCCTCGTGCTCGAGGAGCATCGCGGTGTCACCGATCGTGTCGGCCACCCGCTGGGCATGTAGGTCTCGCTGCATCTGCCACGCGTCCTCGTAGTCGAGCGCGGCGGTGCCGTACCAGTGATCGAGGATCGTCAGCGAGGTCACGCCACCACGATAGCCCGCACGCTCAGACAGGACTCTTGGCGAACAGCCCGATCGTGCCTGTCACGATCGCCGTGGCGAGCACGAACAGCGAGGCGGCGTCCTTGCCCTGCAGGGCGATGATGATCGCGCCCACGATCGAGGCCAGCGCGAGCAGGAACAGACCAGCCAGCAGCGTGATCCAGATGCGAGTGCGCTCGCCGTCGGCGGAGGGAAACAGATCGGGGTTGGCCTGCGCCAGAGCCGCGGCCGCCGCCTGCTTCTCCTGGGGTGGAAGGTCGGTCATAGCCTGCACGGCCAGTCGTCCTGAGTCGGTGAGATCGTCCATCCGCCCACGCTACGCCTGCGAGTGGCTCACCCGTTCGGAGCGAGGTCCGGGGGCAGGTCGTCTGGATGCAGGTCGGCCAGGCCACCGATCCGCGCGAACAGCTCGCGGCGCTGCTCGACCGGGATGCCGAGCACGAGATCGAGAGCCTCGGTGGGGTACGTGCCCGAGGTCAGCTGCTGGTCCGACGCGTTCGGCACCAGCACGGTCGAGTGCACCAGCTGGTCGGGGTGCACGTGCACGAGGTCGAATCCGCGCAGGCCGTCGACCGCGGACAGGCCGCGGGGATCGAATCCGGCGTCGAGCGCGTAGCAGGTGGAGGGGGCGACCGACACCGGGACTCCGGCGAGCGTGGTGTGCGACGGGTAGTGGTAGTGGCCGGCCAGGATGCCGCGCACGTCCGTGCCGCGCACGACGTCGGCGAGCAGGTGCTGGTCGGCCAGCTCGATCAGGGCTGCCAACGGCAGGTGGGTGGGTGTGGGCGGGTGGTGCATCGCGATGATGCTGCCCTCAGGTGCCGGATCGGAGAGCACGTCGGCGAGCCACTGCAGCTGGGTCGTCGTCAGCCGACCGTCGTGGTAGCCCGGAATCGTCGAGTCGAGGACCACGATCCTCAGCCCCCCGAGCATGACCACCCGGTCCAGGGGCTGGTCGGGGTCGGGATCGGTTCCCAGGAGCGTGCGGGCGAACGGCACGCGCAGGTCGTGGTTGCCCATCACCCACACCACCTCGGCGCCGATGTCGGCCGCAGCGCCTCCCACGATGGCCCGGACGCGGTCGTAGGCGGCTTCGTCGCCGGCGTCGGCGATGTCGCCGGTCAGCACGATGGCGTCGGGTCGGTGGGCGACGACCAGGTCCATCACCGTGGTGAGGTGGTCGTCGGCCCGCACCTGGCCGTAGACGGTCGGCTCGAGGCCCAGCTGGGGGTCGCTGACGTGGGCGATGACGTGCTGGGCCGGCGGGAACTGACCGATCTGCATGCCCTCACCGTACGACCGGGTGTGGACGAGCCGACGCAGGTCCGGGCCGGCCGGGCGACAGTGGGGTCATGACGTGGTGGTGGTTGCTGGTCGTCGGGCTGCGCGCTGCGGTCCCGGTCGATGGATGCGGTGGCGAGCTGGCGCGCCTCGACGTCGCTCGCGCTGAGGCGTTCGCCGCTGGGGACGACAGCGCCCTCGCGCGCGTCTACACGGCACGGAGCCCGATGGCGGCCGCCGACGCTGCCGCGATCGCCGACTACCGGGAGCGTGGCGGTCGGGTCCAGGGAGCCCTGATGGTGGTCACGCGCTGCGAGATGGTGAGCCGCTCGGCCGAGACGATGCTCCTCGACGTCACCGACGCTCTCGGTCCGGCGTTCGTGCGGTGGGACGACGGGGGAGTGGCGGCCCTGCCACGCGACCGCCCGACCCGGCGACTCGTCACGCTGCAGCTCACCGCTGACGGCTGGTTGGTCGACCGGGCGACGCCGTCGGCACCATGATCTCGACCAGGTCGAGCTCGGTCAGCGACGTCACCCTCACTCGGCCGCGTGGCGGACCCTCCGCATCCGTGAGGTCCACGCATCCGACCGGCCCGACCACGGTGAGGTGCGGGAGTGCCGGCAGCCCGAAGTAGGACACCACGACCTCGGTGCCGGCCGGCACGGACCCCAGCACCGCGTCGAGCGCCGCGCCGACCTCGCGAGCGCTGTCGGCGTCCTCGAGGTCGTGGTGGCCCACCCGCGTCGACACCTGCACACCGCGAGACTGGGCGCGGCCGATGCACCGGGCCAGCCACGGGCTCAGGTGCACGAGGTCCGGATCGAGCAGCAGCACCTGGCGCAGGGTGTGGGCGTGGTCGCGCGCCCGTTGCCGCACCGACGGATCGGCGGGGTCGGACGTGCCCACGGCGATGCTGGTCATGAGGTCGGACGCCAGGTCGACCTGGGCCGCACGCCAACGCGACTCGCTCGCAGCTGCCGCCTCGGCCAGCGCCCGCCTGGTGCGGGCCTCGATCGCGCGTCTGCGGTCGGCGTCGGCCTGCAGGGAGATCCGGTGGACGGTCGCGGCGAAGATGCCCCAGATCGTCATCTGCGACAGCTGCATGATGCCGTTGGCCGCGGCCATGCCCCCGATCACCTGCGACTGGGGCCAGTAGATCACCGCGGCCCCCGTCGCCACGACGGCCAGGGCGGTCATCGACGCCACGAGCGCGCGAAGGTTCGCACCGAGCACGAGCAGCAGGACCATCAGCGGGGTCAGACCGATGGCAGGCCAGTACTCCGCGAGGTCACCGGACCGGGCGACGCCGGCGAATCCCAGCACGTAGCCGATCGGCACCGCGGCCACGAGGAGCGCGGACATCGGGAGCGGGAGGACGTCGCGGTGCCGGACGGTCAACCACGACGCGAGGGCGAGCAGGCCGACCAGGCTCACGGCGGCAAGCGCCGGTGGGGAGGTGCCGCCGAGCGCCGTGCTGGTGGCCGCGGCGAGCGTGATCGACCCGCACCACCACCAGCAGGTGAGGCGCAGCAGCGTCCGGGCGGCAGCCGAGCCGTGGTCCGACGACGGCGTGGCCGGAGTCGCAGCGTGTCTGTCGGCGGTGACGGTCACCGAGGTGCCGTGGCCCGGGGAGGTCTGGATGTCCACCTCGAGACCTGCCTCCGCAGCCCGGTCCACGACCGAACCGACGAGACCGCGGCCCTGAGCCAGCGCTTGATCGAGGACGAATCCACGTCCCTCGTCGCTGATCCTCACGACCCACTGGTCGTCCCCGCTGACGTCGACGGCGACGTCACGCGTGCCGGCGTGCTTCTCGACGTTGATCAGCAGCTCGCGCACGACCGCGCACAGGGCTGCCGCTCGGTCCGGGCCCAACCGGTCCTCGATGTTCTCCGAGAAAGGAACGGTGTCACCGGTCCAGCGGACCACCAGGTCCAGTCCCGTCGCCGCCGCCTGGAGATGTGTGGCGGCCCGCGGCCGCCCCCGTCGCGCGGCGCGCAAGGCGCGGACGTCGGCTGCGCAGCGCTCGCGGAGACGGTCGATCAGCGGAGCAGACGGGACGTCTGCGGCGATCAGGTCCAGGGTGTTCACGGCGGTGTCGTGCACGGCGCGGTCGAGCTCGGCAGTGGCTCTGGCCCGGGCCTGGGTGGCCGCGAGCTCCTGTGCAGCGGTGAAGGCTGCCTCGGCCTCGGCCGAGGCGCCGGCGGCGAAACGTCGCAGTGACCGGATCAGGATCGTCGCGGCGAACGCGTAGATCATGGGGATGACGGTGAAGGCCGGAACCAGCTGCACGTCGCCGGCGCGCACCGTGGCCACCGTCACGACCGACAGCGGACCTGAGATCGCGGCGGCAGCGACCCACCACGGCAGCAGGAGGAACGGGGTCGCCGCCAGGTACAGGCTCGCCCCTGCGATCACCCCGACGAGGGCGTCGCGCGACAGCAGCAGCTGCAGCGACACCAGCGCGACGAGCGCCCCGTAGAAGGTCGCCTGCCAGGCGACGAGCAGCGCTCGTCGGGGCCGACGCCGGGCGGTCCGATCGACCAGCACGGACGCGACGGCCGCGACGACGAAGCAGGCATGGCCGACCAGGAGCGCCGGCGCGTGCTCGGCCCCTCGAGACCAGGCCAGGACGCCGATCGCCAGCTGCCACACCGCCGTGCCCAGCGCCGTGGACTGCCAGATGGCACGGTCCAGCATGGTCTCCATGCGATGCCCGGATGCGGTCAGTGGATCGCGGTCGCCAGCGCCGAGGTGAGGTCGGGCGAGTCGAAGGTGAAGCCGTCGTCGAGAAGCGTCTGCGGCGAGACGCGCAACGAACCCAGCAGGTCGTCGGCCAGTCCGCCCAGCCCTGCCTTGACCGCGAACGCGGGCGCCTTCAGGAACGTCGGCCGGTGCACCGCGTCGCCGAGCGCGTCGGTGAACTCGGCGTTGGTGACCGCGTCCGGCATCGCGAGATTGACCGGGCCGGACACGTCGGACCCGAGCAGGTGCACGACGGCCCGCACCCAGTCGTCGCGACTGATCAGCGACATGTGCTGGCGCCCCGAACCCAGGGTGGCGCCGCCGCCGAGCTTCCAGGCCGGCAGCATCAGGCCGAGCATGCCGCCGTCGCTGTCCAGCACCAACGAGGTGCGCAGGTAGCAGGTGCGTGCACCAGCCGCGACGGCCGGGGCCGCAGCGTCCTCCCACTGCTGGGAGACGTCGGCCAGGAAGCCGCTGCCCGGCCCGCTGGCCTCGGTGAGCACCTCGTCGCCGCGGTCGACGCCGTACCAGGACATCCCGGACCCGGACAGGAATACCGTGGGGAAGCTCGAAGCCGCGATGGCAGCCGCCAGCGTGTGCGTGGCCGTGACCCGCGAGGCGAGGATCTCGCGCTTGCGCTTGGCCGTGCGTGGCCACTGCGAGATCGGGGACCCCGACAGGTTGACCACGGCGTCGGCGTCGTCGATCAGGTCCTGGTCGACGGTACCGGCGTGGGGATCCCAGGCCGAGGCGTCGTCGCCCTGGGGCGCTCCCCGGACCAGCCGGGTGACCCGGTGTCCCTGCTCACGCAGGCGTGCGACCAGTGGAGTGCCGAGAAAACCCGACGCCCCGCCGACCACGACGTGCACGGGTCAGGACCCCAGCTCGGCCTCGAAGGCGGCGCCCTGCAGGCGCTCCTTGACGGCGGTCAGGAAGCGGCCGGCGTCGGCACCGTCGACCAGGCGGTGGTCGTAGGTGAGGGCGAAGTAGACCATCGAGCGGACCGCGATGCTCTCGCCGACGTGGGGGTCGGTGATGACCACCGGACGCTTGACGACCGCGCCGGTGCCCAGGATCGCGACCTGCGGCTGGTTGATGATCGGCGTGTCGAACAGGGCGCCGTTGCTGCCGAGGTTGGTGATGGTGAACGTGGCACCGGAGAAGCTCGTCGGGCGAGATCTTGTTGGTGCGCGTGCGCTCGGCGGCGTCGGCGATCTTGCGGGCCAGACCAGCGATCGACAGATCGCCGGCGTCGCGGATGGTCGGCACGATCAGCCCGCGCTCGGTGTCGACCGCGATGCCGAGGTGCTCGCCGTCGGGGTAGGTGACGGTGCCTTCCTCGACGTCGAGGGCGGCGTTGACCTGCGGGTAGAGCTTGAGCGCCTCGATGGCTGCCTTGGCGAAGAACGGCAGGTACGTGAGCTTGACGCCCTCGCGCTCGAAGAACTTGTCCTTGTGCTTGGTGCGGAGCCGAGCCACCTCGGTGACGTCGATCTCGTGCACCTGGGTCAGCTGGGCCGACACCTGCAGCGACTGGTTCATGCGGGTGGCGATGGTCTTGCGCAGGCGCGAGATCTTCTCGGTCTTGCCGCGCAGCGGCGACGGCTCGGCGGCCGGAGCCGGAGCGGCTGCGGCGGGGGCCGACGCGCTCTGTGCCGGCTCGGCGGCCGGAGCCGGGGCTGCGGCCGCGGCGTCGAGGACGTCCTGCTTGCGGATGCGTCCACCGACGCCGGTGCCGGTGACGGCAGCCAGGTCCACGCCGTGCTGCTTGGCCAGCTTGCGCACGATCGGCGTGACGTACGTGTCTCCTCCGGTCGAGGAGGACTGTGCCGGGGCTGCCGGGGCAGGCGCGGGCTCCGGGGCGGGCGCGGGCGCCGGTGCTGCCGGCTTCTCCGGCTCCGGCTCGGGCTCCGGCTCGGGCTCGGGCTCGGGCTCCGGCTCCGGCTCGGGCTCCGGCTCGGGGGCCTTCTCGGGCTCGGACGCACCGGAGGACGCCGCACCGCCGATGATGGCCAGGTCGGCGCCGACCTCGACCGTCTCGTCCTCGGCGACCAGGATCTTGGTCAGCGTTCCGGCGACCGGCGACGGGATCTCGGTGTCGACCTTGTCCGTGGAGATCTCCAGCAGCGGCTCGTCGACGGCCACCTCGTCGCCCTCGGCCTTCAGCCACTGGGTGACGGTGCCCTCGGTGACGCTCTCGCCCAGCTCGGGCAGCTTCACGGCCGTGCCCTCGCCGGAGGACCCTTCGTCGACCGGCTCGGTGTCGGCCTCGGGTGCAGGAGCGGACTCGGCGGCGTCGGCCTGCTCCTGAGCGGACTCGGCGGGCTCGGGTTCGTTGGTGGACTCGGTCTCGGGAGACTCGGGCGTCTCCTCGGGCTCGGCGGCCGCCTCGGACTCAGGCGCCGAGTCGCCGGTGGACTCGTCGGCGTCGCCGATGACGGCGAGAACGGCGCCGACCTCGACGGTCTCGTCCTCCTCGGCCTTGATCTCCAGCAGGGTGCCGGCGACCGGCGAGGGGATCTCGGTGTCGACCTTGTCGGTGGAGATCTCCAGCAGCGGCTCGTCGACGTCGACGGTGTCGCCGACGGCCTTGAGCCACTGGGTGACGGTGCCCTCGGTGACGCTCTCGCCGAGTTCGGGAAGGGTGACTTCAGTAGACATGTGGTGAGATCCTCTGGTCGGCGAGTGTCAGGCGTGCGAGTGCAAGGGCTTGCCGGCGAGAGCAAGTGCCGCCTCGCCGAGGGCTTCGTTCTGGGTGGGGTGCGCGTGCAGGAACTGCGCGACGTCGTCGGGGTACGCCTCCCAGTTCACGATCAGGGACGCCTCGCCGACCTGCTCGCCGTAGCGGGCGCCGATCATGTGGACGCCGACGATCGGGCCGTCCTTCTGGCGGACCAGCTTGATGCTGCCGGCCGTGCCGAGGATCTGGCTCTTGCCGTTGCCACCGAGGTTGTACTCGACGGTCTCGATCCCGTCGTCGCCGAACTTCTCCTTGGCCTGCGGCTCGGTGATGCCCACCGAGGCGATCTCGGGGTCGCAGTAGGTGACGCGGGGGATGCCCGAGTCGATGACGGGCTGCGGCTTCAACCCAGCGATCTCCTCGGCCACGAAGATGCCGTGGGCGAATCCGCGGTGCGCCAGCTGCAGACCGGGCACGAGGTCGCCCACCGCGAAGATGCCGTCGACGTTGGTGTGCAGGCGCTCGTCGGTGGGCACCCAGCCACGATCGACCGTGACACCGGCCTCCTCGTAGCCCATGCCGGCCGAGTTGGGGCCGCGGCCCACGGCCACGAGGACCAGGTCGGTCTCGATGGTGTCGCCGTTCTCGAGGGTGACGGTGACGCCGTCGTCGGTCTGCTTGACCGACTCGAACTTCACGCCGGTCTTGAAGTTGATCTTGCGCTTGCGGAAGGCCCGCTCCAGCTGCTTGGACAGCGAGGGATCCTCCAGCGGCACCAGCGACGGCAGCCCCTCGATGATCGTGACGTCGGCGCCGAAGGACTTCCAGACGCTGGCGAACTCCACGCCGATGACCGAGCCGCCGATGATGACGACCTTCTCGGGCACCTCGGTCATGGTGAGCGCCTCGGTACTGGTGACCACGCGGCCGCCGATCTCGACGCCGAGCGTGCGCGAGACCGAGCCGGTGGCGAGCACGACGTTGGTGCCCGTGTAGCGCTCACCGTCGACCTCGACGGTGCCGCCGCCGTTGGCGCCGGTCTCGACGAGCCTGCCCTCGCCCTCGACGACGGTGATGCCGCCGGACTTGATCAGCCCCTGCAGGCCCTTGTAGAGGCGGTCGATGATGCCGTCCTTGTAGGAGTTGACCGCCGGCATGTCGATGCCCTCGAAGGACGCCTTGACGCCGAAGCCGTGGCTCTCGCGGGTCGCGTCGGCGACCTCGGCGGAGTGCAGCAGCGCCTTGGTGGGGATGCAGCCGGTGTGCAGACACGTGCCGCCCAGCTTGCCCTTCTCGATCAGGGCCACGGACTTGCCCAGCTGGACCGCCCGGAGCGCGCAGGCATAACCACCGCTGCCGCCGCCGAGAATCACGATGTCGAAGGTGTTGCCGGCGCCGTCCGCCACGATGTTCCTCCCATAAGGACGTGTGATGAGTCCATCTTGTCACTTGTGTGACAACGGGTGCCACCGGGTGGCTGGGCGTGCGCTCCGCCGGGGGTGACCTGACATCGGGCAGACTGGGGTCATGGGATTGTTCCGGCGCAGGGCACGCACTGACGGCGGTGCCGTCGTGTCCGACCGTGCCTCCAGCCGTGCCGACCTCGCTGCGCTCAAGGAGTGGGCCGACACCCGTTCCGGGGTCGAGGCGTTCCTCGAGCCCAAGACGTCGGTCACCCAGACGACCCTGCTGCTGGTGGCCGGTTCGGGCGAGTCGATCCGCCGGCGTGTCCCGTCGGCGGAGGCCGCCCGCGACTTCGCCCGCAAGAAGCTCAACGTCCCCGTCTACGACGCGGCGGTCGTCGGTCTGCCCCAGCGCAAGCGGGAGTGGGACCTGCGTCAGGCCAAGGGCACCTCGGCGGGGCCGGGGGCCACGCGGCCCACAGCGGCCAAGCCGTCGTCGTCGATGCCGGGCCGCTCGCCCCGCGAGATGGCGGCGATCATGACGCTGGAGTCGATGGCCGGGGCCGACCCGCTGCCCACCGATCCGTCGTTCGACCAGCTGATGAAGGTCTACAAGCAGGCCAGGGTCAAGGCGCACCCCGACCGCAACGGCGGCGACCGCACCAAGTGGGACAAGGTCGAGGACTCCGCCCGCGCCCTCGATCTCCCCGACTGACCCCCGGGCTCCCGGCTGCTCAGTGCCAGCTGCGGGCGTCGAGGCCGCCGGGTGCGTCGACGGCGGGGTCGTACGGCGTGCGGGTGAAGACGAAGGACGCCACGACGAGGCGCACGGGTCGGCCACTCTCGTCGCGCTCGATCGACATCGGCTCGCCGCGGTAGTAGCCGTCGAGGCCGACGAGGTCGCCGTCCTGCGCCGGGACGAACCGGGCGCCGCGTCCTTGCCCGGGCTCGCCGAGCACCAGACCACCGTCGGACGACGATGTGGCAGTGAAGGCGGCGGTGCCCCAGAACCACGGTCCGGCCAGGTCGAGCCGATCGGTCTGGCCCGCGTCGGCGGTCCATGCATTGGGTGCGACGGGTTCGTGCTCGCGCAGCAGGTCGAGCAGGTCGACACCGGCGGTGCCGAGGCCGCTGGTGGCGTTGGTCATGACCACCATGCCGTCGCCGGACTCCAGGTCGACGCGCAGGTGGGCGAGGAAGCCCGGCATCGAGCCGCCGTGGCCGCCGTGGCGTCGGCCGTCGGTGTTCCACACCTGCCAGCCGAGTCCGTGGGCCACGCTCCACGGCGCCCGGGGAGTGTCGACCACGGCCACCGGCCGCAGCATCTCGGCCAGCGACGACGGGTCCAGGACCCCGCGGGTGCGACCGGCGACGAATCCGCACCACGCGGTCATGTCGGTGATCGTCGACCAGAGCTGGCCGGCGGGCGACATCGACACCGCGTCCGGCGTGGGCTCGGCGTGCACCAGGTCGGCCCACGGGTGCACCGCGAGGCCCGGGGCAGCCGGCTGCTCCGGATCAGGGGTGGTGCGGGTCATGCCGAGCGGCTCGAGGATGCCGGTGCGCACCGCCTCCGTCCACGGGACGCCGCGCAGCCGACCGATGAGCTCGCCGAGCACCCCGTAGCCGACGTTGGAGTAGTGGTGCGTGGTGCCGGGGGTGAAGCGCAGGCCCACGCCGGACGCCATCAGCTCGTCCCACGAGATGCCCTCGGATCGCTCCCACCACGATCCGTTGGTCTCGGCCTGCAGGCCCGAGGTGTGCGTCAGCAGCTGCGCGATCGTGACGTGGCCGAACGGCACCTCGGGCAGGTGTGCGTCGATCCGGTCGCCGAGGTCGAGCAGGCCCGCGTCGCGCATGCGCAGCACCTCGACGGCCACGAACGTCTTGGAGATCGAGCCGAGGCGGAACTGGGTGCCGGCCGACGGCACCTCCCCGTCCGGTCGCGCGTCCAGCGTGCCGGCCGCCCCGCTCCAGACCAGCTCGCCGTCGCGCACCAGGCCGGCCACGATCGACGGCAGCCGCTGACGGGACTGCTCCGTGGCCAGCCGGTGGTCGAGCGCCTTCCGCGTGCTGGAAGCGATCGGGTCGGGCTCGAGCGTCACTGCGCTGCGGCGAGGTCCGACGCCACCTGTACCAGCGTGCGGACGCTGACGCCCGTGCCGCCCGCGGGTGTGTGGCCCTGGGCGGAGCCCTCGTTGAACGACGGGCCGGCGATGTCCAGGTGGGCCCACGACACGTCGCCCACGAACTCACGGAGGAACGCGGCGGCGAACAGGGTGCCGCCTGCGGGCTTGGGGTTGTGCTGACGCAGGTCCGCGATCGAGGAGGACCGCACGAGGTCCTGCATCTCCTCGGTGATCGGCAGGGGCCACATCGACTCACCGGTGGTGTTGGCGGCGTCGATGACGGCCTCGCCGAACTCGTCGTCGTTGCTCAGGACTCCGGTGGTGTGGTTGCCGAGCGCGACGACGCAGGCGCCGGTCAGCGTGGCGACGTCGATGACGTGGTCGGGCTTGGCCTCGGTGGCCAACGTCAGTCCGTCGGCCAGCACGAGCCGGCCCTCGGCGTCGGTGTTGTGCACCTCGACGGTGGTGCCGCCGCGCATGTGCAGGACGTCGCCGGGCCGGGTCGCGCTGCCGCTGGGCATGTTCTCGGCCAGGCAGGCGAACGCCGTGACCTTGATCGGCAGGCCGAGCTGCGCGATGGCCACCGTGGCGGCCACGACGGCGGCGGCGCCGGCCATGTCCAGCTTCATGGTCTGCATGGAGGCGCCGGGCTTGATCGAGAGTCCGCCCGAGTCGAAGGTGATGCCCTTGCCCACCAGGGCCAGGTGCTTCGTCGCGCCCGAGGGTGAGTAGCTGAGGCGCACGAGGCGTGGCGGGCTGTCGGAGCCGCGCCCCACTCCGAGGATGCCGCCGCAGCTCTCCTTCTCGAGGCGCTTCTCGTCCCAGACCTGCACCTTCACGTCGGTCCCCGCGTGCTGGGTGATGGCGTCGGCGAAGTCTCCCGGGCGCAGGTCTCCCGGAGGCGTGTTCACCCAGTCGCGTGCCGCGTTGACCGCCGACGACACGGTGAGGGCACGCTCCACCGCTGCGGTGGCTGCGGTCTGACGCGCGAACGCGGACAGGACGGTGACCTCGGAGATGTCGACCTTCTTGGGGTCGGCCTTCTTCTTGGCGCCTTTCGGCGTCGACTTGAAGGCGGTGAAGGCGTAGCTGCCCAGGTGCACGCCCTCCGCGATGGCGCCGACCTCCTCGATGCTGGCCGGGTGGAGGTCGATCGCGACCGAGCTGACGTTCTTCAGGGCGCGCAGCGCCTTGGCGGCCGCGCGACGCAGGTCCTCGGCAGTCGGCTCGGCGGGCAGGCCGATGGCCGCCACGACCTTGGCCTTGACCTGGCCGGCCGAGGGGAACACGACGACCTGGCTCTTCTCACCGGTGAATCCCAGCAGGTCCAGGGTGGGGGCGAGATCGCCCTTGTCGTCGTCGTGGCGGATGCCGATGACCAGCGCATCGGCTGCTGCGGTCGCGGGCTTGGCGGTGCTGAGGCTGACGGTGGGCATGCTCGTCACTGTAGTCATCTCGGACCATGTCGCATCAGCCGCCGGTCGCGACGTCGCGGGCGGTACGTTGGGCGCATGGATCTGCTGCACTCGCCGCTGCACGACCGCCACGTCGCTCTCGGCGCGAAGCTCGCCGAGTTCGGGGGCTGGGAGATGCCGCTGGAGTACGCCGGCGGGGGAGTGCTGGCCGAGCACGCCGCCGTGCGCGACGGCGTCGGCATCTTCGACGTCAGTCACCTCGGCAAGGCACTGGTGCGTGGCTCGGGAGCGGCCGAGTTCGTCAACTCCTGCTTCACCAACGACCTGGGGCGGATCGCCGCGGGCCAGGCCCAGTACACGCTGTGCTGCGACGAGAACGGTGGCACGGTCGACGACCTGATCCAGTACCTGCGCAGCGACTTCGAGGTCTTCTTGATCCCCAACGCCGCGAACACCGCGGCGGTCGTCGCCCGACTGCAGGACGCGGCGCCGGAGGGCATCGAGGTCGTGGACCAGCACCGCGACTTCGCCGTGCTCGCCATCCAGGGCACCCTCAGCGACGAGGTGCTGCAGGCCCTCGACCTGCCGGTCGACCACACCTACATGTCGTTCGCCGACGGCCGCATCGCCGGCCGCGAGGTCACGGTCTGCCGCACCGGCTACACCGGTGAGCGCGGCTACGAGCTGGTGGTCCAGGCCTCCGACGCCGTCGAGGTGTGGGACGCGGTCATGGCGGCCGGCGAACCCTTCGGCCTGCGGGCCTGCGGGCTCGGAGCCCGCGACACCCTGCGCACCGAGATGGGATACCCGTTGCACGGCCACGAGCTGTCCAGCGAGATCAGCCCGGTCATGGCCCGCGCCGGCTGGGCCGTGGGCTGGTCGAAGCCGCAGTTCTGGGGCAAGGCCGAGCTGGAGCGCCAGAAGGCCGAGAAGACCGTGCGCACCCTGCGCGGCCTCGTGGCCCAGGGGCGCGGGATCCCACGACCGGGCATGAGCGTCTCGGACGACACCGGTGTGCTCGGGGAGATCACCTCCGGGACCTTCTCGCCGACCCTGCGGAAGGGCATCGCGCTCGCGCTGCTCGAACCCGGCGTCGCCGACGGCGACACCGTGACGGTCGACGTCCGTGGCCGTTCCGAGGCCTTCACGGTCACCAAGCCCCCCTTCGTCCAACCCTCCACCAAGGAAGCCTGAGGCCTGCGATGACCTGGACCTGGACGTTCGAGAAGGCTGACGGTTCCGTCAGCGGTCGGTCCGAGACCTTCGAGAGCCGCGGCGACGCCGAGTCGTGGGTCGGCGAGGCGTTCGGAGAGCTGCTCGATCAGGGCGTCGACCAGGTGCGCCTGTTCGACGGCGACGCCGAGGTCTACGGGCCGATGTCGCTGCACCCGGACGCCTGAGCTCAGCGGTAGGTGCCGGTGAGCTGCTCGCCGCGCTTGACCTGGGGCTTGGGCAGTCGGAACCGCCGCAGCTGCGTGCTGCGCAGCACCGCGTAGAAGCGTGATCCGCCGACCTCGTCGTCATCGAAGCCACGCGCCGCGATCTCTCGCTTGACGCCGCGCAGCAGCAAGAAGGTGTCGAGGACGACTCCGACGATGGTGAAGGTCCACAGGAACGTCACCAGGCCCAGCGACCACGGCTGCCCGATGTACGAGAGCACGAGGATGACCACGAGGATCGGCAGCAGGAACTCGGCGATGTTCCAGCGACGGTCGACGTAGTCGCGCAGGAACCGGCGGACCGGTCCGCGTTCGCGGGCGGGCAGGTACTTGTCGTCTCCGGTGCGCAGGGCCTGCTGCTGCTTGCGACGCAGCTCGTCGCGGGCAGCGCGGTCGCGCTTGGCCTGCTCCTTGCGGGTCATCGGCGTCTTCATCTGCTTCTTGCGTGCCTGCTCGGCCTCGCGTCGGCTGGGGGTTGCGCGCCCCTTGCCCTGATCGTCTGCCTTCTCGTCCGCCACGTGGTCAGCCTACAAGCGGTCGGAACGACCGGTGGTTCGGCCACCCGTACGATGGATGCATGAGCATCTGGCAGCGGATCGTGCGTCTGGTGCGCTCGCTGTTCACCCGCGACGAGAGCATGGACCAGCTGAGCGCGCGGCTCGACGACACCTACCGCGAGCAGACCCGGCTCCTGCAGCAGGTGCGGCGCGGTGTCGCGGACGTCGCCACCAGCCGCAAGCGGGTCGAGATCCAGCTGGCCACCGTTCGCCAGCAGGCGGCGCAGCTGGACGACCAGGCGCGCCAGGCCGTCGCTCGCGGCGACGACAACGGCGCGCGCACGGCGCTCACGCGCAAGGTGACGCTCGAGAAGGCGGAGGCCGACCTCGTCGCCCGCCACGCGACGCTCAAGGCCGAGGAGGACAAGCTCACGCTCTCGGCCAGCAAGGTCGAGCAGGGCGTCGAGCAGTTCCGCCTCCGCAAGGACACGCTCACCGCCCGCCAGGCCGCGGCCACGGCTCGTGCCGAGATCAACAGCGCGACCACGGGGATCGCCGCCACCACGAGCGAGGTCGGTCAGGCCATGGCATCGGCCGAACGCGAGACGCGACGCATCGAGGCGACCGCCGACGCCGTCGACGAGCTGGTCGCCGAAGGAGTCCTCGGCTCGGCGGGTGAGGACCCGCGCGCCGCCGAGCTGCGTCGCTTCGACGCCCAGCTCGCCCAGGCCGCGGACGACGCGACCTCGACCTCGGCAGGAGAGGTGCCCCATGGCCCGGACCAGATTCAGAAGTGACCGCGGACTGACGCTCCGCATGGGCGGCGTCAGCCTCGGACTGGGGCTCCTGTACGTCGCGTTCGGCGCCTTCCTCATCCAGGGTGTCGGGCTCGGGTTCCTCGGCCTGGTCATCGTGCTAGCCATGTCCTGGGGTCAGTGGTACTTCTCCGACACCCTCGCCCTGCGCTCGATGGGCGCGCAGACGGTCACCCCGGAGCAGGCGCCGGAGCTGCACGCCATGATCGATCGGCTGTGCGCCTTGGCCGACATGCCCAAGCCGCGCGTCGCGGTCTCGGTCACCGACATGCCCAACGCCTTCGCCACGGGCCGCTCCCCGAAGCACTCGTCGGTGTGCGTCACCACAGGCATCATGCAGCGTCTCGACGCCGACGAGCTCGAGGGCGTGCTGTCCCACGAGCTGTCGCACGTGGCCAACCGCGACGTCACGGTGATGACCGTGGCGTCCTCGCTCGGACTGCTCGCCGGCTTCATCACGCGCTGGGGCATGTACGTCGGCGGCGGCCGCAACAACCGCAACGGCGGGGTGGCCTTCCTGGCGGTGTTCGTGGTGAGCATGGTCGTCTACTTCGTGTCGTTCGTGCTCACCCGGTCGCTGTCGCGCTACCGCGAGCTCAGCGCCGACCGCAGCGGGGCGTATCTGACCGGCCGGCCGTCGAAGCTTCTCGTCGGCCCTGGTCAAGATCTCCGGCGACATGGCGCGGATCCCCAACCGGGACCTGCGCGAGGGCCAGGCCATCAGCGCGTTCTTCTTCGCCCCCGCGATCAATCGCGAGTCGATCTCGGCGCTGTTCTCCACCCACCCGCCGTTGCAGCAGCGCCTCGATCAGCTCGCGAAGGTCAGCGCCGAGCTGTCCGAGCAGATCTAGGCCAGGGTCGACATGGGCTGGTTGGACTCGCTGCTCGGGCGCAGCACGCCACCTCCGGCGGACCTCGACGCGCTGTTCGCCGTCCCGCAGGCCGCCCTGTCGTTGCAGGCGCAAGGGTTCGCGCCCAGCGGTCAGGGTGCGGTCTGCTACCGCTCCGCCGAGGGCGGCGCCTTCGCCACCACGGAGGCACAGATCAAGCAGATCGTCGGAACCGACGGGTCGGTCGTGGACACGTCCGACGACTCCTACGGCTTCCGCTGGCTCAGCGTGCGACGCGACGACGGCGACGTCTCGGGTCTGGTCACCGACCTGCACGCCGCCAACACCTCGCTGGTCGACGCCGGATTCGGTCAGGGTCTGCTGTGCTCCACCGTCGGGTTCTCCACCCCTGACGGACACCCCATGGCGCTGGTCTACCTGTTCAAGCGCGGCACCTTCTATCCCTTCGTCCCGGTGTCCGGCCAGAAGCGCGACAACGCCCTGGAGCTGCAGGTGCGCGGAGTGGTCGACGAGGACGTGACCGTCGAGGCCGACCTCGGCCAGTGGCTCGCCATCTGGGGTGCCCCGGGTCTGTGATCGCGCCGGGCCCTGATCGCGCCGGGTGGGGCGATACCGTGACGGTGTGACCTTCGAGAACCTGTCCCGCGACCAGATCCAGACCCTCCTCGACGAGCAGATGACGCGCTATCGCGATCTGCAGGGCGAGGGGCTGAAGCTCGATCTCACGCGCGGCAAGCCGTCGCCTGAACAGCTCGACCTGTCGCTGCCCCTCCTGGACCTGCCGGGACCGGACTTCCGATCCGGCGACGGCACCGACACCCGCAACTACGGCGGTCTCCAGGGCCTGCCCGAGCTGCGTGAGATCTTCGCGCCCATCCTGCAGGCTCCGGTGGACCAGATCGTGGCCGGCGACAACGCCAGCTTGTCGATGATGCACGACAACATCGTGTTCGCGATGCTGCACGGCACCGTCGACTCGCCCCGCCCGTGGGTCGCGGAGGAGAAGATCAGGTTCATCTGCCCCGTGCCCGGCTACGACCGGCACTTCGCGCTGAGCGAGGCCTACGGGATCGAGATGATCCCGGTCGACCTGCGGGCCGACGGTCCTGACGTCGACGCCGTCCGCGAGCTGGTCAAGGACCCCGCGGTCAAGGGCATGTGGTTGGTTCCCACCTACGGAAACCCCAGCGGAGCCGTCGTCAGCGAGGCCGTCGCGGCCGAGCTGGCCGCGCTCGAGACGGCCGCGCCGGACTTCAGGATCCTGTGGGACAACGCCTACGCGGTGCACCACCTCGGCGAGGAGCAGACCAAGACCGCCGACATCCTCGGTCTGTGCGCCGCCTCGGGGCACCCGAACCGGGCCATCACCTTCGCGTCGACGTCGAAGATCACCTTCGCCGGGGCTGGCGTGGGCTTCCTCGCGTCGTCGCCCGAGAACGTGCGGTGGTACCTCTCGCACCTCGGCAAGCGGACCATCGGGCCGGACAAGGTCAACCAGCTGCGGCACGCCAGGTTCCTCGGCGACACCGACGGCGTGCTCGCACTGATGGACCGGCACCGCGAGATCCTGGCGCCCAAGTTCGCCGAGGTCGTGAACATCCTGCGTGACCGCCTCGCGCCCTACGGCGTCGCGGAGTGGACCGAACCCGGTGGTGGCTACTTCGTCAGTCTCGACGTCGTGGACGGCACCGCCTCGCGGGTCATCGAGCTGGCACGTGAGGCAGGTGTCGCCATGACCCCGGCCGGGGCTGCGTTCCCGTACGGCAACGACCCGCGCAACCGCAACATCCGCATCGCGCCGTCGTACCCCTCGCCGGCCGAGCTCTCGACCGCGATCGACGTGCTCGCCACGTGCGTGATCATCGCCGCGGCCGAGCTCTCGCTGTCGTCGTGAGCCGGCGCCTCGCGTGAAGGTTCTCGTGGCGCCGGACTCGTTCGGCGGGACGATGTCGGCACCGGAGGCCGCCCGGGCGATCGTGACCGGGTGGCTCCGGCACGCGCCCGACGACGAGCTGACCACGGCGCCGATGGCCGACGGCGGGCCCGGGTTCGTCGACGTGCTGCACGAGGTCCTCGGCGGACAGCTGCAGGTGCAGGCCGTCGCCGGCCCCCACGGCGACCCGACGCCGCTGACCTGGCTGCTGCACGACGGCACCGCCTACATCGAGAGCGCGCAGGCGTGCGGCCTGCACCTGTCCGATCGCCGCGACCCCCTGTCGGCCAGCACCGCGGGAGTGGGGGAGGCCGTGGTGGCCGCGGTGGACGCAGGCGTCGGCAGGATCGTGGTCGGCCTCGGTGGGAGCGCGACCAACGATGGCGGTGCGGGTCTGCTCGGCGCGCTCGGCGCCACGGCCGACGTGCCGCTCGATCGCGGTCCGGCGGGCCTGTCCGAGGTCGGTGCGGTGGACCTCGGACCCGCGCGGGAACGGCTCGCCGGCACCGATCTGGTCATCGCGTCCGACGTCGACTCTCCGCTGCTCGGCATGTTCGGCGCCACCAAGACGTTCGGTCCCCAGAAGGGACTGACCGACGAGCAGATCATCACCGTCGACGGCACGCTCGACGCCTTCGTGGTCGCCGCCTGCGGGCCCACCCCGGCCGAGCGGCGCGTGGCGGACGCCGCTGGCGCGGGGGCGGCCGGTGGGCTGGGATTCGCACTGATGCTCCTGGGTGGCCGGACCACCTCGGGCATCGACCTCGTGGCCGACGCGGCGCAGCTGTCCGAGCGGGCCGGGCAGCACGACCTGGTGGTCACGGGGGAGGGGCGCTACGACTTCTCCTCGCGGGCCGGCAAGGTCGTGTTCGGTGTCGCGGCCGCCGCCGGACGTGGCGCCCGGCCGTGCATCGTGCTGGCCGGCCAGGTCGACGTCGGGTCGCGCGAGATGCGCGCCATGGGCGTCGAGAGCGCCTACGCGGCCGCAGACCTCGTCGGTCTCGAGCAGTCCCTGGCGCAACCGCACGCATCGCTGGTGGCGCTTGCCGAACGGGTGGCACGCACGTGGTCACGGTGAGCGGCACGCCCGCGACCTTTCGTTGACGAACCCGCGTACGATGGGAATGGATCAGCCGGCGCCTCGGTTGACACCACTGTTGACTTCACCACGCATCCACTGCGCCACGCTTCACCGCCTGGGGATTGGGAGATCGTATGACCGCCTCGACCGAAGAGACCACCACCGAGAGCTCTGCCACCGGCGTCGCCCTGAGTGACGGCGCGGCCGCCAAGGTCAAGAGCCTGCTCGAGCAGGAGGGCCGTGACGACCTCTCGCTGCGCATCGCCGTGCAGCCGGGCGGATGCTCGGGCCTGCGCTACCAGCTGTTCTTCGACGAGCGCTCGCTCGACGGCGACCAGATCTTCGAGTTCGGCGGCGTGAACGTCGTCGTCGACCGCATGAGCCTTCCGTACCTCGGAGGTGCATCGATCGACTTCGTCGACACCATCGAGAAGCAGGGCTTCACCATCGACAACCCGATGGCCACCGGCTCGTGCGCCTGCGGCGACTCCTTCCACTAGACCTCGCACCATGAACGGCCCCCCGCGCGAGCAGGGGGCCGTTTGTCTATGGTGTGCAGGTGCATCTTGCTATCGCCGGCTCCGTGGCCGCTGACCATCTGCAGACCTTCTCCGGGAAGCTTCTCGGACTCCCTGGTGCCTGATCAGCTGGCGAAGCTGTCGGTGTCCTTCCTGGTCGACGACCTCGACATCCGGCGCGGTGGCTGTGCCGCGAACATCACCTTCGCGCTCGGCAGCCTCGGCCTGTCGCCGCTGCTCGTGGCGTCGGTGGGGCGCGACTTCGCCGAGCAGGGCTACCAGGCCTGGCTGGAGGCGGCGGGGGTCGACTGCAGCCACGTGCACGTGTCGTCCACGCTCCACACGGCGCTGTGCACCATCACCACCGACGACGCCCACGCGCAGATCGTCACCTTCTACCCGGGTGCGATGGCCGAGGCGCGCGAGATCGACGTGGCCGCGCTGCATGCCGAGCGGCCCATCGACCTGCTGCTGATCGGCCCGGACGACCCGGACGCCATGGCACGGCACACCCGCACCGCCCGCGAGGCCGGCATCCCGTTCGCCGCAGACCCGTCGCAGCAGCTCGCGTGGGCCGGGGGAGACCTCATCCGCGACCTGGTCGAGGGCGCCACCTACCTGTTCACCAACGACTACGAGGCCGCGCTCATCGAGAAGAAGACCGGATGGTCCTCCGACGAGGTCCGCTCGAAGGTGGCGACGCAGATCATCACCCGTGGCAAGGACGGCGTCACGGTCCACCCCGCTGACGGCGAGTCGGTCGAGGTCGCCGCCATCGCGGACATCGAGGCCGTCGACCCCACCGGTGTCGGCGACAGCTTCCGCGCCGGATTCCTGGCCGGTGTCGCCGCCGAGCTCAGCATCGAGCGGTCCGCCCAGATCGGGTGCACGATCGCGGCCAGCGTGGTCGAGACCACCGGCACGCAGGAGTACACGCTCGTCCGCGAGTCGTTCCTGGAACGCCTCGGTGGCGCCTACGGTGCGACCGCTCGCGACGAGGTCGACGCAGCACTCACGCTGGCGTGACAGGACAAACGCCACACACGCAGACCTCGGCTGCAAGACGAGCAGGCGCTGGGTTACGCTGCAGTGTGCAATCTGGTGACTCAGCACGTCGAGAAAGGCGTTCCGTGGGACGGTTGAAACTGGCGCTCATCGCCCTTGCCCTGGCGGTTCTCAGCGGATGTTCCCCGTCGGGCAAGACCGACCTCGAACGCCTCGCCCTCCCGGTGGGATCGACCGACCGCACCGACTACGTCTGGAACCTGTGGCTCGGTGCCTGGATCGCGGTCCTGGTCATCTTCCTGCTGGTCTTCGGGCTCATGGTCTACGCGATGATCCGCTACCGCCGCCGCAGCGCCGACGAGGTGCCGTCGCAGGTGCGCTACAACCTGCCGATCGAGGCGCTCTACACCTTCGCGCCGGTCGTCATCGTGGCCGTCTTCTTCTTCCACACCGTCACGGCGCAGAACTCGATCCTCGAGAAGGTCGACAACCCCGACCACACCATCGAGGTCGTCGGCAGCAAGTGGCAGTGGGCCTTCAACTATCTCGACGAGCCCGCCGTCGACGGAACCGACGTCTACGACCAGGGCACGCCGGCCGACTTCGCCGACCTGTACCTGCCGGTCAACGAGTCGGTCCGCTTCAACCTGATGTCGCCCGACGTCATCCACTCGTTCTGGATCCCTGAGTTCTACTTCAAGATGGACGTCGTCCCCGGCAACGGACCGCAGGAGAACAGCTTCGACCTCACCCCGACGCGTGAGGGCGAGTTCACCGGGCGCTGCGCCGAGCTGTGCGGCCTGTACCACTCGCGCATGTTGTTCAAGGTGCACGTCGTGAGCCGCGCCGAGTACGACCAGCACCTGAACGAGCTCAAGACCCGCGGCAAGGTCGGAGCCCCCAAGGGCGCTTCGCAGGCCAAGCAGATCGCCGGGCTCGCTGAAGCCGAGGAGGAGAAGGGCTGATGGTCGCCGAAACCACCGCCGCGTTCGAGGTGCCCCGCGAGCGCCAGGACGTGCGCGAGCGCACCCTCGGACAGCAGGTCGTCCGAGTCATCACCACGACCGATCACAAGGTGATCGGCAACCTGTACCTGATCACGTCGTTCGGGTTCTTCATCTTCGGCGGCATCCTGGCGCTGATCATCCGCGCCGAGCTGGCCGCCCCGGGCACCCAGTTCGTCGACGACGAGACGTACAACCAGCTGTTCACGATGCACGGCACGATCATGCTGCTGCTCTTTGCGACGCCGCTGTTCTTCGGGTTCGGCAACGCGATCATGCCGCTGCAGATCGGAGCCCCCGACGTCGCGTTCCCACGTCTGAACATGTTCAGCTACTGGCTGTACCTGTTCGGTGCGCTGATCGTGGTCTCGGGGTTCCTCGCCCCCGGCGGAGCCGCCAGCTTCGGCTGGTTCGCCTATGCGCCGCTCAGCGACTCCGTCAACTCACCGGGCATCGGTGGAGACCTGTGGGTCATGGGTCTGTGGATGTCCGGTCTCGGCACCATCCTCGGTGCGGTCAACTTCATCACCACGATCTTCACCATGCGCGCGCCCGGCATGACGATGTTCCGCATGCCGATCTTCGTGTGGAACACGCTGGTCACCAGCATGCTGGTGCTGATCGCGTTCCCGATCTTCGGCGCCGCGCTGCTGGCGCTGGAGGCTGATCGCCGCCTCGGAGCGCACGTGTTCGACGCCGCCAACGGTGGCCCGATCCTGTGGCAGCACCTGTTCTGGTTCTTCGGACATCCCGAGGTCTACATCATCGCGCTGCCGTTCTTCGGCATCGTCACCGAGATCCTGCCGGTCTTCAGCCGCAAGCCCATCTTCGGCTACGTCGGCCTGGTGGCGGCCACCTTGATGATCGCGGCGCTCTCGGTCGCGGTGTGGGCGCACCACATGTTCGTCACCGGCGCCGTCGACCTCGCGTTCTTCAGCTTCATGACGTTCCTGATCGCGGTGCCCACCGGCGTGAAGTTCTTCAACTGGATCGGCACGCTGTGGGGCGGAAGTCTGTCCTTCGACACCCCGATGATCTTCTCCCTGGGTTTCTTGGTGACCTTCTTGTTCGGTGGCCTCACCGGCGTCATCCTGGCCTCACCGGCCCTGGACTTCCAGCTGTCCGACTCGTACTTCGTCGTGGCGCACTTCCACTACGTGGTCTTCGGCACCGTGGTGTTCGCGATGTTCGCCGGCTTCTACTTCTGGTGGCCCAAGCTCACCGGCCGCATGCTCGACGAGAAGCTGGGCAAGATCCACTTCTGGCTGCTGTTCATCGGCTTCCACCTGACCTTCCTGGTGCAGCACTGGCTGGGTGTCGAGGGCATGCCCCGTCGCTACGCCGACTACGGACCGCAGGACGGCTTCACGACGCTCAACGAGATCAGCTCGATCGGTGCCTTCCTGCTCGGCGCCTCGACGCTGCCGTTCTTCTACAACGTGTGGAAGTCGCGCAAGAGTCCGTTGGTCGGGCTCGACGACCCGTGGGGCTGGGGCCGCTCGTTGGAGTGGGCCACCTCGTCCCCGCCGCCGCGGCACAACTTCCTGTCGCTGCCGCGCATCCGTTCCGAAAGCCCCGCGTTCGACCTGCACCACCCGGAGATCGCCGAGCTCGAGCTCGCGCACAACCCGGGCGAGGGCGGGGTTCTCGCCGATGCTCCCGACGTGGACGGTCGCCGCGAGGCCACCGGAGGCTCCACCACCACGAACAAGGACGACTGATCGATGAAGGCTGAAACCTGGACCATCGTCGGCGTGGGCATCTTCTTTGCCCTGATCGCTCCGATCTACTGGCTGCTCACCGGTGACTGGACCGGGTCGACCGCCCTGGTCATGACGTTCCTGTTGTGCCTCCTGCTCGGGTTCTACCTCGGGGTGGTGGCCAAGCAGATCCCGTCCCGTCCCGAGGACCGCAGCGACGGCGAGATCGCCGACGGTGCCGGCGAGCTCGGATTCTTCCCGCCCTACAGCTGGTGGCCGCTGTTCTGCGCCGGCGCCCTGGCCATCGTGGTCCTCGGTGTCGTGATCGGCTGGTGGCTGTTCATCATCGGTGCCGGCATCCTCGCCGCCATGGTCGTCGGATGGATCTTCGAGTACTACCGCGGCATCCACGCGCACTGACGAACCGGCCCGTGTCTCGATTCGAATCGTGAGGTCGTCCGACCTAGACTGACGGGGTGTTCCACTTCGCCATGTCTCGTTCCCCGCGCGCCCTCGGCGCACTGGTGCTCGCGGCCGGTGTGACGGCCGGCTGCACGGCCACCGGGCTCACCAGCGACCCCGCGCCTGTTGAGGCTCCGAAGGATCCGATCACGCTGGCCGCCAACGTCAAGGACCAGGCCAAGGATGTCGGGGTCGACACCATCGTCACCGTCGACGCCGATCACGGCCGTGTCGACACCGCGAGCGTGGAGTCCGCCGACGGCAAGGAGGTCATCGACGGTCGGGTCACCGGCAACAGGTGGGTGGCATCACAGCGCCTCGAGCCCGGGACCACGTACGACATCAAGGTCACCGGCACCGGTGACGACGGTGCGCAGAGCACGTACACCTCGTCGTTCACGACGCAGAACCTGACGCTCAAGGAGCAGACCTACCCGTCGGTCGCACCGCTGGCGGGCGAGACGGTTGGCGTCGGCATGCCGGTGATCGTCAAGTTCGACATCCCGGTCAAGAACCGCGCCCTGTTCGAGCGCAACATGCACGTCACGTCGTCCGCGAACGTCGAGGGGTCGTGGTCCTGGCTCAGCGACACGCTGGTCCACTACCGACCCAAGGAGTACTGGCCGGCCAACACCACGGTCGACGTCTCGCTCAAGCTGAACGGACTGCCGGCCGGCGACGGCATCTACGGCCAGCAGGACCAGGACATCACGTTCACCGTGGGCCGCAGTGCCGTCAGCGTGGTCGACATCGCCAACCACACCCTCAAGTACACCGTCGACGGCAAGACCCTGCGCACCATCCCGGTGACCACCGGCGACAGCACCCACAGGACCCGCAAGGGCACCAAGGTCATCATGGAGAAGTTCGCGTCGGTCGACATGGACGCCGCGTCCACCGGCGTCGACGCCGACGCTCCTGACTACTACAACATCGAGGGCGTCAAGTGGGCCATGCGCCTGACCAACTCCGGTGAGTTCCTGCACGCCGCGCCGTGGTCAGTCGGCTCGCAGGGCCACGCCAACGTCAGCCACGGCTGCACCGGCATGAGCACCGCCAACGCGGGCTGGTTGTACCAGCACTCGCGCCGCGGTGACGTCGTGAAGTTCATCAACAGCCCGCGCGGTCTCGAGGACAACAACGGCTGGACCGACTGGAACGAGTCCTGGTCCACGTGGATCAAGGGATCGGCCCTGTACCGCGCTCCCGAGCCGTCGGCGACGCCCTCCAGCCCGAGCGCCACCCCCAGCGCCTCGTCAGCACCCGCCTGAGCCACCGACGACGAAGCCCCCGCCGAGGTTCGGCGGGGGCTTCGTCGTCTGCGTCAGTGGACGCTGTATCTGATTTGCGTCAGTGGACGCTGTATCTGATCTGCGTCAGTGGACGCGGGGGATACCCGTCTCCGACACGCCCTGGAAGTCGTCGCCCAGGGCCACCGGGTGGCCCTCGTGCTCGGACAGGTGCTCGATCGCGTGCTCCACGTCCTCGACGGTCGGCTTGTCGACCGTGCCGTCGTAGTAGAAGCGTCGGGCCCAGGCGCGGGCCTTCGCAGCGCGACCGTGTGGTGCAGGCACGCCGTTCTCGTCGACCTCGACGGGCGCCTCCAGCACGGGCAGGCGCTCGTGCGCGGTGAGCGTGTACTGATCGGCCACCGGCAGGGGAGCGTGGCGCTCGGAGTAGCTGCCGTCCGGCGACCGCTCCAGCACACCGGTCTCGTAGCCGTGCAGGATCGAGTTGGCGTCAGCGCGCTGCAGACCGATGCAGATGCGCTTGGTCACCATGAACGCGATGACCGGGAGCACGAAGACACCGATGCGGCAGAACCACGTGATCGTGTAGATGTCGAGGCTGAACTTGGTGGCGATGATGTCGTTGCCGCCGCCGATCCAGAACACGCCGTACATCGTCATGCCGGCCACGCCGAACGCGGTGCGCACGGGCGCATTGCGCGGACGCTCCAGCAGGTGGTGCTCACGCTGGTCGCCGGTGATCCACCGCTCGACGAACGGCCACGCACCCAGAGCACCGAACATCAGGCCCATCAGCCCGAGGCCGGGAATGGCCACGTTCCAGCTCCACGTGTAGTTGAAGAACGTGCTCTCCCAGTTCGGCATGATGCGGACGGCGCCCTCGACGAAGCCCATGTACCAGTCAGGCTGCGAGCCGGCCGTGACCTCGCTGGGGTTGTAGGGCCCGTACACCCAGATCGGGTTGATCTGGATGAACGCAGCCATGAGCGCGGTGAAGCCGAAGACGATGAAGAAGAATCCGCCGGCCTTGGCCGCGTACACCGGGAGCATCGGGTAACCGACGACGTTGCCCTCGGTGCGTCCGGGCCCAGGCCACTGCGTGTGCTTGTGGAAGACCAGCAGCAGCATGTGCGCGCCGATCAGACCGAGCAGCAGGGCCGGGATCAGCAGGATGTGCGCCATGTAGAGGCGGGGGATGATCTCGTTGCCCGGGAACTCGCCACCGAAGATGAAGAACTCGACGTACGAGCCGACGATCGGGATGGAGCGGAGCAGGCCGTCGACGAAGCGCAGGCCCGTGCCGGACAGCAGGTCGTCCGGCAGCGAGTAGCCCGCGAAGCCCTCGACGAGGCCGAGGGTCAGCAGTCCCAGACCGATCAGCCAGTTGATCTCGCGCGGCTTGCGGTAGGCGCCCGTGAAGAACACGCGCAGCATGTGCACGATCATCGCCGCGATGAACAGGTTAGCAGCCCAGTGGTGGATCTGGCGGATCAGCAGTCCACCGCGGATCTCGAACGAGATCTTCAGGGTCGACTGGAACGCCTGGCTCATCTCCAGGCCGTTGAGCGGGGCGTAGGGGCCGGAGTACTCGACCTCGGACATGCTCGGCTGGTACCAGAAGGTCAGGAACGTGCCCGTGATCAGCAGGACCACGAAGCTCCACAGGGCGATCTCGCCCAGCATGAACGACCAGTGCTCGGGGAAGACCTTGCGCAGGTTCTTCTTGGCCAGGCCGGCCAGCCCAAGACGCTCGTCGAGCCAGCCGACCGGTCCGGCGGCCTTCTTGCCCAGGGGAGTGTTCTCGACGGCCACGTACTCAGGTGTCGTTGTCATGATTCCTCATTCAACTTCTTCTGGTCTCGCGCGAGTTCGGGATAGCTCGGGGCGACGATCTCGGGGAAGTCGCTCACTGCGATCAAGTATCCCTCAGAATCGAGCGCGAGGGGCAGCTGAGGAAGTGGGCGGTGAGCCGGGCCGAAGATGACCTTGCCGTTGTCGGCCAGGTCGAACGTGGACTGGTGGCACGGGCACAGCAGGTGGTGCGTCTGCTGCTCCCACAGGCTGATCGGGCAGCCGACGTGCGTGCAGATCTTGGAGTAGCACAAGATGCCGTCGATGCCCCAGTTCTCACGTCCGGGGGAGGGACGGACCGCCTCGGGAGGCATGCGCACCACGATGACCGCGGCCTTGGACTTGGCCTGCAGCAGCTTGGTGCCCTCGTAGAGGCGGTGACCCTCCTCGTCCTGCTCGAAGAACACCGCCGGCTCGCCGTTGACCAGCTGGCCGACCTGCAGGTCCGACGGCTTCAGCGGCATGCCCGAGACGTCGTTGACGACGCGCATGCCCTTCTTCCAGACGGTGAAGCGCTGGTCCTTGGGCAGCGGGCCGAGGTCGCGCAGCAGGAACACCGCCGGCAGCCCCAGCGCGCCCAGCGCCGTGAGCAGGCTGTTGCGGATCATGGGACGACGGCCGATGCCGGACTCCTCGAGGCCGGCGTTGATGTCGGCCATGACCGCCTCGCGGTCGTCGTCCGACGACTTGGCCGGGTGGCGCATCTCGATGATCTCGTGGTCGCCCATGAGCTTCTTGGCCCACTGGATGATGCCCACGCCGATCAGCAGGAGGGCTGCGCCCAGCGTGAAGCCGAAGCCGAAGTTCTGGGCCGACCAGCCGAGGAACGTCTGGTCGGCGTCCACGGTGACGTAGATGACGCAGAACGCCACGAACAGGCCAGCGGCGATGAGGAACATCGCCGAGATCTGACGCTCGGTGCGGCGGGCCTGGGACTCGTCGACGTCCTGCGGACGGTACTGGTGCTCCGCCAGACCCGGGTCGTCGACCGGCTCGCGCCGGACGATCTCGTTGTGCTCGTCGGTCATCGCTTCTTCACCCGCGCTCCGTGGGCTCCGATCCAGATCGCGAAACCGGCCAGACCGCCGATGCCGATGATCCAGGTGAACATGCCGTCGACCACGGGGCCGAGGCCGCCGCCGCCGATGCCGCCGTACTCAGGCTGGTTGTTGAGCGCCTTGACGTACGCGATGACGTTGCGCTTGTCCTTGGGCGTGATGACCGCGTCGGAGAACACCGGCATCTGCTGAGGGCCGGTGATCATGGCCTCGGCGATGTGCTTGGGCGTGACCTCGCGGATGTCGGGCGCGTACTTGCCGCCCGGCATGGCGCCACCGGCGCCGACCGAGTTGTGGCACGCCGTGCAGTTGGTGCGGAAGATCTCGCCACCCTCGCGGATGTCGGCGACGGACGCCTTGTCGATGTCGGTGTACTCGCTGCCCGGGATGGGCGGACCGGGAGCCAGCGAAGCGATGAACGCCGACAGCTGGCGGATCTCCTCCGGCGTGTACTCCACGTCCTTCTGGGGCGCCTGCGGCGCGGTCTGTGCCAGCGGCATCCGACCGGTGCCGACCTGGAAGTCGACGGACGCAGCGCCGACGCCGATCAGCGTGGGGCCGTAGAAGTTGCCGCGCGTCGTGGCGATGCCCTCGGCGTTGGTGCCGTGACAGCTGGCGCAGCCGATCTCGAAGAGCTGGCGTCCGGCCTGGACATCACGTGACGTGATCTCCTCGGCGGCTGCCGGCTTGGGTGCCAGGGCGGCCCACAGGCCCCCCATGACGACGAGCCCGGCCATGAGAACCACAAGTCCGGCAAGTGGATGCCGGCGCCTGGTCGAGAGTTTCCGCACCAGAACCCCATTCCTGATTTGTGAACCAGCCTGAAGTGACATCAGAAGGTGACCCCAAGCGTACCCGGGGAAACGCCGCCGCGAGGGGTTAGGTGACCCTTATTTCGGCGGTGGTGAACGCGCTCACTTGATCAGGTAGATCGTGGCGAACAGTCCGACCCAGACGATGTCGACGAAGTGCCAGTAGTACGAGACCACGATGGCGCTGATGGCCTGTTCGTGGGTGAACTTGCGCGCGACGAACGTTCGGCCGATCACCAGCAGGAAGGCGATGAGCCCGCCGATGACGTGCAGGCCGTGGAACCCGGTGGCGAGATAGAACAGGCTGCCGTACGGCGAGCTGGGGATCGTGACGTTCTCGCGGACGAGCTCGGCGTACTCGAACGCCTGGCCGCCGATGAAGATGGCGCCCATGACGTAGGTGAGGACGAACCACTCGCGCATGCCCCACTTGCCGATCTGCAGCAGCGAGCCACTGCGTCCGGGCTTGCCGCGCTCGGCGGCGAACACGCCGTACTGGCAGGTGACCGAGGACAGCACGAGGATCGTGGTGTTGGCGAAGGCGAACGGGACGTTGAGCTTCGCGGTCTCGAGCGCCCACAGGTCGGGCGAGATGTTGCGAATCGTGAAGTACGCGGCGAACAGACCCGCGAAGAACATCAGCTCGCTGGACAGCCACACGATGGTGCCCACCGTGACCATCGACGGGCGTCCCTCGGTGCCGTGCAGCCGGGACGCGGGGATCGTAGAAGTAGTCGCCACGCGTTCATTATGTACGATCGATCCGTGACTGCCCACCAGCCCCTGCGTGTCCTGATCTACAGCGACGACCGAGACGTCCGTGCGGCCGTCATTGCAGCACTCGGCACGCATCCCCACCCGGACCTGCCGGCGTTCGAGTTCGTCGAGTGCGCGACCGAGCCGGTGGTCTGGCAGCACCTGGACGCCACGCGTGCCGGCGAGCGCATCGACCTGGCGATCCTCGACGGCGAGGCGGTGCCGGCCGGTGGCATGGGCATCGCCCGGCAGGTCAAGGACGAGATCTACCAGGCTCCGCCGGTGCTGGTCCTGACCGGTCGACCGCAGGACGCGTGGCTCGCGACCTGGTCGCGCGCCGAGGCCGCGCTGTCGCACCCCATCGAGCCGTTGCGACTGGCCGAGGTCGTCATCGACCTCGCTCGCGGCGTGCTCGCGTCCACCTGATCTCGGCTGTGTCGATCAGATGCGGGTCGATCAGGTGCACACGGTGAACCACACGTGGCCCGACGTCCTGACCGCGCTGGTGCAGCGCGAGGACCTGGACACGTCCACGACCCAGTGGGCCATGGACACGATCCTGGCCGGCGAGGCCACCTCGGCCCAGATCGCCGGGTTCGCCGTCGCCCTGCGGTCCAAGGGCGAGACGCAGGCTGAGCTGCAGGGCCTGGTCGACGCGATGCTCGGCCGGGCGCACCGGCTGAGTCTCGACGGGCGAGCGGTCGACATCGTCGGCACCGGGGGAGACCGGGCCAAGACGGTCAACATCTCCTCGATGGCCGCCGTCGTCACCGCCGGCGCGGGCGTCGGGGTGGTCAAGCACGGCAATCGGGCGGCGTCGAGCGCCAGCGGCACCGCCGACGTGTTCGAGCACCTGGGCATCGCGCTGGACGTGCCGGCCGATCGCGTCCTGGACGTGTACCGCGACGCGGCGATCACGTTCTGCTTCGCGCCCCTGTTCCACGGATCGATGCGCCACGCGGGCCCCACCCGCGGCGAGATGGGCATCGCCACCTTCTTCAACTTCCTCGGCCCCCTCACCAACCCCGCTCAGCCGCAGGCGTCGGCCATCGGCTGCTTCGACGCGTCGATGGCGCCGCTGATGGCCGGCGTGCTCGCCGACCGCGGCGCCGACGCGTTCGTGTTCCGGGGCGACGACGGGCTCGACGAGCTGCACGACCACCACGACCTCCCAGGTGTGGGTGGTCTCCGCGGGGGAGGTCGAGCACACGGTGCTGGACCCGACCGACCTCGGCATCGCTCCGGCCGGGCCCGACGCCCTGCTGGGCGGCGACCCGGCCCACAACGCCGACGTCTTCGAACGGGTGGTCGGCGGCGAGGCGGGTGCGGTGCGCGACGCGGTGCTGCTCAACGCCGCCGCCGCGATCGCCGCCTTCGAGGCCGGCGACGGCACACTGACCGATCGGTTGGCGGCCGGTCTGCAGCGAGCGACCGAGTCGATCGACTCCGGCGCCGCCGCGAAGACCCTGCAGCGGTGGGCCGCGGCGACCCAGGCCGCCCGCGCCTGACTGGCCGCGTCACAGTCCGATGCTGAAGGCGTCCTCGAGGTCGTGCCTGCTGTAGGCGCGGTAGGCGATCTGGGTCTGGGTGGAGAGCACGCCCGTGACCCGGTTGATCTGGTCGGCGACGACGGCGGCCACGCCGTCGATCTCGGTGACGCGCACCATGGCGACGAGGTCGAGATCTCCGGTGACGGAGTAGACCTCGCTGACGCCGTCGATGTCGGCGATCGCGGCTGCGGTCTCGGAGAGCTGGGCGACTTCGGCCTGGATGAAGACGATCGCGGTGATCATGGCCACACCCTAGCCGCGGTTCACGACCGGTGTGCAGGGAGCAGATCGCGGCGGGCCGACTCCGCGACGACGTAGGGCTCGAGGTACTTCTCGCTGCCGGCGAGCGAGGCCAGCCAGGCTCCGCGCACCAGCCGGACCCCTGGTTTGAGCAGCCACCGTCGAAGCAGCTCGGTCTCCTCGTGGGTGGCTGCCGGCGTCGGCCCGAATCCGGGGTCGACGGTCTCCGCCGTGGCCAGCAGCGCGTCGACCCAGCCGGCCGGGTGCGTGCCCCGGGGCATGACGCCGGCGGCCGCCAGGCGCCCGTGCCGGAAGGCGTGGATCTCCCACCCGTCGGGGTGGGGGGCGGCGGCGACCAGCTCGGGGACGACCGTGAGCTCGCGGAGGCGCTGGGTGCGGACGGCGCCGCGCAGGAACCCGGTCAGCCGGTCACGCCACCGGGCGGCGTCCTCGTACCGTTCGGCGCCCGCGAGGTCGGCCATGCGGGTGCCGACGGCCTCGACCAGCTCGTCGGGATCGCCGACGAGGGCTCGTCGGACGCGGTCGACCTCGGCGGCGTAGGTGTCGTGGTCGGTCGAGCCGTCGCACGGAGAGAGACAGTGCCCCATCTCGGCGAGCGCGCACGCCGTTCCGCGGGGACGCCGCGCCAGGCGAGGCGTGCACTGGCGGATGCGGAACGTGTCGTGCAGTGCCGCCAGTGCGGCGTCGGCGCCGGCGCGGTGCCGGAACGGCCCGACGTAGTCGGCGTCGTCGTCGAGCACCTGACGGACGACCGACAGTCGTGGCCACGGCTCGTTGGTGAGCTTGATCCAGCTGACCCTCTCGGGGAACTTCGATCGGCGGTTGTAGGGCGGCCGGTGTCGGGCGATGAGGCGCAGCTCGCGCACCTGGGCCTCGAGCGCGGTGGCGCAGACGACCGCCTCGACGCGTTGGGCCAGAGCCACCATCTCACCCATGCGCGTGCGCGTCTCGGAGCGGGTGAAGTACGACCGGACCCGGGTGCGCAGGTGTCGAGAGGTGCCGACGTACAGGACCTCGTCGCGTAGATCGCGGAACAGGTACACGCCCGGCTGGTCCGGCAGGTGGTCGGCCAGGTGGCGCTTGCGCCGTTGCTCGGGGCTGACCTTCGACGTGAAGGATGCCGCCTCCTCGACCGTGGTGACTCCGAGCGAGCCGAGGCGTTCGAACAGCGCGTGCAGCACGTCGACGGTGGCGCGGGCGTCGGCGAGCGCGCGGTGGTTGGGCGAGGTGGTGGCGCCGAAGCGAGCCGCCAGGGTGGACAGCTTGACGTTGGGCACCTCGTCGCGCGTGAGTGCGTGGCGCGCGATGACGGCGGTGTCGAGCACGTCGAAGCGCGGCCACTCCAGCTGCAGGTCGTGGGCCGCGTGCTTGAGGAAGCCGACGTCGAACGGGGCGTTGTGCGCCACGAGCACCGCACCGCGGGCGAACTCCAGGAAGCTCGGAAGGACCGAGGCGATGCGCGGCGCCTCGACGACCATCTGGTTGGTGATGCCGGTGAGGACGGTGATGAAGGCCGGGATGGACTCGTCGGGGTTGACGAGGGTCTGGAACTCACCGATCACCTCGCCGCCGCGCACGAGGACCGCACCGATCTCGGTGATCCGTGACCCGCGAGCGGGTGATCCGCCCGTGGTCTCGAGATCGACCACGCAGAAGCTGGTGTCGTGCAGGGAGCGCCCGAGCTCGTCGAGGGCCGGCTGGTGGAAGGCGGGGTGGTTCGTCGTCACGCTGGCGACGGTAGGCATCGGGTCGGACAGTCCGGGCGACGAGCCGACTGTGACGGGTGTGACGGATGTGATCTCGATTTCTGTCAGAGGGGGTCCCTAGCGTGCGAAGCAGTCCGCACGACCACGAACCGAAGAAGGTGCGCCAGATGTTCGATCCCACGCAGGGCGAATCCCCGGGGAGCGCTTCCGTCCACGCTGACTCCGTCCACGTCGACTGCGACAGCTGCATCGTCCGGGGCCCCTCGGCCTGCGGCGACTGCCTCGTCACCGTGCTGCTCGGCGCGCCGCCCGCTGGAGTGGACATCGACGCCGACGAACGGGCCGCCCTCGACGTGCTCGCCGAGGCAGGTGTCGTTCCACCGCTGCGCCTGGTCCGCTCCGTGTCACCCGATCCGGGCACGCTCGCCGGGTGACACGCCTGACAGCGAGGGAAGTTGCCCGTTGCATGGGCCCGACGTACAGTGGCCGTCGTGCGTCCGGCACTCGTCACCGACCAGGTGGCGGCGGCCGCACCGTCGAATCGCGTCAGCTGTGGGGAAGACATCTGAGGCGAGCCGGGGAACCAAGCACGTGGGGTGAATCGCGCGTTCTGAACGCGCGACGGGCAGACCTTGACCCGAATCCGTCAGCTCACCCGGCAGACGTCAAGGACGAGGAGCAAGCTGCGTGCGTCTGACGCGATCCACCTCTGCACGACCTGACACGACCACCGGGCTGATGAGCACCATGGCCCGCCGCGCGGTCCCTGTTCTCGCACTCGCTCTGGGTGCCGCCTTCATCACGTTGCCCGTCGCACAGGCCGAGCCCAAGGTCACCGTTGCCGACGTCGAGGCCGCGTTCCACGAGGCCGAGGCGATGAACGAGCAGGTCAACGCGATCGGCGTCAACATCTCCAAGACCTCCAAGCAGATCGACGACCTGTCGGCAGAGATCTCCCGACAGACGGCCATCTACGACCAGCAGCGAGAAGCGCTGGGTTCCACGATCGTGCAGCAGCAGATGGACTCCCCGCTCGGCACCACCGCCAGCCTTCTCGGCAGCGGTGATCCGGAGGCCTTCATCAACGGACTCGGAGCCGTGCAGGCCCTGAACGCGTCGCGTGCCGACGCTCTCGACGCCTTCGCCAAGACGAGCGCCCAGCTGGAGAACCGGCGCAAGCAGCTCGACGATCGACGCGCCTCGCTGAAGTCCGACAAGAAGGACGCCGCCAAGAAGCAGGCGAAGATCAAGGCCAAGTACCAGCAGGCCAAGGCCGAGCTCGCGCGCCTCACCGCCGCACAGCAGGCTGCCTTCAACACCAGCGACATCAAGGTCGACTTCGAGATCCCCGCCTCCGGTCGCGCCAAGGCCGCCATCGGCTTCGCCCTCGCACAGCTGGGAGACCCCTACGTCTACGGCGGCACCGGCCCCAACGGGTGGGACTGCTCGGGCCTGATCATGAAGGCGTGGGCGGCTGCCGGCGTCTCGCTGCCCCGCGTGGTCGGCCCCCAGATGGCCGCCACCCGCCGCATCCCCATGAGCCAGCTGCAGCCCGGCGACCTCGTCGCCTACGGCAGCATGTCCCACATCGGCATGTACCTCGGCAACGGCCGGGTCGTGCACGCGCCGCGACCCGGCAAGACCGTGGAGATCACCGGTCTCGGCGGCTTCTCGGTCGCCGGCCGCGTCGGCTGACGAACCGGTGTCCGCCGGCGGTCGCCTGCGGGTGTCGCCGAACCTGGCGGCCGTGGCGGTGCTCGCCGTCCTCGGCGCAGCGCTGCTGCTGTGGCAGCAACCGTGGGACGGCACCGACACGTCCGCTCGTGTCGCCGTGCCTGCCGATGCCGGCGCGGTCCTGACCGAACAGTTCGCCGACCTGTCACGGGCCACGACGGAGCAGGACTTCGCCCGCGCTTCCGGTTCCGGTCCGGCGGCCGCCGCCTTCGCGGCGCGAACCTGGGCGGCCCGGTCCGCCCTGGGCGCCGAGCAGGTGAGCTTCCCGGTACCGCTCAGGTGGCGACTCGGCCGAGTTCCCCGACGGCGACACGCTCGCCACGGTCGAGATCGCCTGGCCCGGCGAGGGGGACCCCACCGGCACCGTGTCGGTGCGTCTGCGTCCCCGCGCAGGCGGCACCTTCGACATCGTGGCGGTCGGTCGTGACGTCGGGAAGGTGCCGGTGTGGCTGGTCGGCGCCGTCACGATCGATCGTGGGGACGACGTCGAGGTCGTGCGGGTCGACGGAGGCGATGCGGGCCTCGACGTCGAGCAGATGGCAGTGGTGGCACGACGGCAGGTCGCGGCGCTGGTTCCGGGGACCACCGGTCGACTCGTCGTGGTGTCCGCGCCCTCGACCGAGATCGCCGGCGCGCTGCTGGGCCAGCCGGCCGAGGCGGCCCGCCAGATCGCTGCGGTCTCGACCACCTTCGACGGTCGCAACGGCGATCTCGCCGGCCCGGTGGTGGTCCTCAACCCCGGCGTCTTCGACACCATGGACGCGCGAGCCAGCCAGATCGTCATGACGCACGAGGCCACCCACGTGCTGACGGCAGCGGTGGGCACGCGGGCCGACACCTGGGTGGTCGAGGGGTTCGCCGACTACGTGGCGCTGCACGACGACACCGCGTCGCTGAAGGTCAGCGCGGGCCAGATCCTGGCGCGGGTGACCGCGGGCGACGTCCCGACCACGTTGCCGTCCGCAGCCGACTTCGGCGAGTCGGCCGACGGGCTCGGAGCCGTGTACGAGTCGGCCTGGATGGCGTTCCGGATGCTCGGAGCCGAGTTCGGGGACGCCGACGTCATCGCCTTCTACCGGGCCGTGCTCGACGGCACCTCGGCCGATCAGGCCAGTCAGCAGGTCTTCGGGCTGAGCATCGCCCAGGTGACGACGCAGTGGCGCGCCTACCTGACGAAGAGTGCCTCGACCGTGTCGTGAAGGTCGCGCAGCACGGCCTGGCGCTTCACCTTGAACGAGGGCGTCAGGTACCCGTTCTCCTCGGTCCAGTCCTCGGACAGGATCCGGAACGACCGAATCGACTCGGCCTGGGACACCTGGGTGTTGGCGTCGTCCACGGCCTGCTGCACCTGCTGGCGCAGCGCCGGGTCGTCCAGGTCACCGGTCCAGGCCTCGGTGTCGATCGTGACCAGCGCCGCGACGAAGGGCTTGCCGTCGCCCACGACCAAGCACTGACTCACCACCGGGTGGGCGCGGACGCGATCCTCCAGCACCGCGGGAGCGACGTTCTTGCCGCCGGCGGTGACGATGATCTCCTTCTTGCGACCGGTCACCCGCACGAACCCCTCGGGATCGACCTCGCCGAGGTCGCCGGTCGAGAACCAGCCCTCGGAGTCGAGCACCTCGGCGGTCGCGTCGTCGTTGGCCCAGTAGCCGTCGAAGACCTGCGGACCACGGAACTGCAGCTCGCCGTCGGCGGCCACCCGCACCTCCGTGAGCGGGAAGGGCTGCCCGACGCTGCCGATGCGCTGGGCCTCCGGCGTGTTCACGCACAGTGCTGCGCAGGTCTCGGTCAACCCGTAGCCCTCGAGCACGGTCAGGCCGATGCCGCGATAGAAGTGGGCCAGTCGATCGCCGAGCTGGCGCACCGCCGGACACCGCCCACTGGGCCTTGCCGCCGAGCGCCTTGCGCAGCCTGGCGTAGACGAGCCGGTCGAAGAGGGCGTGCCGGCCGCGCAGCACGAGACCGGGACCGCCGGAGTCGATGGCCTTGCTGTAGGCGATCGCCGCGGCCACGGCCTGGTCGAACACCTTGCCGCGACCATCGGCCCAGGCCTTGCCGCTCGCCGCGTTGAACACCTTCTCGAAGACGCGGGGGACCGCGAGGACGAAGGTGGGCTGGAACTCGCCCAGGTGCAGCAACAGGTCCTTGACGTCGGCCGTGTGGCCGAGGCGGACGCCACTGCGGATGGCGCCCACCTGGATGATCCGCGCGAACACGTGGGCGAGCGGCAGGAACAGCAGGGTGGAGGCGTCGGGACGTCCGAACAGGTCGGGGAGGCGTTCGAGGGCGCCGCCGATCTCGGCCCGCAGGTTGGCGTGCGTCAGGCGGCATCCCTTGGGGCGCCCCGTGGTTCCCGACGTGTAGATGACGGTGGCGAGGTGCTGCGACGTGACGGTGCTCCGGCGCGCCTCGACCTCGTCGTCGCCGACCTGCGAGCCGGTCGACATCAGCTCGTCCCAACCGCCGGCATCGAGGGTCCACACCTGCCGCAGGGAGGGCGCGTCGGAGCGCGCCTGCTCGACCCGGGCGTGGTGCTCGGTGGTCTCGACGACCGCTGCCACGGCACCGGAGTCCGCGAGGATCCACTCGATCTGCGCGACGGACGAGGTCTCGTACACCGGCACGGTCACGGCGCCGATCCACCAGATGGCGTAGTCGACCACGGTCCACTCGTAGCGGGTCTTGGACAGCAGGGCGACCCGGTCGCCGGCCTCGACGCCGGTCGCCATGAGCGTGCGCGCCACCGACACGACCTCGGCGTGGAACCGTCCGAGCGTCACGTCGTGCCAGGTGTCGTCGACGCGGCGGGCGAGCGCGACGTCATCGCGGTGGTCGCGCAGGCGGTCGAGGACGTCGAGGGTCAGATTGCCGGGATCGGGAAACCGGGGCTGCGTCACGTACGGCAGGGTACTCGTCCGCGACGGTCGAGTCCGCAGGCGGCGACGGGCTGCGTCGTGGTGGTCGGCCACGCACTAGCATGGGCGAGCAGCGGATCGGATCGACAGTTCTTCGAAGGAGGGGTGATGGCGCGCACTGCCAGCGACATCGTCATCGACGCGTCACCGGCCGACATCATGGCCGTCATCGCCGACTTCGGGTCGTATCCGGACTGGGCCACGGGCGTGCGAGTCGCCGACGTGGTCTCCACCACCGGTGACCGCGCCGACCAGGTGCACTTCATGCTCGACGCCGCCCCGATCCGCGACGAGTACGACCTCGTGTACACGTGGGACGGCGACTCGGCGGTGTCGTGGTCGTTGGCCGAGTCCGGCTCGATGCTCACCTCGATGGACGGCGCGTACGTGCTCGATCCGGCAGCGGACGGCTCGACCCGCGTCACCTACCAGCTGGCGGTCGACATCTCGATCCCGTTGCTCGGCATGCTCAAGCGCAAGGCCGAGAAGGTCATCATCGACACGGCCCTCAAGGGGCTCAAGAAGCAGGTCGAGACCCGGAGCGGGGCCGCATGACCGAACCCGATGTCGGTTCGGTGGGCGAGGAGGCGCTGAAGCTGCTTCGCGCGCTCGGATCGGCCCAGGCGCGCTCGGCCGATCAGACCGATGAGGCCGTCCAGGCGGGGGACACGCACACCTGCTCGACCGGCTGGTGCCCGGTGTGCCGGGTCGCGGACTTCGTGCGTGACAACCCCGAGGCGATCGCCGGAGTGACCGCCTCGGCGAGCTCGATGGTCGCGGCGCTCAAGGACCTCGTCGAGGCAGCCACGCGCACCCCGACGCAGGACGAGACCCCGTGAGCGCCGATCAGCCCGCCATCGGCGTCGACCTTGGTGGCACCAAGATCGCCGCCGGACTGGTCGCCGCGGACGGCACCGTGCTCGCGTCGGCGTCCGAACCCACACCGGCCGATGCCGACAAGATCCCCGCCGCCGTCGCGGGCCTGGTCGAGCGTCTCACCGGTGAGCACTCGGCGATCAGCATCGGCATCGGTGCCGCCGGATTCGTCGACGCCGATCGCGCGACGGTGCGGTTCGCGCCCAACATCGACTGGGCCGACGAGCCGCTCGCGGCGAGGGTCGGTGACATCGTCGGGCTCCCGGTGGTCGTCGAGAACGATGCCAACGCGGCCGCCTGGGGAGAGTTCCGCTTCGGCGCCGGCGAGGACGTCGACGACCTGCTTTTGGTGACGCTGGGCACCGGTGTCGGCGGCGGAGTCATCCACCGCGGTGCGCTGTTTCGTGGCGCGTTCGGTGTGGCCGCCGAGATCGGCCACCTGCGTCTGGTGCCCGACGGTCTGCTGTGCGGATGCGGGCAGCACGGCTGCTTCGAGCAGTACGCCAGCGGATCTGCCCTGGTGCGAGAGGCCCACGCACGGGTCCGCGCCGACGACGCCGACGCTGCGGCGCTCGCAGCCCTCGCACACGAGCCCGAGGGGCTGACGGGGCCGGCGATCACCAGGTTGGCCCGCGAGGGTGACCCGCTGTCGATCCGGTTGCTGGCCGATCTGGGTCAGTGGGCCGGTGAGGGCATCGCGAGCCTGACCGCGATCCTCGACCCTGCGGTCATCGCCATCGGTGGAGGGGTCGCCGCCGCGGGCGACCTGGTCCTCGCGTCGGCCACCGCCGCCTTCGAGACCCATCTGTCGGCTCGGGCGCATCGGCCGCAGGCCGAGCTGCGCCTCGCCACGCTCGGCAACTCGGCCGGGATCCTCGGTGCGGCCGACCTGTCCAGGGCGGGGGTCAGCTGACATGGCCGACAAGCTCTCGATCGGCATCGACATCGGCGGGACCAAGATCGCCGCCGGCGTGGTGGACGAGGACGGTCACGTGGTGGCGCGACTGCGGCGCGAGACCCCGACCAGCAGCGCGGCCGACGTGCTCGACGCCATCGCCTCGGTCACCGAGGAGTTCGTGCGCGATCACCACATCCGCTCCATCGGCATCGGGGCGGCCGGGTTCGTCGACGCCAGCCAGTCCACCGTGGTGTTCTCGCCGCACCTGGCGTGGCGCCACGAGCCGCTGCGCGACGCCGCCGCACGACGCACCGGGTTGCCGGTGCTGGTCGACAACGACGCCAACTGCGCCGGCTGGGCCGAGTACCGGTTCGGTGCGGCCCAGAACCAGTCCGACCTGGTGCTGATCACGCTGGGCACCGGCATCGGCGGGGCCATCGTGCTCGACGGCCAGCCCTACCGCGGTCAGTTCGGCATCGCGGGCGAGTTCGGCCACATGCAGGTGGTCCCGGGCGGACGCGACTGCGAGTGCGGCAACTCCGGCTGCTGGGAGCAGTACGCGAGTGGGAGGGTCCTGAGCCGGCGCGCTCTCGCAGCCGCAGATGACGGCACTCCGCTGGGCCAGAAGTTCCTGCAGGAGGCCGGCGAGCGCGACCGCATCGCGGGCTGGCAGGTCACCGAGGCGGCCAACGCCGGCGACGCCGAGTGCATCGAGTGGATCGCCGAGGTGGGGGACTGGCTCGGGGTCGGCATCGCCAATCTCGCCGCAGCGCTCGACCCGGGGATCTTCGTCATCGGCGGGGGCGTCAGCGATGCCGGCGAGCTGCTGATCGCGCCGGCCCGTGCAGCGTTCGCGCGGACGCTCACCGGCCGAGGATTCCGCAACGAGGCCCGCATCACGCGCGCGCACCTGGGACCGGAGGCCGGCATGATCGGTGCCGCCGACATGGCCAGGTTGGCTGCCCGCCGTCGCCGCCCAGGACAGCCCGGCGCCCGTGCGCGGGTGCGCAAGGCGACCCGCACGGTTCCTCGTTCCACCGTGCGCGCGGCGGCCAAGCCGTCGGCCGCACGTGCTGCCGCCCGGAGGCGCCGCACGTCATGAGCGCGCCCCGCACCGTCCCCCTGCTCCCGTGCGGCTCGGTCGACCAGGCCGCCGAGTTCGGCACGGCGATCGGCTTCGAGATCAGCTATCGCCAGGACGGACTGCATCCCTACCTGGCCTTGCGGTCCCCGGACGGCATCGAGCTGCACTACTTCGAGGTGCGCGACTTCGAGCCGACCACCTCCCACGGATCGTGCCTGGTGATCGTGGCCGACCCCGTGGCGGTGCTCGCCGCCTGGTCCGAAGGCCTCGGCAGGCTCTACGGCACCGTGCCGGTGCACGGGATCCCGCGGCTCATGCGCCCGAGGTCACGGACCAGCACCGAGGCCTTCTTGGGCTTCAGCCTCGTCGACGTGGGTGGCAATCGCATTCGTGTGGTCAAGGACAGCAACGCCGAGACCGAGGCGGCGCAGGCCGTCCAGACCATCCACGTCGTGGTCGATCCGCCGCCCGCGCCCGAGCCCGAGTTCGTGCCGGAACCGGAGCCCGAGCCCGAGCCCGAGCCTGAGCCCGAGTTCGTGCCGGAACCGGAGCCCGAACCCGTTGCACCCGTGGCCGCACTTCCTCCGCGACCGTCGGCGTTCGAGCGCCACGGTGTGGCAGCGGCACCGCAGCACCGCCTGTCGGCCCTGGTCTACCTGGCCGAGCTCGCGGTGCGCCTCGACCGTCTCGACGATGCGCGAGCCCACCTGGAGGCAGCCGAGATGATCGACGCGGAGGCGCCCAGCGTGGTGTCCCTGCGCGAGTCCCTCGTCGCTGCCGGCGTGGCGCTGGACTGAGGGCGGCGCAGCGACAGGACGGCGCCGTCGTCGGTGTCGTCGTCGCCGTGTCGCTCCGGCAGCTGCGAGATCAGGTACACCGCGGACGCGACGAACACCATCGACATCGCGAGCACGATCGACCGCGGTGCGACGTACCCGACGAGCGTGAACAGCACGAGGACCCCCGGCGCGCCCAGGATGCCGATCCAGGCCAGGGTGATGTTGCGACGCCACGGACGGTGCGGCCCGTGGTCGACACGGCGGTACCACTGCTCGTCGATGTCGGGGCTGCGTGCCTGCGACTCCGCAGACCGAACCGGTGGCTCAGCCTCAGGAGCCGACTCCGGCTGCGTCAGCTCGTCGTCGTCGAGGAAGTCCAGATCCAGGTCCAGGTGCTCGACGATCTTGTCGAACTCGTCGCGCTCACCCACTGGCGCCTCCGCGGGGGTGCGCCGCGATGAACGAAGCGCTCTGCTCGAAGATCGTCGGTGCATCGTTGTCGATGGTGGCGACGTGATAGCTGTCGGCCAGGGCGATGAACTCGGTGATCTCGGACGAGACGCCGTCGAGGATCAGCTGCTTCGAGGAGTCGTCGACGAGGTGGTCCTCGTCGGAGCGGAACAGCAGCAGCGGCGCGGTGACCCGGGGCAGGTCGGCCCGGACCTGCTTCCACATCTGCAGCTGGGAGGCGAGAGCCTTGAGCGGCGTCTTGTCGTACCCGATCTCGTCCACACCCGGCTTCTTGATGTCGTTGCCGATCCCGGGCATCGACGGCAGCAGGTGCTGCAGCACGGGCACCAGCTTGACGTCGAAGCGGCGCAGGTTGATCGCGGGGTTGACCAGCACCAACGAGTCGACGTCGGCGGGCCGGTCCTGGGCCAGCTTCAGGGCGAGGCAGCCACCCATCGACAGTCCGCCGACCGCGACCGTGTCGCAGCGCGTCCGCAGCTCGGTGAGGGCCGTGTCGAGCTCGCCGTACCAGTCCGACCACCGGGTGGTGTTCATGTCCTTCCACGTGGTTCCGTGCCCGGGCAGGCGTGGCACCCGCACCGTGTGGCCGCGCTCGGCGAGGTCGCGTCCCCAGGGCACCATCGAGGCCGGTGAACCGGTGAAACCGTGGCTCAGCAGGACTCCGACGGGGCCGCCATCGGCGGAGAAGGGCTCGGCGCCGGCCTTGACCGGGATGGGTGAGGAGTTCATGTGTCCATGATCACCCACGGCAGGGGTTCGGAGTAGTGTCGCCTCCGTGTTCTATTGGTTCTTGAAGTTCCTGGCGCTGGGTCCGTTGCTCAAGCTGATCTTCAGGCCGTGGGCCGAGGGCACCGAGAACGTCCCCCGTGAGGGCGCTGTGATCCTGGCCAGCAACCACCTGTCGTACAGCGACTGGCTGTTCATGCCGCTGGTCATCCCGCGGCGTGTCACCTTCGTGGCCAAGGCCGAGTACTTCGAGGGTGCGGGCCTCAAGGGGTGGCTGCAGAAGACGTTCTTCTCGGGTGCGGGACAGGTGCCGATCGACCGCACCAGCGGGTCGGCGGCCGCCGGTGCCATCAAGACCCAGCTGCGCCTGCTGTCCGAGGGCGAGGTCTGCGGCATCTACCCCGAGGGCACCCGATCGCATGACGGCAAGCTGTACCGCGGCCGCACCGGTGTGGCGCGGCTGGCGCTCGAGGCCGGTGTGCCGGTCATCCCGCTGGCCGTCATCGGCACCGACGTGGTGGCGCCCCCGGGCAAGGTCTTCGGCAGGTTCGCCCGCCCCGGCGTGCGGTTCGGCAAGCCGTTGGACTTCAGCCGCTACGAGGGCATGGAGGGCGACCGCTACATCCTGCGCGCCATCACCGACGAGATCATGTACGAGATCATGCGCCTGTCGGGACAGGAGTACATCGACCTGTACGCACAGGACTCCAAGAAGCGTGACCGCGAGCTGGAGCGCGAGGCCGCCAAGGCCGCGGCCCGTCTCGAGTCCGACGAGGTCTGGGACGAGATTCGACCCGAGTGAGCTCGCTCTGCGAGCGAACCTCGGGTCGCGCCAGCGGAGCGTGAGTCGGGACGCGGCGGAGCCGCCCGGACGCGAGGCGTGGTGAGATGGGGAGTGACGCACGTCACGCGCAGCGAGCGAAACGCCTGAGCACGAAGGAGCAACGCATGAAGATCGGTGTCCTGACCGGCGGAGGCGACTGCCCCGGCCTCAACGCGGTCATCCGGGGTGTGGTCCGCAAGGGCGCCAAGGAGTTCGACGACGAGTTCGTCGGGTTCCGCGACGGCTGGCGTGGTCCGCTCGAGGACGACACCATGACGCTCGACGTGGCGGCCGTGCGCGGCATCCTGCCGCGGGGCGGCACGATCCTGGGGTCGTCGCGCACCAACCCGTTCGCCCTCGAGAACGGCGTCGAGCGCATCAAGGACAACCTGGCCAGCCACGGCTGCGACGCGCTGATCGCCATCGGTGGCGAGGACACGCTCGGCGTGGCCACGAAGCTCGCCCAGCTCGGCGTCAACGTCGTCGGGGTGCCCAAGACGATCGACAACGACCTGTCCGGCACCGACTTCACCTTCGGGTTCGACACGGCGGTGAACATCGCGACGGAGGCCATCGATCGCCTGCACACCACCGCGGAGTCCCACCACCGGGTCCTCGTCGTCGAGGTGATGGGGCGGCACGCCGGGTGGATCGCCCTGCACAGCGGGCTGGCCGGGGGAGCGAACATCATCTTGATCCCCGAGCGGCCGTTCGACATCGAGAAGGTCTGCGCCCAGGTCGAGAGTCGCTTCGCCACCCACTACTCGCCGATCATCGTCGTGTCCGAGGGAGCCGTGCCGGCCGAAGGCGGCGGCATGTCGTTGGTCAGCGGTGAGAAGGACGCCTTCGGGCACGTGCGGCTCGGCGGCATCGGCGACCGGCTCGCGTCCGAGATCGAGCAGCGCACCGGCAAGGAGGCTCGCGCGGTCGTGCTCGGCCACGTGCAGCGCGGCGGGTCGCCGACGGCGTTCGACCGGTGGCTGGCCACCCGGTTCGGCCTGCACGCCATCGCGGCCGTCCACGACGGCGACTTCGGCACCATGATGGCGCTGCGCGGCACCGACATCGTCCGGGTGCCGTTGTCGGAGGGAACCGACGAGCTCAAGGTCGTCCGACCCGAGCTCTACGAAGAAGCCGAAGTGCTGTTCGGGTGAACCGAGCTCGCTCTGCGAGCGAGCGTGAACCCGCGCCAGCGAAGCGTGAGCGGGATGCGGCGTAGCCGCCCGGACGCGAGGCGTCGTGAGGCAATGTGCTCGCCCAAGCCCGTGGTGGCGGGTCGCCTCGCTGCGCTCACGGCGCTCGTTCCTCGCGCCTGGCGACCGAGCGTCCGATAGCGTCGAATCATGACCACCCGACCCGTCGAGAACGTGTGGGACTACCCGCGCCCGCCGTCGATCCAGCCGAGCGACGAGCACCTGGTGGTCGAGCTCGGTGGGCGGGTGATCGCCGAGACACGCAGCTCGTACCGCATCTGCGAGACCAGCCACCCGCCCACGTACTACCTGCCGATCGGGTCTTTCGCCGACGGAGTGCTGCGCCCCATCGACGGCACCACCTTCTGCGAGTGGAAGGGCGCCGCGTCGTACTTCGACGTCGTGTCGGGCGATCGCACGATCCCGGCGGGCGCCTGGACGTACCGCGTCCCCCATGCCCGCTACGCCGATCTGCTCGACCACGTCGCCATCTACCCCGGCAAGGTCGACGCCTGCAGCATCGACGGCGAGACCGTCCAGGCGCAGGAGGGCGACTTCTACGGCGGCTGGATCACCTCGCGCGTCACCGGCCCGTTCAAGGGGGCGCCCGGGACGCTGGGCTGGTGAGGCGCGCAGCTCCTTCGTCGCTGCACCCCGGCTCGTTCCTCGCCGGTGTCGGACTTCGTCCGGGCGCCTTGCCTCGCTGCGCTCGGCCCATGGTTGCGTCGTGGCTCGGGCAACCGCCCGCGTATTGTGGGGCGAGTGAGTATTCCTTCCCTGGACGAGCTGCGGGCGATCGGGGCTGCGCAGCAGCCCACCTACGCCGACGTGGCGGCTCGTGACGCCGCCGTCGACACCCTGCGCCGCATGCCGCCGCTGGTCTTCGCCGGCGAGTGCGACCAGCTGCGCGACCGGCTGGCCGACGTCGCCCGGGGCGAGGCGTTCCTGCTGCAGGGTGGCGACTGCGCGGAGACCTTCGAGGGCGTCACCGCCGAGAACGTCCGCAACAAGCTGCGGGTGCTGCTGTCCATGGCCGTCGTGCTCACCTACGCCGCCAGCGTTCCCGTCGTCAAGGTGGGGCGCCTCGCGGGTCAGTACGCCAAGCCGCGCTCGAGCAACGACGAGACCCGCGACGGGCTCACGCTGCCCGCCTACCGCGGCGACGCCGTCAACGGCTTCGAGTTCACCGCAGAAGCGCGCGCACACGACCCGCAGCGCCTCGTCGACGTCTACAACGCGTCGGCCGCCACGCTGAACCTCGCCCGCGCCTTCACCACCGGCGGCTACGCCGACCTGCGGCAGATGCACGCGTGGAACACCGACTTCGTCAAGAACAGCCCGGTCAAGGAGCGCTACGAGCGCATCGGCGCCGAGATCGACCGTGCACTCGCGTTCATGGACGCGATTGGCGTCGACCCCGACGAGTTCCACACCGTCGACTTCTACTCCTCGCACGAAGCGCTAATCCTGGAGTACGAACAGGCGATGACCCGCATCGACCAGCGCACGTCGCTGCCGTACGACGTGTCGGGCCACTTCGTGTGGATCGGCGAGCGCACCCGCCAGCTCGACGGTGCGCACGTCGAGCTGCTCAGCCACATCGCGAACCCGATCGGCGTCAAGCTCGGCCCCACCAGCACCGCCGACGACGCGATCGCCCTGTACGAGAAGCTCAACCCCGAGCGCACCCCGGGCAAGGTCTCGTTCATCACCCGCTTCGGAGCCGGCAAGATCCGCGACGGTCTGCCGCCGCTGATCGAGAAGGTCACCGCCGCCGGACTGGAGGTCGCGTGGATCTGCGACCCGATGCACGGCAACACCTTCGAGGCCAGCACCGGCTACAAGACCCGCGAGTTCGACGACGTCATCGACGAGGTGCGCGGATTCTTCGAGGTGCACCGTGCGCTCGGCACCTGGCCGGGCGGCCTGCACGTCGAGCTGACCGGCGACGACGTCACCGAGTGCCTCGGCGGGGGCATGAAGGTGTCGGCCGAGGACCTCAAGCACCGGTACGAGACGTTGTGCGACCCGCGCCTGAACCGGGCGCAGTCGCTGGAGCTGGCGTTCCTCGTCGCCGAGATGCTCGCCAGCCGCGACTGAGCAGCACTACGACTCGGGCTGCACCCGCAGACTCATCAGCGTGCTGGCCAGCGAGTCGTACTGGCCGATGAGCATGAGCAGCTCGATGCACTCCGGCTCGTCCAGCACCGCCGACACGTCCGCCCACGTGGTGTCGTCCACCACGCGTTCGTCCAGGACCTGGTCGGCGACGGCCAGCAGGATCCGCTGTCGATCGGTCCAGCCGTCCCACCGAACGTCGCCGGCGTGCTCGATCTGCTCAGGCGTGAGGCCGACACGGCGTCCGATGCGCTCGTGTGGTTGCGCTCGTAGTCGCAGTGTCGCCGCGTCGCGACGTGCAGGATCACCAGCTCGGTGTCCTGGCGGGGCAGGATGCCGCGCGGCATGAGCCGGCCGCTGAAGAACAGCCAGCCGCGGAACAGCCGCCGTTGGCGCGCGAGCGTCGAGAACACGTGTGGCGGCGGCCCTCCGACGACGCGACCCGCCACGAGGCAGATCAGGTGGTTGATCAGTCCGATGTCGCCGCGGCTCCCGGGCGCGATGCGGGGAGCGGGGTACGAGGAGCCCATGCAGCATTGAAGCACCAGCGGCCGGCGCCGCCCGGCTAGAAGGGACTGATGCCGACGCGCGAGCCGCGCTTGACCTTCTCGCCGGCGGCCGGACTCTGCCGGTTGACCGTGAAGTTGCCCGGGAAGGACGTGACGTCGAAGCCGGCCTTCTCGAGGATCGAGACCGCGTCCTTCCGGGTCCTGCCGACGACGTTGGGGACGGCCACCAGGTCGGGGCCCTTGGAGACCACGAAGGTGATGGTGTCGCCCTTGTACAGGGTGCCGCCGTCGGGGCTCTGGCTGATGATGATGCCCTTGTCGACGTCGTCGCTGAACGACTCCTTGACGACGGCCTTGAGCCCGGTCTTCTCGGCGGCGGCGGTGCCGTCGTCGATCGGACGCCCCGAGAAGTCGCTGATCGCGATGGGCTTGCGGCCCTTGCTCACGTAGACGTCCACGCGAGTACCGCGCTTGAGCTGCTGGTCGGCCTTGATGCTGACGGCGCCGATCACTAGCCCTTCCTCAACCTTCTCGTCGAACTTGCCGGTCTCGTCGCCGAGCACCAGGTCGACGGCCTTGAGCTTGGCCGTCAGCTCCTCGACGGTCAGGCCCTTGATGTCCTTGGGGAGGGTCACGCGGTCCTTGCCCTTGGACACGACGGCGTTGATGGTCGCGTCGGGCAGGATCTTGTCGCCGGGCGACGGGTCGGTCGAGATCACCACACCGGCGGGGAACTTCTCGGAGAACCGTCGTTCGCTGACCTTGAAGGTGAAGCCGGCCGCCGCGGCGTCGGACTTGGCCACGGACTCCTGGCTGCCGACGAGCACCGGCGTGGTGGTGTACCGGCCGTCGGCGATGTACCAGCCGAGCAGCCCGGCCAGCACGGCGGCGACGAGTGCGCCGATGAGCAGGCGGCGGCCGCGGCGTCGCGGCGGCCCCTCGGCTCGCATCTGCCGGTAGTCCTCAGGGCTGACCGGAGGATGCAGGCCCGACGAGCCGGACGCCGTGGCCGGCGTCGTGGCGGTCGGCGGCACCGGGCCGCCACCCCACTGCACGGTGTGCTCGGGAGCGGCAGCGCTGGATCCGGCAGCGACGGCCACCGCGACGGTGTCGTCGCTGACCCCGTCGTCACTGACCCCGTCGTCGGGATCAGCCGCGGCGTCGTTGGTGGCGAGGCCGGCCGGCGCGCCGGGGCGGGGCAGCAGGTCGGCGGTCAGGTCGTCGTCGGAGGTGACGCCTGCCTCGACGGCACGGCGCACCGACCGCACCTGCTGCAGCATGACGCGGGCGTCGGTGGAGCGCTGGTCGCGATCGCGGACGGTGGCGCGGGCGACCAGCGCGTCGACGTAGGGCGGGATGCCGTCGACCACGGCCGACGGCGCCGGGACGTCCTCGTGGACGTGCTTGTAGGCGACCTGGATGGGGGAGTCGCCGACGTGCGGCTTGGTGCCCGTGAGCATCTCGTAGAGCATGGCGCCGACCGCGTAGACGTCCGATCGCGCGTCAGCACCCTCGTGCAGGACGATCTCCGGCGCGAGGTAGGAGACGGTGCCGATGAGGGTGCCGCCGGTGGCGGTGGTGGCGGCGCTGACGGCACGGGCCAGCCCGAAGTCGGCGACCTTGACGTCGCCGTCGGGGGTGATCAGCACGTTCTCGGGCTTGACGTCGCGGTGGATGATCTTGGCTGCGTGGGCGGCCGACAGGGCGATCAGCACCTGTTCGATCAGCGCGAGCGCCCGCGCCGGAGGCATCGGTGCCTCGTCGCGCATGAGGTCGCGCAGCGTGCGTCCCGGCACGTACTCCATGACCAGGTAGGCGACGTCGCCGTCCTTGCCCTGGTCGAACACCGAGACCACGTTGCGGTGGTTGAGCTTGGCGGCCGACTTGGCCTCGCGGACGAAGCGATCGGTGAACTGCTGGTCGTCGCCGAGGGCGTGGTGCATGACCTTGACCGCGACCTCGCGGTCGAGCCGTTCATCGGTGGCTCGGAAGACGCTGGCCATGCCGCCGCGAGCGATGCGTTCACCGATGGTGTAGCGGTCGTCGAGGACGCGTCCCACGAGGGCGTCGTCGCTCTGCACCGTCACGTCCGCCCTCCTCGGCCGATCGATTCGAATCGTCCCGTACCTCGTTGATTCTAGGGACTCAGGCCTGATTGGCGATGTCGGCGTGCCGAAGCGAGCCCTGCTGATGGCTGGTCGATCGGGTCCGGGACCGCGGGATGCGCCACGATGGTGCCATGCGTCGTGTGGGCATGCTCGTGCTGCTGGTGGCCGTGGCCATCGTGTGGTTCGTGGCGGTCGAACCCGACACGACTCCGAGCGGTGCTCCCCAGACACCGAGTGCGCCCTCCTCGGCGACCGATCGGCCGGTGTCGCCGCCGCTGACGACGCCGCCGAGCTCGGCCGAGCGCTCCCTGCCGGTCCAGGCGCGCGAGACCATCGCGCTCATCGACGCCGGCGGGCCGTTCCCGTACGACCGCGACGGCGTGGTGTTCGAGAACCGCGAACGACTCCTGCCGTCGCGCGAGCGTGGATACTGGCGCGAGTACACGGTCCCGACCCCCGGTTCGAGCGACCGAGGGGCGCGCCGGCTGGTCGAGGGTCGAGACGGCGAGCTGTACTACACGGACGACCACTACGCGTCGTTCCGCAGGATCCGCGGGCCCGGGGGTGCCTCGTGACACCGACCCTGCACGACCTTCTCGTCGGAGCGGTCGACCCGGGCCTGTTCGAGTGGCGGGGAGGCACGACGGCCGACATCGCCCACGACGCGCGATCAGCGGGCTGGCTGGTGCGTCAGCTCGACACCGCCGACGTGCACGACGTCGCCGGGCTCTACGACCACATCGCCGAGGCGTGGAACCTGCCGTCGTGGTTCGGACGCAACCTCGACGCCCTGTGGGACGTGCTCGGCGACCTCGCCGCTGCGCCGTTGCTGGTGCTGTGGAGCGGCTACCGCCGGCTCGAGGAGTCCGATCCCCAGCTCGCCCAGACCGTGCTCGAGCTGCTGCGCGACGCGTCGACGCAGGCGCGCGCCCTCGCCGTCGTGGTGCTCGACGCGCCGTCGTTCATCGATCTCGACGCGTTGCGCTGAGGGCGAGGGGCCCGAGCACGTCGGCCGCGCCCGGAACCTCGACCGCGAGCGCCTCGATGGCCGCGTCCACCTCGGTCTCGAGGCGTGCGATGTCGGACTCGACCGCGTCGAGCGCGCCGCTGTCGTGGATGACGTCGCGCACCGCGTCGACGTGGTCGGTGCCGAGGTGCTCGACGATCGTCGCCCGACCCGCCGCGTCGGCCAGCTCCAGCGCGCGGGCGACCAGGACAGTGCGCTTGCCCTCGCGGACGTCGTCACCCGCGGGCTTGCCGGTGGCGCCGGGATCGCCGAAGACGCCCAGCACGTCGTCGCGCAGCTGGAAGGCCTCGCCGAGGGGGAGCGCGACGTCGCTCAGCCGCGCGAGCAGGTGGTCGTCGGCACCGGCCATGGCGGCCCCGATCTGCAGCGGGCGCTCCACGGTGTACTTGGCCGACTTGTAGCGGACCACCACCATGGCGTCGGCGACGCTCACCTCGGGGCGCGTCTGCGCGGTGACGTCGAGGAACTGACCGGCGGTGACCTCGGTCTTGCAGCGGTCGAACAGGTCGATGGCTCGTCGTGCGGCCGCCGTCTCGAGGTCGAGCACGGCGTCGACCAGCATCTCGGTCGCCCAGGACAGCAGCAGGTCGCCCATCAGGACCGCCGTCGACCGACCGAACCAGCCGGCGTCGCCGACCCGGTGGTCCGCGGTGTGACGGGCCTCGAAGTCGCGGTGCACGCTGGGGCGGCCGCGTCGGGTGTCGGACCCGTCCATCAGGTCGTCGTGCACCAGTGCGCTTCCCTGCAGCAGCTCGATCGCGGTGGCCGCGCGCACCACGGCAGGGTCGCCCGCGTCGCCGCCGGCCACGAGCCACCCCGCACGACAGAACCCGGCGCGGAGTCGCTTGCCGCCGAGCACGAACTCGCGGGAGGCCTCGACGAACTCGCGCACGTCGGGGCCGAGGGGGACGAGCTGGGCAGCGGTGGAGTCGACGAACTCGTGGATCGTCTGGTCGATCCGCCGATGGAACGCGACTCGGGCGTCGGTGGCATCGTCGTCGCTGGGCACGCTCGGACGATACCGTTGGCCCATGCACGATGCCGACCGGTCCTTCGTCGATGCCCTCAAGGGACCGCAGCCGACGTACTCCTTCGAGTTCTTCCCGCCCAAGGACGACGACGGGGAGGAGCTGTTGTGGCGCACCCTCTCGGAGCTGGAGGCCCTGGAGCCGACCTTCGTCTCGGTCACCTACGGCGCCGGCGGCACCAGCCAGGAGCGCACGGTGCGCATCACCGAGCAGATCGGCAGCCGCACCTCGATGCGACCCGTGGGGCACCTGACGCTCGTGGCGCAGAGCCGCGCCGAGCTCGAGACGGTGCTCAAGCAGTACGCGGCGGCGGGCGTCACCGACGTGCTGGTGATCCGGGGCGACCCGCAGGGCGGGCCGCGTGCTCCGTGGCAGTCACATCCTGAGGGTCTGACGCACGCCATCGAGCTGGTCGACCTCGCCCAGGAGATGGGTGGGTTCCGCATCGGCGTGGGCGCCTTTCCCGAGGGCCATCCCGACGCCGAGTCGATCGACCGTGACGCTCAGGTGCTGGTGGACAAGGCGCGCTCGGGTGCCGAGTACGCGATCACGCAGCTGTTCTTCCGTGCGTCCGACTACTTCGGCCTGGTCGAGCGGGTGCGCGCGCTGGGCGCCGACCTGCCGATCGTGCCGGGCATCATGCCGATCCTGAACTTCGGTCAGGTGGCACGGATGGCCGAGCTTCTCGGGCGCGGCCATGCCCGAGGAGGTGCTTGCGAAGATCGAGCCCGTGCGTGACGACCCGGCCGCCGTTCGCTCCGTGGGCATCGAGCTGGCCACCCAGCTGTGCCGTGACCTGCTCGCCGGCGGTGCCCCGGGCCTGCACTTCATCACGCTCAACCGGTCCAAGGCGACCCGCGAGATCTTCGAGGCCCTCCGTTCCGAAGGACTCATCTAGCGCTGCGGGTGGAACGTCAGCGGGGAGCAGGGCCGACGCTGGCAGCGATGGCGGCCGTGGCCATGCCGATCTGCTCGAGCGTGCCCCCGGACCAGGCGTGCGCGCCGGCGAAGTGCACGCCGTGACGAGGTCCGACGCCCGGGTGGTCGTCGATCGTGGTCCATCCGCGCCAGGCCCAGCCCCAGTGTCCGCGCTGCACGAGGTCCGGTGGGGCCAGCGTCGTGCGGTCGACGACGTGCGCACGCAGGTCCAGCCCGACCCTGGCCAGCGAGATCACCGGGTCCTCGCCGCCCTGATGGATCACGGTGGCCCGTCCGTCGCCGTGCGACGCGAGTCGAACCGGTGGGTTGGTGTGGGCGAGCACGTCGCGTGGAAGCACGGGCGCGTCGGGGGAGAGGGTGAGGAAGGTGCGCGACGAGGGGATCGACTGCAGGCCGCGGGGGCGAGGCAGCGGGGCGGGCCACTGCGGCGCGCACCAGATCACGATGTCGGCCGGCAGGCTGCGGCGATCGGTGATCACCGAGTCGACGCGGCGCGACTCGCCGGTGCCCGCGAAGGTCAGCTCGTGGGCGGTCTCGTCGCGCACCACCTCGACCTTGCGCTCGGTGAGTCGGACCTCGAGCGCGTCCGCGAGCGCGGTGAAGCCACCGGCGAACTCCCACCGTCCGAAGGTGCGATCGAGGTAGTGCGTCACGGCGGTGAACGCCGGGGTCGTCGCGCGATCCTGCCCGTCGAGGCGCAACGGATCGAGCACCATCTTGCGCAGGCGATCGTCGTCGATCTCGCGATCGGCCATGCGTGCCACGGAGCGGCGGACCTGCAGCGTGCGGCGGGCCGAGCGGTCGAGGTCTCGGCGTCCGTCGGGCGTCCGGTCGAGCAGCGTGCGCCGCAGCACGTCCCATCGATCGGGCCAGGCGTCGATCCAGTCGGCCCACTCCAGTGCCGGCTGGTCGTCGTCGAGCTCGGGCCGCAGGGCCGAGCCGATGGCCTCGAGCTGGCGGGACCGGTCGCCGAAGGGCAGGTCGAGCACCGTCCTGTCGCGGAAGAGGTGACGACGGCCCGCGGTGAGGGTCATCTCGAGGGACCGCTCGAGCGGTCGACCCGACTTGCGGAACAGGTCGCGGAACACGCCCGGCAGCGTCACCGTCTCGTCGTCGAGCGGCCAGCGGCTGCCGGCGACCTCGACCCCCCGGAGACGGCCGCCGAGCCACGGCTCGGACTCCACCAGGGTCACCGCGTGTCGCAGCTTGGCGAGCCTCGCGGCCGCCGACAGGCCCGCGAAGCCTCCACCGACCACCACGACGTTCGCCACGGCCGCAGACTAGCCGCAGGCACGTGTGAAACAGTGACGCCATGGGTCCGGTGCGTACCGAGGTGATGTGGCAGGCCGTGCTCGATGCGGTCGCCGTGGCCGGTCAGTCGCCGCTGACGATCCTCGACCTGGGCGGTGGAACCGGCGGCGACGCAGTTCGCCTGGCGCAGTCCGGGCACGACGTCACCGTGGTCGACCCCAGTCCGGACGCGCTCGCCTCGCTCGAACGCCGGACCGCCGACGCGGTGCGCTCCGGCGACGTGCCCGGTTCGGTGCACGGCGTGCTCGGCGACACCACCGATCTGCTCCAGCACGTCGACTCCGCGTCCTTCGACCTCGCCATCTGCCACGGTGTGCTCGAGCACGTCGACGACCCGGACCAGGCGTTGGCGGTCGTCGCTGCAGCGTTGCGGCCGGGAGGTCACGCCAGTGTGGTGGTGGCGGGCCGCCACGCGGCCGTCGTCGCGCGGGCCCTGGCCGGTGACTTCGCCGCCGCCACGCGGGTCCTGTCCACCGATCTCGCCGGATGGGACATCCGCACCATGGGGCCACGTCGCTTCGTGCCGGCAGAGCTCAGCGCCCTGCTGGAGCGTCACGATCTGGTCCCGGTGGCATCGCGCGCCCTGCGCGTCTTCGCCGATCTGGTGCCGTCGGCACTGGTCGACATCGAGCCCGGTGCGCGCGAGGCGCTCTACGCTCTGGAGCGGCTCGTGGCAGATCACGGCGATTTCACAGCATTGTCGGCTGGCTTGCAGTCGGTAGCGCGCCTAGACTTGACCTAGCGCCACTCGACCCAGGAGGCGACAACCGTGCCGTTGTCCGACGAAGAAGCCCGCATGCTGCAGCAGCTCGAGCAGTCCTTGGCTGCCGAGGACCCTGAATTCGCCTCCACGCTGCGTGGTTCGAAGGTGCTGGCCCGCAACCGGCGCATCGCCACCGTGGCCGTTCTCGGCTTCGTGGCCGGCCTGGTCCTGCTGTTCACCGGTGCAGTGACCGCGCAGACCTGGCTCGGCATCATCGGCTTCCTGGCCATGCTCGGTTTCGGCTACGCGTTCTCGATGGCGTGGCGTCGCGGCATCGGAGCCACCGACGAAGGCGCCTCGGCCCCCCGCGGGTCGTCCCCCCGAGGCGGCGGTCGACCGTCGACCAGCTCCTTCGTGGATCGCATGGAAGAGCGGTGGCAGCGCCGCCAGGACGGCGACGACCGCTGACCATCCCCACCTGACCCCACCGGGGCGTCCATAACGCCCCACTTCCCCCCACCGGGGAACCCGAACCGCCCACCGTCACCCGACGGGGGCGGTTTTTTCGTGCGCTGACGCGCATCAGCCGGTGCGTCGGTCGGGTGGCGGTGTGGGGCGGTTCGACCCGAGAACACGCGGAGAAGTGGTGGAAAGGTCGTTGACAGTGGGGGATCGTGGGGTAAAGTGGGGGCTCGTGGGGGAAAAGGGTAGATTCAGGCGTGAAAGGGAGAAGCGGGGTGAGTCCAGATGCGACGACGTTCTTCGGCACCTTCACTCCGCGCCTGGACGAGAAGGGCCGCCTCACGCTCCCGGCCAAGTTCCGCACCCGGCTCGAGCGCGGCATCGTGCTCACCCGCGGCCAGGAGAACTGCATCTACGGCTGGACCCCGGACGAGTTCCTGGTCCACTCCGACCGCATGCGTCAGCTGTCCTTCACCAACTCCGGCGCCCGCAACTTCGTCCGCATGTTCTTCTCCGGAATGAGCGAGGAGATGCCTGACAAGCAGGGCCGCGTGCCGATTCCCCAGGTCCTGCGCACCTGGGCCAGCCTCGAGCGCGAGTGCACGGTCGTCGGCGCGATGGACCGCATCGAGATCTGGGACAGCGCCCGGTGGGACGAGCTGCAGTCGAGTCTCGAGACGCCGTTCTCGGAGATGTCCGAGGAAGTGATGCCCGGCATCTTCTAGCCCCCGCCCGCCCGCCCTTGCCCATCGACCGCGCAGCCAGATCTGCGCCCGAGTGCTTCTGACATCACTTCCCCGGTGTCAGACCCACCCGGTCGCGGATCTGGATCCACGGTCACCGCACCACCACGATCAGCCAGCTCGACCCACGCGAACCAGGAGGCGCCATGCAGACAGCTCGACGAGTACGTCACGACGTGGCGGACGGCCTCACGCTGATGGCGTTCTCGCTGGGCACGTCGGTCGTGGTCGCGGTCGCGCTCTCGGTGCTGGTGGGCGCCTTGTGACCGCCCACGTGCCGGTGCTGCTCGAGCGCGTCCTGGACCTGCTCGAACCGACCGTCACGAACGACGCCGCGGTCATCGTCGACGCCACGCTCGGTCTCGGCGGCCACACCGAGGCGATGCTGCAGCGGTTCCCCGACGTCACCGTCATCGGCATCGACCGCGATCCCGAGGCGCTGGCACGGGCGCGAGCCCGGCTGGCTCCGTTCGGCGACCGCGTGGTGTTCGCGCACGCCGTCTACGACGAGATCGCCGAGGTGGTCGCCGACGCCGGCTTCGCCGCGGTGAACGGCGTGCTGTTCGACCTCGGCGTCTCCTCGATGCAGCTGGACGTCGCCGATCGCGGCTTCGCGTACAGCCAGGACGCTCCGCTGGACATGCGGATGAACCCCGAGGACGAGCTGCACGGCGGCCGACGTGCTCAACACGTATGCGGCCCGCGACCTGGCCCGTGTCCTGCGTGAGTACGGCGAGGAGAAGTTCGCCACCCGGATCGCGAGTGCGGTCGTGGCCCGTCGCGCCGAGCAACCGTTCACCACCAACGGACCGCTCGTCGAGCTGATCGGGGACTCGATCCCGGCCCCGGCGCGCCGTCGCGGTGGCAATCCCGCCAAGCGCACCTTCCAGGCGCTGCGCATCGAGGTCAACGACGAGCTCGGCGCCTACCGCCGGGCGCTGCCCGACGCACTCGATGCCCTCGCACCCGGCGGGCGCATCGTGGTGCTGGCGTACCACTCGCTGGAGGACCGCATCACCAAGCGGTCCTTCGCCGCCGTGACCTCGACCGACGTGCCGCCCGGAGTGCCGATCGTGCCCGAGCACCACCAGCCCCGGTTCCGGAGCCTGACCCGCGGAGCGGAGCTGGCCACGGACGCCGAGATCGATCTCAACCGTCGCGCCAAGTCCGTCCGGCTGCGCGCCATCGAACGGATTGCCTCATGAGCCAACGCGGATCCGCCCTGCAGGCCCTCCAGGCGCGCGCCGGTGACTCGCTGCGCGAGGGTGTCATCGACGTGCGGGACGTGGGTCTGCGCCTCGTCCGCCCGGTCAAGAGCCGCGCCCGCCGTGCCCCGTTCGTCGTGGTCGTGCTCCTGGTGCTGTCCACCGGTCTTGTCGGTCTGATCGTCGCCAGCACGGTCCTGCAGGCGCAGTCGTTCGAGCAGGCCAAGCTCGATCGCGAGGTCGCCAGTCTGCAGACGCAGCAGCAGGCACTCGCCCGCGAGGTGGACCGTCTGCGCAGCCCCGCGAACGTCGCGGACCGCGCCACCCGCCTCGGCATGGTGCGCAACACCAATCCTGCGTTCCTGAGGCTGTCCGACGGCAAGGTGCTGGGCAAGCCCGCACCCGCGGTCAAGGGGAACCGATGAGTCCGACACGCGCTGCGGTGTCGCGTCGCCGGCTGCGGGTCTGCCTGGTGATGGTGGTCGCGCTGTTCACCCTGTTCGGCGCCCGGCTGTTCCAGATCCAGGGTGTCGACGCCAGCGCCTACGCGGCGATGGCGGTGCAGGCCGGCACGGCCAGCACGGTGGTGCCGGCGCCTCGCGGCGCGATCGTGGATCGCAACGGTGAGGACCTCGCCACGAGCGTCGACGCGCTCACCATCACGGCCGACCCGAGCATGACGGCCGACGACGCGCCGCAGATCGCTCGGCTGCTGCACCGATACCTCGGCAACGACAGCGACTACTTCGAGCTGATCGACAAGCTGCGCACCCCGGACACCCGCTTCGTGTACCTCGAGCGTGACGTCCCGGCGTGGACGGCCAAGAAGGCACTGACCGCACTGTCCGACGCCGGGCTGACGGGAGTGTTCAGCGAGAAGCAGACCCTGCGCACCTACCCGGGCGGGTCGCTCGCGGCCAACCTGATCGGCTACACCAACGGAGAGGGCAAGGGCGTCGCCGGCATCGAGGGGCAGTACGACAAGGTCCTCACCGGCACCAACGGCTCCAGGACCTACGAGGTCTCACAGACCGGCGAGCGCATCCCGATGGGTGACTCGACCGTCAAGGAGATGGTGCCCGGTCGCGACGTCGTCACGACGATCGACCGTGACCTGCAGTACTACGCCGACAAGCGGCTCGCCGAGGCGGTCAAGTCGTCCAGCTCGGACTGGGGGCTGGCGATCACGATGGACGTCAAGACCTGCCAGATCGTGCAGATGTCGCAGGCACCGACCTTCAACCCGGACACCCGCAAGGGCATGCAGGACGCCAACACGGTGTCGCGTGCCGTGCAGACCGTCTACGAGCCCGGGTCGGTCATGAAGACCGTGACGATGGCCGCTCTCGCCGACCAGGGCAAGATCGCCGCCGACACCCCGATCGTCGTGCCGCCGAAGATGGTCATCGACAAGTTCCCGATCGGTGACTACTGGGAGCACGGCACGTTGCACCTGACAGCGGCCGGCGTCATCGCCAAGTCGTCCAACCTCGGCACCATCGTGGCTGCCGACCAGATGAGCGACGCCACGATGTACAAGTACTTCAGCAAGTTCGGCTTCGGGCACAAGACCGGCGTGGGACTGCCGGGCGAGTCGGCCGGCATCCTCAAGCAGGGCTCGACGTGGACCAAGGCCAACCACGCGACGATCTCGTTCGGCCAGGGCATCTCCGTCACCGGCCTGCAGATGATGCGCGCCGTCGGCGCCATCGCGAACGGCGGCAGCATGTGCGAGCCGTCGGTGGTCAGCGACGTCGTCGACGGCGACGGAAAGAAGAAGCCGGTCGGCACGGGCAAGACCACCCAGGTGGTCTCCAAGGAGGCCGCTCGCGTGGTCACCCGGATGATGGAGGCCGTCACGGCTCCCGACGGCACCGCTCCGGCCGCCGCCATCGAGGGCTACCGCGTGGCCGGCAAGACCGGCACGGCCTGGCGCGTCGACCCCTCGACCGGGCGCTACATCCGCGGCCAGAACACGGTGTCGTTCATGGGCTTCGCACCGGCCGACAACCCGCGATTCCTGACCTACATCGTGCTGGACAAGCCGTACAGCAACGCGGGCGGCGGCTCGACGGCCGGTCCGGTGTTCCACGACATCATGTCCATGGCCCTGGAGCGCTTCGGCGTCGCGCCCACCGGCGCCAAGCCGCCGAAGGTCGCGCAGACCTGGTGATCGGGGCGCACTCGTGCCTCGTGCTCAGTCGCGGCTCCGCCGCTGCCCGATCAGTCGTCGCTTCGCTCCGACCCATGGTCGCCTCGGGGGTCGCTTCGCTCCGACCCATGGCTGCGTCGTTGGTCGGATCGGGAGATAGGTTGGGCAGGTGACGGAGCAGATGCGGGTGAGGCCCTCGGTGGCGCCTCGGTGGACCGTCGCGCAGCTGGCCGAGGCGCTCGGGACCGGCGCACCTGTCACCGGCGCCGAGACCGAGTTCACCGGCATCGCGCTGAACACCGGACAGGTGCGCCGGGGTGATCTCTACGCTGCGCTTCCCGGCGCGCGCAGCCACGGCGCGGACCATGCGGACAAGGCGGTCGAGGCGGGCGCCGTCGCCGTGCTGACCGATCCGGCAGGAGCCGGCGTGCTGACCGATCCGGCAGGGGCCGGCGTGCTGACCGATCCGGCAGGGGCTGGTCGGTCGAGGAGCGTGCCGGTGGTCGTCGTCGACGAGCCGCGTGCTGCACTGGCCGACCTGAGCGCGCGGTTCTACGACCGACCCACCGCCGCGATGACCACGGTCGGCATCACCGGCACCCAGGGCAAGACCACCACCACCTACCTGGCCGAGGCCGCGCTGGCGCCCAGGCGCTCCGCCGTCGTGGGCACCATCGGCACGCGGATCCGCGGGATCGCGGCCGCGTCGGCGCTCACGACGCCCGAGGCGCCGCAGCTGCAGGCGCTGTTCGCGGTGATGCGCGAGGAGGCCGTCGAGGTCTGTGCCATGGAGGTGTCCAGCCACGCGCTGGTGCAGGGCCGCGTCGACGGTTTCCGCTTCGACGTCGCGGTGTTCCTCAACCTCGGCCGTGACCACCTCGACTTCCACGACACCGTCGAGGAGTACTTCCTGGCCAAGGCGTCCCTGTTCACGCCCGAGCACGCCCGGCACGCCGTCATCAACGTCGACGACCCGTACGGGCGGCGCCTGGTCGAGCTGACGTCGCTGCCGGTCACCACGTTCTCCAGCGACGGGACCTCCGGCGGAGGAGGTGCAGCCGACTGGCGGGCGGTCAACGTCCGACCCCACCGGCTCGGCACGGATCTGGAGGTCCTCGGACCGGACGGGTCGGCCACCGAGCTGCACGTCCCTCTGGCCGGGGTGTTCAACGTCTCCAACGCCCTGGCGGCCATCGCGGCTCTCGCCACGGCAGGGCACGCGCCGGCGGACCTCGCGGCCGGCATCGCGGCGTGCACCGGCGTGCCCGGACGCATGGAACGGGTCGAGTGCGGCCAGGACTTCACCGCGATCGTCGACTACGCCCACAAGCCCGACGCCGTGACCGCCGTGCTGGCCGCCCTGCGCCCCGTCACGGCTGGGCGCCTCATCATGGTCATCGGCGCCGGGGGTGACCGCGACCACGGCAAGCGTCCGCTCATGGGCGCTGCCGCTGCCGAGGCGGCCGACGTCGTCATCGTCACCGACGACAATCCCCGCACCGAACGTCCCGCCGCCATCCGCGCCGAGGTCCTCGCGGGTGCCGAGAACGGACCCGGAGTGGCCGTCGAGGTCCCCGGGCGCCGTGAGGCGATCGCGCACGCCGTGGCGATGGCACACCTGGGTGACACGGTCGTCGTCGCAGGCAAGGGACACGAGCAGGGCCAGGAGGTCGACGGTGTCGTGCACCCGTTCGACGACCGCGCCGTCCTGATCGAGCTGATCGGCGAGCAGGAGTGATCGCCACGAGGCTGGCCGAGATCGCCCGGGTCGTCGGCGGCGAGCTGCACGGCGCCACCGGGGACGAGTCGATCCGCCACGTGGTGGTCGACTCCCGAGCCGCTGGTCCCGAGACGCTGTTCGCCGCCGTCGTCGGCGAGCACGTCGACGGGCACGACTACGCCGCGGCCGCCGCAGCCGGGGGAGCGGCCGGCACCATCGGTTCGCGGATCGTCGACGGCCCCTGCATCGTCGTCGACGACGTCACGGCCGCGCTCGGTCTGCTCGCCCGCGATCAGCTGGACCGCTCGCCGGCCACCGTCATCGCGATCACCGGTTCCCAGGGCAAGACCAGCGTCAAGGACCTGCTCGCCCACGTGCTGGCCGACGCCGGTCCCACGATCGCCCCGGTCGGGTCGTTCAACAACGAGCTCGGGGTGCCGCTGACGGTGCTGCGGCTCGACGAGGGCACGCGCTTCGTGATCGTCGAGATGGGCGCGCGTGGCATCGGCCACATCGCGGTGCTGTGCCGCATCGCCCCACCGTCGATCGGCGTGGTGCTGAACGTCGGCACGGCGCACGTGGGGGAGTTCGGCTCACCCGACGCCATCGCGGTGGCCAAGGGCGAGCTGGTCGAGGCACTCGCGAGCGACGGCACCGCGGTCCTCAACGCCGACGACGCCCGGGTGGCGGCCATGGCCTCCCGCACTGCGGCATTGACACTGACGTTCGGCGTCCACGGGGACGTGCGACTCGGACCCGTGCGGTTGGACGAGGTCGGTGAGCCGCACTTCACGTTGCAGCACGGCACCCGGACCGCCGAGACCCACGTGCCGCAGGTCGGGGCCCACCACGCCGTCAACGCCGCCGCGGCGGCTGCTGCCGCGATCGCTGCCGGCCTGGACCTCGAGCCCGTCGCCGAGCGCCTGTCCACGGCGGTCGCCGCGTCGCCGATGCGCATGGCGCGCAGCGTGCGCGACGACGGCCTGCTGGTGGTCAACGACGCCTACAACGCCAACCCCGAGTCGATGGCCGCGGCGCTGCGGGCCGTCGCCGCCCTGCCGCGAGCGCGCAAGGTCGCGGTCCTGGGGGAGATGCTCGAGCCTCGGTGACCTGTCGTTCGAGGCGCACCGCGCCATCGGGGTGCTCGCGCGCGATCTCGGCTACGACCGGGTCGTCGTGGTGGGCGCGGGCGCCGCTGCGATCGCCGACGGCGCGGGCGACGTCGCCGAGGTCGTCGACGACCCCGATGTGGCCATCGGCACACTCTCCGCGTGGCTGTCGGCGGACGACGTCGTGGTTGTGAAAGCATCGAGAGGATGTCGGCTCGAGCGGGTGGCCGACGGGCTGCTGAGCCGTTGACGGAAGGGACGCGCATCGCATGAAGGCGATCCTGTTCGCGGGAGGGTTCTCCCTGCTGGGCACCCTGCTGGGCACGCGCCTCGCGATCCGGTTCCTGGTGGCCAAGGGCTACGGCCAGCTCATCCGCGACGACGGCCCCACCGCGCACCACACCAAGCGCGGCACGCCCACCATGGGCGGTCTGGTCATCATCTTCTCGGTGATCGTCGGCTACCTGCTGGCCAAGCTGTTCACCGACACCCGGCCCAGTGCATCGGCGCTCCTGCTGCTGTTCCTGTTCGCAGGGCTCGGCGCCATCGGCTTCCTCGACGACTTCATCAAGATCCGCAAGCAGCGCAACCTCGGTCTGCGCAGCAAGGCCAAGTTCATCGGCCAGGTCGTGGTCGGCCTGGTCTTCGCCGTCTTCGCGATCCGGCTGCAGGACGACACCGGTATTCCGGTCATCACGAAGGCCATCTCGTTCACCCGTGACCTGCCGGGGTTGACCCTGCCGGCGGCGGCGATCGTCATCTGGGTGCTGCTGATGATCGCGGGCACCAGCAACGGAGTGAACCTCACCGACGGTCTCGACGGGCTGGCCACCGGCGCCTCGGTCATGGTGTTCGGCGCCTTCGTGTTCATCAACATCTGGCAGAGCAACCAGAACTGCTCGTTCTACCCGGGCCCCAAGTGCTACGAGGTGCGCGACCCGCTCGACCTCGCCGTGGTGGCGTCGGCGCTCACCGGGGCGTGCTTCGGCTTCCTGTGGTGGAACGCCTCGCCGGCCAAGATCTTCATGGGCGACACGGGCTCGCTGTCGCTGGGCGGAGCCATGGCCGGGCTGGCGCTGATGACCCGCACCGAGCTGCTGCTGATCGTGCTCGGCGGACTGTTCGTGGCCATCACGGCCTCGGTCATCCTGCAGGTCGGCTTCTTCAAGCTTCTCCGGCGGCAGACGGATCTTCCGGATGGCCCCCTTGCAGCACCACTTCGAGCTGCTGGGGTGGGCCGAGATCACGATCGTGGTCAGGTTCTGGATCATCAGCGGCCTGTGCGTCGCCACGGCGCTCGGCATCTTCTACTACGAGTGGGTCACCGGCATATGAGTCCTGCCGGACTCGACGCGCTGGGACGGGACTCGTCGTGGGCCGGGGTCACCGCGGTCGTCGCCGGCTTCGGCGTCAGTGGCTATGCCGCGGCTGACACCCTGCAGCACCAGGGCGCCAGCGTCATCGCCCTCGACGACGCGGTCGACGAGGTGTTGGACGAGAAGGCCACCATCTTGCGCACGCTGGGCGTCGACGTGCGCCTCGGCCCCGGCTCCACCGACACCCTTCCCGCCGACGTCGACCTCGTGGTCGCCTCCCCGGGCTGGCGGCCCACGGCTCCACTGCTGGCCCAGGCGCTCGAGCGAGGGGTGCCGGTCTGGAGCGAGGTGGAGCTCGCGTGGCGGCTGCGCGCCGCCGACGCCGCCCCGTGGCTGGTGGTCACCGGCACCAACGGCAAGACCACCACGGTGCAGATGCTCGAGCAGATCCTGCGCGCCGACGGGCTCAACGCCCTGGCGGTCGGCAACGTCGGTCGCCCCGTCGTCGAGGCGGTCATGGACACCGACGATCCGGCCGACGTGCTCGCCGTCGAGCTGTCCAGCTACCAGCTGCACTGGACCCACACCATGTCGCCCGAGGCCAGCGCCGTGCTGAACGTGGCCCCCGACCACCTCGACTGGCACGGCGGGCTCGACGCCTACACCGCCGACAAGGGACGCGTGTACGAGCGCACCCAGATCGCCTGCGTTTACAACGCCGAGGACCCCGTCACCGAACGGCTCGTCGAGGACGCCGACGTCGTGGAGGGCTGCCGCGCCATCGGCTTCACCCTCGGCATCCCCGGACCGAGCATGATCGGCCTGGTCGACGACGTGCTGGCCGACCGCGCCTTCGTCAAGGAGCGGGTGTCCAACGCCGCCGAGCTCGGACAGGTCGGCGATCTCGGTGAGCACCCGGCACCACACCTGGTGTCCAACGCCTTGGCGGCTGCGGCACTGGCCCGCGCCCACGGCGTCTCGCCGCGCGCCGTGCGCGACGGCCTCCGCGCCTTCGTCCCAGACGCCCACCGCATCGCTCACGTCGCCACCATCGACGACGTCCACTACGTCGACGACTCCAAGGCCACCAACCCGCACGCCGCTCTCGCGTCGCTGAACAGCATCCCGCACGAGGTGGGTGGCGGCTCTCCGTCGCAGCCGAGGGTGGTCTGGATCGCCGGCGGACTGGCCAAGGGGGCCACCTTCGACGACCTCGTCGAGCAGACTCACGAGGTGATGCGAGCGGTCGTGCTGATCGGCGCCGACCGCGCGGTCGTCGCAGAGGCACTGGCACGACACGCCCCCGATGTTCCCGTCGTCGAGGTCGATGCGGGTGACACTGATCTCATGGAACGCGTCGTGGAGGTCGCGGCATCACTGGCCCAGCCGGGCGACACGGTGCTGCTGGCCCCCGGATGTGCGTCCATGGACCAGTTCGTCAACTACGCGGCCCGCGGCGACAGCTTCGCCCACGCGGTCGTGAGGCGGCAGACCGCGTCCTGAGTCCTCCTTCCCCCCTTGAATGGACCCACCGGATGAGCACCCCACGACTGCACACCCCACGACGGGACACCGCGTGAGCACGACGGCCGAACGACGGCCACCGGCGATCGTCGAGAACACCCGGCGCCTGCTCGAGCGGCCCCTGGCGTCCTACCAGCTGGTGCTGGGTGCGGGAGCGCTGCTGCTCGGGCTCGGCCTGATCATGGTGCTCAGCGCCAGCTCGGTGTACTCGCGCCAGACCTTCGGCAACTCGTACTTCATCATCACCCGCCAGCTGATGTTCGCCGCTCTCGGGCTCGTGGGCGCCTACCTCGCCGTCCGCATGCCGTTGTCGACGATGCGACGGCTGGTGCTGCCGGTGCTGCTGATCTCCGTGGGCATGATCCTGGCCACCTTCGTGGTCGGCGTCGAGGTCCAGGGCAACAAGAACTGGCTGCCCCTGTTCGGTGGGTTCCTGCTGCAGCCGTCGGAGTTCGCCAAGCTCGCCGTGGTGCTGTGGATCGGGCACTGGTTCGCCGGTCACCCCAAGGCGCTGAACACGCCGCGCCTGATCATGCTGCCGATGGTGCCCGTCACCGGCTTCGTCGCGATGCTCGTCGTGCTCCAGCGCGACCTCGGCACCGCCCTGGTGCTGTTCGCCCTCGTCGTCGGGATGCTGTGGGTCGTCGGCCTGCCCGCCCGGCAGATGACCGCGGTCGGCGCCGGGGTGTTCGCCGTGCTGGTGCTGTTCGTCGCGACGGCACCGCACCGCGTCTCGCGCCTGCTCAACTTCACCAACCCTCTCGCCGACCCCGACAACGCCGGGTACCAGTCCATCCACTCCAGCATGGCGCTGGCCCGTGGTGGCTTCTGGGGCGTCGGCCTGGGCGGCAGCCGGCAGAAGTGGGGCGCCCTCCCGGAGGCGCACACCGACTTCATCCTCGCCGTCATGGGCGAGGAGCTCGGACTGCTCGGCACCATCGTGGTCCTGGTGCTGTTCCTCGTGCTGGCGCTCGCCGGCATCCGCATCGCCACCCGCGCCCGCGACCCCTTCGCTCGCTACGTGGCCGCCGGCATCACGATCTGGTTCGTCACGCAGGCGGCGATCAACGTCGGCATGGTGCTGGGCCTGCTGCCGGTCATCGGCATCCCTCTTCCGCTCATCTCCTACGGCGGCTCCAGCCTGCTGGTCACGTTGGTCGCCCTGGGCGTGCTGCTCAACTGCGCCACCACCGAGCCCGGAGCCCGCCGTGCGCTCGAGGTCGGTCGCGCTGCCAAGGTCCGGGGACGTGCGGCACGGCCACGCGTCGTGCGTAAGGTCTGAACCGTGCGTGTCCTGCTCGCCGGCGGAGGTACCGCCGGACACACCTCGCCCCTGCTCGCGACCGCCGCCGTGCTGCGCGACGCCGGCGCGGAGATCACCTGCCTCGGCACGCCCCGCGGGCTTGAGGTCACCCTGATCCCGCGGGCCGGATACGCCCTCGAGCTGGTGCCGCCGGTGACACTGCCGCGGAGGCCGGGCAAGGACCTCGCCCTGGTGCCGGCCAAGCTGCGCGCTGCGATGAAGGCCACCGGGGCCGTCGTCGACCGTGTCCGTCCCGACGTGATCGTCGGCTTCGGCGGATACGTGTCGGTCCCGGCCTACCTGGTGGCGCGTCGGCGCGGCATCCCGTTGGTCGTGCACGAGGGCAACGCGATGCCGGGCATCGCCAACAAGCTCGGCGCCCGGTTCACCGAGCACGTGGCCACCAGCTTCCCGGGCACCGACCTGCCGCACGCGCAGTACGTGGGACTGCCGATCCGGCGCGAGATCTCCACCCTCGACCGGGCGGCGTCACGCGCCGAGGGACGCGCCCACTTCGGGCTCGACGCCGATCGTCCGACGCTGCTGGTGACCGGTGGTTCGCAGGGTGCGCGCAGCGTCAACCGGGCCGTCGCCGGTGCAGCGCCGGACCTCGCCTCCGCCGGGATCCAGGTGCTGCACGCCGCCGGACGCGTCGACGAGGTGCCGGTCACGACGCCCGACGGTGGGCCGCCCTACGTGGTCACCTCCTTCATCGACCGCATGGACCTGGCCTACGCGGCCGCCGACCTGATCGTGTGTCGCGCCGGCGCCAACACCGTCACCGAGGTCGCGGCCGTCGGACTGCCCGCAGCGTTCGTGCCCCTGCCGCACGGCAACGGCGAGCAGGCCCTCAACGCGCACCCGGTCGTGCAGGCCGGGGGCGCGCTGCTCATCGACGACTCGGCGCTCACCTCCACGTGGATCGACAACGTCGTGATCCCGCTGGTGTCGCACGTCGGCCGCCTCGAGGCGATGTCGCACGCGGCGTCCGGGATCGTGCGGCGTGACGCCGACCAGCGGCTGGCCGACATGATCGCCGAGGCAGCCACGTGAGGATTGACATTCCTGCCGAGATCCTTCCCGCCACGTCGTTGGGCCGAGTCCACTTCGTGGGCATCGGCGGCGCCGGGCTGTCGGCCATCGCCCGGCTGATGGCAGGTCTCGGGGTGCCGGTGTCCGGCAGCGACGTCCAGGACACTGCGGTGCTGCAGGCGCTGCGGGCCGAGGGCATCGAGTGCCACGTCGGGCAGGACGCCGCGCACCTCGCGGACGTCGACACCGTCATCGCCACCACGGCCGTGCGCGAGGACAACGTCGAGATCGTCGAGGCGCAGCGCCGCGAACTGCGGCTGTGGCCGCGCTCGGCCGGTCTGCAGTCGGTGCTGCTCGACCGGCGGGCCGTCGCGGTGGCCGGGACGCACGGCAAGACCACCACCACCGCCATGCTCACCTGCGCGCTGCGGGCAGCCGGCGCCGACCCGTCGTTCGCGATCGGTGCCGAGGTCGCCAGCCTCGGCACCAACGCCCGACTCGGCGCCGGCGACGTCGTGGTGGCCGAGGCCGACGAGAGCGACGGTGCCTTCCTCGTCTACACCCCGTTCGGCGCGATCGTCACGAACGTCGACGCCGATCACCTCGACCAGTGGGGGACTCCACAGGCCTACGCAGCGGCGTTCGTCCAGTTCGTGGGCGGTGTCTCGGACTTCGTGGTGCTCGACACCGACGATCCCGCCACCGCGGCACTGGCCGAGCACGTGACGGCGGACGTGGACGTGTGGACCGTCGGATTCGAGGGAACGCCGCGACTGCAGGGCGTCGACGTCGTGGTCGACGGGTCCTCGACGACCATGACGGTCCTGCTCGACGGTGCCCGGCTCGTCGACGTCCGACTCGCCGTCCCGGGCCGCCACTACGCCCTCGACGCGCTGCTGGCCCTGGCCGCCGGGCTGGCGCTGGGTCACGACCCGGCCCAGCTGGCCCACGGTCTCGGCACCTACACCGGCGCTGCGCGGCGAATGCAGCCGGTGGGCGACGCCGGGGGAGTGCGGGTCTACGACTCGTACGCCCACCATCCCACCGAGATCCACGCCGACCTCGCCGCGGCCCGGGCCATCGCCGGCGACGACCGGCTCGTGGTGGCCTTCCAGCCGCACCTGGTCAGCCGTACCCGGATCTACGGAGCCCAGATGGGAGCCGCGCTGTCCGCGGCCGACTCAGTGATCGTCGCCGACATCTACCTCGCCCGCGAGGACCCCGACCCCGACGTCACGGCAGCGCTCGTGGCCGAGGCGGTCGACGGACCGCCGGTCGTGCTCGGGGGCCCGATCTCCACGCTCGCCGACGCCGTGCTGGCGCACCTGCAGCCCGGCGACCTCTTCCTGACGCTCGGGGCCGGCGACATCACCACCGTGGGACCGGCCGTGCTCGCGCGACTGGAGCAGGCATGAGCGACCGGTTCACCGCACGCCGTCTCGGCCTGCGACGCCAGCGGTGGTTCCGCGTCCTGGTGGCCGTGCTGGGCGTCGTGCTCGTGGGCGTGCTCGTCTGGGTGGTGTGGTTCTCCTCGCTGCTCTCGGTGCGCACGGTCTCCATCGAGGGCGAGTCGACCCTCACCGCGACCCAGGTACGACGAGCCGCCGCCGTCCCCACGGGTGGGCCGCTGGCTCGGCTCGACCTGACGGCCATCGAGACCCGGCTCAAGTCCGTGCCGCGCATCCGGCTCGCGGAGGTCTCGCGGTCCTGGCCCCACGGCGTCACGATCAGGGTCACGGAGCGCAAGGCGGTGGTGTGGTCCTCGGTCGACGGCATGTTCCGCGGCATCGACCGGTACGGCGTGGACTATCGCTCCTACACCAAGAAGCCGTCGGAGCTGATCGAGGCGAAGGTCTCGGCGAGTGATCCCGAGCTGCGCGTGCAGGCCCTGCAGGCCGTCGCGGCGATCGCCGACCGCATCCGGCGTGACGACCCGGCGCTGGCCAAGCAGGTCCAGGCGATCGTGGCGGCCACGAAGGACTCGGTGTCCCTGGACCTCACCCAGGGGCGCACCGTGACGTGGGGGAGCGAGGCCCAGGCCGGCCGCAAGCTCGAGGTGCTCGAGCAGCTGTTGAAGATCGACGCGACGGGGTACGACGTCAGCGCCCCCGATCAACCGACCACCCGCGACTGACCCGCCCAGAAGACGTGCCCGTCGGCGTGTCCTGCCCGGTCGGTCGTCGCCTCCCGCGTACCGTCAGTCACACAGCACAGGTTGACATAACCATAACCCTTTACCTCAGGGTTAGACAGCATCACACCCAGCACCACACCCTGCAGGCACGCTCCACCCGCACCGAAAGGCACACACGATGGCGGTCCAGAACTATCTGGCGGTGATCAAGGTCGTCGGCATCGGCGGCGGCGGCGTCAACGCCGTCAACCGCATGATCGAGGTGGGTCTCAAGGGCGTCGAGTTCATCGCGATCAACACCGATGCCCAGGCGCTGCTGATGAGCGACGCCGACGTCAAGCTCGACGTCGGCCGCGACTCCACCCGCGGGCTCGGCGCCGGCGCGAACCCCGAGATCGGCAAGCAGGCCGCCGAGGATCACGCCGAGGAGATCGAGGCGGCCATCCGCGGCGCCGACATGGTCTTCGTCACCGCCGGCGAGGGCGGTGGCACCGGAACCGGTGGCGCTCCCGTCGTGGCTCGCATCGCCCGTTCGCTCGGCGCCCTGACCATCGGTGTGGTCACCCGGCCGTTCAAGTTCGAGGGCCGCAACCGGTCCAACCAGGCCGACCACGGCATCCAGGCACTGCGCGACGAGGTCGACACGCTCATCGTGATCCCCAACGACCGGCTGCTGTCGATCAGCGACCCGAACGTCAGCCTGCTCGACTCGTTCCGTCAGGCCGACCAGGTGCTGCACCAGGGCGTCTCCGGCATCACCGACCTGATCACCACGCCCGGACTGATCAACCTCGACTTCGCCGACGTCAAGTCGGTCATGTCCGACGCCGGCTCGGCCCTGATGGGTATTGGCTCGGCGCGAGGCGAGCACCGCGCGGCGGTCGCCGCCGAGAGCGCTGTCTCCAGCCCGCTGCTCGAGGCGTCCATCGAGGGTGCCCGCGGTGTGCTGCTGTCGATCTCCGGTGGGTCCGACCTCGGCCTGTTCGAGATCAACGAGGCGGCCGGACTCGTGGCCGATGCCGTGCATCCCGAGGCCAATATCATCTTCGGCGCCGTCATCGACGACGCGCTCGGCGACGAGGTGCGGGTCACGGTCATCGCCGCGGGCTTCGACGGCGGCGAGCCCAAGACCCGCGACTCCGCGCAGCCTGCCCTGCTCAAGGAGGTCGAGAAGCCGACCCCCGAGCCGCCGGGACTGCGTGACACCCCCACGGCCGGCAGCTACGCGCCGGATCCGATCCTCGATGCTCCGGCCGACCGGCCGGCGGCAGCCGATCCCACCCCGGCCCCCGCGCCGGCCAAGCCCCAGGGTCCGGACGTCACGCCGGAGCCGATGGCGGTCGAGTACGACGACGACCTGGACGTCCCCGACTTTCTGCGGTGACCCGGCGGTCCTGACCCGGTCCGGCCGACACCGCCCGTAGGCTGGACGGGTGTTCTGGCATCGCGAGACCCGGGGGAGGGTCGAGATCGCCTTCACCGACCGGTTCGGCGGCTCGAGCCAGGGCCCGTTCAGCTCGCTGAACCTGGGCAGTTCCGCTGGCGACGACGCTGAGGTCGTGGTGCGCAACCACGCCGCGCTCGCGGAGGCGATGGGCGTCGAGGGGCTGCACTCGATGTCGCAGGTGCACGGCGCCGAGGTCGTCCACGCCGATGTGATCCGAGCCGACGGCTCGGGAACTGTGCCGGTGTGCGACGCCCTGGTCACCGACCGTGCCGCGCTGCCGCTGCTGGTGCGCGTGGCCGACTGCGTGCCGGTGCTGCTGGCCGACGAGCACGCCGGCGTCGTCGGGGCCGTCCATGCCGGGCGAGTGGGTCTGGTCGCCGGTGTCGTGCCCGCAGCGGTCGACGCCATGCGCCAGCGCGGAGCCACGACGCTCCACGCGTGGATCGGTCCGCGCGCCGGCGCCTGCTGCTACGAGGTGCCCGAGCAGATGGCCCACGACGTCGAGCGCGTCGTGCCCGGTACGCGCGCGACCACCACGTGGGGCACGGCGTCGGTCGACGTCGGGGCCGGCGTGGTGAACCAGCTGAAGGCGCTGGACGTCGTGGTCGAGGACCTCGGTGCCGGCACCTGCACCATCGAGGACGAGGACCTGTACTCCTACCGGCGCCAAGGGGTCGCGTCCGGTCGGTTCGGAGGGGTCGTGGTCCTGCGATGAGCGCGCGAGGCGACGAGCTCGCGGCAGGGCTGGCCGAGACCGAGCACCGCATCGTCGAGGCGTGTGCGGCGGCGGGGCGACCCCGCGAGGACGTCACGCTCATCGTCGTGACCAAGACCTACCCGGCCTCCGACGTCGACCTCTTGGCGGACCTGGGGGTCCGCGAGGTGGGGGAGAACCGGCACCCGGAGGCTCAGCTGAAGAGGGAGGAGGTCGCCGAGCTGCGTGCCACACATCCCCAGACGCTCCCGCGCTGGCACTTCCTCGGGGGCCTGCAGACCAACAAGGCCGGCGCGGTGGCGCGGTACGCCGACCTCGTGCACAGCGTCGACCGTGCCAAGCTGGCTCGATCGCTCGATCGCGGCGCCGAGGCGGCGGAGCGCGTGCTCGGCTGCCTCGTGCAGGTCGACTTCGACACCACCGACCCCGGGCGCTCCGGCGTCCCGCCAGCCGGAGTGGCCGAGCTGGTCGAGATCATCGCTGCTGCCGAGCACCTGCGACTCGACGGCGTGATGACCGTCGCGCCGCTCGGCGAGGATCCGCGGCCGTGCTTCGACCAGCTGGTCCAGATCAGCGAGCGCCTCCGCAGCACCCACCCCGACGCGGCCGTCGTCTCCGCCGGCATGAGCGCGGACCTGGAGCACGCGGTGGCCGCTGGTGCGACACACCTGCGCGTCGGGCGCTCGATACTCGGAGAACGGTCCTCGACCCGGTAATCTCAGCGGTGTCATTCAGTCACACTGAGCACACGCGGATGGAGTCATCATGGCTGGCGCAATGCGTAAGGTCGGCGAGTACCTCGGCCTGGTCGAGCAGGCCGACTACGACGACTTCGACATGGATTTCGAGGACGAGCCGCAGGTTGCCGAGCCGGCACGCCCGGCTCCGGTGCGTCCGGCTCCCGTGGCCAGCATCGAGGAGCGCCGCTCCGAGCGCCGCGAGCGTCGCGGACCCTCGACTCCGGTGCGCTCGAGCGCCGCGCCTGCCCCCTCGGCCACCGACCTGGCGCGCATCGAGACGGTGACACCGCGCACCTACAACGACGCTCGCACGGTCGGCGAGGCCTTCCGTTCCGGCGTCCCGGTCATCATGAACCTGTCGGAGATCGACGATGACGACGCCAAGCGGCTGGTCGACTTCGCCGCCGGCCTGATCTTCGCCGTGCACGGCACGATCAACCGTGTGACCGCCAAGGTATTCTTGCTCTCTCCGGCCAATGTCACCGTCAGCGACGAGGACAAGCAGCGACTCGCTTCGGGCGGTTTCTACAACCAGAGCTAGTAGGTAGACCTGTGCAGACCATCGGTGGAGTCCTGCAGTTGATCGTCTGGATCGCCATCGTGATGCTGTTCGCTCGATTCGTCCTCGACTGGGTGCAGATGCTGGCCCGCAGCTGGCGTCCGCGCGGCGCCGTGGCCGTCCTGTGCGAAGGCATCTACTCCTCGACCGATCCGCCGCTGCGTGCCATCCGCGGGGTCATTCCGCCGATTCGCCTCGGTGGCACCGTCCTGGACCTGTCGCTGATGGTGCTGTTGTTCTCCCTCTATATCCTGATGCAGATCATCGCCGTCGTCTTCCGCTGAGCGTTCTGGTGGGCGTGACGGCCGGGGCCGATCACGCCTGATCCGGAGACGGATGTGGCAGAAGTGACTCCCGGCAGAGTACGGTGTTCCTTCAAGAGTCCTTCTGGACTGCCCCGACCACCGAGGTGTGACTAATGCCATTGACGCCAGAGGACGTGCGCAACAAGCGCTTCACCCCCGTCCGTCTTCGTGAGGGCTACGACATGGGCGAGGTGGACCAGTTCCTCGACGAGGTCGAGGCCGAGCTCGAGCGCCTCACGGTCGAGAACGAAGAGCTTCGCGCCAAGGTCGCTGCCGTCTCCAGCGGCGAGCCCACCGGCCTGATTCCTGCCCTCGAGTCCACGCCTCCGGCGCAGACCGAGCCAGAGCCGGAGCCGGAGCCGGTGCTGGAGGCCACCCCGGCGGCCCCCGCGGCCGCCCCGGCGGTCGAGGCTCCTGCTGCCGCAGAGCCGGCGGCGCGTCCGAGCATGGGCGACGCGTCGTCTGCTGCCGCCCGACTGCTCGAGATCGCGTCGACGAACGCCGACCAGCTCATGGAAGCGGCCAAGGACGAGGCCGATCGCGTGGTCGGCGAGGCCCGCACCAAGGCCGAGCGCATCACCAACGAGGCGCGCGGCAAGGCCGACCGGCTCGAGACCGATGCCCGCATCCGTGCGCAGAAGCTGGACGACGAGACCAACGAGCGCCGTCAGCAGGCCGTGTCCACGATCGAGCGCGAGCGCTACGAGATCCAGCGCGAGGTCGAGCACCTGCGTGCCTACGAGCGCGAGTACCGTGCCCGGCTCAAGAACTACTTCCAGAGCCAGCTCGACCAGCTCGCCGCGAACGAGAGCACCTCGTCGCAGCCGGTGCAGACGCCCGCAGACTCCGGCCCCCGCCGACTGCGTTCGCTGCTCGGTGACGAGGACTCGTTCTGAGCGTCTGAACCCGTCCACGCAGGGCCCGCACCGATCGGTGCGGGCCCTTCGTGCGTGGAACCGCGGCGGGTTGATTTGTCTTCCGCCTCCGCCGGGTCTAATCTCCCCGCATGCCGAAGACCAAGCTCGCCGTGCGCGGCGACGAGAAGCCCTGGACCGCAGCCGAGACGAAGTCGGTCCGAACCGAGCTCGAGGGCGACCTCGATCGCCTGCGGGCCGAGCTCACCGCATCCGCCAAGGACCTGCAGGATCTGCTGCGCGACGGGGTCGACGGCGCTGGCAACGACCAGGCAGATGTCGGTTCCAAGGGCCTCGAGCGCGACGCCGAGCTGTCCCTCGCCGCGAACCAGCGCGAGCTGCTGCTGCAGACCGAGAAGGCCCTCGGTCGACTCGACTCGGGCAGCTACGGACAGTGCGAGTCCTGCGGTGAGCCGATCGGCAAGATGCGACTGATGGCGTTCCCGCGTGCCACACTGTGCATGACATGCAAGCAGCGCGAGGAGCGTCGCTGAGCTCGCTCGGCGAACCACGTCCCACCCCCCGCAGCGCCGTCGGTCTGTTCGCGGCCGTCACCATCGTGGCGCTGGTGCTGGACCAGGCGACCAAGATCGCCGCGGTGCACCTGCTCGAGGGTGAGCCCCCGGTGCCGGTGATCCCGGGGCTGATCCAGCTCAACTTCCTGCGCAACCCGGGTGCCGCCCTCGGTACCGGTTCGTCGGTCACGGTGGTGCTCACGGTCATCGCGATCGCGGTGTCGGTGGTGGTGCTGCGCATGGCGTCGCGTCTGCGTGATCGTGGCTGGGCCGTGGGACTGGGCCTGCTGCTCGCCGGCGCCGTCGGCAACCTGTCCGACCGACTGTTCCGCGCCCCGGGTGTCTTCCGCGGCGAGGTCGTCGACTTCATCGACTACGGCCCGTTCGTGGGCAACGTCGCGGACATCGCGCTCACGATCGCGGCGATCCTGATCATCTGGCGGACCTTCCGCGGCATCGGCATCGACGGCACCCGCGAGGCCCCGAAGTGACCGGTCCGGCCGACGACGCGGCGGCGATGGACCACAAGGTCGTCCACGTGCCGGAGGGACTCGCCGGCGAGCGCGTCGACAGTGCGTTGGCGCGCCTGCTCGGTCTGTCCCGCACCCGTGCCAGCGAGCTGGTGGCTGCCGGTCACGTGCGACTCGACGGCGCCCTGCCCGCCAAGTCCGACCGGGTCGAGGCCGGCGCCCTGCTCGAGGCGTCGATCCCGGCGCCGCGGGTCGCAGCGGTCGTCGCGCACGAGGTCGAGGGCATGCGCATCGTCCACCAGGACGAGGACATCGTCGTGGTGGACAAGCCCGTCGGCGTCGCGGCCCATCCGAGCGTCGGCTGGGACGGCCCCACGGTGCTCGACCACCTGTCGGGCGTCGGGGTGCGGATCTCCACGTCCGGTGCCGCCGAGCGACAGGGCATCGTGCACCGCCTCGACGTCGGCACCAGCGGTCTGATGGCGGTGGCCAAGTCCGAGCACGCGTACACGGTGCTCAAGCAGGCCTTCCGCGACCGGGTGGTCGACAAGACCTATCACGCGCTGGTGCAGGGCCACCCCGACCCGCACACCGGCACCGTCGACGCGCCCATCGCCCGGCACCCCAAGCATGACTTCAAGTTCACCGTGAAGGCCGGGGGACGGGCGAGCATCACCCACTACGACACCCTCGAGGCGCACCGGTTCGCCAGCCTGCTCACGATCAAGCTGGAGACCGGCCGCACGCACCAGATCCGGGTGCACATGAGCGCTCTGCACCATCCGTGCGTGGGCGATCTGATGTACGGCGCCGACCCCACGCTGGCCGCCCGGGTGGGACTGGATCGGCAGTGGCTGCACGCCAAGGCGCTCGGATTCACGCACCCACGGTCGGGCGAGTGGGTCACCTTCTCGTCGGAGTACCCCGACGACCTGTCGCACGCCCTCGAGATCGTCCGCACGATCGACGACAACCCGCATCCTCGTTGACCGGGTCCGCGCGGCTGTTCGGCGAGGTGCCGGCGATGCCGATCGTCGTGCCCGTGGCGGTGGTGGTGTTCGGCTTCGTGGTGTGGCGGCTGAAGCGCCGCGGAGAACTGTCACCGATGCGCGTCGCGCTGGTCGCCTTCGCCTGCGTCTACGGGGCCGGCGTCGTGGCCAACACGGTCTTCCCGATCTACCTGGACATGCCCGGTGGCGGCGGCCGGACCTGGTCGTCGTCGCTCAGCGTCCGGCCGTTCGTGGACTACGAGCTCGCCGACGCGGTCGAGAACGTCATCGTCTTCCTGCCGGTCGGCATCCTGGTGGCGCTGGGCGCCGCGAGGCCCTCGGTGAGCAGGGCGACGGCGATCGGCGCGCTGTTCAGCCTGCTGATCGAGGCGACCCAGTACGTCAGCGGTCACCTGTGGCGAGGTGGCCACGTCGCCGACGTCAACGACCTGTTCTTCAACGTCGTGGGTGCGATGGCGGGCTACGGGCTGGTGGCGAGCGCCAAGCGTCTCGTCCGTGCCGCGGGTCGTGCAGGTTCCCGAATCCAGTAGGGCGGCTGCGGCGACCGTGCGCCACTCGGGAGGCGAAGCGCACCACTCGCCGGGGTGCGGGCCCACGGGTGGAAGACTGTGGCCATGAGTCCTGTGGTGCGCCAGTCCGCGAAGCTGAGGGATGTGCTGTACGACATCCGTGGCCCGGTCGCGTCGCGAGCTGCCCAGCTGGAGGCCGAGGGCCACCGCATCCTCAAGCTCAACATCGGCAACCCGCAGCCGTTCGGCTTCGACGCGCCCGCCGAGATCCTGCAGGACATGATCGCCGGGCTGCCCGCGTCCGCCGGCTACTCGGACTCGCGCGGCATCCAGTCGGCCCGCCGCGCGGTCGTGCACCACTACCAGCTGCAGGACGGCTTCCCGGCCATCGACATCGACGACGTCTGGATCGGCAACGGTGTCTCCGAGCTCATCCAGATCGCCCTGCAGGCGCTGCTCGACAACGGCGACGAGGTGCTCATCCCGGTACCTGACTATCCGTTGTGGACCGCCGTCACCAACCTCGCCGGCGGCGTCCCGGTGCACTACCGGTGCGACGAGGACAACGAGTGGAACCCGGACCTGGCCGACCTGGAGTCCAAGATCACCGATCGCACCCGGGTCATCGTGGTCATCAACCCCAACAACCCCACGGGTGCGGTGTACTCGCGCGAGACGCTGACCGCGATCGCGGACCTGGCCCGCAAGCACGACCTGATCCTCATGGCCGACGAGATCTACGACAAGATCCTGTACGACGACGCCGTGCACATCCCCATGGCGAGCATCGCCGAGGACGTGCTGACCCTGACGTTCAACGGCCTGTCCAAGGCGTACCGCGTGTGCGGGTACCGGGCCGCCTGGCTGGTCGTCACCGGCCCGCTCGAACGCGCCGGCGACTACCTCGAGGGCATCACCCTGCTGTGCTCGATGCGGCTGTGCCCGAACGTGCCGGCGCAGAACGCCATCCAGGTCGCCCTCGGCGGGTATCAGTCGATCAAGGAGCTGATCCTGCCCGGCGGTCGCCTGATCGAGCAGCGCGACACCGCGGTGGGGGAGCTGCGCAAGATCCCCGGCGTGAGCGTCGTCCAGCCCAAGGGAGCGCTGTACGCCTTCCCGCGGCTCGACCCCGAGGTGCACCCGATCAAGGACGACCAGAAGCTGGCGCTCGACCTGCTGGAGTCGGAGAAGATCCTCATCACGCAGGGCACCGGCTTCAACTGGCCCGATCCCGACCACCTGCGCATCGTCACGCTGCCGTGGGCCCGCGACCTGGCCGAGGCCATCCAGCGTCTCGGCAGCTTCCTGAGCAGCTACCGGCAGGACTGAGCCTCAGGAGTCCTGACCGCCACCGCCGCCGTGACCGCCACCGCCGCGGGCGGCGCGACGGACGTCGCGAGCACCGTTGTCGTCGATCTCGCGCAACCGGTCGGCGATCTCCGAGCCGGCCTTGCGGGCGTGGTTGAGGTCCTGGCGCAGGTCGTCGAAGTGCTGCGTCCACGAGCGCTGGAACCCGTCGCTGCTGCCCACCCGCTGGTCGTCGGGCAGCATGCGGCCCTCGCGGATGCCGAGGCGGATCTCGCGCAGCTGACCGGCAGCCTGGTCGATCGACTGCGCCGCCTGGTGGACCTCCTGCGCGACCGATCGGATGTCTTCAGGGCCGGAGATGACGTTGGCGTGCTCCGTCTCGGTGTCGTCGACCTCGGCGACGTTGGCATGGGCGACGGCCTTGTCGCTGCGGTGCAGGTGGTCGGACATCTGCTCGTCGGCGCGGTGCACCCGGCGCATCGTCTCGGTGAGGTCCTCGAGCACCTGGTTGACCTGGTGGCGGTAGGTGGTCATGGCGCGATCGAGGTCGCCGTCGACGAGCATGGCGTGGGCCTGCTGCCCGCCACCGCCGGTGCTGTAGTTGACCCCTGACAGCCGGTTGATCGCCTGCTCGTGCCGCTGTGCGACGTCCTCGTCGATGCTGTGGATGAGGGAAGCGACGTTGATGGGGTCGTCGTCGGCCCCACCGTGCTTGCCGCCGCCGTGTCCGTCGTGCTGCTCGGCCTTGGTGGCCTGACGGCGGCTCTGCTCGCCCTGGACCGCCTCGCGCAGGTCCTCGCGGGCCTGTCGCCACCTGGAGCGCAGCTCGTCGAGGTGGCCGTGCGCGTCGGCGAGCAGGTCGGCCTGGTGCTGCACGGCATCGCACAGCTGTTGCAACGTGTCGGAGTCGGCCTGCAGGGTCTGACCGGTCCGCCCGGCGACGCGCGACAGGGAACGCACCGTGCGCCCGCGCCGGTCCTCGGGGGCGTCGGCGTGGCGCAGCTTCTTGCCGATGTCGTCCAGCTGCTGGCACAGGTCGCGCAGCGCGTCGGCCGCGCGACGAAGCCGCTGAGGCTCGCCGGGAATCTGGATCGTGTCGGGTCCGATCGGACCGACCATGAGCTGTGCCTCGACAGGCATGGAGCACCCCCCTGGGCGAGTCTGCGTGTCACATTTGTACCACCGCGCGTCCGCGCGGCGCCACACGTTCGGGGTCGAGTGGATTTCTGTCAGTGGTGTTCGGCAGGATCAAGCCCGACGGCTAACCCACACCACCGAGAGGCGATCCGATGGCGGACATGATCACGGCGACAGGCCTGGTCAAGCGGTACAAGGAGGTCGAGGCGCTCAAGGGCCTGGACCTCAGCGTTCCCGAGGGCCAGGTGCTGGGCCTGCTGGGCCCCAACGGCGCCGGCAAGACCACGGCGGTGCGCGTCCTGGCCACCTTGCTGTCTCCCGACGCGGGCACGGCGCACATCAACGGCATCGACGTGCTGGCCGACCCCGACGGCGTGCGCCGCAACATCGGGCTCTCGGGGCAGTACGCCGCCGTCGACGAGCACCTCACGGGGTACGAGAACCTCGACATGGTGGGCCGTCTGTACGGCCTCGGTCGGGCCAAGGCCTCGGCCCGGGCCCGCGAGCTGCTGGAGCGCTTCGCCCTGTCCGATGCCGGCGACCGCCCGTCGAAGACCTACTCCGGTGGCATGCGTCGCCGACTGGACCTCGCGGGCGCGCTCGTCGCGGCGCCACCGGTGCTCATCCTCGACGAGCCCACCACGGGCCTGGACGTCCGCAGCCGCCAGCAGATGTGGGGCGTGATCAAGGACCTGGTGGCAGGTGGCTCCACGGTGCTGCTCACCACCCAGTACCTGGAGGAGGCCGACATGCTCGCCGACGACATCGTCGTCATCGACCAGGGCAGGGCCATCGCCCACGGCACCGCCGACGAGCTCAAGGCGCAGACCGGCGGCGAGCGCATCGAGCTGGTCCTCGGCGACGTCAACCACCACGACGAGGCCAAGCAGATCCTCGCCGGGGTCGCCCGCGGCGACGTCCGCGTCGGCGACAACCGGCGCGACCTCTCGGCCTCCACCGAGGGCGGCACCGGTCCGCTGGTGCGGGTGCTGGGCGAGCTCGATCGCGCCGGGATCGGCGTCCTCGAGGCGGGCCTGCGGCGCCCCACCCTCGACGACGTGTTCCTCACCCTCACCGGCCACGCGGCCGACGACGACTCCGACACCACCACCCACGAGGAGATCACCTCATGACCACGCTCGCCAAGACCGCCAGCGACGGTTGGGTCGTCGCCAAGCGCAACGTCATCAAGATCGTCCGGGTCCCCGAGATCATGGTGTTCGTCCTGATCTCGCCCATCATGTTCGTGCTGCTGTTCGCGTTCGTGTTCGGCGGCGCCATCAACGTGCCCGACGGCGTCAACTACCGCGAGTTCCTGGTGCCCGGCATCTTCGCCCAGACGGTGGTCTTCGGCGCCACCTTCACCGGCGCGGGTCTGGCCGAGGACATGCAGAAGGGCATCATCGACCGGTTCCGTTCGCTGCCGATGTCCAGCTCGGCGGTGCTCGTCGGGCGCACCACGTCGGACATCATCTACAACCTGATGTCGCTGATCATCATGGCGCTGACCGGCCTGGTGGTCGGCTGGCGCATCCGCGAGGGCTTCTTCGACGCCGCCATGGCCTTCATCCTGCTGCTGCTGTTCGCCTACGCGATCAGCTGGATCATGGGGTGGGTCGGGCTGCTGGTGCCGAGCGTCGACGTGATCAACAACGCGTCGTTCATCGTGATCATGCCGCTGACGTTCGTGTCCAACGCGTTCGTGCCGACGTCGTCGTTCCCGTCGGGCCTGAAGCAGGTCGTGGAGTGGAACCCGGTCTCCACGCTGACGCAGGCCTGCCGCGAGCTGTTCGGCAACGCCGAACCGGTCGTCGACGGTCCGTGGTCCCTGCAGCACCCGGTGATCTACACCCTGATCTGCACGGTCGTCATCGTCGCGATCTTCGCCCCGCTGGCCATCCGCCAGTACGCCCGGGCGAGCACGCGCTAGGTGTCGTCGTGGTGCCCGGCGTGCCTGCGCCGGGCACTGCGCGACTGACGTAGGCTGAACGTCTTCCCCGCTCCCGTCCCTTCTGCAGGAGGCCTTCACAGCAATGGCGAGTGACTCGTCCTTCGTGCACCTGCACGTGCACACCGAGTACTCGATGCTCGACGGCGCCTCGCTGCTGGACGGCCTGTTCGAGCGCACGGCGTCCCTCGAGATGCCCGCCATCGCGATGACCGACCACGGCAACGTGCACGGGGCGTACGACTTCTGGAGCAAGGCCAAGGCGCACGGGGTCAAGCCGATCATCGGCATGGAGGCCTACATCACCCCGGGCACCCACCGCTCGGACCGCAAGCGGGTGCGCTGGGGCAAGGGCAGCTCGGAGGACGAGGGCGGCAACGACGTCGCGGGCGGCGGCGCCTACACCCACATGACCATGCTGGCGCAGTCCACGACCGGCATGCACAACCTGTTCCGGCTGTCGTCGATGTCCAGCCTCGAGGGCTACTACTACAAGCCGCGAGCCGACCGCGAGCTGCTCGAGCGGTACTCCGAGGGCATCATCGCCACCACCGGCTGCATGTCCGGCGAGATCCAGACCCGCCTGCGCCTGCGCCAGTACGACGAGGCCCGCCGGGCGGCCGGTGAGCTGCAGGACATCTTCGGCAAGGAGAACTTCTTCCTCGAGCTGATGGACCACGACATCGCCATCGAGAACTCGGTGCGCGACGACCTGCTCCGCCTCGGCCGTGAGCTCGGCATCCCGCCTGTTGCCACCAACGACTCGCACTACACCGCGCCCGAGGACGCCGCCGCCCAGGACGCGCTGATCTGCGTGGCGTCGGGCAAGACCCTGGCCGATCCGAAGCGCCTCAAGTTCGACGGCGGTGGCTACTACATCAAGTCGGCCGCGGAGATGCGCGGGCTGTGGGAGGACACCCACGGGCTCAAGGAGGCCTGCGACAACACCCTGCTCATCGCCGAGCGCTGCGACATGGAGTTCACCGAGTCCAACGGTGGCTACATGGCGCGCGCCGACATCCCCGAGGGCGAGACCGAGGACACCTGGTTCCGCAAGGAGGTGTGGCGTGGCATCGAGTCGCGCTACCCGGGCGAGAAGCTGACCGACGAGGTGCGGGCCCGTGTCGAGATGGAGCTCGACGTCGTCCAGACCAAGGGCTACTGCGGCTACTTCCTGGTGGTCGCCGACTTCATCAACTGGTCCAAGGACAACGGCATCCGGGTCGGCCCCGGCCGCGGCTCGGGAGCCGGCTCCATCGCCGCCTACGCGCTGCGCATCACCGACCTGTGCCCGCTCACCCACGGCCTGATCTTCGAGCGGTTCCTCAACCCCGAGCGCCCGTCGATGCCCGACTTCGACATCGACTTCGACGAGCGCCGCCGCTCCGAGGTGATCCGCTACGTCTCGGACAAGTACGGCGAGGAGCGCGTCGCCATGATCGCGACGTTCGGCCGGCTCAAGGCCAAGGCCGCCATCAAGGACGCCAACCGCGTGCTCGACTACCCGTTCGGGATGGGCGAGAAGATCACCAAGGCGCTGCCGTCGGACGTCATGGGCAAGGGCGTCCCGCTGGCCCAGCTGTTCGACGAGTCCAACGAGCGGTACGGCGACGGCAAGGAGTTCCGCGACCTGCACGCCGCCGACGCCGAGGTCCGCAAGATCTACGACACCGCGCTCGGCCTGGAGGGCCAGATCCGTCAGTGGGGCGTGCACGCCGCCGGCGTGATCATGTCCAAGGACCCCCTGATCGACATCGTCCCCATCATGAAGCGCGAGCAGGACGGCGCGATCATCACCCAGTTCGACTACCCGATGTGCGAGGCACTCGGACTGGTCAAGATGGACTTCCTGGGCCTGCGCAACCTCACCGTGCTCGACGACGCGCTCGACAACATCAGGCGCAACCGCGACGTCGACCTGGTGCTCGAGGACCTCACCTTCGACGATCCCGCCACCTACGACCTGCTGTCGCGCGGCGACACGCTGGGCGTCTTCCAGCTCGACGGCGGTCCCATGCGCGCCCTGCTGCGCAGCATGAAGCCCGACAAGTTCGAGGACATCTCGGCCGTCGGCGCCCTGTACCGCCCGGGCCCCATGGGCGCGGACTCGCACAACAAGTACGCGCGCCGCAAGAACGGCCGCGAGCCGATCGAGCCGATCCACCCCGAGCTCGAGGCGCCCCTCGCCGACGTGCTGGGCGAGACCTACGGCCTGATCGTGTACCAGGAGCAGGTCATGGAGATCGCCCAGGTGCTCGCCGGGTTCTCGCTGGGACAGGCCGACAACCTGCGCCGCGCGATGGGCAAGAAGAAGAAGTCCGAGCTCGACAAGCAGTACGCGGGCTTCCAGGGCGGCATGCTCGAGCGCGGGTACTCCCAGCAGGCCATCACCCAGCTGTGGGACATCCTGCTGCCGTTCTCGGACTACGCGTTCAACAAGGCGCACTCGGCGGCGTACGGCGTCATCTCGTACTGGACGGCCTACCTCAAGGCCAACTACCCGGCCGAGTACATGGCCGCCCTGCTCACCAGCACCCGTGGCGACAAGGACAAGTCGGCCATCTACCTCAACGAGTGCCGGCGCATGGGCATCAAGGTGCTGCCGCCGGACGTCAACGAGTCGGTCTCCAACTTCGCCTCGGTCGGCACCGACATCCGCTTCGGCATGGGCGCCATCCGCAACGTCGGCGAGAACGTGGTGGCCGGCATCGTCGCCGCCCGCGAGGAGCACGGTGCCTTCGCCGACTTCACCGACTTCATGGACAAGGTGCCGGTGCACGTGTGCAACAAGCGCGTCATCGACTCGCTGATCAAGGCCGGAGCGTTCGACTCGCTCGGCCACAAGCGACGCGCGCTCACCACCATCGCCGAGGAGGCGGTCGACCAGTACATCGACCTCAAGCGCAGCGCGGCGATCGGTCAGGACTCGCTGTTCGGCGGACTCGACGACGGCTTCACCGGTGTCACGGTGGCGGTGCCGAACGTGCCGGAGTGGGAGAAGTCGCAGCTGCTGGCGCTCGAGCGGGACATGCTGGGGTTGTACGTCTCCGACCACCCGCTGCTGGGTCTCGAGCACGTCCTGCGGGCCAGCAGCGACAGCACGATCGGCGACCTGCTGGCCGACACCGAGCGCGACGGCGGCGTCGTCAAGCTCTGCGGGCTCATCACGGGCGTCTCGCGTCGCATGACCAAGAAGGGCGACACGTGGGCGTCCATCACGCTGGAGGACCTCGAGGGTGGTGTCGAGATCCTGGTCTTCCCGGCCGCCTACCAGCTGGCCGCGCCCAGCCTGGTCAACGACGCCATCGTGGTCGTCAAGGCCCGGATCAAGAGCAAGGACGACGGACTCGACCTGCACGCCATGGAGATCACCCAGCCGGCCATCGACACCGGTCGCGTCGACGCCCCGTTGGCCGTCAGCCTGCCGGTGGCGCGCTGCACCAGCGAGACCGTCAGCGCCTTCAAGCAGATCCTCGCCGCCCACCCCGGCGGGTCCGAGGTGCATCTGCGACTGCTCAGCAACAGCGGCACCAAGACCATGCGCCTCGACGCGAACCTGCGAGTCGCCCAGAGCTCGGCGCTGGTGGCCGACCTCAAGGAGCTGCTCGGACCGGGGTGCCTGGGATGAGCACGCTCATGACCCGACGCCCGCTGCTCGTCCTCGCATCGGCCGTGGTGCTGGGCGTGGTGGCCGGCCTGGTCTGGTGGGCCCTGGCGCAACCGGGAGAGTGGGAGGTGCGCGACACGGGCATCGCCCTCACGGAGGAGGCGTCGCGCGGGCAGTTCCAGGTGGTCGTCGTGTTCACGCTGGTGGGCGCGATCGCGTCGCTGCTGTGGTCGGTGCTGGTGTCGATGCTGTCGCGCGGCTCCAGCTGGCCGCTGGTGGTGTTCGCCGTCGCGGGATCGGTGGTGGCCGCCGTGGTGGCCTGGCAGACCGGCGTGCTCGTGGGGCCGCCGGCACCCGAGACGGTGCGGGGGCTGTCACCGGGAGATCGCGTCCCGGATCAGCTCCAGGTCGACTCGATCGCCCCGTTCCTCGCCTGGCCGATCGCTGCCCTGGTCGGCGTGCTGCTGGCCAGCTGGGGGCAGGGGCGTGACGTCGAGCTGGACGGCTACCCGCGCGACACCGACGACACGACGGCTCCGGTCATCGACACCAGGTCCTGAGGGCTCACCTCGGCCTCCAGGCCGCGCCGGCCGGCTGAGACGAAGACCGTCTCGTGCTGGTGGACCGATGCGTCGACCACGGTGCGGTGGCGATGGCGCTGGCCGAACGGGGAGATGCCGCCCAGCACGTAGCCCGTCGCACGCTGCGCGGCGTGGGGGTTGGCCATCTGGGCTCGCTTGCCGCCGAGAGCGGCCGCCACCGCCTTGAGGTCGAGGGACCCCGACACCGGCACGACACCCACCACGAGCGCACCGTCCAGGTCGACCAGCAGGGTCTTGAAGACCCGGGCGGGCTCGACGCCGAGAGCCTCGGCAGCCTCGGTGCCGAACGACGCGGCGCGGGGGTCGTGCTCGTAGGCGTGGGGGGTGAACGTGACGCCGGCCTGGGTCAGGGCGACGTACGCCGGGGTCGCTCCGGCAGCCGAGTCGCGTGCTCGGTCCCTGCTCGACTTCTTCCCGGCCACCTCGACACCGTACCCACCTCCGTAGACTGAGCGTCGTGATACGACGCCTCGACCTGCGCTCCCTGGACCCGGCACCCCACGAGTGGGACTGGGTCTACGGCCACGCCGTCCCGCGCGCCGAGGTGGACGTCGAGCAGGCCCTCGACGCCGTCCGTCCGATCTGTGAGGACGTCAAGCAGCGTGGTGTCGAGGCCGTCCTCGACGCGTCGGAGCGGTTCGACGGCGTCCGGCCCGAGCAGCTGCGGGTCCCGACCGAGACGTTGGCCGCGGCACTGGCCGACCTCGACCCTGCGATCCGAGCCGGTCTCGAGGAGTCGATCCGTCGGTTGCGCCAGACCTGTGCGGCCGAGCTGGAGCAGAGCGTCACCACGACCGTGGCCGACGGCGCCACGGTCGAGCGCCGGATCGTTCCCATGCAGCGGGTGGGCCTGTACGTGCCGGGTGGCCTCGCGCCCCTGGTCAGCACGGTCCTGATGAACGCAGTCCCGGCCCAGGTGGCCGGCGTCGCCGGCATCGCGCTGGCCAGTCCGCCGTCGCGCGACCCGGAGAGTCCCTACTGGGGGCTGCCGCACCCCACGATCCTCGCGGCGTGTGCGCTGCTGGGCCTCGACGAGGTCTATGCCGCCGGCGGAGCCCAGGCGCTCGCCATGCTGGCCTACGGCGCGGGGGAGTGCCGTCCGGTCAACCTGATCACCGGACCGGGCAACATCTACGTCGCCGCGGCCAAGCGGTACCTGCAGGGCACGGTCAGCATCGACAGCGAAGCAGGTCCCACCGAGATCGCCGTCATCGCCGACGACACCGCCGACGCCGAGTTCGTCGCCGCCGACCTGGTCAGCCAGGCCGAGCACGATCCGGCCGCCGCCTCGGTGCTGATCACCGACAGCGAGGATCTCGCCGACCGTGTCGACCAGGCACTCAAGGTCCAGGTCGACGCCGCGCCGCACGTCGAGCGCATCCGCACGGCGCTCGGCGGTCCGCAGTCGGCCACCGTCCTGGTGCGCGACCTCGACCAGGCCGTCGCGGTCGCCAACGCCTACGCCGCCGAGCACCTCGAGATCCAGACCGTCGACGCCTCGGCGGTCGCTGCCCGCATCGTCAATGCCGGAGCGGTGTTCGTCGGCCGGTTCACCCCGGTGTCGTTGGGCGACTACGCCGCCGGGTCCAACCACGTGCTGCCCACGGCCGGGTGCGCCTGCCACTCCTCGGGCCTTTCGGTCCGGGCGTTTTGCAAGAACATGCAGGTCGTCACGTACACCGAGGACGCGCTGCGCGAGGTCGGCGGCCACGTGGTCACGCTCGCGAACGCCGAGAACCTGCCGTCGCACGGCCAGGCCGTGAGCGTCCGCCTCGACCGAGCGCCACGGTGAGCGCGCCCGACTGGGTGCCGCTGCGCGAGGAGCTGCGCGACGACGAGCCCTACGGCGCGCCGCAGCTCGACCTGCCGGTGCAGCTCAACACCAACGAGAACCCGTACGGACCCACCGAGGCCGTCGTCGGCTCGATCGCTGCCGCGGTCGCGAACGCCGCTGCCGGTCTGAACCGCTACCCCGACCGTGAGGCGAGAGCCCTGCGGCAGGGCCTGGCCGACTATCTCGGCCACGGGCTGGGGATCGACCAGCTGTGGGCCGCCAACGGCTCCAACGAGGTGATGCAGCAGATCCTGCAGGCGTTCGGTGGTCCGGGCCGCACGGCTGTCTCGTTCGCGCCCACGTACTCGATGTATCCGGAGTACGCGCGCAACACCCACACGCGCTGGGTCACCGGGCAGCGCCGAGAGGACTTCGGCATCGACGTCGACGCGGCGGTGGCCCTGGTCGAGGCCGAGCAACCACACGTCGTGATCCTGACGTCGCCCAACAACCCCACCGGCACGGCTCTGCCGCTGGATGCGGTCCGCGCGATCCTGGACGTGGCGCCCGGCATCGTCGTGGTCGACGAGGCCTATGCGGAGTTCCGCCGCGAGGGAACGCCGACGGCCCTCGAGCTGCTGCCGGACCACCGCTGCCTGCTGGTCACCCGCACCATGAGCAAGGCGTTCGCCTACGCCGGCGGGCGCCTCGGCTACGTCGCCGCCGATCCGGCGATCATCGACGCGCTGCGCATCGTGCGGCTGCCCTACCACCTGTCGGTGGTGCAGCAGGCGGCAGCGCTCGCCGCTCTCGGCCACGCCGACGAGCTGCTGGCCCGCGTCGACGACCTGCGCGCCACCCGCGACGAGGTCGCGACCTGGCTGACCGCCGAGGGATTCGACGTGGCCGAGTCCGACGCGAACTTCATCTTGTTCGGTCGCTTCGAGGACCGCCACGCCGTCTGGCAGGCGCTGGTCGACCGCGGGGTGCTCATACGGGAGACTGGACCCGACGGCTGGCTCCGCGTGTCCATCGGGACTCCTGCGGAGATGGAACGTTTCCAGGCCTGCTTGAAGGAGGTGGTCGGTCGATGACCCGCACCGCTCGCATCGAACGCAAGACGTCGGAGTCCCACGTCGTCGTCGAGCTCGACCTCGACGGCACCGGCGCGCACGACATCTCCACCGGCGTCGGCTTCTACGACCACATGCTCACCGCGTTCTCGCGTCACTCGCTGATCGACCTGACGGTCAAGACCGAGGGCGATCTGCACATCGACGCCCACCACAGCGTCGAGGACACCGCCATCTGCATCGGCGAGGCCCTGCGCGAGGCGCTGGGCGACAAGGTCGGCATCCGCCGGTACGGCGACGCGCTGGTGCCGCTGGACGAGGCGATCGCGCAGGTCGTCGTCGACGTGTCCGGCCGCCCGTACTTCGTGCACTCCGGCGAGCCGGAGCGCCAGATCACCGCGATCATCGGTGGTCAGTACATCGGTTCGCTCACCGGCCACGTGCTGGAGTCCATCGCGCACCACGCCGGCATCACGATGCACGTGCGCCTGCTCGACGGTCGGGACCCGCACCACATCGCCGAGGCTCAGTTCAAGGCGGTGGCGCGGGCCCTGCGCGACGCCGTGGCGATCGACCCGCGGGAGACGGGCGTTCCCAGCACCAAGGGAGCCCTGTGACCGGACCGCTCGTCGCGGTCCTCGACTACGGTTCGGGCAACCTCCGCTCGGCCGTGCGCGCCGTGGAGCGTGCGGGGGCTGACGTGGTGCTGACCGCCGACGCCGACGTCGCGATGGATGCGGACGGTCTGCTGGTGCCCGGCGTGGGCGCCTTCGAGGCCTGCATGCAGGGATTCACCGCAGTCGGGGGACCGCGTCTGGTCGAACGGCGTCTGATCGCGCAGAAGCCCGTGCTGGGCATCTGCGTGGGCATGCAGATCCTCTTCGGCGAGGGCATCGAGCACGGCGTCCGCACCGAGGGCTGCGGGGAGTGGCCCGGTGTCGTCGAGCGGCTGGACGCGCCGGTCGTCCCGCACATGGGCTGGAACACCGTCGAGGCGGACGCTTCGTCGGTGATGTTCGCCGGCATCGGCGACGAGCGGTTCTACTTCGTGCACTCGTTCGGCGTGCGTGAGTGGACGCTGAGCCGCCCGCCGGCCTTCCCAGCGGCTCGGGTCACCTGGACCACCTATGGCGACGGGCGCTTCGTGTCCGCGGTCGAGGACGGCCCGCTGTGGGCCACCCAGTTCCACCCCGAGAAGTCCGGCGACGCCGGTCGGCGGCTGCTCGAGAATTGGCTGGAGTCGTTCAGCTCCTGAACAGGGTGTCCGTGTTGGATGGATGCCATGACGACCACTGCCCTTCTCGCGCTGGCCGGACTCGCGCTGATCGACAGCACCAGCATCGGCACGTTGGTGCTGCCGCTGCTGATGCTGGTGCACCCTCGGGTACGCGCTGGTCGGGTGCTGATCTACCTCGGCACGTTGGTGGCCTTCTACCTGGCTCTGGGCGTGGTGATCCTGCTCCTGGGCGACGCGGTCGTGGCAGCAGGATCGTCTCTGGACGACCACCGCGCGGTCGAATGGGCGCAGCTGGTCGTGGGGCTCGGGCTGCTGGTCGGCAGCTTCTGGCCGGACACCCCGTGGGCGAAGGCTGCCGCGCGAGAGCGGGCCGCCTCCGGTCGACCCTCTCGCGCCCAACGCTGGGTGGACACCATCGTCACCGGCGACGGCCGGGTCGCCACCGTCGCGGGGGTCGCGCTGGTGGCCGGCCTGATCGAGGCGGCCAGCATGTTGCCGTACCTCGGGGCGCTGGCGTTGCTCGGCACGAGCGACGCGCCCTTCGTGGCCCAGGTCGGAATCCTGGGCGTGTACAACGTGCTCATGGTCGTCCCGGCCCTGGTGCTGCTGGGAGCTCGCCTGACGGTGCGATCTCGTGCCGATGCCCTCCTCGAGAGGGCGGCCGGGTGGGTCGGTGATCGTGTCGGCGGCGCCATCTGGTGGGTGATCGGCATCGCCGGGTTCTTCCTGGCGGCCGACGCCGTCACTCGCCTCGGTCTGCTGGACTGACGCCTCCGACGCCGGCGCACGGCGACCTCGGTACGATCACCGGCGTGACTCTCGAACTGCTGCCCGCCGTCGACGTCGCCGATGGACAGGCCGTGCGCCTCGTCCAGGGCGCGCTCGGCAGCGAGACCTCCTACGGATCACCGCTCGACGCCGCGATGCAGTGGCAGTCAGACGGTGCGGAGTGGATCCACCTCGTCGATCTCGACGCAGCGTTCGGCAAGGGGTCCAACCGCGAGCTGCTCGCCGACGTGGTCGGACGCCTGGACGTGCAGGTGGAGCTGTCCGGCGGCATCCGCGACGACGCCTCGCTCGAGGCCGCGCTCGCCACCGGGTGTCGACGGGTCAACCTCGGCACGGCCGCGCTGGAGAACCCCGAGTGGTGCGCCAAGGTCGTCGGCGAGCACGGCGACCAGATCGCCGTCGGGCTCGACGTGCGCGGCACCACCCTGGCCGCCCGCGGCTGGACCGAGGAGGGCGGCGACCTGTTCGAGGTGCTCGAGCGGCTCGAGCGTGACGGCTGCGCCCGCTACGTGGTCACCGACGTCACCAAGGACGGCACGCTGACCGGGCCGAACCTGGACCTGCTGCGTCGCGTCTGCGAGCGCACCGACAAGCCCGTGGTCGCGTCGGGAGGAGTCTCCAGCCTCGACGACCTGCGCGCGATCGCCTCGCTCACCGGACTCGGTGTCGAGGGCGCGATCGTCGGCAAGGCGCTGTACGCCGGGGCCTTCACGCTGCCCGAGGCGCTCGAAGCGGTCTCCGCGGTCTGATCGGCTCGGTCAGCAGCCGTCGCGGATGAGCGCGGGCTTGGTGAACTTCGTGACCTCGGCGAAGGTGACCTTGAACGCGGGGTCGTTGTCGACCTGCTCGACGCTCGTGGCGTCGCCGAGCAGGAAGCCCAACCAGTCGTCGCCGTCGCGGACGAACACACCGACCTGCCCGTAACCGGCCTTCTCCGGCGCGCTCAGGTCGGCCCCGTAGGTCTCGATCAGCTCGCCGAACGTGGACCCGACGCCGAGGTCGTCGGCGGTGCGGGGGCCGTCGGGACCGGTGACGCCCAGCGAGGCGATCGTGCCGTCCGGCTTGGTCAGCACGTCGACGTCGGCGAACCCGGAGTTCCAGGTGAGGTCCGCCGCGCCCTCACACACGCCGTTCTCGACGTCGGCCTCGAACAGCCCGGTGGCGAGCGCGGCGTCCTTCGTCATGCCCGCCGACGCCGGTCCGACCCGTCCGGGCGCGAGCTCCAGATCGGCTGACGACTGAGGCACGGAGGGCGACGGCGACGGTGTCGAGGACGACGTCGGTGCGTCAGCCGTGGGAGAGGCGCCAGGCTGCGCGGGATCGGACCCGCACGCACCCACCGACAGCAGCAGCACGGCGGACACCACGGCGACACGAGTTCTCATGTCGTCACGGTAGACCGCAGCGGTCGGTTCCGGGGGGATCTCTCGGTAGGCTCGGCGGGTGAGTCTCGCGGTCCGTGTCATCCCCTGTCTGGACGTCGACGCAGGGCGGGTGGTCAAGGGCGTCAACTTCGTCGACCTCCGCGACGCCGGAGACCCGGTCGAGATGGCCACCGTCTACGACGCCGAGGGCGCCGACGAGCTGACCTTCCTCGACATCACCGCCTCGTCGGGCAACCGATCCACCACCTACGACGTCGTCGGGCGCACCGCCGACCAGGTGTTCATCCCGCTGACGGTCGGCGGGGGAGTGCGGACGCCCGAGGACGTCGACCGGTTGCTCCGCGCCGGTGCCGACAAGGTCGGTATCAACACCGCCGCCATCGCCCGACCTGAGGTGATCGCCGAGATCGCCCACCGCTTCGGCAACCAGGTGCTGGTGCTCAGCGTGGACGCTCGTCGCGCACCGGATCAGCCGAGCGGCTTCGAGGTCACCACCCACGGCGGCCGCGAGTCGGCCGGTATCGACGCCGTCGAGTGGGCGCGGACGGCCACCGAGCTGGGCGCGGGTGAGATCCTGCTGAACTCGATGGACGCCGACGGCACGAGAAATGGCTTCGATCTGGAAATGATTCGGGCGGTCCGCGGTGTTGTACAGGTACCGCTCATCGCGAGTGGCGGAGCCGGCCGGCTCGAGCACTTCCCGGCCGCCGTCGACGCAGGCGCCGACGCCGTCCTCGCCGCGAGCGTGTTCCACTTCGGCGACATGACCATCGGACAGGTGAAAGAGACCTTGAGAGCAGCAGGCAAGCGTGTCAGGTAGCGCCGTGGCGCCCCCCGAGCCCGACGTCACTCCCGACGACTCCCAGGGCTCCGAGCTGGGCAACCGCGACGCGACGCACATGACTCGCCGCGGGATGCAGCTGCTCGGACGTGGCATCAAGGAGCAGAAGCTGCTGTTCGCCATCTCGGCGATCGGCAGCGCGCTGTACGGCGCCATGACGGTGGCGGACGCCTGGGTGCTCGGGTGGGCCACCGACCACGTCATCCGCCCGTCGTTCGAGAACGGCGAGGTCGTGCGGGGCGCACTGGTCGGTGCGGTGCTGCTGTTCATCGGCGTGGCCATCCTGCGGGCCGCCGGGGTCGTCGCACGCCGCCTCATCGGCGGGCTCGTGTACTACCGGCTGGTCGCCTCGCACCGGCGTCTCGTCACGCGCAAGTACCTGGTGCTGCCGATGTCGTGGCACCACCGCCACCCCACCGGACAGCTGCTGTCCAACGCCAACGCCGACGTCGAGGCCGCGTGGGCGGTGTTCATGCCGCTGCCGATGGCCGTCGGCGTCATCGCGATGCTGGTCGCCGCGCTCGGCGCCATGATCGCGGCCGATCTCGTGCTCACGCTCGTCGGGTTGATCGTCTTCCCGGCGCTGTTCGGCATCAACGTGTTCTACCAGCGCTGGTTGTCCCCACGCGTGGCGCTCGCGCAGTCCCTGCGCGGCGACCTGAGCGCGGTGGCGCACGAGTCCTTCGACGGCGCCACCGTGGTCAAGTCGCTCGGCCGGGAGGCCGACGAGACCGAGCGGTTCGCCGAGAGCACCCGCGAGCTCCGCGACGCCAACATCGCGGTCGGTCGGGTCCGCAGCGTCTTCGACCCGTTGCTGGAGGCCCTGCCCAACTTCGGTGTCCTGCTGGTCATCGCGCTCGGGGTCGGGCGGGTCGCCAGCGGTGCCGCCGACCCCGGCGACGTCGTGCAGGTGGCCTACCTGTTCACCGTGGTGGCGTTCCCGGTGCGGGCCATCGGATGGGTGCTGGGCGAGCTGCCGCGCAGCGTCGTCGGCTGGGACCGCGTGCAGAGCGTGCTCAACGCCCAGGGCTCGATGGACTACGACACCGCTCAGGTGCCCGGGTCGGGCGCCGTCGAGCTGCGCCTGTCCGACGTGTCGTACCGGTTCGACGACGCCGACGCCGACGTGCTGCGTCACCTCGACCTGCGGCTGCCACCGGGCAGCGTCACGGCCGTCGTCGGATCCACCGGCAGCGGCAAGAGCACCATCACCTCGCTGCTCGTGCGGCTCGTCGACCCCACCGAGGGCGTCGTCTGCCTCGACGGCGTGCCCCTGCCAGACCTGAGCCACGAGGCGCTCGCCGAGACGGTCGCCGTGGTGCCGCAGTCGACCTTCCTGTTCGACGACTCGGTGCGCGAGAACATCACGCTCGGCCGCGACGTCAGCGACGAGGACGTGTGGGCCGCGCTGCGCACGGTGCAGGCCGACGGCTTCGTGTCGGCGCTCGATCGCGGGCTCGACGCCCAGCTCGGCGAGCGCGGCACCACGCTGTCGGGCGGTCAGCGGCAGCGACTCGCCCTCGCCAGGGCCCTCGTGCGGCGGCCGCGGCTGCTGGTGCTCGACGACGCCACGAGCGCGGTCGACCCCGAGGTCGAGCAGCGGATCCTCAAGGCCCTGGCCCAGCAGACCGCCGGTGGGGCCGGCCCCACCGTGCTGGTGGTCGCCTACCGCAAGGCCACCATCGCGCTGGCCGACGACGTCGTGCTGCTCGACCGTGGCCGGGTCGCCGAGCAGGGCACGCATCGTGAGCTGGTCGAACGTTCGGCGGCGTACCGCGACATCGTCAACGCCTACGACCAGGCACGTGAGGTCATCTCATGAGCACCCGCGTCCCCGTGCAGGAGAACCTGCCCGGCGTCGAGTCGTCGCGCGCCACCGGACTGTCGGTGGTCCGCCGCGGCCTGGACATGTCGCCCGGCGTCAAGGAGGGCCTGCGGTTCACCCTGTTCCTCGCGATCCTCAGCACCGTGGGCGGCTCGGTCATCCCGATCGTCGTGCAGCGCACCATCGACGCCGGGCTCGGTGACGCCGGGATCGCCGTCCGACTGACCGACGTCGCCCTGCCCGTGGGGGTCGCCCTCGTGCTCGTCCTGCTCACGGCCGGCGTCGCCTACTGGATGCGGGTCAGGCTGTTCGTCGCCAGCGAGAACGGCCTGGCCGAGCTGCGCATCACCGCGTTCCGGCACGTGCACGACCTGTCGATGCTCACCCAGAATGCCGAGCGCCGCGGCGCGCTGGTCTCGCGGGTGACGTCCGACATCGACCAGGTCTCGTTGTTCCTGCAGATGACCGGGATCATGATCGTCATCAGCCTCGGCCAGATCGTGGTCGCCACCGTCGTCATGGCGTTCTACTCCTGGCAGCTGACGCTCGTGGTGTGGTTGTGCTTCCTGCCGCTGGTCATCAGCCTGCGCTACTTCGCCACGCGCCTGAGCTCGGCGTACGACACGGTCCGGCGCACCGTCGGCGAGATGCTGGCGGTCATCGCCGAGCCGGTCGTCGGTGCCTCCGTGGTGAAGTCGCACGCCATCGAGCCGCGCACCCAGCAGCGGGTCGACGCCGGCATCGGCAACAACCTGCACGCCAACACCCAGGCCCAGAAGCTGGTCGCCGTCACGTTCGCCTCTGCCGGTGTCTCCGGCGGGCTGGCCAACGCCGGCGTGCTCGCGGCCGGCGTCATCATCGGCGTGGCCGGTGGTCTGTCGATGGGCACGGTCATCGCCTTCGCCTTCCTGGTCAGCCTCGTGGTCGGACCCACCCAGAACGCCACCCAGGTGATCACCGAGGCGCAGAACGCCATCGCCTCGTGGCGTCGCGTGATGGACCTGGTCGACACGCCGGCAGACGTGATCGACCCGGGCGCGGACGCCGTGCCGCTGCCAACAGGAGCGCTGGGCGCCACGTTCGACCACGTGTCGTTCGCCTACCCCGAAGGACCCGACGTGCTGCGCGACGTCGACGTGCAGATCCCGGCCCGGCAGCGGGTGGCCGTCGTGGGGGAGACCGGGTCGGGCAAGACCACCTTCGCCAAGCTGCTCACCCGGCTGATGGACCCGCGCGACGGCACCGTCGCCCTCGGTGGGGTCGACATCTCCCGGGTCGGCTTCGACGACCTGCGGCGGCACGTGCTGATGGTGCCCCAGGAGGGTTTCCTGTTCGACGCCACGTTGCGCGACAACCTCGTCTACGGGCGCTCGGGTGCCACCGACGCCGACCTGATGTCGGTCATCGACCAGCTGGGCGTTCGCGACTGGTTCGACGCCCTTCCGCGTGGCCTCGACAGCCGCGTCGGCCAGCGAGGGGAGTCGCTGTCCGCCGGCGAGCGCCAGCTGGTCGCACTGGTGCGATCGGCCCTGGCCGACCCCGACCTGCTGGTCCTCGACGAGGCCACCAGCGCGGTCGACCCGCAGACCGAGCTGCGCGCCACCCGGGCCCTGGAGCGACTGCTGGACGGCCGCACCAGCGTCACCATCGCCCATCGGCTGTCCACGGCCGAGAACGCGGACCGGGTGCTGGTCTTCGACGGCGGTCAGCTGGTCGAGGACGGCACCCACGCCGAGCTGGTCGGCGCGGGTGGGGTCTACTCACGGCTGCACGCCAGCTGGGTCGCGCAGGCGTCCCTGTCGTCATGACAGGTCCGGCTGGGAGACTGGGACCGTGACCTCCCTCGATCCCGCGATCGCCGCACGCCTCAAGCGCACCTCGGACGGGCTGGTGCCCGCCGTCGTCCAGGATGCCTCGACCCGTGAGGTCCTCATGCTGGGCTGGATGGACGACGAGGCGCTGCATCGCACGCTCACCACGGGCCGCGGCACCTACTGGAGCCGCAGCCGCGGCGAGTACTGGGTCAAGGGCGAGACCTCCGGCAACACCCAGCACGTGCGCGAGGTACGGCTCGACTGCGACGCCGACACCGTCCTGGTCGTGGTCGACCAGCACGGCCCGGCCTGCCACACCGGTGAGCGCACCTGCTTCGACGCGGACCGGCTGCTGTGACGGTCTCGGGCTCCACGGGACCGATCTCCAGGGCGCGCCGCCTCTACGCACCGGTCGTGCTGGCCCTGCTCGCGCTGGGCGGGCTGGCCTTCCTCGCTCTGGGTCGCCCGTGGGTCGAGGTCCGGGTCGCCACCGCCGGACTGCCGAGCGACGTCGTCCAGGTGACCGGCACGGACGCCTACCCGCTGGCGTCGGCGCTGGCCCTGGTCGTGGTGACCGGTGCCATCGCGGTGCTGGCCACGTCCGGGCGCCTGCGGCGGTTGGTGGGTGTCCTGATCGTTCTCGCGGCGGTCGGCGCCCTCGTGGTCGTGCTCGACGGTCGCAGCGCGCTGGACGGCGCGGTGCGCGACGCGGTCGAGGCTTCGCCGGCGTTCACCGGTGCGGGTGCCACCGATCGCTCCAGCACAGTGTGGCACCTCGTGGCCATCGGGGCGTTCGCACTGGCGATCGTTCTCGGCGGTGTCGTCGTCGCGCTGGCCCGCCGATGGCCGCGCATGAGCGGTCGATACGACGCGCCTGCCGCTGCCAGGCTTCCGGTGGCCCCGGAGACCGAGACCGACATCTGGAAGGCGCTCGACGAGGGGCACGATCCGACCGAGTAGGGTGACGCCATGCACGGATCATCACCGGCCGCCTGGACCGCCGTTCTGCTCGCCCTCGCCGGCATCACCCTCGGTGGCGTGGCGCTCATCCCGAACCCGCACTGGGTCCTGTTCACCGTCGGCTGCGTCATCGCGCTGGCCGCTGGCCCGGTCGGTCTGGTCATGTCCGCCGCGGGCATGGGCGCGGACTCCGACGGGCACTGAGCCGAGTCGGACCATGACCGACGGACCGCAGTACCCGCCGTACCCGGGTGAGCAGCCGGCCCAGCCCGTGCCGCAGCAGCCGCCCGGCTACCACCCGCCGCCACCTCCCGGCGGCCAGCCGGCGGGGTACCCGCCGCCCTCCTACGGTCAGCCGACCGGATACGCGCCGCCGACGCCGTACGCCGGCTACGGATCGCGCGTCGGTGCCTACCTCATCGACGGGGTGCTCGCGGTGATCATCCTGGTCGTGCCGATGGTGATCGGCCTGATCCTGGTCTTCAGGGGCTCCGAGGTCGACCCCGTCACCGACGAGATCACCGGTGTGAACCTCGGCGGGCTGGTGGTGGTGGGTCTCGGCGTCCTGCTCTACCTGGCGTTCGACATCTGGAACCGCGTGCTGCGGCTGGGACGCACGGGCCAGAGTCTGGGCAAGAAGCTCGTCGGGATCCGCGTGGTCGCCCTCGTGGGCGGCGAGCCGATCGGTGTCGGCGCGGCGCTCGGCCGCTGGGCGATCGCCTTCGGGGCCGGCCTGGTCCTCGGCTGCCTGGCATGGATCGACCTGCTGTGGCCGTTGTGGGACGACAAGAAGCAGACCCTGCACGACAAGGCGGTCGGTTCCGTCGTGCTGCAGTCACCATGACCGCCCTCGCCTCGACACCGTCGACCGGCGAGCACCGGTCAGCGTTGCGCGACCCGGCGCTGGTCGCGGTGGCCGGTGCCGGTCTGTTCACGCTGCTGCGGTTCCACGACCCGCACGGGGCAGGCAGCTACGGCTACTGCCCGTCCCTGCTGCTCACCGGCCATCCCTGCCCGGGGTGCGGAGGGCTGCGCGCGGTCAACGACCTCACGCACGGCGACGTCGCCGCGGCGGTCAGCAGCAACGTGCTGGCCGTGGCTCTGGTCGGGGCGCTCGCGGTGGCGTGGGTGCTGTGGGTGGTGCGCCGCTGGCGCGGCCGACCCGGTCCCATGATCGTGCTGTCCGAGCGCTGGGGCTACGCGATGGTTGCGGTCCTGGTGGTGTTCGGCGTCGTGCGCAACCTGCCGTTCGGCGCCGCGCTCGCCCCGTGACCCCTCAGGGTGAGCTCGAGAAGCCCACGGCGAACACGCCCACGTAGAACACGATGAGGAGCGCCGTGAACGCCAGCGCGATGATGCCGAGCACGAAGCCGGCCTGCGCTTGACCCTCACCGGTCAGGGCACCGTTCGACGCCCGGATCTCCCGCTTGGCCTGGCTGCCCATGATGATCGCCGCGATCCCGGCAAGCCCACAGCACAGGAGACTGATGATGCCGATGATCATGGCCCAGGTGGCCTTCTGCAGCGTCTGCGGCACGGGCCCGTAGCCACCGGGTGCTCCGGCCGGCGGATACGGCGGGGGAGCGTCCCATCCGCCCGAGGACGGAGGCGGTGGCGGCGTGCCGCCCTGGTTGGGGACCGACCCGTAGTCGGGGTACTGCGGCGGCTCGTTCGAGGTCATGGCGAGACCCTATCCAGTCTCAGGCCGGCTCGACGACCGGCTGGCCGCTGAAGCGACGGAACGCGTAGGAGGCGGCGAGCGTCACGATCGGGACCGCGACCAGCAGCCCGACCAGGAGCACGATCGCACCGCCCAGCATCACCAGGACCGCCAGCAGGCCGCTGAGCAGCGCCGCACCGAAGTTGGAGCCGACCATCGAGAAGCTCGAGCCGAGGGCGGAGAAGGGCGACGCGTCCCGGTCGATGACGAAGTACAGCGTGAAGAACGAGAAGATCGCGAACACGAGGCCCGGGAGAACCAGCAGCAGCAGGCCGACCGTGGTCACCAGGCTGAGCAGGATGCCGGTCAGGATCACCGGCACCACGGGGATGCGGCTGAAGGCGTCCCCGATCGAGAACGCCTTGCCGTCGGCCACGTCCAGGGTTCCGCGGATCAGCATGGCGGTGGCCAGCAGGGAGATGCCTCCGGTGATGGTCTGGACGATGAAGTTGGCGAGCAACGCCCCACCCTCGAAGGCGAATCCACCGTCGGCGTCCACGAAGTCCGGCGACGGCGCGATCACCTCGGTGAGCACCGACAGCACGATGGCGACCGCTGCGACGACGAGGGTTGCGAGGACCAGCTGGCCCGAGTTGGCCTTGAAGGCCCGCCATCCCCACGAGAAGGCCGCCGAGGCGTCGTAGCCGTCACCGGTGCCGCCCGGTGCGCCCTGGGCGGGGTAGCCGGGCGGCGGCTGGTAGCCCTCCGGGGGCTGGACCGATCCGTAGGAGGGGAGCGGCGACGGGTCGTCGCCGGGGTGGGCAGGAGGCTCGTTCGTCGACATGACAGCGACGATAGCGAAGTGCGGCCGCCGTGCGAAGGGCGACGCGCGCCCGCTCACAGCAGATCGAGAAAGACTGCCACGATGGACACGAGGAACGTCGCGGTGCCGAGCGCGACCCCGGCACCGGCGAGGTCGAACCCGCGCTGCGCGCCGCCCGACTCGGTGATCTCGCGACGTGCGTGGATGCCCAGCGTCATCGTCGGCAGACTCAGCAGCATCGTCCCGAACGGCTCGACGACCAGCAGCAGCAACGCCACCACGCCGACGCCGACGCTGAGGACGGCGCGCTGGTTCGTGGGCGGCGGGTCCGTGGGGGACGGCGAGGGGTCGGGGGCGTCGGACATGGGGTGAGCATAGGCGGACGCGCGGGTGGCGAACCCGTGCGACAGACCCACCTCGAACCGATCCGGCGGCAGGTCTAGTCTTGGGGAAAGGTCCGCGTGTCCCCACCCCCGAGGAGGATCGATGTCCGTGCTCGACGAGATCCTTGCCGGCGCTGCCGACGATCTGCGGGTCCGCATGGAGAGCACCAGCCTCGACGACCTGAAGGCGATGGCTGCTCGCCAGCCCTCGGCCCTCGATCCGGTCCCGGCGTTTCGTGGTGACGGAGTCTCGGTGATCGCCGAGGTCAAGCGTGCCAGCCCGAGCAAGGGCCGACTCGCGACCATCAAGGATCCCGCCGGCCTCGCGGCCAACTACGCCGCCGGTGGAGCCGCCGCGATCAGCGTGCTCACCGAGCAGCGGCGTTTCGACGGGTCGCTGGCCGACCTGCGCGCGGTGCGCGCGGTGGTCGACGTTCCCGTGCTCCGCAAGGACTTCATCACCACCTCGTACCAGCTGTGGGAAGCGCGGGCGGCCGGCGCCGACATGGCGTTGCTCATCGTCGCCGCTCTCGACCAGCTGGCGCTCGAGAGCCTCATCGAACGCGCTCGATCCATCGGGCTGACCGCGCTGGTCGAGGTGCACGACGAGGAGGAGGTCCGGCGTGCGGTCGACGCCGGGGCCACCGTCATCGGCGTCAACGCCCGCAACCTCAAGACCCTCGAGGTGCACCCCGACACCTTCGCCCGGCTCGCCCCGCTGATTCCCGACACCGTGGTGCGGGTGGCGGAGTCCGGCATCCGCGGTCCGCTCGACGTCATCGAGTACGCCAAGTGCGGTGCGCACGTCGTGCTGGTGGGCGAGACGTTGGTCCGCGGCGACGACCCCCGGGCCACGGTGGCAGATCTCGTCGCGGCCGGCACCCACCCTGCTCTGCAGCACCGGTGGTGACGGCTCGCGCCAGGGGGGCCGATCGGTCCGGTGGCGCGGGCGCCCCGACCACCTGCCAGCACCTGACCGAGGACACCGCATGACTGCCACACCCACGTACGCCCAGCCCGATCCCACCGGCCACTTCGGCCGGTTCGGCGGGCGCTTCATGCCCGAAGCGCTGATCGCCCCGCTCGACGAGCTCGACCAGGCCTGGACCGACGCCAAGGCCGACCCCACCTTCATGGCCGAGCTCGACCGCATGATGCGCGAGTACGCCAACGTGCCGAGCCCGCTGTACGACGCCACCCGGTTCTCCGAGGCCGCCGGCGCCCGCATCCTGCTCAAGCGTGAGGACCTCAACCACACCGGCGCCCACAAGATCCGCAACGTGATCGGTCAGGCCCTGCTGGCCAAGCGCATCGGCAAGCCGCGCGCCATCGCGGAGACCGGTGCCGGGCAGCATGGCGTCGCGTCGGCCACCGCCTGCGCCTACCTCGACCTGGACTGCACCGTCTACATGGGCGAGGTCGACACCGAGCGCCAGGCGCTCAACGTGGCCCGCATGCAGATGCTGGGCGCAGAGGTGGTGTCGGTCACGACCGGCAGCCGCACGCTCAAGGACGCCATCAACGAGGCGCTGCGTGACTGGGTGGCCAGCGTCGACACCACGTCGTACCTGTTCGGCACGGCGGCCGGCCCGCACCCGTTCCCCACGATGGTGCGCGACCTCACGCGGGGGATCGGCGACGAGGCCAGGGCCCAGTGCCTCGAGCAGCTCGGGGCTCTGCCCGATGCCGCGGTCGCCTGTGTCGGAGGCGGTTCCAACGCCATCGGCCTGTTCACGGCCTTCATCGACGACGCGGACGTGCAGCTGGTGGGCATCGAGGCCGGCGGCGACGGCGTCGAGACAGGTCGGCACGCAGCGACCATCAGCGGCGGCGACATCGGGGTGCTGCACGGCGCGCGGTCGTTCCTGCTGCAGGACGAGGACGGCCAGACCATGGAGTCGCACTCGATCTCGGCCGGCCTGGACTACCCGGGCGTGGGTCCGGAGCACTCCCACCTCGCCGACATCGGGCGTGCCACCTACCGTCCGGCCACCGACGCCCAGACCATGGCCGCGTTCGACCTGCTGTGCAAGACCGAGGGCATCATCCCGGCCATCGAGTCCGCCCACGCCCTGCACGGCGCGCTGGAGCTGGCCAAGGAGCTCGGCCCCGACGCCACGATCCTGGTGAACCTGTCCGGTCGCGGCGACAAGGACGTCCACACCGCGGCTCAGTACTTCGGCCTGCTGGGGGAGGACGCGTGAGCGCCACCGTCGCGTCGAGGCTCGACGAGCTGTTCGCCCGCACGCGCGCCGAGAACCGGGCCGCGCTGGTGGGCTACCTGCCGGCCGGGTTCCCCACCACGGAGAAGTTCGATCGAGATCATCGCAGCGATGATCGACGGCGGCGTCGACCTCGTCGAGGTCGGCCTGCCGTACAGCGACCCGGTGATGGACGGCCCCACCGTCCAGGCCGCCGCCGAGCAGGCTCTCGCCGCAGGGGCGCGCACGTCGCACGTGTTCGACGTGGTGCGTGCGACCTCCGCCCGGGTGCCCACCGTGGTGATGACGTACTGGAACCCCGTCGAGCGCTACGGCGTGGAGCGGTTCGCCGCCGACCTCGCGGCGGCGGGCGGATCGGGCCTCATCACGCCCGACCTGGTGCCCGACGAGGCGGGCGAGTGGATCGATGCGTCCGAGCGTCACCACCTCGACCGCATCTTCCTCGTGGCGCCGTCGTCCACGCCCGAGCGGCTGACGATGACCTCGGAGGCCGCCAGCGGCTTCATCTACGCGGCAGCGGTCATGGGCGTCACCGGTGCGCGGGAGCAGTCCAGCAGCCTCGCGCCGGACCTGGTGGCCCGCGCCAAGGCCGTCACCGACAAGCCCGTCGGCGTCGGCATCGGGGTCAGCAACGGGCGCCAGGCGCACGAGATCGCCGCCTTCGCGGACGCGGTGATCGTGGGATCGGCCCTGGTGCGGTGCATCCTCGACGCGCCGGACCACGCGACGGGCCTCACGGCCATCCGTACACTCGCCGAGGACCTGCGCGCTGGCGTGGAGAGGACTTCTCGATGACGCATCTGCCCCTGTACATCCCCAGCCCGTCGTCCGGCGTCTGGCACCTCGGCCCCCTGCCGCTGCGCGCCTACGCGTTCGGCATCATCATCGGCGCGCTGGTGGCCATCTGGATCGGCGAACGCCGGTTCCAGGCCCGCGGTGGGCGAGAAGGGCTGATCGGCGACGTCGCCATCTGGGCCATCCCGTTCGGCATCGTGGGTGCGCGGATCTACCACGTCATCACCGACCCGGAGCTGTACTTCGAGGACGGTCGGAACGCGTGGGACGTCTTCCTCATCTGGAAGGGCGGCCTCGGCATCTGGGGTGCCGTCGCCGGCGGAGCGCTGGGTGCCTACATCGCCTGCCGCCGCTACGGCGTCTCGTTCTCGATGGTCGCCGATGCACTGGCTCCGGGGCTGCTGGTTGCCCAGGCCATCGGGCGGCTGGGCAACTGGTTCAACCAGGAGCTGTTCGGCCGGCCCACCACGCTGCCGTGGGGACTGGAGATCTCGCCGGCCAACCGGCCGGTCGGCTACGAGCAGTTCGCCACGTTCCATCCCACGTTCCTGTACGAGCTGCTGTGGAACCTCGCCGCGGCGGCCTTGATCGTCGCGCTCGATCGCAAGTACCGCTTCACCGGCGGACGAGCGTTCGCGCTCTACGTCATGCTCTACACCGCTGGACGGTTCTGGATCGAGCTGCTGCGCATCGACACGGCCAACACGATCGGCCCCTTCCGCCTCAACGTGTGGACGTCGATGATCGTGTTCACGCTGGCCCTGGTGTACTTCCTGCGGACCCGGCGGCGAGCCGCTGCCGGACGGATCGACGAGTCCGAGTCGTCGCACTCGTCCGAGACCTCGGAGTCCTAGCGGCCGGACGCACGTCGCCCCCGCCACCGGATCGGTGACGGGGGCGATCTGCGTGCTGACGGGTCAGACGGCCGGCGGAGTGCCGTACGCCGGAGCGGTGCCCGGTCCGGCGACGCCCTTCGGGTTGGGGCCGTACTGGTTGTCCGGTGTGCTGTCGGTGACGAAGAAGACGATCAGCACGATGGCGCCGATCAGCGGGATCAGGCCGATCAGGATGAACCAGCCGCTCTTGTCGGTGTCGTGCAGACGGCGCACGCCGGCCGCGAGGGTCGGGACGATGACGCCGAGGGCGACGATCAGGGTGAGGATGGGTGCGCCGATGATCTGGTCGACGATCATGGCGACGACGTAGGCGATGATGACGGTCAGGTACCAGTACCAGTACTCGGACCGACGGGCCCGGCCGTTGAAGTTGGCGTACTGAGACAGGACGCTGCGCACAGCTTCTTGCAGGGACATGAGAACTCCAGGTCGATGAATGGTGCCCATCAACCTAGCGGTGATGGTGTGTCGCTGACAGGACTTTCCACCCATGTCTGAGCGCAGCCTCACCTTCGGTGAAATCGCCGCCAGAAGTGGGTACTTTCAACCCATGACCGACGCCCTCGACCACGACGAATCCCTGCCGGACCCTGCGGTGGTGCAGCACGAGCACCCCGACGTCACCGGCGGCTGGCTGCGGCCGGCCGTGTTCGGCGGCATGGACGGGCTGGTGTCCAACTTCGCGCTCATCATGGGAGTCGTCGGCGGCAGCTCGGCCAGCGACACCAAGCCGGTCGTGCTGGCCGGTCTGGCCGGTCTGGCGGCCGGGGCCTTCTCGATGGCTGCGGGCGAGTACACCTCCGTCGCGAGCCAGAGCGAGTTCGCCCGGGCGCAGATCGACACCGAGCGGCACGAGATCACCACCAACAGCGACGCCGAGCAGGCAGAGCTCGCCGCCATGTACATGGCCAAGGGCATAGACGAGACCACAGCTCGCGACGTCGCGGCCCAGATCCACCGCGACACCGAGAACGCCGTGGCCGTGCACGCCCACGAGGAGTTCGGCGTCGATGCCGACGACCTCGCCTCACCGTTGCTCGCGGCCGGCTCGTCGTTCCTGGCCTTCGCCGTGGGCGCCGTGATCCCCCTGCTGCCCTACCTCCTGGGGGCCACCGTGGCCTGGCCCGCGATCGTCCTGTCGTTGATCGGCCTGTTCGCGTGCGGCGCCGTCGTCACCTCCATCACGGACCGCACCTGGTGGTTCGGCGGCACTCGCCAGCTCCTGCTCGGCGCGGCCGCTGCCGGACTGACCTACCTGGTCGGCGACGCCGTGGGCGCCGGGCTCGGCTGAGGGTCGTCTCTGCTGTGTAGACTGGGGGGGCTGTCCGAGGCCAACGTCGTCCCCGGAGATCAGCGCTCGATCGAGCGCGCTCACCCGACGACGAAAGCGATGCGATGACTGCACCCACGTTCTCCGGACCTGCCTCTTCTGGGCCGAAGTTCTCGGGCCCCAAGTTTTCTGGGCTCCCGGCGGCCGAGGGTCTGTACGACCCGAGCAACGAGCACGACGCGTGCGGCGTCGCCTTCGTGGCCACCCTCACCGGTGAGCCGAGCAACGACATCGTCGTCAAGGGTCTGACCGCCCTGCGCAACCTCGACCACCGCGGCGCCGTCGGCGGCGAGCCCGACACCGGTGACGGTGCCGGCATCCTCATGCAGGTGCCCGACCGGTTCCTGCGGGCCGTCGCGAGCGACGAGATCGGGGTCGAGCTCCCCGCGTCCGGCACCTACGCGGCCGGCATGGCCTTCCTGCCCGTCGACGAGAAGGAAGCCGCCGCGGCCAAGCTGCGCATCGAGGCGCTGGCGATCGAGGAGGGGCTGACCCTGCTCGGTTGGCGTGAGGTGCCGGTCAACCCCGAGATCCTCGGCTCGATGTCGCGCGGCGCCATGCCGTCGTTCGCCATCGCGTTCGTGACCGCCAGTGACTCCGACGCCGCCGGACTGGAGCTGGACCGGATGTCGTTCTGCCTGCGCAAGCGCGCCGAGCACGAGACCGGTGTGTACTTCCCGTCGCTGTCGAGCCGCACCTTCATCTACAAGGGCATGCTCACCACCGAGCAGCTCGAGGACTTCTTCCCCGACCTGTCCGACGAGCGCATCGAGTCCGCGCTGGCCATCGTGCACAGCCGGTTCTCCACCAACACCTTCCCCAGCTGGCCGCTGGCGCACCCGTTCCGGTTCGTCGCGCACAACGGCGAGATCAACACGGCCCGCGGCAACCGCAACTGGATGCGGGCCCGCGAGGCGACGCTGGCCAGCGACCTGATCCCCGGCGACCTGTCTCGCCTGTACCCGATCTGCGACCCGCTGGGCAGCGACACCGCCTCGCTCGACGAGGTGCTCGAGCTGCTTCACCTCGGCGGCCGCAGCCTGCCGCACGCGGTGATGATGATGATCCCCGAGGCGTGGGAGAACGACGTCGACATGGACCCCGCTCGTCGGGCGTTCTACGAGTTCCACAGCTCGATCATGGAGGCGTGGGACGGACCCGCGAGCGTCTGCTTCAGCGACGGCACCCAGATCGGCGCGGTGCTGGACCGCAACGGCCTGCGTCCGGGCCGGTACTGGGTCACCCAGGACGGCCTCGTCGTGCTGGCGTCCGAGGCCGGCGTGCTGGACATCGACCAGTCGACCATCACCCGCAAGGGACGCCTGGAGCCCGGCAAGATGTTCCTGCTGGACCTCGACGAGCACCGCATCATCGAGGACCACGAGATCAAGAACGAGCTCGCCAACGAGCACCCGTACGACGAGTGGCTGTACTCCGGTCTGGTGCGGTTCGAGGACCTGCCCGACCTCGAGCACATCGTGCACACGCACGCCTCGGTCACGCGCCGTCAGCAGGTGTTCGGCTACACCGAGGAGGAGCTGCGCCTGCTCGTGGCACCCATGGCCCGCTCCGGTGCCGAGGCGATCGGCTCGATGGGCACCGACACGCCCATCGCGGCCATCTCGGACCAGTCGCGCCCGTTGTTCGACTACTTCTCGCAGCTGTTCGCGCAGGTGACCAACCCGCCGCTCGACGCCATCCGCGAGGAGGTCGTCACCTCGCTGGCCGGCACCATCGGACCCGAGGAGAACCTGCTGGCCCCCAGCCCGGCGTCGTGCCGCATGCTGCAGCTGCCGTTCCCGGTCATCGACAACGACGAGCTCGCCAAGATCCGGCACATGAACAAGGACGGCGACATGCCGGGCTTCTCGGTGCACATCGTCCGCGGTCTGTACGACGTCAGCGGCGGGGGAGCGGCGCTGAAGAACAAGCTCGACGAGATCTGTGCCGACGTGTCGGCCGCGATCGCCGACGGCGCCCGCATCATCGTGCTGTCGGACCGGCACTCCAACGCCGACCTCGCGCCCATCCCGTCGTTGCTGCTGACCGGCGCCGTGCACCACCACATGGTGCGCGAGAAGCTGCGCAGCCAGGCCGGCCTGATCGTCGAGACCGGCGACGTCCGCGAGGTCCACCACGTGGCGCTGCTGATCGGCTACGGCGCCACCGCGGTCAACCCGTACCTGGTGCTGGAGTCGGCCGAGGACCTGGCCCGCGAGCGCGTGTTCGTCGAGGGCGTCGAGCCGTCGAAGGCGCTGCGCAACGTGGTCTACGCGCTCGGCAAGGGCGTGCTCAAGGTCATGAGCAAGATCGGCGTCTCCACCGTCGCCTCCTACACCGGCGCGCAGATCTTCGAGGCCGTCGGCCTGAGCCAGGACGTCGTCGACGCGTACTTCACCGGCACGGCGTCCAAGCTCGGGGGCGTCGGCCTGGACGTGCTCGCGGCCGAGGTCGAGTCGCGCCACCTGCGGGCCTACCCGACCAGCGGGATCGCCAGCACACGTCGCCACCTCGAGGTCGGCGGCGAGTACCAGTGGCGTCGCGGGGGCCCGGAGCACCTGTTCGACCCCGAGACGGTGTTCCGCCTGCAGCACTCCACCCGCGCGGGCTCCTACGAGGTCTTCAAGCAGTACACCCAGCGCGTCGACGACCAGTCCGAGCGCCTGATGACGCTGCGCGGTCTCTTCGAGTTCGCCGACGATCGCACCCCGATCCCGATCGAGGAGGTCGAGTCGGCCGAGCAGATCGTCAAGCGCTTCTCCACCGGAGCGATGTCGTACGGCTCGATCAGCCAGGAGGCGCACGAGACCCTCGCCATCGCGATGAACCGTCTCGGCGGCAAGTCCAACACCGGCGAAGGCGGCGAGGACCCCGAGCGGCTGTACGACCCCGAGCGGCGATCGGCGATCAAGCAGGTCGCGTCGGGCCGCTTCGGCGTCACGTCGGAGTACCTGACCAACGCCGACGACATCCAGATCAAGATGGCGCAGGGCGCCAAGCCCGGCGAGGGTGGCCAGCTGCCCGGTCCGAAGGTCTATCCATGGGTGGCCAAGACACGGCACTCCACGCCCGGCGTCGGCCTGATCTCGCCTCCGCCGCACCACGACATCTACTCGATCGAGGATCTCAAGCAGCTGATCCACGACCTGAAGAACTCCAACCCGGACGCGCGCATCCACGTCAAGCTCGTCTCCGAGGTCGGCGTGGGCACGGTCGCGGCGGGTGTGTCGAAGGCCAAGGCCGACGTCGTGCTGGTCTCCGGTCACGACGGTGGCACCGGCGCCTCGCCGCTCACCTCGCTCAAGCACGCGGGCGGACCGTGGGAGCTGGGCCTCGCCGAGACCCAGCAGACGTTGCTGCTCAACGGACTGCGCGACCGCATCGTGGTGCAGACCGACGGCCAGCTCAAGACCGGTCGCGACGTCATGATCGCTGCCCTGCTGGGTGCCGAGGAGTACTGCTTCGCCACGGCGCCGCTGGTCGTCAGCGGGTGCATCATGATGCGCGTGTGTCACCTCGACACCTGCCCGGTGGGCGTGGCCACGCAGAACAAGACGCTGCGCGAGAAGTACTCCGGCAAGGCCGAGTACGTGGTCAACTTCTTCACCTTCATCGCCGAGGAGGTCCGCGAGCACCTGGCTGCGCTGGGTTTCCGGACGCTCGACGAGGCCATCGGGCACGCCGAGCTGCTCAACACCCGCAAGGCGGTCGATCACTGGAAGGCCGCCGGACTCGACCTGTCGCCGATCTTCCACGTGCCCGAGCTTCCCGAGGGGGCCTCGCTGCACCAGACCGTCAGCCAGGACCACGGCCTCGACCGGGCGCTCGACGTCGAGCTGATCAAGCTCAGCGCCGACGCGCTCGAGCGCGGTGAGCCGGTGCGGGCACAGCTGGACATCCGCAACGTCAACCGGACGGTCGGCACGATGCTCGGCCACGAGGTGACCAAGCGCTACCGCGGCGAAGGTCTGCCGGAGAACACCATCGACCTGACCTTCCTGGGCTCGGCCGGTCAGTCGTTCGGTGCGTTCGTGCCGCGCGGCATCACCCTGCGGCTCGAGGGCGACGGAAACGACTACGTCGGCAAGGGACTGTCCGGCGGACGGATCATCGTCCGGCCGCCCCGCGACGCCGGGTTCGCCGCCGAGCAGCAGATCGTCGCCGGCAACGTGATCGGCTTCGGCGCGACCACCGGGCAGATCTTCCTGCGCGGCAAGGTCGGTGAGCGGTTCTGCGTGCGCAACTCCGGCGCCAGCGCCGTCGTCGAGGGCGTGGGTGACCACGCGCTGGAGTACATGACCGGTGGCACCGTGGTCATCCTCGGCGCCACCGGCCGCAATGTCGCGGCCGGCATGAGTGGCGGCCAGGCGTACGTGCTCGACCTCGACGAGACCTTGGTCAACATGGACATGGTCGAGCTGGCTCCCGTCCCCGCGGAGGCGGCCGACGAGCTCAAGGCGCTGGTCGCCCAGCACCACGAGGAGACCGAATCAGTCGTGGCCGAGCAGCTGCTCGCCCACTGGGACCAGTCGTTGGCGCGATTCACCCAGATCATGCCGACCAACTACCGCCTGGTCCTCGAGGCACGCGCTGCCGCCGAGGCCGAGGGACTGTCCGACGAAGACACCACAGCACGCATGATGGAGGTGGCCGCCCGTGGCTGATCCCCGAGGATTCATCACGACGCCCCGCGAGGTCGCACCTCGACGTCCGGTCGAGGAGCGCGTCAACGACTGGAACGAGGTCTACCCCGGTGGACCAGGTAAGGCGCTGCTGCCGATCATCAGTGAGCAGGCCGGCCGCTGCATGGACTGCGGCATCCCGTTCTGCCACAACGGCTGCCCGCTGGGCAACCTGATCCCGGAGTGGAACGACCTGGTCTGGCGCGAGGAGTGGGACGAGGCGCTCGACCGCCTGCACGCCACCAACAACTTCCCGGAGTTCACCGGCCGTCTGTGCCCGGCGCCCTGCGAGACCGCCTGCGTGGTGGGCATCAACCGCGACGCCGTCACGATCAAGAACGTCGAGGTCTCGATCATCGACAAGGGGTGGGACGACCGTCAGGTCAAGCCCGAGCCGCCCGAGTGGCTGACCGGCAAGACCGTCGCCGTGGTCGGTTCCGGCCCGGCCGGCCTGGCCACCGCCCAGCAGCTGACCCGCGCCGGCCACACCGTTGCGGTCTACGAGCGTGACGACAAGGTCGGCGGACTGCTGCGCTACGGCATCCCCGAGTTCAAGATGGAGAAGTCGCAGATCGACCGTCGCATCGATCAGATGGTCCGCGAGGGCACGGTGTTCCGCACCGGCGTGCGGGTGGGGGAGACCCTCACCGGATCGCAGCTGCGCGACCGCTACGACGCCGTCGTGCTCGCCATCGGCTCCACGGTGCGGCGCGACCTGCCGGCGCCGGGCCGAGAGCTCGCGGGCATCCACCAGGCCATGGAGTTCCTGCCCCAGGCCAACCGCGCGGCGCTCGGCGAGGAGGTTCCCGACCAGATCACGGCCGAGGGCAAGGACGTCGTCATCATCGGCGGCGGTGACACCGGAGCGGACTGCCTCGGCACGTCGATCCGCCAGAAGGCGAAGTCGGTCACCAGCCTGGAGATCATGCCGCAGCCCGGCGAGGATCGCCCCGGCAACCAGCCGTGGCCGACCTACCCGATGATCTACCGCGTCGCCTCGGCCCACGAGGAGGGCGGCGAGCGCGTCTACTCGGTCAGCACCAAGGAGTTCGTCGGCGACGACGACGGGAACGTCTCGGGCCTGCGCATCAGCCAGGTCGAGATGAAGGACGGCACGTTCACCGAGGTGCCCGGCACCGAGAAGGTGCTCCCGGCGCAGCTGGTGCTGTTCGCCATGGGCTTCACCGGTCCGGAGACCGAAGGTCTGGTCGAGCAGCTGGGCGTCGATCTCGACGAGCGCGGCAACATCGTGCGCGACAAGCACTACATGAGCAGCGTCGACGGCGTGTTCGTCGCCGGTGACGCGGGTCGTGGACAGTCGCTGATCGTGTGGGCCATCGCCGAGGGCCGTTCCGCGGCCGCCGGTGTCGACGCCTACCTGTCGGGCTCGACCAACCTGCCCAGCCCCATCCCCCCGACCGCCCGCCAGCTCACTGTCTGATCACGAGGGGGCGGAGCGGCCGAGGCGTGGACGGTCTCCTTGGTGACCACCTGCTCGCCAGGGAGCGGAGCGACCTTGAGGTCGCGAGGCACGAGCGGCCGAGGCGTGGTGAGGTGTCGGGCTCGCGTGAGTCTGTCGGCTTTGGGTCGCCTCGCTTCGCTCACAGTCGGCCGCGGGCGGCCTCCTTGGCGACCGGATGCTGCTCGCCAGGGAGCGGAGCGACCGTGAGGTCGCGAGGCACGAGCGGCTGAGGCGTGGTGAGGTGTCGGGCTCGCGTGAGTCTGTCGGCTTTGGGTCGCCTCGCTTCGCTCACAGTCGGCCGCGGGCGGCCTCCTTGGCGACCGGATGCTGCTCGCCAGGGAGCGGAGCGACCGTGAGGTCGCGAGGCACGAGCGGCTGAGGCGTGGTGAGGTGGTGGGCTCGCTCAAGCTCCTCGTCTCACCGACGCCTCGTCGTCGGGCGGCTTCGCCGCGGCGCACTCACGCTTCGCTGGTGTCACCGAACGCTCCGGCGCTGGCGCGCCGTCGGTTCGGTGAATAAGTTGTGCGAAACGACAATTATGACTCGCGGGTAACGAGCTCGCGGGACTACGGTGGAGCACGTGCGTAGAGCCAAAATCGTCTGCACCTTGGGACCGTCCACCAACACCTCCGAACGCATCCTGGAACTGGCCCTGGCCGGCATGGATGTGGCCCGGCTGAACATGAGCCACGGCGACCGATCCGACCACGTCAAGAACATGACGCACGTCCGGGCCGCGGCCGAGGCGACCGGCAAGGCCATCGCCACGTTGGCCGACCTGCAGGGGCCGAAGATCCGGCTCGGCCGGTTCGCCGACGGTCCGCACGAGCTGCACACCGGCGACGTCTTCACCATCACCATCGACGACATCGAGGGCGACGCCACCCGCTGCTCCACCACCTACAAGGGCCTGCCCGGTGACGTGAACCCCGGCGACGAGATCCTCATCGACGACGGTCGTGTGCGCCTGGTGGCGCAGTCGGTCACGGCCACCGACGTCACGTGCGTGTGCGAGGTGCCCGGCGCCGTCAGCAACAACAAGGGCATCAACCTGCCCGGCGTCAACGTGAGCGTCCCCGCCATGAGCGAGAAGGACATCGACGACCTGCGCTGGGCCTTGCAGGCCGAGGTCGACTTCGTCGCCCTGTCGTTCGTGCGCGACGCCAAGGACGCCGCCGACGTGCGCGCCATCATGGACGAGGAGGGCGTGCACCGCCCGATCATCGCCAAGATCGAGAAGCCGCAGGCCGTCGAGAACCTCGACGAGATCATGGACGCCTTCGACGGCGTCATGGTGGCTCGCGGCGACCTCGGCGTCGAGCTGCCGCTCGAGGACGTCCCGATCGTGCAGAAGCTGATCATCGAGAAGGCCCGCCGCAACGCCAAGCCGGTCATCGTGGCCACCCAGATGCTCGAGTCGATGATCTCCTCGCCGCGTCCCACGCGCGCCGAGGCGTCCGACGTCGCCAACGCGGTGCTCGATGGTGCCGACGCGGTGATGCTCTCGGGCGAGACCAGCGTGGGCCAGTTCCCGGTGCAGACCGTGCGCATCATGGCGCGCATCATCGAGTCCACCGAGGATCACGGCCTGCCCCGCATGGCGTCGTTCACCTGGGCGCCCAAGACCACCACCGGCATCATCTGCCGCGGCGCCAGCCAGGTCGCCGAGGCCATCGACGCCCGCATGACCGTCGCGTTCACCACCACCGGAGACTCTGCCCGGCGCATGGCGCGCTACCGCTCGCACATCCCGGTCATCGCCTTCACGCCCGATCCGCTCACCCGCAACCAGCTGGCACTCACCTGGGGCATGGAGACCTTCCTGGTCCCCGAGGTGAAGTACACCGACCAGATGGTCATGCAGGTCGACAAGGCGCTGCTGGAGATCGAGAAGTGCGCCGAGGGCGAGCGCGTCGTCATCGTGGCCGGTTCGCCTCCCGGCATCCCGGGATCGACCAATGCCCTGCGCATCCACAACATGGGCGACGCGATCAACAAGGTCGTCCCCGCCTACGAGGACGTCGAGGACCGCTAGCAGCGCTGAGTTAGCCGAGAGAGGCGCGGTGTGAGTGTGGCCGAGGTTCCTGAGATCCGTGTTCACGGAACGACGAGCTACTCGTATGTCTGGTTGGCGACTCGATGCCTGATGGTGGCAGTCTTCATCGTCCTGTTCATGGCGGAGTCGGTTGTAGCGGCTTTGCTCCTCTGGGCCTTCCCCGCGACCTGGGTTGGCGGGTGGTTCGTGCGCCTGAGATGGTGGTGTGGAAGAACCGACTACGTCTTCAGGGCCGACGTGATCGAGGCAGTATTTCGCGGCCGTGTCGTGAAGTCGGTCCTGGTCAGCGACATCGTCAAAGTTTTGCCGGGATGGTGGCAGTGGACTGACGCTGTCGTCTGGCAGGGAGTGTGGCCGCAGCCACCACGTCTGGTCTGCGTGCTCGAAGATGGTCGAAAGATCAAGTTCCCGCTCATCTCTCTGGAGCAGTACGGGGTTTCAGACGAGGTTCAACGGATTGCGGACCTGACGCAGCTGACGTTCGACGACGCGTTCGGCAAAGATCCGATCGTGCCGCGGGTCGGATAGGCGACCCACGTCAGGAGCTCCCGCAGCGAACGGAGCGACCAGGTGGCGTCTCCGGCCATCGAGTCCTCGGGTGCTTGATGAGCTGTGCCGAGTGCGGGACTCGAACCCGCACGCCCTTTCGGACAACGGTTTTTGAGACCGTCGCGTCTACCATTCCGCCAACTCGGCATGCGCAGAATGCGCCCGATAACCTTCTCACGTGACCCCCTCCGTCAACACCTCGGCTCCGGTCGACGCGCCGCGTGTCGTGATCGCCGAGGACGAGGCGCTGATCCGCCTCGACCTGGCCGAGATGCTCGCGGAGGAGGGGTACGACGTCGTCGGCGAGGCAGCCGATGGTGAGCAGGCGGTGGTGCTGGCCACCGAGCACCGTCCCGACCTGGTCGTCATGGACGTCAAGATGCCCAAGCTCGACGGCATCGCGGCCGCTTCACAGATCGCCCGCGCCAAGATCGCCCCGGTGGTCATCCTCACGGCCTTCAGCCAGCGCGAGCTGGTCGACCGGGCCCGCGACGCCGGCGCCATGGCCTACCTGGTCAAGCCCTTCACCCGCTCGGACCTCGTGCCGGCCATCGAGATGGCCCGCAGCCGGTTCGCCGAGATGGTGGCGCTGGAGTCGGAGGTCGACGAGCTGACCGAGCGCCTGGAGACCCGCAAGGCCGTCGACCGCGCCAAGGCCGTGCTCCAGCAGACCCGGGGGATGAGCGAGCCGGACGCGTTCGGCTGGATCCAGCGCACGGCCATGGATCTGCGTCTGTCGATGCTCCAGGTGGCCACCGCGGTGCTCGAGAACGGCTCGATCCTGGGCGAGGATCCGCCGCGATCCTGACGGGTGCGTCGGCGCGGTTACAATCCGGCTACGTTGCCGCTCAGTTCGGTCGGACCGCCACATCTGACCCCCCGAAAGACTAGCGTTCGCGGGGAAGGCACGCTCAGTGAGTGCGTCACGACATCCACAACATCCCCCGGAGGATTGATGAAGCGCAATTCCCACCTGCTCCGCCTCGGCGCGGTCGCCGCGGCCAGCGCACTCGTGCTGGCTGCGTGTGGCAGCGACGGCTCGGGCGACTCGGCCTCGGGCGACAAGCCCGCCAAGAAGGGTGACGGCACCCTGACGATCGGCACGCTGCTGCCCGAGACCGGCAGCCTCGCCTTCCTCGGCCCGCCCGAGTTCGCTGGTGTCGACCTGGCTGTCAAGGACATCAACGCCGCTGGCGGCGTGCTGGGTAAGGACGTCAAGACCGTCCGTGGCGACTCCGGTGACACCGACAACGGCATCGCCCCGGCCGAGGCCGACAAGCTGATCAAGGCCGGCTCGGACGTCATCGTCGGTGCCGCCTCGTCCGGTGTGTCGCTGACCGTCATCGACAAGATCATGTCGGCCGGCGTCGTCATGTACTCGCCCGCCAACACGTCGACCGCGTTCGACGAGGGCGACTACGCCAAGCCCGACCTGTACTTCCGCGACGCTCCGTCCGACGTCCTGCAGGGCGCCGTGCTGGCGAACCTGCTGGTCAAGGACAAGCGCCAGAACGTGGCCATCCTGGCCCGCCAGGACGCCTACGGCGAGGTGCTGGCCTCCGAGGTCGAGAAGAACCTCAAGGCTGCCGGCTCCACGGTCGCGACCAACGAGCTGTACGACGAGAAGAACGGCCCGAGCGACACGCAGATCTCGGCCGTCGCGAACGCCAAGCCCGACGCCGTCGTGCTGATCGCGTTCGACGAGACCACGTCGATCATCCCGAAGCTGGTCAAGGCCGGCGTCGGCCCGCAGGCCGTCGCGACGTACTTCGTCGACGGCAACACGGCCAGCTACGCCAAGGACGCCACCACGCCGCTGCCCCCGGGCACGCTGAAGGGCACCAAGGGCACCATCCCCGGCGCCGAGGCCAAGGGCGACTTCAAGGCGAACCTGCTGAAGGTCGACCCGAGCCTGAAGGTCTTCAGCTACGCGGCTGAGTCCTACGACGCCGTCGTCACGTCGGCACTGGCTGCCATCGCGGCCGGTGACGACTCGGGCGAGTCGATCGCCTCGAAGCTGCCCAGCGTCACCGAGGGCGGCGAGAAGTGCACGTCGTTCGCCGACTGCGCCAAGCTGCTCGAGGCCGATCCCAACGCCGACATCGACTACGACGGTGTCTCCGGACCCATCGAGCTCGGCAAGACGGGCAGCCCGACGGCCGCCTCGATCGGCATCTACCAGTACGACGAGGACAACAACTACAACGCCATCGAGTTCATCTCGGGCAGCATCTGATCGTCACCGATCTGAGCTGAACCTGTAGTTGGCAACACCCCAGAGAGGGCCTCGGTGCTTCGGCACCGGGGCCCTCCCGCGTCCCAGCCCCCGCCGACGAGTCACGGAGTTCCGCTGACGAGTCGCGGAGGTTCGCTGACGAGTCGCGGAGGTTCGCTGACGAGTCGCGGAGGTTCGCTGACGAGTCGCGGAGGTTCGCTGACGAGTCACGGAGAGCGCCGCCTGTGGACAACCGGGACCCCGAGATCGCCGTGTCGGGTGCACTGACTCGATGCATGACCTGATCAACGACGGGGAACCCTTTCACGTCCGCGACGTGGTGGGCCTCGGCCTCGACCCGATGACATTCAAGCGATCCGTCGCGGACGGTGACGTCGTGCGGGTGTTCGACCGGGTGTACCGCGACGCAGGAGCGCCAGACACTCGTGAGTCGCGAACGGCCGCAGCGAAGCTGGCGGTCCCTGCCCATGCCGTCGTCAGCGACGAGACCGCTGCGTGGATCTGGGGCGTCGATGCGTTCCGCCCCAGCGATCGGCACGTGTTCGTGCCGCGGTGGGTGGTGCCGCACGGGACGAGTCGGGCCCGGCTGACCGGCATCGACTGTCGTCAGGCGCTGCTCACGGACTCCGACGTCGTGGAGGTCGACGGCCTTGCCGTCACCCATCCCATCCGCACGGCCGCGGACCTGCTGCGCAAGCAGTACCGGCCCCACGCCCTCGCGTCCGCCGACGGGCTGGCACGTGTGGGCGCGATCCGTCCCATGGACGTCCGCGCGTACCTCGCCGACCTCAAGGGGTACCGCGGCATCCGCCAGGCCCGGGTGCTGGCGCGCTACATCGATGCCGGAGCCGCCAGTCCCGGTGAGTCCTGGACGCGGCTGCGGATGATCGACGCTGGATTTCCGCGCCCTGCCACCCAGATCGAGGTGCTGGACGCCGCCGGTCAGCAACGCTTCCTCGACCTGGGCTACGCGCGCCGCATGATCGGTGTCGAGTACGACGGCCGAGGGTTCCACACCGCCGCGCACGACCAGCTGCACGACGCGGACCGGCGTGCGCTTCTCGGCGCTGTCGGGTACTCGATCATCGTCGTTCGCTACGAAGACCTCTGGGGCAAGGAGAACCGTTTCGAGCGAGACCTCGGCGAGCTGCTCGGTGTCTCACCCATCGCTCGATGGTGGTGAGACTCGTCAGCGAACCTCCGTGACTCGTCAGCGAGCGTGGGTGACTCGTCAGCGAACCTGGGTGACTCGTCGGCGGTCAGTCGTCCTTCTTGCCCAAGGTGCCGAGGTAGAGCTCGATGACCTTGGGGTCGTTGGCGAGGGCGCGGCCGGTGCCGGAGTAGGCGTTGCGGCCCTGGTCCAGCACGTAGGCGCGGTCGCAGATCTGCAGGCACCGGGCGGCGTTCTGCTCGACCATGACGACCGAGACACCCGCCTTGTTGATGTTGCGGGTCTGCACGAACACCTCGTCCTGCAGGACGGGGGAGAGGCCGGCTGACGGCTCGTCGAGCAGCAGCACCGACGGGTCCATCATCAGCGCGCGCCCCATCGCCACCATCTGGCGCTCGCCGCCGGACAGCGAGCCGGCTCGCTGCTTGCGGCGCTCGCCGAGGCGGGGGAAGATCCCGGTGACGAAGTCGAACCGCTCCGAGAACTTCTTGGGCTCCTGGTAGCAGCCCATCTCGAGGTTCTCCTCGATGGTCAGGCTCGGGAACACGTTGTTGTTCTGCGGCACGAAGCCGATGCCCTGCGTGACGAGCTGGTCGGCGCGCTGGTTGGTGATGTCGGCGCCCTTGAGGGTGACCGTACCCTCGTGGATCTTGACCAGGCCGAACATCGCCTTGAGCAGCGTGGACTTGCCGGCGCCGTTGGGGCCGATGATGCCGACCAGCTCACCTTGCTGGCAGTACAGGTCGGCACCGTTGAGGATGTTGACGCCCGGCAGGTACCCGGCGATCAGGTCGTCGGCGCGCAGCACCGCACCGTCGGCGTTGGCCAGGTGCTTGTCACGCTCGGTGGAGTCGGGGGTGACCGTCATTTCGTCTCCTTCTGACCGTTGAGCTCGGCAGCAGCCTCGGCGTCGAGCTCCTCGGCGGTCATCTCGGTGAGGTCGGTGTCGTGGTGGGCGCCCAGGTAGGCGTCGATGACGGCCTGGTTGGCCATCACCGAGTCGGGGGTTCCCTCGGCGACGATCTGCCCCTGGGCCATGACGATGACCCAGTCGGAGATGTCGCGCACCATGTCCATGTCGTGCTCGACGAACAGCACCGAGCGGCCCTCGTCGCGCAGCGACTTGACGTGGCCGAGCAGCGACTGCTTGAGCGCGGGGTTCACGCCGGCCATCGGCTCGTCGAGCATGATCAGCTCGGGGTCGACCATCAGCGAGCGGGCCATCTCCAGCAGCTTGCGCTGACCGCCGGACAGCGAGCCGGCGAAGTCCTCGCGCTTCGCGTCGAGCTTGAACCGGGCGAGCAGGTCGTCGGCGCGGGCCGTGACCTCGTCCTCCTGACCCGACCACAGGTTCTTGAACGGCGCCGCCCAGAAGCGTTCACCCTTCTGACCGGTGGCGCCGAGGCGCATGTTCTCGATGACGCTCAGCTTGGACAGGACCTTGGTCAGCTGGAACGTGCGCACCATGCCCGCACGAGCCACCTTGTACGCCGGGACCTTGGCCAGCTGCTTGTCGTTGAACGTCCACTCGCCGGTGTCGGGCTCGTCGAACCCGGTCAGCAGGTTGAACAACGTCGTCTTGCCGGCACCGTTGGGACCGATCAGAGCGGTGATGACACCGCGCTGGATCTCGATGTGCTGGACGTCGACAGCGGTGAGACCGCCGAACGTGCGGGTGATGTGGTCGCCCTTGACGATCGGGTCGGGCTTGGGTGCGCCCGGTTCTGCCGGGACGTTCGCCAAGGCTGCGCGCGCCTCCTCGACACTGGACTTCTTGAGTTCAGCGGCCATCGATCGCGATCTCCCTTCGATCGCCGAAGATCCCCTGTGGTCGGAAGATCATCAGCAGCATGAGTCCGCCGCCGAGCACGATGAATCGCACCAGGCTGGACTGGGTGTTGGTCATGAGCCATTCGGGCAGGAACGGGTCGGAGCCAGAGGTGAGCTGGCCGAACAGCTGGCCGAGGCCGGAGACGAGGAACCAGAAGATCATCGAGCCGACGACGGGTCCGAGCACGCGTGCCGCGCCACCGACCAGCAGGGCCGCGTAGGCGAAGAACGTGAACGTGGTGTTGAAGTCCGTCGGCACCGCCGAGCCCTGCTTGAGCACGTGGAACATGCCGGCGATGCCACCGAACACGCCGCCGAGGATCAGCGACTGCATCTTGTAGGCGAACACGTTCTTGCCCAGCGACCGCACGGCGTCCTCGTCCTCGCGGATCGAGCGCAGCAGGCGCCCCCAGGGGCTGCGCATGAGCGCCCACACCAGGACGCAGCCCAGCGCCACGAGCACCCAGCCGACCGTCAGCGACCACAGGTCGTTGCGGCCCCACGATGCGATGCCGATGTCCAGCCCGCTGTTGTAGGGGTTGAGCGACTGGAAGGAACCGACGAAGCCGTTGAGGCCGTTGGATCCGCCGAAGGCGTCCTTGAACTCCACCGCGCCGAGGATGAGGCGCAGGATCTCAGCGGTCGCGATGGTGACGATCGCCAGGTAGTCCGCTCGTAGCCGCAGCGTCGGGACGCCGAGGATGAAGGCGAGGACGACCGAGACGAGCAGACCCATGAGGATCGCGATGGCGAACGGCAGGTCGAGCTTGACCATGCTGACCGCCAGCGCGAAGCCGGCAACGGCCATGAAGCCCGCCTGCCCGAAGTTCAGCAGGCCGGTGTAGCCGAAGTGGATGTTGAGGCCGATGGCGGCGAGCGCGAAGACGATGGCCTGGGGGCCGAGCGCCTGCGACACCGCGGCGTCGAGAACTGATCCGAAATCCATGACTGACCCCTATCCGACGCGTTCGGCTCGTCCCAGGATTCCCTGGGGTCTGACGAGAAGAATCAGGATGAGCAGGAACAATGGTCCGACGTCCTTAATCGAGGCGGGCACGAAGAAGACTGGGCCGACCTCGTCGACGAGGCCGATGATGATCGAGCCCACGATGGCTCCGTAGATGGTGCCGAGGCCGCCGAGCGTCACGGCGGCGAAGACCAGCAGCAACAGCTTGAATCCCATCTGGAAGTTGACCTGCTTGTCGATGGCCAGCAGCACGCCGGACAGACCCGTGAGCGCAGATCCCAGGATCCAGACGTTGGTGATGACGCCGTCGACGCGCATGCCGGACGAGGCCGACAGAGCGGGGTTGTCCGACACCGCGCGCATGGCCTTGCCGAGGCGGGTGTTGGCCAGGGCCACGACGGTCACGGTGATGGCGACGACCGCGATGATCATGATGGCCCACTCCTTGGGCGCGATCAGGACCGGACCGTAGGTGTCGGAGCGCTGCGCCACGTACTGCGACAGCGTCTTGGTCGAGCCGCCGAAGAAGTACTGGAACAGGCTGCGCATGAGCAGCGCCAGACCGATCGAGACGATCATCATGGCGATCAGACCGGTGCCGCGGTTGCGCAGCGGACCCCACAGGCCCTTGTCCTGCACGTAGCCGAACACGGCGCAGGCGATCACCGCGAGGATGCCGGACACGACCACCGGGAGTCCGAAGCCGCGGTTGAAGGCGTAGGTCATGATCGCGCCGAGCGTGATGCAGCTCGCCGTGGGCGAAGTTCGTCAGGCCGGTGGTGCCGAAGATCAGCGACAGGCCGAGTCCGGCCAGGGCGATGATCAGGCCGTACTTGAGGCCGTTGACCATCGCCTGCGACAGCGTCTTGTAGAACGGCGTGGCGTCGACCGCCTGCACGCCGATCTGGAACTGCACGTTGGTGGCGCCCGACAAGAACACCTTGACGGTGCGCTCCGTGGACGCGCTGCCGCTCAGCTCGACGCCTTCGGGGAGCGAGTCCTTGTCGAGGGTCACGGTGTAGTCGCCGTTGCCGGGGATGACGATGAAGGCGCGACCCTCGGGGCCGGTGACCCCGGTGCCGACCTCCTTGCCGTCAGCGTCCTTGACCCCCAGGGTCACGCCGGGAACCGCGGTGCCGTTGCCCTCGGCGTCCTTCTGCGCGCTGTTGATCAGCACCACCGAGATGTAGAACTCGGCGTCCGGCGGTTCAGCAGCGACAGGGGGGACCTCGGTGCCGGTGAGGGTCTCGGTTGAGGTGGGGGTGGGGGCCGGTGACGGGGTCTCGGCGGCGCTCGCGCCGATCGGGGCCATCAGGATGAATCCGGCCAGAATCGCTGAGAGCAGCGCTGCTGGTCGCAGGTGCACGTGGACTCCTGTCGCGTTAGGTCCATGGGTGAGTCGGCCAACGAACTAGCCGATCTCCGGGACCATACCCCCATCAGGGAGTCAGCGGTGTGACATTGACCGATCGTGGGTAACGGTTTGGTTTCGACGTTCCGGACGTGGCCTGCGGACCTCGTGTGTAGTCTCAGCGACCATGGGAACCCGTCCGCCGATCGTGCTGCGCGACGCTGATCGCGAGGACGCTGCTGCGCTGGTTCGGCTGTGGAGCGACTGCGCCGAGGCCGGTGCCGAGCACGGCTCCGAGGCGTTCACCCACCAGGCGCTGTGGCGTGAGCCGGACGTCCCGGAGGCGGCGACCGCGATCGAGATGAACCTCGCGCGCGCGGGCCGGCGGATCATCCTCGCCCTGGTCGAGGGCGAGGTCGTGGGAGCGACGGTGTGCGACCTCAGCACCCTGACGCCGATCTCCACGACACGGATCCTGGTGGTCACCGACATCCAGGTGTCGCCGCGTTTTCGCCGTCGCTCGGTCGCCGCGACCCTGCTGTCGGCGGTCGCGGCGTACGGCGACGAGCACGACTGCCAGCTCGTCGTGGCAGCCATCCCGGCGCAGGCACGCGAGCCGCACCGCTACCTGACCAAGCTGGGGTTCAACCAGATCGCGGTGCTGCGCGCCATCTCGCCGACCAAGCTGCAGTCGCGGCTCAGCAGCAAGGCCACCCACTCGCGCGGCACCGGCAAGATGATCGCGGTCCGTCGCACGTTGCGTCGTCGCCAGGCCCAGCCGCGGCCCGAGAAGGCTCGCTGACGCCAGCCGGGTCGTGGCGCGTCGGGCGGTGCGGCACCGTCGGTGGTGGGGGCTAGGGTCGACGACGTGGATCGCCTGCTGCTCATCGACGGTCACTCCGTGGCCTACCGAGCCTTCTTCGCCCTGCCCGTCGAGAACTTCGCCACCACCACCGGTCAGCACACCAACGCGGTGTTCGGGTTCACCTCGATGCTCATCAACGTGCTGCGCGACGAGGCGCCCACCCACGTGGCGGTGGCGTTCGACGTCTCGCGGCGCACCTTCCGCACCGAGGAGTATGCCGAGTACAAGGGCAACCGATCGAAGTCGCCGACGGAGTTCACCGGCCAGATCCCGCTGATCAAGGACGTGCTGGACGCGCTGGGCATCACCACGTTCGAGAAGGACGGCTTCGAGGCCGACGACATCATCGGCACCCTCACCACCCAGGCCGCGGCGGCCGGCATGGAGGTGCTGATCTGCACCGGCGACCGCGACGCGCTGCAGCTGGTCACCCCCACCACCACGGTGCTGTACCCGCGCAAGGGCGTCTCGGACCTCGCGCGCATGACGCCCGATGCCGTCATGGACAAGTACGGCGTCACGCCGGACCACTACCCGGACCTCGCCGCGCTGGTCGGCGAGACCAGCGACAACCTCCCGGGCGTGCCCGGGGTGGGTCCCAAGACGGCGGCCAAGTGGATCGCGCAGTACGGCACCCTCGAGGCCCTGGTCACCGACGTCGACAGCGTGCCGGGCAAGGCGGGGGAGTCACTGCGAGCCCACCTCGACGACGTGCTCCGCAACCGGCGCATCAACGCGCTGATCCGCGACCTCGACCTGCCCGCTGGTCCTGCCGACCTCGCCTTCACCACCGAGTGGAACCGCGACGCCATCCACCGGGTCTTCGACGCGCTCGAGTTCGCGGCCCTGCGTGAGCGGCTGTTCGACTACCTCGGTGGCGGTGACGAGTCCACCACCTCCGAGGCAGCCGTCGAGGTGGCGATCGAGCGGCCCGCGGCCGGTGCGCTGGCGGCCTGGCTCACCGAGCACGCGCCGGCCGGGGCATCGGGCACTGTCGGCGTCGAGGTCACCGGAGTGACCAAGCCGGTCAATGCGCGTGTCGACGGCGTGGCGATCGCCACGGCCGGAGGCAGCGGCGTGTGGATCGACGTCGAGCGCCTCGACCCCGCCGACGAGTCCGCCCTCGCGGCCTGGCTGGCCGACCCCGAGCGCGCCAAGGTGCTGCACGACGCCAAGGGGCAGGCACACGCGCTGGCCGCGCAGGGCTGGCACCTCGCCGGTGTCGTGGCCGACACGGCGTTGGCCACCTACCTGGTCAAGCCCGACCAGCGGGCCTACGACCTCGCCGACCTCTCGGTGCGGTATCTGCACCGTGAGCTGATGGCCGGCGCCGAGGACTCCGGCCAGCTCAGCTTCGACGACGACGAGGCCGGCGGTGACGACGTCGTGCACCGGGCCCGTGCCGCGCTGGACCTGTGGGCCGTGCTGGCCGTCGAGCTGGAGCAGCAGGAGTCGTTGTCGCTGCTGCGCGACGTCGAGCTGCCGTTGCTCGACGTGCTCACGGTCATGGAGACGCACGGCATCGCGATCGACACCGACCACCTCGACGCCCTGCACGCCGAGTTCACCGAGACCATGCTGGCCGCCGCCCAGGAGGCCTACGCCGTCATCGGCCGCGAGGTGAACCTCGGGTCGCCCAAGCAGCTGCAGGAGGTCTTGTTCGACCAGCTGGACATGCCCAAGACCAAGCGCACCAAGACCGGTTTCACCACCGACGCCGAGGCGCTGCAGGGCCTGTTCGCCAAGACCGAGCACCCATTCCTGGCGCACCTGCTGGCGCACCGCGACGTCACCCGGCTGCGCCAGACCGTCGAGGGACTGCAGAAGACGGTCGCGCCCGACGGCCGCATCCACACCACGTACTTCCAGACCATCGCGGCCACGGGCCGGCTCAGCTCGGCCGACCCCAATCTGCAGAACATCCCGATCCGCACCGAGTCGGGGCGCCGCATCCGTGAGGCCTTCGTCGTGGGCGAGGGCTACGAGACCCTGCTGACGGCCGACTACAGCCAGATCGAGATGCGGATCATGGTCGACCTGTCCGAGGACGCCGACCTCATCGAGGCGTTCCGCTCCGGCCACGACGTCCACACCGTCATGGCCGCCAAGGTGTTCGAGCGCGAGCCCGGCGACATCGATGGCGGGCTGCGGGCCCGCATCAAGGCGATGAACTACGGCCTCGCCTACGGGCTGAGCTCGTACGGTCTCAGCCAGCAGCTGGGCATCACCACCGGCGAGGCGCAGGGCCTGATGGACGACTACTTCGAGACCTTCGGGGGAGTGCAGGCCTACCTGCGCGGCGTCGTCGACGAGGCACGATCCACCGGGTTCACCGCCACCATCCTGGGCCGCCGCCGCTACCTGCCCGACCTCATCAGCGACAACCGCCAGCGCCGCGAGATGGCCGAACGGATGGCGTTGAACGCGCCCATCCAGGGCTCGGCCGCCGACATCATCAAGGTCGCCATGCTCGGCGTGCAGCGGGCGCTCACCGAGGCGAAGCTGTCGTCGCGTCTGTTGCTGCAGGTCCACGACGAGCTCGTGCTCGAGGTGGCTGCCGGCGAGCTGCAGCAGGTCGAGCAGATCGTGCGCGACGAGATGGCCGGGGCGGCCGATCTGTCAGTGCCCCTCGACGTCTCCGTCGGCACCGGCCGCACCTGGCACGAGGCCGCCCACTGATCGAGGGCGCTGCAGGCCCGGCAGGGTCAGCAGGGCGGTCGCCAGCAGCGTCGCCACGCCGGCCACGGTGAGGACCAGGCCGGTGATGTGCACGTCCAGCCCGTAGGCGAGACCCGCGACGAGGACCACGGCGGCCCACAGCAGGGGTGTGACGCCGTGGGCGTGCCGGGCCAGGGCGTCGAACACCAGCAGGTGGACGATCGCGAGCAGGGACCCGGCCAGCGCGAACAACCACAGGCGGCCCTCGATCTCGCCGTACCGGTTGCCGCCGACCACGATCAGCGCCACGTGCGACAGTGCCAGCGTGCCGCCCACGGCCAGCACGCCGAAGCCGCCGACCAGCGACACGGCGCGCAGCTTGGCCGCGGCGTTCGTGGCCCGAGCGAGGTCCGGGAACAGCACGACACTGACGAACTGGGGGAAGAACAGCGCCGCCTTGGCCAGGATCAGGCCGGACGCGTACAGGCCGCTGTCGCGCACGTCGAAGGAGTTGCGGGCGATCAGCGCGTCCATGTTGCTGAGCACGAAGTACGCGAGCAGGGCGTGCGTCGAGAGCCTGGCCTCGCGCAGCAGGGGGCGCCGCAGCGCGCGGCTGGCGTCGCTGGGCGCGCGTTCGAGCATCCGCCACCCGGCGACCACCGGCAGCCACGAGCCGATCGCGATGCCGATCATCGCGGACGTGACGGTGGGGTCGATCAGCACCGCTGCGGCGCCGCCGATCATCCGGCCGACCCCGTTGCCGGCGTAGATGGCCGTGAGGGTGCGCCACTGCTCGGTTCCCTGCGCGACCCCCGACTGCGCACCCATGATCGTGAGCGGGGCCAGGGTGGCGCCGCACAGGATGACGGGCCAGGCGGAGTCCAGCTTCAGGGCGGGTGTCAGCACGATGGAGGTGAGGGCCACGAAGGAGCCGACGCCGATCGAGACGATCGTGGCGACGTGCAGCACCGCGTCCACCAGCTCCGCGCGGCGCGCGGGCTCGACGGAGATCCGCCGGGCGATCGCCGCCTGCAGCCCCAGGGCCGCCACGTTGCCGACCAGGATCACGCTGAACATGGCGGTCAGGGCGCCGAACTCCGCCGGGACCAGCACGCGGGCCGCGATGATGTTGAAGACGTAGATGAACACGTTCATCCCGACCATCCCGGCGGCGACGAGCGTGCCACCTGACACGGTGGTGCGGGCAGACTTCACATCGGAACACTAGCCCGGGCACTCACGAGAAAGCTGGATGGCATGTCAGTGGACGAATCCGCCACGTCACGACGCGACGGTGTCGTGGTGTGGCTGTGGGCCGTGGTCCTGGCGCTCGCCGTCTGCGCACCGTGGCTGCGATCCGGCTACCTGCTGACCTACGACATGGTCTGGGTGCCTCACCTGGACGTGTCACGGCTGGAGGTCTGGGGCCTGGGGTCGGCCCTGCCCCGTGCCGTGCCGTCCGACGCCGTCGTCGCGCTGGTCGGTTCTGTCGTCCCCGCGGCGGTCGTGCAGCGGCTGGTGCTGGGCGGAGTCTTCGTGCTGGGAGCCGTCGGCGGTGCCCGCCTGGTGCCGACACTGCCCCTGCCGGCGCGCCTGGCCGCGGCCACCTTCGTCGTGTGGAACCCCTACGTCGCCGAGCGCCTGGCCCTGGGCCAGTGGCCGCTGCTCGTCGGGCTGGCAGCGGTGCCGTGGTTGGTGGCCGCGCTCCTCGACGACCGGCGGCGCCGACCGGGCCAGGTCGTGGTGAGCCTGGCCGGGCTCGCCATGACCCCGGTCGGGGGCCTCATCGGCGTGGTCGTGTGCCTGGTGCTCGGCCGCTCGTTCGGCCGCTACCGACTGCTCGGGCTCTCCGCGGCACTCAACGCGCCCTGGATCGTCGCCGGCCTGCTGCACCGGGGTTCCGCCACGTCGGACCCGGCGGGGGTCGCCGCCTTCGCCGTCGGGTCCGACGGCCCCCTCGGACGGCTGTGGTCGGCCCTGTCCCTGGGCGGGATCTGGAACGGCGACGTGGTTCCCGACACGCGCGCGCTGTGGACCACCCCGGTGCTGGTCGCACTGGGATGGGCCGTGATGGCGCTGGGCGTCACGAGGTGGTGGCGTGCCGACCGCTCCGTGCTGGAGCGCCTGGCGCTGCTGGGCGCGCTGGGTCTGGCGGTCGCGAGCATCGGTTGGCTCCTGCCGGGCCTGCTGCAGGTCCTGGTGGACAGCGTCCCCGGAGGCGGGCTGCTGCGTGACGGCACCCGCTTCCTGGTCCTGCTGATCCCGTTCTGCGCCGTCGCGCTCGCCCGCGGGGCCGACGCGCTCGTCCAGCACGTCCCGGCTCGAGCGACCGCCCGGCTCGTCGCGGCCCTGGTCGTCGCCGTGCCGATCGCCTCGCTGCCCGACCTGGCGGCCGGTGTCGGTGGGCAGGTCGCGACGGCTCGATATCCGGCGGCCTGGAACCAGATGCGCGCGTCGATCGACGCCTCGAGCGTGCGGGGCGACCTGCTGGTGCTGCCGTTCAGCTCCTACCGTGCGCCGTCGTGGAACGGCGATCGGCCGGTCCTCGACCCGGCAGGGCGCTACTTCAACCGCACGACGGTCGTCAACGACGACCTGCTCGTGTCGGGCGTGCTCATCCGGGGCGAGGATCCACGGGCGGCGGCGATGTTCGGGGTCCTCGGGTCCGGCGCGATCGACCCGGCCGCGTTGCGGGCCCGCGGGATCGGGCTGGTGCTGGTCGACACGTCAGCGCCGGACGCCGCCGGTGCCCTGGCGTCGACGTCGAGGTTGCAACCGCTCGCGAGTCACGGTGAGCTGCTGCTGTTCTCAGCCGGAGACGCCCGGCCGGACAGCCCGTCGACCGCCGCACGTGCCCTCATGGTGATCGCCTGGTCGACGGCCGGCGCGACGCTGGTCGGGGCAGCAGGTCTCGTGATCTACAGCGGAAGGCGACGAAAGACCGGTCGCGGCAGGTGACGCAGACCGGACATGACACCCCGCAGGGCGCTGGGCACCCACACCTGCTCCCGCCCGGCCCGCACGGCGTCGACCGCCGCTGCTGCCACGGCTTCGGGGGTGGTGGCGAGGGGGGCCGGCTCGAGGCCCTCGGTCATGCGCGAGTGCACGAAGCCGGGGCGCACCACCAGCACCCGCCCGCCGTGCTCGCGCAGTGCCTCCCCGAGGCCGGTGTAGAAGGCGTCGAACCCGGCCTTGGTCGATCCGTACACGAAGTTGGACCGCCGGGGTCGCTCGCCGGCGACGCTCGACAGGGCCACCACGACGCCGTGACCCTGGCGACGGATGCGGTTGGCGAGCGCCACCCCTGTCGTGACGGCCGAGAGGTAGTTGACCGTGGCCAGCTCGGTGGCCGCCTCGACCGACGTCCACGCCTGCTCCGGATCACCGAGCACCCCGAAGGCGACGACGGCGACGTCGACGTCGCGCGCAGGCGCGTCGACCACGTCCTGGTGGGATGCGGTGTCGGTGGCCTCGAAGTCGATCGCCTCCACGGTGCAGCCGGCTGACTCCAGCCGGGCGACGGCGGCGTCGCGTCGTCCTCCCGGTCGCGCTGCGAGGGTCACGTGCAGTCCGGGACCCGATCCGGCGTAGCGCTCGGCGATGGCCAGAGCGATGTCGGAGGTGCCGCCGAGCAGCATCAGGTGCTGCGGGTGGCCGAGTGCGTTGATCATGGGGTCCTCACAGGTCGAGTCGACGAGACAGGTCGGAGCGGAAGACGCCTCGGGGGTCCACCCGGCGGCGAACGGCGTCGAACTCCTCGAGCCGGGGATACATGCGATGCAGCACGGGAGCGCTCGCTCGGGAGTCCTTGGCCAGGTAGATGCGTCCGCCGGCCTCGAGCACGAGCGCGTCGAGGTGGTCCAGCAGCAGGTCGAGACCGGGACGGACCGGCAGGTCCACCGCCAGGGTCCAGCCGGGCAGGGGGAACGACATCGGCGACCGGTTGCCGGCACCGAACCGCTTGAGCACGGTGAGGGACGAGACGTGCCGGGAGGCAGCGATGAGGTCGACCACGCGGGTCAGCACGGACTCGGCGCCGAACGGGATGACGCACTGGTACTGACAGAACCCCTTCGGCCCGTACACGCGGTTCCAGTCGTCGACGATGTCGAGCGGGTGGAAGAACTGGGTCAGGTTCTGCACCTCGTCGCGCCGATGCTCGGGAGCCTTGGCGTACCAGAGCCGGTTGAACGCGCGGGCGGTCAGACCGTTGACCAGGCTGATCGGCGGGGTGAGCGGGAACCGTCCGAGTCGAGGGGCTGCGAGCTCGAGGGCCGTGGCCCGCTGGCTGTCGGACAGGTCCGCCAGTCGTGCGGCATCGCCCTGCGTCACGACCCCGCGAGCGGTCGAGCTGCCCGTGGTGCCGGTGTCGAACCAGGCGACGGAGTAGCGGTGCAGGTCGTCGCCCACCGACAGCAGGTCGACCATCGAGTCCAGGTCGGGGGTGCGATCGGTGTCGACCACGAAGTAGGAGGTCTCGACCCGGTGCAGCGCCAGCGTGGCCCGGAGCACGACGCCGACCAGGCCCATGCCGCCGACGACCGCCCAGAACAGCTCGTGCTCGGGTCCGTCCGGGGTGGCCGTGACCACGTCGCCGGAGGCCAGCAGCACCTCCATCGACACGACGTGCTGGCCGAAGCTGCCGTCGACGTGGTGGTTCTTGCCGTGCACGTCCGCCGCGATGGCGCCGCCGACCGTCACCTGGCGGGTCCCCGGCAGCACCGGCACCCACAGTCCGTGCGGAACCACGTGGCGCAGCACGGTGTCGAGGCTGACGCCGGCCTCGACCGTGATGGCGGGCCCGTCGGTGTCGAGCGCGAGGATCCGATCGAGTCGGGTGAGGTCGAGCACGGTGCCGCCGGCGTTCTGGGCCGCATCCCCGTAGCTGCGCCCGAGCCCGCGGGCGATCACTCCGCGGTCGCCGGCGTCGCGCAGCACGGCGCGGAACTGCTCGATCTGGGTCGGGCCCTCGACATGGGCCGACGTCGGGGCGGTGCCGCCCCAGCCGCGCAGCCGGGTGCGGTTCACGAGGAGTACACCCCGATCGCGAACACGACGACCCAGATGCCTGCGAGGGCCAGGAGGACCGGGTCGCGCAGCACGGCCTCCTCGGGCTCACCGGCGACACCCCGGTCGATGTCCACGGCGTAGCGCAGCAGGCCGAGCACGAACGGGGCGATGGAGATCGCCTGCCAGTTCACGCCGTCGCCGGTCGAGATCTCGAAGGCCCAGAGGCTGTAGGCGGTGACGGCCACGGCCGCGGCCAGGCTCCAGACGAACCGCAGGTAGGACTCGGAGTACTCGAGCAGGGTGGTGCGGGTGCCTGCGGCGCTGCCGACGGACCGCAGCTCGGAGTACCGCTTGCCGGCGACCATGAACAGGGAGCCGAACGAGGCGACGAGCAGGAACCACTGCGACAGCGGCACGTCGGTGGCCACGCCGCCGGCGATCGCGCGCAGCAGGAAGCCGGCGGCGACGATGGCCAGATCGATGACCGGCTGCTCCTTGAGCCACCTGGCGTACGCGACCTGGAGCACCAGGTAGACAGCGAGCGTGGCGCCCAGCTCGGTGTCGGTGAGAAATCCGAGCACCAGGGAGCACGCGGCCGCGGCGACAGCCGCCACGAGGGCGGTGCGGACGCCCAGCTCGCCGGCGGCGACGGGACGGTGCATCTTGCGGGGGTGCAGCCGGTCGGCCTCGACGTCGATGACGTCGTTGAGCAGGTACACGGCGGCCGATGCGAGCGTGAACGACACGAAGGCGAGCGCGACGACGCCTGCCACCGACCCTTGCGCCAGGACGCCCGCAGCGAGGGGCGCGGCGAGGACCAGCAGGTTCTTGGTCCACTGCCGGGGCCGGGCGGCGCGCACCAGGGCCGAGGCCGTGCCGAGGGTGGTGGTCATGGAGGCCCACCCTAAGCCGTGGACGGGCCACGGTCCCGGCCGCGTCTTCACCCTGATTTGACCCCGGGATGCTGCTACGATTCGCAGGTCTTGAGGGAGGACACCACGTGAACAAAGCACTGAGCGAATTCTTGGCGCTTCTGGCCGCATTCTTTCTGGCTGCCGGGACGGCCTACGGCGTCGTACAGGCCCAGCAGGGAGCCGGCGAGAAGCCCGTCACCACGCAGGTGAGCTACGGGAACTGACGGCCGACGACGCACCGAGCATGCACGAGGGACGAACCGCCTGGTTCGTCCCTCGTCGTGTGTCCGGATCTCAGTCGACCGCGGTGTCGTCGATCGCGGTGTCGATGACCGCGGCGAAGGCCTGCTGCGACGCCGACCAGCTGTAGAGGCCGGACTTGGTGCGTGCGCCGGTGCCCAGCAGGGTGCGCCACTCCGGGTCCTCGAGCAGCCGGCCGATCTCGGCGGTGAGCTCGTGCGGGTGGTCGACGAGCACACCTGAGTCCTTGTGGTCGATCGACTCGGTCGTGCCGCCCGCCGACGCGTACGCGACGGTCGGGACCTCGTGGTGGCCGGCCTCGCCGACCACCAGCCCCCACCCCTCCTTCAGCGACGGCAGCGCCATGACCCAGGCGCGGGCGAGCAGCCGGTGCTTCTCGTCGGCGTCGACGAAGCCGTGGAAGTGCACTCGATCGCGCACTCCAGCGGCCTCGGCGTGCTGCTCCAGGGCGTCGCGCCACCAGCCGTCCCCGACCACGTCGAGGACCAGGTCGGGATGCCGGTCGGAGAGCTCGGCCACCGCGTCGATGGCGTGCTCGACCTGCTTGTGGGGGACCAGCCGCCCGAGGACGATCAGCCGCGGCGTGACCGACCGGGCCTCGGGCACCGACGGCGTCGGCTCGGTGCCGTTGTGCACCACGGTGACCCGCGCCGGCTCGATGCCGAGGTCGGCCAGCTCGAAGCGTGTGGCCCGCGACACCGCCACGTACCGGCTGTGGCGGTACATGCGTGGAGCGAGCCGGTGCTCGACCCACCACCCCACGCGGCCGACGACACCGGGGTAGACGACCGGCCACTGCTCGCGGTGCACGTGGTGCACCAGCACGACGACGGGTCGGCGGGTGGCCCACCGGGTGAAGAACGGAAGCCCGTTCTGCACGTCGACCACCACGTCGACGCGCCCGTAGCGACGGGTGAGCAGTCGTAGATAGGTGTGCAGGTACACGCTGAGCTTGCGGCCGCGACGGACGAACCGCACGCCGTCGACGACCTCGTCGTCGGGCGCGTCGTCGTGGCTGGCGCAGGCGATCGTGACCTGATGACCGCGGTCGACCAGACCCCGTGCGACGGTCTCGACGTACTGCTCGGACCCCCCGCCCTCGGGGTTGCGCGTGTCGCGCCAGTTGCAGAACAAGATGTGCATGACATGTGCCGGTGAACCGGCGGCCTCCCTCGCCCGCGCCCTCCCAGGCGCGCGTCGCATCCCTCAATGCGACGGGGTGATCGTAGCAGTGACAAGGACCACACCTCAGGTATCGTTCACCGGGTGCCCGAGCCGTCCTCGCGCCCCACGCTGCGGCGTTCGTGGCGCCTGTTCCGCGCCTTCGGCGTGGAGCAGAGCGACCCGGACCACTTCTACGGCACGTTGGCTCGTGACTCGGCCGATCAGGTGGGTGGCTACACCGATCTCGACGGCGCCTGGTTGCTCGACGTCGGTGGGGGACCGGGCTACTTCGCACAGGCCTTCCGGGCCGCGGGAGCCCGCTACACGCCGCTCGACGCCGACCTCGGAGAGCTGTCCGGTCGGGGCGACCCGGAACCGGGCACCGTGCTCGGCAGCGGCATGCAGCTGCCGTTCGCGGACGGCAGCTTCGACGTCACGTACTCGTCGAACGTGCTCGAGCACGTGCCGGAACCGTGGACGATGGCCGACGACATGGTGCGGGTGACCAGGCCCGGGGGACTGGTGTTCATCTCCTACACGCTGTGGTGGGGTCCGTGGGGCGGGCACGAGACCGCGCCGTGGCACCTGCTCGGCGGTCGTCGGGCGGCCGACCGCTACGCCCGTCGACATGGCCACCGACCCAAGAACGACTTCGGCACCTCGCTGTTCGCGGTCACCGCCGCCGCCGGTCTGCGGTGGGCGCGATCGTGCCCGGACGTCGAGGTCGTGTCGTGCCTGCCCCGGTACCTGCCGCGCTGGTCGTGGTGGGTCCTGCGCGTCCCCGTCCTGCGCGAGCTGGTGACGTGGAACCTGGCCCTCGTGGTGCGGCGACGATGACGATGACCGTGCACCGCTGGCGTCTGCTGGCGGTCTCCATGGCGCTCACGGCGCTCGCCTTCGTGCAGGACCCCGGCCGGCTCGTCAACGACACCAAGGCCGACCTGGTCATCGACCCGGGTGCCTTCCTCGGACGAGCCCTGCAGCTGTGGGACCCGGACGGCTCGTTCGGCCAGGTGCAGAACCAGGCGTACGGCTACCTGTTCCCGATGGGCCCGTTCTTCTGGCTGGGCGACCTGCTGCAGGCGCCGGGCTGGGTCGTCCAACGGGCGTGGTGGAGCCTGATCCTGGTCGTGGCGTTCCTCGGCATCGTCAAGCTGTGCGGCGTGCTCGACCTCGGGTCGCCCACGGCCCGCGTCATCGGCGGCGTCGCCTATGCACTTTCGCCGCGCATGATCACGGTGATCGGGCCGAGCTCGATCGAGATCTGGCCGGCTGCCGTCGCCCCGTGGGTGCTCGTTCCCCTGGTCATCGGGCTTCGGCGCGGCGATCCCCGCCGGTGGGCGTTGCTCAGCGCGCTGGCAGTGGCGGCGATCGGCGGCGTCAACGCGGTGGCCACCGCGGCCGTGCTGCCGCTCGGAGTCGTGCTGCTCCTGCTGGCCGATCCAGGACCCCGACGCCGCCTGCTCATGCTCTGGTGGCCGCTGGCCACGATCGCGGCGACGGCCTGGTGGACCATCCCGCTCGTGCTGCTGGGCCGGTACAGCCCACCGTTCCTGGACTACATCGAGAGCGCCGCCACCACGACCTTCCCGGCCACGCCGCTGGACGCGCTGCGGGGCACCACCAACTGGCTGCCGTACCTGGACCCGACGCAGGACGCAGGGTTTCGGCTGATCGCGGTCGCCGTGGTGATCCTCAACTCCGTGGTGGTGATGGCCCTGGGCACCTGGGGCCTGGCACGTCGCGACCATCCTGCCCGCGCCTGGCTGCTGGTCAGCCTCGTCGTCGGGCTGGTGCTCGTGACGCTCGGCCACGTCGGCTCGGGCGGCTGGGTGGCCGCCGACGTGCGATCGCTGCTCGACGGCGTCCTGGCGCCTCTGCGCAACACCCACAAGTTCGACGTCGTGGTGCGCCTTCCCCTGGTGCTCGGGCTGGTGCACGCGGTGTCCGTGGCCACCGCCGGACGCACGGACTCACGGCGAAAGGTCGGGGCCGTCGTGCTGACCGTGGCGGCGCTCATCGGCGCCACGGCTCCGGCATGGACCGTGGACCTGCCCCGCAGCGGTTCCTACGAGGAGGTGCCGGGCTACTGGACCGAGGCGGTCGACTGGTTGTCGGCTCGAGCGCAGGACCAGAACACGTTGATGCTGCCCGGCAGCGCCTTCGGTGACTACCTCTGGGGGCGCCCCCGCGACGAGGTCATCCAGGCGCTGGGCACCACGCCGTGGTCGGTGCGCAACGCCGTGCCCCTGACTCCGCCCGGAGCCATCCGGTCCCTCGACGCCTTCGAGGAGGCGTTCGCCAGCGGACGCGGGTCGCAGGCGTTGTCCGACCAGCTGGTGCGGTCCGGCATCCGCTACCTGCTGGTCAGGTCGGACCTGGCCGCCCCCGGGGCCACCGACACCGAGCTGGTCTACTCCACGCTGTCCTCGACGCCGGGCGTCTCGCCCGTCGCGTCGTTCGGGCCCGACGTCGGAAGTCCAGCCACCCAGGACGCGGGCAACCAGGTCGTCTTCGTCAACGGCGGGCTGCAGGCACTGCACCCGGCGATCGAGGTGTTCGAGGTCGACGCGGCCGACTCGATGCGGGCTCGATCGACCGCCGTGCAGGACCTCCCGGCATTGTTCGGAGCCCCGTCCGCGGCGTTGACGCAGGACGGGTTGTTCCCGGGGGACACCGACTTCCTGCTCGCCCAGGACGTGCCACGCGGCCAGGTGCCGGGCCGGACCGTGCTCACCGACACCGACCGGCGCCAGGAGGTCGCGTTCGGCCGGGTTCCCGACGGCCGATCCGCCACCTTGACGCGCGACGACCCCTATCGGATCGATCGTCCGGTGCACGACTACCTGTCGCCGGGGCAGGCCGACAAGCAGACGGTCGCGACGCTGCTCGGCGCCGACTCGCTCACGGCGTCGTCCTCGGCCTCGGACGTCACCCAACCGACCATCGATCCCGCTGCGCAGCCGTGGTCGGCGTTCGACGGTGATCCGACCACCGCCTGGCGGGCCGGAGACCTGGACGGGTGGATCCAGATCGACTACGGCCGCGACGTCTCGCTCGCCGACGCCACGGTCCGGCTCCCGAGTGGGGCAGGAGTGCGTGACCTGGTGGTGACCACCGACAGCGGACGGACCGCCGTCACCGGGGTCGGTGGTGCGCCGGTGCGGCTCGGTGTGGAGGGTTCGACCAGGCGCCTGCGCATCTCCCTGGCCAAGCCGTCGCTGACCGAGCTGTCGGTCGCCGAGGTCTCGGTCCCGGCCGCGCCGGTGGCACGGCCCCTCGTGCTGCCCACCGTGCCGCGGGCGTGGGGCAACCCCACCGACGTCGTGCTCACCGCCGCAGAGGGCCCGGCCACCTGTCGTCGGGTCGAGGGCATCACGCGGTGCGTGGCGGGTCGTGACGGACGCGGCGAGGACGGCTCCACCCTCGATCGCATCGTCACCCTCGAAGGACCGGCGACCTTCGCCGCGGGCGTGAGCGCGCTGCCGGTGCAGAGCGATGCGCTGCTCGACCAGCTCAGCGGTGGTGTGGGACTGCGCACCTCGTCGAGCTCCTCGACCGACCCCGCAGCGGGCCCCTTGGCCATGATCGACGGCAATCCGCAGACCGGATGGGTCGCGGCGCTGCGCGATCGCGTCCCGACGGTCACGCTCGACCTGGGTCGCCCCACCGAGATCGACCGTCTCCGGCTGCGCACCGATCCGACCCTGGCGGCCTCCGCTCCCAGGAGCGTCACGCTGACGTTCGACGACGGACGGCAGCAGACGGCGGCCGTGGACGTCGACGGTCGGCTCTCGTTCGATCCCGTGACGACGCGATCGGTCTCGATCCGCATCGATCGCGTGTTCGTGCGCTCGTCGTTGGCCTTCGACGGATCGGGCACCGGCCTGCCGGCGGGCATCAGCGAGCTCTCCGTGCCCGGCAGTGGCATCGACCCCTCCAAGGGCAGCGCCTCGGTCGTCGACCTCGGGTGCGGGTCCGGTCCGACCCTCGGTGTGGACGGCCGCGAGTTCCGCACCGCCATGCAGGTGTCACGCAGCGCGATCATGACCCGCGCGGAGCTTCCGGCCCGGGTGTGTGGCGGCGCCGACGTCGGGCTGCGGGCGGGCGGCAACCGCATCCGGGTGACGCCGAGCGACGCGTTCCGGCCGGTCCAGCTGAGGCTCGCCCAGGGTCCCGGCGTCGCCGGTCGGGCCACGGCCTCGCCGCTGCAGCGCGACGGCAGCACGGCGTTGTCCACGACCACTCCCACGGGAACCGACCAGGTCGTCACCGTCCCCCAGACGGTGAATCCCGGGTGGACCGCCGGCTCCTCCGATCCCGTGACGGTCAACGGCTGGATGCAGGGATGGGTGACCTCCGGGGGAGAGGTGACGGCGCGCTTCGCTCCCGCGGGCCTGTACCGGGCCGGCCTGGCGCTCGGGGCGATGCTGGTGCTGGTGACCCTCGCGCTGGCGTGGCGACTGCCGGAGCGGTCCGTGGCCGGCAGCCAGGCCGCTCCTCGACGCCGATGGAGAGCGGGCACGCTCGCGGTGGGCGGTGCCGTGGCGGCTGCGCTGCTGGCCGGGGCGGCTGGTCTGGTGGCCGCCGTTCTCGGGCTCGCGATCGCCGCCACCCTCGGGCAGCGGCGGGGCGCCCCGATCGCAGCCGGACTGGTGCTCGTGGGTGGGCTCGCCTACGTGCTGCTGCCGTGGAACGGCCCGGACGGCTGGGCCGGTGCCGAGCGGTGGCCTCAGTGGCTGGTGGTCTGCGCCGTGGCCGCTGCGGTGGACCTGCCGATCGTGCGCAACCGCATCGCCGGGCGCTCGACGACGCGGTAGCCGATCTCGGCGATCACCAGTGCGCCGAGGAGCGTGAGGGCGAACAGCTGCCAGCCGTGCCCCTGGTACAGCGGCAGGTCCAGCAGGTCCGTGACGGCGTGGATGACCAGCAGGTGCACGCAGAAGATGCCGTAGGAGATGAGCCCGACGTGCCGCAGCACGGGCAGCGCCAGCACGGTGGCGTAGCCCGAGCCCGTGCGCCGACCGAGGATCGACGGCATCAGCACCAGCACGGCGATGACCGTGTAGAGCACGTTCTTGGTGACGGCCTCGGCCGGGGTGGGCTCCAGCAGCAGGATGGGGCCGGCCAACGGGGTCGCCGAGAGCGCGAACAACGCCAGTGCCATGGACCAGCACACGCCCGGCTGGGCTGCGAGGTCGACCGCCGTGGTGAACCGGCGTCCACCCGGACGGCGCAGCTCGACGGTGACGGCTGCCAGCGCGAGGCCGGCGGCGAACCACGCGGCGAAGGCCGGCGGCCACAGCGCGGCGCCGGAGACGTGTGAGGGGACGACGGCCAGCCAGACCCAGCCGCTGAGCGCGGTGACCGCCAACGCGACCAGGACCGCCTCGATGCGCCAGCCGCGACGCAGGGCAACCCGGCGCAGCAGCCACATCAGGAGGGGGAGGGCGAGGTAGAACGCGACCTCGACGCACAGGCTCCACATGTGCGTCAGGCCGGCGACCAGCTCGCCGCCGGGGTAGATCTGGGTGAGCGTGAGCGTGCGCAGCCACGTCGTCCACCCCAGCCCTCGGTTGTCGGGAAGCGCGGCCAGTGCGACGACCACCGTGAGGACGTACAACGGCATGATGCGCAGGAACCGCTTCCACAGGTACCGACCGGCCCGGGGCGCTGAACGACCGTCGGCCATGGCCAGCAGGAACGGTCGGCCGAGCAGGAAGCCCGACAGCACGAAGAACAGGGCCACGCCGAGGTCCAGGCGCGAGGTCATGGCGCCCAGCAGGCCGCTGGCGTAGAAGCCGGACCAGAACGCCACGTGGGTCGCGAGCACCCCGAGCGCTCCGACGGCGCGCATCGTGTCCAGACCCGGGTAGACGTCGTGCTCGCGGGCGACCTCGGCGGGCCCTGCCGAACCGGCTGTCACGACACCGCTCCCGGGACCAGCTGGCCCACGTTGACTCCGTCCACGCACAGCGAGGTGAGGCCGACCGGCGTGATCTCGACGGCGTCGTACGCGCCCTCGGTGGACAGGTAGAGGGTGTGCAGGCCCTTCTTGACCGCGATCTCGCGCTCGGTGGTTCCTGCGCGCACGGTGACCCGCCCGTCGGCGCCGGCGAGGTACCCGATCGTCATCCAGAACGGGAAGTCGATCACCGGCGCGATGGGGATGCTGACCGGCTCCTCCGCGCTGACGGCGTAGCCACACCGACCGTCGGGTCCGGGATCGCTGCGTGGGTCGCCGGGCAGCAGGGCGGGAACGACGCGACCGCTCGGGTCGAGGGTCTTGAGGTCGTTGCCGGCCTTAGTGAACCGCAGCCGGGTGCCGAGCGGGGCGAGGGTGCGCGATGCCAGGCTCGCGGGGAAGGCCGCGTTCCACAGCACCACGTCGGGCACCGACGTGTCGGCGAGCGTGACGGGGGACCGGGCGGTCTCGGCGCGGACCTGGGCGACGTAGGCGCGCTGCGGCATCTCACGCTCGGAGTGCCACGGGCGCACGTAGGACACCGAGCTGATCATGGCGCCGATGGCCAGCACGGCCATCAGGCTGCGCGGCCAGCGGCGCCGCACACGGAGCGTGAGCAGCGGAGGGTCCCGCGGCTCCAGGGAGCCGAGCGCACCGCGTACCGGCATGATCGCCAGACCCAGGCCGAGCGCGAACACGCCGGCCAGGTCGGCGAAGTAGCGCAGCTCGAACGCCGCAGCCTCGGGACCGAACGCCGTGCCGCGGCCCGCAGCGACGAGGACGGCGCTCAGGACGGCGTATCCGAGGACGATGGCTGCGGGCCACCAGGCTCGCCGGTGGCGCAGGGACTGGATCGTGAGCAACGCGACCAACAGCCCCCAGCTGAGCACCGTCAGGATCAACGGCGTGTCGACGAACAGGCGCGGTCCGACGCCGCCGGGCTGCCCGAGGGTCTGCCACGTCCAGGGCCCGCCGAGCAGCGAGGGGATGGCCGCCTGCACGACCGACAGGTCGATCGTGTCGAAGAGGACCCGGGGACTGGGGATCGGCGACCGGGGAACGACGGTCAGGTACAGCCAGACGTACGCGACCGTCAGGCCGCCGAGCACGATCGTGGAGTGCCAGTACTGCCCGAGCGTCTGTCGCAGCCGTGGGAGGAGGCGGCCGCGGGCGAAGTAGGTGAAGGTCAGGGCCACCAGCAGCACCGGCAGCAGCAGCGTCTTGGTGTAGCTCGCGTAGCCGAGCACCAGGAACGCGCCGGTGACCAGCGCCCATCCCCAGGTGCCGCGGCGCAGGTAGGTGACGTGGGCGGCGACGGCGCCGAACAGGGCGATCTGGTGCGGCAGCTGGTTGATGGCGGCCGCCCACCAGACGTCGCTGGTGATGGTGGCGGGCGACAGCAGGAACGCGGCGAGGGGGACCAGCATGGCCGGACGATCGCCGAACAGGGTGCGCAGCATCCACCAGCACGCGACCGCGGCCAGGGCCTGCATGACGATGATCTGCAGTGCTGCCGCCCACCACGAGAAGGCAGCGAGGTGCCCGACCCAGGTCGTGAGCCACAGCGCGAACGGCATGAAGTGGATGTTGTGCGGCGTGAGCAGCCAGGTCCCGGTGTCGGCGCCGCGCGCGGTCGTGCCGAGGAAGATGAAGTCGTCGGAGTAGAACCAGCTGCCGGAGGTGGCCCAGGCGCGGAAGACCACGTGCGCCACGATCATCACGACGGCGGCCAGCACGACCTTCTCGCCACGCTCCAGCGGGCGGCGCGCGGTCGTCGAGGTCATGGGGCACCGTCCTTCGGCACGACGGGCCCGACGTGGACGTTGTCGACGCACAGCGTGAGCTCGAAGTCGCCGGGTGTGAGCCACACCGAGCCGAAGTCGCCGTCGGTCAGGAACAGCAGGGTGTGCAGTCCGCGCTTGACCTCGATGGTGCGATCCGTGGTGCCGGCCTGCACCCGTACGCGACCGTCGGAGTTCGCGAGGTAGTCGATGCGGGTCCACCACGCGCCGGGGACGACCGCCGTGATGGGTATCCGCGTGGTCGTGGCCTGGACGAGGTAGCCGCAGTCGGGGACCGGACCGGGGGCCGCGCGCGGAGCATCGGGAATCGTCGCTGGTCGCAGCCGGCCCCTGGCGTCGATCAGACGCAGGTCCGTTCCCTGGGTCACGCCCTCGAGTCGTGGAGCGAGCGGCGCCAGCTTTCGAGACGGCAGGTTGTACGGGAAGATCACCGGATTCGCGACGACCGGAGGCAGCGGCAGGTCAGCCACCCGCACGGTGCCGGGCGGCTGGGCGGCCAGTGACGTCTCCACGGCGGCCAGGAACTGCCGTTCCGGGAAGGTCGTGTCGCTCGTCGTGGAGTGCCACGGCCGCACGTAGGTGATCGTCGAGGCGATCGACCCCACGAGGAACACGATCACCAGCGTACGGACCGCGGCCACGGACAGACCCCGCGTGACGTAGGGCTCGGCCCGTGGGGTCACGGCGACCCGAGCGCCCACGATCGGCATCAGGGCGGTGCCGAGTGCCAGCGCGATGATGACGGCCACGTCGGAGAAGTAGCGGATCTCTCGAGCACTGACCTGGCTGCCGAAGGTGCCGGCTCGGCCGATGAACACCAGGCCCGCTGACAGCAGGGTGTAGGGCGCCAGGATCCACAGCGACAGCAGGGCGTGACGGTGGCGGGCCCATCGGTGAGCGACCAGGGCGACGACCAGCAGCCAGGACACCACGATGACGAGCAGGCCCGGGTCGACGAGCGACTGCGGGGCGCCGCCGACCAGCAGGTCAGGGTTGTCGCGGTACGCCTGCGGGACACACCTCGAGTCGGCGATGAACGGGTCGATGCCGCCGGTCCACAGGCGCCAGGTCCACGGGCCACCGGTCACGGCGGTGCCGAGTGTCTCGACGAACGAGTTCTGCATGACTCCGGGCAGCTCGCAGGTCCGGCGAGGCGGGGCTCCGGTCTGGCGCGACGCCCAGAGAGCGACGTAGCCGGCCAGCAGCACGCCGTAGCTGATCCACGCCGGCCAGAGTCTCAGCAGCTGCCTCGCACGCGACCGGATGGACCCGCTGGTGAACCACAGCCACGAGATGCCGAGGAGGACCAGCACGATGAGCGGTGCCTTCAGGTACGCACCGAGGCCCAGCGTCAGGAAGGCCGCCGCCACGGCCAGGTGACGAAGCCGGCCGCTGCGCAGGTACATCACGTGGCCGACGACCGCACCGAAGAGGGCGATCTGATGGGGGTACTGGTAGATGGCGACGGACCACCACACGCTCGCCGGAACCGTCAGGGGCGAGAACAGGTAGAACATCAACGGCAGCAGGATGAGTCGGCGGTTGCCGAACAGCACACGCAGCATCCACCAGCACGCCAGCGATGCCGTCAGCTGCAGGACCAGGATGTTCGCGGCGTAGGCCGACCACGAGAACCCGGCGGCGCCGACGAGCCAGGCCATCGCGAACCCCACCGGCTGCACCAGGCTGAAGTGGCTGTGGAACAGCCACGCGAATCCGGTGTCGCCACGTGTCACGTCGGCGATGAAGATGTAGTCGTCCCACATGAACCAGCTGCGCGAGGTGGCCCAGGTGCGCAGCACCATCTGGATCGCGACGAGCCCCAGCGCACACCAGGTGACGGAGGTCCAGCGCGGACGCCAGCGACCGTCGAGTCGGCGCGCCAGGCTCCGCAGCGGGTCCTCGGTGGTGCTCATCGCGACGCCGGCAGCGGCGCCGGGAGACCGTAGCGGACCGAGTCGACGCACAGGTCGTCGGCGTAGGACAGGTCACTCACGTGCACGGTGGGGACGGGCGTGGGCGTCGCCACGAGCACCCGGTGCCGTCCCGGCAGCACCGGCTGGAGGGTCCGGACGTCGCCCGTGTCGATCAGCATCGTCCCCGGGCGCGTCGCGCGGTACCGGACCTCGAGCCACAGGCCGAAGCTGGGCGGCGGCACGATGGTCCACCAGCGACCGTCGTGGGTGATGTCGAGGCAGGGGCCGGAGGGGTCAGGGTCAGCCACGAGCTCGGGGGAGTCGGGCTGGCGTACTCCCGCGAGGGTCACCCGGCCGTCCCCGTCGAAGATGGCCAGGTCGTTGCCGCGCGTGGTGGTCCGCACCTGGGTGCCCAGGGGCGCGTAGTAGTTCTTGATCGCCGAGTTCTCGCCGAACAACGGGCTCAGCAGACCGATCGGCACCCCGACGTCGGCGAACAACGGGTCCTGGTCCCGGATCTCGGCGATGCCGCGCTGGGTCAGCGTGCGCTCGCCGAAGTCGCGCCACGAGGTCGTGTAGGCCTGCGACGACCACAGGCTGCCCGCGACGACCGCGACCGCAGCGACTGCGACGACGCCCCGGCTGACCGGCCCCCGCCAGATCGGGTCGGCCCGCGGGACGACCGGCTCGAACGACCCGACCACGGGCACGAACATCGCCACCAGGGTCACCGTCAGCAGCGGGATGATGTCGGAGACGTACTGGACGTACCGTCCGACCTGCTCGCCTCCGAGCACCGCGAGGACGAAGGCGCGTCCGACGAAGATCAGCAGGGCCGATCCGAACACGTAGGCACCGACGGCCCACAGCATCCGCATCGAGCGCTCGCGAGTCGCCCACGCGTAGGCGATCACCGCCAGCACCAGGAGCGCTGCGAGCACGGTGGGCACCAGCGGCGGGTTGGCGTAGTTGATGGGGCCGTTGACGAAGGGGACCCAGCGCCACGGACCTCCGACGACGGTGGGCACGAGGTTCTGCAGCACCAGCGCCTGCCCGAGGTCGAGGAAGCCGCTCGGCCGCTGCGGGCTGGGTGGGGGCGACTCGCGGGTCAAGTAGATCGCCAGCCACAGCACGCTGATGCCGCCGTAGGCGACCCAGGCGGCCCGGAAGCGACGCAGGGCGATGCCGGTCCTCGTCCAGGGTGACCCGAAGCTGAACCAGGCGAGCGTCATGATCGCCACGGAGACCACGATCAAGGGTGTCTTGGCGTAGGACGCGTAGGCGACGAGCAGGAACAGGCACGCGACGACCAGCCAGCGCAGGCGACGTCCGCGGCAGTACTGCACGTGCGCCGCGATCATGCCGAAGAAGCCGATCTGGAACGGCAGCTGGTTGATCGCGACGGCCCACCACATCGTGATCGTCATGGTCAGGGGGCACAGCAGGTAGAACGCGAGGCCGCCGAGGATGGCGGGTCGGTTGCCGAAGACGGTGCGCAGCATCCACCAGCAGGCGAGTGCCGCCAGCAGCTGCAGGGTGATGATCTCGACGGCTGCCGCCGACCAGGTGAACGGCGGGCTCAGCACTGTCACCAGCTTGACCAGGCCGAAGGACAACGGCATGAAGTGACCGTTGTGCAGGTGCAGGTACCAGGCGGTGTCGTCGATGCCTCGAGCGATGTCGGACATGAACAGGAAGTCGTCGACCAGGAACCAGCTCTGGGAGGTCCAGATGCCCCGCACGACCGTGTGGGCGACGATCAGCACGGCTGCCACCAGGGTCACCGATCGCGACGACATCGGGCCGAGCCGGCGACTTCTGCGGGAGTCGGTCGCGGCGGCTTCCACGACACGATTCTCGACGGCAGTCACGAGGCGAGATTCTCGCACAGACAGGGGGTCTGGACGGCCGGCACGTACTCGCGAGTAGTCCGTGCGGGCAGTCGCACGCCCGCGTCGCGCAGGTGTGACCCTCACCACTGCTACCTTCACGTAGTTTCTATCGACAGAGGGAGTCGGTTGTGGGTTCGAAATTGGCAAGAGCGAGCATCTTCTTGGGGGCTTTCCTCCTGGTGCTCGCAGTGCTGTCCAAGTACTACATGTACGACCGCCTGGCGGTGGTCCCCGACAACACCCAGACCACGAGCATCTCGTCCACGGCGCCGGGAGATGACGCGGAGTATCTCGACGTGGGCGCGGGCCCGGCCGTCGTCGACGGCCCGCTGAAGTCCACCCGCATCGTCGAGGGCGACGTGAAGCTCAGCGAGGAGGCCAGCAAGGAGCTCGGTCGCGACATCGCGGTCTGGAAGACCTTCAGCTGCACCGCTCCGCCGTCGTTCGACTGCGGCAGTGGCGAGACGCCGCTGAGCGCGACGACCGACCTCGTGGCGTTCGACGCCCACACCGGTGAGACCGTCGACTGGGACAAGACGCGTTCCGAGACCGGCGGGACCACCATTCGTGGCCCGTTCAAGGGTCTGTACTTCAAGTTCCCGTTCGACACCCAGAAGAAGGACTACAAGTTCTGGGACGGCACCCTCAAGGAGGCCACGACGGCCAAGTACATGGGCACCGCCAAGGTCAAGGGACTCGACGTGTACAAGTTCGAGCAGGTCATCGAGCCCACCAAGACCGGCACGCTCGCGGTGCCCGGCTCGCTGGTCGGTGTCGCTGACAAGCCGACCGTCGTGACGGATCGCTACTACGCCAACACCCGTTCGTTCATGGTGGAGCCGGTCACCGGTGTCATCATCGTCGGCGGCGAGTCGCAGGACGGCTACCTCGAGCTCGACGGCCAGCGCGTGCTGACCACCACGAAGGCCACCTTGCAGTACACCGACGAGAACACCCAGGAGACGGTCGACGAGTACAAGGGCAAGGCGGCACTGCTCAGCGCCGTCAAGACCACGTTCCCGCTGGTGGGCGGCCTGATCGGCATCGTGCTGATCGGCGCCGGGCTGGTCCTCGGTCGTGGCCGCAAGCGAGGCGAGCACTCCGAGGCCTGACGGTCTCACCTCGGCGGACGCCGCGACCCTCACCGGGTCGCGGCGTCCGTGCGTCCGGGGGACCTAGGCTGGCCACATGACTGCCGCCGCTGATCTGTGCACCTTCATCGACGCCTCGCCCACGCCGTTCCACGTCTGCGCGACCGTGGCGGAGGCGCTGCGGTCCGCGGGGTACACGGCGGTGGCCGAGTCCCGCGCCTTCCCGAGCGAGCCCGGCCGGTACTTCGTCGTCCGTGGCGGATCCATCGTGGCCTGGAGCACCGAGGCCTCCGCGGGAGCCGGCGACCGTTTCCGGGTGGTCGGCGGCCACACCGACAGCCCGAACCTGCGGGTCAAGCAGCGCCACGACCGCTCGATGCTCGGCCTGGGCGTGGTCGCGCTGGAGCCGTACGGCGGCGCGTGGCTCAACTCCTGGCTGGACCGTGACCTCGGCGTGGCCGGACGGCTGGCCATGCGCGACGGCGCGACGATCCTGGTGCAGGTCGACGAGCCCGTGCTGCGGGTGCCGCAGCTGGCCATCCATCTGTCGGAGAACCGCAAGGGTGTCGAGCTGGACCCGCAGCGCCACCTCAACGCCATCTGGACCACCGGCGACCGGCAGTTCCTGCCCTGGATCGCCGAGCAGGTGGGTGCACCGGTCGACGACGTGCTCGGATTCGAGCTGATGACTCACGACCTCGCGCCCAGCACGCTCACCGGTGCTGCCGACGAGTTCGTGTCGGCCCCGCGGCTGGACAACCAGGGCACCTGCTTCTCGGGCCTGCAGGCGCTGCTCGGCGCCGAGCCGGTCGACGGCGTCGTGCCGGTGCTGGCGCTGTTCGACCACGAGGAGATCGGCAGCACGTCCGAACGTGGGGCCCAGTCCGACCTGCTGTCGACGGTGCTCGAGCGCATCGTGATCGCTCGCGGGGGAGGGCGCGACGACCTGCACCGCATGGTGGCCTCCTCGATCTGCGCCAGCGGCGACATGGCGCACGCCACCCACCCCAGCCACCCCGACCGGCACGAGCCGCTGCACCCGATCACGATCGGCGGCGGGCCGGTGCTGAAGGTCAACGTCAACCTGCGCTACGCCACCGACGCCGCCGGCGCGGCCGAGTTCCACTCCGCCTGCGACCGCGCAGGCGTGCCCTTGCAGCGGTACGAGCACCGGGCCGACCTGCCGTGCGGCTCCACGATCGGACCGTTGAGCGCTGCGCGCACGGGGATGCTCACCGTCGACGTGGGAGCGCCTCAGCTCGCCATGCACTCCGCCCGCGAGCTGATGGGCGCGGCCGACGTCGACCTGTACACCCGCGCGCTGACGGCGTTCCTGTCGCCACCGGCCTGACCGGGTCGTCGGTGCTGCCGCCCCACCGACCCCCGCATGGCGCCGTGTCGCCGCCGGAGCGTACGATTGGAACGCCCCAGCAGCCCGCTTGCGCCTCGGACGTAGCAGGCACACGCTCGTGGATCCTCACGAAATCCGGTTGTTGGCGTGCCCGTCCTATCCATCCATCCATCGGAGCAATCCCTCTATGACAAGCATCGCAACTCCATCTGCGGCACCGCAGGTTGCGGTCAACGACATCGGCAGCGAAGAAGACTTCCTCGCCGCCATCGACAAGACCATCAAGTATTTCAACGACGGCGACATCGTCGAAGGCACCATCGTCAAGGTCGATCGTGACGAGGTCCTCCTCGACATCGGCTACAAGACCGAAGGTGTCATCCCCTCCCGCGAGCTGTCCATCAAGCACGACGTCGACCCCAACGAGGTCGTCGCGATGGGCGACGTGGTCGAGGCCCTCGTCCTCCAGAAGGAGGACAAGGAAGGCCGTCTGATCCTGTCCAAGAAGCGCGCACAGTACGAGCGCGCCTGGGGCGACATCGAGAAGATCAAGGCAGAGGACGGCGTCGTCGAGGGCACCGTCATCGAGGTCGTCAAGGGCGGCCTCATCATGGACATCGGCCTGCGTGGCTTCCTGCCGGCATCGCTGGTCGAGATGCGCCGCGTGCGCGACCTCGACCCGTACATCGGCCAGAAGATCGAGGCCAAGATCATCGAGCTGGACAAGAACCGCAACAACGTGGTCCTGTCCCGCCGCGCCTGGCTCGAGCAGACCCAGTCGGCCGTTCGCCAGAACTTCCTCACCGAGCTGCAGAAGGGGCAGGTGCGCAAGGGCGTCATCAGCTCCATCGTCAACTTCGGTGCGTTCGTCGATCTCGGCGGCGTCGACGGCCTGGTGCACGTCTCCGAGCTGTCCTGGAAGCACATCGACCACCCCAACGAGGTCGTCCAGGTCGGCGACGAGGTCACCGTCGAGGTGCTCGACGTCGACATGGACCGCGAGCGCGTCTCGCTGTCGCTCAAGGCCACCCAGGAAGACCCCTGGCAGCACTTCGCGCGTACCCACCAGATCGGTCAGATCGTCCCGGGCAAGGCCACCAAGCTGGTCCCGTTCGGTGCGTTCGTCCGCGTCGAGGAGGGCATCGAGGGCCTGGTGCACATCTCCGAGCTCGCCGAGCGTCACGTCGAGATCCCCGAGCAGGTCGTGCAGATCAACGACTCGGTCATGGTCAAGATCATCGACATCGATCTGGAGCGTCGTCGCATCTCGCTGTCGCTCAAGCAGGCCAACGAGACCGAGGCCGCGGTCGGCGACGACTTCGACCCGACGCTCTACGGCATGACCTCCTCGTACGACGAGGCCGGCAACTACATCTACCCCGACGGTTTCGATCCCGAGACCGGCGAGTGGCAGGACGGATTCGACGAGGCCCGCGCCGCGTGGGAGAAGCAGTACGCCGAGGCCCACGAGCGCTGGGAGGCGCACAAGAAGCAGATCGAGGAGGCCGAGAAGGCCGGCATCGAGGCTGCTCAGGCCACGAACTACTCCTCGGACACGGCTTCGGCCGTCGCCGAGGGTGGCCAGGCTCCGGTCCAGGAGGGCTCGCTGGCCTCCGACGAGGCGCTGCAGGCGCTGCGTGAGAAGCTGACCGGCGGCGAGTAGCACCCGCTGTTCCACGACGAAGCCCCCCGACCCTGGCGGTCGGGGGGCTTCGTCGTTGCGGGCTGGTTCGCTGTGGGTCAGAGCGGTGCGGGTCAGAGCAGTGGCCGCTGACCGTAGTAGGAGGTGGGGGCTCCCTCGCCGCGGTGGCTGCGAGGGGCGGGGCGGCTGCCGTAGCCGTCGTGGGCGATCGTCCGGACGAGGACGATCACGCTGATCAGGACCAGGAGTGCTGCGAAGATGATCATGGCAGTAATGCTTCCAGCGTGGTGATCCTGCCACCAGTGGCAGAAATGCCAGTACGCGTTGATATTCTGCCAACCCTCTGCCAGCATGGGTCCATGCCCTCCGAGACCACGCCAGCGCCCGCCAAGACCGTTGCGGTCGTCGTGCAGGACGGTGCCGAGCCGTTCGGCCTCGGGTCGCTGTGCGAGGTGTGGGGCGAGCCGTACCACCCGGACGACGACAACCCGGTCTTCGACTTTCGCGTGTGCACCCCTCGGCCCGGTCGGGTGCGCGGTCGTGCGGGCTTCGACCTGCACGTCGAGCACGGCCTGGAGGCGGCCGCGGACGCCGATCTGGTCTGCTTCTCGCCCCGGTACGACTTCCTCGAATTCGACCCGGCCGTGCTCGAGGTCGCCCGCGCCAGTCACGCGCGGGGAGCCACCGTGTTCGCCCACTGCTCGGCCACCTTCATCCTGGCCGAGGCCGGGCTGCTCGACGGGCGTGAGTGCACCACCCACTGGCGGTACCCCGAGCTGCTGGCGCGCAGGTACCCGCAGGTCGTCGTGCGCCCTGACGTGCTGTACGTCGACGCGGGCAACGTCATGACCGGCGCCGGTTCGGCCGCCAGCATCGACGCCTCGCTGCACCTGATGCGCCGCTGGTTCGGTGCCAAGGTCGCCGCCACCACGGCGCGCCGCATCGTGGTGCCCCCGCACCGCGACGGCGGCCAGGCGCAGTTCGTCCGCACGCCGATGCAGAGCACCGACGTCGAGACGCTGGCGCCGCTGCTGGACTGGATGACCGAGCACCTCGAGGAGAACCTCAGCGTCGATCGTCTGGCCCGACGCGCGCACATGTCGTCGCGCACCTTCGCCCGACGGTTCCGCGACGAGACCGGCACCACCCCGCTGCAGTGGCTGACGGGGCAACGTCTCGCGCTGGCCGAGGAGCTGCTGGAGGACTCCTCGTGGTCGATCGAGCAGATCGCGCACCGGGTCGGTTTCGGCAACGCCGCCACGTTGCGGCACCACTTCTCCGCCCAGCGAGGCGTCACGCCCCAGCAGTACCGCCAGACCTTCTGCGGCGTCCCCGCCTAGCCGGTTCGCGGCATCCCGGCACGGCGTCACAGCTCGGTGCGGCGCACCTTCCCGGTCGCGGTGCGGGGCAGCGCGTCGAGTCGGGTGTACTCCTTGGGCCGCTTGGGCGGGGCCAGCCGCTCGGCGGCTCGGTCGCGCAGCACCTGCTCGCTCGCGGTGCCGACATAGGCGGCGCACACGCGCTGGCCCCACTGGTCGTCGTCGCGTCCGAAGACGGCGACCTCCACGACGTCGGGGAGGTCCTCCAGTGCGGCCTCGACCTCTGCGGGGTACACGTTGACGCCGCCGGAGATGATCAGGTCCTCGCGTCGCGAGTCCAGGTGCACGTAGCCGTCCTCGAGGTGTCCGAGATCGCCCACCGTGAAGGCCGGACCGGCGTCGGTGGACCGCCACGCGGCCGCGGTCTTGTCCGCGTCGCCCCAGTACTCGAATCGCGCCCACGGGGGCACGGCGCACCACAGCTGTCCGTCGTCGTCGACGGTGACCGTGCGGCCGGGTCGGGCGCGACCGACGGTTCCGGGATGCGCCTGCCACTCCGCGGCGGAGCAGGCGGTGAACTGCCCCTCGGTCGCGCCGTAGAACTCCCACACGACATCGGTGCCGAACTGACGGTGGGCCCGTCGCCGGATCGGGTCGGGGCAGGGCGCACCCGCGTGCGCGACCAGTCGGAACGACGAGGTGTCCAGCCGTTCGCCGGACTCGTCCAGGTGCGCGAAGAGCCGCTGCAGGTGTGCCGGGACGCAGAACATCGAGGTCGGTCGAACGGTGCCGATGGTCCGGACGAGGTCGCCGGCGTCGAACCGGGGAAGAACGGCGATCGATCCGCCGGCCAGGAGGGTGCCGGAGGCGAACCGCAGGGGAGCGGAGTGGTAGATCGGCGACACCACCAGGTGCAGGTCGTCGGCCCGAAGATCCCACAGCTCCTGTTCCTCGCGCACCATCTGCTCGGCCGCATCGGGCGCCAGCAGCCCGGACCACACGCCCTTGGGGCGTCCGGTGGTCCCCGACGTGAAGTGCATGGGTCGGCACCTCGGCCAGGCAGCGAGGTCGGTCTCCGGGCCGGCACGGAGCGAGTCGAGCGTCTGCTCGTCCTCGACCACCAGCCCCGGTGACACGTCGTCGATGATCGCGGCGCGCTCCGACGGCGTGAGGCGCGGATCGATCGGCACCGGGACGATGCCGGCGCGCGACGCACCCAGCACCACGTCGACGTAGCCGGCGGTGCCGGACGTCGCGAGCACGACGCGGTCGCCGTCGACGAGGCCGGCGTGTGCCAGGGCTCCGGCCACGCGCCGCTGGGCCCGCTCGCTGTCGGCGGCGGTGTGGACGGCCGGCTCGGTCACGGCGCGAGTCCTCCTGTGTCGGGTGGGGTCAGGTGGGCAGCAGGGAGAGAAGGGTCACACCGGCACGCGTGGATGTCGTGCACGGCGGCCTGATGCGTGGTCCAGTATGGTTGACTAGACGGTCTTCCCCCCGGTGCCCCGAAGCGGCACGTCTGGACATCCCCCACCCCGTAGGCGGTTCATCCGTGGCATCACCCGGTCAGCGGCACTCTGCGCCCCGACGCAGTCGCCGCAAGATCTCCGTGCTGCGCACCGCGATCCCCGGTCTCGGGCTGCTCGCGATCGTCGGATCGGCCGTCGCAGTGGTCGTCCACGAGCCCGCTGCTCCGGCGAGCACGTCCGCGGCCGCCGCACCGTCGGTGCTGGCCGCCGCCGAGGCCTCGCCCCCCACCACGGTCAGCCGTGACGCCGAGCGTCCGCCGCTGCCCAACGACACCGAGGTCGAGGCGCAGATCACCGGCCTGATGTACGTCACCGAAGAGGTGGCCATCCGCGCTGACTCGGACTCGAAGTCCCCGAAGCTCGCCACGCTCGAGCCCGGCGACACCGTCGATGTCACGGGCAGGACCGACGGCACGTTCACCGAGATCATGCACAAGGGCGTGTCCCGCTGGGTCGCGTCGGCCGACGTGTCGGTCGACGAGCCGCTCGGCACGGCACCGTGCGCGTCCGGATCCGGCGTCGAGCGCGGCCTCCGCCCCGACACCATCAAGGTGCACCGGGCCGTGTGCGCCAAGTTCCCGCAGATCACGCGGTACGGCGGCGTGGCCGGCCGCGGCGAGCACGCCACCGGTCAGGCGCTCGACATCATGGTGTCCAGCGACCTCGGCAACCAGATCGCGTCCTACCTGATGGAGCACCGCGCCGAGCTGGGGATCGAGTACCTCATCTGGCGTCAGCGCATCTGGCGTCCTGCGACGTCGGCTGCGTGGCGTGGCATGAAGAGCCGCGGCAGCGCCACGGCCAACCACATGGACCACGTGCACGTCACCACCTACGGCAACGCCGCCACGAGCTGACGGAGCGTCCGTGACGCTCACCGTCGGACTCACCGGAGGCATCGGCTCGGGCAAGAGCACCGTCAGCGCCGAGCTGGCGCGCCTCGGTGCCGTGGTGATCGACTACGACCGGCTGGCGCGCGAGGTCGTCGAGCCCGGCACGCCGGCGCTGGCCGCCATCGTCGAGCGCTTCGGCACCGACGTCGTGCAGCCCGACGGCAGCCTCGACCGCCCCGCACTCGGAGCCATCGTGTTCGCCGAGGAACGGGCGCGACGCGATCTCGAGAAGATCACGCACGCCGCCATCCGCGAGCGTGCTGCCGAGATCGCGGCAGCGGCGGCCGACGACGCCGTCGTGGTGCACGACAACCCCCTCCTGGTGGAGATGGGCGCCGCCGAGCTCATGGACGTCGTGATGGTCGTCGACGTCCCCGAGCAGGTGCAGATCGATCGGCTCGTGCGCGATCGCGACATGAGCGAGGCCGACGCCCGCGCGCGCATCGCCGCGCAGGCCACGCGCCAGCAGAGAGCCGATGTCGCCGATCTGGTGATCGACAACACCGGCTCTCTCGACGAGCTGCTGTCGCGGGTGGGAGACGCGTGGCGCAGGCTCGTTCAGGGGGACGTGCGGTAGGGGATCAGGCCGCCAGGTCCGGGTCGGCGATGCGACGCAGCTTGCCGAGCGCCTCGCGCTCCAGCTGACGCACCCGCTCGGCGGAGATGCCGTGTCGCTTGCCGATGTCGGCGAGCTTCTGCTGACGACCGTCGAGCAGGCCGTAGCGGGCTCGCACGATGTCGGCCTCACGGTCACCCAGGTGGCCGACCAGGCTGGCGATGAGGTTGCGGGTCTCGCCGCTGATCACCTGGTTGTCGGGTCCGGGCTGGGTCTCACGGGCGATCAGGTCGCCGAGCGAGGTGTCGCCGTCGTCGTCGACGGGCGAGTCGAGGCTGACGTGGTCGCGACCCCAGGACATCAGGTCGATCACGCGCTCCACCTCCATGCCGAGCTCGGCGGCGACCTCGGCGGGCTCGGGGTCGTAGCCGAGCTGGCGCTCCAGGTTGCGGCGCGCTGCCGTGACCTGGTTGAGCTCCTCGACCACGTGCACCGGCAGCCGCACCACGCGAGCCTGCTGGGCGATGCCGCGGGTGATGGCCTGACGGACCCACCACGTGGCGTAGGTGGAGAACTTGAAGCCCTTGGCGTAGTCGAACTTCTCGACGGCTCGGATCAGGCCGGTGTTGCCCTCCTGGACCAGGTCCAGCATCGGCATCGCGGAGCGGCCGTACTTGCGGGCGATCGAGACGACGAGGCGCAGGTTGGCCGCGATGAACTCCTGCAGCGCCTGCTCGCCGGCCTCGGCGAGCCAGGTGAGCTCTTCCTCGGTGGCCGACTTGGGGGCACCGCCCTTGCGGCGGCCCACCCGTCCGGTGTCGAGCAGGTGGCGGGCCATCATGCCCGCCTCGATGGTCTTGCTCAGCTCGACCTCGCGCTCGGCGTCGAGCAGGGGCGTGCGCGCGATCTCGGCCAGGTACATGCCGACGCTGTCCTTGCCCTCGGTGCTGGTGCTCTTGCTGGTGGTACTCACGTGGCGCCTCCCCATGTGTGGTCTGTACTGATCACAACGTGGACGACACCGCGAGGATTCCGCTCTCAGTGGCTTCTTAGGAGTGCCCTGCTATGGAACGCCCCGAATTTGCGGGCCCAAGCACCGTCTGCCCGTCCCGGAACGGTGCTTGACCCCGCAAAATTCGGGACAGCTAGGAGGTCGAGGTGGCCGTGGAGATGATCCAGGCGAGCTCCCAGGCGCGTTCCTTCCAGGACGCGTAGCGCCCGCTGACGCCTCCGTGCCCGCCGTGCATCTCGGTCTTGAGCAGGATCTGCGCGTCGCCGGTCGCGGTGGCGCGCAGGCGGGCGACCCACTTGGCCGGCTCGACGTAGAGCACCCGGGTGTCGTGCAGGCTGGTGACCGCGAGGATGGCCGGGTAGTCGTGCGCGCCGACGTTCTCGTACGGCGAGTACGACTTCATGTAGGCGTAGACGTCGGCGTCGTGCAGCGGATCGCCCCACTCGTCCCACTCGATGACCGTCAACGGAAGGTCCGGGTCGAGGATCGAGGTCAGGGCGTCCACGAACGGCACGGCGGCCACGATGCCGCAGTACGCGTCGGGTGCGAGGTTGGCGACGGCCCCCATGAGCAGACCACCGGCGCTCCCGCCCTCCGCGACCAGCCGGTCGGGGCTGGTCCACCCCTCGGCGACCAGGTGCCGTGACGCGGCCACGAAGTCGGTGAAGGTGTTGCGCTTGTTCAGCATCTTCCCGTCGTCGTACCAGTGCCTGCCGAGCTCGCCACCACCGCGGACGTGGGCGACCGCGAAGACGAACCCGCGGTCGAGCAGCGACAGCCGCATGGTCGAGAAGCCCGGATCCATGCTGGCCTCGTAGGAGCCGTACCCGTAGATCAGGCCGGGGGCCGAGCCGTCGCGGGGGGTGCCGGCGCGGCACACGATCGACACCGGGACCTGGGTGCCGTCGTCGGCGGTGGCCCAGGTGCGGTGCTGCTCGTAGTCGGCCGGGTCGTACCCGCCCAGCACGGGAGCCTGCCGGCGCAGGATCAGCTCGCCCGTGGCGACCACGTAGTCGTAGATGGACGCCGGCGTGATGAACGAACCGACGCCCACACGGACCAGCGGCTGGTCCCACTCGGCGTTGGCGCCGACGCCGCTGGTGAACAGCTCGTCGTCGAACATGATCTCCTGCAGCGGCCCGATGCCGCCCGGCACCTGCGGGTCGATCAGCATGATGCCGATGCGCGCCAGGGCGTCGCGGCGGTACGACACCATCAGCTGACCGGCGAAGACGTCGATGTCCTCGAGCCGGGTGCTGTCGCTGCCGGGGATCAGCACGGTGAGATCGCCGGGGGAGTCGGCCGGGGTGCTGGCCAGCTCGAAGTTCACCGCACCGTCGTTGTGCAGCACCAGGAACAGGTCGCGGTCGTCGATCACGGCGTGCTCGACCGAGTACTCCACACCGTCGCGGCGCGGCAGCACGGTGCGGAACTCGCCCTCGGGCTGATCGGCCTCGAGCACCCGGCACTCGCTGGTGACCTTGGACGACAGGCCGATGACCAGGTAGCGGTCGGAGTGGGTGCGTCCGACGCCGACGAAGAACCGTTCGTCCGGTTCCTCGAACACCAGGACGTCATCGGCGGTGGTGCCGAGCGCGTGTCGCCAGACCCGGTGAGGACGCCAGGCGTCGTCGACGGTCGTGTAGAACAGGTGGCTCTGCCCGGCCGACCAGGTGGCGCCCGCGCTGGCGCCGGTGATCTCGTCGCCGAGCACCTCGCCGGTGCGCAGGTCCTTGATGCGGATCGTGTACCGCTCGTCGCCGGTCGTGTCGACCGACCAGGCCAGCAGGTTCTCGTCGTCGCTGATGCTGAACGCGCCCAGGGAGAAGAAGTCGTGGCCCTCGGCCTCCACGTTGGAGTCCAGCAGCACCTCCTCGCCCGGCACGGGCGCCCCGGCGTCGAGCTCCGGCGGGGTCCAGTCGTCCGGGTCCGCGACGGGGCATCGGCAGCGGATGGCGTACTGGCTGCCCTCGACGGTGCGGGTGTAGTACCACCAGCCGGCTCGGCGCACCGGCACCGACAGGTCGGTCTCCTGGGTGCGTGCCTTGATCTCCTCGAAGATCTGCTCGCGCAGTGGCTGCAGGTGCTCGGTGGCGGCGTCGGTGTGGGCGTTCTCGGCCTCGAGGTAGGCGATGGTCTCCGGGTCGTCCTTGTCGCGCAGCCACTCGTAGTCGTCGACGAACTCGTCTGCGTGGTGGACCCGGGTGGTCGGGCGGCGTGCGGCGATCGGGGGAGGGACGCTCATGGGGCGACCGTATCGGGCGACCGCGGACGCAGGGCGGGGTCATCGACCGCGAAGGTGCGCACCGGCCCGGGCGGGGTCAGCCGGGTCTCGAACCGCACGGTGACCCGACCCAGACCGGCGCCCCACACCCAGCCGTCTCCGTGGTCGTCGTGCCGCACGTCCATGCCGGCGCGGAACTCCACCGGGCCCGCTGCTGCGTCATCGAGCGGCTCGCCCTCGTCGACGAGGGCATCGAGCGGCGCTGCGTCGTCGAACAGGTCGTCCTGCACCCAGTCGGCCAGTCCGCTGACGCCCACGCCGACCAGCCGCAGACCGCCGCGCAGGTCGATGCCGTCGAGCAGGCGTGTGGCGGTCTCCACGACCACCCGGGGGCTGTCGGTCGGGCCGGCGAGGGTCGACGACCGGGTGTGGGTCTCGAAGTCGTGGTGCCGGACCTTGAGGGTGACGGTGCGGCCGGACCAGCCGTGGGCGGTGAGCTTGCCGGCCACCGAGCGGCCCATCCGGTCGACGGTGCGGCGCAGGCGTTCGCGGTCCACGACGTCGACCTCGAAGGTGTCCTCGACGCTGATCGACTTGGTCTCGCGGTCGGCCACGACAGGTCGGTCGTCGTCGGCGCGGGCCATCGCGTACAGCGAGCGCCCGGACGCCTGCCCCAGCAGGCGGACCAGCTCGTCCTCGTCGAGCCGTCGGGCGTCGTCGACGGTGGTGACGCCGCCGAGTCGCAGGCGGGCTCCCGTCGCCGGGCCCACGCCGGGGATCGCCGTCACCTGCAGCGGCCCCAACAGGTCGAGCTCCGTTCCGGGCGGCACGATGCAGACGCCGTCGGGCTTGTTGACCTCGCTGGCGATCTTGGCCACCAGCTTGGACGACGCGACGCCGACCGACGCCGTCAGACCGCCGGTCGCCTCGGTGATGTCGGCGCGCAGCTCGGCGACGATCGACTCGACGTCGGTGAGGTCGAGATCGGGGGCGGCCGCGAGGTCGACGAACGCCTCGTCGAGCGACAACGGCTCGACCAGCGGGGACAGCGCCTGCAGGCGGTCCATGACGATGCGGCTGCTGTCGCGGTAGGCGTCGAACCGGCCCCAGAGGAAGGCGGCGTGCGGACACCGCGACCTGGCCTCGGCCATGCTCATGGCCGAGCGCACGCCGTGCTTCCTGGCCTCGTAGGACGCCGTGCTGACCACCCCGCGGGTGCCGATTCCACCGACGATGACCGGCTTGCCGCGCAGCGAGGGCTTGTCACGCTGCTCGACGGCCGCGAAGAACGCGTCGAGGTCCAGGTGCAGGATCGACGCGGTGGATCTCATCGGGCGAGGCGACGCTGCAGCTCGGCGCGGATGGCAGGCCACTCGTGCGGCAGGATCGAGTACACGGCGGTGTCGCGCAGACTTCCGTCGGCCATCAGCTGGTGGTTGCGCAGCACTCCGTCGTGCTTGGCGCCGAGCCGTTCGATGGCGCGCCGCGACTGCTGGTTGAGCCAGTGCGTGCGGAGCTCCACGGCGATGCAGTCCAGGTGCTCGAACGCGTGGCCGAGCAGCAGCAGCTTGCTCTCGGTGTTGGTCCCGGAGCGCTGGGCGGACGCGGCGTTCCACGTGTGGCCGATCTCGACGCGTCGGTGCGCGGGCACCACGTTGCAGTAGGTGGTCATCCCGATGATGGCGCCGGTGTCGAGACGCCGTGCGACGAAGGGCAGGAAGGTGCCGGCGGCCTGCATCGTGAGGCACAGATCGACCCACGCCGCCATGCCCTCGGGCGCGGGGACGGACGTGTACTGCAGGGACGACAGGTTGCCGTCGGCCGACGCGGCGGCGAGCCCGGGGACGTCGTCGGTGCTCAAGGGCGACAGCGACACGAGGTGGCCGCTGAGCGTGACGGGGGAGAGGAAGTCCACGGCAGGAGCGTACGACCTTCCACAGACGATGCGTGCTCTCCGGTCGTCCACAGGGCGCCGGGACCTGGTCGCGTCGCCGTCCCCCGGTGGCGACGGTGGAGCCATGACCGACGACGACCGTCCCGTGTACACCGCCCACGACGTGCCGGACCTGTTCAACGCCCTGCCGATGATGTTCGGGTTCCGCCCGCACGAGTCGGTGGTCGCGGTCGCGACCAAGGGCCCGCGACACCGCATGGGATTTCGCATGCGCGCCGACCTGCCGCCGTCACGGTACGTCGACGAGGCCGCCGACATGATGGTCGGTCACCTGCGCCAGCAGCGTGCCGACGGCGTGATCCTGCTCGCGCTCACCGAGCAGCAGGACGTCGCCCACGACCTGCTCGACGCCGTCGAGTGCCGGCTCGGTGACATCGAGCCGGTGATGGTCGCCCGGTCCGACGGCGAGCGCTACTGGATCGACGTGCCCGGCTTCCCTCCCGAGGGCGTCGCGTACGAGACGTCCGACCACCATCTGTCGCTGGTGCAGGCGGTGGCGGCGGGGCAGGAGATCCTGCCGGACCGCCAGGCGCTGGTCGACCGGTACGCGGCGGTCACCGGCGATCGCCGGGCCGAGATGGTGGCCCTCACCGAGACCGTCCGCGCGCGTGTCCTCGGTGCGATGGGGCGCCATCGGCACCGCCTCGTCGCTGCGGCGATGCTCGAGCTGGACCCGGTGCTGTCGCGAGCGATCGCCGGGGGAGAGGCCACCGACGAGCAGGCCGTGGCCCTGTCGGTGTGGGTCACCAGCTCCCGAGTGCGCGACGCCGTGTGGGAACGGCTCACGCCCGAGACCGCTGCCCCGCTGCACCGGTTGCTGGTCCACGCGTCGCGTCTCGTGGTGCCGCCGCACGAGCCGGACGTCCTGGCGCTGGCCGGCTTCGCCGCGTGGCTCACCGGCGACGGGGCGCAGGCAGCCATCGCCGCCGAACGCGCCCAGCGAGCCGATCCGGACCACCCGATGGCCGCGCTCGTGCTGCGGATCGTCGGCGCCGGCGTCTCGCCGGTCGGATTCCGATGGCACGACACGAACGGCGCCGGTGCAGATGCAGACCTGCACGGGGACGAAGACCTGCACAGGGCGGGCTGACAGGCCCTACGCTGACCGGATGGGTCAGGACGTCGACGAGCGTGAGTTCAGCCGCGAGGACCGCACGCGCTATCGCGCCAAGGTGCGCCGTTGCCTCGACGTCTTCGCCCGGATGCTGGGCGAGCGCGACTTCTCCGTCGAGCACACGCAGGTCGGCATCGAGATCGAGTTCAACCTCGTCGACGACCAGGGCGACCCGGCGCTGAAGAACGCCGAGGCCCTCGAGGCGATCGCCGACGAGGACTTCCAGACCGAGCTCGGCCTGTTCAACATCGAGATCAACGTGCCGCCGGCCCGGATCGACGGCTCCGGCCTCGAGAGCGTGGAGACGACCCTGCGCGACGACCTCAACGCCGCGCAGGACAAGGCCGCCGGGGTCGGCGCGCACCTGGTGATGATCGGCATCCTGCCCACGCTGCAGTCCGAGCACCTCGGGTACCACACGATCTCGCCCAACCCCCGCTACCGACTGCTCTCGGAGCAGATCATGGCCGCGCGCGGTGAGGACATCGCGATCCTCATCGACGGCGTCGACCGGCTCGACACCACGGCCGACACGATCATGCCCGAGGCGGCCTGCACCAGCACCCAGCTGCACCTGCAGGTCGAGCCCGACGAGTTCGCCACGTACTGGAACGCGGCGCAGTCCATCGCCGGCGTCCAGGTGGCGGTGGGGGCCAACTCGCCGTTCCTGCTGGGCCACCAGCTGTGGCACGAGACGCGGATCGCGTTGTTCGAGCAGGCCACCGACACCCGCAGCGAGGAGCTCAAGGCGCAGGGCGTGCGACCGCGCGTGTTCTTCGGCGAGCGGTGGATCACCTCGGTGTTCGACCTGTTCGAGGAGAACGTCCGCTACTTCCCGGCGCTGCTGCCGATCGTCGACGACGAGGACCCGCTCGAGGAGCTGGAGGCCGGCCGCATCCCGCAGCTGTCCGAGCTGCGGCTGCACAATGGCACGGTCTACCGCTGGAACCGGCCCATCTACGACGTCGCGGGCGGCCGCCCGCACCTGCGCATCGAGAACCGGCTGCTGCCGGCCGGCCCCACCGTCGCCGACACGATGGCCAACGCCGCGCTGTTCTACGGCCTGGTGCCGGTGCTCGGAGGCAGCGAGCGTCCGGTGTGGTCGCAGCTGTCGTTCAAGGCGGCCGAGGAGAACTTCCACGTGGCGGCACGGATGGGCATCGAGGCCGATCAGTACTGGCCCGGCGTCGGCACCGTCCCGGTGCGCGAGCTGGTGCTGCGCCAGCTGCTGCCGCTGGCCCACGCCGGCCTGGAGCAGCGGGGCGTCGACGCGGACATCCGTGAGCGGCTGCTGGGCATCATCGAGCAGCGGTGCATCACCGGCCGCAACGGATCGACCTGGCTGATCGACGAGTACACCCACCAGCTCGACCGGCACGGTGACCGAGCAGACGCCCTGCGGGCCACCACGCAGGCGTACGAGGAGCACATGCACGCCGGCGAACCGGTGCACACCTGGCCCGTCCGATCCTGAGGGACCGCTGAGAGGGTCACGTCGATCGGGCTTGTCGAGCCGTGGCACAATTGGATGCAGAGGTTGACCACAGGTCTGTTTGTTGCGCCCTCCTACCGATGAGCGAGGTATTTCGTGCCAAGGAATCCCGCGGCCAAGCTGGTGCAGAGGGGATCGAAGCTGATCCGGGACGCTGCGTCGCTCATCGACGGGGAGTCGGACAGCTCCACAGATTCCTCTCAGGCTGCAACAGGCAAGCCAGCAGCACCGTCACCTCGCAAGACGTCCACCAGCAAGCCCGCCTCCGCGAAATCAGAAGAGACTGTGTCGAAGACTCCTCCATCCACTGCCAAGAAGTCTGCCGCCAAGAAGGCACCCGCCACGACTGAGGCGAAGAAGGCCCCAGCCAAGAGCGCCGCCAAGAAGGCGCCCGCCAAGAAGGCTCCGGCCAAGAGCGCCGCCAAGAAGGCGCCGGCTGCGAAGAAGAGCGTCGCCGCCGAGGAGTCGACCATGCCGGCCGGCATCGAGCTGGACAAGGCGCTCAAGACGCCCGGTGTCGTCGAGGGCGCCGTCATCGTCGACGCCAAGGGCAACAAGGTCCTGCCGGACATCCCCGATGACGAGTTCGAGAAGGATCTCAAGACCGACCCCACGCTGAAGGAGGACGAGAAGGCGTCGTCCTCGTTCACCATCTCGGCGGCCGACGAGTCCGACGAGCCGGTGCAGCAGGTCATGGTGGCCGGCGCCACCGCGGACCCGGTCAAGGACTACCTCAAGCAGATCGGCAAGGTCTCGCTGCTCACCGCTGCCGAGGAGGTCGAGCTCGCCAAGCGCATCGAGGCCGGCCTGTTCTCGGAGGAGAAGCTGGCCAAGGGCGGACGCATCGGCGCCAAGGCGCTCGAGGAGCTCGAGTGGATCATCGTCGACGGTCGCCGCGCCAAGAACCACCTGCTCGAGGCCAACCTGCGCCTCGTCGTCTCGCTGGCCAAGCGCTACACCGGTCGCGGCATGCTGTTCCTGGACCTGATCCAGGAGGGCAACCTCGGCCTCATCCGCGCGGTGGAGAAGTTCGACTACACCAAGGGCTTCAAGTTCTCCACGTACGCCACGTGGTGGATCCGTCAGGCCATCACCCGCGCCATGGCCGACCAGGCGCGCACCATCCGCATCCCGGTGCACATGGTCGAGGTCATCAACAAGCTCGCCCGCGTGCAGCGTCAGATGCTGCAGGACCTGGGCCGCGAGCCCACTCCCGACGAGCTCGCCATCGAGCTGGACATGACGCCCGAGAAGGTCGTCGAGGTCCAGAAGTACGGTCGCGAGCCGATCAGCCTGCACACCCCCCTGGGTGAGGACGGCGACTCGGAGTTCGGCGACCTGATCGAGGACTCCGAGGCCATCGTCCCGGCCGACGCGGTCTCGTTCACGTTGCTGCAGGAGCAGCTGCACGCCGTGCTCGACACCCTCAGCGAGCGTGAGTCCGGCGTCGTGTCGATGCGTTTCGGACTGACCGACGGCCAGCCCAAGACGCTCGACGAGATCGGCAAGGTCTACGGCGTCACCCGTGAGCGGATCCGCCAGATCGAGTCCAAGACCATGAGCAAGCTGCGGCATCCGTCACGCTCGCAGGTCCTGCGCGACTATCTCGACTGAGACGGCAGCGAACGCAGGGTGACGCGACGCCGATTTCAGGTAGACTGTCGCGACCGCTGTTCGCTTCGGGGAAGTAGATCTGTGCACACTCACCGCCTTCGTTCGACAGCGCGTGTCCTGGCCGTCGTGGTCGTCTCGACCGCGCTGCTCGCCGGATTCACCGCTCAGGCCTCCTCGGCCGAGACCCCGGGCCCCGTGACGCCGTCGACGGACCAGGCAGCCACGTCACCCACCCCGGACGCCACGGAGCCGACCCCCACCACCGAGCCGGACGCCACCCCGCCGACCGACGCGCCGGATCCAGGGACATCCAGCACCAGCACGTCCGAGGCGCCCGCCGGTCCGGCGCCCATCACCGGCGCGGCTCCGCACGGCAGCCCCTACGGCGACGACTACCCGGTCACGCTGGAGGCGAACTTCGCGCGTCCGTACAAGTCGATCTCCTCGTACGCCAACAGCGACTTCAGCCAGCTCGACGACCTGGAGCGGCTGATCAAGGGCTCGTACTGGGACCCCACCACCAACAAGCTGCGCCCCGAGAGCGAGCGCCTCAAGGGCAAGATCTTCATCACCGTCTCGCGCATGGAGAACTCCCACCGCGTCGGTCGAGAGCTGATCAAGGCCGCCAAGTACGGCGTGCAGGTCCGCTTCATCCACGGCAAGGCGTCGCAGTCCAAGGAGTCGCGTGCCCTGCAGAAGGCCCTGAACGCGGCCACGTACAAGGGCAAGCACACCGCTGCGTTCAAGATCTGCGCCAAGGGCAAGAGCCTGGCCTGCCTGTCCACGGTCAGCGGCGCGATCATGCACACCAAGATGCTCGTGGTCAACAGCACCTTCACGCGCGACGGCAAGCCCGCGCTCGGCGCGGTGTGGACCGGTTCGGCCAACCTCGGTGGCCCCAGCGGCGAGCGCACGTTCAACAACGGCCTGACGATCTACAACGATCGCAAGCTGTACACCCAGATGACCAAGCTGTTCGTGCACATGTACTACGAGCGCAGCGTCGGCAACGACACCATCGGCTACTTCCGCAAGAACTCCACCTCGTGGGGCATCACGCAGGCGCAGGCCAACCTCGACGGCTACAAGTACGGACCGGCCCGCTACGGCATGTTCTACTCCCAGCTGGCCAACGTCACCATCTACCCGACGCCGATCTACGCCACCCCCAGCAACGGCCGCGACCCGGTCCTGAACCTGCTGAACCGGGTGGTGCCCGACGGCCAGTGCCGCATCAGGTTGCAGCAGAACCGGTTCAAGTACCGGCGCATCGCGGTCGCGTACAAGCTGGCCGACCTCGCGAACCAGGGCTGCAAGGTCTCGATCGTCTCGTTCGAGGACGACCTCTTGGTCAACCGCATCGCGCACTGCCAGCAGTACCTGCGCGTCTGCCGTCCGATCCTCGACGTGTTCAAGACCGCCAACACCCGCATCGACGCCTACTGGGCCAAGCCGCACGACAAGACCATCTTGGTCGACGCGCTGCTGAAGCGGAACCCGCTCAACCCCGAGGAGGTCGCCGCCAACGGTGACACCTGGACGGACTGGGGCGGCACCACCAACGGCAGCGGTGCCGTGCGCACCCGGCTGGTCCAGGCCGGCTCGGCCGCTCTCACCGGCTCCAACCTGATCGCCAGCGACGAGGTCACCACCGAGACCACCGACGGCGCCGTCTACGACGAGTACCTGCAGCACTGGAAGGCGATCCTGGCCTCGCAGGAGATCCACCGCTACTCGTACTGAGCCAGCCAGCACCTGAGCACATCAACACCTGAGCACAGCAACAGGGCCCCGCCGATAGTTCGGCGGGGCCCTGTTGTCGGTGCGGTGGCGACTCAGTCGATCGTCACCGCAGGGGGCTCGGTGAGCTTGTCGGACTCGTCGTGGATGTCGGCGGCCATCTCGCGGAGCTTGTCCTCGTGCTTGCGGGCGTGGTGAGCGCAGAACAGCAGCTCACCTCCGCCGCCGAGGGTGACCCGCACGTAGGCCTGGGCGCCGCAGCGATCACAACGATCGAGGGCTCCGAGGGAGGCAGTGGCTGTCAAGGTCGTCACGGTGGGCCTGCTTCCTGTCCGTCCAGAACTGGTTGGGGGGTCTGCCGGGTTCAACATCACATCACGGATCGGTATTCCGCGCCTGCCTTAGTGACGTACACCATGAATACTCCCGGGTGGCGACAAATCGGTGGAGGCGCGCGCACGTGGCGCGTGTCTGGCCGATCACGCGAGCGGGCCGCGATTATCGTGGGGGAAGACGAACCGAAGGGACACGACCATCGACACCACCACCTACGACGCGCGCAACCTGCTCGTGCTCGAGGGCCTCGAGGCGGTGCGCAAGCGCCCGGGCATGTACGTCGGCTCCACCGACACCCGGGGCCTCATGCACTGCCTGTGGGAGATCATCGACAACTCCGTCGACGAGGCCCTGTCCGGCCACGGCTCGCACATCGACGTCATGCTGCACGCCGACGGGTCGGTCGAGGTGCGTGACGAGGGGCGCGGCGTCCCGGTCGACCGTGAGAAGAAGACCGGTCTCACCGGTGTCGAGGTGGTGTACACCAAGCTGCACGCAGGCGGGAAGTTCGGCGGTGGGTCCTACAACGCCACCGGCGGTCTGCACGGCGTGGGCGCGTCGGTGGTCAACGCCCTGTCCTCGCGCATGGACGTCGAGGTCGACAAGGGTGGTGCCACGTGGGCCATGTCGTTCCGGCGCGGAGAGCCCGGTGTCTTCGACGGCGACACCCCGGACGCACCGTTCACCCCCGACAACACCCTGCGCAAGATCGGCAAGGTCGCCAAGGCCCGCACCGGCACCCGGGTCCGCTACTGGGCCGACCCGCAGATCTTCATCAAGAACGCCGCCTTCGCGTACGACGAGCTGGTGGCTCGCACGCGACAGACGGCCTTCCTGGTGCCGGGCCTCGAGCTGGTCATCCGCGACGAGCGCGGGCCCGAGCTGCACGAGGAGAAGTTCCGCTACGACGGCGGCATCACCGAGTTCTGCGAGTTCCTGGCGGCCGACGAGCCGGTCACCGACGTCATGCGGCTGCAGGGCGAGGACACCTTCACCGAGACGGTGCCGATGCTCGACGCCAAGGGTCAGATGACCCCGCAGGACGTCGAGCGCATGCTGGGCGTCGACATCGCGGTGCGCTGGGGCACCGGCTACGACCCCACGGTGGCCTCGTTCGTCAACATCATCGCCACCCCCAAGGGCGGCACGCACGTCAACGGCTTCGAGCGCGCGGTGACCAAGAGCTTCAACGAGGTGCTGCGCACCACCCGGCTGCTCAAGAGCGGCGACCCCGACGTCATCAAGGACGACGTGCTCGAAGGGCTGACCGCGGTGGTCACGGTGCGACTGGCCGAGCCGCAGTTCGAGGGCCAGACCAAGGAGGTCCTCGGCACCCCGGCGGTCACCAAGATCGTCAACCAGATCGTCACCCGTGAGCTCACGGCCTTCCTGAGCTCGAACAAGGTCGCCCACAAGGCCAAGGCCCGCTCGGTCATGCAGAAGGTCGTCGACGCCTCCCGCACGCGGTTGGCCGCCCGCCAGCAGCGCGACACCCAGCGGCGCAAGAACGCGCTGGAGTCCAGCGCCCTGCCGGCCAAGCTCGCCGACTGCCGCAGCAACGACGTCGAGAAGTCCGAGCTGTTCATCGTGGAGGGCGACTCCGCGCTCGGCACCGCCAAGGCGGCCCGCAACTCCGAGTTCCAGGCACTGCTGCCCATCCGCGGCAAGATCCTGAACGTGCAGAAGGCCTCGATCGCCGACATGCTCAAGAACGCCGAGTGCTCGTCGATCATCCAGGTCGTGGGCGCTGGCTCGGGCCGCACGTTCGACCTCGAGGCCTCGCGGTACGGGCGCATCATCTTCATGGCCGACGCCGACTCCGACGGTGCGCACATCCGGTGCCTGCTGGCCACGTTGTTCTACCGCTACATGCAGCCGCTGCTGGCGTCCGGACGGGTGTTCACCGCGGTGCCGCCGTTGCACCGCATCGAGCTGTCCAACCCCAAGAAGGGGCAGGACCCGTACGTGTACACGTACTCCGACGCCGAGCTGCAGCGCAAGCTCGCCGAGCTCAAGCGCAAGAACGTGCGCTGGAAGGACCCGGTGCAGCGCTACAAGGGCCTGGGCGAGATGGACGCCGACCAGCTGGCCGAGACCACCATGGACCCGCGGTACCGCACGCTGCGCCGCCTCACGGTCGACGACGCCGCCGAGGCCGACGAGGTGTTCGAGCTGCTCATGGGCAACGAGGTGCCGCCGCGCAAGGAGTTCATCGTCCAGGGCGCCTACGACATCGACGTCGACCAGATCGACGCCTGACTCGGGCGCTCTGCGCCCGAGCTCAGGCGTCCGCCAGCGCAGCGTGAGTGGGCCGCGGCGAAGCCGCCCGCCTGCGAGGCGTGGTGAGGCGAAGGGGTGGGGCGAGCCGTCGTGGTGAGTCGCCTCGCTTCGCTCACGCCGCTCGTGCCTCGCGGCTGGCGACCGGGTGGGTGGCCAGGCTCCTGGTGCCTCGCGGCTGGCGACCGGGTGGGTGGCCAGGCCGCTCGTGCCTCGCGGCTGGCGACCGGGTGGGTGGCCGGGCCGCTCGTGCCTTGCGGCTGGCGACCGGGTGGGTGGCCGGGCCGCTCGTGCCTTGCGGCTGGCGACCGGGTGGGTGGCCAGGCCGCTCGTGCCTCGCGGCTGGCGACCGGGTTGGTGGCCAGGCTCCTGGTGCCTCGCGGCTGGCGACCGGGTGGGTGGCCAGGCTGCTGGTGCCTCGCGGCTGGCGACCGGGTGGGTGGCCAGGCTGCTGGTGCCTCGCGGCCGGCAACCGTGATGGGTCAGGCGGGAACGCCGACCAGGTCGGCCGAGCGCTCCCACAGGCCGTCGATCAGGCGGTCGTCGTGGGCCTGCTTGTTCTCCTTGCCGTTGGGCGTGAAGCGGCTGAAGTACACGCCGTCGATCTGCGGGTCCGGGCCGCGCTCGACCAGGGCGATCAGCGGTGCGGCGCCGTCGGCCACGCTGATCGTGGCGAACCGCTTGAGCGGTGTGCGGTACGCGAGTCCCACCAGGAACGAGTCACGGCCGAACGAGCTGCCGACCGGTCCGGGGTGCACGGCCGTCGACACGACGCCGTCAGAGCCCCACCGTCGGCCGAGAGCGCGGGTGAACAGGATGTTCATCAGCTTGCCGGTGCCGTAGCAGCGCAGCTCGAGGGCGCGACGGCGCTGCCAGTCCAGGTCGTCCAGGTCCACCGACCCGACCAGGTTGCCGATGCTGGACGTGTTGAGGACGAGCGCGCCGTCGGCGGCGACCAGCCGCTCGCGCAGCAGGTGCGTGAGCAGGAACGGGGCCAGGTGGTTGACCTGGAAGTTCGGCTCGTGGCCGTCCGCGGTCACCCGGTCCGGAGCGAAGGTGCCGCCGGCGTTGTTGACCAGCACGTCGATCCGGTCGGTGGCCGCAGCGACGTCGGCCCCGAGGCGACGCACGTCGGCCAGATCCGCGAAGTCGGCCACGAACGACTCGGCACCGATCGGTTCGGCGACGCCACGCAGCTTGTCGGAGGATCGACCGGTGACGAGCACGCGGGCCCCCTGCGCCGCGGTGTGGCGGGCCACCTCGGCGCCGATGCCGTCGCTGGCGCCGGTGACGAGGACGGTCTTTCCCTGCAGGTTCGAGGTCATGGCCCCAGCCTGCCAGACGCCAGCGGGTGGGGGCGCGGTCAGACGACCTGTGACAGCAGGCCGGTGTCGACGTCGTACAGGAAGCCGCCGACGGCGATGTCGGAGCCGATCAGCGGGTGGCTGGTGATCCGGTGCACGTCGGCGCGGATGGTGTTCTCCTGGTCGGTGATGGCACCGAGGGTCATCCACGTGGCGTCGGAGCCGGTGAACTCGCCGATCCGCTCGTGCAGCACGTTCTCGGGCTGCGAGGCCATGGCGCAGCGGGTGTGCTCGACCACCATGACCCGCTTGACCTGCAGCAAGGTGGCGCCGAGCACCAGCGCGACCAGCACCTGGTCGGTGGCCCGGCCACCCGGGTTGCGCAGGATCTTGGCGTCGCCGGGCTGCAGCCCGATCATGCGCAGCGGGTCGATGCGCGAGTCCATGCAGGTGACCATGGCCACGCCGGCCTTGGCGACGCCGTCGAACCCGGCGAGGTCGAAGTCATCGGCAAAGGTGCGGTTGGCGTCCAGGAGATCGTCGAAGTCGCTCACGGGATCAGGGTATCGAGGCCGGTCCGGCGCTGCTGCACAGGTTGCCTCGACCGCAGCAGCACCAGCGCGAGCACGGCGGCCACGACGGCGCAGACCGCAGCGCCGAGGAACACCGCGTGCAGCTGGGTGATGCCGGCGTCGCGCACGGCGTCTCGGTACGCCTGGCACAGGGCGGCCTGACCGTTGCACAGCTCCTGGGCGGGTGGGATGTCGGCCGACGCGGCGTAGAACGCCCGCAGGCCGATCGTCGTCAGGGCCGAGATGCCCAGCAACATGCCGACCATGCGCGCGACGATGAGCAGGGCGGACGCCACTCCGTGGACGGCGTCGGCCGTGTGCTCCAGCAGCACCGCGTTGACCGGCGCGATGGCCAGGCCGAACCCGAGGCCGGCGGCGATCAGCGAGATCGTCTCCCAGCCACTGCTCAGCGAGGTGGCGTCCCAGGTGGACATGTGCCAGAAGGAGATCGCGCTCATCACCATGGCTGCCGCGGTCAGCGGGCCGGCGGGCACGCGTCGCAGCAGGTAGCCGCCGATGACCGCGCCGATCGGCAGGGCGATCAGGAAGCGCACCAGCACCAGGGCCGCGTCGAGCTGGGAGTCGCGGTAGACGGTGAGCCGTGCGAAGAACGGGATGTCGACGAGGGCCGCGATCAGGGAGGCGCCCAGGAAGAACGAGACGACCAATGCACCCCAGGCCGGGCGGGCCGCCAGCGCGCCGCGAGGGATCAGGGGAACGCGGGCGATCCGCTGGCGCCACGCGAAGCCGGCGAGCGCCACGGCCGCGAGCGGCAGCAGGTAGGGGGCTGACGGTGAGATGGCCGCCTTCTCCGGCTCGGCCGACGCGAAGGTGATGATGACGGCGCCGAGCGCCACGGTGAGGAATGCCGCACCGAGCAGGTCGGTCTCGCGGGCGATCTCGCCCCATCCGCGCCACCCCAGCAGTGGACGGGGCGCGAACGCCTCCCAGAGCACGAACAGGACGATCACGGCGAAGGTGGTGAGCGCGATCGGCGTCAGCCACCGTGAGTCGCCGCTGACGGGGATGAAGGCCAGGCCGGTGTTGACCCCCTCGACCAGACGTCGGGGTGACAGCATCACCAGGGACAGGCCCAGCAGCGCCATCGAGCCCAGCAGGGCGCCCACCCAGTCGAACCGGGGCTGCCCGGGTGCCGGCGGTGTCTCGACGGCGCGCGGGCGGAGCATCGCGGCGGCCAGCACCAGGCCGACGGCGCAGTTCAGCCAGAAGATGTCGCGCCAGGTGCCGAACGCGAGCACGACGGCTCCGTAGAGGGGACCGAGGACGCTGCCGAGCTCCTGGACGGCCCCGACGATGCCGAGGGGCAGACCGCGCTTCTGCGGTGGCCACAGGTCCGCGACGAGGGCCAGCGTGGGAGGGATCAGTCCGCCGCCACCGATGCCCTGGATCAGCCGGCCGATCACCACCGTGTCGAGGTCGTAGGCGGCCGCGGTGATCAACGATCCGACGGCGAACACCACGAGTGAGCCCAGGAGCACCGGAACCCGGCCCCGCAGGTCCGAGATGCGCCCGATCAGCGGCAGGATGCCGACGTAGCCGAGCAGGAACCCGGACACGATGGGCGCCGCCCGCTGCAGCTCGTCCACGCCCAGACCGGCTGCGCTCATCATGTCCGGCAGCGCCAGCACGACCACGTAGGTGTCGGCGGCGGCGAACGCGATCGCGACGGCGGCGAGCCCGAGCAGCAGGCGTGACGACCTCGCCAGCGGGACGGTGGAGCTGCACGGTGTCTCGTCGTGCGGCTAGGGCTGGGTGATGGGGGAGTCGTCGTCGGTCGGGGTCAGCACGACGGTGTAGGTGACGTCGGCGCCGCCGGGGTAGAACGGGCCGGTGATGGTGGCGTCGGTCAGCTGGTCGTCGTCGGTGAGCCGGTACTCGACCTTGAAGTCACCGGCAGCGTCGGCGGTGGGCAGGAACGCCTTGATCACGTCGCCGGGGATCGTGCCGGCGATGGTGGTGAGCACGGCCTTGCCGTCGCGGGACTTGCCCTTCTCGGCGAGGTCGTCGGTCTTGGCCAGGATGATCGGCAGGCCGTCACCCTTGGCGCCGAGCAACGAGGCCGGGTCGGGTGCCTTGAGCGTGGCTGGGTCGATGGCCAGGAAGGTGTTGCCGGTCAGAGCGGTCTTCGCGTAGACCTTGCCGCCGGTGGCGACCACCTCGGCCTTGAGGCTGCTGCCCCCGGTGACCACCACGACGTCGCCGGTGAAGGCGGCGTCGGCGACGGTGGCGCCCTGGTAGCCGCGACCCGACGCCGACAGCAGACCCGTGACGCCCGACGGCAGCTCGGTGGTCTTCAACGAGATGTCGAGGCCGGCGGCGTCGGTGATCGCCTTCTGGGCGGTCGTGAGGCGCGCGGCGAGGGCCGACTGGTCGGCCCCTCCACTCGAGCCACCGGTGCACGCGGCAGCGAGGAGCGAGACGACGACCAGGACGAGTGGCAGCAGGTGACGCGGGGAGGGACGCACGGAATCAGTCTTGCACGTCGGTGGTCCCGGTGGGCGGTCCAGCAGGCGGCCCGGAAACGGCCAGGATGGGCTGCGCGGCCGGAACTCCCGACCCGTCGCGACGGTCGTCCGGGGCCGGCAGGTCGACCGGGGAACCGCTGGTGGCGCAGGCCATCGGAGACCCGTCGCCGACCCAGGCCAGGATCAGGCCGCTGTCGCCCTTGAGCAGGCGTTGGCACCGCACGCCGCCGGTGGCGCGTCCCTTGGCCGGGTAGATGGCGAGCGGGCTGACCTTGACCGCGCCGGTCTGGGTGCCGGGCAGGGCATCGCCGGATCCGGCGATGGTGACGATCGAAGCGGTGTCGACGTCGCTGACCGCGCCGAAGGCCACCACGTGGGCGTCGGGGCCGAGCTTGATCCCGGCGACACCGCCGCCGCCTCGGCCCTGCGGGCGCACGCCCTCGGCGGAGAAGTGCAGCAGCTGGGCGTCCGAGGTGATGAACGCCAGCTGCTCGGTGCCGGACTGCAACGCCGCCATGCCGACCACCTCGTCGCCGTCGGCCAGGGAGATGATGTCCCACTCGTCGCCGCGCAGGTGGTCGGGCTTGACCCGCTTGACCACCCCCTGCCGGGTGCCGAGCGCGATGCCGGGGCCGTCGTCGGCCAGGGACATCAGGCCCAGTGCCCGCTCGCGCCCGAGGTCGAGGATCTCGCTGAGCGGCACACCGCCCTGCAGGTTGGGCGACTGCGCCGTGCCGGGCAGCCCCGGCAGATCCAGCACCTGCAGGCGCCGCACCGTGCCCGCGGAGGTGACCAGGCCGACCTCGCCGCGGGCCGTGGTGCGCACGGCCGACACGATCGTGTCGTGCTTGACCCGGCCACCGACCTCGCCCAGCGGCGAGTCGTCGCTGGTGCGGGCGAGCAGACCCGTGGCGGACAGCAGCGCCCAGCACGGGTCGTCGGCGACCTCGACGGCGGTGGCGGCCGTGACGGTCTGCCCGGCCGACTCCAGCAGCACGGTGCGCCGCGGGGTGCCGAACTTCTGCGCGATCTCGGTCAGCTCGTCGCCCACCACGCCGCGGAGCACGGTCTCGTCGGCGAGGATCTCGTCGAGGCGCTCCAGCGTGGCGCGCAGCTGCTCGATCTCCTTCTCGATCTCGACGCGATCGGTGCGGGTCAGGCGACCCAGCGTCAGCTGCAGGATGTACTCGGCCTGCGGCTCGGTGAGGTCGAACACGGCGCTGAGCCGCTCCTTGGCCTCGGCACGGTTGTCGGACGAGCGGATGACGGCGATGACCTCGTCGATGTCGACCAGCGCGAGCAGCAGACCCTCCAGCAGGTGCAGCCGGTCGGCCGCCTTGGCGCGACGGAACACCGAGCGTCGGCGCACGACGTCGATGCGGTGGGCGAGGAACACCTCCAACAGGTCCTTGAGCCCCAGCGTGCGGGGCTGGCCGTCGACGAGCGCGACGGCGTTGATGCCGAACGACGTCTCCAACGGGGTGGCCTTGTACAGCTGCTCGAGGATCGCCTCGGGCACGAAGCCGTTCTTGATCTCGATGACCAGGTGCAGGCCCTTGTGACGATCGGTGAGGTTCTTGACGTCGCTGATGCCCTGCAGCTTCTTGGCCTCGACGAGCTTCTTGATCGCCTCGATGATCTTCTCGGGGCCGACGTTGTAGGGCAGCTCGGTGACCGTGATGCCCTTGCGGCGGGGCGTGACGTTCTCGATGCGTGCGGTGGCGCGCATCCGGAACGGCCCGTTGCCGGTGGCATAGCCCTCGCGGATGCCGTCGAGGCCGACGATCTTGCCGCCGGTGGGCAGGTCAGGGCCCGGGACGAAACGCATCAGGTCGTCGAGGTCGGCGTCGGGGTGGGCCAGCAGGTGGCGCAGGGCCTGCACGACCTCGATGAGGTTGTGCGGCGGGATGTTGGTGGCCATGCCGACCGCGATGCCGGTGGTGCCGTTGACCAGCAGGTTGGGGATGGCGGCCGGCAGGACGGTCGGCTCGGTCTCACGGCCGTCGTAGTTGGCCTTGAAGTCGACGGTGTCCTCGTCGATCGAGGCCGTCATCGCCTCGGCGGCCTCGTCCATGCGGATCTCGGTGTAGCGCATGGCGGCGGGCGGGTCGTCCTGCGAGCCGAAGTTGCCGTGGCCGTCGGCCAGGGGCAGGCGCAGCGACCACGGCTGGGCGAGCCGCACGAGCGCCTCGTAGATCGAGCTGTCGCCGTGCGGGTGGAAGCGGCCCATGACCTCACCGACGGGACGCGCGCTCTTGACGTGGCCGCGGTCGTGGCGCAGCCCCATGTCGTCCATCGTGTAGAGCAACCGCCGTTGCACTGGTTTCAGGCCGTCGCGGGCGTCGGGCAGAGCGCGCGAGTAGATGACCGAGTAGCCGTACTCGAGGAAGCTGGTGCGCATCTCGACCGCGATGTTGGTGTCGATGATGTGCTCGTCGAAGTCGTCCGTGGGCGGCTGGGTGGTACGTGCCATTCCTCCATTGTCCGGGGCACGACCTCACGGTCGGTGTCGCCACGCCGCGGGGATGGGTTGCCGCGATAGGTTGTGGGGGTGACCGACGAGCCCGCTGACGTGCAGCGATGGGAGGCCGACGTCCTGCTCAAGGACGGTCGGGTCGCCCAGCTCAGGCCCGTCCGGCCCGACGACGCGCCCCACTTCGTCGAGTTCTACTCGCGCGTGTCCGACGAGTCGAAGTACTTCCGGTTCTTCGCTCCCTATCCGACCCTGTCGGCCAAGGACGTGGCCCGGTTCACGACGGTCGACCACGACCGGCGGGTGGCGTTCGTGGTCACGCTGCACGGCGAGATCATCGGCGTCGGCCGCTACGACGCCACCGGCGGATCCGAGGCCGAGGTCGCGTTCCTCGTCGAGGACGCCCACCAGGGCCGCGGTGTCGGGCAGCTGCTGCTCGAGCACCTCGCCCAGGCAGGTCGCGAGCGCGGGATCAGCAGCTTCGTCGCCGAGGTCCTGCCGGCCAACCGTCGGATGCAGCAGATCTTCCGCGAGATGGGCTACACCGTCGACGGCACCCTCGACGACGGCGTGCAGCGGCTCACCTTCGACCTCGACCCCACCGACACCGCGATCGGCGTCATGCGGGCCCGCGAGCAGCGCGCCGAGGCGGCCTCCATCGAGCGCATCTTCTCGGCCCGCACGATCGCCGTCGTGGGCGCGAGCCGTCGCCAGGACTCCATCGGTCAGGCCATGGTCCGCAACCTGGTGCTGGGCGACTTCTCCGGCACGGTCTACGCCGTGAACTCCGCGGCCGAGGCGGTCTCGGGGCTCACCGCCTACCGGACCGTGCAGGACATCCCGGGCGATGTCGACCTCGCGATCGTCGCGGTGCCGGCCGAGTCGGTCAACGACGTCGTCCTCGACTGCGCCGCCAAGGGCGTGCACGGCCTGGTGGTCATCTCGGCCGGCTTCGCCGAGGCGGGCGAGGAGGGGCGCAAGCGCCAGCGCACGCTGCTCGGGCTGAGCCGCAGCTACGGGCTGCGCCTGATCGGCCCCAACTGCCTGGGCATCATCAACACCGACCCCGACCTGCAGCTCAATGCGTCGCTGTCGCCGGGCATGCCGCCGCAGGGCCGCGTCGGGTTCTTCTGCCAGTCCGGAGCCCTCGGCACCGCGATCCTCGAGACCGTCTCGCGCCGCGGCCTGGGCCTGTCGACGTTCGTGTCGGCCGGCAACCGCGCCGACGTGTCGGGCAACGACCTGCTGCAGTTCTGGCAGGAGGACGACTCGACCGAGGTCGTGCTGCTGTACCTGGAGTCGATCGGCAACCCGCGCAAGTTCTCCCGCATCGCCCGCCGGGTGTCGCGCACCAAGCCCATCGTGGCCGTCAAGTCCGGCGGATCCACCCAGGGCGTCCCCATGGGGCACACGGTCACGCGCAGCTCGGCGCCCCAGGCTGCCGTCGACGCGATGTTCAGCCAGGCCGGTGTCATCCAGGTCAACACGCTCGACGAGATGTTCGACGTCGCCCAGCTGCTGGCCCACCAGCCACTGCCGCGCGGCAATCGGGTCTCCATCGTGGGCAACTCCGACGCGGTCTCGCTGATCGTCGCGGACGCCGCCACCTCCACGGGGCTCGTGGTCAACGAGCGCGTCGCGCTCGGCGCCGACGCGAACGCCGACGACTTCGAGCTGGCCATCGAGGCGTCCCTCGCCGACGACGACACCGACTCATTGGTGGCCATCTACATCCCGCCGATCAACACCAGCGGTGAAGAGGTCGCCAACGTGCTCGCAGCGATCGGCGAGCAGTCCGACAAGCCGATCGTGTCGACCTTCCTGGGCAGCGAGGGCGTGCCGGTCATGCTGCGCGTGCCCGACGTGGCGGGAGGGTCCGCGGGCCGCGGCTCGGTGCCCTCGTACTCGGCGCCGGAGTCGGCCGTGCGCGCCCTGGCCCGGGTGGTCACCTACGCGCAGTGGCGGGCCCGCGACCACGGCGACTTCCACCACGGCACCGAGCACCGCAGCGGAGACGCACGAGCACTGGTGGTGGCGGCCCTGGCCGAGGCGCCACGGGGCGCCGTCCTGTCCACCGACCAGGTGCACGACCTGCTCGCCTGCTACGGCATCGACCTGCTCACCTGGATCAACGTGCACGACCGCGACGAAGCCATCGCTGCCGGCGAGCGGCTCGGCTGGGACGTGGTGCTCAAGGCCGGCAGCGAGCACCTGCGCCAACGGCCCGACCTCGCGCACGTGTGGCGCGACATCAAGAGCCCCCAGGACATGGGGCGTGCGTGGGACACGCTCACCAGCTGGACCGGCATGCGCAAGGACACCAAGTTCTTCGTGCAGCCGGCGGCCCCCGACGGCGTGCAGGTCTCGTTCGGCGTGATGGAGGACCCGTTGTTCGGTCCGCTGGTCTCCTTCGGCCTCGCGGGTGCTCCCAGCGACCTGCTGGGCGACCGTGCCTACGGCATCCCGCCGCTGACCGACTCCGACGCGGCCGACATGGTGGCCAACCTGAAGTCCGCGCCGCTGCTGTTCGGCTACCGGGGCTCCGACCCGGTCGACGTCGCAGCCGTGCAGGACGTCATCGTGCGGCTCGCAGCCATGAAGGACGACCTCCCCGAGATCGTCGAGCTCGACCTCGAGCCGGTGTCGGTGCACCCCGGCGGACTCACGGCGCTGAGCGCACGCGCCAAGGTCGTCCCGTCCACCGACCGCCGCGGCGAGTGGTACGTGCGGCGGCTGAGCCGTCCGGCCTCGTTGGGCGATACGCTGCCGTCATGAGTTCGGACCAGCGCGACGAGGTGTTCGCGGAGATCTCCCACAGCGGCTACTACCCGGAGATCGTGGCCCAGGGCCTGTCCGACGCCCTGGCCGGTGAGGCCGTGCGCGGCTTCGTCCTGCACCACGAACCCACCTTCGACCGCGACGAGATCCGCCGCCACATGACCGTCATGGTGCTCACTCCGTCGCGCGTGGTGCTCGTGCACACCGACGAGCACCCGGGCGACGACCTGCTGCCGAAGCCGTACACCTCCACCACCTCCGAGGCCGTCGCCATCTCGTCGGTGCGCTCGGTCGTCGTCACCCGCATGGTGTCCGCGTCCCCTTCGCGCCTGGAGGAGGCCGTGCTGACCGTCAGCTGGGGCGCGGTGTCGCGCGTCGAGCTGGAGCCGGCGCAGTGCTCCGATCCGGACTGCGAGGCCGACCACGGGTACACCGGCTCGGTCTCCGGCGACGACTTCTCGCTGCGCATCAGCGCCACCGCCGACGGGGGAGCGGCGGTCGAACGGCTGCTGGCGTTCGCCCGCACCCTCTCGGCCGCCACCAGCGACGGAGCATCGGCCGGGCGCCTGTGACGGCGCTGCCACCGCGCCAAGGAATTGCCGGTCGCGCCACGATCGACACCCTCCTGCCGTCCGTCGCGTCCGCGCTGGGCGTCGAGGGCTTCGAGAACACGATGGGCCTGCCCGAGGCGCCGCGCTACGTGGTGTGCCTGGTCGACGGCCTCGGGCTCGACCTGTTGCTCGATCACGCCGAGCTGGCTCCGTTCCTGTCCGGCGCGACGCAGATCGACGACGTGGTCTGCGGGGTTCCCTCCACCACGGCGACCAGTCTCACGTCGCTCGGAACCGGAGCGCGGCCGGGCCAGCACGGTGTCGTCGGCTACACCTGCCGGGTGCCCGAGACCGGGGCGCGATTGAACTCCCTGAAGTGGGACCAGCCGATCGACCCGGAGGTCTGGCAGCCGATTCCCACCGTCCTGCAACACATGCTCGACGCTGGCGTCGCCGCCAGCTCGGTCAACCAGGCGAAGTTCGCCAACACCGGCCTGACGCTGTGCAGCCAGCGCGGCGTTCCCTTCCACGGGGTCGAGTCCACCCACGAGCGGCTCGACGTGGTGCTCGACGTCACCGAGTCGGCCGCGCGGTCCATGACCTACGCCTACGAGTCGCGCCTGGACTTCACCGGCCACGCCAAGGGCTGCTCCTCGCCCCAGTGGCGCGAGATGCTCACCCGCATCGACGACGAGCTGGCCGAGCTGCGCCGTGAGCTTCCCGAGGACTGTGTGCTCGTGGTGACCGCAGATCACGGGATGATCGACCTGCCGGCCGACGGACGATTCGACGTCGACACCGAGCCGGACCTGCTCGACGACGTCACCCTGCTCGCCGGTGAGGCGCGGTTCCGACACCTCTACACCCGCGCCGGGGCAGCCGACGAGGTCGCCGAGCGCTGGCGGGCCCGGTTCGGGTCGCTGGTCGAGGTCCGCACGCGCGAGGAGTCCGACGAGTGGTTCGGACCCCTGCGGCCCGAGGTTCGTGGTCGAGTCGGTGACGTGCTGGTGGCAGCACTCGACGACTTCGCCGTCTTCTCGTCGGAGCAGTTCGCGATCGAGATGAAGATGACCGGCTTCCACGGGTCGATCACGGAGGCGGAGCTGCGCATCCCCGTGGCGATTGCGGGCTGATCGACATGGCTGACCTGAACTTCTACTCCGGCACGATGGACTGCGGCAAGAGCACCCTGGCGCTGCAGATGGACCACAACCACCGAGCGCGAGGCAGGGTCGGGCGCGTCTTCACGTCGCACGATCGTGCGGGGGAGGCCCGGTTGTCCAGCCGGCTCGGCCTGGAGGTGGCGGCCATCGAGGTCGACGACCGGTTCCACTTCTGGCAGTACACCGTCGACGAGCTGACGCAGGGCGGCCGCATCGACTACTTCGTCTGCGACGAGGCCCAGTTCTACACCGCCGACCAGATCGACCAGCTGGCGAAGGTCGTCGACGAGCTCGACATCGACGTCTTCGCGTTCGGCATCCTGACCGACTTCCGCACCCGCCTGTTCCCGGGGTCGTCACGGCTGACCGAGCTCGCCGACCGCGTGCACACCCTGCAGGTCGAGGCCCTGTGCTGGTGCGGCGAGCGTGCCACCCACAACGCGCGCACCGAGGACGGGGTGATGGTCACCGAGGGCGAGGTCATCGTGGTCGGCGACGTCGAGGACGCCGGTCGTCCGCAGCCGACCGTCGGCTACGAGGTGCTGTGCCGGCGCCACCACCGCCGCCGCATGACCGCCCACAGCGCCCAGGCCGCGGCCCTCTCGCCCGACGTCCTGCCCTTCGACTGACGCCCGGCGAACGGCCTGCTCGAGCCTGGAGGTGTGGTTCGCCTCGGGCTTCGCCCTCACGGTCGCTGCGCTCCCTGGCGAACGGACTGCTCGCCAGTGACGAGCTCTGCGAGGAACGTGCCCTTCGGCGCTGGCGCGCCTCACGCTCGCGAGCTCGCTAGGGCCCGGGAGCGAAGCGACCGAGGCGTGGTGAGGTCGAGTGCTCGCTTGAGCTTGGAGGTGTGGTTCGCCTCGCTGCGCTCACAGTCGGCCGCGGGCGGCCTCCTTGGCGAACGGGCTGTGGGGTGAGGTCGAGTGCTTGGTGGAGCCCTGGAGGTGTGGTTCGCCTCGGGCTTCGCCCTCACGGTCGCTGCGCTCCCTGGCGAACAGCCTGCTCGCCAGTGACGAGCTCTGCGAGGAACGTGAGGGAGCGAAGCGACCGAGGCGTGGTGAGGTGGCGGGCTCGCTCGAGGCGTTCAGATGACCTGGCGGTCAGTCGTCCTTTCCGCCGAACATGATCTCGTCCCAGCTGGGGACGCGGCGACGCTCGCCGCGCTTCTTGCGGGGGCCGGCGGTGTCGGGAACGGCCACGTCGGACTCGATCGAGTCCTCCAGGTGGTCGACGTCGTGCTGAGCCTCGGACTCTGCCTCGGCCTGGGCCTCGGAGCGGGCCAGCGCCTCCTGGGCTCGCCGGTCGCGGGCGGCCTTGAGGGAGGACACGCTGCTGCTCACACCGGCCTCGGCGGCAGCCTCCAGCAGAGCCTCGGCGGCTGCGATGTCCGGCGGCAGGTCGTCGAGCACGTCCTGCTCGGCGACGTACTCCAAGGTCTCCTGGGCGTCGCCGTACTCCAGTGCGCCCTGCTCGGCGGAGATCTCGGCGGCCGTCCGGACGGTCGCCGGAGAGCGAACGGCGTCGGCGATCGCCATGTCCGGGGTGTCGGGGAGCGACACGTCGCCCACCAGCTCGTGGGCGGCCTCGTCGGCCGGGACGACGTAGCGGCCGCGGGTGTCGTAGATGAAGCTGGCGGTCTGCTCGGAGTCCGACGGCGTGACCAGGACGGTCCACCGTCCGTCCTCGCGACGCCAGGCGTCCCACGCAGCCGACTCCGGCTGTCCTCCGGTGTCGATGATCGCGGCATCGACCAGCGCGCCGAGCGAGACGCCGGCTCCGGTGACGTGCTTGCGACGCAACGAGGTCTTGCGGGCCTGCTGGTGCATGTACTCGCGCTCGGCGAGCACCGGTCCGGCGAAGTTGTCGACCTGGGCCAGCGCCATGCCCGACGCGTCGGCGACCTGCTGCGCCGACTCACCGCGGCGGATGCGGGTCTGGATGTCGCGCGGGCTGAGCGGTGTGGTGGGCTCCATGGCTGGCTCCGAACCGGTGGCGGGGGATGGCGGGGTGCTGACGGCACCGGCGACGAGCTGGGCTGCCTCGTCGGAGAGCGGCACGCGGAACTGCTCGCCGGTCGCCGGATCGCGCACGAGGATGGACTGCTGGTCCTCGCTCACGCCGTCGAAGCCGAGCTCGCGCATCTGCCTGCCTCCCGGAACCACGTCACCCATCGGTGTCACGGGCGACCTTCTGTCGACCATCGTAGGCACGACACGCCGTGATTCTCGGTGACGCGCCGATTCGGCGAGTCGTGTTGTAGGCGCGGTGTCGGCTAGCGGGGCAGGACCCGGTCGAACGAGGGGTCGTGGTTGCCGAACCGGTGGGTCGTGATGGTGACGGACTGCTCGAGCAGGAACGGCAGCAGCTCGAGTCGACCTGCGAGGGTCACGGCGCCGGAGTGGATGGCGACGTCCGGATCACCGTTGACCGCCTGCGCCGCCGCCTTGGCCGTGGTCCCGATCAGACGGATCCGACCGGGCCGCTGCTGGGCGATGCGGGCCAGCCAGGTCTCACCGGACTCGACCAGGACCTTCTCGGGTGCGGCGAGCGACGGCGGGACCAGTCCCGCGGGGAGCGCGGACGTCGTGCTGATCTCGACAGCGGCGCCCGAACGGGTGGCGGCCAGCAGCACACGAACGACGTCGGCGAGGTCGGCGTGATCGGCGCGGATCGACACCTCGGTCGGGCGGTAGCGGAACACGTTGCGCTCGACGCCCAGACCGCTGACGTCCTTGCAGATGCCGAACTCACGGCGCCAGGCGATCTCGTCGGAGGTGGCCGCCGCGACGAGGTCGGCGTGGACCTCTCGGCCCAGGTGAGTTTCGGCGGCGTCGAGCAGCGCGACGATCTCGGGACTGAGGATGCTGCGATCGGCCCCGCGACGCAGCGGACGCGGGTGCCAGGTGCCCAGGTGCATGAGGAAGTTCGGTCCGCCGGCCTTGCAGCTGGTGCCGACCGAAGACCGCTTCCAGCCGCCGAACGGCTGGCGCTGGACGATCGCCCCGGTGATGCCGCGGTTGACGTACAGGTTGCCGGCCTCGACGGTGTCGATCCACTGGTTGACCTCGTCGGGGTCGAGCGAGTGCAGGCCCGCCGTGAGGCCGTAGTCGGTGGCGTTCTGCCACTGCAGCGCCTGGTCGAGCGAGTCGGCGTGCATCAGCCCGAGCACCGGCCCGAAGTACTCGGTGCGGTGGAACTCGCTGCCGGGGCGGACGCCGTCGCGGATGCCGGGGGTCCACAGGCGGGGGTCGTCGCCGATCTGCTGCGGCTCCAGGAGCCACGACTCGCCCGGGTCGAGCGTGGTCAGGCCCGACAGCAGCTTGCCGCTCGGCGGCTCGATGATCGGTCCCATCGACACCTCGGGGTCGATCGGATGGCCCACTGCGAGCGAGCGCACCGCGTCGACCAGCTGGCGCCGGAAGCGTTCGGACGTGCCGACGGAACCGACCAGGATGCCGAGGCTGGCGGCCGAGCACTTCTGGCCGGCGTGCCCGAAGGCGCTCTTGACCAGGTCGGAGACCGCGTGGTCGAGATCGGCACTGGGGGTGATGACCAACGCGTTCTTGCCGCTGGTCTCGGCCAGCAGCGGGAGGTCGGGCTTCCAGGAGCGGAACAGCGCGGCGGTGTCCCAGCCGCCGGTGAGCAGCACACGGTCCACGTCGGAGTGCGCAACCATGGCCTTGCTGAGCGGACCCTCGTCGAGGGTGGCGTAGCGCAGGAGGTCGCGGGGGACCCCGGCCTGCCACAGGGCCTCGACCATCACCGCGGCGCAGCGACGGGTCTGCGGGGCGGCCTTGATGATGACGCCGCTGCCGGCGGCGAGCCCGGCCAGCACCATGCCGGCGGGGATCGCGACCGGGAAGTTCCACGGCGGGATGACCACGGTGAGCTCGGCCGGGGTCATGGCGGCACCGTCGACCGCTTCGAGGCGGCGGCCGGACTCGGCGTAGTAGTGCGCGAAGTCGATGGCCTCGCTGACCTCGACGTCGCCCTCCGCCACGGTCTTGCCGGCCTCGGCGGCCATGATCGTGATCAGGTCGCCGCGGCGGATCTCCAGCGCACGGCCCGCCTGGTGCAGGATCCAGGCGCGCACGTCGGCGCCGCGCTCCTGCCAGGCGCGGGCGGCGCTGCGGGAGTCCTGGATGACGGTCTCGAGGCTGGCCGGGCCGCGGATCAGGCCCTCGCGGACGGTCTCGGTGCCGATCTGCGTGTAGTCGACCCGGGACAGGGCGCGGCGGGCCCAGGTGCGGTTGACCTCGATGGACGGATCGGTGTCCGGGGTGTTGGTGAAGGTGGGTTCGGTGTGGCGCACGACCTCGGCGACGACGGCCGTGCGGTCCTGCACCCGGTGTGACTCGGGGGCGCGCTTCTCCATCAGGTCGATCGACTCCAGGAACCGGCCCACCTCCCGGTCCATCAGGTCCGACCGACTGCCGATCTCGAACGCCGCCGACATGAAGTTGTCCGACGACGCGTTCTCCTCGAGCCGTCGGACGAGGTAGGCGATGGCGACGTCGAACTCGGACGGATCGACGACGGGTGTGTAGAGGAGGAGGCCGGTGGAGGAGTCGTCCCTGATGGTGTCGCGCACCGCGTCGATCGGTCCGGAGTCCATGCCGAGCAGCACCTCGAAGGTGACCGACTCGCGCACACCGCGATCGCCTGCGAGCAGCCAGGCGTACGCGATGTCGAACAGGTTCTGTCCGGCGACGCCGATCCTGATGGCGTCGACGTGCTCGGGGGTGAGGGCCCAGTCGAGGACGCGCTTGTACCCGGCGTCGGTCTCGACCTTGCTGCCCCAGGTGGCGAGCGGCCAGCCGTGGAGGGTGGCGTCGACGCGTTCCATCGCGAGGTTGGCGCCCTTGACGACGCGCACCTTCACCGGCGCGCCGCCGGACGCGCGGCGCTTGGCGGCCCAGGCCTGCAGCTGCTTCATGGCGCCGAGGGCGTCCGGCAGGTAGGCCTGCAGCACGATGCCGGCCTCGAGGTCGGGGAAGCGCTCGAGGCAGGTGGTGAAGACCGCGATCGTGAGGTCGAGGTCCTTGTACTCCTCCATGTCGAGGTTGATGAAGGTGTTGTCCTCGGCGGCCTTCTCGTACAACGGCACCAGCTGCTCGACGACGCGGGCGACGGACTCGTCGAAGGCCCACATCGACAGCTGGCTGGCGACCGAGGAGACCTTGACCGAGACGTAGTCGACGTCGGGACGCTCGAGCAGGCGCAACGTGGCGTCGCGGCGGCGGGCGGCCTCGGCGTCGCCGAGCACGGCCTCGCCGAGCAGGTTCAGGTTGAGGCGGTCGCCGCCGCGGCGGAGCCTGGAGATGGCCTTGCCGAGCGGCTTGGGACGTGCGTCGATGACGAGGTGGCCGACCATGCGGCGCAGGGTGCTGCGCGCGGTCGTGACGACGAGGCGCGGGGCGACGAACGAGACGAGGGCGCCGAGCTTGAGCAGGAAGCGCTGGATCCACGGCAGGAACGCCGGAGTGTTGGAGGCGAGCTGGCGCAGGTTGCGGGCCGCCACGCCGGTGTCCTCCGGGCGGACGACCCGGTCGACGAAGCTGATGGTGAATTCGAGTCCGGCCGGATCCTTGAGCAGGTCGGCGAGGCGTCGCGCAGACGCCGTGGGGCGGTGCTTTCGGGCCAGCTTCGGGTCGATCCAGGTACGGACGAGATCGATGCTGCGCTCGGCGAGTGTCTGGTCAGTCATCGTGTGTCCCACCGTAGTCGGTCGACGGGGTGACGGCCGCAGTGATGGGCACGCGTGTCCAGGCGAGAAGGGTCGCGACGGCCACGGCGCCGAGCGGCACGAGGAACCCGACAGAGGCCCCGTGCGCATCGACGACCCGTCCGACGATGGCGGCACCCCCGGCGACGCCGGCGGCGAGCCCCGTGGTGGTCCATCCGAGCGCCTCGGTGAAGCGTCGAGGGGGCACGCCGATCTCGACCAACCGGGTCATCGCGATGACGCTCGGCGAGATCATCAGCCCGGCCGCGAGCATGCCGACTGTGAGCAGCGCGACGCCGTTGAGCAGGCTCAGTGGGATGAACAGCGCGGTGAGCCCCAGCAATGCCCAGCGCATGCGGCGCAGGGGTTCACGGGTGGGGATGGCCCCGACGACCAGGCCGGCCAGCAGGCTGCCGGTCGCCCACACGGCGAGGACGGCCCCGGCGAGGTTCGGGCGCCCGGCCTCGTCGGTGAAGGCCACCACGACGACCTCGGTGGCGCCGAACAGCACGCCGAGGCCGACCGCCACCAGTGTCAGTGGAACGAGCAGACCCCGGTTGATCGGTACGACCGGCAGTCCGGTCCGTTCCGGCAGCGGCGGCGCGCTGGCGGTCTGCAGGGCCAGCGCCCACGACGCGAGGGTCGAGACGCCCCCGGCCACCAGCAGGCCACTGAGCTCGGCGACCTGCAGGGTCAGGAAGGTCACGAGCACCGGGCCGACGACGAACACCGCCTCGTCCACGACCGCCTCGATCGCGAAGGCGGTGTTCAGCCGCTCACGGTCGCCGAGGACGTGGGCCCATCGGGCGCGCACCATGTTGCCGGCCTGGGGTGCGCCAAGCCCGGCCACGGCGACCGCCAGATGGGAGAGCGGGAATCCCGAACCCACCACCGCCAGGAACGAGACGATGCCGACGGCGTGGAGCGCTCCGGCGATCCACAGGACGGGTGCCTGGCCGAGCCGGTCGGCGATCCGGCCCTGCACCGGCCCGCTCACCGAGGCGACCAGCACGTAGACCGCGGCGACGGTGCCGGCACGACCGTAGGACCCGGTGCGGGCGGCGACCAGCAGGACGATGCCCAGTCCCGTCATCGACAGCGGGAGTCGTGCCAGGGCTGCCGTCGAGGAGAAGAGCGCGGCTCCCGGCGCCGAGAACGCAGCGCGGTACCTCGTCAGCATGCTGCGCAATCTAGTGGGGGCTGGTGTCGTGGTGATCGACTGGCGCCTTGGACGGTGCGACCTAGGCTCGACGACATGACCACTGTTGCCGAGCTGATCGTTGAGTCCCTCGCCGAGCATGGCGTCCGAAGCGTGTGGGGAGTCGTGGGTGACGCCCTCAATCCGGTGACCGATGCGATCAGACGCGAGGATCGGGTGGAGTGGGTCGGCGTGCGCCACGAGGAGGCCGGAGCCTTCGCCGCGAGCGCCCAGGCCCAGCTGACCGGAGACCTGGCCGTCTGCATGGGGACGGTCGGCCCGGGCGCCGTGCACCTGCTCAACGGTCTCTACGACGCCAAGAAGTCGCACGCACCGGTGCTCGCGATCGTCGGGCAGGTGCCCACCGAGGACATCGGCAGCGACTTCTTCCAGGAGGTCGACAACGACGCGGTGTTCGCCGACGTCGCGGAGTGGACCCGCACCATGACCAACGTCGACCAGATGCCGCACCTGCTCGAGGAGGCCGTGAACGCGGCCATCTCCGCTCGCGGGGTCGCCGTGCTGTCGATCCCCGGTGACATCGGTGGACTCGACCTCCCGAGCGGCACGACGCCACCGGTGTTCGTCCCGGCATCCCCGCCGGCGGCAGCCGCGGCGGCGGACGTGCGTGCGGTGGCGAGCGTGCTCAACGACGCCAGCAGGGTGACCGTCCTCGGCGGCATCGGCGCTGCCGGCGCGGTCGACGAGGTCGGACGCCTCGCCGAGACCCTCGCCGCGCCGATCGTGGTGACGTTGAAGGCCAAGGAGCTGTTCGACGAGCACGACCACGAGATCGGTCAGTCCGGACTGCTGGGCAATCCCGCCACGGCGGAGGCGTTCGCAGCCTGCGACGTGCTGGTGATGGTGGGCACCGACTTCCCGTACCGGAACTTCCTGCCATCGGGGAAGACCGTGGTGCAGATCGACAGCCGGGGGGCCCACATCGGCCGCCGGGTGCCCGTGCAGCACGCCCTCGTGGGCGATGCGTCCCTCACGCTGCATGCCCTGCTGCCGCTGCTGGAGACCAAGGACGACACCAAGCACCTGACGGTGGCCCGCACGGCCTACGAGGCGTGGCGGACGTTGCAGTCGCACCTGACCGACCCCGACTACGGCTCGACGATCCGCGGGAAGCTGCGACGCAAGATCGACAACCCCGACCGGCTGATCCGGCCCGAGCTGCTGGCGGCCACCATCGACCGGCACGCCGCGCCGGACGCCATCTTCACCAGCGACACGGGAATGTCGACCGTCTGGCTCTCGCGCTTCGTGCGCATGGGCGGTGGCCGCCGGATGATCGGCTCGTACAACCTGGGGTCGATGGCCAACGCCATGCCGCAGGCTCTGGGTGCGCAGGCGCTCGACCGCGACCGTCAGGTCATCTCGTTCAGCGGCGACGGTGGCCTGACCATGCTGATGGGCGACCTCATCACCGCGGTCAGCCACGACCTGAACGTCAAGATCGTGGTCTTCGACAACGGCCGGCTCGGCATGGTGAAGCTGGAGATGGAGCAGGTGGGGCTGCCCGAGTTCGGAACGGTCCTGCACAACCCCGACTTCGCCGCCATGGCGAACGCGATCGGCATGCACGGCATCCGGGTGACGGACCCGCACGACGTCGACGGTGCCGTCGAGGCAGCGCTGGCGCACGACGGTCCGGTGCTCCTGGACGTGGTGACCAATCCGGAGGAGATCGCCATTCCGGGCAAGCCCAAGCTGGAGCAGGGCTGGGGCTTCGCGATCGCGAAGACCAAGGAGTTCCTGGTGAGTCCTGAGTGATCGAGCACGATCACCCGCTTCCCGGCGGCGGTCGTGACGAACCCCCGGAGCGGCTGACCGCCTTCCAGCAGCACGTCGTCGACGTGGTGGCCCGGTTGCAACCCGGCGAGCTGCTGACCTACGCGGAGGTCGCCCTGGAGGCAGGACATCCCGGCGCCGGACAGGCCGTCGCCAACGTGCTGCGACGGGTGCCGGGACTGCCGTGGTGGCGGGTGCTGCCGGTGGATGGACGCCTGTACCGCCAGCACCGCGAGGCGGCAGCGCCGCTGCTGCGCGCCGAGGGCCACCGGATCGACGATCGCGGACGCGTTCACCCGGCGGGCTGACCACGGGTGCGTAGCGTGGTCGCATGCGCCAGCTGCTCGTCGTCGCCGTGATGGCCGCCCTCGCGGCCTGCGGCGGAGGGCCGGGATCGAACGCCCGGTCCGGCGAGGTGTCGGACGGCGGGGTGGTGCGCTGGGGCGACGGGGACCGTGGCGTGGTCCTCGCCCACGGAGCGGCTTTCGACGCGGCCAGCTGGGCCGAGCAGGCCACGGCGATCGCCGATGCCGGGTTCACGGTGGTGGCCGTCGAGGACATCGCTCCAGCCTCGATCGGCCGCGCGGTCGCCAGTCTGCGAGCCGACGGGGTCGAGGACGTGGCACTGGTGGGTGGATCTGCCGGAGCCGACGCGATCCTTCGACTCGCGGCCGATCAGCCGAACCTGCCCGACCAGCTGATCCTGCTGTCGCCGAACTCGGTGGTCGAGGGGCTCGGCACCGAACCCAAGCTGTTCATCGCGAGCGAGGACGAGGCGGTGGCGAACGTGTCGCCGCGGTTGGCCGACCTCAGCGACGGTGACGACAACCGCGCCGTGCTGCTGCCGGGATCGGCGCATGCGCAGAACATCTTCGCCACCGACCAGGGCGACCGCGCCCTGCAGCTGATCCTCGACCGGCTCGCCGAGTTCTCCTAGGCGGCTGCGACCCCCACCGGCAGTAGCCTGCGAGACATGCAGGACGCCGAGGTCATCGCCGCGTTGCAGGCGCTGGTGCGCATCCCCACGGTGAGCGACCGCGATCCGTCGCGGGTAGACACCGCCGCCTTCGACGCGCTGCTGGTGGAGCTGCAGAGCCGGTTCCCGCTGCTGCACGCGCAGCTCGAGCTGACGCGGGTCGACACCCACGGGCTGCTGTTCCGCTGGCCGGGGGAGAGCGACGCCAGGCCGGTCGTGCTGATGGCCCACCTCGACGTGGTGCCGGTCGAGGGCGACTGGCAGCACCCGGCCTTCGGCGGCGACGTGGTCGACGGTGTCATCTGGGGGCGGGGGACGCTCGACGACAAGGGCTGCGTGGTCGGCATCTGTGCGTCGGTCGAGACGCTGCTCGAGAACGGATTCACCCCGGCACAGGACGTGTGGTTGTCGTTCGGGTGCAACGAGGAGGTCTCGGGCACCGCCGCGCAGCTGGCCGTCGAGGAGCTGCGTGGTCGCGGCGTGACGCCGTGGTTCGTCCTCGACGAGGGCGGCGCGGTGGCCAGCGAGGCGTTCCCCGGTGTGGCGGCTCCGATCGGCGTGATCGGGCTGACCGAGAAGGGCGTCACGTCGTTGGAGCTGCGGGCCGAGGGACGGGGTGGCCACGCCTCGACGCCGGCACGCATGGGGCCGACCGCGCGCATCGCCCGGGCCATCACGCGCATCGACAGGTCCTCGATGTCGTCGAGCATTCCCTCGCCGACCGCCGAGCTGCTGCGCCGCATGGCGCCGCACGCCAAGCAGCCGCTGCGGACCCTGCTGGCCCAGACCGACCGGTTGAAGCCGGTGGTCACCCGCGCGCTGGTCGCCGCCGGACCCGAGTCGGCGGCGATGACGCGCACGACGTTCGCGATGACGACGCTGTCCGGTGCGCCGGCGCTCAACGTCATCGCCGCGACCGCGACAGCCGGCGTGAACATCCGGATCATGGTCGGCGACACCGTGGCCGACGTGCTCGAGCACGTGCGCAAGGTCGTGGCCGACGACGAGGTCCACATCGACGTCGTCGAGCGCAACGAGCCCAGCCCGATCTCGCCGATGGACGACGCCTTCGAGCTGGTCGAGGCGACGATCTCCGAGGTGTTCCCGGACGCCGTCCCGTCGCCCTACGTGATGATGGCCGCCACCGACTCGCGGTTCTTCTGCGCCATCAGCGAGCGCGTCTACCGCTTCGCGCCGTTCCGGATGACCAAGGCGCAGCGCGAGTCCATCCACTCCTACGACGAGCACCTGCACGTCGACGCGTTCCTCGACGGTGTCCGCTGGTACCGCCGACTGATCGAGAGGCTCCCCGCATGAGCAGCACGTCCCGGACCACGCCGCCTCTCAGCCCGGCGCAGGGGCTGGCCGCGATCGTCGGCTTCCTGGTGGCCGTCGAGGTGGCGAGCGGCGTGCTGCAGGGCTACTACACGCCGATCTATCCGCAGATCGCCGACCACCTGAGCATCCCCGAGGGCGACATCAACTGGTTCGAGGCGGCCCAGCTGATCGTCTCGGCGTTGGCGATCCCGTTGCTGGCCAGGCTCGGCGACCTGATCGGCCACAAGAAGGTGCTGATGATCGCGCTCGGTGTCACGGCGGTCGGGTCGTGGATCACGGTGGTGGCTCCGTCGTTCAGCACGTTCCTCGTCGGTTGGGCACTGCAGGGCGCGTCGATCATCTGGCTGCCCCTGGAGATCGCGATCATCCACCGCCGCACCCGCGACACCGGACGCCAGGCGCTCCTCACGCGACGCGGTGCGGCCGTGCTGGTGGGCGCGCTGGAGCTGTCGGTCATCATCGGTGCCCTGACCAGCGGTCTGCTGGTCGACACCCTGGGCATGAACCTGATCCTGGCTGGCCCGGCCATCGTGGTCAGCGCGGTGTTCTTCCTGGTGTGGGCGGGCATCGAGGACGCGCCGGGGGAGTCCACCGGTGGCATCGACTGGGGCGGGCTCGGCCTGATCACGCTGGCGCTCGGACTGGTGATGGCCGGGCTGGTCTTCATCCGCCTCGACGGCGCGGGCAGCCTCCGCGCCTGGGGCCTGGTGGTGCTCGGCATCGCGGCGCTGGTGCCGTTCGTGAGGTACGAGCGGGCGCACCCCGAACCGATCGTCGACGTCGACCTGCTGGCTGGCCCGAAGCAGTGGCCGATCCAGCTGACCGCGTTCCTGTTCGGCATCCCGGTGCTGGGCGGGCAGATCCCGCTCTCGACGTTCGCCCAGGCCGATCCGGACGTGCGCGGTTACGGGCTCGGGGCGGACTCGGCCTTCGTGTCGACCCTGATCGGCGTGTACGTCATCACGCTGGCGATCGGCGCGTTCACCCTGCCGCTCACCACCCGGCTGCTCGGCGTGCGCAACACGTTGGTGGCGGCCTGCGCGCTGGTGGGCATCGGGTACGCGCTGTGGCTCCCGTTCCACGACTCGACCGGGCAGGCACTGCTGAACATGGCGATCGCCGGCATCGGTTCCGGTGCGCTGGTGGCCTCGCTGCCCGCTGCGGCGGCGGCTGCTGCTCCGCCGGAGCGCACCGGCATCGCGACCGGCATGACCAACGGCACCAAGGTGATCGGCGGTGCCATCGCGTCATCGATCTTCGCCATCGCCCTGGCGTCGACCGGATCGATCGACAAGCTCGGCGAGGCCGCTCCCGAAGCCCCGTTGTCGGGCTACCTCGTGGTCTGGGCGGTCTGCTCGGGTGCCGCCTTCCTCGCCGCCCTGGCGCTGCTGGCTGCGCCGAGGCACGCCTTCTCGGACCAGCCGGCCGAGGTCAGCCAGCCCGCGACCGACTAGCCCCAGAGGTCGCGGATGCGGTCGATCTCGGCAGCCGCCTGGGCGAAGCCGGCCTTGGCCGACGGGGGACGGGCGGCCGGGTCCAGCACGTTCTTGCCGATCGCGTTCCTCGACGTGTCGTCGGGCGAGATCACCAGATGCTTCACGCCGAGCTCCTCGAGCTGCTGCGAGGCGCTGCGCATGGGTCCGACCCCGCGATCCATGGGGGTGATCGCGACGACGGTGTCGATGCCGGCCATCAGGTCGGCGTTGGAGCCGGATCGTGCGCCGCCGTCGATGTAGGTGCTGGTGCCGATCGGGATGGGCGGGTACACCAGCGGCACCGCGCAGCTGGCGTTGACGGCGTCCACCAGCGGGACGTCGGCGTGCTCGCCGCGTGGCCCGAAGGCCACCAGCTCACCGGTGGCGACGTCGACCGCGGTGACGACGAGGTCGTGGTCGGGCCAGGTGAGGCCGCCGATGCGCTGGTCGACCTGGGCGTAGCGCTCCTCCACGGTCGGGGTCCTGCCCCGGGCCGCGGCCTTGACGGATGCGGCCCCGAGCAGGCGTCCGAACCGCGTGATGTCACCACGGGACCGGAGCAGGGAGATCGCGAACCGACCGACGACGCCGGCGCCGATCGAGGCGAGCGGCGCGTCGTCCATGGGGGGCATCAGCTGGCGACGGAACAGCTCCTCGAGACCGATGTCGCTGGTGACCTGGGCGCCGACGACCGAGCCGGCCGACGTGCCGATGATCCGGTCGGCCGTGGTGAGGTCGACCCCCTCCTTGGCCAGTCCCCACAGCAGACCGGTCTCCCAGGCGATTCCGGTGATGCCGCCGCCGCCCAGGACCAGTCCTCGTGTCGTCATGGGTCCACTGTGGCACTCGCCTGCACCCGCGGCGCGATGGTGTTACCGTCGCGGGACTACCACCACGGGAGCCTCGATGGACCTCGACACGCTGCTGGACGAGCTGCTGGAGCCGCACGCCGTGCGCGTGGACGCCGCGGGGGATCGTCTGGTCGCGCTGCGTCTGGCGGACGACTGGGGCGTGGGATTTCGGTTGCACCGACGGGGGAGCCACCGGCAGTGGAACGTGCGGGAGGTGACGCTGCGCCTCCTGGATGACGGATCGAGCATCACCGGGAACGACGTGCGAGAGCTGCCGCTGGGATCGATGCTCGCCGAGGCGCGGCGGCTGGCCACGAAGGACGCTGCCGGTGAGGGTCCGGGCACGCGGCCTGGACTCGAGGCGGTGCTGGCCGACCAGGGTGGCGCTTTCGGCAGCAGTGACGTGGCCCTGGCGACGCTGGCGCTGGAGTACGTGGCGCTCGTCGAGTCCGGCGTCCGTTCGCCCTCGAAGTCCCTCGCCGAGCGGTTCGGCGGCAGCGCCGGTACCTGGACCAACCGGGTCTCCCGCGCTCGCAAACGAGGATTCCTGACGGAGGTGGCTCGCGGCGAGGCCGGTGGCGCCCTGACGGCGGACGCGCGCGACGTGCTCGGACTGGATGGCGGGGGCAGCACCACGCCGTGATGCGTGCGTCGTCGTGTGGAGGGCCGGGGGTCTTATGCGGCGTGGATGATGAGGTCGCCGGCGGGGTCGACGGTCAGGTGTGTCTTTTGTCGGTGGTGTCGGCGACAGAGGGCTCGGAGGTTTGTTGCGTTGGTGGGTCCGCGGGGGTGGGGGATGTGGTGGTCGAGGTCTGATTGGGTGGCGGGCTTGGTGCAGTGGGCGACTTGGCAGGTGCCGTCTCTGATTTCGATCGCTGTTCTGAGGGTTGGGGATGGGACGTAGCCGAGTTCGGTGATGTCGAGGATCCGGCCCAACGGGGTGGTGATGATGCGGTGGAACAGGGTGCCGGGTTGTTGGGCCAGATCACGCACCATGTCGGCGGGGAGGGCGTAGTCGCCGTCGAAGGACTCGCCGGGTTCGTTCGTGTATCCGGCCAGCGACGTGACGGGGATGGTGATGCCGATGACGGCCTTGCGGCTCACTGTCCCGTGACCGGTGTCGTCGAACAGCCACGCGACGAGCTCGTCGGCGCGTTTCTGGTCGAAGGAACGGTCACCTGAGGGCAGGTTCTTGGCGCGGCGGGTGAGCTCGTGGTCCAGCGCGATGATGGTGTCGGTGGGCAAGAACGCGTGGAGCCAGGACATGCCGGCTTCGCCGTGCTCGACGACCACCCGCCGCTGCTCACGCTCGGACTGTGCTGTGGTGATCGGGTCGCCGTAGGTGGCGACGAACCGGCGCAGCTTCGCCTTCAACTGGCTGCCGGTGTGGGTGGGGGCGTACCGGACGAGCTCGTAGTCGAGGTGGATCCGGACGTGGTTGTCGTCAGGCAGCCGCAACAGCGCTGAGGCGATCAGCCCCACCCGGTATGAATCGATCCGACCAGCAACGAAGGCGTCCCACGTGTCGGGCAGGTCCGAAGCGACGCGACGGTACTCGGCGAGGCGGCACTGGATTGACCGCACCGGCATGCGCATCACCGATGCGAGCTCGTCGTCGGCGTATCCGATCTCCAGGTCACAGATCTCGGCGTTGCGCGCGTGCTGGGCCTCACGGGTGCGGAGCTGCTTGAACGTGACCATCTCGGCGGCGATGCGGGCCTCGACCCGGGCGCGTTCGACCTCCAGGGTGGTGATCCGGTCGAGGATCGCCTGTCCGGGGTCGGGGTGAGTGGCCATGGGTCCATTGTAGTCGAACGGGTGTTCGATGGACAGTGTTTTCCACTGCTAGATCAAGGATTTGCGGGGGTCGAGTCGGGCTGGTCGGTGTAGTTCGCCTCGCTACGCTCACAGTCGGCCGCAGGCGGCCTCCTTGGCGAACAGGATTCGACCGTGAGCGAGGCGAAGGGCACGGTCGCTCCGCTCCCTGGCGAACGTGAGGCACGGTCGGCCGCGGGCGGCCTCCCTGGCGAACGGGGTCGCTAGGCGGGCTGGCGGGGGGAGCGGTCCAGGAGGCGGCGGGTCAGGCCGACGCCGACGGCCATGGCTGCCACGGCCACCCATGAGGCGACGTTGAGCTGGGCCGTGCCCGACAGCCCGTGGCCGAGGTTGCAGCCGCCGGCGATCCAGCCACCTGCACCGAGCAGGAATCCTCCGACGGCCAGCTGGCCGTACCGCACCCGGGTCTCACCACGCGGGCGCCAGTCGCCGGTCTGTCGGGCAGCCACGTGCGCCCCGGGGACCAGTCCGAGGAGGAATGCGATCAGCCACCACATCGGGCTGCCGGCCTCCACGCTCGCCGAGGCTCCGACCGTGCTGGGTCCGAAGGAGGCGTCGCCCAGGCCCGCCAGAATCCATCCGAGCACCACGACCACGCCGAGTGCCGCCCCGGTCAGCCGCCAGCCCCAGGTGTTCGTCGGTTGCGAGTCGTCGAAGGCGCCCCGGGCCGATCCGCGGCCCTCACGGCGCACCAGCACGCGGCATGCGCCGAGCACCACGACCAGCAGCACGACGGCACCGAGCAGTCGGGGCACACCCAGCACGCCAGTGATCGTGCCGTCGGTGCCGCCGCCGAGAACCGTCGGCCCCGGCACGTCGATGCGGGTGGCGACCAGCTCGCCGGCTATCCATCCGGCGATGCCCACGACCGCCCCGAGCATGCCGGCGCCCAGCTTGTAGAACAGCCCGGACGCGCACGTGCGGCCGATCGCCATGCCGGCGCCGATCAGCAGCCCGCCCACGACGTTGCGCACCGGTCTGAATGCCAGTCCCTCGTTGAGCTGGTCGAACGCTCCGGAGGCGTAGACCAGGGACAGGCCCACGGCGGCGATGGCCACCCCGAGCAGCCACCCGCGCAGCAGTCGGGTCGAACCGGTCCACGCCGTGGCGAACATGGAGTGGAAGCACAGGCCGGACCGCTGCAGCACGTAGCCGAGCGCACCGCCTGCCAGGACTCCGGTCACCACCATCAACAGCATCCGTCGATCCTGACAGGTGCGGGGCGCCCGCGCGCGACGGTCCTTCGCGAGAACTGCGGCGTCGCTCGTGCCAGACTTGAGCCATGGACGTCCGCCCGTACGATGCGCTCCTGCTGGTCTCCTTCGGCGGACCCGAGCATCCCGACGACGTGATCCCCTTCCTCGAGAACGTCACGGCCGGTCGCGGCATCCCGCGCGAGCGCCTGGCCGAGGTGGGCGAGCACTACCACCTGTTCGGCGGCAAGTCACCGATCAACGACCTCAACCGCGAGCTGCTCGACGCCATCCGCAAGGAGCTGGTCGACCGCGGCATCGACCTGCCGGTCTACTGGGGCAACCGCAACTGGGACCCGTACCTGCGCGACGCCGCCCGCCAGATGGCCGCCGACGGCGTGCACCGTGCCGCGTGCTTCCTGACCAGCGCCTACTCGTCGTACTCGGGCTGCCGGCAGTACCGCGAGGACCTCTACGACGCCTCCACCGGTCTCAGCATCGAGCTCGACCGGCTGCGGCACTACTTCAACCACCCCGGCTTCGTCGGTCCGTTCGTCGAGGCGACCCGCGAGGCGCTCGACGCAGCACCCGACGGCACCCACGTCGTGTTCGTCACGCACTCGATCCCCACCGCCATGAACGACGGCAGCGGCGGACCCGACCAGCGCGCGTACGAGCGTCAGCACCAGAGCGTCGCTGCGCTGGTCGCGGACGGCGCAGGCGCCGAGGCGTACTCGCTGGCGTACTGCTCGCGGTCGGGCTCGCCGCACGTGCCGTGGCTCGAGCCGGACATCAACGATCACCTCGAGCTGTTGTCCGAGCAGGGTGTCGAGTCGGTCGTCGTCGTGCCGATCGGGTTCATCTCCGACCACATGGAGGTCATCTACGACCTCGACACCGAGGCGTCGGCCACCGCCGAGCGACTCGGGCTGACCTTCGACCGCGTGGACACTCCGGGCGCTCACCCGGCGTTCGTCGCCATGGTGGTCGACCTGCTGCTCGAGCGATCCGCCGCCGAGCGCGGTGAGTCGCCCGACCGGATCGCCCTGGGCGACTTCGGGCCGTCCCACGACCGCTGCCCGCTCGACTGCTGCCCCAACTCCCGGGTGCCGCTGCCGACCATCGGCAACGCGTGAGCGTCGCGACGACCCCTGCTGCACTGCTTGACCTGGCCCGTGACATCGGGCTGGAGGCAGCGGCCTTCGTGCGCAGCTCGCGCCCGGCGGGCCGCGTCGACGTGGCAGCCACCAAGTCCAGCCCCACCGACGTCGTCACCGAGATCGATCGGGCGACCGAGGACCTGATCCGTGCCCAGATCCTCGCGGCGCGACCGGACGACGGATTCGTGGGCGAGGAGGGTGACGACCTCGTCGGCACGTCCGGGGTCGACTGGGTCGTCGATCCGATCGACGGCACCGTCAACTTCGTCTACGGCATCGGCGCGTACGCCGTCTCGATCGCCACGCGCGTCGAGGGTGAGGTGCAGGTCGGCTTCGTCGTGTCCGTGCCGACGGGGGAGAGCTACGGGGCCGTGCGCGGCGAGGGCGCCTGGCGCTATGACGGCCAGGACCGCACGATGCTCACCGCCCCGCGCCCGCAGGGACTCGCCCACGCGCTCGTCGCCACCGGTTTCAACTACCGCCCGGACATCCGCACCAAGCAGGCCGCCGCGATGGCTCGATTCCTGCCGCAGGTACGTGACATCCGTCGCATCGGCTCGGCCGCGCTCGACCTGTGCTGGCTGGCCGAGGGGCGCTACGACGCCTACGTCGAGGAGGGTCTGCACCCCTGGGACCTCGCGGCAGGCGGGCTCGTGGCGTCCGAGGCGGGGCTGGTGCTGGCCGGCCTGGACGGCCCACCGGACCTGCGGATGGTCATGGCCACACACCCGTCGATGTCCGAGGAATATTTCGCGCTCGTCCGTGCTTGTGACTTCTGACCGAGCGCACCACATGGCGGCCGGCGCGGGCGCGTAGAGGGCCCCCGGATCCCGTGTGGCACAATCGCGCCGACGAGGACGCAGACCTGGAGGGTTGATGGCAACCGATTACGACGCCCCACGCAAGACCGACGAGGACCAGTCCGAGGACAGCCTCGAGGAGCTGAAGGCGCGTCGTCACGAGAAGAACTCGGGCAAGGTCGACGAGGACGAGACCGAAGCGGCCGAGTCCTTCGAGCTGCCCGGCGCCGACCTCTCCCACGAGGAGCTGGCCGTCCAGGTCGTGCCCAAGCAGAGCGACGAGTTCACCTGCTCGTCGTGCTTCCTGGTGCACCACCGCAGCCAGCTGGCCTCGGAGAAGAAGGGCGTGCTCATCTGTCGCGACTGCGACTGAGCACCTCTGGCGTCAGCTCTTCCGGCGACGCTTCTTGCGGCCCTCGGCCGCGGCCTCCTGCAGAGCGGTGTCGTCGGTCTTGATCGACGACATGCCCGGTGGCAGGTGGCCGGTCGAGCGGACCCAGTAGGTGGTCGCCCCACGGCGCACCGCGACCTTGACCAGCTCGACGACGGCGCCGCCGACGGCGGCCCACGCCACGGCCTCCGCCGTGCTGACCTCGGGGTGACGGTTGTTGACCGGTGGCTTGCGACCGGTGAAGCCTCGCCACGCGAAGGTCGCCACGCGCTGCGCCAGCAGTCCGCTGACGATGCTGGACCCACGGTCGAGCATCTTCCAGCTGCCCTTGCTGCCCACCGACTTCGGGGGTGCGGGGGAGTCCGCGGTGGACAGGCCTGACTTCCGGGCCTTCTTCGCGTTCTTCCTAGACTTCTTCGTGGCCACGGGTGTTCCCTTCGTGCGTGGGGCGATGAGCGTTCACGGCCGCCGCGAGCGCGTCGGGACGACGACTCGAGATCAGCCAGTAGGGCGTGGGGTCGGCGGGGTCGTCCACCGGCACGAGCACGCCGCGATCGAGGTAGGGGCGGGTGACCAGGTGGGCGCGGACGTCGGCGTCGACGCCCAGGCGCGCGCGGTACTCCGCCCGGTTCAGTGGTTCGGCCACCCCGAGGAACTCCGGCGGCAGGTGCGCCGAACCGGCTCGCAGGCCGCCGGGCCCGGCCGACACCGCCAGCGATCCGTAGCGTGCCACCAGCGTGAACCCGAGGGCGGCAGCCAGCAGCCCGGTGACGAGTGCGGCGGACGTGCTGCCCACCACGAGCACGATCCATCCGCACGTGGCGGCGAACGCAGCGGCAGCGGCCCACCACGCGGGTGGAGCGGTCAGACGTTCGTCGTGGTTCGGCACGGTCCCACCCTGCCTCATCGGGTGGCCGATCGCTCCTTCGGTGCTGCCCGGCCGGTAGTGTCGCCCCATGCCTGAGGTGACCGTCACGCGGCTCGATCCCGAGGTGCCGCTGCCGCGGTACGCACATCCGGGCGACGCCGGTGCCGACCTGGTCAGCACCATCGACACGACGATCGCCCCCGGCGAACGCGTGCTCGTGCCCACCGGCATCGCCATGGCGCTTCCCGACGGCCTGGCGGCGTTCGTCCACCCCCGGTCGGGCCTCGCGCTGCGGCACGGTCTGTCGATCGTCAACACGCCGGGCACCATCGATGCGGGTTACCGTGGCGAGATCAAGGTGCTCCTGATCAACCACGACCCCACCGAACCCGTCACCATCACGCGTGGCGATCGCATCGCCCAGCTGGTGGTGCAGCGCGTCGAGGTCGTCGACTTCGTCGAGGCCGACTCGCTGCCCACGTCTGCTCGCGGCGACGGCGGGTACGGCTCCACTGGCACCACCACGACATCCACGAGCTGAGGAACCATGGCCATCCTGCGACGCAAGAACAACAAGCCCCAGCCCGACGACCCCCAAGCCGACGCCCCCCGACCTGACGCTGCCGTCGAGGCGTCCCAGCCGGAGTCCACCCCGGAGCCCCCTCGGGGCGTCCGCGCCGACGGCCCGTTCGACTCCAGCGAGAAGTCGATCGACGGCGAGGAGTCGCCCTGGGTCGACTTCGGCGCCCTCAAGATCCGCGGACGCGTCGGATTCGAGATCCGGATGCAGGCCGATCCCGGCTCCGACGACGTCGCGTCGGCGGTGCTGGTCACCGAGGACTCCGCGCTCGAGCTCCGGGCGTTCGCCTCCTCGCGCTCCGGCGGCCTGTGGGACGAGGTCAGGGAGGAGCTGATCGCGGAGGTCGAGCGGCTGCAGGGCACCTACGAGACCCCGGACGGCGTGTTCGGCCCCGAGCTGCACCTGCGCATCCCGGTCACCACCGAGCAGGGCGAGGCCGCGTTCCAGCCCAGCCGCATCGTGGTGGTCGAGGGACCCCGGTGGATGCTGCGCGGCACGTTCCTGGGCCAGGCCGGGCTGGAGCCCACCGACGACAGCCTGCTGTTCCGCGCCTTCCGCGAGGTCATCGTCCACCGCGGCGCCGACGCGATGGCATCGCGCGAGCCGCTGCTGCTGTCGTTGCCCGAGAACGCGGTGGTCGTCGATCCCGATGCTGATCCCGAAGCCGCCTCGAGCGCGGAGTAGCCTGAAGACATGGCAGGTCTCATCAGTCGGGCGCTGGATCGTCGTACGTCCGACCAGCGCGACGCAGACGAGCTCCAGCAGGACTCGGCCAAGGCCGGCTGCGGCCTGATCTCGGCGTGCAACAACCGCTCGGTCGTCACGATCCACGGCGAGCTGCGCTCGGTCACGCTGCGTCCCGTCGACGGCGTCCCCGCCCTGGAGGCCGAGATCTACGACGGCTCGGCTGCCGTCACGCTGGTGTGGCTCGGCCGACGCCGGATCGAGGGCGTGCGGGCCGGCGGTCGTCTGACGGCCCACGGTCGCATCGGCCGACGGGGCGGCGAGCGCATCATCTACAATCCCCGCTACGAGCTCGACCCCTCCTAGGACATGCCTCCGAACGACGCGCAGTCGTCCGACCCTCGCAGCACCGTCGAGGAGGTCGTCCGCACCCAGCTGGCCAAGGCTCTCGGTGGCAAGCGCGGCATCGTCGAGGGAGCGGTGCCGACGATCGTGTTCACCGCGACCTTCGTCCTCACCGACGACCTGCGGCTGGCGTTGATCCTCGGGCTGGGCCTCGCGGTCCTGGCCGTCGTGGTGCGTCTCGCGCAGCGGTCCACCGTGCAGTTCGCGCTCAACGCGCTGTTCGGCATCGGGATCGCTGCGGCCTTCGCCCTGCGCGCGGCCGGAAGCGGCGACACACCCGAGAACGCCGCGCGGGCGTTCTTCACGCCGGGCCTCCTCTACAACGGCGCGTACGCGATCGTGCTGGTGGTCACCGTGCTGATCGGCTGGCCGGTGGTCGGCTTCCTGGTCGGCAGCGTCACCGGAGAGCTGACGGAGTGGCACGACGACCCCGCCCTCGTGAAGTTGTGCTCGCGGCTCACGCTGGTGCTCGCGGCTCCGTGCATCCTGCGGGTCGCGGTGCAGCTGCCCCTGTGGCTGGACAGCCAGATCGGACTGCTCGGCCTCACCAAGATCGTCATGGGCTGGCCGCTGCAGGTGGCAGCCCTGGCGTTCATGGGCTGGCTGCTGACCCGCAACTCGATCCCGGCCGAGCCGGAGACCGGGACCCCGTAGCCAGCCCTTGGGGGACAGCGTGTGGGCGATGTCAGTCTCGACGTCCTCGGGCGTGACGATCAGCAGCTCGTCGCCGGCCTCGAGCGAACGATCCGGGTCCGGTGTCTGGATCGAGTTGTCGCGCAGGATGGCCACCAGCACGGCGTCCGGCGGCCACGGCACCTCGCTGACCCGGCGACCCACGAACGGTGAGTCCTCGGGCATCGTCAGCTCGACCAGGTTGGCGTTGCTCTGGCGGAAGGTGAACAACCGCACGAGGTCGCCGACCGTGACGGCCTCCTCGACGAGGGCCGACATCAGGCGCGGGGTCGAGACCGAGACGTCGACGCCCCACGACTCGCTGAACAGCCACTCGTTGCTCGGGTGGTTGACCCGGCCCACGGTGCGCGGCACCGCGAACTCGGTCTTGGCCAGCAGCGAGGTGACCAGGTTGACCTTGTCGTCGCCGGTGGCGGAGATGACGACGTCGCACGACTCCAGCTGCGCCTCCTCCAGGGAGGACAGCTCGCACGAGTCGGCCAGCAGCCACTGCGCGTCGGGCACGAGGTCCGAGCGGATCGAGGCCGGCGACTTGTCGATGAGCAGCACGTGGTGACCGTTGCCGATCAGCTCCTGGGCGACCGAGCGGCCGACGGCGCCGGCTCCTGCGATGACGACGCGCATCAGTCGGCCTCCGGTCCGTTCTCGAGCACCTCGTGGATCTTCTCGGCGGAGTCCTCACGCATGAAGATGCTCAGGAAGTCGCCCTCCTGGATGACGGTGGACTGCTGGGGGATCAGCCCTGCGCCGAGGCGGGTCAGGTACGCCACGCGGGCGCCGGTCTGCGACTCGAACGCGTCGATGCGCTTGCCGACCCACGCGAAGGGCGCGTAGGAGGTGTCGAGACGGACCTCACCGGACTGGTCGCGCCACAGTGGCTCGGACCCGGCAGGCACGAGACGACGCAGCACCTGGTCGGCCGCCCACGGCACGGTGGCGACGGTGGGCACGCCGAGTCGTTCGTAGACCTCCGCACGGCCCGGGTCGTAGATGCGCGCGACCACGTTGTCGACCTTGAACTGCTCGCGGGCCACACGCGCCGAGATGATGTTGGAGTTGTCGCCGCTCGACACGGCGGCGAAGGCGTCGGCGCGCTCGATGCCGGCCTGCTCGAGCACGTGGCGGTCGAACCCCATGCCGGTGACCGTGATGCCACCGAATCCGGGGCCGAGGCGGCGGAAGGCGTCAGGATTGGAGTCGATGACCGCGGTGGAGTGCCCCCGGTCCTCGAGGCTGCGAGTCAGTGTGGAGCCCACGCGGCCGCATCCCATGATCACGATGTGCACGCACCGACGCTACACCGGCGCACGCGCGACCGCGTGCGGGTCTAGCATCTCCCGGGTGGGAATCTCCGGGGCAGCCAAACGCGCCATCGTCGGGCGCAAGCTGCGCAGCACGCAGCTGGGCGAGACGCTGCTGCCCAAACGCATCGCGCTGCCGGTGTTCGCCAGCGACGCACTGTCCTCGGTGGCCTACGCGCCGGACGAGATCTTCCTGACCCTGTCGCTCGGCGGGCTGAGCGCCTACACGTTCAACTGGAAGATCGGTATCGCCGTCACGCTGGTGCTCGCCATCGTCATCGCGTCGTACCGCCAGAACGTGCACGCCTACCCGAGCGGCGGTGGCGACTACGAGGTCGCCACGGTCAACCTCGGACCCACCGCGGGTGTCACCGTCGGCAGCGCGCTGCTGGTCGACTACGTGCTCACCGTGGCGGTGTCGGTGTCCTCCGGCGTGCAGAACGCCACCTCGGCCATCCCGTGGCTGGACGGGCACGAGGCCACGGCGGCCAGCGCCCTGGTGCTGATCCTCATGGCGATCAACCTGCGGGGCACCAAGGAGTCGGGCATCGCGTTCGCGGTGCCGTCGTACCTGTTCATGATCAGCATCCTGCTGATGGGCGCATGGGGCTACGCCCGCTACCTGTTCGGCGACCTCCCGGACGTGCCGAGCGCCGCCTTCGACATCAAGCCCGAGACGGACCTGGAGAACGGGCTGACCGGCATCGCCCTGGTGTTCCTGCTGGCTCGCGCGTTCAGCTCCGGGTGTGCGGCACTCACCGGCGTCGAGGCGATCAGCAACGGCGTCCCGGCCTTCAAGAAGCCCAAGAGCAAGAACGCCGCCACCACGCTGGCGCTGCTCGGGACCCTGTCGATCACGATGCTGATGAGCATCATCGTGCTGGCCGACCTCATGCACCTGCGGTACGTGGAGGACCCCGCCACGCAGCTGTACGCCAACGGGGTGCCGGTCGGCACCTCGTACGAGCAGGACACCGTCATCGGCCAGCTCGCCAAGACCCTCTACAGCGACTTCACGCCGCTGTTCTACTTCACCATCGCGACCACCGGTGTCATCCTCATCCTCGCCGCGAACACCGCCTTCAACGGCTTCCCGGTGCTCGGGTCGATCCTGGCCCGCGACGGGTTCCTGCCCCGCCAGCTCGACACCCGTGGCGACCGACTCGCCTTCAGCAACGGCATCATCTTGCTGGCCGTCGCGGCGATCGTGCTGATCCAGGCCTTCGACGCGCAGGTCACGCGGCTGATCCAGCTGTACATCGTCGGGGTGTTCGTGTCGTTCACGCTCAGCCAGCTGGGCATGATCCGGCACTGGAACCGCAACCTCGAGGGAGAGACCGATCCCGAGGTGCGGCACCGGATGCAACGCTCGCGCGTCGTCAACACCGTGGGTCTGGCCATGACGGCCACCGTCCTGGTGATCGTGCTGATCACCAAGTTCCTCGCCGGAGCGTGGATCGCCATCGTCGCCATGGTCGGCGTGTTCACGCTGATGCGGGCCATCGGACGGCACTACGCCCGGGTGTCCGACGAGCTGGCGATCGACGACTCCGACGTCACGCTGCCCAGCCGGGTGCACGCCATCGTGCTGGTGGGGAAGGTGCACAAGCCCACCATGCGGGCGCTCGCCTACGCGCGCGTCTCGAAGCCCAACATCCTCGAGGCGCTGACCGTCGAGCTGGACCCCGACCAGACCCGAGCGATGACCGAGCAGTGGGACGCGCTGAACATCCCGGTGCCGCTGAAGGTGGTCAGCTCGCCGTACCGCGAGCTGGTGCGTCCGGTGATCCGCTACGTCAAGGAGCTGCGCAAGGCCAGCCCGCGCGACATCGTGATGGTCTACATCCCCGAGTACGTGGTCGGCCGGTGGTGGGAGCAGATCCTGCACAACCAGACGGCGCTGCGCCTCAAGGGTCGCCTGCTGTTCATGCCCGGGGTCGTCGTCACCAGCGTGCCGTACCAGCTGGTGTCGGCAGCCGAGGCCAAGCAGCGCCTCCGCGGCGACCAACGGCCCGCCCCCGGCGACGTCCGTCGTGGCCGTTGAGGCGACGTGACTCCCTGCCCGACGGACGCCTCATGACCGACCTGCCCGTCGTCGACGTCGGTCCGGTGGCCCATGGCGGCCACTGCGTGGCGCGGCTCGACGGACAGGTGGTGTTCGTGCGGCACACGCTGCCCGGCGAGCAGGTGCGGATCCGGATCACCGAGCGCGACAAGCGCTTCCAGCGGGCCGACGCCGTCGAGGTGCTGCGAGCCGCCCCGGGCCGTGTCGAGCCGCCCTGCGCGCTGGCCGGCGTCTGCGGGGGCTGCGACTTCCAGCACGTCGCTCCCGACACGCAGCGCCAGCTGCTCACCGACGTGGTCCGTGAGCAGCTGCAGCGCCTGGCCGGGATCACGTGGGACGGCGAGGTGGAGTCCGTCACGCCGACGCTCGGCTGGCGCACCCGCATGGCGTGGGCCGTGACGGCCAAGGGGCGCCCGGGGCTGCGGCGCCACCGCTCGCACGACGTCGTCGCCGTCGATCACTGCCCGATCGCCCACCCCGACCTGCCCGACGTCACCACCCAGGCGTGGGACAGCCCCAGCGTCGAGGCGATCGTGTCGTCCACCGGTCAGCGCCTGCTCGTCACCGACGCCTCGATCGGCGACACCCTCGAGGCCGACGTCGCCGGGGTCGTCGCCGACGACGGCGCGGTCCGAGCGGGCTCGGCACACCTGGTCGAGCAGGTGTCGGGCACCGACTTCCGGGTGACCGGGAGCGGCTTCTGGCAGGTGCATCCGGCCGCCGCGACCACGCTGGTCGACGCCGTCACGGACGTGGCGGACGTGCGTGCGGGCGACACCGTCCTCGATCTCTACGCGGGCGTGGGCCTGTTCACCGCCTTCCTGGCCGACGAGGCGGGCGACACCGGACGCGTGCTCAGCGTCGAGGCCGACCGGGCCGGCCATGCCGACGCGCGACGCAACCTGCACGACCGCGCGACCGTCGAGCTGGTCGCCGACACGACCGAACGGGCCCTGCGGTCCGGCAGCCTCGGGGAGCACGCCGACGTCGTGGTCCTGGACCCGCCGCGGACGGGTGCCAAGAAGGCGGTCGCCGGCATCGCGGCCCTGCGCCCACGCCGCATCGTCTACGTCGCGTGCGACCCGGCCGCACTCGCGCGAGACCTCGCCGGATTCGCCGAGCACGGGTACCGACTGGCCGGACTGCGCGCCTTCGCCCTCTTCCCGATGACCCACCACGTCGAGTGTGTCGCTGTGCTGGAGGCCGTCGAACTGCCAGAGTGAGGCCATGCGTTTCGCCGATCCGCAGGTGTGCCCGGACTGCCGGGCCCCGATCACCGGTCCGCGCTGCGCTCGATGTGGCCTCGACCTGCAGGACCCGCAGGTCCGTGAGCTGTGGCAGACGCTCCTGCGGGCCGACCAGCTCCTCGCGTCGGCCGTCGCTCGGCGCGACGCCGCCCGGCAGGCGCCGCCCCCCGTGTCGCCACCAGCACCGGGAGGCCAGCCGGCCCAACCCCCGCCTGTGCCATCCCCACCCGCGCAGGCAGCGCCTCCGGCAGGATCCCATCCGGCCCAGCCTTATCCGGCCCAGCCTTATCCGGCGCACCCTTATCCGGCCCAGCCCTATCCAGCCCAGTCCTATCCAGCCCAGCCCCATCCAGACCGGCCGGCCGCCGCGACTGCACCGCGGGAGCGGTCGTGGTCGGTGGGCACCGTCCTGCTCGGACTCGGTGCCATCGGGCTGGTCACCGCTGCGATCATCTTCGTGTCCCGGTCGTGGGACTCGCTCGGGCTGGTCGGCAAGACGCTGATCCTCGGCGCCGCCACCGCAGCGGTCATCGCAGTCGCGGTGTGGGTCACCCGTCGACCGCTCCGGTCCTCGGCCGAGGCGCTGTGGAGCGTGGCCCTGGCCCTCGTGGCGCTCGACGTCGGTGGAGCCCGGTCGGAGGGGCTGTTCGGTCTGGATCGTGCTCCCGGGGGGTGGACGGCCGCCGTGGCCGGCGCAGCGTTGGCTGTCGGCGGTGCAGCCGTCGTCGTGTGGGCGAGAGGCCACGTGAAGGTCGACCTCATCGGTGCGGCCATCGGGTCGCTGGTCGCGATCGCGGTCAGCTCGGTGGGCGTCAGCGTGATCGACGACGGTCCGTTCGGCGATGTGCGCGCGTTCTGGCACGTCTTCGCCGGACTGGTGGTCGCGGGCCTGCTCGGACTGCTGCTCAGGTTCAGCCGGTCCGGGCTGATCGCGGTGGGCGCGCGAGTGATCGTCGGCCTCTGGTTCGCCGTCGCGGCGGTGTTCGCGTTCGTCGAGGCGGTGGACCATCCGTCGCTCGGCGAGCTCGCCGAAGACCTGCACGGTGCGCCCCTGCTCGTCGTCGGCCTTGCGGCGCTCGTGGTGGCGTGGACCGTGCCGGTGTTGCGCATCGTGATGTGTGCCGTCGGCCTCACCGCCCTGGGTCTGCTCCCGGTGATCGCGTCGGCAGACGCCGGCGGCGCGAACGGCACGCTGCTCGCCGTCGCCGTGCTCGCCGCCCTGCTCTCGGTGGCCGGCATCCGGGGGAGTGGGCCGTGGACGGCGGGCGCCCGCTGGTCGGCGGCGCTTCCGGTGGCCACGCTCGTGGGCCTCGCCGTCTGGTGGGTCGGCGCCCTGCTCGAGATCAGCGGCAACGCGCTCGACGACGTGCACGGGTTCGCGGCGGCGGCGCGCGTCGACAGCGTTGCGCGTGAGATCGCCCCCTTCGTCTCGGCAGCCTGCGGCGCGGTGCTCGTGCTGGTCACGTGGATCGTCTGGCGTTGGGCGGGTGAGTCGTGGCGACCTCACCTCCCGGTGGCACTGGGCGCCACCACCGGTGTGGCTGTCGCGGGCGTGTCCGCTGCCGCTGGCGTGCCGTGGTGGGGCCTGGCCGCCGTCCTGGTGGTCGTCGCGGCCGCGGCGAGTCTGCTGGCACGGCGTGTGGATGCCTCTGGACTGTTCGGGGTCTCGGCGGCTGCGGGCGTCGCGGCGCTCGCCTCGTCCACGGCGGCGGCGTGGGTGATGGCACCCACCTGGATCGCTCTCGGCCTCGGGTGTCTCGCGATCGCCCTGCTCGACGGACTGCCGGTGGTGCGGCGCGGCGTCGGTGTCGCGGCGGTGCCTCTGGTGGTGTCCGGCGTCGCCGTGGGGGTCGACGCCGGGGGAGGGTCCACCTCGGCTGCGGCACTCACCGCACTCGTGGTCGCAGGCGGCGCGCTCGTGGCGGCTGTCCGGGCCCCACAGGTCGTGCGGCCGTGGCTCGAGTCAGGCGCCGGGGCGTCACTCGCCGTGGCCGCCTGCGCACCCGACTCGACCGGTGCCGCGGCGATCGGGTTCGCGCTGGCCGGCACCGCGCTCGCCGCCGTGGCCATGATCGCGGCCGACCGGCGGTGGTACGCGTGGCCGGCCGTCGCAGCGTTCGTGGTCTCGTACGTGCTGCTGGTGATCGACACCGGGTTCAGCTTCGTCGAGGCGTACACGCTTCCGCCGGCCGCAGCTGCCCTCGCCGGAGGCGTCGTGCTGGCGCGTCGCCGCCCGCAGACGCCGTCGTGGATGGCGCTGGGACCCGGACTCGCGCTGGCGATGTTCCCGAGCGTGCCGCAGGCGTTGGCCGACCCCACGGGTCTGCGCGCCCTGCTGCTCGGCCTCGCGGCGGTCGTCGTGCTCGCCGTGGGTCTGCGACTCGCGATGCAGGCGCCCTTCCTGCTCGGTGCGGGTGTGGCGCTGCTGGTGGTGCTGTTCAACATCGGCCCGTACGCCAACGCCGCGCCGCGAGTGGTCCTCATCTCTGTCGTCAGTGCGGTCCTGGTCGGGCTCGGCATCACGTGGGAGGACCGGGTCCGCGACGGTCGCCGCGTCCTGGCCTTCGTCAAGGAGATGTCCTGACGTGGACGAGCCGGAGCCGACCGTGCGTGAGCTCCGCCGCTTCGCGGTCGCGCAGGACGCGATGCTCTTCTGCGCCGCCTTCACGATCGGCGCGTTGGCCTTCGCGGCCTGGGCCGCAGCGACGTCTGCGGTCGAACCGGGCCCGGGATTCTGGACCATCGGCCTGTCCGACGACCTGGTGTTCAGCGGGCTGGTGGCCGGTGAGGTGTTCCTGTTGTGGAACAACGGACTGCGTCAGGGGATGCGTGGGCACAGCATCGGCAAGCATCGTGAAGGTCTCGAGGTCGTCGACCGCACGACGCGAGAGCCCACGGGAGCCCTGAGGGGTCTGGTGCGCGGTCTGGTCGTCGCCGTGCTGCTCGACCTGTCGATCGCAGCGCTGCCGCTCGGGTTCCCCACGGTCCTGCGGCGCCTCACGCCCGACAGCTGGCACGTGGGTGCGGCGACGTACGTGGCACTGGCCCTCCTCGTCGTTCCCCTCGCGATGTCGGCAGACCGCCGGGTGGCCGACTGGATCACTCGGACCGACGTGGTGCGCGGCGCCACGCGTACGTCGGGGCCACGGCAACGACTCGTGACCGCCCTCGACCTGTTCGGCATGGCCGGCGTGCTGGCACTCGCGATCATCCACATCGTGTTCGTGGCGCCGCTGGTGCGGTTCCCGGGTCTGCTCTAGGCGGGTCTGCTCCAGGCGGTCTGCTCCGGGCGCGCTTGGTTGCTGGATGGCCCTGGCCGCGAGGGATATCTCGACATCATGTATCTTGATATCAAGACAACCACCTCTGGCAGACCCCCCTCGTGCGCCGAGCCGATCTGCAGGCAGGATGGGACTTGACCCCTGTGAAGGAGACACCATGGCCGTCGACAGCTTCAGCTCCCGGGACACGCTCACCGTCGGTGACGCGTCCTACGACTACTTCCGCCTGGGGGCGGTGACCGGAGAGGGCCTCGACGTCGAGTCTCTGCCCTTCAGCCTCAAGGTGCTGCTCGAGGCGTTGCTGCGCACCGAGGACGGCGCCAACATCACCGCCGACGACATCAGGGCGCTGGCCGGCTGGGACGCCGAGGCCGAGCCCGACACCGAGATCCAGTTCACGCCCGCCCGCGTGATCATGCAGGACTTCACCGGCGTGCCGTGCATCGTCGATCTCGCCACCATGCGCGAGGCCATGGCAGACCTCGGGGGAGACCCCAGCAAGATCAACCCGCTGGCGCCGGCCGAGATGGTCATCGACCACTCCGTCGTCGCCGACGTCTTCGGCACCCCGGAGGCGTTCGAGCGCAACGTCGAGATCGAGTACGAGCGCAACGGCGAGCGCTACAAGTTCCTGCGCTGGGGCCAGGGCGCCTTCGACGACTTCCTCGTCGTGCCGCCGGGCACCGGCATCGTGCACCAGGTCAACATCGAGCACCTCGCCCGCGTCGTGTTCGACAAGGACGGCACGGTCTACCCCGACTCCTGCGTCGGCACCGACTCGCACACCACGATGGTCAACGGCCTGGGCGTCGTGGGCTGGGGCGTCGGTGGCATCGAGGCCGAGGCGGCCATGCTCGGCCAGCCGATCTCGATGCTGATCCCGCGCGTCGTGGGCTTCAAGCTCTCCGGTGAGCTGCCCGAGGGTGCCACCGCCACCGACCTGGTGCTGACCATCACCGAGCAGCTGCGCGAGCACGGCGTCGTCGGCAAGTTCGTGGAGTTCTACGGCCCCGGCGTCACCGCCGTGCCGCTCGCCAACCGCGCCACGATCGGCAACATGAGCCCCGAGTACGGCTCCACCATCGCGGTCTTCCCGATCGACGACGAGACGACCAAGTACATGCGACTGACCGGGCGCAGCGACGAGCAGGTCGCGCTGGTCGAGGCCTACGCCAAGGCTCAGGGCATGTGGCACGACCCCGATCACGAGCCGCGGTACTCGGAGTACCTCGAGCTCGACCTGGGCACCGTCGTGCCGAGCATCGCCGGTCCCAAGCGTCCGCAGGACCGGGTGTCGCTGTCCGACGCGGCCACCGCGTTCGAGAACGAGCTCAGCACCTACGCACCCGACGGCAGCAACCCGCAGACCGTCACGCTCGAGGACGGCACGTCGTTCGAGATCGACCACGGCGCCGTCACGATCGCTGCCATCACGTCGTGCACCAACACGTCCAACCCGTCGGTCATGATCGGCGCGGCGCTGCTGGCCAAGAAGGCGGTCGAGAAGGGTCTGACGCGCAAGCCGTGGGTCAAGACCACGCTGGCCCCCGGGTCCAAGGTCGTCACCGACTACTACGAGAAGTCCGGTCTGACGCCCTACCTGGACAAGCTGGGCTTCAACCTGGTCGGCTACGGCTGCACCACGTGCATCGGCAACTCCGGTCCGCTGATCCCCGAGGTCAGCGCCGCGGTCAACGCGGGCGACCTGGCCGTCACCTCGGTGCTGTCGGGCAACCGCAACTTCGAGGGTCGCATCAACCCCGACATCAAGATGAACTACCTGGCCTCACCGCCGCTGGTGATCGCCTACGCGCTCGCCGGCTCGATGACCGTCGACCTGTTCAACGATCCGCTGGGCACCGACACCGACGGCAACGACGTCTACATGAAGGACATCTGGCCGACGCCGGCCGAGATCGAGGACGTCATCGCGTCGTCGATCTCGTCGGACACGTTCAGCTCCGAGTACGCCGACGTCTTCGGTGGCGACGATCGCTGGAAGAACCTGCCCACACCCGACGGCGACACCTTCGCGTGGGACGGCGACTCCACCTACGTGCGCAAGGCGCCGTACTTCGACGGCATGGAGCTCGAGCCGTCGCCGGTCACCGACGTGCACGGAGCGCGGGTGCTGCTGAAGCTGGGCGACTCGGTGACCACCGACCACATCTCGCCCGCAGGCGCGATCAAGAAGGACAGCCCGGCCGGCGCGTACCTGTCCGAGCACGGCGTCGAGCCGCGCGACTTCAACTCGCTGGGATCGCGGCGCGGCAACCACGAGGTCATGATTCGCGGCACGTTCGCGAACATCCGCCTGCGCAACCAGATCGCACCGGGCACCGAGGGTGGCTTCACGCGCGACTTCACCGTCGACGACGCCCCGGTCACCACGGTGTTCGAGGCCTCGGAGAGCTACGCCGCTGCGGGCACCCCGCTGGTCGTCCTGGCCGGCAAGGAGTACGGCTCGGGCTCGTCGCGCGACTGGGCGGCCAAGGGCACGGCGCTGCTCGGCGTGCGGGTGGTCATCGCCGAGTCCTACGAGCGCATCCACCGGTCCAACCTGATCGGCATGGGCGTGCTCCCGCTGCAGTTCCCGGCGGGGCAGAACGCCGAGTCGCTGGGGCTGACGGGGGAGGAGACCTTCGACGTCACCGGTATCGAGGTGCTCAACGACGGCACGACGCCGAAGACGGTCAAGGTCACGGCGGGCGACGTCGAGTTCGACGCCGTCGTGCGCATCGACACCCCCGGAGAGGCCAGCTACTACCGCAACGGCGGCATCATGCCGTACGTGCTGCGCAGCCTGCTCTGACACGCACGTGACTCGTGTGACGAGGCGCCTCCGGATTCCGGGGGCGCCTCGTCGCGTCCCGCCCGCGTGCGCAGGCTACGTTCCGGAAACTTTTTCGAATTTTGTGCGCCACCTGCTGGACGTGACCCATGTCACCGATTACGTTGTGCCAGACAACAATTGCGTGGCGGTGACATCCATGTGTCGCCCGTGTGTACGCAAATCCCCCGGATGAAAACTTAGGAGGCGGTTCGTGTGAAGCGGACACGCAATCTCGTACTCGCCACGGTCATGGGTGCTTCGCTCGCCCTCAGCGCCTGTGGTTCCAGCAGCAGCAGCAGTGACTCCGGCAGCAGCAACGACGCCACCGGCAAGATCGGCGTCATCCTGCCCGACACCAAGTCGTCCGCCCGGTGGGAAGCCGCCGACCGCCCCGCGCTCGAGGCCGCATTCAAGTCCGCCGGCGTGAAGTACAGCATCCAGAACGCCGAGGGTGACGCCGACAAGATGGCCACCATCGCCGACTCGATGATCACCGACGGCGTCACCGTCCTCGCGATCGTGAATCTGGACTCCGACTCCGGTGCGGCCATCGAGGCGAAGGCTGCCAAGGCCGGCGTCAAGACCATCGACTACGACCGTCTGACGCTCGGCGGCTCGGCCGACTACTACGTCTCGTTCGACAACACCAAGGTCGGCGAGCTGCAGGGTGAGGGCCTGGCCAAGTGCCTGGGCGACAAGGAAGCCAACATCATCTACCTGAACGGCTCGCCCACCGACAACAACGCGACGCTGTTCGCCGAGGGTGCGCACAAGGTCCTCGACGCCGACACGAACTACAAGGTCGTCGGCGAGCAGGCGGTGCCCGACTGGGACAACGACAAGGCCGTCACGATCTTCGAGCAGCTGTACACGAAGGTCGACGGCAAGGTGAACGGCGTGCTGGCGGCCAACGACGGCCTCGGCGGCTCGGTCATCTCGATCCTGAAGAAGAACGGCGTCGCCGGCAAGGTCCCCGTGACCGGCCAGGACGCCACGGTCGAGGGTCTGCAGAACATCCTCGTGGGCGACCAGTGCATGACCGTCTACAAGAGCGCCAAGCTCGAGGCCGGCGGACTCGCCGAGACCGCCATCGCGCTGGCCAAGGGCCAGGAGGCCAAGACGACCGGCACCACCAAGGACGCCACCGGCGGCCGCGAGGTGCCCTCCATCCTGCTCGACCCCGTGTCGATCACGAAGGACAACGTCAAGGACGTCATCGACGACGGTGGCGCCTCCGCCGCCGACGTGTGCGCGGGCGACTTCGCCCAGGCGTGCAAGGACGCCGGCATCTCCTGATCGACCAGACGTGGCCGTCGGAGTACCCGACGGCCACGTCTTGTCGTACCCCCATCTCCACCGATCCCGGCAGCAGCCGCACCAGACTCCGTAGGGGGAGCCCCACATGAGCGACAGTCCCAGCACGTCCGAGCCCATCTTGGAGCTTCGAGACGTCAACAAGAGCTTCGGTGCGGCCCACGTGCTGCACGGCGTCGACCTCAAGATCTATCCGGGCCAGGTCACCGCCCTGGTCGGCGACAACGGAGCCGGCAAGTCCACCCTGGTCAAGACCGTGGCCGGCATCTACGTGCGCGACACCGGCGACTACCTGTTCGAGGGCAAGCCGGTCGACGTGAACGGACCCAAGGACGCAGCCGCGCTCGGCATCGAGATCGTCTACCAGGACCTCGCGCTGTGCGACAACCTCGACATCGTCGAGAACATGTTCCTCGGTCGTGAGAGCACCTCCGGCCCCGTGCTCGACGAGGCCACCATGGAGGCCAAGGCCCGCGAGGCGCTGACGTCGCTGTCGGTGCGCACCGTGACCTCGGTCCGCCAGAGCGTCTCGAGCCTGTCGGGCGGCCAGCGCCAGACCGTGGCCATCGCCAAGGCCGTGCTGTGGAACTCCAAGGTGGTGCTCCTCGACGAGCCCACGGCCGCGCTGGGCGTGGCCCAGACCCGCCAGGTGCTCGACCTCGTGCGCCGCCTGGCCGACTCCGGCGTCGGCGTGCTGCTGATCTCGCACAACCTCACCGACGTGTTCGAGGTGGCCGACCGCATCACCGCGCTGTACCTCGGCACCGTGGCCGGCGACGTGTCCACCAAGGACGTCACCTCCCAGCAGGTCGTCGAGCTGATCACGACCGGCCAGGCCACGGGCCTGGACCTCGACTCCGCGAAGGCAGACTCCCATGGCTGACATCCAGACCACCCCCGACACCTCCACCCAGGACACGGAGGGGTTTGCCGCCGACCGCGAGCAGGCCATCACGCTCGGAGACTCGTTCAACCGCTACATCGTGCGTCTGCGCGGCGGCGACATGGGCGCCCTGCCGGCCTCGCTCGGGCTCGTGGTGCTGTTCATCGTGTTCGGCCTCGCGAACGACCGTTTCCTGTCCGACCTCAACCTGGCCAACCTGCTCACCCAGGCCGGCTCCATCATCCTGCTCGCCATGGCGCTGATCCCCGTGCTGCTGCTGGGCGAGATCGACCTGTCGGCCGGCGTGGCCGGTGGCGTCGCCGCGTGCTCGATGGGCGTGCTGCTGGTCGAGAAGGGCTGGCCGTGGGGTGCTGCCGTGCTGGCTGCCCTGGTCGTCGGCGCCCTGATCGGCTCGATCATCGGCTCGCTGGTGGCCCGCCTCGGCATCCCGTCGTTCGTCGTCACCCTGGCGTTCTTCCTGGGACTGCAGGGCGTCACGCTCAAGCTCATCGGCCAGGGCGGCTCGGTCCGCATCGACCAGCCGGTCATCTCCGGCATCGCCAACTCCAACATGAGCGTGCTGGCCGGCTGGATCTCAGCCGTCGTCATCTCGGTGGGCTTCGCCGTGCTGACGCTGCTGCGTCACCGCCGTCAGGTGTCCCGCGGGCTCCAGCACCAGCCGATGGCCGTCGTGCTGGTGCAGATCGTGGGCGTCATCGTCATCACGGTCGGCGTCGTCGCGCTGCTGAACTCCAACCGCAGCGTCAACCCGAACTTCCCGATCATGGGGATCCCGTACGTGGTGCCGCTGGTGATCGTGCTGTTCATCGGCCTGACGTTCCTGCTGTCGCGCACTCGGTACGGACGGCACGTCTACGCGGTCGGCGGCAATGCCGAGGCCGCACGCCGTGCCGGCATCAACGTCACCCGGATCCGCATCTCGGTGTTCGTGTTCTGCTCGACGATGGCGGCGGTCAGCGGGATCGTCGCCGCGTCGTACGTGGGCAAGGTGTCGACGACCTCGGGCGCCGGCAACGACCTCCTGTACGCCGTGGCGGCGGCCGTGATCGGCGGCACCAGCCTGTTCGGTGGACGCGGCAAGGCGCGTGACGCGGTCATCGGTGGCCTGGTCATCGCGACGATCACCAACGGGCTCGGGCTGCTGAACCAGGCGGCGTACATCAACTTCCTGGTCACCGGAGGCGTGCTGCTGCTGGCCGCCAGCGTCGACGCGATCTCGCGTCGTCGGCGGACCGCCTCGGGTCTGGGCTGACGATCGTGGCCGTCGCATCCGGGACGGGTTCCGGCACCAACCAGGAGGACGTGCGCAGGCACAACCTCGGCACGGTGCTGCGCCACGTCCATCGCGTCGGGCGGATCTCCCGCGCCGACCTGACGTCGCTGATGGGGCTGAACCGCAGCACCATCGGCGGGCTGGTCGCCGAGCTGGAGTCGTTGGGACTGGCCGAGCAGAGCAAGTCGTTGGGCGCCCGAGTGGGAGCGGGTCGCCCGTCGGTGGACGTCGTCGTGGGCACGCGTCCGTACGTGCTCGCGATCGACATCCGGGTCGACGGACTGACCGTGGCCCGCGTGGGCCTGGGCGGGGACGTCCAGGCCCGGGCCACCGGTCCCGTGGCAGCGGGGCACGACCCGGACGCCACGATGGACTCCATCGTCGACCTGGCCCGGCTGGTCCAGAAGGAGCAGCAGTCCGGCGCGATGCTGGTCGGCGTGGCCGCGGGCGTCCCCGGCATCGTTCGGTCCGACGACGGACTCGTGCGGCTCGCACCCAACCTCGGGTGGAAGGAACTGCCGCTGGGCGACCTGCTGCGCGACCGGCTGGGCCTGGCCGCGCGCCCGACCCTGGGCAACGACGCGGACCTCGGCGCCATGGCCGAGCACCTGCGCGGTGCAGGGGTGGGGGTCGACGACCTGGTGTACCTGTCCGGCGAGGTCGGTGTCGGCGCCGGCGTCGTGGTGGGAGGACGCCAGCTGCACGGCTCCGGCGGCTATGCCGGCGAGATCGGCCACCTGCCGTTCGAGCCGGGAGGACGTGAGTGCCACTGCGGGTCCCGGGGATGCTGGGAGACGGTCATCGGCGCGCCGGCGATCGCCGAGGCGGTCGGCTGCCCGCCCGCCAAGATCCCGTCGCTCGGGGAGTTCCTCGACGGGGTCACCGACGCGACGCCGGCACTGCGCGAGATCGGCCGCCAGCTGGGCCGGGGGCTGGCCGGCATCGTCAACATCTTCAACCCGCGCGTCGTGGTGCTGGGTGGCTACCTGCGCTCGCTGCACCCGCTCGTCGAGCCCGACATCCTGGAGGCCCTCGCGGAGCAGACGCTGCTGGGCCCGTGGGAGATGGTGCAGATCAGTCTGCCCGGGCTGGGTGGCGACTCGGTCCTGCTGGGCGCCGCCGAGCTGGCGTTCGCCGAGCTGCTGGACGACCCGGTGGGGTGTCTGGCGGCGTCAGGCGATCTCCACTGACCCGGAGAGCACGTCGCTGAGGGCCTGCTCGGCCGCGCCGATCGCCGCCGACCGCAGCTCGAGGGGGCTGAGTCGGATCTGCGGCACGTGCAGGTCGGCGAACGTCAGGTGGGCCGCCATGGAGGCGGTGGCCGCCGGGACCAGCCAGTCCGCGACGGGCACGAAGTATCCACCCAGGACGATCGCCTCGGGGTCGAAGATCCCCCCGAGCGTCGCCAGCCCGCGGCCCAGGCGAGTGCCGATGGCCGCCAGCCCGGCCGCCACGGACGGCTCCTCACGGGCCCGGTCGGCCACGACCTCGGCACTGGCCAACGGTGTGCCGACCTCGTCCAGGCCCACGGCCTCGAGCATGGCGCGCAGGCCGACGCTCGCCTCCCAGCAGCCGCTGCGTCCGCAGCCACAGCGTGCGTGCGGGTCGCCGAGCGGCAGGTGACCCACCTCGCCGGCAAACCCGGAGGCGCCACGGACGAGGCGGCGGTCGTGCACCAGCCCCGCGCCGATGCCGATGGTGCCGGTCAGGAACAGGGCGCTGTCGACGTCCCGGGCCGCGCCGTGGTGGATCTCGGCCAGGGCGGCGCAGTTGGCGTCGTTGTCCACCGAGACCGACACGTCGGCGCCTGCGGCCCTCTGCAGCACCGAGCCGAGGTCGAGGTCGTCCCAGCCCAGGTTCGGCGCCCACCGCACCACCGGTGCGTCGGCAGAGACCAGACCCGGGACCGCAGCGGACAGTCCGACCAGCCGATCGCCGCTGGCGCTGATCTCACGAGCCCGGTCGGCGACCACGGAGCTCATCACGTCGAGCGGGGTGCGACCCTCCGGCACGGCAACGGTCTGCTCGTGCCGGACCCGGCCGGACAGCGCCATCGTGACGGTCGTGACGTAGTCGACGTTGATCTCCACGCCCAGCCCGACCACCCCGGCGCCGGTGAGCGCCACGGGGCGGCCGGGACGTCCGCGTCCGGCGCTGACCGGGCCCGCCTCGGCGACCAGGCCCGCGTCGTCGAGCGAGCCGACGATGGTGCCGACGGTCGCCTTGGCCAGCCCGGTGCGGACGGCGAGCTCCGTGCGGGTGGCCGGACCGTCGTGTCGCAACGACGTCAGGACCAGGCCGGTGTTGCGTCGCCTGAGCCCCTCGACCCCGCTCGGTCCGGCCGAGGTCACGCCCCGCGCACCCCGTACAGGTGCTCCAGGGCGAGCTGGTCGAGGTGCTCGAAGGCCATCCCGCGGGCGGCCAGGGCCTCCACGTCGGGCAGATCGGCCTGCTCCAGCTCGGCCCAGCCCTCTCCCTCGCCCAGGGTCGGCACCGACAGCTCCGGCACGCGAGCGGCCTCGAGGGCTGCCTGCACGTCGGGATCGGCTCGGAACGCCTGCGACTTCTCGCGCAGGATCAGGTAGTTGGTCATGCACGCCCGGGCGGCGGTCCAGACGCCTTCGTCGTCCTCGGTGCGCGGCGTCTTGAAGTCGAAGTGGACCGGGCCGTCGTAGCCGCCGGCGAGCAGGGTGTCGACCACCCAGAACGCGCCTCGGGCGTTGCCGGCGCCGAAACGGAAGTCCTGGTCGTACCGGGGGCCGCTCTGGCCGTTCAGGTCGATGTGGAACAGCTTGCCCTGCCACATGGCCTGGGCGTACCCGTGAGCCGCGTTCAGCCCGGCCATCTCCTCGTGCCCGATCTCGGGGTTGACGCCGACCAGCTCGGGACGATCGAGCGTCTCGATGAAGGCCAGCGCGTGGCCGATCGTCGGCAGCAGGATGTCGCCGCGCGGCTCGTTGGGCTTGGGCTCGATCGCGAAGACCATGTCGTAGCCGCGGTCGGTGACGAACTCGCCGAGCACGTTGAACGCCTCGCGGTAGCGGTCGAGCGCGGCGGCGACGTCCTTGGCGGCGCCGGACTCCGCACCCTCGCGGCCGCCCCAGCACACGTAGACCTGGGCGCCCAGCTCGGCGGCGAGGTCGATGTTGCGCATGACCTTGCGGATGGCGAACCGACGCACGTCACGGTCGTTGGACGTGAAGCCGCCGTCCTTGAAGACCGGGTGCCCGAACAGGTTCGTGGTGGCCGTCGTGACGGCCAGGCCGGTGTCGGCCAGACCCTTCTTCCACCGCTCGATGATCGCGTCGCGGCCGCTGTCGTCGGTGCCGAACGGGACCAGGTCGTCATCGTGGAAGTTGACGCCGTAGGCGCCGAGGTCGGCGAGGCGCTCCAGCGCGTAGACGGGATCCATGTCGGCTCGCGTCGGCTCACCGAACGGGTCGCGGCCGGCGTAGGCGACGGTCCACAGGCCGAACGAGAACTTGTCGCTCGGCTGGGGGGTCGGGATGGTGGTCATGGTGGTGCCTTTCTCGAGGGTTCAGAGCCGGTCGCGCAGGTGTGAGTACGCAGCGCGGACGTCAGGGGTGGGTGCGGCCTCGAAGGTCGTCGACGCGACCTCGGGCCAGGCCGGTGGAGTCGAGTCGCCGCTCAGCGCCCAGGCCGCCTGGCGGGCGGCCCCTCGGGCGACGTACTCGCCGGGGGCCGGCACGGTGACGGCGCGGCCGAGGATCGCCGGCGCGATCTGCTGGACGGCGCGATTCTGGGCCGCGCCGCCGACCAGCAGGATCCGGGCAGGTTCGACACCGCTCGCGGCGACGAGGTGGTCGACCGCGTCGGCCAGCGAGCACAGGAGTGCCTCGACCGCGGCGCGTGCGAGGTCCTCGCGTGAGGTCGACGTGGTGAGCCCGACCCACGTGCCGGTGGCATCGGGGCGGTTGGGCGTGCGTTCGCCGTCGTAGTAGGGCAGCACCGTGAGGCCGTGTGCGCCCGGGGGAGCGGCGAGTGCGAGCCGGGCCAGCTCGTCGTGGTCGACGCCCAGCAGGGTCGACTGCAGCTGCAGGATGCGGGCGGCGTTGATGGTCGCCACCAGGGGCAGGTAGTGGCCGGTGGCGTCGGCGAACCCGGTCACCGAACCGGTCCCGTCGGTGACGGGCACGGTGCTGATCGCCGACGCGACGCCGGAGGTGCCGATCGACACGATGACGTCGCCGGGCTCGAGGCCGAGTCCCAGTGCGGCGCCGGCGTTGTCACCCATGCCGGCTCCGACGACCAGCCCGGAGTCCGTGGTGGCTGCGACCTCGTGCGACGCGACGATCCGGGGCAGCTCGACGGCGTGCCCGAGAGCCACCTCGGCCAGGTCCGGTCGCCAGCGGTCCTCGGGAGTCGAGAAGTAGCCGGTTCCCGAGGCGTCGCTGCGGTCGGTGAACGGATCGCCCCCGCTGACATGTCGTGACACGTAGTCGTGGGGGAGCAGCACGCGACGCACGCGCGCGGCTGCGTCGGGTTCGTGGTCGCGCAGCCAGCGCAACTTGGTCGAGGTGAACGAGGCCACCAGCACGCTGCCGACCGTGCTGGCGCAGGCAGCGGGCCCGCCGAGCTCCTCGACGAGGTCGTGGGCCGCGGCCGCCGAACGGGTGTCGTTCCACAGCAGAGCGTCGAACACGGGGCGGTCGTCGGCGTCGAGGGCCACCATGCCGTGCTGCTGGCCGCCCACGGCGATGGCGTCGGCCCGTTCGAGCAGGCCGCCGGTGGCGCGGTCGAAGGCGTCCAGCCAGGCCGTCGGGTCGACCGAGGTGCCGTCGGGGTGAGGCGCCGAGGCGCTGTCCACGATCGTGCCGTCCGAGGCGTCCACCAGCAACGCCTTCGTCGACTGCGTCGAGGAGTCGATGCCGAGGACGAGCGAGGTGTGGGCCACCACACCTATTTAATACGAGACCTGAACAAAGTCAAGGAGGAGATCGGCGCGCGCCGTCCTGGATCGGTATGGTCGGGGACGTGAACGACGCCATCGACACCTCGCGGTTGCCCGATCTTCGACGCTGGAACCTGGCCCTGGCCGTGCTGCACGCGGCCCAGGCGATCGGGGTGCTGCTGCTGGCCAACGGCTTCTCCATCGCGATCACCTCGACCTTCCCGACCGGTCGTCCCGGCAGCGACGCTCCGGCTCCCTCGAGCCTGGTCGACGTGTCGATCGGCGCCGCAGTGGCGTTCTTCCTCGTGCTCGCCGCGATCGACCACCTGCTCACCGGAACCGTGCTGCGCGGTGCGTACGAGTCCGACCTGGGCCGCGGCATCAACCGGTTCCGCTGGGTGGAGTACTCCGTCAGCGCCACCGTGATGATCGTCCTGATCGGCTTCTACTTCGGGGTGACCGACGTGACGGCCGTCGTCGCCGTGATCGGCGCCAACGTGGCGATGATCCTGTTCGGCTGGCTGCAGGAGGCGATGAATCCTCCCGGGCGCTCGAGCACGACCATGCTGCCGTTCTGGTTCGGCACCGTCGCGGGCCTGGCGCCGTGGGTCGCCATCACCATCAACTTCGTCGGGTCCGACGGGTCGCCCGGGTTCGTCATCGGCATCTACGTCTCGTTGCTGATCTTCTTCTCGTCGTTCGCGGTCAACCAGTGGCTGCAGTACCGCGAGATCGGGCCGTGGCGCTCGTACCTGTTCGGCGAGAAGGTCTACCTGGTGCTGAGCCTGGTGGCCAAGTCGGCGCTCGCGTGGCAGATCTTCGGCGGTTCCCTCGCCTCCTAGGGTGGCGCTGTGACCATCCACTCCGACCACCCGTTCGTGCCGCCCGAGGGCGAGCGCGATCCGTTGCGACGTCTGCGGGGACGGATGGCGGCTCCGGTCACCGTGTGGACCACCGGCAGCGGGCGGGAGCGCCAGGGCCTGACCATCTCCTCGATCGTCGTGGCCGAGGGCGAGCCGGCCCACGTGCTCGGCTTGGTCGACGAGGACTCCGACTTCTGGACCGCAGGTCCGCAGACCGCCGCGGTCAGCCTGCTGGGTGCCCCGCACCGGTACCTCGCCGAGGTCTTCGCCGGGGCAGCTCCGGCTCCCGGCGGCATGTTCACGCAGGGGCAGTGGAGGGACTCGGACTGGGGCCCGGTCCTGACCGACGCCGTGGGCTGGCTCGGTCTGCGCCTGCAGCCGGACCCGCGCGAGGTGGGGTGGCGGTTGCTGGTCGACGGCGTCGTGGAGCACGCCGAGGTCGGCGAGGGCGATCCGCTGGTCCACCTCAGGGGCCGATATCGCGAGTAGGGTCGCGGGCATGACGAAGCCCTCGTTGGACCCTGCTCGCTGGACACCACCTCCTGCTGCTGCGCCGGGCACGCCGTCTGCTCCGCGCGGGATGCGCGTGCTCGAGACGTCGGGGTACGGCACCGAGGACGTGCTGCTGCGGGCCGACGGCCACGTGCTGACCGGCGTCGAGGACGGCCGCATCCTGGCGATCGACCCGGACTCCGGTGTCGAGGCGGTGGTGGCCGACACCGGCGGCCGTCCGCTGGGCATCGAGCACCACCCCGACGGCGGCTACGTGGTGTGCGACTCCAGTCGCGGGTTGTTGCGCGTGGGTGACGACGGCGCCGTCGAGGTGCTGGCCGACGGTGTCGGGGGAGTGCCGTTCCGGTTCTGCAACAACGCCGCCGTCGCGGGGGACGGCACGATCTACTTCTCCGACAGCTCCACCAAGTTCGGGTTCGACCACTGGCGCGGCGACCTGCTCGAGCATCGGCCCACGGGTCGACTGTTCCGTCGTGACGCCGACGGCTCGATCACGATGCTGCTCGACGGCCTGGCCTTCGCCAACGGCGTGGCACTGGCGTCGGACGAGTCGTTCCTGGTGGTCGCGGAGACCGGCGGATACGCGTTGCAGCGCGTCTGGCTGACCGGGGACCGCGCCGGAGCGGCCGAGCCGTTCGGCGACACGCTGCCCGGGTTCCCCGACAACATCTCGACCGGCGAGGACGGCAACATCTGGGTGGCACTGGCGTCGCCGCGCGACAAGGCCCTCGACGCGCTGCTGCCGAAGCCGCCCGTGCTGCGCAAGGTGGTCTGGTCCCTGCCGGAGCGGTTGCAACCACAGGCCAAGGCGCTGATCCACGTGCAGGCCATCGCGCCAGACGGCTCGCTCGCCCACGACATCGCCGGTCAGCACGACAGGTTCGGCAAGCCCACCGGTCTGCGGCAGGTCGGCGACACGGTGTGGATGGGCAGCTTCGAGCAGACCACGATCGCCCGCATGGACGTTCCCGTGCACGGGCGCTGACGACTGCCCGTGAGACGGCCCATGAGAGTGCACCGTGGGGTCGCGCCGATACAGTGACAGGTATGGCTGACGACAGGCAGGTGACACCGATGAGCGTTCTCGAAGGACTCTCTGGGCCGTCGGACCTGCGCGGCCTCGACGACGACCAGCTCACCGCGCTCGCCGCCGACATCCGCAGCCTGCTGATCACCTCGGTCGCGTCCAACGGGGGTCACCTGGGACCCAATCTCGGTGTCGTCGAGCTCGGCATCGCGTTGCACCGCGTGTTCGAGTCGCCGGCCGATCGCATCGTCTGGGACACCGGCCACCAGGCCTACGTGCACAAGATGCTCACCGGCCGTGCCGACCAGTTCACCTCGCTGCGCACCGAGGGCGGGCTGTCGGGCTACCCCAGCCGAGCCGAGTCCGAGCACGACTGGGTCGAGAACTCGCACGCCTCCACGAGCCTGTCGTACGCGGACGGCATGGCCAAGGCCAACCAGCTCCTCGGCCGTGACGACCACGTGGTCGCCGTCATCGGTGACGGCGCCATGACCGGTGGCATGGCGTGGGAGGCCCTCAACAACATCGCCGCCGATCGCGACCGACGCCTGGTCGTGATCGTCAACGACAACGGACGTTCCTACACGCCCACGGTGGGCGGACTCGCCAATCGCCTCACCGAGATCCGGACGAACCCTCGCTACGAGCCCACGTTGAGCGCCATCAAGGACCGCCTCAACCGGGGCGGGCGGGTCGGCCCGGCGGCGTACGACGCCCTGCACGCGATCAAGAAGGGCGTCAAGGACGCGCTGGCGCCGCAGGGCATGTTCGAGGATCTCGGGCTCAAGTACATCGGTCCGGTCGACGGTCACGATCGAGTGGCGCTGGAGCACGCGCTCAGCCAGGCGCAGCGCTTCGGCGGGCCGGTGCTCGTGCACGTCATCACGACCAAGGGCCACGGGTACGACATCGCGGTCGAGAACGAGAACGACCAGATGCACCAGTCGGTGCCGTTCGACCCCGAGACCGGCGATGCCATCACCGTCGCGCCGGCCGGCTGGACCTCGGTGTTCCGCGACGAGGTCGTGCGGATCGCCGACGAGCGTCCCGACGTCGTCGGCATCACCGCCGCCATGCTCTACCCCGTCGGCCTCGATGCCTTCGCCGACAAGTTTCCCGATCGCGTCTTCGACGTCGGCATCGCCGAGCAGCACGCCGTCACCAGCGCAGCCGGCATGGCGCTGGGAGGCCTGCACCCGGTGGTCGCGGTCTACGCCACGTTCATCAACCGGGCCTTCGACCAGGTCCTGCTCGATGCCGCCCTGCACCACTGCGGCGTCACCTTCGTGCTCGACCGTGCCGGTGTCACCGGCGACGACGGCGCCAGCCACAACGGCATGTGGGACATGTCGTTGCTGCAGATCGTGCCCCGGATGCACCTGGCCGCGCCGCGCGACGGTACTCGACTGCGCGAGCTGCTGCGCGAGGCCGTGGCCATCGACGACGCTCCCAGCGTGGTCCGGTTCCCCAAGGGCGCGGTGTGTGCCGACCTCGACGCCATCGACCGGGTCGGGGGAGTCGACGTGCTCTCGCGCGACGCGGGCTCCGACGTCCTTGTCGTCGCCGTCGGAGCGTTCGGCCACCTGGGCTGCGACGCCGCACAGATCGTTCGCGACGCCGGGCACGGCGTCACCGTGGTCGACCCCCGCTGGGTCAAGCCGGTCGACCCGGCTCTGCTCGACCTCGCCCGCGACCACCGCCTCGTCGTCACCATCGAGGACAACGGTGTGCACGGTGGCGTGGGATCGGCGATCACCCAGGCGCTGCGCGACGCCGGCGTCGAGACCCCCGTGCAGGTCAACGGCGTCGAGCAGGAGTTCCTCGACCACGCGAAGCGCGACGTCATCCTGCAGCGACTGGGGCTGACCCCCGATGCCGTTGCTGCACGCGCGCTCGCAGCGCTCTGACAGCGGAATACGCGCGACTCACGAGAGGTTGTGATGGACGATGAAGTTTCCCGGAAGACGTCCTGACCCGCACGCGTCCTCGTCGCACGCGTCCCCACCGGGTCCGTCAGCAGACGGCCCCGTGCTGGTGCACGCCCTCGACGGCTTCCTCGGTGCTGGTTCGGCAGCTCGGTTGGCGGCGTCCCAGCTCAGCACCGGGGACGGCGAGGTCGTGCACGCCTACGACATCGACGCGATGCTCGACTACCGGGCCCGTCGTCCGACGATCACGTTCAGCGACGACCGATACTCCGACTACGACGAGCCGCGCCTCGAGATCGTCCGTGAGCACGACGCCGACGGTCAGCCCTTCCTGCTGCTGTCCGGACCGGAGCCGGACTTCCTGTGGGAGCGCTTCGTCGCCGAGACCCACGAGGTCATCGAGGACCTCGGCGTCTCGCTGTCGCTGGGGCTCGGCGCGGTGCCGATGGGCGTGCCGCACACCAGGCCGCCGATGATCACGGCGCACGGCACTCGCCCCGAGCTGGTCGACCGCAAGAACCTCTGGTCGGCCCAGGTCACCGTGCCGTCGTCGGCACAGTCGCTGCTGGAGCTGCGGCTCGGGCAGTGGGGGCACGATGCGGCCGGCTACGTCGTGCACGTGCCGCACTACCTCGCGCAGGTGGACTTCCCCGACGCCGCGCTGGCCCTGCTGGGTGCGCTGACCGACCGCACGGGCCTGAGCATCGATACCGCTCGGCTGCGCGCCCGTCAGGAAGCCACCCGGGCCGAGATCGAGCAGCAGATCATCGACCAGGGCGGCGAAGGCCTGCTCGAGGGCCTGGAGGAGCAGTACGACGCGTTCACGCGCGGTGCCGCGGAGTCCCTGCTGGCCGATGACGGCGAGCTGCCCAGCGGCGACGAGCTCGCCGACCAGTTCGAGCAGTTCCTGGCCCGCCAGGAGGGCAAGGACGACCAGGGCTGACGCTCAGACCCAGTCGGTGTCCCCCGACAGGTCGAGCCACCTGACCACCGCGTCATCGGTGGTGCGGCGGCGCGCGAATCCCATGGCGGCGTAGTACGCATGGGCAACGTCGTTGGTCCGGGTGATGTACGCCTCGATCGCTTCCAGTCCGGCGCTTCGTGCCGCGGACAGCGTGGCGGCGAACAGAGCGGTCCCGATGCCCTGACGAGGCGCCGACGGGGACACGTGGGTCCCGATGATGCCCCAGCCGACAGGTGTGCCGTATGGGTTGTCGGCGTCGGCGCGCCGCAGGGACTGAAAGCCCAGGATCGTGCCGGCGTCGGTCACGGCGACCGAGCAGGCGACGCGGGTCGACGAGGCGACGTAGTGCAACAGGACGTACGACTCGTCAGCTGGGGAGGTGCGCTGCCCGGAGGCCACGAGGCCACGCAGCACGTGGGACATGGCGGTGGCGTCGCCGGCGCGCGCTGGTCTGATCCGCACGATCGTGTCCCCTCTCAGGCCCATTCAGTCAGGTCGACGACGGCGTCGGCACGGTCGGCGGCGGCCTTCACGCGCTCGGCGTTCGGCTCGTCGACCCGGGTGACCCAGGCCTGCGCCTCGGCAGGGGTCTTGCCGAACCGCACGTGGCGCGCGACCAGCCGCTCACGACGTAGGTCGTCGTCGACGTGCACGTGCCACACGACGTCCACGTGCGCCCGCGCCGCTCGCCATCGCGGCTCGTCCAGCAGCAGGTAGTTGCCCTCGGTCACGACGGTGCCGGCCTCGGGCACGTGGACGGCGCCGGCGATCGCCTGCTCCAGGTCGCGCTCGAACGACGGGGCGACGACGTCGGCCTCGCGCCGAGCGACGCGGCCCAGCAGGGCGGCGTAACCAGCGGCGTCGAAGGTCTCGGGCGCGCCCTTGCGGTCCAGCAGGCCGCGACGCCGCAGCTCGACGTCGGCGAAGTGGTATCCGTCCATCGGGACGCAGCCGGTGGCCCGCCCCGCCGCGAGCAGGACGGCGGTGAGCGTGGACTTTCCCGACCCGGGGGCGCCGGTCAGACCGAGCAGGCGCACGTCGCCGAGCGGCGGGAGCGCCGGGACGGGCAGGTCGGGCGCGGTCACGAGGCGACTCTACGTACCCGGGCCCCGGGGTCGCTAGGCTGCTGCCGTGCCTGCCTCACTCGACGAAGTCGTCCGCCTGCTCGACCTCGAGAAGCTCGAGGAGGGGTTGTTCCGCGGTTCGCAACCGGCCAACAGCGACCTCGTGCGCGTCTTCGGGGGTCAGGTGGCGTCCCAGGCGCTCATGGCCGCCCAGCACACGGTGCCGGACGACCGGCACGTGCACTCCATGCACCTGTACTTCATCCTCGGCGGCGACCCGAGCATCCCGATCGTCTACGACGTCGAGAACGTGCGCGACGGCCGCTCGTTCACGACGCGGCGCGTCGCGGCCCGCCAGCACGGCGAGATCATCTTCTACATGACGGCCTCGTTCCAGGTCGACGAACCGGGTTGGGACCACCAGGACCAGATGCCCGAGGTTCCTGCGCCCGGCGACTCGCTCACGATGGACCAGGTCATCTCGTCGTTCAGCAGCTCCAGTGCCGAGCGGTGGAAGCGCGAGTGGTCGTCGTTCGACGTGCGCTACATCGGCGACAACCGGGCAGCCGACGACCCCCAGCGCACTCTCGTGCCGGCGGTGCAGCGACTGTGGTTCCGGGCCGACGGCACCCTGCCGGAGTCGCGCCACCTGCACAACGCCGCCTTCACCTACATCAGCGACCTCAGCCTGCTCGGGGCCAGCCTCGTGCCGCACGGCGTGGTCATCGGGTCGCCCAACGTGAAACCGGCTTCCCTGGACCACACGATCTGGTTCCACCGCCCCATCGCCGCCGACCAGTGGTTGCTGTACGACCAGACGTCGCCGTCGGCGTCCGGCGCGCGTGGACTCAGCATGGCCCGGGTGTTCTCCGAGGACGGCACGCTCGTCGCCTCGGTGGCGCAGGAGGGTCTGATCCGGCGCGTCTCCGGCTAGGAGGCGTCGAGCCAGCGGTGCGCCGCTGCGAAGGTGTCGTCGGCGGCGCCGTTGAAGGCGATCGGCGCGTCCGGAGCATGCAGACGCACGAGATTCACCACGGTCTCGAGCAGTGCGAGCAGGTCGGGATCGCGCAGCCCTCCGCCGACCACCACGCAGTCCCACGTGGACCCGCGCAGCGCCGTCTCGACGACGACCGGAACGTCGTCATTTCCGTCGAGCCCGACCAGGCACGAGACGACCGTGACGCCGTGCGCCGCGAACTCGGCCAGACCGGCCTCGATCTTCGCGACGACCGGCTCGGGGTCCCAGTCGCCGGGCACTCGACGGGGGTCGAGGCCGATGACGAGGACGCGCTGGGTCATGAGCCCGACGCTACTCCCGAGGGAGCTACTCCGGGGTGACCCGACCGACCAGGTGCGTCGAGGGCTTCTTGGTACCGACGACGCCGAAGCGCATGGTGTCGCCGTCCTTGGCCGAGCCGAAGGCGACCGTGCCCGGGAGCAGGATCGGCTTCTTGAACTCGACATCGACGGTGAACGCCTCGGGCAACTTGGAGTTCAGCGTGGCGAGGCAGTTGGCCTTGGTCCACATGCCGTGCGCGATGTTGGTGGGGAAGCCGAACGCCTTGGCGGTCAGCGGGTACAGGTGGATGGGGTTGCGGTCGCCCGACACCGCGCCGTAGCGCCGTCCCAGGTCTCCGGCCAGCTTCCACTGCACGGACCCCTTCGGCGCCTCGACACCCTCCAGGGGAGCCTTCGACTGCTCGGGGCCGCCGCCCTTGCCGCGGCTGAACAAGGTGGTGACCTCCTGCCACACGACGTCGCCGTCCACCGACACGTCGGTCAGCAGGTCGATCAGCTGTCCCTTGGGGTGCGGACGCAGGTCGGCGGCCCTGACCGAGACGTCGAAGGTCTCGTCGGGGGTGAGGGGACGCAGCTGCGTGATGGTGTTGCGCAGATGCACCAGACCCATCGGGGCGAACGGGAACGCCGTGTCCGTCATCAATGTCATGTGCAGGCCGAAGGCCGCCATGTGCGGGTAGGTCGCCGGCAGCGTGCTGGACGGCCCGAAGCCACAGACCTCGCGGTACGCCTCGAGGTGCGCGGCGTCGGTGGTGACGCCGTGACGCTGCAGGGTGATGTCCGGCTCGTTGCCGCGCTGGTGCTTGATGCCCGGCAGGCCGCCCACGACCGGGAGCGCGGGCAGCGCCGCCTTGAGCATGAGCGGCAGCGTCGACGGCGCCTTGGTGAAGGTCTTGATGGTCACGATGCACCGATCAGCATCTGGCCGTTGACACCGACCACGTTGCCGCTGACCGCGGCGGAGCCGGGGTTGGCGAGCCAGGCGATGGTCTCGGCGACGTCGACCGGGAGTCCGCCCTGCGACATGGAGTTCATGCGGCGGCCGGCCTCGCGGATGCCCAGCGGGATGGTCTTGACCATCTCGGTCTCCATGAAGCCCGGCGCGATGACGTTCGCGCGGATGCCTTGGTCGGCCGTGCGTTCGGCGAGCGACTGGATCCAGCCGATCACTCCGGCCTTGGCCGACGCGTAGTTGGTCTGGCCGTTGTTGCCCGCGATGCCGGCGATCGACGCGATGCCGACGACGAGGCCGCCGGTGTTGATGAGCTTCTGGTCCAGCAGGTGGTCGGTGATGCGCTGGGGGGCGCCCACGGAGATGTCGACGACCAGCTGCCAGTTCTCGGGCTTCATGTTGCGCAGGCGCTTGTCACGGGTGATGCCCGCGTTGTGCACCACGATGTCGACCGCGCCGTGGTTCTTCTTGATGTGCTCAGCGATGATCGCCGGAGCGTCGTCCGCGGTGATGTCGCCGACGATGAAGGTGCCACCGAGCTCCTCGGTCAGCTTCTTGAGGTCGTCCTGCAGCGGCGGGACGTCCAGGCCGATGACGGTGGCGCCGTCGCGGGCGAGGGTGCGCAGGTCGGCCTCGCCGAGTCCGCGAGAGGCGCCGGTGACCAGGGCGACCTTGCCCTCGAGCGGCTTCTGCAGGTCCTTGACGGTGGGGGCCGAGGTGATGCCGGTGGCGCCGATGCGCACGACCTGGGCCGAGACGTAGGCCGACTTGGGGGAGAGGAAGAAGCCGAGCGTGGAGGCCAACGACTTCTCAGCGCCCTTCGACACGTAGACGAGGTTGACCGTCGAGCCGGCGCCGACCTCCTTGCCGAGCGAGCGGCTGAATCCCTCCAGGGCGCGCTGGGCGATGGTGGCGCTCTCCGAGCCGGCCTCGTCGACGGCACGGCCGATCACGACGATGCGCCCGCACGAGGCGAGGTTGCGCAGGACGGGCGTGAAGAACTCCTGCAGCGCGACGAGACCTTCGGCCGAGTCGATGCCGGTGGCGTCGAACACCAGGCCCTTGTACTTCTTGCTGGGGGCGGCGACGGTGGTCGACTCGATGCCGTTGGACTTGAGCGCCGTGGTGACGGCCTTGCCGAGCGTGCTGCCCGAGGCAGCGCCGGCCAGCACCGTGCCCTTGACCAGGGGATCGCCCGCGTTCCACCGCTCCAGGAAGGGTGGGTTGGGCAGTCCCAGGTTCTTGACGAGGAACTTGCCGATCGGGTTGTGGGCGAAGGACTGGTAGTTGTCCGACACGGTGTGTCCTATCTCTCGAATACCATCGGTATCTGAAATGGTCGTCTGACTGTAACCTCGTCGTACTGACGCAGTCCACAGTGCTGGACGAGGCGTCCATCACGTCCACCGTAGCCACACCACGGAACGAGGAATCCCCATGGCCGGCAGCACCCCCGCCAAGAAGACCCCCGCCCAGAAGGGCACTGCCCAGAAGGCACCCGCGAAGAAGGCACCCGCGAAGAAGGCCCCCGCGAAGAAGACCGCTGCGAAGAAGGCCCCGGCAGCGCAGAAGGCGCCTGCAACGTCCGCGAGGCTCGGCCGCCGCCTCCGCCGGTCAGGTGCGCCGCGTGGCCGTCATCGGCGGCAACCGCATCCCGTTCGCCCGTTCCAACTCGGTCTACACCGACGTCTCCAACCAGGAGATGCTCACCGCCGCGCTCGACGGTCTGGTCGATCGCTTCAGCCTGCAGGGCGAGCGCGCCGGCGAGTTCGTCGCCGGTGCCGTCCTCAAGCACAGCCGCGACTTCAACCTCGCCCGTGAGGCCGTCCTCGGTTCCACGCTGTCGCCCGACACGCCTGCCTACGACATCCAGCAGGCCTGCGACACCGGCATCCAGGCCACCATCCAGGTGGCGAACAAGATCGCGCTCGGCAAGATCGACTTCGGCATCGCCGGAGGCACCGACACCACGTCGGACGCTCCGCTGGCCATCGGCGACAAGCTGCGCAAGATCCTGCTCGAGGCCAACCGGGCCAAGGACAACAAGGGCCGTCTGGCTGCCCTTGCCAAGATCCGTCCGGCGTACCTGGCTCCTGACCAGCCGCAGAACGCCGAGCCGCGCACGGGGCTGTCTATGGGCGACAGCCAGGCCCTCACCACCAAGGAGTGGGGCATCACCCGTGAGGCGCAGGACGAGCTCGCCGTCGCGTCGCACCACAACCTCGCGAAGTCCTACGAGGAGGGGTGGCAGGACGACCTCGTCACGCCGTTCCGCGGTGTGGAGAAGGACAACAACATGCGTCCTGACTCCACGCTCGAGAAGCTGGCCACCCTCAAGCCGGTCTTCGGCAAGAAGGATCCTGCCGCCACGATGACGGCGGCCAACTCGACGCCGCTGTCCGACGGCGCGTCCACGGTGCTGCTGGCCTCGGAGGACGAGGCGGCCAAGCGCGGCTGGGAGCCGCTGGCCTACGTGGTCGACTACGAGACGGCCGCGGTCGACTACGTCAACGGCGGCGAGGGCCTGCTGATGGCTCCGGTCTACGCCGTGCCGCGCATGCTGGCCCGTCAGGGCCTGACGCTGCAGGACTTCGACTTCTACGAGATCCACGAGGCGTTCGCGTCGCAGGTGCTCACCACGCTCGCTGCGTGGGAGGACGCCGACTACTGCAAGAAGAACCTCGGCCTCGACCTGCCGCTCGGCTCCATCGACCGCAGCAAGCTCAACGTGAAGGGCTCGTCGCTCGCCGCGGCGCACCCGTTCGCGGCGACCGGCGGTCGCATCGTCGCCAACCTGGCCAAGCTGCTGCACGAGAAGGGCTCGGGCCGCGGCCTGATCTCGATCTGCGCCGCGGGCGGCCAGGGCGTCGTGATGATCCTCGAGGCCTGAGGACGGTCACCGGCTCACGGGACGCTTGACCTGGCCCGACACGGTCGCCGGTGGGAAGGCGCACTGCGTGACGGACGGCCTGACCTCCAGGGTCGCCTTGAGCGAGTACAGCGCCTCCGGTCGGTTCGGGTTGAGCGTGACGACGCCGGTCAGGTGACCTGATCCGTCGTCGATCAGCATCGCCGTCTTCTCGATGTGCTGGGTCACGTTCGGCTCGCTGGTCTGGCGGACGCCCACGCGGCACTGCAGCCCTTCGAGGTTGGCGTTGGCACGCTTCGGTGACGCCGTGATCGTGACGTACCAGGGTTGGATCTGGCCCTTGGGCTCCGGCGACATCGACGTCCCCTTGGTGTCGAGCAGCGACGGCAGGCCGGTCGCCTGCGCCACCGACTCCGACGCAGCGGCCGTCACCTGGGCCTTGACCTGCCCGACCACGAGTCGCGCGACGGCCAGGCACGGGTCTCCGGCGGCCGCGACGTAGGCGGGATCGACCCCGGCCTCCTGGGCGGCCACGGCAGCAGCGGCCACGACGTCGGGGTCCTGGGCGAACGCGTCGCACGGCACGTTCGCGTACTTCATGAGCTCCACCGCGAGCGTGTCGAGCTCGCCTGCGGCGATCGCCTCGAGGGCCTCGAGGCTGGGCAGCTTCGGCGGCAGCCCGACCGAGGCCAGCACCGCGCCGATCGCGGCCTGGGCCACCGCTCCCACCACGGTGACGCAGCTGTCTCCCGCCGACGTGCTGGCGGCCCCGAGCAGCTGGCACAGCGGGCCGTTGGCGATGACGCTCACGACGGTCTCGATGATCCCGTTGTAGGCGTAGGAGACCAGGGAGTACAGCTGCGTGGCGAACGAGACGACCGCCTCTCCGATCGTCACGAGTCCGTCGATGATGTCGCAGAAGATCGAGTCGCAGGCGACGTCCGGCCAGTCGCCGGGGCAGTACGTGCCCGATCGCGGATAGAACGGCTGGACGAAGGCCACGTTGGCGCCGAACGGCGCGTAGGCGCTGAAGTCCTGGGTCGACGGGAAGGTGGACGTGCTCCACGTCGGCGACGGCAGGTCGTCCCAGGGGACAGTCACCCGCGCGCACGAGGCGAAGCTCGAGGTTGGGCGCTCGACCGAGGTCGACCGCGACCGAGTCGATGGTCAGGTCGACGGTGTCGCCCCGGCTGGCATCCTCCACGCTCGGCAGGATGATGGTGCGCGCCGCGGACGCGGCGGTCACCCCCGATTCCTCGGGCAGCGCCAGGACCCGGACGAACACGGGGTCGCCTCCTGCCGGCGGCGGGACGTAGCCCTGCAGGACGATCGACGTCCCGGCGGGAGTCTTGGGCGGCGTGGCTGCGTAGGAGACCGAGCCCGGCTTGGTCAGCGCGATGGCGGCGCCGGGGCCGGTGGCCTGCACGACGCCGGTCCCCGACCCCGGTGTCGAGGCGTTGGAGACGTCCGCGTGACCGGGGATCTTGGCCGAGTCGACGTCGAAGGTGCCCGAGGAGCGATCCGTGCCGGAGCTGGTGCTGGCGCTGACGCCGGAGGCGATCAGTCCGTCAGGGGCCAGCGACAGGTTGCGAGAACCCGGGTCTCGTGTGGTCACCTGCCACAGCACCTTGCCGACCCGGCTGGACTCGCTGGTCCAGGTGAATCCGACCACGGCGTCGTCGTTGTCGAGGTCGACCGAGGTGTGGGTCGGGTCGTCGGTGAAGGCCACCGAGAGCAGGTTCGGCTCGCCGACGATCGACTGGATGGTCTGCCCGGCAGGAACCGTGAGGCGTCCCTCGGCCACCTTCAGGGGCAGCTCGCCGCCCTTCCAGACCTCCAGCTCGAGTGACGAGCCGACCAGACGGGGCAGCTGGTCGCTGATGTCGTTGACCGCCGTGCCGGGCAGGAACGCGTCCTGTGACGCCGGGATCCTGCGGGCCGGCTGACCGTCGACCTGCACGTACGCATAGACCGAGCCGCCGGAGGGCTGGTCGACGTACAGCTGGCCGTCGACGATCCGTGCCGTGCCGGACCATCCACCGCCGGCAGTGCTGCACGAGGCCGGCAGGTCGACCGAGACGGCCGTGGACTGTCCGGTCGACCGCCCGGCGCTCTGTCGAGCCGCGTAGACGTGGGTGCCGGGCGTGACTGCCGAGAGCGTGAGCGACCGACCGGCCTTGGCGCTGCCGACCTCGACCCACCCGGAGGTCGTCGCCTCGACGAACACCGCCGTGCCGTCCACCGTCGCACTCGCCAGCGTCACGGCACACCCCTTCGCGGTGACGGTCAGCGCCTTCGACGAGCCCTGGACGACGGGCTTGGCGGTGGGCTCGGCGGTCGGGTCGGCGGTGACGACGACGATCGCCGACCTGCCGGCCGGGAAGGTGTCGCGAGCAGAGGCTGCGGTCGGCAGGGCGTCCGCCGCAGCGTCGTCGGCCGGGCCGACGTAGACGCGATCTCGGTCGACCCGGAGTCGTACGGCGACGTCGGCGGCCGTCTCTCGGGGGAGGGTCGGCACCCGGACGCCCACCTCGCCGCCGAGGCGCCCGGCAGCGACCTGCAGCCGGACCGGCGCGCTGAAGGCCACGGCGCCGGTGTCGTCGGTGGCACGCACGTAGAGAAGCCGCGTGCCGACACGCAGCGCCGGGTACGACAGGATTGCCGATCCGCTGCTGCCCGAGGGCGCGGACGCGACCAGCACGTCACCGTCGAAGAGCTGGTACTCCTCGATCGAGCCCCGCGACACCCCGGCGGCCGCCACGTTCACCGTCGTCCCGAGTCTCGTCCGCCCGTCGGACGGGACCGAGAGGCTGACGGTGAACGGCATGGTCGCTGCTGCCGCGACGGGGGTGGCGTCCCGGGAGGGGTCGGCGGAGCCGCGCCGGTGCTGCACGAACACCAGGACTCCGGCGACGAGGACGACCAGCGCGAGCACGTAGGCGAGAGCGACTCGCGCCCGACCTGAGAGCATGCGTCACGGTAGCGCGGAGAACGCCGTCCGCCGGGCTGCTCGATGGTGGGGATTCGGCGTGATTCCGGCCGAAAGCACGTCCGGTGGCACTACAGTTCCCACGTGCCCTGGCCCACCTTCGTCGCCCCGATCGTGATGGCCGCGACCGGTCTCGCCGCAGGTGCGGTGGCGCTGACCGCCGACGAGCCCCCCGCCGCGGCGTCGTCGGTGTGGATCGACGCGCCGTTGTCGGGTGGCCGCGCGCCCGGCGAGGTGCAGGTGCAGGCGCACGCGTCGTCGGTGTCGACGATCGACGGCCTGGAGCTCGTCGTCGACGGCGACACGGTGGCGACCGACTCCAGCCTGGTCAGGTCCGGCCGCCTGGTCTACGCCGAGTTCACCTGGCGGGCCGACCCGGGGGACCACCTGCTCGTGGTGCGCCAGGTCGGTGGCACCGGTGCACAGTCCCAGGAGCGCGAGATCGCGGTGGTGGGCCCGGCCGACGAACCCACGGACGAGCCGATCCCGACGGACACCCCGACGCCGACCCCGTCGCCGACGGAGACGACGACCGAGGAACCGATCGACCCCGATCTCGGCGGCGAGCCCGACGGGGGAGTCATCAGCGACTCACCCGTGATCGGGGCGACCTCGTTCGGCGCGAACACGTTCTTGGCGGTCCGCGCCTCGTGTGGCACCACGGTCGACGTGTTCGCCACCGTCGAGGGCGCCGACACCGTGTCGATCCGCGTGCCCGGGCTCACGCGCGCCGAGATGTCGACGGCGCGGGGCACCCAGTGGTCGGGCACGCTCACGTCCGGCTACGACACCGAGAAGGCGGGCACCTACGACGTGCTGGTCGTGGCGTCCGGTCCGGGTGGAGAGACCACGACCCGGGTCGGCAGCGTCACGGTGGGAACCGGGTGTGGCGACGGAGGGTGATTCAGCCCCGTGATTCAGCCCCGTGATTCAACCCAGTGATTCAACCCCGTGCCGTCGCGACGGCGCTGATGCGTGCGTAGCGCTTGATCTCCTGCAGCGGCACGGACTCGGCCACCGGCATGCCGGGACGGGTCTCGTGCACCGACAGCTGCAGCATCGCGAGGCTGATGATGCCGAGCGCCTGGGTGTAGAGGATGTTCGACAGCAGCACGGGATCGGGGACGTCGAACTCGCCGGCCTTGACGCCTGCCTCGAGCACCTCTACCACGTGGCTCAGGCTCGACCACATGGCGTGGCCCAGGCTGATCATGACCGGCTGGCCGACCTCCTGCATCAGCTCGTCGCCGGGGCGTCGCAGCAGCGTGAGCGCGCAGTCGACGAAGGCCGGGTTGGCGACCCCGTAGTCGATCATCGCGTCGGACAGCGAGCCGAGACGGTCGGCAGCGGATCGGGCGGGGTCGTCGGCAGCGGTCAGCGCCGCCGCCAGCTCGGTGAGATAGCCCACCAACGTCTCGGCGAACAGCTCCTCCTTGCCGGAGAAGTGGCGATAGATGATGGCCCGGTTGATGCCCACGGCCCGGGCGATGTCCTCGATCTGCGCATCGCGCGATCCGTTGGCGTCGAACAGGGTTCGTGTGGCCGACAGGATCTCCTGCCGGCGCGCAGAGCGTCGTCCGGATGCCGTGGTCACGTCGTCGCTGCTCATCGGTCCACTGTAGAACCCGGACTGTCCGAGGTGCCACGTACGCTCGTGACATGAGGTCCGTGACAGAACTGCGGCGCCAGGTGGCGCCCATCGAGGTCGTGTCGGAGTACCAGCCGGCCGGCGACCAGCCCGCTGCCATCGACGAGCTGCAGCGGCGCATCGACGCCGGCGTCCAGGACGTCGTGCTCATGGGTGCCACGGGCACGGGCAAGACCGCCACCACGGCGTGGCTGGCCGAGCGTCTGCAGCGCCCGATGCTGGTCATGATGCCCAACAAAACCCTGGCGGCCCAGTTCGCCAACGAGCTGCGCGAGCTGCTGCCGCACAACGCCGTCGAGTACTTCGTGTCGTACTACGACTACTACCAGCCCGAGGCGTACATCGCGCAGACGGACACCTACATCGAGAAGGACTCCTCCATCAACGAGGAGGTCGAGCGGCTGCGACACTCGGCCACCTGGTCGCTGCTCACCCGGCGCGACGTCATCGTGGTCGCCACCGTGTCGTGCATCTACGGTCTCGGCTCGGCGCAGGAGTACCTCGAGCGCATGATCGGCTTCAAGGTCGGCGAGGAGGTCGAGCGCGAGCAGCTCCTGCGCACCCTCGTGCAGGCCCAGTACGTGCGCAACGACGTCAGCTCCACCCGCGGCACGTTCCGGGTCAAGGGCGACACCCTGGAGATCTTCCCCGTGTACCAGGAGATGGCGGTGCGGGTGGAGTTCTTCGGCGACGAGATCGAGCGGCTCATGACCCTGCACCCGCTCACCGGTGAGGTGCTCAGCGAGGACACCGAGCTCTACGTCGGCGCCGCCACGCACTACGCGGCCGGCAACGAGACCATGCAACGGGCCATCCGCACCATCGAGATCGAGCTGGCCGAGCGGCTCGCCGAGCTCGAGAAGGAGGGCAAGCTGCTCGAGGCGCAGCGGCTGCGCATGCGCACCACCTACGACATCGAGATGATGCAGCAGGTGGGCACCTGTGCCGGCATCGAGAACTACTCGCGCCACATGGACGGCCGGGGGCCGGGCACACCGGGCAACTGCCTGCTCGACTACTTCCCCGAGGACTTCGTGCTCGTCGTCGACGAGTCGCACGTGACCATCCCGCAGATCGGGGCGATGTTCGAGGGCGACATGTCCCGCAAGCGGTCCCTGGTCGAGCACGGCTTCCGCCTGCCCAGCGCCATGGACAACCGGCCGCTGAAGTGGGAGGAGTTCCTGCAGCGCATCGGTCAGACGGTGTACCTGTCGGCCACGCCGGGCAGCTACGAGACCGGCAAGGTCGACGGCGACATGGTCGAGCAGATCATCCGGCCCACCGGACTGATCGATCCGGAGGTCGTGATCAAGCCCACCAAGGGCCAGATCGACGATCTCATCGATCAGATCCGCCTGCGCGTCGAGCGCAACGAGCGCGTGCTGGTGACCACGCTCACCAAGAAGATGTCCGAGGACCTCACCGACTACCTGCTCGAGGCCGGCATCCGCACCCGCTACCTGCACAGCGAGGTCGACACGCTCCGCCGCGTGGAGCTGCTGCGCGAGCTTCCGCATGGGCGAGTACGACGTCCTGGTCGGCATCAACCTGCTGCGCGAGGGGCTCGACCTGCCCGAGGTCAGCCTCGTCGCCATCCTCGACGCCGACAAGGAGGGCTTCCTGCGCTCCGGCCGGTCGCTCATCCAGACCATCGGCCGCGCGGCACGCAACGTGTCGGGGCAGGTCATCATGTACGCCGACTCCATCACCGACTCCATGGCGCTGGCCATCGACGAGACCAACCGCCGTCGCGCCAAGCAGGTCGCCTACAACACCGAGCACGGCATCGACCCCACACCGCTGCGCAAGAAGATCGGTGACATCACCGACATGCTCGCCCGCGAGGACGCCGACACCACGCAGCTGCTGGCGGCCACCGGCGACCACAAGCGTCGGGGCGCACCGGTGCCGCTCGGGCAGCACACCGCCGATCTGGCCGATCTGCCGTCCGGCGAGCTCGCGGCCCTCGTCGAGCAGCTCAGCGAGCAGATGCACACCGCGGCAGCCGAGCTGCAGTTCGAGGTGGCAGCCCGGCTGCGCGACGAGATCCGCGACCTCAAGAAGGAGCTGCGCGGCATGATCGAGGCCGGCGCCTGACCTCAGCGAGCGGCTTCCAGCTGGTCCGCGCGGGCCTGCATCGCCCGGCTGACCCAGTCGGCGAACCCGGGTGCTCCGTGGGCGTCGTCGTACCGCGCGGTGAACCGCGGGTCCTGCACGTACAGGTGCGCGAGGTTGCGGTACATCACCGGACCGCAGTCGTAGAACCACGTGTCCATGTGGAGGCGGTGGGCCTCGACCGCCGCGATCGCGGCGTCGGACGTTGGTGCCTCGCCGGCGCGGAACGTCGCCAGCAAGGTGGCCTCCACGGCGTCCGACTCGGCCTTGATCTGCTCCCACTGAGCCCGGGTGTAGTTCTTGGTGCGCTCCGCCGACTGCTTCCACTCCGCGGTGTCGCCCCACTTCTCCTCGGCCTCGGCGGCGTACCCGTCGTCGAAGGACGAGCCGAAGATCTCCTTCATGTCGGCGGTGCTGGCTGGTGTGTCGTTCATCTGTGCCTCCAGTGCGTTGTCGATCGCTCGGACGAGCCCGGAGAGCTCGTCGAGCCGTGTCAGGACGGCAGCGCGTTGACGTCGCAGGTGTCCGAGGTGATCGGCGTCGTCGCGCAGCATCCGGGAGATCTCGTCCAACGGGATCTCCAGGCGTCGCCACACGACGATGGTGCGCAACCGGGACAGGTCGTCCGCGGTGTAGTACCGGTAGCCGTTCGCCCCACGGACCGACGGATGCAGCAACCCGATCTCGTCGTAGTGGTGCAGCGTTCGCACCGTCACGCCGAGCTCGCGGGCCACGTCTCCGACGGTCCACCGGACCTGAACGTCCTCGCGCTGTGTCATGTCGACCACGCTCCTGCCTCACGTCGCGTCAGGGTCAAGCCTGCCGCACGACGACGTCGGTCCGGCGTCGTCCACACTGGTCCGGTGACGGTGGTGCTGCAGAACGAGCGAGTCCGGGCCGAGATCGACCCGGCGCGCGGCGCGCGGCTGGTGTCGCTGAGCCTCGACGGACACGAGGTGCTCGGCGGCGCCGATCCCGGCACGGCCGACGACTCGGTCGGCACCGGCTGCTACCCGATGGTGCCGTGGGCGGGACGTCTGCGCGGACACGACATGCACGGCTCCGGCCGCGACGCGGTGTGGACCGACCACGGCGACGGCGAGTTCTCCACCCGGCTGTCGGACGCGGCGGGGGAGCCGGGCGTCGCCACGCTGGGCTACCTGCTGCTCGACGACGGTCTGGAGATGAGCCTCGCCTGGCACGGCCCGGCCGACGGCTGGTGCTCGGTGGGCTTCCACCCGTGGTTCCGCCGCACCCTCGACGCCGGTGAACCGGTGGTGCTCGACGTCGAGCCGGTCACGATGGTCGAGCGCGGCCCCGACCACCTTCCCACCGGGCGGCTGGTCGATCCGACTGCGCGACCGTGGGACGACTGCCTGACGCTCGCGGCATCCCCGCGGCTCACGTGGCCCGGAGCGTTGTCACTCGATCTCTCGACCGACGCCCCGTGGTGGGTGATCTTCGACGGCAGCAGTGCAGTGGTGTGCGTGGAGCCGCAGACGGCGCCGCCCGACGCTCCGAACCACCCGGGTCTCGGCTCCGACCCGATCCTGACGACCGTGACCTTCACCATCAACGTCCACCGGGCTGACGGCGCCAGCCGATGAGCCCTGCCCTCGTGCTGCTCGCCAGCCCGTTGGTGGGGACGTCGACCTGGGCCGCGTGCGCCCGGGTCCTGGAGCGCAGGGGCCGTCGTGTCGTGATCGCCGATCCCCGCACGGTCCAGGTCTCCGGGCGGCTGACCCTCGTGCCGCACAGCAACGCGGGTCTCTACGCGCCGTGCGTGGCCGAACGACTTGGAGCAGGTGCCACCGTCTACGTCGACGCGGCTCTGCCGACCGCGTCACCCACGCCGCTCACGCACCCGGAGCTGCGGAGCCACCTGGCGACGCTCGCGGACGGCGACGGCAGGCTTCCGCCCTGGACACGATGGTGGCCCGAGTCGGAGGTCGCCGCCCTGGTGCCCGACCCCGCGACCCTGGCGCACATCCGCGCCGAGGAGCCCCGACTTCGCCTCGACTACTTCGACGGGACCGTTCCTGTGCCGCACGGATGGGCCGAGACGCCGTCGGCCTACCTGGCGTTCGGCGACACCTACGCGGAGCAGGTCTCGTTCGCGACCGACCATGAGTGGCCCGTGGAGGAGCTGGCCGGTCGTCACCTGCACCAGGTGGTCGCCCCGGACCAGGTGGCCTCGGCCATCGTGCGGCTCGAGTCCCGCCTGCTGGACCAGGCCGGGCGCTGAGCTCAGGCGTCCTCGTCGACCAGGTCCGACCGATCGGCGTCGCGTTCTGCGAGGTGTCGGGTACGCAGCAGGCTCGCCACGGTGGTGACGACCAGGACGCCGACGATGACGGTCAGCGACACCGCGGTCGAGACCTCGGGCACCGGAACCTTCTGTCCGCCGTTGACGAACGGCAGCTCGTTCTCGTGCAGGGCGTGCAGCACCAGCTTGACGCCGATGAAGCCCAGGATGATCGAGAGGCCGTACGAGAGGTAGACCAGGCGCACCAGCAGGCCGCCGATCAGGAAGTAGAGCTGGCGCAGCCCCATGAGAGCCAGCGCGTTGGCCGTGAAGACCAGGTAGGGCTCCTCGGTGAGGCCGTAGATGGCCGGCACCGAGTCGAGCGCGAACAGCACGTCGGTCAGGCCGATCGCCACCAGCGTCAAGAACATGGGCGTGAGGAGCCGGCGGCCGTTCACCCGGGTGGTGAGCCGGTCCCCGTCGTACTCGTCGGTGGTGGGCAGGACCTTCTTGACCAGGCGGATCATCGCGCTGTCGGACCGGTCGTCCGCGCTGTCGTCCTGCGCGTGGTCGACCACCAGCTTGACCGCGGTGTAGAGCAGGAACACGCCGAACAGGTAGAACACCCAGCTGTACGCGTCGATCGCAGCGGCGCCGGCCCAGATGAACAGCCCCCGCAGGACCAGCGCCATCGCGATGCCGATCAGGAGCACCTTCTGCTGGTACTTCCGCGGCACGTTGAAGCTGGCCATGATGATGACGAAGATGAACAGGTTGTCGACCGACAGGGCCTTCTCGGTCACGTAGCCGGCGAAGAACTCGCCGCCGTACCGCGACCCCCAGACCGCCCAGACGAGGAAGCCGAACGCGATCGACAGGGCGACGTAGAACGCCGACCACAACCCCGACTCGCGCAGGGACGGCTCGTGCGGCTTGCGCACGTGGCTGAAGAAGTCGAAGACGAAGAAGGCGGCGATCACGGCGCAGGTGATCAGCCAGGTGGACAGGGAGGGGTTCATCGGGACACTCCGATTGGTGGATCGACGGGACACGTCGGAGGTCTCTCCCGCCGGCTGTGGGGCCGACCAGCTGACCCGGGCCCGAAAGAGCCGTGATGACGAGCAGCTGCGAGCGGGGATACTCCCCTCCACACGCCTTCAGTATCGCACACGCGAGCAACGCGGTGACCGTCCCCGCGCCCGGCGTCGTCGGGCGGTGCCTGACAGACTGCTCATCGGCTCGGACGAGCCGCAGGGCACACGAGGACAAGGAGCGAGCCATGGACGTCTCGGCCCTCGAGTGGTCCATCACCATCGCCGTGACCGTCGGCGTGCTGCTGTTCGACGTGGTCGTGGTGTCACGGCGACCGCACGAGCCGACGACGCGCGAGTGCGTCACGGCGCTGGCGATCTACGTGGGCCTCGCGATCGCGTTCGGCATCTGGGTGACGGTCCACCACAACACGCCGGGGCCGAACGGCGACTACGGCCTGCAGTTCTTCGCCGGGTGGCTGACCGAGTACAGCCTCTCGATCGACAACCTGTTCATCTTCATCATCATCATGGGCAGCTTCAACGTGCCACGAAAGTTCCAGCAGGAGGCACTGCTGGTCGGCATCATCATCGCCCTGGTGTTCCGGGCCGTCTTCATCGCGCTCGGTGCCGTGGCGATCGACCAGTTCTCGTGGGTCTTCTACCTCTTCGGCGCCTTCTTGATCTACACCGCCTGGACGCTGGTCAAGGACACCGACCACGACGACGACGGCGAGAACGCCGTGGTGCGTTTCGCCCGCCGACGCTTCGACATCTCGACCACCTGGGACGGGCTGAAGCTGGTGGTGCGCAAGAACGGCAAGCGGGTGGTGACGCCGATGTTCCTGGTGGTCATCGCGCTCGGCACCACCGACCTGCTGTTCGCGCTCGACTCCATCCCGGCGATCTACGGGCTCACCAGCGAGCCATACCTCGTCTTCACGGCGAACGTCTTCGCCCTGATGGGTCTGCGCCAGCTGTACTTCCTGCTCGGTGACCTCCTGAAGCGCCTGATCTACCTCTCGCAGGGCTTGGCGCTGCTGCTGGCGTTCATCGGCGTCAAGCTGCTGCTGCACGCGTTGCACGAGAACGACGTGCCGTTCCTCAACGGAGGCGAGAAGGTCGACGTCCCGGAGATCCCGACACTGCTCAGCCTGGGCGTGATCGTGGTGATCCTGGGCGTGACGGCCGCCGTCAGCCTGGTCGTGTCGGGCCGCCGGACGCGGCGCGGTCTGACGCCGCAGGGCGACAGAATTCCCGACGACCAGTACCCGGGTGACGCCGACAGCTGAGTTTGCCGGTGTAGGTTGCTGCACGTGCTCAACCTCCCCGGTATGGTGCGGCGCCTGACGGGTGCGTTCATCGCCCGCCGCATCCAGTCCCGCGGGATCGACCTGTCTCGGATCAAGTTCATCCCCGAGCCGACCAAGATCCCGCTGCGGCGCAACGGGGTCGATCCGCTGCCGGAGATCAAGCAGTACCGCGAGACCGCGCCGATGCAGCTGCTGCCGATGCCGTTCGACTTCCGGCTCTGGCTGGTCACCGGGTACGCCGAGGCACGCCAGGTCCTCACCGACCGTTCCTCGTACAGCAACGACATCCGGCACCTGTTCAGCGGTGACGGCCCGGCCACGGCCGACGACGTCGGCGGCCTCGGGTTCACCGATCCGCCCCTGCACACCCGGCTTCGCAAGATCGTCACGCCGGAGTTCACGATGCGGCGCCTGGCGCGACTCGAGCCGATGATCGACGAGATCGTCGATCAGCAGCTCGACGAGCTGGAGAAGGGCGCCCTCGAGACCGGCGTCGTCGACCTGGCCAAGACACTCGCCTTTCCCGTGCCGTTCCAGACCATCTGCGCACTCCTGGGGCTGGACTACCAGGACCGCGACGCCTTCGAGAAGCTCGGCAGCGCGCGCTTCGACGCCAACCTGGGAGGCGCGGCGTTCGGCGCGGTCTCGGCCCAGCGGGAGTTCTTGTTCGCCGCCGTCGAGCGTCAGCGCAAGGACCCCGGCCCGGGCCTGCTCGGACAGATCATCCGCGACGAGGGCGACACGATCAACGACGTCGACCTCGCCGGGCTCGCCGACGGCATCTTCACCGGCGGGTTCGAGACCACCGCCGGCATGATCGCGCTCGGCACGCTGGTGCTGCTGCGCAATCCCGAGCACGCTGCGCTCATGCGTGACGGGTCCCGCGAGGACGTCGACCGGATCGTCGAGGAGCTGCTGCGCTACCTCGCGGTGGTGCAGGTGGCCTTCCCGCGCTTCGCCAAGCAGGACATGGAGCTGTTCGGTGAGCAGGTCAGGGCCGGCGACGTCGTCATCGCGTCGCTGACCGGCGCCAATCGCGACGGCGCGGCCGTGGGCGATCATCCCGACTCGTTCGACCCGTATCGCGTCCCCGCCTCGGGTCACCTCGCCTTCGGGCACGGCATCCATCGCTGCATCGGCGCCGAGCTGGCCCGCATCGAGCTGCGCACCGTGTTCCCGAAGCTGCTGCGTCGATTCCCCGATCTCGCGCTGGCCGGCCCGGAGGCCGACCTGAGCTTTCGCCAGCTGTCGTTCGTGTACGGAGTCGACGACCTGCCGGTCACCTTGTGAGCGAGCCGCGATCGCAGGTCGACCTGATCGAGGACTGGTTCGACACGCAGGGGCTCCCGTACTTCGCCGGCGACCACGCCGAGGACGTCGAGGAGTGGCTGGCCAGCTGGCGCATCACGGCGGTCCTCGTGCTGATCGTGGTGCTGGGGGCAACGGCGGGAACCGCGGTCGGCATGGCGGTCGACGACACCTCGACGGGGTTCGTCACGGGTGTCGGCGTGTTCTTCCTCGTGCTGGGCGGCTTTGCGGGCAGCTTCCTGCGCATGGGCACGATGCTGCGGTGGGCGCTGCGCCGCACGTTCGGGTCGCTGGGACTGCTCGTCCCGCTGCTGACGCGCGCGCTGCCGTTGCTGCTGCTGGCGGTCACCTTCTTGTTCATCAACGCCGAGGTGTGGCAGGTCGCAGCCCTGATGTCGCGCAGCGTGCTGTGGCTGTCGGTCGGCTTCTTCGGTGGCTTCGGGCTGCTGTTCCTGCTGGCCCGGCTCCCCGAGGAGGTGCGGGCCGTCGAGGACCACGTCGTCGGTGAGCGCATCGGCGAAGCCTGCCAGGGCACGCCGGCTGCGGTCGCCGCGGTGCGGATCGGCGGCAGGACGGCTCCGCTGCCTCGCTTCGCGCGGGTCAACCTGGTGCTGATGATGCTGTTCAGCCAGGCGATCCAGGTGCTGCTGCTGTCGGCCGGTCTGTTCGCGTTCTTCGTGGCGTTCGGCGCGCTGACCATCCCGGACTCCACCATCGAGGCGTGGACCGGGCAGCCGGTGTCGAGCCTGCCGTCGGCGATCGGTCGCACGCTGCCGGTCACGAACGACCTGTTCCAGGTGTCGGTGTTCCTCGCGGCGTTCTCGGGCCTGTACTTCACCGTGTCGGCGGTGACGGACGAGAACTATCGGCGGCAGTTCTTCTCCGGGCTCGCGGCCGAGCTCGAACGAGCCATCGCGGTGCACACGGTCTACCAGGCGATGGTGCACGAGGAACCGCAGGACGGACCCCCGGACGCGAACCCTAGGTCGTGACGGGCGGGGGTGCGGTCGAGCCGCTGCTCGGCTCACCGACGGGGACGCACTGACCCAGCGTGATCGCCTTGTACTTGGCGAACTCCGGGGACGACCGTGCGGCCTCCGGGTAGCCCTCGGGGTCGAGGTCGGCGTAGTACTTGACCGCCTCGACCAGGTCGGTCGCCTTCTTGGAGGCGTCGGACTTCGCCTGTGCCTCGGCCAGTGGGACGGCCTTGCGGAAGTGGTCGACCGTCTCCACGTAGTCGCCGAGGTTGAACGCGTCGATCCCGGCGACGACCTCGGTGCAGGCGTCCTTGGCGGTGGCTGACGGGTCGGTGGCTGACGGGTCGGGGCCATCGGGTTCGGACGACGTGCCCGAGCATCCAGCAAGGACGGCGAGTCCGAGGGCGAGGGCGGGAACGAGCCGCGTCGTGCGCATGGTCCGAGGCTAGGCGATCTGGCCGGCGCTGCCAGTTGAAGACCGCCGGGTCCGGGTGCCGACCACGACGGTGCCGCCCACGTCCTCGTCGTGCAGGGTTCGGGTGCGCAGACCGGCGTCGGAGAGTGCGGCCGTGGTGAGCGGCGCCAGGTGCCCGGCGGTCTCGATCAGGACGTGCCCGCCAGGCGTCAACCAGTCGTTGACCTCGGCCGCGACGCGCCGGTGCACCTCGACGCCGTCGTGGCCTCCGTCGAGGGCGGCGTGCAGCTCGTGGTCGCGCGCCTCCGGAGGCATGTGCGCGATCTGGTCGGTGGGGACGTAGGGCGCGTTGACGGCGATGACGTCGAACCGCAGGTCGCGGGGGAGCGGGTCGAACAGGTCGCCGGTGTGGGTGGTGGCGAACGTGATGTTGCGGCGTGCGCAGTCGACCGCGTACGGATCGATGTCGGTGGCGTGGATCTCGAGTCCCGGGTGGACCGCACGGACGGCTGCACCGACCGCGCCGACTCCGCAGCACAGGTCGAGCATGCGGCCACGTGCAGGGGTGAGGCGGACCGCCTCGCGTGCGAGCAGCTCGGTGCGGTGACGCGGGACGAACACGCCCGGCGTCACCACGAGCCGCAGCCCCGCGAACTCGGCCCAGCCGACGATCTGCTCCAGCGGCTCACCCTCGATGCGTCGCTGCGCCATCTGCTCCAGGTGCGCGTCGTCAGCGGCCTCGGCGACCAGCAGGGCCGCCTCGTCCTCCGCGAACACGCACCCGGCCGCCCGCAGCCGCTCGACGAGGTCCATCACCACAGTGAACCCCATCCGCACCGGCCCCCGGCCCCGCGAGTGGCGCAAAGTGGTCAGATTTGCCGGTCAAATCGAGCCAATCTGCGCCACTCGCGGGACAGTGTGCGCCACTCGGTGAGCTCTACCAGCCGCGTTCGCGCCACTCGGGGAGCGAGGCGCGCTCGGCGCCCAGGGTGCTGTCGTTGCCGTGGCCGGGGTAGAAGTGGGTGTCGTCGCCGAAGCGGTCGAAGATCTTGGTCTCGACCTCGCCCAGGAGGGTCTCGAAGTCGCCCGGCTCCCAGGTCTTGCCGACGCCTCCGGGGAACAGTGAGTCGCCGGTGAACAGGTGCACGATGCCGTCGGGGTCGTCGTAGGCGAGCACGATGGAGCCGGGGGTGTGTCCGACGATCTCGATCACTTCCAGCTCGCACGAGCCGACCCGCACGCGCGCTCCCGTGGCGACGGGGTGCGTGGTCGGCACCGGGATGCCCTCGACGTCGCGCTCGCCGGCGACCGTCTCGGCACCGGTGGCCTCGACCACCTCGGCCAGCGCGTCCCAGTGGTCCTGGTGACGGTGAGTGGTCACCACGCGCGCGAGGCCCCCGTCGCCGATCAGGTCGAGCAGGGTGTCGGGCTCGTTGGCGGCGTCGATCAGCACCTGCTCGCCGGTGAGGGCGCACCTGAGCAGGTAGGCGTTGTTCGACATCGGGCCGACCGCGACCTTGGTGATCTGCAGGTCGTTCGCGTCCTGGGTGTCGGCAGCGCCGCCGACCTCGACTTCTCCGGTGTACGTCATGCCGCCAGCGTAGTCAGCGCTTCTCGAGCTTGGCGGCGTCGAGCCAGCGCAGGTGGACCTCCGGCTCCAGCTTCGGGTGGGTGTCGCTGTGCACCACGTAGGCCACCCAGCCCTCCCAGCCGGCGGTTCCGCGACGCCACTGGATGAGGACGCCGGGCATGGGGGAGGTCATGTCCCAGATCCGTACCCAGACGTGCACCGGCCGCATGGCGGCAGCATACGCAGGATCGAACAGATGTTCGATAGTCTGCAGACCTGCGGATACCGCTTGCCGCTGAAAAACTGTCGGAGCGCGTCGATACGATGGACCGCGCGTCCTGACTGCCCACCACCAGAACCTCTCAAGGATTCCTGTGACCGATCGTCTCGTCGTCCGCGGCGCCCGTGAGAACAACCTCAAGGACGTCTCGCTCGACCTCCCGCGTGACTCCCTGATCGTGTTCACGGGGCTGTCCGGCTCGGGCAAGTCGTCCCTGGCGTTCGACACCATCTTCGCCGAGGGTCAGCGCCGCTACGTCGAGTCCCTGTCGGCCTACGCGCGGCAGTTCCTGGGCCAGATGGACAAGCCCGACGTCGACTTCATCGAGGGCCTGTCCCCGGCGGTCTCGATCGACCAGAAGTCCACGTCGCGCAACCCGAGATCCACGGTCGGCACCATCACCGAGGTGTACGACTACCTGCGCCTGCTGTACGCCCGCGCCGGACGCGCGCACTGCCCCGAGTGCGGCGAGCCCATCGCCCGGCAGACCCCGCAGCAGATCGTCGACCGCATCATGGCCGGCGAGGAGGGCCAGCGCTTCCAGGTGCTCGCACCGATCATCCGCGGCCGCAAGGGCGAGTACCTCGAGCTGTTCCGCCAGCTGCAGAGCCAGGGCTTCAGCCGCACCGTGGTCGACGGCGAGGTGCACATGCTCGCCGACGAGCCGCCCAAGCTCGCCAAGCAGAAGAAGCACACCATCGACGTGGTCGTCGACCGCCTGCAGGTCAAGGGAAGCGCCAAGCAGCGACTCACCGAGTCCATCGAGACCGCCCTCGGCCTCGCCGACGGCCTGGTGATCATCGACTACGTCGACCTGCCCGACGACGACCCGGGTCGCACCCGCCGCTTCTCCGAGAAGCTCGCCTGTCCCAACGACCACCCGCTGGCCGTCGACGAGCTCGAGCCGCGGTCGTTCTCGTTCAACGCCCCGTTCGGCGCCTGCGGCGAGTGCCACGGCATCGGCACCCGCATGGAGGTCGACCCCGAGCTCGTCGTCCCCGACGACAGCAAGTCGCTCAACGAGGGCGCCGTGTCCCCGTGGGCCTCGGCGCACGTGGCCGACTACTTCAGCCGCATCCTCGAGGCGCTCGGCGACGAGCTCGGCTTCAGCACCGACACCCCGTGGGGCGACCTGCCCGAGAGCGCGCAGCAGGCGGTGCTGCACGGGCACCCCACCAAGGTGCACGTGCGCTACAAGAACCGGTACGGCCGCGAGCGGTCGTACTACACGGCCTTCGAGGGAGCGATCAGCTACCTGGAGCGTCGCCACGACGAGACCGAGTCCGACACCAACCGCGAGCGCCTCGAGGGCTTCATGCGCGAGGTGCCGTGCCCGGTGTGTGGCGGCACCCGGCTCAAGCCGGTCATCCTGGCCGTCCAGCTCAACTCCGACCGCCACGGACCCAAGAACATCGCCGAGGTCTGCGCGCTGTCGATCGCCGAAGCAGCCGACTACCTCTCCGACCTCGAGATGAGCGAGCGCGAGCGCCAGATCGGTGAGCGGGTGCTCAAGGAGATCAACGAACGGCTGCGGTTCCTGCTCGACGTCGGCCTCGACTACCTGGCCCTGGATCGTGCCGCCGGTTCGCTGTCCGGCGGCGAGGCCCAGCGCATCCGACTCGCCACGCAGATCGGCGCCGGACTGGTCGGCGTGCTCTACGTGCTCGACGAGCCGTCCATCGGCCTGCACCAGCGCGACAACCACCGCCTCATCGAGACGCTCGTGCGCCTGCGCGACCTCGGCAACACGCTCATCGTCGTCGAGCACGACGAGGACACCATCCGGGCCGCCGACTGGGCCGTCGACATCGGGCCGGGTGCCGGCGAGCACGGCGGACAGGTCATCGTGTCCGGTCCCGTCGACGAGCTGCTCACCAGCAAGGACTCCCTCACGGGCAAGTACCTGTCGGGCCGCGAGTCGATCCCGGTGCCCGACGTCCGCCGTCCGCGTCAGAAGGGCCGCGAGCTCGTGGTCCGCGGTGCCAAGGAGCACAACCTGCGTGACATCGACGTCACCTTCCCGCTCGGGCAGTTCGTGGCCGTCACCGGCGTCTCGGGCTCGGGCAAGTCCACGCTGGTCAACGACATCCTCTACACCCAGCTGGCGCGCAGCATCTACAACGCCCGCACCATCCCCGGGCGCCACCGCACCATCGACGGCCTCGGTGAGGTCGACAAGGTCATCCACGTCGACCAGTCGCCCATCGGGCGCACCCCGCGCTCCAACCCGGCCACCTACACCGGCGTGTTCGACCACGTGCGCAAGCTGTTCGCGCAGACGCCCGAGGCCAAGATGCGCGGCTACCAGCAAGGCCGGTTCTCCTTCAACGTCAAGGGCGGCCGCTGCGAGGCATGCTCCGGTGACGGCACCATCAAGATCGAGATGAACTTCCTGCCCGACGTCTACGTGCCGTGCGAGGTCTGTCACGGTGCGCGCTACAACCGCGAGACGCTCGAGGTGCACTACAAGGGCAAGACCATCGCCGAGGTCCTCGACATGCCCATCGAGGAGGCCGTCGAGTTCTTCGAGGCCATCCCCGTCATCGCGCGGCACCTGCGCACCCTGGTCGAGGTCGGCCTGGGCTACGTGCGTCTCGGCCAGCCGGCCACCACGCTGTCCGGCGGCGAGTCCCAGCGCGTGAAGCTCTCGGCCGAGCTGCAGAAGCGGTCCACCGGTCGCACCGTCTATGTCCTCGACGAGCCCACCACCGGGCTGCACTTCGAGGACATCCGCAAGCTGCTCGGCGTGCTGCAGCGCATCGTCGACACCGGCAACTCGGTCATCGTCATCGAGCACAACCTCGACGTCATCAAGACCGCCGACTGGGTGCTCGACATGGGCCCCGAGGGTGGCAGCGGCGGCGGACTGCTGGTCGCGGAGGGCACGCCGGAGCAGGTGGCCGAGAACCCCGACAGCCACACCGGCCACTTCCTGGCACAGTTGCTCGCCGACGGTCGGAAGGCCGGCTGATGGCCGGCGGTCTGGTCGCGCTGCTCGACGACGTCGCCGCGCTCGCCAAGCTCGCAGCGGCATCGGTCGACGACGTCGGCGCGGCGGCCGGCCGCGCCAGCGCCAAGGCGGCCGGAGTCGTCGTCGACGACACGGCGGTCACGCCGCAGTACGTGCAGGGTGCCGCGGCAGCTCGCGAGCTGCCGATGATCAAGAAGATCGCCGTCGGCTCGCTGCGCAACAAGATCGTGTTCATCCTTCCCGCGGCACTGCTGCTCAGCCAGTTCCTGCCGTGGCTGCTCACGCCGTTGCTGATGGTCGGAGGCACCTACCTGTGCTTCGAGGGCGCCGAGAAGATCTGGGAGAAGCTGCACCCGCACCACGACGCTCCGGCTGAACCGGTCACCCGGCTCGGCCCCGAGCAGGAGCAGGCCATGGTGTCGGGGGCCATCCGCACCGACTTCATCCTGTCCGGCGAGATCATGGTGATCGCACTCAACGAGGTGACCGACGAGCCGTTCGTCGCGCGAGCCATCATCTTGCTGGTCGTGGCGGTCGCCATCACGCTGCTCGTCTACGGCGTGGTCGCCATCATCGTCAAGATGGACGACGTCGGTCTGCATCTGGCTGCGCGGTCGTCCACGCTCTCGCAGCGCGTCGGACGCGCCATGGTCACCGCGATGCCCGGCCTCCTGGCCGTCATCTCGGTCGTCGGCACGGCTGCGATGCTGTGGGTGGGCGGACACATCCTGCTCGTCGGCGTCGACGACCTCGGTTGGCACCTCCCGTACGACGCCGTGCACCACCTCGAGGAGGCGGTCGGCGGGGGAGCACCCGGCTGGCTGGTCAACACCGCCTGCTCGGCGGTCGTCGGTCTGCTCGTCGGTGCCGTGGTGGTGGCGCTGCTGCACCTGCTGCCACGTCGAGAGACCGCCGCGCACTGATGGCCGACCCCGCCAGCTATCGGCCGAAGCCGGGGGAGATCCCGGCCGATCCGGGCGTGTACCGCTTCCGCGACGCCGAGCGGCGGGTCATCTACGTCGGCAAGGCCAAGTCGCTGCGCCCGCGCCTCAGCTCGTACTTCCAGGACGTCACGAACCTGCACCCGCGCACCCAGACCATGGTCACCACGGCTGCGTCGGTGGAGTGGACGGTCGTCACCACCGAGGTCGAGGCCTTGGCGCTGGAGTACTCCTGGATCAAGGAGTTCGACCCGCGGTTCAACGTCAAGTACCGCGACGACAAGTCCTATCCCTGGCTGGCGGTGACCGTCGCCGAGGAGTACCCGCGGGTCACCGTCATGCGCGGCGCCCAGCGCAAGGGGGTCCGGTACTTCGGTCCGTACGGTCACGCCTGGGCCATCCGCGACACGGTCGACACCCTGCTGCGGGTGTTCCCGATGCGATCGTGCTCGGCCGGAGTGTTCCGTCGGTCCAAGGCCATCGGCCGGCCGTGCCTGCTCGGTGACATCGGCAAGTGTGCGGCGCCGTGCGTCGACCGGGTCAGCGCCGACGAGCACCGCGAGATCGTCAACGACTTCCTGGCGTTCATGGGGGGCCAGACGGCCGGCTTCACCCAGCGCATCGAGAAGCGCATGCAGCAGGCCTCCGAGGCACAGGAGTACGAGCTCGCCGCCAAGCTGCGCGACGACCTGGGTGCGCTGAACCGGGTGCTGGAGAAGCAGACGGTCGTGTTCGGCGACGGCACGGACGCCGACGTGCTCGGGTTCGTCGACGACCCGCTCGAGGTCGCGGTGCAGATCTTCTCGGTGCGCGGCGGACGGATCCGGGGCCAGCGAGGATGGGTGGCCGACAAGGCCGACGACGCCGCCTTCCCCGAGCTGGTGCAGCGCGCCCTGATGACCCTGTACGAGGGCGCCTCCCCGTCGGCGATCCCGCGCCAGGTGCTCGTGCCGCGGCTGCCGGCCGACCACGAGATCGTCGCCGAGCTGCTCGCCGAGCGCCGTGGCGGGCCGGTGCAGATCCGGGTGCCGCAGCGCGGCGACAAGAAGGCGCTCATGCAGACCGTCGAGCAGAACGCCAAGCAGTCGATGATGCGGCACAAGCTCCAGCGCTCCGGCGACCTCACGGCACGCAGCAAGGCCCTGGAGGAGATCCAGGAGGCGCTCGACCTGCCGACGGCCCCGTTGCGCATCGAGTGCTACGACATCTCGAACCTGCAGGGCACGGAGATCGTCGCCTCGATGGTGGTCTTCGAGGACGGTCTGCCGCGCAAGTCCGAGTACCGGCGGTTCACCGTGCGGCACGAGGGCCAGAACGACGTCGCCGCCATGCACGAGGTCATCACCAGGCGGTTCGAACGGCTGCTCAAGGCGCGGGCGGAGGAGGGTGAGGACGCCGAGGCGGGCATCGACCCCGACACCGGACGTCCGCGGCGATTCGCCTACACGCCGTCGCTGGTGGTGGTCGACGGCGGTCCGCCGCAGGTCGAGGCAGCTCACCGGGCCATGACGGCCCTGGGCATCGACGACGTCGCCCTCGTCGGCCTCGCCAAGCGGCTGGAGGAGGTCTGGCTGCCCGACGACGAGGATCCGGTCATCCTGCCGCGCACGAGCGAGGGGCTCTACCTGCTGCAGCGACTCCGTGACGAGGCGCACCGGTTTGCCATCGGGCACCACCGCGGCCGGCGCAGCAAGTCCATGGTCGACAGCCTGCTCGACCCGGTACCGGGTCTCGGGCCCACCCGTCGCAAGGCGTTGATGAAGACCTTCGGATCGGTCAAGAAGATGCGTGCGGCGTCGGTCGAGCAGATCGCGGAGGTTCCGGGCATCGGTCCCACTACGGCAGAATCGATCGTGGCGGCACTGGCCGCGACCGCGCCCGCGCCGTCGGTGAACACCGCCACCGGCGAGATCCTGGAGGATTCGTGAGACAGCGTCAACGAACGGAGTGGGTCAGGTGAGCGGACTGCGACAGTTCGTGCTGGTCACCGGCATGACGGGGTCGGGCCGCGGCACCGCCGCCAAGGTCTTGGAGAAGCTCGGTTACTACGTCATCGACAACATCCCCCCGGACATCCTCGGCGACGCGGTGCACACCATCGCCGGCACCGACGACATCGATCGGCTCGCCGTCGTCGTCGATGCCCGCTCGCGCGGGTTCTTCGTCGGCCTGAGCGACGCCATCGAGCGCCTGCGCGACGAGGGTTACACCGCCCGCACGCTGTTCCTCGAGGCGTCCGACCAGGTGCTCGTGAGGCGTCAGGAAGCGGCTCGTCGTCCGCATCCGCTGAGCCTCGAGGGCCGGCTGATGGACGGGTTCATCCGCGAGCGAGAGCTGCTCATGGTGCTGCGGGGGCGTGCGGACATCGTGATCGACACCTCCAACCTCAACGTCCACCAGCTCACCCAGCGCGTGCGCGAGGCGTTCGTCGACGACGAGACCCGTGGACTGCGCGCCTCCGTGGTCACGTTCGGGTTCAAGTACGGCATCCCGCTGGACGCCGACATGGTGGCCGATCTGCGCTTCCTGCCCAATCCGTTCTGGGTCGACGAGCTGCGCCCCCTCAGCGGCCTCGACGAGCCCGTGCGCGACTACGTGCGCGGTCAGCCGAGGTCCGAGGAGTTCCTCGAGCGCTACGAAGGCCTGGTCTCGCTGCTCACCGACGGCTTCCTGCGCGAGGACAAGCACTTCTTGACGATCGCGTTCGGCTGCACGGGCGGCCGGCACCGCAGCGTCGCGATGGCCGAGGCGTTCGCGGATCGCCTGCGCCTCAACGGCGTCAAGACCCTCGTGGTGCACCGTGACCTGGGGCGCGAGTGACGTCCGGGGATCGCAGGCCCGCGTGATCGCACGGCCGAACCCGATCGACGATGGCGACCCGGGGGACCAGCGGGTGGTGGCCCTCGGCGGCGGCCACGGACTGGCCGCCAGCCTGGCGGCGCTGCGGCGCATCACCACCCAGCTCACGGGCGTGGTCACCGTCGCCGACAACGGTGGCTCGTCGGGACGGTTGCGCGAGGAGCTCGACGGTCTGCCCCCGGGTGACCTGCGCATGGCGCTGGCGGCCCTGTGCGGCGACGACGAGTGGGGTCGCACCTGGGCCGACGTCCTGCAGCATCGGTTCACGTCGAACGGCCCGCTGGACCAGCACGCCGTCGGCAACCTGCTCATCACCGCCATCTGGGACCTGCTCGGCGACCACGTCGCCGGGCTCGACCTGGTCGGCGAGCTGCTCGGCGCCCGGGGGCGGGTGCTGCCCATGGCGGCGGTGCCGCTCGACATCGAGGCCGACGTCGTCCTGGCCGGCGCAGCGGATCGGCTCAGCCAGGTGCGCGGGCAGGTCCAGGTGGCCAGCGTCGACGGGCAGGTGGTCAGCGTCCGCCTCGTGCCGAGTGATCCGCCCGCCTGCCCCGAGGCCGTCCAGGCGGTGCTCGACGCCGAGTGGGTGGTCGTCGGTCCCGGATCGTGGTTCACCAGCGTGATGCCCACGCTGCTCGTCCCCGAGCTGCGCGACGCCCTGATCGCCACCCCGGCCAGACGAGCGCTGGTGCTGAACCTGCCGGGCGACGACCACGAGACCGCCGGGCTCGACGCCGTCGACCATCTCGACGTCCTGGCCGCTCACGCGCCGTCGCTGGCGCTCGACGCGGTGATCGCCGATGCCTCGCTGGTCGATGCCCACGGCGGTCTCTCGGCCAAGGTCGAACAGCTCGGAGCGCACCTCCACGTGGCAGAAGTGACACGTGATCACGGTTCGGACCAGCACGACCCCGCGCGCCTGGCTGCCGCCTTCGGCACCGTCATGCGGCAGGCATAGAGTGGCGGGCACGCCGGAACCAGACAGCGCTCATCCGATGAGCCACCCAGCAGGAAACAGAGGTGCGAGCCGATGGCCATGACGGCCCAGGTCAAGGCAGAACTCGCGAACATCCAGGTCACGAAAGCCTGCTGCCGCAAGGCAGAGGTCGCGTCGATCCTGCGGTTCGCCGGAGGACTGCACATCGTGTCAGGGCGCATCGTCATCGAGGCCGAGCTCGACACCAGCGGGGCGGCTCGTCGACTGCGCAAGGACATCGCCGACATCTACGGCCACGACAGCGAGATCGTCGTCGCCCAGAACGTCGGCATCCGCAAGGAGACCCACTACATCGTGCGCGTCTCCAAGGACGGTGAGCTGCTGGCACGTCAGACCGGTCTGGTCGACGGCGCCGGACGTCCTGTGCGCGGCCTGCCGCCTCAGGTGGTCTCCGGGTCGACCTGCGACGCCGTCGCCGCGTGGCGGGGCGCCTTCCTGGCCCACGGCTCGCTCACCGAGCCCGGCCGGTCGTCGGCGCTCGAGGTCAGCTGCCCCGGTCCCGAGGCCGCTCTCGCCATGGTCGGGGCGGCCCGGCGACTCGGCATCTCGGCCAAGGGCAAGGAGGTCCGCGGCGTCGACCGCGTCGTCATCCGCGACGGCGAGGCCATCGGAGCCCTCCTGACCCGCCTGGGTGCTCACGAGTCGCTGCTGGCGTGGGAGGAGCGCCGCATGCGCCGCGAGGTGCGCGCCACCGCCAATCGGCTCGCCAACTTCGACGATGCCAACCTGCGCCGCTCGGCCCGCGCCGCCGTCGCCGCCGGTGCCCGTGCCCAGCGCGCGCTGGAGATCCTGGCCGACGAGGTCCCCGACCATCTCAAGATGGCCGGCGCCCTGCGGGTCGAGCACCGTCAGGCCAGCCTCGAGGAGCTCGGACGGCTGCACGAGCCGGCGCTGACCAAGGACGCCATCGCCGGGCGCATCCGTCGCCTGCTCGCCATGGCCGACAAACGGGCCGAGGAGCTCGGCATTCCCGACACCGAGGCGTCGCTCGGTGACGAAGCCCTGTCCGACGGCTGACGCTGCTCGCGGAGCAGGGGTGAGGTGACTCGCCCGTAGGGTCGCGGACTGAGTAGGGTTGAGGCCGTCACCCATTCGACCACTGCAGGAGAGACGTCCCCGTGACCGTTCGCGTAGGAATCAACGGCTTCGGCCGCATCGGCCGCAACTTCTTCCGGGCGGTTCGCGCCTCCGGTGCCGACATCGAGATCGTGGCGGTCAACGACCTGACCGACAACACGACGCTCGCCACCTTGTTGAAGTACGACTCGATCCTGGGCCGCCTGGACGCTGACGTCACCCACGACGAGTCCAACATCTACGTCGGGGACCAGAAGATCGTCGCCTTCGAGGAGCGCGACCCGGCCAAGCTCGACTGGTCCGGCGTGGGCGTCGACATCGTCATCGAGTCGACCGGCTTCTTCACCGACGCGACCAAGGCGAAGGCGCACATCGACGGTGGCGCCAAGAAGGTCATCATCTCCGCCCCGGCGAAGAACGAGGACATCACGATCGTCATGGGCGTGAACCACGAGCTGTACGACTCGGCTGCCCACACGGTCATCTCCAACGCGTCGTGCACCACGAACTGCCTGGCACCCATGGCCAAGGCCCTCAACGACTCGCTGGGCATCGAGCGCGGTCTGATGACCACCATCCACGCCTACACGCAGGACCAGAACCTGCAGGACGCACCGCACTCGGACCTGCGTCGCGCGCGTGCCGCGGCCCTGAACGTCGTGCCGACCTCGACCGGTGCCGCCAAGGCCGTGAGCCTGGTGCTGCCCGAGCTCAAGGGCAAGCTCGACGGCTACGCGCTGCGCGTGCCCGTGCCCACCGGCTCGGCCACCGACCTCACCTTCACCGCCAGCCGCGACACCACGGTCGACGAGGTCAACCAGATCCTCAAGGACGCCTCCGAGGGCGCCATGAAGGGCTTCCTGACCTACACCGAGGACCCGATCGTGTCGTCGGACATCGTCACCGACCCGGCGTCGTGCATCTTCGACTCGGGCCTCACCAAGGTCATCGGCGACCAGGTCAAGGTCGTCGGCTGGTACGACAACGAGTGGGGCTACTCCAACCGCCTCGCCGATCTCGTCGTCCACGTCGGCGCGAGCCTCTAGGCGTGAAGACGGTCGACGACCTGCTGGCCGGCGACGGGCTGCGCGGCAAGCGCGTTATCGTCCGCAGCGACCTGAACGTGCCGTTGTCCGACGGCGCCATCACCGACGACGGCCGGGTGCGCGCCAGCGTCCCCACGATCGAGAAGCTGGCGTCAGCCGGTGCTCGGGTGGTGGTCACGGCGCACCTGGGCCGTCCCGACGGGTCTCCCGACGCGACGTACTCGCTCGAGCCCGTGGCCGCCCGCCTGGGTGAGCTGCTCGGTCGCCCGGTCGCGTTCGCCTCCGACACCGTCGGCGACGACGCGCGTCGGGTCGTCGCAGGACTCTCCGACGGTGACGTCGCGGTGCTCGAGAACGTGCGCTTCAACGCCGGAGAGACCAGCAAGGACGATGCGGCACGCGGTGCCTTCGCCGACGAGCTCGCTGCCCTGGCCGACGTCTTCGTGTCCGACGGATTCGGCGTCGTGCACCGCAAGCAGGCCAGCGTCTACGACATCGCCGAGCGGCTTCCGTCCGCCGTGGGCGGCCTGGTGCAGGCCGAGGTCGAGGTGCTCGAGCGCCTGACCGAGACGCCGGAACGTCCGTACACGGTGGTGCTCGGTGGATCCAAGGTCTCCGACAAGCTCGGCGTCATCGACAACCTGCTGGACAAGGCCGACGCACTGCTGATCGGCGGTGGCATGGTGTTCACCTTCCTCAAGGCGCAGGGCCACGAGGTGGGCACCTCGCTGCTCGAGGCCGACCAGGTCGACGTCGCGACCGAGTACGTGCAGCGTGCCGCCGCACAGGGCGTCGACATCGTCCTGCCGACCGACATCGTGGTGGCGCCGGCGTTCGCCGATGCCGACGCCTCGGTCGTCGCTGCCGACGCGATGCCGGCCGACCAGATGGGTCTGGACATCGGCCCGGAGTCCGCGGCGCGGTTCGCCGAGATCATCCGCGGATCGCAGACGGTCTTCTGGAACGGTCCCATGGGGGTGTTCGAGATGGCGTCGTTCGCCTCCGGCACGCGGGCGGTGGCCGAGGCCCTCACGCAGACCCCGGGCCTGTCGGTCGTCGGCGGCGGTGACTCCGCAGCAGCGGTCCGCCAGCTCGGCTTCGCCGACGACGCGTTCGGCCACGTCTCCACCGGTGGTGGGGCCAGCCTGGAATACCTCGAGGGCAAGACGTTGCCCGGACTCGCGATCCTGGAAGGGACTGAGGTCTGATGCCCACCTCCGCACGCACGCCACTGATGGCGGGCAACTGGAAGTCCAACCTGAATCACCAGGAGGCGGTGGTCCTGGTCCAGAAGCTGGCCTGGACCCTCGAGGACAAGAAGCACGACTACGCCAAGGCAGAGGTCGTCGTCATCCCGCCGTTCACCGACCTGCGCAGCGTGCAGACGTTGATCGACGGTGATCGCCTGTCGATCGGCTACGGTGCGCAGGACGTCTCGGAGCACGACGGAGGCGCCTACACCGGCGAGATCAGCGCGGCGATGCTGGCCAAGCTGGGGTGCTCCTACGTCGTCGTGGGTCACTCCGAGCGCCGCGAGCACCACGGCGAGTCCGACCAGGTGGTCAACACGAAGGCCCGCAAGGCGCTCGACGCCGGCATCGCGCCCATCGTTTGCGTGGGAGAGGGGCTCGACGTCCGCCAGGCCGGCGAGCAGGTCGCCTTCACCCTCGCGCAGGTCGACGGGTCGCTCGAGGGACTGACCGCCGAACAGCTCGCCACGGTCGTCGTCGCGTACGAGCCGGTGTGGGCCATCGGTACCGGCGAGGTGGCCACGCCGGACGACGCACAAGAGGTGTGCGCGGCGATCCGGGCGCGCGTCGCGGAGACCTGGTCGTCGGAAGTGGCCGATGCCATGCGTATCCTGTATGGCGGATCGGTCAAAGCTGCGAACATCGCCTCGATCATGGCCAAGTCGGACGTCGACGGAGCCCTGGTGGGTGGCGCCAGCCTCGAAGCGGAGGAGTTCGCAGGGGTGGCTCGGTTCTACGACATGCCGGATCTGTCCGGCGCCTGATCAACCGAAGGTCTGACGTGATTCTGCTGTTCTCGATCCTGCTCGTGCTGAGCAGCGTGATGATGATCGTTCTCGTGCTCATGCACAAGGGACGCGGAGGCGGCCTGTCCGACATGTTCGGCGGCGGCATCTCCAGCTCGCTCGGCGGTTCGTCGGTGGCGGAGCGAAACCTGGACCGCATCACGGTGGGCATCGCCGCGGTGTGGGTCGTGTGCATCTTCGCGCTCGGACTGCTGCTGAAGGTGAGCAACTGATGGCCGCCGGCGCGATTCGCGGCAGCCGCATCGGCTCAGGCCCCATGGGCGAGGCCGAGCGCGGCGAGGCGGCACCCCGCCAGACCCTCACCTACTACTGCATCAACGAGCACACCACCGTGCTGCAGTTCGCCATCGAGGCCGAGGCGCCCGAGTCGTGGGACTGTCCACGCTGCGGCATGCCGGCCAGCAGCGACTCGGACAACCGCCCCACGGCTCCCAAGACCGAGCCGTACAAGACGCACCTGGCCTACGTGAAGGAGCGCCGCTCCGAGGACGAAGCGGCCGAGCTGCTCACCGAGGCCATCGCGACCTTGCGCGCGAAGCGCAAGTCGGGCGAGATCATCTTCTGATTCGGTGCGGCAGCGCTAATCTGGAGCAATGACGCCGACCCACACCGTCTCCAACCAGGCACCGCCCCTGGTCGACGACGACGCCTCTGCCTACCCGCCCTACCAGGAGGCTCTGCAGCGCGCCGGCGCCACGAACGCGGTCGACTCGATCCGCGAGATCGGTGTGGCAGCCGGGTCGGCCCACGTGCGACGCCTCGGTGAGCTCGCCGACCGGCACCACCCCGAGCTGCGGACGCACGACCGCTACGGCCACCGCATCGACCAGGTCGAGTACGACCCGTCGTACCACGAGCTGATGACCATGGCGGTCGGGTTCGGACTCCACGGGTCCGCGTGGGCGTCCGACGATCCGCACGCGCATCTCGTCCGCGCCACGGGGCTGAGCGCGTGGATGCAGGCCGACGCCGGGCACATCTGTCCGATCTCGATGACCTACGCCGCCGTGCCGGCCCTGCGCGTCGACCCGGCGGTCGCTGCCCAGTTCGAGCCACTGCTGACCAACCGCAGCTACGACCCCTCGTTCGGGACGCCGTCGGGCAAGCGCGGTCTGCTGGCAGGTATGTCGATGACCGAGAAGCAGGGCGGCTCGGACGTGCGGGCCAACACCACCACGGCGCGGCCGCACGCCGACGGCAGCTACCGCATCGTCGGTCACAAGTGGTTCACCTCGGCCCCGATGTCCGACATCCTGCTGACGCTGGCGCAGGCCCCGGGCGGTCTCACCTGCTTCGTCCTGCCTCGCGTGCTGCCGGACGGTTCGGCCAACGCCATCGAGCTGCAGCGGCTCAAGGACAAGCTGGGCAACCGGTCCAACGCCAGCAGCGAGATCGAGTACGACGACGCCGTCGGTTGGCGACTGGGCGACGAGGGCCGCGGCGTCCAGACCATCATCGAGATGGTCAACATGACGCGTCTCGACTGCACGATCGGTTCGGCGGCCAGCATGCGCGTGGGTGTGCAGCAGGCCGCGCACCACGCCACTCACCGATCGGCGTTCGGCAAGGCGCTCGTCGATCAGCCGCTGATGCGCAACGTCCTGGCCGACCTCGCCGTCGAGGCGGAGGCGTCCACCGCCGTGGCGCTCTGGCTGGCCTCGCTCACCGATCAGGCGCACGCCGGCGACGCCCGTGCCGCGACCTTGCGCCGCATCGCCCTCGCTGCGTCCAAGTACTACGTGTGCAAGCGATCGCCGGTGCACGCGGCCGAGGCGTTGGAGTGCCTGGGTGGCAACGGCTACATCGAGGAGTCGGGCATGCCGCGGCTGTACCGCGAGGCGCCGCTGATGTCGATCTGGGAGGGCTCGGGCAACGTCGCGGCGCTCGACACGTTGCGCGCCATCGCACGCCAGCCGGAGACGCTCGAGGTGCTGTTCGAGGAGCTGGAGTCGACGGCCGGGGCCGATCCGCGACTCGACGCCTTCGTGGCCACGCTCAAGCACGCGTTCGTCGACATCGAGACGCTCGAGCCCCGGGCCCGCACGGTGGTCGGCGACATAGCCCTGGCGCTGCAGGGGTCCCTGCTGGTGCGGTTCGGTCATCCCGCCGTCGCCGAGGCGTTCGCGGCGTCACGGTTGGACGGCTACTGGGGCACCGTCTTCGGCACCCTCCCGACCGGCCTCGACCTCGCCCCGATCATCGAACGAGCCGTCCCCAAGGTCTGAGAACGCCTGTGCTTCGCCTCGCTTCTGGCGAACGGGATCTGCTCGCCAAGGAGGCCGTTTGCGGCCGACTGTGCCCTTCGCTTCGCTCACGCTTCGCTAGGGCCCGGGAGCGAGGAACGAGCGACCGAGGCGAGGCCACCCAAGCCGTTCGGCTGTGGTTCGCCTCGGCCTTCGGCCTCACGGTCGCTTCGCTCCCTGGCGAACGGCTTGCTCGCGCGGCGAGACCATCGCGAGCCCTTCGGTTGTGGTTCGCCTCGGCCGTCGGCCTCACGGTCGCTTCGCTCCCTGGCGAACAGATGCTCGCCAAGGAGGCCGCTTGCGGCCGACTGTGAGGGAGCGCCAGCGACCGAGGCGAGGCAACGTGAGCCGTTCGGCTGTGGTTCGCCTCGGCCTTCGGCCTCACGGTCGCTGCGCTCCCCGGCGAACAGCCCGCTCGCGCGGCGAGACCATCGCGAGCCCGACGGCTGTGGTTCGCCTCGGCCTTCGGCCTCACGGTCGCTGCGCTCCCTGGCGAACAGAATCCGCTCGCCAAGGAGGCCGCTTGCGGCCGACTGTGAGGGAGCGCCAGCGACCGAGGCGAGGCAACGTAAGCCGTCTGGCTGTGGTTCGCCTCGGCCTTCGGCCTCACGGTCGCTTCGCTCCCTGGCGAACAGCCTGCTCGCCAAGGAGGCCGCTTGCGGCCGACTGTGAGGGAGCGCCAGCGACCGAGGCGAGACCTCAGCGAGCCCGTCGACAGCGGTTCGCCTCGCTTCGCTCGCTACAGCTTCGACGCAGCGGGCTCGTCGAGGAGCCAGAGGGCGTCTCCGAGGCCGTGGACGCCCTTGGCGGGGGTCTGGGCCACTGGTCCGTCACCGAGGGCTCTGGCGACCGCGTCGGCCTTGCCGTCGCCGGACACCAGGAACCAGACCTCGGCGGCGTGGTTCAGGGCCGGGAACGTGAGGGTGATGCGCTCCGGCGGTGGCTTGGGGGAGCCGAAGACCTCGACACAGCGGCGTTCGGTCTCGTCGAGCTGGTCGAAGCCCGGGAACAGCGAGGCCACGTGGCCATCTGGTCCGACGCCCAGGAGCACCAGGTCGAACGGGTCGGCCGGCAGCGAGTCCCCGTAGCCGTTGGCCGCATCCGCCATCGAGTCCGAGCAACCGTGCGCCGGCATCGCGTGCACGTGGTCCGCAGGCACGCCCAGGCGGTCGAGGAACGCGTCGCGGGCCTGCTGGTCGTTGCGATCGGCATGCCCGGCGGGCACGAATCGCTCGTCGCCCCACCACCAGTGCACGCGCGTCCAGTCGGCGGTGTCGGCGCGCACGAGCTCGTAGGCCGCGATGGCGATGGTGCCGCCGGTCAGCACGACGTGTGGCTCACGGCCGTCGGCCTGCACCCGGGAGACCAGCTCACCCAGGCGCGTGGCGATGTCGGCGGCCAGCGCGTCGGCGTCGGACAGGACGATCGTGTGGGTGCTCATCGGTTCTCCAGGATGTGCTTGACGGTGGCACCGTAGACCTCGTCGGAGTCGAGACGGCGCAGGTCCTCGGCGAGCAGCTCGGCGAGCGTGCGGCGCGACAGCGGCACCACGCGCGGGGCCGAGCCGGGAACGCTGAAGGTGCAGGACGACTCGTCGATGCGCTCGATGCGGACCTCGCCGGCCTCGGTCTGCAGCGTCACCAGCATGATCTGGTGGTCGTCGACCCGGTGCCAGACGATGGGGATGCCCAGACGGCTCTCCAGCCAGGCCTCGAGAAGGACGCCGGCCGGATTGCCGGGACCGGCCGAGATGCTCCCTCCGGTGACCGGGCTCTGCACCTGGTCGAGGGCGGCGGCCAGCAGGGCGCGCCACGGTGTCAGGCGCGTCCACGACAGGTCGGTGTCGCCGGGCGAGTAGTGCCTGGCGACGCGGGTGAGGTTGCGCACCGACGACCGGGTCGCCTCGGCGTCGGTCAACCGGCGGTTGCCCAGCGAGCCGATCGGGTCGGCCGCGGGGTCGGTCGGCGGTGAACCGGGCCACCAGACCACGACGGGGGAGTCCGGCAGCAGCAGCGGCAGCACCGCCGACTCGGCGTGCTTGACCAGCCGTCCCGACATCCGCAGCAGGATCGACTCGCCGGCGGTCTCGCCGACCCGGATCTTGGCGTGCAGGTCAGGAGCGCCCCGACCGTCGCCGAGGATGACGCCGAGGATGCGGGCCGGGTGCTCCTTGGACAGCGTGGTGGCGGCGTGCAGCGCGTCCTCGACAGTCTCGTCGTCGCAGACGACGATCAGGGTCAGGACCATGTCCATCGCGGGACTGCCCGAGGCCAGGCGCGCCCGCACCATCTCGCGGGCGACCTCCGAGGACTTGGTGTGCTCGAGGGTGATCTGCATCTACGGTCTCCTCCAGCGTCGACCGTCGCGGGCGAGCATCGCGTCGGCGGACTCGGGCCCCCACGTGCCGGCCGGATAGGTGTCGATCGACTTCTGGCGCGCCCAGTGCTCGATGATCGGGTCGAGGATCTCCCACGACATCTCGACCTCTTCGTGGCGGGGGAACAGCGGCGGATCACCCAGCAGGACGTCGAGGATCAGGCGCTCGTAGGCCTCGGGGCTGCTCTCGACGAAGGTGCCGCCGTACGCGAAGTCCATGTTGACGTCACGGATCTCCATGACGGTGCCGGGGACCTTGGCGCCGAACCGCAGGGTCACGCCCTCGTCGGGCTGGATGCGCATGACCAACGCGTTCTGGCCGAGCTCCTCGACGTCGTTGCGGTTGAACGGCTGGTGCGGGGCTCGCTTGAACACCACCGCCACCTCGGTGACGCGTCGTCCGAGCCGCTTGCCGACCCGCAGGTAGAACGGGACGCCGGCCCAGCGCCGGGTGCCGATGTCGATGCGCATGGCCGCGAAGGTCTCGGTGCGCGAGTCGGCGGGAATCCCGTCCTCCTCGAGGTAGCCGGGCACCTCCTCGCCGCCGGCCCAGCCGGCCACGTACTGCGCGTGCGCCGTGTGTCGGTCCACGTCCTCGGGCGGACGCGCGTTGGCGAGGATCTTCTGCTTCTCGATGCGCAGGCTCTTGGCGTTGAAGGAGACCGGCTCCTCCATGGCGATCAGTGCCATCAGCTGCAGCAGGTGGTTCTGGATCACGTCGCGGGCGGCACCGATGCCGTCGTAGTAGCCGGCACGGGTGCCGATGCCGATGTCCTCGGCCATCGTGATCTGCACGTGGTCGACGTAGTTGCTGTTCCAGACCGGTTCGAACATCCCGTTGGCGAACCGGAACGCCAAGATGTTCTGCACCGTCTCCTTGCCGAGATAGTGGTCGATCCGGAAGACGCTCTCGGGCGCGAAGACCTCGTTGACGGTGGCGTTCAGCTCCTGCGCCGACGCCAGGTCGTGACCGAACGGCTTCTCGATGACCACGCGCCGCCAGCTGTCGCCGTCGGAGGTGGCGAGCCCGTGCTCCTTGAGCTTGGTGACGACGGTCGAGAACAGCGCCGGTGGGATCGAGAGGTAGAAGGCGTGATTTCCCTGGGTGCCCTGCTGCTCGTCCAGCTCGGCCAGCGTGCGGGTGAGCTCGACCCAGGCGTCGTCGTCGTCGAAGGATCCCTCGACGAAGCGGATCCCGGCGTACAGCTGCTTCCAGACCGTCTCGCGCCACTGCGTCCGGGCGCCGGCCTTGGCCGCCTCGCGGGCGAGATCGGCGAATCCCTCCTGACCGAAGTCGTGTCGGGCGAAGCCGACGAGCGCGAAGCCGGGCGGGAGGAGACCACGGTTGGCGAGGTCGTAGATGGCCGGGATCAGCTTGCGACGGGCGAGATCGCCGGTGACGCCGAACAGCACCAGCCCGCAGGGACCGGCGATCTGCGGAAGGCGCCGGTCCTGCGGGTCGCGAAGGGGGTTGGTGCTCATCCCAGCGCGTCGCGCACGCGCGCGAGGGAACCGAGGTCGGTCAGGTGCAGCCGCAGCACGGGGCGTCCATGGTCCCGGAGCACCTGGGCGTCACCGGCTGCCTGCGAGGCGATGAAGGAGCCGAACGTGAAGTCGCGGCCGGGCACCTGCAGGTCCTCGAAGGGGTCGCAGGTGATCTGGACGAAGACGCCGTTCGGGGTGCCGCCCTTGTGGTACTGCCCGGTCGAGTGCAGGAACCGCGGACCCCAGCCGAACGTGACCGGACGCCCGACCCGGCGGGCGACGCTCTCGCGCACGTCGGCGAAGTCGACCAGGTCGATGCGATCGAGGTAGGCGTGGATGGCCACGTAGCCGTGCTGCTGGTCCAGCTGGGCGAACAGGGCGTCGATGGCCGCGGGCACCGTGGACTCCGACGTGCCGTACAGCTCGACGTCGCCGTCGAAGTCGTCGGGCGACGGGGGAGCGGAGCTGCTGTCGAGCAGCTCGCGGGCGGCCGCCTTGGCGCTCTCGACGTCGGGCTGGTCGAAGGGGTTGATGCCGATCAGCCGACCGGCGACCGACGTGGCGACCTCCCAGGCGAGCATCTGGGCCGACAGCGGCCCGTCGAGACCAGCGGCGAAGCCGGACGACGCCGTGGGCGGCTCGGTACGGCCGATGGCCACCACGATCGAGTCCGGGGTGCTCGGATCGGCGTTGGGCGCGTCCAGCGACGGCACGACGACGGGCAGCACGCCCCGCCCGATCTTGCCGGTGGACTCGGCGACCAGCTGCTCGATCCAGTCGCCCACACCGTGGCTGGTGACGTCGGCGAGCACCAGCTTGTCGACCCGGTGGCGGTTGGCCACGCCGATCATGACGCCGAGGCGCAGGGCCGGGTTGTCGGGGGAGTCGGCGAAGACCGCGTCGTGCACACCGGCGGCGTCGTCGAGCAGTGCACCGACATCGACGCCGGCGAGGCCGCTCGGCACCAGGCCGAATGCGGTCAGGGCCGAGTACCGGCCGCCGACCTCGGGATCGGCCAGGAACACGCGGTACCCGGCCTCGGTGGCCTCGGCCTCCAGCGGCGAGCCGGGGTCGGTGACCACGACGATGCGCTCGGCCGGGTCGATGCCCTCGTCGCGGAAGGCCTGCTCGAAGGCGCGCCGCTGGCTGTCGGTCTCGACCGTGCCGCCGGACTTGCTCGACACGACCACGACGGTCCTGTCCAGACGGTCGGCCAGGGAGTCGAGCACCATGTCCGGCTGGGAGGAGTCCAGCACGGTCAGCTCGACGCCCGCGGTGTGGCAGATGACCTCGGGAGCCAGGGACGAGCCACCCATGCCGCACAGCACCACGTGGTCGATTCCACGGGCGCGCTGGTCCTCGCGCAGGGCGACGATCTGGTCGACCAACGGGCGCGACGTGGTGGCCAGCGACACCCAGGAGAGGCGCTTGGACGCCTCGGACTCGGCGTCCGGGCCCCACAGCGTCGGGTCCTGCTCGCCGATGCGCGAGGCCACGCGATCGTCGACGGCCTCCTGCAGTGCTGCGCTGAACTCGGCGTCGTCGGCGACGGTCAGCCCGAGGGCGACCACGTCAGGCCTTCTCGATCTCGGTCGCGACCGTCTTGAGCAGCTCGGCCCAGGACGCGTCGAACTTCTCGACGCCCTCGTCCTCCAGCTTCGCGACGACCTCGTCGTAGGAGATTCCCTCGGCCTCGAGGTCGTTGATCACCTGACGTGCGGCGTCGTAGCCGCCGGTGACCTGGTCGCCGTCGATCTCGCCGTGGTCGGCGACGGCCTGCAGGGTCTTCTCGGGCATGGTGTTGACGGTGTTGTCGACGACCAGCTCGGTGACGTACATCGTGTCGGGGTACGCCGGGTCCTTGACGCCGGTGGAGGCCCACAGCGGACGCTGGCGGTTGGCGCCCTTCTCGGCCAGCGCGGCGAAGCGCTCGCCCGAGAAGACCTCCTCGTAGGCCTCGAAGGCCAGGCGGGCGTTGGCGATGGCGGCCTTGCCGCGCAGCGCATGACCCTCGGGAAGCCGTCCGTCGACCTCGGAGTCGACCCGGCTGACGAAGAACGACGCGACCGAGTGGATCGCGGACAGGTCGTGCCCGCTGGCGGCAGCCTGCTCGAGCCCGTACAGGTAGGCGTCCATGACGCCGCGGTACCGGTCGAGCGAGAAGATCAGCGTGACGTTGACGCTGATGCCGGCCGCGATGGTGGCGGCGATGGCCGGCAGACCCTCCTCGGTGGCCGGGATCTTGATCAGCAGGTTCTCGCGGTCGACTCGGTCCCACAGCTTCCGCGCCATCGCGACGGTCTCGTCGGTCTTGCGGGCCAGACCCGGGTCGACCTCGATCGACACCCGTCCGTCGACGCCGTGGGTGGCGTCGAACACCGGTCGCAGGATGTCGCAGGCGTTCTGCACGTCGGTGGTCGTCAGCTCGAACACGGTGGTGTCGAGGTCGGCCCCCGCGGCCTTGAGCTCGGCGATCTGCGGGCTGTACTTCTCTCCGTCCGAGAGCGCGGAGGCGAAGATCGACGGGTTGGTCGTGACCCCGACGACGCCGGACTCGGTGACCATCTGCGCGAGGTTGCCCGACTCGATGCGCTCGCGGGACAGGTCGTCGAGCCAGATCGAGACGCCGGCATCGGCGAGAGCTTGCAGTCGAGTGTTCATGTTCCCTCCCGGGACGGTGGTGGAGTGATCAGTGGGTGTCGGCAGGCCCGATGGAACCGGCCGGACGTGCGTGGAAAGGTGCCGACGGCGCCGCACCGGCGGCCGCGATCGACTCCTTGGCCGCGGCCACGACCGCGTCGGCGGTGATGCCGAACGCGTCGTAGAGCTTGGCGAAGGACGCCGAGGCGCCGTAGTGGTCGAGTCCGACGATGCGGCCGGCGTCACCGACCACGTCACGCCAGCCGAGCGAGACCCCGGCCTCGACGGACACGCGTGCTCGCAGCGAGGGCGGGATGATCTCGTCGCGGTAGGAGGCGTCCTGCTCCTCGAACCACTCGCGGCACGGCATCGAGATGACCCGCGCCCCGATGCCCTCAGCGGCCAGTGCCTGGCGCGCCGCGACGGCGAGCTGCACCTCTGAGCCGGTGCCGATCAGGATCACGTCGGTCTGCGTGCCCTCAGGCGCCTCGAGCAGCACGTAGGCACCCTTGGCGACGCCGTCGAGACCGCTGAAGCCGTCGGTACCGCGCGGCACGGTCGGCACGTTCTGCCGGCTGAGCGCCAGCGCCACGGGTCGGTCGGTGAGCGAGAGCGTGTGCTTCCACGCAGCGACGGTCTCGTTGGCGTCGGCCGGACGCACGACGTCGAGACCGGGGATGGCGCGCAGGGCGGCGAGGTGCTCGACGGGCTGGTGCGTGGGTCCGTCCTCGCCCAGTCCGATCGAGTCGTGGGTCCAGACGTACGTGACGGGCAGCTGCTGCAGGGCAGCCAGCCGCACCGCTCCGCGCATGTAGTCGCTGAACACCAGGAAGGTGCCGCCGTAGACCCGGGTGGGGCCGTGCAGGGCGATGCCGTTCATCACCGCGCCCATCGCGTGCTCGCGGATGCCGAAGTGCAGCACCCGGCCGTACCAGTCGCCGGTGAACATCTTGGTGGAGTGCTCGGGCGGCAGGAAGGACGGCTCGCCCTTGGGGGTGGTGTTGTTGGAGCCGGCCAGGTCGGCCGATCCGCCCCAGAGCTCGGGCAGGCGAGGTGCCGCCGCGGTGAGGAACTCGCCCGACGCGACACGGGTGGCGACGCCCTTCTCGTCGGCGTCGTACGTGGGCAGGTCGGCGTCCCAGCCCTCGGGGAGCTCGCGCGAGGTGAGACGTTCGAGCAGCGCCGCCCCGTCGGGGTTGGCCGTGGCCCACGCGTCGAAGGTGGTCTGCCACTCGGCGTGTGCCGAGGCGCCACGGTCACGCGCGGCCTGCGTGTGGGAGATGACGTCGTCGGCCACCTCGAAGGTCTGCTCGGGATCGAAGCCGAGCAGCTTCTTGGTGGCGGCGATCTCGTCCGCACCGAGCGCCGAGCCGTGCGAGGCGCCGGTGTTCTGCTTGGTGGGCGCCGGCCAGGCGATGATCGTGCGCAGCTGGATGAAGCTGGGCCTGTCGGTGACCGCAGCAGCGGTCTGGAAGGCGTCCCACAGGGCCTGGACGTCCTCGGTGTAGCCGGTGCCGCCGTTGGTCCAGTCGACGGTCTGCACGTGCCAGCCGTACGCCTCGTATCGGGCGGCGACGTCCTCGGTGAAGGCCACGTCGGTGTTGTCCTCGATCGAGATCTTGTTGTCGTCGTAGAGGACCGTCAGGTTGCCCAGCTGCTGCGTGCCGGCGAGCGAGGACGCCTCGGCCGAGACGCCTTCCTCGAGGTCGCCGTCGGAGGCGATCGCGTAGACGTGATGGTCGAACGGGCTGGTTCCGGCGGCGGCGTCCGGGTCGAGCAGCCCGCGCTCACGACGGGCTGCCATCGCCATGCCGACCGCGTTGCCGACGCCCTGGCCGAGGGGTCCGGTGGTGACCTCCACGCCCGGGGTGTGGCGGTACTCCGGGTGTCCCGGCGTCTGGCTGCCCCACTGCCGCAGGTTCTTGAGGTCGTCGAGCGTCAGGGGGAAGCCCGCGAGGTACAGCTGGATGTACTGCGTCAGGCTGGAGTGCCCGCACGACAGCACGAACCGGTCGCGACCCACCCACAGCGGATCGGTGGGATCGTGCCGCATCAGCTTCTGGTAGATCAGGTAGGCCGCCGGCGCCAGGCTCATCGCGGTGCCGGGGTGTCCGTGCCCGGCCTTCTCCACCGCGTCGGCTGCGAGGAGGCGGGCCGTGTTGACGGCCTTCTCGTCCAGGTCGGACCAGTCCAGCTCCGCCGGGATCGAAGCTGCGGGGGCCGTGTCGTCGGTGGCCAGGTCGTCGTGTGCTGGGGTCACAGCGGGTGCTCCTGAGATGCGTCGGGAACGAAGGAGGGGATGGCCGGCCGGTCGATGCCAACCGTCGTCTCCGACCCTACTCGCGGTGGCTTAGACTGCTGCACGTGAGTGCCGTCGCGAAGACCCCTGAACCTCGGGTCGCCGCACCCGTTGCCCTCCTGGACGTTCTCAAGGCGTACATCGCGCTGACCAAGCCACGCATCATCGAGCTGCTGCTGCTGACCACGGTCCCCGTCATGTTCCTGGCCGCGCAGGCCGTCCCCGGCCTGTGGCTGGTGGCGGCCACGATCGTCGGCGGATATCTGTCGGCCGGCAGCGCCAACGCGCTCAACTGCGTGGTCGACGCCGACATCGACACCAAGATGCGCCGCACGTCACGGCGGCCGCTGGTGCGTCACCAGGTGTCCACCCGTGGCGCGCTCGTGTTCGGCCTCGTGCTCGGCGTGGTGTCGACGGTCTGGCTCGGGCTGTTCGTCAACTGGCTCTCGTCGGGCCTCGCACTGACCGCCAACGTCTTCTACGTCGTCGGCTACACGATGATCCTCAAGCGCCGCACCTCGCAGAACATCGTGTGGGGCGGCGCTGCCGGTTGCTTCCCGGCGATGATCGGCTGGACCGCGGTCACCGGCGAGCTCGCGTGGACGCCGTTCGTCCTGTTCCTCGTCGTGTTCTTCTGGACGCCGCCGCACTTCTGGGCGCTGGCGATGCGCTACCGCGAGGACTACGCGGCTGCCGACGTGCCCATGCTGCCGTCGATCGTCTCGGCCGACGAGGTCTCGCGCCAGATCGTCCGATACTCGTGGGTCATGGTGGTCACGTCGCTGGTCGTGTGGCCCATCACGCCCACCGGGTGGTTCTACCCGGCAGCCGCCCTCGCGCTCGGCATCGTCTTCCTGGTGGAGGCGTACGACCTGCGGTCGCGGGCCCGCGACACCGAGGACCTGTCGATCATCAAGCCGATGCGCCTGTTCCACTTCTCGAACGCATACCTCGCGCTGCTGTTCGTCGCCGCCGCGATCGACCCGTTCCTGCGCTGAGGCCCGAGCCGATGACGTCCGGCCGATGATTCCCGACACCTGGGTGCCGCATCGCCGGTCGGCGGACCGCGAGGTCGTCGGATACGTGGCACCGGCAGGCGATCTCGTGGTGCCGATGTCCCTGCTCGGGACGCCGCTGGGCGAGCCGGGGGACTGGTTCGACGCCGAGGAGCGGCTCGACGCGGTCGGCATGAGCCAGCTGGCCGAGACCTGGCTGCTGCGTCACGTCGACGGCAGCGAGCAGAGGGTCGTCGTGGTGGAGGTCGACACCCAGCGGGTCGTGGTGGCGAATGCCGACTTCGCCCTCGTCGTGGGCGTGCCGCGCGACATCGGCGAGCGCGTCGAGGTCGAGGTGCCGACCGATCGGCTGCGCCTCGCATGACCACTCCGCCCCGGGTGACCGTGCGCCCCACCTCCGCCGACGAGTGGGAGACGTGGCGCACGATCCGGCTGCGCGCGCTCGCCGAGTCCCCGGAGGCCTTCGGGACGCGGCTGGTCGACGTCGACGATCGTGAGCAGGCATGGCGGTCCCGCATCGACGCGGCCGAGGGCTGCTTCCTGGCCCATGACGGCGACCGGGTGGTCGGCATGGCCGCTGCCGACCCGGTCGACGGCGGCGGACTCGCGGTGCAGTCGATGTACGTGGTCGCGGAGGCTCGCGGCCGGGGCGTCGGGCGGGCGCTGATCGACGCGATCGTCGAGCTGGCCGGCGGACGTGACCTGGTGCTCGGCGTCATGCCCGACAACCACACGGCCATCGCCGCCTACGAGCGGGCCGGCTTCGTCCACGACCCGGCCGTCAGCGGCGTCCACTGCGAGATGACCATGCGATTCGTCCCACCACCAGAGGAGTTCGACCATGCCCGTTGACCCGACCGGAGCAGATCTCAAGCGCTACCTGAGCGAGGACCCGGGCGGACCCGTCGTGATGCTGAACCTGATCAAGCTCAAGGCTGACGGCGGCCGTGAGGGCTATCGGGCCTACTGCGACGCGTTCGCCGGCCACTCGGAGCGATTCGGCGCCAGGACCCTGCACGTGGGAGACCTGGGCACCGACGTGGTCAAGCGTGACGACTTCGACTGGGACATCGTGCTGCTGGTGGAGTATCCGTCGAGGGCGGCGTTCAGCCAGATGGTCGCCGACCCCGAGTACCAGAAGATCACGCACCTGCGCACCGAGGCGGTCTCGGAGGCGGTTCTGCAGGCGTCGACCCCGTGGTCCTAGCCGAAGGACCGTCACACCGCCTCGTCGCCGAGGCGCCCGACCTGCGGCTGCTGGAGCGATTCCTCCGACGCTTTCGCAAGGTGGGGCTGCGGGGCGTGCTGGGCGATCTCGATCGGATCGGCGAACACGTCGACGTGCCGGGTGAGGCCCCCGTGGCAGGCATGGCCTGGCAGCGTGACGACCAGGACACCGAGCGCTGGTACCCGCAGGGCATCACCACCTCGGCGGACGCCTATGGTGCCGATCCCAGCGGCGGCATGTTCGAGGGCCACGACGTCGTCATGACCAGCTGGTACAGCAACGGTTGGTGGGGTTGGCTCCAGCTCGGTTCACGCATCTCGGTGATCGACTGGAAGGACGACGAGCCTCCGCGCTACCGGCACGTCCTCCTGGTGGAGCCGCGCCGGTTCCTCGGCCTGTTCCACCGGCTCAAGCCCGTGCGGGTCCATGCCGGCGGGATCGTCTGGTACGGCGAGCACCTGTTCGTCGCGGGCAGCTCCAGCGGTGTCCGGGTCTTTCGACTCGACGACATCGTTCGGGTGCGCAGCCGCTGGCGGACCAAGGGCTATCGCTACGCGCTCCCACAGTTCTCGTTCTTCGCAGCAGAGCACGACGAGGGCACCCACCCGATGACCTACTCGTTCATGTCGTTGGACCGCGCCGGCGAGGTCGATCACCTGGTGGCGGGCGAGTACGGGCGCAAGGGCGGGAGCCACCGGCTCGTGCGCTTCGCCATCGATCCGGACACCGAGCTGCTGCGCAGCGACGAGCAGGGGCGAGCGGTCCCGACCGACCTGCACACCCGCCAGATCGCCCGGATGCAGGGCGCGGTGATCGCCGAGGGCACCTGGGCCGTCACGTCGAGCAACGGCGAGGGCAACGCCGGCGACCTGTGGGCGGGGACACCGGGCGACTTCGTGCGGCACCGTGGCGTGCTGCCGACCGGGCCCGAGGACATCACCTACCTGCCGCAGCGCCGACAGCTGTGGTCGCTCACCGAGTGGCCAGGTCGGCGATGGGTGTACGCGATCGACGCCGATCGCTGGATGGACCTCGACCGACGCGTCTAGGCCGAGGTCAACGCGTCGAGCAGCTCGCCCGCGGCTCGGCGGTTGCCGGCCACGTGCCAGCGGTGACCGCGGTGCTCGACGGTCTCGGCACGACCGCCGGCGGCACGCACCAGCGCCTGCCCCGGCAGCCAGTCCCAGTCGGGAGCGGAGTGCTGGGCCCAGACGCCGATCCGCCCGCCGGCGACCGCCGCGAGGTCGCACGAGCCGGATCCCAGGATGCGTGGCGTGGCCACCGCGCCCGCGATGGCGAGCCACACGTCGCGGACGTCGGGATCGTCGAGCGTCGTCGGGTGGACGTACGTCGCCAGGCTGCACGTGTCGAGCGGCCGGTCGACCAGGGTGGCGACGGGGGTGCCGTCGAGGGTCGTGGGATGGTCACGTCCCCCGAGCCACGTCTCGCCCGTGATCGGCTGGTGGACGGCTCCGACCACCGAGCCGTCGGCGTCCTCGAGAGCCAGGGCGCTGCACCAGTAGGCGAGGCCGCTGAAGAAGTTGTAGGTGCCGTCGACCGGATCGATCACCCATCGCCGTCCGCTCGTGCCGTCGCGCTGGGTGCCCTCCTCGCCGAGGAGGCCGTCGTCGGGGCGTTCACGCAGCAGCGTCTCGGTGACCAGCGCCTCGGCGGCGTGGTCCGCTGCCGTCACGACGTCGCTGATCGAGGTCTTCTGCTCGGCATCGAGCCCATCGGCGCGCATCGAGGCGGCCAGGGCTCCCGCTCGGGTCACGAGGTGCTGGGCCAGGGCGAGGTCGTCCACGGTCTCAGCGTAGTGAGGAGTCCTCGTGGACAGCCGGCGCCACCGGGTCGCCGGCGTCGGCCGGAGTGAGCAGCAGCCGTGTGGAGGCAGCCACCAGCACCGCAGCACCCACCAGATGGATCGCCACGAGGGCGATCGGCAGCCCGGTGAAGTACTGCACGAAGCCGATCAGACCCTGGGCCAGCTCGACGACCAGCAGCACCACGGCCGCCCTTTGCACGGTGCCGGACGACTTCCAGATCGTCACGGCGGTGAGCACCACCAGCACGTAGACGCTGGCCGCGTGCACGTGGCTCATGACCTGCGGGTCCAGACCGTTGCGCGGGGCATCCACGTCGCCTGCGTGGGGTCCGGCACCCGTGACGACCGTGCCGAGGTAGACCGCGACCCAGGTGACCACGTAGGTGAGCATCACCAGCGGCAGCCGCGAAGCACGCGGCTGGTCGCCGTGGACGCGCAGCAGCAGCCACACCGAGAGCGCCACCAGGCTCATCGACAAGATCATGTGCAGCGCCACGACCCACGGGTTCAGGTCGGTCAGCACCGTGATGCCGCCGATCACTGCTTGGAACGGCACACCCGCGGCGATGACGACCGCCAGCCGCCGCAGCGAGCGCGACGTGCCGGCCCAGCGCCAGACCGCGAACACCATCGCGACGACGACACCGATCAGCACGTAGGTGAGCATGCGGTTGCCGAACTCGATGACGCCGTGGAATCCCAGCTCGCGGTGCGGGACGAACGACTCCTCGGTGCACCGCGGCCAGGTGGGACAGCCCAGGCCCGATCCGGTGAGGCGGACGAGCCCCCCGGTCAGGATGATCAGCGTGTTGGCGACCAGGGTTGCGCCGGCCCACCACGCGACGGTGCGGCGATCATGGGTGCGGTCGAGCGGGTTGGGGATCAGGGTCATTCCCATGTGAAGGTCCTCGAGACGAGCAGGCCGGCGCCGGCTGCCCACACGGTGAGCACGACGAGCGCAAGGGGATCGGGTCCGAGCCCGGCGAAGGTGTCGCGCAGGCCCTGCCCGAGCGCACCCGACGGGAGCAGCTCGAGGGCACGGCTCGCACCGGACGGATAGCGCGACAACGGCACCAGGAGTCCGCCGCCGACGAGCAGCAGGACGTAGACGAGGTTGGCGACGGCCAGCGTGGCCTCGGCGCGCAGGGTGCCGGCGATCAGCAGTCCGAGAGCCCCGAACGCGGCCGTGCCGAGCACCACGAGCAGCAGCATCTGGGCGACCGCGACGAGACCGCCCGATGGTTCCCAACCGAGCAGCAGCCCGACCGTGGAGAGGACCGCCAGCTGCACGATCTCGACCACCACGATGGCGGCCACCTTGCCCACCAGCAGACCCCATCGGGGCAGGGGAGAGGCACCGAGACGCTTGAGGACGCCGTAGCGTCGCTCGAACCCGGTGGCGATGGCCAACGACGTGAACGAGGTGGAGAGCACCGCCAGCGCGAGGATGCCCGGCGTGATGATGTCGATGGGCCGCCCTGCACCGAGCTCGACGATGCCCGTGGCCTTGGCGCCCAGCACCAGCAGCAGCAGCGGGATGACCAGGGCGAGCAACATCTGCTCGCCGTTGCGCACCAGCAGGCGCAGCTCCATCAGCGCCTGGCTGCGCAGCATCGCCGGGTAGGGCGCGGCGCCGGGACGGGGTGACAGGTCGAGGCTCACCGCAGGGCCCTCCCGGTCAGGTCCAGGAAGCGGTCCTCGAGGCTCTGCCGCTCGACGAGCACCGAGTCGATCAGCACGTGGTGGTCGGCGCACCACCCCGTCAGGGCGGCGAGGAGTGCCGGGTCCACCTCGCCGGTGACCACGTAGGAACCGGCAGTGGCCTCGTCGACCTTGGTGTCGTGCGGCAGCGCCCGCATCAGTGACTCGACGTCCAGACCGGAGCGGGCCACGAACCGGATGGTGTTCTGCGCGCCGGTGAGGGACAGCTCGGCGACGGTTCCCTGGGCGATGACCCGGCCGTGGTCGACGATGTGCACGCGGTCGCTCAGCGCCTCGGCCTCGTCCATGAAGTGGGTGGACAGCACCGTGGTGACGCCGTGGCCACGCAGCTCGCTGATCAGGTCCCACGTGGCGTGGCGCGCAGCAGGATCGAGGCCCGCAGTGGGCTCGTCGAGGAACAACAGCTCAGGACGTCCCACGACCGCCATCGCGAGGCTGAGGCGCTGCTGCTGCCCGCCGGACAGTCGGCGGTAGGGTGTACGGCCGTAGTGCTGCATGCCGAGCCGCTCGATCAGCAGGTCGACGTCCAGCGGGTTCGCGTGCAGCGACGCGATGTGGCGCACCATCTCGTGGGCGCGTGCACCGGACCACGCGCCGCCGCTCTGCAGCATGACTCCCACGCGTGGGCGCAGCGCCACGGCGTCGGCCCTCGGGTCCAGACCCAGCACGCGCACGGTGCCGGACTGGGGTTCGCGGAACCCCTCGCACGTCTCGATCGTGGTGGTCTTGCCGGCGCCGTTCGGGCCGAGGATCGAGGTGATGGTGCCCGGCTCGATGCTCAGCGAGAGCCCTTCGACCGCGGTGATGGAGCCGTAGCGCATGACGAGGTCGACGACCTCCACGGCGGGCTGGCTCACCGCATCAGTGTAGGTCTCGGCCAGAACGCCGCTCCGCGCACGTCGTGATCGCTAGGATCCGGGCATGAGCCTGGGTCCTGAGATTCGCGATGTGTTGTTCACGCCGGTGCGGTTGCGGGAGGGCTACGACATGGCTGAGGTCGACGCGTTTCTCGACCGGCTGGCCGTGGCGGCCGACAGCGGCCAGGCGCTACGACCGATGGTCGATCAGGCGAGGTTCACCCCGGTGCGTCTGCGAGAGGGCTACGAGATGGGTGAGGTCGACAGGTTCCTCGAGCGGATGGCCAGCGGTGGCGAGACGCCACCTCGTCAGGTCCGCGCGCGCGACACCGCCTCCGGTCCTGCGGTGGTGGAGAGGCAACGCGGGCTCATGTCGCGGATCTTCGGCCGAAAGGGCTGACGTGGACCTGCCCGTGATGCCGCCGCTCAAGCCGATGCTGGCGAAGTCGGTCAAGGGCGTGCCCGCGGCTGACTCGGTCGCGGGCGGTCTGTCGTTCGAGCCCAAGTGGGACGGCTTCCGCTGCGTGGTGTTCCGTGACGGCGACGAGGTGGTGCTGGGCAGTCGGTCCACCAAGGACCTGGCGCGGTACTTCCCCGAGCTGGTCGAGGCGTTCCGCCGCGAGCTCCCCGACCGCATCGTCGTGGACGGCGAGATCTTCCTGGCCGTCGATGGTCGGCTGGAGTTCGACGTGCTGTCGCAGCGCATCCACCCGGCCGCGTCCAGGGTCGACATGCTCGCCGAGACCACGCCGGCGTCGTTCGTCGCGTTCGACCTGCTCGCGCTCGGTGACGAGTCGTGGATGGAGCGTCCGTTCGGTGAGCGCCGCGCCGAGCTGGAGCGGGCTCTGGCCCACGCGTCGGCGCCCGTGCACGTCACGCGCACGACGACCGACGCGGCCGAGGCCGAGCAGTGGTTCGGCATCTTCGAGGGAGCCGGGCTCGACGGCGTCGTGGCCAAGGCCCTGTCCAAGCCCTACGCGCCGAACGGGCGCACGATGCTCAAGATCAAGCACGCGCGCACCGCCGACGTCGTCGTCGCGGGTTTCCGGCTGCACAAGACGTCGACCGACGAGCGTCCGTTGCTGGGCTCGATGCTGCTGGGCCTGTACGACGAGGACGGCCGGCTCCAGCACGTCGGGGTGGCGGCGTCCTTCACCGAGACACGGCGCGCTGAGCTGTTCGACCAGCTCGACGCGATGCGGGTGTCGCTCGACGAGCATCCGTGGGGCGAGTGGCAGGACGCGGCCGCGCAGGCGGGCGATCGGCTCCCCGGCGGCCAGAGCCGGTGGTCCGGCACCAAGGACCTGTCGTTCGCCACGATCGCCCCCACGTTGGTGGCCGAGGTCGGGTACGAGCACATGGAGGGCACGCGGTTTCGGCACACCGCGCAGTTCAAGCGATGGCGCGAGGACTGTGAGCCGCAGTCGTGCACGTACGAGCAGCTCGAGGAGGTCGCCTCGTACGACCTCGGGCAGATCCTGAGCTAGCGGTCGCCCATCTGGTGCAACCGGCGCAGGAAGGTCTCGTCCGGCACCAGGGAGTCCGAGGACCGCAGCTCGGACTCGAGCGCGTGGGGGAGTGCGCCGGCCGTCCTCATCTCGGTGTGCAGGTCCTGCATGTGGTGGTCGAGGACGGTGGCGGACTCGGCCGCCTCCTTCAGCCCGTCGAGCAGCGACTGCGGAACGTCCTCGCGGTACTTGTAGAAGATCTTGTGCTCCAGGCTGGCCCAGAAGTCCATCGCGATCGTGCGCATCTGCACCTCGACGGTGACCGGTTCGGTCCCGTCGGTCAGGAACACCGGCACCTCGAGCAGGGCGTGCAGGCTGCGGTAGCCGTTCGGCTTGGGGTTCTCGATGTAGTCGCGGACGTCGATCACGGTGATGTCGGACTGACCGCACAGCAGGTCGAACACCCGCCGCACGTCCGACACGAAGCTGCACACGACCCGCACGCCGGCGATGTCGGTGATGGTGTGCGCGATCGAGTCAAAGGTGGGCTCGGTGCCCTTGCGCTGCATCTTCTCCAGGATGCTCTCGGGCCGCTTGAGCCGCGAGGAGATGTTCTCGATCGGGTTCTCGTCGTGCAGATGCGCGTACTCGTCGCGCAGGATCGTCAGCTTGGTGACGATCTCGTCCATCCCGAAGCGGTACCGCATCATGAAGCGGGTGAAGTCCTGCCGCAGCTGGTTCAGGTCACCGCCAGGCTCCACCTGTTCGATGAGTCGGCCGAGGTCGAGCCCGCGAGGTGTGTCGTCCACCCGGTCACTGTAGGCAGACGATGCTGTGCGTCGTCGGTGCACGCTCCTGGACCGACCAAGGGCGCCCGGACGTGACCCGTGCCACGTGGTCGACGCCATACCGATCCTGAGCGCGAGACCCCCGTGTTCTCAGGCTCGCTCCGTAACGTCGCGAAAGGCCTTCGAGGCCGAGATGTCGTCGACCTTGAGGTATTCACGCATGTCCCACGCATCAGCCCGCCATCGCGCCACCCCGCGCACCGAGCATCGATCACGGCGGCGCCCGTCCCACCGCAGCCTCGCGGTGGGTGCCATCGGCGGACTCCTGCTGTCGGCCGGTGCCGTCGCGACGCAGTCGTTCGTGGCGGACACGTCTGACGCGGCCATGTCGGTCCCCGCCGGCGAGCCACCGCTGGCCGCCGGCTCCAACCTGGACGGCGACGTCTCACGCGACGCCGAGCGCCCGGGGCTCGGTTCCATCGAGGACACCGCCCAGGTGGCCGTCGATCAGGTCACCGAGGCAGCCGACCTGGCCAAGAAGAAGGCCGCCAAGGAGAAGAAGCGTCGCGAGCTGCGCGAGGCCCAGCAGAACCCGCAGGCCGTCGCGCGCGCCATGCTCGCCGACTTCGGCTGGGGCGCAGGTCAGTTCGGTTGCCTCGACCAGCTGTGGACCGGCGAGAGCGGCTGGAACTACGCGGCCGCGAATCCGTCGTCCGGCGCCTACGGGATCCCGCAGTCTCTTCCCGGCGCCAAGATGGCCACCGAGGGCAAGGACTGGCAGACCAACCCGGTCACCCAGATCCGCTGGGGCCTGAAGTACATCCAGCGCTCCTACGGATCTCCGTGTGGCGCGGCGTCCTTCAAGTCCGGCCACGGCTGGTACTGATCGTTCAGGTGTCGACGCGGGCCGTGCCGCACCTGGCCGTGCGATCATGGCAGGCATGCCGCACCTTCGCGCTCGCCAGATCTTCGAGATCCTGACGGTCCCCTACGTGGTGCTGACGGTGCTGGACTGGGTCGGTGTCGTTGATCCCGCTGCGTTCTCGACTCCGGTGCGAGTTCTGCTGGGAGTCGTCATCCTTGCCTGGTTCGGGGCGGCCATGGCGACGCTGGTTGTCGCACTCCGGTCCAAGCGCGCCGCCGCCTCCGCGCGCTAGCTCCACGGAACGAGGCAAGGCGTCGACCTTGCTCGACGAGTCAGCGAGCCTTCGACGGCTGCACGCGCTTCGGCTCGCCCGGCATCTTCGGGTAGTCCGGGGGGTAGGGCTCCTCGCCGAGCCCGCGCTCGAGATCGGCCCGCCACAGGTCGAGGAACGGCTCGAGCGAGTGGGCGACGTCGTCGATCTCGGCCATCGCGTCGCCGCGGTCGGCCAGCAGGCCCGGGACGGTGTGCACCGTGAACTCGCGCGGGTCGTCGACCTCGGCCAGCTGCTCCCAGGTCAACGGCATCGAGACGGGAGCGCCGGGCTTGGGCCGGATCGAGTAGGCCGACGCGATCGTTCGGTCGCGGGCGTTCTGGTTGAAGTCGACGCTGACGTTGTCGCCGCGCAGCTCCTTCCACCAGGCCGTGGTCACACCGTCGGCGCGCCGTTCGAGCTCGCGGCCGAACGCGATCGCCGCGTGCCGGACGTCGGTGAAGGTCCACCTCGGCTCGATCCGCACGTACACGTGGACACCGCGGTTGCCACTGGTCTTGGCGAAGCCCCGCACGCCCAGCTCGTCGAGGATCTGCTTCGCGGCCGCTGCCGCGTCGCGGGCCTGGACGAACCCCGTGCTGCCGAACGGGTCGAGGTCGATGCGCAGCTCGTCGGGATGGTCGTTGTCGTCGCGCCGCGTGGGCCACGGGTGGAAGGTCACGGCCCCCATGTGTGCCGCCCACACGACCGAGGCCACCTCGGTGACACACAGCTCGTCGGCCCGGCGACCGGACGGGAAGTTCACGCGTGCCGACTCGATGAAGTCGGGGGCGCCGCGCATCATGCGCTTCTGGTAGAACGCATCGGCTCCTCGACCGTCCTGGCGAGTGGACAGCTCCATGCCCTCGCGGACTCCCTTGGGCCACCGCTCCAGGGTGACGGGGCGGTCCTTCAGCGCCCGCAGGACGTGGTCGCCCACGTCGGCGTAGTACTGCGCCACCATCTGCTTGGTGACCTGGGCGGAGAAGTCCGTATCCTCGAAGATCACGCGATCCGGGCTGGACACACGCACCTCGCGGTCTCCTGCCTGCACCATCACCGCGTCCGACGCCATGTCGGCAGCCTAGTGCGGGTAAGGGGGACCTTGCTTGAACGCGCGGAAGCATTAACGGCACACTGGTGTTGTGAAAAACATGCGGGTCGAGGAGCGAGAGGCGCCGGTGCACGACGTGGCCGACGCCCCCACGCGCACCCGCGTCACGCAGATCATCCTCGTCAGCGGGCCGTCCACGGCCGCCGATCTGGCCGAGAAGCTGCAAATCACGCCCGCTGCGGTGCGTCGTCACCTCGACCACCTGATCGCCGACGGCGTGGTCGAGGCGCGTGACCAGCGCGTCGGTGCCCAGCGTGGACGCGGCCGTCCGGCCAAGGTCTTCGCCATCACCGCATCGGGTCGCGACCAGTTCGAGCAGTCCTACGACGACCTCGCCGCCGAGGCGTTGCGGTTCCTGCGAGACACCGGCGGCGACGAAGCCGTCACCGCCTTCGCGCAGCACCGCATGGCCGATCTCGAGCAGCGGGTGCGCCCCCTGCTGCAGCAGGCAGATCCGGCCGACCGCGCCGAGGTCCTGGCCAGCTCGCTGACCGACGAGGGCTTCGCCGCCTCGGTCAGCTCCACCCCGGCCGGCGCCCAGATGTGCCAGCACCACTGCCCGGTGGCCCACGTGGCCGCCGAGTTCCCCCAGATGTGCGAGGCCGAGGCCGAGATGTTCTCTCGCGTCCTCGGCACCCATGTGCAGCGACTCGCGACCATCGCCCACGGCGACGGCGTCTGCACGACCCACTTGCCACGAACCACCGAAGCAGAGAGGGGCACGTCATGACCACGACGAGCCACGAGACAGGCACCACCGAGACCCCCAACGCGGTCCTGGAGGCCAACCCGGGCCTGAAGGACGTCGGCCGCTACGAGTTCGGCTGGTCCGACAAGACCGACGCCGGCGCCACCGTCCAGCGCGGCCTCAGCGAGGACGTGGTGCGCAACATCTCGAACCTCAAGAGCGAGCCCGAGTGGATGCTCGACCTGCGCCTCAAGGGCCTCAAGCTGTTCGGCCGCAAGCCCATGCCCACCTGGGGCTCGGACCTCAGCGGCATCGACTTCGACAACATCAAGTACTTCGTGCGGTCCACGGAGAAGCAGGCCGCCACGTGGGACGACCTGCCCGAGGACATCAAGAACACGTACGACAAGCTCGGCATCCCCGAGGCCGAGAAGCAGCGCCTCGTCTCCGGCGTGGCCGCCCAGTACGAGTCCGAGGTCGTCTACCACTCGATCCGCGAGGACCTCGAGGAGCAGGGTGTCCTGTTCCTCGACACCGACACGGCGCTCAAGGAGCACCCGGAGATCTTCCAGGAGTACTTCGCGACCGTCATCCCGGTCGGTGACAACAAGTTCTCCGCGCTGAACTCCGCCGTGTGGTCCGGCGGCTCGTTCATCTACGTGCCCAAGGGCGTCCACGTGGACATCCCGCTGCAGGCCTACTTCCGCATCAACACCGAGAACATGGGTCAGTTCGAGCGCACGCTGATCATCGCCGACGAGGACTCGTACGTGCACTACGTCGAGGGCTGCACGGCGCCGATCTACTCCAGCGACTCGCTGCACTCCGCGGTCGTCGAGATCATCGTCAAGAAGGGCGCCCGCGTCCGCTACACGACGATCCAGAACTGGTCGAACAACGTGTACAACCTGGTCACCAAGCGCGCCGTCTGCGAGGAGGGCGCCACGATGGAGTGGGTCGACGGCAACATCGGCTCCAAGGTCACCATGAAGTACCCGGCCGTGTACCTGATGGGCGAGCACGCACGCGGCGAGACGCTGTCGATAGCGTTCGCCGGTGAGGGACAGCACCAGGACGCCGGCGCCAAGATGGTGCACGCCGCCCCCAACACGTCCAGCTCGATCCTGAGCAAGTCGGTCGCCCGTGGCGGCGGACGCACGTCCTACCGCGGCCTGCTGCAGGTGCTCGAGGGCGCCGAGGGCTCGGCCAGCACGGTCAAGTGCGACGCGCTGCTGGTCGACCAGATCAGCCGCTCGGACACCTACCCGTACGTCGACGTCCGCGAGGACGACGTCACGCTCGGCCACGAGGCCACGGTCTCCAAGCTCAGCGACGACCAGCTCTTCTACTTCATGTCGCGCGGCATGGAGGAGGACGAGGCCATGGCGATGATCGTCCGCGGCTTCGTCGAGCCCATCGCCCGCGAGCTGCCGATGGAGTACGCGCTCGAGCTGAACCGCCTCATCGAGCTCCAGATGGAGGGTGCAGTCGGATGACGATGGTCGAACCCAACATCAGTTCCGCCTTGGAGCACGTGGAGTCGCACCTGCATCCCGAGCCCACGTACGACGTGGAGGCCCACCCCGTGCCCACGGGCATGGAGGAGATCTGGCGCTTCACGCCGCTCAAGCGCCTCGGTGGCCTGCTCGACGGCACGCCGTCGGACGCCCGCCTGGACCGCAAGGAGGAGATCCCGACCGGCGCCACGTTGACCTCGATCAGCGCTGACGACGCCCGGGCCCTCGACGTGTCGGCACCGTTCGACCGCCTCGGCGCGCTCGCGGTGGCCAACGCGGGGGACGTCTCGCTGCTCGACGTTCCTGCCAACACCGAGCTCGACCAGCCCGTGCGGCTCACGCTCACGGGCACGTCGCCGGAGCAGACCGTCTGGGGCCACACGGCCATCCGCATCGGCACCCACGCCACGGCCACCATCGTGATCGACCACGTCGGCAGCGCCGTCTACGACGCATTCGTGCCGGTCATCGTCGGCGACGGTGCGCAGGTCGACATCGTCACGGTCAACGACTGGAACGACGACGCCGTGCACGCTGCGCAGTACAACGTGCGCGTGGGGCGCGACGCCACCGTGCGCCTGTTCGAGTTCAGCCTCGGCGGCGACCTCGTGCGCACCAACGTCAACGTCGACTACGCCGGTCCCGGCGGCAGCGCCGAGGTCTTCGGCGTCTACTTCGCCGACGAGGGCCAGCACATCGAGCACCGTCAGTTCATCGACCACACGGCTCCGCGGACCCAGAGCAACGTCGAGTACAAGGGCGCGCTCCAGGGCCAGGGCGCGCACACCGTGTGGGTCGGCAACGTGCTGATCCGCAAGGAGGCCGAGGGCATCACGACCTTCGAGAGCAACGACAACCTCGTGCTCACCGACGGCGCCAAGGCCGACTCCGTGCCCAACCTCGAGATCGAGACCGGCGACATCGAGGACGCGGGCCACGCGTCCACGACCGGCCGCTTCGACGACCAGCACCTGTTCTACCTGCAGAGCCGCGGCATCCCCGAGGAGGAGGCTCGTCGCCTCGTCGTGCACGGCTTCTTCAACTCGATCATCCGCCGCATCGGCGTGCCCGAGCTCGAGGAGCGCCTCGTGGCCTCCATCGAGGACGAGCTGGCCGAGCACGTCGGGCGACTCAGCGAGCCGGCATGACCTTCCAGACCGCCGCCGACCTCGCCGACCTCCCGGTCGGTGGGGTGCTGGCCGTCGAGCTCGACGGCGTCGACATCGCCCTGGTCCGTGACGGCGAGGGCGTCTACGCCCTGCGCGACGAGTGCTCGCACGCCGCCATTCCGCTGTCCGAGGGTGACGTCACCGTCGGCACGGGCAGCTGCGAGATCGAGTGCTGGCTGCACGGGTCGCTGTTCGACGCCCGCACCGGCAAGCCGCTCAACCTTCCGGCCGTGGAGCCGGTCCCCACCTATCCCACCCGCGTCGAGGGCGACACCGTCCTCGTCGACCTCTGACTTCCAGCACAGGAGCACCACATGGCAACCCTCGACATCAAGGACCTGCACGTCTCGGTCAAGACCGAAGACGGAGACAAGGAGATCCTCAAGGGCGTCGACCTCACCATCAAGAGCGGTGAGGTGCACGCGATCATGGGCCCGAACGGCTCGGGCAAGTCCACCCTCGCCTACACGATCGCCGGCCACCCCAAGTACACCGTCACCGGCGGTTCGATCACGCTCGACGGCCAGGACATCCTCACCATGACCGTCGACGAGCGTGCCCGCGCCGGCCTGTTCCTCGCGATGCAGTACCCCGTCGAGGTCCCCGGCGTCTCGGTCGCGAACTTCCTGCGCACCGCCAAGACCGCCATCGACGGCGAGGCGCCCAAGTTGCGCACCTGGATCAAGGACGTCAACTCCGCGCTCGAGCGGGTCACGCTCGACAAGGAGTTCGCCCAGCGCAGCGTCAACGAGGGCTTCTCCGGCGGCGAGAAGAAGCGCCACGAGATCGCCCAGCTGGAGCTGCTGAACCCGAAGTTCGCCGTCCTCGACGAGACCGACTCCGGCCTCGACATCGACGCTCTGCGCGTCGTCTCCGAGGGCGTCAACCGCTACAGCGACCAGGGCGATCGCGGCGTGCTGCTGATCACGCACTACACGCGCATCCTGCAGTACATCAAGCCCGACTTCGTCCACGTGTTCGTCAACGGCAAGGTGGCCGAGCAGGGCGGCCGCGAGCTGGCCGACCAGCTCGAGGCGGAGGGCTACGACAAGTACACGAAGGCGGCTGCGGACGCGTGACCGTCACCCAGGGCGCCACCACCCACGACGCGGGGGCGTACGACGTCGACAGGATCCGGGAGGACTTCCCGATCCTGGGTCGTCGCCTGGCCGGGGACCTGCCGCTGGTCTACCTCGACAGCGCCAACACGTCGCAGAAGCCCGAGCAGGTCATCGACGCCATCGAGCGCCACTACCGGCTGCACAACGCCAACGTCGCCCGTGCCATGCACCAGCTGGGCGCCGAGGCCAGCGAGGCGTTCGAGGACGCCCGCACCCGCATCGCGGAGTTCATCGGTGCGCCGCTGCGCGAGGAGGTCGTGTTCACCAAGAACGCTTCCGAGGCGCTCAACCTGGTCGCCCGCACCCTGGGTGACGCTGCTCCCGGCAGCGAGCACAGCATCGGTGTCGGCGACGAGGTCGTCATCACCGAGATGGAGCATCACTCCAACATCGTGCCGTGGCAGCTGCTGTGCGACCGCACGCACGCCACGCTGCGCTGGTTCGGCGTCACCGACGAGGGCCGCCTCGACCTGTCGAACCTCGACACGCTGATCACCGAGCACACCAAGGTCGTCTCGCTGACCTGGGTGTCCAACATGCTCGGCACGATCAACCCGCTCGAGACCGTCATCGCGCGCGCTCGCGAGGTGGGCGCCCTGGTGGTCGTCGACGCGTCGCAGGCCGTCCCGCAGCTGCCGGTCGACCTGGCCTCGCTGGGAGCCGACTTCGTCGCGTTCACCGGCCACAAGATGGTCGGACCCACGGGCATCGGCGTGCTGTGGGGTCGCTACGACCTGCTGGCTGAGCTTCCGCCGTTCCTCGGCGGTGGCGAGATGATCGAGACCGTCACGATGGAGCGCAGCACGTTCGCTCGTCCGCCGGCTCGGTTCGAGGCGGGCACCCCGCCCATCGCGCAGGCGGTGGGTCTGGCGGCGGCCGCCGACTACCTCACCGGCATCGGGATGGAGAACATCGCGGCCCACGAGCAGCAGATCACCGCGTACGCGCTCGGCGCCCTGCAGCAGATCGACGGCCTGACCGTCGTGGGGCCCCGGGAGGCCGTCGACCGCGGGGGAGCCATCAGCTTCACCCTCGACGGCGTGCACCCGCACGACATCGCCCAGCTGCTGGACTCGCGCGGCGTGGCCGTGCGTGCCGGTCACCACTGCGCCAAGCCGGCCCACCTGCGGTTCGGCGTGCAGGCCACCACCCGGGCGTCGTTCTACCTGTACACGACCGAGCAGGAGATCGACGCGTTGGTCGATGCCCTGCACCACACGAAGACGTACTTCGGAGGTTGACGTGACGGACGCGATGAATGTCGACTCCCTGTACCAGGAGATCATCCTCGACCACTACAAGGCCAAGAACGGCTCCGGTCTGCGCGAGCCGTTCGAGGCCGAGGTGCACCACGTCAACCCCACCTGCGGTGACGAGATCACCCTGCGGGTCCATCTCGACGGCGGCACCGTCAGCGACGTCTCGTACGCCGCGGAGGGTTGCTCGATCAGCCAGGCGTCCGCCTCGGTGATGTTCGAGCTGGTCAACGGCAGGACCGTCGACGAGGCCACCACGGTGCTCGACGCGTTCGCCGAGCTGATGCAGAGCAAGGGCCAGCTCGAGCCCGACGAGGACGTCCTCGAGGACGGCATCGCCTTCGCCGGGGTCGCCAAGTTCCCCGCCCGCATCAAGTGCGCACTGCTGGCCTGGATGGCCTTCAAGGACGCCACTCTCCAAGCCAGCCCATCTGCCCCGAACGATTCCTCAGAGGAGACCTCATGAGCCAGATCGACCACTCCGACCTGCCCGACGTCGACACCAGCACCCCGTCCGGGGCCGGCAGCGGCGCCACCACCCAGGAGGACGTCATCGAGGCGATGAAGGACGTCGTCGACCCCGAGCTCGGCATCAACGTCGTCGACCTCGGACTCGTCTACGGTGCGGAGGTCGACGAGCACAGCAACACGGTGCTCTCGATGACCCTCACCTCGGCGGCCTGCCCGCTCACCGACGTCATCGAGGACCAGACCCGCGCTGCTCTCGACGGCATCGTCAACGACTTCCGCATCGAGTGGGTCTGGATGCCGCCGTGGGGCCCGGACAAGATCACCGACGACGGCCGCGAGATGCTGCGCGCCCTCGGCTTCAACATCGGCTGACGAGTCACGTACGTCCCCCGACGAGTCACGCCAGACCGGTGACGAGTCACGCAGGATCGCTGACGAGTCACCGAGGACCAGTGACGAGTCACGCAGATCGCCGTTCTGGCCATGGGCCGACGTGTCTGGGCCGTCGGTCTCGACCGGAATGACTCGTCGGTGGACCGGAGTGACTCCTGAGCGATCCTGCGTGACTCGTCAGCGGACGTACGTGACTCGTCAGCGGATCTACGTGACTCGTGAGCGTGCGGCGGGGCGGGTGAGGCACCTCACGGCCGACGATTCGGGGGATCGGGGTCCGCACCCGTACAGTGAGGACGTGGCTTTCTACCAGCGGGAGTGATGTCGAGGTACGTCCTCGACCCGATTCGCACACCCTGAACCAGAAAGTCTCCACATGCTCACCGTCAGCAACGTGACGCTGCGCTTCGGCGCCCGTGTCCTGATGTCCGACGTCTCCTTCCGCGTCGACAAGGGCGACAAGGTCGGCCTGGTCGGCCGCAACGGCGCCGGCAAGACCACCCTCACCCGCATGCTGTCCGGCGACGGCGACCCTGCCGAGGGCACCATCACGGGCACCGGCAAGATCGGCTACCTGCCGCAGGACCCCAAGAGCGGCGACCTCGCCACCACGGCGCGCGACCGCATCCTCGGTGCACGCGGGCTCGACGAGGCGCTCACCGCGATGCGCAAGGCCGAGCTCGACATGGGATCTCCCGACCCCGCCATCGCCGAGAAGGCCATGGCCGCCTACACCCGCGCGGAGACCACCTTCTCGTCCGGTGGCGGATACGCCGCCGAGTCCGAGGCGGCGACGATCGCCACGGCGCTCGGTCTGCCGGACCGTGTGCTCGAGCAGCCGTTGTCGACGCTCTCGGGCGGCCAGCGCCGCCGCATCGAGTTGGCGCGCATCCTGTTCTCGGACGCCGACACCCTGCTGCTCGACGAGCCGACCAACCACCTGGACGCCGATTCGGTGGTGTGGCTCCGCGGCTTCCTGAAAAACTTCGCGGGCGGTCTGATCGTGATCAGCCACGACGTCGACCTGATCGAGGAGACCGTCAACAAGGTCTTCTACCTCGATGCCAATCGCGCGACCATCGACATCTACAACATGGGCTGGCGGGCCTACCAGAAGCAGCGCGAGGCCGACGAGCAGCGCCGCAAGCGTGAGCGAACCCTCGCCATGAAGAAGGCCGAGGCGTTGACCACCCAGGCCAACAAGTTCCGTGCCAAGGCGTCCAAGGCGTCCACGGCCCAGCAGATGCTGCGCCGCGCGGAGCAGATGGTGTCCGGGCTCGAGGGGGAGAGGGCCAACGACAAGGTCGCGCACATCAAGTTCCCCAAGCCCGCGCCGTGTGGCAAGACGCCGCTGATGGCCGAGGGCCTGTCGAAGAGCTACGGCTCGCTGGAGATCTTCACCGGCGTCGACCTCGCCATCGACAAGGGCAGCCGCGTGGTCATCCTGGGCCTCAACGGTGCCGGCAAGACCACGTTGCTGCGCATGCTGGCCGGGACGCTCGACGCCGACTCGGGCGAGATCATGCCCGGCCACGGCCTCAAGATCGGCTACTTCGCGCAGGAGCACGAGACGCTCGACACCTCACGCACTGTGCTGGAGAACATGCAGGCCCAGGCGCCGCAGCTGACCGACACCGAGGCGCGCAGCGTGCTCGGGTCGTTCCTGTTCAGCGGCGACGACACGTCCAAGCCCGCAGGCGTGCTGTCCGGTGGCGAGAAGACCCGACTGGCCCTCGCCAGCCTGATCGTCTCCAGCGCCAACGTGCTGCTGCTGGACGAGCCCACCAACAACCTGGACCCTGCCTCCCGCGAGGAGGTGCTGCGGGCCATCCGCACCTACGAGGGCGCCATCGTGCTGGTCTCGCACGACGAGGGCGCCGTGACGGCGCTGGAGCCCGACCGGGTCCTGCTGCTGCCGGACGGCGACGAGGACCTCTGGAGCGACACCTACGCCGAGCTCGTCGCCCTGGCCTGAGGCTCGACCGGGGCCTTGGTGCTCGCACGCCTGCGGTCGCGGGACTCCTGGATGGCGAACCAGATGTAGCCGGTGAGGCCGATCAGCCCGAAGAACCACCACTGCAGTGCGTAGAAGAAGTGCGGTCCCTGCCCCAGCTCGGGCTCGGGCTCGGCGGCCAGCGCGGGTGTGGCCGTGGCGGCCGGTGACTCGTCCTGCGCGTTGACGTAGCCGTCACGCAGCTTGTACGGAACGGACTCGCCGAATCCGGTGCTGTCGATCGCCCGCACCTGTCCGTCGAAGACCCGCACCGCGTCGCCGCCGGCCTTGTTGTCCTGCCGCAGCCAGCCCTGCACGGTGACCTCGCCGCTGGGCGGAGCCGGAAGCTCAGGACGCTGGTTCGAGTTCTGCGTCTGCATCCACCCTCGGTCGACCAAGATAGCGGTCCCGTCGTCCAGGCGCAGGGGGACGACGACGTCGACGCCGGGGGCGCTGTCGCGGGTGGTGAACTTGACCGAGGCGGCGTGATCGGGGTCGTAGACGCCCCGCAGGCGTACCCGGGTCCATTCGCTGGTCTCGTCGATCGTGGTGCCCGCTGGAGCGGCGGTGTCGAGCGCCACCGGATCGGTCGTGAAGTGGGCGGTGATCACCTGATTGCGGTCCAGGCGGTGCTCGAGACGGTGGATCTGCCACATGCCGAGGCGAAAGCAGACGGCGCCGAACACCAGCACGAAGGCCAGAAGTCCCAGCCATCGCGGATTCAACAAGAAACGCTGCACCCCATGAGCCTACGATGGGACCCATGGACCTCATCGATCAGCACGGCCGCATAGCCACCGACCTCCGGGTGTCGCTGACCGATCGGTGCAATCTGCGCTGCCAGTACTGCATGCCCGCCGAAGGCCTGGAGTGGATGCCGACCGAGGAGACTCTCTCCGACGACGAGCTCATCCGCCTGATCGGCATCGGCGTGGAGCACCTCGGGATCACCGACGTGCGCTTCACCGGCGGCGAGCCGCTGCTGCGCCGCGGACTGCCGGGCATCATCGCCGCCACGAAGACCATGACGCTGTCCGACGGCTCAGGCTCGCCGCGCACCGCCATGACCTCCAACGGGTTGGGGCTCAAGCGCACCGCGCGGGCACTGGCCGACGCCGGTCTCGATCGCGTCAACATCAGCCTCGACACCACCGATCCGGAGGTGTTCGAGCGCATCACCCGCCGCAACCGGTGGCAGGACGTCGCAGACGGCCTCGCAGCGGCCCAGGATGCGGGCCTGGGGCCCGTCAAGGTCAACGCGGTCCTGCTGCGCGGCCACAACGACACCGAGGGCCCAGCGCTGCTGCAGTGGTGCATGGACCGCGGCTACGAGCTGCGCTTCATCGAGCAGATGCCGCTCGACGCCCAGCACGGCTGGAACCGCGAGGCGATGATCACCGCCGAGGAGACCCTGGGTCTGCTGTCCGAGGTGTTCACGCTCACGCCCATGGAGGGACGCGGGTCCGCTCCGGCGGAGAAGTTCCTCGTCGACGACGGTCCGCACACGGTCGGCATCATCGGCTCGGTCACCCGGCCGTTCTGCGGCGACTGCAACCGCGTGCGCCTGACGGCTGACGGGCAGATCATGAACTGCTTGTTCGCCCGCGAGGAGTCCGACCTGCGTGCCTCGCTGCGCGGCGGCGCCTCCGACATCGAGATCGCCCAGCGCTGGGCGGCCGCGATGATGACGAAGCTGCCCGGTCACGGCATCAACGACCCGAGCTTCCTGCAGTCCGACCGTCCGATGTCCGCGATCGGCGGCTGAACGGGTCAGAGGGGCTCGGTGGCCAGGTAGAACCCACGGGCGTCGAGGAACCGCCGCAGCGTCTGCTCGTGGTCGTCGCAGGCCAACCACGTCTTGCGACGATCAGGAGTGTGGATCTTCGGGTTGTTCCACACGACCTGGTGCACGGCAGTGGCCGTGCATCCCTTGGCCGAGCAGACCAGCTGGTCGCTCACAGCTCGCGTGGGGGAGTGGAGCTGCCCTCGATCTCACCCTTGGCCTCGGGGCCGAACGGTGAGGGGCCATCGCTCTTGCGCCGCACGCCGGCATTGGCGACCACGACGGCCACGTAGGGCAGGAAGACCGCTCCGGCGAGCAGGATCCAGCGCAGCGGTCCTGAGACGATCACCGCTGCGACGAAGCACAGGGTCCGGATCGCCATGGAGATCGCGTAGCGCTTCTCACGCGATCCCAGCTCCGAGCTGTGCGACTCCGGAGCGGAGGTGATGGAGAAGACTTCCTGGCCGCGGGGCTTGCGTTGCTGACCGTCGGACATGGCACCAGCCTACGTCGGTCTACGAATTCCACACGGTAGGCGGCATGATGAGCGGTATGAGCAATCGCACGTACCGCGTCACCGAGATCGTCGGCACCTCACCGGACGGCATCACCGAGGCCGTCGAGAACGGCATCGGCCGCGCGTCCCAGACCTTGCGTCACCTCGACTGGTTCGAGGTCACGGACATCCGCGGACAGATCACCGATGCCGACGTCTCGCACTACCAGGTGACGATGAAGCTGGGCTTTCGTCTCGAGGACGACGAGTAGGCGCTCTCAGTCCGTCGTCGTGAATCGGCGCAGCAACGCCGCCGTGGCCGACAGCACCACGACGGCCGCGCCGTAGATCGTGGCCGTCGTCGCCAGACCCACCTCGGGCGAGGCGAAGCCGGCGGCCACGGCGGGGATGCCGAACGCGAGGTAGCTGATGACGAAGACGGCGGCGAACAGCTCGCCGCGCTCGTCCGGCCCGACCGTCGGCGTGATCGATCGCAGGATGCCCATGAAGGCCGTGCCGAATCCGGTACCGGCGATGACGGCTGTCGCCATGAACCCCACGAGCGACCCCGTCGCGATCGCGACGATGCCCAAGCCGGTGCCGACGGCCAGAGCGGTGGTGCCGTACAGCGTGATGGCTCGGGGACTGAAGCCGCGCGCCAGGTAGGCGCTGAGGGCGCCGGTTCCGGTCAGGGCCGTGACCACGAGTCCCTGGACGACGTGGTTGGGCTCGTCGAACGTGACCAGCACGAGCGGGGCGCCGAGCGAGAGGTAGAACCCACCCGTGGCCCATCCGGCGAACAACGCCGGGGCGCTGCGGACGAACGCCGGTCGCGCCGCGGCGGGCATGCCGACACGGGGGACCAGTGCGTGCCAGACACCTTCGTGGCGCGCCGAGGTCTCCGGCAGGGCCCACACCACGACCCCGAACGCCACGTAGAGGGCCACGAGCCCGCCGAACACCGCGGTGAGCGGTCGGTCGAGCAGCTCGATGGCGAGTCCACCGGCCAACGCTCCGAGGGCGAGGCCCAGCAGGGGGAAGACGCTGTTGAAGGTGGCCGCCCACCCCGGCCGCTCGGGCGGCTCGAAGTCGACCACGACCGCCGCCAACGTCGACAGGAGCAGTCCGGTCGCCACGCCCTGGACCGTCCGAGCGGTCAGCAGCACGGCGAGCGTGTCGGCGTGCCAGAACAGCAGCATGCTCGCTGCGAGCACCAGGAAGCCGGCCGACAGCACGGGGCGACGTCCGAGGTGGTCCGACAGCGAGCCGGTGATCAGCAGCGTGATGAGCAGGGCCACGGCGTAGATCGCGAACACCACCGTGCTGGTTCCCTGCGAGTAGCCGAGCTCGGCCTGCAGCACCGGATAGAACGGGGACGGGGCCGATGCCCCGAAGAGCATCGCGAGCGTCGCGGCCAGCCCGAACCAGAAGCCCACACCCGGCGACACGCGACGACGAGAATCACGAGGAGTCTCGATGACAGGGCTGGTGGAGGCCATGCCGGACTCAACCTCTTGGGCACGCCGGTTGTTCCCGTGCGCGCTCAGTCGGCGGCGTCGGCAGCCTCGATCTCCTCGCGGGTGATGCCCAACAGGTAGACGATCGCGTCGAGGTACGGCACGTTCACCGAGGTACGCGCCTGGTCGCGCACCAGCGGCTTGGCATTGAAGGCGATGCCGAGGCCGGACGCCGCCAGCATGTCCAGGTCGTTGGCGCCGTCGCCGATGGCGACGGTGTTCTTGACCGGGATGCGGGCGTCATCGGCGAACCGCCTCAGCGCCTCGGCCTTCCCGGCTCGGTCGACGACCTCGCCCACGATGCGCCCCGTCAGCCTGCCGTCGGCGACCTCCAGCTCGTTGGCCGCGTGGTAGTCGATGCCGAGCTCCGCGGCCATCTGGTCGATGAGGTGCGTGAATCCGCCGCTGACCAGCGCGAACCGGTACCCGAGGCGCTTGAGCGTGCGGATCATGGTGCGGGCGCCGGGCGTGTACTGCAGCGAGGCGTAGACCTCGTCGAGGGCCGACACCGGGACACCGGCCAGCAGCGCCACGCGCTCGTGCAGCGACTCGGCGAAGTCGATCTCGCCGCGCATCGCGCGCTCGGTCACGGCGGCGACCTCGGCCTCGAATCCGGCGTGCGCGGCGATCATCTCGATCACCTCACCCTGGATGAGCGTGGAGTCGACGTCCATGACCACCAGTCGCTGGGCGTGCTGCAGGATCCCGTTCTCCTGGACCGCGATGTCGATGCCGTGCTCGAAGGCGACCGCGGCGAGCTCAGCCTGCAGCTGGTCGGGATCGGCGCCCGACACCTCCATGCGGATCGCGATCACCGGGTAGCGGGCCATGCGGATGATGCGGTCGATGTTGCCGCCGAGGGACTTGATCCGTGCGGCGAGCGCGGCGACGGCGGCCGGGCGCAGGGGAGCGCCCAGGATCACGACTCGGGCGCGACCCACGCGTCGGGGCCGGTTGTCACCTGTTCCGTGCTCGACGGTGACCTCGAGCCCGAACGCCTCGGCGACCTCGGTGACGGTGCGCTCCAGGCCGGCGAGGTCGTCGGGAACGGTCAGCAGCGTGCTGAGCACCAGCTTGCCGCGGACGACCAGCTGCTCGACGTCAATGACCTCGACCTCGTACGGTGCGACCGCCTCGAACAGCCGGGTGGTGACACCGCTCTGGTCCGGCCCGACGAGCGTGACGAGCACGGTCGGGTCGGTGAAGTGGGTGGTGGGCACGGGCATCGTCATCGGGGTCGAGGCTATCGTCAGCCGCTCGTCGTGCCGCGATAGGTTGAGGACACGATGACACCGACCCGGAGGAGACCGCATGGCGTCCGCCCTTGAGCTGTCGAAGGTCAGCATCGTGCGCGGCGACAAGACTCTGCTCCACCAGGTTTCCTGGAAGGTCGTCGAGGGCCAGCGGTGGATCGTGCTGGGACCCAACGGTGCGGGCAAGACCACGCTCATGCAGGTGGCCGGTGCTGCCACCCACCCGACGTCCGGCAAGGCCAAGGTGCTCGGCCACCGGCTCGGCCGGGTCGACGTGTTCGACCTGCGCACCCGGATCGGGCACGTGAGCACTCGCATCGCCGAGCAGATCCCACGCGGCGAGTCAGCGGCCGACGTCATCTTGTCCGCCGCGTACGCCGTCACCGGCCGTTGGCAGGAGCAGTACGACCCCGAGGACGTCGAGCGCCGCGACCAGATCATGACCGAGCTCGGCATCGCCCACCTCGCCAACCGCACCTTCGGCACGCTGTCCGAGGGCGAGAGCAAGCGCGTCCTGATCGGACGGTCGCTGATGACCGACCCCGAGATCCTGCTGCTCGACGAGCCCAGCGCGGGCCTGGACCTGGGCGCCCGCGAAGACCTGCTGGCCAGCCTCGAGCTGCTGTCGTCCGACCCGATGTCTCCGGTGCTGATCATGGTGTCCCACCACGTCGAGGAGATCCCGGTCGGCTTCACGCACGCACTGCTGCTGCGCGACGGGCACGTCGTGGCCCAGGGACCGCTGGAGTCGACGTTGACGGCTGACAACCTCGGCCGTACGTTCGGCAGCAAGCTGGAGCTGACACGCACGGACGGCCGGTACACCGCGCGTCGCGCCGCCTACGAACACCGAGCTGCACTAGGAGCGACATGGACTTCTTGCAGGACAACCCGTGGGCGATCTGGCTGGCGATCGCCGTCGTGCTCGTCATCGTCGAGATCTTCAGCCTCGAGCTGGTGCTGCTGATGTTCGCCGTCGGCTCACTGGCCGCCGCGCTGGTCTCCGTCGTCGGTGGACCGGTCTGGCTGGCCATCCTCGTGTTCGCCGTGGTGTCGGTGGCCCTGCTGACCCTCCTGCGGCCGCCGTTGCTGGAGCGTCTGCACGCCGGACCCACGCTCACCCAGGGCCATGACGCCCAGGTCGGACGCCGCGCGGTGGTCGTCGAGCCCGTCACCCGCTTCAACGGCCGGGTCCGGCTCGCAGGCGAGCTGTGGTCGGCCCGCACCGACTCCGAGGAGTCCTCCTTCGACACGGACGAAGAAGTCAGCGTCCTGCGCATCGACGGGGCCACAGCCGTCGTCGGCGCCGTCAGCAGTCCTTCCACCACCACCCAGGAGTCCTGAATGTTCACGTCAGCTGGCGCGTCCGCCTTTACGATCGTCCTCATCCTTCTCGCCGTGCTGGCGATCGTGGCGGTCTCCATGACCGTCAAGATCGTGCCGCAGGCCCGAGCCGGCATCGTCGAACGATTCGGCAAGTACCGCACGACCTTGCCGGCCGGCCTCAACGTCGTGACGCCGTTCATCGATCGGCTGGCCTACCGCATCGACCTGCGCGAGCAGGTCGTGTCGTTCCCGCCCCAGCCCGTGATCACGGAGGAGAACCTGACGGTCTCCATCGACACGGTCATCTACTTCCAGGTCACCGATCCGGTCGCGGCCACCTACGAGATCGCCAACTACATCCAGGCCATCGAGCAGCTGACCATGACGACGCTGCGCAACATCATCGGTGGCATGACGCTGGAGCACGCGCTCACCAGCCGCACCCAGATCAACTCCGGCCTGCGCGGCGAGCTCGACAGCGCCACGGGCAAGTGGGGCATCCGCGTCAACCGGGTCGAGCTCAAGGGCATCGATCCGCCGCCGTCGATCATCGACGCGATGGAGAAGCAGATGCGCGCCGACCGTGACAAGCGCGCGATCATCCTCACCGCCGAGGGCGATCGCCAGTCGGCCATCCTCACGGCCGAGGGCCAGAAGCAGGCTGCGATCCTCAACGCCGAGGGCAACCGTCAGGCCATGATCCTCAACGCGCAGGCCGACCGCCAGGCCGCCATCCTGCGCGCCCAGGGCGAGGCGCAGGCCATCTCGGCGGTGTTCCAGGCCATCCACGACGGCAACCCGGACCAGAAGCTGCTGTCGTACCAGTACCTGCAGATGCTGCCCAAGATCGCCGAGGGTGACAACGCCACCACGTGGATCATCCCGGCCGAGCTGCACCAAGGCGCTCGGCACGCTGGGCGGCACGCTCGGCAAGATCCCCGTCGACGGCGGGGGAGCCAAGACGCGCGTCGACCTCGACGAGGACATCACCGACGACCTGCAGGACGCCGGCGAGACCTCGCAGGCCGTGCAGGAGGCCATCGACGCGGCCAAGCAGGCCGAGCAGCCCGGTTCGCGGCCGCCCGGTTCGGTCGCGTCGCCGGAGGAGCCCCAGCAGTAGTCGTCCCACGCGGCAGGTTGGGGGCGCTTGGCAGGCTGGCGGCATGCCACGCCAGCGCGACCGCTTGCTCCTCTCCGGTGCCACTGCCCTCACGGCCGTCGTGGGGATCACGTGGCTCGTCGCCGACCCGGGTGGAGACTCCGCCCCGTCGGGGCCTGCGCCGGTCTCGGCGGAGCGGGTGCCGGCCGTCGACGGGTCGCCCACCGAGCCCGATCCGGACTGGGTGGCCGAGACCGCCGAGAAGAACCTCATACCGCTGCGCGCCATGCAGGCGTACGCCACGACCGAGCTGACCGAACGGGTCAAGCAGCCGGCGTGTCACCTGCGGTGGAACACGTTGGCCGCCATCGGGTCGGTCGAGTCGGCCCATGGAACCCTCGGCGGAGCGGGCCTGGATGCCGAGGGCGTGCCGAACAAGCCGATCCTCGGGCCCGCGCTCGACGGCACGAACGGCAACCGCGCCATCAAGGCCACTGCGGAGTCGACCCGGTACACCGGGGACGACGAGTGGGACCGAGCCGTCGGACCCTTCCAGTTCCTCACGTCGTCGTGGGAACGGTACGGGGCAGACGCCGACGGTGACGGCGAGGCCGACCCCAATGACATCGACGACGCCGCCCTCGGTGCGTCACGCCACCTGTGCGTGCCCGGTCACGACCTGCGGGGTGAGGGCTGGGTCCCTGCGGTGTTCGGCTACAACAACTCGATGGCGTACGTCGACAAGGTCCGCGAGATCGCCACATCGTTCGCCGACTAGCGTCCGCCTGCTGACCGGTGGTGCGTCAGTGCTGGTACGTGCCGTGGATGATGGCGCGGCCCAGCGTCTTGAACGCGAGGTTGAAGCCGACCACGGCGGGGGAGGCGTCGCCGTCGACGCCCAGGCGGTCCTCGCCCACGGCGTGCACGACGAAGAAGTAGCGGTGCACCTGGTCGCCCTCGGGCGGGGCCGCGCCCATGAATCCGAGGCCGCCGCCGTCGTTGCGGACGTGGAACGCCGCTCCGGGGAGGGTGTCGTCGGACGCGCCGGCACCCGTGGCGAGCTCGGTGACGTCGGCCGGGATGTCGACGGCGGTCCAGTGCCAGAACCCCGACACGATCGGCGCGTCAGGATCGAAGCAGGTGACGACGAACGACTTGGTGCCCTCCGGAGCGCCGCTCCAGGACAGCTGCGGCGAGGTGTCGCCGTGCGCGTTGACCTGGGCGTCGGCCAGGGGCTGGCCGTCGGCGAGGTCGGTGCTCGTGACCGAGAAGGTCGGCACCGTCGGCAGGAGGGTGTAGGGATCGGGCGAGACGGGTCGGTCGAGGCTCATGCTGGCTAGGCTAGCCCCGTGGCCGAGATCGTACGACTGGACGACCCGGCCGACCCCCGGCTGGCCGACTACGTGCACCTGCGGGACGTGAGCCTGCGCCAGAAGCTGGAGGCCGAGCACGGCATCTACCTCGCCGAGGGCGAGAAGGTCGTGCGGCGTGCGTCCGAGTCAGGGCACCGTCCCGTGTCGTTCCTGATGGCACCGCGCTGGCTCGACGGTCTGGCCGACGTGCTCGACGCGTCCGACGCGCCCTGCTTCGTCCTTCCGGAGGCGGCCATCGAGTCGCTGACCGGTTTCCACGTGCATCGTGGGGCGCTGGCAGCGCTGGAACGGCCGGCGCCCACGCCCGTCGCCGAGGTGCTGGCCGGTGCCCGGCGCATCGTCGTGATGGAGGACCTGAGCGACCACACCAACGTCGGCGCGATCTTCCGGTCCGCCGCCGCGCTCGGGTACGACGCCGTCGTGATGTCGCCGCGCTGCGCCGATCCGTTGTACCGGCGGGCCATCAAGGTCTCGATGGGTGCGGTGTTCCGGCTGCCCCACGCACGGATCGACGACTGGTGGGCGGCTCCCGACCTGCTGCGCGACGCCGGGTTCACCACCTGCGCGCTCACGGTCGGCGAGGGCGCCACTGCCATCGACGAGGTGCCCGCTGGCCTCGACCGCCTGGCGCTGATCGTGGGCTCGGAGGGTCATGGCCTCAGCGAGCGCTGGGAGCACGGGGCGGACCTGCGGGTGACCATCCCGATGGCCGCGGAGATCGACTCGCTGAACGCCGCTGCGTCCGTCGCCGTGGCCTGCTGGCAGCTGCGCGAGTGAGGCCTACTCGTCCTCGTCGATCAGGATCGTGACCGGCCAGTCGTCCGGGTAGTTCTCGGCGAGCTCGTCGTGCTGCTTGCGCAGCTTCTTGCGGCTTCGCTCGGACACCCGATCGCCGAAGACGGTGCCGAACAGGTGGTCGGTCTCGTGCTGGAGGCAACGGGCCAGCAACCCGGTGCCGTCGAACTCGACCGGTGCGCCGGTGTGGTCGACGCCCGTGACGCGGGCCCGGTCGGGCCGCGAGCACTCCGTGAAGGCACCGGGCAGGGACAGGCAGCCCTCGTCGGCGGTCTCCAGCTGGCGGTCCTTGCCCTCGGGCAGGGACAGGACGGGATTGCACACCACGCCGGTGACCCGGTTGTCGTCGTCGTCCGGGCAGTCGAACACGAAGACCTTGAGGTCGACGCCGACCTGGTTGGCCGCGAGTCCGACTCCGTGGGCGGCGTACATCGTGGCGACCATGTCGGCGACCAGCGTGCTGAGATCGTCGTCGAAGGACGTGATGTCGGCCAGCTCGTGATGCATGACGGGGGTTCCCCACCGAGTGATCGGGCGGATCGAGCCGCCGGTGGGAAGAGGGCGGGACTGGTCGCTGTCGGGCACCGAAACAGCCTACCGAAGCCCGTTGACGTGTGACTTCGGATACCATGGGTATGCAAGGTGTAACTGTTAGTTACAGTTGTCGTTGTCCTCGATGGAACCCTCACCCCGAACTCGCCCGATTGAAGGAGCGTCCCGTGGCCACCAGCAAAGACCCCATGGCCCTTGGCCTGGCGGTGCTCAACCGCATCGCCAGCTCACCGGCGATCGACCGTCTCGGCCTGCGCAAGAGCACCGAGAAGGCCGTCTACCAGGGCGCCAAGAACGGCTTCCAGGTCGCTGCGGCAGCCGGTCGCACCTTCAAGAAGGTGAAGGGGTCCGGTGATCCCCAGCGCCAGAAGCGCTCCGGCGGATCCGGCGTCTTCGACCTGACGCCCACCGAGGACCAGCAGATGATGGTCGAGGTCATCAACGAGTTCGCCGCCGAGGTGCTCCGTCCCGGAGCCAGCGACGCCGAGGACACCAACACCACCCCCAAGGAGGTGCTGGCGCAGACCTCGGAGTTCGGTCTGACGCTGCTGAACATCCCCGAGGAGCTCGGCGGACTCAGCGAGGAGCGGTCGGCCGTCACCGGTGTGCTGGTCGCCGAGGCCCTGGCCGAGGGCGACATGGGTCAGGCCGTCGCCTGTCTGGCACCGTCCGCCGTGGCCACCGCGATCTCCCTGTGGGGCTCGGACGCCCAGCAGCAGACCTACCTGCCGGCCTTCGCCGGCGACGACGTGCCCGCGGCCGCTCTCGCGGTCGCTGAACCCCGTCCGCTGTTCGATCCGTTCGCGCTGCAGACCACGGCCGAGAAGACCGACACCGGCTACCGGATCAACGGCGTCAAGTCCGCCGTGGTCCGCGGCACCGAGGCCGAGCTGTTCGTGGTGGCCGTCGACATCGACGGCACGCCCACCCTGGTGCTGCTGGAGTCCAGCGCGCCCGGCCTCACCATCCAGGACGACCCGAGCATGGGTCTGCGCGCCGCAGGTCTGTCCCGACTGATCCTCACCGACGTCGAGGTGTCGGCCGACGCAGTCCTCGGTGACGGCTCGATCGACGACTACCGCGAGTGCATCCGGCTGTCGCGACTGGCCTGGGCCGGCCTGGCCATGGGCACGGCCAAGGCGGTGCTCCACTACGTCAAGCCCTACGTGAAGGAACGGCAGGCGTTCGGCGAGCCCATCGCGAACCGGCAGTCGGTGGCGTTCATGGTGGCCAACATCGCCATCGAGCTCGAGGGCCTGCGTCTGGTGACGCTCAAGGCGGCCTCGCGCGCCGAGCAGGGCAAGGACTGCGCCCGCGAGATCGCGCTGGCCCGCCGCCTCGCGTCCGAGTACGGCATGAAGATCGGCACCGACGGCGTCCAGCTGCTCGGTGGACATGGATTCGTCAAGGAGCACCCCGTCGAGCGTTGGTACCGCGATCTGCGCGCCGTCGGCCTCATGGAAGGAGCAGTCCTCGTCTGAGGACGGACCACATCATGATCAATCTCGACACCCCCAACAAGTTCCGCGCCTTCATCAAGCAGGCCCACGATGTGGCCGACAACTTCCTGCGCGCCAACTCGCGCAAGTACGACCTCGCCGAGCACTCCTACCCCAAGGAGCTTGACCTGCTCGCCTCGCTGGTCGACGGCATGGGCGACTCCGGCCAGGGCCAGGGCGCCGGAGCCGCCGGCGTCCGTCGTGACGAGGACGCCTCCGACGACGGCTCCAAGGTCAAGAACGGCACCAACATGTCGTCGGTGCTGTCCATCATCGAGATGTGCTGGGGCGACGTGGGCCTGCTGCTCTCGATGCCGCGACAGGGCCTGGGCAACTCGGCGATCGCCTCGGTGGCCAACGCCGAGCAACTCGAGCGCTTCAAGGGCACGTGGGCCTCGATGGCCATCACCGAGCCCAGCTTCGGCTCCGACTCCGCCGCCATCACCACCACGGCGGTCAAGGACGGCGATCACTACGTCCTCAACGGCGAGAAGATCTTCGTCACGGCCGGCGAGCGTTCTGACTCCGTCGTCGTCTGGGCCACGCTCGACAAGAAGCTCGGCCGTGCCGCGATCAAGTCGTTCCTGGTCACCAAGGACACACCGGGCATCCGGGTCGAGCGCCTCGAGCACAAGCTCGGCATCCGCGCCTCCGACACGGCCGTCATCGTGCTCGACAACTGCCGCGTGCCGGCCGAGAACCTGCTGGGCAACCCGGAGATCGACACCAAGGAAGGCTTCGCCGGCGCCATGGCGACCTTCGACAACACGCGTCCGCTGGTGGCGGGCATGGCGGTCGGCTGCGCCCGCGCAGCGCTCGAGGACACCCGTCGCCTGCTCGAGGAGGCCGGGGTCGAGATCGACTACGACCGCCCGCTCTCGACGCAGTCGCACGCGGCCGCCACGTTCATCTCGATGGAGGCGGACTGGGAGTCGGCACTGCTGCTGACCCTCGAGGCCGCGTGGCTGGCGGACAACCGCAAGCCCAACTCCATGGAGGCGTCCATGGCCAAGGCCAAGGCCGGGCGGGTCGGCAACGACATCACGCTGCGCTGCGTGGAGCTGGTCGGCACCCTGGGCTACAGCGAGACCGAGCTGATCGAGAAGTGGAGCCGCGACTCCAAGATCCTCGACATCTTCGAGGGAACGCAGCAGATCCAGCAGCTGATCGTGGCGCGCCGCCTGCTCGAGCTGAGTTCGTCCCAGCTTCGCTGAGGCGGTCACTAGACTGAGATCATGACGCAGGAAGTTTCGGAGTTCATCGACGTCGACGTCGAGCTCGCTCGGTTCCTCAGGCGGGTGCGCGTGCAGTCGCTGAGGCGTCTCGAGGAGATCCACCCGAAACTGGACTACGGGACGTTCCTGTTCCTCATCATGATCTGCGACGCCGAGGAGGGCATCCGCGGCTCCGAGTTGGCCGATGCGCTCGGCGTGCACAAGTCGACCGCCAGCCGCGCCATCGCGGCGCTGGAGCGCATGCACCTCGTGACGCGCATTCCGGACCCGGACGACGGGCGTGCGCAGCTGCTGGTCGCCGAACCGGTCGCCACCCGCGCCATGGAGGAGTATCGGCAGACGTCGCGTGCTCGGCTGGGCGCGATCCTGTCCGACTGGACCCATGACGAGATCGAAGGCTTCGCGCGCTCGATGGCTCGGCTCAACGACTCCGCCGAGGGGCTCAGCTGAGGATCTTCCACCTGGCGCTGCCTCATGAGTGGGAGGCTGCCCAGGGTGCGGGGGAGTACCGGGTCTCGACCCGGGGCATGACGGTGGACGAGGTCGGATTCATCCACTGCTCTCGTCCCGACCAAGTCGAGGGAGTCCGGGAGCGGTACTACGCCGACGTCGATGAGCTGGTGCTGCTCACGATCGACACCGACCTGCTCACCTCGCCGTGGCGTTTCGAGGCGGTGGGCGACGACGAGTTCCCCCACATCTTCGGGCCGATCGACCTGCCCGCCGTCGTGGAGACGACCTCGGTAGGGTCGACGTCATGACTCAGAAGCCTGAAATCGACTTCATCGAGGGCCCCGCGCCCACCGAGCTACAGATCAGCGACCTCATCGAGGGAGACGGCCCCGAGGCCGTTCCCGGCGGTGTCGTCGACGTGCACTACGTGGGTGTCGAGTTCGACACCGGCGAGCAGTTCGACGCCTCCTGGGACCGCGGCCAGTCCGCGAACTTCCCCCTCCCGCAGCTGATCGCCGGTTGGCAAAAGGGCATCCCCGGCATGAAGGTCGGCGGCCGCCGCCAGCTGGTGTGCCCGCCCGAGCTCGCCTACGGCCCCGCCGGTGGTGGACACCGCCTCAGCGGCAAGACGCTGATCTTCGTCATCGACCTGCTCGGAGTCGGCTGACTCCAGGCGGCCCACGGCGCGCGAGCGGGCTGTTCGCCAGGGAGCGGAGCGACCGTAAGGCCGAAGGCCGAGGCGAACCACAGCCGACCGACGTGAGGTGGTCTCGCCTCGGTCGCTGGCGCTCCCTCACGTTCCTCGCAGAGCTCGTCACTGGCGAGCGAGTTGTTCGCCAGGGAGCGCAGCGACCGTGAGGCCGAAGGCCGAGGCGAACCACAGCCGACCGACGTGAGGTGGTCTCGCCTCGGTCGCTGGCGCTCCCTCACGTTCCTCGCAGAGCTCGTCACTGGCGAGCGAGTTGTTCGCCAGGGAGCGCAGCGACCGTGAGGCCGAAGGCCGAGGCGAACCAAGCTGTCAGGCTCGCTGTCGCCTCGGTCGCTGGCGCTCCCTCACGTTCCTCGCAGAGCTCGTCACTGGCGAGCGGGTTGTGCGCCAGGGAGCGCAGCGACCGCGAGGCCGAAGGCCGAGGCGAACCACAGCCGACGGGTTTGCGGTGGTCTCGCCGGGCGAGCGGGTTGTTCGCCAGGGAGCGAAGCGACCGTGAGGCCGAAGGCCGAGGCGAACCAAGCTGTCAGGCTCGCTGTCGCCTCGGTCGCTGGCGCTCCCTCACGTTCCTCGCAGAGCTCGTCACTGGCGAGCGGGTTGTGCGCCAGGGAGCGCAGCGACCGCGAGGCCGAAGGCCGAGGCGAACCACAGCCGACGGGTTTGCGGTGGTCTCGCCGCGCGAGCGGGTTGTTCGCCAGGGAGCGAAGCGACTGTGCCCTTCGCTTCGCTCACGCTCCGCTAGGGCCCGCTCCGCGAGGCGAACCAAGCTGTCAGGCTCGCTCTCGCCTCGGTCGCTGGCGCTCCCTCACAGTCGGCCCCGAGCGGCCTCATGGGCGGCTAGAGCGCGTCGACCAGTGCCGTCACGCGCTTGACGGAGACCGGGAACGCGGTGCGCAGGTTCTGGGCGAGCAGGCCGATGCGCAGCTCCTCGAGGGCCCAGCGGACGTGCTGCACGTCGGGGGCGAGCCGGGCCCACGAGCTCAGGTCCGCCGTGGCGGTGTGGAAGCGGGCCTCGAGCTCCTGTGCCGCGAGCAGATCGTCGGTCAGGGGCGCATCGAGCCGTCTGCGCGCTGCCTGCAGGTACAGCGGCAGCCGCCGCAGCTGCGCCACCCCGGTGTCGCGCACGAACCCGGGGTACACCAGCCAGGACAGCTGCACCCGCACGTCCTCGCCCGCCTCGGTGTCCGGGAGCGGCTCGAGGTCACCCAGGGCGCGCAAGGTCATCAGGACGCTCTGGACGGCCTGTTCCGTGGCCTCGTAGGCATCCGCACGCACCACGTCGTGCAGCAGCGAGAACGACGCCTCGTCCCACGCGGGACCGTGGTTCTGGACGACCAGGGCGTCCAACGCGGCCAGCCAGCACTCCTCGATGACCTCGGCAGCGTCGCGATGCGGTCCGGTCGAGAGGAGCAGCTTGGCGTGCAGGTCCAGTGATCGGCCCAGGTGCGTGACGGGGTTGGGCAGCGCGAATGACAGCAGCCGGGCCTGGCCCTTGACCATCGCGACGGCCTGCTCGGCCGGCGTGTCGAGGATGCGCAGGCCCACCGAGCTGCCTTCGTCGACGAGTGCCGGGTACCCGGTGACCTGACCGGCCGTGACCTCGACGTCGATGGTGCCGACGTCCCACGTGCGAATCCCGGAGCGTTCCTCACGACGGGCGACCTTGGCCAGGTCGGCCCGCAGGTGTCCGGCGAGGCTGTGGCGCAGCTCTGGCAAGTCCTTGCCACGCCCGATCTCCGCGCCGTTGTCGTCGATGACGCGGAAGGTGACGCGCAGATGGGGTGGCAGGGATGCGAAGTCGAAGTCGTCGGCGGCCACGACGGTGCCGTTCAGCAGCCGCATCTGGCGCGCGAGCTCCTCACTCAGGTCGTCGGACTCGGCGTCCATGGCCTCGACCAGCCGAGGGGCGAACTGACCCGCCGGCACGAACTCACGGCGCAGCCGCTTGGGCAGGCTGCGGATCAGCTCGGTGACCAGCTCGACCCGATGACCGGGCACGTGCCAGTCGAAGGCGCGTTCGTCGACGCTCAGCAGACGATCGATCGGCAGGTCGACCGTCACGCCGTCGTCCTCGAGACCGGGCTCGAACGCGTAGGTGAGGGGATAGGCCTCGCCGTCGGAGTGCCACTCGCGCGGGAACTCGTCCTCCGCGTCGTCGCTGGAGTGGCTGAGCATGGCGGGATCGAACGTCAGCAGCTCGGGGGAGTCGCGGCGGGTCTTCTTCCACCAGCTGTCGAAGTGACGCACCGACACGACGTGCTCGGGCACTCGCTGGTCGTAGAACGCGTAGAGCGTGTCGTCGTCGACTCGCAGGTCGCGGCGCCGCAACCGGTCCTCGAGCTGTTCGACGTCGGCGATCAGCTTCTGGTTGCGCTCCCAGAACCGGTGATGCGTACGCCACTCGCCCTGCACCAGGGCGTGCCGGATGAACAGGTCGCGTGCAACCACGGGGTCGACTCGCCCCAGCTGCACGACCCGGTCGGCGACGATCGGCACCCCGAACAGCAGGACCTTCTCGTGGGCCATCGCCGAACCGCGACGCGAGGACCAGTGCGGCTCGGAGTACGACCGGTTGACGAGGTGCTGGGCTGCGTCCTCGACCCACTCCGGCTCGATCTTCGCGGCGGTGCGACCCCACAGGCGGCTCGTCTCGACGAGCTCGCCGACCATCACCATGCGCGGCGGCTTCTTGGCCAGTCCCGAACCGGGGAAGATCATGAACCGCGCCTGCCGCGCTCCGAGGAACTCGCGACCGTCACTCTCACGCAGACCGATGTGCGACAGCAGACCCGCCAGCATCGCCTGGTGAATCCGGTCGGGGTCCGAGCCGATCGAACCCGGCTTGAGGCCCAGGTCCTTGGCGGTCCGGCGCAGCTGGGAGTGCACGTCCTGCCACTCGCGGATACGCAGCCAGTGCAGGTACTCGTCGCGACACAGGCGGCGAAACGCCGAGCTGGACAGCTCATCGCGCTTCGTGCGGATGTACCGCCACAGCGTCAAGTACGACAGGAAGTCCGACTGCGGCTCACGGAACCGGCTGTGCTTCTCGTCGGCGGCCTGCTGGTGGTCCAACGGGCGTTCTCGAGGGTCCTGGATCGACATCGCGGCGACGATCACCAGCACGTCGGCCAGACAACCCAGCCGGTCCGCCGCCAGGAGCATTCGAGCCAGGCGAGGATCGGTGGGCAGGGTCGACATGCGTCGACCGATCTTCGTCAGGCGGTTGCCGCCCACGCGCGAGGTGTCGAGCGCACCCAGCTCGTACAGCAGGTTGAGGCCGTCGCTGACGGCCCGCGAGTCGGGCGGGTCCAGGAAGGGGAACTCGGCGATGTAGCCGAGGTCGAGCGATGCCATCTGCAGCAGCACGGAGGCGAGGTTGGTGCGCAGGATCTCCGGATCGGTGAACTCGGGCCGTCCGTCGAAGTCCTCCTCCGAGTACAGGCGGATGCAGATGCCGTCGGCCACACGTCCGCACCGGCCAGCCCGCTGGGCCGCGCTCGCCTGCGAGATGGGCTCGATCGGCAGTCGCTGCACCTTGAGGCGCTGGCTGAATCGCGAGATGCGGGCCACCCCGGTGTCGATGACGTACCGAATGCCCGGGACGGTCAGCGAGGTCTCGGCCACGTTGGTCGACAAGACGATGCGGCGCCCCGGATGGCTGCTGAAGATCTTCTGCTGGTCCGCTGCGGCCAGGCGTCCGTACAGCGGCACGATCTCGGTGTGCGGATACTTCTTGCCCGCCAGGTGATCCGCGGCGTCGCGGATCTCGCGCTCACCGGACAGGAAGACCAGGATGTCGCCGTGGGCGGGCAGATCGCTGATCGCCAACGCGATGGCTTCGAGGTCGTCGTCCGCGCCGGTCTCGAGTCGGGGCTGGTAGCGGATCTCGACCGGGTAGGTGCGTCCGCTGACCTCGATGATCGGGGCGTCGAACATCTCCGCGAACCGCTCCACGTCGATGGTGGCCGACGTGATGATCACCTTGAGGTCAGGACGCCGGGGGAGCAGCTTCTTGAGGTAGCCCAGCAGGAAGTCGATCGACAGCGACCGCTCGTGCGCCTCGTCGATGATGACCGTGTCGAAGCGCGAGAGTTGCCGGTCACGCTGCAGCTCGGCCAGCAGCAGGCCGTCGGTCACCAGCCGGATGACGGTGGCGTCGCTGGTCTGGTCGTCGAAGCGGACGGCGTAGCCGACCTCTGCGCCCAGCTCGACCTGGCACTCCTCGGCGATGCGCTTGGCCACGCTGCGCGCCGCGATGCGACGCGGCTGCGTGTGGGCGATCGAGGTGCGGCCCAGCTGGTGGGCGATCTTGGGCAGCTGGGTGGTCTTGCCCGATCCGGTCTCGCCCGCCACGACGACCACCTGGTGGTCACGGATCGCCGCGGAGATGTCCGCGTGACGCTCCGCGATGGGCAGGGCAGGGTCGAAGGTGATCTTCACCGCGCCGCCACTACCTCAGCCCCAACGCGTCCGCGAACAGCAGATATCCGACGAACGCGACGACGTCGAGGATGGTGTGGGCGATGATCAGGGGCAGGACGCGTCGGGTGCGATGGAACCAGTAGCCGAACACCAGGCCCATCACGAAGTTGCCGATGCCCGGGCCGACGCCTTGGTACAGGTGGTAGCTGCCGCGTAGCGCGGCGGCCGCGACGATGGTCGCGGCGGTGGTCCAGCCACGCTGTCGAAGGCGCGTCATCAGGAAGCCGATGACGATGACCTCTTCGACGATGGCGTTCTGGGCGGCCGACAGGATCAGCACCGGAACGGTCCACCAGTAGGAGATGTCGGGTGCGGCGATCACCTGTGCGGTGATCCCCAGGGCGCGACCGGCGGCGTACAGGCCGAGGCCCGGGAGCCCGATCACTGCGGCCAGCGCCGCGCCCCAGAGCAGGTCGAAGCCGGGGCGAGTGCGGTCGATGCCGATGCGCGACGCCACGCTCTCGCGGACGTCGTCGCGCGACAGCAGGTACAGCGCGAGAGCCACCGGCACGAGGGCGAACCCGATGCCGAGGATCTGGTAGACGAAGTCGAAGACCTGCCGGTTGTCGAGCGACCCGTTGAGCGTGGCCGTCTGGTTCTTGATGCCGCCGGTCAGCGTGGCCTTGCGGATCAGGCTGACGATCGAGTAGACGCCGGACGCGCCCAGCGAGACGCCGAGGACGATCCAGATCTCGACCGCCTGATCGCGACGGTCGGCCGACTCGCTCAAAGGTCGTTGGTGGCGAAGGTGTCGCAGCTGTTGACGTTGCCACTGTCATAGCCGGCCGTGAACCACTTCTGCCGCGACGCGCTGGATCCGTGCGTCCACGTCTCGGAGTTCACGCGTCCACCGCCGAGCGTCTCCTGGATGTGGTCGTCACCGACGGCCGCAGCGGCCGAGAGTGCCGAGTCGATGTCGTCCTGGGTGAGCGGGCGCAGGAACGTCTCGCCGTTGGCGTCCTTGGTGGTGGCGGCGTTCTTCGCCCAGACGCCGGCCATGCAGTCGGCCATCAGCTCGACCCGCACGCCGCCGCTCTGCGGCCCGGTCCGACCGTCCTGCGCCTTGGCGAGGATGCCGAGCAGGTTCTGGATGTGGTGGCCGTACTCGTGTGCGACCACGTACTCCTGCGCGAGCGCGCCACCGTCGGCCCCGAATCGGCTCGTGAGCTCGTCGAAGAAGCTCGCGTCGATGTACACCTGCTGGTCCGACGGGCAGTAGAACGGCCCGGTCTGGTTCGATGCCGTTCCGCACGCGGACTGCGTGGAGCCGGAGTACAGCACGGTCTTCGCCGGCGAGTACTGCCGCTGGACGTCGGCTGGCAGCGCTTCGGACCAGTAGGCCTGCACGCTGTTGACCGTGCCGATGACCCGGCAGGTGTCGTCGCGGTTGGCGTCGGCGCCGGTGCGGCACTCGGAGAAGTCGACGCTCGAGGCGTTCGATCCGCCTGGAGCCACCTGACTCGTGCCGAAGGGGTCGGAGCCGGTGATGCCGCTGGTGTCGATGCCGAGGAGCGCGCCGATGAGGATGATCACCAGACCACCCACTCCGCCGCCGATGACAGCTCCGGTCCGTCCGCCTCCGCCGCCGCCGGTGACCTGGCTCGTGTCGAGCGAGGCTCCTTCGTTGAAGCTCATGGCGTGCAGTCTACGCAGGCGCAGCAGGGCACCGGCCTCTACTGTCAGGGCGTGACCGCGACTTCCACCACGACCAGTGGACCCCCGTCAGACGCCGACTTCGGCCTGAAGTTCTCCGAGGCCGACGCCGGCCGGCTGCGCGGGCTGCGGCGCATGCGAGCGCTCGCCCTGTCCCTGCTGGTGCTGGCCGCGATCGTCTTCGCCCTGACGCACGACCGCGGCGGCGCATGGGGGTACGTCGAGGCCGCCTCGGAGGCCGCCATGGTGGGGGCGATCGCGGACTGGTTCGCGGTGACCGCGCTGTTCCGGCACCCGTTGGGCCTCCCGATCCCGCACACCGCGATCATCCCGAACCGCAAGGCTGCGCTCGGCGCGAGCCTCGAGGAGTTCGTCGCCGAGAACTTCCTGCGATCGGACGTCATCCGCGAACGCATCGACTCCGCACAGGTCAGTCGGCGAGCGGGAGAGTGGCTGGTGGCAGACGACCACGCGCGGCGGATCGTCGACGAGGGGTCGCAGGTGCTGGCCGACGCCTTGTCGTACGTGCAGGAGCGCGACGTCGCCGCGATCATCGAGCAGGCTCTCATTCCCCGTCTGGTCGAGGAGCCGCTGAGCCCTGCGGTGGGACAGCTGTTGGAGGAGGTCCTGCGCGACGGCGCCCACACCGGGCTGGTCGACCTCGTCCTGGACGAGCTGGGGCGGTGGCTGACCGACCACGAGGGCGAGGTGTCGGCGCTGATCGAGAACCGGGCGCCCAGCTGGACGCCTGAGTGGGTCGACCGACGCGTCGCCACGTGGGTGCACGCGCAGGTGGTCGAGTGGGTCGGTGAGATCAGTCGCGTCCCGAACCATCCGGCGCGCCAGGCCGTGGACGGCTGGTTGGGCGACATGGCTCGCGACCTGCAGCACGACCAGGACACGATGGACCGCTTCGAGGCGCTCAAACGACGCATGCTGGTCCAGCCTCGGGTGGTCGACACCTCGATCGCACTGTGGGACGCGCTGCGCCGCGCGGTGATCGGCTCGCTGGGTGATGAGTCGGGGCTGCTGCGCAGGCGGGCGCTCGAGGAGCTGGAGTCGTTCGGGCGCCGGCTGATGACCGACGACGTCCTCGCCCGGCGCATCGACGCACGCATCAGCGACGTGTCGGCCTACGTGATCGAGAACTACGGGACCGAGATCGCCACCGTGATCTCGGTGACGGTGAACAGGTGGGACGGCAAGGAGACCGCGGAGCGGATCGAGCTGCACGTGGGACGCGACCTGCAGTTCATCCGCATCAACGGGACGGTCGTCGGTGGTCTGGCCGGTCTGGTCATCTACTCGATCTCGTCGCTGTTCTGACCCCAGCTGGCCGGCCCCACATGTGGACAAGATGTGGGTAACTTCAGGCGACCTGTGGGTGAACACCCACAGTCTGTGGGTAAGCCTGTGCACAGACCAGATGCCCAAGAAATAGTCTGAAAAAGCTGCAGAAAAGCCTTGCGCGAGGTGGCGCCGGAGGCATACAAATGTCTCACGCACTTCTTCGGAAATGCGGGAACGGAAACAGATTCGAACCCATGGTCGGCGGCGCAAGCCAACGACAGCAGGCCGGTGATGCGGCAGGCGGGGGAGAAGACGTTTCCCGGATGGAGGAGACCATCACGCTCGTCCACTGAGAAGCCCCGGGAAACTCATACTTTCCCGGGGCTTCTTCCATGTTTGCAGCCGTCACGAGCTGTGTCCACCGCGATTCGGTCACACCGCGGTCGTTTGCTAGAGTTCATTGCTGCCCCTCGCGGGGCGTCACTCGTCCGGGTGGCGGAATGGTAGACGCGCTAGCTTGAGGTGCTAGTGCCCGGTTACGGGCGTGGGGGTTCAAGTCCCCCCTCGGACACTCAAGACCCTCACACTCTCGCCGGTGTGGGGGTTTTGTTCGTCACCGACCTTCGCCTCGTGGCCGTCAGGCGTAGCGTTGACGGCGTGACTGCTCCCACCGTGGCAACCGTCGGCGAACTGCGAACCTCCGGACACGTGCACAAGACGCTGCGTGCCGAGATCCGCGACAACCTCCTCTCGGCCCTCGCCGAGGGGCGCGACCCCTGGCCGGGCCTGCATGGTTTCGAGGCCACGGTCATCCCGCAGCTGGAACGCGCGCTCATCGCCGGCCACGACATCGTGCTGCTCGGCGAGCGTGGCCAGGGCAAGACCCGTCTGCTGCGCACCATGGTGGGGCTGCTCGACGAGTGGTCGCCGGTCATCGAGGGTTCCGAGCTCGGTGAGCACCCCTTCGAGCCGATTTCGGCCGCCAGCCAGCGTCGCGCCGCCGAGCTGGGCGACGACCTCCCTGTGGTCTGGCGTCACCGCGACGAGCGCTACGCCGAGAAGCTGGCCACGCCCGACACCTCCGTGGCGGACCTGATCGGCGACGTCGACCCGATGAAGGTGGCCGAGGGCCGCAGTCTCGGCGATCCAGAGACCATCCACTTCGGACTCATCCCGCGCAGCCATCGCGGCATCGTGGCCATCAACGAGCTGCCCGACCTCGCCGAGCGCATCCAGGTGGCCATGCTCAACGTGATGGAGGAACGCGACATCCAGATCCGCGGCTACGTGCTCCGGCTGCCGCTGGACGTGCTGGTCGTGGCCAGCGCCAACCCCGAGGACTACACCAACCGCGGCCGCATCATCACGCCGCTGAAGGACCGCTTCGGCGCCGAGATCCGCACCCACTACCCGACCGAGCTCGAGGCGGAGATCGCCGTGATCCGGCAGGAGGCCGAGCTCGTCGCCGACGTCCCGGACCACCTGGTCGAGATCCTGGCCCGGTTCACCCGCAACCTGCGGATGTCCAGCGCCGTCGACCAGCGCAGCGGAGTGAGCGCCCGCTTCGCCATCGCGGGTGCCGAGACGATCGCCGCGGCTGCCATCCATCGCGCCACCCGGCAGGGCGAGGACGTGGCCGTGGCTCGCCCGGTCGACCTCGAGACCGCCGTGGACGTCCTCGGCGGCAAGATCGAGTTCGAGAGCGGCGAGGAGGGACGCGAGGACGAGATCCTCGACCACCTGCTGCGCACGGCGACAGCCGAGACCGTCAGCGAGCACCTCGGCGGCATCGACTTCACCGTGCTGGTCGACGCCCTCGCCGGCGGTGTCATGGTGACCACGGGTGAGCAGGTCACGGCACGTGACTTCCTGGCCGGGCTGCCCGTCCTCGGTGAGTCCGAGATCTACGACGAGATCTGCAACCGGCTGAGCGCCACGAACGACGGCCAGCGAGCCGGTGCGATCGAGCTGGCTCTGGAGGGCCTGTACCTGGCCCGCGAGGTCAGCAAGGAGACCGGCGAGGGCGAGACCATCTATGGCTAGAGCCAACCGGCGCCTGACCCGGGGCGCACGCTACGGCGCCTACACGGGCGGACCGGATCCGCTGGCGCCCCCGGTCGACCTGTCCGAGGCCCTCGACGCCATCGGCGAGGACGTGATGGCGGGCTACTCGCCCGAGCGTGCGATGCGCGAGTTCCTGCGCCGCGGTGGCAGGGACCAGCGCGGTCTGGACGATCTGGCGCGGCGCGTCGCGGAGCGTCGGCGGCAGCTCACCGCCAAGCACAACCTCGACGGCACCCTGGCGGAGGTCCGTGAACTGCTCGACCAGGCCGTGCTCGCCGAGCGCAAGCAGCTGGCCCGCGACGTCGACATGGACGACTCCGCACGTGCCTTCGCCGAGATGCAGCTGGACAACCTGCCGCCGTCGGTGGCAGCGGCCGTCAACGAGCTGAACGGCTACGAGTGGAACAGCGCGGAGGCCCGCGAGGACTTCGAGAAGATCAAGGACCTGTTGGGCCGCGAGATGCTCGACCAGCGCTTCGCCGGCATGAAGCAGGCCCTCGAGAATGCCACCGACGAGGACCGCGCAGCCATCAACGAGATGCTCGACGACCTCAACGGTCTGCTCGAGGCTCATCGTCGTGGCGAGGACACCGACCAGCAGTTCTCCGACTTCATGGCCAAGCACGGCGACTTCTTCCCCGAGAACCCGCAGAACGTCGACGAGCTGCTCGACAGCCTCGCCCAGCGGGCCGCGGCCGCCCAGCGCATGCGCAACTCCATGACCCCTGAGCAGCGCGCCGAGCTCGACGCGCTCGCCACCCAGGCCTTCGGATCGCCGAGCCTGATGGAGTCGCTGGCGCAGCTCGACGGCAACCTGCAGGCGATGCGTCCGGGCGAGAACTGGGGCGGCTCGGAACAGATGGACGGGGGAGAGGGTCTCGGCCTCGGAGACGGCACGGGGGTCTTCCAGGACCTCGCCGACCTCGACCAGCTGTCCGAACAGCTGTCGCAGAGCTACAACGGCTCCAGCATGGACGACGTCGACCTCGACGCACTGTCGCGACAGCTCGGTGACGAGGCGGCCGTGGACGCCCGCACGCTGCAGGCCCTGGAGAAGGCACTGCGCGACTCCGGCACCATGAAGCGTGGCACCGACGGCCAGCTCAAGCTGACTCCCAAGGCCATGCGTCAGCTGGGCAAGGCGCTGCTGCGCGACGTGGCCGACAAGATGTCGGGACGCCAGGGCAACCGAGACCTGCGCCAGGCCGGCGCGGCGGGCGAACGCTCCGGCGCCACCCGCGAGTGGGCCTTCGGCGACACCGAGCCGTGGGACGTGACCAGGACGATCACCAACGCCATCACCAGGGCGGCCGGAGAGGGCAGGTCGACCGCCCACGGCGTGCAGATCGACATCGGTGACGTCGAGGTGCAGGAGACCGAGGCGCGCACCCAGGCGTGCGTCGCGCTGCTGGTCGACACCTCGTTCTCGATGGCGATCGACAACCGCTGGGTGCCGATGAAGCGCACCGCGCTGGCCCTGCACACCCTCATCACGAGCCGGTTCCGCGGCGACGACCTGCAGCTGATCGGTTTCGGCCGGCACGCCGAGGTCATGGACATCGAACAGCTCACCGCACTCGACGCCATGTGGGACAAGGGCACCAACCTGCACCACGCGCTGCTGCTGGCCAACCGGCACTTCCGCAAGCACCCCAACGCGCAGCCGGTGCTGCTAATCGTCACCGACGGCGAGCCAACGTCGCACCTGGAGGCCAGCGGCGACGTCTACTTCGAGTACCCGCCGCACCCGGTGACCATCGCGCTGGCGGTCCGCGAGCTGGACAACTCGATGAGACTGGGCGCCCAGACCACGTTCTTCCGGCTGGGCGAGGATCCCGGCCTGGCCCGCTTCATCGCGTCCATGGCGCACCGCGTCGGCGGCAGCGTGGTCGCCCCGGAGCTGGACGATCTCGGAGCAGCGGTCGTCGGCTCGTACCTCGGCTCCCGTCAGCCGGGCGGATTCGGCAGCATGGGTGACCTGTTCGGCGGTGGTCGCAGCTGGTGGGCCGGCTGACCCACGAGCCGCGTGAGTCACCGGAGGCAAGCGAGCTTCTCATGCTGGCCGGTTGTGGACATCTCTGATCGACGCAAGGGGAGTGTCAGAGGGGTGTTCTAGGTTGGAAACATGCAGCAATCGCAGGCAGATCCCGAGGTTCGGCTGGTCGCCGCTGCTCGGGCGCGTGCGGTGGCTGAGCATGCCGAGTGGGTCGAGATCCTCCGCTACTCGGACCGTCTTGCCGCCGAGCAGCGTCAGGAGGACGAGTACTTCCGCCGTCAGGCGTTGCTGCGCTCGATCCCGCTCGAGATCGGTGTCGCCACCCGCCAGTCCGAGGGCCAGGTCCACCGGATCCTGACCGCCGCCGAACGCCTGCGCGACCACACACCCACCGTCTGGGCCGCGTTCGCCGACGGTGTCCTCGACGGCAGGCGCGCCCAGCTGATCAGCGACACCATCGGACGCCTCCAACGCCCCGAATCCATCACCCGCCTCGACCGGCGCGTCATCGCCTACGCGGCCGACCACACCAGCATCGAGCTCAAGACCTGGCTGAAACGGTTCGTGGCCCGGGTCGAAGCCGACCTCGCCAACGAGCGCGCCGAAACACAACGAGCCGAACGGCGCGTCGTCGTCGAGCACGTCGACGACGCCATGGCCTGGCTGTCGGCCTACCTGCCCTCACACGTGGCTGCTGCGATCGACAAACGGCTCGACCGCGAAGCCAAGGCGTTCGAGCACGACGACCGGACCATCGCCCAGAGGCGGGCCGACCTGCTCGCTGCGTGGGCCACCACCACCGACAACGGTGAACCAGCCATCGGCGCCGATGTCGCGGTCGTGGTCCCCGCCACCACGTTGGTCGGTCTCACCGACGAACCCGCTGTCGCTGCGGACGGGACGTTCATCGTCCCCGCCCACTGGATCACCGACGACGCCGCGAACCCGTTCTGGCACAAGCTGCTCACCGACACAGGCGGCAACACCCTCGAACACCACTACGCCGGACGCTTCGCCCCCGACACGCTCCGCAAGGCGATCGCCTTCCGAGACGGCACCTGTCAGGCGCCGACGTGCACGACACCGGCCGACCGGTGCGAGTACGACCACCGACAACCCTGGCCCCACGGACACACCGTCGGGGCGAACCTCTGGCCACTGTGCGCCAGACACCACCAGATGAAGTCACACGACGTCATCCACTGGACACTGCCATCAGGCCAGACCGCCCCCGCCGAACCGGCTCAGCACGCCGCCTGAGGGACGATCAGGACGCTCCGTCGATGAACAGCTCGCCCTTTTGCTCCTTGAGGTCGAGCGTGACGTCCTCGGTGCGTCGTTCGCCGTCGAGGTCGTACGAGTACGTGTAGGAGACGGTCATCTTCGCGGCGTCGGCGCTGACCTCGCTGACGTCGAGGTTGCTCACCTTGGACCAGAACCCCGAGTAGCCGTCGAATCCGCCGCTCTTCTTCTGGTACTTCGATGTCAGCATCGCGAAGCCACGGGCCGGATCATTTGCGGCCGCCGTGAGGTAGTCCGTGGCGAAGCCCTCGAGGCGCGCCACCTCGGGGTCGGACTGGGCCACGGGAGTCGCCCCGGGAGACGACTGGCCGGCTGTCGCCTCCGCCGGGGGATCGGCGGCCGTTGCCGAGGGGTTGCTCCCGATCGACGTGGCCAGCAGCACGATGCCCAGGACCGCCGCGGCGGCCAGACCGGCAGTCCAGGCGAGACGGGAGGCCGAGGAGTCCCCGGCAGGCTGCGCGACGGGCGCTCCAAGCGGTCGGAAGGCGGTGGTCGGAGTCGGGTCGGCCTCGGTGGCGACCGCCGTCATCGCCTGGGTCGACTCAAGATCGAGGGCCGCCGCCGACACCTCACCGGTGGCGATCGCCTGCACCTCACGCATGGTGGGCCGGGCGTCCGGATCCTGCTGCATCATCGCAGCGACCAGCAGGCTCAGGTGGTCGTCGCCCTGCAGCCGTGGCGGTGCGTCGTGCACGATCTGGTACATCGTGCCGAGCACGTTGTCGCCGGACGTGTAGGGCGCGTGACCGGCCAACGCGTGAAAGATCGTCGCGCCGAGCGACCACACGTCGCTGGCCGCGGTGGCCGTATGGCCTGTGGCGACCTCGGGCGACAGGTACGCGGGCGATCCCGTCACGAGGCCGGTCTGGGTGAGCGAGGCATCGGCCTGTGCCCGGGCCACACCGAAGTCCGACAGCTTGGCCGTGCCGTCGCGCGTGAGCAGGATGTTCGAGGGCTTCACGTCGCGGTGCACGATGCCGTGCTCGTGGGCGGCGTGCAAGGCGCCGGCCACCTGGGCGACGACCGGGGCCAGCTCGTGCGGGTCGATGGGTCCACGTTCGGCCACCAGAGTTCCCAACGTCGGCCCGTCGACGTGCTCCATGACCAGCCACTGGCCCTGCTCGTCCGCGACGAGGTCGAACACCGCGACCACGTTGTGGTGGTTCACCCGAGCAGCAAGGTGGGCCTCTCGCTCGGCGCGCTCCAGGTCCGGCGACCCGCTGCCCGAGACCACACCGATCCGCTTGATGGCGACCGTCCGGTCCAGGAGGGTGTCGTGGGCCAGCCACACCGCTCCCATGCCGCCACGACCGATCTCGTGGTCCAGCTCGTACCGATCCGCCAACACGTCTGCTCCTGACCTCAGCCGTCCAATCTACGGGGCACGGCCTGACTGCGCCGATGCGCGCCCCCGCCTATTCGTGACCACCTGCCACGTCGCTCGTTGTTCACCAGGATCGGGGCACGAACGAAGGAGAACGGCGATGCGTGGAATCGCTCGGGTGGCTGCAGCCGCCATGGCGGTGGCGATCTCGACGGCATCGGTCGCGATGGCTCCAGGGGCCAGCGCGGCGACGCTCGACGTCTGTCCGTCCGGATGCACGTACGCAACGATCCAGGCAGCCGTCACGGCTGCCGCCGCCGGCGACACGATCACCGTCGGCGCGGGGACGTACTCCGAGTTCGGCATCGTCATCGACAAGCCGCTCACCATCGAAGGTGCCGGAGACTCGACCATCGTCGATGGCGGCGGCACCTCCGTGGGCTCGGTTCCGGGAATCTTCCGGATCCTGCCCGGAGACCCGCCCAAGGGCTCCGGGGACATCACGATCAGGAACATGCTGCTGCGCAACACCAGCAAGAACACCACCGCGACCGTCTACTTCGGCGTCTCCATCGGCGTGAAGCGCCCGACCACCGGCATCACTGGCATCACCCTCGACCGCCTGACGATCGAGGGCACGAACGACCCCGCCAAGCCCGACTACGGCGTCTATGCCGACAGCGGAGTCACCAGCGGCACCGACCGGCAGGCACCGCCGCTGACCATCACCAACAGCACCATCACGGGCACCCGGTACAACAACATCGGCGTCGACGGGTGGTTCGCTCCGGTCGAGATCTCCAACAACGACCTTCGCGAGGGCACCATCGGGAACTCGGCGCTGCTGGTGTTCAACGAGTACACGCCCAACCAGATCACCGCACCGGTCACGATCCACGACAACACCAGCGTCGGCCGACTGGTCTACGTCCGCAACATCGATCTCAGCCCGACCCTCGCGAGCCGCGGCGGATTCGCCGACGTGTCGGTCACCGACAACACCATCACCGATCTGGCCGGCTCCGACGCCGGCATCCTGGTGAGCACCAACTCGCCGGACGGCGCCCCGGCCACCCGGATCGGTCAGGTCGTGGTCACCGGCAACTCGATCCGCGGAGACGGGTCCTCGACCGGCACCACCGGCGTGCAGATCTCCGGCTACGTCGACAGCGCCACCATCGACGACAACGACATCGTGGGTGTGGGCAACGGCGTCGGCATCGCCACCGTCAAGGACCAGAACCCGGTCGAGGTCTCCGCGCAGCGCAATCGACTGTTCGCCAACGAGAACGGCGTCTCCAACCAGGCCACCACGGCTGCCGTCGCCACCGAGAACTGGTGGGGCTGCCAGGACGGACCGACCTCAGGGTCGGGGTACTGCTCGGTGGTGTCGAACACCGGCACCGGTTCGATCGACACCTCGACCTGGATCGTCACCAGCGCCGCCCTCGGCGCAGCCAGCGTCCCGGCCAACGGCACCACCGGTGTCGACGCCAACCTGACCACGTTGAGCTCGGGCGGTACGGCTCCACTGGGGGCGTTCTTCACCGGCCTCGCAGCCGCGTTCGAGGCCGACAACGGCTCCCTCTCGCCCGCCAGCAGCACCTTGGACGGTTCGCGCCAGGCGAGCAGCACCTACACCGCGCCCAGCACGGCCGGCGCCGACATCGTCACGGTCACCCTCGATCGAGCCGAGTTCCCGGGCCTGCCCGACGTCGCGGGAGCCCACTACGGAGCCGCCGTGGTCACCGGTGAACCGGTCGACCTTCCCTTGACCGTCACGCCGGTCGCGACCGACCCCGGAACAGGAAACGGCGGCACGGGTACGGGAGGAGCCGGCGGCGACGGCTCCAACGGCGGTAGCGGTGGTTCCGGCACCAACGACGGGGCGCTCCCGGACACGGGCAGTGACCTGGGGGGCTGGGAGCTCCTGCTGGCCGTCCTCATGGTGGCGGGCGGCGCATGGCTCGTGCGCCCGGCCAAGCCCGCGGGACGTCACCGTCTGACCTGATCGCGCGCGGCTACCGGGTCGCGGCGGCGTTCATGTCCGTGGACTCCCACGACGCCTTGGCGCCGGCGTGCCCGATCCGAGCGACCTGCACCGAGGTGCCGACGGCGGCGACCAGAGCCAGCACCGCGACACCCAGCACCAGCGGCCGCCGCAGTGACGCCCCAGCCGTGGCTCGCCGGTGCACGAAGTAGGCCGCAGCAGCGAAGACGGCCAGCCCGATCATCCACGGCAACAGCTCGTCGGCCATCCGGGTGTGGTCACGCACCAGGGCGGTGCGCTCCACGTGCTTCTCCAGCGTCTCGCCCGTCGATGTCGACAGCGGCACCAGGATCAGCCCGACGACGCTCAGGCCCAGGGGCAGTGGACCGGCCCACGCGCGGAAACGTGGCCACAGGACGGCCAGGATGACCGTCAGGGCGGCGAGCGGGATGATCACCACGGTGGCGTGCACCACGAGCGGGTGCAGCGGCAGGCCGTAGAAGTCGTTGGGCATGGATGTGTCCTCCTGAGGTAGGAATCCAGCCTCACAGCCCCCGAACGGCCGAACCTCAAGGCGACGTCAAATTGTCGTCAAAGTCGTGCGCGGTCGCGCCACGCGGCGGTGCACCAGAGCGCCCACGCCACGAGCACGGGCTGGAAGAACAACCGGATGACCCGCGCGCGGTCGGTGTCGAGGCCGAACGCGTCGTGGTGGGTCACCAGCTGGTTGATGTTGCCCGGAAGGATCAGCACGAAGTAGGCCGCCACCACCCAGCCCAGGACCACGCGGTGCCGCACGAGCAGGAGCAGCGCCAGCCCCAGCACCACCTCGACGAGGCCGGACACGACGATGATCGCGTCTTCGAACGGGAGCCAGTCCGGAACCTGCGCCGCGAACGTCTCACGGGCGAAGGTCAGGTGGGCCACACCGGCGACGGTGAGGAACAGTCCGAGGAGCCAGCGGCCGAGGGTGCGAAGGGTCATGGCGAGAGTCTCGCGCACCACGATGGCGCGGGCCGATACCGTCGGGGCCATGGACATCACCAACTCCGTCGCCCTGGTCACCGGCGGCGCCTCAGGACTCGGACTGGCCACCGTCGAGGCGCTCGTCGCCGCGGGCGGCAAGGTCGTCATCATCGATCTGCCGGGCTCGCCCGGAGAAGACGTCGCGGCACGCCTGGGCGAGAACGTGTGGTTCTGTCCCGGCGACGTCCGTGACGAGGCCGCCGTCACCGCGGCGCTCGACGCCGCCGACGAGCTCGGCGACCTGCGCATCACGGTCAACTGCGCCGGCACGGGCGACGCCATCAAGACCGTGGGCAAGAACGGCCCGTACCCGCTCGAGAAGTTCCAGCGCATCATCGAGATCAACCTGATCGGCACGTTCAACGTGCTGCGGCTCGCCGCCGATCGGATGAGCAGGCTCGACCTGGTGGGCGAGGAGCGTGGCGTCATCGTCAACACCGCCTCGGTGGCGGCCTTCGACGGGCAGATCGGTCAGGCCGCCTACTCGGCCAGCAAGGGCGGTGTCGTCGGCATGACCCTGCCGATCGCTCGTGACCTCGCGTCGTTGGGCATCCGTGTCATGACCATCGCACCGGGACTGTTCGAGACGCCGCTGCTCGCCAGCCTGCCCGAGGACGCGAGGGCCTCCCTCGGACAGCAGGTGCCGCACCCCCGCCGCCTGGGTCATCCGGTCGAGTACGCCCAGCTGGTGCAGCACATCGTCGAGAACCCCATGCTCAACGGCGAGACGATCCGCCTCGATGGCGCCATCCGCATGGCTCCCCGCTGATTCAGCGGAGCTCGTGGCCCTGGTACACCCGCACCCAGTCCACGAGGTAGTGGAAGTCGGGTCGGGTGTGCTCGTCGTCGGCCTTGCCCCAGTAGTTCGACCCGACCTGCATGTTGAGGCGGATGTGGAAGGTGTCGTCGAACGTCGGCCCGGTGAAGTAGTGCTTCGAGGTCAGCGGCACCATCGCGACGGTCTGCCCGTCGTACGTGTAGCGCAAGCATGTCGGCGACCACGTGACGCCGAACTCGTGAAAGCCCTGCCAGATCGGCTCGTTGTCCAGCCGCGGATGAGCCCGCCCCTGGGTGTGCTCGGTGCTGGACTTCTGGCTGGTGTCCTCCCAGGAGTTCCACTCGTACGACGGTGAGGGGTCGAAGTCGCGGATCGTCGGCGCTCCGTAGGACTCCATCGGGTCGATCTCGCCGAGCTCGTGGTCGGCGCGCAACCAGAAGGCGGGCCAGATGCCCCTCGACATCGTTGATCGGCTCGGCACCTGGGCACGCACGACGAAGGTGCCGTAGCGCTGACTGAACCGCCGATTGCTGGCTGCGTTTCCGTAGCCGGCGGTCTTGATGCTGTCGACGTAGCCGGTCGAGTAGTCCCGCACCCGGTTCCAGGCGTAGCGCGAGTCCGGCGTGGTGCGCCACTGGTCCTCGGGCAGCTTGCGCCCCGCGATGTCCAGCAGGCCATCGTGGACCGAGACGTTCTCACGCCTGATCAGCGCCTGGTCGAAGTCGAGGTGGGTGTCGTCGCGCACGCGCCAGCGAGTCGGATCGAGCTCGGTGCCGTCGAAGTCGTCGGCGAACGTCAGCGACCCCTGGGCCGGGTCTCGGAAGTCGATCGACTCGCACGATCGTGGCGTCAGCGGCACCGGCGGTTCGGTCAGCGTGTCGGCGGCGAGCGTCGTCGCGGCCAGGAGCCCCACGCCGACGGCACCGGCGCCGAGCAGGGTCCGAAGGCGCATGCCCGCACGCTAGTTCAGACCGGCAGCAGGCGTGACACGAATCGGCTGAGCTGCTCGACCGTGCAGCACTCGTGCATCTCGACGACGTCGCCGTACAGCGGCGCGACCGAGTCGCCAAGACCCCAGCGCATCGCGTGCTCCGGATTGAGCCAGAAGGTGCGACGAGACCGCTGCGAGATCTCGTGCAGAGCCCCGAGGTTCGGATCCTGGTTGTTGTTCCGGGCGTCGCCGAGGATCAGGACGCAGGTGCGGGGTCCGACGGCGGCCAGGAAGTGCTCGGTGAAGTCGCCGAAGGCCTCGCCGTAGTCGCTGCTGGTGTGCCACTTGGTGATGCGCGCCTCGCGGGCGATGCGGCCACCGAGATCGTCCTCGTCCGGCACCACGAGGTCGGTCACCTCGTCCATGGCGTTGACGAAGGCGAACACCCGTACCTTGCTGAACTGGCTGCTCAACGCCTGCACCAGGTGCATCGTGAAGCTCGAGAAGCCCGACACCGAGCCCGAGACGTCGCACAGCAGCACCAGCTCGGGGCGGGTGGGATGTGGCTTGGCGTGGACCGGTTCCATCGGCACCCCGCCGGTCCCCATCGCCCGGCGGAGCGTGCGACGGATGTCGATCTGGCCGCGCTGGTTCTTGCGCCGGCGTGCTGCCAGCCGGGTGGCGAGCCGCCTGGCCAGGGGCTGCACGGTCCGCCGCAGCTCCTCGAGCTGCTGACGATTGGCGCTCAGGAAGTCGATGCGATCGGTGCCCTGCCGCACCGCGTGGCGCGTCACGACGTCGCGGCCGCGTACCTCGGCGGTTCGCCTCCGAGCCTCGGCCTGCACCATCTGCCGGAAGCGCTCGATGGCCTGTCGCAGCTCGTCTCGCTCCAGCCGTTGGGTGAAGGCACCCGCGCTCTGCTGACCCTGCCCGGATCCTTGACCCGAACCCTCGCCCGGCATGCCTCCCTCGCCCCGCATCTGCATGATCTGCGCGATGAGTGTCTGGGGACGCAGCCGTTCCAGGGTCTGGTAGGCCGACCAGCCGCCGGTGGCTGTTCCGGGCAGGCCGACCTCGCCCAGCGTCTCCACCGCCAGCTCGGCGAGCTGCTCGAGCGTGCGCAGATCTCCGTCGGCCAGCGCCATGGCCAGCAGGTCGCGCAGATCGTCCAGATCCATGCCGGTTCTGTCGTCCTGGGCGTCCAGCACCGACTGCGACGTGCCGACGCCGGCGGGGAAGAACAGGTCGAACGTCATGTCGAACACGTCGCGCTGGCCACCGCGGCGCACGAGCGCCGAGGCCAGCCCCTCGCGCAGCAGGGTGCGGTCCTGCATGCCGAGCACGTCGATGACGGCGGCGGCATCGACGGTCTCGCTGGTGCCGGCCGGGATGCCCTTGCTGCGCAGGGCCCCGACGAACGCCACCAGGCGTCCCGGGAGGCCCTCGAGCTCGTCACTCACCGGACTGGAGCACCGCATCCAGGTCGAGCTTGGCGGTGGCCTTGTCCATGTCGTCGCGGTGCTTGAGGATCACGCCGAGCGAGTCCTTGACCACCTCGTCGTCGAGGATGTCGGCGCCGAGCGCCATCAGCGTGCGAGCCCAGTCGATCGACTCGGACACCGACGGGGCCTTGCGCAGTGGCATGGCCCGCAGCGCGTTGACCACGCGCACGACCGAGTCGGCCAGGGTCTTGTCGAGGTTCGGCACCTTCAGCCGCACGATGTCGGTCTCGAGATCGGCATCGGGGAAGTCGATGTGCAGGAACAGGCAGCGACGACGCAATGCCTCGGAGAAGCTCGCGGGTCGCGTTGGACGTGAGCACCACGAAGGGCCGCTGGGTGGCCGTGATCGTGCCGAGCTCGGGGACCGTGACCTGGAAGTCGCCGAGCAGCTCGAGCAGCAGGCCCTCGATCTCGACGTCGGCCTTGTCGGTCTCGTCGATGAGCAGCACGGTGGGCCCGTCGCGACGAATCGCCTGCAACAAGGGGCGGGGGAGCAGGAACTCCTCGCTGAAGATGTCAGTGCGTGCCTCGTCCCACGACTCGTCGCGGCCCGCGGTGATGCGCAGCAGCTGCTTGGCGTGGTTCCACTCGTACAGCGCCCGAGCCTCGTCGACACCCTCGTAGCACTGCAGGCGGATGAGCTCGGCGCCGCAGGCCTCGGCGACAGCACGCGACAGCTCGGTCTTGCCCACGCCCGCAGGGCCCTCGACCAGCAAGGGCTTGCCGAGAGCGGAGGCGAGGAACACGGTGGTGGCCACCGCGTCGGAGGCCAGGTAGCCGGCTGCGGAGAGGCGCTTCTTGACGTCGTCAGGCGACGCGAACGACATGGTCATGCCTACGATCATGCCGTGACCCAATTCGAGATCGTGCGCGTGGTGGACCTGGAACCGTCCGAGGCCTGGGCCCGGTTGACCCGTTGGGAGCGGCACGGCGACCACGTGCCGCTGACCACGATCAGCCGGACCGACAACGGGTTCCTGGCTCGCACGGGTGTGGGCCGAGTCGGTTTCGACGACCCGATGGAGATCGTCGAGTGGGACGAGCCGAGCTACTGCAAGCTGGTCAAGACCGGCCGACTGGTGACCGGATGGGCCGAGCTCGAGGTGGCGCCGCACGGGGACGGTAGCCGCGTGGTGTGGCGCGAGGACATCTCGGTGCGCGGCGTTCCGCGCTTCGCGGCCGGTGCAGTACGGCGTTCCAGCGAGATGCTGTTCTCGCGGGTGCTGGACGGCGTGCTGGCTCAGCCGGCGTAGGTAGGGTCGGCTCCATGGGCTACGCACCGGAGACCGAGGCGCTCGAGATCTGCCGAGACCTGATCCGCATCGACACCACGAACTTCGGTGACTCGTCCGGACCGGGGGAGCGCAAGGCCGCCGAGTACGTGGCCGCCTCCCTGGCCGAGGTGGGGATCGAGTCGCAGATCTACGAGTCCGAGCCGGGCCGGGCGAGCGTGGTGGCCCGCTGGGGCAACCAGGACTCCGCGCGCCCCGGCCTGCTGATCCACGGACACCTCGACGTCGTGCCGGCCAACGCCGCCGACTGGACGGTCGACCCGTTCGCCGCCGAGGTCAAGGACGGGTACCTGTGGGGACGCGGCGCGGTCGACATGAAGGACTTCGACGGCATCCTGCTGTCGGTCGTGCGCGCCCGGCAACGCGCAGGCGCCATCCCGGATCGGCCGATCCTGCTGGTCTTCACCGCCGACGAGGAAGCCGGGGGAGTGAAGGGCGCCCACTGGCTGGTCGAGCACCACCGTGACCTCTTCGAGGGGTGCACCGAGGCGATCGGGGAGGTGGGCGGCTTCTCCACCGAGGTCGGCGGTCAGCGCCTCTATCTGATCGAGTCCGGTGAGAAGGGCATCGGCTGGATGCGGCTGACCGCCAAGGGCACGGCCGGACACGGCTCCATGCGCAACGACGACAACGCCGTGTCGAACCTGGCGCGGAGCCTGGTGGCGATCGCCGACCACGAGTGGCCCGAGGAGCCCGGCCCGTCGATGCAGGCGCTGTTGGCCAAGGTCACCGCGCTCACCGGCACGGACGGTTCCGCGGAGGAGATCATGAGCCACTTCGGGCCTGCCATCCGCATGATCGGCGCCGGCATCAAGAACTCGACCAACCCGACCATGCTCGAGGCCGGCTACAAGCACAACGTCATCCCCGGCGAGGCGGTCGCGTACGTGGACGGTCGCTACCTGCCCGGTCACGCCGACACGTTCCTTCCTGCCGTGCAGGACATCGTCGGTGACAAGGTCACCGTCGAGCCGCACATCAGTGACGCGGCGCTGGAGTACCCGTTCGAGGGCGATCTGGTCGATGCCATGACGGTGGCCCTGCACAGCCAGGACCCCGAGGCCCACATCGCCCCGTTCCTCATGTCCGGCGGCACGGACGCCAAGGCGTGGCACAAGCTCGGCATCACGTCGTACGGGTTCGTACCGCTGCGCCTCCCGGCCGACCTCGACTTCACGGCTCTGTTCCACGGCGTCGACGAGCGTGTCCCCGTCTCGGCTCTCGAGTTCGGCTCCCAGGTGTTCGACGAGTTCCTCAACCTCGCCTGAACGCCCTTTCGCCAGCGACGAGCCCTGCGAGGAGCGTGTGCGGAGCGAGGCGGACCACAGCCGGGCGGCTTGCGGAAGTCTCGCCTCGGTCGCTCGTTCCTCGCTTCCTCACGGTCGGCCGCGAACGGCCCCCTGGCGAGCAGGGAACGGGGAGCCTGCGAGACGTGTGAGCGACGTCAGTCCAGCGGGACGCCGTCGCGCCAGTACTCGATGGTCTGGAGCACCCAGAACGTCGCGAACAGCGTCAACAGGATCGCCTCGACGAAGAACAACCAGTGGGGGATCGGGACGTGGCCGGCCAGCTGCAGCAGTCCAAGCAGGCCGGCCACGACCACGGTGGCAAGCATCGACCAGCTGATCGTGGTGTAGGCGGCCCGGCGTCGTCGGGCGGGGAGCATCGTCACGACGGGCGCCTCGGTGTCCCGGGCCGACGCGGCATTGAGCCGGGCCACCACCACGAACATCGCGAACATGGCGACAGCGGCGACGAAGTGGGCGCCGCGCAGGAACGACGACGCGTCGATCGCCAACCACGCAGCGAAGCCGACGACCAGCGCCGCGCCGGCCGCCACTCCGCGGAAGGCTGCGGCGCGCTGCGTCCCCTCCAGGCGTCGTGCGGTGGCAGCGGCGAAGACCAGTGCGGGCACTCCCAGCGCGATCAGTGCCCACGTGGCGTCGGGTGCCGGCGGTGGCACCGACCCGAGTGCGGCACGGGTGCTGTCGGTGACCGGCGTGGGGACGAACGCCACCACGGGTGCGAGCATGCCGGCGACGTTCAGCAGCACGTCCTCGACGCCGCGGCCTCGGATGACGATCAGTCCGACTCCCAGAGCGACCAGGACACCGACGAACACGTCGCGCACGGGCGTGAAGTAGTAGGCACTGATCGAGCCGAGCAGCCCGGTGTCGCCGAAGGCGATCTCGCCGGTGACGGCCAGTGCGAGCAGCACCGCCAGCGCGACGATGCCCACCCGCAGGTAGCGGTAGGTCTCGATCGCGGCTTCGCGGGGCTCCACGTCCGCCCTACAGCGTGCTGCGCATGCGGATGATCTTGCGCCGCAGTCGCACCGTGCGCTGGCCGGTGAGGTCCTTGCGCAGGTGGTCGAGCTCCCACCCCTGGTACTCGGCCGCCTGGGTGAGCATGCGGCACACCGCGTTGCGTGACTTGGTGCGGTCGATCGTCAGGTTCCAGAACTCGTACTCGATCAGCGTGCCGTCGATCATCTGGGCTCCTTGCTCGAGACGTCATCCAGGGCGGCCAGGATCTCGGGGGGCAGCTCGACGTCGTCGGCTCCGAGATTCTGCTTCAGCTGCTGGGTGGTGCGCGCGCCGACGATCGCGGCGGCCAGGGTCGGGCGCTTGAACAGCCACGCGAGCGCGACGTGCGTCATGGGCACGCCCAGGCCCTCGGCCGCACGGGCGAGCGCCTCGACAGTCCCCGACCTGGCCGGGGTGAGGTACTGGCCGACGAACTCGTCCCAGCCCGGCTGCGCGCCGCGGGAGTCTCCGGGGGTGCCGCTGCGGTACTTGCCGGTGAGCACCCCGCGGCCGAGGGGCGACCACGCGAAGGTGCCCATGCCGAGGTACTCGGCCGCCTCGACGACCTCGTCCTCGGGATCGCGGTTGACCAGCGAGTACTCGACCTGGTTGCTCAGCAGCGGAACGCCAGCGGGGCGGGCGGCGAGCCAGGTGTGCGAGAAGGCGGTCTGCCAGCCCGTGAAGTTGGAGACGCCGACGTAGCGGACGCGGCCGGTGGCCACGGCGTGCTCGAGGGCGCCCAACGTCTCCTCCAGCGGCACCGTGGTGTCGGGGGAGTGGATCTGCCACAGGTCGAGGTGGTCGGTCCCGAGGTCGCTCAACGACTGGTCGAGCTGGGCCAGCAGGCTGCGGCGCGACCCGTCCTTGACCACCGCGTCGCCCCGACGGACGAAGCCCGCCTTGCCCGCGAGCACGATCTCGTCTCGGCGCCCGACCTTGGCCAGCAGTGTTCCCAGCAGCGGCTCGCACGCTCCGTTGCCGTAGATGGGAGCCGTGTCGACGAGCGTGCCGCCGGCGTCGAGGAACGCGGTCAGCTGGTCCTCGGCGTCGTAGGCGTCGGTGTCCGCACCGAAGGTCATGGTGCCCAAGCCGATGCGCGAGACCTCCAGACCGGAGCGTCCGACACGGCGCATCTGCATGGTCACAGGCTAGTGGGGCCGGGTCGCGGCCGTAGGGAGGCTCGCGAGGCGTACTCTCGGCGCGTGGATCTCTTGCGAGCCGTGGTGCTCGGAGTCGTCCAGGGCCTCACCGAGTTCCTGCCGATCTCCAGCAGCGCCCACCTGGCCATCATTCCCAAGTTCCTCGGCTGGGAGGACCCCGGTGCCGCGTACACGGCCGTGGTCCAGATCGGTACCGAGCTGGCCGTGCTCCTGTACTTCTGGCACGACATCTGGACGATCGGTTCGGGCTGGGTGCGCGGAGTGTTCCGCCGCGAGGCTCGCGAGGAACCGGAATGGCGGCTCGGATGGTTCATCATCATCGGGTCCATCCCGGTGGTCGTGCTGGGTCTGCTGCTGCAGAACGCCATCGACGACCAGTTCCGCAACCTCACGGTCATCGGCACCACCCTGATCGTCCTGGGCATCGTGCTCGGCATCGCGGAGAAGGTCGGCCGCAAGGTCAAGCCGCTCGACGAGCTGAACGCTCGCGACGCCGTCCTCCTGGGCCTGGCGCAGGCCGGCGCACTCGTCCCGGGTGTGTCGCGCTCCGGGGCGACGATCAGCATGGGTCTGTTCCTCGGCTACGAGCGGGCGGTGGCCACTCGGTACGCGTTCTTGCTCGCCATCCCCGCCGTGGTCGGCGCAGGCGTCTACAAGCTCAAGGACATCAGCGGGGAGAACACCTACGGCTGGGGTCCGACCGTCGTCGGCACGGTCATCTCGTTCGTCGTCGGGCTGGCGGTCATCCACTGGCTGCTGCGGTACGTGAGCACCCGCTCCTACGCCCCGTTCGTCGCCTACCGCATCGGCCTCGGCTCCCTCGTCCTGATCCTCATCGGCACCGGCGTCATCACGGCCGGCACGACCGTCGGCTGATTCCCCACATTTTGCGGGGTCAAGCACCGATTCGACCGGGTGAAATGGTGCCTAGGCCCGCAGAATTCGGGGCCTCAGAGCCAGCCGGACCTCTTGAAGCGGGCGTAGACGTAGGCGCAGAGGCCGGCGATGACCAGCAGGCACACCGGGTAGCCGAAGCGCCACGAGAGCTCGGGCATGTCCCGGAAGTTCATCCCGTAGATGCCGGCGATGGCCGTGGGGACGGCGAAGATGGTGGCGCCCGCCGTGAGCTTGCGCATGTCCTCGTTCTGCTGCACGCTCAGCTGCGCCAGATGCGCGTTCAGGGCGTTGTCGAGCAGGTGGTCGATGGAGTCGATGGCCTCAGCCGCCCGTGTCAGGTGGTCGGCGATGTCGCGGAAGTACGGCTGGGACTCGGTCGGCATCGTGCCGACGGCGAACCGGTTGATCGGATCGCGCAGCGGCATCACCGCCCGGCGGAACTCCAACGTCTCGCGCTTGAGGCGGTAGATGCGGGTGGAGTCGCTCGTGCGCTGCGGCGAGAACACCGACGACTCGACCTCCTCGACGTCGACCTCCAGCTCGGCGGCAACCCGCTCGTACTGGTCCACGATGCTGTCGACCACGGCGTAGAGCGCAGCAGTCGGCCCGTGGGAGAGGTGGTCGATCATCTTGTCGGCCGCACGCCGGGCGTCGCGCAGATCACGACCCCCGTGGCGCACGGTGAGCAGGAACCGCTCACCCAGGAAGATGTTGACCTCGTTGGTCGTGATGTCGTCGTCGCTGTAGGTGACGGTGCGCAACGAGATGACGGTGTGGTCGGAGTAGCGCTCCACCTTGGGCCGCTGGTGAGCCTCGAGCGCGTCCTCGATCGCCAAGGGGTGCAGCTGCAACGCCTCGCCCACCCGCTGCATCTCCGCCGCGGTCGGGTTGTTGATCCCGATCCAGAGGAACTCGTCGTCGGTCAGGCCGGCCAGCACGGCGTCGAGTCCGGGGGCTTCTCCGTCGGTGTCCTCGCGGACCCCACCGCGGTAGACAGCGCAGTCGATGATCACCCCGCCATTGTCCGACGAATTCTCGCGCAGCAGGTGTCGACAGGCCGCTACGAGCCAGCAGATACCCTCAGGACATGCGCAGCTGGACGAGTCCGACCGTCCCGTCCCTCGAGCACCTCGGTTTCGGCCACGGCCCGGCGCTGCAGGTGCACGACTCGGCCACGAAGGGTGCGGTCACGGTCGCGCCGCAGGAGCAGGCGCGCCTGTACGTCTGCGGGATCACGCCCTACGACGCCACGCACCTCGGCCACGCCGCCACGTACCTGACCTTCGACCTGATGCAGCGCACGTGGCGCGACGCGGGTCTGGACGTCGTCTACACGCAGAACGTCACCGACGTCGACGATCCGCTGCTGGAGCGCGCCACCGCCACGGGAGTGGACTGGACCGAGCTCGCCGAGCGCGAGACCGAGCTGTTCCGCACCGACATGACGGCACTGCGCATCCTCGCGCCCGATCACTACGTCGGTGCGGTCGAGTCCATCGACCTCGTGGTCGAGATGATCGGCCAGCTCGACGCTGCCGGCGCCGTCTACGCCGTCGACGACGACCTGTACTTCGACGTGCACGCCGACGTCGACTTCGGTGCCGTCTCCGGCTACGACGACGACACGATGCGTCAGGTGTTCGGCGAGCGAGGGGGAGATCCCCACCGCCCCGGCAAGAAGCACCCTCTCGACTGCCTGCTGTGGCAGGCCGAGCGACCGGGCGAACCCGCGTGGGACACCTCGCTCGGCCGTGGCCGGCCCGGATGGCACATCGAGTGCGCCGCCATCGCCCTGCGTCACCTCGGCACCGGCTTCGACGTGCAGGGTGGCGGATCCGACCTGGTCTTCCCCCATCACGAGATGTCGCGGTCGGAATCGGTGGTCGCGACCGGTGACGACTTCGCGCACGCGTACGTGCACGCCGGCATGGTCGGCTACGACGGCGAGAAGATGTCCAAGTCCAAGGGCAACCTCGTGCTGGTCTCCAGGCTGCGCGAGGACGGTCGCGACCCGATGGCCATTCGCCTGGCGCTGCTGGCGCACCACTACCGCGAGGACTGGGAGTGGTTCGAGGACGACCTCATCAGGGCCGAGCAGCGCCTGGCCCGCTGGCGTGACGCAGTGGGCCGCTCGGAGGCAGCACCGGGCGACGACGTGGTCGCTGCGGTCCGCCGTGCACTCAGCCACGACCTCGACGCGCCCGCGGCGCTCGACGCCGTCGACGAGTGGGCGGCCGCCGACGGCAACGACCGTCGGGCCTCCACCACCGTGCGCACCACGCTCGATGCGCTGCTCGGCGTCACTGTCTGAGGCGCCACAGCATCGAGGTCAGCACGACCAGCACGGATCCCGTGGCGATCGACGTGACGACACCGTCGTAGGCCACCAGGTGCCAGCCGCGGGAGAGTCGGGTCAGCGCCACGGTCCCGCCCACGACCAGCGTGGTGGCGACCACCGCGGTCAAGGTCCACGGAGCCAACGCTCGCGGCCTCGGCTGATCACGCAGCAGGGGCGACCTCGACGTCACCCACACGGCGTAGCCCACCACCGCGGCAAGCCCCACCACGCCCGACACGTACTGGGCCCACTGGTACCCCGGGAGTGGGCCGTGGTCCTGGCGCCACCAGGCGAGGTGTGCGGCACCCCACCCGTAGCCGTGGGTGAACTCGTCCCAGATCAGGTGCGTGGACGACCCGATCACTGCGGCGACCGGCACCCACCGCGTCTGACTCCGCGTCAGTCTCGCCCGTGCCGTGAACCGATTGCGTACCCGCGTGGGCGCCAGGTCGACCACAGCGTCACGGACGAGCCCGAACCACAGCGCGAGCCCGACGGCCACCGCCAGCAGGTCGACGGTCACGACACCCCACCAGCTGTGCGTCAACCCGTACTCCGAGCGCATCCCCACGAACAACGGGATGTCCGGCACCATCGAGCCCAGGACGAGCGCCGACAAGGGCAACCCGAGTCGCTGCAGCGGCAGCACCGCCAGCGGGTGGGCCAGCGTGACCGGCACGGATCAGTCCTCGTCGTTGCGGCGGCGCAGGTACCGCTCGAACTCCTTGGCGATGGCGTCACCGCTGGCCTCGGGCAGATCGCTGGTCTCGCGTTCGTTCTCCAGCGCCTCGACGTACTCGGCGATGTCGGTGTCGCGGTCGGTCAGGTCCTCGGCTCCGCGCTGCCAGGCCTCGGTCAGCTCGACGAGGATGCCCTGGGGGAGCGCGAGCCCGACGGCGTCCTCGAGCGCGCCGAGCAGGGCCAGTGTGGCCTTGGGGCACGGCGGTTCGGCCAGGTAGTGCGGGACGGCCGCCCACAGGGACGCGGTGGCGATGCCCTCGTCCGTGGCGAAGTCGTTCAGGATCGTCGTGATGCCCACCGGGCCGCTGTAGCGCGACGGCTCGAGGGACATGCGCTCCATGAGCACCGGGTCGTTCGTGGAACCGCTCACGGGAACCGGCCGCGTGTGCGGAGCATCGGCCAGCAGGGCGCCCAGCGTGTAGAGCTCGGTGACGCCGGCCAGCTTGGCCACGCCGATCACGGTCGAGCAGAACGCCTTCCAGCGAAAGCTCGGCTCGGGCGCGCGCAGGAGCAGCACGTCGCGATCGGACTTGCGGGGGTGGGCGACGTACAACCGTGGCGTCGGCCAGGTGATCTGTCGATCGCCGTGCTCACCCTGGTGCACCTGGGGGCGCAGGTGGTGCTCCTGGAAGGCGTAGTAGTCCTCCGGCTCGAGCTCCATCAACAGCTCGGCGTCCCAGTCGTCGATCAGGTGGTCGACCACGCCGGAGGCGGCGTCGGCGGCGTCGTTCCAACCCTCGAACGCCGCCACCATCCAGGGGTTGCGCAACGCCGGGACGTCCACCCCGTCGTTCCCCCCGTTCACCACTGCGTCACTCACCCGCCCAGCCTAGACGAGCGCTACTCGCCTTCGGGGCTGTAGGACAGGTTCGGCGCCAGCCACTTCTCGGCCTCGGCCGACGTCCAACCCTTGCGGTCGGCGTAGTCGTGCACCTGGTCGCGCGCCACCCGCCCGAGCACGAAGTACTGCGACTGCGGGTGCGAGAAGTACAGTCCGCTCACGGCTGCACCGGGCCACATGGCCATGCTCTCGGTCAGCGAGATCCCGGTGTTGGCCTCGACGTCGAGCAGCTCCCAGATCGTCTGCTTCTCGGTGTGCTCCGGACATGCCGGGTAGCCCGGCGCGGGACGGATGCCGTCGTACTTCTCCTTGATCAGCTCCTCGTTGGCGAGTGTCTCGTCGGGGGAGTAGCCCCAGAACTCGGTGCGGACCCGCTGGTGCAGCCGCTCGGCGAACGCCTCGGCCAGCCGGTCGGCCAGCGACTCCAGCAAGATCGCGCTGTAGTCGTCGAGCTCCTTCTTGAACCGGTCGGTGTGCTCCTCGATGCCGATGCCCGCGGTGACGGCGAACGCGCCGACGTGATCGGCCAGCCCGGTCGACTCCGGCGCCACGTAGTCCGCCAACGAGCGCCGGGCGGTGCCCTCGCGCCCCTCGGTCTGCTGGCGCAGCTGGTGCAGCGTGGCCCTGACCTCGGTGCGCGACTCGTCGGTGAACACGCGGATGTCGTCACGCTCGACCTGCGAGGCGGGGAAGATGCCGAACACGCCGTTGGCGCGGATCCACTTCTCCTCGACGATCCGGTCCAGCATGTCCTGCGCGTCGTCGAACAGCTTGCGGGCCGCCTCGCCGCTGGCCGGGTTGTTGAGGATGTCGGGGTACTTGCCCTTCATCTCCCAGGCGTTGAAGAACGGCTGCCAGTCGATGTACTCGCGCAGCTCGGCCAACGGGTAGTCGGTCAGCACGGTCACGCCGGGAGTGGCCGGGACCGGTGGCGTGTAGCCCTCCCACTCGATCGGGGTCGCCTGGGACCGGGCCACGTCCAGCGGCAGGAGCGTCCGGGCGTCCTGACGCGAGGCGTGGCGCTCGCGCAGGCCCTCGTAGTCGGCCGCCGTGTCGGCCATCAGCTGGTCGCGCTGCTCGTCCGACAGCAGGGCAGCGACGATCGGCACCGAGCGCGAGGCGTCCTTCACCCACACGACCGGGCCGTGGTACTTCTGGTCGACCTTGACCGCGGTGTGGGCGCGCGACGTGGTGGCTCCGCCGATCAGCAGCGGGATGTCGAAGCCCTGGCGCTCCATCTCGGTGGCGAGCGTGACCATCTCGTCCAACGAGGGGGTGATCAGGCCGGACAGGCCGATGATGTCGGCGTTCTCCTGCTTGGCGGCGTCGAGGATCTTCTGCGGCGGGACCATGACCCCGAGGTCCACGACGTCGTAGTTGTTGCACTGCAGCACCACGCCGACGATGTTCTTGCCGATGTCGTGCACGTCGCCCTTGACCGTGGCCATGATGACCTTGCCCTTGCTGCGCTCGGCGTCTCCCGGCTGCTTCTCCGCCTCGATGAAGGGGATCAGGTAGGCCACCGCCTTCTTCATGACGCGCGCGGACTTGACCACCTGCGGCAGGAACATCTTGCCCTCGCCGAACAGGTCGCCGACGACGTTCATGCCGTCCATCAGCGGCCCCTCGATGACCTCGATGGGACGACCGCCGCGGGCGGCGATCTCGGCGCGCAGCTCCTCGGTGTCGCTCTCGGCGAACTCGTCGATGCCCTTGACCAGCGCGTGGGTGATCCGCTCCGAGACCGGCAACGAACGCCACTCCTCGGTGGCGACCTCGCGGGGCTGGCCGTCGCCGGCGAAGTCTCCGGCGATCTCCAGCAGCCGCTCGGTGCTGTCGGGGCGACGGTTGAGGATGACGTCCTCGATGCGCTCCCGCAGCTCGGGATCGACGTCGTCGTAGGGGACGAGGGCTCCTGCGTTGACGATTCCCATGTCCATGCCGGCGTTGATCGCGTGGTAGAGGAACACCGCGTGGATGGCCTCCCGCACGGGGTTGTTGCCGCGGAAGGAGAACGACACGTTGGACACGCCGCCCGACACCAGCGCCCCGGGCAGGTTCTGCTTGATCCAGCGGGTGGCCTCGATGAAGTCCACGCCGTAGTTGGCGTGCTCCTCGATGCCCGTGGCGACCGCGAACACGTTCGGGTCGAAGATGATGTCCTCGGGCGGGAAGCCGACCTGGTCCACGAGGATGCGGTACGCCCGCTCGCAGATGGTCTTGCGCCGCTCGAGGTTGTCGGCCTGACCCTCCTCGTCGAAGGCCATGACCACGGCCGCCGCACCGTGCTTGCGGCACAGCTCGGCCTCACGCACGAACTTCTCCTCGCCCTCCTTCATGGAGATCGAGTTGACGATCGACTTGCCCTGGATGTTCTTCAGACCGGTCTCGATGACCTCCCACTTCGAGGAGTCGATCATCGTGGGCACCTTGCAGATGTCCGGCTCGGTGGCGACCAGCCGGGTGAACCGGTTCATCGCGTCGACGCCGTCGATCATGCCCTCGTCCATGTTGATGTCGATGACCTGTGCGCCGTTCTCGACCTGCTGGCGAGCGACGTTGAGTGCGGTCCCGTAGTCGCCGTCCTTGATCAGGTTGCGGAAGCGGGCCGAGCCGGTGATGTTGGTGCGCTCGCCGACGTTGACGTACAGCGAGTCCTCGACCACCGAGAACGGCTCGAGGCCCGACAGCCGCAGCGCCGGCGTGAACTCTACCGGCACGCGGGGCGCCTTGCCCTCGACGCCCTTCGCGATCTCGGCGATGTGGGCCGGGGTGGTGCCGCAGCACCCACCGACCAGGTTGACGAAGCCGGCGTCGGCGAACTCGGCGACGATCGCGGCGGTCTCCGCCGGCTCCTCGTCGTACTCGCCGAACGCGTTGGGCAGACCGGCGTTGGGATAGCAGCTGACGTACGTGTCGGCGATGCGGGAGATCTCGGCGAGGTAGGGCCGCATCTCCTTGGCGCCCAGGGCGCAGTTCAGTCCGACCAGCAGAGGCTTGACGTGACGCACCGAGTGCCAGAACGCCTCGGTGGTCTGCCCCGACAGGGTGCGACCTGAGGCGTCGGTGATCGTGCCGGAGATGATGACCGGCCAACGACGCCCGTGCTGCTCGAACAGCGTCTCGAGGGCGAAGATCGCCGCCTTGGCGTTGAGGGTGTCGAAGATCGTCTCGATCATCAGCAGGTCCGAGCCGCCGTCGACCAGGCCGGTGGCCTGCTGCAGGTAGGCCTCGACCAGCTCGTCGAACGACACGTTGCGGGCGCTGGGGTCGTTCACGTCCGGTGAGATCGAGGCCGTGCGGCTCGTGGGGCCGATGGCTCCGACGACGTAGCGCGGCTGGTCCGGCGTCTGCTCGGTCATCGCGTCGGCGGCCGCTCGGGCCAGCCGCGCCGACTCGAGGTTGAGCTCGTAGGCCAGCTCCTCCATGCCGTAGTCGCTCAGCGACATCACGGTCGCGTTGAAGGTGTTGGTCTCGATCAGGTCCGCGCCGGCCTCGAGGTACTCGCGGTGGATGCCGGTGATGATCTCGGGCTGCGTGAGGGAGAGCAGGTCGTTGTTGCCCTGCACGTCGCTGGGCCAGTCCTTGAAGCGCTCCCCGCGGTAGCCGGCCTCGTCAGGTCGGTCGCGCTGGATCGCGGTGCCCATCGCTCCGTCGAGCACCAGGATGCGGCTGCGCATCGCGGCGACGAGGTCGTCGGTGACGTCGGGGCGGTGGTTCACAAGGGAATCACGAGATGACACGGGAGCATTCCTTCTGACGGCTGTCGGGCGGAACGCTGGGGATCACCAGCCGGCGGCGGGCTCGCCTGGGCCTCGGGGGATCCCGAACGGGACCTCCATTGTGCCACGGTCATGCTCGGCTCGTTAGCGTGTCGCTGTGACCGAGTACGCGGCAGTCCTGTGGGACCTCGACGGCACCATCGTCGACACCGAACCGATGTGGATCGCGGCGGAGCACCAGCTCGCCCACGACCACGGTGCGACGTGGACCCAGGAGGACGCGATGCAGCTGGTCGGCAGCGACCTGCTCGAGTCCGGGCGGTACATCCGCACCCGGCTCGGACTGGCCCTGACGCCCGAGCAGATCGTCGATCACCTGGTCAGCGCGCTGGTGCTGGCGCTGCAGGGCGACGTGCCGTGGCGACCCGGAGCGGTCGACCTGATCACCGCGCTCCACGACCGAGGCGTGCCGCAGGCCCTCGTCACCATGTCGTACGCCCCGATCGCTGCGCCGATCGCGGACCGTCTGCCGTTCGGCGCGGTCGTGACCGGCGACGCCGTCCCGCGTCCCAAGCCGCACCCCGACCCGTACCTGCTGGCCGCCGAGCGACTCGGGGTCGACCCAGCCAGGTGCCTGGCGATCGAGGACTCGCCGACCGGAGCGGCGTCCGCGAACGCGGCGGGATGCCACGTGCTGGCCGTGCCGCACATGGTCCCCGTACCGCCGGCGGCACGTCGGGTCATGCTGCCGACGCTCGACGCCGTGGCGGTCGACGAGCTCTTCTCGCTGTTCGGCTGACGAGGTCGGCTGCGACACCGACGCCGTGAGGGGAGATAGGTTGTGCGCGTGGACAACGGGTGGCGCATCGGGCGCGTGGGCGAGGCCGACGTCCTGATCCGGCCGTCGCTGCTGCTGATGGGCGCAGTGCTGGTCGTGGTCTTCGCCGGACGGTTCGACGGCCGCACCACCTCCAACCCGTACCTCGTGGCCACCGGGTTCGTGGTCGGGCTCTACGTGTCGGTGCTCGTGCACGAGCTCGCGCACGTGGCCGCGGCCCGCGGCTACGGCATGCGCGTCAGGTCGGTCACCCTGCACCTGCTGGGCGGAGAGACCGCCATCGACGGCGAGAGTCGCCGTCCCTTCCAGGAGCTGTGGATCGCCATCGTGGGTCCGCTCACCTCGGCAGCCATCGGTCTGGTCGCGTGGGCGGTCGCCGACAGCCAGGACGGCACGGCCGGCACGCTGCTGTCGGCCATCGGCCTGGTCAACCTGCTGGTGGCCGCGTTCAACATGATTCCCGGGCTCCCGCTCGACGGCGGTCGAGTGCTCAAGGCCGTCATCTGGGCTGCGACGGGACGCGAGGTGGTCGGCACTCGCGTGGCCGCGTGGGTGGGTCGGATCACGGCCGTGGGCGTGGTGGCGTTCGCCCTCGTGCAGCCCCGCGACACCACCTACGCCGTCGACCTCGTCGTGGCGCTGCTGATCGCGTGGTTCCTGTGGGCCGGGTCGGGGCAGGCGCTCCACCAGGCAGCACGGCGTGGCCGGATCAATCGGCTCGTGGCGCGCTCGCTCGCCGATGAGCGGGCCGTGGTGCCGGACGATGCCGTGCAGATCGACGCCGACCTGACCGGGCAGGACCTCCTGCGCTCGATCGCCGCCCACCCGGCACAGAACTACGCGCTGATCGACTCCGACGGCTTCCTGGTGGGTCTGCTCACGCGTGACGCCATCGACGCGGCCTACCGGGCGGACCGATGAACGAGCTGACCGAGGGCGAGTGGGTCCGGCTCTCCGACGCCAAGGGCCGCAAGCACAACTTCCCCCTGAAGCCCGGCGCCGAGTTCTCGACCAAGAAGGGTCAGATCCGGCACGACGACATCCTCGGCCGCCCCGAGGGCATCGTCATCGAGTCGTCCATGGGCGGGCTCTACCAGGTGTTCCGGCCGCTGCTGTCCGAGTACGTCGTGTCCATGCCGCGCGGAGCAGCGATCGTCTACCCCAAGGACATCGGCCAGATCCTCATGTGGGCCGACATCGGACCGGGCATGCGAGTCGTCGAGGCCGGCGCCGGATCGGGCAGCCTCACCACGTACCTGTTGCGTGCCCTCGGGCCCGACGGGCACCTCGGGTCGTACGAGATCCGTGAGGACTTCGCCGAGACCGCTCGCCGCAACGTCGAGCAGGCGCTCGGCGGACCCCCGGCATGGTGGACCCTCACCGTGGGCGACGTCCGCGAGGTCGTCGCGGAGCCGGAGATCGACCGTCTGATCCTCGACATGGTCGATCCGTGGTCGTGCATCCCCCTGGCGGTCGACCGGCTGGTGCCCGGCGGCATCATCTGCGCCTACGTCGCCACCACCACCCAGCTGTCGCGCTTCGTCGAGACGCTGCGCGAGGACGGTGGCTTCACCGAGCCGGTCGCGTGGGAGACGTTGCAGCGCGACTGGCACCTCGAGGGCCTGTCGGTGCGGCCCGACCACCGGATGAACGGCCACACCGCCTTCCTGGCCACCGCTCGGCGCATGGCACCGGGTCAGCACTCGCTCGAGCGGTCCCGGCGGCCCGCCCCGGGAGCGTACGGTCCGGACTACGCGGGTCCGCGCCCCTTCGGTTCGTCCGACGGGTAGGGTCGTCACCACGAGCAGGAGGTGGCGATGAGCGACGACGTCCACGCCGGGGGTCCCGAGCAGGAACTGACCTACTTGCGCGCCGAGGTGGAGCACCTGCGGCGCCGCATCGGCTCGTCCGGGGGCGCCGACAGCCAGCTGCGCGACCTCGAGGCGAGGCTCGCTGCCACCTCGGCCCAGAACGAGCGCCTCACCAGCACGCTGCGCGAGGCACGCGACCAGATCGTGGGGCTCAAGGAAGAAGTCGATCGCCTGGCCCAGCCGCCCACCGGATTCGGGACGTTCCTGCAGGTCAACGACGACGAGTCGGTCGACGTGTTCACCGGCGGGCGCAAGCTCCGGGTCAACGTCAGTCCTGCTGTCGATCGCGATGCGCTGCGCAAGGGCCAGGAGGTCATCCTCAACGAGGCCATGAACGTCGTGCAGGCCCTCGACTTCGAGGAGGTCGGCGAGGTCGTGGCCTTCAAGGAGGTCCTCGAGGACGGCCTGCGGGCGCTGGTCATGGGCAACGCGGACGAGGAGCGCATCGTGCGTCTCGCCGAGTCGCTCATGGACACCAAGCTGCGTCCCGGCGACTCGCTGCTGCTCGACTCGCGTTCTGGATATGTCTACGAGCGCATCCCCAAGAGCGAGGTCGAGGACCTGGTCCTCGAGGAGGTCCCCGACATCGACTACGAGTCGATCGGCGGCCTGCGCGGGCAGATCGAGTCCATCCGTGACGCGGTCGAGCTGCCCTACCTGCACCCCGAGGTGTTCATCGAGCACGAGCTCAAGCCGCCCAAGGGCGTCCTGCTGTACGGCCCGCCGGGCTGCGGCAAGACCATGATCGCCAAGGCCGTCGCCGCCTCACTGGCCAAGAAGGTCTCGGAGAAGACCGGCCAGGAGGGCCGATCGTTCTTCCTGAACATCAAGGGCCCCGAGCTGCTCAACAAGTACGTCGGTGAGACCGAGCGTCACATCCGGCTGGTCTTCCAGCGTGCGCGCGAGAAGGCCAGCGAGGGCACGCCGGTCATCGTGTTCTTCGACGAGATGGACTCGCTGTTCCGCACCCGCGGATCGGGCGTCTCCTCCGACGTCGAGAACACCATCGTCCCGCAGCTGCTGAGCGAGATCGACGGTGTCGAGGGGCTGGAGAACGTGCTGGTCATCGGCGCGTCCAACCGCGAGGACATGATCGATCCCGCCATCCTTCGCCCGGGTCGCCTGGACGTGAAGATCAAGATCGAGCGACCCGATGCCGAGTCGGCCACGGACATCTTCAGCAAGTACCTCACCTCCACGCTTCCGCTGCACGCCGACGACCTCGCCGAGTGGGGCGGCGACCGCCAGGCGACCGCCGACGGCATGATCCAGCGCACCGTCGAGCACATGTACGCCGAGTCCGAGGACAACCAGTTCCTCGAGGTCACCTACGCCAACGGCGACAAGGAGGTCCTGTACTTCAAGGACTTCAACTCCGGCGCCATGATCCAGAACATCGTCGACCGCGCGAAGAAGATGGCCATCAAGGACCTGCTCGAGCACGGCCAGCGCGGCCTGCGGGTGCAGCACATGCTGCAGGCCTGCCTCGACGAGTTCAAGGAGAACGAGGACCTGCCCAACACGACCAACCCCGACGACTGGGCGCGGATCTCGGGCAAGAAGGGTGAGCGCATCGTGTTCATCCGCACCCTCATCTCCGGCAAGGGCGGCAACGAGCCCGGCCGCTCCATCGACACCGTCGCCAACACGGGGCAGTACCTCTAGGTGGAGCACCCGCACGACGTCGACCTGCGGGTCGTCCGGCTCGACGACCCCGACGCGGTCACGTTGATCGCCGAGGTGCAGGCCGAGTACCGCGCGCGGTACGGCGGTCCCGGCGACGTCGCCCCGATCGAGGCAGCCGAGTTCGACCCTCCGCACGGCTACTTCGTGATCGTCGACGTCGGCGGGGTGCCGGCGGCGATGGGCGGATGGCGTCGTCACGGCGCGCTGCCGCGGCCCGGTGACGCCGAGCTGAAGCGCATGTACGTGCGTCCGGCGTTCCAACGGCGTGGCATCGCCCGTGGCCTGCTGGCCCATCTGGAGGAGACGGCCTCCCGGGCCGGGGTTGCTCGACTGGTGCTCGAGACCGGCCCGGCGCAGCCCGAGGCGATCGCGCTGTATCGATCGTCCGGGTACGACGACGTGGAGCCGTTCGGCTACTACGCGGGCGAAGGCAGCACCCACCTGGGCAGGTCGCTCGACTAGGAACGTGCGAGACGTCGAGTTCCCCAGTGCCGGCGAGCGAGGTCGTGCGGTCCGGTGGGGGCGTGGTCCTCGATCGCTGCGGCGTAGTGGCCCACGAGCTGTGAGCACACCGACCGCCACGAGCGGCCCTGCACCGATCGCCGAGCCGCTCGGCCGAACGCGGCCCGCTTGCTCTCGTCCCCGACGAGGTCGCGCACCTGGTTGGTCATGGCCGCCAGGTCGCCCGGCGGGTAGAGCCAGCCCGTGCGACTGTGCGCCACGAGGTCCACGGGTCCACCGACACCGGCCGCCACCACCGGGACCCCGGACCCCAGACCTTCCTGCACCACCTGGCAGAACGTCTCGGTCTCGCTCGTGCTCACGAGCACGTCGAGGCTGGCGACGACGGTGGCGAGCTCGTCGCCGTGCAGCATGCCCGTGAAGTGGGCGCCGGGCAGCAGGCGCTGCAGCCGCGCCCGCTCGGGGCCGTCGCCGACGATCACCAGCCGAGTGCCGGGCAGACCCACGAGGCGGACCAGGTCGTCGACCTGCTTCTCCGGCGCCAGCCGTCCCACGTAGCCGACCAGGCGCTCGCCGTCTGGTGCCACCTGGTCGCGCCAGGTCTGACTGCGCCGATCGGGGGAGAAGCGCTCCAGATCGACACCGCGGCGCCACAGCTTCACCCGCTCCACCCCGCGCGCGGCCAGGGTGTCCATGGACGCCACCGAGGGGGCGAGGGTCACCGTCGCGCGACCGTGGATGTCCTTGACCCGCTTCCACAGCAGGTTCTCGGCGCCCGGGATGCCGTACCGAGCGGCATAGGCCGGCACGTCGGTCTGGAAGACCGCCACGGTCGGCAGGTCGAGCGCCTGGGCCGCCAAGGTCGCCCGCCACCCGAGCGAGAACGGCGACGCGAGGTGCACGACGTCCGGATCCGCGGCCCGCAGCGCCTCGGCCACCGGTGAGACGCGTCCGGTGGCGACCCGGACGTCGCGGTAGCCGGGGAAGGACCACGCGGGCATGGTCACCACGGAGGCGCCGGCGACCTCGGTCGGCACCCCGGGTGCGTCCGGAGCGAGGACGACGACCTGGTCGCCGCGCGAGACGAGGTGGTCGATCACGCGCAGCACCGAGTGCACGACGCCGTTGGTCTGGGGGAGGAAGGATTCGGAGCAGATGGCAACCTTCATGACCTTCACGGTCCTCACGCCAACCCACGGGCCGGCATCCTGCGCCCGACGTGTCGGCAACGATCGGACGACGAGTCGGTGACCGATTCCGAGCCCCGTAGGCTGACCGCATGACCGTCCGACGTGTGCAGGGCAGCGAGGTCGAGTACGGCATCACCGTGCAGGGCCAACCCCAGGCCAATCCGATGGTGGCCTCGACGCACGTGGTGAACTCCTACGCCGCCGCACACGGGCTCACCAGACGCGCGCGCTGGGACTACGAGGAGGAGAGCCCGCTGCGCGACGCGCGGGGTTACGACGTCGAGCGTGGGCTCGCCGATCCGACCCAGCTGACCGACGAGGACCTCGGCCTGGCCAACATCATCTTGACCAACGGCGCACGCCTGTACGTCGACCACGCGCATCCGGAGTACTCCAGCCCCGAGGTCACCACACCCATGGACGTCGTGCGGTGGGAGAAGGCTGGCGAGGAGGTCATGCGCGCGGGCGCCGAGCTGGCCGGTCAGATGCCAGGGGCCCAGCCGCTGGTGCTCTACAAGAACAACATCGACAACAAGGGTGCCTCCTACGGCTCGCACGAGAACTACCTGATGGATCGCGAGGTGCCCTTCGAGCACATCGTGGAGCACCTCACGCCGTTCTTCGTGTCCCGCCAGGTGTTCACCGGCGCCGGGCGCGTGGGCCAGAAGCAGGACGGCAGCGTCCACGCCTTCCAGATGAGCCAGCGCGCCGACTACTTCGAGGTGGGAGTCGGGCTGGAGACGACCCTCAAGCGGCCCATCATCAACACCCGCGACGAACCGCACGCCGACCCCAAGAAGTACCGGCGCCTCCACGTCATCATCGGCGACGCCAACTGCTCCGAGACCGCGATCCTGCTCAAGCACGGCACCACGTCGCTGGTCCTGGCCATGATCGAGGCCGGGTTCCTGACCCGCGGCCGATCGCTGGCCAAGCCGATTCCGGCGCTGCACGCCATCTCCTACGACCCGACCCTGCAGCAGACCGTGCAGCTCGAGGACGGCACCTCGGTGACCGCTCTGGAGCTGCAAACCCACTACCTGGACGCGGCGCGTGAGTTCGTCGCACGGGAGGGCTCCGATCCCGAGACCGACCAGGTCCTCGCCCTGTGGGAGTCGACCCTGACCCGTCTCGCCCAGGACCCGATGCTGTGCGTCGACGAGCTGGACTGGGTGGCCAAGCTGGCCCTGCTGGAGCGGTACCGCGAGCGGGACTCGCTGGACTGGGACCACGCGAAGCTGCACCTCGTGGACCTGCAGTACCACGACATCCGGCTGCACAAGGGTCTGTTCCACCAGCTCGTGCGCACCGGGCGGATGAAGCGTCTGCTCACCGACGAGGACGTGCAGTCCGCCGTCACCGAGCCGCCCAAGGACACGCGCGCGTACTTCCGCGGCATGTGTCTGGCCCGGTTCGCCACCGACATCGCAGCCGCCTCGTGGGACTCGGTGATCTTCGACCTGCCCGGACACGACTCGCTGCAGCGCATCCCGACCATGGAGCCGCTGCGGGGCACCGAGGAGATGGTCGGGCACCTGTTCGAGTCCAGCACCACGGCGACCGAGCTGTTCCGCACCATCACCGCGTAGGCGCACTAGTACCGCGTAGGCGCACCGGTACCGCGTAGGCTGGGCACATGTCCGAGCAGCAGCACAAGAGCACCCGCAAGGCCACCGAGCCCGAGGAGCAGGTCGAGACCGCACCGGTCGACGCCCAGTCCAAGGCCAAGCTCGACGACGACGTCGACTCGATCCTCGACGAGATCGATGACGTCCTCGAGGAGAACGCCGAGGAGTTCGTGCGCAGCTTCGTGCAGAAGGGTGGCCAGTGAGCGGCTCCCTGCCCGAGGGCACGCGACTCTCGGGGCAGTCGTCGTTCGCCGACTACCTGGCCAGCCAGTCACCTGAGCTGCTGCCCCGCGCATCCACGTCCGTGGCGACGACCGATCTCGCACCGCACGGCACCACCATCGTCGCCGCCACGTTCGACGGCGGTGTGGTCATGGCGGGCGACCGGCGCGCCACCATGGGCAACGTCATCGCCCAGCGCGACATCCAGAAGGTCTTCCCGGCCGACGAGTACTCGGTCACCGGGATCGCCGGCAGCGCAGGTCTGGCGATCGAGCTGGTCCGTCTGTTCCAGGTCGAGCTCGAGCACTACGAGAAGATCGAGGGCACCGTGCTGTCGGCCGACGGCAAGGCCAACCGGCTGGCCGCACTGATCCGCGGCAACCTCGGCATGGCGATGCAGGGACTGGCGGTCGTGCCGATGTTCGCGGCGTTCGACCTCGAGACGCAGGCGGGCCGCATCTTCTCCTACGACGTCACCGGCGGGCGCTACGAGGAGACCGACTTCCACTCCGTCGGCTCCGGCTCGGTCTTCGCCCGCGGCGCGCTCAAGAAGCTCTACAGCCGCGGACTGACCGAGGGCGACTGCGTCACGGCGGTCGTGCAGGCGCTGTACGACGCCGCCGACGACGACTCGGCCACGGGTGGGCCCGACCTGACCCGGCGCATCTTCCCGGTGATCTACTCGGTCACCGCCGACGGCTACCGGCGCCTCGACGACGCCGAGGTCGGCTCCATCGCCGACGACGTCATCGGGTCGCGCATGAACCGGCCCGACGGCCCCGCCGCCCCCCTCAACTGACAGCACCAGGAATCCGACATGACCCAGCCGTTCTACGTCTCACCCGAGCAGGTGATGAAGGATCGCGCCGACTTCGCCCGCAAGGGCATCTCGCGCGGTCGCAGTGTCGTGGTCCTGCAGTACGCCGACGGCATCGCCTTCGTCGCCGAGAACCCGTCGCAGGCCCTGCACAAGGTCAGCGAGATCTACGACCGCATCGGCTTCGCCGCGGTGGGCCGGTACAACGAGTTCGAGAACCTGCGCATCGCCGGAGTGCGGCTCGCCGACATGAAGGGCTACTCCTACGACCGTCGTGACGTCACGGCACGTGCCCTGACCAACGCCTACGCGCAGACCCTCGGTGCCATCTTCAGCTCGTCGGCGGAGAAGCCCTACGAGGTCGAGCTGTTCGTCGGAGAGGTCGCCGACGACGCGGCCCACGACCAGATCTACCGCTTGATGTACGACGGCTCGGTCGCCGACGTCGACGGATTCGGCGTCATGGGCGGCCAGAGCGAGACCGTCGAGACGTACCTGACCGAGCACTACGCGGCCGGCCTCGATCTCGACGCCGTCGTCGGCCTGGCCGCGGCAGCGCTGGGTCACGACTCCGAGCAGCCGCGCACGCTCGCAGCGGAGTCACTGGAGGTCGGGGTCCTGACCCGCGCTCGTTCACAACCGCGCAAGTTCCGCCGCCTCACCGACACCGACGTCGCCAGCGCGCTGGGCTCCTGAGCCCGCACTAGGCTGGCCGCATGGACCGGCGAATCTTCGGCATCGAGAACGAGTACGGCGTCACCTGCTCGTTCAAGGGCCAGCGTCGCCTGTCACCGGACGAGGTCGCCCGCTACCTGTTCCGTCGTGTCGTCTCGTGGGGCCGCAGCAGCAACGTGTTCCTGCGCAACGGTGCACGCCTGTACCTCGACGTCGGGAGTCACCCCGAGTACGCCACCCCTGAGTGCGACGACATCGTCGACCTGGTCACCCACGACCGGGCGGGGGAGCGGATCCTCGAGGCGTTGATGATCGACGCCCAGCAGCGGCTCGCCGACGACGGTGTCGAGGGCGACATCTACCTGTTCAAGAACAACACCGACTCGGCGGGCAACTCCTACGGCTGCCACGAGAACTACCTGGTCGGACGCGGCGGAGAGTTCAGCCGGCTGGCCGACGTGCTCATCCCCTTCCTGGTGTCGCGCCAGATCATCTGCGGCGCCGGCAAGATCCAGCAGACACCGCGCGGCACCGTGTTCAGCGTCAGCCAGCGGGCCGAGCACATCTGGGAGGGCGTCTCCAGCGCCACCACCCGATCGCGTCCGATCATCAACACCCGCGACGAGCCGCACGCCGACGCCGAACGGTTCCGTCGCCTCCACGTCATCGTGGGCGACTCCAACATGAGCGAGACCACCACCATGCTCAAGGTGGCCACCACCGATCTCGTCCTGCGCATGATCGAGGCCGGCGTGTCCATGCGCGACATGACGCTGGACAACCCCATCCGCGCCATCCGCGAGATCTCCCACGACATGACCGGTCGCCGCAAGGTGCAGCTCGCCAACGGCCGCGAGCTGTCGGCGCTGGAGATCCAGGCCGAGTACTTCGGCAAGGCCGCCGAGTTCGTCGACCGCCACGGCCTGCACACCCCGACCATCAGCCGCGCGCTCGACCTGTGGGAACGCACGCTGAAGGCGGTCGAGTCCGAGGACCTGTCCCTCGTCGAGCGCGAGATCGACTGGGTCATCAAGTACAAGCTGCTCGATCGCTACCGCACCTCCAACGCCATGAGCTGGGCCGATCCGCGCATCGCCCAGCTGGACCTGGCGTACCACGACATCCGTCGCGACCGCGGACTCTTCTACCTGCTGGAGCGCAGGGGAGCGGTCGCGCGGGTCACCCGGGACCTCGACGTCTTCACGGCCAAGTCGGTCCCCCCACAGTCGACGCGCGCGCGTCTTCGCGGCGACTTCATCAAGCGCGCGCAGGAACGCCGGCGCGACTTCACCGTCGACTGGGTGCACCTCAAGCTCAACGACCAGGCGCAGCGCACGGTGCTGTGCAAGGACCCCTTCCGGTCCCACGACGAGAGGGTCCAGCGCCTCATCGACGGCATGTGAGCGGGTTTTCGCCCCCGGCTACGATGGCGTCGTTCTTGCGTCCACCTGCGAAGGCCCCTTTGTGAACCGCATTCTCGTCTCGGCCCTTTCTGCTGTGCTCCTGCTGTCGGCCTGTGGCAGCGACGGTGGATCGTCGTCCGGAGGTCTCGACGCGATCAAGGTCTCCAAGGCCGCGACGCCCAAGGTCACGGTGGCCAAGGGCTTCTCCACGACCAGCACCGAGACCAAGGTCGTCGAGGAGGGCGGGGGAGACACGGTCAAGGCCGGCGACACCGTCAAGGTCAACTACCTGGCGGTCAACGGTCGCACGGGCAAGCAGTTCGACAGCTCGTTCGCCGCCGGGCAGCCGGCCACCTTCACGCTCACCAAGGACAGCATCCTGCCGGGCTTCATCACCGCCCTGGACAACCAGAAGATCGGTTCGCGCGTCCTGGTGGCGATCTCGCCCAAGGACGGCTTCGGCCAGGATCGCACCGAGCTGGACATCAAGGCCGGCGACACCATGGTGTTCGTCTTCGACCTGGTCGCCAAGGTGGCGTCCGAGGCCACCGGAAAGTCCAAGGCGCTTCCCTCGGACCTGCCCGAGCTGAAGCTCGACGGCGACAAGAAGCCGTCGAAGTTCGTCGCCACCGACACCACGGCCAAGAAGCAGACCAAGGAGAGCATCCACGTCGTCATCCAGGGCGACGGACCCAAGGTCAAGGCCGATCAGACGCTGAGCGTGCAGTACCTCGGACAGGTCTACCCGTCGGGCAAGGTGTTCGACTCGTCGTGGTCACGGGGCACCCCGGCGTCCTTCCAGCTGACCAAGGGACAGCTGATCGACTGCTGGACCGACCTGCTCGCCGGACAGAAGGTCGGCAGCCGCGTGGTGCTGGTCTGCCCGTCCGACACCGCCTACGGCGACGAAGGCCGAGAGCCCGACATCAAGGGCGGCGACACGCTGGTGTTCGCGATCGACTTGCTCGACGCTTCCTGACATATTCACTGCATGGCCGCACGCAAGACCGAGAGGTTGATGAACCTCATCTTCCTGCTGCTGGTCAGTCGACAGTTCCTCGCCAAGTCGCAGATCCGCCAGTCGATCGCCGACTATCGCGACGCGAGCACGCAGGCCGCCTTCGACCGCATGTTCGAGCGCGACAAGGAGGATCTGCGCGAGCTCGGGATCACCGTCGAGATCGGCTCCCACGACCCGTTGTTCGGCGACGAGCAGGGATATCGCATCTCGCGTGACTCCGCCGAGCTCGCCGACGTCGAGCTCACCCGTGAGGAGGCGGCCGTGATCGGCCTCGCCACGCAGGTGTGGGAGCACGCCGGGCTGGCCGCGGAGTCCACCACCGCGCTGGTCAAGCTCAAGTCCATCGGTGTCGACGTCGACACCAGCATGCTGCGCATGGCCGAGCCGCGACTGTCCACCGACGAACCGGCGTTCGACGCGATGTGGGACGCCGCCACGCGGCGCGTGCCCATCTCGTTCGTGTACGCACGTCCGGGTCAGGAGGCCTCCGAGCGGCACCTCCAGCCGTGGGGCATCGTGTCCTGGCGCGACCGCTGGTACGTCGGTGGTTTCGACGTCGACCGGCAGGCTCCTCGACTGTTCCGCGTCTCGCGGGTGGTCGGGGAGGTCGAGCCCACCGGCCCGCCCGGTGCCTACGAGGTGCCGGAGGGCACCGACATGCGCCGCGTCGCGCAGTCGTTGTTCGACCCCGAGCCGGAGCGCGTGGCCGTGCTCAGGATCCGCGCGGGCCGCGGGCAGTCCCTGCGACGCTCCGCCACCCGGGTCGAGTCGATCGACGACGAGGTCGACGAGGTCGAGGTCAGGTTCCACTCCGAGCGCCAGCTCGCCGCGGAGGTCGCTTCGTACGGTCCCGACGTCGTGGCGATGTCCCCACCGACGGTGCGTGCCGCGGTGGTGGCCCAGCTGACCGTCGCCGCCGGCGGCTCCCTGGGCGCGATCGGATGAGCCGCTCGCAGAACCAGGTGCTGCGGATGCTGGCGATGGTGCCGTACCTGCAGAGCAACGACGGGGTGCCGGTCAACGACGTCGCCCGCGAGTTCGGCGTGACGCCCAAGCAGATCCGCGACGACCTCAAGCTGTTGATGTTCACCGGCGTCGGCGAGTTCGCCGGCGAGCTGATCGACGTCGACCTCACGGCCCTGGAGCAGGACGGTGTCGTGCACATCCGCGACGCCGAGTTCATGTCCCGGCCGTTGCGGATCTCTGCCCAGGAGGGTGCCGCCCTGATCGTGGCGCTGCGCACCCTGCGGGCGTCCGCCGCCGGTGACGAGCTCGCCGTCATCGACTCGGCGCTCGCCAAGCTCGAGACCGCCATGGGCGAGAACGTCCACGCCCCCGTCGACGTCGTGCTCGACGAGGTCGACCCGGCGATCCACCAGAGCCTGGTGCGCGCCATGACCGAGGGGCGGCGCGTCGCGATGACCTACGCCACCGACACCCGCGACGAGCGCAGCGACCGGATGGTCGATCCGCGGCGCATCTTCACCGAGCGCGGCAAGCTCTACCTCGAGGCGTGGTGCCTGACGGCCGAGGACCTGAGGTTCTTCCGTCTCGATCGCATCGTCAGCGCCGAGGTCACCGAGACGGCCGTCGAGGATCACGACGCCGCGTCGCGCGACGTGTCCGACGGCATGTTCACGGTCGGCGAGCAGACGCCCTACGCCCTGGTCCAGCTGCACCCGGGAGCCCACTGGATGACCGAGTACTACCCGGTCGAGCTCGTGGAGCAGGACGACCGCGGCGTGTGGACGGCCAAGCTCTTCGGCGCCGACTGGGGGTGGTTGCGCCGACTCGTGCTGCGCAACGCGGGCTCGATGGCGGTGCTGGAACCGGCCGCGCTGCGCACCGAGGTGGTTGAGACCGCCCGTTCAGCCCTGGGCGCGTACGATGAATGAGTAACGCAACCACACTGTTCGGCGATTCACAGGAGTACTCATGTTCAGGCAGCTCGGACCCACGGAGATCCTGGTCATTCTCGGCATCGTCGTGCTGCTCTTCGGTGGCAAGAAGCTGCCTGAGCTGGCCCGTGGCTCCGGCAAGGCGCTGCGCATCTTCAAGACCGAGGTCAAGGCCCTCGACGACGATGACGATGACGACGAGCCCAAGCCGCCCACCACTCGCGCGTCGCAGATCGAGGCCCCTTCGGCTGAGAAGCCCGAACAGGCCTGATCCAGATGGTCGCGCTCCCGGCGCAGGGCGGCACCATGCCGCTCATGGAACATCTGCGTGAGCTGCGGTCGCGGCTCACCAAGGCCGTCGCCTTCATCGTCCTCGGCACCATCGTCGCGTGGTTCTTCTACGAACCGGTCCTGAACTGGATGTCGTCTCCGTACGACACCATCCGACCTCAGCTCGAGGCCCAGGGCATCAAGACCGACCTGGTGCTCACCGGCGTCGGCGGAGCGTTCACGTTCCAGCTCAAGATCTCGCTGATCGTCGGCCTGCTGCTGTCCAGCCCGCTGTGGCTGTGGCAGCTGTGGGCCTTCGTGCTGCCCGCGATGCACCGCAACGAGAAGAAGTGGGCCCTGCTGCTGACGGCCACGGGCGCACCGTTGTTCGTCGGCGGCGCCTACGCGGGGTACATCGTGCTGCCCAAGGCCATCTTGCTGCTGATCGGCTTCGTGCCGTCCGGATGGGGCTCGCTGCTGACCGGCGCCGACTACCTCAACTTCGTCGTGCGCATGATGCTGGTGTTCGGCGTCGCCGCCGAGATCCCGTTGGTCGTGACGATCCTGAACCGGTTGCACATCGTCAACGCCAAGCAGCTGGCCAACGCGCGCCCCTGGATCATCATCGGCATCTTCGTCTTCGCGGCCGTCGCCACACCCACCACCGATCCGCTGACGATGCTGTTCCTGGCCGCACCGATGACCGTCCTGTACCTTCTGGCCGAGATCCTCGCACGGTTCACCGACCGCAAGCGGGCCCGCGAGACCGCGCAGCTGAGCGACGACGAGCCGGCCCCGCTGGACGACTGACGCCCCTAGGGTGGACCCATGCGGTGCGCCATGGTCGTCAACCCCACCTCCGGCAAGCGTCGCGGTGACCAGATCGGCGAGCTGACGCGCCAACGGCTCGTCGAGGCAGGGCACGAGGTCGACGTCGTGCCGCAGGACGCGTCGTTCAGCGGTCTCGACGCCGTGGTCGTCGTCGGAGGCGACGGCGCGGTGCACGCCGTGCTCGACCGACTGGTCGACACCGACGTCGCTCTCGGCCTGATCCCGGCCGGCACCGGCAACGACCTCGCTCGGGCCCTGGGAATCCCGGCCAAGGACCCCGACGCTGCGATCGACCTGGTGCTGCGGGCCGCCACCCGACGGATCGACCTCGCCGAGACCGACGGCACCCTGGTGGCCACGGTGGTGGCGTCCGGGTTCGACTCCAAGGTCAACGAGCGTGCCAATGCGATGCGGTGGCCCCGCGGCAACATGAAGTACAACATCGCGATCGTGGCCGAGCTGCGCGCGTTCGAACCGCTGGAGTTCACCCTGACGCTCGACGACGGTCAGGTCCTGCACCGCCGAGCGATGCTCGCAGCGGTGGGCAACGGACCGTCGTTCGGCGGCGGGCTGCGCATCTGTGAAGGCGCCGAGATGGACGACGGGCTGCTGGACGTCGTGGTGATCAACCCGGTCAGCAAGCTGACGCTGCTGCGGGTCTTCCCGCAGCTGTACAAGGGCACGCACACCTCGCTGCCGCAGTTCGAGCGGCACCGCGTGCAGGAGGTGACGCTGGAAGCGCCGGGAATCGTCGCGTACGGCGACGGAGAACGGTTGGGCGAGCTGCCCAGGACGGTGCGGGTGCGACCCGCGTCTCTCACGGTGTTTTCGCCCTGACCCCATAGGCTGGAGTCCATGAGCACCCCCGCGGAGGCCTACGCCCAGGCACGCGCGGATCGGGTGCATCCGCACCTGGCGCAGTTCCGCGACCGCTACGGATTCGCCCTCGACGACTTCCAGGTCCGAGCGTGCCGCGAGGTCGAGGACGGTCACGGCGTGCTGGTGGCCGCGCCCACCGGATCGGGCAAGACGATCGTCGGTGAATTCGCGGTGCACCTGGCGCTGGCCACCGACCGCAAGTGCTTCTACACCACCCCGATCAAGGCGTTGTCGAACCAGAAGTTCAACGACCTGGTGGCCATGCACGGCGCGGAGAACGTCGGCCTGCTGACCGGCGACAACACCATCAACGGCGAGGCGCCGATCGTGGTGATGACCACCGAGGTCCTGCGCAACATGCTGTACGCGGACTCGCGCACCCTCGACCGTCTCGGCTACGTGGTCATGGACGAGGTCCACTACCTGGCCGACCGGTTCCGCGGGGCGGTCTGGGAAGAGGTGATCATCCACCTCGCCGAGTCGGTCTCGGTGATCTCGCTGTCGGCCACGGTGTCCAACGCCGAGGAGTTCGGCGAGTGGCTCACCACGGTGCGCGGCGACACGGTGACCATCGTCGAGGAACGACGCCCGATCCCGCTGCACCAGCACGTGCTGGTGGGCCGCAAGATGTTCCCGCTGTTCGAGGACGCCGGGTCGGGCCAGGTCAACCGCCAGCTGGAGCGCATCGCTCGTGAGGACTGGCAGTTCAGCCGCATGCACAAGGGCCGGCCGGGCAAGGGCGGCAAGCGCCCTCGCACCCGGCACCGTGCTCCGAGCCGCGTCGACATCGTCGAACGACTCGATGCCGAGGGCCTGCTGCCGGCCATCGTGTTCATCTTCAGCCGAGCCGGCTGCGCCGCCGCCGTGCAGCAGTGCCTGGACGCACGACTGAACCTCACGACTCCCGAGGAGCGCGTCGAGATCGAGGAGTGGGTCGACGCCGCGTGCGCCCACCTGCCCGACGACGACCTGCACGTGCTGGGATTCCACGACTTCCGCGAGGCGCTGGTGCGCGGCATCGCCTCGCACCACGCCGGCATGCTGCCGACGTTCAAGGAGTGCGTCGAGGACCTGTTCAGCCGCGGACTGGTCAAGGCGATCTTCGCGACCGAGACCTTGGCGCTGGGCATCAACATGCCGGCCCGCTCGGTGGTCATCGAGAAGCTCACCAAGTGGAACGGCGAGACGCACGCCAACGTGACGCCGGGGGAGTACACCCAGCTGACCGGCCGGGCCGGACGTCGCGGCATCGACGTCGAGGGGCACGCCGTGGTCCTGTGGCAGGCGGGCCTGGACCCCAAGCAGGTCGCGGGCCTGGCGTCCACCCGCACCTATCCGTTGAACTCCTCGTTCCAGCCGTCGTACAACATGGCCATCAACCTGGTGGGTCAGGTGGGCCGCGAGGTCGCGCGCGACCTGTTGGAGCAGTCGTTCGCGCAGTTCCAGGCCGACCGTGGCGTCGTGGACATGGCCCGGCAGATCAAGAAGGCCGACGACGCCCTCGAGGGCTACCGCCAGAGCGCCCAGTGCGACCTGGGCGACTTCATGGAGTACGCGTCGTTCCGGCGCGAGATCAAGGACCTCGAGGCCTCCGGGGCGAAGTCGCGGCGCTCGGAGGAGCGGGACGAGGCCCTCGGCTCGCTGCTGCGGCTCAAGCGCGGTGACGTCATCCACGTGCCGGCCGGCAAGTGGGCGGGTCTTGCGGTCGTCATCGATCCCGGCTCGTCCGGAGACCGGGAGGGCCCACGACCGCTCGTCCTGACGGCCAACCGGCACGCCCGCCGTCTCGCCGTGGTCGACTTCCCGACCCCGGTGCAGCCGTTGACGACGATGCGCATCCCCAAGTCGTTCAGCCCGCGCGACCCGCAGCAGCGACGTGACCTCGCGTCCACCCTGCGCAACCGCGTGCCGCACGGGCAGGTGCACGTGACGAAGCGGCACCGCGACGCCGGATCTCGCGTCGACCCGCGCATCGACGAGCTGCGTCGGCAGATGCGCGAGCACCCGTGCCACCAGTGCCCGGACCGAGAGGCGCACGCGCGATGGGCCGAGCGGTACCTCAAGCTCGAGCGCGACACCCAGAACCAGCGCGGCCGCATCGAGCAGCGCACCAACACCGTGGCGCGCCAGTTCGACCGGGTCTGCCACGTGCTCGACACCCTGGGCTACCTCGACGGCGACACCGTGACGCCCGAGGGCCACCGGCTCACCCGCCTGTACAGCGAGCTCGACCTGCTGGTCAGCGAGTGCCTGCGCGACGACATGTGGGACGGCCTCGACCCCGCCGAGCTGGCCGCCGTGGCCAGCGGGCTCACGTACCAGGCGCGCCGCGACGACGATGCCGCATCACCGCGACTGCCCACCGGCGCCGTGCGGCACGTGGCCGACTCGATGACCCGTCTGTGCGCCGACCTGGAGCGACTCGAGCGCGAGAACCGGCTCAGGTTCCTGCACCGGCCCGACTTCGGCTTCGCCCAGGCCGTGTGGGACTGGTGCAACGGAGCGAGCCTCGACACCGTCCTGGGTGCCACCGACATGGCCGCAGGAGACTTCGTCCGAGCCATGAAGCAGCTGATCGACGTGGTCGCCCAGATCGCCGACGCAGCGGGCCCGGGCTCGCTGCGCGACACAGCCCGTCGCGCGCTCGACGAGCTCCGACACGGCGTCGTGTCGTACAGCAGCGTCCACGGCTGACCCGGGGCTCTCGGTTTACCAGCAGGCCCCGGAGAGTCTTCACTCCTCCAGGCGAATTTCCCCGGAGGAGTCGCAAGAATCAGGGGGAAGTGTGAACAATCCGAGCAGGGCGCGATCACCGAGCACCCTGGCGCTCTTCCCGGAGCGCTTGCCCGGAGGAGTGACCAGTTGCCGTGGCCTGCTGGTAAACCGTCAGCGCCGACCGAGCGCCTCGATCGCCCGATCGGCGGCGGAGCCGAGGCCCCAGCGTTCAGCGAAGGCGCGGAAGGACGGTTCGTCCACGGGGGAGAGGGCGTATGCAGCCGGTTCGACGCCCTCGGTCTTGACTGCCACCACCTGGCGCGCGGCGGTGATGTAGTCGGCTGACGACAGCAGCGAGGCCCGTACGCGCGGCTTGATCGAGGAGCTCTCGTCCCGTGCTGCCGCCTCGATGGCATCGAGATCGCCGAACTCGGCCAGCAGCGTCGCAGCGGTCTTCTCGCCGATGCCTGCCACGCCGGGCAGGCCGTCTGAGGCGTCGCCGCGCATGACCGAGAAGTCGACGTACTGATCGGGGCGCACACCGTACTTGTCCGCGATCCACTGGTCGGTGACCACGGCGGCGTCGCGGATGCCGCCGATCGCCGGATACAGGATGCGGACGTCGCGGGAGTCGTCGACGAGCTGGAACAGGTCACGGTCGCCCGTGACGATGTCGACCGGGCCCGTCGCCTGGGTGGCCAGCGTGCCGATGATGTCGTCCGCCTCGCAGCCCGCGGCACCCACGATCGGGATTCCGAGCAACGTCAGGGCCTCTGAGATCAGCGGCACCTGTGGTCCGAGCAACCCCTCGGTGGTGTCGGCCTCGGCGCCGTCGTCCTCGGCGCGCTGGGTCTTGTAGCTGCCGATCAGGTCGACCCGCCACTGAGGGCGCCAGTCATCGTCCCAGCACGCGACGATCACGTCGGGCTCGTGCTTGCCGGCGAGCGTCGACACGAACTCGACCATGCCGCGCAGGGCGTTGACGACCGTGCCGTCGGGTGCGGTGAGCGCCTCGTGGTCCCGGTAGGCGAAGAACGCGCGGAAGTACAGGCTCGCGCTGTCGAGCAGCATCAGGCGGGTCATGGCCGTGAGCCTATAACCGGCCCGACGGTAGGGTCGTCGGGTGAGCAGATGGCGCAAGGCACAAGAGCTGGCAGCACGACGAGGCATCGACGCGATGCTCGTGACTCCGGGAGCCGATCTGCGGTATCTCACCGGGTACGTGGCGCTGCCGCTGGAGCGGCTCACCTGCCTCGTCCTGCCCTCGACGGGCGATCCAACCCTCGTCGTGCCAGCACTGGAGAAGCCTGCGGCGATCGCCTCGGGAATCGACATGGAGGTCGCGGCCTGGAACGAGACCGACGACCCCTACGCGCTCGTCGCGCAGCTGGTGGGAGATGCCGCCACCGTCGCCCTCGACGACCACATGTGGGCGTCTCGTGTCTTCGCCCTCGGAGCCGCGCTGCCGACCGCCGACCAGGTGCTCGGAGGATCGGTCGTCTCGGACCTGCGCATCCGCAAGGACGCCGACGAAGCGGCCGCACTGCGCGAGGCCGGCGAGTTCATCGACGCGGTGCACCGCCGCGTGCCCGAGTGGTTGCGCCCGGGGCGCACCGAGCGCGAGGTCGGCGCCGACATCGCCGCCGCCATCCTCGAGCAGCACGAGACCTGTGACTTCGTCATCGTCGGCTCCGGGCCCAACGGCGCCTCGCCGCACCACGAGCTGTCGGACCGGGTCATCGAGGAGGGCGATCCCGTGGTCGTCGACATCGGCGGCACCACACCTGCCGGCTACTGCTCGGACTCCACCCGCAACTACCTGGCCGGCGGCACCGTCCCGACCGAGTACGCCGACCTCCACGCGGTCCTCGAGTCGGCCCAGACGGCTCAGCGAGAGCACGCCCGCCCGGGCGTGACGGCAGAGTCCGTCGACGCCGTGGGCCGCCAGATCATCGTCGACGCCGGCTACGGCGACCTGTTCATCCACCGCACGGGCCACGGCATCGGACAGGAGACCCACGAGGAGCCCTACATCGTCTCCGGAAACGATCTCGTGCTCGAGGAGGGCATGGCGTTCTCCATCGAGCCCGGCATCTACGTCGACGGGCGGTTCGGGGCCCGCATCGAGGACATCGCCATCTGCACCGCGGACGGCCTGGAGGTGCTGAACAATACCCCGCGCGAACTCGTCGTGGTGTGAGGGCGCGGCTCGCGCTGCCCACGGCGGCGGCTCTGGGCGCGGTCGCAGCGCTCGCCTTCGACCCATGGTCGCTGCCCTTCGCCATGGTCCTGTCGGTCGCCGGGCTGCTGTGGCTGGCCCGACGCCTCGACACCGCCTCACGACGTCTGACCCTGGCGTGCGGGCTCCTGTACGGGCTGGCGTTCATGGGTCTGCTGATCCGCTGGATGACGGCGGTCAGTCCGGCTGCCTACGTGGGCCTGGTCATCGCCGAGTCACTCTTCCTCGCCGTGGTCATGCTCGCCCTGCGCGCGGTGATGCGACTGCGTGCCTGGCCGGTGTGGGCCGCAGCGGTCTGGGTGGCAGGGGAGTGGGCACGCTCGGACCATCCGTTCTCCGGCTTCCCCTGGGGGCGTATCGGACACTCGGCCATCGACACACCGATGGAGTCCTACGCCCGGCTGCTGGGCATGGCCGGCACGTCGGCCGTCATGGTGCTGCTGGCCGCCGCCGTGCTCACGATCGTCGACGGACATCGACTACGCGGTGTCGTCGGCGTCGCCGCACTGGTCGCCGTCGGTCTCGCGCTCCCGATCGGTCTGGCGGGCCAGGACGGCACCCGCCAGGTGGCCCTGGTCCAGGGCAACACCCCCGGCGACTTCCTGCAGTGGCCACCCGGTGAGATCTTCCAGCTGCACGCCGCCGAGACGGAGCGACTCGCCGACCGGGTCGACGCCGGCGAGCTGCCACGCCCCGACATGGTGCTGTGGCCCGAGAACGCCACCGACACCGACCCCACGGCGGACCGGGCGACCAGCAACCGGATCTCCGAGCTCTCCGCTCGGCTGCGCGCCCCCATCCTCGTGGGAGGGATCTTCAACGGGCCGACCCGCACCACCGCCTACAACGCTGGCGTGGTCTGGGACGCGAACGGTCCCGGTCAGCGCTACGTGAAGCGCCGCCCGGTCACCTTCGGCGAGTACGTCCCGTTCCGCAGCTCGCTCGGCGCCATCGCTCCGATCTTCGAGCGGGACATCCCGCGCGACATGCTCGCGGGCACGCAGGCCGGCACCCTGCAGATCGCGGGCACCACGATCGGCGACACCATCTGCTACGACATCGCCTACGACGGGGTGATCGACGACCTCATGGACGGCGGCGCCCAGCTGCTCGTGGTGCAGACCAGCAACGCCGCGTTCACCGGCACCGCCCAGCCCGAGCAGCAGTGGGACATCTCGCGGCTGCGCGCCATCGAGACCGGGCGCTGGGTGGTGGTGCCGTCGACCAACGGCATCACCGGTGTCGTGAACGCCGACGGCAGGGCCGTGCAGCGTGCTCCGCAGCGGGTTCCGGCCGTCCTGGACGTCGAGGTGCCACTGGCATCGGGCCGCACCCCCGCAGCGCGGATCGGTGAGCCGCTGGAGTACGCGCTGGTGGTCCTGGCTCTGGTTGGATGGGTGCTCGGCGCACGCCGAGGGCAGTCGAAGGAGCGTTGATGCGCACGTTGGTGATCATCCCCACCTACGACGAGGCCGCGAACATCGAGTGGATCATCACCGAGGTCCACCGGGCCCAGCCCCAGGTCGACGTCCTCGTCGTCGACGACGGGTCGCCGGACGGCACGGGGCAGATCGCCGACACGCTCGCCGCCGACGACCCGCGCGTGCACGTGCTGCACCGCACCGAGAAGCAGGGGCTCGGCGCGGCCTACCGCGCCGGCTTCGCGTGGGGCCTCGAGCGCAGCTACGACCGACTCGTCGAGATGGACGCCGACGGATCTCACCGCCCCGAGGACCTCGAGTCCTTGCTGGAGGCGAGTCGCGGGGGAGCGGACCTCGTGCTCGGTTCTCGATGGGTGCCGGGTGGGAGCGTGGTCAACTGGCCGTGGCACCGCCGCATGATCTCGCGTGCCGGAACCCGGTATGCGCAGGTGATGCTGGCGATGGACGTCAAGGACGCCACGGGTGGGTTCCGGGTGTTTCGGCGACACACGCTCGAACGCCTGCACCTGGAGGACGTCGCCTCCCAGGGCTACTGCTTCCAGATCGACATGGCGCGCCGCACCCTGGCAGCAGGGATGACGATCACCGAGGTGCCGATCACGTTCGTGGAGCGGGCCCGTGGAGCATCCAAGATGAGCGGGGCCATCGTGCGCGAGGCGCTGTGGCGCGTCACCGCCTGGGGCATCGCGCGACGCCTGCGCTGGCGCCGGGCCGCTCAGAACAGCTAGGCGGTCTTGCGGCGCTTCTTCGCTGCGGCTCGGTGCAGGTGAGGCGGTCCGATCTCGCCGCCGCGCAACAGCTCGAGGCGCTCGGTGAGGATCTCCTCGAGCTCGTCGACGGAGCGACGCTCCAGCAGCATGTCCCAGTGGGTGCGAACTGGCTTCTCGTTCTTGGCCTCGGGCTCGGCCCCGTTGACGAGGCGTCCCATCTGACCGGTCTTGGGGTCTTCCCACTCCAGGGGGACCTCGGCCTCGTCGGCCATCGTCACCGAGAAGGTGTGTCCATCGGCGCAGACGTACTCGATCTGCTGACGAGCGGCCATCTCGACTCCACGCTCGTCCTCGAAGGACTGGGCTCCCAGTCGGGCTCCTCGCAGTGCGCGTTCAGCCATGATGCGTCCCCTCTCGTCGTGGATCTACCTCTTTTAACGTACGAGACCCAGATGAGATTCCCCTGAGGCGCGACTGATCGTCTTCATTCACTTCACACGACAGCGGGCGCGACGTTGCCGGCGTCCTCGATGCCCTTGCGCGGATCCAGCTTGTACAGCAGGGCGCCGCCGATGACGAAGAACGCGATCAGCGCCAGGATCGCGGGTCGGTACGAGCCCGTGACCTGGTGGACCACGCCGAACACCAGCGTGCCCAGCCAGCTCGTGCCACGCTCGCACGCCTGGTAGAGGCTGAAGTACTCCGCCTCGCGGCCCTTGGGGATGAGCTGGGAGAAGAACGACCTCGACAGCGCCTGCGTGCCACCGAGGACCAGGCCGATCGCGGCGCCCAGCACCAGGAACGGGACCAGCTGCTTCTCGGGCACGAAGTACGCGACGACGACGATCGCGATCCAGGCCACCAGGCCGTAGAGGATGGTCCGGTGGCTGCCGATCGAGGCGGCCACGCGACCGAACAGCAGCGCGCCGCCGAACGCCACGAACTGCACCAGCAGGATCGTGGCGATCAGCACGCTGGTGCCGAAGCCGAGCTGCTTGTTGCCGTACACCGATGCCGCGTAGATGACGGTCTGGATGCCGTCGTTGTAGAGCAGGTACGCGAACAGGAACAGCATGGTCTGGGGGTAGTTGCGCAGCTCGCCGAGAGTCTTGAACAGCTGGCCGAAGCTGCGCTGGATCAGGGTGGAGCCGTCGCTGGGGACCACGTTGGTGGGTGGACGGTCCTGCAGGCCCACGTACGCCTTGTACGTGAAGGCTCCCCACCAGATCGCCGCCGACAGCAGGCTGATGCGCACGGCCCACTCCGTCGTCAGCCCGAACGGCAGGATCGTGACGAGGGCGAGGTTGATCGCGAGCAGCAGCCCACCACCGAGGTAGCCCCACGCCCAGCCGCGGGACGAGACCCGGTCACGGTCGTCGGGCCCGGCGATCTCGCACAGGATGGCGTCGTACACGACGATCGAGGCGCCGAAGAACAGGTTCGCCACGACCAGCAGGAGTGCGCCGAGCAGCCAGTCGGTGCCGGCCACGAAGAACATCAGCGCCGCGGCGATCGAGCCGGCCCACGCCAGTCGCGCCAGCAGCTGGCGCTTCGAGGAGCTGCGGTCCGCCAGGGCGCCGACGATCGGCAGCACGAACGCCGACAGGATCGTGGCGAGGGTGAACACGTAGAACACCAGTGACCCGGGGGAGATCGCCAGTCCCAGCACCGAGAGCGTCTCGGTGCACTTGCGGTCCTCGTCGCCGACGAATCCGCAGGCCGCCCGCTCGGCGACGCTGGTCAGGTAGGGCGCGAACAGGACCGTGACGACGGTCGTGAAGTAGCCCGAGTTCGCCCAGTCGTACCAGAACCAGGACTTCTGCTCCGGCGTGTACGTCGCGGTGGTCTCGGTCATGAGGGGTCCTCTCCAGCGGTGGTGCGGGCGGCCAGCACCTCGGCCAGGACGTCGGTGCGGTCGGTGATCAGCCCGTCGACCCCGAGGTCGAGCAGACGGTGCATCTCGTCGGCGCGGTCGATGGTCCACACGTGCACCTGCAGGCCGAGGCGATGCGCCCGCGCCACGAACCGGGGTGTGGTGACGGCGAGTCGCCCTGCAGCCACGGGTACCTGCAGGCAGTCGGCCCGCACGATGCCGAGAACGGCGAGCAGACCGGCGGGCAGGAGCTTGACCATCGCGACCTCGAGGCTCGAGGCGCTGGTGGTGACGCTCGGCAGCAGGCGGCGGATGCGTCGCAGGCGTCGGTGCGAGAACGACGCCAGGCACACCCGATCGACGGCGTCCTGCTCACGCAGCAGCGTGCAGGTGGGCTCGACGGCGTCGTCGGCCTTGACGTCGATGTTCCAGCGCACCTGCGGGAGCTCGCGCATGGCCTCGTCGAGCCGGGCGAACGGGGCGCGCCCGTCCATCCGCTCCCGGCCCAGCTGGTCGTCGTGCAACGACGCCGTGGCGGCCTCGGTGCCGGTCAGACGCGCCAGCGTCTCGTCATGGATGATCCACACGGTGCGGTCGGCCGAGCACCGCACGTCGGTCTCGATGTAGGAGAACCCGCGGTCGACCGCGTCGCGGAAGGCCTCGAGCGAGTTCTCGATGCCGACGTTGCCCTCGGTCAGCGAGCCGCCGCGGTGGGCGAAGGCGAGCGGAGTCGCAGCGTCGAGGTACGCGGCCGGAGACACAGTGGTCACGGTAGGGCCTGGCAGGGTCAGCCTGCGTGCGACGGGTCAGATGTCGCGGAACGTCTCGATCTGGGCACCGAGCGCGTTCAGCCGTTCGGCCAGGTCCTCGTAGCCGCGGTTGATGACGTAGACGCTGCGCAGCACCGAGGTGCCCTTGGCGGCCAGCATCGCCAGCAGGATCACGACGGCGGGGCGCAGCGCCGGCGGGCAGACGATCTCGGTGCCGCTCCAGTGCGTGGGCCCGTCGATCAGCACGCGGTGCGGATCGAGCAGCTTGACCTGGGCGCCCAGCTTGTTCAGCTCGGTCAGGTAGATGGCGCGATTCTCGTAGACCCAGTCGTGCAGCATCGTCTGGCCCTCTGCCGTGGCCGCGATGACCGCGAAGAACGGCAGGTTGTCGATGTTGAGGCCGGGGAACGGCATGGGGTGGATCTTGTCGATCGGCGCGTGCAGGTCCGACTCGTGGGTGGTGATGTCGACCAGCCGGGTGTGGCCGTTCTCGGCGGCGTACTCCTCGCTGCGGTCGTAGTGGAAGCCCATCTCCTCGAGCAGCGCCAGCTCGATCTCCATGAACTCGATCGGGACACGCCGCACCGTGATGCTGGAGCGGGTGACGATCGCCGCCGCGATCAGGCTCATCGCCTCAATCGGGTCCTCGCTGGGGGCGTACTCGACGTCGCAGTTGATCGTGGTCTTGCCCGTGACCCGCAGCGTCGTGGTGCCGATTCCCTCGATGCCGACTCCCAGCTTGAGCAGGAAGAAGCACAGGTCCTGGACCATGTAGTTCGGGCTCGCGTTGCGGATGACGGTGACACCGTCGTGGCGGGCCGCGGCCAGCAGCGCGTTCTCGGTGACGGTGTCGCCACGCTCGGTGAGCACGATGGGCCGTCCCGGCGAGACGCCCCCGGCGGTGGAGGCGTGGTAGCTGCCCTCGGTGGCGACGACCTTGAGCCCGAACGGCCGCAACGCCGTCATGTGCGGCTCGACGGTGCGCGTGCCGAGGTCGCACCCGCCGGCGTAGGGCAGCTCGAAGTCGTCGTAGCGATGCATCAACGGGCCGAGGAACATGATGATGCTGCGGGTGCGGCGTGCGGCGTCGGCGTCCATCGCAGCGAGATCGAGATCGGCCGGGACGACCAGCTCCAGGTCGTTCTCGGCGTTGAGCCAGGTGGCCTTGACGCCGATGGACTCCAGCACCTCGAGCAGGCGGTTGACCTCCTCGATGCGGGCGACCTTGCGCAGGACGGTCGTGCCGGCGTTGAGCAGGGACGCGCACAGCAGGGCCACACCGGCGTTCTTGCTGGACTTCACGTCGATGGCACCGGACAGCTGGGTGCCGCCCTTGACCCGCAGGTGGCTCGGGCCGGAGGTGCCGACGCTGACCAGCTCGGAGTTCAGCACGTTGCCGATCTTGGCCAGCGTGTCGAGGGTCAGGTTCTGCTGACCCTTCTCGATCCGGTTGATCGCGCTCTGGCTGGTGGCCAGCTGACCGGCGAGCTCGACCTGGGTGAGTCCACGGTGCTGGCGGGCGTCGCGGATCAGTGCGCCGATCCGCTCGAGGTAGTCGTCCTGCTGGACTTCGGGTGCGTCAGGCATGAAGTTCACTGTATCTCACATATGAGATACGACAACCGTCGACTCCGACTGCCCGAGTCGTCGCGCATCCTCCACTCCGCCGTACGCCACCACCTGGCCCCAGTAGATGCCGTAGGCACCCTCGGAGATGGTCAGGTCGTGGATCGGCAGCAGGGCACGCGGGCCCACGCGCCGCACGAAGTCGACGGTCTCGCTGAGCTTGGCCCACGGGGCGCCCAGGGGGAGTGCCAGCACGTCGACGCCGGTGGGCGCGTACTCGTAGGTGTCGCCCGGGTGGAAGATCGTCACGCCGTCGGCAGTGAGCAGGACGCCGACGTTCGCGATGCGATCGATCTCGGGCAGGATCACCGCGTGCCGAGCACCGACGCCGGCCACCGCGACGTCGCCGATCAGGTGCTCGAGGCCGTCGGCGTTCGGCGTCCACGTGCCGAAGTCGACCAGCGCGGCTGTCTCGGGGTCACAGATCAGCTGGGCGCCTGGATTGGCCTCGACGAGCGCCGGCGCCCGCTCCTGGTCCAGATGATCCGGATGCTGGTGGGTCACGATGATGGCGTCCAGATCGGTCAGCTCGAAGACGTCCGGCCCGCAGAACCCGCCGGGATCCACGAGCACCCGGGTGGTCTCGGTCTCCACGAGGAGGGCGGCGTGTCCGAATCGCGTGATGTTCATGCCATCCATCATGGCCCCAGCCTCGAAAGAACCACATGGCAGTGCTCGCCGACGGCTACGCCGCGCTCTCCGGACTCCTGGCCCGCTGGACGGTGCGCTACGGCGACGAGCTCCGGCTCGCCGGTCAGGACCTGCCCGGCCCGGAGCGACGCCGCGTACCGACACGCCACGGCCCGGTCAAGATCGACCTGTACCGCCCCGTCGAGCACGGCACCCACCCCGCCCACATCCACCTGCACGGAGGGGCGTTCATCATGCGCTTCCCGCAGATGGACGACTTCTGGTGCCGCTACCTGGCCGCCGAGGCCGGCGTCGCCGTGGTGAACGTCGACTACCTCGCGGCCCCGCGCGTCCGGTACCCCGTGGCGCAGGAGCAGGCCCACGACGTGCTCGCGTGGCTCACCGAGCACGCAGGGGAGTGGGGCCTGGACTCCGCCCACCTGTCCATCGGCGGCTTCAGCGGCGGTGGCAACCTGGCGGCCTCGGCGTGCCTGCAGGCACGGGACCGACGCACGGCCCACCCGCGGCTGCAGGTGCTGAGCGTCCCGTCGCTGGACGTCGCCGGTGACATCCACGGCAAGCCCTCGACCATCGACCACCCGATGATCGGGCCCTCGTTGCTGCGCCTGGTCCGCGCCACGTACTTCAAGGACGCCTCGCGACGCTCCGAGCCGTATGCCTCTCCGTTGCTCGCCGAGTCCGTCGAGGGCCTTCCTCCGGCCCTGGTCCTCACGGCCGAGCACGACTCGCTGCGGGCGGAGGGTGACGCCTACGCCGACCGGCTCGCCGCCGCAGGTGTACCGACCGAGCATCACGTGGTGCCACGGCGCGACCACTACTTCCTCGACGGCAACGACCACGCGCAGGCCGGTCACTGGATGGGATTGATGGCCGACCGCATCCGCTCCTCGCTCGCCGCCGGCTGAGCCTGGCCTCCTAGGCTGGGCCCATGACGACCGGTCCAGCCATCCACGCCCTCGAGGTCGGATCCACCGGTCGACCCGTGGTGTTCCTGCACGGCTTGTTCGGTCAGGGCAAGAACTTCACCCAGGCGGCCAAGGCGCTGGTGCCGGACTTCCGCTCGATCCTGGTCGACCTCCCGGACCACGGCCGGTCCGCGTGGACCGCAGCATTCGACTACGTGGGCATGGCCGACGCCGTGGCCGAGTTCGTCCGGGCAGGTGCGGGATCCGACGGTCCGGTCGACGTGGTCGGACACTCGATGGGTGGCAAGGCCGCCATGGTGCTGGCGCTGCGGCACCCGGACCTGGTGCGACGCCTCGTGGTGGTGGACATCTCGCCGTCCGAGAGCGACGGAGCAGGCGAGTTCGAGCACCTGCTCGGCGCGCTCGCGTCGCTCGACCTGACGACTCTGGACCGCAGGGGAGAGGCCGACGAGCGGCTCACGGACCAGATCGACGATGCACGCGTGCGCGGCTTCCTGCTGCAGAACCTGCGGTCAGGACCCGACGGGTTCCACTGGCAGGCCAATCTCGACCTGCTCCGACGCGACCTGGCCACGATCGGCGGGTTCCCGGCCGTCGACGGCAGCTTCGACGGGCCCGTCCTGTGGATGGCCGGAGAGCTGTCTGCGTACATCACCCAGGGCGACGAACCACTGATGCGACGGCTGTTTCCGCGCACCCGGCTGCTCACCGTCAAGGGCGCCGGGCACTGGGTGCACTCGGAGCAGCCCGACGCGTTCGTGTCAGCACTGCGGGTGTTCCTCGGCGCCGACTGAGACGCGCCGCGAGGAGGCCGAACTTGCATCCTGCGCCAAGTCCGGAACAGTGGAGGGTTCATTCCGGACGAACTCGAGGAGACGACATGCTCACCCTGACCGAGACCGCCGCAGGAGTCGTGAAGCAGCTCACCGACATGGACGAGGCCACCCCCGCCGACGGTGGGATGCGCATCAGCACCCAGACCGAGGGCGCCGAAGGTGCCGAGCTGGTGCTCAGCGCCGCACCCTCGCCCGAGGCCGGCGACCAGGTCGTCAACGAGGCGGGCGCGCGCGTCTTCCTCGACGAGTCCGCTGCCGTGATGCTCCACGACAAGGTGCTCGACGCCCAGATCGGGTCCGACGGCTCGGTGCAGTTCGCGATCGGCCAGCAGGCCTAGCCGGACTGCTCGACCTCGCGCAGGCCGACCGCCGCACCGGCGGCGGCCAGCGCCATGAGGGCGAACAGCCCCACCGTCACGTCGACACCCGCCAGCGAGGCGAGCGCACCGAAGACGCCCGAGGCGATCAGCAGCAGCCCGATGACGGTGTTGGCCACGGCCGTGTACGCCGCGACGTCGTCCTTCGGGGCCATGTCGACGAGGTAGATGGACCGTCCCTGCCGGACGCCGTGGTAGCCGATCATCAGACCGAACAGGGTCAGCGGAATGGCCCACCACGTGTCGCTGGCTCCTGCCAGGTCCAGGCCGAGGGCGGCGCCGAGCGCGACGGCCCCGGTGACACCGGACAGCTGCAGGACCGAGCGGCTGGACCGGTCGCTCAACCGTCCCCAGACGTAGCTGCTCACCAACGAGGCCAGCGCCGACGCCAGCACGAGCGAGCCGAGCTGTCGGACGGCATCCTCCCCGGCTCCCGCCGCGAGCAGGACCAGGTACGGCGGCGCCAGGGCCGTGGAGGTCAGCAGTCCGCGGACCACGATGAACCGGCGCAGCTGGGCGTCCTCGCGCAGCAGGGCCAGCTGCCCCCACGGCGACTGCGACACCTCGCTCGGCGTCGACTCCTCGCCGATCGTCGCGAAGACCGCCGCCGCCACGAGCCACAGCGCGGCGGCGAGCAACAGGGCCGAGACCACCAGCACGTAGCGGCTCGGTGCGCCCACGATCAGCAGCGCGGCGAAGCCGATCACTCCCACCGCCGCCGTGGACGACGCGAACCCGGTCGACGCTCCACGTCGGGCCGTGCCGATGGTCTTGCGCAGCACGTCCTTGTGACTGACCGAGCAGGCCGCCCGTCCGACCGCCAAGGCGGCGAGCAGGACGCAGATGATGACGCCTGCGGCGTTGCCGTCCAGCGTCAGGCCCGTCAGGGCGATGCCGGCACACGCGACGCCCTGCACGAACGATCCGGCCGCCCACGCCCACTTGCGCCGAGCCATGGCGTGGATGCGCGGCGCCAGCAGCAGCTGGGGGAGCAGCGAACCCGCTTCGCGGATGGGTACCAGCAGCCCCGTCAGCACGCTGGACGCGCCCAGGTTGTTCAGCAGCCAGCTCAGGACCAGCTTCGGGTCGAGCAGACCGTCGGCCAGCTTCGTCGCGGACAGGGAGGCAGCGTGCCGGGTGAAGCTCGACGGCTCGACCTCCACGGCGGCTCTGGTGAGACCACCGTCGTCGTCCGCACCGCCGGCGAGTCGTTGGAAGACCGATTGCTCGACCCGGTGGAGTGCGCTCATCGCCCAGCATCCTAGGCCGGGCCACCGGCGGCGGCATCTCGTGGACAGCATCACGCGCTCGGACTATGACAGCCATGACATGGGTGATATCGTGACACTATGACAACCATGACACCGCGTGACGCACGCCAGGGTCTCGATCCCGATCTGGCTGCGTTTCTCGAGGCGTCCACCGAGGTCTACCGCGAACGCCTGATCGCACTGCTGCGGAGCGGACGTCTCACCCCCGATGCACTGCCCGACCCCGAGGAGTTCGTCGAGCACGGCATCCACGCGCGCCGACCGACGTCACCGTTGCCCGACCTGGTGGGCCCGGTCTACACGTCCGGGGGAGCGCAGGCCGTGCTGGGCATCAGTCGCCAGCAGCTGGCCGACCGACGCCAGCGCGGCACCATCGTCGCGGCTCGCACGTCCGACGGCCGCTGGGTGTACCCGACGTACCAGTTCGACGACGGAGCGTTGCGCGCCGACGTGCGCGAGGTGCTCGACACGCTGCGCAGCAGCGCGACGCCCGACCCGTGGACACTGGCGCTGTGGTTCCCGACCGACAAGATCGAGCTCGGGGGAGTCAGCCCGCTGAAGCTGCTCGACGCCGGGCAGCTCGACACCGTGCTGGCCCACGCGGCCGGTACCGCAGCACGCTGGGCGGCATGACGCGCCGTGACGCCGGTCGCCAGCAGCCGCCGGGGGACCTGACCGGCTTTCCCTCGCGCCGGCTCACCACTCGCCGACGGTGGTCGCGGTGCCATCAGCGCGACCTCGGCACGTGGTTCTTCTCCTCCTCGGGAGGGCGCTGGGACCTGCCCGAACCCGAGGGCACCTGCTACCTCGCCGAGAACGACCGCGGCGCGGTGCTCGAGGTCGTCGGGCCCGATCTGTACGACCAGGGCTTCGTCACCGAGGGCTTCCTGCGTCAGCGCGTGGTCTCGACGGTGTCGCTGGCCGTCCGGCCGATCGTCGCCGACCTGCTGGACGACCAGGTGGCCGGCTTCGGTGTCACGACCGAGCTCTCCGGCGCCATCGAGTACCCGCGCACCCAGCAGTGGGCCAGGGCCTTCCGCGACAGCGGTCACGACGGCGTCGTCTACGGGCTGCGATTTCGCCCGAACACCGAAGGCCTCGCCGTGTTCGGCGCCTCGGGCCCGGACGCCGCCGCTCCGGTCCACGGTCCGCCGCGTGAGTCGCTCGACGTCGCCGAGGACCTGGATCTGCGCATTCTCTACGCACACCAGGTGGGCCGCCTGGAGGACTTCACGATCGCGGACCCGGCGACATGAGCACGAACGTGGACCCGCCGACATGAGCCCGAACGGAGACCGGCGACGTCACGACGTCACCGAGGTGGAGCTCGTGGGCGGCATCGAGAAGCGCGCGCTCGCGCTGGCCGAGCACGATCCCGCCTGGGCAGGCCGGTACGCCGAGCACGAGACGCGCCTGTGGCGTGCGCTGGGCTCGGCGGCGGTGCAGGTCGAGCACGTCGGATCGACATCGGTGCCAGGCCTCGCCGCGAAGCCGATCATCGACGTCCTGGTGACCGTGCCCGACATCACCGCCGAGGAGGACTATCTCGAGCCGGTCATCGCCGCTGGCTACGTCCTGCGCGTCCGCGAGCCCGGTCACCGGTTGGTCCGCACCGAGCAGCGCGACGTGCACGTCCACATCATCGAGGTGGGTGCTGAGCAGGCCGAGGCGTACCTGGTGCTGCGGGATCGTCTACGTGCTGACGCCGCCGACCGCGAGCTCTACGAGTCGACCAAGCGAGATCTGCTCACGCACGACTGGCCGGACATGAACGCGTACGCCGAGGCGAAGTCCGACGTGATCGAGCAGATCATGCAGCGCGGCCGTCAGCCCTGACCAGCGCGGCTCCTCACGAGCGTCACTAGTTGTCCGATAATGCACATTATGTCAAGTAAGAGGGATCTGTGAGGGCGGACTCCAGGGCGTCGAGCCACGTCCCCACCGATGTTCGAGCCTCCGGGGTGTCCGGGTAGCGACACCGCAGGCGCAGGCCCGTGACGTCGCGGATGAACCAGACCATCACGCCGTCGGTGTCGATGACCGCGCTGACCAGCTGGGCGTCGAGCGACGCGTCGATCTCCACCGGGAGCCTGTTCAGGTCCAGCCACGAGATCGCGAACATGCCGGGAGCCGCCGGCATGTCCCCCCCGTGCCTGGCGAAGATCTCCCCCAGTGGCCAGGATCCGAGCGCCATCGCCTCGCGGATCGACCGCGAGACGTCGCCCAGATCGCTGCTCTCGCACTCGATGACGGCGTTCGTGATGAACCAGCCCACGGAGTCGTGCCACGAGACGTCGTGTCGACTGTGCACCGGGAACACCGCCCGCAGCGGCTCCCCCGACAGCTCGCGTGTCACGTCGGTCATCGCGGCGAGCACGACCGCCAGCATGCGTACGCCTGCACCATGAGCCTCGCGCGACATCCTGTCTGCACCGTCGGCGTCGAGCAGGTCCCGGACCTCGACGACTTCGGGACGTGGGCGGGTGACGTCCCCGAGCGGCAGGGGAAAACGGGGCATGAATCCCCCGCTGGCAGCGAGGATCTGGTCCCAGCGGGCGTGGACGTCGTCCGGCGCGGCCGGTCGTTCGGCGAGCTCACGGGTGTGCTCCGCGAATGCGGCCGGCCGGTCATCCAGGTTCTCCCCTGCGATGACGGCCACGAGGTCGCGCACGATCACCAGGAACGACCACATGTCCACGTGCGCGTGGTCCGCCGCGATCACCACCGTCGGCGGCCCGTCGTCGGGCTCGACCGTGCACAGGCGGTGCGACGGAGCCGACAGCGGTGTGCACGTGGCGTCGAGCACCTCCCGCAGGACGTCGCGGGTCCGCCGGCCGGGCCCGACCTCGTGCTCGATCCAGCCGGTGCCGTCGATCTGGGCGGCGTGCAGCGCCAGGTCCCCGTCGACTCCGGCGAATCTGCTGTGCAGCGTGCCGTGACGGTGCACGACGGCCAGCCACGCCTGTGCGAGCTCGTCGCGGGACACGCTCACGGGCGACGTGAAGGCCACGGCCATCCACGACCCCGGTCGCTCCCCCATCGCCACGTGACGACGCTGGTCGAACGAGATCGGCAACCGCGCTCCCACCGCGCTCACCTCGGTGCCGAAGGAGAACAACCGCCCGTGCGCCAACCGCATCTGGGCGACGTTGGTCGGCCGCATGGTCGTAGCGTAGTGGCCTGTGACGACCGTTTCCGTCGATGGCGCCTCGATCGACTTCGACGTGTCCGGCACCGACGGGCCGGCCGTGGTGCAGCTGCACGGCCTGACGTCCAGCCGCGCACGTGACGTGCTGCTGCGCCTCGACCTGGCGCGCGGGCTCGACACCGGCGCTGCTCGGGTGCTGCGGTACGACGCTCGCGGCCACGGCCGGTCCACCGGCCGCCCGCATCCCGAGGACTACCGGTGGGACCGCCTCGCGGTCGACCTGCTCGCCCTGCTCGACCACGTCTTCCCCGGCGAGTCCGTGCACGGGATGGGCCCGTCGATGGGCACCGGGACCCTGCTGCACGCCGCGGCCGCCGACGAGAGCCGGTTCGCCGGACTCACGCTCGCCATTCCGCCGACCGCCTGGGAGTCCCGGCGATCACAGGCCCAGCTGTACCTGGACCAGGCCGACTACATCGCCTCCGCCGGCGTGGACGCCTTCGTCGCCGCAGGCCGGCTCGCCCCTCGTCCCCCGGCCACGGTGGGCGTGCCCGAGACCGTCCCGGACGTCGAGGAGGCGTTGCTGCCCACGGTGATGCGAGGCGCAGCACTCGCCGACCTGCCCTCCCCCGGCGCGCTCGGCTCTCTCGACGTGCGCAGCCTGATCCTCGCGTGGACCGACGATCCGTCGCACCCGACCAGCACGGCCCGCATGCTGCACGGCCTCCTGCAGGGCAGCCGGCTGCACACGGCGTCCTCCCCCGCCGAGGTGGACACCTGGCCCCGGATCGTCGCCTCCTTCGTGGCATCATCACCGGCGTGATCTCCCGCCTCCCTCCGTGGACCAGAGCGGCTCTGGCGCTGTTCGCGGTGGGCTGGGGCGCCAACCAGTTCGCGGCGCTGCTGTCGGTGTACCGGGTCGAGGACGGCGCCAGTGACGCCGAGGTGACCGCCCTGTTCGGGGCCTACGCGATCGGCCTGGTGCCGGCGCTGCTCCTGGTGGCCCCGATCTCGGACCGGATCGGCCGACGCCGGGTGCTCAGACCCGTGCTGGTGCTGTCGTTCGTGGCCACCGTCGTCCTCATGGTCGGCGGTGCTCACCTGTGGCTGCTGCTGGTCGGACGCCTGCTGGCCGGCGTCGCCTCGGGAGCCGCGTTCGCGCCGGGGACAGCCTGGGTCAAGGAACTGACCACCGGTCCGTCCGGCACCGGTGCACGGCGCGCGGCGATCGCGCTGTCGTCGGGGTTCGGCACCGGCCCCCTGGTGGCCGGGATCGTCGCCCAGTGGGCGCCTGCACCCACCCTGCTCCCCTACGTGCCCCACCTCGTCCTCACCGTGCTGGTCGGCGTCATCGCCTGGAACACGACCGAACCTCCGATCGCGCGGATGCGGGGCGTGGAGGCCGAGGCGTCGCGGGTGGGTCACTCGCTGACCCGTCCACGTTTCCTGCTGCAGGTCGCGCCGACGGCGCCGTGGGTCTTCGGCTGCGGCACCATCGCCTTCGCCGCAGTGCCGTCCCTGGTCGCCGTTCCGGGTCCGAAGGTGGCGATGGTGGGCGTGCTGGTGGCACTGACGCTCGGGACCGGCATCCTGCTGCAACCGGTGGCCCGGCGACTGTCGATCACGTCCACGCTGCTGGTGGGCGTCGGCTCCGGCGTCGGCGGGTTCCTGGTCTCGTTGCTCGCCGTGACGACCGAAAACGGGTGGCTGGTGTTCCCCGCCTGCGTGCTGTTCGGCGTCGCCTACGGGTTCATCCTCGTGGGTGGGCTGCGGACGGTCGAGGAGGTGGCCGCACCGGTGGATCTCGGGTCGGTCAACGCCGTGTTCTACAGCCTCACGTACATCGGTTTCGCCGCACCGTACCTGGCCACCCTGCTGCTTCGCGCGCTGAGCGGCACCGAGGTCCTGCTGCTGCTCGGCGCCGTGCTGGCCGCCTCCGCACCGCTGGTGGTCATCGGCTCAGCGACGCGACGCGTGCCTCGACCCGGCCCCTGACGTCGTGTGATCAGGCACGAGACTCCTCGTGCGAGGCCGGGAACAGGTACATCGACACGGCAACGCCGACGACCCCGCCGACCAGCTGAGCCGCGATGAACGGCAGGGTCGACACCGGAGCGATGCCGGCGAAGGTGTCGGAGAACATGCGCCCGATCGTCACGGCCGGATTCGCGAACGAGGTCGAGCTGGTGAACCAGTAGGCCGCGCCGATGTACAGACCCACCGACGCCGGCACCAGGTGGCCGCGGCCCCCTCGAGTGAGACCGAAGATCACCAGCAGCAGACCGGCCGTCGCGACGACCTCGGCGATCAGCGTGCCGACCTCGACGCGTTCCCGGGTCGACCACGACGTCGGCACGCCGAACATGACGTTGGCGAGGACCGCGCCTGCGATGCCGCCCACCACCTGGGCACCGATGAAGGAGCCGGTCTTGCGGAGTCGTCGCTCCCCCACGCTCGAGGTGTCGGCGCGGTCGAACCAGGCAGCGGCGAGCGACACGATTGGATTGAAGTGGGCTCCGGACACCGGCGCCAGCACCATGATCAGCACGGCGAGCCCGGCCGCGGTAGCGACACTGTTCTCGAGCAGCTGCAGCCCGACGTCGTCGGGTGTGAGCCGTTGGGCCGCGATTCCTGACCCGACGACGATCGCCACCAGCAACAGCGTGCCGAGGAGCTCCGCAAACGCCTCGCGCCTCACAGCGTGGTCCTCTCCTGCGGCACCGCGACGTGCGGCGTTCGTCACCATGCTTCCATAGGCTGGGCTCCATGAGCGCGCGAGACCGGCACGAGTTCGAGTACCGCCGCCGCCTCGAGGCCGAGGAGGCCGGCGAGCAGGAGGCGAGCGACGAGGCGCCCGCACGCCGCTTCGACGACCAGGCGCTCTGGGTCGAGCTGCAGATCCGTGCAGCCATGGAGCGCGGGGAGTTCGACGACCTGCCAGGCGCCGGCAAGCCGCTGCGCGGGATCGACGGCACCCACGACCCCAACTGGTGGGTCAAGCGTCTGGTCGAGCGTGAGCAGCTCAGCGTGCTGCCTCCCGCGCTGGCGCTTCGTCGTGAGGACGCCGAGCTCGACGCGTCGCTGGACCAGTGGGCGCGAGAGTCCGACGTGCGCCGCGAGGTCGAGGACTTCAATCGCCGGATCATCGAGGCCCGTCGTCAGCTGCAGGGTGGGCCGCCTGTCGTCACGGCGCTGCGCGACGTCGACGACGAGGTCGAGAAGTGGGCCGCGCGTCGTCGCGAGCGGCTGCGGGTCGATCGGGAACGCGACGAGGACCGCTCCTCGGAGCGCGCACGACGAGGGTGGTTCCGCCGGTGGCGACGGTGACCAGCACCGTCCGGGACGTCCTGTTCTCGACGCCGATCGACCTGTGGCGCTCGATGTCGTTGCTGCAGCGTGGTTCGGGCGACCCGAGCCAACGACGCGTGGGAACCGACGTGTGGCGCACCACCCGCATGCCGTCCGGGCCGGCCACGATCCGGCTGCGCCAGACGGGACCGTGCCGGGTCGAGGCCGAGAGCTGGGGCCCGGGCGCCGACGAGGTCCTCGGCGCCGTGCACGGGTGGTTTCCCGACCCCACCTTCACTCCCCCGGCGAACTCCCATGCCGCCGTCGCCGATGCCCACCGCAGGTTCCCGGGGCTCCGCACACTCGCCACCGGCCGGGTCGGCGAGGCCCTGATCCCGGCCATCATCGAGCAGAAGGTGCTCGGCGCCGACGCCTTCGCAGCCTGGCGTCGCCTGCTGGTGCGCTTCGGGGAGTCGGCACCCGGCCCCACTCCCCTCCCCCTGCACGTCGTGCCCAGCGCAGCCCAGTGGGCCGCCATCGCGTCCTGGGACTGGCACCTCGCCGGCGTGGACCCCCAGCGCTACCGTACGGCCCAGATCGCCGCGCGTGCCGCCGACCGTCTCGACGAGCTCGCCGCGCACGGCGACGTCGCGTCGGTGTACCGCGGGCTGCGGTCCCTGCCCGGGGTGGGCGCATGGACGGCCGCCGAAGTGGGCGGACGCGCGCTGGGCGACCCGGACGCGGTGCCGTGGGGTGACTACCACCTGGCCAACCTGGTCGGCGTGGGTCTCACCGGCGAACGGGTCACCCACGAGGAGGTCCCGGCGCTGCTCGAGCGCTATCGCCCGCACCGCGGCCTCGTGGTGCGTCTGCTGCAGCTCAGCCCGCTGGTCACCGTCGAGCGTCGCGGTCCCCGCAACTCGCGCGTCGACCACCGCCGCATCTGACCGCCAATCGCACGGCCCTGCTCGAATGGCCCTACTCGAACGGTTCGGGGTCCCCCGCCCCGACGCGCACGACCTCGGCGTAGCCGTCGCTGAGGTCGACCACGGTGGTGGGCTCGGGGATCACCTCGACGCCGGACTCGATGACCGCGTCGATGCGGCCGTCGAGCTCGTCGGCGATCTCCCACGCCTGGGTCATGGCCTCGTCGGCTCCCGGCATGATCAACGTCGTCGACAAGATGGGTTCGCCGAGCGTGGCGAGCAGCGCCTGGACGATGCGATGGTCCGGGATCCGCACGCCGACGGTCTTCTTCTTCTCCTGCAGCAGCCGCTTGGGCACCTCACGCGTGCCGGGGAGGATGAACGTGTACGGGCCGGGCGTGGCGGCCTTGACGGCTCTGAAGACCGCGTTGTCCACGTGGACGAACTGGCCGAGCTGGGAGAAGTCCTTGCACACCAACGTGAAGTGGTGCTTGTCGTCGAGCTGGCGGATGGAGCGGATCCGGTCGAGCGCGTCGGCATTGCCGATCTGCGCGCCGAGCGCATAGCCCGAGTCAGTGGGATAGGCGATCAGACCGCCGTCGGCGATGACTGCGACCGCCTGGTCGACGGCGCGCTGCTGGGGGTTGTCGGGATGGATGTCGATGAATCGAGCCATGTCCCGAACCTATAACCCCCAGCAGGCGCTGCTGGTCATCTGAAGATGCTGTATCCGCCCGGTCCGACGAGCGCTGCGACGATCAGCAGGACGATGCCGATCAGGATGTCGCCGCGGACGAGCCGCAGGATGCCGTAGATCGCGATCGCGACCGCGATGATCCACAGGATGAATGCCATGGTGGTGTCTCCCTCTGTTGTCAGCGGCTCTGGCCGCATGGAGGTGAACGTACCCACTCGGCGAGAACCCAACCACCGGGGTTCTCGCCGAGCGGGCCGTCAGTCGCCCTTCACGTTGATGATCTGCCGCAGCACGTGCCTGATCTGCACCAGCTCTCGGGCGTCCTCCATCACGACGTCGATGTCCTTGTACGCTCCCGGGATCTCGTCCACGAAGGCGTCGGTGTCCCGGTACTCGATGTCGCCCATCGCGCGCCGAAGGTCGTCGTGGGTGAAGGTCTTCCGCGCTCGCGTCCGGCTCAGCTCGCGGCCCGCTCCGTGCGGTGAGGAGTTGAGCGACGGCGCGAAGCCCTTGCCCTCCACCACGTAGGACCGTGTCCCCATGGATCCCGGGATCAGCCCGGGCGTCCCGAGGGACGCATCGATGGCACCCTTGCGTGACAGCCACACCGTCTTGCCGTAGTGCGACTCCTGAGTGGTGTAGTTGTGATGGCAGTTGATCTGCTCGGCCCGGGCCACCGACGCATCGCCGATCCAGTCTCCGAAGCACGTGACCACCCGGTCCATCATCTCCTCACGGTTGAGCAGGGCGAACTTCTGCGCCCACCGCAGCTCGCGGATGTAGCTCCAGAACTCGTCGGTTCCCTGCACCAGGTAGGCCAGGTCCGGATCCGGAAGATCGATCCACCAGCGCTTGCACATCTGCTGCGCGACCTTGATGTGCTTCACGGCGATCTTGTTCCCGACGCCTCGAGATCCCGAGTGCAGGAACAGCCAGACCCGGTCCTCCTCGTCGAGGCTGACCTCGATGAAGTGGTTGCCGGAGCCCAGGGTGCCGAGCTGGAGCTCCCAGCTCGCGGAGTACGCCACCGGGTCGAACCCTGCCGACACCGCGTCGGCGCTGAGCTCGTCGAGCCGCTGACGCGTGTGATCGCGCGTCACCTCGACGTTGTAGCCACCAGCCGAGACCGGGACGGCATCCTCGATGGCCTCGCGCAGTGACCGACGATCCGCCGGAAGCTGCTGGCCGGTGTAGTCGGTGCGGACGGCGATCATGCCGCACCCGATGTCGACACCCACGGCGGCGGGCATGACGGCGCCGAGCGTGGGAATGACCGAGCCGACGGTGGCGCCCTTGCCCAGGTGCGCGTCCGGCATGAGGGCCAGGTGGGGGTAGACGAAGGGCATGGTGCTGGTCGCCTCCGCCTGCGCCCGGGTCGCGGGCTCCAGGATGGACGCCCAGTTCAGGAGCCGCTTCGAGATCTGCTGCATGGGACTGACTTTCTCGTGAGTGGTGACAATGAAAAAACCCCGACCGCTACGCGGTCGGGGCCAGGCTCGTGGTGACGGAACAGGGTTCAGTCATCGTCGAGACAACGGCGTCGTCCGCGGGTACGCCCGTAGGAGCGGGCGAATTCGGGCAGGCTCGAGCGACGTTGCGGCGCGGTGTTCCACGTCATGGCGTCTCCTCGGGTCGGCCCGTCCTCTGGACGGCTGGGATCGGACTGTACACGAGTGCGCGGGATGCGTGTCGCTACCGGGATCCGGCTCGAGCATCGGAGACGCTGGAGACGGCCCTACGAAGTATGAGCTCGTAGGGCCTTATGCATGCCCGTCCTCCCGGGTGTGGCGCAACCACCACAACCCCACGAACGGCAGCACGAGCGGGATGAACACGTACCCCTGCCCGAAGTCCGACCACACGGTCTGGTCGGGGAACAACGAGCCGTCGACGATCGTCAGGATGCCGACGGCGATCACGCCGGTCAGCTCGAAGACGATCGTGGCGACGGCGACCCGGCGGCGCCCCGTCGCCAGCGCCCAGGTGGCGATCACGTAGACCACCCCTGCCACGGCGGACAGTGCATAGGCCACCGGGGCCTCGTCCGCCTTGGTCAGCAGCTGGGTGATCGAGCGGGCCGAGGCGGCGAGGGCGAAGATCGCGTAGACCGCGACGAGCACGCGGCCGAACCCCGATCGGGTGGAGTCGTCAGACAATGGTCCCCTCCCAGATTCCGTGCAGACGAGCAGCGAGAACGGCCACGGTCAGCAGGGCGACCACCACCACGCCGGTCCCCCAGCGCGACTTCTCGGCGATACCCCACAGCACGGCAGCGGGTGGGATCACCACCACGGTCACGAGGTAGGACACGAACAGCACGCCGTCGACGTCGCGATCGGTGCGGGCCAGGGCGATCGAGCCACCCACGAGCGCTCCCACCAGGCCGATCTCGAGCACCGACACGGCGTAGAACAGCGGGTTGGAGAACGGCAGGTCACGCAGGGTGTGCCACGCGGCGTACCCGGCGATCACCACGGCGAGGAGCGCGACGGCCCACGCCACCGACTCGCTCACGGCCCGACTCCCGCGTCGTCGAGGATCCGCACGATGGACTGCTCGGCGAACGTTCGCCAGGTGGCCACGCGTCGGAACATGAAGTGTCCGGCTCCGGGCAACGACTGCCACGACGCGGCGGTGGCCGTCGGACGTGACCGTTCGACGAAGTCCTTGCTCCAGCGCGGAGAGGTCCACCGGTCGGACGAGCCGTGCAGCACGTGCAGCGACCTGCCGGCGATCGCAGCGTGGGGCTCCCCCTCGGGCAGCCATGGCGCCAGCCCCACGACTCCGATCACCGCAGGGTCGTCGGCGACGCGGCACGCGGTCCGGCCGCCCATCGAGTGCCCCAGCAGGACGACCGGCACGCCGGGACGTTCCTGTCGCAGGCGGACCAGGACCTCACGGGCATCACGTACCGGCGACGGGTCCGACGGTCCGTTCCACCCGCGCAGGCGGAACTGCAGCAGGTCCAGGTCCAGCCGCTGGTCGCGCGCGAACGAGCGCATCGAGCGCGCCATGAGCGCCATCCGCCACCAGCTGGCGTGCGTGTTGCGCACCGGTTCGGTGTTGCGCTCCTGGCCGCCGTGCAGCACCAGGACGCTGGCGCGCGGCTGGTCCAGCCGGACGTAGGAGTCGACGTGGGGCGAATCGACCATGGACGGATCCGGCACGGCTAGCTGAAGGCGTTCTGGCCGGTCAGCGCCTGGCCGAGGACGAGCATGTGCATCTCCGTGGTGCCTTCGTAGGTCAAGACCGACTCCAGGTTGTTCATGTGCCGGATCACGGGGTACTCCAACGAGATGCCGTTCGCGCCCAGGATGGTGCGCGACGTGCGGCAGATGTCGAGCGCCTCACGGATGTTGTTGAGCTTGCCGAAGCTGACCTGCTCGGGTGTCAGGCCCACCGAGTCCTTGCGGCGACCGAGGTGCAACGCCAGCAGCAGGCCCTTGTGCAGCTCGAGACACATGTCGGCGAGCTTGGCCTGGGTCAGCTGGAAGCCGCCGATCGGGCGACCGAACTGCTCGCGCGTCCTCGAGTACTCCAGGGCCGACTCGAACGACGAGCGCGCGGCGCCCATCGACCCCCAGACGATGCCGTAGCGGGCCTCGGTCAAGCACGAGAGCGGACCCTTGAGCCCGCGGACCTCCGGGAACATCGCGCTCGCCGGGACGCGGCACCCCTCGAGCACCAGCTCGGCGGTGGCCGACGCCCGCAGTGACATCTTGTGCTTGATCAGGTTGGCGGTGAAGCCCGGGGTCTCGGTCGGCACCGCGAAGCCGCGGATGCCCTCGTCGGTCTGCGCCCAGATCACGGCCACGTCGGCGAAGGTTCCGTTGCTGATCCACAGCTTGGTGCCGTCGATGACCCAGTCGGACCCGTCCTTGCGTGCTGTGGTGCGCATGTGGGCGGGATCGGAGCCGTGGTCGGGTTCGGTGAGACCGAAGCAACCGACCAGGTCGCCGGTTCCCAGGCCCGGCAGCCATCGCTGCTTCTCCTCCTCCGACGCCCACTGCCAGATCGCGTACATCGCCAGCGAGCCCTGCACCGACACCATCGAGCGAATGCCGGAGTCGCAGGCCTCGAGCTCGACGCACGCCAGTCCGTAGTCGACCGAGGACATGCCGGGCAGCGTGTAGCCCTCCAGATGCATGCCCAGCAGGCCGAGCGACCCGAACTCCTTCATCAAGGCCCGGGGGTCGTCGACGCCGCCGTCCTCGAACCACGTCGCGATGTGCGGCTGGACGCGCTGTGCCAGCAGGCTGCGCACCGAGTCGCGGACGGCGATCTCGTCCGGCGTCAGGAGGTCGTCGATCCCCAGTGGGTCAGCGGGGTCGAAAGCAGGTGACGTCATGGCCGCACGCTATCTGAACGGGCCAGACGCCGCGATGGGACTACGATCAAGGGTGCCCGGGTGCACGAGTCGGCACAGAAATTCGCCGAAACTTCATGGTCGGACCCACCCACCGGCCCCGCAGCACCGAATGACCCACGACAAGTTGCCCAGGAAGGCGGCCCAGTGAACGAACCCGCCAAGTTGCGCGTCGTCGAGTCAGACGTCGCCGCACCCGTGGATCTGAACGCTCTGCTGACCCAGGTCGGCCGAGGTGACGAGGCGGCCCTCGGGCAGCTGTACGACCAGATGGGTTCGGCCGTGTTCGGTCTGGCTCGTCGCATCATCCGGGATCCGTCCCGGGCCGAAGAAGTGACCCAGGAGGTGTTTGTGCAGGTCTGGCAGTCCGCCACGCGTTTCGACGCCTCTCGCGGCTCAGCACGTTCTTGGTTGTTGACCCTCGCGCACCGCCGCGCGGTCGACGCGGTCCGCCACGACCAGGCGGCCACCGATCGTGAGAAGCGCTACGACTGGTCCGGTGGTCCTGACTTCGACGTCGTCGAGGAGACCGTGACCATCGGGCTCGAGCACGAGCAGGTGCGCCGCTGCCTCGACGGCCTCACCGACATCCAGCGTGAAGCCATCGTCCTCGCCTACTACCAGGGGCACACCTACAACGAGGTCGCCGAGATGCTCGGAGCCAACCAGGCGACCGTCAAGACCCGCATGCGCGACGGACTCATCCGTCTGCGCGACTGCATGGGAGTGAGCTCATGACCATCGATCTGCACGCGTTCACCGCGCCGTATGCGCTGAACGCCCTCGACGACCTCGAGCGGGCGCGCTTCGAGGCGCACCTCGAGTCGTGCGTCGACTGCCGCGAAGAGCTGGCCGGATTCGCCGCCACGGCGGGGCGCATCGGCGAGTCCCTGCGTCAGACTCCCCCGCCGATGCTGCGCGACCGGCTCATGGCCGAGATCGCGAGCACGCCCCAGCAGCGCCGACTCCTCGTGGACCGGCCGGGACGCCTGCGTCGCGTGATTCCCCGCGTCGCCGTCGCTGCCGCTCTGCTGGTCGGAGGATTCGGCGTCGGCGGCTACGTGCTGGAGCACCAGCGCGCCGAGGACCTGAGCGTGCGCAACGTCGCGATCAGCACGGTGCTCGGTGCGCCGGACGCCGACACCCAGACCAAGGTCTTCGAGGGCGGCGGCAACATGCGCATGGTCTCCTCGGTCAGCAACGACTCGGCCGTCGTGGTCGCCCACGGCCTGTCCGCACCCGGTGCCGACAAGGTCTACCAGCTCTGGATGATCGACGACTCCGGGCCGCACTCCCAGGGCACGTTCACCTCGTCGGGCACGATGATCATGCACGGCCTGGGCACCGCGGACCGCATCGCCGTCACGGTCGAACCGGCCGGCGGCTCCAAGCAGCCGACCACACCGCCGATCGCCACGCTGGCGGTCTGACGCCTCGGCGTGGAGATCACTATGATCTGCACGTGGATGCTCTGAAAGAGGCTGTCACCGACGCGGTGTCGGTCGTGCTGGTCGGGTTCCGGCTGGCAGTGGTCCACCTCCCGACGCTCCTGGTGATCTTCCTGGCCGGCGCGGGCGTCCGCAACGGGGTGCTGTGGGCGTCGGTGGCGTTGAGCGACTCTCACCACACGCTCGCCGGCCTGCTGCTGCCGCTTGCTCCGATGGCCACCCTGACGGCCATCATCTTGATGCTCCGTCACGTGGCGCACGCCCTGCCGTGGGCATCCTTCGGCGAGACAGTCGACGACCAACGACGTCGCAACCGCTACCTGGCCCTGCTGGCCAGCACCCTGATCCCCTTCCTGACGGTCTACGCCGCTCAGGGGTACCTCAAGGAGGATCTGCGGGCCTTCGTCAACGCGGCCGCGTACGACGAGATCTTCGGCAACTCCGACCTGTTCTACGGCGGCAGCGCCGACGTCGACCGCACGATCATCGCCGACGGCCTGTTGATGGTCGCCCTCGTCGCGGTGGCGCTGGCCCTTCGATTCCTCATCAGTCGGTTCGACCTGCCATCGAAGAACGTCGGTTTCGGGATCGTGGCGGCCTACGTGGAGGTCCTGTGGCTGTTCCTGCTGGCGAGCCAGCTGACCCGCTACCAGGACATCGCGTGGCAGTGGGTGCGAGATCGACGCTTCGTGGACTGGGTCGACGACCGGTGGTCCGCGCTGCTCGGTGTGATCGGACCGCTGGCCACACCGGTCGACGCAGTCGCGACGTGGCTCGGGACGCTGCTCACCGACGCCAACGCCGTGGTGCTGATCCCGATCGCCTGGCTCACCGTCGGCGCCGTCGCCCTCGGTCAGAAGATCGAGGCACCACCGAAGCCCAAGCGTCCCTCCTCACGGGTGCACGCAACCGTCCAGCGCGTCCCCCCGGTGGTTCGACGCGTGGGGTCCGAGGCCACGGCAGACCTCCGGGGGCGCTTCTCGGGCCTGGCGAACGGGCTGCGACTGCTCGCGGTCGGCGGGCTGCTGCCGATGCTGCTGTTCTGCATCGTCTTCGTGGTCGCTCGCCAGGCCGGCTCCCTGACCGTCGAGCTGTGGCGTCTGGTGGTCGGCCCCACCGGTCGCGACACCGCCATCGCCTTCGGCGCCTACGTCGACCTGCTGCGCGACGGCGTCTACACCGTGGTCCTCGTGGGCCTGCTCGCTGCGGCGATCGATCGAGTCGTCCGTCATCGCGACCGGGCGGGCGCACCGGCTCAGGTCAGCGGCAGCTCGGCGTAGCGCGGCAGGAACCACCACACCCGCACGGACGTCGGTTCGGCGTCGGCCGCCGTCAGCACGTAGACGCGGGTCGAGTAGCGACGCGGGCGCGGAGCCTCGCCGGGGCTGACCTGCGGCGCAGCCTCGCTGCCGGGCTTCGGCTGGGGTCCGGGGGTCTCGTCGGGCACGCAGTCGTAGGTCGGGGTCGGCGCTCCCGGGTCGAAGCTCAGCGTCCCGGCGTCGTAGCGTGATCCGTCCCGATCGAACAGGGCGACCTGGCAGCCGAACAACGAGATGTCCGGATCCGCGTCCCAGCCCAGACGGACCTCCCACAGCGCAGCTCCGTCGGGCAGCTCGGCAGGCTTGTACGCTCCCGGCAGCTCGGTGACCTGCTCAGCACTCTCGAGCCGCACGGTGGCGCGAATCGGATAGCGCAACCGGCCGTCGTCGTACTCGTCGGAGATCGTGACGGATCCGTCGGCAGCCGCCGGCGCTGCGTCGTGGAAGCCGCGTTTCCACCAGTACTCGTCGACGTACATGCCACTGGCCGCCAGGGCCCCGACGAGCACGACCGGCAGGACGAGCAGGGCGATCCGCTGCCGGCGCCACCAGGTGCCCCGGCCGCTCATCGTCCCCCCAGCGAGTAGGACGCAACCGGCAGCTCCTCGACGGTCTTCCACTGCGCGACGTCATCGGCCGTGATGCCGAGGTCGATGACGGCGATGTCGTCGTGTCGAGGGTCCAGGGAGTCCGGGGAGAGTCCGAGCGTCGCGCCCGCCAGCGTCTTCGGGTCCACCTCCACGATCGCGGTGCACGACGATGTCAGACCCACCGGGGCTCGGGGGCAGTCGACGTCGTTGCGCTGCCCGAACCCCGAGAAGATCGTGGTCCGTCCGGAGCGGTCGACCAACCGGCCGTAGGAGATCCCCGATGCCTCGCCGCGCGGGACGAAGTCGAAGTGGACCACCAGCACCACACCGGGGCTGCGGATGCTGGAGCCCAGCTCACGCAGGATCGAGGTGGCGCCGTCGACCTTCGTGACGGTGAGATCGCCGGTCCGCATCGCGATGGTCTGTCCGACCACGCCGTTGCGCTCGAAGAGGCGACTGCCGTCCTTGCCGTCCGGCAGGGTGTCGTTGAGGAACTGCCCCACGGCGAGAGCGGCCACGACCAGGGCACCGACGCCGAACCGTGACCTCATGACGCCCTCAACGGTTCGACGGCGAAGGTGCCGACGGCATCGGGACTGCGGTCAAACCAGTCCTCCTGGTCGTCCAGCGAGCTGCGCCGGAATCCGTGCGTGAACGACTCCAGCTCGACCTCGTCGGGAACGGGTTGAGCGGCGTCCTGCTCCCAGATGAACGCGACCTCGTAGGTGAGCCCCGGGCCGACCTCGCCGAGCGCGACACGGTCGGTGGCCACCACGACGCGCGGCTCGGCGTCGGCGCTCGCCACCAGCGCCGTGTCGTACTCACCGGCCGCCAGACCGTCGACGCCTCGCAGTCGCAGGGCATCGCGCACCACGAACGAGCCGACCGTGAGGTCCTGGTCGGTGCGCAGGTCGGCGAACACCACGAGGAACCGTCCGACCTTGCTGGGCTCGAACCCCTCCCCCAGATCGTCTGCCCAGACGACGCGTCGGATGGTCATCTCGAACGGTTCGGCCAGATGCTCCTCGTTCGCCACCAAGGTCGTGCGGGGCTCGGGCTCTGCGCGCTCGAGTCCTCCGAACAGTCCTGACACCAGGAGCACCACGACGCCGGCCCCGAGGACGACCTGTCGGATCGAGCGACGAGACAACCAGTCGCGCACCACCGCTCCGCGAGAAGCCTGCCCCGTCATGGCGAACATCGTAGTGACTGACATCATGATCGGCGTGACCGCACCGCTCGTCGTCATCTCCGCCGCCATGGCCGTGCCGTCCGGGTACTACCGACCGCTCGTCGAGGCCTTCGACGCGCGCGGCTGGGAGGCGCACGTGATGCCCACCCGCGGGTTCGAGCGCGGCGAACCGGCCGCTTCGCGGGCCCACGACTGGAGCTACGACACCGAGGTCGACGCGATCGCCGACGTCGTCTCCCGAGCCCGTGCTGCCCGGCCCGATCGGCCCGTGGTCCTGCTCGGGCACAGCCTCGGTGCCCAGCTCGGTGCCATGCACGAGCTGCACCGCTCCCCCAGCGACGGGTTCGTCGCCGTGGGCGGCGGCGTGCCGCACTACAAGGAGTACCCGTACGGCGGACTTCCGGTGCTCTTCATGGGGCTCAGCGTGCCGATCGCGACCCGCCTGTTCGGCTTCCTGCCCAAGCCGTTCTTCGGCGCCCCGGGCGCCAGCACCCTGATGCGACAGTGGGCGCGATTCGTGCGCACCGGTCAGCCCCCGTTCGAGGTGCCGCACCCGATCTCGACGCCCTCGTTGGTCGTCAAGCTGCAGGCCGATGCGCTCGCCGTGAGCGCCGCCAACGACGAGTTCGTCCGTCGCTTCCTCGATCCGGCCACCACGACGCGCTGGACCTACCGGAAGACCGACGTCCCCGACGGGGGCACGACCGACCACATCGCGTGGGTCAAGCACCCCGACGTCGTCGTCGACCGCATCACCGCGTGGTGGAACGCACTCCCCGGCGCGTCGCAGCACGACACCTGACCGCCCGACCCTGCCCCGTGCCCGGGTTCCCGGCTACTCGGCGAACGCCTCGATCGGGGGGCACGAGCACGCGAGGTTGCGATCGCCGTACGCCTGGTCGATGCGTCCCACCGGGGGCCAGTACTTGTCGTCGGTGCTCCCGGCAGGGAACACGCCCGTGGCGACGTCGTACGGGTGGGACCAGTCGAGCAGCTCACGCGTCGTGTGCGGGGCGTTCCGCAACGGGTGGTCCTCGGCGTCGAACGTGCCGTCGGCCACCTGGTCGATCTCGGCACGGATGGCCAGCATGGCCTCGCAGAACCGGTCGAGCTCGGCCAGGTCCTCGGACTCGGTCGGCTCGACCATCAGCGTGCCGGCCACCGGGAAGCTCATCGTCGGGGCGTGGAAGCCGTAGTCGATCAGGCGCTTGGCGACGTCGTCGATGGTGACTCCCGACGCCTTGGTGAGCGGGCGGACGTCCAGGATGCACTCGTGCGCGACCAGGTCGTGGTCGCCGGTGTAGAGCACCGGGAAGGCGCCTGAGACCCGCTTGGCGATGTAGTTGGCCGACAGCACCGCCACGGAGGTGGCGTCGGTGAGGCCCTGGGCGCCCATCATGGCGATGTACGCGTACGGGATCGGCAGGATGCCGGCCGATCCGTACGGGGCGGCACTGATCGCGCCGATGCCGTCACGCCTGGCCGCGACGGGGTGCATCGGGTGGCTGGGCAGGAACGGCGCGAGGTGCTCGGCCACCGCCACGGGACCGACGCCGGGCCCACCACCGCCGTGCGGGATGCAGAAGGTCTTGTGCAGGTTCAGGTGCGACACGTCGCCGCCGAACTCGCCGGGGGCGGCATGACCGAGCAGCGCGTTGAGATTCGCGCCGTCGACGTAGACCTGTCCCCCGTGGGCGTGCACGATGTCGCACAGCTCGGTGATCCCGTGCTCGTAGACACCGTGCGTGGACGGGTAGGTGACCATGATGGCCGCGAGATCGTCGGCGTGCGCCTCGCACTGTGCGCGGAGGTCCTCGAGGTCGACCTCGCCGCGCTCGCTGGACTTGACGATGACCACGCGCATGCCGGCCATGACGGCCGACGCGGCATTGGTGCCGTGCGCAGACGCCGGGATGAGGCACACGTCGCGGGCCTCGTCGGCCCGGCTGCGGTGGTACGCCCGGATGGCCAGGAGTCCGGCGAGCTCGCCCTGCGAACCGGCGTTCGGCTGGATGGAGACCGCGGCGTAGCCGGTCACCTCGGCCAGCCACTGCTCGAGGGTGTCGACCAGCTCGATCATCCCCGTCGCGTCCTCGGCGGGGAGGAACGGGTGCAGGTCGGCGAAGCCCGGGTAGCTGATCGGCTCCATCTCCGCGGTGGCGTTGAGCTTCATCGTGCACGACCCCAGCGGGATCATGCCTCGATCGAGGGCGTAGTCACGGTCGCTGAGCTTCTTGAGGTAGCGCAGCATCTGGGTCTCGCTGCGATGCTCGTGGAAGACCGGATGGGTCAGGATCGCGTCGTCGCGCAGCTCGGGCATCGTGGCCCGCGACGCGGGATGCTCCGGATGCGGGACGCCGAAGGCGCTCCACACGGCCTGCAGGTGCTCGGCCGTGGTCGCCTCGTTGGTCGAGACCCCGACGTGGTCGGGGTCCACCAGCAGCAGATGGACGTCCGCAGCACGTGCGGCGGCGACGACCTCGGCCGCCCGGCCGGGCACCGTGGCCACGAAGGTGTCGAAGAACCCTGCCTCGGGGACGTCGACACCACCGTCGCGCAGTCCCGCCGCCAGCATCGACGCCTGGTCGTTGACCCGCTGCGCGATGGCACGCAGCCCGTCAGGGCCGTGGTAGACCGCGTACATCGACGCTGCGACGGCCAACAGGACCTGGGCGGTGCAGATGTTGGACGTGGCCTTCTCGCGGCGGATGTGCTGCTCACGCGTCTGCAGCGCGAGACGGTACGCGGGTCGGCCGGCGGAGTCGACCGAGACGCCGACCAGACGGCCGGGCAGGTGTCGCTCCAGACCGGCACGCACGGCCATGAAGCCCGCATGCGGGCCGCCGTAGAACATCGGGACGCCGAAGCGCTGGGTCGAGCCGACGACGACGTCTGCGCCCATCGAGCCCGGCGACGTCATGAGCACCAGCGCGAGCGGGTCGGAGACCACCACGGCCAGTCCGTCCTGGGCGTGTGCCGCCTCGATCGCGGCACGTGGGTCGCCGATCTGACCGTCCGACCGTGGGTAGGCCACGATGACGCCGGCGAGCTGGATGTCGGGGACGCCGGCGGTGAAGTCGACCTCGACCAGCTCGATGCCGAGCGCGTCGGCACGCGTGTGCGTCACGGCCAGCGTCTGCGGATGCAGGCCTGCGTCGATGAGGATCGGCAGGTCGTCCTTGCCGCGGGTCGCGCGCCGGATCAGCGTCATGGCCTCCGCGACGGCGGTGCCCTCGTCGAGCAGCGAGGAGTTGGACGTCGGCAGGCCGGTCAGGTCCGCGATGACCGTCTGGAAGTTCAGCAGCGCCTCGAGGCGGCCCTGCGAGATCTCCGGCTGGTACGGCGTGTAGGCGGTGTACCAGGAGGGATCCTCCAGGACGTTGCGTCGGATGACCGCCGGGGTGATCGTGGGGTGGTAGCCGAGTCCGATCATCGAGATGCCGGGGTTGTTGCGGGCAGCAAGCTCGCGCAGCGTCGACAGGACCTCGGTCTCGGTCCGCGCCTCAGGAAGCCCCAACGCCTCGCTGCTGCGGATGCCGGACGGGACGGCCGCCTGCATCAGCGCGTCGAGGGAGTCGAAGCCGACCGTGCGCAGCATCTGCCTCTGGTCGGAGGGCGTCGGGCCGATGTGGCGGTCGACGAAACGATCGGACGTGCCGCTGCTGCTCATGGCGCTGGTGCTCATGGAGGGGACTCCCGGGGTCGACGACGGGCGGTGTCCCTCCCCTTCTGTCACGCCGTGCGGGCCGCTCCAGAATTGCCTCGGTCGCGTGGTCCTGGTGCCTGAGAGGTTCCGGGGAGGAATTGCCCCTTCGGCGCCGCTGGGAAGCGAGCTCTCCCACGCGTGGTCGACAGCGCGATCAGCCTAGCAACCGCGGGAGCGTCACGCGCCAGCGGCGCGCGCGCGACGACGAGCCGCGAGCTCGTCGGTGGCGTCGGACTCGGTGTCCGAGGCCGTGCGCTCGCTCGGGAGCTCGTGCAGCGAGCCCTCGATCTCCTTCCAGACACCGCCGACGGCGATGCCGAAGACGCCTTGGCCACCCTGGAGGAGGTCGATGACCTCGTCGGCGGAGCGGCACTCGTACACGCTGGCGCCGTCGCTCATCAACGTGACCTGGGTCAGGTCGTCGGTGCCGCGGACGCGCAGGTGGTCGATGGCGATGCGGATCTGCTGCAGCGAGACACCGGCGTCGAGCAGACGCTTGATGATCTTGAGCAGCAGGATGTCCTTGAAGGAGTACAGACGCTGCGTGCCGGACCCGGTGGCCGAGCGCACGGTGGGCTCCACGAGCTGCGTGCGGGCCCAGTAGTCGAGCTGCCGGTAGGTGATCCCGGCAGCGGCGCAGGCCGTGGGTCCGCGGTAGCCGGCGTTCTCCGACAGCGGCGACACGTCGTCGTTGAACAACAGGCCCTGGTCGCCTGCTTGGGCGACGGCATCCGTCGTGTCAACGGATGAATCAGGCAACTCGTTCATGACTGGCCTTCCAGACTGTCGTGGGGGAAGACTACCGCGACGAAACTACATCGGTGTGCATCGGGCAGTAGTCTCACGGTAAGGGTGAGAGTTACCCGGGTCAACGACCGCAGGCGTGTCGCGAGGCAAAGACTGCGCGTCTCAGTCGGTCTCGAAGTCCTCGGGAGCCACGTGGTCGAGGAACTCGCGGAACTTCTCGATCTCCTCGTTCTCGTCGCGGCTGGCCTCGATGCCGGCGGCGTCCAGCACGTCCTCGGTGCACACGATGCGGGCCCCCGACCGCAGTGCGAGCGCGATCGAGTCCGAGGGACGTGCGTCGACCTCCGCCCCGGACGCGAATCGCAGCAGTGCGTGGAACACACCGTCGTTGACCTCGGTGATCCGCACCTCGTCCAGGGCGTCGCCCAACGCGTCGACGATCCGCTCCATCAGCTCGTGCGTCAGCGGCCGCGGCGTGGCGGAACCCTGCTGGGCGTAGGCGATGGCCGATGCCTCGACCGCACCGATCCAGATCGGCAGGTAGCGATTCCCCACGGTCTCGCGCAGCAGCACCAAGGGCTGGTTGGAGGGCCGCTCGACGCGGACCCCGACGACCTCGACCTCGCGCACGTCAGCTCCGCAGGTGGCGCCGGACCAGCACGGTGTGCAGGGCCACCGACAGCGACGCGAGCGAGGCGACGGCCTGCTCGCTGGCCTCGCGGTCCTGCGACCTCGTCCGCGGCGTGACCACCTGGTCGAACAGTGCAGCCTCACGGTCGGCGGCGGCGACGAACATGCGCAGGTGCCGTGGTTCGAGGCCGAGGGTGGCGAACCGGCCGACCAGGGACGCGACGTGCAGGTCGTCGCCGTCGAAGTAGGCCGAGGCGCTGCGCCGCGTGATGAGTCCGAACTCCTCGATCGCGGACAGCGTCTCGTCGGAGATCTCCGCGGTGCTCAGCAGGTCCTCGCGCGTCAGCCGCAGCTGGCTGCGAGGAGCCATGAAGGTCTGCGCCGTGGGGAGGTCGTCTCCGGCCAACGCCAGCTCCGGCACGCGGACGCCGGGCACCTCGGTGTCGGGAACGCGGCCGTTGTCCATGTCGTCGAGGACCTGGCGAATGTGGTTCAGCGGCCAGAACCGATCACGCTGCTGACGCAGGATGAACCGGAGGCGCTCGACGTCGGCGTACGAGAACTTGCGATATCCCGACGGGGTGCGCTCGGGCTCGAGCAACCCTTCGCGCTCCAGATAGCGGATCTTGGTGATCGACAGGTCGGGGAACTCCGGGCGGAGCTCCTCGAGAACCTTGCCGATGCCGAGCCTGGAGAGCTCGGGCACCGGCTGGGTCATGCCGGTCCCTGGGCCGAGCCGGCGGCGTCCTGCGTGGCGCCGGCGAAGTAGATCAACCTGTACTTGCCGATCTGGACCTCGTCGCCTCCGGAGAGGGTGACCTCGCCGTCGATGCGGTCGCGGTTCACGTAGGTGCCGTTGAGGCTCCCCAGGTCCGTGACGGCGTATCCGGCCTCGCTGCGGTTGAACGTGGCGTGACGGCGCGACACGCTGATGTCGTCCAGGAAGATGTCACTGGACGGATGGCGTCCGACGGTGACGGCGTCCATGTCGAGCAGGAAGCGGGCCCCGGCGTCGGGACCACGCTGCACCAGCAGCATGGCACTTCCGGCGGGCAGGTTCTCGACCGCGGAGACGTCGGAGGACGACATCTCCTCGGTGTCGGCATCGAGTGCCGGGATGTGCCCGGTGTGCTCGACCCCGCCGGCCGACCAGCTGTCCGACATGGCTCTCAACTCCTGCTCGTCACTCGGCTCGAACGGTGCTCCCGGTTCGACCCCAAACCTAGCATCGAGAGGTGCGCTCCGATGAGGGCGCGGGTCAGGATCCGGACGCCGTCAGAGCGGTGTACGCCTCGGCTGCCATCAACGGCCCTGTCGGATCGTCATCGGTCGGACGGAGCTTGATCAGCCACCCCTCGCCGTACGGGTCGGAGTTGATGACCTCCGGCGAGTTGTCGAGTGCCTCGTTGCGGGCGATGACCTCGCCACTGATGGGCGAGAACACGTCGCTGACGGACTTGGTCGACTCGAGCTCACCGATGACCGCACCCGCCTCGACCGAGTCGCCCACGCCCGGCAGCTCCACGTAGACGATGTCGCCGAGGGCCTCCTGCGCATAGTCGGTGATGCCGACCACGACGACCTCGTCGTCCACGCGCACCCACTCGTGCTCTTCGCTGTAGTGCAGATCCTCAGGGATCACCGGGTCTCCTCGACTGGTCGGGCTCAGGAATCGGGACGAGCGTACTCCGGCGACCGCACGTCGGCGAGGGCGGTGATCGTGATGAGGCTCTTGCGCGTCACCGCCACCTCTCCCCCGCGCCGCTCGATCGTGTCGACGAGTCCGCCGAGGATCTGGGTGGCGGTGGCCATCGTGCTGGTGTCGCCGATCGCCTCGATGACGTACGGGGGCTTCACGTCGCGTCCGCCGATGCGGATGGACCCGTCGGTGTCGATGAAGTAGGTCTGGCCCACGACACGGACCGTGCCGTTGATCGCGATCGCCTCCGCACCGGAGTTGCGCAGCTCCTCGACCGCGTCGAGGAGCGCCCCGGCATCGACCCCGCCGTCGGGATCCGACACGGTCACGACCACTCCCGGACCGGTGGCCGGGACGGTTCCGGCCAGGATGGCCAGGGCGTCGGCGCGGTCGCGCGCCTGCTGCTGCGCCGCCTCGGACCGCTTCGACGAGTTCAGCAGGTCGTTGCGCGTGGCGGTGAGGTCGTCGATCTGACCGTCGAGCCGCTGGTTGGACGCGTCGAGCGACTTCAGCAGCTCCACGAGGTCCTCGCTGCGTGCGTTCTGGTAGTCGTCCGCCGGCCTGTCGCGCACCTGCACGGTGATGGCCAGCGCCAGGACACCGATCAGGACCGCGACGAGCGCCTGCGACCAGCGCCGGTGATCACGCACGGAAGATCCTGCGGCGGATCGCAGCTGCGTTCGCGAAGATCCGGATGCCCAGCACCACGACCACGCCGGTCGACAGCTGCGACCCCACACCGAGCTGATCGCCGAGGAACACCATGAAGGCGGCGATCAGCACGTTGGAGATGAAGGAGACCACGAACACGCGATCGTTGAACCGCCGCTCCCCGAGCGCCCGGAGTGCTCCCACCACCGCGTCGAGGGCTGCGATGACCGCGATCGGGAGGTACGGCTGCAGGGCGACGGGGACGGTCGGCTGCAGCAGCAGGCCGATGGTCACGCCGACGACGACTCCGATGACCGGGATCATGACGCAGCCTCGATCGGGGTGGCGTGGACGATCTGCTGCCGGTTGTCGGCCACCGCGCCGAGCCGCTGGTTCGACGTGGTGGCGACGGCGTAGTCGAGGCCCGTGTCGGCGGCACGCGCTCGCCAGTCACGGCCGAGCCGGCTCTCGTCGAGGCGGTCACGCAGGGTCGCGATGTCACCGATCGCGCGGATCACGTACGGCGGGGCGATCGAGACCAGGTTGACGGTGACCGCCTGCCCGGCGGTGCGGATGGAGGTGAGGGTGCCGATCCGCTGCCCGTTGACCGAGATCGCCTCGGCACCGAAGTACCACAGGGCGTTCACGAGCACCTGCAGGTCCGAGTCCGACACGTCGCCGCGACCGCCGTCGTCGGCCGCCGGATCGATGGTCACGCGGATGCCGGGGCCGCGGACGGCCACCGACGCCGTGCTGGTGCGCAGAGCGTCCGCAGCCGGGTCGGACGTCCCGGAAGCGGCAGACAGATCACGGACCTGGTCGCGCAGGCTCGCCAACGTGTCGCGTCGCTCCACCCCGACGGCGCGGCGGACCGACACGTCCTGGGCCAGCGCTCGCTGCTCGCGCTCGGTGGCGGGGCGGTTGGTGGCGGTCTGGACCGCCGTGATGGTGACGAGCAGCGCGAACACGCCGAGCGCAGCGGCCGTCAGCGTGGTGTTGAAGGAGCGCGACGGCTCCTGCTCCCCCGCCCGCACCACGTAGTAGTCGTCGTCGAGCGCCGTGTCGGCGATCTGCTCGAGCAGTCCCTCGCTCATGCGCGTACTCGTTCGGTGGTGGTCATGAGTCGTCTGACCTGGAACGCGTAGAGGACACCGCCCCACCAGTACAGGCTCACGCCCCACGCCGTGAACGCCCAGCCGAAGACGTTCGCGAGGTCAGCCACGGTTCCGGGTGCATCGCCGAGCAGGAGCAGCGGGAACGCGTACAACAAGCTGGCGGTGGCGGCCTTGCCGAGGAAGTGCACCGGGAGCGACGAGTAGCCGCGCGTGCGCAGGAACGGCACGAGCGAGAACAAGAAGACGTCGCGCAGCGGCAGGATGATGGCCAGCCACCACGGGATGATGTCGCGGACGCCGAGGCCGACGACGACGGCCAGGATGTAGAACCGGTCGGCGACCGGGTCGAGGATGGCACCGAGCTTGGAGGTCTGGTTCAGGCTGCGGGCCAGCTTGCCGTCGAGGTAGTCGGTGATCCCCGACACCATCAGCACCACCAGTGCCAGCTCGTCCCACTCCGGGCCGAGCACCAGCCACAGGAACACCGGTACGAGCAGAAGTCGCACGAAGCTCAGCGCGTTCGGAACCGTGAGCACACGCTCAGACGCCACGGTTCACCTCCAGACTCGCCGCGGTCAGATCAACGACAGCCTAGGACATGCCGCCGTCCGTCTCTTGCACCACGGAACAAGGCTGGCAGGATGGGCGTTGAACCAGACGACAACAGAACATCTTCCGGGGCACGCGGTGCCCCGAGTCCCGAGGAGGACGCGTGGCTGACTACACCCTGCCCGAACTTTCCTACGACTACGGTGCGCTCGATCCGCACATCTCCGGAAAGATCATGGAGCTGCACCACACCAAGCACCACCAGAACTACGTCAACGGACTCAACACCGCGCTGGAGAAGCTCGACGAGGCCCGCGCCGGTGGTTCGTACGACACGATCAACCTGCTGGAGAAGAACCTCGCGTTCAACCTCGGCGGACACATCAACCACTCGATCTTCTGGAAGAACCTCTCCCCCGAGGGCGGCGACAAGCCCACCGGCGAGCTCCAGGCCGCTATCGACGACAACTTCGGCTCGTTCGACGCCTACCGCGCACAGTTCGAGGCCACGGCGCTCGGCATCCAGGGCTCCGGCTGGGCCATCACCGCGTGGGACACGCTCGGCCAGAAGCTGGTCATCGTGCAGCTGTACGACCAGCAGAGCAACATCCCGGCCACGCTGATCCCGATCTCGCAGCTGGACATGTGGGAGCACGCCTTCTACCTCGACTACCTCAACGTCAAGGGCGACTACGTCAAGGCGTTCTGGAACATCGCCAACTGGGCCGACGCCCAGGAGCGCTTCACCGCCGCCACCAGCGGCGGCCAGGTCATCTTCTGACCTGACCCCCTTCGCACGTCCCGAATTTTGCGGGCTCAGGCACGGTTTTCGTCCATCGAAACGGTGCTTGGGCCCGCAAAATTTGGTTCTGGGGTCCTAGGGGTCGCGTCTCTTACCGTGTGCGGCGAGGTCCTGCAGCCGGGCGTTGTAGGCCTCGAGGGCAGCGTCGTCGTCGCGCTCGGCACTGCGGTCGTAGCGCTTCGCCTCACGGGCGTCGGAGCGGAACCACTGCACGAAGATCGCGATCATCACCAGGACCAGGGGAACCTCGCCCATCGCCCAGGCGATGCCGCCGCCGAGGTACTGGTCGGCCAGCAGGTCGGTGCGGAACGGCCGGTCGATGTCGCGGTAGTAGCTGCCGGCGATGACCGTCTTGGACGACATGACGGCGATGGCGAAGAACGCGTGGAACGGGATGGTCACCAGCAGCAGACCGAACCGCACGATCGGCTGGAACGCCCGCGGAGCGGGGTCGATGCCCACGAGCACGTAGTAGTACAGCAGGCCGACGGTGATGAAGTGGATGTTCATCAGCGCGTGCCCGGAGTGGTTGGCCATCAGGGCGTTGAACGCGGGCGTGAAGTACAGCGCGTAGAGGCTGCCGGTGAACAGCACCGGACCGACCAGCGGATGCGTGACGAACCGCGAGAAGCGCGAGTGCAGGAACGACAGCAGCAGCCCGCGCGGCGACACCTCCCCCGGCTGGCGCGGACCGGGCAGGGTGCGCAGGGCCAGCGTCACCGGCGCCGCCAGCACCAGCAGGATCGGCGCGACCATCGACAGCAGCATGTGCGAGCCCATGTGCGCGCTGAACAACGCGTGCGAGTACTCGCCCAGCCCACCGAACGTCGACCAGGCGATGACGACCATGCCGGTGACCCACGAGACGGTGCGACCGACCGGCCACGCGTCACCGCGGCGGTGCATCACCCACACTCCCTGCAGGTAGAACGCCAGACCCAGGGCGACGATCGCCAGTCCGGTGCCGCTGGCGCTCCAGCCGAACAGCAGGTGCGTGACCGACGGCGACGCAGGCATCGGCCCGCCCAGCAGCTCCTCGGCCGGCGTGGTCAGCACGTCCTCGCCGAGCGGGGTGGGGGTGCGTGACAGGGCCACGCCGAGCCCGATCGTGCCGGCCATGACGAACAACTCGGTGGTGGCCAGCCGGATGAATCCGCCGCCGGCTGCCACGATGCGACGGCGCTGCGACCACCCGAACGCGCCGAGCACGAGCAGTGCCGCGGTCTTCGCCAGGATCAGGGCCCCGTAGTGCGAGCCGAACAGGTCCCTCAGGCTGGTGACCCGCACCGAGGCGTTGACGACTCCGGACACGCCCACGATGGCGTACGCCCACAGCGCCACCTGCGAGAAGCGCTCGATGCCGGCACCGAGGCGCTTGGAACCTCGCAGGGCCACCCAGCCCAGCGCAGCGAGTCCGCCGACCCACAGGGTCACGCCGACGACGTGCAGCATCAGGCTGGTGGTCGCGAGGGTGTGCGAGCCCGCCGAGGCGGCGTGGCCGGTCAGGGTGATGGGTGTGGTCGTGGCCACGGCGAGCCCGAGCACGATGGCGAGGGCGCGGACCGACACCGTCCAGCGAGACGCGACGGCGACGACCGCCGCGCCGAACGCCTGCAGGACGATCGCCTGCCCGGTCGAGGAGTCGATGAACAACGACCACACCAGATTCGGCGTCAGCTGCGACAGCCGGGCGGCGAAGATGTCGCACACCGTGAAGACGTAGAGCAGCACGCTCGCGCCGGCCCACGTCCACGCCCACCGGGACGCGAGGTGGACCGCCTGCACCGACAGTCCCTCCACCTCGGGGCCCTGGGAGACCAGCAGGAAGACCGCCAGCAGCAGCAGCCCGATGGTGAGCACGGCCGACCCGTCGCTGACCACCTTGACCACCGGCAGCGCCCACCCGACGAACCGGCCGGGGTCCGGGATGCCGGGCGGCGCGGCCTGGGGGGCTCCGCCACCGATCTGCAGGAACGCGACCACTGACAGGACGGCCACCGCGAACGCGGTGATCGCGTCACGCGTCGTGCGCGTCATCGCGTCTCCTCAACGGCAGCACGATCAGTGCGACCGCGGCGAGCCCGGCCGCCCCGCCCCACACCAGGTGGCCCAGGTGTCGGTCGAAGAAGCTCTGCTTCATCGGCTTCACCGCGACCTGGGTGACCGGCTGGCCGGTCAGGACCTCGAAGCTGATGGAGCCCGAGACTGGGTGGCCGTCGGCCGAGACCACCCGGTAGGCCGCGGTGTAGGTGCCGCGCTGGCCGGGATCGGTCAGGGTGGTCGACGCGGTGCGGTCCACCGCCTGCACCGACGAGGTCTCGACCTTCGTTCCGTCCGGCGCCGTGACCGCGATGAAGGCGTTGCCGACGTTCTCGTTGAAGGTGAACGTCACCTGGGACGGCAGCGTCTGCAGGCGCGCCCCGTCCTCGGGGTCGGTACCGACCAGGCCCGCGTGGGCACTGGCCGGTCCGGCCCCGAGGATGACGGCCACCAGTCCGAGGACGGCGGCAGCAAGGAATCTACGCACGCGCACGATTCTGACGCACCGACACGACCAGTGCTGCAGCGGCGACCACGGCGGCGGCGATCGCGACGATCAGGGCGACGTCGTTCGACGACCCGTCCGTCGACGCGGAGGCAGCCTCGATGTCGTCGCTGGTCGCGGCGTCGTCCCCGTGGTGTCCTGCCGAGGCGTCCGCGGCGGCCAGCGCGAGGGTCGGTGCCGGGTGCTCCGGCTCCGTGTCCCCCTTCTGCTCCTCGTCCCAGGCGACGACCTCGCCGTCGTCGTAGGTCTGCGTGGCGGGGAGCACGAGGGTGTCCGTGGCCGGGAACGGTCCGGCCGAGATCCCGAACGTGTCGTACTCGCCCGGGGCGATGCCGTCGCCCGTGGCGGTCCAGGTGATGGCCGTGGTCACCTCGGAGACCTCGAAGTCGCCGTTCTTGACCGGCTGGTCGAGCTTCTTGGTGGTGGTGGACACCGTCCACCCGGGCTTCGCCTCGGCCGAGACGAACGCGAAGGGAGCGTCCGAGGGCAGGTCGACGGTCAGCTTGGTGGTGGCGGCGGTGTCGGACTCGTTCGGCACGCGGAACGTGGCGACGCCGAATCCGCCCTGGGTGGCGTCCGAGCTGTCGACGTGGACGTGCGCCGAGGCGGGTGCGGCGATGGCGACGAGCCCCGTCGCGAGGAGGGCAGCAGAGAGCCGCCGGATGGTGCGAGACATGTGAGTGGTTCCTGTTCTGGTGGTCAGTGAGACATGATGACGGAGGCAGGCTCCGTCGGTGGTCCCCTGACCGGGGTGCCGCGCGCGGCGATCAGCCACCGCGGCCCAGACATCGGAATCGAGACGATCGGTGCGCCGAGCGACGGCACCGCGAGATGACGCAGGAGCAGCCGCAGCGGCCGCAGCGCGAGGTGGTCGGCGACGGCCCAGACGAAGGACTCTCCGCGGACGAGCACGACCAGGGTCAGCGCGGTGGCGAGCGCGTGCGTGGTCGCCATGGTCGGACCCATCGACGCCGGCATGCCCTCACCGGCCATGGCTGCAGCGTGCACACCGACCTGGCAGAGCACGAGCAGCCCGAGCAGCTGGCGCCGCACCAGGCGAACACCGGCGATCGCCCAGGCGACGGCGCCGGAGACGACCAGTGCCACGCAGACGCCGAGCGGTGTGGCGCTCCCCCCGGAGACGACGTGCGCTCCGAAGGCGCTCGCGACGCAACCGAACGCCGCAGCCATGGCCCGCAGGTGACGCACGGCGCCACGGTTCGGCCTCAGCGCGGCCACCGGTGCGGTGTCGCCGGGCAGGTTCACCCCGGCATCGTATCCGGGATCAGGTGATCCAGTTACGGTGGGCTCATGACCGCACAGGCCCTCACCACCTCCTTCATCACCCGCGACGAGCAGTGGGGCGCGCACAACTATCACCCGCTTCCCGTGGTGATCGCCGAGGCGGAGGGAGCGTCGGTCACCGACGTCGACGGAAACACCTACCTGGACTTCCTCTCGGGCTACTCCGCGCTGAACTTCGGGCACCGCCACCCGGCCCTCATCCAGGCGGCGCACGACCAGCTGGACCGACTGACCCTGACGTCGCGCGCGTTCCACAACGACCAGTTCGGCGCCTTCTGCGAGGAGCTCGCGACGCTGACCGGCACCGAGATGGTGCTGACGATGAACACCGGCGCCGAGGCCGTCGAGTCGGCCATCAAGGTCGCCCGCAAGTGGGCCTACGAGGTCAAGGGCGTGGCGTTCGACTCGGCCGAGATCATCGTGGCGAGCAACAACTTCCACGGACGGACCACGACGATCGTGTCGTTCTCCGACGACCCGGCTGCACACGACAACTACGGACCGTTCACGCCCGGCTTCGTGACCGTGCCGTACGGCGACCTCGACGCCGTGCGCGCCGCCGTCGGCCCGAACACCGCCGCAATCCTCATGGAGCCCATCCAGGGCGAGGCGGGGGTCATCGTCCCACCGGAGGGCTTCTTCGCCGGCGTCCGTGACCTGTGCGACGAGCAGAACGTGCTGCTGATCAGCGACGAGATCCAGGCCGGCCTGGCCCGCACGGGCACGCTGTTCGCGCTCGATCACGACGAGGTGCGCGCCGATCTGTACACGCTCGGCAAGGCGCTCGGCGGCGGCATCATCCCCGTCTCCGCTGTGGTCGGCCGCTCCGACGTGCTGGGCGTGCTCAAGCCCGGCCAGCACGGCTCGACCTTCGGCGGCTATCCGGTGGCGTGCGCCGTCGGACGGGCGGTCGTCGAGCTGCTCGGCACCGGGGAGTTCCAGCAGCGTTCCACCGAGCTGGGCGCCCACCTCCACGACCGGTTGAACGGCCTGATCGGCAAGGGCGTGTCCGCGGTGCGCGGTCGCGGGCTCTGGGCCGGCGTCGACATCGACCCCGCCGCGCGCACGGGCCGAGAGGTGTCGATGTCGCTGCGCGACCAGGGCGTGCTCTGCAAGGAGACGCACGAGCGCACCCTGCGCATCGCTCCCCCGCTGGTCATCACCCGTGCCGAGATCGATCACGCGGTCGACGCCCTCGCCGAGGCCGTCAACGGCTGAGGAGCACATCATGACCGAACCCGTCGTCCGAGACGCCGCCCTGGACCCCCAGCTCGCCGAGCTGTTGGCGTTCATGGACGCCGCCGACGCCACGCCGATGGCCGAGAGCACGCCCGCGGAGGCTCGCGAGGCCTTCCGCACGCTCACCGTCCACCTGCTCGACCCGTCCGCGGTGCCCGAGGTGGCGGCCGTCGAGGAGACCACCGTCGACGGGGCAGCCGGACCGCTCGACGCTCGCGTGTACCGACCGGCTCTGGACGGCACCCGCCCCACCATCGTGTTCTTCCACGGCGGCGGCTGGGTCATCGGCGACCTCGACACCCACGACCTGCTGTGCCGCACGATCGCGAACCTGTGCGACGCGGTCGTGGTGGCTGTCGACTACCGCCTCGCCCCCGAGCACCCGGCGCCGGCGGCGGCCGACGACGCGATCGCCTCCGCCGTGTGGGTCGCCGACCACCTGGCCGACCTCGGCGGCTCCCACGCGCTCGGTGTGGCCGGCGACTCGGCCGGTGGCAACCTGTCCGCGGTCGTCGCGCAGGTGTTCCGCGACGAGGGGCGACCGCTCGCCGGTCAGCTGCTGTTCTACCCCGGCACCGACCTCACCGGCGACTACCCGTCGATCTCGGAGAACGCCGAGCACTACTTCCTCGACCTGGCGACCATCGGGTTCTTCATGGAGCAGTACGTCGGTCACCTGGGCGGCGTGGGACTGGACGACCCACGGCTCGCGCCCCTGCACGGTGACGTCACCGGCGTGGCACCGGCCGTGGTCGTGACCGCGCAGTTCGATCCGCTGCGAGATCAGGGCAACGCCTACGCCACGGCGATGTCCGACGCCGGGGTCGCGGTGCAGCACCGCACCTATCCGGGCCTCATCCACGGGTTCGCCGACATGGGTCGTTTCTCCGCGGCGGCGCAGGCTGCCGTCGAGGAGACCTGCGGGTTGTTCAGGACCGTGCTCCACGGCTGACCGTCACGCGCCCGCACCGATCGCCCGCTGGATCGTGTCGACGGCCTCCATGGTGACGACCGAGTCGGACAGCGTCCGCCACGGCGACTGCGTCTCACCGGCGCTGATGCGCCGCGCGGCCTCGACGCCCTGGTAGTGCAAGCCGTCGAGGTGGTCACTCGCCGGCTCGTCGTGGCGCAGCTCGATCGATCCGTCGGCCGACCGCAGCGACAGCGGTCCCGGGCTGTTGTGCAGCGGCTCGACGACCAGCACGCCCTCGGTGCCCACGATCCTCAGCTCGTTGCGCAGCTCGCCGTGCAGGGACGTGGTGAACTGGCTCATCACGTCGTCGGCGTGCCGCATCACCGCTGCCATCTGACCGTTGACCCCGGTCGGGTGCGCCACACCGAGCGCCGCGACCTCCTCGGGTGCGCCGACGATCGAGGTGATCATCGACAACGGGTAGATGCCGATGTCCAGCAGCGGGCCACCGGCGAGCCCGGGCTCGAAGTTGCGGTGCGGCTCGGTGAAGTGCTCCCCGTACTCGCCCGTGACGGATCGGATGCGGCCGAGGGATCCGTCGTCGAGCAGCTGGCGCAGGACATCCCACTTGGGCTGGAACATCGTCCAGAGCGCCTCGCAGCAGTAGCGGCCGGTGGCCTGTGCGACCTCCATGACCCGCCGGGCGTCAGCGGCATTGGTGGCGATCGGCTTCTCGATCAGCACGTGCTTGCCGGCCTGCATCGCGGCGATCGCGAGCTCGGCGTGCCACGGGTGGGGCGTGGCGACGTAGATGATGTCGACGTCGTCGGAGCAGATCGTGGCCTCGTAGGACCCGGTAGCCGAGTCGATGCCGAACCGGTCCGCGAACTGCCTCGAACGGCCTTCGTCGCGTGATCCGACGACCGTCACCGACTGTCGGGTGTGCCTCTGCAGGGCCGAGACGAACCGTTCGGCGATCCAGCCCGGGCCCAGCACGCCCCACCGGAGCGGCGGCGCATCCATCGGATCGAGGGTGCGAGGCGCCGGCATGGACCGAGGAAATGTCATGACAAACAGTATGGACCGCTGCTCGGTACCGTGTCATCGTGTCGATCCGCACCGCCTCAGACGCCGACGTCGAAGCACTCGCCGCCCTGGCCGCCGCGACGTTCCCGCTGGCCGCACCCGACGACGCCGCGCCGGAGTCGCTCGCCGAGTTCATCGAGCAGAACCTCTCCGCGGCCCGGTTCGACGCCTACCTGGCCGATCCGGCCTGCGACGTGCTGGTGCACGAGACCGACGGCACCATCGACGGCTACGTGCTGCTCGTGGCCGGCGAGCCCGAGGACGCCGACGTGCTGCGCGTGGTCACGCTGAGACCGACCGTGATGCTCAGCAAGTTCTACGTCGATCCCGAGGCTCACGGCCACGGTGTCGCGACCGAGATGATGCTGGCTGCCTTCGGCGCCGCCGAGTCACGTGGAGCCCTGAGCATGTGGCTGGGCGTCAACGAGGAGAACGTCCGGGCCCAGCGGTTCTACGCCAAGCACGGGTTCGAGAACGTCGGAACCAAGCGGTTCCAGGTGGGAGCCCGACTCGAGCACGACTACGTGCTCCATCGACGGCTGCGCCTCCGCGCCTAGCCCACGCGCGCCGTCATCACGCTGTCGGGGAGCCGGACCTCGACCACGGCACCCCGGTGCAGCTGGCGCCCGCGACGCGTCTCGACGTCGCCGTCGACCAGGACGTCGCCGTCGGCGATCATCGAACCGGCATGGGAACCGCTCTCGGCGATCCCGGCGAACTTGAGGAACTGGCCGAGCCTGATCATGTCTCCGCGGATCTCGATGGTCTCGGGCGTCATGGGGACAGCCTAGAGTCGTCCCATGGCCGAGTCGGCACGAGCAGACGCGTGGACCTGGGCCGTGCGCGTGTATCGGACCCGATCCATGGCGGCGGCGGCCTGCAAGGCCGGGCACGTCGCGGTCAACGGCACCAAGGTCAAGCCGTCGCACGCCGTCAAGATCGGCGACACGGTCGAGGCGCTGACACCCGGTGGGCCCAAGGTCTACGTGGTGAGGCGGTTGATCTCCAAGCGCGTCGGCGCCACCGTCGCCGCCGCCTGCTTCGAGGACCACTCTCCCCCACCGCTGCCCAAGGAGGAGCGGCCCGCCGTGGTGGCGCAGCGCGACCCCGGTGCCGGTCGACCCACCAAGCGCGACCGCCGCCGCATGGACAGGTTCCTGCGCGAGAACCGCGGGTCGCCCTAGTCGGGACGGTCCCGGTGGAGCCCGCCCGATCTCATGCCATCGGCAGCAGGTGCTCGGCGGCCAAGGGGGCGAGCGGCGTGTCGCCGGTGGCCAGCGGGTCGAGCCAGCGCGACTCCTCGATCTCGGCACCCACCCGGTGGTCGGTCGCACTCAGCCGCAGCCTGAACACCTGTGCCTCCACCCGATGGCCGGGCTCGTTGGCGGCGTCGGCGTAGTAGGTTCCCAGCGGGACGAGGTCGACCGCGTCCACGTGCAGGCCGACCTCCTCGGCCAGCTCGCGACACAGGGCCTGCTCCGGCGACTCCCCCGCCTCCGGCTTGCCGCCGGGGTTCATGAACATCGTCGTCCCCCGCTTGCGCACCAGCAGGACGCGTCCCTCGCGGTCGGTGATCAGCGCGGCGACCACCCGGATGACGTTCACGCCAGATCACGCGGATCGAACGGAGACGTCGACACCCGCTCGTCCATGGTGTCCAGCAGGGCCTCGAGATCGTCGGCGAACACCGGGATGCTCGGCTCGTCCGCCGCGACGAAGCCGTGATCGACCAGCTGGTCGACAAGAGCCGCCATCGGGGCCCAGAAGCCACCGCCGTCCTCGCCGCCCCGGGGCAGGTCCAGGAAGGCGCACGGCTTGGCATGGATCGCCAGCTGCGCCCAGGTCCACTGCTCGGTGATCTCCTCCAGCGTGCCGACCCCGCCCGGCAGGGCGACGAACGCATCGCTGAGCTCGGCCATCATCAGCTTGCGCTCGTGCATCGACTCCACGACGTGCAGCTCACTGATGCCGGTGTGACTGACCTCCCGCTCGTGCAGCTGCCGCGGGATCACCCCGATCACCCGGCCACCGGCCGCCATGGCCGCGTCGGCCACCGCACCCATCAGGCCGACGTGGCCGCCGCCGTAGACGACCGTGATGCCGCGATCGGCGAGGGTACGCCCGGTGCGGCGCGCCAGGTCGGCGTACGCCGGGTCGGTGCCGAACCGGGATCCGCAGAACACGGCAACAGCTGTCACGGGCATGCGCTCAGCGTGCCATCGACTTCAGGTGGTCGGCGAGGCGCAGTGCCAGCGCCGTGAGCGTGAGCGTCGGGAAGTTGGCCCCGGCCGTCGGGAAGACCGAGCTTCCGGCCACGAACAGGTTGCTCACTCCGTGCACGCGGCTGTCGACGTCGACGACACCGAGGCGAGGCGAGGTGTGCATGCGCGTGGTGCCCATGTGGTGCCAGGTGCCGTCGACATCGTCGCGCCAGCTGCCGGTGGAGGTCGGATTCGTCGTGACGTCGGCGACGCCCGCCCGGCCGAGCTCGGTGGCCAGGATCTCGGCCGTCCGATCGAAGGTGTGGCGCACCTGGTCGCCGAGCCTCCAGTCGACGCGGACCCGCTGCATCCCGAGCGCATCGCGCTCCCCGGTCAGCATCACCCTGCTCGTGCGATCCGGGTTCGGCTCCACGATGACCTCGAGCTGCATGCCACGCACCAATGGTGGACGCGGCAGCACGCTCGCAGCGGCGAATCCCGCGGCCCGAGCGGGGTGGTGCAGCACGTCGCGCAGCTCTGCGGTGTGGTCCCTGCTCCAGCCGTCACGATGTCGGACCAGCCGGCGCAGCCTTCGCATCGACTCCACCGTCGGTGACCCCTCGCCGATGTACATCGCCCGGAACCAGGCACGGGCGTTCAGCAGTCCCTCGCGCTCCTGCACCTTCGCGGCCACCACCAGGGCCGCCGCCACCGACACCCCGTCCGCCGCCACCGCGTCCGACCGGAACTGGCTCCGGATCTCGTAGAGGCGGTTGCGGCGAAACGATGGGCGCAGCGTGACCTCGCCCGTGAGCCGGTGCGGGTGGTCCATGAAGTAGCGGCCGACCAGGTCGTGGTCGGTGTCGAGGCTTTCGCCCGCGGTCAGCAGCAGTCGGGCGTTCTCGATGCCGCCCGTGGCGAGCACGACCTGGTGCGCGCTCACCTCCACGCGCCTGCCGGTGAGCGTGCGCGTCTCGACCGCCGTGACGTGCCCGCCGGCCTGGTCGGTGTGGATCCGAGTCAGGTTGGCGTGCAGCAGCACCGTGATGCGCGGGTGCCGGTCGAGCTCGGCCCGGTACTCCTCGCCGAGGCGCAAGATGTTCGCGAACTGGCTGTACGAGCTGCCCACGACGGATTCGTCGAGGTCGGCGTGCCGGACGCGCGGGTGGTCGATCCGGGACCGCCAGTAGTCCGTGTCGTACGTCGTCGGGCCCAGTCCGAGCACGACGTGCGCGCGGTCGTAGTAGGGCTGCAGGTCCTCGCTGCTCAGCGGCCAACCACTGTCCGGAACCCACGAGCGGGTCGCGAAGTCCTCGGGCTCCAACGGCCGGCACCATCCGCCCCAGCAGTTGCTCCCGCCACCCAGGAACCGGCTGCGGTCGTGGAACCCGTGGTAGTAGTCCGTCCCGGCGCAGTCGCCCTCGTAGAGGTCGTCGGTCTGGGCGTCACTGGCGAACCCGCCGCTCTCGACCAGCACGACGTCGACTCCCGAGCGCGCGAGCTCGAGGGCGATGGTGATGCCGGCGACCCCTCCGCCGATGACGCAGACCTGGGTGGAAACCGTGTGCGCGGTCTCTGATTCCAGTGTCCGGGCATCGATGAGCATCGACCGTTAGGTTAGCAACATGGACCTCCGCGAGACCGACGTCATCGTCATCGGAGCCGGCGCCGTGGGCGAGAACGTCGCCGACCGCACCGTGCAGGGCGGCCTGGAGACCGTCATCGTCGAGAGCGAGCTGGTCGGCGGCGAGTGCTCGTACTGGGCCTGCATGCCGAGCAAGGGACTGCTCAGGAGCGGCGCCGCGATCCGCGCCGCCCAGAACCTGGACGGCGCCAGGCAGGCGGTCACCGGTGACCTGGACGTGGCCGGCGTGCTCCGCCGTCGAGATGCCATGACCAGTGGGTGGGACGACGCCGGTCAGGTCAGCTGGCTCGAGGGTGCCGGCATCGACCTGGTGCGCGGCCACGGACGGCTCACGGGCCAGAAGGAGGTCACCGTCACGGCCGAGGACGGCGCCGAGACCGTGCTGCGCGCGCGTCACGCCGTGGTCGTCTGCACCGGTTCGTCGGCCGCCGTGCCCGATCCGTTGGCGGAGGTGAATCCCTGGACCAGCCGCGAGGCCACCAGCGCGCAGGCGGTCCCCGCCAGTCTGGTCATCGTGGGCGGCGGCGTCGTCGGCTGCGAGATGGCCACCGCCTACGCCGGGTTCGGCACCAAGGTCACGCTGCTGAGCCGTGGACCGCTGCTGGAGCAGATGGAGCCGTTCGCCGGCGACCTCGTCCGCGAGGCCCTCGAGGACATGGGCGTCACCGTGAAGCTCAAGGCGAACGTCGCCTCGGCCCACCGCACCGACAAGAACGTCGTCGTCGAGATCGAGGGCGGAACGAAGGTGATCGCCGAGCAGGTCCTCGTGGCGACCGGCCGCCGTCCCCGTACCGAGGAGCTGGGGTTGGAGCGAGTCGGCCTCGAGGCCGGCGCCTGGCTCGACGTGGACGACACGATGCAGGTCGACGGCGTCGAGTGGCTCTACGCCGTGGGAGACGTCAACCACCGCGCACTGCTCACCCACCAGGGCAAGTACCAGGCTCGCGCGGCCGGCGACGTGATCGCCGCACGCGCGCACGGGCGCGAGGTCGACACCTCGAAGTTCGGTGCCCACGTGGCGACCGCCGACCACGCCCTCGTCCCCCAGGTGACGTTCACCGACCCGGAGGTCGCGTCCGTCGGGCTCACCGAGAAGGGCGCACTCGCGGCCGGCCACAAGGTGAGGGTGCTCGACCACGATCTCGCCGCCATCGCCGGTTCAGCCACCGCGTCGGACCACTACGTCGGCCGTGCCCGCGCCGTGTTCGACGCCGAGCGCGAGGTGCTGCTCGGGGCGACCTTCGTGGGTCCGGACGTCGCCGAGCTGCTGCACTCGGCCACGATCGCGATCGTCGGCGAGGTACCGGTCAGCCGCCTGTGGCATGCCGTGCCGTCCTATCCGACGGTCAGCGAGGTCTGGCTGCGCTGGCTCGAGGCATGGGGTCGTCCCCAGACCTGAGGGCCCAGACCTGAGGGTTCAGACCTGAGGGGAATCAGGTCGCGCCGGTCACCATCCAGCCGTCACCGCGGGCACGGGACACCAGCACCACGCCGCGCGCCAGCATGAACAGCCCCGCGAACGCGACCCACACCAGCACCAGGCCCGCCACGGAGGCGGCCAGCAGGGCGGCAGGCGCGTAGACGGCCAGCGTCAGCAGTCCGGCCCAGGCCAGGTAGCGACCGTCTCCGGCGCCGATCAGCACCCCGTCGAGCACGAACACCACGCCGGCGAGCGGCTGGCCGATCGCGGCGATGATCAGGACAGGTACGAGGCGATCCTGCACGCGGGGGTCGTCGGTGAACAGGGCGCCGAGCACCGGGCTGGTGGCCGCGAGCAGCACCCCGGTCACGGCACCACTCACCACGCCCCACTGGATCATGCGTCGCGTCACCTCGCGGGTTCCCGTGACGTCACCCGCACCGAGGTACCGGCCGGTGATCGCCTGGGCAGCGATCGCGATGGCGTCCAGCACGAAGGCGAGGAAGCCCCAGATCGTCATCGCCAGCTGGTGGGTGGCGACATCGACGGTCTGGCTCGTCGCATCCGCCGCGCCCGCGACGACGGCATAGGTCGTCACGAGCAGCGCCGCACGCAGCGTCAGAGTGCGTACGACCAGAGGCATGCCCGCGCGTCCAGCGGCTCGGATCCCGGGCAGATCCGGCGCGAGCGAGGCGCCCTCGGCGCGGGCGGCCCGCACCACCACCCACAGGAGCGCAGCCGCGCTGAGCACCTGGGCGATCACCGAGCCGAGCGCCGAACCGGCGATCCCCATCCCGTCGAAGGCTCCGATCCCGAAGACCAGCACGACGTTGAGGACGACGTTCAGGGCGTTGCCGCCGATCGCGACGACGAGCGGTGTCTTGGTGTCCTGCAGCCCACGCAGGATGCCGGTGGCCGCCAGCATGACCAGCAAGGGCGTGACGCCGAGCAGGGCGAGGCGCAGGTAGTCGGCCGCGTAGCCGTTGACGACCTCGGAGGCACCGAAGGCGGCGATCATCGGGTCCAGCGCCAGCAGACCCGCCCCGGTCGCGAGCACCCCGATGCCGAGCGCCAACCAGACGCCGTCGATCCCCTGCGCCAACGCCTTCGCGGTGTTCCCGGCGCCGAGCTGGCGCGCCACGCCGGCCGTGGTGCCGTAGGCGAGGAACACGCACAGGCCCACCACGGTCTGCAGGATCACCGCCGCGATGCCCAGGCCGGCCAGCTGTGCGGTTCCGAGGCGCCCGACGATCGCCGCGTCACTGAGCAGGAACAGCGGCTCCGCGATCAACGCGAGGAAGGCCGGCCAGGCGAGACGCAGGATCTCTCGGTCGAGGGGCGATCTCACGCGCCCATCCTGTCACCGTCGTTCAGCCGGCCGCGTGGTCCCAGTCGTCGAGGGTGTCGGTGAACATCGACTCCACACCGGCCACCTGCTCGTCGAGGTCGTCGGTCGTCCAGCCGTCGGTCGGGATCGGGGGGAGAACACGGACCTGCACCGTTCCGGGACGCAGGATCACCGACCGGGCCGGCATGATCTCTCCGGCGTTGCGGATCACGACGGGGACCATCGGCACGCCTGCCTGCATCGCCAGGTGGAAAGCGCCCTTCTTGAACGGCAGAGGGCGTGCGGTCGGCGAACGCGTGCCCTCCGGCGCGATCACCAGCGACGTTCCCGACCGCAGGCTGTCCAGGGCCGGGGCGAGCGCCTCCCGGGCCGCAGCGCTGTCACTGCGATCGACGTAGGCGATGTCGGCCAGCCAGCCCATCGCGGCGAAGGTGGGGTCCTTGGCCAGCTCCTTCTTGGCCACGCCGGTGAAGTCGCGCCGCAGCAGTGCCGCCAGCACCACCACGTCGAACTGGCTCTGATGATTGAACACGAACACCGCAGGACGCGAGCGCCACAGGTTCTCCTGGCCCTCGACCTCCAGCGAGACCCCCGCTGCGGCGAGGGCCAGCTCGGAGCTCACGGCGGCCGCGACCGTCAGCGCCGTGCGGCGGTCGCGGTTGACCAGCCCCATGCCCAGCCCGGTGCCGATCCCGGTGAACAGGCCGGCGTAGGAAGCCGCGGTGCGGACGACGTTCATCGGCGTCAACCGGCGCTTGCGGTGCAGGCGATGCACCGGCCACCCGCGCTCGGCGGCGGCCTGGGTCAGGGTGCTGTCGGCGTTGAGCGGACGGGGACGACCGACCTTTTCCAGGTACAGGACGTCCTCTCCCCCGTTGCCGTAGGCGTAGGACTGATCCAGATCGAGGCCGCGCTCCTCGGCGAACGCCTCGACGGCGGCCGCCTTGCCGGGGCCCCACAGGATGGGACCGTCGACGCGCCCGGTGACCTTGCCGTCGACGGTCTCGACCTCGGTGACCAGCAGGTGCTCGATGCCCAGGTCCTCCGCGGCGGGCTGGGCCTGGAATCGCGTGGCCGACGACGCCAGCGCCACCGTGTGGCCGGCGCGCAGGTGGGCCTGCACGAGCCGGCGGGCGTCGGGGTACAGCTGCCCGGAGATCCGGGTGCGGAACAGCTGCTGGCCCATCTCCTCCAGATCGGTGACGGCCATCCCGCGCAGCGCGCCGAGACCCACGCCGACCAGCCTGGTCACGTCGTGGCCGCGCTGCTGCATGTTGAAGACCTCGACCAGGGTGCCGAGCAGCTCCTGCGGGCTCACCGAGCGATCGGCCAGACGCTGCTGGAAGTACAGCACCGCCGAGTAGCCGTGGATCAGCGTGCCGTCGAAGTCGAAGAAGGCGCCGACCTCGGGTCCCTGCGGACCGTCGGCGACGGCCGCCAGCAGCCGGTCGATGTCGTGCACGCGTCAGCTGCCCAGGGCGTGGGACCGGACGACGGCCGTGGCGCGCACCGCGGCGGCCAGCTCGTCGGCGAACCGCCGGCGGGCCTCGATCAGCTCGTCGCCCCCCGGACCGAGCAGATCGCGGTTGCCCGCCAGCTTGAGCGCGCCGCCCATGAGGTCCTTGGAGATCGACTCCGGCGAGTGCAGGTCCTGCTGCAGCCACCGTTGGTGGGCGTACCCGAGGCTCTCGGTGATCAGGTCGTCGCCGTCGAGAGGCGCGGCCGGCTCACGGGTCACCAGACGATCGGCCACCACCGAGTACGCCTCGAGGAAGGGACCGATGACGCGGTGCGCGAGGAGGAGGTCGGACTTCGCGAGCCGCTCGAGCACGTCGCTCGCTCCGGTGTCCTCGCCGGCCCACCCGGCCCGCACGATGTCGGTCTCGCGGCGCAGCTGGGAGTCGAACTCCTCCTTGGTCGCGAAGAAGAACTCGTACTTGAGCAGGTCGCGCAGCGCCAGGGCGCGACGCCACGTGGCGGTGACGACGTCGACGTCGCCCTCCGACGCCTCCTCGGACACCTGCACCAGCGCGACCTCGAGGATGGCGCGGTTGATGAAGTAGTGGGTCACGGTGTTGCGGTAGAAACCGGCCTCGTGGTGCCGGTCGGGGGCGATCGCGTAGACCGGCTCGAGACCGCCGGCGTACTCGACGACCACGTTCTCGCGCACGAGCGTGGCCAGTGCGCGTCGCAGGCCCTCGGGGCGGCCGAGGTCGACGTCGGCGGTGAGCGGCAGCTGACGGTGGCGCACGTAGGCGACCAGTGGCTCAAGCACCCGCAACGTCTCGGCCAGCGTCATGGCCCGACCGTCGTTGTCGAGCAGGCCGAACGTGACCAGCGCGGCCGGAGTGATGGGCGTGGCCGCGTTGATCCGGTGCGCCACCTCGAACGCCACGCGGGGCACGACCTCGGTGAGGTCGGCGCTGTCGGCACGTGACCCCGCGTCGGCGAGGGCCTCGCGCAGCGACAGCGGGGGGCCGAACCGCACGTGGACCCGGCCGCGACGTCGCCCCTGGGCCCGGGCGAACCGGTACGCCCAGGTGAGGCTCTCGGGGACCTTGGTGCCGCCCATCTCCTCGCGGGAGAGCGCCGACACCTCGTGCTGCTGGTCGTAGACGATCGAGACCGGCACCAGGTAGGCGTCGTCGGAGTCGTCGCCGCCTGCCTCGAACGCGTCGACGAGGTAGCGCAGCACGCCCATGCGCGGTGGTCGCAGCTTGCCGGTGCGGGTGCGCCCGCCCTCGAAGTACCACTCCAGGTTGGCGTGCTGGCGCAGCAGGAACCCGAGGTACAGCCGCAGCATCGCCGGGTAGATCGGGTCGTCGCGGCTCGAGCGGCGGATGAAGATCAGCCCGCTGCGCTTCCCGAGGTTGGACAGCGGCCAGATCGCGAGGTTGTTGCCGCCGAGGGTGTAGTTGGCGGGGAAACGGTGCCCGCGCGTGGCCGCGCGCAGGACCAGCGGGTCCAGGTAGGAGCGGTGGTTGGGCAGGAAGACCAACGAGTGCTGGCGTCCCAGCTCGGCGAGCTCGGCCAGCCGCATGGTGTCGACGTCGACCTCGTACGACCGCGTCATCCACCGACCGAGCCGGTCCCACACCCGCGACGCCGACTCGTCGATGCACGCCGACATCTCCTCGAGCGCCGCCTCGGCGTCGTGGCGCACGTCGCCCTCGGCGCGCCCCGTGCGGTCCACCAGCGCGGCGATGGTGTCGCGGAACGCCCCCGATCCCATCACCAGCTCGACGGCTCGCCGTTCCTGCTCGCTGGTGTCCATGGGGCCACTCTAGTGGCGTGCGTCACACCGCGGGCTGACGACGGTCCTTGCGGTCAGCCACGGAAGCACGATCAGCGAGGCCAGCAGGAAGCAGATCGCGCCCACGAAGGTGCCGGCGTTCGCCACCACGACGTCGACGTCGCGACCGCTGGGAAGCACGAATGCGGCGGCGGCGGAGACACCGAACGCGATGCAGCCGGCCGCGTTGACGACCTCCGACCACCACGCGGGTCTGCGGACGTCCCATCGACGTCCCACCTGTGCGTACGCGACGAGGGCCAGGCCACCGCTCAGGAGGAACGCGACGGAGCCGGCGGCGTCGGGACTCCAGACCTCTTGGTCCTGCGCCGCGACCGTGGTCGCGTGCAGCGCTGCCGTCGTGCTGACGTTGAACAGGATCGTTCCGAGGCTCTGCGTCGCCGCCGAGAGCCACTCGGCCCGCGGCAGCCGGCGCCGGCCGGGCCGACCCTCGGCGAGGACCGGTCCGCTGAGCGCGAGCTGGATCAGGCCCGCCGCCGTGAAGAACCAGGCGCCGGTGAAGTACAGGACGTTCGAGCCCGTGGAGCCCACGACGTGGGTGATCCCCGGCGCCGACCCGAGCGCGAACAAGCTCGCGCCGACGATGAACCCCCAGCACTGCTTCGTCAGCGTGGGGGTGAACAGCGACGTGGTGTGCGTGGCCACGCTCAGTGGTGGAAGTGCGAGCCCTCGGCCTCGCGCGGCAGCGGTGTCGTGAGGGCCTCGAGGAACTGGACCTCTCCGCGGATGTCGGCGAGCAGGGACGACGCCAGGTCGCGGCTCAGGCCGACCTTGACGACGATCCGCTGCAGCACGACGTCGGCCATGTCGTCAGCCATCGGGTACGCCGGCACGAGCCAACCCTTCATGCGCAGTCGGTCGGCGAGGTCGTACAGGCTCCACATCCGCGTCTCGGGGTCCTTCAGCACCCAGGCGAAGACCGGGATCGTGTCACCGCGGCTGACCAGCTCGAACGGGCCCATCTCCGCGATGCCGGCCGACAGGTACTGCGCGACGTCCAGCGAGTTCTGCTGCACCTGGCGGTATCCCTCACGCCCCAGCCGCAGGAACTGGTAGTACTGCAGCAGCACCTGGGCGCCCGGGCGGGAGAAGTTCAGTGCGAGTGTTGGCATGTCGCCGCCGAGGTAACTGACGTGGAAGATCAGGCTCTCGGGCAGGACGGCGGTGCTGCGCCACACGACCCAGCCGACGCCGGGGTAGACGAGTCCGTACTTGTGGCCGGACGTGCTGATGGAGTTGACCCGGTCGATCTGGAAGTCCCAGACCAGGTCGGGCTGGCAGAACGGCGCGATCATGGCGCCGGACGCGCCGTCGACGTGGATCTTGACGTCCAGGCCGGTCGACGCCTGGATCTCGTCGAGCTTGCGCGCGATCTCGTCGACGGGGTCGTACAGGCCGGTGAAGGTCTGTCCGAGGATCGCGACAACCCCGATCGTGTTCTCGTCGACGTACTGCTCCAGGTCGTGCCCGTCGAGGACCAGGTGATCCTCGCTGACCGGGACGTACCGCGGCTCGACGTCCCAGTAGTTGCAGAACTTCTCCCACACGACCTGCACCGCCGACGACATCACCAGGTTGGGCGTCTCGGTGGACTTGCCCTCGGCCCGGCGGCGCTGCTGCCACAGGCGCTTCAGGGCGAGCCCGCCGAGCATGCACGCCTCGGACGACCCGATCGCCGAGGTGCCGATCGTGTCGGACGGGTCGGGAACGTTCCACAGGTCGGCGAGGATGCGCCAGCAACGGTCCTCGATCTCGGCGGTCGCCGGGTACTCGTCCTTGTCGATCATGTTCTTGTCGGCGGCCTCGGCGTAGAGCTTCTTCGCCTCGTCGTCCATCCACGTCGTGACGAAGGTCGCGAGGTTCAGCCGGGAGTTGCCGTCGAGCATCGCCTCGTCGTGCACGATCTGGTAGGCCGTCTCCGGCAGGGAGGGACCGTCGGGCAGCCGGAACTTCGGCAGCTCGGTCGCCTCGCCCGGACGGACGAAGACCGGGTTCAGCGAGAGCGTGTCGTCGAGGTTCGTCGACTGGCGGGCCTTGCTGGTGTTCGTGCGCTTCGCGTGCTTGGACGACATGGGGTTCCTGTATCTCGAGGTCCGGGGTGGGAGTGCCTTTCTCTGGATTCTTTCCTACCGTGAGCGCCTGCGAACGACCACCTGACGCACCGGTGCCCGACGAGGTTGCGGCGCGGGCCCTCACCCCTGGCGAGGGCCCGCCGAACACCGGTCAGGCGTGCTGCGGGGGCTGCACGTCGATCACCCAGGTCACGCCGAATCGGTCGGTGAGCATGCCGAAGCCGGGGCTCCACGGGGACGCGGCGAGTGGTTCGACGACGTCGGCGCCGTCGGCGAGCGCCTCCCAGAGCGTGGTGACCTCCTCGAGGGTCTCGCCGCGCACGGACTGGAAGAAGGTGCGGTCGGTGATCGTGACGCCGTTCTCGCGTCGCGTGTTTCCGGCCGTGCTCGACGTGTCGGTCGTGTCCTGTCCGGGGATGTCGTAGCCCATGACGCGAAAGCCCAGGTCGCTCTCGACCTGGCCGAAGACGATCTTGTCCGCGCCCGGTGCATCGGCGGGCATGCCGAGGTCACCGTAGGTGGCCGCGGTGACGGTGCCCCCGAAGACGGACTGGTAGAACTCCAACGCCTGACGTGCGGTGCCGGGGAAGTTGAGGTGGGTGGTCGTGGTGATGCTCATCTGTCTGTCCTTCGTCTATGCGGTGATGGCGGCGGTGTGCCGCGATGCCACGGTGGACGATGTAGAGGACAGGAAATGTCCTCTACGTGGCGGATACTCAGACCATGTCCGGAACGTCGTCTCGCATGCTCGCGCTGCTGTCGTTGCTGCAGTCGCGTCGCGACTGGCCGGGGGCGGTGCTCGCCGACCGGTTGGAGGTCACCACACGCACCGTTCGTCGTGACGTCGACCGGCTACGAGAGCTCGGGTACTCGATCGCTGCGACCAAGGGGCCCGACGGTGGCTATCGGCTCGCGGCGGGCGCGGAGCTGCCACCCCTGCTGTTCGACGACGACCAAGCGGTGGCGATCGCGGTGGCCCTGCACCGAGCCCCCTCCACGGGAGTCGATCTCGACGACGCCGCTGCTCGCGCGCTGCAGACCGTGCGCCAGGTCATGCCGTCGAGGCTGCGACACCGGATCGACGGCATCGATTTCACGGACACGGCGGCCGAGCAGCGGGTGGACCCGAAGGTCCTCGAAGCGGTCAGCACCGCCGTCCGTGAGCAGCGGGTGTTCAGCTTCGACCACGGCGAGCGCGGCGACCGTCCACCGCGCCGAGTGGAACCTCACGCCGTCGTGGCGCGGAGCAGCCGGTGGTACCTCGTCGCCTGGGACCTCGACGTGTCCGACTGGCGCGTCTATCGGCTCGACAGGATCATCCCGAAGTTCGCCGGCGGCGCCGTCTTCACCCCGCGCCCCATTCCCACCGGCGATGCGCGCACCTTCCTCGAGGCGCGCTTCAAGGGGTCGTCCGCCGATGACGTCTGGCCGTGCCACGGCGAGTTCCTCCTGCACCTTCCGGCCCACGACATCGCCCCCTGGCTCGGTGACGGCGAGATGGAGCAGACGTCGTCGTCCGCGTGCCGTGTTCGGGCCGGATCGTGGTCGTGGGCAGGACTCCTGGGCTGGATCCTCCGGTTCGACGCCCCGTTCACCATCCTCGGACCCGACGAGCTCATCGAAGCCGCCGCCGGACTTGCCACACGGGTCGCAGGTGCGACGACCGGCAGCCCACGGCTGACGGACGAGGCGCCACCACAGCGACGACGGTGACGTGGCGGGATCGGCCTACTCCACGAAGCGCGCGAACTTCGCGATCGCGTCCGGGGTCGCGGGAGTGAACAGATTCACGAGGTTCCCGTCCGGGTCGCGCAACAACAGCGACCGGTTGCCCCACGGCATGAGCGTGGGCTCGTTGACCCACGAGTCCACGACGTCCTTCAGTCGCGCGTAGTCGGCGTCCACGTCGGGAGTGAGGAACTCAAGGATCGCCGAACGGTTCTGCGCAGGCTCCGCCGCACCCGGAGCGAAGGCGGGGACGGTGCGGGTGCTGCCGATCGCGAGCGTCGCGGACGCCGTGGTGAGCTCGGCGAACACGTCGCCGGTGCGCACCGTGGTTCCGCCCGTGATCAGCTCGTAGAAGTCGGCGAGGCGGGCGACGTCGTCGGTGATGACGCGCACGGAGACGAAGTTCATGGGATACCCCTCGGATCAGGTGTCGAGACCGTCTCGACCTGACCACCATGGCCGCGCCGCGCGACAGCGTCCTGTCGGTGTTTCCGCAGATCTCACAGACTCAGCGGCTCGAGGCTTCCGTGGACGATGTCGATGTCGCCGGCTGCCAGTGTCCGCGGTTCGGGCGTCTCGGCCGTGACGGTGACGTCGAGGATGCGGTCGATCCGAAAGGCGCGGATGCCCCCGCGCATCCGGCACCACGCGATCAGGTACCAGGCGCCACTCGACTCGACATAGCCGAGAGGTTCGACGTCGCGCTGGGTCTGCGCCCCCGCGCGGTCGCTGTACACGATTCGCAGCACCCGCGGGTGTGCAACGGCGTCAGCGACGAGGCGCGGCACCCGGTCCGGGACCAGCTCGTCGCGCAGGAAGTGCACCCGGGCCGCCAGGTCGCGCGCCGCCTGTGCGTCGTCGCTGCTCATCGCGAACACCAGCTTTCGCATGGCCGTCTCGGCGGCGGGACGGAACGGAGCGGCCCCCATCGACTGCAGTGCGACGGCCATCGCCATCGCCTCCTGGGGTGTGAAGTTGACCGGCGGCAACGTGTGCTCACGAGCGATGCAGTAGCCGCCCGTGCGTCCCGGCTCGGCCCAGATCGGCACGCCGGACTGCTGGAGCGCATTGATGTCGCGCTCGACCGTGCGGACGCTCACCTCGTACCGCTCGGCCAGCCATCGCGCGCTCCGCGGGCGCGGCGCCACGGCCCGTAGCTCCTCCACGACGGCGTAGAGCCGATCGGTCCTGTTCACGATTCGACGATAGCCAGTGTCAGATGCCGAAGAGGCGCCGTCGCTCGCTCATCGGGCCGATGAGACGGGAGAGGAACCGGCAAGGACCCGTCACACGACACGACAAAGCCCTGATGAAAATGGCTTCTCATCAGGGCTCCTGTGTCGGGCTGACAGGATTTGAACCTGCGACCCCCTGGAGTGATCGAGGGCCCTGCCAGCAGAACAGCAGACCTGGACAAATCAAGGAATGTATTGGAACGACTTCGAATTTTGTTGCTTGTGCTGCTCAACTGTATCCGAAGATCTGGGAAGATCCACGACTGTTTGTGGCGAGTAATTGGCGAGCTGTTGAATCCCTCGGTCATGCAGAGCGGCATCATTCTCGGCCTGACGACCGGCAACCCGGTCGCACGGCTCGCACGTCGAAACCGGCCGTCACCCTGCCTGACGGCCCGACCCTGTCGGGCCGTCCGCCCGGCGCTCGACGTCGGCCAGTGACTTTGCTGGCCGACGTCGAGTACCCGGGAAGTCTGCGGGTGATGCGCCGCGATCTTGCACCCGCCCAGACTCAGAGGTCCCGCCTCGATCTTCACCAGCGGCGGCATGACGCATCCATGGTTAAGCCGCGTACGCGTGTCGGCGGGGTGGAGCGCGGAGTCTGACGGTCATGGACGTGCCGATAGGATGAAATGGATCATGCGAGGACGAATGGACGCGAAAAACCTGCCGGTTGTGCTGCGCGCTGTCCTCGGCCTCGCGATGGTGGTTGGTCTGCTGACCATGTGCCACGCGTCGTTCTCCGTCGACCCGGACGCGGCGACAACCTCGACGAGCGCGTCGCCGGTCGGCGACGGTGGAGCGGCCGCGTTGACTGCAACGTCGAACGACGAAGGCTTGGTCGGCGGCGGGCTCGCCGGGGACTGTGCCCTGCTCATCACCTGCATCGTCGCGCTCGTCGGGCTCGGCGCAGTACTACTGCTCCGAGCCTCTCGCGCCGACCAGGTGCTGTGGCAACTTCTCGCACCTATCCGTCGCATCGATGGCGTTCCTTCACGTCATGCGGTCATCTCTGTCTTCATCCGGGAGCCTGCGGCCCTGGTGTGCTGAGCGACTCCAGCCGAGCCATCGGTCCGAGTCGATCCCGCACACCCCTGAAGGACAGCCATGCCCCACCACCACCGCGCGCGCCGCGGTACCCGGTCGTCTGCTTCACGTCGGACACTAGCCTCCGTCGTTGCGACACTCGTCATTTTCGTGTCATTCCTGACAGGTTGCGGATCCTCTGAACCCGGCGAGGCCGATGCCACGGGCGCTCGAGCGGGCATCACCCGGGTGGTGCCGGCCGACCGAGAACCGGCTCCGGACATCAGTGGCGACGACCTCGACGGCGCACCCCTCTCGCTCGCGTCGTTCAAGGGCAAGGTCGTCGTGGTCAACATCTGGGGTTCGTGGTGCCCGCCGTGCCGCAAGGAGCAGCCGGTGCTCAGCAAGCTGGCCACCGAGCTGAAGCCCCAAGGAGTCGAGTTCATCGGCATCGCCGTGCGTGAGGGCGCCGCCACCTCGAGGGCCTACACCGAGGACAACGACGTCCCCTACCCGAGCATCAGCGATTCCGGCGGCAGACTGCTGGTCGGTTTCACCTCGTCGCTGCCCGCGGTCGCCGTGCCGACGACCTATGTGATCGACCGCGAGGGGCGGGTCGCCGTGAGGCTGCTGGACGTCGCCACCGAGGCCACGCTTCGTGCACTGGTCACCGACGTCGTCGAGGAACCCTGATGGGCGACTGGTTCGCTGCCGGTGCAGCCGACGGTTCGCTGCTCATCGCCATCCCGATCGCCGCGATCGCCGGGCTGGTCTCGTTCTTCTCACCGTGCCTGGTCCCGCTGCTCCCCGGATACCTGTCGTACGTGAGCGGGCTGTCCGGGGCCGACCTGCAAGCCGAGAGGCGCGGACGGGTCCTCGCCGGTGCATCCCTGTTCGTCCTTGGCTTCAGCGCCGTCTTCATCTCCTACGGAGCCATCTTCGGCACCATCGGGTTCCGCCTCATCGAGTACCAGACACAGATCAACATTGTGCTCGGTGTGGTCACGATCGCCATGGGGTTCGTCTTCATGGGGTTCATCCCCTTCGCCCAGCGCGACGTGCGCATCCACGCCGTTCCGAAGGTCGGCGTGGCCGCCGCCCCGCTGCTTGGTGTGATGTTCGGTGTGGGCTGGACGCCGTGCCTCGGACCCACCTTGGCAGCCGTGCTGACCCTGGCGACCACCACCGCTGACGCCGCCCGGGGCTCGACGCTCACCGTGTTCTACTGCCTTGGCCTCGGGCTTCCGTTCGTCGCTGCCGCCGTCGGCTACCGCCGGATGCTGGGCACCCTCACGTGGGTGCGCGAGCACCATCAGGCGGTGTCCCGATTCGGCGGAGCCATGATGATCGCCATCGGTGTGCTTCTGCTGACGGGCCTGTGGCAGCAGATGGTGACAGAGTTGCAGCGAATGGCGTTGGGCTATGTGGCTCCGATCTAGCCGGGCGCGTTCTGAGCGGTCTGCTCCGAACACCGTCGCAGAGTTGAATCGGCGAGAGTTCGCACGATGGCTGTGGCGTCAACTGGTGTCGATGCGTACCGCCCTCGTCCTGCTCCTGCTGCTGGCCATCGCTGCCGTGCCCGGCTCGCTGTTGCCGCAGCGCGGCGTCGACGCCAGAGCGGTGGCCGCTTTCCAGATGCGCAACCCCACGAGCGCTCCCGTCCTGGACGCGCTGGGGTTCTTCGACGTCTACAGCTCACCGTGGTTCAGCGGGATCTACCTGCTGCTGATGATCTCGCTCATCGGGTGCATCATCCCGCGGTCGCTGGTCTACGCCAGAGCGCTGCGGGCACGGCCTCCCAGAGTGCCGACCCGGTTGGGTCGACTCCCCGCGCACGACACCTTCGAGACCACGTCGTCGGTCGCTGACGTCATGGCGGCAGCCCGGCGTGCCATCGGCCGAGCCCGAACTGATGTGGTGATGCGCGATGAGGTGGGCGAGCTGAGCGCCGAACGCGGCTACCTGCGCGAGGCGGGGAACCTCGTCTTCCACACGAGCATCATCGTGGTGCTCGTGGGTGTTGCGGCCGGCACGCTGCTGGGGTCGCGGGGGGCAGCCATCGTCGTCGAGGGCGACACGTTCTCCAACACACTGACGCAGTACGACGACTTCACTTCCGGCACGCTGTTCTCCACCGGAGACCTCGTCCCGTTCTCTTTGACCCTCGAGGACTTCGAGGCGAGGTTCCAGCTGGACGGCCCCCAACGCGGAGCGCCTCGGTTGTTCCGCGCCACCGGGACTTCGGTCGATGGACCGGGTGGCCTGCCCGAACCGTTCGACATCACGGTCAACAACCCGCTGACGATCGACGGCACGTCGGTCTTCCTCGTCGGCAACGGGTACGCGCCGGTGATCAGGGTCAAGGATGCTGACGGGAAGGTTCTCTTCGACGAGGCGGTTCCGTTCCTGCCGGTCGACCCGACCTACACCTCGAACGGTGTCATCAAGATCTCGGCAGCCAAGCCCGAACAGCTGGGTCTTCAAGGATTCTTCCTGCCCACGGCCGTCTCCGGAGGCGCAGTGAAGACACCTGTCTCGGCGTTCCCCGCCGCTGCCAACCCATTGATCGGGCTGCGCGTGTGGCACGGCGACCTCGGCCTCGACAACGGCACACCGCAGTCGGTCTACACCCTCGACAAGACCAACATGAAGCCCTACACGTCTGACGGCAAGCCGCTGCGCATCAGTCTCGTGCCGGGGACCGAGGCACCGCTCCCGGACGGCGGCACGATCCAGTTCGTCGCGCTGAAGCAGTACGCACGCTTCCAGATCGGCTCGGCACCCTTGGTGCAGATGCCTCTCCTCGGCATCAGCGCCGGACTCGTCGGACTGGTGCTCTCTCTGTACGTCAAGCCGCGCCGCACCTGGGTCCGCGCTCGCCGCGGACCGGACGGGACCACCGTCGAGATCGCGATCCTCGACCGAGTCAACCGGGGCGATGTCCCCGCCGACACGGCCCCCCTCACAAATCGTCTGCGCGAGCAACTCGACCAGAAACCTGAACACCCCAAGGAGATTCTATGAAGATGTTGGCCACCCTCGTGACGGCGGTCGTCGCTGCGATGCTCATCGCCATCCCGTTACCAGCGGCGGCGCACGCGGCGCTGAAGACATCGAACCCGGTCGACGGGGCGAAGCTCGACCGGATGCCGAGCGCCGTCTCGGTCACCCTCAACGAGCGGGTGCGCAGGCCCGCGTACCTCGTGCTGACCGATGAACGCGACGCCCGAGTCAACAACGAAGAGGTGCGCATCAGCCCCGACGGCAAGACCGCCATCAGCGAGGTCGCGAATGGTGCGGACTCAGGGAACTACTCGCTGTCGTACCGCGTGGTGTCAGAGGACGACCACCCCGTGACCGGGACCATTAGGTTCACTGTCGAGCAGTCAGGTAGTCGATCGCCCGCCGAGCCATCGCCATCGTCGAGCCCCAGCACGGCAACTGACCTGTCGGTGCCGCCCACGGAAACCGACGACGGAGGCGCCTGGACGACGATACTGACCGTGCTGGCGTTCTTCATAGCCGCCATGACTGGCCTGACCCTGTTCGTCCGCGCAGGCCTGCGATCCTCAGCCCACGACGAGGACATCCCATGACGTCAGCGATCCCGCCATCTCCGACCTCACCACCCACTACTCACGAGAGAAACTCACATGGGAACCGGACACAGCCACGGTCCAGCACCAACTGGACACGCAGGAGGCAGATACCGACGACGGCTCGCCTTGGCGTTCGGCCTGATCTTCACGTTCTTCTTCGTCGAGCTGATCTACGGCCTGCTGGCTGACTCGCTCGCCCTGCTGTCCGACGCCGGGCACATGGCCGCCGACGTCGTGGCCCTCGGCGCTGCCTTGGCGGCGACCAAGATCGCCACGCGTGAGGACAAGACGGGCCGGAGAACCTTCGGTTCCTACCGCGCCGAGGTCTTCGCCTCAGGACTGACGGTCCTGATCATGCTCGGCGTCTCGGTCTACGTCGTCATCGAGGCGGTGGCCCGCATCGGCGAGGACACCTCCGTGTCGTCGGGTCCGATGATCGTCGTCGGCGCCCTCGGTCTCGTTGTCAATGTCGTCGTGATGGTCATCCTGCGCGCCGGTGCCGAGGAGAGCCTGAATGTCAAGGGCGCCTACTACGAGGTCGTGGCGGACACCGCCGGCTCAGTCGGCGTCATCGCCGCCGGCGTCCTCATCGCGGTCACGGGCGACCCCTGGTGGGACACCATCGTCGCACTCGCCATCGGGGTCTTCGTCGCCGTGCGCGCAGTCATGCTTGGCCGTCAGGTGCTTGCCGTTCTCGGACAGCACGTGCCCGAGGGCCTCGACGTCGACGAGGTCTCCGGTGCCCTGTCGAAGATCCCCGGCGTCAGCGATGTCCACGACCTGCATGTGTGGGTCCTGACCTCCGGAATGAACGTAGCCACCGCCCACCTCGTCGGAGAGAACACCGACGACCTCCAGCGCATCCTCGATGACGCCCGACGACTGCTGAGGGACGACTTCACCATCGAGCACGCGACCATCCAGGTCGAACCCAGCACGTCCACCGAATGTCACGAGATCGACTGGTGACCACGCCGAAACGAGGAAGTCCCATGAAGCGCATGACCCGTGAGACCCGCATCGCCGTCATCTTCTGCATAGTGGCCGCCGTCCTCCTCGGCGGCATCATCACCTACCAGGTGCTCGATGATCCCGACCCGATCGACGCCTCGCAGGCCACGGGCGTCGTCGTCCGTGACGACAGTCACCGGCTCAGCAGCGCCGAGGACGAGAAGGTGACGCTCGTGGAGTTCCTCGACTTCGAGTGCGAGGCCTGCCGGGCAGCGTTCCCGTTCGTGGAGTCCCTGCGTGAGACCTACGACGGACAGGTGACCTTCGTGGCCCGCTACTTCCCCATCGACAGCCACGTCAACGCACGCAACGCCGCGCACGCGGTCGAGGCCGCCGCACAGCAGGACAAGTTCGAGGACATGTACAAGCGCATGTACGAGACCCAAGCCGACTGGGGCGAGAGCCAGGACTCGCAGGCCGCGCTGTTCCGCTCCTTCGCCGAGGAGCTCGATCTCGACATGACGAAGTTCGATGCCGACGTCATGAGTCCCGAGGTGGCCGAACGAGTGCAGAAGGACGTCGATGACGGCCTCACCCTCGGCGTCTCCGGGACGCCGACGTTCTTCCTCAACGGGAAGATGCTCCAGCCCCAGACCACGGAGGACTTCACCGACGCCATCGACGCCGAGCTTGCGAAGTAGCAGTTTCCGCAACCGGTCAGGCGGCGCTGTATGGCCAGCAGATGCTGACTATTGCCGAGCGACTCGATGCCATTACCCGACTCGGGCGGGCCATGGCGGAACCCACCCGTGCCCGGATCCTCGTCAGCCTGCTTGAGGGTGCCGGCTACCCCGCACGGCTGGCCGAAAAACTTGATCTGACGCGCCGTCGAACCACCTCGCGTGCTTGCGTGGATGCGGCATCGTTGTGGCGGCGCCGGGGAAGGGCGCCGTACCCGGTACGGGATCGCTGACCCCCACCTGGCACGGGCTCTCGAACAGATGGTTGCCATCGTGCTTGCCGTCGACGATGGCGCGCCGTGCAGCGACGACGAATGCGACGTGCTGTTGTGCTGCGGTCCCGCCGGCGACTCCAGCCGATGAGTCGCGAGTGCTGCCCCCCCCCCCCCCCCCCCCCCCCCCCCCCGGCGAGGTCCAGGCACCGACGGGAGCGCCGGTTGTCGCGAACAGTGCTCTCCCGGCTTGGTGGTGGACCGCAACTTGGACTCCCTCCCTGTCGGGCGTGATCTAGCCGAGAGCGCTCGGGGCACTCCGCTTCGAGCGCGGTCCCTGAACTTGGTCGCCGCGAACTGGCTCGATGGTTGTGGCGCCGGCTGGTCTCGATGCGGACTGCCCCCTGTTCCTGCTCCTCATGCTCGCAATCGCCGTCCTGCTTGGGTCGCTCCTGCCGCAGCGCGGTGTCGATGCTCGTGCAGTGGCAACCTTCCAGAAGCGAAACCCCAAGAGTGCACGCGTCCTCGACGCGCTCGGCTTCTTCGACGTCGACAGCTCGCCGTGGTTCAGCTCGATTTACCTGCTCCTCATGATCCCCCTGACCGGGTGCATCATTCCGCGATCTCTCACGTTTGCGAAACCCATCCGAGCACGCCTACCCAAGGTGCCCGGCTGGCGCGGCTTCCGTCCCACAACACGTTCGAGGCAGCGCTACAAGCAATTGGTCGCGCCCGCATCGACGTGGTCATGCGCGAGGACGTCGGCGAGGTGAGCGCCAACCCAGATGAACCACCAGGATCGCGCAGACACCGCTGAGTGCCGCCTAGCGTCGGACGACGAGAGGGTGGCGGACCTGTCGCGTCGAGGAGGCGACCATCGTGATCGCAGCGCCGAGACAGATCGCAGCGGCCGGGACATGGACGAAGATCGTCGCCGTTGCGAGATCGTGGTTGGCGCCGGAAGAGGCGTGTCCCTAGACCAAGGGGGCACAGGGCGATCAGAGCCAGCAAGGTCAGCGCCACCAAGCTCGCCCAGCGCAACGCGAGTCGACCCGAAGCGGCGATCACGACCGCACACGCGGCCGCGAAGAGCCAGGCACGTGGTTCGGGCTGGGCTGACACCGTCGTCCACCAGCGGCTGGGCCCCGCGATCCGGCCCGCCGAGAGTCCTGCGCTTTGCGCGGCACTCAACGACACCAGGGCAAACGCGAGGGCGGCCCATACTCCTGCGGCCCGCACCGCAGTGCGGAGCATGCGGTAGCCGACCGCCTCCAACTCGCCCGACACCACGGTGTTCTGCTGCGGTCGCGTCACCACGAGTCCCAGAACGCGCAGGCACCACGCCGACGCCGCCGACGCGCCGAACCGCAGCACGGGCACAGACCAGCGGACGAGGCGTCCAGGGGCTCCGACCAGCTGACTCACCCCGGGATCGCCAGCGCCCACAACCCCCACCAAGGCCAAGGTTGCACCCACGACGAGCCACCCGAGCGGAGGGGCCAAGGCACGCGGCGCAGTGACCATCATCGTGCTGGCGGGGGCAGCCACCGACGGGATCTCCAAGGCTGTGCCGCCGTGGTTGTGGGCGATCACCGTGGTCGACCTGGCGAGCATGGTCTACATGTTCCAGATGACGACCGATCGCAACAAGTGGCTGACCTTGGTGTTGACGACTTGGTTTGCCGTAGAAGCGCTTGCGTGGGCAGGCGGTCCACTACTGCGCCTGCTGCCTGACTTCGCACCTGCCCGTCGAGGGGACTTGGTTGCGTTGACCATCGCGACGCCGCAGTCGTCGAATCAGGCCGGCGTTGCACCATCGAGGCAGTCCGACGGCCACCACGAGGAGCATGCCCGCGACCTGCGCGTCGCATTGACCGTCATGAGTGTCGCGATGGCCTATATGTTCCTTGCGATGCAGTACGGCATGGGAGCCAGGTACGGGATGTGACCGGGTGCGATGTCCCGATCGACCGCGGAGCAATGTGTGCAATGCTTGTTGTAGATTCGGTACCGACGACAGAACGATGTGGGCCAACCTGCGGTGCGACCCTCGATTGAGTCGGCTCGGTTGTAGACGTCACGAATCCGACGTGTTGGCCAGATGGAGGAATTCGTCATGAACTCCCGAACGCCACCGTCGGCGACTGCGGAGCCAACGGTGCTTAACGTCATGATCGGACCGCTGGCCCATACGGCTGGATGCGACGTCGAGCAGCGCAGGTCGTTCGGTACTCGCAGCGCCGCCGCTACCCGGCTCGGTGCAAACCTGGACAACAACGCCGAGGTGCGCGTGTGACCATCACCCAGTTGTCGGTCAGCACACTGATCTCGCACGGGGGTTCAGAACTGCCACCCTTTGGGGTCAGCAGCCTGTGGACGCAGTTCGAGATCGAACCGATCGCCATCGCACTGATCGTTCTCCCGGGAATCATCTACCTGTGGGGAGTGTGGCGGCTTAGCAAGAATGGCGTGGCCTGGAGCGCATGGCGCACCGGCTGGTTTCTCACCGGCCTCCTGATTTTGTGGATCGCAACATCGTCTGCCGTTGGCGTCTACGACACCACCATGTTCAGTGTCCACACGGTCCAACACCTGCTGCTGCAGATGATCGCCCCGGTTCCCCTCGCGCTGGGCGCTCCGATCACACTGGCCCTGCGCGCGTTGCCACTCGGCGGGCGCAAGGGTGTCATGGCCGTGCTGCACAGCAGATCCATGGGTGTGCTGGCCCATCCGCTGTTCGCCTACACGCTGTTCGCCGTCAGCCCATTCGCCTTGTACTACAGCCCACTCTTCGAACAAACGCTGCGACACGAATGGGTGCACAACCTCAGCCACGTGCACTTCGTGGTGGTCGGCTGCCTACTCTTCTGGATCATTGTTGGCGTGGACCCCATGCCCCACCGACCGAACCACCTCGCACGGATGGGCATGGTCATGGGACTGGCACCCATGCACATCCTGCTTGGGGTTCCGATCATGATGGGAACCATTCTGCTGAGCAACGACTACTACGAGCAGTTGCAGCTGACGTGGGGAGCTGGACCACTGAGTGATCAGCAGCTCGGTGGCGCTCTGCTCTGGGTCTTCGGCGACATCACCGTCCTCGCTCTGATGCCCGCATTCATCTGGCAATGGGTACGTTCGGACCAACGCGAGTCGCGTCGAGTAGACCGACACCTGGACAGACTTGGCGCGACTGCCACGCGACCATGGTGGGAAGTCAGCGATAATGCTGGCCCGCGTGCCGCGGCAACCCGTGAGGTCGAACCACGTGAATCGCGTGATTGACCCGGTGGCTGACCCGCCACGGCGGGGAGAATGGACGTAGGCAGACGTACTACCGTGTGAAAAGTTTCACAAGACGGGTTGTCAGCCACCGAGGTGCGGCGGTTCGCTCGCAGCATCGATTTCGCGGTTGCCTCTCATGCGTTGATTCAATTCTGACCTGTCCCGGCTTTTCCGGACACCAATGTTGGAGCGATACTCGCTTCGAGTGAGGAGTCTGGAATGCCTGCAGTAAAGCCTGAGGAGTTTCGTCGTCGAGCGGTCGAGCTTGCGCGATCTGGTGACAAGCCGATCGTTGAGATCGCGAAGGATCTAGGAATCAGTGAGTCTGGCCTGCGCCGATGGATGGCCCAGGCCAGTGTCGAGGACGGCGACCGTCGGGTCTGACGACGGACGAACGCACAGAGTTGGTGCGTCTGCGTCGCGAGTACCGTGTCCAGGCGATGGAGATCGAGATCCTGAAACGCGCGTCGGCGTATTTCGCGAGGGAGAACGTCCTCCCAAAATGGGATTCCGGCTGGTCCATGAACTCGCCGACGACTTCGCTGTCGCGGTGATGTGCCGGGTTTTGGAGGTCTCGACGTCTGGCTACTACGAGTGGCTTCGTCGTCCACCGTCGACTCGTGATGTCGATGACGCCTACCTGTTGAACACGATCCGAGACGTCCATGCTGCGTCGCGGCAGACATACGGAGTTCGCAGGGTCCATGCCGAGCTGACCCTGGGTCGCAAGATCGGCTGCAGCCGCGGCCGGGTCGAGCGGCTGATGGCCTTGGGCGGTCTGCAGGGTGTTCACCGTCGCAAATGGCGACATGGCGGTGGTCGGTCGCCGGCGGTGTTCGAGGACCACGTCAAGCGCGAGTTCGTCGCAGACAAGCCCGACAAGTTGTGGGTCACCGACATCACCCAGCACAGAACCGGCGAAGGATGGATCTACTGCGCTGCGGCGATCGACGTCTACTCGCGGCGTTGCGTCGGGTGGTCGATCGCTGACGATCTGCGCACCGAGCTGGTCATCGATGCGATCGACATGGCCAGGTGGCGTCGCAAACCACCGCCTGGAACGGTCGTGCATTCGGACCGCGGAGCCCAGTTCACGTCGTGGTTGTTCGGCAACCGGCTGCGCGAGGCTGGGCTGATGGGATCGATGGGCAAGGTCGCCTGCGCCTATGACAACTCGCTCATGGAGTCATTCTTCGGCTCGATGCAGATCGAACTGCTGGACCGGCGCGACTGGTCGACCAGGGCCGAACTGGCCAACGGGATCTTCGAATACATCGAAGCGTTCTACAACCCGACCAGGCGTCACTCATCGATCGGCTACGTCAGCCCCATCGAGTTCGAAAACCTTCACACCGCCGCCGAAGAAGCGGCATGATCAACACACGTCAAGAGTCCGGAAAACTCGGGACAGGTCAGGATCACCTTGAGCGTCCGACGTCGGCTGGCAACGCGATGGTTCCGCGGCCTTGGACGCCGAGGTAGGGGGGCTCCGTCTGTGAAGTCAAGAGAAGAGTGCATGCCCGAGGCGGCGAAGCCGTAGGACGGTCAGGCGACAACTGGCGGAAGTCGAGTGCCGGCGCTGGATCCACCCAGGGAACGAGATGGGATGCTCGACCCACAGCGGGATTCTGAGACCGTACCGGGTTGTCTGTATCGTAAATGCTAGTTATCATCGTCGTATGACGATTCTAGGGCAGGAACCTGTTGAACAGGAGATGTCCCACTCGACGGAGGCTGCAGCCTGCTTGTTTCATGGGTTCAGCGATCGATCGCGTCTGATCATCCTGCAACATCTCCTGCTGGGTGAGCACCGCGTCGTTGAGCTCACCGAGCATCTCAGACTGGCTCAGTCCACGGTGTCCAAGCACTTGGCTTGCCTGAAGGATTGCGGGCTGGTGACATCACGCCCACAAGGCCGCGCGTCGATCTTCAGCGTGACCCACCCCGAAGCCACCACCGAGCTCCTAGCCGCCGCGGAGAAGTTGCTGAACCTCACCGGTTTCGCCGTCGTTCTCTGCCCAAACCACGGAGTCAGTGCCCATGACTGAACACCTCGCCACGCCCAGTTCTCAGCGAGACGCGGAGATGCGCGCTCGTCTCGGACGCCGGGCGAAGATGCTGGCGAGTATCTCGGTCACGTACAACGTCATCGAAGGCATAATCGCGATCGCCGCTGGTGCGGCAGCCGGGTCGATCGCGCTCATCGGTTTTGGTCTCGACTCGTTCGTGGAGGTTTCGAGCGGCCTGATCATCGTGTGGCAGTTCTCTCACCGACTTCCCGAGACCCGCGAACGCCAAGCCTTGAGACTTCTGGCGTACTCGTTCTTCGTCCTTGCCGCCTACGTCGGCTTCGAGTCGGCTCGCGCTCTGATCTTCGGATCCGATGCAGACCCGTCGAACGTGGGTATCGGCCTGGCCGTCGCGTCGCTGATCATCATGCCGGCCATCTCTGTCGCGCAACGCCGCACCGGCCGCGCGCTCGGTTCCAACGCCGTAGTTGCCGACGGCACACAGACCCTGCTCTGCACCTATCTGTCAGCGGTCCTGCTGGTGGGCCTGGTCCTCAACTCCACGCTCGGCTGGTCCTGGGCCGACCCGATCGCCGGCCTGTTCATCGCGGCAGTCGCCGCACGAGAAGGCCTCCAGGCATGGAAGGGCGAGGGCTGCTGCGGGCCGATTGCCAACGGCGACTCGGCCGACAACTCATGTAGTTGCGACGACCGGCAAACCGATTGCTGCTCCCCCAGTCGAAAGGACAACGCCTGATGGGCACCGGACACGACCACACACCCACCCCAGCCGGGCACGCGGGCGGTCGATACCGTCGACGGTTGGCAATTGCATTCGCCCTGATCTTCACCTTCTTCTTCGTCGAGCTCGTCTACGGTCTGATCGCCGACTCCCTCGCGTTGATCTCTGACGCCGGTCACATGGCCGCCGATGTCGTGGCCCTCGGCGCCGCGCTCGCAGCCACCAAGATCGCCACCCGCAAGGACACCACCGGACGACGTAGCTTCGGGTCATACCGTGTCGAAGTCTTCGCGTCGGGTCTGACCGTGCTGATCATGCTGGGCGTCTCGGCCTACGTCGTCATCGAGGCCGTCATCCGCATCGGCAGCGACCCCGACGTCTCCTCGACACCGATGATTATCGTCGGAGCCCTCGGGCTCTTGGTCAACATCATCGTGATGCTGGTGCTGCGTGCCGGTTCGAAGGAAAGCCTGAACGTGAAAGGCGCCTACTTCGAGGTCGTCGCAGACACCGCCGGCTCCGTCGGAGTCGTCGTCGCTGGCATCCTGATCGCCACCACAGGTCAGCAGTGGTGGGACACCATCGTGGCCCTGGCGATCGGAGCATTCGTCGCCTTCCGCGCCATCATCCTGGGCCGCCAGGTCCTCGCGGTCCTCGGCCAGCACGTCCCCGCTGGCATGCCCATCGATGACGTCGCTGTCAAGCTTTCCTCGATCCCGGGTGTCACAGATGTCCACGACCTGCACATCTGGGTTCTCACGTCCGGCATGAATGTCGCCACCGCGCATCTGGTCGGCGACGACACCGACGCATTCCCACGCATCCTCGACGAGGCCCGCACAATGCTCAAGGTGGACTACCAGATCGAGCACGCCACCCTCCAGGTCGAACGCACCGCTGCCCGCGAATGTCAGGAGATCGACTGGTGAGCAGGCCGAACCGGACCCTCGGCGGTCGAGGCATGGACCCGACGCATCGCAGGTTCCTGCTCGCGCTGGGTGCCGCAGCCTCCGTGGGATACGCCGCTCACCGGGCGTCACAGGGGGGCATTCGCGGCCCCGGGGCCGTCGCGCGTCTCTACGACCGCGTGGCACCCGCCTACGACGTCACCGCGTGGGTCTTCCGACCTCTGGGTGCGCGTCGGTTGCAGCAGCGAGCGGTCGATCTGCTCGAACTGCAGGCAGGAGACACCGTGGTGGATCTGGGCTGCGGGACCGGGGTCAACCTGCCGGCACTCGCGCACCGCGTCGGCGTGAGTGGCCGGGTGGTCGGTGTCGATCTCTCCCCCGGCATGCTTGCCCGGGCACGGGGCCGTGTCGAGCGCCACCACCTATCCCAAGTCACCCTCGTCCAAGCCGACATCCGAGACGTGCGGCTGCCAGATGGAACCACCGCGGTCTTGGCAACAGCCTCGATGGAAATGGTTCCTGAATATGACGAAGTGATCCGTGATCTAGCCGACCAACTGGTCCCGACCCGCGGAAGGCTCGCGGTGGGTGGTGTCCGACGACCACCGGCGTGGCCCGCGTGGGCGGTCGCGATCGGGCGCTCCGCCACGGCGCTGTTCGGCGTGACCAGAGCGTATGAGGACATCGAACCGTGGCGGTCGGTGGGCGAGCACATGGACGTGATCGCCTTCGAAACCGCCGCCGGTGGGGCGCTGTACTTCGTGGTGGCCCGGACGCGAAACACGCCCGGCGACGTCGCCGAATGAACCGAAGTCAGGCTCGCACCCGCCAGCCGTAGTCGCGTTGGCCGGCCTGTTCCGGTCGACCAACGGTGGACGGTTGGCGATCGGCTTGCGAGACGTTCATTCCGCAGTTGCAGTGCGGGTGAGCAGCTGAGCAGGTCGACCCGTATCTAACCACCGCGTCAGGGGTGACGCTGAGGGAACGCGATCGTCGGGACGAATAGTCAGATTGAAACTTCGTAGTCGACTCAGACCCATACGGGCCTGCCCATTGCTCCCAAAGCTTCCCGGCGACTTGAAGTGCCGCTGCCAGTGGCCCGTTCAAGACCACCTCGGGCGAGATGCCTGGCTTCCTCGAAAACTTCAACACGATGAGCGCTACGGCGGTGCCATGGGAGGTTTGGCGTAGCGCGACTCCACTGGAGCCGTGGGTGGCTTTGACTTCGATCTACCGGCCATCACCGGCGATCGCGTCGTGTCCGGCCGAGGGTGCCGGAGCCAAGACTGTGTCGAACATGACCTCGCAGCGGCCTCGCCGATGGAGCCGCCGAGGTGGCCGTCGAGCGGGAACTTACGTCCAGGGTGAATTGCCTCAAGCTCGTCAACGACCGCATGCAACTGCTCCACCAGCACTGCGGTTCGAGCAGTCCTCTCAGCGTGAGCAGTTGGTTGACGCCGCCCAGCGTCCGGATCCGACACGGGGACATGACGCCCCGTGAACGAGGTCGGACGACTCGGAAGCGATGAAGTCGATCATGGACTGGTCCCGCAGGAGCTTCCCCCTGCCGACGACGATCACGTGATCGGCCGTGAGCGCCATCTCGCTCATCAGGTGCGAGGACAAGAAGATCGTGCGACCCTCGTCCGCCAGCCCGCGCAGCAGGTTGCGTATCCAGAGGATGCCGTCCGGGTCCAGTCCGTTGACGGGCTCGTCAAGGATCAACGTCCTGGGATCACCCAGGAGGGCCGAAGCAATGCCCAGCCGTTGACCCATGCCGAGCGAGAAGTTGCCGACCCGCTGAGACGCGACGTCATGCAGCCCGACCAGATTGAGGACTGCCTCTACGCGACGACGACCCAACCCCGTTGTGGCCGCCATCGCGCGCAGGTGGTTGCGGGCCGAGCGTCCAGTGTGGACCTCGCGGGCTTCGAGCAGCGCGCCCACTTCAGCGAGGGGCTCGGGATGATCGACGTACGGTCTGCCGTTCACGGTCACCGATCCGGACGTCGACGCGTCAAGTCCCAGAATCATGCGCATCGTCGTGGACTTGCCGGCACCGTTGGGTCCGAGGAAGCCCGTCACGACGCCTGGCTTCACGGTGAAGCTCAGGTCATGAACAGCCGTCTTCTCACCGTAGGACTTCGTCAGATGCTGGGCTTCGATCATCGGCTGTTCACACGGGTCATGACCCGACGTTAGGACCGCGTACCTGACCACCGCCTGATCGTCCGGCCCGGCAGACCAGCGGAGGCGGGTGAGTCTGACGAACGGTGGACGGCCAACCGCCTCACGTGCTCAAGCGACCGCCACCTCATCACTCAGAGCGCACCGTGATTTACTGCCACCTCCGATGGTGGGCTCACATGTACCGTTGCCTCGCTCAGCTTCGGCACGTCTCGACGAAGGTTCGCTTCAGCCTCGTGCGCGATGTCGTGCGCGGCGTGAAGGTCAAGCTGCCCGTCGACTTCGACGCTGATCTCGGCGTGGAGACGATGCCCGATCCAGCGCAGCTGCAGGGACGCCACGTCGACCACTCCTGGCGTCGCCCTCACGACGCCGTTGGCCTGGTCGACAAGCGCAGGTTCGACGCCGTCGAGCAGCCGCCTGAACACCTCGGTCGCGGCACCCTTGAGAACGACCAGGATGGCCGCCGTGATGATCAGCCCGACGATCGGGTCGGCCAGCGGGAAGCCGGCCACGACACCGAGTGCGCCCGCTGCGACGGCCAACGAGGTGAAGCCGTCCGTGCGGGCATGAAGGCCGTCGGCGATGAGGGCGGCTGATCCGATTTTCCGTCCCACCCGGATGCGGTAGACCGCGACCAACTCGTTTCCGGCGAAGCCGATGACACCGGCGGCGAAGACCACCCAGACGTGGGTGATGTCGCGAGGATTGACCAGACGGGTGATCGACTCGTACCCGGCGATGATGGCGGACAGCGCGATCATCATGACGATGAACAGGCCCGCGACGTCTTCGACCCGGCCCAGTCCGTAGGTGTACCGCTTGGTGGGTGGTCGCCTGACCAGCACGAACGCGATCCACAACGGAATCGCCGTAAGGGCGTCAGAGAAGTTGTGAATCGTGTCTGCAAGCAAGGCGATCGAACCGGTGAGGACCACTACGACCAGTTGAGCGATTGCCGTCGCCAACAGGACCACCAGGCTGGTCTTCAAAGCCCGGATGCCTTCAGCGCTGGACTCCAGCGCTGAGTCGATCGAGTCTGCCGCGTCGTGGCTGTGCGGCTTGAAGATCGACAGCGCGAGTCCCTTCAATCCGTGGGGGTGTTCGTGGGTGTGTCCTCCGTGCTCATGGGCGTGATCGTGCGAGTCGTGGTCACTTGATCCCATCGCGCGTCACTGCCCGTCCGTGGACCGCAGCGGACGCACGTCCGCCGAGGCACGGTGGTGCAGCGGAACTTCTGGCCCCTGGTGCTCGGCGTGATGGATCGCATCAACGACGAGCTGGCGGACGTGGTCGCTGTCGAGCCGGTAGAAGATGGTGTTCCCGTCGCGCCTCGTCCGCACCAGGCGGGCGAGGCGGAGCTTGGCCAGGTGCTGCGACACCGCTGCCGGCGCCTTCTCGACCGCTACGGCCAGGTCCCCGACCGACTGCTCTGTATTCGCAAGGCACCAAAGGATTCTTAGTCGCGTGCCGTCCGACAGCATCCGAAACATCTCGACAGCGAGACCGACCTCCTCGGCCGACGGCCGGACTGTGTCACCATCTGCATTCATGCGCACATACTATGTCAGTTCTGAGAAGGTCGGACTCTTCCCCGTAGGTTGACCTCATGGACCCCGATCAGCAGAAGCTCTCTCTGGCCGGTTCGGTCTCGCTCGGGACCGGGGTGATGATCGGGGCGGGAATCTTCGCCCTCGTCGGACAGGTCAGTGAGCTCGCGGGTTCGCTCATGCCTTTGGCATTCCTCGCTGGCGCCATCGTGGTTGCCTTCAGCGCGTACTCCTACATCAGGTACTCCGACACCAACCCCTCGTCGGGCGGCGTCGCCATGCTGCTCAAGGCTGCGTACGGCCCGGGAGTTATCGCAGGCTCCTTCTCGTTGTTCATGTACGTCTCCATGGTCGTGGCACAGAGTCTGCTTGCTCGGACCTTCGGAACCTACGCACTGCGGCCCTTCGGGCTCGAGGGGTCAGCTGTCCTGGTTCCCGTCCTGGGCATAGCTGCGATCGTGTTCGCTGCGATCGTCAATCTCGTCGGCACGCAATGGGTCGAGCGATCGGCGACCTTCACCGCGGTGCTGAAGATCGTCGGGATCGCGGCTCTGGCGATCGGCGGTCTCGTTGCTGCCGGCCCGTCCGCGCTGCTGGACTTCACCAGCGGCGACAACGCCGGCCAGACCAGCCAGGGTGTGCTCGGGTTCCTGGCCGGCACAACGTTGTGCATCTTGGCCTACAAGGGCTTCACGACGATCACCAACCAGGGCGATGACGTTGCCGATGCGAAGAAGAATCTCAGCCGTTCGATCACGATCTCGATCGTGGTGTGCGCGGTTCTCTATCTGCTGCTCACGGTCTCGGTCGCGGGAAGTCTCAGCGTCCAGGAGATCGTGGACGCGCGTGACTACGCATTGGCTGCTGCCGCCGATCCCCTCTTTGGTTCCTGGGGCGTGGGCCTGACCATCGCGTTGGCCGTCGTGGCAACCCTGTCCGGATTGTTGGCCAGCATCTATTCGGTCTCGCGGCTCTACGACATGCTGCGAGACCTGGGCCAGGCTCCCAGTTTGCCGAACAACCCCCGACACCAGTCCCTCATCATTACCGCAGGATTGGCGATCGTGCTCGCGGCGTTTCTGGATCTCGGCCAGATCGCGTCGATGGGTGCGATCCTCTATCTCGCGATGGACATCGCCATCCACTGGGGCGTCATTCGACATCTCCGGGACGCCATCGGGGCGAACCCGTTCATCCCGGCCATAGCGATCGTCCTCGACCTCGCCGTGCTAGAGGCATTCATCACTGTCAAGCTCCGCGATGACCTTCTCACCCTCGGCGTAGCAGGTGGCGTTGCCGCACTCATCACCGTCAGCCAGATCGTGGTTGCACGCCTTCACCACGACGAGACCCGCACGACCTGAGTACGGATCACGCTGCATCGGTCGACTGCACCCACGGGAGCCAGGGTGGCAGAGAGTCCGATTGGGTGATCTACTGCCGACGTCCGCAAGAAGTCGTCAATACCGTCCGGCTCTGTCGCGGCCAGACAGTTGGGGGTCTTGCTCGTGCTGACACTCATCGTGATTATCGTCGTGTCCAGCTCACTGGTCCTCGGCGCCGTATGGGGCATCTACGGCTCCCTGCCCGATGAGCTCGAAGGGCTCATCGTCGCGCTGGCCGGCGGAGCGCTCATGATCTCGGCCGTCCTCGAGCTGATCGAACCGGCAACGCACGTCGCCCCGTTCTGGGCCGTGGCCGCGCTGGTTCTCGGAGGTGCTGTCGGCTTCGCGGCACTCGACCACCTGATCAAGCAGCGATGGGGCGGAGACAGCGGCGGTGGACTCTTGGCCGCGATCACCCTGGACGGAATCCCGGAGAATCTCGCACTCGGTGTCGCGCTCATCAGCACTGGCCCGCTTGGCGCGGCCGCATTGTCGGGGTCGATTCTTCTCTCCAATCTCCCCGAGGCCGCTGGAGGTGCGCGGGAGATGAGCGCCGGAGGTCGTTCAAAGCCCGCGGTCCTCGGGTTGTGGGCCGCGACTGCGGTGCTGCTCACGGCCGCGGCGCTGGCCGGCAACCTCCTGCTGGGAGGTGCGTCCGATTCGACGCTCGGTCTCATCCGCAGCTTTGCCGGAGGCGCAGTCGTTGGCTCGCTGGCGATCGAGGTCTTCCCCAAGGCCTTCAAGGACAGCGGCTACTGGACCGGCGCCGCCGTCGCGATCGGCCTGGTCGTCGCGCTGTTTCTCGACCGACTGGGATGACTCAGCCTTCGCCCGTGGCGACGGCCCTGGTTCAGTGCAGGATGGGCTGCTGATGGTCGTCGGCGAATGCGGCCAGTGTCTCTGAATCGCCACCCACCTCACCGAGGTGATCTCGACGCAACAACGCGAGCAGCTCGCCCAAAGCTGAATCCAGCATCTTTGCCGCCTGGCGAACTTCCGGCGCCGATGAGCGCTGCCCTGCAACGACGAGATCCACCACGAACGGGAGGACCGCGGCCAAGGAGATGTCCGACTGGGATTCACGGAAGTAGTACGACTCCGAGTAGAGCACGAGGTCCATCTCGATCGTGGCCAGTTCACTGCGGACGCTCTCCAGGTACTGGACGGCGACGCTCGCGTGTCCGGTCTCGACCACCTCCCGGGCCTCGGTCCTGCACATGGTCGTCAAACGGCGGGCCAAGGTCCGACGCCGGATGAGCGCCGGATACAGCTGCAGGACCCAGGAGATCCCGGCCGTCAGCAGCACGAAACCGACCAGTGCTTCCACCGGTACAACGACCCGCAGTAATGGCGTTGCCGGCAGAACGTCACCGAGCCCGAGTGTGCCCATTGCGACGAGGGACAGGTACAGGGATGAGAGGACATCCGAGGCTGCCCTCGACTCCAGCGACGATCCGAAGAAGAAGTCATCGGGCATCCGCGGAAGGTAAATCATCGTGAACCCGATGATCGACAACATCGCCCATGCGCCAAGCGTGGCCAGGAGCGCGAGGGGGCCTGCCAGCTCGGTCGAATGTGATGATCGCTGGTTTCTGAGCTTGGTCAGTCGCCACATGATCCTGAAGACGCTGCGCGAGAGCGCGCCGAACCCGGACGGATGCCACAGGGTGTGAAAGATGTCGCGCAGAACGTACAGGATCAGGATGGTTCCTGCTGCAGTCAGCACCCACGTCACGGAGTCGATGCTTCTGTTCTCGTGGCTCGCGTCGAGCCGCGACCGTCGATCAGTGACTTGAAGCCGCGCAGTCGCAAACTGTTGCTCACGACGAACACGCTCGACAGGGCCATCGCTGCGCCGGCGAGCATCGGGTTCAACAAGCCGGCTGCAGCCAAGGGCAGCGCGGCGATGTTGTAGGCGAACGCCCAGAACAGGTTCCCCTTGATCGTGCCGAGCGTGCGGCGCGAGAGCCGGATCGCGTCGGCCGCAACCCGAAGGTCGCCGCGGACCAGGGTGAGGTCGCTGGCCTCGATCGCGACGTCGGTTCCTGTGCCCATGGCCAGTCCGAGATCGGCCTGCGCCAAGGCGGCTGCGTCGTTGACGCCGTCGCCGACCATGGCGACCACCTTGGCCTCTGACTGAAGCCGCTTGACCACGTCGACCTTGTCCGAAGGGAGAACATCGGCAATCACGTCATTCGAGTCGATCCCCACCTGGGACGCCACGGACAGTGCGACGGCCCGGTTGTCCCCGGTGAGCAGTATCGGTCGAAGGCCGAGGTCGCGAAACCGTGCGATTGCCTCGGCGGACGTGGGCTTGACGGCGTCGGCCACCACGACCACTCCGCGCGCAGCACCGTCCCAGCCGACCGCGACGGCCGTGCCGCCGGTTGCCTGCGCGTTGCCCAATGCAGTCTCCAGGTCCGCAGGCAGGCGCTGGGACCACTCGGCCAGGAGTTGCGGCCGACCGACGAGGACGGCGTGACTGTGGTCGCCCTCGGCGACGATGCCCTGGACGCCGAGACCTTCCAGGTTGGCGAAGTCCTCGACGGCCGGCAGTGCGCCGAGCCGTTCGCGAGCAGCCGTGGCGATCGCTTGGGCGATCGGGTGCTCGGACGCGTCCTCCAGCGCCCCAGCGAGTCGCAGGACCTCGTCTGCGTCCTCGCCATGGGCCGCGATCACGTCAACCAGTGCCATCTGACCGGTGGTGATGGTGCCGGTCTTGTCCAGGACGATGGTGTCGACGGTGCGGGTGGACTCGAGCACCTCCGGTCCCTTGATCAGGATTCCGAGCTGGGCACCGCGTCCGGTGCCGACCATCAGGGCGGTCGGAGTGGCGAGGCCGAGGGCGCATGGACAGGCGATGATCAGCACGGCGACTGCGGCGGTGAACGCCATCGACATGCCGTCGCCGGTGACGAGCCAGAAGCCAAGGGTGCCGAGCGAGATCGCAATCACGATCGGGACGAAGATGCCGGAGATCCGGTCCGCCAGTCGCTGAACGTGCGCCTTGCCGTTCTGGGCGTCCTCGACGAGGTGTGCCATCTGGGCGAGCTGGGTGTCGCCGCCGACCCGCGTGGCACGGACGACCAGGCGGCCGCCGACGTTGACGGTGGCGCCGACAACAGCATCGCCGACACCCACTTCGACCGGCACGGATTCACCGGTGAGCATCGCGGCGTCGACCGCCGAGGAGCCCTCCTCGATGACACCGTCGGTGGCGATCTTTTCTCCGGGGCGAACCACGAACCGCATGTCGGCGGCAAGCTGATCAGTGGGGATGCGTTCTTCAACCGGTCCGTCGTGTCCGTCGCGAAGGACCGCGACATCCTTGGCACCAAGCTCCAACAAGGCGCGCAGTGCCGATCCGGCGCGTCGCTTGGAGCGGGCCTCGAAATAGCGGCCTGCCAGGATGAAGGTCGTGACACCCGCTGCAGCCTCCAGGTAGATGTTTCCGGCGCCGTCGGTGCGTTCGACGGTGAACTCGAAGGGGTGAGTCATGCCGGGTGTGCCTGCGGTGCCCCAGAACAGGGCGTACACCGACCAGCTGAGCGCGGCGATGGTGCCCAGCGAGATCAGCGTGTCCATCGTGGAGGTTCCGTGACGCAGGTTGACCCAAGCGGCGCGGTGGAACGGCCAGGCGCCCCAGACCACGACGGGTGCTGCGAGTGTGAGCGAGAGCCACTGCCAGAACTCGAATTGCAGTGCTGGCACCATGGCCATCGCGATCACTGGGATCGACAGGGCAGCTGAGATCATCAGCCGCTGTCGCAGCTCGCGAGTCGAGTCATCAGCGGGGTCGGAGGCGGACTGTGTGTCGGATTTCTTGGGCTGTGGAAGCGCGGCGGCGTAGCCGGCCGACTCGACTGTCGAGACCAGCTCCTCGGGGGTCACGCCGTCAGGGAATGTGACCTTGGCTTTCTCCGTCGAGTAGTTGACGGTAGCGGTGACGCCGTCGAGCTTGTTGAGCTTGCGTTCGATGCGGTTGGCGCACGAGGCGCAGGTCATTCCGCTGATCTGCAGCTCGATGGCCCGGGTGGACGTGGTCGACGTGGCCAGCGCGTTGGGCGTGGCGGACGTGTTGGACGTGGTGCTCATCTGCTCCTCCTTCGAGGTGGGGGGATGTGGTCGGCCGATCAAGAACCTTGGTGCCTGATGCCTGCGCTCAGGCGAGCTGGTAGCCGGCCTCTTCCACGGCGGAGCGAACGTTGGCGTCGTCGATGGGCTCAGCACTGGTGACGGTCACTTCACCGGTCTCGAGGACGACGTCGACGTCGGTGACTCCGGCGATCTCCTGGACCTCCTCGGTGACCGAGGAGACGCAGTGGCCGCAAGTCATGCCGGTGACGGTGTAGGTGGTGGTGTGGCTCATGGTGGTCCTTCTTTCGGGGTGGAACGATTGATTCAGGAGCGGACGAGTCGGGCGATCGCGTCGGAGGCTTCCTTGAGCTTGATCTCGGCCTCATGACCGTCCTCCCGGACGGCATTGACCACGCAGTGCGCCATGTGCTCGTCGAGCAGACCGAGCGCGACCGACTGAAGCGCCTTCGTCATCGCCGAGACCTGGGTCAGGATGTCGATGCAGTACTGCTCCTCCTCCACCATGCGCTGCAGCCCACGCGCCTGTCCCTCGATGCGACGCAGTCGCTTGAGGTAGTCGCCTTTCGTGTGGTTGGCGATGTAGCTGTGCTGAGACTGTGGCTCAGTGGGCGGTTGGATCTCGGACATGGTGTGCTCCCGGACGTTCAATGGTGATGACTAGCTAACCATACCCCCCTATGGTATGTTTTTCAAACTATGACGCCCTACCACTACTGCACCCGATACGGTGGAGTCGTGCACCCGACCCTCGCGACCATGCGGCGGCAAGCGCCTGTGTGGGCACGCCGGTGGTTCAGTGCGCTGCTCATCGTCGGAATCGTCGCGATGTTCAACTCGATGGTCGCGGACTCGCAATCAGCAGGTACCGCATCGCACACCATGACACTGACGCCACTGTCGGCCCATGAGCCGGCCACCGCCACATCAGACGTGACCGTGACTCAGGCCTCCCCCGCGGCGATGCCCCAGGTCAGCAGCGGATGGTCAATGGCCGACTGCTGCGGGCTGCTGACGCTGTGCATCGCGATGATCCTGGGTATCGGGGCCCTGGCGCTGGCCCGGTCGCGCAGAACCAGTCTGGGGCGCGTCCTGTGGCAGCTGCCACCGCCCCATACCTTCAGCCTGGGGCGCGCGCTTGCCCCGTCTTTCTCTTTGTCGCCGCTGCAACGCACTGCTGTGCTCCGACTCTGAGCCAGAAGACTTATCAGCGCCGGATGTCGCCTTGACCGCATCGCGGTTCTTGGCTGGCCGCGCTGATCCGACTGCTCGTTTCACGCCCTTACACCGATAGTCGCGCATACCTCTCGGGGGTATAGCATGCGGTTGTTGCGTGCCCTCCGCACAGACGTCTGCGCCATCCAGGAGCCATGATGAACAGCACCTCCGAAACACCGTCTACCAACGATTCACCACACGGCCTGAACCGCCGCACCTTCCTCAGCGCAGGAATCGCGACGACGGCGATCGTCGGACTCGGCGCCGCCGGCACGACCTACGTCGTCCGCAACAGACCGAATGCCGTCGGCCCCGGCAGCCCACTGATCAGCAGGACTGAGGCCATGCGATCCTCGACCGGCAACTCCGTCTCGGCGTCGCTGGTTGCAGAACGGACCCAGATCGATCTCGGTGGGCGCGTCGTCGACACCCGGGCATTCGGCGGCTCGGTCCACGGTCCCCTCATCCGTGCCACGAGCGGCGACGACCTGCGCATCAGCCTGCAGAACAATCTCGACACGACCACCACCGTCCACTGGCACGGACTGGCCCTGCGCAACGACATGGACGGCGTGCCCGGACTGACCATGCGAGCGGTGAAGCCCGGCGCCGAGTTCGACTACACCTTCAAGGCACCTGATCCGGGCACGTACTGGTACCACCCCCATGTCGGGACCCAGCTCGACACCGGTCTGTACGGCCCGCTGATCATCGACGATCCGGCCGAGCCCGGGGACTTCGACGTCGAGGCGATCTTGATGCTGGACGACTGGACCGACGGCTGGGGCCCGCGGCCCGCGGCGATCTTCAAGGACATGCAGAAGTCGGGTATGGGCGGGATGGACATGGCCGGCATGGACATGAAGGCCACCAAGGCTCAGCCGCTGGGTGAGGACACCGGCGACGTCACCTATCCCGGCCACCTCATCAACGGCCGCCTCCCCACCGACCCGATCACCGTCGAGGCAAAGCCCGGGCAGCGGATCAAGCTCCGCGTGATCAACGCGGGCGGGGACACCGCGTACCGGTTCGCGATCCAGGACCACGAGCTCACGGTCACGCACGCCGACGGCTACCCCACGAAACCCGTCACGACCGATGCGTTCATCGTCGGCATGGGTGAGCGCTACGACGTCGTGATCACGGCGGGCGACGGCACCTTCGTCATTGCCGCTGTCCCTGAGGGCAAGGACGACCCTGCCGCGTCGGCAGTGCTGCGCACCTCGCGAAGCAGCACCGCGCCGAGCGATCCACGCGGTGTGCCGGAGCTCACCAAGCGGCTGCTGACCTACGCCGACCTCTCCCCCACCGACGCCGTCCGACTGCCGATGAAGACCGTCGACCAGACGCTCGACCTGACCTTGGGCATGGGGCGAGGCGGCCGCGAGTGGCTGCTCAACGGCAAGACCTACGCCGACCACGAACCGCTCGAGATCCGCCAGGACCACCGCGTCCGCATCCGGATGAAGAACACCACGACCATGTTCCACCCGATGCACCTGCACGGACACACCTTCGCGCTGGCTGGCAACGGAACGCGCATGGACACCGTCAACGTGCTGCCCATGAGCACTCAGTCGATCGACTTCGACGCGGTGAACCCAGGGCAGTGGCTGATGCACTGCCACAACGTCTACCACGGCGAGCTCGGCATGATGACCGTCGTTTCATACGTGTCATGAGCGGAGGTATGTGTAGATGATGCCGCTGGTGCTGGTGCTCGCCGTCTCGCTGGTGGGAGTCGTCGGCCTGCGGCTGCTCGTGCGCCTGACGGCCGTCGCAGCAGACCCGTTCATCACCGAGCCGTGGCTGTCCGGACATCGTCCGAGTGAGCACGCGCTGTCGCGCTATCACGTTCGCTGGTACACCGCGAGCATCGTGTTCCTCGCCTTCGACGTCGAGATGTTGTTCATGTACCCCTGGGCGGTGGTGGTGAGCGGTCTCGGACCGGGCGCGATCGTCGAGATGTTCGGCTTCCTGCTGATGCTGCTGCTCGCGGTCATGTGGGCTCGACGCGAGGGGGCCTTCCGATGGGTCTGAGCTCATGGGCGTCCTGGTCGGCGACTGCTCGCGCCCATGTCTTGATGGTCGAGGCGCCCGGAGCATTTCACCTTCGGGTCGCGGTCGAGCAGGCAGCCGAGGCTGCCCGGTGGTGCCAGGCCGAAACCGTCGCCGACGCTGACCTCCTGGTGGTTGTCGGCACCCCCGGGCCCGATCTCAGGGCCGTCATCGATCACGTCTGGACGCAGATGTCCGAGCCGCGGGCCAAGGTCGAGATCGACGAGAAGGACGGAATCGAGACTGCGTTCACCCACGCTCACGCCAGCCTGACGAGCCGCACCGAGCACCACCATCACGACACTCCCTCACCGCACAACATGAGTGATTCTCGCGAGAGTGAAACGTCGGAGGGCCACGATCACGGTGCGATGAGCCCCGATGGCATCAGCCTGGCCGAGGGCGCAGATGACCGTGACGGCCTGGAGATGGATGAGCTGCACCTGCCGCTCGGTCCAGTGCTGACGCACTGGCCAGCGGGTCTGGTGCTTCATCTCACCCTGAACGGTGACGTCGTCACCCACGCGACAGCCGAACAGCTCGACTCCCCCGGCACCGTCCAGGCTCCAGACACGCCGCCCGAGCGTGCGGCACGCCTGCTCGATGCAGCGGCCTCGCTGCTCTCGCTCGCCGGACTTCCCGCCGAGTCAGCGGGCGCGCGACGGCTGCGAGATCGCTGCTTGACCGACTCCTCGGTGGATCCCCGCGACGTGGACGACCTCGTGGCGCGAGTCAGACGCCAGCGACTGCTCCGCTGGCTGTGGCGCAAGATGACCGTCACCGATCCTCACGGGGATGTCCGCGGCCTGCACGACCAGCTCGTTGGTCTCGTCGAGCGGGCTTCAGGCCTGCTCCGTGACGATGACGCGCCCGAGCCGGAAGCCTGGCCATCGCCAGAGGCACTTGCGGAGCTCGTTCGCGGCCAGGAACTTGCCGCGGTGCGGCTCTGGGTGGCGGCGCTGAGCGCTGACATGCAGGTGAGTGCTGAGGGGGCGACCTCGTGACCACCTCGTTGCCGTGGTTCTACGTCATCCCGGTCATGGCGGCGCTGGCTGCGGCCGCGCTGGGCGTCGCCGGATACTCCCACGCCCTCGATGCCCACGGCCGCGGGAGATCCGCGCTCTCCGGGTTCGCCGATCCGATGCGCGAGACGGCTCGGCTGATGCGCCAGCGTCCTCGACGGACGGTGTCGGCAGACAGGTTGCTGTGGCGCTCTGCATCCTCGGCCGTGATTCCGCTGGCGATCATGATCGTGGCCTTCGTTCCGCTCGGTGCGCATGCGCTGGTGGACCACCCGCTGGGCGTGGTGTGGATCAATGCCCTCGACGTCGTCGCCTGGGCGGTGATGTGGCTGCTGGGATGGGGCGCGAACTCCCTGACCAGCCTCGTGGGCGGGTACCGCTTCCTGGCCCTGGCCCTCGGGTACGAGCTGCCGCTGATGTTCGCCCTGACAGCCCCCGCCATCGCCGCAGGCAGTCTCGACCTCTCGACTATCAGCGCAGCACAGGACGGCCTGTGGTTCGTCGTGTGGGCGCCGGTGGCGTTCGCTGCCTACTGCTGGGGCGTCGTGGGGTTCTCGGTTCGACCACCCATGGATCCCGGCGCAGGCACCGACATCCAGGGCGGGATCCTGACCGAGCTGGCCGGAATCGACCGGCTTCTCGTGCTGGGCGGGCGACACGCCCTGCTGGTCGCAGGATCAGCTGCCGCGGTGCCCCTGTTCCTCGGCGGTGGCGCCGGTCCGCTGCTTCCCGGGGCAGCGTGGGTCCTGATCAAGACCCTCATCGTGTGCATCGGGCTGGTCAGCCTCAGCCGGGTGGTTCCCACTCTGCGGCCCGACAAGCTGCTCGAGATCGGCTGGGTGATCGTCCTGCCCTTGGTCGTGGCCCAGGACCTCGTCGTCTCCATCATCGCGGTCGCGACCCACTGATGGCCCGTCCCACGAGAAAGGTCTCCTGATGAGCTTCGCAGTCGCCGACGTGGCGTTCTGGGTGTGCGCGGTCGTCGCCGTCGCCGCTGGTGCGGCCGTGTTCTATGTGGACTCGATGGCACGTGCGACCTATGCGCTGGCAGTGTCCTTCGTCGCCGTGGGCATCTCGCTGCTGTTGCTCGGTCAGGCATACATGGGCGTGATCGTGATCTTGATGATGGTCATGGAGATGGCTGTCATGGCCGTGTACATGGTCATGTTCATGGGCATGAACCCCGCACTGATGCCGATGAGCATGGTGCACTCGCACCGCTCGTCGATCGCCGCTGGAGTGGCGACGTTCCTGCTGCTCGGGTCCGGTGCTGTCCTGGTGCCGTGGCCCACCCGCCGGGGGGCACCCAGTCTTGACGTCACCGCGTCGCTCGGTGAGGCGTTGATGGATTCGCACATGCTGGTCATGATCGCGATGAGCCCGGTCATGGTCGCCACCATCGTCGCTGGTGTCGTCCTGTCCTCTCATCGCAGTCGCTACGACCGGCTGGGCGACGATCTTGATCGCGAGTCGGCCGACGAGCCGCATCACGGGGGTGTTGGTCGATGACCCTGCAAGCCGTTCTCCTGGTGGCGGCCGCCCTCATCGCGGTCGGCGTGTATGGCGCGCTGTCGCAGCAGGTGGTCGTCATGGTGATGATGGGCCTCGAGCTCATGATCAACGGCGTCATCCTCGCTGCCGCCGGTTCGTGGTGGTTCCTTGCCCCGGACCCGTCTGGTCAGGTGCTGCTCTTGGTGATCATCGCGGCGATGACCGTCGAGATGGCGATGGGGTTCGCGGTCGCCACCGTGCTGCACCGCCAGGCCGGGCACGACATGACGGACATGGCTGCGGAGCTGAACGGCTGATGCTCGACGTCGTCCTCATCCTCGTGGTGGTGCTCCCGGCCCTCGTGGGCTCTGCTCTGGCGATCCTCGGCGCACCAGCGGACCGGTGGGCTCCGGCCGTCGGGGTCGCCACCGCGGCAGCGCTCGCCGCCGGGGCCGTGGCCGTCGCTGTCCCGATCGGCGGGGACAGACCCGTCGTGTCCACTCCCTTCATCGCCGGTTCGGACCTCAGCCTCGGTGTCGACGGGCTGGCCGCGTCGGTCCTGCCGATGGTGGCCATCGTGGCGTGGCTGGTGCTGTCAGCATCCACCAGCACAAATGAGCTGCGCACAGCAAGATTCCACGGACTCATGCTGGTCTTCGTCGCAGCCGCAATGATGACCGTGCTGGCCACGACGTTGCCGACCCTGTTGCTGTCGTGGGAGGTCATGGGTGCGACATCGTTCGCGCTGATCGGCTACCACTGGCGAGACACCGTCTCCGTGGCGTCCGGCACGACGGCGTTCCTCACGACTCGCACCGCAGACCTCGGCCTCTACATCGCGTCCGGTGCCGCGCTGGCCGGCGGCGCCGGCCTGGGTCTGTCGTCGCTGTCCCAGGCGTCGTCGGGGTGGCGGGACGTGATCGCCGCCGGCCTGCTGGTCGCCGGTCTGGGCAAGGCCGCACAGCTGCCCTTCACCTTCTGGCTGTCCCGCGCCATGCACGGGCCCAGCCCGGTCAGCGCTCTGCTGCACTCAGCAGCGATGGTCGCCATGGGTGGCTATCTCCTGCTGCGCGTGTCGCCCACTCTCGCGGCGACGGGATGGGCCGACGACGCCACCGCATGGGTGGGAGCCGGCACCGCTGTGGCACTCGGTGCTGTCGCGATCGCCCAGAGCGATCTCAAACAGCTGCTGGCCGCATCGACCGCTGCCCAGATGGGTTTCGTGGTGCTCGCGGCCGGAGTCGGGGCGACGGCCGCCGGCGCCACTCACCTGATCGCCCATGCAGCGGTCAAGGCCGGACTGTTCCTCGCAGCGGGCCTGTGGCTGGAGGCTCTGGGAACCAAGCGGCTGTCCGCACTCACCGGGGCGGCGCGCATCTGGCCGGCCGTCGGCGCATGCGCAGCCGCTGGCCTGCTGTCCTTGGCCGGCATCCCCCCTCTGGCTCTGTGGGCCACCAAGGATGCCGTGCTTGCCGGGGCGCTCGAACACTCCCCGCTTCTGTACGTCACCGGCCTGCTCGGCGCAGCCCTCGCAGCCGGGTACGCCGGCAAGGCCCTGTTCATCCTGACGCGGAAGGCGCCGGAGGGGGTCGAGTCCGCGTGGGACGAGGAACGCCGTGGAACCCGTCGGGTGCCGCGGCGTGCCGCCTTGACCCTCATCCCCCTGGCGGTCGGAGGGATCGTGCTCGGAGCGTTGGTGCTGCCGCCTCTGTCCGCCCCGTTCCGGAGCCTCGTGGGAGCAGGCACACCAGAGCCCGGTGTCGGTGAGCTGGTGGTCTCCGCGCTGGTGGCGATCGGCGTCCTGGTCGCGACCGGTGTCACGATGCGCCGCCGGGCGCCAGGCGCAGCGATTTCCTGGCCGTCGGTGTTGGTCGACTGGTTGCACCTGGAATCGATGACGCACCGGGTCGTCGTCCGCCCGACTGTGCGTCTTGCTGGGCTGATGGCTCGCGCTGACGATCTGATCCTCGACCGCGCGGTGATGGGTGTCGCTCGGGCGTCGATGAGCGTCGCACGCACCGCGGCTCGCCTCGACGACGTGGTCGTCGACCGTGCGGTCGGGCAGGTCACGTCCGCGGTTCGGCGTGCGGGTGCCGTCGCGCGTCGACCCCAGACCGGTCAGCTTCACCAGTACTACCTGCAGGCGCTGCTCGTTCTGGGCATCGCCGTTGTCGTCCTCGTCGCCGTGAGGTGAATGTGCTCTCCTTCCTCGTGTTCCTGCCCGTCGTCGCCGCGGCAGTTCTGCTGCTGCCCCAGATCGACCGACGGATGGCTTGCGCCGTGTTCATTGCTGTCACCGGGCTCGAGGTTGTCCTTGCCGTGGCCACGTGGGCGCTCTACGAGACTCCCCGCTCGGGCGAGCTCGCGTTCGAGGAACGTGTCCAGTGGATCCCCGGCGTCGGTTCCAGCTATCACCTCGGCGTCGACGGGTTGTCGCTGCCGCTGGTGGTCATGACCACCGTCATCTTCCTGGCGTGCGCCGTGTTCGCCGTGACCGACACCGATCGCCCTCGGTTGCAGGCAGCACTGTTCCTCTTCCTCGAAGGCGTCTGCATCGGACTGTTCGTCTCGGCTGACCTCATCGTGTTCTTCGTCTTCTTCGACCTGTCGATCGTGGCGATGTACTTCGTCATCAGCGGTTGGGGACACGGCGACGCAGCACGATCAGCGCTCAAGTTCTTCCTCTACACCTTCCTGGGTTCGCTGGCGCTTCTGCTGGGCTTCGTCGGTCTCTACGTCGCCTCGGCTCCTCACACCTTCGACATGGTCGAGCTGGCGGCCAACCCCCCACTACAAGGACAGGGGCTCGCTGGCGGACTGGTGCTGGCGGCGGTGCTTCTCGGACTGGCGGTGAAGACGCCGACGTTCCCGTTCCACACCTGGTTGCCGCCCGCGCACAGCGACGCACCGGCGATCGGATCGGCCGTCCTGGCCGGCGTGCTGCTGAAGATGGGGACCTACGGCTTCGTGCGGATCGCCATGCCGATGCTTCCCGACGCCTGGCGGGCGTGGGCTCCGGTCATCATCGTCATCGGAGTCGTCTCGGTGCTCTGGGGCGCGCTCGTCGCGTTGGCCCAGACCGATCTCAAACGGATGATCGCGTACACCTCGGTGAATCACATGGGTTACGTCGTGATCGCCGTCGGCGCGGCCGGAGTCCTGTACGACGGCGCCGACGAGGCCCGCCGTGTGGCGGTCACGGGCGCCGTGACCCAGATGGTCAGCCACGGGTTGCTGACCGCAGCGCTGTTTCTTCTGGCGGGAAGCATGTTCGAGCGCACGAAGAGCTACGACCTCGACGCCTATGGCGGCCTCGCCGGCCCAGCCCCCCGGTACGCCACGTTGTTCACGATCGCCGCCTTCGGGTCGCTGGGCCTGCCAGCGCTGTCCGGCTTCATCGCCGAGTTCCAGATCTTCGCCGGCAGCATCGCCACCGTTCCGGCCACGGCCATCGCCGCCGTCGGCATCCTGATCACCGCTGCGCTGTTCCTTCGGACCATCCAGCAGGTCTTCACCGGCCCGACGAAGAATCTGTCGAAGCGATTCGCCGACGTGACGCCGCGCGAGACCATTCCCGTCGCTCTCCTGCTTGCCCTCTCGGTCCTCATCGGGTTGCTGCCCGGACCCCTGCTCGACCTGATCGAGCCCGTTGCCGGAACTGTCACCCAGCTCGTGGGGCGCTGAACCGATGGACATGCGAACCGATCTGCTGACCCTGCTGCCCGAAGCACTGCTGTTCCTGGGCGGCATGACGTGTCTGGTCGGCGGTTCCTTCACCCCCCGCACCCAGCAGTGGCGCATGCGATGCCTCGCCGCCGTCGCGACGTCCGGCGCACTGATTTCAGCGATCGTGGCGTGGACCGGCGAGCCGGCCACCGCTTTCTCCGGCACCTTCGAGGCTGACACCTCCACAGCGGCGGCTCGAGTCATCGTGGCCTCAGCGATTCTCGTCGTGCTGGCGATGGCCGGCAGCGACGTGCGCGACCACCCTCGCGAGAGCGAGACGTGCAGCCTCATCCTGTTCGGCGGCGCCGGCACCCTGCTCCTGGCCGGGACCACCGATCTCGCGCTGCTGATCGTTGCGTTCCTGCTGTCCAGCATCCCCTTGTACGGACTCGTGGGCATCGTCGCTCAACCCAGGTCAGCGGAGGCTGCGCTCAAGACCTACCTGTTCGGCGCGATGTTCGGCATCGTGCTGATGCTCGGCGCCGTCCTGCTCTACGCCGTCGCCGGCGGCACCGGCTATCCGGTCGTGCAGATCCAGCTGCAGGACGCGTCGCCGGCGGTGGTCGCGGCTAGCGGGGTGATGGTCCTGTCAGGCCTGCTGTTCAAGGCCGGCGGAGTTCCCGGACACTTCTGGGTTCCCGATGCCACCGAGGGCGCCTCGGTCACGGCAGCCGCCTTCCTGACCACCATCCCCAAGATCGGCGCCGTCGTTGCCATCACCCGACTGATGTCGATCCTGCCCGGAGACCTGAGATGGGCCACGGTGCTCGGAGTGTTCGCGGTGGCGAGCATGACCATCGGCAACCTCGCCGCGCTGGCGCAAACCGACGTCCGCCGACTGCTGGGCTGGTCCACCGTCAGCCAGGTCGGCTATCTACTGGCAGCCGCAGCCGTGGTCGGTCGCACGGATCTCGGCACCCCCGCCCTGCTGTTCTTCCTCGCCGGATACGCGCTCACGAACCTCGCCGTCTTCGCCGTCGTGGCCGCCGAACTGGACCGCCGCTCCCTCGATGACTGGGCCGGCCTGGCCTCCTCCCGACCGGGTCTGGTCGCCGCCCTGGTGGTCGCGCTGCTCGGCCTCGTCGGCACGCCACCCACGGCGGTGTTCGTCGGCAAGCTCACCACCTTGTCATCGACGTGGGATGCCGGCCTGGCCTGGCTGGCTGTCGCACTGGCACTCAACACCGTCGCCAGCCTGTTCTACTACCTGCGCTGGATCCGGGCCACGCTGCGCCCCAGCGACGCAGCATCAGCACCCACGGCGGTCCGCGTCCCGTGGCTGGCCTACTCGGTCAGCGCATCGACCCTGATTCTCGGACTGGTTGCTGGACCCGTCCTGCTGACCTTGACATGACTCGTCCCCTCTCGTCTCAACAGAACTGGATCATCCCCATGCACCTTCGCCCCACCCGCCTCGCCATCGCCGCGATCACTTTCATGGCAGCCGCCGGGTGTGCCGCATCCGAGCAGGAGACAGCCCTGCCCGCTGCCGAGTCGGTCTTCGGACACGTCCACGGGATCGGGTTGAACCCAGCCGATGGGCTGGTCTACGTCGCCAGCCACAACGGGGTCTTCCACCTCGACGACGGATCACCCACCCTGGTGGCCGACCGAGCCCAGGACACGATGGGCTTCACCATCGCCGGCCCAGACCAGTTCCTGGCCAGCGGCCACCCCGCACCCGGCTCCACGGACCCCAACCCGCTCGGGCTGATCAGGTCCACCGATGGCGCGTCGAGCTGGTCGTCGTTGTCGCTCGGCGGCACGGCGGACTTCCACGCCATCGACACAGCAGGCAACGCCACCTATGCCTACGGCTCGGCCGGCGAGATCCTCGCAAGCGACGACGGTGGGACAACCTGGCGCACCATCGTTCGTGGCCAGTTCATCGACATCGCCGCGAACCCCACAGCACCCGACCAGCTGCTGGCTACCACAGAAACCGGCACCCTGACCGAGATCACCGATGGAGCTCAACCCGCCGCAGTCGAAGGAGCTCCGCAGATGGTCTTCGTCGACCGCACCCTAGACGGCGAGATCGTCGGAGTCGGACCCACAGGCTCGGTCTACCTCGGGACCAACGATGGACGCTCGTGGAAGGCGAAGACCTCACTCGAGTCTCCTCCTGAGGCCCTGAGCGTTCGATCCGACACGTGGCTCGCGGCCACCGGCGACGGTTTGTTCCAGTCGATCGACGACGGCAGCACGTGGGAAAGACTTCTGATCACGACGACTTGATCGCGCCAAAGTTGCGCCGCGCGCCTACATAGGTGGCCTTGCCTAATGAACGGAAGACGAATCCACCCATGAGCCTGTCAACCACCCTGCTGCTCGGCCTGATAGCTGGCGGCGCCATCGTCATCGGGCTCCCTGTCGGCCGGTTGAAGCAGCCCGCACCACAGTTGCGGCTGGTGCTGAGCTCGACCGCTGTGGGCGTGCTCCTCTTTCTTTTCTGGGATGTGATGTCGGCTGCGTGGGAGCCCATCGACGCCGCTCTCGGCGCCGTTCATGCCGGCAATGGCAGCGCAGGACAGATCCTCGGGTACGGCGCTCTGTTCGTCGGCGGGCTGTCCCTCGGACTTCTCGGGCTGGTCGTCTTCGACCGGCACATGGCCCGAACAACGCTCAAGGACGCACCGACTCACGAAGCCGTCCTGTCGTCGCAGGGAACTACACAGACGAAGCCCACCATCACGTGGTCTCCGGCCAAGCAGCTGTCATTGATGATTGCCGTCGGAATCGGACTCCACAACTTCGCTGAGGGCCTCGCCATCGGGCAGGCAGCAGCCAGTGACGAGATCGCTCTCGCCACTGTCCTGGTGATCGGATTCGCTCTCCACAACGCCACCGAGGGCTTCGGCATCGTGGCACCGCTCGCCGGTGACCTCGACGACGCCGGAACCACACGGCTCCCGACATGGTCATTCCTCCTGACCCTGGCCGCGATCGGCGGCGGCCCCACGTTCGTCGGCGCTGCGATCGGCCACAGCTTCACCTCCGAACCGGTCAGCGTCGCCTTCCTGACTCTGGCAGCAGGCTCGATCGTCTACGTCATCGCGCAACTCCTCGGAGTGGTCGCGAAGGCCCGACGGACCGATCTTGTCGCGATCGGCCTGCTGATCGGAGTCCTTGCCGGCTTCATCACCGATGGCATCGTCATCGCCGGCGGCGTCTGACTCCTAGCAGGATGGCCGACCACAACTGGGCCAGCCCCGCGGCCGCGGCGCTGTCTCGGGCCGCACTTCGCCCGATCCGCGGCGAAGCGACCGAGAACTATCCCACCTGATCGAGCAGGTCCCGGGTCGCGTCATCGGAGAGCACGAACCTTCAGGCCGGTCGATCTGTGTCGCCCAACGGGCGACCTGGTGACGTGGCTCGTCTCGGCCTTCGGGACCGCTGGCGCGCGCCGGAGCCTCCGTCGTACATCCCGGTGACCTGGAACTGGGTGGTGGGCATGTCGATCTTCGTCGTTGAAGATACCCCTGCGGAGTAGGCCAACTTGTCAGAAAGTACCCCCATGGGGTATTTACTGGATGTGCCGCTCACCGCTGCCGCACTGGGAACCTCCGGTACAGTCGGACGCAATGAAGACTTGGGTTCAGCGCTTTGTGGCGCCGGACAGCTCACCGTGGCTGCTGGCGCTGCTGGCGCCTGCCCTCATCCTCGGCATCGTCGCCATGCACAGCCTGTTGGCGCAGGCGCCGACGGCCGAGCGCGCCGAGATGGCCACCGTCGCCACCGTCGCGACGGCTCTGCACCATGAACCGGCAGATCCGGCGTCCTCCACCGCAGGCGCCGCGGCCAATCCCGACGGCGGAGGTCACGGGCACGAAGGGCAGATCCCCGACTGCGGTGGCCTGATGGCGATGTGTTTGGCCTTGCTGGTCGCGGTCGGCGCGTACGTCGCGTTCCGGCGCCAGCCCCTTCATCGTGTCCTCTGGCAACGTCCGCCACCGGCACTCATTCGACTGGGCACTGTCCGGGCTGCTTTCGAGCAGCTCACACCCTTGCAACGCACTGCTGTCATCCGCTGCTGACAGGTGATCTCGCGACCCCTCGGGGCGCGATCCGCTCACCCAACCCGTCAAGCAGACCAACAAGGAGAACAAGCGTGCGTACTCGAATGACTGTGGCGACACTGATCGCCGTGGCAGCAGCATTGCTGACTGCCTGCTCTAGCAACGACGACTCGTCGGCCAATGCCGGCTTCAACTCCGCGGATATCTCGTTCGCGACCGACATGATCCCGCACCACCGTCAGGCCACCGAGATGGCGGCGCTGGCGGCATCACGAACCGAGAACGCAGAAGTTCTCGACCTCGCGGACCGCATCGAAGGGGCTCAGGACCCGGAGATCAACACCATGTCGTCGTGGCTGAAGACCTGGGGCGAGAAGGTTCCTGAGGAGATGTCCGGCATGGGAAGCATGAGCTCCATGCCCGGCATGATGAGCGATGACCAGATGTCGCAGCTTCGAGACTCCTCGGGCGAGGCATTCGACAAGTTGTTCCTGACCATGATGGTCGAGCATCACAACGGCGCGATCGAGATGGCCAAGGTCGAACAGACCGATGGCAAGGACGGTGACGCGGTGTCCCTGGCCCAGAAGATTGAGCAGGCCCAGACGGCCGAGGTCGCCGAGATGCAGAAACTCCTCACGGCCTGACAGAAGCTGTTGCCCGAGCCGCCTCCCTGGCGGCTCGGGCGACCTTCCGTCGTTCACCATGACTCGAACTCTTCTCACATCCAGTGCCGCCGTTGGTGCGCGCTCCCAGGCGGCAGCTCTGCTCCCAGACTTCTTCGCCCAGCCCGACGACATGTGCGGCCGCCTGCCCGGACAACCTCAGGTCTTCGCCATCGAAGATCACGTCCTGTTCGCTGCCACGACCACCGGTATCGATCACGGCACCGTTGCTGAACTGACTTGGGAGCCTGTCCTGTGAACCTTGATGGCCGGCACCGGGCGTCATCGTCGAACAGGCTGCGCAAGGTCGTGGCCGGTGTTGCTGTGGCAGTCACGGTGTCCGCAACGGGTCTCGCCTGGGCCAGTTCGTCCGGCCCAGCGCCGTCGACACAGCCTGCCGTCGCCCTCTCGCCCGCGCCGTCCGTGGCCACGGCGGAGGTGCTAGAGCCGAAGCCTGACGCCTCGACACCGGTACCCACCCCGGTCGTTGACCCGACGACTGTGCCCGTGCAGGGTGCCGGAACCTTCGACGCCGCGACGGGTCGAGGAGAGCGGGCCGGCAACGAAGGACGACTGGTCAGGTATCGGGTCGAGGTGGAGCGCGGTCTGGACATCACCGCAGACCGGTTCGCCTCTGCGGTCGACACCACGCTCGGCGACCGGCGCGGCTGGACGGCCGACGGCCAGTTCTCGTTCCAACGATCGGCCGGCGCTGACCTCCGAGTCGTGTTGGCCAGCCCCGCCACCACCGACGCCCTGTGCGCCCCTCTCCAGACCAGAGGCGAGGTGTCGTGCCGCAACGGCAACGACGTGGTCATCAACGCCAAGAGGTGGGTCCAGGGTGTCGAGTACTACGACAGCCTGAGCATGTACCGCCAGTACGTCGTCAACCACGAGGTCGGACACGCCTTGGGTCTGGGACACGCGCCGTGCCCGTCCCCGGGCGCGCTCGCTCCGGTGATGCTCCAGCAGACGCTCGGACTCGACGGTTGCAAGGCGAACCCGTGGCCATGAGCTCATCAGGCGGACCATCGCGCTGTGCTCCACGTGCGCACCACCAGGACCGCTGTGGACCGGCGGCTCGGTCGGTCGACGTCTACGCTCACCAGGTGATCGCCACGCCTGCCGGTCGTCGGATCGGCTGGACCAGACCGGTCGTCGCACTGCTGCTGGCTCTGGGATTGGGGTCGATGTGCACCGTCGTCGCCACGACGATGAGCATGCCCATGCCTGGCAATGGGGCCGTCGTGCAGACCATGACGACCACGGCGTCGGGAGACGGCGTCGCCCCCGTGGCAGCGGACGAGCGGCCCTGTGGGACGTGCGACGCCGTGGAGTGCGCGGCGGTGGCAAGGTGACCGTGCCAGATCTCGGTTCTGCGACCGATGTTAGCGAGGCGTGGCCCGCGCAGACCGAACCGCGTCAATGTCCCTCGCAAGCTGCAGAATCGGCGCGAGAACTGCCAAGCAGGCGAATTTCATGGCATTCCAGAAGAACAGGATCACCAGCAAGTTGAGATAACCCGGGCCCCCGTCAGCGACGATTACCGCACAGAAGCTCATTCCGAACAGATAGGCGGGCACCGACACGAGGGCCGCGGGACCGGCCCATTTGAGGCCTTGCGGCGTGCGGAGCCAGTCGACGGCCCGATTGGTCGGCATATAGAAGCGCAGGTATCCACGGATCGCTGTGCTGAGGTTCCAAAGCAAGGTGAGCATGAGGTTCTCCTTCGGGTGACGGCTCACTCCACCTCTACGCTCGCCTCCGCAGCCGTACCCGGAACGCTGCACGAGCTGTGGACAACTCCGTGGAAAACCGGTCCGTGGATTATCCGAGCGTCGGCACGTCGACGACACGGGCGCGCCCCCGGTCGTCTGACCGGGCGCTGTTGATCTCCTTAATCCGCCGGATGGCATCTCGTGCCCGAGAACGATCGAGCTTCTGAGCATCCGTCTCGGCCTCCGCGCCGAGGACTGCCTGCGACGTGACGCCGTAGCGGTCGCGGTACGCCACGACAGTCCTGATCGACGACGCCCAGCGTTCACGTTCCTGTGGATCTTCGGGCGCCTCACCAAGCCGTGTCAGCCACGGTTCACGCGTGCTGATTGCTGCCTCGACGAGCGTAGCGACCCTGGACTCCATCAATTCCTGGCGCTCTGTGAGGGCACGCGCCATCTCCTCGTCCATCGGTCCGTCAGCAACCGGGATCAGGCCCGCGATCAGCCGAGGCGGACGCCCGCGCTGGCCCCGCTTGGGCCGGGACGTCGCATGCTCGATGCGGGACACAAGCACAGCACCGATGTCCTTTGCGTCCTCGACGCCTCGGCGAGTGACGAGGTCGGGCAGCAACTTTGCGATCTTGTAGTGGTCGGCCTCCGCTCGGCGAAGCTCGGCGGTCAGCGCCCCGAAGGAATCCGATGCGGCCACGTCATCGACCTGTTGGTCGGTCAGCCCGGCCCGCTCGAGCTCCGCGATCCAGCGATCTCGCTGGGCCTCGGCCGCGATGGTGTTGTACTCGGCAGCGAGCTGTGCGACCGAAGACCAGTGCTCCTGCTCATCCTCGATCATCTGGTGGGCTGAGAGTTCCACGCCGGAGTGCTGAAGCACGCCGAACAAGATGGTGCGCGCGGTGACGTCGTCGGCGCTCGGCACCGCGTGGCTGTCGTCGGGTCGGTCGAGCGCGACGTACGCGATGTTGGAGTCTCGACCTCGGGTCATCGAGACGTAGAGGTTCTCTCTGGTCGTCGCACCGGACACCACGACGTGCGAGGTGTCGACGGTGATGCCCTGCGCTCGATGAGCGGTGATGGCGTAGCCCAGATCGACATGCTCAGCGACATAACCAGCTGGGAGGACTACCGACGCGCTGACCCGCATGCCGAGCCGTTTAACCACGATCGATCCATCGCCTCGAACGTCGCAGACGCGCCAGCGATCACCATTGCGGACCCATCCGCCGCGCATGGGCTTGATGCGGCGTTCGTTGTGACGCGTGATGACGAGGTCTCCGGCTGATGCCCGGGTACCGTCGGCAAGTTCGACCTCCTGACTCGCTGACGTCTCGCCATCGCGGATGCGCTCGGCGCGCGCGCGTTCGTTCAGGTCGATGACGTCCCTGCTCGCCTCGGTCACGAGGACGCTGCTCCGTCCGGCGCGAAGGTCCGCACGCCACGCGAGGTAGGCAGCGTCAATCATGTCGGCAACCGCACCTTCGCGCACCCGACCGTGATGTACGTAGGCGCCAATTGCCTCGATGCGCCCGTGCCTCAGATCCAGCGAGCTCGCCTTCTCCCATCCGTGGGTAAAGCGACGTACCTCGGTCAGCTCGGGGGCATCGGTCCGCGCGGATGCGAGGAGTGGGAACGCGCCGCCAGCATCGACCGACTGCAGTTGAGCCCAGTCCCCCACAAGAAGCACCTTGGCTCCAGCGCCTGCGGCAAGTCCAGTGAGCCGGTCAAGGGTGAGCGTGCCTGCCAGCGTTGCCTCATCGATGATCACGAACTGGCCGCGCTTGAACCCGGCACGTCCGTGATCGTGCTCGTGCAGCCGCTTGGCCGTGTTGTCGCAATCGATTCCGAGGTCTTCAGCGAGCACCTGCGCGGCGGCTGCCGAGGGAGCGAGGCCGATGACGCTGCCTGAGCCATGTGCCTCGGTCCACGCATTGTGGAGCGCGCGCATGGCGGTTGTCTTGCCGGCCCCTGCCGGACCGATCAGGAGATCGACCTGCCGACCGGACACTGCAATGGTCGAAAGAGTTCGAACCTGATCGTCGCTGAGCAGGTGCCCAAGCACCTCCTTCTTCCCGATTGCCTCGACCACGGACACTCCGACGGTCGGGGCGGACATTTCATCTGCGCGAGTAATGAGCCGGCCTTCGGCGGCGATTATCTCCTCGGACGAGTACGCGATGGAGTGTTGAGGACGGAATAGGCTCGTGCCGTCGCTTCGCTGGAAGACTCCTGGGCTGAACGCCAGCTCGGGCGGCGTCAGTGCGACCGAAACCCGCTTGGCCTCCTCAACGATCTGGCCGACCACCGCTTCGCGATCGGCGACGCTGGCGAAGCGCCATTCGACGGTTTGCCGGGAGGCCTCGGCCCACAGGTTCCAGTGCTTCCAGGTCGCCCGCTTCTCGCTGACTTGGCCAACCGTTGCCCGGGCAACCTCAAGCACAGCGTCAGGCGTGATGTCGTCGGCACGGAGCAATCCACGAGTGCCGCCCGTGGTGAGTGCTCGCGCCCACGTAGTGGCGTCTGCACCAAGCAACCGGGTCGCCCGGGGACGCCAGTCGGCGGTCAACTCGGCGAGCGATCGGACGTGCTTCTCGGGGCGAGTCCTGAGCGTGGCTTCAGCGCGAAGCTTGATGATCGTGGCCAAGCCCGGGCGGCGCCCGGGGTGCTTCGCGACGTACTCCTCGATCAACCGGTCCTTCTCGATCTCGATCGCCCGTGAACGGTTGGAGAACTCCGAAATCAGCTCTTCGCTGACACCTTTGATCTCGAATGCGAGGTTGCGATTGGCACCCCGGGCGCGCCGCTCCCACTCCACACCGAACGAGCGAGTCAGCACGTCGGCGAGTACGGCGTTGTAGTGCTCGGACACCGCAACGACCGAAGCAAAGAGCGCGCGACTGTCGAGAGTGCGCCACTTGCCGTCGAACTCAGTGCGAACCTTGTTGGCTACGACAACATGGGTATGAAGCTGCGGATCGCCCGCCCGGGAGTCCCAGTGGTCGTATGCGGTCGCCGCCACTCCTCTGACCGCGTGCTGGGCTGAGGCCCCATCGCGGGCATTGGCGCCCGCCCGGGTCACCGCAACTTCCCGCTCCAAGAACGCGAGCACCTCGGCGACCGCCTCGTGATGCGCCTCGACGATCAGCGACTGCGTTCCTGCATCAGCCACAGCCCATAGGACCGAGACTGACTTCGGCACACTGAATGTGTAGTCAAACCCCGCGGTGGCGGTCCTCGCGCCCTTGCGTGCTTCGTCTGATTCAATCTCATCGACTAGGGCCGCGCGTTCCTCCTCGTTGAGGTGCGGGGTCAGCGCCTCGATCCGGTCCTCGACCCGCTTCCTGACCGTGGCGAAAGTCTGGTGACCCGAACCAAGCCGCTCGCCCGTCACTGGGTCACGACCCATGCCGAGGAGGAGCTCGAGTTGGGCTTCAGAGACGACGGTCCCGGGTGTCAACTCGCCTTGGCCGAACTCACCGACTCCTGATCCCATCCAACGTCCAGGCGGTGTTCCGGTCTCGGCGTAATAGCGCGTCAACGGTGTGGAGAGACTCCGGTCGCCATCGCCAGCAACCACGCTCCGGAGCAGGTACTGGTAGCCGTCCCCCGCAGACATCTTGTGCATGGAAACGGTCATCGCGTCGCACCTCCTCGCCGTGAAGGTATGCACGCACCGCCGAGCCAGGACCCCGAACTTGCGGAGCCAAACCACTGACCCAACCTCGCGGTGCCAGACGTGTGGACAGCAGGAATACGGGGGTGCCCGGGGCGGCCTGGGCGGGGCACGTTGCGGCGTTTCACCTCGGGTCGGAGACGATATCCGGCGACACAAGAGCAGGACTAAATCGTGAGCAGCCCTTGCCTTCCGAGCGAATGTGGTGACTCAATAGGGGTTGACGGTGCCCAAGTTGGTACGTCGGCAGGACATCGTCCTACGTTTTCCGCGAGCGAGATCTCGTGGAGAAGTCAGGATTCGGGGGCATGACGAACACACGATTGACGACCGTTTTGCGGGAGGCGCGAAACCTCGCGCCTGTCGTCGTGCTGTTCGTGGCTGTGACCGCTTGCACCACCTCCAGCGACGGCACCGAACCGGGTCCGAGGCCCACCGCCTCGTCCAGCGACACAGCATCCCCGTCCGAGACAGTGGTCGCCTCGGACGCAGCGGCCGCGATCGTGCGCACGTACTACCCCACCGTTGACGCGCTGCGGCAGGATCCCGAGCGGGCCGCGCAGGAACTGGAATCAGTCACCGCGTCAACCCAGCTTGCGGCACAGAAGAAGTTGCTCGAGAGCCAGCGTAAGCAACGGCTCCATCAAGTCGGCAACACGAAGATCATCAAGCTGGAGACCCGATCGATCAGTCTCGACAACTCGGATCCGGCAGCGGGCAAGGTTCCGACCGCGATCGTCGATGTCTGCTGGGATGTCAGCTCTGTCGACGTCGTCGACGACAGCGGCGAATCCGTCGTGACGCCCGACCGAGCGGCGATCGGTTGGACACGATTCAGCGTGGCCAACTACGACTGGCCATCGAATCCGACTGACGGTTGGCGCGTGGCCGGCGGCGAGGACCTGAAGAAGGCGCCATGCGACGCTTCCTAGTCGCGCTGACGCCCTCGGCCACGTTGTTGGCCGGCCTCCTCGTGTTCGGTTCTGCCCCGGCCATGGCCGAAACGGTTTGCCAACAGACCGACCCAGCGACGGGACACTGTCTCATCTGGATCGATGTCCCCGACAAGCCTCAAGGTCCCGCCGGTGACGGCCCGAAGGACACCGGATCAGGGGAAGCTGTTACTGGGACGGCAGGAAGCAAGGCATCCCGAAGCCGCCGCCGGGGCCGGTCCCGTGCTCAGCCGAGTACGGCTACTGGTCGAACAACTACCGCTGCTACATCAAGGCATCCGCGCCCCAGCCACCGGCGGGCGATCCGAGTTGGCGTGGCCATGGGCCCGGGGACGGCGCCGTCTACGACTGCTACCAGCCGCAAACCGCCCTCCTGATCTACCTCTGGTCGCAGGATCCCCCGCCCAACTCCGGCGCCGGGCCGACTCCGAGACAAGTGGCTCAGCTCGCCATCGACGAGATGGAACTGCGGGCCATCGACATTGGGATCACTCCCCGGCCGGGCGCCGGCAACGTCGGCATCGTCGGGATGCCGGTCTGGCTGTGGGCGACAAACCCGAATGACCACACGGTCGGACCGATCACCGCGTCAGCATCAGCCGGCGGGATCACCATCAACGCGACTGCTCGGCTGCGGAAGCTCACCTGGGACATGGGCGATGGCACGAAGGTCACCTGCAGAGGGACCGGCACGCCGTACAAGCCCTCCTACGGCAAGAGAGAGTCACCCGACTGCGGGCACGTCTACGACAAGTCCAGCTCGTCGAAGTCGGGCGGGAAGTTCATTGTCACCGCAACCTCCGACTGGGTCATCACCTGGGCAGGGGCAGGACAGACCGGGACCATCCGGCTGAACGGCTTGCAACGGTCGGTCGCTATCGCGATCGGAGAGGCACAGGTGCTCGTGAGGTAGCGGGCTGAGGAGAGGCACGACGTATGACCAGTACAGCAACCCGAGACGACAGGACGCTCGAACGTGAGCCTGCTCCCGCCGCCACTCCGCTCTCGCCGCCTCCCAAACTCCGACGACGTCCTGCCCTGATCGCGGCCGCGATCGTGGCCATCTGCCTGGGAGCACTGCTCGCTGGTTGGGCGTGGACGGCCACCACCACCACCCAGGAAGTCCTGGTCGCTCGTCACGGCATCGAGCGTGGCTCGGTGATCGAGGCCGCAGATCTCGCCCGGGTGCGACTCAGCTCGGACCCGGCACTCAGGCCGGTCCCGGCCTCAAAGTTCGATCAGGTGGTCGGTCAACGAGCAGCGCTCGACGTTGCAGAGGGCGGGATGCTGACTCCCAGCTCGTTCTCATCGGCGGTGACTCCCGCCGCGGGAAACTCCGTGGTCGGTGTCGCATTGACGCCCGCGCAGGCTCCCGGTCTGAACCTCCAGTACGGCGACCGGGTACGTGTGGTTGTCACACCGGCACAAGGCGACGACCTTCCAGCTGGGGTTCCGCTATTCAATGATGCGGAGGTCGTCGGCGTCACCGCCTCCGACGAGACCGGGCAGATCGTTGTCGATCTGCTGGTCCCCCACGCTGATGCCACAGTCCTTGCGACTCGGGTCGCAACGGGCGACATCGCGATCGTGCTCGACTCGAGAGATCGCTGACACATGGCCGTCATCGCGCTCGCTTCGGCATCGGGTTCCCCGGGTGTCACCACCACCGCGCTCGGCATGGCACTGCTGTGGCCCCGTCCGGTACTTCTCGTTGAGGCCGATCCGACGGGCGGTTCCGGGATCCTGGCCGGATACTTCCGAGGAGCTGAGCAGTACACCGCCGGCATCATCGAGCTGGCCCTGAGCTCCAGCACCGTCGGCGAAGCGCTCTCCGATGTCGCCCAACCAATCGAGGGAACCCACGTCTCGTTCGTGGCCGGCACTCGGTCCCACTCTCAGGCGGGCGCGGTTCGCGACCTGTGGGCACCGTTGGCGGAGTCTCTTGCGGAGCTGGAGTCTGCCGGACAGGACGTCATCATCGACGTCGGCCGGCTCGGCCTCTTCGGCTCACCAGAAGTGCTGCTCGAGGCCGCCGACCTCGCCCTGCTTGTCAGCCGGACCACGCTGCCCGCACTGTCCGCGCTTCGCTCATGGGCCGACTCGTTTCAGCGTCCCCCGTTGGACTGGCACCAATCGGGGTTGCTGCTCGTCGGCGACAGCCAGCCGTATGACGCCCGCGAAGTGTCGACCGTCGTGGACCTGCCCGTGGTGGCAAGTCTCCCGGACGAACCGGAATCAGCCGCAGTGTTCGCCCGCGGAGCCGCTCCCCCGCGCCGCTTCGAGACCGGCGCACTCGCGCGGAGTCTCCACGCTGCGATCGCCGCGATCCACTCGACGATCACTCATCGCCGCAGCGAACTGCTCGAAGGTGCTCAGCCATGACGACAGAAGGCACCGAGGAGCGTGCGGGGATCAAGACGAAAATCGCTGAACTGCCGCTTTTCAGCTCATCGCCACCGAACAACGGACACAGCGCCGGACCTTCCCACCTCGGGGCACTCCCCCGGCTGGCCAGCGTTGCTCCGTCACCGGTCCGGAACATGGACTGGGCCCTTGTCGCCGCGCTGCGGGCTCAGGCCTCCGAGCAGCTCAGTCAAGCTGTTGCTGCCGACCGGGGTCGACTCAACAAGGCGGGACAGCAAGAGCTCGGGAGGTCGATCGTTCTCGACCTGATCGTGTCCACCGTGGCAGATCGGGCGAACGCGGGCGAGGCGGCAATACCGATGGTCCAACAGGACGCACTTGCGCGCGCCGTCTTCGACTCGCTCTTCAAGCTGGGACGCCTCCAACCACTCGTGGATGACGACCGGGTCGAGAACATCATCATCGCTGGCCACGACAACGTCCTGCTCGAACTCACCGATGGTTCCTTGGTCGACGGCCCGAGTGTCGCTGGATCGGACCAGGAACTGATCGACTTCCTGGTCTTCCTGGCCTCGCGGAGCGAGGTCAACGCCCGCGGCTTCTCCGAGGCACAACCCCGCCTCCACCTACGCCTCGACGGCGGATCCCGCCTCGCGGCGGCGGCCTGGGTCACTCCTCGCCCGTCCGTTGTCATTCGGCGTCACCGACTGATGGAAGTCACTCTCGACGACCTCGTCTCGCGGCGGATGCTCACACCTGTCACCGCATCGTTCCTTCGCGCCGCCGTGCGAGCGCGCAAGAGCATCATCGTCTCCGGCAGCCAAGGAGCCGGCAAGACAACTCTGGTCCGTGCCCTCTGCGCTGAGATCGATCCACTGGAGGCCATCGGCACTTTCGAGACCGAGTACGAGTTGCATCTGCACGAGTTGCGCGACCGACATCGGATCGTCCATCCGTGGGAGGCCCGCCCAGGGTCAGGCGAACGCGGGCCCGACGGACGACAAGCGGGCGAATTCACCCTCGACGAGGCCTTGGTCGATTCCTTCCGCTTCAACCTCTCGCGCCAGATCGTCGGGGAGGTTCGGGGCAAGGAGATCTGGGCGATGATCAAGGCGATGGAGTCCGGCACCGGGTCCATCTCGACTACCCATGCAGCCGACGCGATCGCGGCCATCCGCAAGCTCGTGACCTGCGCGATGGAGGCTGGATCTCACGTCACCCATGATCTGGCGACCAGCAAACTCGCCGCTACCATCGACCTGATCGTCCATCTCGATCTGCGCACCGAAAGGGACGGCGACAGATCGCACCGGCATCGTCGGCTTGCCGAGATCATCGCGCTCGAGCCCGGTGAACGCGAGACTGGCTACGCGACCACCCACATCTTCGCTCCCGACCCAGACGGCACAGCCTCGCCGGCCGTCCTGCCGGACTCCTACCGCGCACTCGCAGCCCACGGCTTCGACTTGGCTGGCTACCTGGCGCAGCAGGAGGTGCGGTCATGATCGTTCTCATTCCAGCTGTTGCTGGAGCCTTGCTTGTCGGTGGGTTCCTGACACTCCTCATCGGCCTCCGGCCCACCGAGCTTGCATCACGTACACCTCGACGTCGTCGACTTTGGCCAGTGACAAAACGGTTCCGTCTCCTACTGCTGTCCGGCCTCGGTGCAGGAGTCGTCGCACTGCTCGTCACCGGGTGGGTGTTGTCGCTCATCGTGGTGCCCGTTGCATTCGTCGGCCTACCCACCCTGTTGTCCTCATCGTCGGCCTCGGCGCAGATCAACCGACTCGAAGGGATGGAGGAATGGACTCGATCGTTGTCCGGTGTCCTCACCGTCGGTGTCGGCCTTGAGCAAGCGTTGGTGGCCACCCTTCGATCGACGCCTGCAGCGATCGCGCCGGAAGTCACGAGGTTGGTCGCGAGGCTTCGGGCGCGGTGGGTCACCGAGGACGCGTTACGGGCCTTCGCCGACGAGCTCGACGATGCCACCGGCGACCTGGTGGCCGCCAACTTGATCCTCGGCGCACGACGCCGAGGCGCCGGATTGGCGAGCGTACTCGAAGGACTTGCCGAATCTGTTGCCTCCGACGTTCGGGCGCGACGCCAGGTCGAAGCCGACCGAGCCAAGCCGCGTGCGACGGCCCGTTCGGTCACTCTGATCAGTGTGGGTGTCCTGGTCGTCCTCGCCGTCTCCGGAACGTATGTCGAGCCATACCGGAGCCCGCTCGGGCAAGTCATCTTGATCGCATTGCTCTCCGCGTATGTCGCGACCCTCATCTGGATGAAGCGGATGGCGATAGGCCGCCCACTGCCTAGATTCCTTTCCCCCGCCTCCGAGATCGGCGGTGCCACATGACGACCGGACTGCAACTGGCGCTGGCCGGTGGCGCCCTGCTTGGGCTGGGCTTGGTGCTGGTCATCGCCCGGCTGCTGCCTGCTGAACCAGATCTCGCTGAGGCACTCAGCCGACTGACTCCCGCGCGTGGGCGGGTCACTGCCCTCGGCCCGGCCACCTCCCCACAGGGCAAAGAACGAATCGGGGTCTGGGCAATCAAGTCGCTGCCACCCGGCGTGTGGGTGCGGACGCCGACCCGAGAGCTCGCACTGCTGCGTATCCCGATGGCGCAGTTCTACGGCGACAAGCTCGTCTTCGCGTTCCTGGGCCTACTGATCCCGCCGCTCCTGGCCTTCCTCTTCGGCCTCATCGGCCTTGGCTTCCCGTTCGCGGTACCGGCGATAGCGTCGCTCGGCCTCGCCGTGGCGATGTTCTTCCTGCCCAACTACAACGCGATCGACGATGCAAAAGAGGCCCGGCTCGAATTCAGTCGAGCGCTCGGCGCATACATCGACCTCGTTGCCCTGGAACGCAACAACGGCTCGGGCGTGCGGCAGGCCATGGAGTCGGCCGCGGAGGTCGGAGACTCGTGGGTATTCACGCGGCTGAGCGAGGAGCTCACCCGTTCCCGCTGGTCCGGCCAACCGCCGTGGGGTGCCCTGCATGCGCTCGCCGACGAGCTCGGATTGCCTGAGCTGAATGACTTCGCCGACATCATGCGACTCTCCGGCGAGGAGGGCGCGTCGGTCTACACGAATCTGCGTGCCCGCTCCGCCGCGATGCGCACCGCGATGCTCAACGACGAGATTGCTGAGGCCAATGCGGTTGGCGAGCGCATGACGATCCCCGGGTCCCTGCTCGGCGTCATCTTCATGGCGCTGCTGGTAGCCCCGTCACTGCTGCGGATGTTCAGCAACACCTGACCCCAATGGCCCCATGAAAGTGAACCTATCCAGGAAGGAACGACATGAATCGATTCGTGGAAGCGCTACTGGTGCTAAACCTCGGGCTCAATGCACGGCTGCGACGAGACGAGCGCGGCTCAGTCACCACCGAGCACGTCCTCTGGGCGGTCGCCGTCATCGCCATCGTCGGCATCGTGGTTGCGGCGGTGAAGGCATATGTCGAGAGCCAGGCCGGCAACATCAGGTAGTAGGAGCGACCGGCGTCGCCAGGACGACTGCGGATCGGTTTCGATCGAGTTGGTCATCTTGCTGCCTGTTCTGTTTGCGGTGATGTTCCTCGGGATGCAGGCCGCGTTGTTCTATCACGCCCGCACAGTGGCGATCGCAGCTGCGCAAGAAGGCTCTCGCGCCGCTGGCGGCGAACACGGCACTGAGTCCAGCGGAGCCACCGCTGCTTCCGACTTCGTTGCCGAGGCTGGCGGCAATGAGGTCCTGCCGGGGGCAAGCGCCACAGCAATCCGCACTGCAACCACCGTCACCGTCACGGTCACGGGGCACAGCCTGAGCGTCATCCCCGGATGGAACCCTGTCGTCAAGCAGAGCGCCTCACTTCCCGTGGAGAGGCTGACTGCGCCATGAAGCCCACACGAGCCCCGAACAGGGACGAGCACGGCTCCGCCTCGATCGAGGCCGCTGTCGGACTGCCGGCTTTCGTGCTCTTTGTCGGCCTCATCATTTTCGGCGGACGAACCGCAATGTCGCACCAGGCGGTTGAGTCAGCCGCGGCCGATGCTGCCCGTTCCGCCTCGATCGCCCGTACGAGCTCCGACGCGGCGAAGGACGCCAAGAGGGCTGCCCGGGCCAGTCTGGCCAACCAGCAGGTTCACTGCCTCAACATCAACGTGTCGATCGACACCGCAGATTTCAGCAAGTCTGTCGGGGAGCCCGGCTCGGTCGTGGTGATCGTCGAATGCCGTCTCGACCTCTCAGATCTCTCCGTTCCGGGCGTACCGGGAAGCCGCGTCATCAAGGCGACGATCTCCAGCCCTCTCGACACATGGAGGGAACGAACATGAGCCAGTGGACGCCTGACGAACGTGGGTCGATCAGCCTGTGGCTGGTGACCTCAAGTTTCGTGATGATGATGTTGGTCGGCCTCGCCGTCGACCTCGGCGGACAGGTCCACGCCCAGCAACGAGCGCATGACGTCGCCGCCCAGGCCGCTCGAACCGCCGGCCAGCAGGTGCAGGCAGCGCCGGCCATCGAGGGCCATTACCTGGCCGTCGACACTGCCGCCGCGCGGAACGCCGCCGAGGACTACCTCGCCGGAGCGAATGTCTCCGGCACCGTGACCATCACCGGCGGCGACACCATCACGGTCAACGTCACAGACGCCTACAGACCCACCTTTCTGAGCTTCATCGGCCTCGGGGATCTCACCGTGACCGGCGAAGCCTCGGCCCGGCTGATCCGCAGCCTCGGAGGGACCGAACGATGACACGATCCTCGCTACAGCTCAGGCACCAACTCCAGGGCTTGGGTGCCACGGCCCTCATCATCCTTTTGGTCGCAGCCGTCCCCGTGCTGCTCATCGCGATTGGATCCGCGCCGTGGGACGCCGACCTCGACAAGATGGGCAACCTGCTCACCACTTCCGACGACGGCACGCTCGCTCTTGTAGTGATCTCCGTTGTCGCATGGATGGCATGGGCTGTGATGGCGTTCTCGGTGTTGGTCGAGACCGTAGCCCAGGTCCGCGGCATGCCCACGCCGTCCCTTTTGGGCTTGGGGGTTCCGCAACGGGCCGCCAGACAACTCGTCGCGACCGCCGCACTACTGTTCGTGGCCGTCCCAACCGCGGCCGCCGCATTTCCAGCTGCGCCTGCACACGCCAGCACCACCCCACCAGTCGTCGAGTCACCCAGACTCGGGTTAGAAGCTGAGCCCGCTGGCGTACACCGCGAGACACCGGACGCAGCAACCACGGGGACGCCGCAGGCGAAGCAGCCGTCGACCATCGACTACACGGTCAAACGTGGCGACAGCCTGTGGAGGATCGCCGATCGCCTGCTCGGCGACGGAGCACGCTACATCGAGATCGTCGAGCACAACCGCGACCTCCTCCACGGGCGACCGAATTTCATCGTCTCGGGCACGGTGCTCAAGGTGCCCGTCGATGCGAACGAACCGGACACCGACCGCGCCGCTGAACAGATTGTCGTCGAGCCCGGCGACACGCTTTCGGCGATCGCTGAGGACACTCTCGATGATCCGCGACGCTACCCAGAGATTTTTGAAGCCTCGCGCGACACTGTCCAGGCAGATGGAGCGAGAATTGCTGATCCAAATCTGATTCGACCCGGATGGAAGCTCACCATCCCAGAGATGCCTCCTCCCGACGCCGGGGTCGTCACACCGCCCACGGCAATCGATCCGCCGGTCGACGAGGCAGCGCCGACGCCTGCGCCGACGACAGCTCCCAATACTTCACCAACGCTCGAACCCCGAACTGACGCGACTACGACTGTCGATGCCCGCGGCAAGGTCGATGAACAAGGCGGCTCCGGTTGGCTCCTGCCCGGGCTCACTGGGGCAGGCGCCATCTTGGCGGGCTCACTGCTCATCGCCGTACGGGCACACCGCCGTACTCAGCAGCGCTCCCGACGGCCGGGACATGTCATCGTGCCGCCACCACCTGAATTGCGAGCCGTCGAGAAGACTGCGTGGCTCACCGGTGCGCCAACGGCTGACGCCGTCGAACAGCTTGACCGGCTCCTCCGCCACCTCGCCTCAACCCCCAGCGTCGTGCCCGAGGTCGACGCCGTTGAACTCGACGCCCGGTCAGTGACGCTTCATCTCGCCGCCGCGACGACCTTGCCGGAGCCGTGGATAGGTGCGGACGACACGTGGCAAGCCGAGCTTGACGCAACTGTGCCGGAGGCTGACGTCCTGCCGCCATACCCGCTGCTCGTGAGCGTCGGCCAGGATGACGCCGGACACTTGTGGCTCGTTGACCTCGAGCGGCTGGGCTCCGTTGCCGTCACCGGCGACACAGCACGAACTGAAGCTCTCGGCACCCACATCGCGGCCGAGCTGGCCCTGAATCCGTGGTCAGTCCTCGTCGCAACCGACGTCGTCGGCATTGCCTCCGAGCTCGCTCTGCTCGACCCCGTACGCCTCCACCACCATGTTCCAAACGACATCACCTTCCTCGGCCATCTGCGTAAGGAGCTTGATGCGGCTCAGCAGGCCGGGTTCGGGGACCCTGACCCGTTCCACGCAGTGGTAATCACGCCTGATGCATGCCGCACGGACGAACTGCGCGCCGTGGCCGAAATCGTGAGAAACCAGACTTCTCGCGCAGGCACCGCGATCGTCAAAATCCATGTGGAACTGGAGCAGCACGATTCAGTTTTTGACGTCACGGTTGACGGACGCCTCCGCATTCAGCACCTCGGCCTTGATCTGCGCACGGCGGGCCTAACGCCCCAGGAGGCACAGGCATGTGCAGCCATCGTCGACCTGACACGGGAGGCAACGGCGATCCCGACACCCGACACAGAGGCCGCCGCAGGTTGGCGTGCCCTCGCTGACGATGCCGGTGCGCTCCGGGGCGAACTCACCGAAGCCCGCCCCATCGGACCGGCGGGAGACGGCTCCCTTCTGCCGAACTCAGCAGACGCATACGAGGCGATGGCGGCGACCACCACCGAGGACGTCGCCGTGCTTGCGCCCGTAACCCCCACGCCGACCCGCCAAGTCGTAGAGGAGACCGACCCCACCCTCGACCTGGACCTCGCCGAGTGGTTGAACCCAGACAGCGTCTATCCGAAGCTGACACTCCTTGGTCCCGTCGACGCGTCCGCCCGCGGCGCCTACACAGAGATCGCCGAGCGCAAGCCGTACTTCGTCGAGATGCTCGCCTATCTTGCGCTGCACCCCCAAGGCGTCTCCTCTGCGTCGGTCGCCGAAGCCTTCTCGATCGGTACATCTCGCGCTCGGACTGACCTCAGCTTCGTTCGCGCATGGCTCGCCGCGAACCCACGGACTGGTCGCCCTCACTTGCCCGCAGCCAACGCCTCCCCCGTCTACGAGCAGACCGGAGTCGCCGGCTACCAAGTTGAAGACCTCCTCGTCGACTTCGACCTCTTCCGCCGGCTACGGGCACGCGGTCAGGCTCGTGGCGCTGATGGAATCGCTGACCTTCAGACGGCACTTGAACTGGTCAATGGCGAACCCTTCGACCGTCTGCGCGAGCGAGGCTGGAGCTGGCTTCTCGACGGAGAACGCCTCCACGAGACCGCTGCCTGCGCAGTCGTCGACACCGCCCACATCGTGGTCACCAATTCACTCGAAAATGGCGACTTGGCAACCGCACATTCGGCCGCAAAGACCTCTTGTCATGCCGCACCGTATGACGAAATCGCACGGCTCGACCTCGCCAAGGCCACAGAAGCTGCAGGCCACAATGTGCTCGCAGAACAGATCCTCCGAGACGACGTCTTCAACCGGAGAGACGACGACCTCCCGCCGATCGACCTGCCCGAGCGCACCGAGCACATCGTCAAGAACCACGACTGGGGGCGCCCACGACGCCCCTCGGAGAACCACTGACCTCTAGGTTATGAACCCAAATATTCCTAGGCATACGGTCAAATGCGACGGATTGACGCGGGCGGCAAAGCCGCTCGGCTCTTCTAAATGTCGGTACGTCGGCGGACGATGGGACCCATGACCAAACGACTGACGTCCGAACGGACTGGCGAGACCACCCATCGGATCCGTGACACTCGTCTTACCGACGAACTGACGGGCGAAACGACCCACCGCATCCGAGGTGACAGGGTGACCGATGAGGCAACGGGCGAGACTACCCACCGGATCCGTGGCGATCGCCTAGCCGACGAGCTGACCGGCGAAACCACTCACCGCATCCGCGGATGACCTAGGCAGCCGCAGCCTCTTAGTGTCTTTCAGGTGCTAGTTGTGGTTTCCAAGTGACTAAGTCGCGGCGGAAAGACGCAAGCGTGGCTGAGTGTCAGACGCTTTCGTCATCGAGATCGACCTGGTCGTCCTGCGGAACGTCAATAAGGTCCTCCGGCGGCATCGACTCCAGATACTCGAGACATCTATCGCCGAAAGGCGTCCGCTCGTAGCCAGGTTCTACGACCGAACCAAGTTTCTTCAACTTCTTGGGACGGCGATTGCCTTGAGCCTTCTTGCTCGGGTTCTCCAGGATCCATTGCAACTTCGCTAGCTCAGCCTGTAGGTCGAGGATGTATCGGTCATGACGACGCTCGGCGGCATAAGTGTCTCGGCTGGCCATCCCGGTTCTTACAATCTCGGACAGCACGTTGGTCGCCCCCTCGACGCTAAGGCCACTCGCCTCGGCGATAGTCCCCAATGGAGCCCCGCGACGGCCGGCTGTACCTGTTGCCGATGATCCGGGGGTGCTGATGGGGCGTGAGCGCTGGCGTGGCAAGTTGGCCAGAACCCGAATATGGGGCTCCTCCAGGACCGACAAGCCAGCTATTACCAGCCGCTCCTCGTCCACCTGAGCATCGTCTCTAGCGAGCCCGTTCGCCAACGCCCGTCCGAGCGCACGGATCTTCTGACTGTTGGACGTGGTTGCGGCTGCCTGGAGTGCGTCTCCGAGCAACTGTGCTGTGCCTGTGGCACTCAATGATTGCGTCACCACGTCCTCGGGTGCACCCCCAAGTCGCTCACTGGCGGTTTGGAGCATGTAGCCGGCCGAGCGCCGACGAAGATCGCTCAGCTCCTCCCACGACTTCGCTGCCAAGCGCATAAAGACCGGCTCGAGACCTACCGCGATGAGCGCCCCAGGCACCCCGCCGACTGTTGCTCCCGCGACCGCAGCGATTGCCTTGCCGCCGATGTCGCCCACTCCCTTGTCCGCACTCTCGCCATCCATACGGGAATCATGCCTCCTGACTTCGACAAGTGGTGCCGACTCCGAGTCGCTATCGGCTGCGGCAAGTTGCCCGAGCTGCCTACCTTCAGGGCCGAACCGGAGATGCGACGTTCTGTCGCATTTGAGGCGAAGCTCGTCGACGTCGAGACAACTTAGCCAAAGCTCAACGCTGGAGGTGAAGGTGCGGCGCTCGGGCGGTGAAGGCGGTGGAATGATGCGATGGGCGGTACGCGGCGACAGAACGTCCTCTATCAGCTGGCCTGGCCCTTCGATCGCCGGGTGATCCGAACCCAGAGCCGGTGGAGCCGCCTTGCAAAGGCTCGATCGATCGCTGCGTCGAGTTCCATCGCCCATTGGTCTACCTCCGGCTGTCGGGAGTCATATGGCATGCGGTCATGGGCGTCGTAGGGCACGCTGCTGCGCGTGACCAAACTCCGATCGTCCCGGTGGAGAAGATTCCTGTACGGGTAAGCCGCTCGCCGGGCCTGAGCAAGATCCGTCCAGTCCAGCTTCTCGAGCGGCGTCTCGTCGATAATTGAGTCCGCCATGAGGAGGTATCCGGACATGTCGCCCAAGACGCGTTGGAACTCTCGGAGTGCAATCTCGCCTTCGCGACGCCGGGTTCGGTCGCCGCGCCAATTGTCACTCGTGATCGCTATACCCGCGGCAACGATGCCGGACGCAAGTGTGGCGCCAACGGTAGCGATCACAGACATGGGCTGAGTATCGCCGATGACGGGTGCCCAGTTCAGTGAACGAGCCGCTACGTGGTGCTGAACTGAGCGCTCGAAGGACGCTGGCGCAGCTCGCCAGACGGGTTCAATGGCCAGGTATGCGCTCAAATCCATTGACTGACTTCGCGCCGATCTTGCTTGACACCCAAAGTCGAAATACCAAGACGCTGTCGCGATACGAGTTTTTGAGCCTGGACAGGTCAAAGGGCTCTCGGTTGGCGTGCTTCACGGCGTTGTACGCGGCCGTTGCTTCCGATGCCCACTCGTCCAAACAGAATGGCGTCTCGAACTTCAAGTCTCGGGCAACGCGCTGCAAACGAGCATGATGAGACTGAGCGGCTGCCGCGCCTCGCGCGGCGCCGTCTTCCAGAGCGAGACGATGTCCCACCGCCTCGAAGCCGATTCCAAGTTCCGCGACCCTCGCCTCGAACGACAAACCCGGTAGGAAAAGGCTGGTCAAGATCGGATCGATTCCACGTGCGAAGTCATGACGAAGGCTGAGCCAGCGGGCTACGCCGCGCGGTTGAAGTTCTTGGAAGGTGAATAGATATGAGGGTCGCCCAACAGGCGCTTCATCAGGTATCCGGGTCGCAAAGGTGGCAACAGGGGACCACTTGCGAAATCGGGGTGTCCCGTCCACCGATCTCATCGGGTCGGCGTCTCTGGTCACCTCATGAGAAATATAGGCAGCTTCTCGCCATGCGGCGACGCTGATGAGATCACGCACGGCATTGTGAAGTTTCCAGTGGTCGGCCCACATCCGTGGCCGCGATACAAGGGTCTCGATCAGCATTCGTTCCCGGATCTTTGTGGTGTCCGGCTCCGACCGATCATCGATGCTGAAGGTCGGCGCGACATTTAGGTTCAGTGATCGTCCTATCGGGATCGGGGGCGGTGACCTCACCTGCAGCTCGGCGCCAAAGAACTTGCCCTCAACAACGTGGTCCTCGCGTGACAGACTTCGCAGACCCATCCAGTCGCCGAGGCCATGAAGTTCGGAACGCAGCCCATTGATTCGTGTGTAGTCCGCGCCGCCCCTGCCTCCTAAGATGGCGTACTCCGGCTCGACGTAGCCCTCGCCGAGTTGCGAGATGATTTTCTGATTCATTCCCAGACTTCGGCAATTGACCAGAGTCACCGCGCCAAAGGAGTCCGCAAACTCAAGGTGCTCGGGGACTTGATAGCGGAACCGACTCTTCTCGGGGTCGTCGCCCCAGGATGCGTTCACGAACCAGCGCAGGTACGTGTCGCTTAGCCTCCGATCCCATGGCACTGTCAGTAGGAGACGCTCGCCGTCGTTCTCAAGCCGCACTGTGACATGTGGAGTGCGATGGTCACCGTCGGTCATGTAGCCAAGCCGCGATGAGCCAACACGACGAAGATCCGAATCCACTTTTCTCCCTTTCGAATTACCTTGGCAGCAACTGCCGTAGCGCGGCCAAGACGGACGACCCCGAATACAGCGCCGGGTCACTGTGGGTCAGTATCCAACGGCCCCGCTTAAGATTCGGCACACGAGACAATGGACGATTGACGTCATTGGGTCTGGTTGCCCTCGTCGACCGCGACAGCACCGCACCACCTTCCCCAGCCCTCGGTGGCGGGACTCAATGGCACCCGCGCGGGATGCTCGATGTGTGCGGCACGGCGGGCGCCCGGCTCAACAATGCAGGGGTTCATCGGGTCGGCGGGAAGCGCCCGGATTGGACCACCGAGTCAATCTGGGCGGACTGCCACACATTTGCCTGCCGCCTTTAGCCACCAGATGACGTCGCCTTCCCGGGCGGGCGCTGACCTGCGGAAATAGTCGTGCCCTGGGTAGTTCGAGCCGGCGCCCGGGGAACCCGGGCGAGCATTCCCCGGGCGCAATTTGGTGCGTTCGCCGAGGAACGTCGTGGGCATGAACCACACAACGCCTCGGCAGTACGGGACCTCGCGGTGGACTCAGCAACTGCCGCTCGTCCTGTCCGAGTCACCGGACCTCGCCACCGCCGCCATGATGCTGGCTCGTACCGGCATTCCGATCTTCCCTTGCGCTCCGGGCGGGAAGCATCCGCTGACCAAACGTGGGTTCCACGACGCCTCTACCGACCCCGCTCAGGTCAAGGCCTGGTGGGGACTTCAGCCCGATGCGAACGTCGGGATGCCGACTGGGCTCCCCTCTGGGGTTGATGTCGTCGACGTCGACGTCCACTCCGCCGGGAACGGATTCTCGGCCTTCGAGCTGGCACGGTCTGCTGGCCTGACCAACGACTGGGCATGGCTGGTGCGCACCCCGTCGGGTGGCCTTCATGCCTACTTCCTTCATCCTGACCCGCACGAGCAGCGGTCGTGGCAGGTGCCGAGCTCGCACGTCGACTTCCGGGGCGATGGCGGCTACATCATCGTGCCGCCGTCGCGAATAGCGACTGCGGCGGGCAAGTCCCGCAGCTACAAGACAATCGCCATAGGACAACACCAACCGGGGTCGGTCGACGCTGCCAGTCTTAGACGCCTTCTCGACCCGCCGCGACCTACTCGGCCGCCCGCTGACCTGCGACCCATCGGCTCCCGACCAGACAAACTCGCCGCCTGGGTTGCCTCCCGACCCGAGGGTGCACGCAACCACGGACTGTTCTGGGCGGCCTGCCGGATGGTCGAGGCAGGCCACGGCTTCAACTCCACGGCAGCGCTCCTCGGCGACGCCGCACGGTCAACAGGGCTGGACGACCGAGAGGCACTGACCACGATCCGATCTGCGTTCCGGATCACGAGTCAGCCGGGAAGGGCTGCACCCGCCACTCCCCCGGCCACAGCGGCCGAGGCGGTGGGACTGTGAACACCCCGGACTTCTACGAGCGTCGCGAGGACCGCACTCTCCCCGAACAGTCGCCCACGTTGCCAGAACCTCAGGTCGAGGTCTCGACTCTCGCGCGACACCGCGATCCCTCGCTCCAGGCGTCAGGGTCGACCGGCCAATCGGCTCGGGCGCGACGCACCGTCTCGTGGGTGCGGCCAAGTGAGCTGCCCACTGTGATCGGCACGTCGTGGCTGAGCCGCGGCATCGACCTCCAATCCGAATTGGTACGCCGGTCCCGGCGCGCTCCGGCAAAGGCCGCCACGCAAGCGAACCGCCGCATCTACCGAACCGCGATCGCCCGGCCGGGACCGATCGCTCCCACCGAAGGGCTCCACCTATGAACTCCGCACCCGCCTATGACACGTCCGAAGGACTCCGCGCACTCCTCGTCATGCTCCACAGCGGGGAAGTGCGCTGGAGCGATCGCGAAGCCGAGGAGTTGATGGCGTTCACGATGACTAAGTACGGCGCTCTGGCCCGTAAGCACGGCCAAGAGCCGAGTGACGCCGCGGTGGCTGCTTTTGAGGTGCTGCGAACCCGGGCGGCCCGTGAAGCGTTCGACCCCTGGGCCGTCGTGACTCGGGCCGTCCAACTCACCCTGACCTACGAGGCGCGCGCCAACGGGCTGCTCTGCTCGACGGCCCGGGCACGACGCAGCGAGAACTCAGCGTTTCACGATGCCGAACGGTTCAGTGATCGCGAAACGGCGATCTACGAGTACCACCCCGCCTTTCAAGTCGAACAGCTCTCGGAGATCGAAGCTGAGCCAGCCTCCGATCAGGCTGATCAGTCGACCAATGCGTTCGTCGCCGTCGACCGCGCTATCGAAGTGTTCACGAACCTCGGTTGGCCCCGGGAGACAGCGCGGGCCGGCATCGAATACATCTGCAATCGGCTGATGCGAACCGGCTCGCGGCTCACCGCGTTCGAGTACCTACGCCGCGATCGCCACGCGCAAGCGCTGCTCGACCTCGACCAGCGCTGCTGGCTCGCCCTACTCCGCGCGGTCCTCGGTATCCAACATCCCGACCGCGAGCAGACAAATGCCGGACGTGGCGTCCTCATGCTGCTGCTGATCGGACACGAGGTCAACGACGTCGTCGCCATGCCCGACATCAAGGCTTCGATCTCGCGCGGAGCTCGTGCGCTTGCCGAAGGCGGGCGTCATGTCTGACCTCACCGGTCACATCGAGCTGGAGCGCACCATCGACTCCATACTGGTGGGCGCTCGACACCGGGACGACCTCGGCGACATCGAGGCACTGATGCAGTCCGTCCAACGACTCGGCCTCCTTCAACCCGTCACCGTCACCCCCGACGGTGTCCTCGTCTGCGGACGACGGCGCCTCGAAGCCGTCAAGCGACTTGGGTGGCGAACCCTACGGGTGTGGGTCCGATCTGGCATCTCCGACGACTTGTCCCGGCTTCTCGCTGAGCGGGACGAGAACGAGCAGCGCAAGGATCTCGACGAAGTCGAGCAGGCGCGGCTGTATGCCGAGATCAAGGTGCTTCTGACCGAGGACGCCGCTCGTCGCCAGGAGGCCACGCGGTTCAGCGCTGCTGCCGATTCAGGTGAAGAAGCAGGTGGTGGCGATTCGCCACCACCGCTTTACGGCACCGGAAAGGCACGTGACCAAGCGTCACACCTCATCACTGGCAGTGCTTCCTATCATCGGCACGAGCAGGTCGACGCCATCAGGAAAGTGGCCGAAGATCCCCATGCGCCGGATGCCGTGCGGGAACTGGCCAGTCGAGAACTCGACGCCATCCGGGCTGGAGCGAAGGTCCACGGCGCCTACACCAGGGTGAAGGACGCGCTGGCACTCGCAACCCCCAACTCACGCACCAATGTGGACGATGGCGTCCACCGTTTGTCTGCAGATGCCTTGGCCCGGGCGAAAGCCGAACAGACGGACCAGCGCGCGCAGGCTCGACGGCAAGCCCGGCCGGATAAGAGCCGCCGAACGACCCGCGCGTTTCTCCTCACATGGGGAGACCTCGACGACTGGAGCGCGCACTACGACGCAAGCGAGATCGCCGAAGAACTGTCAGACAAGGATTGGGAAATGTTTGAGCGAGTCCTCGCCGAGACGCAGGCATTCGCGGACATCGTGCGGCGCGCGCGCAGCGCTGCCCGTGAACTGATTCCCACCTGACGATCGGTAGCACCGAAGCACCTGTCTGCTGTCCCATCCGCAGTCCCGGAGGCGCTCATGCTCTACTCCACCGCCGAAGGCACTCGACGCCGTCGACTGGTTGTCGGAGGGATCGCGATCGTCCTCCTGCTGGCGTCGTTCCTGACCTACACGGTCCTCGCGCATCGCTCAGCCACCACGTCGGCAATAGTTCCGAGGGCCATGCAGCCGAGTTCGGAGGCGGCGCCACCGATCGCGGAGGCGTCACCGAACCAACTGTCGCCACTGCCTTCCACGGCCGATCCTGAAGCATTCGCCCGCCTCGCCGCTGAGGCCCTCTTCGAGTGGGACACCGCCACCGTCATCACGCGCGCCGAACACATCGAGCGACTCGCAAAAGTCGCAGACCCCACCGGTGAGTCGAGCGCCGGCCTTGTCTCCGACATCGAGAACTACCTGCCGACCCCCGAGGCGTGGGCGCAGCTCCAGCAATACGAAACGCGCCAGTGGATCGAGGTCAAATCGACGCGCACGCCATCGTCGTGGCCCAAGGCCGAATCTCAAGCCGGGCCCGACGGATTGCTGCCGGGCACCACTGCGTACAACATTTCGGGGGTTCGCCACCGAGCCGGAGTCTGGGAAGGAGCGTCGGCTAGTTCAGCCCATCATGTCGCCTTCACGATGTTCGTGGTGTGCGGCCCGACCTATCCCCAGTGCTACCTGCTCCGGCTCTCACTACTCGACGAACCCCTCGACTGATCGAGCTTGATGATGGGCAAGGCGGTAGTCGCGGGATTCCTGACACTCCTGCTTGGTCCCGCTGTGTGCCTGCTCGGCGTCGCAGTCTTGCTCAACCCGGCCGCGCAGGCATCGTGTCTTTCGGCGTCGACCACGACGGGTCCGGGCCCTCTCAACGGCCCAGTCGGTGAGTCCGCTCGGGTGGCCTTCCCGCTCCCGTCGGGGACCTGGGTACGCACGAGCGGCTTCGGGATCCGAGTGCACCCGATCACTGGAGTGCGCAAATTGCACACCGGCGCCGACTTCGCAGCGCCAGCCGGAACCCCCATCCTCGCCGCAGCCGATGGTCGAGTGGCCTTCGCGGGGCCGTCTGCCGGCTACGGCAACCTGATCCTCATCGAACACACCGTCAACGGCCAGCGTTTGGCCTCTGGCTACGGACACATGTATTCCAGCGGGGTTCACGTACGTGCCGGTGACACCGTGACAGCCGGACAAGACATTGGGGACGTCGGTTCCGCCGGCTACTCCACCGGCGCCCACCTCCACTTCGAGATCCGTCCAGGCGGAGCGCAGTCAGCCCCCGTCAATCCCGAACCGTGGCTTGCAGCCCACGGCGCAATCGATCTCGAAGGCGGAGCAGAAGCCGGCACAGATGGCTGCGCTGCAAGGCCGGGCGCCGATGCCGCGCCCTACACCGGCACTGGCCCCGACGAGCTGGTCGACGATCCGACGACCGCAGGCAAGATCACTCGGCGCACGGCACACGTCCTGGCTCAGTTGCGTACCAACTTCCCGGACAGTTCTTGGGCGTGCTGGTCAGATCGACCAGGGACTGACAACGAGCACGAACTGGGGCAATCGTGCGACGGCACGTTCGGCAACTCCATCGGGCACGCCGCAACCGGAAACGCACTTACCGATGGGTGGCGAGTGACCAACTGGCTGAAGGACAACGCGAAGACTCTCGGCGTGGAATACCTCATCTGGCAGGGACGCATCTGGTCGGTCGCGCGAGCCGCCGAAGGGTGGCGCCGGTACGACGGTGGAGGCATGTTCGACCCCACAAGCGTGACCGGCGGACACTTCGATCACGTTCATCTGACCACTCGAACCGGGCCGTGATCCGCACCTCCTCGTCATGAATACGCTCCCCGATCTCATCCCGATGGTCGGCCCCGACTTCGGTGCCGTCGGAGGCTCCGGTCAGCTTCGCCAGATCGTGGGGGCGCTGATGACATTCGCCCTCATCATCTCCGTGCTGATGCTGGTCGTCTGTGCCGCGACGTGGGCGGTTGCTTCCGCGAACGGAAGCTGGCAGGCCGCAAGCAAGGCGAAGACCGGGCTGTTCGTCGCGCTGGGTGGAGCCCTGCTCACCGGCAGCGCTCTGGCGTGGACGAACTGGCTCCTTGGTGTGGGCGCGTCACTGTGATGACCGCGCGTTCGGCGTCCACTCGCCGCTCCCCCATCGGTGTGCTGCGCGCACTTGCTCAGCAGACCTTCCACACCACTTCTCAGGAGGAATCGTGATCCGTCTCGGCCTATCACTCGTCCACATGCTGCCGCGCGACGTCAACATCAGCCCAAATTCCGATGGGCTCCCCGGCATCGGTCAGCTCAAGTCTATCGTCGGTGCCTCGATGACAGTCGGCCTCATCCTCGCTGTGCTCGCTCTCATCATCTCCGCGGTCGTGTGGGCACTTGGCTCGAACTCGTCCAACCCTCATCTGGCCGGCCGCGGCAAGCTCGGCGTCCTCGTCGCGCTTGGCGCCGCCATTGTCACCGGAGCCTCGGTGGCTCTCATCAACTTCTTCTGGAACGTCGGTCAATCGGTCTGATCGACATACCCCCGAGAGGACGACCCCATGGTTGACGTCTGCGACGTACCCATCATCTCGACTGTCTGCGACAAGGCTGGAGACGCCGCTGCCAGTCTCGTCACCGCCCCATTCGACTGGCTCGCTCAAGCGATGGGCGGTGCCGCTGGTTGGATGTTCGAGTCGGTCTGGAAGATCTTCGACTCCACCACGATGGTCGACGTCACGAGCAGCGAGTACACGAAGGTCTACAACATCCTGTTCGGCGTCGCCGTGTTCGTCATGTTGGGTTTCTTCATGCTCCAGGTCATCGGAGGCATGATCCGACGAGAACCTGCGGCGCTCTCCCGTGCCGCGACCGGGCTCGCAAAGTCCATCCTCGGGTCATTCGTCGCACTCACCCTCCTCGCCTCGGCGCTGGAGATCGCCGACCAACTCTGCATCGGCATAGTCCGCGCGGCAGGCACCAACATGGAAGAGATGGGCGACCGGATCGCGCTACTCGCAACTGGGCTCGTCGGACTCAACATCGCGGCCCCTGGCGCTGGTGCAATCATCACGATCTTCATCGCCGGACTCGCGATCGGCGCGGCCGTCATCGTCTGGATCAGCCTCCTCATCCGCAAGGCGCTGCTCCTCATCGCAATCGTCTTCGCACCCATCGCCATGGCCGGTTCAAGCTGGGATCAGACCCGAAGTTGGGTTGGCAAGTGGGCGCAGTTCGTGATCGCCCTGATCATCTCCAAAGCCGTCCTCGTGGTGATCTTCCTTCTCGCCACAGCCCAAGTCTCCGCACCGATCGACTCCGATCTCCAGTCCGTCAGCGAACCGATCGCCGGGGTAGTCCTGATGCTCATGGCTGGTTTCGCACCGTACCTGACCTACAAGGCAATCAGCTTCATGGGCTTCGACATGTATCACGCGATGTCAGCCGAGCAGGAAGCCAAGTCCGCGCTCAATCGGCCGCTGCCAATCCCGACGAGCATGCGTTCCGGCTCCGATCCGAGCAAGGTTCTCGATGGGGGGAACGGCGCATCCGGATCAGGCGGCGGCCCGTCACCGGCGGGCGGATCGGGAGGAGGCGCGGCATCAGGTGGTGCGTCGAGTTCTGGTGCAGCGGCCGGTGGCGCGGTGGCTGCGGGCGCTGTGATCGCCAAGGAGGCTGCCAGCGCGGGCGTCAAGACGGGGCAGTCCGTGGGCTCGGCGGCCTCGCAGCAAACCGATGCCGCCAACCAGTCACCGTCGACCCCCACCTCGCCCCATGCCGCCGACGCGGTGCCGAGCACTTCACCGAACGGCCGAAAGGGCTGAGCCATCATGAGCAACCATGCACCAAGCACACGCGACTACGAGTTGTCGCCGGTGAAGTTCTCGCGGCTCGCGCGTCGGGGAGTCCTCCTGGGGCTGTCGGGTGCACAACTGGTCGTGGTCAGCATTGCTGCCGTCACCCTCATCGCCGCGCTCTATCTCGGCGGCGGCATCCTGCTCGCCTATGTCGCGCCCGTCCTCCTGATCTGTGCGGCCCTCGCGTTCGCCAGCGTCGGTGGGCGAAAGCTGGTCGAGTGGTTGCCCATCGTCGGGCGCTGGTCCTGGCGTTCGACCGGGGGCCAGCTCCTCTTCCGTCGTCGTATCGTGAAGCCACGCCCTGCTGGGACGCTTGCGTTGCCCGGTGATTCCGCCCGTTTGCGGCAATGGCACGACCCTGAGAGTGGCGCCGCCATGGTGCACGACCCACACCAAGCAACGCTGACAGCGATCGTTGGCGTCACCCACCCTGCGTTCATCCTGCTCGATCCCATCGAGCAACAACGGCGGGTCACGAGCTGGGGGCGCGTCCTCGCTACCGCGTGCCGCTCGGGCCGCATCGCGTCGCTGCAGGTGATGGAACGGACCTTGCCTGACTCCGGCAAGGGCCTGGCCGAGTGGTGGACGCAGCACGGCCAACAGAACGAGTCTTGGCCCTCCACGACGTACGGCGAACTCATCGACCGAGCCGGCCCGGCCGGCGAGCGTCACTCCAGCACCATGTCGGTGTCGATTGACATGAAGGCGGCCGCCCGTGCGATCCGCGCGGCTGGCGGCGGTAATCGCGGCGCAGCGTCCGTGCTCCGCCAGGAAATGTCCACCATCACCGCCGCGCTTCGAGCCGCCGACCTCGCACCAACCGGCTGGTTGGAGCCGGGCGACCTCGCGCTGATCCTTCGCTCTGCCTACGACCCTGTCGTCGCCCGCGCACTGGAGCGTCACGGCGATCTCGGCCGCGACCTCGCGACTGCTGGCCCAGTTGCGATGAGCGAGAGCTGGAGCACGGTGCGGAGCGACTCCGCTGTTCACTGCGTGCTCTGGATCAGTGAGTGGCCACGGTCTCTGGTGTTCCCAGGGTTCCTTGCCCCACTGCTGTTGTCGTCGGGTGTGCGTCGGACCGTCTCCCTGCTCTACACGCCGATGCGAAACGACCAGGCAGCACGCGACATCCGCAAGAAGAAGACCGAGTACATCTCGGACGCCGCCCAGCGCCAACGCATCGGCCAGATCGAGGACGCTCAGCAGAGCGCGGAGTACAGCGACGTCCTCCAGCAAGAAGCTGACCTCACCGCCGGCCACGGCATCCTCCGCACGACCGGACTCATCGCCGTCAGTGCCGAAGATCCGGACGAGCTGGAGCGCGCCGTCGCTGACATCGAGCAAGCCGCCATCCAAGCCTCCTGCGAAACACGACGACTCTGGGGCCAGCAGGCACAGGCATTTTCCGCTGCGGCGCTGCCGCTCTGTCGCGCCGTCTGACAATGCGCTGGACGTATGCGGTCGCAGGCGAGCGCTTCGAACTGGCGCATTGGATGTGGTGGGCGTCCGGACCGGTCGTCTGTAATCCCGCGACCTTGGGCAGAAGCAATGCGCGGCTGGTAGATGGAGCGCACGCTGTGCCCACTACCTGTTCCACGGCGGCTTCTGCGACACCGACTTCGATGTCAGGTGAAACGCCCGACATGACGCACAGAAGTGGGTCCCCGTCGGGCACTTCTTCCCACGGGTGGCGCTGACCTGCCTGACCCTCGTGAGGGTCAATTCGGCTACCCATTAGGTCTTGTACTGCTTCTTACTACAAGTGGACATCTGCGGTGAATCCAGAATCAGATCACCGCGCTCGGCTGGCTGATATCCCGCCCGGGTTGCGGGTCACCGTTGAAACGGACTTGCCCACGAACGGCCTCAAAGTGCCCCTGTACGAACAAGCGTAGAGCAGTGCGCACCTCTTGATCGACCAGAACAAGAGGAGGCTCCGATGCCCACGTTCGAGGACCCGGCGGCTGACGCCGACGAAGTGCAGACCGCGTTGCGTGCGTTGGCACACGCAACGCGATCAATCGATGACCCTCGCCAGATCTACTCAATGCTCGGGTCGCTCACCTCGTCCATTGCCTCCCTGAGCCAGTCGCTCCACCAACTCGCCGCGTTCCACGACACCCCGTCGAAGGTGTCGACTTGGGTGATCAGCGACTCGCGGACGGCAAAAGTCGCAGCTCAGGAAGTGTCGTGGGAACTCCACCGCTCCGCCGAGATCCTGAACCAGGTCGCCGAGTCACTCGGGCACGCCCACAGCTCCGAAGCGACGATCAGTTACGCCCACCGCGACTCTCCCACCTGGGCCGACATTCCTCACCAATCCATCGACCACGGGCTGGGACTATGACCGGCTGGAACGAGGGTCGTCTTCACAGCGCGGTCCTGGTCTCACCTCGACGCGAGAAGCGCCGGGACCGGCGTACGCGCAAGGCCGCAGCGAAGTCGCTTCTCGCTGATGACCACGAGACACGGAAGGCCAAGGCGCGTACAAAGGCGGACGAGCTGGCTGATGAGCGACGCGCAACTGTGCTGCTGCCTCACGCTGGCGAGTCAGGCCCTGCTGCACTTCGGACACCGGGGCGGCTCCGGCTTCCGCGACATCAGGACACGTCGGCCACTCTCGCTGGCGCGTACCCGTTCCTCGCCGAGGGCGGCCTCGGCAGCGATGGCGTCTTTGTCGGACAGGACCTCTACAGCGGAAGCTCCTTTGTCTACGACCCCTGGGTGCTCTACTCCCGCGGCCTCATCACCGCCCCGAACCTCGTACTCGCGGGGATTGTTGGTGCGGGCAAATCCGCGCTTGCGAAGAGCCTCTACACCCGCTCGATTCCCTTTGGTCGCCGTGTCTACGTCCCTGGTGATCCCAAGGGCGAGCACACCGCAGTCGCCGAGGCCGTCGGCGGAAAGGCCATCGCACTGGGACACGGGATGCCGAACCGCCTCAACCCGCTCGACGAGGGGCACCGCCCGGGCGGCATCGACGACGCGCAGTGGTTGGCACAGGTCACCGCACGTCGCCGCGAACTGGTTGGTGCACTGGCAGAGACTGTGCTCGACCGGCGGCTCACGCCACTGGAGCACACCGCTATCGACATCGCACTGACAGACACTGTTAAGTCCTGCGAAGTGCCCGTGCTGCCGATGGTCGTCGAGCGGTTGCTGGCCCCCAACAAGGCGAACGACACTGATGGTCGACTGGCTGAGGACAGCCGTCTGGCTGGTCACGCGCTGCGTCGCCTTGTCGCGGGTGACCTCGCCGGGCTTTTCGATGGGCCGAGCACGGTTCGCTTCGACCCGACACTGCCGATGGTGTCGCTCGACCTGTCACGAGTCACCGAGAACGCGATGTTGATCTCGGTGCTGATGACCTGCGCTTCCGCCTGGATGGAGTCGGCCCTGCTCGACCCGAACGGCGGGCAGCGATGGGTCGTGTACGACGAGGCATGGCGGCTGATGTCGCATCCGGCGTTGCTGCGACGCATGGACGCACACTGGCGGCTGGCGCGTCACTACGGGATCGCAAACATGCTGATCTTCCACAAGCTCTCCGACCTCGACAACGTCGGCGACCAAGGTTCCGCAATGCGGGCGCTTGCCTCATCGCTGCTCGCGAATGCCGAGACACGCGTGGTCTATCGACAGGAATCCGACCAACTCGGATCGACTGCCGCCGCCCTCGGGCTCACCGGCACCGAGCAATCGCTGCTGCCAACGCTCGGTACCGGGCAGGGGCTATGGCGGATCAAGCACAGGTCATTCGTTGTGCAACACCAACTCCACCCCGCAGAGCTCGAGCTCTTCGACACGACCGGTCGAATGAACGACCCGGGTCTGTCCGCGCACCTGGCGTCTGAGGAGACGACCGCAGGAGGTGGCGATCGATGAAAGCACAGACGCGGGATCTCGCTGCACGCGAGGCGAAGCTCGAAGCGCTCCAGCAGCAACTGACTCAGTCGGTGGGTTCGCTCGTGACCGGCGAGGACTGGAAGCGCGCGCTGGAGTTTGCAGCGAAGTTCCGCTCTCGCTCCTTCAACAACACCATGCTGATCTACGTCCAGCACCACGCCGCCTTTGAGGAAGGCCGTGTGCCCACGCCGATGCCGACCTACGTGGCCGGTTTCAAGCAGTGGATCAACCTCAACCGGCACGTGATGAAGGCGCAGTCCGGGTACGCGATCCTTGCGCCGGTCACTGCTCGCTTTGCGTCGTCCACTCCGCAGAACGCTGAGTCGTGGCGGCGCTTGGGTCGTGGTGAGAAGCCGCAGTGGGGCGAGGCCGTCCGCTCCCGTCTCGTTGGCCTGAAGCCGGCGTACGTCTGGGACGTCTCGCAAACCGACGGGGAGCCGATTCCCGAGACTTCCCAGCCAGTCTTGCTCAAGGGACAAGGACCCGAGGGGTTGTGGGACGGACTCGCCGACCAGATCGAGGCACGCGGATTCGGGCTTCGATTGGTGTCCAACGCGACGTCGATCGGAGGCGCCAACGGACTCACTGACTACATGACCCGCGAGGTCTCGGTGCGAATGGACATGGACGACGCAGCCCAAGCCAAAACGCTCGCACACGAACTGGCGCACGTCATGCTCCACGGTCCAGACAACGCGGACGCAACGATGCACCGCGGGATCGCCGAGGTCGAGGCTGAATCCGTAGCACTCATGGTCGGTGCGGCACACGGGCTCGACACGTCGTCATACACCGTGCCGTACGTGTCATCGTGGGCAAGCAGCGTGCCGGACAAATCCCCAGTCGAGGTCGTGCAATCGACCGCCGAACGTGTCCGTGGTGCAGCGGTCATCATCCTCGACGAGCTCGACACCCAGCAGGTTGGCGACGGAGACCCACCAGGACTCATACGCGACACGCCGGCCGCGAGACGAACGGCCCCAACAGTCGTGCCGCGTCTCGCGTCTGAGCCGGCAGGGGTTCGATTGTGAGTGTGTTGCATGCCGGAGCGCCGTACCGCCGCGACGACCGCGCGTCTCTTCGAGTGCCCGTGGTGATGCCGCTCGTCGAGGTCACCATCAACGACGCGGGGAAGCTCGATGTCCGCCTTGACCGGGAGCCGTACTCAGTTGACGGTGCTTTGCAACGCGAGGATCTCTCGCGCGTTCTGTCCGAGATTGCCAATGATCTTGGGACGCCTGCGCGGGTTGAGATCCGCGAGCCAGACGGTTCGACCTTCACCGACATCGTGACGCCATCACTGCCGACACCAGCACCAGCGGCTGACCCCAAACCGAATACCGCACTCTTCTCTGCGTTCGGGATCGCCGGCGATGGCTTCGCGCCCGGCGAGGAAGTCGCCGTCGCGGTCATCGTCGCGCGGCAGGTAGCGAATGAGAACGGCACGGCGCAACTCCGCTTGCCACCTGCGCTGCTGGCGGATCGACCCGGCGTCGTCCTCTTCGGTCGGGCCTCCGGCACGATCGCACTCGGCGACGGCGCGCCATGATCCAGGGCGGACGCTCGGTCGATGACGAACTGGTGAACCTGGGCCTCATCCTGATCACAGCAGTCGGCTCACTCGCTGCGATGTTGCGCGTGGCCGGAACGATAGCCGCGTGGCTCGCCCGCACTCCCCGGCCAGAGGGTGGGCTTGAGTCAGGCTTCCGTGTCCTCACCAACCCCACAGACCCAGCGGGGGCGTTGGAATCCTCGGGCACTCCCGCCGTCCTCTACTGGTTCGTCTTGGTTGTGCTCGCTGGCCTCGTCGGCGTGGCCGCATACGCCGCGTGGCGGCTCATCGCCAACACCAAGCAGACGGCTTCCCGCGACCCGCGACGGATCGCGGGCGTCGCGACGGCTCGTGACGTGCAAGGCGTCGCGTCTGAGAAGGCATTGCTCGCACGAGGTCACACTCTGCGACCGTCACTGTCTCGACCGACTGCTCGCGACATTGGGTACCTGCTCGGTACATCGCACGGGCGCGGCGTTTGGGCCTCTGTCGAGGACTCGATCCTGCTGCTCGGCCCGCCCCGGTCGGGCAAAGGTCTACACATGGTCATCAACTCGATCCTCGATGCGCCCGGGGCAGTGATCACGACTGCAACCCGGCCCGACAACATCGCCGCAACGCTGACAGAACGTCAGCGCTGTGGTCCGATCGCCGTGTTCGATCCCCAACGTCTCGCCGAGGGAATCCCTGCAGGTCTGCGGTGGTCGCCAGTTCGTGGCTGCGAAGACCCACTGACCGCGATGATCCGAGCCACCGGGCTCGCGTCGGCCACCGGCTTGTCCGCGGGCGGGGTCGAGTCTGGAGGGTTCTGGGAAGGCAAGACACGTACTGCGCTCCAGTCGCTGCTCCATGCCGCAGCTCTTGACGACCGCAACCCGAGCGAACTGTTTGCCTGGACGCTCTCGCCGTCAGCCGCATCCGACGCCGTCGCGATCTTGTCGACCCACGCCAATGCCGCACCGGGATGGGCAGACGCGCTGGAGGCCATGATCCACTCCGACCCCCGTACCCGGGACTCGATCTGGATGGGCGTCTCGTTGGCGCTGTCTTGCCTGGCCGACCCCCGCGTGCTCGATGCCGTCACCCCGCGCCCGGGTGAACATTTCGACCCCGTCGAGTTCCTTACCAACAACGGCACGCTCTACCTGCTCGCGACCGGCGCCGGAGCCGGCGCCTCATGGTCACTGGTCGCCGCCTTCATCGAGGACCTGGTGGAGACTGCTCGACATCTGGCCGCCGCGTCGCCCGGCGCCAGGCTTGACCCACCGCTGCTGCTGGCACTCGATGAGATCGGTAACCTCTCACCGCTACCCTCGATGCCCGTACTCATGGCCGAAGGCGGTGGCACCGGGATCACCACCATGCCTGTGCTCCAGTCGCTGTCCCAGGCTCGCAACAAGTGGGGTGACCACGCTGCTGGCGCCATCTGGGATGCCTCGATCGTGAAGATGATCCTCGGCGGAGCTTCCTCAGCCCGCGATCTTCAAGACCTATCAGCGATGATCGGCGAACACGACGAAAGAACCGATACCACCTCAGTTGGCGATCACGGCTCGAGATCCCTCCAACGCTCCACGCGTCGAGTCCCAGTCATGCCGCCCGAGACGATCCGCACCCTGCCGTTTGGGACCGCACTCATACTTCTACGGAGCTGCAGCTCCGATAGTCACTGACATGCTCCCCTGGACCGCGCGACACGACGCCCAACGCATCCGGGACGAGCGGACCGGTATCGAGGAAGCTCTGCGCCGCGGATAGGCGGGGCGGCGAAACTCTGCAGCGCACGTCCCTTCCGCCCACGAAGGCCAAGTGCATAGCGCCCACTAACACGCACCCAGATCAGGCCTCCGTCCCGGGAACGACATCGGACGGGTGTTGTGTGACGGGTCGCTTCTGGGTCGTGCGCTAGAGGCTGTCGTCACCGTTGATGTTCCGCGTGTGGAAACGACCGCACCGAGGCCGCCGAAGGCCGATTCCTCTTGAATGTTTTTTGCATCTCACTTAGCATCGTCAAATGACGATGATGAGTCCCGCTTTCGATCAGAAGCCTGAGTCAGCCCTGACAGCTGCTGCATGCCTGTTCCACGGGTTCAGCGATCGATCGCGGCTGGTGATCCTGCAGCACCTTTTGCTCGGTGAGCACCGGGTCGTCGAGCTGACCGAGCACCTGGGTCTCGCGCAGTCGACGGTGTCGAAGCATCTGGCCTGCTTGAAGGACTGCGGGTTGGTCACCTCTCGTCCACAAGGGCGCGCGTCGGTGTTCAGCGTGACGCATCCTGAAGCGACCACAGAGCTGCTGGCGGCTGCAGAGAAGCTGTTGGACCTGACTGGCTTCGCTGTCACACTGTGCCCCAACCACGGGGTGAGCGCGCTTGACTGACGTCGACCCGAAGATGGCGCGCTTGGGTCGACGGGCCAAGACGCTCGCCGGTATCTCGGTCGCCTACAACGTCGTCGAGGCGGCCATCGCCATCAGTGCCGGACTCGTCGCCGGATCCGTGGCGCTGGTCGGGTTCGGTCTGGACTCGGTGGTCGAGGTGTCCAGCGGGCTGATCATCTTGTGGCAGTTCTCGCACCAGATCCCACTGTCGCGCGAGCGCCAGGCGCTGCGACTGCTGGCGTTCTCGTTCTTCGCGCTGGCCGCCTACGTCGGGTACGAGTCCATGCGTGGCCTGATCTCCGGCTATGACTCTCAGCCCTCAACCGTCGGCATCGTCCTGGCGGCCGTGTCACTCCTCGTCATGCCCTTCATCTCCTACGCCCAGCGTCGTACGGGCCGGGCCCTCGGTTCCAACGCGGTCTACGCAGACGGAACACAGACTCTGTTGTGCACCTACCTGTCGGCCGTCCTGCTCGTTGGCCTGCTGCTCAACTCCACCCTGGGGTGGTCGTGGGCCGACCCGATCGCCGGACTGGTCATCGCCGCCGTCGCCGCGCGCGAGGGCGTCGAGGCGTGGCGGGGAGAGGGCTGCTGCTCGCCGATCAGCAGCGGCGCAGAGGCCTCTGAGTGCGGGTGTGTCGGCTGCCGGGACGCCTGTTGCACGACCGCGACCGAACCCGCGGTCGTCCCGATCGAGATGAACGGAGGACAGTAATGGGTGCAGGACACAGCCACTCGCCGGCACCGGCGGGTCACGCCGGCGGTCGGCACCGCCGCAAGCTCGCGATCGCGTTCGCGCTGATCTTCGCGTTCTTCTTCGTCGAGCTCGTCTACGGCCTGCTCGCGGAGTCGCTCGCCCTGATTTCGGACGCTGGCCACATGGCTGCCGATGTCGTCGCGCTCGGTGCGGCGCTCGCGGCGACCAAGATCGCCACCCGCAACGACACCACCGGCAGACGGACGTTCGGGTCGTACCGGGCCGAGGTCTTCGCATCCGGCCTGACGGTGCTGATCATGCTCGGCGTCTCGATCTACGTCGTGATCGAAGCACTCACCCGCGTCGGCAGCGACCCCGACGTGTCCTCGACACCGATGATCGTCGTCGGCGCACTCGGGCTGCTCGTCAACATCATCGTCATGCTGATGCTTCGCGGCGGCGCCGACGAGAGTCTCAACGTGAAAGGCGCCTACTTCGAGGTCGTGGCCGACACCGCCGGATCGGTGGGGGTCATCGCCGCGGGCATCCTGATCCTCATGACGGGTCAGCCGTGGTGGGACACCGTCGTCGCCCTGGCCATCGGGGTCTTCGTCGCGGTCAGGGCCGTGATGCTCGGTCGTCAGGTGCTCGCCGTGCTCGGTCAGCACGTTCCAGAGGGGATGGTGATCGATGAGGTCGCGGGCAAGCTTGCAGCCATCCCCGGGGTCACCGACGTCCACGACCTCCACGTCTGGGTGCTCACCTCGGGCATGAACGTGGCCACGGCCCACCTCGTGGGCGCCGACACCGACGACCTGCCCCGCATCCTCGACGACGCCCGCACGATCCTGCGAAGCGACTACCAGATCGAGCATGCGACGCTCCAGGTGGAGCGCAGCGCGGCTCGCGAGTGCCACGAGGTCGACTGGTGACCCGACAGACCAGGATCGCGCTCCTCGTGGGACTCGTGGCCGTCGTGCTGTTCGGCGGGGCCATCACCTACCAGGGGATCACTGCTCCAGAGCCGGCCGACGCTGCCGAGCGCATGAACATCACCGTCCGTTCCGACAGCCACCGCCTCGCCACGGCGGACGACGACAAGGTCACGCTGGTGGAGTTCCTCGACTTCGAGTGCGAGTCGTGCCGCGCGGCCTACCCCTTTGTCGAGCAGTTGCGCGAGCGGTACGACGGCCAGGTCACCTTCGTGATCCGCTACTTCCCGATACCAAGCCACAAGAATGCGAACAACGCCGCCTACGCGGTCGAGTCCGCAGCCCGCCAGGGCAGGTTCGAGCAGATGTACAAGCAGATGTACGAGACCCAGGGGGAGTGGGGCGAGTCCAGCGACTCCAAGGCGGCGCTCTTCCGCACGTACGCCGAGGACCTCGGGCTCGACATGACCCAGTACGACGCAGACGTCGCCAGCCCCGACGTTGCCGCCCGAGTCCAGAGAGACGTGGACGACGCCACGAGGCTCGGCGTGACCGGAACACCGTCCTTCTACCTCAACGGCAAGCCCCTCCTGCCGTCCACGACCGAGGAGTTCATCCAGGCCATCGACCAAGCCCTCGCAGAGTGATCTAGCTTGAGAATCACACCCTGATCAGGTCCGAGTGCAACTCCACCAACGATCTATCCTCGCGTCGAATTGGGAGGGCCATCATGAAGCACCGAAGACTTTGGCTAACGGCGGCCGCCGTCACGTCCGTTGGCTACGCGGTCCGTCGCTCATCCGAAGACGGCATTCTCGATGCTGACGAGGTACAACATCTCTACGACCGCCTTGCCCCCATCTACGATGTCGCGGCATGGATATTCCGCCCGCTGGGCGCTCGTCGATTACAGGATCGAGCGGTCGATCTGCTCGACCTTCGTCTGGGAGACACCGTCGTGGATCTGGGCTGCGGGACCGGGGTCAACTTGCCGAGTTTGGCCCAAGCGGTGGGCGAGCATGGTCAGGTCGTCGGGGTCGATCTTTCTGCCAAGATGCTTGATCATGCCCGACGCCGGGCCGAGCGTCTCCATCTGTTCCAGGTGAGTTTCATCCAAGACGACATTCGATCGGTTCGACTTCCCCCAGGCACGCGAGCCGTCGTGGCAACCGCTTCACTGGAGATGATTGCGGAACAGGATGAACTGATCAGAGATCTCGCCGCTCAACTCAGGCCCACTAGCGGGCGACTTGCCGTCGGCGGCTTTCGCCGGCCTCCTGGCTGGCCCGAGTGGGCCGTCGGCCTGGGTCGAGCGAGTCTTGCCGTGTTCGGTGTCAACGGCGCCTACGAGAACATTCAGCCCTGGCTCTCCGTCCGTCGCCATATGGACGAGATCGCCGTCGACTCAGCCGCGGGCGGAGCGCTCTACCTGGTCGTCGCTCAGCCCAAGCCGCTCCCGCACAGGACTGCTGATGAGACGTCGCTCCGAATATGAGCGACCTCTCGATCGTTCTGATCTTCGCGGACCTGACCGCTGCGGGAACATCGCTGGAGACGGACTGCGCGTAGTTCTCTCACAGAGCTTGTCCAGGTGAACAAGTTCAGCAGCTTATCCGCGTCAACCACCCGTCAGTGCGCCCGCTATGACGCAGGTGCATGGCGCCCAGAATCAGACAGTTAGTTCGTGCCTGGTTCAGTTCAGGCGCCAATGCGACGACCGCGTCAAGGTGGGGGCTTCGCTTACCTGCTGGTTGTCGTCGTGCTGACAGTCGTGCCGGCGCTACCATTCTTGACTCCGCGGCCGGCCGACGTCAGTCGCGCCGAAGGCGCCTGGCTGCTCGGCACCTACCTGCTGGGGGTCACGGTCATGGTGGTGTAATTTCTGTCCGACGCACCTGGCCTCAAGCCGCGGAGACGTAGCCACCCGCGGAGCTGAGACCGTCAGGCGCGAACCAGCGGCGCCAGGTGTTTCACGCGCTTGCTGAGTTCCTCGTAGGCCAGTTCGAACGCAGGGTTGTCGCTCAAGCGGACTGGGTCGGGTACCGACCAGTGAATGTCGATGAGGTCGCCGAGGTCCTCGTAAGCGTTGTCGCACACCGCGACGACCAGGTCACCGTCGTCGACCACCGAGTCGAAGCGACGGGGCGGCACCCCTTGCAGTGCGAGTCCATGGCGCTCGGCCACGGCCCGGGCGCCTTCAGCAATCTCGGCCGCGGGCTGAGTCCCAGCCGATGCCCCTGCCGTGCCGCTCACGCTCGCCCAGAGGGCGGCCGCGAGCTGGGACCGGGCCGAGTTGGCGGTGCAGACGAACAGCACGCGGGTCACGTCTGACAGAGTCTCTCCGCGCTCGGCGACGGTGAGGTCCGTCAAGGTCAAGTAGGTCCGGCGCCGGTCGCCTTCGGAGCGCCGCCTCGCCACGATGCCTGCGCACTGGAGCACCTTCAGGTGGTGCGCCAGCAGGCTCGAGGACAGCCCGAGCGCCGCCTGAAGCTCGCCAGGCGACCTGTCCCCGACCGAGAGCTCGTCGACGACGGCCAGGCGCATGACGTCGGACAGCGCGGAGTGGCGATCGGCACGGCGAGTCAGCGCCTGAAGTTTCTCAATGTTCATTGAGTCAAGTTTGACTGAGAGAGTTCGCGGCGTCAAGATGTTGCTCAGGCAGACCGCCATCCAGCACCGAGGAGCACGTGTGACGTCAGCAGCACCCCAGTCCAGCCACCGCGCCGAGCCCGACGTCATCGCCGGCCTGTCGCGCCTCGACCGGTTCCTGCCGGTCTGGATCATCATCGCGATGGTCATCGGCCTCGTCCTCGGACGGACCATCGACGGCCTCGACGACGCTCTGGACTCGGTGAAGGTCGGGTCCGTCTCGCTGCCCATCGCCATCGGACTGCTGGTGATGATGTACCCGGTGCTCGCGAAGGTGCGCTACAACGAGACCAACCGCGTCACCGGCGACCGCAAGCTCCTCATCGCCTCCCTGGTCATGAACTGGGTCCTCGGCCCCGCGCTGATGTTCGCCCTCGCCTGGTTGCTTCTGCCCGACCTGCCGGAGTTCCGCACCGGCCTGATCATCGTGGGGCTCGCCCGCTGCATCGCGATGGTGCTCATCTGGAACGACCTGGCCTGCGGAGACCGTGAGGCAGCCGCTGTCCTGGTGGCGATCAACTCGGTGTTCCAGGTCCTCGCGTTCGCCGCACTCGGCTGGTTCTACCTGCAGACCCTGCCTGGCTGGCTCGGCCTGGAGACCACGTCGGCCGACTTCTCGGTCTGGGCCATCACCGCCAGCGTGCTCGTGTTCCTCGGCATCCCCCTCGTGGCTGGCTTCCTGACCCGCACCATCGGCGAGCGCGCCAAGGGCCGCGACTGGTACGAAGGCACCTTCCTGCCGAAGCTCGGCCCCTGGGCGCTGTACGGCCTGCTGTTCACCATCGTCGTGCTCTTCGCCCTGCAGGGCGACGCGATCACCAACCGACCCCTCGACGTCGTCCGCATCGCCATCCCCCTGCTGGTGTACTTCGCCATCACCTTCGCCGCTGGCATGGTCATCGGCCGCTGGCTCGACCTCGGCTACGCCAAGACCGCCACGCTCGCCTTCACCGCGGCCGGCAATAACTTCGAGCTGGCGATCGCTGTGGCCATTGGCACGTTCGGCGTCACGTCTGGTCAGGCCCTTGCCGGAGTCGTCGGACCGCTGATCGAGGTTCCCGTGCTCGTCGGGCTCGTCTACGTCTCCCTCTGGTCCCGCAGGTTCTTTCCCCACACCGATGGAGTCCGGACATGACCGACACCCAACAGCCGTTCGACCCGACCGTCATCGTCGAGGAGCTGAACTACTCCTTCGACGGAGTGTTCAGCCACTCGGAGATCGACGAGGCCGTCCACAGCGCCCAGCAGGCACTCGAACCGCAGGCAATGGTGCGCACCTTCCTGCCCGTCCTCGTCAAGAGGTATGCCGCCGAGCTTCTCGCCGCCGGCGCCCAGGCCGACGGCAGGACCGCCAAGACCGTTCCCGAGCTATTGTTCGTCTGCGTCCAGAACGCCGGCCGCTCCCAGATCGCCGCGGCGCTGGCAGAGCACCTCGCACCCGGCAAGGTGCACGTGCGCTCCGCCGGATCCCAGCCCACCGGCGAGCTGAACCCGATGGCCGTCGACGTCCTGGCCGAGCGTGGCATCGCCCTGACCGACGCCTACCCCAAGCCGCTGTCCGACAGCGTGCTCCACGCCGCCGACATCATCATCACGATGGGCTGCGGCGACACCTGTCCCGTCTTCCCGGGCAAGCGCTACGAGGACTGGGACGTCACCGATCCCGACGGCAAGAGCCTCGACCAGGTCCGCGACATCCGCGACGACATCCAAGCCCGCATCACCGCGCTCCTGCGCGACCTCAACCTCTGACCCGAGGAGACCACCATGACCGACACCAAGCCCTCCGTCCTGTTCGTCTGCGTCCACAACGCCGGCCGCTCCCAGATGGCCGCCGGCTTCCTCACCGCGCTGGCCGGCGACCGCATCGACGTCCTGTCGGCCGGCTCCATGCCCGGCAACCAGATCAACCCCACCGCCGTCGAGGCCATGGCCGAGGTCGGCATCGACATCGCCGGCGAACAGCCCAAGAAGCTCACCGACGACGCCGTCATCGCCTCCGACGTCGTCATCACCATGGGCTGCGGCGACGAGTGCCCCTACCTCCCCGGCAAACGCTACGAGGACTGGGAGCTCGACGATCCCGCCGGCCAAGGCATCGAGGCAGTCCGGCCCATCCGCGACGACATCCGCCGACGCATCGAAGAGCTCGTCGAATCGCTCCGAGCCGCCAGCGCGCCTTCCGCGGATGCGCCTTCGACGACCTAGGGCTTCTTGGGCTGAGAGGACGCGACCGCGTTGCTCCCAACAGGATCGACAAGCATGCACTCTGACCGACAGGAGCCAGCGCGGTCGGGGCACGCGCCGACCCGCTCGCTGGCGCCGACCAGGCGCCGTCGGAGTTGCTGGAGCACCTTGAGGCGCTCGTCGACCTCGCGCAGGCGCTGCTCCAGCTTGGGGTGGAGGACGTCACGGACGCGCGTACACGTGTCGCCGCTGACGACCCCCAGGAGTTCAGCGATCTCGAGAAGGGGCAGGTCCAGCTGCTTGGCCCCGTCGATGAACGACAGCTGATCCAGCACGGTCTCGTCGTACGTGCGGTAGCCGTTGGGTTCACGTTGCGCCTCGATCAGTCCGATGGTGTCGTAGTACCGCAGCGTGCTGGTGGACAGGCCCGACCGAGCCGCGACCTCAGAGATCCGCATGCGCCCAGAGTAGACATTCGACCCGGGTTGAAAGTCTACGGTGACACCGCGGCACGGCCGCACCCACTTGTCGCCCAGGCCGCTGAACGGAACCCGCCTATGACGCCCCAACAACTGCCTCTGTCATCTGTCCTGTTCCGTGTCGTCCAGACCGCCGAGAACCACCAGATCGGCCTCTACCTGGCCGCCATCGGCGCAGCTGTGCCCTTCGGCCTGGCAACCCCGGCCGGCACCAGCGAGGTGATGGAGCACGCCATCGAGCCAGTGCTGGCCGCTCTGCTGTTCGAGACGTTCCTCCAGGTCCCGTTCCTCGACATGGCGGCAAGCTTCCGAGACATCCATTCCTCGGAGCGGTTCTCGCGCTGAACTTCATCGGCACACCCCTCGTGGTCTGGGGGCTCATCCAGTTCCTGCCCGACGACCAGGCGGTGCTCGTGGGTGTGCTGCTGGTGCTGCTGACCCCGCGCATCGACTACGTCATCGTGTTCGCCGGAGTGGCAGGCGGATCAGCCGAACGGCTGGTCGCCGCCGCGCCCCTGCTGATGCTGCTCCAGCTGCTGCTCCTGCCGGCCTACCTGTACCTGTTCGTCGGCTCCGACCTCGCCTACATCGTCAAGGCCGGCCCGTTCATCCATGCCTTCGTCGTCCTCATCGCCATCCCGCTCGCCCTGGCGGCCGCGACCCAAGCGCTCTCGCGCAGGTTCGCCGCCGCCCGAACCGTGGAGACGGTCATGGCGGCGCTGATGGTGCCGCTGATGATGGCCACCTTGTTCGCCGTCATCGCCTCCCAGGTCACCGACATCACCGACCGCTTCGGCGACGTCGCCGGCGTGGTGCCCGTATACGTCGCCTGGTTCGTCATCCTCGCCGCCGTCGGTGCACTGCTGGCCCGCACCGTCCGCCTCGACCGGCCCCGGTCCATCGCACTCATCTTCTCCGGCGCCACCCGCAATTCCTTGGTCGTCCTGCCGCTGGCGTTGGCGCTGTCCGACACGTTCTCGCTGGCCGCCGTGGTCGTGGTGACCCAGACGCTGGTCGAACTCGTGGCAATGGTCGCGTACGTCCGACTTGTTCCCCGGGTGGTGAGCAGAGACGAAGACCTTCTTCGCTCCTGCCGGCAGCCGCAAACCTAGACGCGCAACGTGTCTGCCAGCTCCGGGAGGGCGCCCGGCACCAGCGCGTAGTACGACCAGACGCCGCGTTTGGTCCGCGTCAGCAGACCCGCCTTGACCAGCACACCCAGGTGGTGACTGACCGTCCCCTGGCTCAGGGCGAGCGGCTCGTTGAGGTCGCACACGCAGGCTTCGCCGCCATCGGATGCGGCCACCATCGACAGGAGGCGGAGCCTCGTCGGGTCCCCCATCGCCTTGAACTTGGCAGCCAGACCAGCGGCGTCGCCGGCAGTCATCACACCCTTGGTGATGGGCGAGCAACAGACCGACACGACAGGTTCGACGGTGGTGGGCATGACCTCACCCTATCCAACGCATTGACATCCGTCGATGCTCGGCTACGCTCGAGTCATTGACAGATGTCAATGCCATTGTCGATCGAGGAGAACCAGATGCTCGTGCCGTCCACCGCTGCCCTTCCTGTTGCCGTCATCGGAGCAGGTCCCGCGGGGCTCGCCGCCGCAGCCCACCTGAGGAGCCGCGGAGTTGAGGTCGTCGTGCTCGAGGCTGGGTCGACCGCGGGCGCCGCCGTCGCACAGTGGGGCCACGTACGTCTGTTCTCACGTTGGTCCGAGCTCATCGACCCCGTCGCGGAGAAGTTGCTCGCGGAGGCCGGCTGGCAGGCTCCGAAGCCGGACCGCTACCCGACCGGCGCCGACTGGGTCCGCGACTACCTGCAACCCCTCGCCGACTCGCTCGGCGACGCGATGCTCTACGAGCACACCGTAACATCGGTGACCAAGCAGTCCCGCGACCGCCTGGTCAGCTCGGGACGCGAGGAGGCCCCCTTCACCGTCCATGTGCGGACCCCCTCCGGGGCCATCCACGTCGTGGCCCGAGCCCTCGTCGACGCCTCCGGGACGTGGACTGGCCCGAACCCCTTGGGTGGTGATGGCGTCCGCGCCATCGGCGAGACCGAAGCGGCCGCGCAGATCGTCTACCAAATCCCGGACCTGCGAAGCGACGATGTTCGCGCCCGTTACGCCGGCAAGCATGTGGTCGTCGCCGGCACCGGCGCGTCGGCCAAGGGAGCCCTCATCGCACTGACCTCCCTGGCCAAGAGGGCCCCGGGTACTCGGATCAGCTGGTTGGTTCGACGCCCAAGCGTCGGTGAGGCCTTCGCCGGCAGTGGGCAGGACGAGCTGCCAGAGCGCGGAGCCCTGGGACAGCTGGCACAAGCCGCGGTGCAGGACGGGCCCGTCACCACGCTGAACGGGTTCCGAACGGCGTCGGTCACCTCTCATGGCGATGGCACGCTGACCATCGAGTCGTTCGACGGACAGACGGTCGATGGCGTCGACGAGGTCGTCGTCCTGACTGGCTTCCGCCCCGATCTCGACATCTTGTCCGAGGTGCGGCTCGACCTCGACCCAGTGCTGCAGGCGCCGCGCGAGCTCGCGCCGCTGATCGATCCCAACGAGCACTCGTGCGGCACCGTCTACCCGCACGGCGCCAAGGAGCTCGCTCAGCCGGAGGCAGGCTTCTTCCTGGTCGGGATGAAGTCCTACGGGCGGGCCACGTCGTTCCTGGCCCTCACCGGGTTCGAGCAGACGCGCTCGGTGGCCGCCGCCATCGCTGGCGACCACGAGGCCGCAGCCCGGGTCGAGCTGACCCTGCCCGACACCGGCGTCTGCGGTGGAGCCGGAACCTTCGACGACGAGACTGCGGCCGACGGCGGATGCTGCGGCGCTCCGGCCGCCCCCGAGCTCATCTCGCTTGGGCGCCCCTCGGCACTGTGAACTGGTGACCAGCGACGAGTCCGGCGAAGTCGACCTAGAGCACTTCGGTCGGATCGCGCACCTGTCCACCCCGCCGCGCCGCGCCGTCCTGCGCGCCTTGCTGACGGGCGGGCCGATGACGCCCGACCAGATCGCGGACAGCTGGCTCAGGGACGACGCTTCCCTGACCGCGTCAGCCGTGCAACGCGTGCCTGCGATGGTGCGGCAGAGTCTGTGGAAGCTGGCGAACCTCGGTCTCGTCCGCGTCGAAGATGGCCAGGTCATCATCACCGCCCTCGGGGTGGAGGTCACGGGCCTTGATGGCTCAAGATGAGGGCATGAACGACGAGGTCGCCGTACTCGCGATGACGCCCGATGACTGGTCGCAGGTCGAGGTCATCTACGCCGCCGGCATCGCTGCGGACCACGCGACGTTCGAGTCCGCGGTGCCGTCGTGGAAGGCGTTCGACTCCTCCCGTCTGGACGACCACCGGCACGTCGCCGTGGACGCGCGCGGGACGCTTATCGGGTGGGCGGCCTGTTCGCCGGTCCCAGCGCGTCCGGTGTACGCCGGAGTCGTCGAGCACTCCGTCTACGTCGCACCAGCGGCGCAAGGACGAGGAGTCGGCGGACTGCTGCTGGCCGAACTCATCGCCTCCACTGAGGAGGCCGGCATCTGGACCATCCAGTCCAACATCTTCCCCGAGAACGAGGCCAGCCTTCGCCTGCACGCACGCCACGGGTTCCGCACCATCGGCACCCGCGAACACATCGCGCAGGCGACCGTGGGGCCGAAGGCCGGCGCATGGCGTGACACCGTCCTCGTCGAGCGGCGAAGCACTCTTGCCGGAGTCGACTGACACTGTTTAGCGCCACTCTCAGGCCGAGCGCTCTGCCAACCCGCGCAGGTCCTCAGGGCCGCCACCGGCGTGCGCCCACTCCAGCGGGGTGACGCGGAGTTCAGGCGGGTAGGTCTCAAGAAGGACGGCAACCGCCCATCTGTCCTGACCAGCGAGCCAGCCAGCACCACGAGGACCGCCGCGACCTCGTGACAGGCGACGGAATTGCCAGGAGTCCGTGCATGGTCTGGTGCCAGCGCGAGTTGGGGAGTCTCTGCGTGGCGTGTCTTCTCACCTTAAGGGCCACGCGCACACCGGCTCATCCCACCACAGCATGCGACAGCTCACACGGGCTTCTGAGCGCACCTGACTACTGAGAGCGGATGCCATCCAGGGCTCCGCGTGGCACCCGGAGTCAGTCATGACGATTCCCACCCAGATGAGCCTGCAGGGCTTCATCGCGACTGCGCCGCAGCTCACCTTCGCGGGTAACGGCACGGCTCGGTTCTATGCGCGGATCGGTGTTGAGCACTTTCGCAAGGAGACCGACGCGTCCTACACCAAGCTCGAATCGACGTTCCACGACATGGTGATGTTCAACGCCACTGCTGAACGGGCCTACGCCCGATTCCGTGTCGGTGACTCGTTCGTCGCCTCGGGCTACATCCACGAGTACGAACTGGAGAAGCAGGGCAAAATCGAGACCCGCGAAGAGTTCGTGGCTCGGCGCGTCGGGCACGACACTGCCCGCACCCGCTACGACGTGGACCGCTCACCCAGCCGGCAGCCGGACCCACCAGGTGGCCCGATCGCGGCTCGCCACGAGCCGGTTCCGGCCGTCGGTCTCTGAGCACGGAGCCCGACCATGACGACCGACCTCGACCGCGGCCGGCCCTCCCTGCTGGAGTCAGACATCGACAGCAGCGACGTGGACTTCGGCAGCATCGGCCTCTCGTTCGAGACTGCCGACAACGAGCGCGACGCTCCTGCTCGGCCTATCAACTGGAACCTGCTCACCGCCGACGAGGCCGAGGCCGAGTGGCTAGATCTCAACGCATGGGTGAACTGGCTTCGGACCACCTACGGCCTGCCGCCGGCGGTGCTGCCGCCGTTCTGGCATCGCCACGACGAGCTGGTCTGGGAGCTGTCGGCACTGCACATCCACTGGCTCAACGCCTACGACACCGACGGCTCACCGTCCGCGCCTGTCGCATGGCATCGGGACTTTGCTGAAGTCCGCAACCGGCTTCGGGAGTGGGTCTCGACGTCCGGTACCCGAATCGACCGCGACCGTCCGACTCGACTCACGACGTGGCCCGGCGAAGAACCGGTCGAACCTGCGAGCCAGGTCCTCATCGAGGACCGTGACGCCGACTTCGTGCAGTTCGTGATCGAAGACGTCACCGTGCGACGCCGCATCGAGGCACGTGCCAGGGGCATCGCCCAGAGCACTTGACCTGCTCACGAACTGCCGCACTGCCGAGTTGTCCACAGCCCGACCCAGATGCCAGGGAGATGGCGATCGCCCCGGTCGACGGTAGAAGCGGCGGACTCGTGCCCAGCTGCTCAACAGAAAGGCAATCATCATGCTCCTCGCCCACGCTTTGACCCTCGCCGAGGCACGCTCGTACGTCGCAGCGCTCGCCGATGTGGCGCAGACCTTCGACGCCTCCGTGGAGTACGAGCGTGCCCTCCTCCAACTCGACTTCATCCACGGCGACGACGCCCCCGCACTCGACACCGCTGGGCCCACCGATGACCGCGAGACCCTCTACGCAGTTGCGTCCTCGGCCATCGAAGAACTCCTCGACCACGGCGTCGACGGACTCCAGATCGAGTTGGTCCTCGACATGCTCGCAGTAGCCCGAGACAAAGACCTGCCCTGATGTACGGGGAGAACACCAGGCAGCTTCGCGCCGAACTCACGACGCTGCTGCGCCAACACCGTATCCAGCAACGGCTCGGCGGTAAGGGCCTCCACAACGTCCCCGTGACTACGACAGTTGAGCAGCGCGAGCAACTCGGCCAGCAAATCACCCGCTACCGCCACGGAGTCCTGGTCTGGTGTCTCCAAGCGACTCGGGCCGCGAACACACACATCAGCTACGAAGGCTCCAGCGGGCGTACCGAAGGTCCGGCCGGAGACCTGCGCTATCGACTCACCGCCGCCATCGATGCGTCCAAAGTTGACATGCCCACAGTGGAAGAACTGTCGACGACTCAGTCGTTCTCGATGGTGGAGTCGTGGCGGATGGCGGCCAGAGCTGCTGCACTCGGCGAGCATGACTTCAGGCCAGAGGGTGGGGCCGGCCACCTCAGCCCGAGCCAGCGCATGACCGTCCTCAAGGATGCTGCCGAGATCGCCCGCGGACTGGTCAGCCTGGACCGGCGCTACGAAGGCATCCCCGGATGGACGAAACTCGAGGGTCACGGGCGACTTGGGCGCGCAGCCGAAGCCTGTGCCACGTTCGCCGGTCGAGGTAGGCAGGACTACAGCGTCGATCTTCAGGGGTGGAGCCCACACGCCCTCGTCGACGAAGGCCAGCCGCAGCCAGGAATCGCCGGCATCCTGCAGGGTGAGTACAACCTGCTGGTTCACCTCCAGCGGTTTCCTGAGGCGCTCAGCTTACGACTGATTCTGGACTCCCAACGGATCGTCTCCCACGAGATCGCCAGTAAGGTCCGCTCTACCGACCCAGCGTTTGCTGACCGATGCGAGGCGCGTGCCGAGACCTTCAGAGCCCTCATCCAAGAGACCCGTAACGTCAGCGGGCTGCTCGGCAACGGTGGCCCAGCTGCAATCCAGGCCGCCATCGTCGCTGCCCGTTCGCAGAGGCTGTCAAGGAGCGAGGAAACCGACGAGAGGTCCCTGCGACAACTCGGCCAACTCCTTGACCGAATCGATACTCGTCTCACCGAAGTGATCGAGCACGGAGCCCGCCACCGTCTGTACTTCCTGCGTGAGAAGCTTCCCACACCTCGCCGACCGTGCCCACGGTCTCGTACACACACCGGCCGTGCGCTACTCCCCCATCGACTCAACCGTGCAGACAAGTCTGCTCAAGATCGTTCGGACACGGCTCCGACCGTCGCCCAAAATGCCGCAGTCCCCTCAAGATGCGGCACGAAGCCGGCTCGAGTTCCAGGAAGCAATCACACATCGCCCGACTCCGCGAGGGTTGCCGCTCGGTGGCCCAAGTCTCTGACCTGGCAGCGATGGCCAATGCTCAAGCGATCTGGTAGGTCTCCTCGCCGACCTTTACCTCAACTCGCAACGTGCCGCCGAGCGCGTCGGCGTACCGGCGCAGTGTGTCGACCTTGGTGCGATCCACCTGACCACGCTCGATCTCGGAGACGCGCTTCTGACTGATCTCCAGAACCGATGCGACGTCGGTCTGGGTCAGAGCCAACATCTCGCGAAGTTCACGGAGTTTGTAGGCACGGACCTCAGCCAGCATCCGTTCCTTGTGTACCGCTTGGGCCTCCGGGTTGCCCGGACGCTCAAGCAGTAGGTCGTCCAACGACTTCGCCATGTCACTCCCTACCCTTCTTCAACGTCTCCAAATGCTCGTCATACCGGTCGTCTGCGACAGGGATGTTCTTGCGATACCACTTCGACCACGCCCCCTGCTTGTCTCCGGCCAGCAGCAGGACTGCCCTGCGCCTGGGATCGAAGGCGAACAAGATCCGCACCTCGCTCCGTCCGGACGATCCCGGTCGGAGCTCCTTCATGTTCTTGTGTCGTGACCCGGTGATCGAGTCGACCAATGGCCGGCCCAGTCCCGGACCGTGTTCGGTCAGAATCCTGAGCGCCGCGACGACCTGGTCGTAGGTATCGTCATCGACCGTCTTGAGCCAGTCATCAATCTGTTCGAGATCGATGTCCCACACCTTCCGATCATACCCTTGTCCTTGTAGATGGGAAAGGGTATGACGCTGATCCTCGTCGCCGGTCACTGGCTCTCCTTCGGCGTTCGGGGTGCGAGCGACTCCAGGATCTCGGCCGTCACCGGGTTCACGATCTCGTCGGGTTCGATGTAGTGCTGCCGCGTGATGTCCGATGAGGTGTGCCCGAGCATCTCGGCTGCGAGGTCCGCTCCCCCGGCCCGATCCAAGACAGTCGCCACCGTGCGACGGAACGAGTGCGGTGTGACTCCGCCGATGCCTACCTCGTCGAGGATCGCCCGCAGGCGTCGTCGGACGTTGTTGGTCGTCAGCGGAGTGTGGTTGCGGCTGAAGAACACGAGGTGCTCCGGTTCTTCGCTGGCCACCGCGACCAGCCGCTGTCTCAGCACCTCAGCGGTGAACGTCGGGACCGAGATCGTGCGTCGTGACGTGGACGTCTTCGGATGGCCCTGGCGGAAGGTCGGTTTGCCCTTGGGTGAGACCACCGTGCCGCAGATTCGCACGGTGGGCGGCAAGCAGGTGACGTCGACATCGCACTTGCGAATCGCTAACACCTCACCGATGCGGGCCGAAGTGCCCAGCATGACTTCGATGATCGCTTCCAGCTGACCGTCTGGTCTCGGCCCCGACAGCCCTTCCCCACGTCGCCATGTCCCTACTGCGTACCGGATGGCCTCGACTTGGGTGATCGTCAGCGCCATCACCCTCGACGGCGGCCGCCTCAAGCGGGCCGTCCCGAGGACAGGATTACGCGGGATGGCCTCGTAACGCAACGCGAGACCCAAGGCGAGATTGAGGACAACCTTCGCATGCTTGGCACGGCTGTAGCTGATCTTCGCCTGCCCCTTGAGGAACCGGTCGACCTTGCTGATCGAAATCTCGCGCAGCGTGAAGTGCTCAAAGGCAGGCAACACCAGCGTGCGCATGTCCCGCTCGTACAGGTCGCGCGTGCTGACAGCGATCCGGTCCTCCAGATCGAGATCCTCCAGCCAGACCTTCACTAGCTCCGGGAACGGTGTGTCGGCAGACAACTCGCCCATCCCGGCCGAGTAGGTGCCACGGGCAGCAAGCTTCTCCTTCAGACTGCGCTCCGCAGCCTTGCGCGTCGAGCCGGTCGCCTCGACTGAGCGCAACTGCCCGTCGTCGTCGCGAAACCGCACACGGGCCCGGACGTGGCCTCCGGGGTTCGCCCTGAAATCGATCTCACCGAAGGTCCCGATCGGCGTGCGTGGCCTACTCACGACCCGCTACCGATCGTTCTGCGGATGTCCCGGCGACAGTTCGCGCTGATGCTCGACCCAGTCGCGCACGTCGTGGACAGCGAACTTCAGATGGCGTCCCACTCGAATCGCACAGGGCCCTTTGCCCGACACGCGCCAGTCGTAGATTGTCGTGACCGGAATGCCGAGGTAGCTGGCGAGGTCGTCGATGCTCATCAGCGGTTCCAGACCGCTTGTGGTGGTCGCTTCTGTGGTCATGCCAAACAGGTGGGCATGCCGATCCGAGGCGATCTGAGCCATCCGTGGATGTCCCATGCCCTCTTCTGCGAATTGCCGGCAGAAAGGGTTTCAGACCGAGTGAATGGCGAGTTTCTGGCGAGCGGTTCAAATCTCTCACGCTTTCAGGCCTGGGAATCCTTGGATTCCCAGGCCTGATCGGTCGGGCTGACAGGATTTGAACCTGCGACCCCCTGACCCCCAGTCAGGTGCGCTACCAAGCTGCGCCACAGCCCGTGGTGGTGCCGACGTAGAACGATACCTCAGGTACCCCCGCGCTCCCGCATCGGTTCGCGAGCCGAAGGGACGTGCCGGGGCTGAGCGAGGTCTGGCTCGGCTCGCTCGTGGCCTGTGGTCGGTCCGCTTGATTGCATCGGCGCCTGTCGGTGCCGCCCACTAGCCTCTCGACCATGGAGACCCGCCCCGACCTCACGCCGGCGATGAGCGGTGCCGAGCTGACGCGCTGGTACTGGCTGCGGTCCGAGCTCGCCTCGTTCGCCCGGGTGTGTGGGGTGTCATGCTCGGGGACCAAGACCGACCTGACCGAACGCCTCGTCGCGCACCTCGACGGACACCCGGTTCCGGCTCCGCCGCCCACGCGCCGAAGCACCCACGTCGTCGGGGAGCTCCATGACGACACCGTGCTGCCGGTCGGCCAGCGCGCATCTCAAACTCTCCGATCGTGGTTCGTCGAACGGATCGGCCCCGGCTTCTCCTTCGACGGCGCGATGCGCAGGTACCTCTCGGAGGGCGGACACACGCTCGGCGAGGCAGTCGATCACTGGTACGCCACCCGCGCGGGGCGCACGGACGAGATCGCACCGCAGTTCGAGCTGAACAGGTTCTCGCGGTCCTGGCACGCCGCGCATCCCCATGGCCGGCACGCTGACATGCTCGCCGCGTGGTCACGTCACCGCGCCCTGCCCGTCGACGCCCGACCACCGACCTGCTGATCCCACCACCGCGTCGGCGTCAGCCGCGGGCGCGCTTCTCGCGCGGGCGCTGGGTGAGGTGGATCGGGGTGCCGACGAAGCCGAAGGTCTCGCGCAGGCGGCGCTCGATGAAGCGCAGGTACGACGCCTCGAGCTTGCCCGACGTGAAGAGCACGAACGTGGGCGGTGCGGTGCTGGCCTGCGTGCCGAACAGGATCTTGGGCTGCTTGCCACCGCGCACCGGGTGCGGGTGCTCGGCCACCAGACGCCCGAGGAACGAGTTCAGCGCACCCGTGGGCACCCGGGTCTCCCATCCCTCCAGCGCGGAGTCCAGGGCGCGCACGAGACGATCGACGTGCCAGCCGGTGAGCGCGGTGATGTTGATCCGCGGCGCCCACTGCACCTGCACCAGCTCGCGCTCGATCTCGCGATCGAGGTAGAACCGGCGCTCCTCGTCGACGAGGTCCCACTTGTTGAAGGCGATCACCAGCGCACGACCGGTCTCGGCGACCTGGCTGACGATGCGCAGGTCCTGCTCGGTCAGCGAGACGCTGGCGTCGATGATCAGCACCGCCACCTCGGCCCGCTCGATGGCCGACGACGTGCGCAGGCTGGCGTAGTACTCGTGCCCCGACGCGTCGCGCACCCGGCGGCGGATGCCGGCGGTGTCGATGAACGTCCACACCCGTCCGCCCAGCTCCACGATCTCGTCGACCGGGTCCACGGTGGTGCCGGAGGCGTCGTCGACGACGACCCGTTCCTCACCGGCCAGCCGGTTCAGGAGGCTGGACTTGCCCACGTTGGGCTTGCCGACGATCGCCACGCGACGCGGGCCCTGCTCGGGCTCCCAGTTCTCCGGCGGCGCCTCGGGGAGTGCCTCGAGGATCGCGTCGAGCATGTCGCCGCTGCCCCGTCCGTGCAGGGCCGACACCGGGATGGGCTCGCCCAGTCCCAGGTTCCACAGCGCTGCCGCCTCGGCCTCGGTGCGCTGGTCGTCCACCTTGTTGGCCGCCAGGACCACCGGCTTCTTGGCGGCGCGCAGGATGCGCACCACCTTCTCGTCGACGTCGGTGATGCCGACGGTGGCGTCGACGACGAAGAGCACGGCGTCGGCCACCTGGATGGCGATCTCGGCCTGCGCGGCGATGCGCTCGGCCATGCCCTTCGCGTTGGGGTCCCAGCCGCCGGTGTCGACCACGGTGAAGGTGCGCCCGTTCCAGACCGCCTCGTACGAGACACGGTCCCGGGTGACCCCGGGGACGTCCTCGACGACGGCCTCGCGCCGGCCGATGATGCGGTTGACCAGCGTGGACTTGCCCACGTTGGGACGGCCGATGACGGCGAGGACCGGCTGGTGAACCGGTGTGGGGTGTTCAGACATTCCAGGCTCCCGCCGGCATGGGCCCGGGAAGCTCGCGCTCGACCAGCGACTTCGCCCGGGTCAGGTGATTGGTGAGGTGGGAGTGGATCTGTTCGGTGGCCTCGTCGATCATGAAGCGGTCGCGGGGCCACGGCTGACGGTCCACCTGGATGGGTCGACCGTAGACCAGGTCGATGCGAGCGCCCTCGGCCGGCCGGTAGTCGGGGCCCTCCCCCGGCTCACGGGTGCCGAAGATCGCCAGCGGGACGACGGGCGCTCCGCTCACGAGCGCCAGCCACGCCACGCCGCTCTTGATCTCGCGGAGCTCGCCGTCACCACGGATGCCTTCGGGGAAGATGCCGACGGCCTGACCGGCGTCGAGCGCCGCAGATGCCCGCCGCAGCGCAGCGGAGTCGACCCGGTTGCGCGAGACCTTGATCTGTCCGATGGCCCGGAGCAGGTGGCGGTGCTTGCCGGCGAACTCCTCCTCCTTGACCAGGGTGTGCAGCTTGCGGGGCGCTCGCGCCACGAGCAACGGCCCGTCGGCCCACCCGATGTGGTTGGACGCGATGATCACCGGGCCCTCGGCGGGTACGCGGTCCTGGCCGCGCTCGACGACGTCCCACTTGCGCACGAACAACCCGCCGAGGGTGGCTCGAGCCACCGTGAGGCCGAGCTCGGGCAGTCCTCGGCCGGAGCGCTGGTGCAGCTGGGTGTCGGTGCTCATCGGCCCTCGACGATCCCCACGATGACGTCGATGACCTCCTCGAGTCCCAGGTGGGTGCTGTCAACGACGATGGCGCCGTCAGCCTGCGTCAGGGGCGATGCGGCCCGGGTGGAGTCGATCTGGTCGCGCCGCGCCAGCGACGCCTCGGTGGCGCCGGTGTCGGTCGACCCGGTCTCGGCGGCCCGACGTGCAGCACGCGCCGCCGGATCGGCCACGAGATAGATCTTGGCGCGCGCATCGGGTGCGACGACGCTGCCGATGTCGCGACCTTCGACGACGATGCCGTCCGAGGCGTCGATGATCTCGCGCTGCAGGTCGACCAGCAGCTCACGCACGCGCGGCACGGCCGCGACCGGGCTGACCGATCCGGTGACGTCGTCGCCGCGGATCGGGCCGGAGACGTCGACATCGCCCACATGGATGGACGGCGCCGACGGATCGGTACCGGACCGCAGCGTCACGTCCTCCGCGGCCGCAGCGATCGCGTCGGCGTCGTCGAGGTCGACGCCGCCCTGCAGCAGCGCCCACGTCATCGCCCGATACATCGCCCCGGTGTCGAGGTAGGCCAGACCCAGCCGCGACGCGACTCCTCGCGACGTGCTCGACTTGCCCGAACCCGACGGTCCGTCGATGGCGATGACCTTGGTCGTGCCCATCTCGATGTTCTCCCCTTCAGAGGTGCGCGGCCCAGCCCCGAGCATCCAGCGCGGCGACCAGCGTGTCGGCCTTCGAGGCATCCACGGCGATCTCGACCTGGCCGACGAGCCGTCCGAGCTCGTGATCGATGCGGATGTCCTCGATGTTGACTCCTGATTGTCCCGCATCACCCATCAGACGTGACAACTCGCCCGGCTGGTCGCTCACCGAGACGTACACGGTGGCCAGCTCCTCGCTCGCCCCGCCGTGGCGACCCGGGATCAGCCGGGTGCCGGCCCGACCCGCGTCGAGCAGCACGTCGAGGCCGCGCGGGTCGGTGTCGAGGGCCAGCAGAGCGTCGTCGATGGAGCCGCGCAGAGCCGTGAGCAGCCTGGTGACCTCGGCCGCGTTGCCGCTGAAGATGTCCAGCCACATGCCCGTGACGCTGCCCGCGATGCGGGTGACGTCGCGCAGCCCGGGGCCGGCGAGGTCCAGCGCTCCGTCCGGCGCGTCGTTCAGCAGACCGGCGACCAGCACCGACGCCAGGTGCGGGACGTGCGAGACGAACGCGACCGAGGTGTCGTGCGTCGTGGCGTCCATCGGCCGAAGGACCGCTCCGACCGACGTCGCGACCGTGCTGACGAGCCGTACGGCCTCGTCGCTGGTCTCCGGCAGCGCGACGATCGCCCAGGGCCGACCCTCGAACAACCGCGGTGTGGCGGCCATGGGACCGGACCGCTCCCTGCCGGCCATGGGGTGGCCGCCGACGAAGCGTTCGGCACCCGGTGCTCCGGCCAGGGCGCCCATGAGGTCGACCTTGACGCTGCTGACGTCGGTGACCACGGCGCTCGGGTGGTCGCGCAGCGCCTCCCTGATCACGTCGGCCGAGACCGACGGCGGCACGGCGACGACCACCAGCACCGGGTCGGTGACCGGATCGCCCGTCCCTGCGCCCCGCGAGGCCGCGAGCTCGACGTTGGCGGGCACGGCGTCGGACAGGTGGACGGTCACTCCCTGCTCGGTGAGCGCGAGCGCCAGCGACGTGCCGATCAGCCCACACCCGATGACCAGGACGGGACCGTCCAGACCCGCGCTGGATACGGGTGTCGTCATGTGGTCACGGTATCGAACAGCGCACCGAGCTCGTCGCGGCTCAGGTCGCGCAGGCGCCCGACCGGCAAGGACCCGAGCCGCAGCGGCCCGAAGGCCGTGCGGGTCAGCTCGACGACCGGGTGCCCGACCTCGGCCAGCATGCGCCGCACGATGCGGTTGCGACCCATGTGGATGTCCAGCTCGACCATGGAGCGCCCCTTGCCGCGGTCCTTGACCACGAACCGGTCCACCTGGGCGCGGCCGTCCTCCAGGTCGATGCCGTCGCGCAGCGACGCGCCCACCCGGTCGGAGACCGCGCCCTCGACCAGCGCGACATAGGTCTTGGTGATCTCGAACGACGGGTGCGCCAGCTGGTGGGCGAGCTCGCCGTCGTTGGTCAGCACCAGCAGACCCGACGTGTCGGTGTCGAGCCGTCCGACGTGGAACAGCCGATCCGTGCGGTGCGCCAGCAGGCCCGACAGGTCGGGCCGCCCGTTCTCGTCGGCCATCGTCGACACGATTCCGGTGGGCTTGTTGAGCACGACGTAGGCGTGGTCGCTCGGCGGCGGGATGCGCCGGCCGTCGACCCGGATGACCGCGGTCTTCGGATCGACGCGGGCGCCCATCTGGGTGACGACCTCGCCGTCGACCTCGACGTGTCCGCCGGCCATCAGCTCCTCGCACTTGCGCCGGCTCGCGATGCCGGCCGAGGCCAGCACCTTCTGCAGGCGGATGCCCTGGTCGGCGGGCTCAGGCATGCGTCTCGCCCTGCGCCGGGGCCGACTCGTCGTCCATCTCGTCGAGCTCGGGCAGCATCGGAGCGAGCTCGGGCAGCTCGGCGATGCTGTCCAGCCCCATGCGCTCCAGGAAGTACGACGTGGTGCGGTAGAGCACCGCACCGCTCTCGCCGTCCGTGCTGTCCTCCTCGATCAGACCGCGGGTGACCAGGGTGCGCACGACGCCGTCGACGTTGACCCCGCGGATGGCCGAGATGCGTGATCGACTGATCGGCTGGCGGTAGGCCACCACGGCGACGGTCTCCAAAGCTGCCTGCGTGAGCCGCGCCTGCTGGCCGTCGAGGACGAACCTCTCGACGGCCGGCGCGAAGGCCTCGCGCGAGAAGAACCGCCAACCGCCGGCGATGGCGCGCAGCTCGAAGCCGCGGCCCTGCTCGGTGTACTCGTCGGACAGCTGCACCAGCGCCACCTGCACCTCCGCGGGTGGATGACCCACGGCCTGGGCCAGCGTGAGGTGGTCCAGCGGCTGGTCGGCCACCATCAGCACGGCCTCCAGGGCCGGCTTGAGGTCGAGCGGTGCCGCGGCGTCCTCGACCTCGTGCTGGTCGTGGGGCTCGGCTTCAGTCATCGTCCGGTCCGTTCTCGTCAGTGGGGTCGTCGGGATCGATGGCCTCCAGGCCGGTCTCCTCGACGACAGGCGTGTCGAACTCGTCGCCCACGTCCAGGTCGCCCTCGTCGGTCCCGGTCCAGCGAACGAGGAGGTCCCCGAGCGGTGTGGCCTGCTCGAAGGCCAGCGCTCCTTCGCGGAACAGCTCGAGCAACGCGAGGAAGCGCGCCACCTTGGTCATCAGGTCGGGCGCGTCGGCCGTCAGCGCGCGGAAGGACATCTCGCCCTTGCGCCGCAGCTGGTCGACCACGAGGTGGGCCTGCTCACGCACGCTGACCTGCGGTGCGTGCAGGTGCGCCAGCGACACGAACGGCACCGGCTTGACCGCGAACGCGGCCGCGGCGAGCCGGGCCAGCTCGTCGGGTCCGGCCGAGATGATGACTTCGGGAAGCAGGTCGGCGAACCGCGGCTCCAGCGGCGCGATGCGCGGGAAGCGACGGCGCTCGGTGTCGAGCCGCTCGGCGAACGCGCCAGCCACCTGCTTGAAGGCCTTGTACTGCATCAGGCGGGCGAACAGCAGGTCGCGGGCCTCGAGAAGTGCGAGGTCCTCCTCGTCCTCGACGTCGCCCTGGGGCAGCAGCCGGGCCGCCTTGAGGTCGAGCAGCGTCGACGCGACCAGCAGGAAGTTCGTGGTCTGCTCCAGGTCGTCGTCGAGACCGCGCACGAAGGCGATGAACTCGGTGGTGACCGATGACAGGGCGACCTCGGTGATGTCCAGCTCGTGCTTGGAGATCAGCTGCAGCAGCAGGTCGAACGGGCCCTCGAAGTTGACCAGGTTGACCGAGAAGGCCGCAGGCGGAGCATCGGAGACCGTCACGTGTCGCTCAACCGGCGGGCCACGGCGCTGTCGATGCCGTGCTCGTCCAGATCGGCCAGGGCCAGCGCCACGGCGGCTCGGACGAAGCGCCCGCGGTCGACGGTTCGCCCCAGCGCGGCGCGCAGCTGGAGGCGAGCCTGCTCGACGGCGAGCAGCTCGTCGGAGGTGACGTAGACGGTCATCTTCTCGTCGTGCTTGACCCGACCGCTCTCGGGCGGGGAGAGGTCCTCGACAGCCTGCAGGCGGGCCGGACTCGTGCGGGCCGGGGCGTCGCTCGGCGACTTGGGCAACGGCTCACGCGGGGGGCGGGCGGGCGCGGTACCCGCGGTGCCCTCCTTGGCGGTGGGGCGGAACAGCTCATCGGCACCGGGCAGGTTCACGCGCCGGGGCATCGTGAGAGCACCTCCCTGGCCAGCTCGCGGTAGGCGTCGGCGCCCGGCGAGGTGGGCGCGTACTCGGTGATCGGCTCACCGGCCACCGTGGCGTCGGAGAACTTGACGGTGCGACGGATGACGGTGTGGAAGACGAGGTCTCCCCAGCCCTCCACGAGGGTCTGCAGCACCTCCTTGCCGTGCAACGTCCGGCTGTCGTACATGGTGCCGAGCAGACCGATGATGGTGAGGTCGTCGTTGGTGCGCTCACGCACCCGCTCGATGGTGTCCTTGAGCAGGGCGACGCCGCGCAGGGCGAAGTACTCGCACTCCAGCGGGATGATGACGCCGGACGCGGCGGTGAGCGCATTGACCGCCAGCAGACCGAGCGAGGGCTGGCAGTCGATCAAGATGATGTCGTAGTCGTTGCGCACCGGCTTGAGCACGTGCGACAGCACCTGCTCGCGGCCGACCTCGGTGACCAGACGCATCTCTGCGGCGGACAGATCGATGTTGGCCGGAACCAGGTCGAGGTTCCTGACCGACGTGGTCATGATGATGTCCTTGACGCCGACCTCACGGTCCATCAGGGCGTGATAGATGCTCTGGTCGATCTCGTGGGCGTTGAAGCCCAGACCGACCGTGAGCGACCCCTGGGGATCGAAGTCGACCAGCAGGACGCGGCGACCGGTCTCGACCAGGGCGGCACCCAGGCTGATCGTGGTGGTGGTCTTGCCGACGCCACCCTTCTGGTTGCACATCGCGATGATGGTCGCGGGAGCGCCCGGCGCTCGCGGCTCAGGATCGGGAAAGACCGGCAACGGCCGACCCGTGGGCCCCGTGGTGGTTGCCATGATCTCTCCTTCCCGAGGATGAATTGTCGATATTCACTCTACCCATCGCGACGGCTGTCACCGCGACGCGCGCGGGTGGGACGTCGCGTAAATCTCCCGCAGCTTCTCCACCGTGACCAGCGTGTAGATCTGGGTCGTCGTCACGGACGCATGCCCCAGCAGCTCCTGCACCACCCGTACGTCCGCTCCCCCGTCGAGCAGGTGGGTGGCGAAGGAGTGCCGCAGCGTGTGCGGCGACACCTCCGCGGTGACACCGGCGCGCTGCGCGGCGTTCGTCAGCACCGTCCAGGCGCTCTGGCGCGACAGCCGACCTCCCCTGGCGTTCAGGAACACCGCCGGCGTCGTCGCCCGTGCCGACACCAGCGCGGGTCGCGACGCGGTCAGGTAGTCGCGCAGGGCCGCGACGGCGAACGATCCGAGCGGGACGATGCGCTGCTTGCCGCCCTTGCCCCGCAGCAGGACGGTCGACTCCTCGAGATCGAGGTCGTCGATGTCGAGTCCGACGGCCTCCGAGATGCGGGCGCCGGTGCCGTACAGCACCTCGAGCAGGGTGCGGTCGCGGGCCGAGAGCACCGTGCCGGGTGCTCCGACCGCGTCGAGCAGCGCCTCGACCTGCTCGACCGTGAGCGCCTTGGGCAGACGCGAGGGCGGCCGCGGTGGCTTCACCGCGGCGGTGACGTCGGCGGTGACGACCTGTTCACGCACCAGGAATCGGTGCAGTCCACGGACGGCGACGACCGTGCGCGCCACGCTGGCCGTGCCGAGCGGCGAATGGTCCTCGTCGCCGGTGCGCAGGTGCGCCACGAACGCGGTGACGTCGGCCTCGCCGATCGCCGACGGCTCGGTGCACTGACGCCCCAGCAGGAAGTGCAGGTAGCGACGCAGGTCCCGGCGGTACGACCGCAACGTGTTGTCGGCCAGGCCCCGCTCGACCCCGAGATGGCTCAGGTAGTCGTCGACGGCCCGCTCGACGGGGCTCATCGCGACCGCTGCGCCTGGACCCCGAGGATCGCCGCGACCGTCATCGAGTCGGTGATGCGGCCGTCGAACACGGCGGCGACTGCCTCGTCGAACGGCAGCCACCACTGCTGCATGTCGGCCTCTTCTGCCGCCCGGTCCGTCCGGTCCTCCACCGGGACCGGCGAGAGATCGGTGGCCACGAAGACCTCCCAGCGCTCCGAGGAGTAGCCGGGCGTGGCGTGCATGACCAGGAACGGCTCCCACTGGCCTGCGAGCACGTCAGCCTCCTCGGCCAGCTCGCGGGCCGCCGCGTCGAGCGCCGGCTCGCCGACGACGTCGAGGGTGCCCGCCGGGATCTCCAGCACCCGCTGCGCCACCGGGTGCCGGTACTGCTGCACCAGCAGGATCCGGTCGTCCTCGTCGAGTGCGACCACCCCGACGGCACCGTGCGGTCGGACCACCGCGCGGCCGTGCTGCTCCCCGCGAGGGTCGGCGATCGTGTCGATCGTCAGGCTGACGTACGGGCTGTCGTAGGCGACCTCGGTGGTCGTGACCGGCCAGGCGGCGGCCTCGTCGGTGATCGTCGAGCCGTCGGCCAGCAGTCCCGGCAACCGCGGATGTCCAGCAGCCTGTGCGGAGGTCATGCGGGCCCGTCGACCGGGAGCCGGGTCTCCTTCTGACGCGCAAGAGCCGCAGCCGCGAGGCCGCTGAACAGCGGGTGCGGCTTCGTCGGACGCGACCGGAGCTCGGGATGGGCCTGGGTGGCCACGTAGAACGGGTGCACGTCACGGGGCAGCTCGACGAACTCCACGAGCTGCGCGTCGGGCGAGGTGCCGCTGAAGACCAGGCCGGCGGCCTCGATCTGGTCGCGGTAGGTGTTGTTGACCTCGTACCGGTGGCGGTGGCGCTCCTCGACCTTGTCGCTGCCGTACAGCCCGGCGACGATGCTGCCCGGCTGGAGCGCGGCCGGGTACAGACCGAGCCGCATGGTCCCGCCGAGGTCGCCCGCCCCCTCGACGATGTCGAGCTGCTCGGCCATCGTCGCGATGACCGGATGGGTGGCCTCGGGGTCGAACTCCGACGAGCTGGCGCCCTCGATTCCGGCCACCTCGCGGGCGAACTCGATGACCATGCACTGCAGGCCGAGGCACAGACCGAGCACGGGGATCCCCTGCTCCCGGGCGAAGGTCAGAGCCCCCACCTTGCCCTCGATGCCGCGGATGCCGAAGCCACCGGGCACGCAGATGCCGTCGACGTCGGCGAGGTGCTGGGCGGCGCCGGCCGGCGTGGCGCAGTCGTCGGACCCGACCCAGGTGAGGTTGATGCGGGCGTCGTTGGCGAACCCGCCGGCACGCAGCGCCTCGGCCACCGACAGGTAGGCGTCGGGCAGGTCGACGTACTTGCCGACCAGCGCGATGGTGATCTCGTCCTTGGGCTCGTGCACCCGGCGCAGGAGCGCGTCCCACTGGGTCCAGTCGACGTCGCGGAACGGCAGGTCCAGTCGCCGCACGACGTAGGCGTCGAGTCCCTCGCGGTGCAGCACCTTGGGGATGTCGTAGATGGACGGTGCGTCGCTGGCCGTGACCACGGCCTCGGTCTCGACGTCGCACATCAGCGAGATCTTGCGCTTGACGCTCTCGGGGATCTCACGGTCCGAGCGGCACACGATGGCGTCGGGCTGGATGCCGATGGAGCGCAGCGCGGCGACCGAGTGCTGCGTGGGCTTGGTCTTGAGCTCGCCGGACGGGCCGATGAACGGCACCAGGGAGACGTGCAGGAAGAACACGTGACCGCGGCCGATCTCGTGGCGCACCTGGCGGGCCGACTCGAGGAAGGGCTGGCTCTCGATGTCGCCGACCGTGCCGCCGATCTCATGGATCACGACGTCGACGTCAGGGCCGCCCATCGAGAGCATGCGGTCCTTGATCTCGTTGGTGATGTGCGGGATGACCTGCACGGTGTCGCCCAGGTAGTCGCCGCGTCGCTCGCGGGCGATGACGTCGGAGTACACCTGCCCGGTGGTCACGTTGGCCCGACCCACGAGGTCCTCGTCCAGGAACCGCTCGTAGTGACCGATGTCGAGGTCGGTCTCGGCGCCGTCGTTCGTGACGAACACCTCGCCGTGCTGGAACGGATTCATCGTCCCGGGATCGACGTTGAGGTACGGGTCGAGCTTCTGCATGGTCACGCGCAGTCCGCGCGACTTCAGGAGGCGACCCAGGCTGGATGCGGTCAGACCCTTGCCGAGCGAGGAGGCGACCCCGCCGGTCACGAACACATGCTTGGTAACCGCGCTGCCTGCCAAGGTGACTCCCGTGGTCGATTGCCGAAGATGTCTTCGAGCGACTCAGATGAGGTTCGGTCCCCCACGGGATTCCAGCCTACCGTGCTTCACGCCCGCCCGGCCACGACACACCCGACCGTGAACGGGTCACGCTGCCGGAACGGCGCCGTCGGCGCTGCGGGACGTTCCCCACTGGCCGGACCGGCCGGCGGCCTCGCTGGCCAGGGCCAGGGCCACCACGACGCGACCGGCCGGTGAGTCGACCACGTCGACCGTCGACACGGTGCCGGCCTGGTCGCTGTCACGCAGCGACGCCACGATGCCGCCGGACGACGACGAGGAGGCCGGGCCGGCGACCACGACGCCACGGCTGGCGCTGTCCATCGCCGCGGCGATCCCGGCGACGCTGACGCCCTGGTCCTGCGAGCTGGACGTCCGCGGCCCGGTGACGACGACGACCAACGAGGCCAGCTGCGTCGGTGTCGTGGTGAGCGTGATCAGCTTGCCCTCGACGAACGCGGAGCGGAGCGTGGTGGCGGCGTCGTCGACGTCGGCAGTCTTGTCCGAGACCAGACCACGTGCCAGCGCGGCGCCGATGCGGGCGTAGCTGTCGCCCTCGGCGGTGATCCCGGGAACGTCCTCGCCGACCTGCTGCGCGACGCCCTCGGCGAACTGGCGGCCGGCCGGATCGAGCAGCTTGCCGGTCATGGCCACCTGACCGACGACCTCGGCGCCGGCCTGGCCGAGGGACGTCGTGACGCCCTTGATGTCGGCAGCCTTGGCGCCCGGTGTGGTGATGACCAGCACTGAGGAGTCGGCGAGCTTGTCCTTGAGCAGGGTGGGGCTGGTGCGACCGACGTATCCGGAGTCGAACGAGGCGATGGCCGGGTCGGCCGCCGCCACCTGGTCGCCGTTGCTGTCGGTGCCGGAGTCCGTCGAGTCCAGGAACCCCGCTCCGAGGACGACGCCGACGGCCAGGGACAGCAGAACGGCTGCCAGCGAGACGACGTGGTAGCGGAAGTTGATCACGAGAACAGTCCTTTGATCCAGGTGCCGGCGCTGCCGATCGACACGCCGAGGCGGTCGACCCAGTCCTGTCCGGCGGGGGTGACGGTGATGGCGACCGCGACGGCGATGACGCCGGCCAGCACGAGCAGTGCCAACGGCCACCAGGCCATGGGGCGCCCGGTCAGATGATTGACCGACTTGGCGTCCACGAGCTTGCTGCCGGCGCGCAGACGTGCCACGAACATGCGGGCCACGTCGCTGGGTGGGCGTTCGAGGAACTCCGCCAGCGTCGGCGGGGCGCCCACGTGCACGATCACCGATGCTTCGTTGGTGTCGGCCAGCAGGATCGCGAGATCGTCCTCGGACCCGGTGGAGACGAACGTGACGATCTCCTTGCCGTGCCGCTCGAGGCGCTCGGGCCCGTCGACCCGACCCGACGCGGTGGTGACCACGACCTCTCCGGCGGACTTGATCGTCTGGTCCGACAGGTTCTCGATCGCACCGACGACGACGTGCGGCGTGTGCCCTCCGCGCAGGAGCACGTCGGCACCGCCGGCAGCCCCGATGAGAACCGGGTCGTGTCCGGCGATGAAACGTTTGAGGTCGGCCAGGTCCTCGGCGGCGTCGTAGCCTTCCGACACCACGATGACGGGCCTGCGGCGAAGCGAGGTGCGCAGGTGCGGCACGCGCGCACCGTCCAGCAGCATGGCCTGCTCGCGCTGGATGTGGTCGGTGGCGTTGGCCGCGAGGCTGTCCAGACGGTTCGCCAGCCCGGACTTGGCCTCGTCCAGCAGGTCGCGGCTCTGGTCGGAGTCGATGACGACGCCGGCCGTCACCACGGACCCGTCCCGACGGATCTGGCCGTCCTCGACCTCGAGGACGTCACCGTTGCGGACCAGCGTCCAGATGGCGTCGTCGGGAATGTCGATCAGCGTCACACCGGCGCTGGAGAGCAGGCTGGGTCCCTGGTTGGGAATGCGTCCGGAGGCGGACGGCTCGGAGTTGAGGACGAGCCGCACGCCGCTGTCGATCAGCCCTTGTGCGTAGCGGGCGTCGATGTCGGGCATCTCGACCAGCGCGATGTCGCCGGAGCGCAACGACGCGAGGTCGGCGTCCTGCCGCACGAAGCGGACAGGGCCGACGTGCACCCCGGGACGCGCCGCGGGATCGGCTGCGGACCTGCGAAATTTGACCATCGTCCCCATGGTCCCTGCTGACTGGTCCGAACCGGCCAGGCGACACGGCGTGTCGCGAGTGAAAGGAGAGTCTCAGCGAGAGTTCAGGTGTTCCACGCCCATGGCTCCGTGCTCACGAGCCCTGTCCGGCCAGCGCCAGCAGCTCGCGGGCGTGGGCCTGCGCACTGGCCGAGTCGTCCTGCCCGGCCAGCATGCGAGCCAGCTCGTCGACCCGCTGCTCGTCGCCGAGGCGCACGACCGAGCTGCGCGTGACGGCGCCGTCGTCGTCCTTGTCGACCACGAAGTGGTGGTCGGCGAACGCAGCGACCTGCGGCAGGTGGGTGACGGCGATGACCTGTGCGTGCTCGGCCAGCCGGGCCAGGCGGCGACCCACCTCGACGGCAGCACGCCCACCGATGCCGGCGTCGACCTCGTCGAAGACCAGCGTGGGGACGGTGGACCGGTCGGCCAGCACGACCTCGAGGGCCAGCATCAGGCGTGAGAGCTCGCCGCCGCTGGCGCCCTTGTGCAACGGTCGTAGCCCCGACCCGCTGTTCGCGGCGAAGACCAGCTCCACGTCGTCGAGCCCGTGCGGGCCGGGCACCGCACCGTCGGCCGTGGTGACTCGTGCCTCGAGATGGGCTGACGGCATGGACAGCTGGGCGAGCTCGGCATCGACCAGGGCGGACAGACGGCCGGCGGCGTCCCGGCGCAGTGCGGTGAGCTGCGCCGCGAGCTCGAGCACGCGCGGTTCCAGCTCCTCGAGCTCGGTCTCGAGCTCGGCGATGCTCGAGTCGTCGTCGCCCAGCTCGGCGAGACGAGCGCGGCTCTTGTCGGCCCAGGCGATGACCTCGTCGAGCGACGGACCGTACTTGCGCTGCAGCGCGGACAGCTCGGCCCGACGGCCCTGGACCGACGCGAGTCGCTGCGGGTCGAGGTCGACCGAGGTGGCGTAGGTCGACAGGTCGGTGGCGACCTCGTCGAGCAGGATGACGACCTCGTTGGTGCGCGCCGCCAGCGCGTCGAGCGCCGGATCGTGGCCGGCGACGTCGCGCAGGGCCGAGACGGCCGCTGCGACGCGGTCGCGGGCCCCTCCGGTCTCGTCGTCGACGTCGGGAGCCAGTGCGGAGTGGGCCGCTTCGGCAGCGCTCGCCAGCGCCTCGGCATGGGCCAGTCGGCCCTCGTCGGCCAGCAGGTCGGCGTCCTCGCCGGCCACCGGCTCGACGGCGTCGATCTCGTCGACCCCGTGCCGCAGCACGTCGAGCTGACGCGCTCGCTCCTGGACGTGGGTGCGCAGATCGTTCAGGCGGCGCTGGGCCTCGCGCCAGCGCGAGTGCACCGGCGCGTACGTCGCCAGAGCATCGGCGAGCTCCGCGCCGGCGAATCGGTCGAGGGCAGCGCGCTGCTCGGCGGGGCGGAGCAACCGGTGCTGGTCGGACTGCCCGTGCACCGCCACCAGCTCGTCGGTGACCTCCGCCAGCAGCGCGGCCGGGACGGTCGCTCCCCCGGCGATCGCGCGCGAACGCCCCTGCGCCGACAAGACGCGTCCGATCACGACCACCTGGTCACCGCCGCTGTCGTCGACGCGTCCTCCGGCCTCGTCGATCGACTGCGCTGCAGCGGATCCGGACGGGAGCGAGATGCTGGCCTCGACCCGCGCCTGGTCGGCCCCGTGGCGCACCAGTCCGAGATCGGCGCGATCGCCGCGCAACAACCCGAGCGCCGTGACGACCATCGTCTTGCCGGCTCCGGTCTCACCGGTGATGACGCTGAATCCCTCGCTCAGCTCGAGCTCGGCGGAGTCGATCACACCCAGCGAGGTCAGGTTCAGGTGCAGCCACATCAGTCCCGCCTCCCCGTTCCTCGCGACGCCCCGCGCCATCCGGCGACCGGGAGATCGAACTTGCGCACGAGTCGATCCGCGAACGGGCTGCTGCCGAGGCGGGCCAGCCGCACCGGCGAGGCCCCCTTGGTGACCTCGACCCGCGCGCCCACCGGCAGCTCGGCGGCTCGGCGGCCGTCGCACCACAGCACTCCGGTGGACTGCTCGCCCACGACCTCGATGGCCAACGTGGCGTTGGGCGACACCACCATGGGCCGAGCGAACAGGGCGTGAGCGCTGATCGGGACCATCAGCAGCGCGGCGACCTCGGGCCAGACGATCGGTCCGCCGGCACTGAAGTTGTAGGCCGTCGATCCGGTGGGCGTCGCACACACGACGCCGTCGCATCCCCAGCGCGACACGGGACGATCGTCGATCTCGACGACGAGCTCGAGCATGCGCTCTCGGGCCGCCTTCTCGACGGAGGCCTCGTTGAGCGCCCAGTTGGTCGCGACGACCTCGCCGCGCACCGTGACCACCACGTCGACGGTGAGCCGCTCCTCGACCGTGTAGGTGCGGTCGATGACACCGCGAACCACCTGGCTGACGTCCTCGACCTCGGCCTCGGCGAGGAACCCGACGTGGCCGAGGTTGACCCCGAGCACCGGGATCTCGCTGCCGCGACACGCCTCCGCTGCTCGCAAGATGGTGCCGTCGCCGCCGAACACCACCGCGAGCTCGCACTCCGGCGGCGCCGCTGCGACGGTGCGCATGTCGGCGAGACCGGCCTCCTTGAGCACCGTGGCGTCGGCGTCCAGGACGCAGATCTGCACACCTTCGGCCGATACCGAGCGTGCGAAGTCGACCGCGACGCGAGCCGCCTCGGTCCGCGCAGCGTGGACCAGGATCAGGACCGATCTCATGCGCGCTCTCGCTCTCTGTCGGGGTCGATCACCAGGGGCCCGGCCGCCACGACGTCGTGGGCGGCCGACAGCACAGGCGGCGGCGCGTCGGTGCGCAGCCAGCAGAAGTACTCCACGTTGCCGGCCGGCCCCGGCAACGGACTCGGCGCCAGGGCACGCGTGCCCCAGCCGGCGGACTGCGCGCTCTCGCAGACTCGGTGCACCGCCTCGGCATGCAGCTCGGGGTCGCGCACGACCCCGTTCTTGCCGAGCCTCTCGCGACCGACCTCGAACTGCGGCTTCACCATCAGCACGATGTCGCCGTCGCGACTCGTGCTCGGCGAGGTGATCCTCGTCAGGGCGGGCATCACGACCGTCAAGGAGATGAAGGACAGGTCGCTGACCACCATCGAGACCGGTCCGCCGATGTCATCGACCTCAAGATGGCGCACGTTGGTGCGGTCCATGACGTGGACCCGTTCGTCGCTCTGCAGGCTCCAGACCAGCTGGCCGTACCCCACGTCGACCGCGACCACCTCGCTGGCTCCCCTGCGCAGCAGCACGTCGGTGAACCCACCGGTGGACGCTCCTGCGTCGAGGCAGCGGCGACCCTCGATCTGCAGTCCCATCGGCGTGAACACGTCGAGGGCGCCGAGCAGCTTGTACGCACCTCGCGAGGCCCAGGTGGGCTCGCTCGATCCCTTGACGACGATCGCCTGGTCGGTGGTGACACCGGTGGCCGGCTTGCTGGCCCGCGCGCCCGCCACGAAGACTCGGCCGTCGGTGATCAACGTGGCGGCATGATCACGCGACCGAGCCAGGTCGCGACGGACCAGCTCGGCGTCGAGACGCAGTCGGCGGCTCATGCAGGGCGGCTCATGGTTGGCGGTGGTGACCGGTCAGGGAGTCGCGCAGCACCCGGTGGATCTGCTCGAACTCAGCCGGGTGCTCGCTGACGTCGCGCGACTCGAGCGCATCGAGACGGACCAGTGCCTCGTCGATGACCACGTCCCCGGTGAGCACCGGGTCACCGGGGGGCTCGTCACGCAGGTCGTCGTCGACATGCCCCTCGACACCGTGGTCGACAGCGTGGTCGACGCCGTGGTCGTCATACGGAGTCTCGCTCATGCGTCCAGTGTCCCACCCGGGATCGCCGATCGGCCGGACGTGTCGTGCCACGCCCACGCGAGGGCCACCGCTGCACGCAGCCGGGAGGTGCTCCGCGGGCCGTTGACCTCGATGGTGCCGTCGGCATCGACCTGCGCCCGGACCCCGTCACAGCTGGCGCTGCTGTCGTCGACCTCGACCGGCCGATGGCTCTCCCCCAGCGCCATCAGGTCCGCCGCGACGTAGTCGGGCCGGTGGCCGGGCGGGGCGGCGAAGATCTCCGCGAGCGAGCTGACCCCCGTGAGGACGGCCAGGCTCGGCACGCCGGCTCCGATGGCGCCGTCGATGTCGGTGTCGAGGCGGTCGCCGATCATCAACGGACGCTCGCCCCCGAGACGTTCGAGCGTGACGTCGAACAGCGGGCGTTCGGGCTTGCCCGCGACGACGGGCACCCGGCCGGTGGCCGTGGCGACCGCCTGCACGAGGGACCCGTTGCCGGGCGCGATGCCGCGCGGAGTGGGGATGGTCAGATCGGTGTTGCTGGCGTACCAGGGCAACCCGGAGTGGACCGCGTAGGCGGCCTCGGCGAGATCTCGCCACCCGAGGTCGGCGTGGTAGCCCTGCACGACGGCCACCGGGTCATCGTCCAGCGAGCGGACGCAGACGAGGCCGCGATCCTCCAGCGGGACCCGCAGGCCGTCTCCTCCGATCAGCAGGACTCGCGCGCCGGCAGGCAGATCCCGCGCCATCAGCTCGGCCACCGCCTGCGCCGACGTGACGACGTCGGCGTCCTCCAGCGGTGGCATGCCGAGCGACCGGAGATGAGCGGCCACGTCGACGGCCGGACGAGACGCGTTGTTGGTCAGGTAGGCCAGATGCATCCCGGCCGATCGCGCTGCCGCCAGGGCCTCAGCGGCTCCCGGGATGGCGGTCGGACCGAGGTACACCACTCCGTCGAGGTCCAGCATCGCGAGATCATGCGCCTCGTGCAGCGGCACCACCGACGAAACGAGCGACGTGCCTGAGGTCATGGGGCGAGCCTACCGAGAGGTGCAGGAGTCCAGATCCACCGTCACGCGGCTGGTCACGCCACCGGCGCCTCGAGAGAAGCGCCGACGCAGCTGTCCGCTCACGTCCACCGTGCTGCCGGGGACGAGCCGGGTCACCTTGCGCCGCAGTGCCGCGGTCCACGCCGTGCACTCGATGGTGTCGACGGTCTGCCTGGACCGGCGACGCGCGGCCGCGTCGCGCTGGACGATGACGCGAAAGGACACGACCTGGTCACCGCTGGGCAGCGTCCTGGTCTCGGGGGCCGCCGAGACACGACCGCTCAGCTGGACATGGTTGACGGGCGCAGGGGTTTCGGGCGCAGGGGTGTGGGGCGCAGGGGTTTTGGGCATAACGCCAGCCTCGAGCCCGCGCACGCGCAGGTCGAGGTGGTCACCGCAGCCTGTGGACAGGCCCAGACGGCAGCGGGGCTGTGCACGCGCTAGGCGCCGAGCTCCTTGAGGCGGTCGACGGCGTCGGTGAGGTTGTCCCCATCGACGGCGACCGCGCGGTGGAACCACTCGATCGCATCGTCGGTACGGCCGGAGTCGAGCAGAGCGTCGGCGTACGCGTAGCGCAGCCGGGCCACCCACGGCGACCGGCCCTTGGAGTGCAGCGGCTCGGTCTCCAGCAGACGCACGGCAGCCTCGGCCTGACCCTGGTCCCGGCGAGCGCCGGCGACGACGATCGACAGCTCCACTCCCCCGGCATCATCGAGCTTCGACCGAATCTCCGGCGTGTCGTAGCCGATCGCCTTCTCGGGCCGGCCGAGTGCACGCTCGCAGTCGGCCATCATCGGGGCGTACATCTGGTTGCCGGACATCCGGCGCGACGCGCGGAATTCTGACAATGCCTCCGCCCACTTGCCGGCGGCATACGCAGTCTCGCCGCACGCCTCGCGCACCAGCGCCGAGCGGGTCGCCCGGGCGCGCGCGGCCAGAGCATGCAGGTACGCCTGCTCGGGGTCCTCGTGCAGCAACAATCCGGCCATCACCAGGTGACGCGCGACCTTGTCCGCGAGCTTCTCCGGCAGGCTCTGCAGCTGCTGCCGTGCGAACTTGTCGAGATCCTTGGCGCTGACGTCGTCGGGGATCGGCGGGCCGTCGTAGATCTTCTGGTCAGGCGTGCGCTCCTCGGGCTCGGGCCGGCCTCGATAGGCCGGACGCCCGCGCGAGCTGCTTCCCGGGCGATTGCCCGAGTCGCGATCATCGCGACGACCCGACGGCTTGCCGCCACGGGGTTTGTCGCCGTCCCGGCCACGTCCGTCCCGGCCGCGCGGACCATCGCCGTCTCGGCGAGGTCCACGGCCACCGGCGCCACCCTGGCCTCCACGGCCCTGACCGGCTCCGCCGCGCTGTGGTCCGCGGCCGCTGCCGCGGGCTCCTCTCGACTCAGCCATTGCGCTGGTCCTTCCTGTCTGAGCCTGCATTGCAAGCAAAATGCAGCGAGGCCGCTCCCGAAGGAGCGGCCTCGCGCAAATGATTGTCCGGCGACGTCCTACTCTCCCACACCGTCTCCAGTGCAGTACCATCGGCGCTGAGAGGCTTGACTTCCGGGTTCGGAATGTAGCCGGGTATTTCCCTCTCGCCATGGTCGCCGAAACTCTATGGAGATATCAAAACCATGGTCTTTCGACCTGGTTCCCGACCGTATCTCGGGAACCTCACAGTGGACGCGCGTGATCTTTGTAAGAAACAAGCCCTCGGCCTATTAGTACCGGTCAGCTCCATGCATTGCTGCACTTCTACTTCCGGCCTATCAACCCAGTGGTCTGCTGGGGGCCTTACCTGGTAAACCAGTGGGAAACCTCATCTTGAAACGTGCTTCCCGCTTAGATGCTTTCAGCGGTTATCACTTCCGAACGTAGCTAATCAGCGGTGCTCTTGGCAGAACAACTGACACACCAGAGGTTCGTCCATCCCGGTCCTCTCGTACTAGGGACAGCCTTTCTCAAGTTTCCTACGCGCGCGGCGGATAGGGACCGAACTGTCTCACGACGTTCTAAACCCAGCTCGCGTGCCGCTTTAATGGGCGAACAGCCCAACCCTTGGGACCTGCTACGGCCCCAGGATGCGACGAGCCGACATCGAGGTGCCAAACCATCCCGTCGATATGGACTCTTGGGGAAGATCAGCCTGTTATCCCCGGGGTACCTTTTATCCGTTGAGCGACGCCGCTTCCACAAGCCAGCGCCGGGTCACTAGTCCCGACTTTCGTCCCTGCTCGAGTTGTCACTCTCACAGTCAAGCTCCCTTGTGCACTTACACTCGAAACCTGATTGCCAACCAGGCTGAGGGAACCTTTGGGCGCCTCCGTTACATTTTAGGAGGCAACCGCCCCAGTTAAACTACCCATCAGGCACTGTCCCTGATCCGGATAACGGACCTAGGTTAGATATCTAGTACAGCCAGAGTGGTATTTCAACGATGACTCCACCTGAACTGGCGTCCAAGCTTCACAGTCTCCCACCTATCCTACACAAACTGAACCAAACACCAATACCAAACTATAGTAAAGGTCCCGGGGTCTTTCCGTCCTGCCGCGCGTAACGAGCATCTTTACTCGTAGTGCAATTTCGCCGAGTCCATGGTTGAGACAGCGCCCAAGTCGTTACTCCATTCGTGCAGGTCGGAACTTACCCGACAAGGAATTTCGCTACCTTAGGATGGTTATAGTTACCACCGCCGTTTACTGGGGCTTAAGTTCTGTGCTTCGCTTGCGCTGACACGTCCCCTTAACCTTCCAGCACCGGGCAGGAGTCAGTCCGTATACGGCGTCTTTCGACTTAGCACGGACCTGTGTTTTTAGTAAACAGTCGCTTGGGCCTGGTCTCTGCGGCCTTCAACGCTTCGTGAGGCAAGCTCACTGACGAATCCGGCCCCCCTTCTCCCGAAGTTACGGGGGCATTTTGCCGAGTTCCTTAACCATGGTTCACTCGATCACCTGAGTATTCTCTACTTGACCACCTGAGTCGGTTTGGGGTACGGGCGGCTCAGAACCTCGCTAGATGCTTTTCTCGGCAGCATAGGATCACTCACACTCCGCTAGATGCGGGTGGCATCGGCTCTCAGGCTTGATGAGTGACGGATTTGCCTATCACTCGCCCTACGACCTTACCCGTGGACTACCATCGCCACGGTTGAGCTACCTTCCTGCGTCACACCATTGCTTGCCTACTACCGGTTTGGGTCGTGCGCTCCGCCGGCCAGTGTCCTCCGAAGAGGACTGAAGGCCGGTTTCGGGCACTTAGCATCACCGGGCTCAGCATGGGCGGTTCAGTGCCGGTACGGGAATATCAACCCGTTGTCCATCGACTACGCCTGTCGGCCTCGCCTTAGGTCCCGACTTACCCAGGGAAGATTAGCTTGACCCTGGAACCCTTGGTCATTCGGTGGAGGAGTTTCTCACTCCTCATTCGCTACTCATGCCTGCATTCTCACTCGTGTGGCATCCACGGCTGGGTCACCCCGCCGCTTCGCTCGCCACACGACGCTCCCCTACCGATCCATACGCCTGGACCACGAAGGCCTGGCTATTGCATGAATCCCATAGCTTCGGTGGATCACTTGAGCCCCGCTAAATTGTCGGCGCGGAATTACTTGACCAGTGAGCTATTACGCACTCTTTAAAGGGTGGCTGCTTCTAAGCCAACCTCCTGGTTGTCTGTGCGACTCCACATCCTTTTCCACTTAGTGATCTCTTTGGGACCTTAGCTGATGGTCTGGGCTGTTTCCCTCTCGACTATGAAGCTTATCCCCCACAGTCTCACTGCTGCGCTCTCACTTACCGGCATTCGGAGTTTGGCTGAATTCAGTAAGCTTGTAGGCCCCCTAGTCCATCCAGTGCTCTACCTCCGGCAAGAAACACGCAACGCTGCACCTAAATGCATTTCGGGGAGAACCAGCTATCACGGAGTTTGATTGGCCTTTCACCCCTATCCACAGGTCATCCCCCCAGTTTTTAACCTAGGTGGGTTCGGTCCTCCACGCGGTCTTACCCGCGCTTCAACCTGCCCATGGATAGATCACTCCGCTTCGGGTCTAGATGGTGCAACTCAGTCGCCCTATTCGGACTCGCTTTCGCTACGGCTACGGCTCTCGCCTTAACCTCGCTACACCACGCTAACTCGCAGGCTCATTCTTCAAAAGGCACGCCGTCACAGTTCACGAGGAACCGCTCCGACGGATTGTATGCACATGGTTTCAGGTACTATTTCACTCCCCTCCCGGGGTACTTTTCACCTTTCCCTCACGGTACTTGTCCGCTATCGGTCATCGAGGAGTATTTAGGCTTAACGGGTGGTCCCGCCAGATTCACACCGAATTTCAGGGGTTCGGTGTTACTCGGGGTGACAGAAAAGAGCCATGAGCTTACGTGTACGGGGATCTCACCCTCTATGTCGCGACTTTCCAGTCGGCTTCCACTTCACTCATGGTTTATGACTCTTTGTTGACTCGGCAGAATCAACGATCTGGCCCCACAACCCCCCAGGTACAACGCCTGCCGGCTATCACATACCTGAGGTTTAGCCTAGGTCCGGTTTCGCTCGCCACTACTACCGGAATCACGGTTGTTTTCTCTTCCTGTGGGTACTGAGATGTTTCACTTCCCCACGTTCCCTCCTGCTGCCCTATGTGTTCAGACAGAGGTACCTGGACTTTACTCCAGGTGGGTTTCCCCATTCGGACATCCCCGGATCACAGGTCGGTTGTCACCTTCCCGGGGCTTTTCGCAGACTCCAACGTCCTTCATCGGCTCTCGATGCCAAGGCATCCACCATGTGCACTTAGTAGCTTGTTGTTACTACAAAGATGCTCGCGTCCACTGTGAAGTTCTCAAAATACGGGCGGTCCCACACTCATGCCCCCGGCGACGGGGGTGGTGCGTGGTCCGAGAGATCATCGCTGATCCCTCAGGACCCAACAGTGTGCCTGATTTGATGACTACTTCCAAACGAGGTTCCAGACTCCGAGGAGACGTACTGACGTTCGTGGTTGGCCATCTCACCAAATAATTGACGATCCACTAGTGAGCTGAGCTGCGGACAGACATTCGCCGTCCAAACAGACTCAATGGATGACCTGGCTCTCGCCGGCCACCAAGTGCTCCTTAGAAAGGAGGTGATCCAGCCGCACCTTCCGGTACGGCTACCTTGTTACGACTTCGTCCCAATCGCCAGCCCCACCTTCGACGGCTCCCTCCACAAGGGTTGGGCCACCGGCTTCGGGTGTTGCCGACTTTCATGACGTGACGGGCGGTGTGTACAAGGCCCGGGAACGTATTCACCGCAGCGTTGCTGATCTGCGATTACTAGCGACTCCGACTTCATGGGGTCGAGTTGCAGACCCCAATCCGAACTGAGACCGGCTTTTTGGGATTCGCTCCACCTTGCGGTATCGCAGCCCTTTGTACCGGCCATTGTAGCATGCTTGAAGCCCTGGACATAAGGGGCATGAAGACTTGACGTCATCCCCACCTTCCTCCGAGTTGACCCCGGCAGTCTCCTATGAGTCCCCACCATTACGTGCTGGCAACATAGAACGAGGGTTGCGCTCGTTGCGGGACTTAACCCAACATCTCACGACACGAGCTGACGACAGCCATGCACCACCTGTATACCGACCACAAGGGGGGCTACATCTCTGCAGCTTTCCGGTATATGTCAAACCCAGGTAAGGTTCTTCGCGTTGCATCGAATTAATCAGCATGCTCCGCCGCTTGTGCGGGCCCCCGTCAATTCCTTTGAGTTTTAGCCTTGCGGCCGTACTCCCCAGGCGGGGCGCTTAATGCGTTAGCTGCGGCACGGAGACCGTGGAAGGTCCCCACACCTAGCGCCCAACGTTTACGGCATGGACTACCAGGGTATCTAATCCTGTTCGCTCCCCATGCTTTCGCTCCTCAGCGTCAGGTAATGCCCAGAGAACCGCCTTCGCCACCGGTGTTCCTCCTGATATCTGCGCATTCCACCGCTACACCAGGAATTCCGTTCTCCCCTGCATACCTCTAGTCTGCCCGTATCGGAAGCACGCTCAGGGTTGAGCCCTGAGTTTTCACTCCCGACGCGACAAACCGCCTACGAGCCCTTTACGCCCAATAATTCCGGACAACGCTCGGACCCTACGTATTACCGCGGCTGCTGGCACGTAGTTGGCCGGTCCTTCTTCTGTAGGTACCGTCACTTTCGCTTCGTCCCTACTGAAAGAGGTTTACAACCCGAAGGCCGTCATCCCTCACGCGGCGTTGCTGGATCAGGCTTTCGCCCATTGTCCAATATTCCCCACTGCTGCCTCCCGTAGGAGTCTGGGCCGTGTCTCAGTCCCAGTGTGGCCGGTCACCCTCTCAGGCCGGCTACCCGTCAATGCCTTGGTGAGCCATTACCTCACCAACAAGCTGATAGGCCGCGAGCTCATCCTTCTCCGCCGGAGCTTTCCACCTCCAAACATGCGAATGGAGGTCGTATTCGGCATTAGACGCAGTTTCCCGCGCTTATTCCAAAGAGAAGGGCAGATTGCTCACGTGTTACTCACCCGTTCGCCGCTCGTGTACTCCCGAAGGAGCCTTACCGCTCGACTTGCATGTGTTAAGCACGCCGCCAGCGTTCGTCCTGAGCCAGGATCAAACTCTCCGTTGAAAGTGCAGGCTCAAGGCCTGCTCAACTTCAGTTGATCCCGACAAACTATTTGCTGACAAATAAATTGTCGGAATTGATTATCCATCGAGATCGGCGAGCCGAAGCTCACCGACGGGTCTCGACGGGGTACTACTAATTAATCTCGTCGACTTTTGGCACACTGTTGAGTTCTCAAGGATCAGACGCACACCGCAGTGTCGGCCTTTCGGCCTGCCACTTCCGGGGCAACTCGTCCAACTTACACGGCTCGTTTTCACCGGTCAAACCCGGGTCGGTCACCGTGCTCATCCCCCGTTGTCAGCGATCCGTCTCCGGCAGCTCAGCCGCCTGGCGTTGATCGTTTCGGTAGAGATGGCTGCCAGCCCCAGCGACCTGCCTTGCGGCCTTTCGCTCCGTCGTGCTGTGCAACAAGAAGAACATTACGGACGCAATTCGTGCGCGTCAAATCCCCGACGTGTGTCGCCGGTCACATTCGCTTGCCAAGCGCGAAATGTCCTGAAATCGCAGGTCAGAACACATTTCGTCGGTCATCGGCCGACGCGAACGCCCGCGATGGAGCGCTTGCCCTTGCGGAGGACCGCCCAGCGCCCGTGGAGGAGCATCGGGCCTGCGATGACGGTCTCGGGATCGCCGATCCGCTCGTTGTTGACGTACGCACCACCCTCGGACACGGCGCGCCGCGCGGCCGACCTGCTGTCGACCAGTCCCGCCGCGACGAACGCGTCGACCACCGTCGGCGGATCGTCGACCTCCACCGCACCGGCACCACGCAAGGCTGCCTCCAGGGTGTCCGCGGGCAGCTCGCCGAGCTTCTCCGCGGCCGAACAGCGCCTGGCCGGCGAGCTCGGCCGCCGTCGTCTCGGCGGCTCCGTGGACCAGCGTCGTGACCTCCGCGGCCAGGCGCCGTTGCGCGAGCCGCAGGCCCGGCTTCTGGTCGTGCTCGCGCATCAGCGCCTCGATCTCGTCGATCGGCACGAACGTGAACTGCTTGAGGTACTCGCCCACCTTGGCGTCCTCCGCCTGGATCCACGACTGGTGGAACGCGTAGGGGCTGGTGAGCTGGGGGTCCAGCCAGACGGTGCCGCTCTCGGTCTTGCCGAACTTGGTGCCGTCGGCCTTCGTGACCAGGGGCGTGGCCAGCGCGTGCACCTTGGCGCCGTCGGCACGCCGGATCAGCTCGACGCCGGCGGTGATGTTGCCCCACTGGTCGCTGCCGCCGGTCTGCAGCACGCACCCGTGCCGGCGGTGCAGCTCGAGGTAGTCCATCGACTGCAGCAGCACGTAGCTGAACTCGGTGTAGCTGATGCCGGACTCCAGGCGGCTGCTGACGACGTCACGCGCCAGCATGCGGTTGACCGGGAAGTGCTTGCCGATGTCGCGCAGGAAGTCGATCGTGCCGAGGTTCTCGGTCCAGTCCAGGTTGTTGACCATCACGGCCGCGTTGTCGCCGCTGAAGTCGACGAACGCCGCGACCTGACGCTGGATGCCGGCCACCCAGTCGGCCACGGTCTCGCGCGTGTTCATGCTGCGCTCCCCCGCCTCCTTGGGGTCGCCGATCAGGCCCGTGGAACCGCCGACCAGCATCAGGGGGCGGTGGCCGGCCAGCTGGAGCCGCCGAGCGGTCAGGATCTGCAGCAGGTTGCCGATGTGCAGGCTCGGTGCGGTGGGGTCGAACCCCACGTAGTAGGTGATCGACCCGTCGGACAGGGCCGCTCGCAATGCTTCGGGGTCCGTCGAGTGGGCGATCAGGCCGCGAGCCTGCAGGTCGTCGAGGACGTGAGTCACGCCCGCGAGCCTATCGCTCGAGCGTGTTCAGCCGGTCAGGGCTTGACCGCGACGACCGGGACGTGCGCGTCGAGCAGGATCGACTGCGCGACGCTGCCCATCAGCATCTTGCCGACCGGGCTGCGCGGGCGGACGCCGATCACGACCAGCGACGCGGAGGCCTGCTCGACCTCGAACAGCACCGAGTCGGCGATGTCCTCTCCCTCGACCTGCCGCACCTCGAAGTCGATGCCGTCGGCCTTCAGCGCCGCGGTGAAGTCCTGGATGTGATGGCCGCGGGCGTGGCCGGGCTCGAGCCGGGGCTCTGCACGGGTCACGTTGATGATCAGCAGCGAGTCGTGGGTGGTGCGCGCCTGGGCGGCGGCCCAGTCGAGGGCGGCACGTCCATACGTGTCGGGACGGTAGGCGACGGCAATTGTCATGACATGAGCATACCCCCGGCGGTGCCGCGGAATACCCATGACCGCCCGTCACGTTGTGGTCAGCGTGAGCACTCCCGTGAAGGTCGACATCTGGTCCGACATCGCCTGCCCCTGGTGCTTCCTGGGCAAGCGGCGCTTCGAGAAGGCCGTGGCCGCCTTCGCCGAGGACGGTGGCGAGGTCGAGGTGGAGTTCCACTCCTACGAGCTCTCCCCCGGTGCCCCTGCGGAGTTCGACGGCACGTCCGAGGAGTTCCTCGCCCAGCACCTGCGCGTGCCCGTGGACCAGGCGCGGCAGATGAACGCCCAGATGGCCGATCTCGCCGCCCGGGACGGGCTCGCCTACGACTTCGGCGCCCTGCAGCACACCAACACCCGGCTGGCGCACCAGCTGTTGCACCTCGCCAAGGAGCACGGACGCCAGCTGGACATGAAGGAGCGGCTGCTGTCGGCGTACTTCGAGCAGGGCCGGCACGTGGGCCGGGTCGAGGAGCTCGCCGATCTGGCTGCCGAGATCGGCCTGGACCGCGACGAGGTGGTGGCGGCCCTGAGCGCCGGAACCTACGAGCCGGCGGTCGAGGCGGACCGTGACCAGGCCGTGGAGTACGGCATCGGCGGCGTGCCGTTCTTCGTGCTCGACGGGCGCTACGCGGTGTCCGGGGCCCAGGAGTCAGCGGTGTTCGAGGACGCGCTCCGCAGGGCCGCCTCCGACACCTGACACTGCATCTGACACCGAGGACCCGGCACACTGCCGGTGTGACCGACGACACCTTCGCCATCATCGGAGCAGGCCCGAGCGGTCTGGCTGCCGCTCGCAACCTCGACCGCCGCGGCCTCCCGTGGGTGGGGTTCGAGCTGTCGGACGACGTGGGCGGCCTGTGGAACATCGACGGTCCCCGCAGCACGATGTACGAGTCGGCCCACCTGATCTCGAGCCGGACCACGACGCAGTTCACCGAGTTCCCGATGGCCGACGACGTGGCCGACTACCCCAGCCACCGCGAGCTGAAGGAGTACTTCGCCGACTTCGCCGACGCCTTCGGCCTGCGCGACCGGATCCGATTCGGCACCGAGGTGACCCGGGTCGAGCCCGACGGCGACGGGTGGCAGGTCACCAGCAGGTGCGAGGGAAGCGAGACGACCGAGCGGTTCGCCGGCGTGCTGATCGCCAACGGCACGCTGTCCGAACCGCACGTACCGACGTTCGACGGCAAGCTCGACGGCGAGGTGATCCACACCAGCGCCTACCGCTCCGCCAAGCAGCTGACGGACCGCCGCGTCCTGATCGTCGGCGCTGGCAACTCCGGCTGCGACATCGCCGTCGACGCCGTGCACCACGCGGCACACGTCGACATGAGCGTGCGCCGCGGCTACCACTTCGTGCCCAAGTACGTCTTCGGCAAGCCGGCCGACACCCTCAACCAAGGCCGTCCGCTGCCCGCCCGCATCAAGCAGGCGGTCGACCGGCGCATCCTCAAGCTGTTCACCGGCGACCCGGTGCGCCTGGGGTTCCCCGAGCCCGACCACAAGATCTACGAGTCGCACCCGATCGTGAACTCGCTGATCCTGCACCACCTCGGCCACGGCGACCTGCAGATCAGGGCCGACGTCGAACGGTTCGACGGGCCGCGCGTGCAGTTCCGCGACGGCACCTCCGGCGAGTACGACCTCGTGCTGCTGGCCACCGGCTACCGGCTCCACTACCCGTTCATCGATCGCGAGCTGCTGGACTGGGCACCCGGCGCAGGCGCGCCTGACCTGTACCTCAACATCTTCCCGTCGCAGCACCGCAACCTGTTCGTGCTCGGCATGCTCGAAGCCTCCGGCATCGGCTGGCAGGGACGCTACGAGCAGGCCGACCTGGTCTCGGCCTACCTCGCCGCCCGCCGCGACGACCCGGCACGGGCCGCACGCATCGACGCGGCCGTGCAGGGCCCCCGTCCGGACCTGAGCGGCGGCTACCACTACCTCGGCATCGACCGGATGTCGTACTACGTCAACAAGGACGCCTACCGCACGCTGGTGCGCCGCACGATCGAGGAGCTGACCGCATGACCGACGTCGACGCCATCCGCATCGCCTTCGACGAGAAGTCGCTCACGACCTTGAAGATCGTCATCGCGGCCATCCTGTTCGGCATCGCCCTCGACACCCGCATCGAGGACTTCCGTGCGGCGCTGCGGCGTCCGCTGGCCATGGCGGTGGGCGTGGGCGGGCAGTTCCTGCTGCTGCCGGCGATCACCTTCGTGCTGACCCTGATCCTGGACGTTCGGGGGTCGGTGGCACTCGGGATGATCCTGGTCGCCTGCTGCCCGCCAGGCAACGTGTCGAACATCCTGACCCACCGCGCGAAGGGCGACGTGGCTCTCTCGGTGTCGATGACCGCGGTCGGCAACCTGCTGGCCATCTTCCTGCTGCCGATCAACTTCGCGTTCTGGGGCGGGCTGCACCCGACCGGCAAGACGTTCCTCGAGTCGATCGAGGTGACACCGTGGGACATGCTCAGCGAGATCCTGCTGGTCATCGGCATCCCGTTCGTCCTCGGGCTGGGCATCGCCCGCGTGTGGCCGCGGTTCGCCGAGCGCGCGCACCCGGTGGTCGGCAAGGTCGCCTTCCTCGCGCTCGCGGCGATCATCGTCATCGGTGTCGCGAAGAACTGGGACATCTTCGTCGACTACATCGGCATCGTGCTGCTCGCGGTCTTCCTGCACGACGCGCTCGCTCTGGCGCTCGGCTGGTCGATCGCCAGGGTCAGCCGCCTGCCCGACCGCGCCACCCGCGCCATGACGTTCGAGGTGGGCATCCGCAACGCCGGCTTCGGACTGCTGCTGGTGTTCACGTTCTTCGACGGACTCGGTGGCATGGCCCTGGTGGCTGCCTGGTGGGGCATCTGGGACATCATCGCCGGGCTGGTGGTTGCCACGATGTGGGCTCGCCGGCCCGTCCGGGAGGCGGTGGCCGCGTGACCCGCGTGCTGGTGACCGGGGGCTCCGGATTCCTCGGATCGTCGGTCGTCCCCGCGCTCGTCGAGCAGGTCGACGCCGTGGTCTCCGGCGACGTCCGACCGCCGCAGTCGCCGCGCGCCGGCGTCGAGGAGGTGACGCTCGACGTCACGGACGCCGCCCAGGTCGGCGCGGTGGTCGCCGAGCACCGGATCGACACGATCGTGCACCTCGCCTCCATCGTGAACCCACCGCCCGGGATGACCGACGAGATCGCCCGCCGCGTGGACGTCGAGGGAACGCGCCACGTCGTCGACGCGGCCCTGGCGCACGGAGTCCGACGCCTCGTGGTGTCGTCCAGCGGCGCCGCCTACGGCTACCACGCCGACTCCCCCGCCTGGATCACCGAGGACGAGCCGATGCGCGGCAACGACGCCTTCGCCTACAGCAGGCACAAGCGGCAGGTCGAGGAGCACCTCGCCGCGGTACGGGCGGATCATCCGGAGCTGGAGCAGACGGTCCTGCGCATCGGCACGATCCTCGGCGAGCGCGTGGACAACCAGATCACCGACCTGTTCCGTCGGCGGCGATTGCTGAAGATCGCCGGCGCGGACTCGCCGTTCGTGTTCATCTGGGACGCCGACCTGTCGGCGATCGTCGTCACGGCGGTGACCGGCGACGTGACCGGCATCTTCAACGTGGCCGGCGACGGAGCACTGACGATCGACGAGATCGCAGCACGTCTGGGCAAGCGCACCCTGCCGATCCCCGAGATCGTCCTGCGCTCGGCGCTGGCCGTGCTGCATCCGCTGCGGCTCAGCCAGTACGGTCCGGAGCAGACGAAGTTTCTGCAGTTCCGGCCCGTTCTGGACAACTCGCGACTGAAGTCCCGGTTCGGCCACGTGCCGTCGAAGACCTCGGCCGAGGCGTTCGACGCCTGGGTGGCCAGCCACCCGGACGCGACTGCCTGAGCGTCGCGGGACGCGTCAGCCGATGCCCCACTCGGCGCGGAACTCGTCAGGACTCATCGCGACGAGGTCGCTGCGGACCTGTTCGAGCAGCGACAACGAGACACCCGGGGCCCCGCCGGCGACCCGCAGCTCCTCGCCGGCATCGCTGCGCCGCCGCACCACGACGTCGCCCGACGACGTCAGCTCGAGCATCCCGCCGGTCATGGCGCACCACAGGTCGAGCGCCGAGCAGAGCAGGCGCGTGCCCCGCCTACGGGGCGGCGGCTCGAGCGCCGACGTGTAGATCTCGTCGGCCGCGACGGGCTCGTAGGTGGCGGTCATGTCTCCAGCGTAGGTCAGCGGCGCACGAACACCCCGGTGAGCGGGGCGCCGTCACCCTGGACGGTCAGCGTGTCCGTGTCGCAGGTGACGCTGACCCCCTGCGAGGGATCGAGCAGCGGCGGCGACCCGTCCGGCGCTGCCGACGGCTCGACCGTCCAGGCCCAGTCGTCGACGCCGATGTCGGAGTCGCTGTCGCCGTTCCAGCCCCACTCTCCACCGCCGGCGCTCTGCGACGTGGTGGACAGGGATCGCCCGGCCACGACGGCGTCCAGCTGCAGATCCGTGGCGACGTTCATGAACGGGCTCTCGTTGAAGTCCAGGATCTGGGTGCCGCTGATCTGCAGGTCGGTGATCGGGATGCCCAGTCCGGTGAGGTAGGTCAGCGCCTGGGCGGCGTAGTCGCCGGTGTCGAGGTACCAGCGGCCGAGCAGGCAGGCGGTGTCACCGCCGGTGGCCTCGGCCGTCTGGGTCGACGTCGGGCTGGCCGAGGCTGCGGGTTCAGTTTCCGACTCGCCGTCGGACCCGCCCGAGCAGCCTGCCGCAAGCCAGAAGATCGCGGCCGCCGCAGCGGCTCGCGCACGCACGTTCATGGCGAGAGCATGACGTACGTCAATCGACGCGTGTCAAGAGGCGCGAGGACTGCGACGGTAGGCAGAAACGGTGGGATCGCCGGCGATCCAGAATCGCCATGGGACGTCAGCGGCCTTCGACACGCCGACCCGCGGGCCCGCAGCGACCTCGACCGACGCCGTCTGGGGACCGAGGCTGACCCCGCCGGGCTCCAGCAGCGGCGTGCCGAGATCCGCACCGGTGATGCCCAGCGCCCTCGCGAGGTTGCCCGGTCCGCGGGCCAGTCCGACGTCGGCGACCCCGCCCCGGCGCTCGCGAGCGAGCTTGAGCCCCCCGATCACCTCGCCAGCGCGGATCAGCACCGCCGAGGCGGTCTCGGTCGGGCCCGTGACGACGTTGGCGCACCAGTGCATGCCGTAGGAGCGGTACACGTACAGGTGCCACGGCGGGCCGTACATGGGTTCGGATCGCGGCGTGCGCGTGAACGCGTGCGAGGCCGGATCGTGGATGCCGCCGTACGCCTCCACCTCGGTGATCCGCACCGCGACGCCGTGACCGTGCAGCGTCCGGCCGAGCAGGGACCTCGCCCGCGACGTGACGTCGTCTGTCACTACTCGCCCGGACTGACGAGCAGGCAGAACGGGTGGCCCGCCGGGTCGGCGAGCACGTACAGCGGTTCGTCGTCGTCGTCGGTCCGATCCAGCAGCACGACCGCACCGAGCGCCTCGGCGCGACGGCGGTGCCGCTCCAGCGCCTCGACGTCGTCGACGGCGAAGTCCTGGTGCAGCTGCTTCGGCACGTCCTCGGAGGGCCAGGTGCACCGGGTGAGGACCGCCACCTGCTGCACCGCGAGCACGCGACGGCCGTCGGCGTCGACGAGCACCAGCCAGTCCGCGTCGTCGGGGCCGTGAGCCGCAGTCTCGTCGCCCGGTCGGTATCGCAGGTGCAGCAGCTCGCGGTAGAACTCGGCGAGCGCCCGGGCGTCGGTGGCGTCGAGCGCCGTGTGCATCAGCACGGGGTGGTCGGTCACTGGTCCTCCTCGCTCCGGTCCGTCAGGCGACCATGGTGCGCCACTCGCGGGGTGATTCCAGCGATAGTCAGCTGACCGACGTGATGATGACGTCCTCGGCGGGCGAGACCCCGTCCGGGCCGTTGCCGGCCTTCTCGATCTCCTGGGCGACCTTCAGCCCGGCGGCGTCGACCGATCCGAACACGGTGTAGTCCGGCGGCAGGTCGGCGTCGGCCAGCACGATGAAGAACTGCGAGCCGTTGGTGTCGGGCCCGGAGTTGGCCATGGCGAGCGTTCCCGCCGGGTAGGTCTCCGAGCCGTCCAGCTCGTCGGGGAAGGAGTAGCCGGGCCCGCCCGAGCCGGTGGCCGACGGATCGCCGCACTGCAGCACGAAGCCGGGGACCAGCCGGTGGCACTTGGTGCCGTCGAAGTACCCCTGCTTGGCCAGCGACGCGAACGAGCTGACGGTGCACGGCGCCTTGTCGGGCAGCAGGGTCGCCTTGATGTCGCCGCGGTTGGTCGCGATGGTCAGGCTGTCGACGCTCTCCGGCTCGGCCGGGGGCAGGGTGGCCTCCTTCGAGGCGTTGCCGGTCTTGACGTACGTGCAGGTCCCCGAGGCAGCCGTGTCCGAGCCCGACGAGTCGGACGCCGGCTGGTCGTCGGAACCGCACGACGTGAGGGCCGAGACGAGCAGGAGCGTGAGGGGCACGAAGAGCAGGCGAGATCGCATGCGAACGAGCCTACCGAGCGGCCCGCACGACGCCGTGGTGGACGGGAGGAGCGCTCAACCCCATCGCAAGCGGAGCACTCAACCCAATCGCGAGCGGAGCACTCAACCCAATCGCGAGCGGAGCACTCAACCCAATCGCGAGCGGAGCTCGGCCACCTGTTCGGTCACCCGCGCCGGGGCGGTGCCGCCGCGCGCGTCACGCGAGGACAGTGATCCCTCGACCGTCAGCACCTCACGCACGTGCGGCGTCAGGAGTGGGCTGATCGCGGCGAAGTCGTCGTCGGACAGGTCCCACAGCTCGATGCCGCGCTGCTCGCACGCCTGCACGCAGGCACCCGACAGCTCGTGCGCGATGCGGAACGGCACGCCTTGGCGCACCAGCCACTCGGCGACGTCGGTGGCGAGCGCGAAGCCCTGCGGCGCCAGCTCGGCCATGCGTTCGGTGTGGAAGGTCAACGTGGCGACCATGCCGGTGAAGGCGGGCAGCAGCACCTCGAGGGTGTCGATCGAGTCGAACACCGGCTCCTTGTCCTCCTGCAGGTCGCGGTTGTACGCGAGCGGCAGCGCCTTGAGCGTCGCCAGCAGGCCCGACAGGTTGCCGATCAGACGACCCGCCTTGCCGCGAGCCAGCTCCGCGATGTCGGGATTCTTCTTCTGCGGCATGATGCTCGACCCGGTGGAATACCCGTCGTGCAGCGTGACGAAGTCGAACTCCTTGGTGTTCCAGATGATGATCTCCTCGGCGAGCCGGGAGACGTCGACACCGATCTGGGCCATGACGAAGGCGAACTCGGCCACGAAGTCGCGCGCAGCCGTGCCGTCGATCGAGTTGGGGGTGGAGTCGGTGAACCCGAGGTCGGCGGCGACCTTGCGAGGATCCAGACCCAGCGACGACCCCGCCAGCGCGCCCGAGCCGTAGGGCGAGTCAGCAGCGACCCGGTCGTCCCAGTCGGTGAGGCGATCGAGGTCGCGCACCAGCGGCCACGCGTGCGCCATCAGATGATGTGACAGCAGGACGGGTTGAGCGTGCTGCAGGTGGGTGCGCCCGGGCATCGGGTCACCCAGGTGCGCCTCGGCCTGGTCGGCGATCGCGGCCACCAGGTCGCGCACCAACCGGCCGATCACGCGGGCGTGGTCGCGCAGGTACACCTTGAACAGCGTCGCCACCTGGTCGTTGCGCGAACGGCCCGCCCGTAGTCGGCCTCCCAGCTCGGGTCCGAGGCGCTCGATCAGCCCACGCTCGAGAGCCGTGTGCACGTCCTCGTCGCCCGGCTGCGGGCCGAACTCGCCCGACTCCACGTCACCTGCGAGGGCGTCGATGCCGGCGATCAGCGCGTTGAGGTCGTCGGGACCCAGCAGACCGGCCGCAGCGAGCACGTGCGCATGGGCGCGGGACCCCGCCAGGTCGTAGGGCGCCAGCCGCCAGTCGAAGTGGGTGGAGCGCGACAGCTCGACCAGCTCCGGCGACGGTCCGGACGCGAACCGCCCGCCCCAGAGGCTGGTCTTCTGCTCGTCACCTGCGTCGGACATCACGATCCCAGCCTGTCAGAGGCCGGCTGGGCATCGACCGGCAGATCAGCGAGCGCGAGGAAGCGGCGGGCGATCGCGGCGCCACCGTCCGGCTCACGGGAGATGAGCATGACCGTGTCGTCGCCGGCGATCGTGCCGAGCAGATCGGGCTGCGCCGTGTGATCGATCGTGGAGGCGAGGTACTGCGCCGCACCGGGTGGCGTGCGGAGCACCACCAGGTTCGCCGAGGCCTCGGCCGACACCAGGACGTCGCGGGCCAGCCGTTGGAGTCGGTGCTGGGCCGCCTCGGTGGACTCGGCCGAACGCGGTGTGCGATCGCCGCCTTCAGCCGGAACCGCGTAGACCAGGGACCCGTCGCTGTGTCGCACGCGGACCGCGTCGAGCTCGACCAGGTCACGCGAGACGGTCGACGCCGTCGCCGTGACGCCGTGCGTGTCCAGCAGGACCGTCAGGTCACCCTGCGACCGCACCGTGTGCCGTCCCAGCAGGTCGATGATGAGCTGCTGCCGAGCGGCCTTCGTCGCGGGGATGCTCATGCCTGCTCCAGCAGCCACACCAGCAGCGCCTTCTGGGCGTGCAGGCGGTTCTCGGCCTCGTCCCAGACCACGCTCTGCGGACCGTCGATGACGTCGGCCGCGATCTCCAGACCGCGGTAGGCGGGCAGGCAGTGCAGCACGACGGCCTCGGGGTCGGCCAGGGCCATCGCCTCCGAGGTCACCGAGTAGGGGCCGAACAGCGCGAGCCGCGCCTCCTTCTCGGCCTCGTGCCCCATCGACACCCAGGTGTCGGTGACGACCACGTCGGCGCCGGTGATGGCCGCTGCCGGGTCCGTGGTGGCCGAGACCGACCCGCCGGTCCCCGCAGCGATCTTCTCGGCGTCGGCGAACACACCTGCGTCGGGCTGGTGGCTGGCGGGAGCACCGATGCGCACGTGCATCCCGGCCGTCGCCCCGCCGAGCAGGTACGAGTGCGCCATGTTGTTGGCCCCGTCGCCGAGGTAGGCGACGGTGAGTCCGGCGAGGGCGCCCTTGCGCTCGATGACGGTCTGCCAGTCGGCCAGGATCTGGCACGGGTGGAACTCGTCGGTCAGCGCGTTGATCACCGGCACACCGGCGTTGGCCGCCATCTCCTGCAGCCCCGAGTGCGCATAGGTGCGCCACACGATGGCGCTCGACATGCTGCCGAGCACACGGGCGGTGTCCGCGACGCTCTCGCCGCGCCCGCCCTGGGTGAACTGGGTGTCCAGGACCACGGCGTTGCCGCCGAGATCGGCGACACCGACGGCGAACGACACCCGCGTGCGGGTGCTGCTCTTGTCGAACATCACGATGACGCTCTGGGGGCCCTCGAGAGGGCGACGGCCGTACGGATCGGCCTTGAGCTCGGCGGCCAGGGCCAGCACCTCGGCCTGCTCCGCCGGGCTGAGGTCGTCGTCGCGCAGGAAGTGCCTCATGAGCCGGTCATCTCGGTGAGCAGGTCGCGCAGGATCGCCACGGCGTCGTCAGCCTGGTCGCCGGTCAGCACCAGGGGCGGCACCAGCCGCAGCCGGTCCGGTGTCGGCGCGTTCACGATCAGGCCGCGGCCGAGGGCGACCTTGAAGACGTCGGCGGCCCTCGGCTCGGTGAGCACGACGCCGAGGAACAGACCGCGACCCTCGACCGCCGACACGGCCGGATGGTCGACCAGACCGGATCGGATGCGCTCCCCCACCTCGACCACGTGGGCGAGCAACCCTTCGGACTCGATGGTGTCGATCACCGCGAGCGCAGCAGCGGTGGCGACGGGATTGCCGCCGAAGGTCGTGCCGTGGTTGCCCGGCTGCAGCAAGGTGGCGGCGTCGTCGAGCGCCACGCAGGCACCGATCGGAATACCGCCGCCGAGGCCCTTGGCCAGCGTGATGAGGTCGGGCACCACGCCCGACGGAGCGTGGGCGAACCACTCGCCGGTGCGGCCCATCCCGCTCTGCACCTCGTCGACCCACATCAGTGCGCCGTGCCGCTGGGTGATCTCCCGCACCTTCTGCAGGTAGTCGTCCGGCGGAACGATGACGCCGGCCTCCCCCTGGATCGGCTCCACGACCACGGCTGCCACCGTGTCGTCGACGACCATTGCGAGCGCCTCGGCATCGCCGTACGGCGCCCACAGCACGTCGCCCGGCAGCGGTTCGAACGGCGAGCGGTACGCCTCCTTGGACGTCAGCGCGAGCGAGCCCATGGTGCGGCCGTGGAAGGACCCGTGGGTCGCGACGATCTTCGTGCGGCCGGTGCGGCGAGTGACCTTGATGGCGGCCTCGTTCGCCTCGGCACCGGAGTTGGCGAAGAACACGCGACCCTCGTGCCCGACCAACGACAACAACTTCTCGGCCAGGCTGACCTGCGGCTCGGTCGCGAAGAAGTTGGAGACGTGCCCGAGCGTCGACATCTGGGTGCTGACGGCTCCGACCAGCGCCGGATGGGCATGTCCGAGCGCGTTGACCGCGATGCCGGCGAGCAGGTCGAGGTAACGCTTGCCGTCGGCGTCCCACACGTAGCAGCCCTCACCCCGGACGAGCACCGTCTGCGGCGGTCCGAAGGTGTTCATGACCGCGTGCGTGTAGCGGTCGGTCCACTGCTGGGTCGAGCCCAGGGGCGCCTGACTCATGAGTCGTCCGCCGTGGCGCTCGTCGTGTACAGAGCCGTGCGGATGCGGGTCTCGACGCCGGGGACGACCTGCGTGCCGACACCCTCGTCGGTGAAGATCTCCAGGAGCACGGCGTGCGGCGTGCGCCCGTCGATGACGGTGGCTCGGTTCACTCCGCCCTGCACGGCCTTCAGGCACGCCGTCATCTTGGGGATCATGCCGGTCGCCAGGCCGGGGATGATCTCCTCGAGCGACTCGGGGCTGATCTCGCCGATCACGTCCGTGCTGTTCGGCCAGTCGGCGTACAGCCCCTCGACGTCGGTGAGCACCAGCATCTTGTCCGCTCCCAGCGCGACGGCCAGGGCAGCAGCTGCCGTGTCGGCGTTGACGTTGTGGACCTGACCGTGGGCGTCGGGCGCGATCGTGGAGACGACCGGGATGCGGCCGGCCTCGATCAGGTCGAGCACCGCCTCGGGGCGCACTCCCACGACCTCGCCGACCAGACCGATGTCGGTGGGCTCGCCGTCGATGACCGGCAGGGCCTTCTCGGCGCGGAACAGGCCGCCGTCCTCACCCGACAGTCCGACCGCGAGATCACCGTGCTGGTTCAGCAGGCCCACGAGCTCGCGACCGACCTGGCCGGTGAGCACCATCCGGACGACCTCCATCGCCTCCGGCGTCGTGACCCGCAGACCGCCCTTGAACTCGGACTCGATCCCGAGGCGGTCCAGCATCGTGCTGATCTGTGGGCCACCGCCGTGCACCACCACCGGCTTGAAGCCGGCCAGCCGCAGGAAGACGATGTCCTCGGCGAACGCCTGCTTGAGGGTCTCGTCGGTCATGGCGTTGCCGCCGTACTTCACCACGATGACCTTGCCGTGGTAGCGCTTCAGCCACGGCAGGGCCTGGGCCAGGGTGACGGCCTTGTCCGTCGCCTTCTTCCAGTCCTCTGGATGCCATTCGTGATCGGGATCGGGGAAGTCGGGGCTGGCGTCGTTGCTCATGTCTTCACTCATGTCAGCTGGAGTAGGCGGAATTCTCGTGGACGTAGGCCTGGGTGAGGTCGTTGGTCCAGATGGTGCCCGACTGGTCGCCGGACTTGAGGTCGATCGTCACCGAGACGGCGCGGTCGGTCAGGTCGATGGAGTCGGGCGACTCCCCCGGCCCGCTGTTGCGGCAGACCCACACGCCGTTGAGGGCGACGTCGAGGTCGGCCGGGTCAAACGCGGCCGTGGTGGTGCCGACCGAGGCGAGGATGCGGCCCCAGTTGGGGTCCTTGCCGAAGATCGCGCACTTGAACAGGTTGCTGCGGGCCACGGAGCGACCCACCTCGAGCGCGTCGTCGACCGAGGCCGCGTTGACCGTCTTGATCGCGATCTCGTGGTCGGCACCCTCGGCATCGGCGAGCAGCTGCAGCGCGAGGTCACGGCAGACCTCGGTGACGGCGTCGGTGAAGACGTCGGCCTCGGGCGTGACGTCGGACGCGCCGCTGGCCATCAGCAGCACCGTGTCGTTGGTGCTCTGGCAGCCGTCGGAGTCGAGGCGGTCGAAGGTCGCAGCGGTGGCCGCACGCAGTGCCGCGTCCGCGGTGGCCGAGTCGACGTCGGCGTCGGTGGTAATGACGACCAGCATCGTGGCGAGCGCCGGGGCGAGCATCCCCGCACCCTTGGCCATGCCACCGACGGTCCAGCCCGCGTCGCTGCGAGCCACGGCCTCCTTGGAGACGCTGTCGGTCGTCATGATCGCGGTCGCCGCAGCGTGTCCGGCGTCGGCGCTGAGGGCGTCGATGGCCGATCCGACCCCTCCGAGCAGAGCATCACGGTCGTTGAGCAGGCCGATCAGTCCGGTCGAGCACACCTGCACGTCGATCGCTCCGACCTGGAGCTTCTCCGCGGCCAGCTCGGCGGTGCGGTGCGTGATCGCGAAGCCGTCGGCACCGGTGTAGCAGTTGGCGCCGCCGGAATTGATCACGACGGCCTTGGCGCTGCCGCCCTTGATCGCCTCCTCGCTCCACAGGACCGGGTTGGCCTTGCACCGGTTGCTGGTGAAGACCGCAGCGGCCGACTGGCGGGGACCGTCGTTCACGACCACGGCCACGTCCGGCGCTCCGGTGCTCTTGAGCCCAGCCGCCACTCCGGCAGCCCTGAATCCCTGCGCTGCGGTGACGCTCATGACGCGGCTCCCGTCGTGGGGGTGACCGGCGTGCGGTCGACCGGCCTGCGGTTTACCAGCAGGCCACGGAAAGTGCTTACGTCCTTGGGGAAATTTGCCCGGAGGAGTGACGAGATGCCAGGTGAAGTGTCGCCGATCGTGAGGTTTGCCGTGGCCTGCTGGTAAACCATCACTCCTCCGGGCAAACGTGTGAGCGTGCTCATGGGGCGACTCCCGTCGTGGGCAGGCCCGTGGTCTCGGGGAGACCGAGGGCCAGGTTCATGGACTGGATGGCGCCACCGGCGGTGCCCTTGACCAGGTTGTCGATGACGCTGGTGACGACGAGTCGACCGACCTTCTCGTCGATCGCGACCTGCAGCAGCGCCACGTTGGACCCGAGGGTCGACGCCGTGGACGGCCACTGCCCCTCGGGCAGCAGGTGGATGAACGGCTCGTCCCCGTACGCCTGTTCGTAGGTGTCGCGCACCTGCGCCAGCGTGGTTCCGGGCGTGATCCGGGCAGTGGACGTGGCCAGGATGCCGCGGGCCATCGGCACCAGCGTGGGCGTGAAGGAGATCGACACCTCGCCGGCGCCAGCCGCTCGCAGGTTCTGCGCGATCTCGGGGATGTGACGGTGGGTGCCGCCCACGGCGTACGGCACGGCAGCGCCGAGCCCCTCGGACGCCAGCAGGTGCGGCTTCGCGGCCTTGCCGGCACCGGAGTAGCCGTTGGCCAGCACCGCGACGAGGTCGGTGGGGTCCACCAGGCCGGCATGGATCGCCGGCTGCAGCCCGAGCGTCACGGCGGTGACGTTGCACCCCGGTACCGCGATGCGGTCGACGTCGGCGAGGAGGTCGCGCTGGCGGCCGTTCGGCGCCGACGTGACGAACAGCTCGGGCAGTCCGTACGTCCAGGTGCCGGCGTGCTCGCCCCCGTAGTACTCGGACCAGTCGTCGGCCGACTCGAGGCGGTGGTCGGCGCCGAGGTCGATGACCAACGAGCTGTCACCGAGCTCGGCCGCGACGGCACCGGAGTGCCCGTGCGGCAGTCCGAGGAACACGACGTCGTGCCCGCCGAGGGTGTCTGCGGTGGTCTCGAGCAGCACGCGATCGTGCAGCGCGGTCAGGTGCGGCTGGTGCGCCACCAGCGCGTCGCCCGCGCTCGAGGCAGCGGTCAGCGCCCCGATCTCGACGTTCGGGTGCTGCAGCAGCAGCCGCAGCACCTCGCCGCCGGCGTACCCGCTGGCACCTGCCACCGCCACCGAAAAGGTTGTGTCGGTCATCATCGTTCCCAGTCCTGACATGTTCAGTCGGTGCCGAACTCCATGGCCGCCGCGTCCAGCGCCTGCTCACCCAGACTCTCATCCCCGTCGCCCTCGACCGCGGGATTGGCCTCGATCCGCATGGCGCCGCCGGCGGGCAGATCGCCGAACAGGGTGCCGTTCTCGACCAGGATCTGGCCCTGGTCGAGCGGCTGCTCGGCGTACATCTCCAGCTTGGCCCGCGAGTCGGCGATGTCGAGGTTGCGCATGGTCAGCTGGCCGATGCGGTCGGCCGGGCCGAACACCGCGTTGTCGGTGCGCTCCATCGACAGCTTGTCGGGGTGGTACGAGAAGTTCTCGCCCTGGGTGTCGAGGATCGAGTAGTCCTCGCCGCGCCGCAGTCGCAGCGTGACGCTGCCGGTGACCAGGGATGAGATCCAGCGCTCGACCGACTCGCGCAGCATCATCGCCTGCGGATCCAGCCAGCGCCCCTCGTACATGAGGCGACCCAGGCGACGCCCGTGGGCGTGGAAGTTCGCGATGGTGTCCTCGTTGTGGATCGCGTTGACCAGCCGCTCGTACGCGACGTGCAGCAGCGCCATGGCCGGCGCCTCGTAGATGCCGCGGCTCTTGGCCTCGATGATGCGGTTCTCGATCTGGTCCGACATGCCGAGTCCGTGCCGGCCGCCGATGGTGTTGGCCTCGTGCACGAGCGCCACGGCGTCGCCGCCGAAGGTCTCGCCGTTGATCGCGACGGGACGCCCGGCCTCGAACGAGATCGTCACGTCCTCGGTGTCGATGTCGACGGCCGGGTCCCAGAACTTCACGCCCATGATCGGCTCGACGGTCTCGAGCGAGACGTCGAGGTGCTCCAGCGTCTTCGCCTCGTGCGTGGCGCCCCAGATGTTGGCGTCGGTCGAGTAGGCCTTCTCCTGACTGTCGCGGTACGGCAGGTTGCGCTCGGTGAGCCACTGGCTCATCTCCGTGCGCCCGCCCAGCTCGGCGACGAACTCCGCGTCCAGCCACGGCTTGTAGATCAACAGCTCGGGGTTGGCCAGCAGCCCGTAGCGGTAGAACCGCTCGATGTCGTTGCCCTTGAAGGTCGAACCGTCACCCCAGATGTTGACGTCGTCCTCGTGCATCGCGCGCACCAGCAGCGTGCCGGTGACGGCGCGGCCCAGCGGCGTGGTGTTGAAGTACGTGCGACCACCGGAGCGGATGTGGAAGGCGCCGCAGGCGAGCGCCGCGAGGCCCTCGTCGACCAGCGGCTTCTTGATGTCGATGGCACGCGCCAGCTCGGCGCCGTACTCCATGGCGCGTCCGGGCACGCCGGAGATGTCCGGCTCGTCGTACTGGCCGATGTCGGCGGTGTAGGTGCAGGGAACGGCGCCCTTGTCACGCATCCACGCCACGGCCACCGACGTGTCGAGACCTCCGGAGAAGGCGATGCCGACGCGCTGGCCGACGGGAAGACTGGTGAGAACCTTGGACATGTTCACATTCTTGCATACGGCTGCAAGAACTTGCAGACGGGGTCGGAGTCACGTCGATCTCGTCACCGCGGCACCGGGTGCCCCTAGGATCTGGCCATGCTCCGGATCGCGTTGCGCATCACCGCAGTGGTGATCACGGTCCTCCTGCTGTTCATCCCGGTCCTGGCCGGCCTGGTACCAGCTGGCGGATCCACCGGCCCGGACCCGGTGCGCATCTCGGACTACGACGCGACCTTCTCGGTCGGCGACGACGGCGCTGTGCAGGCCACCGAGCGCATCACGGCGGAGTTCCCGTACGGCCGGCACGGCATCTTCCGCTACTGGGACCTGCGGGATCCCTCGGACTCCCACGTGCGCCTGGTGCCCCAAGACATCTCGGTGACCCTCGACGGCCGTCCGGAACCGTTCGAGCTGCTGTGGCAGAACGGTCGCCGATTCCGCGTCGCCAAGGTGGGCGACGCCAATCGCTACGTGTCGGAGGGGTCGCACGTCTACACGATCTCGTACCGGATCGACGGTGCGCTCTCGCCCACCACGGCCGGCCAGGGGTCGTTCGCCTCGTCGAGCTGGACCGACGAGCAGCCTGCCCAGTCGGTCTTCTACTGGAACGTGGTCGCACCGGGCTGGGGCATGACGATGGACCGGTCCCGGGTCACCGTCGAGCTGCCGACGGAGTCGGGCAAGGTGCAGTGCACCACCGGATTCGGCACAGCCGTCTCCCCCAGCGGCGCATGCTCGATCGACGGTGGAGGAAGCCGTGCCGTCACGGTCGAGACCGGAGCGCTCGCCGCCCGGACTCCCGTCACGGTGCGCATCGGACTGCCGATCACGACGCCGGGCCGCCAGACGGTGCCTTGGTCGATCGAATTCGATCGAGCCTTCGGCCGCAGCGTCCCTGCGTTCTGGGTCGTCATGGTGCTGACGCTGGCCGCCGGTGCGGTCGGCCACGTCCTGGAGCGTCGTTCGCGCGAGGAAGAACCCGGATTCGGGGTCGCCTACGAGCCTCCGCCGGGGATGGGGCCGGTGCAGACCTCCTACGTGATGAACGAGCGCACCCCGAAGCGGTCGCTCGTCGCGACCCTGCTGTACCAGGCCGAGCAGGGACTGACGACGTTGACCCAGGGCGACAAGGGTCGGTGGACCGTCACCGGCGCTGCAGACGCCGCGGCGTGGCAGGCCACCGACGACGTCACCCGCTACGTCGGCGAGCGACTCGGCGTCACCCACGTGGGCGGAACGTTCATCGCGCAGAAGAACGCCGTGAAGGCCGGCGAGATCCTGCAGTCGACCCAGTCCGGCATCGGCTCGGCCACCCGCACATGGGCCAAGGGCATCCAGGCCGAGCAGTCGGCCCCCACCGAGTGGATCGGCACGGCCCTGGTCGGACTGGCGATCGTGGTCTCCGCCCTCGTCGCGATCTTCGCTCCGGTGGGGATGTACATGCTCCCGTTCGCCGCCTTCGTGGTCGGCGGGATCGGGCTGTTCCTGCCCGGCGTGGGCCGGCGTCGCACCCCCCTCGGCCGCGAGCTCTGGTCGCACGCCGGCGGGTTCCGTCGCCTGCTCTCGACCGACTCGGCGCAGGACCGCTTCGACTTCAGCGGTCGCACCGACCTGTACACCGCGTTCATCCCGTACGCCGTCGCGTTCGACTGTGCCGACCGCTGGGCGCACAAGTACGAGATGACCACCGGATCCCCGGCGCCTCTTCCGGTCTGGTACTCCGGCGGCACCGCCTCGAACGAGGGCTTCAGCCTGTTCGGCGGCGGCGACGCGTTCTCCAGCTTCGAGTCCTCGCTGTCCTCGTCGATCAGCGCCTACGCCGCCACCCAGACGTCGTCGTCCGGTGGGGGCGGCGGTGGTGGCGGTGGCGGAGGTGGCGGCGGAGGCGGAGGCGGCGGTTCCTGGTGACCGACAGCGCACACATCAATCCCCCACAGAAGAGAGACATCGCATGATCTGGATCATCCTGCTGGTCGTCGTGGCCCTCGTGCTGTTCGGCGTCTACGGCTTCAACCTGCTGCGCAAGGCCGACATCAAGGCCCAGGAGGCGCTCGGCGGCATCGACGTGCAGCTGACGCGCCGCGCCGACCTGATCCCCAATCTCGTCACCACCGTGCAGGGGTACGCCTCGCACGAGAAGGGCGTGTTCGAGGAGGTCACCAACGCGCGCGCCGGGGTCGCGGCTGCCGCGAAGGACGGCACCGTCGAGGAGAAGGCAGCCGCCAACGCCCGGCTCGACCAGGCCATCGTCAACGTCCTCGCCGTGGCCGAGGCGTACCCCGACCTCAAGGCGTCGGCGAACTTCCAGTCGCTGCAGACCGAGCTGTCCGAGACCGAGAACAAGATCTCGTTCGCCCGCCAGTACTACAACGACGCCGTCGCCACGCTCAACACCCTCGTGAAGACCATCCCCTGGATGTTCTTCTCCGGAGTGGCAGGCGTCAGCCCGCGCGAGTTCTACGACGCCCCCGACGGCCAGGCCGCTCCCCCCACCGTCTCCTTCGGCTAGGTTCTCGCTGAGCCCTCGATCAGGTGCGGAGGGTGGCGCCGAGGGTTGCTGCGGCGTCGACGGCTGCCGTGCGGGCCGCCGTGATGTCCTCGTCGGTCAGGGTGCGGTCCGCTGCGCGGAGGCGCAGGGCGAAGGCCAGCGACCGATGTCCGTCGGGCACCTGGTCACCGGTGTAGACGTCGAACAGTCGCACCGACTCGATCAACGCGTGAGCGCCACGCAGGGTGGCGGCCACGGTCTCGGCGGGCACGTCGTCGGCGACGACCAGCGCGAGATCCTCCTTGGCCACGGGGTAGGCCGAGAAGTCGGGCCGAGGGCCCAGCGCGGGCGCCGCGGCGATGAGGGCATCGAGGTCGAGCTCAGCCGCGGCGACCACGCCGGCCAGACCGTGATCTCGCACGACGCGCGGGTGCAGCTCGCCGACGTGTCCGATCGTCTCCTCGCCCACGAGGATCTCGGCGCACCGGCCCGGGTGCCACGGAGCGTGGGTGGCCTGGCGCACGGCCACCTCGACGTGGAGGGTCTCGGCGACCTGACGCACGATCGCGACGGCGTCGGCCCAGGAGGCTCGACGACCGGCCGTTCCCCATCCAGCGCGCTCCCGCTCGCCGTCGAGCAGGAACGCGACGTGCTGCGGCTGCTCGGGCAGCGCCTCGGCGAAGGCCGCGACCTCGCTGGGGCTGGGCCGGTCGTCGACCGGGTAGATCGGCGCTCGCGCACCGTCGGCCCGAGGACGGAACACCCGCCCGATCTCGACGATCTGCACGTCGGCGTGACCGCGACCCACGTTGAGCGCGAGCGCCTTCAGCAGGCCGGGCAGCAAGGTGGTGGTCATGCCGGGTTCCTCGGCCGACAGCGGATTCTCCAGCAGCACCTGACGACGACGTGCGTCGTCGGCGGGCAGGCCGAGTCGGTCCAGGGCCGCAGGGCCGGTGAAGGGGAACGTCTTGACCTCCACGAGCCCCGCACCGGCCAGCACCATGCCGACGCGACGGCGCAGCACCTGCGCCTGGGTCAGCCCGCGTCCCGCGGGGGCCGCGGGGAGGATGGACGGCACCTGGTCGTAGCCGACGACGCGCAGGACCTCTTCGACGACGTCGTAGGGGGCCGACAGGTCCGGGCGCCACGGCGGCGGCACCACGGTCAGCGTGACCTCCGACCCGCTCCCGACGAGGTCGACCTCGCACCCGTTGGCCCGCAACGCCTCGACACACGTGGCCGCGTCGATCGCGACCCCGGTGATGCGAGCGGGCAGGTCGGCCGGCAGCGTGATCTGCGGCATCGTCGGCGACTGACCGACCACGGTCATGCCGGGTGACAGTGTTCCGCCGCCGAGCTCGACCAGCAGCTCGCCGACCCTGGTGGCCGCGCGCTGCTGCAGCGTGACGTCGATTCCGCGTTCGTTGCGCTTGGACGCCTCCGAGCTGAGCTTGTGTCGGCGGGCCGTGCGGAACACCGTGGGCGCATCGAAGCAGGCGCACTCGATGACGATGTCGGTGGTGTGCTCGTCGATCTCCACGTGGGCGGCACCCATGACTCCGGCGAGACCGATGGGACCGGCGTCGTCGGCGATCAGGAGGTCAGCCGGATCCAGGGCGCGCTCGACGTCGTCGAGGGTGGTGAGCTTCTCCCCCACCGTCGGTCGACGCACCACGATGTCGCCGGTGAGCTTGGCGCGGTCGTAGGCGTGGTTGGGCTGTCCGAGCTCGAGCATCACGTAGTTGCTGATGTCGACGGCCAGCGAGATGGAGCGCATGCCCGCCGCGGTCAGCCGATCGACCATCCAGGCCGGGCTGGGTCTGGTGGGATCGACACCGGTGACCTCGCGGGTCACGAACACCGCGCAGGCGTCCGTGGCGTCGACACGGACCGGGTAGGCCTCGCCGTCGGTCGTGACGTCGACGTCGGCCGGGTCGTGGAAGGCGACGCCGAACGCGATGGCCGCGTCACGAGCGATGCCACGCATCGACAAGGCGTAGGCACGGTCAGGGTTCACCTCGAGGTCGAGCACGACCTCGTCGAGGCCGAGCAGACCGATCGCGTCGTCCCCCGGCTGCGCCGAGCCGGGCTCCAGCACGATGATGCCGTCCGCGCCGGACCCGGGCACCATGTGCGGAGCGTCGGCGGTCTTCCCGATCTCGGCCAGCGAGCAGATCATGCCGTCGGACACGTGCCCGTAGGTCTTGCGCGCCCCGATCTCGAACCCGAGTGCAGGCAGCGTCGTGCCGGGCAACGACACGACCACGAGGTCACCCTCGTCGAAGTTGTGCGCGCCGCAGATGATGCCGCGCGACGGCACGTCCTCGCCGGGAGCGTCGGGCGTGCTCGGGTCGTTGTGCTCGCCGACGTCGACGCGGCACCAGTTGATCGTCTTGCCGTTCTTCTGCGGCTCCTTGACCAGCGCCAACACCTTGCCCACGACGAGCGGGCCGGTGATGCCGGACGACACGATCTCCTCGAGCTTGAGGTCGAACGCGGTCAGGCGCTCGGCGAGGTCCTCCGGTGTCAGGTCGGCCGGCAGGTCGACGTAGTCGCGCAGCCAGCCGACGGGGGCCCTCACAGTCCGACTCCGAACGGCTCGGTGAAGCGGATGTCGCCGTCGAACAGGTCGCGCAGGTCGGCGATGTCGTAACGACCGGTGATGGTGCGATCCAGCCCGATGCCGAAGGCGAAGCCGGAGTACCTCTCCGGATCGACGCCGCAGGCGATCAGCACGCGCGGATTGACCACGCCGCAGCCGCCCCACTCGACCCAACCCTCGCCGCGGCACGTGCGGCAGGCCGCGACCTCGCCGGGCTCGCCCTTGCAGACGTAGCAGAGCAGGTCCATCTCGGCGCTCGGCTCGGTGAAGGGGAAGTACGAAGGCCGAAAGCGCGTGACCATGTCCGGGCCGTAGATGGCCTGGGCGAAGTGGTCGAGGGTGCCCTTGAGGTGGGCCATCGACAGTCCTTCGTCGATGGCGAGGCCCTCGACCTGGTGGAACACCGGCGAGTGGGTGGCATCGAGCTCGTCGGTGCGGAACACCCGGCCGGGACAGATCACGTAGATGGGCGGCTCACGGTCGAGCATCGTGCGCGCCTGCACCGGCGACGTGTGGGTGCGAAGGACCATCCCCGCGTCCTCGGGGCTCACCCAGAAGGTGTCCTGCATGGTGCGCGCGGGGTGGTCGGGCCCGAGGTTCAGTGCGTCGAAGTTGAGCCACTCGGCCTCGACCTCGGGGCCCTCGGCGACCTCCCAGCCCATCGCCACGAAGATGTCGGCCACGTGCTCCTGGATGGTGGTCAGCGGGTGCCGGGAACCGACGGGCTCGACGTCCCACGGCAGGGTCATGTCGACCCGTTCGTCGACGAGCGCGCGCTCCTCGTCGGCGGCCTCGAGCTCGGCCGTGCGCGCTGCCAGCGCCTGCGCGACCGCCCCGCGCGCCTGGCCGATCAGCCGACCGGCGTCCTTGCGGTCCTCGACCGGCAGCGACCCGATCGCGCGATTGGCCAGTGCCAGTGGCGAGCGGTCGCCGGCGTGGTCGAGCCGCGCCTGCTTGAGGTCGGCCGACGTGGTCGCCGCCGCGAAGGCCGCCAACGCCTCGTCCCGCAAGCGGTCGATCTCGTCTGCATGGGGGGTCGCGGGCGCGGACATGCTGGCCTTTCGGGACGGTGGCGGGTGCCGAGCGAGTGTATCGACGGCGGTCAGTCGGTGAGGGCGTCGGGCTCGTTGATGGGGAACCACACCCGGATGTTGGCACCGCCGCCCTCGGAGTCCTGGATGTCGATGGCTCCCCCGTGCTCCTCGACGATGCCGCGGACGATGTACATGCCGAGGCCGCTGCCCTGTCCCGGACCCGCTCGCCAGAACCTGCTGAACACGCGCTGGCGCGCCTCCGGCGGAATGCCGGGCCCGCGGTCATGGATCTGCAGCGAGACCCCGCCCTGCAAGTCGGGGTGCACCGTGTTCTGCACGAGCACGCGCTTGAGGCCGTGGCCGTGCCGCATGGCGTTCTCTACCAGGTTGGTCACCACCTGGATGATCCGATCGCTGTCGCCCCAGATCACCTCGAGCTCGGGATCGATGTCGGCCACGAACGGTGTGCCCGACCCCGCGGAGACGTTGGTGAGCACCCGCGTGACCAGCTCACCGAGTCGCACCGGTCCGCGTCGCAGGGTGAGACGGCCCGCGTCGATGCGGGCGGCGTCGAGCAGCTCGGTGATCAGCCGGGTGAGCCGGTCGGCGTCGGAGTCGACCGTCTCCAGCATCAACCGGCGCTGCTCCTCGCTGAACTTGTCCCACTTGCTGAGCAGCGTCGAGGTGAAGCCCTTGATGCCGGTCAGGGGCGAACGCAGCTCATGAGCCGCGGTGGCGACGAGGTCGGAGCGTTCGCGGTCGCGCTGGTTGCGGATGCGGGCGTTGCGGATGTTGACCACCACCCGCACCACCGGGCCGTGGGGCTCGTCACGCACCAGCGAAGCCGTGATGAGGTACTCGCTGCCGCGCGGCGACCACCAGGCTGACTCCGACAGCCGCTTGCGCAGCGCGAACCCGTCGTAGGGCTGCACGCAGTCGTACCAGGACTTGCCGTTGAGGTCGTCGAAGGGAACCGCCTCGGACAGGTGCATCCCGATCATCTCGTCGCCCGTGGCGTGCGCCATCACCTTCACGCGGTCGTTCACGTACTCGACCATCCCGTCAGGACCGGCGATGATGACGCCGTCCGGGTGGTCGTCGAGGTCCATGATCGATCAATCTAGCGCGGGATGCTGGGCCCGGGCACTGGCGTACAGGCACACGGCAGCGGCCGTCGCGAGGTTCAGGCTCTCGGCCCGACCGTAGATCGGCACGCTCACCACGTGATCGGCCATGGCACTGACGTGCGCCGGCAGCCCCCACGCCTCGTTGCCCATCAGCCACGCGGTCGGCACGGTGAGGTCGAGGGTGTCGTCGTAGAGCCCGACCGTGGCGGAGCCGTCGGCGCCCAGCACCTGGAGGCCGTCCGAGCGGAGCCGGTCGATGACCTCGGCGATGTCGCGGTGCGTGACGACCGGGAGGTGGAACAGGCTGCCGGCGGTGGACCTGACCGCCTTGGGGTTGAGCGGGTCGACGCTGTCGCCGGTCAGGATCACGGCATCGGCGCCAGCGGCGTCGGCACACCGGATCACCGCTCCGGCGTTGCCCGGATCGCGCACGTCGGCACACACCACGACGAACCTCGCGGAGACCGGCAGCGCGTCGAGGGTCGTCACCACGCTGCGGCACCGCGCCACGACTCCCTGGGGATGCACGGCATCGGCGATCTCGGCGACGACGTCGTCGGCGACCTCCGTCCACCGATCGGCGGCCGCGTCCACCAGGTCGCCATGGCGTGCCGTCGCGTCAGCGGACGCGAACACCTCCAGGACGACGCCCGACACCGCCAAGGCCTCGCGCACGGCCTGCGGTCCCTCGGCGAGGAACTCCCCGGTCTCGGCCCGGAACGCACGAGTGGCGAGCCGCCGCGCGTGCCTCACACGTCCGGATCGGACGGTGAGGGCAGCGGGCGAGCTCGCCACGGGTGTGGGGCGTTCCGCGGTCAGGCGGAGGCCGCGGGGGCGTTGACGTCGGCCGGCAGAGCAGCCTTGGCCGTGGCGACCAGCGCGGAGAATGCTGCGGGCTCGTGCACCGCGAGGTCGGCGAGGACCTTGCGATCGACCTCGACGCCGGCCAGGCGAAGACCCTGGATGAAGCGGTTGTAGGTCATGCCCTCGAGGCGGACCGCAGCGTTGATGCGCTGGATCCACAGACGACGGAAGTCGCCCTTCTTGGCCTTGCGGTCACGGTAGTTGTAGACCAGCGAGTGGGTGACCTGCTCCTTGGCCTTGCGGTACAGGCGCGAACGCTGCCCGCGGTACCCGGAAGCGCGCTCGAGTGTCTCGCGGCGCTTCTTCTGGGCGTTGACTGAACGCTTGACGCGTGCCATGTCGGTACTCCTTCAGACGGTGGGTCAGGCGGGGCTAGAGGCCCAGCATCTTCTTGACGCGGGCGGTGTCGGACTTGGCCACGTCAACCGTGCCCTCGAGACGACGCTTGCGGGTCGACGTCTTGTACTCCGCGAGGTGGCGACGGTTGGCCTGCTCACGACGCAGCTTGCCGCTGCCGGTGCGCTTGACTCGCTTCTTCATCCCCGAGTGGGGCTTGAACTTGGGCATCTATGCCTCCATGTCCGGGTCGAGGTTCTCTGAACGACGACGGGGCTTCTTGGGTGTTGCGGTCTTCTGGTGGGCTTCGCGGTGCGCCTTGTCGGCTGCCTCGTCGGCTTCCTTCTCGGCCTCGCGCTCTGCGGTGGACTTGACCTTCTCGGCCTTCACCTCGGCCTGCGCCTCGGACTTCTTCTTGTGCGGTCCGAGCACCATCGTCATGTTGCGACCGTCCTGGCGGGCATTGGACTCGATGAATCCGAGATCCTCCACGTCGCCGGCCAGACGCTGCAGCAACCGGTACCCGAGCTCGGGACGGTGCTGCTCGCGACCACGGAACATGATCGTGATCTTGACCTTGTCGCCACCCTTGAGGAACCGAACGACGTGACCCTTCTTGGTGTCGTAGTCGTGCTGGTCGATCTTGGGGCGGAGCTTCATTTCCTTGATGATGGTGTTCGTCTGGTTACGCCGTGACTCACGAGCCTTCTGCGCCGTCTCGTACTTGAACTTGCCGTAGTCCATGAGGCGGCAGACGGGCGGACGAGCAGTGGGCGCCACCTCGACGAGATCGAGATCGGCTTCCGCCGCCAGTCGCAGGGCATCCTCGATGCGGACGATGCCCACCTGTTCACCGCCAGGACCAACGAGACGTACTTCGGGAACGCGGATTCGGTCGTTGACGCGCAGCTCTGTGGTGATGGATCCTCCTGGGGTTCGTGGGTGGAGGTCTTGGCCGGCACCGATGTGCATGGCGGCAAAGAAAAATGGCCTCCGTCGAAACGGAGGCCACGATTCCACGGCGTTCGGAGCGTGTCCGTCGACCGATCACCGTCCGATAGGTCGGCGAACCGACGCCGTCGAGCGGCAAGGACCCCACGGTTTCTCAACCATGCAGGTGGGAGGTGGCCTCCACTTCAGGGTCAAGACTACCAGTCCGCGGCCTCGCAGACGAAATCGCGCCACATCTGTCACACGCACGAAACGTCGGCGATGCGATCTGGCAAACTTCCGCGCCCACACTGGACCCATGATGTGGCGCGTGCGCACGACCTTGGCGGACCGGCCGGGCATTCTGGCCGAGGTCGCGGCCGCCTGCGGCCGGCACGGCGTCAACATCGTCTCGATGCAGGTCTTCGTGACCAGCCCCCAGGTGATCGACGAGTTCGTCGTCCAGGCTCCCGAAGGCACCACCGACGTCGAGGTCGCCGACCTGTTCACCGAGGCGGGGGGCGACGACGTGTCGGTCACGCGGGTCGAGCACGACGCCGCCGCGGACGCGACCACTCGCTACCTGGCGGGCGTGCACCAGGTGATCGAGGACGGCCGCGACGTCGAGGACGTGCTCAAGGAGCTGCTCGCCGTCGCGCCGCCGGACGTCGCGGACTACGCCGGCCACGACGTCCTGGACCTGACGCGGCGCAACGGCACCGTGCTGCGGATCAGTCGGGCCGTGCCGTTCACGCCGGTGGAACGGGCACGTGCCCAGGCACTGTTGTCCCTGGTCGGCGACGCGGGCGCCGACGTACCGCTGATCGCACCCTCCACCCACCAGCCCCTGCCGCTGGTGCGTACCGCCTCGCTGTCCGACATCGACGCCGTGTCGGCCCTGCACGAGCGCTGCAGCATCGAGACGCTGTACCACCGCTACCAGGTGCCGCTGAAGCTGCCGATGACCACGCGGATGGTCCGGCGGCTGATCAGTCCCGAGAACGGTCTCGCCCTCGTCGTGCAGGTCGGACTCGACATCGTCGGGCACGGCGTGCTGCAGCAGGTGGACTCGGTCTGGACGTTCCAGCTGCTGATCGAGGACGCCTGGCAGGGCCACGGCCTCGGCTCGTTGCTGGTCAAGCAGTCGGCCGGCCGGGCCAAGTCGTTGGGCGCCGAGCGGCTGACCTTCGTGACCGCCGGATCCAACGACCAGCTGCTGCGCGCGGTCGGCAACGCCGGGTTCGTGGCCCGGGTCGAGCGTCACGACGGCAACGTGCACATCACCGTGCCACTGTCAGCCGTGCGTGCGATCGCCGTCTGAGCTGCTCACGCCGGGTGCAGCTCGACCACGGTGAACGCGGGGCTGCCGAGATCCAGCAGGATCGCGCTGGCACCTTCGTCGAGGGCTGCGCGGGCCGCGCCGGACCCGAGCACGGGCACGGGGCGCGCCGTGGGGTCCCACGCAGCCATGGTGGCCGTGCTGCTGAAGGCCAGCAGCGCGGTGCGACCGTCGGCTCCCGTCATCAGCACCGCTGCCATGTCGGCGTTCTTGTCACCGCCGGATGGTGTGCTCTCGCCCAGGATCGGCACGATCGGCACGAACACCCGCACGTCGGGCAGCACCTCGAAGACGGCCGCGTCGTCACCGAGCGCCTCGGCCAGACGCGGGTCGACCGTGCCGTCGTCGCCCGGGAACTGCGGCTCGGCCAGGGTGCGGTCGTGGCTCATCGGGCACCGATGGTCATCGGGCCTCGTCGAGTCGCCGGCGCAGGTCGTCCAGCGCCGCGCGCGCCCGCGGTCCGTCGGTGCCCTGGATGGCAAAGAGCATGACGCGGTCGTCGTCGGTGGTCACCAGCGTGGGCCACGGCTCGCCGTCGTTCATCGCGAAGCCCTTGACGTCGGCCCACGCGACGCTGTGGGTGCGGTACCCGTTGCGGACCCGCACCCCGTGCTCGTCGACGGCAACGGTGCTGCGGCCGACGCCATGCAGCAGCGCCAGGGCGGCCACCAGGATCAGGACGAGGGTGATCAGCTCGGCGACGGTGAAGGTGATCTCGCGCGGCAGCGCCACGCCGATGGCGACCGTGAGCACGACGAGGATCACCGCGACGCCGTAGGCCACGTAGCGAGCGCCACCGGGGCGCCAGAGGTGTGCGGACATCGTCAGGACCTGCCCGTCAGATCCGGCACGCGAGGATGTCGGTGACCAGGATGCCGCGGGCGCCGAGGCCGTACAGGCCGTCCATGATCTTCTGGGCGGAGTCGCGCGGCACCATCGACCGCACCGCGACCCAGCCGTCGCGATGCAGCGGCGAGACGGTGGGCGACTCGATGCCGGGCGTCAGCTCGATGGCCTGCTCGACGGCGTCCTCACGGATGTCGTAGTCCATCATCACGTAGGTGCGCGCCACGATGACGCTGTCCAGGCGCCGCTTGAACACGTCGAAACCGGCCGGCAGCGCCGAGTCCTTCCGCGTGATGAGGACCGCCTCGGACGACAGCAACGGGTCGCCGAAGACCTCGAGGTCGGCCTGACGCAGCGTGCTGCCGGTCTCGACCACGTCGGCGATGGCGTCGGCCACGCCGAGCCGCACCGATGACTCGACCGCTCCGTCGAGCCGCACGACGTCGGCCTCGATGCCGCGCTCGGCCAGGAAGGCGCGCACGATGCCGGGGTAGGACGTGGCGATACGGCGACCGGCGAGGTCGGCGACCTGCGTCATCGAGCCCGTGGGCGCCGCGAACCGGAACGTCGACGCGCCGAATCCCAGCGCGATGTTCTCGGCGGCGTGCGCCCCGGAGTCCAGCAGCAGGTCACGGCCGGTGACGCCGACGTCGAGCGTGCCCTCGCCGACGTAGATCGCGATGTCACGAGGACGCAGGTAGAAGAACTCGACCTCGTTGTCGGGGTCGAGGGTGACCAGGTCCTTGGGGTTGCGGCGCTGCCGGTAGCCGGCCTCGCTGAGCATGAGAGCGGCGGCGTCGGCGAGCGCGCCCTTGTTCGGAACGGCGATCTTCAACATGGTGGGTCCTCGTGGATCTGTGGCTGGCGAGTCTGTGTGACGAGATCGGGGCACGAGTCGGCGGGTGCTGGGCGCATGGGGCGTTCAGGCAGCAGCCGACTCGTCACAGATGGGCGTAGACGTCGTCCAGGGAGATTCCGGCCGCGATCATCATGACCTGCGCGTGGTACAGCAGCTGGCTGAGCTCTTCGGCGGTGCGCTCGGGGCCCTCGTGCTCGGCGGCCATCCACGACTCGGCGGCCTCCTCGACCAGCTTCTTGCCGATGGCGTGCACACCGGCGTTCGAGCTCGGCGACGGTGCGCGAGCCCTCGGGGCGGCTGCTCGCCTTCTCGGCGAGCTCCGCGAACAGGTCGTCGAAGGTCTTCATCGTGCCGCAGTCTATCGGCGGCCCCCGGACTGTGCGGCCGCGGTGGCCCGCGGGACACCGTGAGCCTGACGTTTGGACCAGACACGCCAGCGTGTCGAGGTCAGAACGTCAGGCTCAGCGCGAACTCGAGGCCAGCAGGGACCAGGTGGCTAGGGCGGCTTCGACGGCTTCGCGGCCCTTGTCCTCGCGAGAGCCCGGCAGACCGGCCCGGTCGAGCGCCTGCTCGTCGGTGTCGCAGGTGAGCAGGCCGAATCCGACCGGGACACCGGTGTCGAGCGCGACCCGGGTCAGGCCGTCGGTGGCCGCGGCCGACACGTACTCGAAGTGCGGCGTCCCCCCGCGGATGATGACGCCGAGCGCGATGACGGCGTCGGCTCCGCCACGGGCCGCCGCCTGGCACAGGATCGGCAGCTCGAACGAGCCCGGCGCACGCACCAGCTCGGCGTCGGTGACGCCTGCGTCGGCCAGCGCCGCCTGCGCACCGGCGATCAGGCCGTCCATCACCTCGGTGTGCCACGACGACGCGACGATGACGACGGTCGCTCCGCTGGCGTCCACGTGCAGGTCGGGTGCTCCGGCGCCGCTCATGCGGGATCTCCTTCGGATGCGGGGTGTGACAGGTCGAGCCCGGGCAGGTCGTGACCCATGCGCTCGGCCTTGGTCTGCAGGTAGCGCAGGCTGTCGGGGTTGGGCTCGATCAGCAGCGGCAGACGCTCACTCACCTTGACGCCATAGGCCTCCAGCGCGGTGGTCTTGTCCGGGTTGTTGGTGAGCAGGCGCACGGACGTGATGCCGAGGGCACGCAGGATCTGCGCGCCGGCGGCGTAGTCACGCTCGTCCTCGCCGAAGCCGAAGCTCGAGGTTGGCATCGACGGTGTCGGTGCCGGAGTCCTGCAGCGCGTAGGCCTGCAGCTTGTGCAGCAGCCCGATGCCACGGCCCTCGTGACCGCGGAGGTAGACCACCACACCCGACCCGTGCTGGGTGATCTCGGTCATCGACAGCTCGAGCTGCGGTCCGCAGTCGCACCGGCGCGATCCGAACACGTCACCGGTCAGGCACTCGGAGTGGATGCGGGTCAGCACGTCCTCGGTGCCCCCGTCCGCTCCGATGCCGTCGCCGTACACGAGCGCGATGTGCTCCGCACCGTCGATGCGGTCGCGGAAGCCGTGCGCCGTGAACTCGCCGAACTCCGTGGGCAGTCGGGTGGTGGCGAGCAGCTCGGTCTGCGACTCGTGGAGGCGCAGGTAGATCTGCAGGTCCTCGATCGAGACCAGCGACAGACCGTGCTCGTCGCAGAACTCGCGCAGCGCAGGAGCGCGCATCAGGGTGCCGTCGTCGTGCAGGACCTCGCCGATCACGCCGGCCGGCGTCAGTCCGGCCAGACGGGTGAAGTCGACGGCCGCCTCGGTGTGGCCGGCACGCTCCAGCACTCCCCCGGGCTTCGCGCGCAGCGGGATGATGTGGCCCGGCTGGTTCAGCTCGAACGGCTCGGTGGCCGAGTCGGCCAGCACCCGGCAGGTCTTGGCGCGGTCGGAGGCCGAGATGCCGGTGGTGATGCCGTCACGGGCGTCGATCGAGACCGTGTACGCGGTGCGCATCATCTCGCGGTTGTGCGGTGTCATCAGCGGGATCGCGAGCCGATCGAGGATCTCGCCCGTGGTCGGCGCGCACACCAGCCCGCTGGAGTACCGCACCAGGAACGCCATCAGCGCAGGCGTGGCCTTGCTCGCGGCGAAGATGATGTCGCCCTCGTTCTCGCGGCCCTCGTCGTCGACGACCACGATCGCCTTGCCGTCTCTGATGTCGGCGATGGCCTGCTCGATGCTGTCGAGGCGAACGCCTGCGTGGGTCGGCTCGTGGTCACTCATGGGTGTCTCCTTGGCGGGCGATGAGGCGCTCGAGATGCTTGGCGAGGATGTCGACCTCGAGGTTGACCCGGTCTCCCGGGGCGAGAGCGCCCAGCGTGGTGTCGGCGAGGGTGGTGGGGATCAGGGACACCGAGAACCACGACGGGCTCTCGGTGGTGCGGTCGTGGATCTCGACGACGGTCAGCGACGTTCCGTCGACGGTGATGGAGCCCTTGGCGGCCAGGTACCGGGCCAGGTCGTCGGGCAGCTCGAAGCGCAGGACGGTCCAGTGCTCGCTGGGCGCGATGTCGATGAGCCGGCCGGTGCCGTCGACGTGTCCCTGCACGATGTGGCCGCCGAGGCGCTGGCCGACCGCCATGGCGCGCTCCAGGTTGACCTCGTCGCCGACCGACAGGTCGCCGAGTGACGTCTTGTCGAGCGACTCGGCCATCACGTCGGCACTGAACGCGTCGTCGCCCTGCGCCATCACGGTCAGGCAGCAGCCGTTGACCGCGATCGAGGAGCCGTGCTCGGCGTCAGAGGTGACGACGGGGCCGCGGATCGTGAGCCGCACAGCATCGCCGAGCGGCTCGATCGCCGTCACGACTCCCTTCTCCTCGACCAGTCCGGTGAACATCAGGCGGAATCCTCTCGTGTGGCCGCAACCGGAGCCGGCGCGCCGATGATGCGGATGTCAGGGCCGACGAAGGTCAGCTCGGTGATGTCGATGTCGCGGCGGTCCGCCAGGGTGGTGGCCGCACCCGCGAGGGCTGGCCGGCCGGCGCCGAGCATCGTCGGTGCGAGGTAGCCGATGACCCGGTCGATCAGACCGGCGTCCCAGAAGGCTCCGGCCAGACGGGGCCCTCCCTCCAGCCACACGTGCCGGATCTCTCGCTCGGCGAGCTCGGCGAGAACGGCTGCCGGATCGTGGGACGGGATGACGACCGACGGCGCGTCACCGTCGAGCACGCGCGAGGCGGTCGGGATCGGTGAGTCCCCGACCACGACGCGCAGGGGCTGCTCGTCGGGCGGGTACGGCTGATCCTGGTCGTCGCGGACGGTGAGGCGGGGGTCGTCGGCGAGCACGGTGCCCGTGCCGACCACGATCGCGTCGGTGCTCGCGCGGAGCCGGTGCACGTCACGCCGCGCCTCGACCCCGGTGATCCACTGGCTCGTGCCGTCGGGTGCGGCGCTGAGGCCGTCGAGGGTGGCGGCGTACTTCCACGTGACGAAGGGGCGGCCATGGATCATCGCGAACATCCACGCGGCGTTGAGCCCCGCGGTCTCGTCGATCAGCACGCCGGACTCGACGGAGACTCCTGCGGCCGCCAGCGTCGCCCCTCCCCCGGACGCCACCGGATTCGGGTCGCTCTGGGAGAACACCACCCGGGCAACACCTGCGTCGATCAGCGCGCGCGAGCACGGGCCGGTGCGGCCTGTGTGGTCGCACGGCTCGAGGGTGACGACGGCGGTGGCACCCCTGGCACCGGCGCCTGCCTGGCGCAGGGCGACGATCTCGGCGTGGGGGCCACGGCGCACGGTCGCCCCGCGGGCGATCTCACGACCGTCGGGTGCCAGCAGCACGCAGCCGACCGTGGGATTCGGCAGGGCGTTGCCCTGGGCGCGGGCGGCATCGAGGGCACGGCGCATCGCGTCGATCTCGATGTCGCTGGCCATCTGTCCTCCCGGTGTCGCGGCACGCGCGACCCGGGGACAGGTGACACGTCCACCGCGTCACCTGCGTGCGCCTCTCATCCGGACTTTCACCGTCGGCGCCGGAATTCCACCGGCTCAACCGGGCCTCACCGAAGTGGGACCGCGGGTCGCGGACTGTCACCGCCGGTTCGGAATTGCACCGACCCCGGAGCACGCGAGCACTAGCTCGTATACCCCGAGTGTACCCGCGTCACACGGCGCGGGTGGTGTGACCTTCGGCAAGTTCGCGCAGGGTGGCGATCATCGCGTCGGGATCGTCCGCGCCGAAGACCGCGGAGCCGGCCACGAAGACGTCGGCCCCGGCGGCAGCGCAGCGTTCGATGGTGTCGGCGGACACGCCGCCGTCGACCTGCAGCCAGATGTCACCGCCGTGGCGGTCGATCAGGCGGCGCGCGCGCTCGATCTTGGGCAGACAGATGTCGAGGAACTTCTGACCGCCGAACCCGGGCTCGACCGTCATGATCAGCACCATGTCGAGCTCGGGCAGCAGGTCCTCGTAGGGCTCGATGGGCGTGGCCGGCTTGAGCGCCATGGACGCGCGGGCGCCCTGGGCGCGGATCTCGCGGGCCAGTCGGACCGGTGCGGCGGCCGCCTCGACGTGGAACGTGATGCTGCCGGCGCCGGCCTCGACGAACGCAGGCGCCCAGCGGTCGGGGTCCTCGATCATCAGGTGCGCGTCGATCGGCTGCTTCGCCAGCCTGGACAGCGCCTCGATCACGGGTGCGCCGAGAGTGAGGTTGGGGACGAAGTGGTTGTCCATGACGTCCATGTGCAACCAGTCGGCACTCGCGATGCGGGCCGCCTCGGCCTCGAGGTTCGCGAAGTCCGACGACAACATGCTCGGCGAGATCTGGATGCCCACGCGACGATCGTAGTGCTATCGCTTCGGATCACCCGGGCAGACTCAGGCGCCGGCGCACTTCGTTCGCCGCCGCTTCCGCGTCCTGACTCCGCAGCCCGTCGAAGGTGCCGGCATCGAAGGCCTCGACCTCGCCCCGGACCCAGCCGAGGACCTGGGTGAGGGCCACGTGATCTCCCGCCACCCGCCAACCCTGCAGATGATCAGCCACATCCTCGTGGTCAGGCACGCGACACCACCCGGCGCCATCGGCCCCATCGGTGAACACCAACCATGTCGGCTCCCACGTCGCTGCGTCGTCATCGCCGTTGCCGTCGCCGGAGCAGGGGCAGAACCACACCGCGTGGCCCGCAACGAGACCGAGAACCGGCGGAGGCCATGCGGTTTCGGACGCCACCGAGGACAGCTCACGCTCGACCTCAGCGACCAGCGGGTGCCACGTGTACCCCCGAGGTGGTCCGTCGTGACGCCGCTTCTGCATGGATCCAGCCTAGGCGGGGGTCCTCCGGAGCACCGCGACGAACATGGCGTCGGTGCCGTCGACGTGGGGCCACCACTGCTGGGTCGACTCGACCGTCACGTCGTCGCGACCGGCGGTGACGGCTGCCACGACGCCCGTGGTCTCACGCAGGTGCGGCGAGCAGGTGGCGTACGCCACGACTCCCCCGGGGCGCACCAGCTCGAGGGCACGCGTCAGCAGCGCCTCCTGCAGCGGGACCAGCTGGTCGAGGTCGGACGGCTGGCGGCGCCAGCGCGACTCCGGACGTCGCCGCAACGCACCCAGGCCCGTGCACGGCGCGTCGACGAGCACACGATCGAACGACGCGGGTTCCCACGGCCCCTCCCGGCCGTCGTGCACGGTCACCTCGACATTGTCGAGTCGTCGGACTCCCTTGCTGACCAGCACGGCCCGATGCTGCTGCACCTCGTTGGCGACCAGCGTGGCACCGCGCTGCGCGGCGATCGCACCCCACAACGCCGCCTTGCCTCCCGGCCCGGCGCACAGGTCGAGCCAGCGAGCGTCGGAGCCGTCGACGACAGCGTCGGCAGCAGCGATGGCCACCAGCTGCGACCCTTCGTCCTGCACGCCCGCGCGCGCATCACGCACCGCCTCGATGTCGCCCGGCAGCCCTGCGTCGAGGATGCGGGCGTAGGGCGACAGCAAGCCCGGTACGCCGGGAAGATCGGCCGGATCGATCAAGCCGGGGCGTGCGACGAGCGTGACCTTGGGGGGTTCGTTGTTGGCGACGAGCAGCTTGTCGATCTGCGTGGCGTGACCGCCGAGCGCCTCGCGCAGCGCCTCGACGATCCACCGAGGATGGGAGTGCCGGACGGCTCGCGCGTCGTCGGCGTCGGCACCCTCGGTGACCGCCTCGATCCAGCCCTCCAGGTCCTTCTGACCGATCTTGCGCAGCAGCGCGTTGGCGAAGGCGACCGGCTTGTGGCCGATCTCGCGGCGCACGACGTCGACCGACGTGGAGACCGCAGCGTGCGGTGGCACCCGCATGCTCAGCAGCTGGTGGGTTCCGAGGCGCAGGGCATCGAGCACCGGCGCGTTGATGGAGCCGATGCCCTTGCTGGCGACGCGGTCGATGATCGCGTCGTAGGTGCCGCGGCGGCGGATGCTGCCGTGCACGAGCTCGGTGGCGAACGCGGCGTCGCGACCGTCGACGTGGTGCTCGGCCAACATCGTCGGGAGCACGAGGTTGACGTAGGCGTCGCGCTCGTCGACCGCACGCAGCACCGCGAACGCGATCGATCTGACCGGATCGGTCATGCGAACACCGCGGCAGTGGTGCCGCCGAGCCCGCGACCCCAGTCGGCGGCCGCCATCTGCTTCTTTCCCGTGGCCTGCACCTGGCCGAGCACGAGATCGGTGGTGGCGGTGCCGACCCGCACCTCGCGCTTGCCGATGCTGACGTGCCCGGCGTCCAGCGTGGAGTCATCTGCGATCGTCGCCGGACCGATCTTGAGACGCTCGCCGTCGAGGGTCGTCCAGGCACCGGGTGCGGGCGTGCACCCGCGGATCTGGCGGTCGATCGCGAAGGCCGGACGACTCCAGTCGATGCGACCGTCGTCGGTGGTGAGCTTGTGGGCGTAGGAGATGTTCTCCTCCGGCTGCGGGACGGCCCCGATGTCGCCGTCCTCGATGTGGTCGATCACGTCGGTGAGCAGGTGGCTGCCGAGGTCGGCAAGACGTTCCAGCAGGGTCGCGGCGGTGTCCTCGGTGCGGATGCGCTCGGTGATCGTGCCCAGCACGGGACCGGCATCCAGCGCCTCGACCAGCGAGAACACGGTGGCGCCGGTGATCTCGTCGCCGGCCATGATGGCGCGCTGCACCGGGGCGGCGCCGCGCCAGGACGGCAGGACCGAGAAGTGCAGGTTGACCCACCCGAGCTCGGGGATGTCGAGTGCCTCGCGTCGGATCAGGGCGCCGTAGGCGACGATCGGGATGCAGGCGGGACCGATCTCACGGAGTCGGGCCAGGAAGTCGGGGTCCGATGCCTTGGCGGGCGTGAGCACCTCGATGCCGTGCGCCCTCGCCGCTTCGGCCACCGGAGAGGGTCGCAGGGTGCGACCACGGCCGGCAGCTGCGTCCGGGCGCGTGATGACGGCTGCCACCTCGTGACGACTCGCGACCAGTGCCTCGAGGCTCGGGACCGCCACGTCAGGAGTACCGGCGAAGACGAGTTTCACTCGCCCGAGTCTAGGTGTCGGCGACGACCGCCCCGACTCCCCCGGGCAACCCGTCACTCCTCCGGGTGAATTTCCCGGGAGGAGTGACGGTTTACCTGGGTCTCCTGGTAAACCGACCCCTCACAGACGCGTGGGGTCGACCTGGATGCGAAGTCCCGGGAGCTTGGCCGCGCTGCGCTCGGCGGCGACCTGCTGCAGCGCAGCGGAGAGTGCGGCGCCGTGGCGGCGGGGGGTGCGCAGGATCAGTCGCTCGGCGGACCGGGGATCGCGGGGGTCGAGCGGCACGGGCCCGAGGACCTCGGTGGGGTCGGGCCACGGACGGTCGACCAGGGCGGCCAGCACGTCGGCGTCGGCCTCCACTGCGGCCAGCCGGGCGACCGGAGGCAGGTGGGTCTCGGCGCGATCGGCGAGCTCCCGCTCGGCCAGACCGACCGGGTCGGCACGCACGAGCGCCTGCAGATGGGAGGGATCGCCGATGACCACCGCGTGGGCTCCGGGCCGGGCGAGCGCCAGCGCGTTGAACCACCGCCGGTGCGACTCCTCGACCACGCGGACGTCGTCGCGACCCAGCATCAGCCAGGTGTCGAGCAGCACGACCAGTCGATAGCCACCGGGCACCGGTGGTTCGGCACCCGGGGTGGAGAGCACGATCGTGCGGCCCTCGGGTGCCTCGTCGAGCACGTGCGAGCCGCCGCTGGTGACGACCTGGTGGTCACCGAAGGCGCGCCCGAACTCCTCGGCGGTGCGCAGCTGCCCCACGGTGGGTGCCCGCAGCACGGTGCCGCCGCACTCGCGGCACGACCACGGGTCGGCCACCGTTCCGCACCAGCGACACACCGGGGCGGCGCCGGCGGACGTCTGCACCAGCGCACCCTCGCAGGCCGAGCACCGAGCCGAGGCACGACACCGCTGGCACGACAGTGAGGTGCGGTAGCCGCGGCGCGGCACCTGGACGAGCACGGGGCCGTCGGCTGCTCTGACCTCGGCGAACACCGGCCCGGGCAGCCGCACGGGAGCCGCGCCGTCGATGCTGCCGTCGGTGAGCGTGACGCGAGGCCAGCGAGCACGACGGACGGCCTGCTCGGCGACGATCTCCCCGCACCAGCCCGACGACACCAACGACTGGCCCTCGGCCGTGCGCGCATACCCGCCCACCAGCAGGCCCGAACCCTCGCGCGAGGCGCGCAGGAGCATGACCTCACGCGTGTGCGGATAGGGCGCACGCGGCTCCTCGAACAGGTCGTCGCCGTCGTCCCACAGCGCGAGCAGGCCGAGATCGGCGACGGGCGCGTAGGCGGCTGCGCGGGTTCCGAGCACCACAGTGACCGCGCCACGCGACGCCGCCAGGAACGATCGCCACCGCTCGGCCGGTTCCTGCCCGGCGGTGAGCACGACGAACCCGTCGTCGCCGAGCACCGTCGCGAACACGGTGCGCCACCGTTCGACGTCGCGCTGGTCGGGCACGCACACGATGGCGCCGCGTCCGCTGGAGACGGTGGCGAGCACGGCCTGCGCCACCAGCGCAGCGGGATCGGTGCCCGGCAGCGCGTTCCACCAGCGGCGCGGACTCTCCCCTGCCGCCAGCGACGCGACCAGCTCGGGACCGCCTGCCAGGTCGGACCACACCGAGGGATCGGCCTTCCCCGGGACGCGGGCCGGCTCACGCGTGCTCCGCTCGGCCCGGGCGTGGCGCGGGGGAACGGCGAGCCGCAGGACGTCGCCGAGCGTGCCGGCGTAGCGGTCGGCGACCTCGCGGGCCAGAGCGAGCACGTCCGGGCTGAGCACGGGCTCGGGCGAGACGACCTTGGCCAGGAGTGCGAGCCGCCCCTCGTGGTCGGACTCGGCGACCCGGTCGACGAGGAACCCGTCGACGAGCTGACCGGCGAATCGCACCTTGACCCGGCACCCGACCACCGCCTGGTCGTGCAGGTCGGCCGGGACGAGGTAGTCGAAGTACCGGTCGAGATGAGCCAGTCCGGTGTCGACGGCCACGCGGGCCACGGGCAGGTCCGTGGCAGTCTCCGGAACCGGCTTGGGCCGACGGGTCCGACGCGGAGCCGGCGACGGGATCAGCTCCAGCTGCTCGTCGGTCCCCCCGGCATCGCTCGCGTCGCTCACGTGGGTGTTTCTACCAGTCGCCAGCGACGTGCCGCGTGCCGCTTGCCAACAGATCCCCCGATCACTAACCTACAACCTTATGGTTGTATTACAGCAGATCGGCGATGCCGAGGTGGACCGGTTGTTCCACGCCCTGGCCGATGCGACGCGCCGTGACATCGTGCGCCGCACCGTCGAGGGCGAGCTGTCGGTGAGCCGCATCGCGGAGGCCTACCCCATGAGCTTCGCTGCCGTGCAGAAGCACGTCGCCGTGCTGGAGAAGGTCGGCCTCGTGACCAAGCACCGCCGAGGAAGGGAGCTGCTCGTGCGCTCCGAGCCCGAGACGGTCCAGCGCGCCCGCCGAGCGCTCGACCAGCTGGCCGAGGCCTGGGAGGGCCGCGTCCAGCGCATGTCGGACCTGCTGGACGCCACACCGAACGACACACCCACCACCGAAGGAGCATGAGATGGACCTGAAGATCGACAAGGACCTCGAGAACCGCACCCTGACCGTCACCGCGACGTTCGACCACCCGCAGGACCGGGTGTGGGACCTGTACGCCGACCCCCGCAAGCTCGAGCGCATCTGGGGACCGCCGTCGCACCCCGCCACCGTCGTCGAGCACGACCTGAGGCCCGGTGGCGTCGTGCGCTACTACATGACCTCCCCCGAGGGCGAGAAGTTCCACGGCCTGTGGCGTGTCACGGCGGTCGATCCGGGACGTTCGTTCGCGGCCGACGACTACTTCGCCGACGCTGACGGCGAGCCGCTGGAGGACATGCCGGCCTCGCACTTCGTGTTCACCTTCGCCGAGACGGGCGGGCGCACGACGATGACCACCGTGTCGTCCTATGCCTCCACCGAGGCGCTGGAGCAGGTGCTCTCGATGGGCATGGAGGAGGGTCTGCGCGAGGCCATGGGCCAGATCGACGGCGTGCTCGCGGAGGGCTGAGCGCTCCCCATCCACGCAGAACGCCCCCACCCGGTTCGGGTGAGGGCGTTCTGGCGTGATCTCTCAGGCGCCGGCGGCAGCCTTGAGCGCGTCGGCGCGGCTGGTGTCCTCCCACGGCAGGCCGTCGCGGCCGAAGTGGCCGTACGCGGCGGTCTGCGCGTAGATGGGACGCAGCAGGTCCAGGTCACGGACGATGGCGCCGGGGCGCAGGTCGAAGACCTCCAGCACGGCCTCGCGGATCTTCTCGTTGGGCACGGTGCTGGTGCCGAACGTGTCCACGTAGAAGCCCACCGGGTGCGCGACGCCGATGGCGTACGCCACCTGCACCTCGGCCTGGGTGGCCAGACCGGCCGCGACGATGGTCTTGGCGACCCATCGCATGGCGTAGGCGGCCGAGCGGTCGACCTTGCTCGGGTCCTTGCCGGAGAAGGCACCGCCACCGTGGCGGGCGTAGCCGCCGTAGGTGTCGACGATGATCTTGCGGCCGGTGAGGCCGGCATCGCCCATGGGCCCGCCGATGACGAACTTGCCCGTGGGGTTGATGTGCAGCTTGGCACCCGAGGCGTCGATGTCGTACTGCGACAGGACCGCGTCGATGACGTGCTTCTTCAGGTCCTGGGGCAGCTGGTTCTCCAGGTCGATGCCCTCCTCGTGCTGGGTGGAGATGACGATGGCCTCGACCCGCACGGGCTTGCCCTCGTCGTCGTACTCCACCGTGACCTGGGTCTTGCCGTCAGGACGCAGGTACGGCAGCGTGCCGTCCTTGCGGACCTTGGTCAGCTGCTGGGCGAGGCGGTGCGCGATGGTGATCGGCAGCGGCATGAGCTCGGGCGTCTCGTCGCACGCGTAGCCGAACATCAGGCCCTGGTCGCCGGCACCCTGCAGGTCCAGCGGGTCGGCCGAGCCGGAGGCGCGGTTCTCGAACGCCGAGTCGACGCCCTGCGCGATGTCCGGGCTCTGCGCATCGAGGGTGACCTGCACGGCGCAGGACTCACCGTCGAACCCCTTGGTGGAGGAGTCGTAACCGATCTCCAGCACCCGGTCACGTGCGATGCGGGCGATGTCGACGTAGGCCTCGGTGGTGACCTCACCGCCGACGAGCACCATGCCGGTGGTCACGAACGTCTCGCACGCGACACGGCTCTTGGGGTCCTGGGCCAGCAGCGCGTCGAGGACGCTGTCGCTGATCTGGTCGGCGATCTTGTCCGGGTGTCCCTCGGTGACGGACTCGGACGTGAAGAGACGGCTCACTTGTTCTCCTGTGTTGATGGGCTCTGGGGAGTCTAACGACCGGGAGGCAGGTCGGTTCCGGAGTCCATCCGTTGGACCACCGCATCCCAGATGGCGTGGGCGAGGTCGAGCTTGGGACCGAGCGGAACCTCCGACGCCGACCCGTCCGACGAGAGGATCACCGCCTGGTTGTCGGGGCTCCCGAACACCTGTCCTCCACTGACGTCGTTGACGACCAGCAGGTCGCAGCCCTTGCGCTGCAGCTTGGCGCGGGCGTGGTCGAGCACGGACGCGGTCGCATCGCCGGTCTCGGCCGCGAACCCGGCGATGACCGGGCCGGCAGCCGAGCCCCGATGGCGCACCAGCTCGGCGAGGACGTCGGGGTTCTCGACCAACGAGATCTGCGGCGCGATGCCGTCTGGGGACTTCTTGATCTTGGCGTCGACGAACTCGGCCGGGCGGAAGTCGGCGGGTGCCGCAGCCATGACGACCGCGTCGGCGTCGGCCGACGCCGCCAGCACGGCCTGGCGCAGGTCCTCGGTGCTCACCACGGGCACGACCTCCACCCCGGCGGGCGCCTGGAGCGACACGTTCGCCGACACGAGGGTGACGTCTGCGCCACGGGCCACGGCGGCCTCGGCCAGCGCGTAGCCCTGGCGACCCGACGACCGGTTGCCGAGGAATCGCACCGGATCGAGGTACTCGCGGGTGCCACCGGCCGACACCACGACGCGTCGGCCCGCGAGATCACCGGGTCGTGGGTCGAGCACCCGCAGCGCAGCCGCGTAGATCTGTTCGGGATCGGGCAGCCGACCCTTGCCGGTGTCGACGCCCGTGAGCCGACCGACGGCCGGTTCGATGACCACGCAGCCGCGTTCGCGCAGCGTGCGGACGTTCTGCGACGTGGCGGCGTGCTCCCACATCTCGGTGTGCATGGCCGGTGCGAACACCACCGGACAGTGCGCCGTGAGCAGCGTGGAGGTGAGCAGGTCGTCGGCGATGCCGGCTGCCGCCTTGGCGAGCAGGTTGGCCGTGGCGGGGACCACCAGCACCAGGTCTGCCTCACGGCCGATGCGGACGTGGGCGACCTCGTCGACGTGCTCGAACACCTCGGACTGCGCGGGGTGGCCGGACAGTGCCTCCCACGTGGCAGCGCCGACGAAGTTCAGCGACGAACGGGTCGGAACCACCCGGACGTCGTGCCCGTTCTCGGTGAACAGCCGCAGCAGCTCGGCGGCCTTGTAGGAGGCGATGCCTCCGGACACGCCCAGGACGATCTGGCTCATGAGCGCCTCCCGGAGCGGGAGTGGGTCAGGCCTCGGTGGTGGCCGTCGGGTCGATGTCCTCGACCGTCAGCAGGTCGGCGTTGATCTCGCGCAGCGCGATGGACAGGGGCTTCTCCTGCACGCCGGTCTCGAGCAGCGGGCCGACGTACTCCAGCAGGCCCTCGCCGAGCTGGGAGTAGTACGCGTTGATCTGACGAGCGCGCTGAGCGCTGTAGAGCACCAGCTTGTACTTGCTGTCGGCCTTCTCGAGCAGGTCGTCGAGCGGCGGGTTGGTGATGCCTTCGGCGACTGAGCGCGTGGTTGACAAGGGAGCCTCGCAGTTTTCTGGGGATTTCGGGTGCTTCAGGACAGTTCAGGAACCGGCCGGGTCGCGGCCAGCACCGAACAAGTCTACCAACTCCGCACAGGCGGTCTCGACATCTGTGTTCACGATGGTCACGTCGAACTCCGACGCCGCCTCCATCTCGACCCGCGCCGTCTCCAGCCGGCGCTCGCGCTCCTCGGCCGTCTCGGTGCCGCGGCCGACCAGACGACGGGTCAGCTCGTCCCAGCTGGGCGGAGCGAGGAAGCACATCAGGGCGTCGGGCATGGTCTCGCGCACCTGCCGGGCGCCCTGCAGGTCGATCTCCAGCAGAGCCGGCCGTCCCGCCTCCAGCTGCTCCTCGACGGCGGCGCGTGGCGTGCCGTAGCGCGCACGGCCGTGGACGACGGCCCACTCGAGCAGGCCACCGGTGGCGACCAGCCGGTCGAACTCGGCGTCGTCGATGAAGTGGTAGTGCACCCCGTCGACCTCGCCGGGCCGTGGGCGCCGGGTGGTGACCGACACCGAGATCCAGATCTCCGGGTGGTCACGCCGCACGCAGGCGGCGACGGTCCCCTTGCCCACGGCAGTGGGACCGGCCAGCACCACCAGACGCGAACGGGCCTGGTGGCCCTCAGCCACGCGGCTTGTTGAACTCGTCGAGCAGCGCCTTGACCTGGTTGGCGCCCAGCCCGCGCAGCCGTCGACTGTCGGCGATGCCGATGCGGTCCATGATCTCCTGGGCCTTGACCGCGCCCACGCCGGGCATGGAGCGCAGCAGGTCGACGACCTTGAGCTTGGCGACGATCTCGTTGGCCCGCGCCTCCGCGATCACCTCGCCCAGCGTGGCACCGGAGTGCTTGAGCCGGTTCTTGACCTCTGCGCGCACCTGACGGGCCGCGGCTGCCTTGGCCAGAGCCGCTTCACGCTGCTCAGGAGTCAGCTTCGGGAGTGCCATGTCCTCACCTCGTTCTCACTTCAGCTCGATGTCGCAGGTCTTCTTGACGTCGGCCACCACGGCCTTGCGCTGCGACGTGGTGCCGTTGAACCGCTTGTAGGCCTTGTTGAGGATCTCGACGTCGCCGGCGCTGAGCGCCGTGCGCTTCTTCTCGTCGCCCATGTCCTCGAGGGCGAACCCGACGTCCTCGTGCGCCGTGACCACGCCCTGGGTCGCGCGACCCAGGCTGGCCCACTGCTCGTTGATCGGTGAGGGCGCGGCCTTGCTGATCGCCACGAGTGCCTTGGCGTACGCGGCGAAGGCCGCATCGGTGCGCTTGGCGCCGAAGGAGTCCAGCGCAGACTGCTGCGCCTTGACCGCGACGCAGTAGGGGTCCTCCTCGCCGCCGCAGGCAGCGGTGGAGCCGAGCAGCATCGCGACCGCGACGGTCGCGACGATCCGGCGGCGTGCGGTCATGCGGTGTGGCCTCCTGAGCCCTTGCGGGTCCTAGGAGCCTACAAGTTCGACGTTGGTGCGCGCGGCTTCTGCACGCAGTGTCGCCGGGTCGGGTCCGACGGCCAGGACTCCGCGCGAGCTCGAGGCGATCACCTGGTGCCGGACCGAGCCGAACAGGCGGTCGATGTCCTGCACCGTGCCGCCCTGCGCCCCGAACCCCGGCACCAGCAGGGGTCCGTTGATGTCGAGGTCCTCGACGGCGTCGCCGATCGTCGCGCCGACGACCGCACCGAACGAGCCGATCGGCTCCGCACCGGCGTTCATCGAGCGCAGCTGCGCGAGGACCGACCCCGCGACGGTCTCTCCGCCGTCGGTGCGCGCGTGCTGGAACTCCGGCCCCTCCTTGTTGGACGTCAGAGCCAGCACGAACACGCCTGCGTCGTTGTTGGCGGCGACGTCGAAGAACGGCTGGAGCGACCCGAACCCGAGGAACGGGCTGACGGTGATCGCGTCCGCAGCCATCGGCGCGTCCTCGTCGAGGTAGGCGTCGGCGTAGGCCGCTGCGGTGCTGTCGATGTCACCGCGCTTGACGTCGAGCACGGTGAGCGTTCCGGTGTGGCGAAATCCCTGCAGCAGGCGCTCGAGCACGGCCACGCCCGCCGCGCCGAAGCGCTCGAAGAAGGCCGACTGGGGCTTGACGAAGCCCACCTGCCCGGCGAACGCCTCGAGGCAGGCGTCGGCGAAGCGCTCCACGCCCTCGACGCTGTCGGGCAGACCCCACTCCTCCAGCAGCCGGGCGTGGGGGTCGATGCCGACGCACAACGGGCCGTAGGCGCGGCGTGCGGCGTCGAACCGCGATCCGAAGCTCATCGCGCGACCTCTCCCCCGACCTGTTCGCGGCCGGCCGTCACCAGCGATCCCCACTCCTGCAGCGAGGTGACGCCGATGCTGCCGTCGATCAGCGCCTCGATGCCCTGCACGGCGGCCGCCAGCCCCTGCACCGTGGTGATGCACGGAATGCCCTCGGCGACGGCGGCCGTGCGGATCTCGTAGCCGTCGATGCGAGCGTTGGTGCCGGCCGAGATGCCGTGCGGCGTGTTGATGATCAGCTGCACGTCCTGCTGCTTGATCTTGTCCACGATCGTCGATCGGGTCTGACCGGCCAGCGGCTCCTCGTGCAGCTTGCGCAGCACGGTGGTCCTCACGCCGTTGCGCGCCAGCACCACCGCCGTGCCGCTGGTGGCGAGGATCTCGAAGCCGAGGTCGGCCAGTCGCTTGATCGGGAAGATCATGTGTCGCTTGTCGCGGTTGGCCACCGAGACGAACACCTTGCCCGCCGTGGGCAGACCGTTCTGCGCGCCGGCCTGGCTCTTGGCGAAGGCCGTGCCGAACGTGGTGTCGAAGCCCATGACCTCTCCGGTCGACCGCATCTCCGGACCGAGGAGAGTGTCGACGTAGGTGCCCTCGTAGGTGCGGAAGCGGTTGAACGGCATCACGGCCTCCTTGACCGCGATGGGCGCGTTGTCAGCGATCTTGCCCCCGTCGCCCGTGGCCGGCAGCAACCCTGCCGTCCGGAGGTCGGCGATGGACTCCCCCAGCATGATCCGCGCGGCCGCCTTGGCCAGCGGCGTGGCCGTCGCCTTGGACACGAACGGCACGGTGCGCGAGGCACGTGGGTTGGCCTCGATGACGTAGAGGATGTCGGACGACAGGGCGAACTGGATGTTGATCAGACCCAGCACGCCCACGCCGCGGGCGATGGCCTCGGTGGCCTCGCGGATGCGGTCGATCTCCAGATCCCCGAGCGTGATGGGCGGCAGCGCGCAGGCCGAGTCGCCCGAGTGCACGCCGGCCTCCTCGATGTGCTCCATGACTCCGCCGAGGAACAGCTCGTCGCCGTCGAAGAGCGCGTCGACGTCGATCTCGATGGCGTCGTCGAGGAACCGGTCGACCAGGACCGGCCGTTCGGGCGTGATCTCGGTGGCCCGGGTGATGTAGTCGGCCAGGGTCTCCTCGTCGTACACGATCTCCATGCCGCGGCCACCGAGCACGTACGACGGGCGCACCAGCACCGGGTAGCCGATCTCGTCGGCGATCTGCTTGGCGTGGTCGAACGTCGTGGCCATGCCGCTCTTGGGTGCGACCAGCCCTGCCGAGGCGAGCACCTGTCCGAAGGCGCCGCGCTCCTCGGCGAGATCGATCGCCGACGGCTGGGTGCCCACGATCGGCACGCCGGCGGCCTCCAGGCCCGCGGCCAGTCCCAGTGGGGTCTGACCGCCCAGCTGCACGATGACTCCCGCCACCGGCCCGGCCTGCTGCTCGGCGTGCACGATCTCGAGCACGTCCTCGAGCGTCAGCGGCTCGAAGTACAGGCGGTCGGAGGTGTCGTAGTCCGTGGAGACGGTCTCGGGGTTGCAGTTGACCATGATCGTCTCGTAGCCGACCTGCGACAGCGCCATGACGGCGTGGACGCAGGAGTAGTCGAACTCGATGCCCTGACCGATGCGGTTGGGTCCGCTGCCGAGCACGATCACCGCCGGCCGCTCACGCGGCTCGACCTCGGTCTCCTCGTCGTACGTGGAGTAGTGGTACGGCGTGGTGGCGGCGAACTCCGCGGCGCAGGTGTCGACGGTCTTGTACACCGGCAGCACCCCCAGCGCGTGGCGCACGCCGCGCACGACCTCCTCGGTGAGACCGCGGATGCGTCCGAGCTGGACGTCGGAGAACCCGTGCCGCTTCGCGCGACGCAGCAGTGCCGGTGAGAGCTGGGGCGCCTCGATCAGCTCGACGGCGATCTCGTTGATCAGCACCAGCTGGTCGAGGAACCACGGATCGATGCGGGTGGACTCGAACAGCTCGTCCGGCGTGGCGCCGGCACGGATCGCGTCCATGATCTTGCGCAGACGACCGTCGTGCGGGACGGTCACCTGGGTCAGCAGGGCGTCCTTGTCCAGGTCGACCCAGTTCTTGCTCCAGTCGAAGACCGCTTCGGGGCGCTCCAGCGAGCGGAGGGCCTTCTGCAGCGCCTCGGTGAAGTTGCGGCCGATCGCCATCGCCTCGCCGACGGACTTCATGTGAGTGGTCAGCGTGGGGTCGGCGGCCGGGAACTTCTCGAACGCGAACCGCGGCACCTTGACCACGACGTAGTCCAGCGTGGGCTCGAACGACGCCGGCGTCTTGAGCGTGATGTCGTTGGGGATCTCGTCGAGGGTGTAGCCGATCGCGACCTTGGCCGCGATCTTGGCGATCGGGAAGCCCGTGGCCTTCGACGCCAGCGCGCTGGAGCGCGAGACGCGCGGGTTCATCTCGATCACCACGATGCGCCCCGTCGTCGGGTCGACCGCGAACTGGATGTTGCAGCCGCCGGTGTCGACGCCGACCTCGCGGATGACGCCCAGCGAGATGTTGCGCAGCTTCTGGTACTCGACGTCGGTCAGTGTCAGGGCCGGTGCCACCGTGATCGAGTCGCCGGTGTGGACGCCCACGGGATCGAAGTTCTCGATCGAGCACACGATCACCACGTTGTCGGCGGTGTCGCGCATGACCTCGAGCTCGTACTCCTTCCAGCCCAGGATCGACTCCTCGAGGAGCACCTCGGTGGTGGGGCTGAGCGCCAGGCCGGAGCCGGCGATGCGGTCGAGGTCGGCCCGGTCGTACGCCAGACCCGACCCGCTGCCGCCCATGGTGAAGGACGGCCGGACCACGACCGGGTAGCCACCGAGCTCCTCGACGCCGGCGACGCACTCCTCGAGCGTGTGGCAGATGACCGAGCGGGCCACCTCCGCGCCCCACTCGGGCGGCAGGTCCTCCACGATCCGCTTGAAGGTCTCGCGGTTCTCGCCCTTCTGGATCGCCTCGATCGAGGCGCCGATCAGCTCGACGCCGTACTTGTCGAGCACACCGGCCTCGTCGAGCGCGATGGCGGCGTTGAGCGCGGTCTGGCCGCCCAGCGTGGCCAGCAGAGCGTCAGGGCGCTCCTTGGCGATCACCATCTCGACGAACTCCGGCGTGATCGGCTCGACGTAGGTGGCGTCGGCGAACTCCGGGTCGGTCATGATCGTGGCGGGGTTGGAGTTGACCAGGATGACGCGCAGGCCCTCCTCCTGCAGCACCCGGCACGCCTGGGTGCCCGAGTAGTCGAACTCGCACGCCTGGCCGATGACGATCGGGCCGGACCCGATCACCAGGACGGACTGGATGTCAGTTCTCTTGGGCATCAGGCATCTGCTCCAGACGTGACGGGGTTGTCCTGCATCAGCTGGACGAATCGGTCGAACAGGTAGGCGGCGTCGTGGGGGCCGGCGGCCGCCTCGGGGTGGTACTGCACGCTGAAGGCGGGTCGTTCCAGGAGCGCGAGCCCCTCCACCACCTGGTCGTTCAGGCACACGTGCGTGACCCTGCCCGGACCGAACGGCGTCTCGAAGTCCTCACCGATCGGGGCATCCACGGCGAACCCGTGGTTGTGGGCCGTGACCTCGACCTTGCCGGTCGTGAGGTCCTGCACCGGCTGGTTGATGCCGCGGTGGCCGTAGACCAGCTTGTAGGTGCCGCGGCCGAGGGCGCGTCCGAACACCTGGTTGCCCAGGCAGATGCCGAAGTACGGGATGCGGGCCTCGAGCACGTCCTGCACGACCGCGACGGCGTGGTCGGCCGTGGCCGGGTCGCCCGGGCCGTTGGACATGAACACGCCGTCGGGGGCCAGCGCTCGCACCTCGTCGAAGGTGGCGGTGGCCGGCATGACGTGCACCTCGATGCCCCGTTCGGCCATCCGGCGCGGGGTCATGCCCTTGATGCCGAGGTCGATCGCCGCAACGGTGAACCGCTTCTCGCCGACCGCCGGGACGACGTAGGTCTCGGGCGTGGTGACGTCGGCCAGGAAGCTGGAGCCGGTCATGGTCGGTGCCGCCTGCACCCGACCGAGGATCTCGTCGATGGTGTGTCCGTCGGGTCGTCCGCCCGGCCAGTCGCCCGACGCCACTGCCGCCCGCATCGATCCGCGCTCACGCAGGTGGCGCGTCAGAGCGCGGGTGTCGACGCCGCAGATGCCCACGACGCCCTGCGCCTCGAGGGCGTCGTCGAGGCTGCCGGTCGACCGCCAGCTCGAGTGGACGCGGGCAGGGTCGCGGACGACGTACCCGTCGACCCAGATGCGGCGGGACTCGAAGTCCTCGTCGTTGACGCCGGTGTTGCCGATGTGGGGAGCCGTCATCGCGACGATCTGACCCTTGTACGAGGGGTCGGTCAGCGTCTCCTGGTAGCCGGTCATTCCGGTGGAGAACACGATCTCGGCGATCGTCTCCCCGACCGCGCCGTAGGACTCGCCGTGGAAGACGCGGCCGTCCTCCAGCACCAGGACGGCAGGCAGGGTCGTGGAGTTGCGGTTGCTCATGCGTGGACCTCCTGAAGTCCGGTGGCCCGGGAAGGGAATGTGTCGGTGCGGCGGGCAGGCCCCGAGGGCCGAGGCGAACCACACCCGAACAACTCACCGTGGCGGGCAGGCCCGTTCGCCAAGGAGCGCAGCGACCGTGAGGCCGCAGGCCGAGGCGAACCACACCCGAACAACTCACTGTCGCCTCGGTCGCTCGTACCTCGCTCCCTCACAGTCGGCCGCAAACGGCCTCCTTGGCGAGCGGGCCCGTTCGCCAGGGAGCGCAGCGACCGTGAGGCCGCAGGCCGAGGCGAACCACACCCGAACAACTCACTGTCGCCTCGGTCGCTCGTGCCTCGCTCCCTCACAGTCGGCCGCAAACGGCCTCCTTGGCGAGCAGGCGGTTCGCCAACGACAAGCTCCGCGCCACGGCGGGCAGGCCCGTTCGCCAGGGAGCGCAGCGACCGTGAGGCCGCAGGCCGAGGCGAACCACACCCGAACAACTCACCGTCGCCTCGGTCGCTCGTGCCTCGCTCCCTCACAGTCGGCCGCAAACGGCCTCCTTGGCGAGCAGGCGGTTCGCCAACGACAAGCTCCGCGCCACGGCGGGCGGGCCCGTTCGCCAGGGAGCGCAGCGACCGTGAGGCCGCAGGCCGAGGCGAACCACACCCGAACAACCCGCTGTCGCCTCGGTCGCTCGTGCCTCGCTCCCTCACAGTCGGCCGCAAACGGCCTCCTTGGCGAGCATGCGGTTCACCAGCGACGCGTCCTGCGTCGGCTCGGTCGCTCGTGCCTCCTCGGCGTGCAGCGAGGGCCCCGCTGATCATGCGGGGGCGCCTTCGACGAGCGCTCCGTCGAGGACCGTGGGGCGACCGGACAGGATCGTGGCGACGACGCGACCGGGCAGCTCGCGACCGGCGTACGGGGTGTTGCGCGACAGCGACGCGGTGTCGGTGGGCTGCACCACGCGGGTGGCCGAGGGGTCGTACAGCACCAGGTGAGCGGGCTCGCCGACCTGGATCGGTCGACCGTGTGCGCTGACCCGTCCGATGCGGGCCGGGATGGCCGACATCGCCCCAGCAACCCGCTCCCAGCCGATCAGGCCGGTGTCGACCATCGTCTGCTGCACGACCGACAGGGCCGTCTCGAGGCCGATCATGCCGAACGCGGCAGCCGACCACTCGCACTCCTTGTCCTCCATGGGGTGCGGCGCGTGATCAGTGGCGACGATGTCGATGGTGCCGTCGGCCAGGCCCTCGCGGACGGCGGCGACGTCGTCGTCGGAGCGCAGCGGCGGGTTGACCTTGAAGATCGGGTCGTAGCTGCGGACCAGCTCGTCGGTGAGCAGCAGGTGGTGCGGTGTCACCTCGGCGGTGACGTCGATGCCGCGGCTCTTGGCCCACCGGACGATCTCGACCGACCCGCGGGTGCTCAGGTGGCACACGTGCAGGCGTGAGCCGACGTGCTCGGCCAGCAGCACGTCGCGGGCGATGATCGCCTCCTCGGCGACCGCCGGCCACCCGACCAGGCCGAGCTTCTCCGGACAGCACCCCCTCGTTCATCTGGGCACCCTCGGTGAGGCGAGGTTCCTGCGCGTGCTGGGCGATGACCCCGTCGAACGCCTTGACGTACTCCAGGGCCCGACGCATCAGCACGGCGTCGTGGACGCACTTGCCGTCGTCGGAGAAGACGCGGACGCCTGCCGCGGAGTCGGCCATGGCACCCAGCTCGGCCAGCCGTTCGCCGGCCAGCCCGACGGTCACGGCGCCGATCGGCTGCACGTCGCAGTAGCCGCCCTCTCGCCCGAGGCGCCAGACCTGCTCGACGACACCCGCGGTGTCGGCCACCGGGTCGGTGTTGGCCATGGCGTGCACGCAGGTGAAGCCACCACGCGCCGCGGCCTGCGATCCGGTGAGCACCGTCTCGGCATCCTCGCGACCGGGCTCGCGCAGGTGGGTGTGCAGGTCCACCAGACCCGGCAGGGCGATCAGGCCGTCGGCGTCGATCGGCGTCGCACCCTCGTCGGGCAGGTCGGTGCCGATCCGGGCGATGACGCCGTCACGCACCAGGACGTCGGCGGGCTCGGCGCCCAGGATCGAGGCGCGGCGGATGATCAGGTCGGTCATGCGGTTCCTTCGAGGCTGGTGTGCTCGCCGGCGGTCTGGCCACCGACGAGCAGGTAGAGGACGGCCATGCGCACCGCGACGCCGTTGGTCACCTGCTCGACGATGACCGACCGGACGTGGTCGGCGACGTCGGCGGTGATCTCCATGCCGCGGTTCATCGGGCCGGGGTGCATGACGATGGCGTGCTCCGGCAGGCGGTTCAGCCTGCGAGTGTCCAGCCCGTACCGGCGGCTGTACTCACGGGCGCTGGGAAAGTACGACGCGTTCATGCGCTCGGCCTGGACCCGCAGCATCATGACGGCGTCGGCCTTCTCCAGCGACGCGTCGAGGTCGTAGGACGTCTCGACCGGCCAGTGCTCGACACCCACCGGGAGCAGGGTGGGCGGGGCCACCAACGTGACGTGCGCACCCAGGGTGTGCAGCAGCAGCGCGTTGGAGCGGGCCACACGGCTGTGCAGGACGTCACCGACGATCGTGACGTGCTTGCCCTCGAGGCCGTCCTCGCCGTCGACCGCGAGGTGGCGCCGCATGGTGAACGCGTCGAGGAGCGCCTGGGTGGGGTGCTCGTGGGTGCCGTCGCCGGCGTTGATGACCGCTCCGTTGGTCCACTGCATGTGAGCCAACCGGTGGGGCGCCCCCGAGTGCTGGTGGCGGACGATGACGGCGTCGGCACCCATGGCCTGCAGCGTCAGCGCCGTGTCCTTGAGGCTCTCGCCCTTGGACACGCTGGAGCCCTTGGCGGAGAAGTTGATCACGTCGGCACTCAGTCGCTTGGCCGCCGCCTCGAAGGAGATGCGGGTGCGGGTGGAGTCCTCGAAGAACAGGTTGACGACGGTGCGTCCACGCAGCGTGGGCAGCTTCTTGATCGGCCGGCTGGCGACTCCCAGCAGCTCCTCGGCGGTGTCGAGGATGCGCACGGCGTCGGCCCGGTTGAGGTCGCCAGCGCTCAGCAGGTGCGTGATCACGGCGCCACCCCGATCGACACGGCGTCGGACCCGTCGGTCTCGGCCACCGACACCTTGACCAGCTCGGCCAGGGAGGTGGGCAGGTTCTTGCCCACGAAGTCCGCCCGGATCGGGAGCTGGCGGTGGCCTCGGTCGATCAGAACGGCCAGCTGCACGGCCTGCGGGCGACCGATGTCGTTGAGCGCGTCGAGGGCGGCGCGGATGGTGCGTCCCGAGAACAGCACGTCGTCGACCAGCACGACGACCTTGCCGTCGACGTCGTCCGGAATCTCGGTGTGCTCCAGCGCACGGGCGGGCTTCATCCGCAGGTCGTCGCGGTACATCGTGATGTCGAGCGCGCCGGCGGTGATCGTGCGGCCCTCGACGGCCGACATGCGATCGGCGATGCGCCGGGCCAGGTGCACGCCGCGCGTGGGGATCCCGAGGATCACCAGGCCGTCGGCGTCGCGGTTGCGTTCGAGGATCTCGTGGGTGATGCGCGTCAACGCACGCGAGATGTCCTGCTCGTCGAGGACTGTGCGGGCGGGCGCTGCACTCGGGTCGGCACCATCGGGCGTCGTCACGAGTGACCTCCTTCTCCGCCTCACGGGACGGCCGTTAAAGGATGTCGTTCGACCGACACACTAGCAGCGGCACGCGCCGGGATCGGACCCCCCTTCGGCGTCCGGAACGACGAATCGCCACCCCCGGGAGATGGGGGTGGCGATCAGTGGGAGAAACGGCGGTTCGTCAGGCCGCGCGATGGTGGTCGAGGCTGTGCACCGCGCGATAGCTGGGCGCCTCGACAGGCTTCAGGGTGCGCTTCGTGCGACGCACGTAGGTGGGGACGATGTGCCGCAGGAACACCGGCAGGCACTCGACGAAGTAGCGACGGAACAGACGGCGCGGCTCCTGCAGGAGTCGGTACAGCCACTCGGTCTTGGTGGCGCGCACCCAGGTGGGCGCCATCTGGGCCGTGCCGGTGATCATGTTGACCGACCCGCCGACGTTGACGATCACGCCCTGGTAGCCGCAGCGGCGAATGGCTTCGCCGATGCGATCGCCGAACGGCGGGGTGACGGCGATCAGCAGCATCTCGACGTCGTCGCTCACCAAACGACGCGCGATGCGGCGCGGGTCCCAGTCGTCGCGATGTCCATGGTCACGGAACTCCACCAGCATGCCGGTGTTGTGCAGCATGCCGCGGAAGTTCGCGCCGACCTTGCGGTCCGAGCCCAGGATCGCGACCTTGATGCCGTGGAAGGTGCGGCTGCTGACCATGCGCTCGACCAGCTCGGAGCCGGTGACGCGATCAGGGGCGATGCCACGCGAACGCATGAGCGTGACGATCGGCCAGCCGTCGGCCGTGATGTAGTCGGCGGACTCGATCGTGGCGGCGAAGACCGGGTCGTTGGCGGCCAGCGCGAGGTGGTGCAGGTTCACGGTCTGGATGCGCTTGGGCTGTGGGTCGTACAGCGCGGCATCGAGCTCGGCATCGGTCATGAGGCACTTCTGAGCCATCATGTCGATGAATTCTTCTGTGATCATGTTTCCGTCCCCTGGAAAGTTGCGCCTTGGGTGAAGGCTTCATCCAGAGAGAGGGATGGCGGCACGAACTATGACGCCGCCGAGGGGCGAGTTCGTGCGACGCATCTCACGTCGGAGGCCGGCGTGCCGCGCGGCAGCGACCCCAGCGGGAGCCCTACAGGGCCAGCGACGGCTTGAGCTCGACGAGCCGGCCGAGCAGTCCGGCCACGAACTTCGGCGACTCGTCGGTCGACAGCTCGCCTGCCAGGTCCACCGCCTCGCTGACCGCCACGGCGTCGGGGACGTCGTCGCGGAACAGGATCTCGAACGCGCCGATGCGCAGCAGGTTGCGGTCCACCCCGGGCATGCGGTCGAGCGTCCAGCCGACCGCGTGCTCGGAGATCAGCTCGTCGAGTCGCTCGTGGTGCGCGACGACGCCCTCGACGAGTGCCGCCGCATAGTCGTTGGCGGGGTACTCGTGATCGGCCGACCGGCGTTCTGCCAGCGAGCCGCCCAGCGGAAGGTCCTGCAGCTCGGACTCGAACAGGACGTCGAGCGCGCGCTTGCGCGACTTGGTGCGCGCCGACATCAGCCCTGTACGCGGCCCTGGTAGCTGGCGTCTCGGGTGTCGACCTTGATCTTCTCGCCGTTGACGATGAACAGCGGAACCTGGATCTCCTTGCCCGTCTCCAGCGTGGCCGGCTTGGTGCCGCCGCTGGAGCGGTCGCCCTGCAGCCCGGGCTCGGTGTACTCGACCAGCAGCTCGACTGAGGGCGGCAGCTCGACGTAGAGGACCCGACCGTCGTTGGTGGCCACGACCGCCTCCTGGTTCTCCAGGAGGAAGCCGACGGCGTCACCCATGACGTCGGGCGAGACCTCGGTCTGCTCGAACGTCGCGGTGTCCATGAACACGTAGCTGGTGCCGTCGTTGTACAGGTACTGCATGGTGCGCTTGTCGACCGTGGCCGTCTCGACCTTGGTGCCGGCGTTGAACGTCTTGTCGACGACCTTGCCGGACTCGACGTTCTTGAGCTTGGTACGGACGAAGGCGGGGCCCTTGCCCGGCTTCACGTGCTGGAACTCGATGACAGCCCACAGCTGCTTCTCGATGTTCAGGACCATGCCGTTCTTCAGGTCGTTCGTGGTGGCCATCAGGCAATCTCCAAAAGTTCAGTGGTCATCAGGGTGAGGATCTCGGGCTGGCCGGTGCCACTCGTGACGACGAGGGTGTCTTCGATACGCACTCCCCCACGTCCCGGGACGTAGATGCCGGGTTCGACCGTCAGGGCGGTGCGAGGGACGAGTCTACCGGCGTGCGCGGCGCCGACGAACGGGTCCTCGTGGATCTGCAGACCGACACCGTGCCCGAGGCCGGTCGTGAAGTGGTCCAGCCAGCCGGCTGCGTCCAGCGAGGCCCGAGCCACGCGGTCGACCTCGGCCACCGCGGCACCCTCGACACAGGCCCGGACTCCTGCTGCCTGCGACTCGCGCACGGCGGCATGGATCTCGCGCTGCCAGTCGTCGGCGGCCCCCATGACGACGGTGCGGGTGCAGTCCGCGTGGTAGCCGTCGACGCGGGCGCCGAAGTCGATCTTGAGCAGCTCGCCGGGTCCCACCACGCGGTCGGTCGGCTGGTGGTGCGGGATCGCGGAGTTCTCTCCTCCCGCGACGATGGTGGGGAAGGCGATCGCCTCGGCTCCCGTGTCGAGCATCCGGAACTCCAGTCGGCGGGCGATGTCTCGCTCCGTGCGCCCCACCAGGGGTTGGGTGCACAGCCAGGTCAACGCATCGGTGGAGACGCGACAGGCCCGGCGCAGGGCCTCGATCTCGACCTCGTCCTTGACCTCGCGCAGTCGCTCGACCAGCGAGCCTGCCGCGACGAGCTCGGTCGATGCCGCGTCGCCCAGGCGCCGGTGATCGTCGACGCTCAGCGTGTGGGTCTCCACACCCCACCGGTGGCCAGCCGCCCGCGAGGCCATGCCGCCGAGCAGGTCGCGGCCGACCACGACCTCCAGGTCAGGAGCCTCGGCAGCAGCTTGATCGCGGTACCGCCCGTCGGTGAACAGCACCGCGTCGCCGTCGACCGGCACGAGCAGTGCTGCGTTGGAGCCGGTGAAGCCGCTGAGGTACCGCACGTTGACGAGCGTGGTCACGAAGAGACCGGCGAGGTCCTTGGCGACGAGATCGGCGACGAGGCGTTCGCGACGCTGCTGGACGCTCACGTGGCGCCGCCCTCGGACGACACCGCACGGAAGCAGTCGTGCAGCATCGTCTCGTCGGGGCCGGCGAGGACCGTGGGGTGTCCGAGGGAGTCGAGCACGACGAAGCGCAGCTGGTTCCCGCGCGACTTCTTGTCCAACCGCATCGCGGCGAGCACGTCGTCCCACTCGGCACCCGCGTAGGTCGTCGGCAGGCCGGCCGCTGCCAGCACCGATCGGTGCCGCTGCAGCAGCGCGGCGTCGATGCGTCCCGTGCGGTGCGCCAGCTCGGCCACGAAGACCATGCCGATGCTGATCGCCTCGCCGTGTCGCACCGAGTAGCTCTCGAGCCGCTCGATCGCGTGTCCGAGGGTGTGACCGTAGTTGACCGCCTCGCGGCCGATGCCGGACGCGGCACCTGAGCTGCCCGCGGTCTCCCGCAGGTCGCCGCTCACGGCGCCCGCCTTGACCTCGATGCCCCGCACGATGAGGTCGGCGAGCACCGACGACGTCGGGTCGAGGGCCGCGACGGGATCGGCCTCGAACACGTCCAGGATTCCCGGGGCTCCGGGCTGGTCGGCGATGAAGCCACACTTGAGCACCTCGGCCATGCCGCTGCGCAGCTCGGCCGGCGGCAGGTCGACCAGCACGTCGAGATCGCACAGCACGCCGGCCGGCTCGTGGAAGGCACCGACGAGGTTCTTGCCGTGGGTGGTGTTGATGCCGGTCTTGCCGCCGACGGCGGCATCGACCATGCCGAGCACCGTGGTGGGCAGGTTGACGAAGCGCACGCCGCGCAGCCAGGTGGCCGCGACGAATCCGGCCAGATCGGTGGAAGCGCCCCCGCCCAGCCCGATGACCACGTCCGAGCGGGTGAAACCGGCGTCGCCCAGCGCCGTCCAGCAGCCGGCGAGCACGTCGGCGGACTTGGCGGCCTCTCCGTCGGGCACCTCGACGAGCAGCACCTGCACGCCGGTCAGTGCGTGCTGCAGGGTGGCGGCGCGCTCGGCCATCGTCGGCGGATGGACGATCGCGGCACGCACCGCCTGGTCCCCGAGGAGGTCACGCAGCCCGGCGTGGACACCTCTCCCGACGACGACGTCGTAGGGGTGGTCCGTGGCGATCGTGATGCGTCGGGTCATCGGGGTGCTCCGACCACCGCGTCGATCGCGTCCGCGACCTGGGTCGCGTCGAGGTCGTCGGTGGCGATCGTGTGGGTCGCGACCTCGGCGTACAGCGGCCGGCGCGCATCCATCAAGGACTTGAGCTGCGAGCGGACGTTGCCCAGCAGCAGCGGACGGCCGGCGCCCAGGCCCACGCGCGACGCGGCAGCACCCAGCCCGACGTCGAGGAACACCACCGTGTGACGGGCGAGCGTGGCGCGAGTGGCAGCGCTGAGCACGGCTCCGCCGCCGAGCGACAGCACGCCGTCGTGCTCGGCCAGCGCGGCCGAGACGGCCCGCTCCTCCAGAGCCCGGAAGTGCTGTTCACCGTGCTCGACGAAGATCTCCTGCACCGTGGAGCCGGCGGCAGCCTCGATGTCATGGTCGGTGTCGCGCACCGCGACGCCCCACCGTCTGCCCAGCTCGTCGGCCACGGTGGTCTTGCCCGCCCCCGGGGCTCCGACCAGCACGACCACGGGCCGTGCGGTCACGCGAACCTCAGGTTCTCGCGGTAGCTGTCGACGTTGCGTCGGGTCTCGACGACCGAGTCGCCGCCGAACTTCTCGCAGATCGCGTCGGCCACGACCAGCGCGACCATGGCCTCGGCGACGATGCCGGCGGCTGGCACGGCGCAGACGTCGGACCGCTGGTGGTGGGCCGTGGCCTCCTGGCCGGTCTCGACGTCGATCGTCCGCAGCGCGCGCGGAACCGTGGCGATCGGCTTCATCGCCGCTCGGACCCGCAGCTGCTCACCGGTGGACATGCCGCCCTCGGTGCCGCCGGAGCGGCCCGACGTGCGCCGGATGCCCTCTGCGCTGGGCACGATCTCGTCGTGGGCCAGGGAGCCGCGCGTGCGGGCCAGCTCGAAGCCGTCGCCGACCTCGACTCCCTTGATGGCCTGGATGCCCATCAGCGCGGCGGCGAGCCGGCCGTCGAGTCGACGGTCCCAGTGGGTGTACGAACCGAGGCCGGGCGGCAGACCGTCGACGACGACCTCGACGACACCGCCGAGGGTGTCGCCGTCCTTGTGGGCCTGGTCGATCTCGGCGACCATAGCGGCGCTCGTGTCGGCGTCGAAGCAGCGCACCGGGTTGGCGTCGAGCGCCTCGACGTCGGTGTGGGCCGGGATGGATCCCGCCGGCGCACGCACCGTGCCGAGCTCGACGACGTGCGAGAGCACCGTGGCACCGGTGGTCTGGGCGATGAACTGCGCCGCGACCTCGCCGAGCGCGACGCGCGCCGCGGTCTCGCGCGCACTGGCCCGCTCGAGGACGGGGCGGGCCTCCTCGAAGTCGTACTTCTGCATGCCGGCCAGGTCCGCGTGTCCGGGACGCGGGCGGGTCAGCGGCGCGTTGCGCTTGAGACCGTCGAGCACCTCCGGGTTGACCGGATCGGCCGACATGACCTGGTCCCACTTGGGCCACTCGCTGTTGCCGATGCGCAGGGCCACCGGGCTGCCCATGGACACACCGTGCCGCAGCCCACCGATGACCTCCAGCTCGTCGGCCTCGAACGACATGCGCGCACCCCGGCCGTAGCCGAGACGGCGCCGCGCGAGGGCAGCCTGGATGTCCTTGCTGGTGACGTGCACCCCAGCGGGCAGGCCCTCCAGCACGGCGACGAGTGCGGGGCCGTGCGACTCACCTGCGGTCAACCAACGAAGCATGCCGTGATTCTCCCATGACGGCCGCGCCGCCAGACGCAGGCGTCAGGACGTCTGGAGCGCGGTGCCGAACGCGGCGCCGAGCACAGCACCGAGCAGCATGAACGGCCCGAAGGCGAATCCGTCGCGATCGACGAGCTGAGCTTGACCAGGATCGGGGCGAGCAGGCCGCCGAGCACGAATCCGCCGTACCCGCCGGCTGTCGCCTCGGCGAAGCCGAGGGCTCCGAGCGCGAGCCCGAGCGACGCCGACAACCGCACGTCGCCGTAGCCGAACGCGCCGCCGAAGAACCGTCCGGCGAACCAGTACATGGCCCGGTAGATCACGTAGAGCACCGCGTTTCCGACCAGCGCGTGGGTCAGCAGGTCGCGGTCGCCGACCCAGACCGCGGCGACGAGCACCAGCACCAGCACCACGACGTAGAGCAGCCCGTTCAGGACGAACGGCAGGTAGCGCGTGTGCCAGTCGATGAAGGCCAGCCAGGATCCGATGCCGGCGACGGCGACCCACACCGGGACGAGCTGGGGGACGTCGATGCGCCAGGCGACCAGACCGGCAGCCAGGGCTGCGGGGACGACGAGCCACCACCGGATGCCCCGAAGGGTCGCGAGCTCGGCATAGGGAATCTTGTCCGGATCAGGGTCCGGGGGTTCTGGCAGGCTCGCGATCGCGGTCGGGCCCACGGCGGCGACCCCGGCGGCGGCGAGGGCGGCGAGCAGGGCGAGAACGACCGGATCCACGCCACGACCCTAGTGTCGATCGAGGTGCTGGAGCGCTGCGGCGCGCAAGACCTGTGGATCGACGTGATCGCCGGTCATGGCCAGCACCTGCAGCGCCGCCTGGTGGGCGAGCAGGTCCAGCCCGGACACGATCGTGGCTCCGGCGCTCTGGGCGGCCTGGGCCAGCGCCGTGGGCCACGGATCGTAGACGACGTCGAACACGGCGGCAGCGCCCTCGACCCATCCACCGGCGAGCCGCGACACCGCGTCGACCGGGATGGTCGAGACCAGCAGGTCCACCGGTCCCGCCGGAGCGTCGGCGAGCCGGGACACCGTGACCTCGACGCCACTGCCGCGTGCGATGGTGGCCGCGTCGAGCGCACGATCAGGATCGCGCACGACCAGGTCGAGGTGTCTCAGCCCCAGACCCGACAGCGCGTGGGCCATCGACGCCGCCGTGGCGCCGGCACCGAGGATGCGCGCCGAGTCGAGGGCGGTGACGCCGCGCTCGGCCAGTGCGGAGACCGCACCCGGAACATCGGTGTTGTCGGCGAGGAGTCGGTCGTCCTCGCGCACGAGCGTGTTGGCGATGCCCAGGAGCTCGACGATCTCGGACCGCTCGTGCGCCGCTTCCGCAGCCTCGCGCTTCAGCGGCGCGGTGACCGACAGTCCGCGGACGTCGTCACCGAGCGCCCCGAGCAGCTCGGCCAGCTCTCCGGCCGCCACCTCGAGCGGCTCGTAGGTCCAGTCCAGCCCCAGGACGGTGTAGGCCGCCCGGTGCATGACCGGCGAGAGCGAGTGCGCGACGGGTGAACCGACGACGGCACACCTCATCCGCAGATTCCCTCCGGAGCGGTCTTGCAGTACGCCTGCAGCTGCGCGACGGCCTTGTTGTGCTCGGCGAAGGTGTCGGAGAAGACGGTCTCACCGGTCTCCAGGTTGACCGCGACGAAGAACAACCAGTTGCCCTTCGCCGGGTTCAGTGCGGCCTCGATGGTCTTCTCGCCCGGCGATCCGATCGGACCGGGAGGCAGACCGGCGTTCTGGTACGTGTTGTACGCCGACTCGGCGTTGCGCTCCGCCTCGGTGGTGAACACGTCGCCCTTGCGGCCGCTGACGTAGGACACGGTGGAGTCCAGCTGCAGCGGCATGCCCTGGTCGAGCCGGTTGTAGAGCACCCGCGCGACCTTGGCGTAGTCGTCGTCCTTCTTGGCCTCGTACTCCAGGATGCTCGCGACGGTCAGGATCTCCTCACCGGTGTACCCGAGCGCCTTCGCCCGGGTGCCGATGTCGAGGTCCTTGGCCACCGACACAGTCTTGGCGACCATCTGCTTGAGCAGCTCGACAGCGGTCTCGCCCGGCTCGACGGTGTAGGTGGCGGGGAACAGGTAGCCCTCGGGGTTGCCGTTGGCGACCGCGGGCAGGCCGAGGTCCTTGGGGTCCTTGAGCGCGGCCTCGAGGTCGGCCTTCGGGATCTCCGAGTTCGAGCTGACGATGTCGATCACCTGGTCGACCCGTGCGCCCTCGGGGATCGTGACCTTGCCCTCCACCCGGTTGCCTCGGTCGGCCAGCTCGCGCATCGCCCAGTCAGACGACATCTTCAGCCGGAGCTTGTAGAACCCGGCCTGGATGGCCTGGAAGCGAGAATCGGTGAGGCTGAGCTGGTAGAACGCCTCGGCGCTCTTGACCACGCCCTCCTTCTTGAGGATGTTGGCGATCTGCTGGCCGGTGGCACCCTCGGGGATCTCGACGGTCACGCTGCCGGTGCCCTGACCGGTGTAGTCCTCGGGTCCGCTGAGGAAGCTCTTGGCCTTGCCGAAGGCGGCGTACCCACCGAACAGCAGGGCGATCACCGCCACGACGATGAGCACCCGGCGCCCCCAGCCCGAGCTCGGCGGCTTCTCGGCGCGGCGGCGGCCTCGGCCACTCGACTCGCCTCGCCCACCGTCGCCGGAATCACCGCCGGTCATCAGGTCGAGACCGTCACTCATCGGAAACTCCGTCATCGCTGTGGGGCTGGGGCACTTGTGGTGTGGTTGTCCGGTACGTCTCACCCGGTGCGGACCCACGGGTCCGCTCTGCGTCAAGGGCCGTCTGGAGGATCACCGTGGCCGCGGCCTGGTCGATGACCTGTCGACGGTCGACGCCGGATCGTCCCTGCTGACGCAGGAGACCATCTGCAGTCATGGTAGACATCCGTTCGTCGACCAGCCGGATGGGCACGGGCGCGATCAGAGGTGACAGACGGTCGCAGACGCCTCGTACCTTCAGCGCCGCAGGACCCTCACGCCCCGAGAGCCCCACCGGCATGCCGACGACGCACTCGATGGCCTGCACCTCCTCGACGATCGCCGCGATGCGCTCCAGAGCGCCCTTGCCGGCCGCGACGGTCTCGGACGGGGTGGCGAGGATGCCGTCGGGATCGCACACGGCCACGCCGATGCGGACGTCGCCGAGGTCGATCCCGATCCTGCGCCCTCGCCGCACGATCAGAGCGCCGCGGCGACGGCGTCGAGGGCGGCCGGGATGGCCGACACGTCGGTGCCGCCGCCCTGGGCGACGTCGGCCTTGCCTCCGCCGCGCCCGCCGATGACCGGGCCGAGCACGCCGATCAGGTCGTTGGCACTCAGCCCACGGTCCTGGGCCGCCGGGTTCAGCGCCACGACGGCGGCCGGCTTGTCACCGGCGTCCCCGATCACCACCACGACGGCGGGCCGGTCGGCCAGGCGGCCACGGATGTCGAGCGCCAGTGCGCGGACGTCTCCCCCGCCGGCACCGACGGCGTGATGCCCGACGTACGCGATGCCACCGATGTCGCGGGCGGATGCCGCGATGTCGCCGGCAGCGCCGGACAGCTGAGCGGCCCTGAGCTTCTCGGACTCCTTCTCGACGGCCTTCAGCCGGTCGACGAGGTCCTGCACGCGCGCCGGCACGTCGCCCGGCTGCGCCTTGAGCATCTCGGTGAGCTGACGCACCACGTCGCGCTCGCGGGCCAGGTACTCAAAGCCCTCCAGCCCGACCAGCGCCTCGATGCGCCGGTTGCCCGCACCGACCGAACCGTCGGAGGTCAGGACGACGGTGCCGATCTGCGACGACCGCTCCACGTGGGTTCCACCGCAGAGCTCGCGCGACCACGGACCGCCGATCTCGACGACGCGCACGTCCTCGCCGTAGGTCTCGCCGAACAGTGCCAGGGCGCCGAAGTCGCGGGCCTCGGGAAGGGACATGACCTGCGCCGTGACGGCGAGGTCCTCGCGCAGGGCCCGGTTGGACGCCTCCTCGACGCCGTGCATCTGGTCCGGCGACAGCGCGCCGTTCCAGCCGAAGTCGAGACGGAGGTACCCGGGACGGTTGAACGAGCCGGACTGCAGGGCCGTGGGGCCGAGGACCTCGCGCAGGGCCGCGTGCACCACGTGGGTGCCCGAGTGCGCCTGCCGGGCACCGAGGCGCCAGTCGGGGTCGACCCGGGCCTCCAGCGCCGCGTCGACGGTCAGCTCACCCTCGGTGACCCGCACCTGGTGCACCACCAGGCCCTTGACGGGCCGCTGGACGTCGAGGACCTCGGCCGATCCACCGCCCGAGGAGGTGGACCACACCAGGTGGCCCGCGTCGGCGTGCTGACCGCCGGACTCTGCGTAGAACGGCGTGCGGTCGAGCACGACCTCGCCGACGGACCCGGCCGTGAGTGCGCTGACGCCCTGACCCTCCTGGATCAGCGCCAGGACGCGCGACTCGGTGGTGAGCGTCGTGTACGCCTGCCAGTCGGTGGGACCGCCGGCGTCGAGCACGCCGCGGTAGACGGTGGTGTCGGCGTGGCTGCCCTTCTTGGACCTGGCGTCGGCCTTGGCGCGTGAGCGTTGCTCGGCCATCAGGGCGCGGAAGCCGTCCTCGTCGACGGACAGCCCCTGCTCCGATGCCATCTCGAGCGTGAGGTCGATCGGGAAGCCGTACGTGTCGTGCAGGGCGAACGCCTGGTCACCGCTGAGCGAGGTGCCACCGGAGCCCTTGATGCTCGTGGCAGCGGTCTCGAAGATCTGCGTGCCCTTGCCGAGGGTCTGGCGGAACGCGTCCTCCTCGGCGTAGGCGATCTGCGCGATGCGGGCGAAGTCGGCCTCCAGCTCGGGATAGGACGCCTTCATCTGCTCGAGGCTGACCGGCAGCAGCTCGGGCAGCGCGCGGTCCTCGTAGCCCAGCAGGCGCATCGATCGGACAGCCCGGCGCAGGAGACGCCGCAGCACGTAGCCGCGCGCCTCGTTGCCCGGTGTGACGCCGTCGCCCATCAGCATCAACCCGCTGCGCACGTGGTCGGCGACGACCCGGAACCGGACGTCGTCCTCGTGGTCGGCTCCGTAGGTGCGGCCGGTCAGCTGTGCGGCCTTCTCGATGACGGGGAACACCTCGTCGATCTCGTAGAGGTTGGCCTTGCCCTGCAGCAGGTAGGCGACGCGCTCGAGGCCCATGCCGGTGTCGATGTTGGGCTGCGGCAGCGGCTTGACGACGTCGAACTGGTCCTTGGCGCGGACGTTGGTGATCTCCTCCTGCATGAACACCAGGTTCCAGATCTCCAGGAAGCGGTCCTCGTCGACCACCGGCCCGCCGTCCGGGCCGAACTCGGGCCCGCGATCGACGTAGATCTCGCTGCAGGGGCCGCCGGGGCCGGCGACGCCCATGTGCCAGTAGTTGTCGAGCAGACCGCGGTCCTGGATGCGCTCGTCGGGCAGTCCGGCGACCTTCTTCCACAGCTCGCGAGACTCTTGGTCCGACTCCAGCACCGTGACCCAGACCGTGGCCGGGTCGATGCCCAGCCCACCGTCGTCCACGCTGCCGGTGATCAGGGACCAGGCGTGCTCGATGGCGCCCTCCTTGAAGTACTGCCCGAACGAGAAGTTGCCGTTCATCTGGAAGAACGTGCCGTGGCGGGTCGTCTTGCCGACCTCCTCGATGTCGAGGGTGCGCACGCACTTCTGCACGCTGGTGGCGGTGTCCCACGGCGGCGTCTCCTGGCCGAGGAAGTACGGCTTGAACGGGACCATGCCGGCGTTGACGAACAGCAGGTTGGGGTCGTCGAACAGCAGCGGGGCCGACGGCACGACCGTGTGGCCCGCCTTCTCGAAGTGCTCGAGGAATCGGCGGCGGATCTCTGCGGTCTTCATGGGGTTCGGTGGTCCTTCGGGTGGTCGAGCTCGATGGGGAGGGGGCGGGCACCCGGGGTAGCCGAGCCCAGCTGGTTCTTCAGGTCCTGCTCGCGCGCCGCCATGCCGTCGGCCAGCTCGCCGCTGAACTCACGCCACCCGGTGCCGAGGGCGGCGGCCTGGTCGACGAGGCCGGGGACGGACAGTCGGTACGCCGCGCGGCGGCCCTTGACGGTGGCGTAGGCGCCGGCGACGGCTCCGGCGGCGAGCCAGACGAGTCGCGACGTCACTCGCCCACCGCCCGCGGCAACGAACGAGGCGTGGGCGCGTCAGCTGCGCCCAGCCAGGTGGCGTCGCGGTGCAGGGCCTCGCGCGGCACGGCGCGGGCGGCTCGACGCGCGGCACGCTGGCGCACCCGGCGTCGATGGCGGTACTCGCGGCGCATCAGGGCGACGATGCGGTCGCGGCTCTCGGGCCGCAGCGCGTGAGCGAGCCCGGCCGCGTAGATCGACAGCCGCACGCCGGGGCGTCCCAGAGCGGTGGCGACCACCTGCTCCTCGGTCGGGGTGGCGACGACCCGCCCCTGCACCATGCGGACCGGTGTCGTGGTGACAACAGGCTCCGGCAGCGGCACGTGAGCAGGCTCAGCGAGCTCGGCGGCGCGGTCGGTCGGCACCGGGGTGGTGGCGGGCAGACGCCGCACGGCGCGCACGGCCACGACGGCAGCCGTCACCGCCACGACGGCTAGCACGGCCGTCGCGACCAGCAGCGCGACCTCGAACGACATGACGTCGAGCCTAGCGCGAGCGCTTGCGCAGGATCGCGCGGATCGAGGCCAGCCGCTCGCTCAGGCGGGCCTCGAACCCGTGCTGGGTGGGTTCGTAGTAGACCGCCCCGTCGACGTCGTCGGGTGCGTACTGCTGGCCGACGACTCCCTGCGGGTCGTCGTGCGGATAGCGGTAGTCGTGGCCGTGCCCCAGCTTCTTGGCTCCTGCGTAGTGCGCGTCGCGCAGAGCGGGGGGCACGGCGCCCACCTTGCCGGCGCGCACGTCGGCCTGTGCGCGGTCGATGGCGACGACCACGGCATTGCTCTTGGGGGCCGCGGCGAGGTGGATCACCGCCTGGGCCAGCGGGATGCGGGCTTCCGGGAAGCCGATCATGGCGACGGCCTGCGCGGTGGCGGTGGCGAGTGGCAGCGCGGAGGGGTCGGCCATGCCGATGTCCTCGCTGGCGTGGATCATCAGCCGCCGAGCGATGAACCGCGGGTCCTCCCCCGCCTCGATCATGCGTGCCAGGTAGTGCAGGGCTGCGTCGACGTCGGATCCGCGGATCGACTTGATGAAGGCGCTGATGACGTCGTAGTGCTGGTCGCCGTCGCGGTCGTAGCGGACCGCCGCCTTGTCGACGGCGAGCGCGGCGTCCTCGACGTCGATGACCTGCTTGCCCTGGGCAGCCGTGGCTCCGGCGGCGGCCTCGAGGTAGGTGAGCGCGCGCCGTCCGTCGCCGCCGGCGAGCCGGACCAGGTGGGCGCGGGCCTCGTCGTCGAGCGTCACGGCGCCGTTCAGACCCCGTTCGTCGATCAGGGCACGGTCGACCAGCACACCGATGTCGTCGTCGGTCAGGCTCTGCAGCGTCAACAGCAGCGAACGGCTGAGCAGCGGCGAGATCACGCTGAAGTGCGGGTTCTCGGTGGTGGCGGCCACCAACGACACCCAACGGTTCTCGACGCCGGGCAGCAACGCGTCCTGCTGCGACTTGCTGAACCGGTGGACCTCGTCGACGAACAGCACCGTCTCGACCCCGTTGGACAGCGCGCGTCGGGCTCCGGCGATGACGTCGCGCACCTCCTTGACGCCGGCGCTGACCGCCGACACCTCCACGAATCGGCGGTTCGTGTGGGCGCTGAGCAGGCTGGCGATCGTGGTCTTGCCCGTGCCCGGCGGGCCCCAGAGCAAGATGGTGAGTGGCTGGTCGCCGTCGATCATCTGACGCAGCGGCGACCCGGGCGCGAGCAGGTGCTGCTGGCCCACGAGCTCGTCCAGGGCACGCGGTCGCATGCGCACCGCCAAGGGCGCCGAGGCATGCGCGTTCCCCGCGAGCGATCCCCCGCCCGACGAGGACGGCAACGGAGCGTCCGGGATGTCGAACAACCCGTCAGAACTCATGCCTCGACCCTAGTCGTCGTGCCGGGGGTGCGGTTTACCAGCAGGCCCCGGAGAACCATCACTCCTGTGGGGAAATTTGCCCACAGGTGTGACAACGAACCGGGGCCTGCTGGTAAACCGCGACGGCCTCGGCCCGCGCTTCAGCTGTCGGACTGCTCCGGAGCCTCGGGTGCCTTCGGTCGAGCATCGACGCCGGCGTCCTTGCGCTGCTCGGCGGTGATGGGCGCCGGGGCTGCGGTGAGGGGGTCGTAGCCGCCTCCGGACTTGGGGAACGCGATGACCTCGCGGATCGAGTCGGCGCCGGCGAGCATGGCGCAGATGCGGTCCATGCCGACGGCGATGCCGCCGTGGGGCGGGGCGCCGAAGGTGAAGGCGTCGAGCAGGAAGCCGAACTTCTCGTCGGCCTCCTCCTCCTCGATGCCCATGATCTTGAAGACCCGCTTCTGCACGTCCCCGCGGTGGATACGGATGGACCCACCGCCGAGCTCGACGCCGTTGCAGACGATGTCGTAGGCCCACGCGAGCGCGGTGCCGGGATCGGCGTCGAACCCGTCGACGTCCTGCGGCGAGGTGAAGGCGTGGTGCACGGCGGTCCATGCCCCGGCTCCCACCGCGACGTCACCGGACGCCACGGCCTCGCTGGACGGCTCGAACAGGGGCGCGTCGACGACCCACACGAACTCCCAGGCCGACTCGTCGATCAGGCCACAGCGGGCGCCGATCTCCAGGCGCGCCGCGCCCAGGAGTGCCCGGGTGGACTTGGTGGTGCCGGCGCCGAAGAACACGCAGTCGCCAGGCTGGGCGCCCACGTGCGCGGCCAACCCGGCGCGCTCGGTCTCCGACAGGTTCTTGGCGACCGGTCCCCCGAGCTCGCCGTCCTCGGAGATCGTCACGTAGGCGAGGCCCTTGGCACCGCGCTGCTTGGCCCACTCCTGCCAGGCGTCGAACTGCCGGCGCGGCTGCGAACCGCCACCGGGCATGACGACCGCCCCGACGTACTCGGCCTGGAACACCCGGAAGTCGGTGTCGGCGAAGTACTCGGTGCACTCGACCAGCTCGTTGCCCATGCGCAGGTCGGGCTTGTCCGAGCCGAACCGACGCATGGCGTCGGCGTACGTCATGTGCGGGATCGGCGTGGTGACCTCGTGACCGATCAGCGCCCACATCTCGGTGATGATCTGCTCCATGAGGGCCAGGACGTCGGCCTGCTCCACGAAGCTCATCTCGATGTCGAGCTGGGTGAACTCGGGCTGACGATCGGCCCGGAAGTCCTCGTCGCGATAGCAGCGTGCGATCTGGTAGTACCGCTCCATGCCACCGACCATCAGCAGCTGCTTGAACAGCTGCGGGCTCTGCGGCAGGGCGTACCAGCTGCCGGGACGCAGTCGCGCCGGCACCAGGAAGTCGCGGGCACCCTCGGGCGTCGAGCGGGTGAGGGTGGGCGTCTCGATCTCGACGAAGTCCTGCGACTCCAGCACGCGACGAGCGGCGGCGTTGACCTTGCTGCGCAGGCGCAGGGCGGCGGCGGGTCCGGCACGACGCAGATCCAGGTAGCGGTACTTCAGACGAGCTTCCTCGCCGACCTCCCCGGCGCTCGACGACGCGTGGTCGTCGATCGGGAACGGCAGGGGTGCCGCGGTGCTGAGGATCTCGACGTCGTCGGCGATGACCTCGATCTCGCCGGTGGGGATCGCGGGGTTCTGGTTGCCGTCGGGTCGGGCGCTGACCGTGCCGACGACCTTGAGGCAGAACTCCGACCGCAGCTGGTGGGCGACCTCCTCACGCACCACCACCTGCACGACGCCCGAGGCCTCGCGCAGGTCGATGAACGCCACGCCGCCGTGATCGCGGCGTCGCGCCACCCAGCCGGCGAGGGTGACCTGGTCGCCGACGTTGGCGGCGGTCAGGGTTCCGGCGTCATGCGTGCGGATCACGAGTGCTGCTCCTTGGTGGTGGTGGCGATGCGGGGCTTGAGGTCCTCTGCGGGCGGAGACCAGGTGTCGAGGTCGGCGTCGGCCTGGTCGCCGCTGCGGATGTCCTTGACCTGGTGACCCTGGTCGTCAGCCGCCGGGAACCACACGAACGGTATGCCGCGGCGCTCGGCGTAGCGAATCTGCTTGCCGAACTTCTGCGGGGCGGACGCCACCTCGGTGGGAATGCCTCGCGACCGCAGCGTCTGGGCGATGGCGGTGCTCTCGCTCCGTGACTCCTCGTCGGACAGGGCGACCAGCACGGCGCTGGGGACCGCGCGATCAGCGGTCAGCCCGCCGGCGATCAACGGCACGAGCAGGCGCGAGACTCCCAGTGAGATGCCGACTCCGGGATACGTGTTCTTGCCGTCGGTGGCCAGCTGGTCGTAGCGGCCACCCGAGCAGATCGAGCCGAGGTGCTCGTGACCGGCCATGCGGGTCTCGAACACCGTGCCGGTGTAGTAGTCCAGACCGCGGGCGATGCGCAGGTCTGCGGTCACGGTGACGCCGTCGGTGCCGGCGGCCCCGGTGACGACCTGCGCCAGCTCGGCGAGTCCGTCGTCGAGCAGCGGGTGCTCCACGCCCAGCGCGCGCACCGCGGCGACGAAGGAGTCGTCGGTGCTGGTGATCTCGGCCAGCGCGAGGCACTGGGCGGCCTGGTCGGCCGTGAGTCCGGCGTCGGACTGCAGCAGCTCGAGCACCTTCTCGGCCGGCAGCTTGTCGAGCTTGTCGACGATGGGCATCACGGTGGTGGGCTCGGCGATGCCGAGCCCCAGGTAGAAGCCCTCGAGGACCTTGCGGTTGCTGACCTGCAGGGTCAGCGCGGGCACGGGGAGGCCGCCGAGTGCCTCGGCCATCACCTGGGCGATCTCGACGTCGAAGTGGAAGGCCAGCTCGCCACGACCGACGATGTCGATGTCGGCCTGGGTGAACTCGCGGAACCGGCCCTGCTGGGGCCGCTCGCCGCGCCAGACCTTCTGGATCTGGTAGCGGCGGAACGGGAACTCCAGGTGGCCGGCGTTCTCGACGACGTACCGGGCGAAGGGCACCGTGAGGTCGAAGTGCAGCGCCAGAGCGTCGGCGGCCTTGCTGTCTGCTTCAGTCGCGTGGATGCGACGGACGGTGTAGACCTCCTTGTCGATCTCGCCCTTGCGCAGCAGCTGCTCGACCGGCTCGACGGCGCGGGTCTCGACCGACGCGAAGCCGTGCAGCTCGAAGACCTGTCGCAGGTGGTCCAGGACGGCGAGCTCGACGTTGCGCTCGGCCGGGAGGAACTCGGGGAATCCGCTCAGCTTGGCCATCTCAGCTGCCCGTCAGCTCGGACAGGAACGGGTTGGTGACGCGCTCGCGACCCACGGACGTCTGCGGACCGTGTCCGGGTAGCACGACGACGTCGTCGGCGAGCGGGAGCACGCGGTCGCGCAGGCTCTGCTGCATCTGGTCGTGCGATCCGCCCGTGAGGTCGGTGCGTCCGATCGACCCGGCGAACAGGAAGTCCCCGCTGAACATGATCTGCGAGACGTCCTCCGGTCCGTCGTAGTCGATCCGGTAGAAGACGGTGCCCGGAGTGTGGCCCGGCACGTGGTCGACCAGGACGGTCAGTCCGTCGACCTCGATCTCGGTGCCGTCGGCGGCGTCACGCACGTCGGCAGGCTCGGTGAAGTCCGGGACGCTGGTCATGCCGAGCTGCTGGCGCAACATCGCGGCCGACTCACCGGAGATCGCGGCCATCGGATCGCTGAGCAGGTGGCGGTCGGCCGGGTGGATCCACACCGGGCAGTCGTACTCGGCCGCGGCGTCCTGGGCGTTCCACATGTGGTCGAAGTGCCCGTGCGTGATGAGGATGGCCCGGGGCGTGAGGTTCTGCTCGGACACCACCTGACGCAGCCCGGCCATGGCGTCCATGCCGGGATCGACCACCAGACAGCCGGTGCCGGGACCACGGGCCACGACATAGCAGTTCGCCTGCAGCGGACCGGCCGGGAACGACGTGAGAAGCACGTCCGACAGGGTACGCGAGGCCGGGCGGGCTCCTCGACGGCGTGTGCCTCCTAGACTGTGGCCCATGGCTGACGCGGCGACACACGAGTGGGGTCGGATCGACGAGGACGGCAACGTCTTCGTCCGCACCGACGACGGCGAGCGACAGATCGGCCAGTGGCAGGCCGGCACACCCGAGGAGGGCTTGGCGCTGTACGTCCGACGCTACGACGGGCTCGCCACCGAGGTCACCCTGCTGGAGAAGCGCCTCGAGGGTGGATCGGTCAGTCCCGACGACGCCGGCAAGGCCGTCGACAAGGTCCGTGCGCAGATCACCGACGCCCACGCGCTCGGCGACCTCGCTGCGCTCGGAGCCCGGCTCGACGCGCTCACCCCCGCCATCGACAAGGCGCGCGAGGACCGCAAGGCCGAGCGCGCGGCCAAGACCGCGGAGGCCGAGACGAGCAAGAACCGCATCGTCGCCGAGGCCGAGAAGCTCGCCGAGTCCACCGACTGGAAGAACGGCGCCGACCGCCTGCGCGAGCTGTTGGACGAGTGGAAGGCGCTGCCCCGGCTCAGCAAGTCCGCCGACGACGCCCTGTGGCACCGCTTCAGCTCCGCGCGCACCACGCACACGCGGCGCCGCAAGGCGCACTTCGGCGAGGTCGCCGAGGCGCGCGAGGGCGCCAAGAAGATCAAGGAGAAGCTGATCGTGGAGGCCGAGGCGCTGTCGTCCTCGACCGAGTGGGGACCCACCGCCGGCAAGTATCGCGATCTGATGGCGCAGTGGAAGAAGGCCGGTTCGGCACCCCGCAACGTCGAGGACAAGCTCTGGAAGCGGTTCCGGGCCGCGCAGGACGTGTTCTTCTCCGCCCGCGATGAGGCCAACGCCGCGATCGACGCCGAGTACGCCGTCAACGCGGACAAGAAGGTCGAGATCCTCGCCGAGGCCGAGAAGCTGCTGCCGATCACCGACCCCGACGCAGCCCGCCAGGCGTGGCACGACATCGCCGATCGCTGGGAGGCCGCCGGCAAGGTGCCGCGCGATCGCATCAACGAGCTCGAGGGGCGCATCCGCAAGATCGAGACCGCCGTTCGTGAGGCCGGCGAGCGCAAGTGGAACAGCACCGACCCGGAGAAGTCGGCGCGCGCCGACGACATGATCGGCAAGCTGCAGCGCGCCATCGACGAGGTCCAGGAGAAGCTGACGAAGGCCGAGGCCGCCGGCGACGCCAAGAAGGCCAAGGACCTCACCGCCGACCTGGAGTCCAAGCAGGCCTTCCTCGACATGGCCAAGAAGGCCCAGGCCGACTTCAGCTGACCCGAAGCACCGAATTTTGCGGGGTCAAGCACCATGTCGACTGCTCGAAACGGTGCTTGACCCCGCAAAATTCGGTCATTGGGTGAGGCGGTAGACGTCGAACACGCCCTCGACGGTGCGGACGGCGCTGAGGACGTGGCCCAGGTGCTTGGCGTCGGCCATCTCGAAGGTGAACTTGGTCTTGGCCACGCGGTCGCGGCCCAGCGACAGCGACGCCGACAAGATGTTGACGTGCTGGTCCGACATCACCCGCGTGATGTCCGACAGCAGCCGCGGACGATCGAGCGCCTCGACCTGGACCGCGACCAGGAACGTGCTCTTGCCGGTGGGCGCCCACCGGACACCCACGAGCCGTTCGGTCTGCGATCGCAGTGCCGCCAGGTTGACGCAGTCGGACCGGTGCACCGAGACACCGGCCGTGCGCGTGACGAAGCCCTCGATCGCGTCGCCCGGCACCGGCGTGCAGCACCGCGCCAGCTTGACCATGACGTCTCCGTCGACACCGTCGACCAGCACACCGGCATCGGTGACCGGGCGCTCGCGACTCTTGCGGCCGTCGCGCACGAGTGACGTGGCCTCGGCGAGGTCGTCCGCGGCACCCTCGCGACCGCCGGCAAGGTCGATGACCCGCTCGACGACGTTCTGCGGGCCGACGTTGTTCTCGCCGACTGCCGCGTACAGCGCCGAGACGTCGGCCAGCTGCAGCTCGTGCGCCACGGTCTCGAGCGTCTCGCGCTTGAACAGGCGGTGCAGCGGGAGACCCTCCTTGCGCATCTGCTTGGCGATGAGGTCCTTGCCGAGCTCGATGGCCTCCTCGCGCCGCTCCTTGGTGAACCACTGGCGGATCTTGTTGCGCGCGCGGGGACTGGCCACGAAGTCCAGCCAGCCGCGGCTCGGGCCCGCGTCGGCGGTCTTGGAGGTGAAGATCTCGACGACGTCGCCGGTGACGAGCTGCGACTCCAGCGACACGAGTCGGCCGTTGACGCGCGCGCCGATGCAGGCATGGCCCACCTCGGTGTGCACCGCGTACGCGAAGTCGACCGGCGTGGACTTCTCCGGCAGCTGGATCAGGTCGCCGCGCGGCGTGTAGGCGTAGACGCCCCCGCTGTTCATCTCGAACCGGAGGGTGTCGAGGAAGTCGGCGGAGTCGGAGGTTTCTGACTGCCAGTCCAGCAGCTCGCGCAGCCAGACCATGTCGGCGGGGTCGTGCCCCACGTCGGCCTTGGCGCCGTTCTTCCTGCCGTCGGCGGACCCGGCCTGGTCCTCCTTGTACTTCCAGTGCGCGGCCACGCCGTACTCGGCACGCCGGTGCATCGCCCGGGTGCGGATCTGCAGCTCGACGGGCTTGCCCTGCGGGCCGATCACCGTGGTGTGCAGCGACTGGTACATGTTGAACTTCGGGACGCTGATGTAGTCCTTGAAACGCCCCGGGATCGGGTTCCAGCGGGCGTGCAGCACGCCGAGCACGCCGTAGCAGTCGGCCAGCGAGTCGACCAGGATGCGGACGCCCACGAGGTCGAAGATGTCGGTGAAGTCGCGGCCGCCCACCAGCATCTTCTGGTAGATCGAGTAGTAGTGCTTGGGCCGCCCGGTGACGGTGGCCTTGACCTTGGCGTGCCGCAGATCGGACTCGACGTCGCCCACGACACGCTCGAGGAACTCCTCGCGCGACGGCGCACGATCGGCGACGAGCCGCACGATCTCGTCGTAGACCTTGGGGTGCAGCGTGGCGAACGCGAGGTCCTCGAGCTCCCACTTGATCGTGTTCATGCCCAGGCGGTGGGCCAACGGCGCGAAGATCTCGATGGTCTCGCGGGCGATGCGCTCCTGCTTGTCCTGCCGCAGGTAGCGCAGCGTGCGCATGTTGTGCAGCCGGTCGGCCAGCTTGATGACGAGCACCCGGATGTCGCGGCTCATCGCCACGACCATCTTGCGGATCGTCTCGGACTGCGCCGTCTCGCCGTACTTGACCTTGTCGAGCTTGGTGACACCGTCGACGAGGCGCACGACCTCCTCGCCGAAGTCCGCCTTGAGCTGCTCGAGCGTGTACGGCGTGTCCTCGACGGTGTCGTGCAGCAGCGCAGCACACAGGGTCGGCCCGGTCATGCCGAGCTCGGCCAGGATCGTGGTCACCGCCAGCGGGTGCGTGATGTACGGATCGCCGCTCTTGCGGGTCTGGCCCGCATGCATGCGGTCGGCGATGTCGTACGCCTTGCGGATGGCGGTGACGTCGGCCTTGGGGTGGTTGGCGCGGTGGATCTTGATCAGCGGATCCAGCACGGCGTCGGCCGAGTCGGGTCGAGATCCGAGCCGCGCGATGCGGTTGCGCACGCGAGCCGACGCCGGCGCAGAGTCTGCCTTGGCGGACTCCCCCGGCGGGGCCTCGACGCGATCAGCCACGCACCCTCCTCGGTTCGACCTCCATCGTAGCCGTCGCGGTCAGGCCAGCTGGCCGATCAGGGTCGCAGCCGTGCCGATCACCAGCAGCCCCACCAGCACCAGCGCGGTGATGCGCATCGTGTTCTGACTCATCCATCACCTCCCGGTCGGATCGGTCGCAGCGGAACGTCTCAGTACGAGCGCAGGCACGAGACGGGCATCGGGGCCAGGCGTTCACGCCCGCCGAGCTCGGTGATCTCGATGGGCAGGACGGCCCCCACCGTGACGCCACCACATCGAGACACCAGCTGGTCGACCGCTGCCAGCGTGCCACCGGTGGCGAGCACGTCGTCGACCAGCAGCACCCGTTGTCCAGGCTCGATCGAGTCGACGTGCACCTCCAGCGTCGCCGTCCCGTACTCCAGCGAGTACTCGGCGGCGTGCACCTCGGCGGGCAGCTTGCCCTGCTTGCGGACCGGCACGAATCCGACCCCCAGCCGCATGGCCACCGGCGGACCGACGATGAAACCGCGCGCCTCGACGCCGGCCACGACGTCGATCGGACCCAGGTCGGAGGCGGCGTCAGTCAGTGCCTCGACGAGCCGCTCGAAAGCGGCCACGTCCGCGAACATCGGCGTGATGTCACGGAACATCACCCCCGGCTCGGGGAAGTCGGGCACCACGCGGGTGCGTGCGTCGATCAGGTCACCGATGGCGCCGGTTTCACTCACTTGAGAACGACGTCGCACGAGTCCTTGGCGTGCTTCTGGATCGCATTGCCCGCGGCGGTGAACTTCTCGTCGCTCAGCTTGGTGAAGGAGCCTGCGACGTCCTGCAGCTTGGTCGGATCGACGCCGGGGGGCAGCTCGCCCGCCTGGATCTTGGCGAAGTCGGAGAACTTGATGCCGGCGTCGCTCAGGGTCTTCTCGACGCTGGTGATGCCGTCGTCGAGGACCTTCCAGTCCGCCTTCACCTCGTCGGGAGCCTCGCCGGCGAGCTTGTGGAAGGTGGTGAACGCGTCCTCGAGTCCGCCGACATCACCGCTGTTGAGGTTGTCGAACGTCTTGGAGGCTGACTTCAGGTCCGTGCAGTAGGCGCCGCCGGAGCCGCTGCCACCGCCGCCGCAGGCCGACAGCGACGTGCCGATCAAGATGGCGCCCGCCAGGGCAAGAGATGCCTTCATCGTGAATCCTCCGTTCGCGGCGGCAGGGCTCGTCCTGCTGCGCTTCGTGGCACACAGCATGCCATGGTCGTCGCTCGGTCAGGAACTGCCCTTGGAGCGGCGAGAACGTGGCTGACGAGACGGCTGACTGCGCTTGGACGAGCCGGACGGTGCCACGGGGCGACCGGCTGCCGCCGGCTCCGGCTCCGGCGCCGTCTCACGCTTCTCGCGACGAGCGAGGACCTTCTTGGTGTGGGCGATGATCATCGGGTCGCTCTCCTTGAGCTGCGCGGCCAACGGGGTGGCGATGCAGATCGAGGAGTAGGTGCCTGCGGCCATGCCGACGAACAGCGCCAGGGCGAGGTCCTTCAGGGGTCCGGTGCCGAGCACGGCGGCACCCACGATCAGCAGCGCGAACACCGGAAGCAGCGCGGTGACGGAGGTGTTGATCGATCGCACGAGCGTCTGGTTGACGGCGAGGTTGGCCTGCTCGGAGTACGTGTTGGTCGTGGACTCGGGGATGCCCTTGGTGTTCTCGCGGACCTTGTCGAACACCACGACGGTGTCGTACAGCGAGTAGCCGAGGATCGTCAGCAGGCCGGTGACCGTGGCGGGGGTGACCTCGAACCCCGACCAGGCGTAGACGCCCGCCGTGATCAGCAGGTCGTGCGCAAGGGCGACGATGGCCGCGACCGACATGCGCCACTCGCGGAAGTAGGCCCAGATGAACAGCACGACGATCACCAGGAACACGATCAGGCCGGTCAACGCCTTCTTGGCGACCTGCGCGCCCCAGCTGGGCCCGATCAGGTTCTGACTCACCTCGGTGGCCCCGGCCTTGCGCAGTGCGTCCTGGATGGTGGAGGCCTGGTCCTGCGTGAGCGGCTTGGTCTGGATGCGCACCGACGAGGCGCCCGAGGTGGCCGCGATCGGATCGCCGGCCTCCGGGACGCCGGCATCCTTCACCGCGGTGGCGAGCGCGTCGACGGTGGCAGCATCGTTCTTCTGGACCTGTGCGGTGAACTCGACACCGCCCTTGAACTCGATGCCGAGGTTGAATCCGCGCACACCGAACGCGACGGCCGCCAGGATCACGATGCCTGCCGAGATCGAGTACCAGAGCTTGCGACGTCCGACGAAGTCGAACGAGATCTTGCCCTCGTACAGGTGCTGACCGAACGTGCTGATGCGACCCATCAGGAATCCCCTCCCGTGCTGCGCCCGATCTGGGACACCTTGCGACCCGTGATGCCCAGGTGGGCCGGGTCCAGGCCCGAGAGCTTGTGCCCTTGGCCGAAGAACTTCGTGCGTGCGAGCAACGTGACCAGCGGCTTGGTGAACAAGAACACCACGAACACGTCGATGAAGGTGGTGAGGCCGAGCGCGAACGCGAAACCGCGCACGACGCCGATGGCGAACACGAACAAGATGACCGCCGCCATGATCGAGACGGCGTCGGCGGCCAGGATCGTGGTGCGCGCGCGGACCCAGCCGGCCTCGACCGCCAGGCGCAACGACTTGCCGTCGCGCACCTCGTCACGGATGCGTTCGAAGAACACGATGAACGAGTCCGCCGTGATGCCGATGGCCACGATCAACCCCGCGATGCCCGGAAGCGTCAGGGTGAACCCGACGCTCTTGCCCAGCAGCAGCACCATGACGTAGGTGATGGCACCGGCGATGAGCAGCGAGCCGACGATGACCAGACCGAGGCCGCGGTAGTACAGCAGGCTGTAGATCACCACGACCAGCAGGCCGATCAGACCTGCGATGAGACCGGCCTTGAGCTGGCTGCCGGCCAGCGACGGACCCTCCTCGGAGACGCCGTTGACCTTGAACGTCAGCGGGAGTGCGCCGAACTTGAGCTGATCGGCCAGGGCCTTGGAGGTCTCGGAGGTGAAGCTGCCGCTGATCTGCGACTCGCCGTTGGTGATGTGCGCGTTGCTCGTGGGCGCGCTCAGGACCTCGCCGTCGAGGACGATGGCGAATCGGCGCTGCTGCGGCGTGAGCGCGTCGGTGACCTTGTCGAAGACGTCGGACCCTTCGCCCTTCAACGCGATCTGCACGACCCACTGCGCCTGCTGGGGGTTGTAGCCCTGGTCGGCGCTCTTGACCTGTGAGCCCTCGATCACGGTCGGGCTGAGCACGAACACCTCACCGGTGGCCGGGTCGCAGGTGACGACCGGGCGATCAGTGGCGTCCTCGACCGCGTTTCCGTTGGGATCGCAGACGAAGTTGGTGGCTTCGGTCTGCAGCGCCGTGATGCCCTCCTGGTAGTCGGACGGCAGGGTCTGCACGCCGGCGAGCTCGGCCTGGATCATCTGGTCGAGCGTCAGCTTGGTCCAGTCGATCTTGTCGATGACGGCCTGGGCGTCAGTGACCGCCTTGGCGTCGGGCGCGGCGGCGGCACCGGTCAGCTGGTCGGCCCAGACCAGCCGAAAGCGGAGCTGAGCGGTGCGACCCACCTGGTCGACGATGTCGCCCTTCTGCTGGCCGGGGATCTCGATGATGATCTGGTCGCCGCCCTGGGTGGTGACCTCGGCCTCCGACACACCCGTCGCGTTGACGCGCTGGTCGATGATGTCGCGCGCCTGGTCCAGCTTGGCGGCGGTGACGCCGCCGGAGGAGGCCACGGCCTGCAGGGTGATGCGGGTGCCTCCCTGCAGGTCGAGGCCGAGGCGCGGCTGCCACGTGGGGTCGGCGTTCTTGTCGTTGCTGGACATGCCGATGCCGGCGACCAGCGCGTACAGCGCGGCGACGAGGATCATGAAGATCGTCAAGGTCCGCCCGGGGCGCGGGAGTCCGCTGCGGGAGTTGCGTGCGGACTTGCTCTTCTGGGCCATCAGCTGCTTTCTTCGGAGGAGATGTCGGAGTCGATCGGCTCGATGATCCGACCGACGGCGGGGCGGGCCACCGTGATGACCACCTCAGGCGCGATGCGCAGGTCGATGGTGTCGTCGTCGACCGTGACGAGCTCGCCGTGGATGCCGCTGGCCAGCATGACCCGCATGCCGGGGGCCAGCTGGTTCTGCAGGCCCGCGAACTCGCGCTGGCGACGTCTGGCCGGACGCAGCACGAGGATCCAGAACAGGATCGCGAGCAGCAACAAGGGCAGGAATTGAACCCATTCGGACACGGTGCAAACTCCAGGATCGTGGGTCGTCGGGTCGCGGGAGCGACAGGCCGCGCACAGTGTAGCCCGGCAACTTGCCCATCATGCCGGGTGCGGAAAGCGCTCCGCGCAACGCCCCGCGTGTCGTGACCAGTTGTCAGGCTGGATCGGGTTCGTCGCCGAAGGACAGCTGACCGGTGCCGGGTGGCGGCGTCAGCCCCAGGTGCTGCCAGGCGGCCGCCGTGGCCACGCGGCCTCGGGGGGTGCGGGCGAGGAACCCGAGTCGCACGAGGAACGGCTCGGCGATCTCCTCGACGGTCTCTCGCTCCTCGCCGACGGCCACGGCCAACGTGGCGACGCCCACCGGTCCGCCGCCGAAGCTGCTGCACAGCGCCACGAGCACCGCCCGGTCGAGCCGGTCCAGCCCGAGGTCGTCGACCTCGTACAGCGAGAGCGCGGCTCGAGCGACCTCGGCGTCGACCACTCCCCCGGCTCGTACCTCGGCGAAGTCGCGGACACGGCGCAGGAGGCGGTTGGCGATGCGTGGAGTTCCGCGCGAGCGCGAGGCGATCTCGAGTCCGCCCTCGTCGGTGAGCGCCAGGCCGAGCAGCCCGGCCGAGCGGCCCACGATGCGGTGCAGCTCGTCGGTGCCGTAGAAGTCGAGCTGGGCGGTGAACCCGAACCGGTCGCGCAGCGGTCCGGGCAGCAGGCCGGCACGGGTGGTGGCACCCACCACCGTGAAGGGCGGGATCTCCAGCGGGATGGCGGTGGCGCCGGGCCCCTTGCCGACGATGACGTCGACCCGGAAGTCCTCCATCGCCATGTAGAGGAGCTCTTCGGCGGGACGCGACATGCGGTGGATCTCGTCGATGAACAGGACGTCGCCCTCGTTGATGCCCGAGAGGATCGCGGCGAGGTCGCCGGCGTTCTGGATGGCCGGGCCGCTGGAGATGCGCAACGGCGCGCTCAGCTGGTGGGCGATGATCATGGCGATCGTGGTCTTGCCGAGCCCGGGCGGACCGGACAGCAGCACGTGGTCGGGCGTGCGCCCTCGACCGACGGCGGCCTCGAGCATGAGCGAGAGCTGCTCGCGAACGCGCTCCTGACCGATCAGCTCGTCGAGCGACCGGGGGCGCAGCGCCGCCTCGTACTCGCGCTCCTCGGGCGCTGCCGCCGCGACGATGGCGTCGAACTCCCCGTCGTACTCGTGGTCGTCGTTCACGAGCGCGCCTTGGACAGGGTGCGCAGGGCGTCACGCAGGGCGGTGGAGGTGTCGGGCTCGGTGCCGGCCTCGATGCCGGCGGCCACCTGGTCGACGGCGGCGTCGGCGTCGCGGGCTGAGATGCCCAGGCCGACCATCGCCTCGTGCACCTGGGCGCGCCAGGCGCCGGCGGAGGCACCTGCCGCCACCGTGGTGGTGACGCCGATGCGGTCGCGCAGCTCGATGCAGATGCGTTCTGCTCCCTTGCGGCCGATGCCGGGCACGCTGGTGAGGGTGGCGAAGTCGGACTGTCCGACGGCCTGTCGGATGCGGTCGGGGTCGAGGACGGCGAGCATGGCCTGGGCGACCTTGGGACCGACGCCGCTGGCGGTCTGCAGCAGCTCGAACATGTCGCGCTCGTCGGTGTCGGCGAAGCCGAAGACGGTCAGCGAGTCCTCGCGCACGACCATGGAGGTGGCCAGCTGGACCTCGGTGCCGATGCGGAGGCCGGCGATGGTGCCCGGCGTGCACATGACCTGCAGTCCGACGCCCCCGACGTCGATGACGGCCGACGTGAGGGTGACGGCGGCGACGGGGCCGCGGACGTGGGCGATCATCGGCGCGCTCCTGCTGCGACCACGGCGGCAGCGAGTCGGTTGCTGGCGCCGCCGCGCCAGACGTGGCAGATGGCGAGTGCGAGCGCGTCGGTGGCGTCGGCCGGCTTGGGAGTCTCGCTGAGGCGCAGGACGCGGGTGACCATCTGCGCGACCTGTGCCTTGTCGGCGCGGCCGCTGCCGGTGACCGATGCCTTGACCTCGCTGGGTGTGTGCAGGTGCACCGCGATGCCGTGCCGCGCGGCCACCACCATGGCGACGGCGCTGGCCTGGGCAGTGCCCATGACCGTGCGCACGTTGTGCTGGGCGAACACCCGCTCGACAGCGACGACGTCAGGGCGATGCTCGACGATGCGCGCCTCGAGCGCCGCCTCCAGCTGGTGCAGCCGACGGGCGATGTCGAGGTCGGCCGGCGTGCGGATGACACCGACGTCGACCAACGTGAGCGGACGACCGACCGACCCGGTGACCACTCCCACGCCGCAGCGCGTCAGGCCGGGGTCCACCCCGAGCACGGTCATGTTGATCGAACCCATGTTCGACAGCCTAGGACGTGCCGCCCTCGTCGCGGCGCCGACGCGCCGGACCGGGCGTCATCAGAGGCGCAGCGACCGGAGCCCCGTGGGCAGTTGCCTCCCTGGCGACCAGCACGCTCGCCAGGGAGCGCAGCGACCGTGAGGGAGCGAGGAACGAGCGACCGAGGCGCGGTGAGCCGACGGGCTCGCCGCAGCACGTCGCCTCGCTCCGCTCACGGTCGGCCGCAAGCGGCCTCCCTGGCGACCAGCCCGCCCGCCAGGAAGCGACACACGACCTCTCGTCGCCTCGCTTCGCTCACGCTCGCCAGGGAGCGCAGCGACCGTGAGGGAGCGAGGAACGAGCGACCGAGGCGTGGTGAGGCGCGGCACGACTCACGCTGCGCTGGCGTTGATCGACGTTCGGCCGCGGGCGGCCTCAGTCGATCAGTAGTTGGCGAAGACGTTCTGGACGTCGTCGCAGTCCTCGAGGGCGTCGATGAGCTTCTCGACCTTGCCCGCACCCTCTTCGTCGACCTCGACGGTCATGGTGGGCACGAACAGGGCGTCTGCCGAGTCGTAGTCGAGGCCGGCCTCCTGCAACGCCGTCCGCACCGCGACGAGGTCCGTGGCCTCCGAGATGACCTCGAAGGAGCCGTCGAGGTCGTTGACCTCCTCCGCGCCCGCGTCGAGCACCGCCATCAGGACGTCGTCCTCGTTGGTCTCGCCGCCCTCCTGCTCGGCAGGAACGATGATGACGCCCTTGCGGTTGAACATGTACGACACCGAGCCGGGATCGGCCATGGTCCCGCCGTTGCGCGTCATGGCGGTCCGGACCTCCATGGCGGCGCGGTTCTTGTTGTCGGTGAGGCACTCGACCAGCATCGCGACCCCGTTCGGGCCGTAGCCCTCGTACATGATCGTGGTGTAGTCGACAGCGTCCTCACCCACGCCGCCGCCGCGCTTGACCGCACGGTCGATGTGGTCCTTGGGGACCGATGACTTCTTGGCCTTCTGGATGGCGTCGTAAAGCGTGGGGTTGCCGTCGGGGTCGGCGCCGCCGATGCGGGCCGCGACCTCGATGTTCTTGACCAGCTTGGCGAACATCTTGCCGCGCTTGGCGTCGACGATCGCCTTCTTGTGCTTGGTGGTCGCCCACTTGGAGTGGCCGGACATGGACACTTCCCTTCCTGAACAGGGTCCTTCTACGACTGGATCACTCTACGACTGGACGAGCTGGTCGACGAAGTACCGGTGGATGCGCAGGTCGCTGCCCACCTCGGGGTGGAAGGACGTGGCCATCAGATGATCTTGTCGGACCGCGACGATCCTACCGGCGGCCTCCCCCGACGGGATCGTCGCGAGCACCTGCACGCCGTCGCCCACCTGCTCGACCCACGGCGCACGGATGAAGACCCCGTGGACCGGGTCGTCGAGCCCGCGGAAGTCGAGCCAGCCCTCGAAGGAGTCGACCTGGCGCCCGAAAGCGTTGCGGCGCACCGTGATGTCGAGGCCCCCGAGCGTGTGCTGACCGGCGATGCCGTCCTCGATGCGATCAGCCAGCATGATCATCCCGGCGCAGGTCCCGAGGGTGGGCATGCCGGCGGAGATCTGCTCGACCAGAGGATCGAACAGGTCGAAGGCGCGCGCCAGCTTGTCCATGGTGCTGGACTCCCCGCCGGGCAGGATCAGCGCGTCGCAGGCCGCCAGCTCGTCCGGGCGACGGACGGTGACGGACCGGATGCCGAGCGCCTCGAGCGCGAGCACGTGCTCACGCACGTCACCCTGCAGTGCGAACACCCCGATCGTCGGGCCGGCTGACGCAGTCACCGCGTCAGGCTATCGAGTGGCGCACTGTGTCCCGCGAGTGGCGCAGGTTGGCGAGTTTGGCCGGCAGATCTCGACCACTTTGCGCCTCTCGCGGGGCCTGAGGAGCGGGTGCGGTGCGGCCGACGACGGCAGCACCTCCAACGCCGACGACGGCAGCACCTCCAACGCCGACGACGGCAGCACCTCCAACGCCGACGACGGCGGTGGCGCTGAGCGCCACCGCCGTCTCTCCCTCACGGAATCCCTCCCGGTCGGGTCACAGGGCTCTGCCGCCGAAGCGGCGAGTCTCCCTCGTCGACCGTGCACGGCACTCCCATACCGGCGGCGGTCGACCGGTCCAGTCTACGACGCCGCGGGTTCAGGCGTCACGCGTCGCCGGAGCGGGCCGGCCCGCGACCCGTCCCCGATCAGGTCAGTTGCAGGCCAGCTCGGTGTACCGGAAGAAGATGAGCAGGAAGTACACGTTGCGCGTGCGCAGCGGCACCGACACCGATCCGGCCGAGGGCCAGTTCGGGGCGGCGGACGAGAGCGTTCGCACCGTGGCGGTGAGGTTCTCGTTCCCACCGGGCGCCGGGTTGAGCCCGGCGTAGGTCACGTCGGTGGTCGTGGAGGTGACCGTCGACCTGCTGACCTCCTGGCCGCTCGAGTCCGTGACCACGACCTGGTAGGAGTATCCGCTGCCGGCCGGCGGCGTCCAGCTGATCCGGGCCGCGTCGGGGTTGCTGTTGAGGGTCTGGCAGCTCACGGCGGTCGGCGCCGGCACCGTCCGCGCCGCGAACGACGGACCGGTGATCGGCGCGGGGTCGGTCCAGGGTGCGGCGCCGGCCACGGCAGCCGTCACCGTGATGCCCACGGCGACACCGAGCGCGCCGGCGCGCACCATCCGCCCGGCCAGTCCGATCCGACTGCGTGGCGTGGGAGCAGGAGCGCGGGTCGGGGGGTCGGCGAGAGCGGTGCGCCCGGGACCCGAGCGTCCTCCCCCGCCGGGAGTGTGATCGTCAGGTCCGTCGTTGCTCTCGTCGTCCGTGCGGGACGAGCGCCGGAACACCAGCAGGAGCATGCCCATCACGTAGATGCCCATGAGGAACAGACCGATCTGGCCCGACCCTGCGGCCACGACGTACCCGAGCTTGGGCACGGTGAAGGCCACCCGCTGGACCTCGGAGACCGCGTACGTCTCCTGGTCGACCGAGTCGTTGGCGTCACCCTTGAGACTCAGGACGCGCTGATCGCCCGAGCCGCCCGGCGCGATGTCGACGATGCGGTGCGTCACCCGCTGGTTCGACGCGGTCATCACCGACACGACGTCGCCGACCCGCAGGTCCTTGGCAGCGACGGTGCGCGACAGCGACATGTCTCCGGTGCTGATGGTCGGCTCCATCGACCCGGAGCGGTACATCAGTGGCTTGACGCCGGCGACCGCGCCGCCGACGGTGATCAGCAGGCACAGCACACCCACCACTGCCGCGAGGCTCAGCAGAGCCTCACGCAGCGTGCGGAGAGGTGTGCGCCGGCTCATGACACGTCCGAGGTGCCCTGCGCGGTGAACGTCGCCGTGGCGGTCTTGCCCTGCAGCGTGTTGGCCGCGTTGGGGTCGAAGGTGACCTGGAAGCACAGCGCCTCGGTGCCGTTCTGGGCCAGCGCCGCAGTGGGGCGGCGGGCCAGGATCTGGGTGCCTGCGGTGTTCGTCAGCGTGCCGGTGTAGATCGAGGTGCCACCGGTGCAGGTCGAGCTGTTTCCGGTGCCGGACTTGGTGCCGCCGGAGCGGATCTGCAGGTTGAGACCTGCCGACGAGCTGTAGAGGGCCGCGTCGGTGCCGGACAGGCTGCCGATCATCGAGTACTTCAGCGGTGCCGTGCCGTTGTTCTTGATGGTCAGCACCTCGGCCGACGAGTTGCCCGGCACCATGGCCGACATCGACAGCGTCGTCGTGGCGTAGGCGTCCGACCCGTTCACCTGAAGGTCGAGCGTGCCGGCGGTGAACGACGATCCGGAGATGACGACGTCGTCGGTCCAGAAGGCGAACGTGCCGGTGGTGCCGATGCCGAGGACGACTCCGAGTGCGAGCAGGGCCCGCAGACGGGTGGAGCGCAGCAGGCCGCGACGACGCGGACGTGCGACGCGGTGACTACGACGAGACATGAGCTTCTTCTTCCTGTTCACGGCGCGAGAGCGCCACGATGATTCCGGCCATGACCAGCGCCATGCCGGCGAAACCGGCCCAGAACACCGGTGCTCCGGTGTTGGGCAGCAGCACTCCCGACATGTCGGGGTGACCGACGGCGGCAGGCGGACGAGCACCACCGGGGCCAGTGGTCTGTGTGGGACCCGGAGTGGGCGTCGGGCCCACGGGGATGTCCTCGCGCAGGGAGGCCCGGAAGGCCAGATCGAGCGCCAGCACCTGCGACTGGTTGGTCGCGCCGGGCCTGAACGCCACTCGGACGTCGATCCGGATCACGTCCCCGTCGGTGGTCGGCACCCAGCGGACCAGCTGGTGCTGGCCGGCCGTGGAGATGTCTCCCCACGGGCCCGAGCCGGCTCGAGCCGACACCACCAGCTCACCGGTGCGGATCAGGTCGTCGATCCTGGACGCCAGGACGTCGATCGACAGCTGCGCCGTCTCCATGGACTGGTTGCGTGCGTAGAACGACCGGATCCGCGTGTCGCCCGGAACCCACCGGACGTCGGAGTCGAACAACGGCGCCTGCAGCGACGTCGACCAGGTGACGCCGTCGGGGCTGAGGCCCAGGCGTGAGTCGTCGGCCGAGGCCGGGGCGGCGAACAGCGTCAGCGAGGCGATCAGGACGGCTGCGAGACCGAGGATCCTCATACGAGCACCTCGTCCTTGACCGGCTCGGTCGACGCCTGGTCGACCGGCTCGCCGGGACGTCTGCGGCGGTCGCGGACGGCACCGACGAACATCGAGGCGGCGTACCCGAGCAGGCCGACCACGACGATGGCCGTCGCGATGCCGCGCTGCGACGAGGTGACGAACGACGTGACCCGACCGACGTGAGGGATGGCGTACATCCGCTCTCCGCGGATCTGCACGGGGCGGACCAGCTCGGTGTCGGGCGACTCGTTCGCGTCGCCCTGGGTCTGGAACAGCTGCTCGCCCTTCATGGTGGTCGACACGTCGACCACGCGGTGCGTGACGACGGTCGGGTTGCCGGACTGCAGCTGGTACGTGATGACGTCCCCGACGCTGATGGAGTCAGGGTCTACCGGCTTGACGACGACGAGGGTGCCGGGAGGCATCGACGGCTCCATCGAGCTGGTCAGGATCGTGTAGGGGGTGGCACCGACGGCTCGCGGGATCACGACGGCAACAGCCAGCAGCGCGACGACTCCGGCGATGACGGCCCAGGCGATGACCTGGCCGATCCATCCGTGGAGCGTGGCGCTGCGTTCTGCGCGGCGGCTTCCCATGATGTCGATGTCCTCCTTCAGCGGTGTCGTGGGGTGAAACGGTCTCCGGCCCGGAGCCGGGTGGGCGCCACCCGAGAGCGACGCCCACCCGGCGAGACCGGGAGTGGATGAATCAGGCGTTCGGGTCGACCTGCGTGAGCTTCACCGTCAGGTCGTCGAGCGTCGCGACGATGTCCTGGGTGTCGTTCGCGTTGATCTTCGGATCGCCGTCCTCGTCGGTGCCGAACGGGATGGTGACCTTGATCGTGGCCGTGACGGTCGAGCCGTCGTCGGCCGAGCTGACGGTGTCGCCGTCGGCGAGAGCGACCTCGTCGGTCGCCGGGTCGCCGCCGGACGGGAGCAGGGTGTAGCTGCCCGCGACGGTGGCGGTGAACGACGTTCCTGCCGGGTTGGTCGAGACGACGTCGGTGGTGTCGGGCGTGGTGAGCTCGGCCTCGAGGTTGTCGCCGGACGCGTCCAGCGTGTAGGTGCACTGCTTGGTGATGACGTCGCCGGGGACAAACTTGGTCACGGTGGTCGTGGTGCCGTCGTAGACCCAGTTGGTGTCACAGTCGGCGTTCGACAGCTTCAGGTCGCCGGCGGTGATGTTGCCGCCCGACACGGTGCCCTCGGCGGTCCAGTAGGCGAGCGATCCGGCGCCGCCCAGCAGCAGCACGCCGGCAGCGGCTGCCGCGACTGCGCCCTTGGTTGACTTCTTCATCTGACTTCTCCCTTGTGGTCTGGCCGCACGGTGCGGCCGCGGTTGGTCTAGGACCTTGGTCCCGACCAAGAGTGTGACCGATCGCGACCGCTTTGTCTCGCACATGTAACGACCGTTTAGGACTTTCGTCACGGTCGATGCAGGGACCTTTTCGGGACCGTTTCTGTGGCGTGGAATTTTTCATTGCAATTGCAGTCATTAATTTCCACTGTTTTCAGGGCGTAACGAGGATCGGTCGTTCGTGTTACCCGTTGTGACTAGGGAAAAATGACCCGGGACTAGTCACGAAAATCATGGCCTCAGAGGCACGAGACAGCCGCTCTCGGGGTCCCGACTCCGACCGCGAGAAGCCGCTCGAGAGCCTCACAAGGCGCACACAGTCCCACATTCGCGACCGTCAAACGGGCTCATTGCCACACCCGCAGCAACGCGGTCCGGGCATGCAGGAATCAGCCGAGCGCAGCAAAGCCGGCTAGACAGCCGCCCCCAGCCCGACGCAACCAAGGGCCAAGCGCAGCGAGGCAAGGCGCCCACGCGAAATGTGGCACCGACAAGAGCCCAGCGGAGACAGCGTCGAGGCGCGAGCCGCGGTCAATCGAACGGTGTCCTTCAGCCTGACGCAACCATGGGCCGAGCGCAGCGAGGCAAGGCGCCCACGCGAAGCGTGGCACCGGTGAGGAACGAACCGGTGAAGCGGCGACGAAGGAGCCGCGCGCCCTACCAGCCGCGCTCCGCCAACCGGTGCCCGATGGCCTGGCCCGATCGCGGCCGGACCCCCGGCTACGCCGGGTTCACCAACCGCGCTCCGCCAACCGGTGCGGCTCGGGGATCTGGTCGACGTTGATGCCGACCATGGCCTCACCCAGCCCACGCGAGACCTTGGCAATGACGTCGGGATCATCGAAGAACGTGGTGGCCTTGACCACAGCGGCCGCCCGCTCGGCGGGGTTGCCGGACTTGAAGATGCCCGAGCCCACGAACACACCCTCAGCACCCAGCTGCATCATCATCGCCGCATCAGCGGGCGTCGCGATGCCACCAGCGGTGAACAGCACCACAGGCAGCTTGCCAGCCTCGGCGACCTCCTTGACCAGGTCGTACGGCGCCTGCAGCTCCTTGGCCGCCACGTACAGCTCGTCCTCGCTCAAGCTGCTGAGCCGACGGATCTCCCCACCGATCGTGCGCATGTGCGTCGTCGCGTTCGACACGTCACCCGTACCCGCCTCACCCTTCGAACGGATCATCGCCGCACCCTCGGTGATGCGCCGCAACGCCTCACCCAGATTCGTCGCACCACACACGAACGGGACAGTGAACTTCCACTTGTCGATGTGATGCGCATAATCAGCCGGAGTCAGCACCTCGGACTCATCGATGTAGTCCACACCCAGGCTCTGCAGCACCTGCGCCTCGACGAAGTGACCGATCCGAGCCTTGGCCATCACCGGGATCGAGACCGCCTCGATGATCCCGTCGATCAGGTCCGGATCGCTCATCCGAGCCACGCCACCCTCCGAACGAATGTCCGCAGGCACCCGCTCCAGCGCCATCACCGCGACAGCGCCAGCGTCCTCAGCGATCCTCGCCTGCTCGGCATCGACGACGTCCATGATGACGCCGCCCTTCAGCATCTCGGCCATGCCACGCTTCACACGAGACGTGCCGGTGCCGGTGCCGCTGTCGGAAGTGGTGCTGTCGTTGCTCACGGGTGTCCTTCGTCGAGGTGGTCGAACGTTCCGAGTTTACTCACCGCCCGAGAGCGCGCTGCGGGCCGTCCAGGACACGGACGGGAGGCTCAGACCCCGGCGCGACGGCCGGTTCGACGACGACGCGGCTGTTCGGCCGCGGCTCGCATGTCGTTCGTCGTCGTGAACCGCACCCGCGGGCGGTCCTGAGCCAGACCCCGCCGCTGCTCCAGCTCGTCGATGCGGCGCCAGCCGGCCCGGTCGACCACGTGCACGCCGCGGTCGCGCAGCAGCGAGGAGAGAGCCTGGCGCGAGGTGGGTGCCATGAGCAGACCGCTGTTGAAGTCCTCGACGAGAGAGTCGACGGTCTCCTGGGCGTCGGACTTGTTCGTGCCGATGAACCCGGTGGGTCCCCGCTTGATCCAGCCCGCCACGTAGGTGCCGGGCATCGCCTCGACCCTTCCGGCGTCGTGCGGCACCACGGCGCGGCTCTCCTCGAACGGCAGGCCGGCCACCGGACGTCCGCGGTAGCCGATGGAGCGCAGGACCAGACCCGTCTCGATCACCTCGGTGACACCGGTCGGCTCGGCTCGAACGCCGGTCGGACCATCGACGAGACGCGTCTGCGCGACCTCGAGACCTGTCACGGCGTCCGTGCCGACGACGCGCACCGGCGAGGCCTGGTAGCGCAGGACGAGCCGCCGCTTGCCGGAGGGCGCAGGTAGATCACGCAATGCCTGGACCTTGATCCGGGTCATGGGGTCGTCGCTTCCGGCCGCGAGGTCGTCGAGCAGGTCGCCCTCGACCACGACGTCGATGTCGTCGTGCTGGACCAGTCCCATCAGCTCGGGCAGCGTGAACGCCGACTGGGCCGGGCCTCGGCGCGCGAGCAGCACGACCTCACGGACCGCGCTGTCGCGCAGGGCCGCCAGTGCGTGGTCGGCGATGTCGGTTCGTGCCAGGCGCTCCGGGTCGCTCAGCAGGATCCGAGCGACGTCGAGCGCGACGTTGCCGTTGCCGACCACCACGGCCTTGTCGTGCGAGAGGTCGAAGACGGCGTCGGCGAGATCGGGATGCCCGTTGTACCAGGCCACGAACTCCGTGGCGGTGGTGCTGCCGGGCAGGTCCTCCCCCGGGACGCCCATCGAGCGATCAGCCGAGGCGCCGGTGGCGTACAGGACGGCGTGGAACCTCTCGGCCAGCTCGCCGTGCGTGACGTCGACCCCGACCTCGACGCCGAGGGCGTAGGAGAACCCGCGCTGCTGCTCGATCTGCCCGAACAGGCCCGTGATCGTGCGGGTGTCGGGGTGGTCGGGAGCCACACCCGCTCGGACCAGCCCGTACGGCGTGGGCAGGCGGTCGATGACCGTGACCTCGGTGCGCGGGCGCTTGAGCAGCTCGTCGGCCGCGTAGAGCGCAGCCGGACCGGCGCCCACGATCGCCACCTGCAGCGGCGCCGAGGCGTCGTTCTTGCGCACGATCGGGGTGACCGGGGCCTGCGGCGGGTACTCGCGCGCAGGTTGGTGGAACATCGCATTGATCTCGACGAACGGCAGCTGCTTGTCGGTCAGTCGGTAGTCACGCGAGATGGCGCCGACCGGACAGGCCGTGATGCAGGCACCGCAGTCCACGCACGAGACCGGGTCGATGTAGACCATCTCGGCGGTCGCGAAGTCCGGCTCGTCCGGCGTGGGATGGATGGCATTGACCGGGCATGCGAAGGCGCACGAGGCGTCGCCGCAGCACGCCTGGGTGACGACGTGGGGCATGGCTCAGGCGGCTCTGGTGCCCTCGAGCGGCGTGCTGTACTCGACGGCAGGCTCGCTGCGGAAGCGCGACGAGCGACCGTCGATCTTCAGGATCCGCCACATGAACCGACCGAGGCGCGTCATCAGGCCGGCCTCCTCGGCCAGCATGCGCACGTCGGCGAAGACCTCGCTGAGGTGCTCGCGCGACTCCGGCGCCCGCCAGTACAGGTCCTTCATGACCTTCTTCGGGATGTCGAACTCGCGACGCATCTCCTTGGCCGGAACCAAGATGGCATCGCCGAGCACGCGCATGATGAGCGGGAACAGCACCGTCATGAGGTGCTTCTCGGCCCAGCTCAGGCGGGGCGCGTTCGTGAGCACGTAGTGGTGCGCGAACGAGATGTGCCGGGCCTCCTCGGCCACGTGGATCTGCATGATGCGCTTGATCACCGGAGGCATCTCGTCGGCACCACGCAGCACCCGCTTCTGGGTGTGGTCGATCGGCTCCTCGCCGGCCAGGACGCCGACGAAGAACGCGAACGGGGCGAACGATCCGGCCCACGGCAGGAAGGTCGCCACCTTGCGCATCCACCACTTCATGCCCGGCACGTCGACGCCGATGCGGTTGACGCCGCGCTGGAACATCTGGGTGTGGTGGCACTCCTCCGTGGCCTCGTGGGTGAGGTAGCGGAACTCCGGCGAACCGTTGGGCAGGGTGAAGACGTACTGCATGATGCCGCGGATCAGGATGTTCTCGAACTGCAGGCCGACCTTCATGATGTTGGCCTGGCGCCACATCCCGATGGCGATCTGCTTGTCGAGGGGCTGCTGCTGGTACCACTCGGACGCTCCGAGGCGGTCGGCCTTCGGCAGCACCCATCGGGTGTCGGTGGGGTCGACCTGGAAGTCCGGGTGGTCCCACGCGATGTCACGGAACGCGTCGAAGTGGCGGTCGACCGAGGCCTGCGAGAGGTCCTCGAGCACCTGCGCGTACTTCTCGCGCGACATGCCGGGCTCCATCTCGGGCAGCTCGGGAAGATCCGTGGCCGCGCGGAAGGGGACGTCGGTGGGGAGGTCCTGAATGGTCATACCTGCAGTATGTGAACCCCCGACCTATGTGTCAAGGGCTATGTGACATTCGGCGTGTCATATACGTCTCACTGGTGGGAAGCCCGCCTGATCAGCTGCCGAGCTCGGGATCCGCCACGGCCTGCCGGTGCACGATGATCATGCGCTGGAACACCGTGATCAGGCTGGCCGCCGCCAGGATCCACAGCATGATCTCGGTCAGGAAGTCCCAGCCGAGCAACCCGTTGAACCCGGTCAGCACCAGGATCGAGACGAGTCGATCGGCGCGTTCGGCGATGCCGCCCTTGGCGGTCATGCCGAGGCTCTCGGCCTTGGCCCGGGCGTAGGACGTGACCGATCCCAGCACGAGGCACGCGAGGCTCAGGTAGAAGTAGATCCGGGTCGGCCCGAGGTCGGACTCGGCGTGCACCGAGACGTAGTAGATCGCGAGGCCGCCGAAGATCGCGGCGTCGCCGACCCGGTCGAGCGTGGAGTCCAGGAAGGCGCCCCACTTCGACGCCTGCCCGGACGCGCGGGCCATGTAGCCGTCCATGATGTCGCTGAAGACGAAGGCCGTGATCACCAGCACGCCCGCGAGCAGCTGGCCCCGCGGGAAGAAGAACAGTGCGCCGAAGCACACGCCGATCGTGCCCACGATCGTGACCTGGTCGGGTGTCACACCCCGGCGCAGCAGCCAGTCGGCCAGAGGGGACCACACGTTGGTCCAGAACTGGCGGAAACGTTCGAGCATCAGTCCTCCTCGTCGACCCCGGCGGCGTCCCAGGCAGCGGCGAGCATCTCGCGGGTGTCACCGAGCAGCTGGGGCATCGTCCTGGTCTGCCCGATGACGGGCATGAAGTTGGCGTCGCCACCCCAGCGGGGCACGACGTGTTGGTGCAGGTGGGCCGCGATGCCGGCGCCGGCCACGCTGCCCTGGTTCATGCCGAGGTTGAATCCGGCGGGGCTCGTCACCTGTCGCACCACGCGCATCGCGTGCTGGGTGAGACGCGCGACCTCGTCGGTCTCGGCCGGCGTCAGGTCGGTGTAGTCGGCCACGTGCCGGAACGGACACACCAGCAGGTGACCGGCGTTGTACGGGTAGAGGTTGAGCACCACGTAGGCGACCTCGCCGCGGTGGACGATCAGGCCCTCGGCGTCGTCCAGGTGCGGGATGTGGCAGAACGGGCAGTCGGCCTCTGCCGACGACTCCGGCTTGTTCTCACCCTTGATGTACCGGATGCGATGCGGGGTCCACAGGCGCTGGAAGGCGTCAGCCTCCCCCACTCCCTCCTGCTCCGGCTCGCCCTCCGGTCGCTGGTCAGCCACGTCTAGACCTGCTCGCGCGACTCGATGGCCGCGATGATGCGGGCGATCGCGTCGTCGACCGGGACCCCGTTCTCCTGGTCGCCGCTGCGGTAGCGGAACGACACGGCGCCGGCCTCGACGTCGTTGTCGCCGGCGATCAGCATGAAGGGGATCTTCTGCGTCTGCGCCGTGCGGATCTTCTTCTGCATGCGCTCGTCGGAGGCGTCGACCTCCACGCGGATGCCCAGCGGCGTGAGTCGGGCGGCCAGGTCGTGCAGGTAGGCGGCATGACGCTCGGCCACCGGGATGCCCACGACCTGGACCGGCGCGAGCCACGGCGGGAAGGCACCGGCGTAGTGCTCGACGAGCACGCCCATGAACCGCTCGATGGAGCCGAACTTGGCCGAGTGGATCATCACCGGCTTCTGCCGTGATCCGTCGGGCGCGACGTACTCGAGGTCGAAGCGCTCGGCGGACGGCATGTTGAAGTCGTACTGGATGGTCGACATCTGCCATGTGCGACCGATCGCGTCGCGTGCCTGCACCGACACCTTGGGGCCGTAGTACGCCGCTCCCCCCGGATCGGGCACCAGCTCGAGACCCGACTCGAGGCAGACCTCCTCGAGCACCTGCGTCGCGGTGGCCCAGTCGTCGTCGGAACCGATGAACTTGTCGGGCTTGGAGTCGTCGCGGGTGGACAGCTCGAGATAGAAGTCGTCGAGCCCGAAGTCGCGCAGCAGGCTGAGCACGAATCCCAGCAGGTGACGGATCTCGTCCGGCGCCTGCTCGGGCGTGACGTAGGAGTGCGAGTCGTCCTGCGCGAAGCCGCGCACCCGGGTGAGTCCGTGGATGACGCCGGACTTCTCGTTGCGGTACACGTGGCCGAACTCGAACAGCCGCAGCGGCAGCTCGCGGTACGAGCGCTGACGCGAGCGGAAGATCAGGTTGTGCATGGGGCAGTTCATCGCCTTGAGGCGGTAGTCCTGGCCGTCGACGTCGAGCGCCGGGAACATGCCCTCGCCGTAGTACGGCAGGTGGCCCGACGTGTAGAACAGCTGCTCGTTGGCGATGTGCGGGGTGCCGACGTACTGGAACCCCTCCTCGATGTGCCGGCGGCGGACGTAGTCCTCCATCTCGCGCTTGATCACGCCACCCTTGGGGTGGAACACCGGCAGGCCCGAGCCGATCTCGTCGGGGAACGAGTACAGGTCGAGCTCGGTGCCCAGACGGCGGTGATCGCGACGCTGGGCCTCCTCGATGCGGTGCAGGTGCTCGTCGAGCGCCTCCTTGGTCGGCCACGCGGTGCCGTAGATGCGCTGCAGCTGCTTGTTCTTCTCGTCGCCGCGCCAGTAGGCGGCGGCCGAGCGCATCAGCGTGAACGCCGGGATGCGCTTGGTGGTGGGCAGGTGCGGCCCGCGGCACAGGTCGCCCCAGGCCCTCGAGCCGTCGCGCTTGAGGTTGTCGTAGATGCTCAGGCCACCGGCGCCGACCTCGACGCTCGCGCCCTCGGCGGCGCCGTGCAGATCCTGGGGGGCGGTGGACTTCAGGCCGATCAGCTCGAGCTTGTAGGGCTCGTCGGCCAGCTCGCTGCGCGCGTCGTCGTCGCTGACCTCGCGGCGATCGAACTTCTGCCCCTCCTTGATGATCTTCTTCATCCGGGACTCGATCTTGACCAGGTCCTCGGGCACGAACGGCTCGTCGACGTCGAAGTCGTAGTAGAAGCCGTCGGTGATCGGCGGTCCGATGCCGAGCTTCGCGTCGGGGAACAGGTCCTGCACCGCTTGCGCCATGACGTGCGCGGTCGAGTGCCGCAGGATGTCCAACCCGTCGGCGGAGTCGATCGCGACCGGCTCGACGTCGTCGCCCTCGACGAGCTCGCGCGACAGGTCGACGAGGTCTCCCCCGATGCGGGCCGCGATGACGTCGGGCGTCTCGGTGAACAGCTGCCACACCTTGGTGCCCGGTTCGACGGACCGCTGCTGGTTCTCGACGCTGATCTGGATCTCGGGCATGCGGCACCTCTGCTTGTTGATGGACCCGCCCTACGGATGGCGAGTGCTGCTTGATGGCAGCCTAGGCCATACGTTGGGCAGCATCCGCCGGCCCCGAGGAGAGTTTCCGTGTCCGCCTGGCTCGAAGGCCTCAGCACGCTGCAGGTGCTCCTGCTCGTGGCCGCCCTGATCGTCGGCACCTCGGTGCTGGCGGCGATCGTCGGCGCGGTCCTGGTGCGCCTGGGCATGCGTCGTCCGTGGGTGGTGCGGCTGGCCAGCCGGCTGGTGATGCAGGCCGTCGAGCTGATCAAGCGCCCGTTGACGATCGTGGTGCTCGACGAGGTCGCCGCCGTGATCCAGACCGGCCGCTACACCCGCAACATCTCCGACGCGCTGGTCGAGAACCACGACGAGCTCAAGGCGCTGGTGGCCGAGAAGGTGAAGGCCGACCCGAACGTGCGACTCGTCAAGAAGCTGCCCGGGTACGACCTGATCGTCGCCGAGGTCTCCGAGACCACCCTGCGGGTCGTGATCGAGATGCTGGCCGATCCCCGCATGGACGAGCTGATCTCGGACCTGCTGCGCAACAACCTGCAACAGATCAAGCACGCGGTGCGCGACCGCCAGCACGAGGCCGTCGGCGAGCACGCCCCGCCGGATCCGAGTGCCCCGCCGCCCCACCACGACTGAACTTCTGGCGGTCGAGGTCGCGGACGCCGACCGCGGTGCCATGCTGGAGATCGTGCCCACCACTCCACGCACGTCCCGCGCCTCGCGCGGGGGCATGCTCAGCTCTCGCCCGATCCTGCTGCTCGCCTTCGCGTTCGCGGTCATGGCCGATCCGGTGTCCTCGGTGGCCTACGCGGTCGAGGCAGCGCTGCGGGCGCTCGACGGCGACCTCGGCCTGCTCCTGCCCACCATGGCCCTCGTGGTGGCGATCATCGCGCTGGTCATCGTCAACTACCAGCAGCTCATCCGCCGCTACCCCCGTGGTGGTGGCGCTGCGGCCGCCAGCGGCGAGGCCTTCGGTGACGGGTGGGCGTTCCTGCCGATCGGCGCCCTGGTGGTCGACTTCGTCCTGACGATCTCGATCAGCGTGTCCGCGGGCGCGTCGGCGTTGATCGCCTACCTGCCGCAGCTGTCCGGGTCACGACTCCCCCTTGCGCTCGGGCTCACCCTGCTGGTCGGCGCGATCACCTGGTTCGGCCACTTCGGCCGCCTGTTCTTCGCGCTGCTCGCGATCGCGTTCATCGGCGTCACGGCTGCGGTCCTGATCTTCGGGCTCGGCGCCGAGCCGGGCAGCAGCACCACGACCTTCACCTCGACCGCCGGGCACGCGGCACCGGTCGCGATCGTCCTCGCTTTCCCGGTGGCCATGGCCCTGGCCACCGGCGTCGAGGCGCCGTCGTCGGCCATTGCCCAGCTGGGCCAGCTCGACGACGAGGGTCGCAAGCTCTTCGGCCGCGTCACGCTGTGGCTGACGCTCGGCATCGTCGGCACCATCACCCTGGGGCTGGCCGCCGAGGCCCACCACCTCAGGGTCGGCGTGCCGCGCCAGGACTCCACGCAGATCGCCGAGCTGGCCCGGGTGGCAGCGCCGCACGGACTGTTCGTCGCGTTCCAGCTGGTGACCGCTCTCCTGCTGCTGTCAGCGGCCAGCTCGTCGTTCCAGGCCGGACCGGGTCTGCTCAAGGCGCTGTCGCGCCGACCGGGATCCGAGGCAGGCATCCTGCCCGCGCTGCTCGGCGGGACGAACCGGCACCACACGCCGTACCGGGGCGTGATGGTGTTCACCGCGGCCTCGTTGGTCGTGGTGGCCGCGGCCGGCGGCCGGGACCAGCGGCTGGTGCTGTTCTACGCCGTGTCGGTGTTCATCAGCTTCCTGGCCGGGCTGCTGGCCATGGCGCGCTTCGCCCACCGCGACGGCAACACCCGCATGCTGGTCCTGAACCTCGTCGGCACCGCCGTGGTGGCCTTCACGCTGGTGGTCAACCTCGGCCGGGGTCTGCCGATCGTGAGCCTCGCCGCTTCGCTGCTGATCGCCGCAGGTCTGCACCGGATGTGGGTCAGGGCTGGCCGGCCACAGGGCGTCGGGTCGGCCGTCGGTGAGTCCGAGGTGGGCCAGGTCACCTGACCGGTTCGGCCCGCGGTGGGACCACGGGCACCGGCAGCACGAGCGCGGCGGGCGCTCCGGGCGGCACCGCAGGGTGGGCCGGCGGCACCGGGGCGATCCGCCGGTACGCCTCCCCCAGCGCCGGACGCGGGTCGGGCTCTCCGCGGTTGGGCCACAACGACATCGCACGCTCGGACTGGGCCGTGATCGTCAACGATGGATTGACGCCGAGGTTGGCGGTGATCGTCGAGCCGTCGCTGATGTGCAGGCCGGGGTGCCCGAACACGCGCTGATAGGGGTCCACGACTCCCGTGGCCGCCGACTCCCCGATCACGCATCCACCGATGAAGTGCGCCGTGAGCGGCACGCCGACCAGCTCACCCGTGGAGCTGCCGGGATAGCCGCCGATGCGTTCGGCCAGGTCCTTCGTGACCCGGTCCGCGGCGGGTATGAAGGCCGGGTTGGGCTCGCCAACGCCCTGCCGACTGGTCATCCGGGACCCGAACAACCCCCTCGTGAGGTACGTCGTGATCGAGTTGTCCAGCGACTGCATCACCAGCACGACGATCGACTGCTCGGCCCAGCGACGGGGGGCGTGCATGCGCCACGTGCCCCGGAGCCCCAGAGCCCGGTAGCCGCGGAGCACGGCACGAAGACGTCCCACGGGCCGTTCGGGATCGCGCAGTGGCAACGCCATGTTCATCAGGCTCAGCGCGCTCGACCCGTGGCCGTACCGCACCGGCTCGACGTGCGTGTCGGCGTCGGGGTGGAACGACGACGTGATGGCGACGCCAGGCGTGTAGTCGGCGTCGGGGTCGGCCGAGCGCGCACTCAGCACGGCCTCGGAGTTGGTGCGGCTCAGCTCACCGATGCGCGGCGAGAGGTCGGGAAGCGACCGCCGACGCAGCCGGTGCAGCAGGTCTTGCGTGTTCAGCGCGTTCCCGGCGAAGACCACCTGTTCCGCGGTGAACCTGCGGCGGCGCAGACGGTTGCCGGTGCGGTGCGTGCGCACCTCGTAGCCGCCGTCACGGGTCGGCCGCACGTCGGTGACGGTGGTGCGCTCGTGCACGACCGCACCCTCGGCCTCCGCGAGGTACAGGTAGTTCTTGACCAGGGTGTTCTTGGCGTTGTGCCGGCAGCCCGTCATGCAGGCTCCACAGTCGATGCAGGCGTTGCGGGTCGGACCCGCGCCGCCGAAGTACGGGTCGGCGATCTCCTCGCCGGGCGCGGCTCCGTGGTCCTGGCCGAACAACACGCCGACGTCGGCGGGATGGAAGGTGTCGCCCACCCCCATGTCGTCGGCGATCTCCGACATCAGTCGATCGGCCGGCGAGCTGCCGGGGTAGGTGGCGACGCCGAGCATCTTCTTGGCCTGCGCGTAGTGCGGCGCCAGCTCGTCCTTCCAGTCCGTGATGTGCGACCACTGCTGGTCGCGATAGAAGGCGTCGAGGGGTTCGTAGAGCGTGTTGGCGTAGACCAGCGAGCCGCCGCCGACACCGGTGCCGCTGGCGATCAGCACGTCCTTGAGCAGCGTGATCCGCATGATGCCGAAGCATCGGGCCCACGGCGCCCAGAGGTAGCGGCGCGCCCGCCACGAGGTCTGCGGCAGCTCGTCGTCGGCGAACCGGCGCCCCATCTCGAGCACGCCGACCCGGTAGCCCTTCTCGGTGAGCCGGAGCGCGGCGACACTGCCGCCGAAACCGGAGCCGATGACGAGGACGTCGTAGTCGCGAGAGGTCATGCCAGCAGCATAGAGCCTTATTGACACTCTGCCAACAGGCTGCCACGCTGCTCCCATGAGCACTGCAGGAGCGCCCGGCGCGCGGGTCCGCCTGGCCCCGGAGGTTCGTCGCGAGCAGATCATCGCGGCCGCCCAGCGGCTGTACGCCGACCGTCCGTACGACCAGGTCTCGACCGCCGAGCTCGCCGCCGCCGCCGGTGTCGCGCGAGGGCTGATCAACCACTACTTCGCCAACAAGCGCGAGCTGTTCCTCGAGGCCATGCGGCAGTCGGTCATGATGCCCGCCGAGGCCCTCCCGGACGTCGACGGGCTCGACCTGCCGGCCCGCACCCGCCGCATCGTCGACTGGATCCTGGATGCCGCCACCACCTACGGAGAGGCCTGGGTCAACGCCAGCGGGGCGGCCAACCTGCACGGCGCCTCCGACATCCAGGCGATCGTGGACGAAGCCGACGACCGCGCAGCCCGGCTGGTGCTGGACGCGATCGGCCTGCCGGACGACCGGCACCTGCGCGCCCGCCTGCGCCCCATCGCGGCGCTGACGAAGGCGGTGTGTCGCGAATGGCTCCAGCGCGACACGTTCACCCGCGACGAAGCAGCGACGCTGCTGACCTCCGCGATCGTGCTGTTCGTCGAGGATCACGCGTGACCCCCGCCTCACCCTCGGTCGGCATCATCGGCTCCGGCTTCGGCGCCCTGGCCGTCGCGATCGAGCTGATCCGTGCCGGTCACGACGACGTGGTGCTGTGGGAGCGCGCCGATGCCCTCGGTGGCGTCTGGCGTGACAACACCTATCCCGGGGCCGGCTGCGACGTGCCGTCGCCGCTGTACTCGTTCTCGTTCGAGCCCACCACGCGGTGGCACCGTCGCTACGCCCTGCAGGACCAGATCCTCGAGTACCTGCAGGACGTCGCGGAGAAGTACCGGATCACCCCGCGCATCCGGTTCGGCCACGAGGTCGTGTCCGCCGCGTGGGACGAGGCCGCCGCCACCTGGACGGTCGGCTTCGCCGACGGCACCAGCAGCACCGTCAACGTGCTCGTGCCGGCCGTCGGTCAGCTGTCGCGTCCGGCCCTCCCGCCCATCCCCGGCATCGACGACTTCACCGGTCCGTCGTTCCACTCCGCCGAGTGGGACCACGACGTGCCGCTCGACGGCCTGCGGGTCGCGGTGGTGGGCGCGGGAGCGAGCGCCATCCAGTTCGTGCCGCACCTGGCCGACCGTGCCGCTCACGTCACGGTGTTCCAGCGCTCGGCCAACCACGTCCTGCCCAAGCCGGACGGGCCGTTCCCCCGGTGGTACTCCCCCGGGGTTCGCTTCGAGCGACCGCTGTTCTGGCTGGCCGGCGAGCAGTTCTCGCGGGGCCTGGACAGCACGTCGCGGGTCGGGCGACTGCAGGAGGCCGTGGCGAGCACGCACCTGCGTCGCCAGGTCGACGACCCGCTCCTGCGCCAGAAGCTGACGCCCGACTACCCCGCCGGATGCAAGCGAATCCTGTTCTCGAACAACTACTACCCCACCTTGACGCGCGAGCACGTGCATCTCGAGATCGACCGCATCGAGCGCGTCACCGAGTCCGGGCTCGTCACGGTCGACGGCACCGCACACGACGTCGACGTCATCGTCTACAGCACGGGGTTCGACTCCCAGGACTTCTTGTCGTCGATCCAGATCTCCGGCCGCGACGGTCGCCTGCTGGCCGATCAGTGGGTGGACGGAGCACGGGCCTACCTGGGCATCTACGTGCCCCACTTCCCCAACCTGCTGGTGTCCTACGGCCCGAACACCAACCTGGGTGGCGGCTCGATCATCTACATGCTGGAGGCACAGGCCCGGCACATGCGCCAGGCGCTCGACCGGATGCGCGCCGGCGAGTACCGCGCGATCGAGGTCACCGCCGAGGCCGAAGCGGCCTACGACCACGAGGTGCAGGGCGAGCTGGAGCACTCCACGTGGGCGCACTGCGACAACTGGTACCGCCACCGCTCGGGCCGCATCACGTCGAACTGGCCCGGATCGACCCACCCCTACGCCAAGCGCACCCGCACGCTGGATCCCACCGCCTTCGAGTGGCGCTGATCTCGAGTGGAACCGACAGGAGCGTCCTGATGGCGACCTACCCCGACGAGCCGTGGCACCTGCACGGCCATGCCTACGTGGGCATTTGGTTGCTTCCGCGCCACGCGAGCCCCGCCCCGGCGTCCGCCAGCACGACGACGATCCGCGTGTTCGGCCGCGCCATCGTCGCCGCGGCCTTCTTCCGCTACGACTCTCCGAGCCCTCTGACCTACGACGAGGTCATGTCGACGGTCCTCGTCCGGCACGGCTGGCGGCCGCGGGTCTGCATCACCCACATCTGGGTCGACAGCGAAGCCTCTCGTGATGGTGGCCGAGCCCTGTGGGCGATCCCCAAGGACCTGGCCCACTTCGAACGCGAGTCGTACCGGTCGTACACCGCGACCGACATCGCCTCTCTGCGGGTGCGGAACGAACGACGGTTGCCGTTCCGGCTTCCCCTGGGATTTCGCACGGCTCAGGACCGGCGCGGGGCCCTCGTGGTGGCGCGTGTTCGGGGCCGCGCCCGTCTCGGACTCGTCAGTGGCACGTGGGCCGTCGACTCCGAGGGACCGCTGCGCTTTCTGCACGGCCGGCGTCCGCTCGTCACCGTGTCTCTGCGTCCCTTCCGGCTGGTCTTCGGGGACCGCACCTCGCCTTCGAGCTGACCCCGCACTAGCGTGGCCCGCATGCACCGCACTGCGCGTGGACTCGTCACGGCGGCCCTCACGGCACTGCTGCTGACTGCCGGATGCACCTCGTCGGACAGCCCGGCCGATGGCGCTGACCCCACCATCGGATCGGGCCCGAGCTCCGACGGCGGTTCGTCCGGCGGGAGCGACGCCCCGGCAGCCGGCGCACCGTCGTGCTCGTCGGTGTGGAAGGTCGGCGAAGACCTTCCCTCCGACTACACCGAGTGCGCGGACGGCTCGGCCGTTGGCAACCAGGACGTGACCGCGTGCCGCGACGGCTCGAGCCTGATCGTGTTCGACGACGCGTTCTGGGCTGTCACCGGCCAGAAGATCGTGCGACCTGACATCGCTCCCCTCCAGGACACGGCCGCCTACGGTTCGGCGTACTCGGCCTGCACCGGCGAGTAGTCGGCAGATCTGCCCCGGGTTGACCTCGCCCGTAGGGTGGGAGCGCACCACGTCGTCCTCTCCCAGGCGGCACCACCGCAACGACGGGACATGACGATGAAGAGCACTCGCCGACGGCGTCAACGCCGAGCCGCCCGATTGTTCGAGGCGTCCTCAGAACGCCTCCTGGCGATGGCGGGGCTCCTCACCAGCACCCGGGATCGCGCCGAGCGGCTCACCGTGGACGCCATGGCTGCACACGCGCACGGGTCCTCGCATCCGGACGAGTCCGACGACCACCAGCAGATGGCCGGCCTGCTGCACGAGCGCTGGGTGACCACGCACGCGCCTCGTGGCGCTCGACGTGCCGACGACACCTCGCTGAAGGCGCGACTGCACGACCTGTCCGACCTCCAGCTCGGCCTGATCGCACTGTGCCTGTTCGGCGGCTACACCTACGTGCGCGCTGGGCACCTGCTCAGCATGACGCCGGTCGAGGCCGCCGCCCAGCTGCGCGACGCCCTGCTCGCCATCGGTTCCTGACGGCGCACTACGTCCTGGTCTGGTCCTCGCCGTCGGTCTGGCCGAGGCGATCGCTCAGCACCCGGATCTGGTGGCTCAGCGCCGCGATGTCTCGGCGGGTGACGGCGTCGGACTGCTCGTCCGCCTCCGACACCCGGTCGACCAGCCACGAGGCGAACGACCCCGTCACGACACCGAGCATGGCGATGCCGGCGAACATGAGTCCTCCCGCGACGAAGCGCCCCGTGGTGGTCACCGGATACATGTCGCCGTACCCGACGGTGGTAATCGTGGTCAGGGCCCACCAGATCGCGTCGCCGAAGGTCTGGATCGGCCCGTCTCCCCCGCGCTCGGCGTCCAGCACCGCCACGGCGGCGACGAAGACGACCAGCGTGGTCGACGAGATCAGGTACATCCCGACCCGGCCGCGCATCGAGCTGCCGGCGTACCGGTTCAGCACGCTCAGCAGGGTGATCAGCCGCAGCAGTCGCAACGGTCGCAGGATCGGCAGCACCACCACGGCGACGTCGAGCGGGTGCTGGCGCACGAACAGCCATCGGTGCCTGGCCAGGGCGACCCGAACCGCCAGGTCGACCAGCACGAGCACCCAGGTGACCCACACGACGGTCTCGCACGCCGCGACCAGGCCGCGGCCGAGGTCCGGATCGAGGATCGGCCAGGCGTAGCCGCCGAGGAAGGCGAGCGTTGCCACGGTCAAGGGAAGCTCCGAGGCGCGCTCCCACCGGGCGACGCGTACCTCGTTCTCCTCGGACTCTCGCTCGGTGCTGATGGACTCGGCGTGGTGGTTGGTGACGTCAGCCATGCCCCCATCGTCTCAGCGACCCGTAGAACCGCGAGCCGCCCGTGCGGTCAGGCCTGCTGCAGCGGCGGAACCGGGTCCACTGGTGCAGCTGGGGGCTCCTGCCGCCACGGGCTGCGGTAGGCCTTCTGCCCGAGGAACGTCCAGCTCACCCAGGGCCGGCGTCCGGCCGTGATCTCGAAGAGGATCGGCAGGGCGAGTCCGGCGGCCAGGCACGCGACGAAGATCACGGCTGGGTCGTCCAGACCCGCGCGGGACAGCACCATGCGCATCGACGCGGTGCCGAACACGTGCAACAGGTAGATCGCGAACGAGAAGTACCCCAGGCGGGCCAGGGGGCGCCACGCCAGGACGGACCGGAACATCAAGAACGTGGCGACGCCGGACAGCCCGAGCAGCACGTGCACCACCGGTGCCTGGACGCTCGTCAGGTCGATCCTCCCGACCACCGCCAGCGCGTTCACCGTGAACAGCACCGCGGTGATCCCCAGCATCGCCCAGCGCGGCGCGACGACGTCGCGCCCGTGCGCGGCGACCAGGTAGCCGAGGAGGAAGCACGGCAGCAGCGCGAACGCGTTGACGAACGAGAACACGTCCGAGGCCGGTGGCAGGTCGGTGCTGAGGTACGACATCACCACCGCGGCCAGGCTCGCCGCCGCCACGGCCCACGTCAGCCGTGAGCGCGTCCTCAACCAACCGCAGACGTCCAGGAGCCCCACGAGCAGGAAGATCAGGAAGATCGCCTGCAGGAACCAGAAGTGGGCGACTCCGTAGACGTAGACGTGCCACTCCTCGCGCACGGGCAGGGCCTCGTTCGATCCGGGCACGACGGCCTGCACCAGCAGGAACAGGGTGCCGACCGTCACCAGCGGGACGATCAGGCGCCGCACCTTGCGGTGCACGAAGCGGCCGTAGCCCGACGACGTCGACAGGGGCCGCACGCCGTAGACGAATCCGGACAGCGACGCGAACAGCGGCATCCGCAGGTCGGCGAACAGCAGGTCGTAGTAGCGCCAGCCGGAGTCGTCGGCGACCTGCATCCCCGTCGCGCTGGTCCAGCCGATGACGTGACCGGCCACCATCGCGATGATGGCGATGCCGCGCAACGTGTCGATCTCGACGTCACGACCACCCAGGACTTTCGTCACGAACCAACGATACGGCACCGGGCCCCGGCATTTCACACGATTTCGTGACCTCGCCGGTCCATCATGGCCATCAGCTGGCCGGACTCGTGCGGCCACGACCCGGGAAAGAGGTCACCCATGAGCGACGACACCGCACGCGACGTGCTCGAACGCGCGATCGGCGCCTACAAGAGGAAGCCCCGCGGGACCGTCGACGACATCAGCCACCTGCCGCCCGACAAGCAGCTGCAGGTGGCCCAGGTGGCCGCCCTGCTGTCGATCGCCGACGAGCTGTCGCGGCTGGGACGAGAATGAACGAAGCCACCTGACCGCGATTGCGCCGGCCAGGTGGCTTCGTCGTGCTGTGGGCGATACTGGGTTCGAACCAGTGACCCCCTCGGTGTGAACGAGGTGCGCTACCACTGCGCCAATCGCCCCGGATGTGCCTGCACACGATATCGCACCGCGTCCACCGGCCCCGAATCGAGGTCGATCAGGGGTCGTTGCTCCTGGCTGCCTCGCGGTCCCAGATGGCCTGCGCAGCGCGTGTCACCGGGCCGGGAGCGGCCACCTCGTGGTCGTCGACGCGCGACACCGCCTGCACGTCGCGCGAGGTGCCGATGAGCATCACCTCGTCGGCCTCGAACAGCACGTCGAGCGGCGCGTCGCGCTCCACCACGTCCATCTCGCCTGCGCACCACTCGAGCACCAGCGCACGGGTGATGCCGGCCAGGGGGCCCGCTGCGAGCGTGGGCGTGACCAGCTGGTCGCCGATCGCGTAGAACACGTTGGACCCGGTGCCCTCGCACAGCTGCCCCTGCGTGTTGGCCATGACCGCCTCAGTGGCCCCCCGCGCCTTCGCGTACTCGATCATCACGGCGTTCTCGGCGTACGAGGTGGTCTTGAGGCCCGCGAGCGCGCCCTTCTCGTTGCGCGCCCAGGGCGCGGTGACGATCTGGCTGACGGCCGGCGGCTTGATCAACGGCGCGGTGACGACGGTGTGCGTGAGGCCGAGATCACCGCGCGGGGAGCCGAGGGGCCCGATCCCGGACGTGACCGTGACCCGCACGAGACCGAACGGCAGGTCCTGGCCCTCGATGGTCGCTGCGATGCCCTCGCGCACCGCAGCGAGGTCGGGGCGTCCGATTCCGAGACCCTGGGCCGACCGTGAGAGCCGTTCGAGATGGCGGGTCAGCGCGAACGTCTCACCGTGGTTCACGGCGATGGTCTCGAAGACACCGTCGCCGACGATCATGCCGTGGTCGAGCACGCTGATCACTGGCGTCTCAGGGGCTTCGAGCACCCGACCGTTCGCCCATGCCTTCATGCCCCCACGCTAGTCCCACCCCGGTTTGGGACCCACCGCCGAGATCGGATAGAGTCTCGTGTCGCCTCCAATCGAGGCTTCGCGGACGTGGCGCAGTGGTAGCGCATCACCTTGCCAAGGTGAGGGTCGCGGGTTCGAATCCCGTCGTCCGCTCGGAGCGGGTCTCGTCACCCATCCAACGGTGGGTTGGCCGAGAGGAGAGGCAACGGACTGCAAATCCGTGCACACGGGTTCGAATCCCGTACCCACCTCGCAGGCCTCCGGTCAGCACCACGGCCGGACACAACTGAACAACACGGGCGATTGGCGCAGCGGTAGCGCACCTCCCTGACACGGAGGGGGTCACTGGTTCGATCCCAGTATCGCCCACCATCACCACGAGACCCCCGGCCCAGCCGGGGGTCTTGTCGTCTCACCCGCCGGAGCCGGACTCCGGGTCGTCAGGCTGGGGCGCGTTCTTCGACGTCCACTCGAACGCTCCCCCGCCGCCGGTGATCTTCACCGACGCGATGGTCTGCACGGTCTTGTCGCCGGCGAAGGACGCCTCGCACTCGAAGGTGGTGCCGACGAGCTCGTTGACCTTCGGCGGGCACACCACCTCGACATCGCGACCGGTGCGGGCCGTGAGGCGCCGGGCGATGTTCTTCTCGACCCCCTTCGTCGAGATCAGGCTCACCGGGTCCTCCTGGCGGGGCCGGCCGGCAGGGTCGGTGACGGACGGATCGCCGTCCCGCAGCAACCACCACATGACGCCCGCGCCGATCAAGGCGAGCACGGCGACGACGATCAGCAGGTCGATGATCTTCTTCCTCATGGGGCTCCAGTCTCGGGTGACGGTTCGTGACGCACCTGGTCGTCGATGGCCGCGTTGATCGCAGCCCCGATCAGCACGGCGATCGAGATGACGTACAACCACAGCAGCACCGCGATGGGGGCCGCCAGCGGGCCGTAGATGGAGGTGCCGCCGGTCGAGTATCCCAGAGCCCACCGCACGAAGTAGCTGCCGAAGATCCACATCAGCAGGGTGAAGGTGGCACCCGGCAACGCCATGCGCCAGCGTCGCCGCACCGGGACGGCCGAGTGGTACAGCGTGGCGATGAATCCGATCGACAGGGCCACCACCGCCGGCCAGTACAGCGGCCGCAGCATCGCCAGCCGTTCGGGCAGCAGCGCGGCTGCGAACTCCGGTCCTGCGAGCACCAGCGGCACCAGGACGATGCCGATGACCAGCGCGACGACGTACATCAGGAACGACAGTGCGCGGGTCTTGACGATCCCGCGCTGCCCACCCATCCCGTAGATGATCGTGATCGTGTCGATGAAGACGTTGAGGGCCCTCGACCCCGACCACAGGGCCAGCACGAAGCCGATCGAGATGACGTCGATGCGCCCGGAGTCCAGCACGTCGTTGAGCGTCGGTGTGATGACCTGGTCGACGGTCTCGGGCGTCAGCGCCTGCGACGACAGGTCGATGATGCGTGAGCGCAGCACGTCGACCTGCGTGACGTCGTACCGCTCGGCGATGAATCCGATCGTGCCGGCGAGACCGAACACCAGGGGCGGCAGCGACAAGATGGCGAAGAACGCCGCCTCGGCCGCCAGGCCGGTGACGCGGTACCGGAAGCAGCTGGACACGGTGCGGGCCACGGTGCGCGCGACCCACTGGCGACACGACGCCAGCGCCCGCGGTCGATCCACCGACTCGGCCACCATGCCCCTACGGTAGCGACATGGATCCCCGCGATCGTGCACCCGAGACCCCTTCCGTCGTGGCACTCGCCGCGCTGCTCGTCGCGTCGTCGGTCATCGGCGAGGTCGCCTGAATGCGGCCGCTCGGTGTCAGCGCCGTCGTGTCGGCGATCATCACGATCGTCACGGCGGCCGCGCTGCGCGCCACCGACGCCACGGTGGCCGTCATCGGCGTGGCAGCCGTCGTGCTTCTGCTGACCTGGTACGCCCGCCTGCACGACCTCGACGAACAGCCGGCCCTCGGACTCGCCAACCCGGCGTCATCGGCCACGCTGGCTGCCGTCGGTCGGCTCAGCTGGTCGAGCGTGCTGCCCGGTTGGACCGCGCACGTGCTCGGAGCGGTCGTCGCGGGCGCCGGCGCCCTGGCGCTCGGTGACCGCTGGGGCGAGCCCCTGCTGTTCGACGCCGACGACCTGGTCGTGGCGGGCGTCGGCGCCGCAGTGGTGGGCCTGCTGACCGCGTGGACGACCCTCGCCCTCGACGCTGCAGCCCCTGAGGCTCTGGCGGCCGTCCCCGTCGCCGTGGCCGGAGCGATCCTGCCGATCGGCCTGCTCGGAGCGTTCTCCCCTGCCGTCGTGATCGGACTGGCCACCGCGAACCTCATCACCTGGCCGGTCGCCCTGGTCGCGGCAGGCGCGGCACTCGTGGCTGCTGCCGTCGGCGGCTGGGTCGTCGGCTTCCTGCTGCCGCCAGACGCCTGAGGCGTCTCTGACCGCTTGATCTGGACTCTTTCCTCGCTCGCGTATCAACATATGGATACATATCTCACCATTTGAGACTTGCGCTTGATCGCCCACGCACCCCTCTGCACACTGATCTCATGCTTGCCGCACAGGACCTGCGTCTCGTGGAGCGTCTCCACGTGGACCTCGGGCGTGCCCGCAGCATGATGTGTCGCTGATCAGCGCGCACCCACGACCCCTTCTCCGGCGCGCGGCGACTCTCCTGGCCAGCGCCCAGATCGCCGTGTGCCCTCCCCTTGAGGACATCCCATGACTGCACCGGCACTGATCACCCTGGCACCTGACACCACCGACCCCCGCACCGCCGACACCGTGACGGCACTGACCGAGCGCATCGCCCGGCAGCGGCCCGACCTGCGGGTCGCGGCTGCCTCCGTCGACCTCGACCTCGATCACGTGATCGATCACCTCGTGGCTGAGGGCCACCGCGAGATCGTGATCGTCCCGCTGGCCTTCACGACCAGCGACAGCCCCGACATCGCCGATGCGGCAGCGCGCGCGGCGGCACCTCACGACGGTCTGCTGATCCACGTCACCGACGTGCTCGGCATCGAGGCGGCATTCCTGCACGTGCTCGACCAGCGCCTGCGGGAGGTGCTGTCACGCGAGCGCGTCCGCGAGCTCGACGGCCTCGTGCTGGCCGGAGAGGGATCGGCCGACCCACTCGTCCGCGCGACCATCTCCCGCGCCGCTCGCGCCTGGGGCCAGCACCACAAGCTGCCGACCATCGCCGCGTTCGCCACCGCCGCTCCTCCGGCCGCTGGGGAAGCCGTCCGGGCCCACCGCGCCGCGGGCCGCCGCCACGTCGCCGTGGGACTGCTCTTCCTCGGACCGGACCACCACACCGACCGCGTCACCGAGCTCGCCCTGGAGGCCGGCGCGGTCGCCGTGGCCGAGCCGCTCGGCCCCGACGCCGAGATCGCACGCGTGGTGCTGGCCCGCTACGCCGTCGGCGCCGTGAACCTGGTCCCGCTCGAGGCGTGGGCCGGCTGACCGGCGCTCCCGACTGACCGCTACGAGGACGCCGCGAGCCGCGCCTTCTCCGCCTCGACGTCGAAATCGGCGTCCGGCCACTGCAGGTCCAGCCCTCGCAATGCTTCGGCCAGCAGGGTCGCGACCACCCAGTTGCGGTACCACTTGCGGCCGCTCGGCACCACGTGCCACGGGGCGTGATCGGTGGAGCAGCGCTCCAGCGCGATGCCGTAGGCCACGGCGTAGTCCGACCACAGCAGCCGCTCGTCGATGTCACCGGGGTTGTACTTCCAGTACTTCGTGGGGTCGTCGAGCCGCTCGGCCAGGCGATCCTTCTGGTCGTCGGGGCTGATGTGCAAGAAGCACTTGATGACCGTGCCGCCGTCGTCGACGAATGCCTTCTCGAAGGCGTTGATCGCGTCGTAGCGGCGTTCGATCTCGTCCTCCGACGCCAGCTCACGCACACGGCCGATCAGCACGTCCTCGTAGTGGGACCGGTCGAAGATGCCGATCTCCCCCGCCTGCGGCAGAGCACGCTCGACGCGCCACAGGAAGTCGTGCTCCAGCTCCTCGGGCGTCGGCTTCTTGAACGCCGTGATCGCCAGCCCCTGCGGATCGACCAGGCCGGCCACGTGACGGATGATCCCGCCCTTGCCGGAGGTGTCCATCCCCTGCATGACCAGCAGGACGCGTTCGGTGCCGACCTCGGCCCGTGCGCGGGCGAACAGGCGCTCCTGCAGGTCCGACAGCTCCTCGCCCAGAGCCTCCATGGCGGGCACCGAATCCTCCTTGTCGCCGTCGAAGCCGATGATGTCGCGCGAGTCCAGCAACGACACGTCGATCGGACCGGTGGTCGTGAGCTGGGAGGACAAGGACGTCATGTCGGCAGCCTACGACGGCTGCGCTGCAGGCAGCGCCACGACGGCGCGGCGTACGGTGGAGTCATGTATGACGTCGCGCTGCTCATCGAACGCCAGCTGGAAGCCCTCGACGCCGATCAGGTGATCGCGTTGCACGAGGGCCTGGAGGACACGGTCCGGTACCACCTGTTGCTGCCGGTGGAGAAGCTCCACCGCCATCCTCACGTCGTCCATGAGTGCGATCGGCGGCGGCCAGATCGCCGCGATGCCCGATCCGGCCACGGTCGACGAGGTGCAGAACGAGGTGGTGAGCGCCGGCCAGGCCGAGCTCGACGCCAGTGCCGCTCTGCTCGCCGATCGCGGTCAGCAGACGACCAGCCAGCTGACCGAGGACGACCCGATCGACACGCTCAAGGACCTGGTGGCCAGCACGGGCTCGACCGAGGTGATCATCTTGACCGAGTCGCACATCGTCAAGGAGTTCTTCCAGATGGACTGGACGTCGCGCGCCAAGCGCGTGCTCGACGTCCCGACGCTGCACCTGCTCGAGCACGTCCCGTTCGACGCCCAACGCTGAACGGCTCCACGCTGGCAGTGCCTGCGGCGTCGGCTGGCGGGTCTTGCCCGTCACCGTAGGCTGTCGTCATGGCTTACGACGTGGAGAAGACCGACGCCGAGTGGAAGGCCGAGCTGAGCCCCGAGGAGTACCAGGTGCTTCGCAAGGCCGGCACCGAGCGCCCCTTCACGTCCGAGTTCGAGACCGACACCACGCCCTCGGTGTACTCGTGCCGCGCCTGCGGGTCCGAGCTGTTCCGCAGCGACACCAAGTTCGACGCGCACTGCGGCTGGCCGGCGTTCTACTCCCCGCTGGCCGAGGACCGCGTCGAGTACATCGAGGACCGCTCGATGTTCGGTCAGAAGCGGGTCGAGGTCCGCTGCGCCAGGTGCGGATCGCACCTGGGCCACGTCTTCGAGGGCGAGGGCTTCCCGACCCCCACCGACCAGCGCTTCTGCATCAACGGCATCGCCCTCACCCAGACCCCCGACTGAGATCCTCGCTGTCTGACAGTTCCCGCTGGGAAGCTCAGGGCCAGCGCGCGGTGCAGCTCGGCGGCCGTCAGCAGCTCGCCGGTGTAGAACGGGACCTCCTCGCGCACGTGCATGCGCGCCTTGCTGGCGCGCAGCTCACGCATGAGGTCCACGATGCGGTGCAGCTCGTCGGCCTCGAACGCCAGGATCCACTCGTAGTCGCCGAGCGCGAACGACGCCACCGTGTTGGCCCGCACGTCCGGGTACGGCCGCGCCTGCATGCCGTGCTCCTTGAGCATCTCTCGGCGCTCGTCGTCGGGCAGCAGGTACCACTCGTACGACCGCACGAACGGGTACACGCACACGTAGCGGCGCACCTCCTCCTCGGCCATGAACGCCGGGATGTGCGAGCGGTTGAACTCCGCGGGTCGGTGCAGGGCCAGCTGTGACCACACCGGCGCCATGCGCGAGCCGAGTGCCGTGCGGCGGAACCGGTTGTAGGCGTCCTGCAGCTGGCCGCTGTCGGCGGCGTGCCACCACACCAGCAGGTCGGCGTCGGCGCGCAGCCCACTGACGTCGTACAGCCCGCGCACCACGACGTCGTCGTCGGCCAGCCGGGCGATCAGCTCGTCGACCTCGGCGGCCTCGGCGGCCCGGTCGGAGTCCCCCAGCACCCGATCGAGCCGGAAGACCGACCACATCGTGTAGCGGATGGTCTCGTTGATCTCCTTGGCGAGCTTGCCCTTGTTCGCAATCGTGGTCACGGCTTCATTGTCTCCCGTCCGAGAAGTCGCGCCGCGGCCGCCCGGGCGGTGCCGATCGTGGCCGGGATGCCGACGCCTCGGTAGGCGGCGCCGCACACCTCGAGCCCGGCCACCGTGGCGATGTCGCGGTCGATGGTGTCCACCACGTCGAGGTGGCCCACCTCGTACTGCGGCAGTCCCCCTCCCCACCGATGCACCTGCGCGTCGACGACCCTCCCGAGCGGTCCGACCGCAGCGGTCAGGTCTGCACGGGCCAGGTCGATGACCGAGGCGTCATCGTGGTGGAGCAGCAGGGTCTCGCCCGCGCGGCCGATCGACGTGCGCACGATGGTCAGGTCACCGGCCGCCTCGCTGGACCAGCGCCACTTCGACGTCGAGTAGGTGGCGCCCTTGATCGCCGTGCCGTCGACCGGCGGCACCAGGAATCCCGAACCGTCGGTCTCCGCGGCTCCTTCCAGCACGAAGGTGACCAGCGCGACGCTGGCGTAGTCGATCCCGGCCAGCGCGAACGCGGCGTGAGGGGCGATGTCGGACAGCAGCCGCCCGGCCGCTGACGCAGGCGTCGCGACCACGACGGCGTCGACGTCGAGCACCTCCAGGTCGGTGGTCGGCCCGATCGTGAGGCGCCAGCCGTCCGTGGTGCGCTCGAGCGCCCTCACGGTCGTGCCGGTGCGCACCGCGAAGTCGCCAGCGGCGACGACGGCGTCCGGCAGCGTTCCGACCCCGCCGGTGGGCGCGAAGAACACCGGGGTGGCTGGCTGGTCGGCCCGCTCGGCGAGACTCGCGGAGGCCCCGGTCACGAGGTTGGCACCCAGAGCCCGGATCTGCGGAGCCGCGGCGTGCAACGACAGCCGGTCGGCGTGGCCGGCGTACACCCCGCCCAGCAGCGGCTCGATCAGTCGGTCCACCACCTCAAGGCCGAGGCGCTCGCGCACGAACGCGGCCACCGACAGGTCCTCGTCGGGCACCGGCGACGGCGTGGACACGGGTCGATCCCCCACGATCCCCGAGGCGACCATCGCATCGAGGTCGCCCGGGACACCCAGCACCGTCGGCGGCATGGCCCGCAGGGCGCCGCGCGTCCAGATCGACGCCGAGTGGGTGAGCGGATGCTCGATGAAGTCGGCCAGCCCGACGTCGCGCACCAGGTCGAGCCCCTCGGGGCGCCGCGCCAGGATCGACTCGGCGCCGAGGTCGACCGCGACCCCACCGACCTCGCCGCTGCGCAGCTTGCCACCGACGCGGTCGGTGCTCTCCAGGACCGTCACCTGGCACCCGGCGCGCGCCAGGTCGAACGCGGCGGCGAGACCGGCGATCCCTCCGCCGATCACGGCGACGGTCTGGGGCGGCGGTGTCACGATCCAGGAACCGGCTGGGCGTGCACGAAGTCCACCAGCCGGGTCAGCGCGTCAGGATCTGTGGCGGGCAGCACCCCGTGGCCGAGGTTGAACACGTGGCCGCGAGCGGCCGAGCCCTGGGCGATCACCTCGGCTGCCCGGGCGTGCACCACCTCGGTGGGCGCGAACAGGGTGGTCGGGTCCAGGTTGCCCTGCACGACGGTGTCCGGACCCAGCCGGCGTACCGCCTCGTCGAGCGGCACCCGCCAGTCGACGCCGATCACGTCGGCGCCGGCATCGTGCATGGCACCCAGGATCTCGCCCGTGCCGACCCCGAAGTGGATGCGCGGCACGTCCAGGTCCGCCACGGCCGACAGGACCGCGGCCGAGTGGGGCTGGACGTAGGTCAGGTAGTCGGCCAGCGACAGGGTGCCGGCCCACGAGTCGAACAGCTGCACCGCCGATGCTCCCGCCTCGACCTGCAGCCGCAGGAACTGCCCGGCGATCGCCGCGATACGGCCCAGGAGCGCGTGCCACAGGTCCGGGTCGGAGTACATCAGCTGCTTGGTGAGGCGGTGGTCGCGCGACGGCCCGCCCTCGACGAGGTAGGAGGCAAGGGTGAACGGTGCGCCGGCGAACCCGATCAACGGCGTGCTGCCGAGCTCGCCGGTGAGCGCCGTGACCGCGGCCAGCACGGCGGCGACGTCGTCGGGCTCCACGTCGCGCAGCTGGTCGAGCTGTGCGGCGCTGCGGATGGGGTCGGCCACGACGGGTCCGGTGCCCGGCACGATGTCGAGGTCGACCCCGATGGCCTTGAGCGGCACCACGATGTCGGAGAAGAAGATCGCCGCGTCGACGCCGTGACGCCGCACCGGCTGCAAGGTGATCTCGACGACCATGTCGGTCTCGAAGCACGAGTCGAGCATGTTCGTGCCCTCGCGGATCTTGAGGTACTCCGGCAGCGAGCGCCCGGCCTGCCGCATGAACCACACGGGGACGTGCTCGGGGCGCTCACCGCGACAGGCGGCGAGGAACGGGCTGGACGCCGTGGCGGACGGCGCGTCGACGGTCATGCCGTCAGTGTCTCAGGCGCCCCTCGGACCGAACCCCGGAGGATGAACCGAGTGTCGTGAACGGCTGGAACGCCGGTCGACGCCTACAGTCGTGGGGTGGTTCCACGCATCGAGACCGATCAGGCGCCTGCGGCGTTCACCGACGCCGTCCGCCAGATCCAGCACGCGGTGATGCGCCCGGAGGTGGTCGTCGACGACATGCCGGCCCCCCAGCGCATCGCGCCGCACGCCCACGCGATCAGCGGCGACGTGCGCGTCGGACCCGACGACCTCGGCACCGGTCGATTCATCCTGCTGCACGATCCTGCCGGCAACGACGCATGGGGCGGCACGTTCCGCTGCGTCACCTTCGCACGCGCCGAGATCGAGGCCGACATGGCGGCCGATCCGTTGCTGCCCAGCGTCGGGTGGAGCTGGCTGATGGAGGCGCTCGAGGCCCACGACGCCGACCACGCCGCTGCCAGTGGCAGCGTCACGGTGGTGCGGTCCGAGGGGTTCGGACAGATGACCGAGGACGGCTCCGACGCCCAGATCGAGGTCCGCGCGTCCTGGACTCCCCTGTCGGAGAAGGGCAACCACGCGGCCGCCTGGTCGAACCTGCTGTGCGCCATCGCCGGACTGCCGCCACTCGCGCCCGGGGTGGTCCCCCTCCAGCGCAGGCGCGGTCACCGTTGACCCCCGACTCCGCGACACCTGACGGCACCGACGGGACGCCCCCCGAGGCCGTGCCCCGTGTCCCGCTGCCCCGACTCGAGCTGCGCGACCCACTGCCGCCGGTCGTCGACACCGCCCCGGCCCTGACCGATGCCTGCCAACGGATCGCGGCCGGCACCGGCCCGCTCGCCCTCGACGCCGAGCGAGCCTCCGGGTACCGCTACTCCCAGCGGGCCTACCTGCTGCAGGTGCGGCGCGAGGGCTCGGGAAGCCACCTGATCGACCCGATCGCCTTCGACGACCACAGCGAGCTGTCTGCCGCGTTCGGCGATGCCGAGTGGATCCTGCACGCCGCCACCCAGGACCTGCCGTGCCTGGCCGAGATCGGGCTGCGGCCCACCTCGTTGTTCGACACCGAGCTGGCCGGGCGCCTGCTCAACCTGCCCCGCGTCGGTCTCGCGTCACTGGTCGAGCACTACCTCGACCTGAGCCTGGCCAAGGAGTTCTCCGCGGCCGACTGGTCCACCCGGCCGCTGCCCGAACCGTGGCTGGTCTACGCCGCCCTCGACGTCGAGGTGCTCGTCGAGCTGCGCAACCTCATCGACGACGAGCTCACCGCTGCCGGCAAGCGCGGATGGGCCGCCGAGGAGTTCGAGGCGCTGCTGTCCTTCACCGGTCCGCCAGAACGCGTCGACCCGTGGCGTCGCACCTCGGGCATGCACAAGGCACGCGGCCGTCGAGCCCTCGCCGTCGTGCGCGAGCTCTGGTACGCCCGCGACCAGATCGCCGAGGCGCGCGACACCACACCGGGACGCATCCTGCCCGACGCCGCGTTGGTCGAGATCGCGATCGCGGCTCCCCCGACGGTCGGCGAGCTGAAGCAGCTGCGCGCCATGCGCAACCGGGGCCCGCGCCGATTCCTCAGCGAGTGGTTCGACGCCGTCGAGCGCGGCCTCGCGCTGCCCGACTCCGACCTTCCCACCACGGGTCTGCGCACCGACGGACCGCCGCCGCCGCGGGCGTGGGGCGACAAGCACCCCGAGGCCGCCGCCCGGCTGGCCCGATGCCGATCGGTCGTGGTGGCTCTCAGCGAGGAGCACGACCTGCCGCCGGAGAACCTCATCTCGCCGCAGCTGGTGCGCAACCTGGCCTGGGAGCCGCCGCTCAGCGGAGACACGGTCACCGAGGGCTCGGTGGTCGATGCGCTCGAGGAGCAGGGCGCCAGGCGCTGGCAGGTCGGTCTCGTGGCCTCGCAGCTGGCCGTCGCACTGGTCGACTGACCGCCGAGGTCGGCGTCGTCAGCCGGTGCCCGCAGGCGCTGGCGCCGACGTCCTGACGTCCTCGACTGCGCCCAGCGCGGAGTTATCGTTGGCGCCATGAGTGTCTGCGGCGGTGTCGATCCTCGCTTCGAGGAGGTCGCCTACCTCCTCGACCAGTCGGTGCGCGAGGGGACGGACCGTGGCGCGTCGATCTGCGTGATCCACGACGGCGAGGTCGTGGTCGACATCTGGGCGGGCTCGGCCGACCTCGACGGCGACATCCCGTGGGAGCGCGACACCCTGGTGCCCGTGTGGTCGATCACCAAGGTGATGTCCAACCTCTGCCTGCTGATGCTCGCTGACCGCGACCTCATCGATCTCGAGGCACCCGTCGCCCGCTACTGGCCCGAGTTCGCCGCAGCCGGCAAGGACGCCGTCACCGTCGCGCACCTGCTGAGCCACTCCTCCGGCGTCTCGGGCTGGGACCAGCCGGTGTCGGCCGACGACCTGTTCGACTGGGATCGCTCCACTGCCATGCTCGCCGCCCAGGCGCCGTGGTGGGAGCCCGGGAGCGCGCCCGGGTACCACCTGCTCAACCAGGGCCACCTGGTCGGCGAGGTGCTGCGGCGCGTCACCGGCGACTCGATCGGCACCTGGTTCGCCCGCGAGGTGGCCGGGCCGCTCGACGCCGACTTCCACATCGGGTTGGGCCCCGACGACGACCACCGGGTCTCCCCCGTCAGCCCGCCGCGCCCGCTGGATCTCGACCCGTTGGGCCTCGAGCCCGACGGGATCTCCGTGCGCACCTTCACCGGGCCGTTCCTCCACGCTCGCGAGGCCAACACCGAGCGCTGGCGTCGTGCCGAGATTCCTGCCGCGAACGGTCACGGCAACGCTCGATCGGTCGCACGCATCCAGGCCCTGGTGTCGCACGGCGGCGAGATCGACGGCGTCCGTCTGCTCTCGGAGGACACCGTCGAGCGCATCCTCGAGCCTCGGGCGGTCGGCACCGACGTGGTGCTGGGCACGCCGTCGGCGTTCGGACTCGGCTGGGCCCTGCCGCAGCCTGCCGTGATGCCGTCCGTGGCACCGGGCCGCCGGTGCTACTGGGGCGGCCTCGGTGGCTCGGTGGTGGTGAACGACCTCGAGCGCCGCCTGACGTTCGCGTACACGATGAATCGGATGCTGTTCGAGTACGCGCCCGACTCCCGTCTGACCCGACCGTGCGGGGACAGCCGCAGCGACGCCTACCTCGCCGCCGTCGACCGAGCCCTCAGCGGCAGCGCGACCAAGGACGCGTCGCTCGCGTGAGGGACTTCCACAAGCCCCAGCTGCCCGGCGGCCAGCACTTCGAGGCCCAGCCGGACCAGACCGACCCTGCGGAGACGCTGGCGGCGGGTCACCGCATCGCCACTCTGCTGGTGCGCGGTCCCCGTAGCGGGGCGGACCAGCACCTGGTCGATCGCGTGCTGCACCTCGCCGACAACGAGGGCCTGTCGACGATCGCCGAGCTGTGGTCGCACGCTCCGTCCGACACCCTGGCCGGATCGTTGTGGCGCCTGTACGCCCTGCGCACGTGGGTGCACCGCAACCCCGAGACGGCGGCCCACGAGTTCGCCACGGGCAAGCCGTTCGCCCCGGTGCACGAGGTGCTGGCCGGCGTCGTCGATCCGCCGGGACCCACCGAGGTCATCGAGCTGGTCAACACCGTGGTGCGCGGCATCGTCGGACGTGCCTTCGACGTGACCCTCGACCGCGCTGCCGCCTTCGCGCACATCGTGGGGATCGGTCGCGCTCAGCTCGAGTCGGGCGACCCCGACTCGGCGGTCCGACTGGTCGACACCGCGAAGGCCCTGCGGCACGCAGCCGACATCGAGCGCACCGTCGGTCTGCACTAGTCGACCGTCGAGACACGACCTCCACGACGGCGTGTTCGGCCTGGCTTGAGTTCGACCGCCGCGGGGTTAGGCTGGTCCAGCGCCGGGCCGCGGCAGCCCCGGGTCCCAACATCAGCCGCCTCGAGCGGCCACGCACCGTGAGGTGCTCCCGGTCCGGCGCAACACTTCACCCGAGCCGGTGGCAGGCCAGGCCCTACGGGGCGAAGGTGGTGTACGACATCGTGGGGCGTCCGACCTCGGCCAGCTCGTCCACCTGGTCCTGCGAGGGCACCCACTGCCCCGCGACGGCGTTGGCGGCGACCTGCTCGGCCGACGTCACCCCCGCGATCACGCTGAGCACCGCAGGCTGAGCTGCCAGCCCGCCGATCGCCAGCTCGAGCATCGAGATGCCGTGGCGTCGAGCGAACGCCTCCAGCACCTCGATGCGCTCCCAGTCGGCTCCGGCCAGCCGTGCTGCCTGGGCCTCGAGACGGCTTCCTGCGGGCGCGGCCTCACCGCGGCGGTACTTGCCGGTCAGCAGGCCGTAGGCGAGCGGGAAGTACGGGAGGATCCCGATGCCGCGATCCAGGCACGCCGGCGTCAGCTCGACCTCGGCGCTGCGGTTGTAGAGCGAGTACTCGTTCTGCGCGGTCACAAACGACGCGCCTCCAGCCGCCCGGGCGGTCCAGTCGGCGTCGACGACCTGCCAGGCCTGCATGTTCGAGCAGCCGATGGCGCCCACCTTGCCGGCGGTCACCAGCTCGTCGAGCGCCCCGAGCGTCTCGGCGATCGGGGTGGCCGGATCGGGCGTGTGCAGCTGGTACAGGTCGATGTGGTCGGTCCCCAACCGGCGCAGGCTGGCCTCCGCCGCCGTGCGCACGTACTCGGCCGAGCCGCGACGTCCACCGTCGTCGCCGTTGACGCCCTGCATGTCCATGCCGAACTTGGTGGCCACGACCACCTGGTCACGACGGCCTCGAATGGCCCGGCCCAGCAGCTCCTCGCTCTGGCCGGTGCCGTAGGCGTCCGCGGTGTCGAAGAAGGCGACGTCGTGCTCGATGGCCGCGTCGACGATCGAGGTCACCCGGTCGGCGTCGATGCGGCTGCCGAAGGCGTTGCAGCCGATCCCGACGGTGGGCAGGGTCAACGATCCGATGGTGCGGTGGGCAGGCATGTGCCCAGACTACGAACCCGGCCACGACGACACGCACACGACCGTCCTGACCATGCGGCATAGTCATCTCGAGTCATTTTGTCTCCTCGAGAGAACTTTCGGGTGTGATGGACGTTGCACTGGTGTCATGAATCGGCGGTGAGACCGTCTCGCCTTCGTTGCCTCGCCGATCGTCCAGGGGGACCGGCGGGGCGACCTTCGACATTCACGGTCGGTTCGCCGCCTCCGATGAGAGACAGGGGTCGTTGAAGGCCGGGCCCTAGACTGACCGGCATGTTCGGGCCGGCGCGACGACCACGTTGGCACGTACTGGTGCTCGCGGCGCTCGTGATCGCCGTCTCCGCCATCTCCGTGGGGTCGATCGCCGGGTTCGGCCGCACCTCCTCGGTCGGCCGCGCCGCTGCGCACGCGGCACACCCGCAAGTGGGCATCTCGACGGCACCCGCCCAGCTGAACCACGTTGCTGCGCCGTCGACCGCGTTCCCCCACCTCGATCTCGCGACCACCGGGCCGGCCGCACCGCTGGACTGGCCGACCGGGGCTGCCGCACCGTCTCCGGACGAGCCGGGCGTGCTCGCGCCGGCGACGCCGATCACTCGACACGGACGGGCACCACCGACGGCGGCGTGAGCCTCCGCCGACCCGTCGTCGACCGCTGATCGCGGTCATTCCCGAAAGATCCTTCATGTCTCGCGCACCCCTGTGGCGCGCGGTGGCCGCCTTCGCAGCCGTCGCCATCGCCCTCCTGATCGCCCTGACCAGCTCGGCCCGCCTCGGCCTCGACCTGAGGGGTGGCACCCAGATCGTCCTGGAGACCCAGGACACCGACCGCGTCAAGGCCGACGCCGAGTCGACCGACAGCGCGCGCGACGTGCTCCGCGGACGTGTCGACGCACTCGGCGTCTCCGAGCCCACGATCGCCCGGTCCGGTGAGCGCCGGATCATCGTGGAGCTCCCCGGCCTGCAGGACCCGCGCGAGGCCGCCGAGGTCATCGGGCAGACGGCCCAGCTGTCCTTCCACGAGGTCCTCGCGCCCGCCTCGCCCGGTCAGGAGCCGACGGACGGCCAGCTCGTCCTGCCCGACGAGTCCGGACAGCCGCTGCTGCTCGCTCCGCCTCTCCTCGACGGGCAAGGGGTCGGCGACGCCAACGCTGCCACCGACCCCCAGCGCCTCGGCGAGTGGAGCGTCAACGTCGACTTCAACGGCAGCGGGCGCGACGGATGGCGCCAGCTCGTCGCCGACGCCTGCGCCAACCCGTCGGCCGGCAACCGGGTCGCGATCGTGCTCGACGACACGATCATCTCCTCCCCCGGCGTCGTGCCGGCACTGTGCGCCGCCGGCGGCGGCAACCAGACCAGCATCACCGGCGACTACACGCAGCAGAGCGCCACCGACCTCTCCGTGCTGATCAAGGGCGGCGCACTGCCCGTCGGCGTCGAGATCATCGAGCAACGCACCGTCGGACCGACGCTCGGCGCGGCCGCCATCGACGCATCGATCGAGGCAGCGATCATCGGCATCGTGCTGACCGGGCTGTTCATCATGTTCGTCTACCGACTGATGGGCCTGATGGCCACGATCGCTCTGGCCGCCTACGCCCTGATCGCCTACGCGATGCTGGTGTGGTTCGGCGCCACCCTGACCCTGCCCGGCCTGGCCGGCTTCGTGCTGGCCGTCGGACTGGCCATCGACGCCAACGTGCTGGTCTTCGAGCGCGCTCGCGAGGAGCTGGCGGACCGCCCGACCGGAGGCATGCCGTCGGCGCTCAGCACCGGATTCTCCAAGGCGTGGACGGCGATCATCGACTCGAACGTCACCACCTTGCTGGCGGCGGGACTGCTGTTCCTGTTCGCGTCGGGACCGGTCAAGGGATTCGGCGTGACGCTGTCCATCGGCGTCGTCGCCTCGATGATCTCGGCGCTGGTCGTGGCACGGGTGCTGAGCGAGTGGGCTGCCAGGCGCAGTGTCGTGCGCCGCCACCCCGAGGTGAGCGGTCTGGCCGGAGCGGGGCGGGTTCGTACCTGGTTGGCCGAGAAGCAGCCCGACCTCGTCCGGCGCAGCGGCACCTGGATCGCCGCGACGCTCGTCGTCGCCGCCATCTCGATCGGCGGCATCGTCCTGCGCGGGCTCGATCTCGGCGTCGAGTTCACCGGAGGCCGACTGCTGGAGTACTCCACGTCCGCGACGGTCGATCCCGAGGTCGCCCGCACCGCGGTCTCGGACGCCGGCTTCCCGAGGGCGGTCGTCCAGTCGTCGTCGGGCGAGGGAAGCACAGAGAACATCAGCATCCGTGTCGACGACGTCACCAACGACGAGGCCTTCGCGATCGAGCAGGCCCTCGGCTCGGTCGCCGGCGACGTCACCAAGGAGCGTGACGAGCTGATCGGTCCGAGCCTCGGCGCCGAGCTCCGCACCAAGGCACTGATCGCGTTCGCGATCGCGATCGCGGCGCAGATGCTGTACCTCGCCTGGCGGTTCCGCTGGACCTTCGCGCTGGCGGCCGTGCTGTCGATGTCGTCGGTCGTCCTCACCGTCGTCGGCACCTTCGCCTGGTGGGGCAAGCCGATCGACGGCGTCTTCCTCGCCGCGGTCCTCTCGATCATCGGCCTGGCCGTCAACGACACCATCGTGGTGTTCGACCGGATCCGCGAGCACCTGGCGCAGCGGCGTGACCGACCTCTGCGCCAGGTGGTGAACGAGGCGATCGTCCAGACGATTCCCCGCACGGTGAACACCGGCCTCGGTGCGATGTTCATCCTCGCCGCGCTGGCCGTGCTCGGCGGCGACTCGCTCACCGACTTCGCGCTGGCCCTGCTGATCGGCCTGGGCGTCGGCATCGTCTCGACCGTGTTCACCGCGTCCGCCATCGCCGTGGTGCTGGAGGAGCGCTGGCCCGCGAACCCAGTCAAGCGACCGGCCGCGGTGGATCCCTACGCCGACATCGACGACGGCCGCGAGACGCCGAGCGGGGTCAGGTGAAGCGATCCGCGACTCCACTAGGGTGGCGGCCATGACCGTCCCTCCCGATTCCGGCGAGCCCGACCCGTTCGGCGCCCCTTCGTCGCCGCAGTCGGGCCCGGCGTCATCGCCTCCACCCCCGCCCGGCTACGGGCAGGCACCTCCCCCACCGGGCTATGGCCCGCCTCCGGGCTACGGACAGGCGCCCCCTCCACCGGGGTACGGCCAGGCTCAGGCCTACGGTCCGCCCGGCACCCCGTTCGCCTACGGCGCCAACCCGTCGGCGCCGTACGGCTACGACCCGAAGTCGGGGCTGCCGTACTCGGACAAGCAGAAGCTGATCGCGGGGCTGCTGCAGATCCTGATCCCGCTCGGCATCGGGCGCATGTACGCGGGCCACGTGGGCCTCGGCATCGGGCAGCTCGTCGTCACGATCCTCACCTGCGGCATCGGCGCCCTGTGGCCGTTCATCGACGGCATCGTGATCCTCGCCGGCGACTCCAAGGACGGGAACGGACTCCCTCTACGTCCGTGACGGGCTGTCCACAGGCTGCTTCTCGAAGATCGACATCCGGCGGCAGCGCGGGTAATTTCGAGCCATGAAGCTCGGGGGATTCTTCATCGCACTCGTGTTCGCTCTGGCCAGCTGCTCGAGCGACCCGCAGCCACGCGAGCCCGATCCGCCCGACACATCCGCGCCGTCCAGCACGGCCACACCGCCCTCGATGCCTGCCCAGGCGTCCGAGGACTCCCCCGAGGGCGCCGCGGCCTTCGTCGCTTACTGGGTCGCTGCCCTGAACTACGGCGCAGCGACCGGCAACAGCGACCTTCTAGAGGAACTCTCGTCGCCTTCATGTGACGCCTGCCAGAAATACATCGACACGTTTCGCAATACATACAAGGCTGGCGGTTACTTCCGTGACGCCGACTGGGACCCAGGCGAGATACAACTTCGAAGTGGTCCGGAAGAGGAATACGCCACCTTTGTTGCGGCCACCACGCCAGGCAAATACCGCACCAGCGCAGACTCGCCTGAGAAGCGGAGCACTGGGCAAGACAACGAAGTTTCACTGGCTGTGCGATGGGATGGTACTGGTTGGATCGCCACACAGCTTGGTCTAGGCGGTGTCGAATGAAGCGCCTGATTGCCCTGTCCGCCCTATTTCTCTTTCTGCCTTCTCAGCGTGCGTTCGCAGATGTCGACGTAGAGCCGTCGCCCATCGAAGCCCAAGTCAAGATTCATGCCGATCGAGTCAAGTGGAGAGAAGTTGCCGGTTCGAATCAGAACCGCCTCGGAAGCGCATCGCGCTCTACTTACAGGCCAACTCGGATCTGCAAGGTTGACGAGGAAGTCGGCACCTACGGCTGCCGGACCTATCAGCCGGCCGAGCCCGACCCGGACGGACCCGAGCTCACCGAGGGCGACGTCCTGCGGGCGGTGCGGCAGATCGGGTTGCCGCGGTTGGCGGTCGCGGTGGAGCCGGGCGAGGCCACGTTGGTGAATGCCCGCACCAACTTCCACACCGATCCCGAGGCGTTCGCGCGCAGCATCACCCTGCTCGGGTTCGCAGTCGACGTGCGGGCCGAGCCGGTCCGGTACGTGTGGGTGCACGGCGACGGCACGCAGGCAGCGACCACCCAGCCGGGCCGACCGTACCCGAACCTCGACGTCACCCACCGCTACCGCGAGCCGGCCGACCTCGTCCGACCGCGGGTCGACGTCGTCTACCGGGTTCGCTATCGGGTCGACGGGGGCGAATGGGCCACGATCGGTCAGACGCTCACGGCGCAGGGACCGCCAGCGGACCTGCGTGTCGACGAGGCAGCCCCTGTCCTCACCGCCCCCTGACCTTCAGATCGTCAGTGCAAGAATGACGACATGCGTATCGCTGAGCATGTCGTCGACCTGATCGGCGGCACGCCGCTGGTTCGCCTCAACTCGGTCGTCCCGCCCGGTGCGGGCACCGTTGCGGCCAAGCTCGAGTACCTCAACCCGGGCGGAAGCGCCAAGGACCGCATCGCGGTCAAGATGGTCGACGCCGCCGAGAAGGCAGGCGAGATCAAGCCCGGCGGCACGATCGTCGAGCCCACGTCCGGCAACACCGGCGTCGGCCTCGCGCTCGTGGCCCAGCAGCGCGGCTACCACTGCGTCTTCGTGTGCCCGGACAAGGTCAGCGAGGACAAGCGCAACACGCTGCGCGCCTATGGCGCCGAGGTCGTCGTGTGCCCCACCGCCGTGCCGCCGGAGCACCCCGACAGCTACTACAACGTCTCGGACCGGCTCGTGCGCGAGACCGAGGGCGCCTGGAAGCCCGACCAGTACTCCAACCCGATGGGCCCCGAGAGCCACTACGAGACCACCGGCCCGGAGATCTGGGCCGACACCGACGGCAAGGTCACCCACTTTGTGGCCGGCGTCGGCACCGGCGGCACCATCACCGGCGTGGGGCGCTTCCTCAAGGAGCAGAACCCCGACATCAAGGTCATCGGCGTCGACCCCGAGGGGTCGGTCTACTCCGGCGGCACGGGTCGTCCGTACCTGGTCGAGGGTGTCGGCGAGGACTTCTGGCCCTCGGCGTACGACCCGTCGATCCCGGACGAGATCATCGCCGTCAGCGACGCCGACTCCTTCGACATGACCCGCCGCCTCGCCCGTGAGGAAGGGTTGCTCGTGGGAGGCTCGTGCGGCATGGCGGCCATCGCCGCCGCGCAGATCGCCGAGCGCGTGGGCCCCGACGCCCTGGTCGTCGTGCTGCTTCCCGACGGTGGCCGCGGCTACCTGTCGAAGATCTTCAACGACGACTGGATGTCCTCGTACGGATTCCTGCGCGCGCCGCTCGAGGCGGGCCGGGCCCAGATGGACGTCGGCGCCCTGTTGCGCAGCAAGACCGGCGGGATGCCCGCGCTGGTGCACACTCACCCGTCCGAGACGATCCGCGACGCCATCGAGATCCTGCGCGAGTACAACGTCTCGCAGATGCCGGTCGTCGGGCCCGAACCGCCCGTCGTCATCGGCGAGGTCGCCGGCAGCGTCAACGAGCGCGCCCTGATCAGCGCCGTCTTCGAGGGCCGCGCCCAGCTGACCGACGCCGTCGGGCAGCACATGGAGCCCGCCCTGCCGCTTCTCGGTTCCGGCGAGAGCCTCGACGCGGCCCTGCAGGCCCTCAGCGACAGCGACGCCGTCATGGTCATCGAGGACGGAAAGCCGTTGGGCGTCCTCACCCGTCACGATCTTCTCGGAGTGCACGTATGAGCAGCCACCACAGCAGCGACGACCACGCGGGGCAGGGGTTCGCCACCCGGGCGATCCACGCCGGGTACGAGCCCAACGCCCAGAACGGCGCCGTCAACGCCCCGATTTACGCCAGCTCCACCTTCGCCCAGGACGGCGTCGGTGGCATGCGCGACGGCTTCGAGTACGCCCGTACCGGCAACCCCACCCGCCGCGCGCTTGAAGGCCAGCTCGCCGCCCTGGAGGGCGGCATCCACGGTCGCGCGTTCAGCTCGGGCATGGCCGCGACCGACTGCGCTCTGCGCGCCCTGCTCAAGCCCGGCGACCACCTGGTCATCCCCGACGACGCCTACGGCGGCACGTTCCGGCTGATCGACAAGGTCTTCACCCAGTGGGGCATCACCTACAGCATCGCTGCGGTCAACGACCTCGATGCTGTCCGTGCCGCCATCACGCCGCAGACCAAGGCGGTCTGGATCGAGACCCCCACCAACCCGCTGCTCAACGTCGGCGACATCAGCGCCATCGCCGAGATCGCGCACGCAGCCGGCGCGACGTTCGTGGTCGACAACACCTTCGCCTCGCCGTACCTGCAGCAACCGCTGTCGCTCGGTGCCGACGTCGTGCTGCACTCGACCACCAAGTACCTCGGCGGACACTCCGACGTGGTCGGTGGTGTCCTCGTGACCGATGACGAAGACCTCGACGCCGCATTCGCGTTCTTGCAGAACGGCGCCGGTGGCGTGCCCGGTCCGTTCGACGCCTACCTGACCATGCGGGGCGCCAAGACCCTGGCCGTGCGCATGGAGCAGCACTGCAGCAACGCCGAGGCCATCGTCGACATGCTCACTCGCCACCCCCAGGTGGACACGGTGCTGTACCCGGGCCTGCCCGAGCACCCCGGCCACGAGGTCGCCGCGCGCCAGATGCGTCGATTCGGCGGCATGATCTCGTTGCGGGTCGCCGGTGGCCGCGAAGCCGCGCTGAAGTTCTGCGCTCGCACCGAGCTGTTCACGCTGGCCGAGAGCCTCGGCGGCATCGAGTCACTCATCGAGCACCCCGGCGCCATGACGCACGCCTCCACCGCAGGATCGCAGCTGGAGGTCCCCGACGACCTCGTGCGGCTGTCAGTGGGCATCGAGGACGCCGCCGACCTGATCGGCGACCTCGAGACCGCCCTCGGCTGACGGGACGGACCCGGCTGCGTCTGATCGGCTACTCGTAGGCCGGAACGCAGAGCACCGGCCGCCGCGACAGGTGCAACAGCTTGTGCGGGGTCGAACCCAGCATCGCGCCACGCAGCGGGCTCTCGCCCCACGACCCGACCACGATCACCCGTGCGTCGTGACGATCGGCGGCGGTGAGCAACGCCTGCGACGGCTTCTGGTCGATCAGCTCCACCGTGGTCGGCACACCAGCCTCGGTGGCGATCTGCACCGCGTGCTCCAGCACCGTGCGGCCGAGGGACTCGATGGCAGCGCGCTGGCTCTTGTACTCCTCGCCGAGCGAGCCCGGCGGCGCCGTGCCGTAGACCAGCACCAGCGGCTCACCGAAGGCCGAGGCGACTTCGATGGCAGCCGACAGGGCGCGCTCGGCGCCGGGCGACTCGTCGTAGCCGAGCACGACAGACATCTCAGGCCCCCTTCGTGGGAACGTCTGCGGGATCGACGACACTGGGCCGCTCGTCCCAGTAGGCCGGGCTCATGAACCGCCAGACGAACATCACCACGACACCCACGGCGGCGATCGTCAGACCGATGACCAGCGGCGGCCCGAGACCGAACCACGAGACACCGCTGTAGGAGTTCTCCGGATCGGCCTGGTCCCGCACGGCGGCGATCAGCAACCACACCAGCAGGATGGATCCGGTCACGGGCCCGATGCCGATCAGGAACAGGTTCTTGGCGCTGTCGAGCAGGTGGTGCCGGTAGTAGACCGCGCACGCGATGCCGGTCAGCGCGTAGTAGAACGCGATGAGCAGGCCCAGCGCGGTCAACGAGTCGAAGGCCGCGTTCTCGCTGATCTGGTTGATCACCAGGTACCAGACGATCGCGATGCCCGCGACCCACCAGGTGCTCACGTCCGGGGTCCGGTAGCGCGGGTGGATGCTGGCGAACCGCTTCGGCAGCGCGTTGCGACGAGCCATCGACAGGGCCGTCCGCGAGGCCGGGATGATCGTGGTCTGGGTGGACGCGACAGCCGCGGTGGCGACCGCGAAGTACACGATCCAGTCCCAGTTGCCCAGCACCTCATTGGCCAGCAGCGGGAAGATGTACTCCTCCTCGTCGGCGTTCTCGGCCAGGAAGGCGGTTCCCGCGTATGCCACGATCGCGATGCTCACCGACAGGTACGTGACCAGCAGGATGACCGTCGACCAGATCGCCGCCTGCCCGGGAGCCGATGCCGAGTCCTGCGTCTCCTCGGTGAGGTTGACCGCCGACTCCCAGCCCCAGTAGGCGAAGACGCCGAGCAGCAGACCCGCCGTCAGCGCCGAACCGCCCGCGCCGAAGGCGTTCAACCAGGTCAACGACGGCCGGATCGAGTCCAGGCTGCTGTTGTCGGTGTAGACGCGGTACAGGGCGACTCCGGCGAAGATGAGCAGGAAGATCACCTGCAGCACGATCAGCAGGTTCTGCAGCTTGGCTGAGCCCTCGGTGCCGATCACGCACACGTACGTCATGCCCAGGATCAGCAGGACGGTGAGCACCTGGCGCACGATCGTGTTGTCGGCCAGGTTGTCCAGCCCGACGCCGCGCAGACCGAAGGCGACGCCGGTGTCGGCCAACGAGCCGATGACCAGCACGCCGGTCATGGCGATCGCCCACCCGCCGAGCCACCCGGCCCACGGGCCCATCGCGCGGGTCACCCAGCTGAACGTCGTGCCGCAGTCCTGGTCGACCTTGTTGAGGTAGAAGAACGCGGAGGCGATCAGCAGCATCGGCACGAACGACGCCAGCAGCAGACCGGGTGCGTACACCCCGGCAGCGGCAGCCATGGCACCGATGACGGCAGCGAGCGAGTACGCCGGCGACGTCGAGTTGATGCCGATCACCAGGGCGTCGAAGAATCCGATCGCGCCGGCCTTCAGCCCCTCGCTGGGTGCTTCCTCCTCGACCGCCATGCGCGTCTCCCTCGTAGATGAGGGACTCATAGAACCGCGAAAATGCCTCCGCGTCCACGGAATGCCAGAACTGCTCGTCCGCGACGCGCGAATTCACCCGTCCTGCAGGTGGGCGTGCACCAGCGGCACGACCGACGCACCCTCCCCGGAGGCCGCGGCGACGCGCTTCATCGACCCGCTGCGGACGTCGCCGGCGGCGAAGATCCCGGGCACCGTGGTGGCCAGGTTGGCCGGCGGCACCCCGTCGACCCAGAACCGGGCGGGCACGTCGCGTCCGGTCTGCACGAAACCTGCATCGTCGCGACAGATCTGCTCCGGCAGCCAGTCGCAGTGCGGCTCGGCTCCCAGCAGCAGGAACAGACCACCGGCATCGACCGTCTCCTGCGTGCCGTCAGCGCCGCGCACCGTGATCCACTCCAGAGCCTCGGCTCCCCCGCCGTCGACGACCTGCGTGTGGGTGCGGACCGCGATGTTGGCGTTGGTCTCGATCTCGCGGATCAGGTAGTCCGACATGGTCTCGGCCAGCGACGCACGACGCACCACGACCGTCACGGACCGCGCGAACCGGGCCAGGTGCACAGCGGCCTGGCCCGCCGAGTTGCCGCCACCGACGACATAAACGTCGCGGCCCTGCATCTCGCGTGCCGTGGTGATCGCTCCCCCGTAGCTGACGCCCCGACCGACCAGAGCCTCGATCGACTCGACACCGATGCGCCGGTAGTCGACCCCGCTGGCCACCACCACCGCGCGGGCCTGCAGCTCGCCGTTGTCGGTGAGCAGCACGTGCGGACGGCCCTCGCCGCCGATCTGCAGGCCCTCGACAGAGACACCGGTGTGGAACTGCGTGCCGAACCGGATGGCCTGGTTGCGGGCTCGCTGGGCCAGCCGCATCCCGGAGATCCCCCGCGGAAAGCCCAGGTAGTTGCGGATCATCGAGCTGCTGCCGGCCTGTCCCCCGACGGCACCGGTCTCCAGCACGACGGTCGCGAGGCCCTCCGACGCCGCGTAGACGGCCGCTGCCAGCCCGGCCGGCCCTGCCCCGACGATCGCGACGTCGACGACGCCCTCGTCAGACAGCCCGGCACCACGCTGGAAGAACTGGCGGGCCAGCTGGCGCACCGACCGCACCACGAACGGTGGGCGGCCGGCAGCCATCACCAGGGGCAGCTCGACCGCTCCGGCATCGGTCGCCTCGAACGCCTCGATGACGTGCCTGCCGACGTCGGAGTCCGGTGCGTAGGTGCGGTGCGGCAGGCCCATGCGGTCCAGGAAGTCACGCATCGACGCGACGAGCGGATCACCAGGGTGGGCGATGATCTTGCCGGTCACCGACTCAGGATCAGCCACCGTGGAGCCCCAGTCCGACAGCAGCTCGGTGATCGCGCCGTGGAACTCCTCGTCACGGACACCGCGCGGCAGCAGCAGGTGGGCGTCGAACTTGCCGCGCGCGAGTCCGGCACGGAAGGCCGGGGCGTCCTCGAGGAAGTGGCGGAACGGCGAGACGATCAGCCGCTTGGCCGTCGGCACCACCGAGCGCCAGTCGGCGAAGGCCTCGAACGTGGTCGCGTCCGGCAGCCTCGAGTCGCCGATCAGCATGCAGATGCGACGACCGTCGGCCACCAGCTCGCGCAGCAGCGCGGCCGTGTCGGCGTGGGTGGTCGTGGTGCGGACGTCGTAGTCGCGCGAGTACCGGCCGAGCTCGTCGGCCAGCACGGGCCCGTCCTCCGGCATGCAGGCCACGATCACGGGCAGCGAACTCGCCGATGCGTGCTCCATGGACGGGAGCCTACTGAGATGCGTCCGGCGTGGGTCAGCCCGTCTGCTCGTCGGCCGAGAACAAGGTCTCGCCCTCGACGAGGCTCGGATCGATCTCCGGACGCTGCAGATCCTCGAACGCTCCCGCCTCGATGCTGGTCATCTCGGCAGAGGTGAGCGGTCGCGGGTTCGACTCGACCGGCTCGACGTGTCCAAGCTGCTTGGCCTCGTCGACAGCATCGAGCTTGCGAGCCGTGGCCAGCACCCGGCCCTCGAGCGATCCGGTGAACTTGTTGTAGTCGGCCACGGTGCGCTCGATGGAACGTCCCAGCTTGGAGACGTGGTCGGTCAACGTGCCGAGCCGCTTGTAGAGCTCGCGGCCGAGGTCGACCAGCTCCTGGGCGTTGTCGGCGAGGTCCTCCTGCTTCCAGGTGATGGCGACCGTCTTGAGCAGCGCCCACAGGTTGGCCGGCGTGGCCAGCACGATGCCCTTGCTGAAGGCGTGCTCCAGCAGGCTCGGATCGGCCTCGACCGCGGCGTTGAGGATGGCCTCGCTGGGGATGAAGGCGATGGTGAACTCCGGGCTGGCGCTCAGGCCGGTCCAGTACTGCTTGCCCGACAGAGCATCGACGTGCGCCTTGACCGCCTTGGCGTGCTGGGTCTGCAGTGCGGAGCGCTCGGTGTCGCTCAGCTCTTCGCGGTGGGAGTCGATGAAGGCGTTGTAGGGCACCTTGGCGTCGATGGCGACCTGCTTGCGGCCCGGCAGCTTGATGACCATGTCCGGCCGGCGAGCGCCGGAGTCGGCGGAGATCGACTCCTGCGTGGTGAAGTCGATGCGGTTGAGCAGGCCGGCGGACTCGACCAGCGTCTTGAGCTGGGTCTCGCCGTACGCGCCGCGCACGGCGTTGTTGCGCAGTGCCGCCGAGAGGGTCTGGGCAGCCGAACGGGACTGCTCGGCGCTCTCGCGGGTGGCCTTGATCTGCTCGGCCAGGGCCCCGTGCTGCGTGCTGCGCTGCTTCTCGAGGTCGATGATCTTCTGCTGCAAGGTGGTCAGCTGCGACTCGACCGGCGCGAGCTTGCGCAGGACCTTGCTCTCGTTCTGCCCGGCGACCTCGCGCTCCTTGGCCTCGCGACGGTGCTGGGCGACGATCTCGCCGAACTGCTGCTGGGTGGACTCCAGCTGCTCTCGCAGACCGACGATCGAGGCGTTGGCCGCGGCCAGGTCACTCTCGACCCGAGCGCGGGCGGACGCCTCCTCGGCACGGATCTGCGCCACGACGTGCTGGTGACGCGCCTCGACCAGTGCGGGGTCCTCACGGACCTCGAGCTCCTCGGCCGGCATCTCGGCAACCTGCTGGCCGCGCACCAACCACCCGACGACACCGCCGAGCGCGACGCCGAGCAGCAGACCGATGAGCAGCACGATGACCAAGTCCATGTCTGCAGTCTCGCAAGTGGGTCGGACAGAATCGTGGAGCCGTGCCGAGGGCCGACGCCGTGCCTTGCCTCCTAGGCTGGTCCCGACATGGACACCCAGCAGGCCGCAGCACTCACCGGCGCCGCCCTGGCCCTGCTGCCGTTCGTCTGGCCGTACACCCGCCACGTGGTGACGCTCGTCCACGAGGCGGGACACGCGCTGGTGGCCGTCGCCACCGGTCGGCGGCTCAACGCGATCACCCTGCAGTCCGACACCTCGGGCCTGACCGTCTCCAGCGGCCGACCCTCAGGCCCCGGCATGATCGCGACGGCGATGGCCGGCTACCTCGCGCCGTCGGCACTCGGCCTCGGCAGCCTGGCCCTGATCGACGCCGGACACACGACCTGGGCCATCTGGGCGGCACTCGTCGTGCTCGCCGGGATGCTGGTGTTCATCCGCAACTGGTGGGGCCTGGTCGTGGTGGGTCTCAGCGCCGCGGCCGTGGCCGCGCTCGCCTACCGGGCCGACGAGCAGGTGCAGGTGTTCGCCTCCACGGTGGTCGCGTGGTTCCTGCTGATCGCCGGCCCGCGGACCGCCGTCGACCTCTGGGGCCATCGCCGCAGGTCTCGCACCCGCACCAGCGACGCCGACGTGCTGGCCCGCCTCACCCACCTGCCCGCGGCGGTGTGGAACCTGGTGTTCATCGTCGCCACCGTGGCGGCGCTCGCCGGAGGCACCTGGATCGCCGGGTGGCTGGACCCCGCGACCCTGGGTGTTGGATAGGCCTGTGTTCACCCCCACGAGCGACCTGCCCACCGGAGGCCGCGCCGGGGTGATCAGCACCCCGCACGGCGAGATCCGCACACCCGCGTTCATCCCCGTCGGGACGCGCGCCGCCGTGCGGGCGGTCCTGCCCGAGCAGATGGGCGACCTCGGGGCCCAGGCACTGCTGGCCAACGCCTATCACCTCTACCTGCAGCCCGGATCCGACATCGTCGAGGAGGCCGGCGGCCTGGGCGCGTTCATGAACTGGCCCGGCCCCACCTTCACCGACTCCGGCGGATTCCAGGTGATGTCGCTCGGTGCCGGGTTCAAGAAGACGCTGTCGATGGACTCCGCGCGCGCCACCTCCGACGAGGTCATCGCCGACGGCAAGGACCGCCTCGCGCTGGTCGACGACGAGGGCGTGACCTTCAAGTCCCACCTCGACGGATCGACGCACCGCTTCACCCCCGAGGTGTCGATGCAGATCCAGCACCGGTTGGGCGCGGACATCATCTTCGCCTTCGACGAGCTGACGACCCTGATGAACACCCGGCCCTACCAAGAGATGTCGTTGGCGCGCACGCAGGCGTGGGCCGAACGGTGCGTGGCCGAGCACCGGCGGCTCAGCGCCGAGCGGACCGACAAGCCCGCGCAGGCGCTGTTCGGCGTCGTGCAGGGAGCGCAGTACGAGGACCTGCGGCGGCAGGCCGCGCGCGGACTCGCGGACCTGGACTTCGCCGGCTTCGGCATCGGCGGCGCCATCGAGAAGGAGAATCTCGCCACCATCGTGCGATGGGTCACCGAGGAGCTGCCCGACGACAAGCCGCGTCACCTGCTGGGCATCGGCGAGCCCGAGGACCTGTTCGCCGCGGTGGAGGTCGGCTGCGACACGTTCGACTGCGTCGGCCCGTCGCGGGTCGCCCGGTCGTCACGGGTCTACACGCCCGACGGCCGAGAGAACCTGCTGGTCGCCGCGTCCCGCCGCGACTTCGGGCCGATCGATCCCGAGTGCGACTGCCACACCTGCACCCACTACTCGCGGGCCTACCTGCACCACCTGTTCAAGGCCAAGGAGTACAACGCGGCCACGCTCTGCACGATCCACAACGAGCGTTTCATCGTGCGCCTGGTCGACCGCATGCGCGACGCCGTCACCGACGGCACCTTCACCGACCTCAAGACCGACTTCCTCGCCCGCTACCGGGCCTAGGCCGCTCTCGGTTTACCAGCAGGCCTCGGCAAGTCTTCACTCCTGTGGGCAAATTTGCCCACAGGAGTGACAAGAATCCGGGGCCTGCTGGTAAACCGAACGCGTCAGTACGTCGGCTCGCGGCGCTTCAGGACGCCGATGACGGCCATGGTCAGGGGGCTGATGACGACCTCGACGCCGACCTTGTAGACGAAGCCGACGATGAAGTAGTTCCAGAACTGACCCATGTCGGTGATGCCGATGGCGCCGGCCGCGATGGCGCAGAACAGCAGGGTGTCGGCGGCCTCGCCCACACCGCTGGAGCCGATCAGACGGGCCCAGAGGCCCCGTTCGGCGGTGCGCTGCTTCATCCGCACCAGCACGTAGCTGTTGACCAGCTGCCCCACGACGTAGCCGATGACGCTGGCCAGCACGATGCGTCCGACCGGGCCGGCGACGGACTCGAAGGCCGCCTGGTTCTCGTAGAACGACGCGGCCGGCGCCTGCTCGACGACCCAGAAGGTGCCGGCCGCCAGCAGCGCCATCGCGAAGCCGGTGAACACCGCACGTCGGGCTGCCTTGAACCCGTAGACCTCCGAGATCACGTCGCCGAGGATGTACGCCAGCGGGAACAGGAACGCCCCGCCGTCGGTGATGATCGGCAGGATCTGCACCGAGCCGATCGACCACGAGCCGACGTCGAACTCGATGCCCTTGGTCGCGGCGATGTTGGAGACGACCAGCACCACGCAGAACAGGGCCAGGATCACGTCGAAGTACGACGATCCCCGGCTCGCGAAGCGCACGTCAGGTTTTGGTGAGGTTGCCTGGGAACTCATGGCGCCATGGTCCCACGGAGGCGACCTCGCCGGACGCCCGCGCATCCCTCTGGGACACTGGAGCCATGACCGATCTGCCCAGCCACGCCGACGTGCTCGTCGTCGGCGCCGGCCCCGCCGGAGCAGCGGCTGCGGCATGGTCGGCCCGGCTCGGCCACGAGACCGTCATGGCCGACGCGGCCACCTTCCCCCGCGACAAGACCTGCGGCGACGGCCTCACCCCGCGTGCCATCCACGAGCTGAGCCGACTCGGCCTCGGCGACTGGGTGCGCGCCCACGGCACGAACCGTGGTCTGCGAGCCGCGGGCTTCGGCCAGGAGCTGCTCCTCCCCTGGCCGGGAGGGTCGCTGCCCGACTGGGGCTCGGCGGTGCCTCGCACCGAGCTCGACGACAAGATCTTCCGCACCGCGATCGAGTGGGGCGCCACGCCGCTGGAGGGCGCGCGCGCCGTCGACGCCGAGCGCGATGCGTCCGGCCGGGTCACGGCCGTCGTCTTCCGCGTCGGTCCCGACAAGACCCTGCACACGATCAGCTGCAACCGGCTCGTGATCGCCGACGGCGTGCGATCGCCGCTCGGTCGGGTGCTGGGTCGCGAGTGGCACCGCGAGACCGCATACGGCGTCGCCGGTCGCTCGTACGTGAAGTCCGGCCGCAGCGACGACCCGTGGATCTCCTCCCACCTCGAGCTCCGTGGAGAGGAAGGCGATCTCCTGCCCGGCTACGGCTGGATCTTCCCGCTCAGCGACGGCGAGGTGAATCTCGGCGTGGGCGCGCTGGCCACCGCCAAGCGCCCGGCCGACCTGCAGATCCGGCCGCTGATGGAGTACTACGCCTCGCTGCGGCGCACCGAGTGGGACCTGAGCGGAGAAGCTCCGCATCCCCACCAGCGCCCTGCTTCCCATGGGCGGCGCCGTGTCCGGCGTGGCTGGCCCCAACTGGATGCTGATCGGCGACGCCGCCGGCTGCGTCAACCCGCTCAACGGCGAGGGCATCGACTACGGCCTCGAGACCGGACGCGTCGGCGCCGAGCTGTTGTCCACCGAGAACGACCTGTCCGACGCATGGCCCGCACTGCTCACGCGCCACTACGGCGAGGCGTTCTCGATCGCCCGCCGTCTCGCTGGTCTGCTCACCGTTCCGCGGCTGCTGCCGACCGCCGGTCCGGTGGGCATGCGCTCGCACCGGCTGATGACCGTCGCCCTGCGTGTCATGGGCAACCTGGTCACCGACGAGGACCGCGACCTCACGGCGCGCCTGTGGCGGTGGGCCGGCCGCCAGTCGGTCAGGCTCGACGCCCGCCCCCCGTTCACCTCCTGAACCCGCACCTGTGGTTCCCGCTGGGCCTGACGTTTCGACGCGACATGCCAGCGTGTCGGGGTCGGAACGTCAGGCCCAGCGGGTTCTGGAGCAGTGGACCCCTAGGCCGCGGGCGGGGTGTCGTTCTTGTTGATCTCGGGGATCTTCTCACCGGAGTCGCGGAACGACAGGACGGTGAACACCGTCAGCGCGATGCAGGCGATCCACAGCAGGTAGCCGGACCAGCCGGGACCGACGCTGACGCCACCGCCGCTGCCACCTGCCGTGAGCGCCCGCAGGATCAGCAGCAGCGTGCCGAGTCCGGCGGTGCCGGCTGCCACGAGGTTCCAGGGGACTCCGTCGGGAAGGTTGTCCTTCGCGAACGCCTTGACGGCGACGATCGCGGTCGAGGCCACGACGAGCAGGATGCCGAGCGTTGCATAGCTGGTCCAGGCGTTCGTGCCCACCGAGATGTTGCCGAGCGCCGCCGAGCCGGGGCCGTCGTAGGACACCGTCACGTAGCTGCCGAAGAACGACAGCACGATGGCGAGGCCGCCGGAGATCAGCGCCCCTTGGTCGTTCTTTCCAAGTGACTTGAAGTCAACTGCCATGGTCACATCTCCTGAAGGGTGAAGGTTTCCTGAGAAACCTAGCGCCAAAACACCCGCGGGCGACAGACCTGGCCCCGCATCGCGCCGTCGGTGCGGCAGACTCGCCCCATGGACGCAGACGTCATCGTCGTCGGGGCGGGCCTGGCCGGACTGGTGGCCACCGCCGAGCTGGTCGAGGCCGGCCGCAGGGTCGTGCTGGTCGACCAGGAGGGCGAGCAGAACCTGGGCGGCCAGGCGTTCTGGTCGTTCGGTGGGCTGTTCTTCGTCGACTCACCGCAGCAGCGCCGCATGGGGATCAAGGACTCGGTCGACCTCGCCCTGCAGGACTGGCACGGCAGCGCGCAGTTCGACCGCGACACCGACCACTGGCCACGTCAGTGGGCCGAGGCGTACGTCCACTTCGCGGCCGGCGAGAAGCGCTCGTGGCTGAGCCACAAGGGCCATCAGGTGTTTCCGGTCGTGGGCTGGGCCGAGCGCGGCGGCGGCCTCGCCGGCGGGCACGGCAACTCGGTCCCCCGCTTCCACATCACCTGGGGCACGGGCCCCGGCATCGTCGAGCCGTTCGAGAAGATCGTCCGCCGCGGCGTCGAGCAGGGCCTGGTCACGTTCGCGTTCCGCCACCAGGTCGACGAGCTGATCACCGACGCCGGAGCCGTCACCGGTGTCCGCGGCCAGCTGCTCGAACCGACCGACGTGCAGCGCGGAGCATCGTCGTCACGCACCTCGATCGGCGACTTCGAGCTCACGGCGCAGGCCGTGATCGTCACCTCCGGCGGGATCGGCGGCAACCACGACCTCGTCCGGGCGGCGTGGCCCGATCGCCTCGGCACTCCCCCGGATCACATGATCTCCGGCGTCCCCCAGCACGTCGACGGACGCATGCTCGCCATCGCCGAGGCGGCCGGGGCCAGCCACGTCAACCGCGACCGCATGTGGCACTACGTCGAGGGCATCAAGAACTGGGACCCGATCTGGCCGATGCACGGCATCCGGATCCTGCCCGGACCGTCCTCGCTGTGGCTCGACGGTGGAGGCACCCGCCTCCCGGTGCCGGGCCTGCCGGGCTTCGACACCCTCGGCACGCTGAAGATCCTGCGCCAGAGCGGCCACGACCACTCCTGGTTCGTGCTCACCCAGGCGATCATCGAGAAGGAGTTCGCCCTCTCGGGCCAGGAGCAGAACCCCGACCTCACCGGCCGCAGCGTCCGCACGCTGCTCAAGGAGCGATTGTCCTCGGGCGCCACCGGTCCGGTCGAGGCATTCAAGCGACACGGCGAGGACTTCGTGGTGGCCGACACCATCGAGGACCTCGTCGCCGGCATGAATCGCCTGACCCCCGACTCCCCTCTCGACCTCGAGCACGTGCGTCGCCAGGTGGTCGAGCGCGACCGCGAGCTCGCCAACGACTTCACCAAGGATCTGCAGATCGCCGCGATGCGCCAGGCCCGCTCGTACCGCGGCGACAAGCTGATCCGCGTCGCGTCACCCCACGAGATCCTCGACCCGTCGAAGGGCCCGCTCATCGCGGTGCGTCTGCACGTGCTCACCCGCAAGTCGCTCGGCGGGCTGGAGACCGATCTGGACTCCCGGGTCCTCGGCGGCACCGGCACCCCGATCGACGGCCTGTACGCGGCCGGCGAGGTGGCCGGGTTCGGCGGTGGCGGCGTCCACGGCTACAACTCGCTGGAGGGCACCTTCCTCGGCGGCTGCCTGTTCTCCGGCCGGGCGGCGGGGCGCGCCGCTTCTCGTCAGGTCTGCTGAGGCGGTCTAGGGTCACCACCATGACCGTGATCGCCCTGATCCTCGCTGCGCTGGCCGCAGCTCTGCACGTGTTCATCTGGACGATGGAGTCGATCACGTGGCGGCAGCCGTCGACGTGGCGCCGGTTCTCCATCGCCTCGCAGGCCGACGCCGACACCACGGCGCCGCTGGCGTACAACCAGGGCTTCTACAACCTCTTCCTGGCGCTCGTGACGACGGTCGGCATCGTCCTGGTCGCCACCGCCGACGATCGCTCCGCCGGCTGGGCGCTGGTGCTCGCCGGGTGCGGTTCGATGCTCGCTGCGGCGGTCGTGCTGATCGCCAGCGGGAAGCAGTACCGCCAGGCCGCGCTCACCCAGGGCACGCTCCCGCTGCTCGCCGTGGTGCTCGCCGCACTGGCCGCCTGACCGTCCGACCCGGCGGCTAGCCTGACGGCGTGCTTCGCATCGCCACGGTCAACGTCAACGGGATCCGCGCCTCCTACAACAAGCTGCGCGGTCAGAGCACCGGCATCGAGGAGTGGTTCGCGCACCGCGACGCCGACATCGTCACGCTGCAGGAGGTGCGCGCGCCCGACGACGTCCTCCGCGACCTGGTGGCGCCGACCGGCTACCACGTCGTGCACGCCGAGGCCGCCGCCAAGGGTCGCGCCGGGGTGGCCGTGCTCAGCCGCACCGACCCGGTGACCCACCGGGTCAGCACCGGCGACACCCAGTTCGACGACTCCGGCCGCTGGATCGAGTCCGACCTCGCCCTGCCGGACGGATCGACCCTCACCGTCGTGTCCGCGTACGTCCCCACCGGCGGCGCCGGCACCCCCAAGCAGGACGAGAAGATGCAGTTCCTGGACGCCATGGGAGCTCGCATGGCCGCCATCGCCGCGTCCGGCCACCACGGCCTGGTGACCGGCGACCTCAACGTGGGCCACACCGAGCGCGACATCAAGAACTGGAAGGGCAACCAGAAGAAGGCCGGCTTCCTGCCCGAGGAGCGCGCCCACTTCGACCGCTGGTTCGACGATCTCGGCTGGGCCGACGTGCACCGCCGCCTGGCCGGAGACGTCGACGGCCCGTACACCTGGTGGTCCATGCGCGGCAAGGCGTTCGACACCGACACCGGATGGCGCATCGACTACCAGCTGGCCACGCCCGACCTCGCCGCCGCAGCCCGCACCGCCGAGGTCGACCGCGCCCACAGCTGGGCCGAGCGGTGGTCCGACCACGCACCTCTCGTCGTCGACTACGACCTCTAGATCGCCCATCAGGACGTGACCGACTGCACGTCGCGCATCGTGGCGTCGAGTCGCAGGCTCCGCTAGATTGGTTGCGGTAAGCAACCAATCTGGAGGGTCAATGGAGTCCGGCACGACTGGGTCGCCGTCACTGTTCAACCAGCCGCGGGCTGTCTACGCGGTCGCGTTCGCCTGCGTCATCTCGTTCATGGGCATCGGGCTCGTCGACCCCATCCTCCCGGCGCTGAAGACCCAGCTGAACGCCACCGAGAGCCAGGTGACGCTGCTGTTCACCAGCTACCTGGTGGTCACCGCCGTCATGATGCTGGTGACCAACTGGGTCTCCAGCCGCCTCGGCGCTAAGAACACGCTGCTGATCGGCCTGGTCATCATCGTGGCGTTCTCGGCGCTCGCCGGCGCCAGCGGTTCCATCGGCGGCATCGTCGCCTTCCGCGCCGGCTGGGGCCTCGGCAACGCCTTGTTCATCGCCACCTCGTTGGCCGCGATCGTCTCCAGTGCCCGAGGCGGCTTCGCCGGCGCCATCATCTTGTACGAGGCAGCCCTCGGCCTCGGCATCGCGGCCGGACCGCTCATGGGCAGCGCGCTGGGCAACATCAGCTGGCGCGGACCCTTCTTCGGCGTCTCCGTCCTGATGGCCATCGCTCTCGTCGCCACCGCATTCCTGCTGCCCTCCACGCCTAAGCCCGAGCACCGCACCAGTCTCAGCGCTCCCCTGCGAGCCCTGCGGCACCGCGGCCTGCTCACCATGAGCATCACCGCACTGCTGTACAACTGGGGCTTCTTCACCATGCTGGGCTACGCGCCGTTCCCGATGGGACTGTCGATCACCGCGCTGGGCTGGGTCTTCTTCTGCTGGGGCCTGCTGGTCGCCTTCTTCTCGGTGATCGGCGCCCCGTGGCTGCAGCGGCAGTTCGGCACGGCGCGCTCGCTGTACGGATCGCTCGCGCTGTTCACCGTCGACCTCGCGGTCATGGCGATCAGCCCCACGAACACCGCGCTGATGGTCGCCTGCGTCATCACCGCCGGCATCTTCATCGGCATCAACAACACCCTGATGACCCAGGCGGTCATGATGGTCTCGCCCGTCGAGCGCCCGGTCGCCTCGGCCGCCTACGGCTTCGTGCGCTTCATCGGCGGCGGCCTGGCGCCGTTCGCGGCCGGCAAGCTGGTCGAGCACTTCAACGTCCACCTCCCCTTCGCCATCGCCGCGGTCACCGTCGCCGTGGCAGTGGCGGTGCTCGCCTCCGGTCACCGCCTGCTGGCCGACGCCGACGCCGGGATGGACGAGGACGGACACGCGTCGTCGTCCCACGGTTCGCGCGACGACGTCGCGGGCGAGGTCGGCGACGAGTTTGGTGGGGCCTCCGGCGCGATCGACGGAATGAAAGTCCCCGCCGAGACGCTGAACCAGGCATGACCACTTTCGGAATCATCGGAGCAGGAAACATCGGTTCAGCGGTCGCGGAGGCCGTGATCGACGCCGGTCACGACGTCGTCATCGCCAACTCCCGCAATCCCGAGACGCTGGCCGCCCTCGTCGACCAGCTCGGCCCGCACGCGCGCGCCGCCACGGCTGCCGAGGCCGCAGCAGCTGGCGACGTCGCGGTCGTGACGGTGCCGCTCGGCGCGATCGACCAGCTTCCGCTCGAGGCCCTCGGCGGAAAGATCGTGCTGGACACCAACAACTACTACCCGCAGCGAGACGGCCAGATCGAGGCGCTCGATCGCGGCGAGACCACCACGTCGAGCATGCTGCAGGACCGGCTGCCGACCTCCCGGGTGGTCAAGGCCTTCAACCACGTCCCGGCCGCCGACATCAACGCCAAGGGTCTGCCGGCCGGTGACACCGCGCGACTGGCGCTGGCCACCGCCGGCGACAGCGACGACGCCGTGGCGTTCGTGACCGACCTGTACGACCAGCTCGGGTTCGACACCGTCAACGTCGGCCCGCTGGCCGACTCGTGGCGCGTCGAGCGCGACCAGCCGGCCTACGCCGGCGCGCAGCCGAAGGACGAGCTGACCGCCAAGCTCGCCCAGGCGACCCGCATCGTCGGCTCGTCGCTGCTGCCCGAACCGCGACGAAGGGGCCCGCATCCGAATGGATGCGGGCCCCTCGTCAGCCGTGACGACTCAGATCAATTGAACTTGACCTTCATCGTGGTGCCCTTCTGCTTCAGCACCTTGACCTTCACTCCGACGGCCGGGAGCTTGACGCCGTGGTTCGGCAGCTCTGCGTACCAGTACTTCTTGGTGTCGTCGAAGACGGGCTGCGCCGGCTGGGCCCGGATGTAGCTGGGCTTGCCGTTGGTGTGCAGCGTCATCGAGTCGGCCTTGATCTTGCCGAACGGTGCGTCGTACACCTGCACGCGAGCACGCCACGGAGCGCCGGTCGCGATGTTGATGATCGGCTCCGGGTGGGCGTCGATCGGCAGGTTGCGACCCTGTCCGGGATGGACGTTGGTGTTGTTGTCCAGCTGGGAGGTGTCCCAGTACGAGATCAACAAACCCTGTCCGTAGCGGTAGTGCTCGACGAAGTCCGGCTTCGTGTTGGCGAAGCCGAAGTTGTACGGCCCGGTCTCGAGGTACTTGTCATAGCTCACGTAGGAGCGGTGACCCATGACGTAGTAGTTGTCGTACAGGTCCGTCGTCGACGCTCCGACGATGGTGAACCCGTTCAGCGTGAAGGCGGTGTCGCCCTCCGCGCCGTCGGACAACAACTCCTCGCCACCGGCGGTGACCTTCACGTCGTCGGCGAAGAAGCCGGCCTCCGCGACGCCACCGTCGGTCTTGTAGTACATCCGCAGCTTGATCTTCTGGCCGTCGTAGGCACCGAGCGGGACCTTCAGGTCCGCGTAGGTGTCCTGGAAGCCGTCGATGCCCGGGTTGCCCGAGGTGTCGTCACCGATCGGCTGGCCGCCGATGGTGCCGTCCAGGGACGTCCAGGTGTCGCCACCGTTGGTGGAGGCCTGGATGTAGGCGTAGTCGTAGCCCTCCTCGATCGCGTAGCGGACCTTGGCGGTCAGCTCGGCGCCGGTCTTGCCGGTCAGGTCCACGTCCGTGGTCATCGAGGTGGCGAGGTCGTCGCCCGAACCGGAGAAGAACTGCTTGTCGCCGGAGGCCGGTGCCCCCAGCTGGCGCGTGATCTCCTTCTTGGGCAGCACGACGACCGCACCCTGGGCGTTCTTGGAGTTGTACTCCTGCGGCCCGAACGTGATCGTCTTCTTCTGCTTGGCCGTCAACGCCTCGTAGTCGAGCCAGCCGAGCTGCAGCTTCTCCCACGCACCGAGGTCACCGGGGCGCGTGCCGAGGGCCTCGCCCTTGCCGTTGAGGCGACTCTGGGCCATCAGGGTCCAGTACTCGTTGGAGTTGTCGCCGCCACCGGAGGTGTCGTACGCGTCGGGCAGTCCGAGATCGTGTCCGTACTCGTGGACGAAGACCGACAGGCCACCGTTCTCGGGCTGGGCGGTGTAGTCGCCGACCCAGATGCCGGTGTTGCCGACCTGGGTGCCGCCGAGGGGGTTCTGCGGCGGTCCGGTGATGCCGGCGTCGGTGACGAAGGCGTACCAGCGGTGCGACCAGATGGCGTCCTCGCCCTGCTGCGGGTCACCGTCGGCCTCGTCGCCACCGGCGTGCACGATCTGGAAGTGATCGATGTAGCCGTCGGGCTCGTTGAAGTCGCCGTCACCGTCGTAGTCGTAGCGGTCGTACTGGTCGTACGACTGGATCTCCTTCTTGATCTGGGCGTTGGTCATGCCCTTGGCCTTCTGGTCCTTGACCCAGGCCTTCAGCGAGTCCTCGATCAGGTTCCAGACGGTGCGGTACGACTCGTCGCGGCCGTAGCGGGCCTCGTTGTAGGGCACCTTGACCCAGTCGGAGACCGTGCCGTCGACCGTGTAGCGGCCTGACGACTGCGTCTCGTAGTACGTCTTGACCGACTCGGTGTTCTTGCCGGTGCCGAAGTACAGGTCCTGGTAGTGCTGACGGTTGTAGTCGGGCTGCCAGATGGTGGAGTTGTCCTTGGCGCGATCCGGCTCGGGGATCGCGTTGTGCAACGGTCCGTCGAACGTGGTCGGCCCGGGCACCGTGGGATCGGTGTCCTGGTCGGGGAAGTCGGGGTGACGCTTGTTGCCGAACTCAGCCAGGATCACGAAGATCTTGTCGGCGCGCTCCTGCTCGAGCTCGACGTACTGCGCCTGCTTCTTGCCCTTCTTGGCCTGGGTGGTGGCCTTGCTGCGGGCGTCCTTCTTGTACTGCTTGTTCGCCAGTCGTGCCGCGTCTGCGGGGCTGGTGCCCTCGCCGACCTTGACGACGGAGACGCCGTCCTTGGTGACCGGCTTCGCCTCACCGTTGACGACCGACGCCACGGCCTGCTCGCGCAGCGCTCGACGCTTGTCCTCCAACGGGTTGGGCAGCTCATGGTCCCGGCTGACACGATCGGCTCCGCTGACCGGCGGTGCCGTGTCCGCGACGCTGGCCGGCGCATAGGCCAGTCCGAGCGACGCCGCGAGTCCGAGGCCGAGAAGGCCTGTGGTGACACGCTTCACTGTTCCCCCTTGTGATGTTCGACGTACAGAGCGCCCGGCTCGACGCGAACGCTGGGTGTGCGCCCGAGACCTGCAACCGACCGACCTGACTTGTGGTTGCAGAGGACTATAACTGAATGACTCCTTATGACTAGATGAGGAACCCCGAAATTTTTGACGATCCTCGGCCCGAGCACCGTGAGTTCACCCAGAATTTTCACGGACCGACACGGTCCAGACCTTCCCCCCGACACCGCGTGCTCTACGATTGACGGCAGTTGCACGACGTTGGCCGCACGATGAATGACGTTCCTTACGGGGTGTGTAGTTCCTCTCAAGGTGGGATGTACGTCGCGACGGTTGGCTGCGAAGGCCGCGGCCGACAACTCGCCCAGAGGAGAAACACATGGCAACCGGAACCGTGAAGTGGTTCAACGCGGACAAGGGCTTCGGCTTCATCGCCCCTGACGACGGCAGCGAGGACGTGTTCGCGCACTTCTCCGCCATCCAGACCAGCGGCTACCGCTCGCTGAACGAGAACCAGAAGGTCGAGTTCGACGTCGAGCAGGGCCAGAAGGGTCTGCAGGCAGCGAACATCCGCCCGCTGTAGCACCACCGGCCCGACCCGGCCGAGGCCGGCACGTCGGGCCACCCACACGAAAGCCCCGGAGAGATCTCCGGGGCTTTCGCGGCGTTCGTGGCCTGTGAGGGCAGACTCCGAACAGCTCAGGGGTGGGGGACGCGCGTCAGTGGCCGCTCTCGTCCCAGGCGTGACGGCCGAACTCGGCGGACGCGGCGGCGAGATAGCTCAGGTCGCGCACCGGATGCGGCGCCTGCGGTGCGAGGCGAGCGGCCGGGAAACGACGCGAGGCCTCGACGAGATGTGAGCGGTTGACGTCGAATGCGGTCTCGTCCATGACCTGAGGCTATCCTCATGTTTGACGGCTCGAAAGGTCTACCGATCAGTAGTGTTGTGTGTCGCGGGTCACGTCCCCGGACGTCACGGCCGGAGGACGACGGACCGAGAAAGGCGACGCCCCCGGCGTCCGCTCGCCTCGTGCCGAGCGACGCCGGGGCGCCAGCACCATCCTGCGACGCTCACGTGGCGTCAGGGGCTCCCTCCCCAGGTTCAGTGCACGTTCATCATCAGGCCACCGGCACGTTCGCGCCACCCCATCGACGGCATTCGCTCGGTATGTCGATCGGCACCGGCTCAGGCCAGCCGTCCCCGCAGCTCGGCAATGCGATCGCGGTACTCCTGGCTCTGGCGCCGGTCGACGTTCAACGCCGGCATCAGCTCGTCGACGACCGATTCCTTGATGTCGTGCAGGCTGGCGACGTCGTCAGTGGGCCACACCGTGATCGTGAGGTGCTCGAGCATCCACTGGGTGAGCCGAGGATCCTCGATGGTGTGCAGTCCGAGGTAGCCCGCGAGCGCCGTGGCCAGGGTCATGCGGAACGTCGACGCGCGCGCCCGGCCGTGCAGCTGCACCCGGGTGACGTGGTCGTTCAGGCTGAAGCCGGAGTCGGACAGACCTGAGGTGCCACCCACCTGGCCGACGTAGATGACCCCGGCGCGCACCGGCAGACGCAGGGCCCGATTCAGGTCACGTGAGCCCGCGTGGTCGACGGCCCAGGCGTACAGGCCCGGGTGGTGCGGCAGGGAGGCGGCCGCTCCGGCCGGCACGAAGTGACGCGGGTTGCTGAGATGGTCCGCGATCGAGCCGGACCGCGCGAACGGGATGATCTGGGCGTCGGGGCGATCGTCGAGAGCCGCGACCTCGGACCCGTCGTCGTCCTGCACGTCGTCGTCCTGCACGTCGTCGTCCTGCACGTCCTCGATCTTCCCGGTCGAGGACGGCGGAGCGGGTACCGCGGCAATCGGGGCCTTCACCACGGTGGAGACGTCCTCGCCGGGCTCGTCGTCGTTGTCCGCGACGGCATCGGCGACCAGGTCGTCCGACACGGGGTCGGCCGACCGGGGCAGGATCGGACCAGTGGCGACCTCGGCTCCAGCCTCACGCAGGGCCTCGGCCACCGGCGTCGCGATGACCCCCGGTGCCGCCACCTGCACGATCAGGCCGGGCAGGTCGCCGACCAACGACTCCAGACGTGCCACGACCCAGGTGGCCCAGGCGGCACGTTGACGCGGTTCGATGTCGGTCATGGCCCGCTCGTCGGGCGACATCCACTCCTGCGGCTCCAGCAGTCCGTGCTCGGCCGACAGCACGAACCAGCGGGCGCCGCTGAGCTCGGCGTCGCGTCGCGCCCGCTGGAAGGCCAGGTCGCGGAAGGCGTCGCGAGCCGGTGCCGGAACCCTGAGGCGCTCCCCCACGCTCCCCAGCACGATGGCGTCGCTCGTGCGATCCGGTTCGTCGTCCATCTCGTCGAACGGGCCAGCAACGTCGAGCAGCCCAGCCTCGTCGAGCTGCGCGGCATGGCTGTCGTCGTCCGCCGCGTCGACGGGCACGACAGGTCGCTCCAGCGCCTCGGCGTCGGAGTGGTCTCCCGCGCTGCGCTGCGGCCGCGGAGCCCGCACGATGACGATGCCGCCAGGACTGGTGAAGTCGCCTGCGCTCGAGTCGTCGCTCGTGTCCGGGTCGTCGGCATCGGACATCGCCGGAACCGCTGGCGGGACGACCGGCGCCTCCGGTGCGGGACGGTCGGCGGTCGAGGGCCGGTCGTCCAGCATCGGACGCAGGGTCAGGTTCAGCTCCTGCTCCTCGCGCTCGAGCTGCTCACGCTCCTGCTGCTCACGGCTGGCCTGCTCGAAGGCGAGCCGTTCGCGCTCTGCCCGCTCGAATGAATCCTTCTCGCGGCGGGCGCGTTCGGTCTCGGACCGCTCACGCATCGCGCGTTCGCTCTCGACCCGCGCCAAGGCATCGCGCTCGAGGCGCTCCAGCTCGTCGCGGACCGCCTGTGACGCCCTGCGGCGCTCCTCGTCCTCGCGACGGCGCCTGGCCTCTGAGTCGCGCTCCTGCTCGGCGACGCTGCGGCGGCGCTGCTCCTCCTCGCGCCGTGCTCGGCGCTCGTCGCGCTCGCGGTCGAGCGACTCAGCCTTCTCGCGCTCGCGACGGGCCTCCTTGCGCAGCTTGCTGGCTCGACGCCGCTCCTCCTGCGCCACCCGCTCGGCCTCGAGACGCTTGGCCTGCAGCCGGGCCGCTTCGGCCTCGGCGGCCGCAGCTCGTTCGGCCTCGACCCGGACAGCGGCCAGCGGGTCGACCACCGGCGCCGAGTCGGCGAAGAACCGCGGGCTCGCGGTGAAGCGGGCCCGTTCGGCCTCCAGCCGAGCCCGTTCGGTCTCGAGACGCACGCGTTCGGCCTCGAGACGGATCCGTTCGGCGCGGTCGGCCTCGGCACGGGCAGCTTCCTGGGCGGCCTCGACGGACTTCGCCTTCTCTCGTGCAGCCGTCTCACGCTCGACCCGCTCGCGCTCAGCACGCTGGCGCTCAGCCTCCTCACGCTCAGTCCGCTCGCGCTCAGCATTCTCGCGTTCGGCCCGCTCGCGCTCGGCCTTCTCACGCTCAGTCCGCTCGCGCTCGGCCTTCTCACGCTTGGCCTTCTCACGCTCGGCCTTCTCCCGCTTGGCCCTCTCGCGCTCGGCCTTCTCACGCTTGGCCTTCTCGCGTTCAGCCTGCGCGCGTTCAGCCTCGATCTGCTCCTGCTCGACCTTCTCTCGCTGGATGCGGGCACGCTCGGCACGCGCCCGCTCCGAGGCGAGGCGCTTGGCCATGTCTCGCTCGGCCTTCTCCCGCTCCGCCCTCTCACGCTCAGCCCGCTGGCGCTCGCCGGCGATCCGCTCCGCCTCCGCGCGTTCTGCCGCGCGACGCTCTGCCTGGACTCGCTCCGCCTCGGCAGCCTCGGCGTCACGACGCTCGCGCTCTGCTCGAGCCGCAGCGGCAGCAGCTCTCTCCTGCTCCAGCCGAACCCGCTCGGCCTCCACCCGCTGCTGCTCCAGCCGGAGCCGTTCCTGGACGGCTTCCGCACGCAGACGGTCGGCCTCGGCACGCTCGGCGGCCAGCCGCGCACGCTCAGCGGCGATCCGGGCCTCGGCCTCTCGATTCTCGCGTTCTCGCTCAGCCGCCACACGAGCCAGCTGCTCACGCTCCGCCTCGAGCCTGCGACGGTCCGACTGGACCGCTCCCTGGCTCAGGGCACGAGCCCGCTCGGCAGCACCGAACCGCACTCTGGACGAATCGGTGCCCGCGCTCTGGCGCTTCTGATCGCGGCCTGCCTGACGTGAGCTCGACTGGCCCTCGCTCGACTGGTCTGCGCTCGACTCGTCCGCGCTCGACTGGTCGCGCGGCGCCTCGCCTCGCGCGGCCGCCAGTCGCGCACGCTCCGCCTCGATGCCGCGGCGGCCGACGACGCTGCGAGGACGGATCACCGGGTCTGTCCCCAGCGTGACCTCCGACTCGGCGCCGGCCTCAGGGTTCTGCTGGGCCAACAGCTCACGCCGCGCACGTTCGACCTGCAGCTCGGCGATGCGCTTGGCCTCTCGCTTGGCGATCTTGCGTCGGCGGCGAGCCTCCTTCTCGTTCGCCTTGCGGCGTGCGGCCTCGGCAGCAGTCGGCCGCGCGGGAGCCGTGGCGGGCTCGGAGGTCTCAGGAGTCTCGGACGCGGCACCGGGAAACGGCCAGAAGTCCTCGGCCCCTCCGTGGGGCTTCTCGGTGGGTACGGCGCCCGACTCGTCGCCGGTCGCCTCGGCCGACTCGGCACCAGCGGCGTCGGGGTGTTCGGACGCCTCGGGCTCGGTCGCAGCATCGTCGGTCGGCTCCGGATCGACCGCGTCGGAGTCGTCGGGAGGACCGACCAGCGTGAACCGCACGGTCGGAGGTGTGTCGTCGTCCTCGGGAAGCTCGCCACGCTCCTCGAACGGGATCGGCGCGTACACGCCCCGCGAGACCCGGCGAAACAGCGGGGACCGGCGCTGGAACTGCGGGTGCTTGGCGCCGCCTTCGGTCAGACCGACGACGTGGGCACGGAGCGTGGCGTCACTGACCTCGGGGTAGTGCTCAGCGAACCAAGCCCGCACGTCGTCGTACCGGAAGGTGTCGGGCAGAGCGTCGGCGCAGGCGTGCATCAGCTGCCACACCGGCTGGTCGTACTTCACCCGCGCTCCCTCTCCTCGGCCCGTTCAGGGCATGAGTCCACACCCACTGGTGATGATGAGTCTCGTGCAGTCCGTTCATGACGGATGTCAGCCGCCGAATCTGGCCCGCGGCGACCTTCACGGAGCCGCGGATGGAATGTCCGGCGGGGCCTGCTCGTTGACGCCATCATGAGCACAGTTGAACTCACCGCCCAGACCCTCGACGACACGCTCGACTCCGAGGGCATCACCCTCATCGACTGGTGGGCGTCGTGGTGCGGTCCCTGCATGCAGTTCGGTCCGGTCTACGAGAAGGCCAGCGAGCAGCACACGGACATCACCTTCGCCAAGATCAACACCGAGACCGAGCAGGAGCTGTCCTCGGCAGTCGGCATCTCGTCGATTCCCACGCTGATGGCCTTCCGCGACGGCGTCATGGTGTTCCAGCAGGCCGGTGCGCTGCCGGCACCTGCCCTCGAGCAGCTGATCACGGCCGTGCGCGAGCTGGACATGGACGAGGTCAAGAAGAAGGTGGCCGCGCAGCAGGCGGCCGACGACACCCAGGCCCAGGCCTGACTCCTCGCCCGTCGGGGACTAGACGGTCACGAACGACCGCATGCTGATCGACCCCATGTCGATGGCCTCGTTGAAGAACGTGAAGTCCTCCCCCGGCTCGAGCAGGCTGAGCGCGGCGATCATCGGCCGGTAGTGGTCGTCGGTGGGCACGGCGAGGCGCGCCTCGCGCCACGTGCCGAACGGGTCGACCAACCGATCGACCTGCCGCTCGGTGAGAGCCCTCGCCGTGTCCTGATCGAACTGCTCGGCCCAGTCCCACGCCGCGCCGCCGTCCCACCGGGCCCGGCCCAGCGAGTGCACGATGTTGCCGCTGCCGATGAACAGCACACCCCTGCGGCGCAGCGACCGCAGTCGGGAGTACAGGTCGTACAGTTGGGGCAGCGGCATCGCGTAGTCGATGCTGATCTGCAGCACGGGCACCGTCGGCTCGGGCGCCAGGTGCTTCAGCACGCTCCACGTGCCGTGGTCGAGGCCCCACTGGGCGTCGAGCTTCGCCTCGTACTCGGCCAGCTGCCGCGCGAGGATCGCGGCGATGCGCGGGTCACCCTCGGTGGGGTACTGCACCTGCGAGAGCTCGTCGGGGAATCCGCCGAAGTCGTAGATCACCTGGTTGCGGGGTGCATCGGTGATGTGGGTCTCCCCGGGCGTGAGCCAGTGCGCGCTGATCACCACGATGGCCTGGGCGGCCGGCAGACCCGCGCCGATCCGCGCCCAGGTGCGGGTGAACTCGTTGTCGCTGATGGCGTGCATGGGGTTGCCGTGGCCGACGAACAGCACGGGCAGCAGGTCGCTGGGCTGCAGCCGCTGCTCGAGGTCGGCCAGGGCGTAGGAGGGTCGTGGGGTCGTCACGACCCCATACTAGTTGATGATTCAACCTGATTGGTCGTCGGACGGGTTCTGCAGGAGGCGCGACGGGATGCGACGTGCACGGGCGTCGGGCGGAGCCTCCGCCGCGCGGCGTTCGAGCCAGGCCCGTGACTCGTCGATGGCGCGGGCGGTCGACCGGACCTCGTCGCCGCGCTGCGGGTCGAGCACGCCCGCCAGCTCCAGGTGCGCGAGAAACCGGCTGGCCAGGGAGATCTGGACCCGCGCCAGCCCCGTGGAGTCGGGGAGCATCACGTCGGTCACCAGCTGGGGCAGGCAGCGCACGAGCTCGTCGGGACCGAAAAGGGTCCAGAACGCGCCCGAGGCGTGGAACTGACGCTCGGCGTCGAGCAGCGCAGCGGCGCTGGTGCCCAGCGACGGCGCGAGGTCGGCGCGCTCGAGCATGTCGACCAGCGTCAGTCGGACGTGTCGATACCGGTTGAGCGTGGTGGCGGACCGGCCCTCTCCCACGTGGGCGAAGAAGTCGTCGATCAGCGGCCAGCTGGGCTCGTCCGGGTCCATGAGGCCAGCGAACCACCCGCCACTGACAGCAATGCCGTGCCGCGAGCTAGTCGCCCAGCGCTGCGAGGACGCCCGACGTGAAGGAGTTGAACGTCACCTGGTCAGGGCTCGCCGGCCGTCGCCCGAGCCGCACCGCCACCAGGTTCTCGCTCGGCACCACGGCGACGTACTGGTTCCCGTACCCGAACGCCCAGAACGCGTCGGGCGGGACGTCCGGGGCAAGCCGTCCCTCGTACGGAGCGATGTCCTCGGGGAATCCCGCCTGCCGCCGCACCTCCACGACCCGGCCCTCGGCGTTGGTCCACCACAGCAGGCCGTAGGCCGCGTTCTGGTCGGTCGACGGCTGCGTGGTCTCGGCCACGAGCTCGGGCCGGATCAGCTGCTCGCCGTCCCACCGGCCGTCCTGCAGCATCAGGTACCCGAACCGCGCCATGTCCTGGCAGGTCGACGTGATGCCCGAGTACGTCGTGGCGTGCCCGGTCGCGTCGCGGGGCCACGTGGTGTCTTCCATGCCGAGCGGGTCCAGCAGGCGCCGCTCGGCCAGATCCACCACGTCGCCGGTTTCGACCATCGACTCGAACAGCACCCGCTCGAGCACCTGCGGCGCCGCGTTGTCGTAGACCCACTCCCCCGGTGGGGCCGCTTGTCGCAGGCCGATGGCGTACGCCGTCTGGTTGCGGGAGCCGCGGATCAGCTGCCGGTCGGTGGCCTCGCTCCACTCGCGCCCGGACGTCATGGCGAGCAGGTCACGCACGGTGACGTCGGTGGCGGGACCGATCCGCCACTCGTCGACCTGCTCCGACGCGGAGTCGTCGAGGACCAGCGACCCGTCGCCGGCTGCCATCGCGACCAGGGCGGACGTCAGCGACTTCGTGATGGAGTAGGTGCGGACCGGCACGTCCACTCCCCCGCCGTTCCAGTAGTTGTCGTGCACCAGCTGACCGTCCTGGACGACCGCGACGCACGACGAGGCGTTCTGGGCGAGATCACGGTCGAGATCGGCCCAGTCGCCGCGGTCGGCCCGCGGCCACTCGTCGCCGGGAAACGCGACGGGCTCGTCGGTCACGGCCGGCAGCGTCGCGGTGAGCGCGGGCCGGGGTTCGGCGTCGGTGCCGTCGGACATGCACGCGGCCACCGAGCACATCAGCGCCGCCGCCGCCAGCACACGCATCGGGGCCATCTGTCGATGATGACAGGGGCGGACCTCATGGGCGCGATGACCAGGGGTGAGAGACAATGGAACGATGCCCATTTCTTCTCGCGACCTCCGTGCGCTGCTGCGCCATCCGGTCACGTTCGAGGTCGGTGAGACACCGGCCGAGTCGCGGTTCGTGTTCCACGCACCCGACGGCGAGGAGCGCGTCTCGGCCAACGACGCGATCGGTGCGCTGAGCCAGGGAATCCGGGTCATGTACGCCGATCCGACGGCGCGCGCGTGGGCGAATCCGGCCATCCTCGCGCTGCGGCTCATGGCGCGAGGTGGCCTCGGCTCCCCCACCGACGGAGAGAGCGGCCAGCTGCAGCACGCGGCGCAGTCGATCCCGGTGGTGGGCGGCAAGTCCGGCCTGGCGCAGGTGCAGGGGTTCCTCAAGTCGCTCGCGGTCGATGCACCCGCGGCCGCCTCGACGCCGCAGCGCTCCACGTACGAGGCGCCCGCTCGCACGCCGGACCCCTACAGGCCCGTCACGTACTCGTACACGTTCGTGATCACCTTCCTCAGCGAGCCCACCGACACCGAGTCCGCGGTGGTGCGGGTGCGGGTGCGGCCGTCGCCCGGTGCGGCGTTCGAGGCCACCGACCTGCTCGACAACGACTCGCATCCGCGCATCGGTGCCCGTGAGCCGCTGCTGGCCATGCTGCGGCGCCTCGACGACCGGTGGGCACCGGCCGAACGCCTGCGCCAGCCGCACGCGCGAGGCGCCACCACGGTCAGCACCGCCGAGCTCGCCCAGCTCGGGTCGGGCCACCTCACCACGCTGCTGATGGCTCTGCGTGCCGACGTCAGCTGGCCGCCTGAGCTGGTGCGAGAGCTCGACACCTCGGTGGTGGTGCAGCGCGACGACCGTCTGCCCACCGACCGGCCGTCGTCGTTCACCCAGGCCCAGCTGTTCCGCTTCGACTGGCAGGTGGCCATCGGCGGCCAGCAGCTCACGGCCGCCGAGGTCGAGGAGCTGGCTGCCTCGCACCACGGGTTCCTGCGCATCCGCGACCAGTGGGTCTTCGTCGAGCGCAGCCGCATCGAGCGAGCCCTGCACCGGACGTCGGGGCAGATCAGCGCCATCGAGGCGCTGCGTGCCGCGGTGACCGGCGAGATCGAGATCGACGGCGTGCCCACCGAGGTCGACACCGTCGGCTGGCTCGAGGAGGTGCGCCTGCGGCTCGCCGCGACCGAGCGCGACATCACGCCTGCTGCACAGCCGGCGAGCCTCGACGGCCGCCTGCGCGAGTACCAGCTGCAGGGCCTGCGCTGGATGGCCCAGCTGACCGAGCTGGGCCTCGGCGGCATCCTCGCCGACGACATGGGCCTGGGCAAGACGGTCATGCTGATCGCCCTGCACCTGACTCGGCATGAGCAGCACCTCGCCCGCACGGGCGAGCAGGCCCCGCCGACCCTGGTGGTGTGCCCGGCCTCGGTGCTGGGCAACTGGGAGCGCGAGATCAAGCGCTTCGCCCCCGGGGTTCCCGTGCAGCGCTACCACGGACCGCGGCGCTGGGTCGACGACGCCACCAGCGGGTTCGTGATCACCACCTACGCCACCATGCGCGCCGACTCCGACCTGCTCGCCAAGCACCCTCCCGGCTGGGGCCTGGTCGTCGCGGACGAGGCGCAGAACGTCAAGAACCCCCGGTCCCGCGGAGCGCAGGCGCTGCGCGACATCCCGTCCGACGCGCGCATCGCGATGACCGGCACCCCGGTCGAGAACAACCTCTCCGAGCTGTGGGCGATCCTCGACTGGACCACGCCGGGACTGCTGGGCACCCACGACCAGTTCCGCACCCGTTGGTCGCGGCGCATCGAGTCAGGTCGCGACGACGAGGCGGCCGGCGGTCTCTCCACGCTGATCCGACCGTTCCTGCTGCGTCGGCGCAAGAGCGACCCCGGCATCGCGCCGGAGCTGCCGCCCAAGATCGAGACCGACCACACCACCCACCTCACCCGCGAGCAGGTGGGCCTGTACGAGGCGGTCGTGCGCCAGACGATGAACCAGATCGAGCAGGCTGCGGGCATCCAGCGGCGCGGCCTGGTGGTCAAGCTGCTCACCCAGCTCAAGCAGATCTGCAACCACCCGGCGCACTTCCTGCGCGAGACCGAGGGCAAGCTCGGCGGTCGGTCGGGCAAGCTCGGCATCTTCGACGAGCTCGTCGAGGAGATCGTGGCCGAGGACGGCGGCGTGCTGGTGTTCACCCAGTACGCGCAGATGGGGCGTCTGCTCACGCGCCACCTCGCGGACAAGAAGATCACCCACCAGTTCCTGCACGGCGGCACCAGCGTGCCGGCGCGCGAGCAGATGGTGACCAGGTTCCAGAATGGCGAGGTGCCGGTGTTCGTGCTCTCGCTGAAGGCGGCGGGCACCGGCCTGAACCTCACCCGGGCCGACCACGTCCTGCACTACGACCGGTGGTGGAACCCCGCCGTCGAGGACCAGGCGACCGACCGCGCCCACCGCATCGGGCAGACCAGGTCGGTGCAGGTCCACCGCCTGATCAGCGAGGGCACCATCGAGGAGTCGATCGCAGAGCTGATCGCCAGCAAGCGATCGCTGGCCGACGCCGTCGTCAACGGTGGCGAGGGCGCTCTGACCGAGCTGTCCGACGCCGAGCTCGCGCGACTCGTCGCCCTGCGGCACTGAGCACGCCGCAGGTCAGCGCAGGGCGTCCGTGACGAGCGCGGTGAATTCCTCGGGCTGCAGTCCCTGGTCCTTCGGCATCGCACCGACACGCACGGCGACCACGCCCTCGGACGGCAGGACCGCGATGATCTGGCGACCGAAGCCCAGCGCCCAGAAGGCGTCGTCAGGCGCCGACGGTGCGAGGCGGCCCGTGCGGGTCGGTTCGCTGTAGGCGTCGGCAGCACCCTCGATCGCCGGCAGCGCGCCGCGTACCGTGCCCTCGTCGTTGACCCACCACAGCAGGCCGTAGGCGGCGTTGAGCTTCGACGAGCTCGACGTGGCCGCCTCCACGTACGACCGGGAGACGACCTGCTGGCCCTTCCACTCGCCGCCGCGCATCATCAGGTAGCCGAGTCGCGCGAGGTCCAGGCACGACGAGGTGATGCCGGCGAAGGTGGTGCTGTGACCGGACCGGTCGGCGCCCCAGATCGTGTGCTGCATCTGCAGCGGTGCGAGCAGCACCTGTCGGGCGTAGGCGGCGGGCTCCATGCCGGTCGCGTCTCGCAGCACCTGCGACAGCGTCTGGATGGCCGAGTTGTTGTAGTTCCAGACCGTGCCGGGCGGGTCGTCCTGCTCAAGGCCGATCGCGAACGCCGTCTTGTCGGGCTCGGCGAACGCCATCTTCTCGTAGTCGGTGCGGTAGTCCCAGTGACGACCCGACACGTTCGCGAGCAGGTCGCGGACCGTCACCGTGGCGGCCGGGGTGCCTCTCCAGGCCGGAACGTGATCGGCAGCAGGAGCGTCGAGGTCGATCAGGCCGGCGTCCGCGGCGATGCCCACCAGCACGGAGGTGAACGACTTGGTGACCGAGAAGACCGCGCGGGTGGTGTTCGCGTCGAGGCCGGCTCCGTAGCTCTCGTGCACCACCGCGCCGTCCTTGACCACGACGAAGCAGGCGGTGTCGTCGCGCTGCACCGCACGGTCGGCCGCTTCGAGACCGGCCGGGTCGAAGCCTGCGGCGCTCGGGTCTGTGCGCACCCAGTCGACACCCGGGAAGACGAACTGCGAGACAGGGCTGGGGCTGGGCGTGGGGCTGGCAGCCGGCTCGTCGGCGGGCGAGGTGCACGCAGCCAGCAGGGCCAGGACGGGAGCCGCTGCCCAGAGCCGGTTCACTTCAGGCAGCGCTTGAGCTCGGTGACCGTGTAGAAGTAGCCAGCCGTCTCGGTGGATCGACAGCCGGCGTGGAACCGCACCGGCTGCTCGTTGTAGCGCATCGTGACCAGCGGCGGCTGGTCGGCGGCGGTGTACATCGCCCACTCGATGTTGCCGGCCAGTCGGCCCGCGACGTATCCGCGCCACGGGTTCCAGCGATACGCGAAGAAGGTGGACGAGGAGACCTGGCGTTCGCTGCCCGGTGCCTTGATCCGCGCGGCGAACGGCATCGTGGTCTCGCCGTGCGCCAGGCGGAACACGGCCGCCACCCCGCCACCGGCCAGACGGGTGTCGATCCGGCTGAAGAAGTCGGCCAGCAGGAAGTCGGCCTTCTTGAACGAGTCACGCTGCCCGGCGACGCCGGGGCCGTACCGGTAGAAGTTCTGGGTGTCCTTCGCCTGCGCCATGGCGGGACGGTCAGCTGCCGGGACGTACTTCGCGAAGGTCACCGACGTCTCGCGGGCCATGCCGGGGGCCGTGGTGTACAGCAGGTAGACGTCGAGTGCAGCCGCGACGGGATCCTTGATCTTCTTGACGAAGCTGGTCGTGTAGATCGTGCGCAGCAGGTGGCGTGCACGGTCCTTGGTGTTCTTCATGTTCAGGGCGCGGGCGATGGCCGCTCGGCCCTTCGAGGTCGATCCGCTGGAGATCTCCATGCGCGTGTCGGTGGTCGGCGTCGCGAGGCGCAGGTCGGGGAAGGCGGTGCGCAGGCTGCTCTGCAGGGCTGCGGCGCTCTGCTTGGTGCGGTACACCGAGGTGGTCCGGAAGGCGATGGGGTCGCCCTCGGCGGCTGCTGTGGCGAAGAAGTCGGCGTAGTTGGCTGCCGTGCGGCGCCCGATGCCCTTCCACTCCGCGACCCCGGTGGCGCTTAGCCTGCCGTAGCCGATCTTCTTCTCGGCGGTCTGGAACCGCACCACGTCGGCTTTGAAGGTCTTGCCGTTGGAGGTGAGCTTGCGGGCCTTGCGGGCCTTCTCCCACAGTGCGAGGGCTCGCTTCTCGGCGCTGTCGCTGGTGAGCGAACGCGCGCCGTGGCGCCCCACGGTCTCGAGGAAGTCCAGCGTGTAGCCGTCCGGCGCCGGCATGATCGCGGTGCTGGCCGGATCGCCGTACGGCGTCTGGTTCGCGTAGTACTTCGCGTTGCTCACGTCGGCGTGCGCTGCCGGCATCGTGAGCGCGACGAAGATCGCCACGACGACAGGCAGTTTCATCACGTCGTCAGAGTAGGTCAGTGTGGAACAGTTGGTGCATGATTCGGCCGATGCTCACAGGTGTCGTGGCCGCTCTTGTGGTCGTGCTGGCGGCGGGATGCTCTGGTTCGTCCGGCCCCGCACCGCAGATCACCTCCTCGCCCAGCCCGATCACCACGGACACGGCGCCCGACCCGCGCATCGCACCGTTCGACACCGACAACCCCACCGCCCGCGACGCCTACGCGTTCGCCGCTCAGGTCGCCCTGCGGTACCAGTTCAACAGCGAGTACCTGCGGCTTCCGCTCCAGCAGATGGTCGAGGGAGACGTCGACCAGCTGCGGTCGGTGCTGACCGGCAGCGCCTTCAAGGCATTGAAGCGCGCGGCCGCCGACGCCGGGTCGAACGCGAAGGACGCCGACACTGTGCGGGGCCTGACGTTCGTGGACTTTCCCGAGGAGCTGACCGGCACCGGGCTGGCGTTGCGCACCGATCCTGAGATCGTGATCGACCAGAAGATCACGGCGCCCCGGTACGAGTTCGAGTTCGGCTACCCCACGATCTGGCTGACCAGCTCGGGCAAGGTGCTCGTGCAGGGCGACGGCGGCCAGACTGCCGTCGGGTACGCGGTGCGGATGAAGCTGGAGATCCACGAGACGTCCACGGGGCTGCGCATCAACGCGTGGGACTCCACCTGGGCGTTCAACGGCGACAAGCCCGCCGCAATTCCGTAGGTGCCGACGGGTAGTTTGTGGGGGTGATCCTGCCGCTCGTCCAGCCCGCAACCCTTGGTCCGAGCTTCATGGACCCCAACTGGTTGCTCGACCAGTTCGGCGGCACCTTCTTCTGGATCAGCCTGGCGATCATCTTCGTCGAGTGCGGCCTGTTCTTCCCCTTCCTCCCGGGCGACACCCTGCTGTTCGCGCTCGGCCTGTTCATCGCCGGCGGCAACATCGAGGTGCTCGGCGTGGGCACCCCCTTCACCGAGCTGGTCATCGCGTGCACGCTCATGTCGGTGGCCGGGTTCGCCGGCAACGTGGTCGGGTACGAGATAGGTCGCAAGATCGGGCCACCGCTGTATCAACGCGACGGCCGCATCCTCAAGCGCAAGTACCTCACCACCACCGAGGCGTTCTTCGCCAAGCACGGCAACAAGGCCCTGGTCATCGGCCGCTTCGTGCCGTTCGTGCGCACCTACATCACGGTCGTCGCCGGAGTCACCCAGATGGACCGTCGGCGGTTCTTCAAGTGGAGCGCCGTCGGTGCCGTCCTGTGGGTGCTCAGCATCACCCTGCTCGGGTTCTTCCTCGGCCAGACGTTCCCCGCGCTGGGCGAGAACATCGACTACGCGATCATCGTCATCTTGCTGTTCACGCTGATCCCGCTGGTCTACGAGGGCATCAAGCACCGCCGGGGAATCAAGCCCCAGTCGAACCCCGAGGGCTGAGCCCTACAGCGAGCGCAGGAACTCCACCTGCGCCTCGCTGGACTTGTCGAAGGTCTCGCCCTCGTAGATGTCGAAGTGGCCGACGTCGAACCGCTCGACCTGCACCGGGCCCTTGACCTTCTGCGCGACCTTCTCCACCGCTGCCACTGGCGCGATGCTGTCCTGCGCGGCGACCACGAGCATCACGGGCATCTTCAGCTTCTTGGCCGCCGACACCGGACGGTTGACCATGATCGGCAGGATGCCGCGCGCCCGCATCTCGTTGCGGAACGTCGGGCCCATGATCTTGCTGTAGCCGGACTCGCCGTCGTCGGAGGTGATCGTGGCCGTGCTGCCCGGGGGGCCCACGATCGGGATCATGTGCGGGGTGCGACGGGTGACCATGTGCCCGACGTCGCGCAGGGCGTTCCCCGTCAGCTTGAGCAGCTGGCCCGGTCCGGCGTAGTCGAGGATCTGGAATACGGCGCGCAGCCCGTCCATCGCGGCGCCCTGCGAGATGACGCCCGCCAGGCGCGGGTCCCCGGCCGCCACGGAGATGACGTGTCCACCGGAGTACGAGCTGCCCCAGGCGACGATGCGGTCGGGGTCGACGCCCTCGAGCCGGCGCGCGAAGTCGATGGCCGATCGGTAGTCGGCGCGGTGCGCACGGTGGTCGACGCTCTGGCGCGTGGCTCCGGTGGAGGTGCCGAAGCCGCGGTAGTCGAACACCAGCACGTCGGCGCCCGCGGCGGCGAACTTCTCGGCGAACGGGGTCAGACCGGCGTCACGCGTGGCACCAAACCCGTGCGCCATGACCACGCACGGCCGGCCCGTGGGCCCTTCGAGGCCGTCGGACTCGGCCGTGTAGTGCCACGCCCCGAGCCGCTCGCCATGACTGGGAATCTCCACATCAGTACGCATCCCCCGATCGTCCCGCGCAGACCACGTTTCGGCCACCCCAGTTCGCCAGGGAGCGAAGCGACCGTGAGGCCGAAGGCCGAGGCGCACCACACAACCCGTTCGCCAGGGAGCGAAGCGACCGTGAGGCCGAAGGCCGAGGCGAACCACACCCGGACAGCTCCCCTAGCGACGAACGGCGAACAACCCGTTCGCCAAGGAGCGCAGCGACTGTGAGGCCGAAGGCCGAGGCGAACCACACCAATCTCGACAAACCAGCCCACTACCCTCACCCCATGCCCACCGCGCCGCTGTTCGTCGGCATCGACCTGGCGTGGGCGGCGCGGAACCGCACGGGGCTGGCGGCCACAGACGCCACCGGGCGGCTCATCCGCTCAGCCGTCGCCAGGTCGGACGACGACATCGCGGCCTGGCTCGACGACCTCCCGGGAGCACCGGTCGTCGTCGGCATCGACGCACCCCTCGTCGTCCCCAACCAGACCGGCCGCCGGTCCGGCGAGAACGAGATCGCCCGGGCCTTCGGCCGCTACCGCGCCGGACCGCACTCGTCCAACCGCTCCATGCCGTGGATGAACCCACCCCGGGCGGAGACCCTGGCCGCTCGCTTCGGCTGGTCCCCTGACCCCGACCACCTCGCCACCGCCGACCACCCCCAGTGCCTCGAGGTCTACCCGCACCCGGCCATGGTCGGTCTGTTCGGCCTCGGGGAGCGCATCCTCTACAAGAAGGGCCCAGACCGCGCCGCCGGGTTCCGGCAGCTGGTGCACCACTTCGAGACCATCCGCGAGCTGCGTCTGCCCGAGAGCGACCGCTGGCGCGAGCTGGCCACCGTCGTCGACTCCCCCGCTCGCGGCGACCTGACCCGCATCGAGGACGAGATCGACGCGATCCTGTGCGCCCACCTGGCGTGGCTGTGGCACCACCGCCGATCGGCGCTGCAGGTGTACGGATCCCTTGAGGACGGATACATCGTGGCCCCACCCCCGCCGACCCACCCGGCAGCACCGAGGTGAGCGAACGGCGGAGCACCGCCTTCTGGCCGGCTGCGCTGTCGACCGACCGCTGACCCCTCATCGATCGCCGGTCGGCCGAGGGCTCGATGGGGTGGCGTGTCTGGCTCGGTGGAGCCAGATGCCGCGGATTCGGCCGGATTCACCAGACATCCGGTCGATGCTTCTCGACGCGGGGCGGCAGGGGGTCGCCCCATGACGAGGGGACTCACATGACCGAGCAGCAGCCGCCCACCGGATCCAACCAGCCGGCCGGCTTCTATCCCGACAACACCGGGACGATGCGTTTCTGGGACGGGAACCAGTGGACCGAGCACACCCAGGGACCGGCCGCACCGGCCAAGAAGAGCCACACGTTGCGCAACATCCTGCTGGGCACCATCGCCGTAGGCGTCCTGTTCATCGGAGGCTGCCTGGCATTGGTCGGCGGAGCCGCCACCGAGATCAGCAACTCGATCGATGAGTCGATCAGCGACGCTGAACAGGCGGACCGCGAGCCGGGCGGCCCGGACAACCCGCTGACGATCACCGAAGGTGAGGCCTTCACAGTTTCCGGCTTCGACTACGCAGCTGGCTGGAAGGTCAAGGCCGGCGAGTTCGGTGGCATCGACGTGACCGGACTCAAGGTCACCAACAACCGCGACGAGAAGGACGGCGCGCTGGTCGAGCTCAAGTTCCTCAAGGGCAACGAGGTTCTCGCGTTGGTCGACTGCACCACGGAGCAGATCCCGGTCGGCCAGACCACGAAGGTGGACTGTCTGACCGCCGATGACCTGCCGAAGGACTACGACACCATCACGATCAACGACACGTTCTGAGTCTCCGCGCCGATCACCTCATCGCGTCTGCGAGAGGTGATCGGCGGGCGGGCCGCCCTCGAAGGTGTCGCCAACGACGTCGAGCCGGTGGATCGAGCGCCCTCTGGCAGGACGCTACTCATCAAGGCTCCCGTCGGCCTCGTCCTGCGTCGCGGCGCTTCCGGACAGCGGGTGATCACCTGCATCGACGTAGTTCATGCGCAGCTGGACCCTGGCCGTGCCGCAGAAGTGGTGATGTAGTTCGAGCATCTCCCCGGGCCCCGCGGGCTTGCTTCCGAGCACCCCGAAGATCGCACGACCTACCTCGATCGGACGCACGGGACGCGCGCCGACCGTGATCGTGTGTCCGTTGGCGACGACGTCGATCACCCCTCTCTCGAAGTCCGGGGCGAGCTGGACGAGTGCATAGGGTTCGGCCCAAGCGAGCCTCGGCTCGACCAACGGTTGATCGAGCAGCGTATGAGATCCGATCTCCCGGCAGACATCGACGAGGTCGTCGGCCGAGGCTGCGTGGATCTCGACGGGGAGTGGCCCACCGAACTGTTCGGGGGTGCAGGCGCGTGGATCGCGCCACGTGTACAGGTCGAAGGACTCCATGACCTGAATCTACGGACCGGCACTGACACTTCGGCTTGAGATTCCAGTCGAGATCGAGCCTTTCGGTCGGCGCCCGGAAGCCCGGCGTAGCATGCCTGAGGTGACGACCCAGACGGACCAGTTGTTGAAGTCGTGGACTCCCGTGGCGTACCGCGAGCTGCTCGAGACGGCCGGCACCTACGGCGCGGTGGTCACGTACCAGCAGATCGGCGAGCACGTGCAGGCCGAGTCGGGCCGTCGCACGAGCGCGTCGCAGATGAACTGGATCGGCAAGATGCTCGACCTGATCGCGATCCAGGCGCACCGTGCCGGTGAACCTCCTTTGACGTCACTCTGCGTGCGCGCCGACGGCAGCGTCGGCGACGCCTATCTGCGCGCCGTGTCGGCAACGACTGGCGGAGCCGTCCAGGACGTCGAGCAACGTGCCGCCGAGGACCGTCTCGAGTGCTACCGCCGCTACGCGACCGACCTGCCCGACGATGGCGGACAGCCCCAGCGCTTGCGCAAGCCTGCTCGTGTCCGCGCGGCGGGTAGCGGCACTCCCCGGGCAGCTCGACCAGCCAAGGTGGAGCGACCCGCGGCCGCCATCTGCCCGACGTGCTTCATGCAGCTGCCCGCCTCAGGCATCTGCGACACCTGCGACTGATCAGCGCGCCAGGGGTGGGTGCAGGCGCGCGTGGCGAGCGAGCCTCTAGAACTCGGCCAATTCCGTGGCGGGCCGGAAGGTCGATTCGTTCGGGTCGGCGCTCGATGGAGCTCTGCCCGACACCGACAGGTGCTGTCGATAGCCAAGCGCATCGACCGGCAGGTAGTCGAAGTTCCGCTCGCGGAGCGCACGCTGAAGACCGATGGAGCTGCCGTCCGCGATCACCATGCCGTGAACGGCTCCATCCACCTGCGGCACCAGGAAGTTGACGTAACGAGCGACCTGCTCGCAGGCCAGCGAGTTCGCGGCCGTGGCCTTCAGCTCGATCACGAGCCAGTCCCCCGCCGACGCCCACGGAGTGGACGCGTCGTAGCGGCAAATGACGTCGGCGCGGAGGTTTCGTCGAACGGCGAACTGACGCGGCTTGACCCCGTCCTTCTCGACCGAGGCGAGCCGCACCGGATGCCCGTGCTCGGCCAGCAGGTGGATGTTCTGGGTGAGCCAGTCCTCCAGATTCGATTCCAGACCGATCGGGTCGACGTCGTAGCGACGTAGCGTCCCGTCGTGCTTCAGATAGGTCTCGAGCCAGGCATCGAGCAGGCTCAACGACCATTCCGCGTCCTCCTCGCTTGCGCCCATCCGGTCGATGGCTCCCGCGAGGATGGCGAATGTCCCCGACACGGGGTACTGATCGACCACCTCCAATGGCAGGCTCAGCGCCGTGGCGAGGTCCGGTGGGGCAAGGTCGACGAGTCCCTCGGGAGACTCCCACTTCGCGTCGTTGAGGAGAAACTTGAGTCGAGCCCAGACCGGATGCCGCAGATCGCCGATCACCAACGGCGGAGCGACCACGAACCGATCGTCGCAAACGTGTTCATCGGTGACTGTCTTGAAGGCTTCAAGCCACTCTCGCGCCACCGCATGGTCAGTATCGGTCGTCGCAGCAACGCGATCGACCACCCACGGCTCAATCATCATTTCTACCCACGAAGCCGCTGCAGCACCTTCGGCCCGCCGACGGTCTCGATGTGCTGCGGATCTCCGCACACGACGAGCAGGTCGCGGGCACGGGAGAGGCCGGTGTAGAGACGTTCGGTGGCGCGGTCCTGGCCCGGCTTCTCGTTGACCGCCAGGATGATCGCCGGCCGCTCGAGCCCCTTGAAGCCGAGGACGGTGCCGTAGAAGACCTGATCGTCGTCCCAGAACGAGTCCCAGTAGCCGTGCCAGCCGAGCGTGTCGTAGCGGGCCTTGTGCTCGGGGTGACGGCTCCCCGTGGTCAGCACGGCGATGTCCGACGGCTGCCAGCCCTGGTCGATCAGCTGGTCGACCATGTCGTCGGCGTGGTCGAGAGCGTCGCCGTGCGGGCACTCGACGAGCTGCACCTCCTCGCCCTCGTGGTCGCTCACCCGCAGCCGGTTGGGCGCCATCGGCGTGAACGCACGCGAGATCTGGCGCGTGTTGCGCAGGTTGCGGTCGAGGATGAGCGGCACCAGGCCCGCGGGCGAGTCGCCGAAGCGCGAGAAGATGCGCTGCCCCTCGTCGGTGAACACGTACAGGCCGCCGTCCTCGAACTTCAGCGCCTCGAGCACCACCGGCCACCACGAGTCCGCGAAGTCCTGCGCCTCGTCGATGACGATGGCGTCGAAGAGGTCCCCCCATTCCTGCTCGCGCACCCGGTCGAGCATCTCGCGCGGCAGCTGGTTCTCCCAGAAGTCGGAGTCGTCGTTCTCGCCGGCCGGCGCTCCCCACTGCTCGCCGAGTCCGTGGAAGGTGCCCACGTAGGCCGGGTGGTCGCTCGCCTCGAAGGTGCCCAGGCGCCGCTTCATCCACTCCGCGAGTCCGCGCGAGTAGCTCATCAGCGCGACGCGCTTGCCGTCGCGAGCCAGCCGTCGCGCCTGCTCGACGGCCAGCCAGGTCTTGCCGCTGCCCGCTCCCCCGCGGATCTCGACCTGGTCGACATGCGCGATGAAGTCCAGGATGCGCGACTGCTCGAGGCTGAGTCGCTCGATGATCTCGTCGTGCTCGGCGACGCGGTCGGCCACGTCGTCCGACGGCAGCAGCGACTGGCGCTGCGGGAGGAAACGGCCCTGCAGCGCCTCGTGGATCGCCACAATGTCCGACGTGTCGCACGCACGCTCCTGGCGCTCCTGCAGCAGCAGCATGTTCTTGACCCGGCTGACGATGTCGGCCATGTCGTCGCGGTCGACGGCCATCCACCGGTGGCAGTCGGGCATGTCGAACTGCGGCTCGAGCCGCGTGTTGGGCAGCACGATGCCGTGCACCCAAGCGATGGGCCGCTTGCCCGCCCACGCCATCGAGTCCTCGACCCAGCGCTTCAGCACGTGCTTGGCCGTCATGGCCTGGGCGACGGGGTCGCGGCGCTTCGGCCCTTCGGGGAGTCGCTGGAACCAGTGCCCGTTCTCCACCCAGACCTGACCCCCCTTGATCTCGAGCACGACCACGCCGAGCCCGTCGAACACGACGGCGATGTCGAGCTCATAGTCGCGTCGGGTGTCGGTGAACCGCTGGTTGGCGATCAGCAGGTCGTTCTCGCCCAGGCCGTCCTTCAGCGCCTTCCACACGCGCTGCTCGGCTCCGCTTGCGAACTTGGGCTCTTCTGGCCACAACATCGGCGTCGACATGTCGCAGATCCTTTCAGGCCGCCGGGTCGTCGCGACGTTCATCGGCCGGAGCGTCTGCCGTTCGCTCGTGGATGATCGCCGACCCCGCGTCGGTCAGCGCCTCCGCGACGTCACGCCACGCGACGACGTGGTCGATCAGGGCTTGTTGCCTGGCTCCCGTCGCGGACGCCACGCCCGCACGTGCCGCGTTCGCGTGGGCGGCGGCCGCACGACGCCACTGGGTCAACGTCCGAGGCGAGTCCGCGGCGAGATGACGCGCCAGCTGGACCATCGCCGCTCGACCGCCCGCGGCGAAGACCAGCAGGAGGTCGGAGTCGACCTGGTTGTCCGTCGCCGGGTCACGCGGCGGCAGCTCGGCCCTGGGGGCACGCTGAACCTTGGCGCGGACCCGGTCTGCACCGTCGGCGAGGTAGCCGAAGGTCGAGTCGATCGCTCGGTCGAGGTGGTCGGGACAAAACGGGCCTGCGTTGACCGTGGTGCTCACGATGACACGGTCGCCCTGGACCGAGAACGAGAAGAAGTGCAGGCGAGCGCCCAGCTTGGCGACGACCTTGCGCGCCTTGCGGATGTCGACGTCGCGAGCCACCACCGCCCAGACCTCGATGATCTGCCGACTGCGGCTGATGACAATGCGCAGCGAGTCGTCTTCACGGGAGATGCCGATGGACCCGTCGCGGCTGATCCGGGGGTCACGACCGAGTTGACGTTCCACCACCCGTCGTACCCACTCGGCGAGCTCCTCGTGCGATCCCGGCATGACCGACTCGGGGAGGTCCGGCACCGCGCCGGATGGCCGGCTGACGACGGCGGTCGGCGGGTCGACCAGCACCACGTCGCCCTCGAGCACCTCGACGAACGACGGGTGCTGGGCCCCGGCGGCCATCAGCTGCTCGGCCACCCGACGGACGTACGCGTCGATCTTCTTCCGGTGGAAGTGAATCGGCTCGTGGCGCGACGCCGAACCGTCGGAGGTGAAGCGGTCGGCCCACCGCCACGTTGCGACGTAGCGCCCGGACCGCTCCGCTCGGAACAACACCGTGGCGTCCTGCGCGTCTGCGCCACTCACTCCGAGCCGCAGCACGTCTCCTTCGTCCATGTCGGCCAGGTGGTCGGCCAGGCGCACACGCATCCGCAACCATGCGGTCGCGACGGAGTCGTCGACGACCTTCTCCTCGTAGCTGACCATGACCTTGCTCCCTTCGTCGACGACCTGACGATCTCGACGCTAGAGAGCACGTGTGACATTTTTATGCATCTGGCTAATATCTGCTCAGTCGCCAGCGCGCCGATTCTGATCCATCATGCGCTGCATCGCACGCTTCTGAACCTCGGCCAGGACGTCGAGACGTTCGTCGGCGTCGAACTCCTCGAGCAGGTCGATCATGTCGCCGATGAGGTCGTCGCGCGAGCCCGGCCCGGATCCGGCCACGACACGCGAGGACGAGCCGGCCGGCGGCATCGAGAGTGGACCTCCGGACAGCAGCTGTTCTGAATACTGCTCTGCTTTCAGCACTTGTTGACTGTCCTTGAGGTCTGCCGGGATGGTGCGCTCCAAGTCCTCGAGCTCGAGCCCCAGGGCTCCGGCGATGGCGTTCGCCGCCGATCGCGAGGGCTTGCGCAGACCCGTCTCCAGCTGGGAGATGTACGGGTACGACAGCTCGGACGCCTCCGCCAGCTGGGCTCTGGACAGGCCGCGCCGCTCGCGTTGCTCCTTGATGACCCGGGCGAACGGGGGAAGAGTCGTCACCACTGCTCCTTGCATAATCTATGCAGTATGCATTATGCTGCTTGCACAAGCCTAGACGAAAGGAGCCGAGAATGGAACTCAACACTCGTCTCGACCGGGGCCGTTATCACTGGTTCTCCCGGGACCTCACCTCCTCCGACCGCGCATCCCTGCTGGTCGAGGTCGTCGCACCGTCGCTCCCCGACCGGAAGCGCACCACTCCCACGAACCTCGTGGTGGTCCTCGACCGCAGCGGATCGATGGGCGGCGGGCGTCTCGCCCACGCCAAGCGCGCCCTGCGCGACGTGGTCGACCGCCTCTCCCCCGGCGACACCTTCGGCCTCGTCACGTTCGACAACGACGTCGACGTGGTGGTGCCGGCCGGACCGGTCAGCGACCGCGATGGCATCAAGCGCGCCATCGACGGCGTGGAGGCCCGCGGCAGCACCGATCTCGGGGCGGGGCTGCTGCGGGGCCTCAAGGAGGCGCGGCGGCTCGAGGCGACCGAGGGCGTGCGGGTCCTGCTGATCAGCGACGGGCACGCCAACCAGGGGGTGACCGACGCTGACGTGCTCGGTGGCCGCACCGGCGAGTTCGTCCAGCAGCGCATCACCACGTCCACGCTCGGCATGGGTCTGGGCTACGACGAGTCGCTGCTCGAGACCATCGCCCGCGAGGGTGCCGGCAACCATCACTTCGCCGAGGAGGCCGACACGGCCGCCGGCGCGATCGGCTCGGAGTGCGGCGAGCTGCTGGGCCAGCGCTACCTGCAGTGCCGGCTCACCGTGACGTGCGGCAACGGCGTCAAGGCGGTCTCGGTGCTGAACGACGCCACGACCCGCCCGGTCGAGGGCGGCGTGTCGATCGAGCTCGGGAACCTCGCGCCGGAGCAGACCCGCAGCCTGGTTCTGCAGTTCACGCCCAAGCGGGCCTCCAAACCGGGGCGCCGCAAGGTGGGCACCCTGCGGCTCGCGTGGACGCTGGCCGACGACCTCAGCGACCAGTCGACCTCACAGACCGTGTGGGCCCAGGTGGCCGCACCCGGCGACAAGCCGGGACGGTTCGACCGCGAGGTGACCTCCGAGGTGCTGTTCCAGCGGGTGCAGCGTCTCAAGCGTCGGGCCGCCGACGCCCTGCAATCCGGCGACGTGCCTGCCGGCCGGCGCCGGTTCGATCGCGCCATCGCGCTGCTTCGCACCGAGTGGGACACGATCCCGCTCGACCGGCGCTACGAGTTCGCCAACGAGATCGACCTGATCACCGCGGCGATCGAGCAGCTGGACCGCTTCGGCGACGTGGGCGCCAACCGCACCTCGAAGGCGCTGTACGTCGCCAACGTCGCCTCCTCTCGACGCCGCGACCGCAGGCGGCCGCAGTGACGGACTCCTCTGCCGAACCTGCTCGCCAGGGAGGCCGCGCGCGGCCGACCGTGAGGGAGCGAGGAACGAGCGACCGAGGCGAAGCCGACGCCAGCGCGCCCGCCTTCGAGGTGATCCCGGGCGACGCCGCCTCACCGGTGATCATCCACGTCCCTCACGCATCGCGCGCGATCCCCGACGACGTGCGCGCGGGCCTCGCGCTGTCCGACTCCGGACTCGCGCGGGAGCTCGACGCGATGACCGACGCCTTCACCGACGTGATCGCGGCACGCGTGTCGGAGCGCACCCCCGTTCGTCCCTGGTCGTTCGTCAACCGCCTGTCGCGGCTCGTGATCGACCCCGAGCGCTTTCCGGACGAGCGTGAGGAGATGAACGCCGTCGGCATGGGCGCCGTCTACGCCACCACGTCGGGCGGCGAGGTCCTGCGCCGCCGTCCAGACGAGGTGGCGGCGGAGCTGGTCGATCGCTTCTACGCGCCCTACGCCGAGGCGTTCGCCACCCTGGTGGAAGAGCGCCGTGCCGCGTGGGGCCAGGTCACCATCGTCGACCTGCACTCGTTCCCTCTCGACCCGTTGTCGTACGAGCTGTACGGCGACGGCCCTCGACCGGAGATCTGCCTCGGCACCGACCCGTTCCACACGCCGGTGGACCTCGAGATTGCTGCCATCGAGGCGTTCGCCGACTTCGAACAGGGACTGAACACGCCGTTCTCAGGCTGCTACGTGCCGCTGGGGCACTACGAGCTCAGCAGAGAGGTCGAGGCGATCATGATCGAGCTGCGCCGCGACCTCTACATGGACGAGTCGTTCCAGCTGGTCGTGCCTGCGCTGGAGCCGATCGTGGCTTCCCTCGCTGCGTTCGTCGACCACATCGACACGCATCGGCATCAGCGATGAGCACACCGATCTGGTTCCTCGACGTCGACGGCGTGGTCAACGCCGCCGGCAAGAACCTGCCCGAGCACCTGACCCGCACGAAGGCCACGACCGAGGGAATTGAGTGGCCCATTCACTATTCCCCCGATGTCGTCGACTTCATCAACATGACCCACCGCGCCGGACTCGCCGAGGTGCGCTGGCTGACCACCTGGTCACAAGACGCCCGCACGTCGCTCGCGCCGGCCGTCGGTCTCGACGACTTCTTTGCCTACGACATGTTCGACAGCGACGACTGGTGGAAGGCCGAGGTCGTCGACCGGTCGATCGCCCATGAACGCCGCCCGATCATCTGGACCGACGATGACCTCACCGACCGCGACATCGCCGACCTCCAGCACGCTGAGGCCCCCGTCCTCGCCCTCGCCCCGCGCACAGAGCGCGGCCTCGCCCTGTCCGACCTCTATCGCATCCACAGCTTCGCGTTCGCTCACACCCCTCCACATTCCTGCCATGATTGCTCTGGAGGTGCCTACCGGAATGAGTGCTAACAACGAACATCCGCTTCCCCGTCTGGTGTTCATCCACGGAACATCGGGTCCGAAGTCGCGGAAGGCTTGGCTCGGCCCGCTCAACGCCGCACTCGGCGATGCCGGCCTGAGTGCGTGGACGGTCGACAACCTCGCGGCACCCAGCTATCACAAGGAGCTGCGAAAGGCTCCTGACGGGCAAGCGCGGCGGGCAGCCCCGGAGCCCGCGAGCGCGACTGCCCGCCGAGCGTACGAGCGGAACCAGTCGGACCTGAGACTCGCGCTCGAGGGTTTCGCGCACGGCCGAGTACCGCGGCGCGCCCTGGTGCCGGACAGGGCGCGGCGGTCCGCGGCAAGAATCGTGCGGGGCAACCTTCCAAAGTTCAAGAAAACCGCAGAGCAGTATCGCGACCGGCGGGAGCGAGTGTGTCGGAAGGTGGTCGATGAGCTCGGCTCGGGAGACCTCATCGTCATCGGGTACAGCCTCGGCTCGGTCGTGGCCGCTGATCTATTGACTCGGCTTCGACCCGACCAGTCGGTGCGACTTCTCCTCACTGTGGGCTCCCCGCTCGGTGCCGGGAGCTGGGACAAGACCCTCAACTCCCTGAAGCACTTCCCGTTCGACCAGGTTCACTCATGGGTGAACATCCACAACACTCGCGACGTGGTGACCGGATTCGTCGGCTTGGAGGACCGCTATCCCACGGTCGTGGATGTGCGCATCAAACGCTTTCCGGGGAGGCCGTCCTTTCGGCAGACGAAAGCCGCGGTGATGCATGAGCACAAGATCGGCCCCTACCTGGCCCACCCTGCCGTGTCCGCAGCCATCGCCTGGGCGCTTGACCGCCGAGACTAGCCGCCCGCTGGCGATTGATGGCAGTCAACGTCGGCGTCCCTTGTCTCCGAAGACGACGAACCCGTCGGACAGGAGCCGGTTGTGGCTACGACGCTCGTTGCGCCTCGCCTCGGCAGCCGAGTCGAAGGGTCCTGGATAGGGAACGTCTTCGAGCAAGGACGACCGTGTCGGATCGATCATGCGTCGGAAGACCCTTCCGCTCAGCTTGCCGACCGCTTGGTGCTGCGCCAGCCGCTCGACTGGGTCCTTCGAGGTGTAGCCCACGTACACGACTCGACCCTCCCCACAGCGCCTGTCACGGTCGTCGAGAGCCTCGCGATCGAGCTCGATGACATAGACGTGGAACGGCACGTGCTCATTCTGCTTCCGGGAGGAACGGGCGTCGACCTGTCGACCGGCGAGTCTCCAGCCGGGCGAGAGCTTCGCGGAACCCGCGGTTCGGGCGGGCGAAGGGCAGGGCGCCACACACGGCAGGCATCGCCTCGGCCAGCGGGATTCCGCGCAGCATCGCGTAGGCGATGCCGCCGGTCGGCGTGCGGGAGTGGGCGGCCACGCAGTGCAGCAGGACAACCTTGCCCTCGTCGCGCAGGCGAGCGACCGTCCGGGCCACGTCGACGAGCACGAAGTCGAGGTTCGGGTTGTACGACGGATCGGACTCGTCCATGAGCCGGATCCCGATGTGCTCCAGACCTGCGGGCACCTGCGTGCGACCGGTGAGGCACAGGCTCACCACGGCGTCGACGTCGTCGGGGATCTCGTCGAGCGCCGTGGCACCGGCGAGCCAGACTCCGTCGTCGAACGGGTGACGGGCCAGCGAGTCGGCCCCGTACTGGTATCCCGTGTAGTCGATGTGGTCGACGAGCGGCCACCTGTACTTCGCGGGCTCGCCGCCGCGCGCGATGAGCACGGCGAGGTGCTCGAGCTCGCGACCGGTGAGGCCGGGCCAGCCGTGGAGCACCCGCCGCCAGTCGGCCGGGATCGCGCTCATGCCCCAGCGCGCGCCGAGCAGCGCCCCGGCGATCGCCGCGACCGTGTCGGTGTCGTGACCGATACGGATCGCCGCGCCCAGCGCGTCCTGCAGATGCACACACGCGAAGTCGTCCGACGGGACGGGTGTGTGCGTGATCGCCGACCACGCCGCCTGCAGCGCACCGACGGACCACCCGTTCTGGGTGAACGCCGACGGGTCCCTGGACTCGGCCTCGGCGACGCGCTCCCGCCAGACCTCGGCGTTCGGCATCCACGGCTCGACCTCGTCGAACGTCGGCAGCTCGCCCGTCAGCACGGCGTGTCGGATCATCAAGCACCAGAGGGCGCACGCTTCCTGCGCGTGGTCCTGGAAGTGGGTCAGCGCGCTGACCGCCATTGCCGCCTCGACGAGGCCGTCGGGGTCGTCGAGGTAGGCGAGGGCGACCGGACCGGTGCGCATCAGCGAGCCGTTCCCGGCGCTGCGGCCGGACTCGTCGTGGACCGACCTTGCCGCGGCGGTCATGCCCGCGCCCGTGGGATCGGACTGCGCTCGACGCAGGACGGCCGCCGTCTGGATGCCGACGTCGGCGGGGCCGCCGACGAACCACTCCAGGAACCCGTCGGCGATCTGGTCGAGCGCCTCGGTCGACCGGAGGTCGACGCCGGAGGCCGCGACGCGAGCGATCGCCACCGCCTGAGCGGTGTCGTCGGTCCACTCGCCCGGCTCGAACCCTCCGAGTCCGCCGCCGATCATCGCCGGGACGAGGTCGGGACCCGGGTAGGTGAACTCGTAGCCAGCGCCGAGCGCGTCGCCCACGGCCGAACCCAGTAGCACACCACAGGCGCGGTCGACCTGGGCCGCGGTCAGCTTCGGGGTGCTCATGCCGACACCGCGTTCAGCTCGTGCCGCGGGTTGGTCAGCACCAGGTGCGCATCGGCCCCGTCCCAGCTGAGACCTGAGACCTGCACGTGCTGGTTGCGCCCCGCGATCGCGCGGCCGAGACCCGCAGCACCGATCGGCTGGACGTCCACCCGGCTCGCGCGCTCGACGAACCGACGGGCGCGCCGCGAGGGCGTCGCCACCACCGGCAGTCCGATCGCGTCAAGACCTGCGGCGCGAACGATGGCGTCGAACTCGCGGACCAACGTGTCGTGGTCGGCGAAGACCTCGGCGAACAGCGGCTGACCGGACACCGCGACGAGCACGCCGATCTGGCCCGGCAGCTGGCGCACGTGGTCGGCCAGGTCAGCCACTCGGCCTGCCTCGCGGTCGGCGTGCTCGGTGAACGACGCGGTGGCGGTCGTGCCGAGTGCGTCCTCGTACTCACGGACTCGGCTCCAGACCACCTCCTGACGATCCTCCTGACGCAGCGCCGACCGGACGCGGCCGCTGCCACGGCGGCCGCCCCACCGGTGATCGCGACCGCCGCCCCAGCGCCCCTCCTCGACGCAGACGACCTCGACCGATGCGGTCGAGCGCGGCCCGACGATGGACGACTGGGCGGCCATGCGGTTCTGCCAGCCGCCCTCGAGGACCTGGCCCTCGAACAGGATCGCCGGCAGCTCGGCCAGGTTCTGCACCTGCAGCGAACCGACGTCACCGACCTCGACGATCCGGACGGCGTCGGTGGCCGCGACGTGCGGCCGAACACGGGCGAACTCGCCCCAGATGGGGAACACCGTCATGGCGCCCCGGGTGGATCCCCCACCCACGTGAAGTGCTCGCATGCGACCACCTTCTCTCTTTGCGCAACTCTGCGTTAAGTCCGATGGGGGGACCATAGCATCCCACTTGGACACTTTGCGCAATTCCGCGCTTAGACTGTCCGACATGGCGTCCCTGACCGACTATCCGCGCCCGAACGTCGCCGTGGACGTGGCCGTCTTGACCATCGCCGAAGCCGGTACTCCCGGCGCCCATCTCGCGACTCTGGTCCTCGACAGCACCGTCTCCCTCACCGGCAAGGTCGTCCCCGGGCGATTTCTTCGCGAGGGCGAGACGAGCCATGACTGCATCGCGATCACCCTGCGCGAGAAGGCCGGCCTCGACGCCGGCGACCTCGAGCCGCGCCTGCTCCGCGTGTTCGACGCCCCCGACCGCGACCCACGTGGCTGGACCATCTCCCTCGGCCACGTCGTCGCACTCCCCCGGGTCCCTGGCCGCCTCGTCCCCGTCGACTCACTCCCCCCGATGCTGTTCGACCACGACGTGATCGTCGCGGAGGCCGTCGACGACCTCCGCTCGCGCTACGAGACCTCCCCCGACCCCGACGGACTTCTCACAGGCCCCTTCACGCTCTCAGAGCTCCGCGCCTACCACGAGGCCATCCTCGGCGAGAGAATCCGCCGCGACACCTTCCGTCGCCGGATGGAGCCCCAGCTCGCGCCGCATGTCGTTGTTGGCCGACAGGCGTCCCGCACGGACGGCGGCCGACCGGCCAGGCTGTGGGTACGCGGCAGCAGGCCGTCGCCGGATCGCGGCGAGCAACCCCGTCTCCCACGCACGTAGTTAACAACCCCGCGACTCGCGGGTCGACCGGCTAGATCGCTGCAGGAGGTTCCGACTGCAGGGCCCATCCGGTGACCTCAGCGATGGAGGTCGTCAACTCGTCTTCACGCCATTTGCGGAACGCGTCGAAGTCGTCCCCGGCGAGAGGACTAGACGGACCGGTCGGAAGTGTGTGGCTCTCGAGAATTGCGGAGACAAGCGGATCCCCCAACGAGTCAGCCATATCGGCGAGGTAGAGCGACGGCGCCTTCGCCCGAATCTTGTTGTTGGTGGAGGCATCGATCAGCGTCCGATTCAGAATGCAATCTTTCTCATGCTTCGGTACCAAATCTCCAAGGTAGGCCTGCGGGAAGATGTGATGGTCTTCGATCTGCTCTGCTCGGATCCGATCCGGAGTTAGGGGCTTTCCAAAGTGAAAGTCCAGCGGGTACTTCCGTAGGGACACGGCCAAGACGGCTCCGTACAGGGCGTCGTTACTGCTGGTGATGGTTCGGAGCGTTGGGAAGTCAGGGTGCTGTGTCACTGACGGCGCCTCGCCGCCGGTCAACCATGACTCAAGCTCCGGGAAGTCATTGGCCGTTCGGGAGTTGCCCTGCGTCGCGTAGCGGCGCGCAAAGGTCGCGCACCAGAACCACCGCTTCAACTTGTCGCGACGCGCACCAACTTCCGGCCCGGCCGCCGAATCAATCACCCGCCACACGGCAGCCATCGTGAGAAGCATGGTCGAGTACGGCACGTACTTCGACGTGAGTACACCGCACTCCGCCTGAATCAGCTTGAGGGCCTCGTGCAGATACCTCGAAGCGTCAGCCCAACGCGGTTCAACGTCAACCTTGACATCAAGCGCCAGAACGTTGCCACGGACGGGGTTTCCCTTTACCCACGTCGCGATCACCTGAAGGACGTAGTACGGGTCGATTCCGAACTCGGAAAGCAACGGATTCGTCTCCCACGCGTCCTTCTTGAGCTGTCGTAGCTCGACTCCTTGCGCATATCCACGTGCGACAAGCAGGTCGAACACCGAGAGCTTCTGCCCCGTCCTGTTCAGAGTCTCGAAGATTGTGCAAACGGCATCCAAGTCAGTGTCGCTGGCGAGGGTCGTCACTGGGAACTGATACTGCAGAACAGGAGTGATCCACTCCTTCTCAATCTCGTTCAACTGCTGACGGACAGTTTTGAGATCCGCAGAGGGGTTCTCTATCTCCTTTGCATCGATAACCTCGTCTCGCCAATTGGCAAAGTCACGCAACCGACTCAACGGGAGCATCAAGTCCTTCGCCTGTCCAGAGATCGACGCCCACTGCTTGCATCGCTTGACGTGATAGACCTCAACCGCCTCATCGATCGCTTCACCGCAAAGCAAGTCCAAGAGATTTAGGAAGTACAAGTAGTCGCCGCGGCCGTTGAAGGCGAGGCTCAACGACGTGAGTCGCTGCTGCCCGTCGAGCGCCAGGTACGTCGGCAACTTCTCCCCAAGGTCGGGGGCCTTCTCGAACGCCCTCGGCTGGAATGTCTTGACCCCACCCTGCAAGAGCAGGATCGTCCCCGCTGGGAATGCTTGAAAGACCGACCGGACTAGCTCTCGCGTCTCCGAAGCTTTCCAGACAAAGTTCCGTTGAAACTCCGGAAGGGCGAGGTCTCGTTGCTCGATCTGATCCAGCAGGTAGCTCAGATGCTTCTTCTCGGCCTCAAAGCTTGTCATCGGCGTAGTCCTTCATCGTCTTGAACTCCGGCGACAGCTCGATCAGCGTCTTCGGATCACTTCCAAAGTTGAAGTCGATCTTAAGTGCGCGGAAGTGGGCGTCGCCGAACTTGATCTTCCAACCCTCGCTCTCCCACTGGAGCGCGTCGATCTGGTCGGTGCCCTTGGTCTCGCGCACCAGATACAGCTGCTCTCCACCGTCGTCGCGCTTCACGAAGGCCCAGTCGGGGTTGTAGTTCCCAAGTGGGGTGGGGATCTTGAACCAACCTGGGAGTTTGAGGAAGAACGGAATCGCGTCGTGCTGCTCGAGGTAGCGCGCGAACTCAACCTCCACTTTCGAGTCACACACAACTTTGTCGGTGATCGACTTCGTGGCCTCGACAACAAACTCCGGCTTCACGATCGTCGTCTCCTGGTGCTGCGACCGGAAGAACTCCGCGCTCCAACGGTCATCACCCGACTGCGTGTAGACGATTCCCTCGGCGACCTGGGCGTACAGCGCTTGGTTCAACGCGTCCGTCACGAGATCGATGAAGAGCGACGGGTTGGTGCGCACTTCTTCCAGGCGATCACACGACGACAGGATTCGCACGATCGTCGCTCGCGAGAGCGGTACGCGGCGGCACAACTCGCCGACTACGTCAGGCAGCCGGCGGGCGCCCTCGACGACTACTTCACCGCGATCCGAGGACTCGGCGCCGTCCACTCCTTCCGCCACCACATCTACGGCCTGCTTGCTCACGCGGAACTTGATCGGCTCCAGCTTCCGACCGTCGTTCATGGCGTTCACGCGCCTGACGGCTTCGTCCACCACCTTGTCGGTCTTGAAATCCAGCTGGTAGGTGGTGCGGCGTGAGATCCGGTCCCACAAGGACCTGAAGATGGGGTCTTCGAGCACCGCCTCTTTGAGAGTCAGCGTGATCTTGTCCTTCTTCACGTCGACGACACGGTTCTTGAAGGTCACTCCGGTCTCGTCTTCGATCTCCTTCTGGAGGGCACCGGCGAACTTCGCAAAGCCCTCGTGCGCAATGACAGTGACCATGTTGACTTCGTCGACCCGGCATCGTTCACCGTTCGCCATGACGGGGAGCCGGAGACCACGACCGATCTGCTGTCGCTTGCGCATCTGCGACTTGCCGTCCTGCAGGTTGCAGATGGTGAACACGTTGGGGTTGTCCCAACCCTCGACGAGCGCAGAGTGGCTGAAGATGAATCGGAGGGGCTCGTCTGCGCTGAGCAGCTGCTCCTTGTTCCGCATGATCCGCTCGAAGGCGGCGTTGGCCTCCTTGCTGGCTCGCGCGTTTCCTTCCTTGTCTAGCTGGGTGTCCTTCGGCTCGCCCTTGGCCGTGGTCGCGAAGTACCCGTCGTGCACGTCGCTCACGTCTGGCATGTCGAGGCTGCGGTAGCGCGCATCACTGCGCACCAGCTCGTACTCCTGCTCGAACCAGCTGCGGAACTTGCTGTCCGCGGGGTGGTAGTTCGCGACTCGGTCGATGAAGAAGATCGTGAGCGGCTTGATGGCGGAGTCGATGATGCCTCGGCGCAGCTTGAGCTTGAGCTGCAGCTCCTTCTCGAAGTGTGACTCGATCGCCTGCCGGAGCATGATGCGCTGTTGCTGCTCGACCTCGTCTGTCGTGCCGCGGCCTTCCCGGACCATACGGCGATTGCCGAACTCGACGTAACCTGGCGCGCCATCGAACCCCGCATGAATGTCCTCGACAGCCCAGCCTTCGTAGATGGATCGACTACCGCTCAGCTCGAACAGGTCGTCATCCTTCCGCAAGGTGACCGTGGTGAGCTTGGTTCCCTGCTTGGTCGCCTTGAAGATTCGAGCCGTCGCGGTGACGTCGGTGGAGGTCGCCTTGATCTTGGAGACCTCGACGTACGCGTCGTTGAAGTCGTCGTCCTTCACGACGGAGAGCACGCCGATCCGCTTCACCAGCCGCATGTCGTAAGCATCGACAGGAGTGAGTCGGTACACGAGGTGCTTTAGGTCGCGGTGCGTGGCCGAGTAGCGGAGTCGCAGCAACGGAGAGAGCGACTTGATGGCCTCCTGACGAACGGGCGTCTCCATGTTCTGCGGCTCATCCATGACCACGATCGGGTGGCACGCCCGCAGGAACTCGATCGGCGCGTAGCCGCTCATCGTGTCGGTCGGTCGGTTGATCACGTTCGTCTCCTTGGTGAAGGAGTCGATGTTGATCACCATGATCTGCAGGTGCGACGCCATCGCGAACTGGCGGACGCGCGTGAGCGCGTTGCTGTCATAGACGTATGAGTCGTACTGCAGTCCCGAGTAAAGCTCGCGGATGTGGTCCTCGAGCAGCCGGAGGCTCGACAGCACTCCCTCACGAATCGCCACGCTCGGCACGACGATGACGAACTTGGTGTAGCCGTACTTCAGGTTCAGCTCGGCGATCGTCCGCAGGTAGACGTAAGTCTTCCCGGTACCCGTCTCCATCTCGACACTGAAGTCGAGGTCCGACGATCCGGGCTTTAGGTCACGACGAAGATCGAGCGGGATGGCCGGAGCATTCTGACCGTCGTCGCCGAGCACGTCCCTGTCCTGCACTCGACGCAAGTTCGAGAGAAGCGTGGCTGAATCGAGTGACAGCGTGTTGCCGTACACGACCTCTTCGAAGCCGTCGAGTGTTCCGGTGGTACTCAGCTCCGCTGTCGTGAACCCCTGTTGGACGACCTCCTGCCCGTCGAGGAGTCCGACGACGCTGGCGATTGCATCGAGCTGAAACGCCTGGCTGGCGTCGAACTTGATGTCGATCACAATGTCACACCGTCTTCAGCGTAATGCCGAGGTTTCGAGCATTGGTGACCGCATTAGCCTTCAGCGCATCCTTGCCGGCGAGGTCATCTTCGAGAAGTACAACCACCCTGGGCTTCATCTCCAAAATCTCGCTAACGACCTCAGCGGTGAGGTCCTGGCTGATTGCCACCGCAACGCCACCGGCGACACGAACCGACGTGCCATCGAGTTCGACTAGTTTCCAACGCTCGTCAAAGGAAACGCCCTCGCGTAGGAACACCTCCGCGGCGATGTTGCTCGTGGTCGGTGTGTCGTCGTCCAGAGTCGAAGGTCTCAGATCTAGAACTCCGTCCTCGATCTCTGACCACGGAATGAAACTGCTTCGTCCCAACGAATACGCCCGCACGCCTCCACCGCCAATGTTGGCGTCGACCCACCTAATTCGCGCCAGGGTGATGTCTGCGACGGTGCTGAAGCCCGCAGCTCTCGCTTCCGACCCCTGCGGCGTGGCCTCCGGAATATTCACGCTGATGACACGGCGGTTTCCTCCGTCCTCAGCATTTTGTGCCGCGACGGCGTGGGCGGTCGAACCAGAGCCCGCAAAGAAATCGAGGATTACGTCCTCGCTCGTAGGCTCGGTGATGAGTTCCAAGACCCGGCGAATCAGACGGGTCGGCTTAGGCGTATCGAATACCTGCGAGCCAAAAATCTCCTTGATTTCGCTCGTCGCTTCGCGTGTGCTGCCGACGTCAGCCGCATCCCACAAGTTCTCCGGTGTTCGCCCTTCCTGGTCCGCAAGGTAGATCTTTCGAACGATTCGTGACTGGTCGTGGGAGAAGACAATCTCACCGGTAGCGATCTTGCTCTGGACCGTCTCCGCGCTCCAACGCCATCCATTGGGCGGAGGAGCTATCTGACCACCGTTCGGCGTCGGAATTGGATACCGGAGATTTGGACGAGGCGCAGGGTTGCGGACGTCTCCGCTGCGCCAGGGCCCCCGTGGATCGTTGTCTGGATTCGAGTACGCGCGGTTGTGCTCCTCCTGACGCGCAAGCTGGAATCCTCCAAGATCGTCCGAACGACGGAAGATCAAGATCTGATTGTGCTGACGAGAAAAGTAGGTCTCGTTGTTCCTGCTTTGCTTTGTATGATTCCAGACAACGTTGGCTACGAAGTTCTCCGCCCCAAAAACTTCGTCCATCAACAGGCGCAAGTTTGCGGCTTCGTTGTCATCAATAGCCACAAAGATCGCGCCATCCTGACGAAGAAGGTTCCTCGCGAGCACCAGTCTCGGATACATCATCGTCAGCCAGCGGCTGTGATGGCGACCGCCCGTGTCGATGTCCGCCGACAGTCGGTTGCCCGACTCGTCGGTCTGGCCTGTGTAGTGCAGGTAGCCGCGCAGGCCATCGCCGAAGTCGTCCTCGTATACGAAATCATTCCCCGTGTTATACGGCGGGTCGATAAAGATCGCCTTGACACGATCGTTGTAGCTCTTTTGGAGAAGTTTCAAGACCTCCAGGTTGTCACCCTCTACAAACACGTTCGTGGCGGAATCGAAGTTGATCGAATCGCGAACGTTCGGGCGTAGGGTCGCTGCGGTCGGGGTAAGAAGTGACTTGACGGCCTCGTGTTTCCCAGCCCACATCAGCCCGAATCGCTCGCGACCGTCAGACGCGGAAGTTACCGGCAAGTCGAGCAGCTCACCAAGTCGGGTCGCGTCGACCACCCCATCGGCGACCACTCCCGGGAGCAGATCCTCGACGATCGCGCGCTTCTGCGCTGCCAGGTCTGGAGTCTCGAGATCCACCCGCGTGGGCTCTTCGGTCATGCCTTCAGTCCCCTTCGTCGAGCATCAGCGCCGGCCTCGAGATTAGCGAATCGCGCGGCCGAAATCGGGCCGAAACGTCCCTCGAACGAACTATCTTGAGGCGGTGGCGACAGATTCTTACGAAATTCCGGAACTCCAGGGCGAAGCGGCTGATGCCGTCGCGCATCGCGGCAGCCATGTGCAGATCATCGCGGCGGCAGGGTCGGGCAAGACGGAAGTCGTCTCGCAGCGCGTGGCTGCGCTCCTCGCAGACGGTGAGCCGGCGGAGTCAATCGTCGCCTTCACCTTCACCGAGAAGGCTGCCGCCGAGCTCAAGGAACGAATCCGGCTCCGGGTCGAGGCCAAGATCGGCGACGCTGCGACCGACCGGCTGGGACGCATGTACGTCGGCACGATCCACGGCTTCTGCTTCCGCCTCCTCCAGACCTATGTGGCGAAGTACGAGACGTACACGCCGCTCGACCCCAACCAGCTGACAAACCTGCTGTACCGAGAGTCCAACCGATTGAAGCTGCGTCGTCTCGACGAGAAGGAGCGCGTGTTCCGCGGAATCGCCGCATTCCAGGAGAACATCGACGTCGTCGAGAACGAGATGATGCCGATCACCGATCTCCCCGACGGAGCACTGCGGGACTCGGCCGAGCTCTACTACGCGATGCTCGACGGCTACCGCTTCATGTCGTTCGGCACCCAGATCGTCGAGGCTGTCCGGGCGCTAGAAGAGCCCGATGTTCACGCAGCCGTCACGGCCGATCTACGCCACCTCATCGTCGACGAGTATCAAGACGTGAATCCGGCGCAGGAGCGGCTCATCTCTCTGCTGTCCAAGCCGCTGGGGACCGCCGATGTCGTCGTGGTCGGCGACGACGACCAAGCCATCTATCAGTGGCGTGGGTCCAACGTCGCCAACATCGTCTCCTTCGCGGATCGCTACGACGGAGTCACGCAGTTCAACTTGCTGACCAACCGTCGCTCGCGACCTGGAATCGTCCAGGTCGCCAACGGTTTCGCCAAGACCATCCCCGAACGGCTAGCCAAGGAGATGGGGACGTTTCGAGCCGAGGACGGTCCCGCCATCTCCATCGCCGTCGGCCACGAGGACGAGCAGGCCGAAGCCGACGCGATCGCGCTCGACATCGAAGACCTGCACGCGTCAGGAGTGCGCTATCGGGACATCGCCATCCTGGTCCGCGGCCGCGCTGCGTACGCCAAGATTCTCGATGCGCTCGACCTGTCCAAGATCCCGGTCCAGCCAGGTGGGCGTACTGGACTGTTCGAGCAGCCCGAAGCGGCCGTCTTTGGTGCGACGTTCGCCTGGCTGTCCGGTGTTGACTGGGCGCCCGGGCGTTTCATCAAGCGCGAGACAATTCATCTTGACGATTTACTCAGGGACTATCGCCAGGTCTTCAACCTGAGCGACGACCTCGTCGAGCGGCTCCAGGGGCACCTGATCCGGTGGAGATCGAAGACGACTCAAGAACCGCCCGACTTCGACCCGAGCCTGGTCGGTGAGTTCTACGCTCTGACGGCTCTCCTCGAGATTGCCGGCTGGGACCTGAGCGACGCGCTCCAGCGCAATCGGCTTGGGACGATTGCTCGATTCACCAGCGTGCTCGCTGACTACGAGTCGGTCACTCGCCGATCCCGTCGCGACCCCGATGTGCCGAACGAGCAAGTCGGAGGCTCCATCGGCAACGAGTGGTTCTACAAGAACTTCGCGATCCTGCTGACGAACTACGCCAACGGCAACTACGACGGATTCGACGGCGAGGAGGACCTACTGGGCGACGGTGTCGCCGTGGGCACTGTTCACGGCGCGAAGGGACTCGAGTGGCCGATCGTCTTCCTACCCTCGCTCACCGCAGGCAGGTTCCCGTCGAGTCGCGCAGGGACAGTCCGGCCTTGGCTGGTCCCCCGGACCTCCTTCGACGCAGCCCGCTACGAGGGGTCCGACGCGGAAGAACGACGGTTGTTCTACGTAGCGCTCACTCGAGCCCGCGACTGGGTGTCGCTCTCATCGCACCTGAAAGTCACGAAGAACGCGGTCAAGCCGTCGCCGTACATCGTCGAAGCGAATAAGCTGGCGGTCAGCGCGGGACTGCCGACCAACACCGAGCCACGCGGCATCGAGACGCCCGACATGGCCGTCACCTACAGCGAGCTCGAGGCGTACCTGTCCTGCCCGCGGTCCTACCTCCTCCGCAACGAGCTCGGCTTCATGCCAGCAGTCAAGTCCGAGATCGGATACGGCAACGCCGTGCACCATGTCATGCGAATGATCGCCGAGCTCGCACGCACCACGGGTCAGGTGCCGAAGCCGCGAGTCATCAATGACCTGATCACGTCTGACTTCTTCCTCCCGTTCGCGAATAAGGCCGCACACAAGGAGATGCGCGAGAAGGCTCGCAAGCTGATCTTCAAGTACGTCAGCGATCACCAGGACGATCTCCGGCGCACGTGGGCGACTGAACGCCCGTTCGAGCTCTACCTCGATGGCGTCGTGGTCAGCGGTCGCGCCGACGTGATCTACGACGAGCACGAAGGGAAGATCGACAACCTCGCCATCGTCGACTACAAGTCATCCACGCAGGGAGAGATTCACCCTCTTCAGCTCCAGATCTACGCCGACGCGGGCCGCCGAGAAGGTCTGACCGTCGGGGGCGCCTTCGTCCACGACATGGGGGCGACCCAGAGACACACGATCGACGTGTCCGACGATGCGATCGCGAAGACCGAGCAGGTCGTCATCGAGACCGCGGCTCTCATGAAGGCACGGGACTTCACTCCCAAGCCTGAGAAGTCGAAGTGTGCGTCCTGCGACGTCCGCACAGTGTGCGGATCCGCGGCTGGCTAGAGCGGTCGCACCCGATCGGCCTCAGCCAGCGCAGACCAGAACCGCAGGTGAGCGTCGTGTCCCCGACCAACCGTGTCGGGACGTCCCGGCGCCTGCTCCGCAGACGGGACGTGATTCAGCAAGGTCTCGGGCACGTGGTCGCGAGTCAAGATGATCAGCGCGGACTGATGACGGGACGCCATGACGCAGAGCCGCCCCGTCTCGAGATCGAATGACGACGGCGAGACGACCCCGCTCAACGGATGAATCGCGATCATGACCGGCCGCTCGAGGCCCTGCCATCGCTCGGGGGTGTCGACTCGGACGTCGATGTACGGTCCGCCTAGCGACTGCTCGATGGCAGCGTTCATCACGCGGTGAGAGCTCGTCACACCAATATCGGCTGCCACCAGCTCACGTGACGGCTCACCGGTGCGGATGTGCGCATTGTTAACGAGAAGGTCCGCAACGACCTGCGAAACCGATTGAGCAAGCACGTGGTCGACCTCGATAGGTGGCCCATCGGGCGGAGTGGGGATCGTCAGCACCAGAGGTGCACCGGTCGACAGATCTGCCCACGCGTGGGTCGGCGGCAGATCCAGACCGCGGGTACCTGGCTCGACGTACGCGGCAAAGTCGAAGTCGTAGAAGGGCTTGACGAAATCAACCGACTCGGCCGGGAGCCGGCGACACGCGGGGATCGACGAGCTGAGCCCGTCGGCCATCAACCCGTCGTCTGCCAGCACGACCGATGGCGCGGCCGCATGCGGTGCGCGGGGCGACGTCTCCCATCGACGAACGTCGATAGTCACCACCGGTGGGATCTGTCCAGGGTCGCCGATCAGGAGAAACCGCTCGCTCACGTTGGCGCACTGCATGAGGTCGGCCCATCCCATCTGCCACGCCTCGTCGATGGCCAGCAGCGCGAACGGCTCGTCGATACGCGTGAGTGACCACTTCGCTGTGGTGCCGACCACCACACCCGCTGATGGAGGAAGGTCATCGACCTTCGACGCCCACCCCACCGACGACGGAAAGCCCGCGGGAGCGAGATGGCCGGCGCTGGCGAAACGGGTCACGACGAGCTCGGCAAAGTCCGGCCCCGCCAGGCGGCGACAGATGTCGTCGGCCTGCGCGTTCGTCTGAGCGGCCACGGCGATTCGCATGCCGCTCGACACCAGTCGCTTCAGCACGTACGTCAGCGTGTGCGTCTTGCCCGAGCCCGGTGGCGCCTTCACGACAGCCAGTCGCCCACCGCCGAGGAAGTGATCAGCGAGATCGAGCTCGAGGTCGTCGTAGCGCTGGTCAAGGTCTTGCTTGTTCACACGTCACCCTCGATCTGTCGGATGTCGTCCAGGATGACCTCCGGGACATCGTTCGCGATGTCGACAGGTTGCGCCGCTGGCGCGCGTCCGTGGGTCAGCCATGCTCCTGGGCCGTCCTTCGCCTTCCACACGGCCTGGCTCCGGCGCATCGTCAGGTCAGCGGCGTCGGAGAGCACGAAGCTCATGTCGAGGCCGACCCAGTCGGATGAGACCGGTTTGTCTGCAATGCCAGCGGTGATCGCCATCGTCTTGCGCCCTGACCACTCGAGTCGGAGCCGGACACTCGTCTCGGTCTGGTTGATCGACTCGACGACAGCCCAGTGGCCAGCCGACCGCAACGGCACGACGCGCCCGCCTTCTCTGACCCGGCGGGGACGATCGCCGGTGATCTCAACGTCCCAGATGGGGCGAACCGACCGCGGGTTGGATGACGCGTCCTCCACGTGCACCACACGTACCTGGAGTCCGTGCCCGGTCTCGCACGCGTCATCGAACAGCACGGGGTCGTCGTGGATCAGAGCGTTGAGGTACTTCTCCTCTGCCGACGCAAAGTTCAAGTAGTTCGAGGCCGCGGAAGAGCCGTGGAAGTCGGTCTCCGGATGCGGCACAAACGGCGGCGCTCCGCTCGGGTCAGCGATCTTGAGCTCGTTTGACTGGACTCGGTACCAGAACTCCGCGAGCGAGTCGGTGACGAGACGGCCAACACCACCGTTACTCGGACGCGAGTCGGAGTTGAGCCACTCATAGGCCATCTCAGCCAGGAGCCACCGCGAGTCGAGCTCACGCTGCAACACGTCTGCGATCGTGCCTTCCAGAGCCGCCACATCTCTGCCCTCACGAATGAGCGAACGGCGCGCGCCCACGGGGCGATCGAGCTCGTCGCGCTCGACCTCGGGGTTCATCGTGGGTGACACCGCACTCGCCTCTGAAAGCGTCGCCGCTTGCAGCCGTGCCTGCCGATCGCCTGAGGTCGTGAGCCACCCCATGAGATAGCCGAGGTGCGCCTGCCTCACGTCCTGCGCCGGGAACGCATACGCCTCGCGGACAGCAGCATTCGCGTCGATGACGTGCTGGCTACCCCGGCGCGACGTCTCGCGGAAGAGCCAACCGGCAAGTCGACCACCGGCCCTGAGCACCTCGTTGTTGGCGCCGCCAAACTTTGTCTGCGCATACGCGTATTCCAGCTGGTGGAGCATCGCGAGATGCCCGCCGTTGGGGACCCAGATCTGGCGGAGGTCCTCTGGCTTGGCATCCTTCGGTTGCGGATCAAACGTCCAGTTGTGGACACGAAAGTGCTCCAGGAGATCTTCGGCGAGCTCGGCGCAGATGACTGCCACGTCGTCCCGCACACGTCCGTCGGGGACGGACACGAACCGCGGAGTCTCTCCGGGGTGACCCCAGGCGATGCCCCATGGGCGCGACTCCCCCGCCATCCGCACGAAGCTGACGATCAGCACGTGCTCCGGGGGCGCGATCGCATGATGAAGTGTCGCGAATCGCGCTCGAGGCTCTCCCGACTCCCACGCACGCAGCCGGCGCGCGACCTCCGCTGCCGTCACAGGGTGGTGCCCAGCTGTCGCTGCAGATCGCGTTCTCGATCGTCTTCAGGCATCGCACCGTTCATCAGCTCGAGGGCCCTGCTGATCGTCGTGGACCCGAGCGTTCGGTCCACCGTCTCGCCGAGAATGATTCCGCGGTCTGCGGCGGTCGCCTCCTCGTGGCAGCGAGGAGCGAGGTCACAGAACCCGAGGCAGGCGTCGGAGTAGGCCGTCTCTGCGTGGAGTACTCGGTCCATCAGAGCGGGTTGGTCCGCCGAGAAGTCATCGTCTCTCACGATCGACTGGGCCACTTCCTCGAGCCGCGCGAAGCCGCGCTCGGCCCTCACCGACTGATAGGTCAGGTCTTCATTGGCGCGGATGGACGGCTGGTTGGAACCAGGCCAGGTAAACACCAGGATTCCCTCGCTGGAGACCCTGACCCGCTGGAGCCCCAGCACCTCGATTGCCGTCTCCAGTGCCCGTTGGTAGAGGCCAGCCTGAGCGCGCGCAGACGAGAGCTGGCGAGGGTCCGTGTGGCCGCCACGATCTGGAAACACCTTGACCTCACCGACCTGGAGAACCGGATGGTCTCCGTCCAGCGTCACCGTGACGAGGTCGATGATGAGGAGCGCCTCCGGGAGAATGACTCCCCGCGGGATCTTGATCATGGGCGCAGCGACGATTGATGCTGTGGCCTCACCCGCATCGAGATCAACGAGCCATCGCTGCGTCGCCTGGATGGCGGCGTCGACGCTCATGACCGAGCTCCCACCATTCATCTTCAGCCGAAGATCGAGAAACCCGGTCGAATCGTCTGGCAGGCTCCCCTTGCGCTCCAACGCACTCCGCAGTCGTTCTGCATCATCGCGGAACAGCCCCGCTTCAAACACATTGCCGCGCGCGATAGCAAACGGCGACTGACCAAACGAGGGAGTGAGACCGACCGACGACGCCACGCTGTCCATGCGCACGTTGTGCACAGCCGACAGCGTGTTGGCCTCGCAGGTCGGATTGCTGGCCCACTGCTCGAATCGCGCGCGCGTGTTGCGGCGCGCTTCTTCGCGGCTCATTCGGCCCGTCCGAGCGACAGCGCCTGTGGCGCACGACGTGCCAGTGGAGAGAAGTCAGCGAACTGCTCGACCTGGCGCCTGAAGTCGTCTCCCGTGCTCCAGTGAAACAGCTTCTCGATCCGCCCCAGATCGCCGTGTTGCGCGATCGTGCGGTTGGCGTGCTCCAACAGCATCGTCTCCGTGTCGGTCTGCCCCTGGAGCTCTGCTCGAGCCAGCTCCTCGAAGTACCCAGCGAGCTCCGGCTGGACGACCGTGTAGTGCCACAACCGGACGATGTGCATGCGGACGACGTTCAGATCAGCCTCTTTGAGGGTCTGTAGCCGCTCGACGAGAAGCTCGCGGTTGGACTGCAGCGAGCTCGCCTTCTTCTTGAGCCAGAAGCCCCTTGGATCGGATTCAGCGGTTTTGAGGAAATCCTCGACGGCTCCGCGGGCCATCTGCTGGTCCTCGATGATGTCCTTGTAGTGCGGCGCGATCATCGCCCACGACTGCTCGGGCAGGTGGCCGGCGTGCCGGCTCGCTCCAACGACCTCTTCCACGAGCTTCCGAGTCGCGAAGATCGATGAGTCGAGCTCGCGGCGCGCGATGTTCTCGAGCGTCTGAACGCCCTCGACGATGTCGCTGAGCTTGGCCTCGATGGCGGCCATCTGCATCTGCGTGCTCACCGCGCCCATGACGTTGGCGGCGGCGAGAGCGCCGCCCGCGACCTTGCCGGCCGACGGAGTCAGCCGTGCGACGTGCTCCCACTTGCCGGCGGAACTCCGGACCACGGCGAGCGTCTTGCCGGCCTTGTCCGTTGCCATGGCACCCTCGCGGATCGCCTTCGCCGTGGCGCCGTCAACCATGACGAGTCGGCCCGACGCCTGTGCGGCTTCGACTCCACTGCGCAGCGCAGCGGACACGCTCGCCGCCGCCGAGCGAGCCAGATCGGCGGGCACCAGATCACCCTCAATTCGTGACGCCTGAGAGAAGACGACGAACTCGTTCGGCCTTCCGGTCGGGAGGAACACCTCATCCCCGGCTGCAAGTGCCGCGCCGACGCGCTCGATCTCTTGCTGCTCGACCGTCTCGACCTCGGTCAGAGGGGCTACCGGCACCCGAGCGGTCCGTCGCGCGAACAGCACGGCGGCAAACCCGACCAGCACGCCAGAAATCCCGACGATGACACCCGCAGTCACTTCAATCTCCTCCCGATGACCGAGTGCATTGTCTCCCCTTGAGGCAGTTCCGCTGAGGCATTACGCGACATCCTGATCAAAAATGGCTCGTTCGAGTCAGCTGACCGGTGAAGCCGGCCGCTGATCGGATCAAGGTCCGCCAACGTCTCGACACGATCGAAAGGTCCTAGCAAGCTCATCGCCATCGCCGCTGCGCTCGTCCCGACTGTCGCAAACGTGCTCGCGGTCGTCTTGAGAAGCGCGCGACCTCGCCGCATTGCGACAGACATAGCCACCACCCACGACTTCGGAGGACACCGGCCGCGTGCCCAAGGCAGTGCAGCCTCGATTACACCGGCGAAGTTCAGACGTGCCTCGAGCAGTCGTCTGCTCTGACGGTGGCTCATTTAGCAAGCGACGTGAGGTCCACGATCAACTCGCTGCCCGCGGAACGTGCCGCCGAGAGCGCCGAACAACTCCGACCTCGGCGAGCGTTCAGCCAATCCGTCGGCGTGTGGAACTCGCGCCCCGCTCCTCGCGACCCTGGCGCGGATGCACCTACCTTTCGATGAGATCGCGCCGCAGCTGAGTCATCACCTCGAGGCGCTTCTCGCTCGAGGAACTTGGCTCGAGTATTCCCGTCGCGACCTGGAACGCACAGGCACGGCCTGCGCGCGAGGAGGTCAAGAGAGGCCTCCGAGCTTGAGCGGCCCGAGTCGGCCCCCACTGAGGCGGGGTGGCGCAGTGTCCAGGACGAAGTGCTCCTCATCGCTATTGTGATTGGTCACCGCGAGCCCGCGACGTTCAAGTCGGACGTCGCACCTTTCGTTGCGGACGTGTGGAGCATGTCGAGTCAGGGCTCAATATCGACGACCGCTTCGCCAGCGCGGTCCGACGAGCGCATCACGCTGTCAACGTCGAGCGGCCCAAGCTGACAATGTAGGGGGCCTGAGACTTTCAGACGCCGTATGACCCATGCGGAATGCCGTCGCTCACTCGACACGACCATGTGACGCACACTGACTTGCTCCCGTCGCCGCTGGGCGGGATGGCTCAGCGTCTCGCGCACGAGCGGGACGCAGGACGCTCGACGCTCTTCAGTCCCGCGCCGAGTCGACGTACGTGAGGTCTGCCGCAACCATGTTCACGGTGTCGAGAAGAATCGCCACCGGTAGGTCTGAGTCGTCGTAGCCGACGTAGACCTCAGAGACGCCTAGGTCCGGAGGGCCGAAGGTACTTGGGCGGACGATCAGGGCGCCGCTTCCCTGCCCGTTCCACCGGACGGGGTGATTGGCGATCGGGTAGGCGAGACGTGTCTCCTCGGGCGTCTGGTCCGAGAACATGCAGACCCCACCATCGCCCACGGCCTTCCAGGTCTCGTCGACCGCGCCGGGCGCGTAGGACCAGCGGGCGGGAAGTCCGACGTCGAAGCGCACGAGGTAGCCAGCGTCTCCCATCTCGGGATCGTCGACGAGGAACACCGGATACACGCCTGGCTCGCACGTCAGTCCCAGCCTCGCCGAGCCGGCCACGATCTCGTCGGCTTCGTGCTGCACGGCACCCAACATCAGCTCGCCGGCCAGGGGAACAGATCCGATCGGCCTGACGTACACCTCGGCGGGGAGGTAGTGCTCGTCGTCAACATCGTCCTGGGCGGCGCGAACCCGTGGATCGTTCTCGTCGATCTGGACGCCTGCGCCTGGCACGTAGGCCGGGATCCAGAACGGCTCCACGCGCCTGATCAGGCTCGACAGGTCCGCGTCGGGGTGAAGCCGCAAGCCGCCGAACACCGCCTGTCGCCACGGGTCGACACCCGACGACGGCTCAACCAGCCGGGATCCGGCTGCGAGGTCGATGACGAGCTCCGTGACCTCACCATCGCGGTCGCGACCGGTCCACAGCCGCACCCGACCGTCTGGAGCGCCGCCCTCCGTCGCCTGCTGGGCAACGTTGAGGAATAGACCGTCGAACGCGGCGTGCGAGAAAACGCCCACGCCGTGCTGGTGCTGCGTGGTGCGGCGAACGTAGAACCTGGACGACCGACCGTCCGGTGCCACCACGTCCTCGAGGTCTCTCACTGCCTGACTCGCCGCGGCGTCTGAGATCCACAGCGTCACGGGGCCGACCCGGCGCGGGCTGGTGACCGTGGAGACGTCCCATTCGCTGGTTTGACCGTCTCGGAGTCGAATCCGCACCGCCTCGACCGTCCCAGCAGGGGCCCACGGCTCGTAGCGCGGCAACTCGTCCGCTCCGCGTTCCTCGAATCCTATGGCTATGCCGTTCGCGTCGATCTCCTGCTCGATCCCGGGCCAAGAGTGCTCGCCGATGGAGCCGAGCAGGTCGACCGACACAGATCCGCTCGGCACGTCTAGGTCGGCTAGAACTACACCCTCGAGCACCTGCACTCGCAGGCTACGGCTGGGCACGGAACGCTGCTCGTCGCTGCCTGCAGCGGTCGCCGTCAGCGGGCGTGCAGGGTGGGTGAACCATGGATTCATCGTGTGCTCCTCAATCGCTCAGACGCCCTGGAGCGCGGACCAGATGCGGAACGGGAAGCGCTCGAGCTCAAGAAAGTCTGACACCATGCCGGTGCTGGCGCCCGCGACCGCGGATCGCTGAATCTCGTTCCATCCGTCGCGATCACGCCGCCAGAGGGGATGTCCGAGGACGATCGCTCGCCCGTGCGCCCGGAGAACGGGAAGCGGACCATTGGTGTCCACGTCGACGCCTCCGAACTGGCCGAACGCCTCGGCAAACTGCGCCGTACGGCGTTCAAGCGTGCCCATCCACCTCGCGAGGTCGAGCGGCCTGCCGAGGGCCAGGTCGACGACGTCGAGCCCCAGACGCCAGTTGAGCCCCCAGTGGTCGAATCGATTCTCGTAGCTCCGGAGGCACGACGGGCACGACGTGGCGCAGGAGTCTCGGTGCTCTGGCGCCTCCAGCCGGCCGCCCATGTCGGTGCGGATCGCCTCGAGAAGCTGCCTCAGCCGTGTCACGTCGCCGAGTTCGAGCGCGTAGCCCGCGCCGTTGTCGAGGGCATCGGCGACGAACACACGGCGTGACAGCACGCCGCTCTTGGACCACGGCTGGAGCCCGACTTGCAGCTCGGACTCGTCGATGTCCAGCTCGTCCTTGGCTGCACGGCGAAGCATCTCGGCGAACGTCATCAACGCGGACTCGCCAGCCGGACACTCGAACCCAGTCGAGACCACGTCGCCGACCAGGTCAAGCCCAGAGAGCTCTAGCAGGAGGACGTCGGTGCGACGCACCTCGCCGATCGCCGCCTCGCCGATCGACGGAGAGTCGCGCATGAATGGAGGGAGCGCCGATTCGTACAGCTCTGGGTTCTTGGCGACAACGGTCGAGTCACCGAGTCGAGTCAGGTCAAACAATCGACGGTTGTTGTCGTTGATGCTGACGACCTCGGCCTGCTCGAGAAGACCAAAGGCAAGACCACCAACTGTCTCCGAATCGCTGTACGTCGTCGACGACGACAGCTCGGAGTACCCGTGGTGGTAGGGCGCCTCGTGGCTGTCGTCGTAGTCGATCGTCGTGTACATGGTCCGGAAACCGGCAGGCTGGTAGACGAGGTAGGCGTCCTGTTCTCCCCCGCAGACGGCGCAGCCCGCGACGTCCTCGGTCTGTCTGGTCTCGACCGCACCACAGGTCTTGCACCGGCGAACCCTGATCTCGCCCGCCAGCGGGTTGGTCGATCGGTAACGATGACCGGACGGCTCGTACGCCGCGAATCCAATCGCCAGGTGCTGGGACCCGTCCTTGACCGTCACCGATCCAGGTGCGAACGACCGGATCGACATGCCGAGATCGCGGCTGGAGACGATCGCCTCGCGCAGGTCCTCGTGCTTCTCGACCTTGCCGCCATACAGATCTCGCGACCGGGTGGGAAATCCGAACATCGGAAGCACTCCGGCGTTGGCGAGCAGCTCGCTGAGCTCGGGGTGGTGGAAGTACGGGTTGCCCACTGCCTCGTCGACGCGATCGAGGAGGGAGTTCCGCGCCCACGAGGCGACGCGTTCAGGATCGATCTCGGTGTGTGCGCAGAAGTACGCCGCAACCGACTCGATCTCATCAGCCGACGCCTCGATCCAACCCTGGACGTGGCCGCGGTTGTGCTCCCACTCCGCGCTCGGCCCGAACTTGCCGTGCACGTTCGGGCGATACGGCGCTGTGTCGACGCGGTCGTGGAAAGCCCGCCGCAGCACCTCCGCGGCCACCACGCGCTCGACGATCTTGGGACGCTGAAGGTCGATGAACGGAGGAGGTGGAGTCGCCGACGTCATGTGCACGACGTTCGTGAAGTAGTACTCGTCATGCGATCGGTCGCGACACACGGTGACAGCGAACGAGAACGGCTGACCCTTGCGGCCAGCTCGACCCACGCGCTGCTGGTAGTTGAACCGCTTGGGCGGCATGTTCGCCATGGTCACGGAGCGCAGCGAACCAATGTCGACACCGACCTCCATCGTCGTCGTCACCGACAGCACGTCCAGGGCATCGGTCAGCGGGTTCTCGGCGGGTGCTGGAAGAACCGCACCCTTGAAACGCCTCTGCCGGTCGCGCTGCTTGTCGAGACTCGTCTGTCCGGTCAGCTCTGCGACGGCCATGCGACGGATCGGCTTCTGGGCGAGCCAGCCGTAGTAGCTCTGCTCGTCAGGGCTCGAGGGCTCCTCCTCGAGCTTGCGAGACTCGCAATCGAGCATCGAGCAGACGCCACCCGACGGGTGGAGGTAGCTGGCCCCACAGTTCGCGCACACCCATCGACTCGATCCTGCCTCGATCATCTCGAGCGCGACATCCGGGTCGTCCACACGAAGCACCCACGACGTGTCGATCACGCCAGTGGCCTGCAGGTGCTCGGCCACCTTGCCGGCGAGGACGTCGGCATCGACCTCGTGCACGGCAGCGATCCGCTTGAGGTACGCACCGACCAGCCGTGGAGTGGAGGTGGCTGCGGCGTCGGACGCGCCAGCAAACCTCTTGGAACGACCCAGGAGACGGATGGTCGTGTCGACCAGCTCGCGAGCCACATCTGTGGGCACGCCGAGATCGCCGGGCGCCGGTTCAGCCGTGGTGACGTACCCGATGCCAGACGACTCCATGTCGCGACCGCCCCGATCGAAGATCGCCTCGGCGACCTGACGCCCGACGTTGCGCTTGAACTCCCTCTGCTCGTCGCCCACGACGGCCGAGTCGAGCGGCTTCCACAGACCAGGCTCGGGGGGCTCCACCAGTCGGTTCCACTTCTGGTCAGTCGGTCCGAACGTCTGCCGTGATGCGCCCGCACCCGACGGGTTGATGCCTGCCGCCACGAGGCGCGACTGGACCCGAGCCACGAGAGCCGACCACCGAAGGTTGCCCGATGCCGACTCGGCGGCCTTGATCCGCGCCAGGTCGTCGTCCTCCGCAGCGCCGGCCTTGGCCAGCTTGAGTGACATGTGAAGCAGCGGATCATCCTTGGCGAGCTGCTCGGCGACCGCGCGTCTATCCTCGGGCACGCTGCCGTCGACCAGGGCCGAGATCAGCGCGAACGGATCCTCGTGATCCGCGAGCGTCTGGCGAACCACTTGGCGGACCTGGTCGCGATAGGTGTTCAGGGCGATCCCAGCCGCAGTCCGAGCCGCGTCGTCCCGACTGTCGGTGAAGACGATCGTGCGCGAGTCCTCGGCCACGTCACCCGTGGAGCGGAAGATCTCCGACACGACCATCTGGGTCAGCTGCGCCTGGCCGGTGGTGTGAGCGCGGATCGGACTCCGCACCTTCCCGCCGAAGAAGGCCGCGACGTCCTGCTTGCCTGACCCACGGCCGCATCGAGGACAGACCTCGGGCAGCGCAGGGATGGACTGCGACTTGTCGGGCAGCTCGGAGTGGGAGATGCCGACCACCTGCGGTCCGTTCATCCCGGGCATGATCGCCCCGAGACGTGCCTGGTAGCTGACTGGCACGAAGGACATCTCGACGTTCTTGGACTTTGGCCCGCCCGACTCGACCGCTTCAAGAACATTCGGAGCCTTGCGCTTCTTCAGCTCACCGTTCGCCGGCTCATCGCTGAGCCACAGCCAGCGGTACTCGTCATGACTGCGCTGGAACGCGAAGGCGCCCCCGGGACGGTCCTCGGTCGGCACCGTGGACAGGAAGAACACACCGTCCCGGGCTTCGATGACGTAGCCACCGAGCGAAACCTCACCGCACTCGAAGCAGTAGAGCAGCTCGAGCACCCGCCCACCGCACTCGCACGTGAGCCGCGCCGTGTCGTAGATCTTCCCGACGCGTCGATCGGTCGACGGTGCCGCCACGGCCGTGCACTCGCGATCAGAGCAGGCCCACATGCCCTTCATGCCTCGCACCATCAGATGGGCGCGGAACGGAATCGCGTCGGCGGGTGCGCGGTCGGCCAGGATGTCGATCAGGCGCTCGACTCCCTCCACACCCCTCGGGTCGTCCTCAAACAGACGCGTGGCGAGATCGACGACCGAGGCGGACCGATACTCGCCGGCACCGTCCCTACAAGCAACGGCCATGGCGACAGACGCGTCGACGAGTGCGTCGTCTGTCAGCTCGCCCGAGATCACGGAGTCGACGTCGACGACGGCCCCGTCCAGTGGGCGTCGCTCGCCAGGTTCGACGTGGACGGTGGCCGCGTCGACGCCGAAGAAGTTCTGGACGAACTCCGGGCCCTGCTCGACGTCGCCCAGGGAGGCGCTGGTGCCGATGACCCTGATCTGGTCGGATCCGGGGGCCAAGCCCATTCTCGCGGCAAGGTTCCTGACCACCATCGCGACCTCGGCACCTGAGGTGCCGCGATAGAGATGGACCTCGTCGACGACGAGGGTGAATACGTGGTTGGCATCCTCGGCCAGCCAGCTGGCGGTCTTCGCGAAGAGTCCGTCCTCGATGCTGCGCATCAGCATCGCGTTCAGCATCGAGTAGTTGGTCACCAGCACGTCGGGTGGTGTCGCCACGATGTCCCACCGCGTGGTCAGCTCGCCCTCCATGATCGATGGGAACTGGTTCAGCAGGTCCGGCGATGCGTGGGCGGCGATCGCTCCTCGATCCCGCTCCGCCGAACGAATGCCTTCTGCGACGCGGGCTACGCGCGCCTCGCTCGACTTGCCCCTCGGGATCTCCTTCGACCCCGGCGTCGCACCGTTGTAGCGACCGAACCAGATGTCGACTGGTGCTGCGCCCGAGCGAAGACGAGCGACCGCACCGCGGAGTCGAGACATCTGGTCCTCGACGAGAGCGTTCGTCGGGTAGAGGATCATGGCGCGCATCGCGGGCTTGCGAGCAGTCTGCATCCGAGCCGGCGCCCACGCGTCGGCCTTCTTCTCAGAACGCCACCATTCGTGGATCGGGGCGACACCGGAAGCGCCGGCCTCGCCCGCGATGCGTGTGAGGAGCGGAAGCAGGAACGCCTCGGTCTTGCCTGAGCCGGTGCCTGACGTCACGACGACGTTGCGCTTCTCGTCGCCGCGAGAGAGGTGGACACGCAGTGCCTCAACCTGGTGACGGCGAAGTCGCACCTGGGAGGCTTGATCGAGGTCGAGGCCGAAGACCGCGCAGGAGACCCTGGCGAGGAGGTCAGGTTCGACGCCCGCTGCGTCTGCGGCCTCCGCGATCGAGGCGACGCCGTCGTAGGGGACGACGGGCTCGAGCAGCAGCGGCGTGAAGAGCTTCGACTGTCCGCCCACCAGCAGTTCACGGCGCTCGGCACGCAGGTCTTCGTCGCGGAGGCCGAACGCGGTGTCGATGTAGCGGAGAAAGGTCTCGCGCAGACCGCGCTCGAGCGCGAGCGGTGACGGGAAGGTCATCTTTCTCCTAAGACGAGAGCTTGGCGTAGAGGACGTCGGCGACCGAACGCGGCACGTCCCGGTACTGAAGCGCAGCTGACGTGGACCGAGGCGCAAGCCCCGAAGCAACCACCGCGGCTCTCGCGTAGAGACCCGGGAGATCAGCACCCCGAGGCACCAGAACGGACTCGCTGAGCGAGTGATACGCGACGAGCGGGTCCTTGGCCCAGGCGCTCGCTACGTGCTTGACCACCTGCACGTTGCTGATCCGGATCGATCCGAGCGCGAGGTCCTCCTCGTTCCGCACGCAATAGACCCGCGAGAAGTTCGTGATCCGGTAGGCACCGACCGTCGTCATAGAGTCTGCCTCCAACCACTTCGCGGACGGTGTGTCCCACCGCTCGATCCGCTTGCTCGCAGGCAGGGGACGCCGTGGCATGCCGTTCACGAGATCGGTCACGTTCGGCAAGGCGGCAGCGAGGCGGAGCGCCGGGTTGGAGTCGAGCACGCGAACCCCGTGGTCGCTCAGCACGCTCGCGACATCGTGGTGATGGACGTCCAGCCCCGAGACTCGGATCGTCCTGACGTGACCATCGGCGTCGTCTCGAATGGTGCCTGCCAGCCGCGCAGCAGCGAGCCGCAGGTCGGTCACGAGCGACGGCGACGTGCGACCGCTCAGGTACCAGCCCGAACCAGTCGGGACGAGTGTCGGAAAGTTCACGCCCCACTCAACGATGTTGCTCATGTCGTCACGTCGCAGGTCGACGTGTCCCACCGCCTCGAGATCGCGCGCGTAGGTGTCGGCAAACACGGCGCTCGACTCAGCCGCACCGGCCACCCGCGCCAGGTCGTTCATGGACCCCGAGCCGACGTGCGAGATGGCGTCGAGCATCACGGCTGCGTGCTCCGTGTGCTCAGTCCTGACGGCAGGGAGCCCACTCGCCAGCTGGTTGACGTGCAGCTTCTTCACGACCGGGGTCTTCGACTTCTTCTTCGCCGCCCAGGCTGTGGTCGGGAACCGCCGCACGATGCCGCACGTCTCGCACTCACCTTCGACCGACGCAGATGACGGACGCCCTGCGCCAGCTGGCGGGAGGTGAAAACGGTGTGCGCCAGTGTGCATGCACGAATCGTCCCCCAGCTGGCGCCCCACCCGGATGCGTTCACGCTTCTTGCTGGCCACCGCGGCGGGCGGCCGCTTCCAGAACTCGGGAATCGCAACGGCTGCGCCGGAAGCGACGACACCCTCGTCCACCAGGACGCCGTCGATGTTCGGCACTCCTGATCGCTCGGCCGCCGAGATGGGCCAGAACGAGTCGTGCCCAGGCTCGTAGACGAGTCGACCCCCGTCGATCGCCTCGGCGGAGACAGGGTTGTCAGCGGAACGCAGACGAAGCAGCGCCGTCGACGCGGGCGTCTTCGCGGCACCGACGAATAGCGTGAAGAAGTACTCGCCGTCCTGGAGGTTCAGAGACGAGACGTCGACCACTGCGGACTCGCCCTCGAACTCGAGCCGATCGAGCTCGACTCCCATCCGTGACCCTTCATCGACCCGGACCATGATGCGCTCTGCCCCGGCGGCGACCGCATGGAGCTCGGGTGGCGACATCGTCGACCACTTGCGCAGGTTTCCGGGAAGGCTCAGCCCACCCGAGAAGGCCAGGCTCGTCTGCGCACGCGGGATCAGTGGCAGGAAGTCCCTGTGGAAGCTTCCCTCGACGGCCGCCATGATCTGGACGTCCGAGACGACGACCCATCCATCGGGCAGACCCGCCATGGACTCGTGGATCTTGAAGCCTGGACGGGCGGCGACCTCGAGGAATTCCACGAGCCGGGTCTGCGTCGACTTCAACGCGAGCAGGAGCACCTGATCGCCACGCTCGACTCGCTCGACCTCGACGTAGGCGCTCTGCAGGTCGTGCCAGCGCAGGGGAACCACTCGCCGTGGCCGCCGTTCCACTACTCGCCCGCCCTCGCCCACCGTTCCCTCCAGGTAGTCGATGAGCAGGCTGTCCAGGTCGAGGGCGTCGATGTGTGCGAGCCGCCCGGTCCCACCGGCGCCGACGGCGACGTCCAGCGCGACCTGCCCTTCGCCGGCGCTGACGACGAGTGCCTCGGCCTTCGCTTCGACCAGCGGGACCAGCATGTTGATCTCGAGCGCCTCGCCGAGGAACTGGCGAAGCACGGCCAGCAGACGCAGGTCACCGAACGAACGGACCGCAGCCTGCTGCAGCTCACCGTCGCCGAAGCTCGCACCGTCCCAGGCCTCGAGCTCGAGGCAGACCACCGACAGCATGCGCTCTCGTGCAGTCGCGTTCTCGAACAGAGCGCGAAAAGCCTGCGTCAGCGGAGAGGGACTGCGAGACACCCAGCCGCTCAGGATGTCCTCCATGTCGCGCGGAGTCATCTGGAGGCCTGGTGGCAGCCCTTCCGCTCGAAAGATCTTCGTCAGCTGGTTGCGGTCGTGCTCGCGCACCAGTGCCTGTGACATCGGCAACCCGACGTGGCGGTGTCCAATCGCGTACGCCGTGGGGGTTCCACGCGATCCCTCCCAGGCGACCAACCAGTCGTTCAACGACGCCCAGACATCTTCGGCGACGTTCTGATAGTCGGTCGTGAGCCGGGAGAAACGGTCATCGGGGACATCGAGGAGGTGCGCGAGCCGCCCGTAGTAGTTGTTGGCCGCCATCCCGTCGCCGGCAGCCATCTGGTCAGCCGCTACGGCGAGGATGACAGCCAGTCCGATCGTGGGAGGGGTCGCTAGTGGATCAGTCTCCGCCCGAAGCCGCTCGACGTACCAGCGGAAGGGTGAAACTCCTTGGTCGTCGAGATTGAGCGTCGATCGCGTCACGTGGCACAGGTACTCCAACGCTCCCTGCCCACTCGTGTCGATCCCCTCGACGGCCCTGGACAGTTCCGACTCCTCGGCTCCCACATAGACCGGTCGCCCGGCGTGATCGAGGCTGAACATGACCTCAGCCAGACGCTCGTTCAACTCTAGGTACTTGGCGCGCGACACAGTTCTCCTCCCGAGCGTTTCGAACGCTATCTGTTGTCTATGTCACGGGAGCGCGAAACGCCATCACCTGTCTCGAAATAGTTCGATCGAGCCAGTCGCGACCTGCCCGATCGTCCGCCTGCCGAGCCGCACCCTTGGTAGAACTGGCATGTGGCCTACCTCGTCGACCAGATCACCTCCAGCGGCGCAGTTGTCTCCAATGTCGACAAGACGCTGTCCGAGAGTGAGAAGAACGCGCTCTTGCTCGCCGCCCTCCCTGGTGCGACGGTCGCCACGCAGGGCAGGTTGCGCGTCGTGACGTTCGAGGATCAGGTGATCTTCAAGGCGCAGGTCACGCACCTCGGTCACCCGTGGCCTGAATTCAAGAAGCGGATCCAGATCCCGAACACCTGGGTCGCCGCCGCGAGCGACGCCGCGACCGACGGGCTGCGCGTGCGGTTCATCGGGATCTATCACCACGACGACGTGACGCTCTTCGTCGACTTCGACCCGGCGACGTACCTGACCCGCAAGGCGAACAACTCTGCTGCGCATGTCGCGACGAACGACCTCTTCCAGGCGCAGACACTCGGCCAGTTCTCGCGCACGGATCGCAACGGGAACCGACTGACGAGCGTCCGGACCGACCAGCTCGCGACCTACCTGCGCGACGGGTTCACGTCCAGGCAGCCGCAGCTGGCAGCGCTGGAGGCGTTCAACGAGACATTCCTGACCGGGTCGACGATCCACGCGCTCGACGCGGTCACGGAGATGCATTCTGCCGGATGGCCCGACACCTTCCAGGCGGAGTGGCCCGGCTTCTTCACCGAGTTCAAGCTCGACGAGTCGCTTCGCCTCCAGGGTCCACCCGTTCTGATCGAGCACCGCAAGACGAAGAAGCGGGGCGAGTACGACTACGACCTGGGAATCATGGGCACGCACGGACTCGAGTTCTACGGCGACCTCAAGGCGTCGAACGTTGCTTACAACGAGTCCCCCGGCAACGACGCTGCCGACCTCGCTCGATGCGTCCAGGAGTTCGGGCGTTTTTGGTACGTGATCTACGAGCACGAGACCACCCACGCCAAGGATCACGGGGACGTCGCCACGATCGAGTGGAACAAGTGGAAGCTCGAGCAGGGAAAGGCGGTCCTCCCGTTCAGTCCGCTGTCCTACGCGACCAGATTCAAGGCGTCCGTCCGATTCGTTCGCATGGTCGTCCTCGAGGTGAACGCAGCCAACTTCCACGTCGTGCTCGGCGACTTCGCACAGGGCAAGCAGCCTGGCGGCGGAGCCCGCGCGATGAAGGTCAAGATCAAGAAGAAGGACATCGACAACTTCCTGGTCTACTCTGCCGAGGTCCCCTAGCAGACCGAGAACGCGAACCCGCCGCGTGACGCCAGGCTGCGCGATCGGCGAAGATGCCCATACTCGCTCGAAAGACACCGCGCCAGGGGTCCGAGCGTCGGAGCACGAGAGCCCCACTGTGAGGGCGCGCAAATCGCCGCCGCACTAATCGAACGAGGGGCCACCTAGGCTGGCGAATCCCCAGTGCCAGTCCAACTCCCGTCGTCCTGGCGAGAGAGTGCCGTCTGATGGCGTCCTGACGCGACACGAGTCAAACTCCTCGTACTCGCCGCGCAGGTCAGGCGAGAACCTCACAATCCTCGAAGTGGGCTCAATCGCTGCCAGTCCAAGATCGAAGAGTGTGTGCACATCCGATCTGAGCAGCAGTCCGTTGCTCAGAGTATCCAGACCCCCGTGCACCACTGGCACGATGTGCGCAGCTTCAAGAACGGGCACTGCTCTCGACCCGGTGATGGCACACCGACCCCCGTACGCCCGAAGCAATCGACGTCGGAACTGTTGCTGCCCGCGCCGCTCCAAGATGGCCCGCAAGGCCCGCTCGCGAGCCTTGAACGGTGCGGCGCTCGGGATGGTGGCCAGTTCGAGCGATTCGCTACAAATGGCGGCCACCAATGCTGCGTATAGATCCGCATAGGCGGCGGTCCAAATATTGTCGCCGTCTTGCTTACCCGCATACGCCTGGCCTGCGTAACGTTCTTGGTCCCATGGAACGTCAAAGTGCTCAAGGAGAAGCCTCATATGACGAGGCTTGGGCGCCACGTACGGAACACCAAGTCGCTCGCCGATTGCCTCATGCCATGCACGTTCAACGGTGTCGCCTGACGAGACCCAACTTGCCTTCCTTGGCGGCGGTGGAACCCCCAGTGCGTTAGCGATCAACTCTGGCAGATCTGCTTTGATACCCATGCCTGGTAGTTAGCGCTGTGCCAGATGCACGGCTGCAAGTGCCGCGGTCTCCGCCCACCGCGTGCCGCTGCGCGCCATCTGGGCACGAGCGACGTGCTCGACAACTCCGGCGTTAACGCCGTTGCCCAATTGCTTGTAACTGGCGGAGTCAGGCTGACCGGGGAACTCAAAGGTGTCGGGGAGGCCCTGAAGGCGGGCGGCCTCGCGCGGAGTGATGCGACGGAGCGGGGTGCCGAGGATGGTGGTCTGGGTGATCGCGACCAGCGCCGGCACGTAGGTCGGCTTCTTGACTCGGATGCCGGAGGGACGGAAGTGCATGATGCACTCCTCGAGCGTCGCAGCGTCCTGCGCCTGCCACTCGAGCTTTCGGCGCGACGGCGGGAACCCTGCGAGGTGGTCATGCTCCTCGAGCCAAGCGTCGATGACAGAGCGGTACTGCGTGTAGAACTCGGCGTTCTTGCGCAGAAAACCTGACTTCCAAGCCGGCGTGCCGTCGGGGATCTCGAGGTCGTCCTCGTGGACAAAGGCGTCGGCCCAGATCGGGAAGCCGGGAAGCTTTGGTACCCCGAGTTCGCGGAATCGACGGACGAAGTCGGACCAGACGTTGACCCACTGCTGCTCGGACTCGCTCAGCGCGTAGTTGGCACGATCGGCGATCTCGTCCTCGGCCTGGAGGATGTCGGCGAGGCGCCAGTCCTGCGGGTTCCAGCCGTCGATCGGTTGGTTGGTCACGACGGGCGCGACCTCCTCCGAGGCGCGCTCGTCACCGACGTAGGTGCCGACGATGAAGACTCGCTCGCGGACCTGTGGAGCGCCACCCATCCACGGCGGGAGAAGGTGCGGGGAGAACACGGCCGGGGTCGAGGAGACCTGGTAGCCCAGCTCGCGCAGCGACCGGATGATCACGTCCCACTCGTGCTTGTGCCGCGGGCCGGCAATGTTGCGGACATTCTCGAGGATGACCATGGAGGGACGGTGCTCCTCGAGGATCCGGCAGATGTTCCAGAACAAGGTGCCGCGTGCCTCGTCCATGCCTCGCTGCTTGCCGGACTTCGAGAACGGCTGGCAGGGGAAGCCCGCCGCGAGCACATCGTGCTTGGGGACCTTCACGACTGGGTCGGTCTCAGGGATGATGTCGCCCGCGACCTCCATGTCCCAGTTGTGCTGGTAGATCTTGGCGGCTGCCTCGTCGATCTCCGAGGCGTAGACGCACTTGCCACCCAGAGCGGAGAGCGCTGCGTGGAACCCGCCGATGCCGGCGAAGAGGTCGATGAAGGTGAAGGCCGGGTCTTTCGAGCTCATGTTCGAAGTCTATTCCTCGCCTCGGACGACCTACGGGATTGGACGGGTGTGTCTGTGGACGAGCCCCGACCCGAGGGGCCGGGGCTCGTCCACGCTCACGGCTCGATCAGCTGCAGCCGCTGGTGCTGCCGCAGCCTTCGCAGACGTGGCAGGAGCCGGCGGGGCGCATCTTGGTGCCGCAGGTCATGCACAGCGGGGAGTCGACCGCGGAGCCGGTGATGGCCTCGAGCAGCTCGGCGCTGGTGTGGGCGGTTTTCGGGGCAGGGGTTGCCGCGCCTCGGACTTCGTCCTCACGGTCGCTCCGCTCCCTGGCGAGCAAAGTGGGCTCGGACGCCTCGGTCGCTGGCGCTCCCTCACGCTCGCTTCGCTCGCTGGCGACCGGCTCCTCGACACGCTCTGCCTCGACGAGCTCGGCGGCGGTGGTGCCGCCGGAGTTCAGGGGCTCGTAGGAGCCCGTGTCGAGGTAGCGCTGGCGCTCGTCGGCCGAGTAGATGCCCAGGGCGGACCGCGTCTCGTAGTCCAGGTAGTCCAGCGCCAGGCGACGGAACGTGTAGTCCATGATCGACTGGCTCATGCGGACGTCTGGGTCGTCGGTCAGACCGGCCGGCTCGAACTTCATGTTGGTGAACTTCGAGACGAACGTCTCCAGCGGCACGCCGTACTGCAGCGAGATGCTGATCGCGATGCTGAAGGCGTCCATCATGCCGGCCAGGGTCGAGCCCTGCTTGCCCAGCTTGAGGAAGATCTCGCCGAGCGAGCCGTCCTCGTGCGCACCGGAGGTCATGTAGCCCTCGGCGCCACCGACGCTGAACGACGTGGTGATCGACGTGCGCGACTTCGGCAGACGACGGCGGATCGGCTTCTCGACGATGACCGTCTTGACCTCCTCGGCCGGCGCATCCTTGGCCTTGGCTTTACCGTCCGACAGCGGCTGTCCGACCTTGCAGTTGTCGCGGTAGACCGCGAGCGCCTTCAGGCCCAGCTTCCAGCCCTGGAAGTAGACGTCCTCGATCTCCTCGACCGTGGCGGACTCGGGCAGGTTGACCGTCTTGGAGATGGCGCCGGACAGGAACGGCTGGCAGGCAGCCATCATCCGCACGTGGCCCATGGGCTTGATGGAGCGCTCGCCCATGGCGGTGTCGAAGATCTCGTAGTGCTCGGTCTTGAGGCCCGGCGCGTCGATGACGTGCCCGTTCTCGGCGATGAACTCCACGATCGCCTCGATGGTCTCCTCGGCGTAGCCGAGCTTCTTCAGCGCCGCCGGGATCGTCTGGTTGACGATCTGCATCGAGCCGCCACCGACCAGCTTCTTGAACTTGACCAGCGAGAAGTCCGGCTCGATGCCGGTGGTGTCGCAGTCCATCATGAAGCCGATGGTGCCGGTGGGCGCCAGCACGGACGCCTGGCTGTTGCGCCAGCCGTTCTCCTGACCGATGGTCAGGTTCTCGGCCCACTGCTTGGCAGCCTCGCGGTGCACCGCGATGTCCATCGAGTGCAGCGTGCGGATCTCGTCGTTGGCGGCCTGGTGCTTGCGCATGACCCGCTCGTGCGCCGACGCGTTCTGCGCGAAGCCGTCGTACGGGCCGACCACGCCGGCCAGCTCGGCCGAGCGACGGTACGAGGTGCCGGTCATCAGCGACGTGATGGCTCCGGCCAGCGCGCGGCCGCCGTCGGAGTCGTACGCCAGGCCCGACGCCATGAGCAGCGCGCCGAGGTTGGCGAAACCGATGCCCAGCTGACGGTAGGCGCGAGTGGTCTCGCCGATGGCCTCGGTCGGGAAGTCCGCGAAGCAGATGCTGATGTCCATCGCGGTGATGATCAGCTCGACGGACTGCACGAACTTCGTGGTGTCGAACGAGCCGTCGTCCTTGAGGAACTTCAGCAGGTTCAGGCTGGCCAGGTTGCAGCTGGAGTTGTCCAGGTGCATGTACTCGCTGCACGGGTTGGACGCGGTGATGCGGCCGGCCTCGGGCGAGGTGTGCCAGTCGTTGATGGTGCCGTCGTACTGGATGCCGGGATCGGCGCACGCCCAGGCGGCCTGCGCGATGTCCTTCCACAGCTGGTTGGCGTCGATGGTCTCGATGACCTCACCGTTGGTGCGGGCCCGCAGACCGAACTCGCCGCCCTCCTCGACCGCGCGCATGAACTCGTCGTTGACGCGGATGGAGTTGTTGGCGTTCTGGTACTGCACCGACGTGATGTCGGCGCCACCGAGGTCCATGTCGTAGCCGGCGTCGCGGAGGACGCGGATCTTGTCCTCCTCCTTGGCCTTGGTCTCGACGAACTCGGCGATGTCCGGGTGGTCGACGTCGAGCACGACCATCTTGGCCGCGCGACGCGTGGCGCCACCGGACTTGATGGTGCCGGCCGACGCGTCCGCACCGCGCATGAACGACACCGGGCCCGAGGCGGTGCCGCCGGAGGACTTGAGCAGTTCCTTGGACGAACGGATGCGGCTCAGGTTCAGGCCAGCACCGGATCCACCCTTGAAGATCAGGCCCTCCTCCTTGTACCAGTTCAGGATCGAGTCCATGGAGTCATCCACCGCGAGGATGAAGCAGGCGCTGACCTGCTGGGGGCTGGACGTGCCGACGTTGAACCACACCGGGCTGTTGAAGCTGAACACCTGGTGCAGGAGCATGTAGGTGCAGCTCGTGCTCGAAGATCTCCGCGTCGACGTCGGTGGCGAAGTAGCCGAACTCCTTGCCGGCCGCGGTGTAGGTGAGCACCACGCGGTCGAGCAGCTGCTTGAGGCTCTGCTCGCGATCGGGGCTGCCGACGGCGCCGCGGAAGTACTTGGTCGTGACGATGGTGGAGGCGTTGACGCTCCAGAAGTCGGGGAACTCCACGCCACGCTGCTCGAAGACGTTCTCACCGGTCTTCCAGTTGGTCTGCACGACGTCGCGCCGCTCCCAGGTGACGTCGTCGTACGGGTGCACCCCCGGCGTGGTGTAGACCCGGTTGATCGGCAGACCCGTGCGGGTCTTGTGCGAACCGGAGGTGGAGGTGGGCTCGGACCCGCTGGGTCCGTTGACCGTTTCCGTCATGACTGGTGCTCCTGTGCGGTGGTGGGTGGCGTTCGTGCTGGATGTCTGGTGCTGGATGCGTCAGCGCTGGTCGTGCTGGGTGGTGCGGGCGTGCTCCTCGGCGAGCTCGCCGTCGGCGGCGGCCGACATCATCGTGGCGATCTCCGAGGCGAAGTCGTCGGCGGACTCGAACGCCTTGTAGACGCTCGCGAACCGCAGGTAGGCGACCTCGTCGAGGGTCTTGAGCGGCTCGAGGATGGCCATGCCCACGGCGTGCGCCTGCACCTCGGCCGCGCCGGACTCGCGCAACGTGTCCTCGACCTGCTGACCCAGGCGGGCCAGGTCGTCGGCGGACACCGGGCGGCCCTTGCAGGCCTTGGCGACACCCGCGACGGCCTTGTCACGGGTGAACGGCTCGGTGGCGCCACTTCGCTTGACCACCATGAGCTGCATCTGCTCGATGGTCGTGAAGCGCTTCTCGCACGTCAGGCAGCTGCGGCGACGACGGATGGACCCGCCCTCGTCGGCGACACGGCTGTCGAGGACCTTGGTGTCGGTGTTCTTGCAGAACGGACAGTGCATCGCCGGCTCCTTCCGTGATCTTCCGGTCGTGATGATTGCGGACTTCCACTCCTCGCTTCCTGCCCCAGCCGGGAGTTCCTGTCGGGGACGGAGGTGTGGAGATCTTGTGGACTCGCTGTGGATTCCGAGTCATTTCGGTGTGTAACCCCCACCGTCCTGTGCATCAAGATGTGGAGAACTACATCGGTGTAACTACTAGATGTAGTGCCACTGTACGTGGTGCGTCGTGATGCGTGCAACATCTTTCACGACATGACTGACACTTTTTCTCAGGCTGCGCATCACCGCAGGTCAGCGCGATTTCAACTCGCCGGCGAGCGGCGCGTCGCGCGTCGAGCGAGCGGTGTTTCGCGGGTCCTGGAGGGTGTGAGACCCAGGTCAGGTGGGTACACAGCAGGCATGGCTACTTCCACTCCGAAATTCACCATCCCCGGACTGACCCCGGCCGAGGGCGAGCAGCTCGCCGGCGTCCTGCAGGGTCGCCTCAACGCCCTGATCGACCTGCACCTGACGCTCAAGCACGTGCACTGGAACGTCGTGGGTCCGCACTTCATCGCCGTCCACGAGATGATCGACCCGCACGTCGACGAGGTCATCGCCATGGTCGACGAGACCGCGGAGCGCATCGCCACGCTCGGCACCTCGCCGAAGGGCACCCCCGGCGCCGTGGTCGAGGGCCGCACCTGGGAGGACTACTCCCTGGGCCGCGCCACCACCAACGAGCACCTCGGTGCGCTCGACGAGGTCTACGTCAACCTGCTGGAGGACCACCGCAAGGCCCAGGCCGAGGTGGCCGACCTCGACCCCGTGACCGAGGACATGGTCATCGCACAGCAGAGCAAGCTCGAGCTGTTCCACTGGTTCATCCGCGCCCACCTCGAGAGCACCGGCGGCCAGCTGTCCACCGCCGACGCCGGCTCGGAGAAGAAGGCCGCAGCGGCCGCGCACGAGAACGCCGACGTCACCGACTGACGCGCCCCTCCCCTGGCTCGGAGCCCCGACTGGTCACGCACCGGTCGGGGCTTCGTGACGTCGGGCCCTCCTACGTCAGCGACTGCCCGTGTCGACGCCGAGGTAGTCCAGCGCGTCGTCGACCAGCGCATGGGCCATGTTGCGGTTCGACGGGGCGTGCTCGCGGGCCAGCTCGATGAGGGCGCGGGCGTCGACTGTCGTGTCGCCGTAGTACTCCTCGCGCACCCACCGCTCCCAGGTCTGCGGAGTCACCTCGGGATGGAATTGCCACGCAATGGCACGTGCACCGAACGAGTCGTCGACGAAGCACTGCGGACCTCGCCAGGACGTGCCGAGGACGCGGGCGGTCGGGCCCGGCGCGAACACGTCGCTGTGCATCTGAGCCCACGGACCCTCGGGGCAGAGGCGGTGGTCGGTGGTGTCGATGCGCACCCAGCCGACCTCGGGCTCGTCGGCACGCCACGACGTGCCACCCAGGGCACGCGCCATCAGCTGGGCGCCGTAGCAGATCCCCATCACCGGCACGCCGACGGCGAGCGCCACCCGCACGAAGGTGCTCTCCGACTCCACCACGTGCTTGCGGGCCGGGTCGTGGGCCGAGTGGCCCGAGCCGAGCAGCAGCACCAGGTCCGGGCGCTCCACGTCGACGAAGGCCGGGATCTGGTCCCGGTCGATCTCGTGAAGCGTCGCGCCGTGCTCGACGAGGCGTTCGGCGACGTATCCCCCGTCACGATCGGAGGCGTCTGCGATGACCTGGACCTGCATGGACTCAGTGTGTCAGCAACCGGTGGTCGGCCCTCTCAGCCGGTCGGGGGCGCGACCGTGAACGACCCGATGACGTAGGAGCCGTCGGTGCGGCCGGACAGCGCGAGGTTCATCGGCTCGAAGTCGACGGTGCGGGTCGCGTCGGGCTTGTGCTCGGCCCACGAGACCGTCACCGACACCGTGTAGGTGCCCGGCTCGAGGTCGGCCGAGAAGGTCACCGGCTCGGACACGGTGACGGGCGTCGGCTGCTGGCCCGCAATGTCGCCAGTGTTGGTGTCGCCAGTGTCGGTGCCGCCCGTGTCGATGTCGCGCAGGTCGAGCCGCGAGCCGGACTCGGCCACGACCCGACCGTCTGCGTCGCGCAGCTGGTACCCGATGGTCCAGCGCTCGTGCGTGGAGCTCACCCCGAAGTTCGTCCACCTGACGGTGCCAGTCGCTCCGCCCGCCTCGGCTCGCAGGTCGGCCGCAGCGGCGTACCGGTAGCCCGAGTACACATTGGCCAGCCGCCACACGTCGTACAGGTCGGGGTCCATCGACGTGTCTGACAGCTGGTCGGGGAAGCCGCTGCTCGCCACCATCGAGACGTGCTCGTCCAGCACGGTCCGCAGGCCCTTGCGGTAGTAGCCCGCGGGGTCCTGGTCGCCCGAGATCGGGCACCACTCGGTCAGCACCGGCGCCTCGGTGAGCCGCTGGCGCAGCAGGTCGATCACCGGGTCGCCGCGCTTCACGTACTCGGAGAACTCGTCGGCCGCCCATGTCGGGACCACGTCGAAGGTGCCCAGACAGTCCCCGCGCAGGCCCACGGGGTGGGCGAGGCCGGCGACTGCCGGGTTGTCGCGCATCAGCTCCTTGACGATCTGCGGGTTGGCGGGGGCCGTCACCATCTGGGTCCGCGGGAAGGCGCGCAGGTTCGCGGTCACGAGCCGGGTGATCGATGCGGCCGTGATGAACTGGTCGCGGTACTGGCTGTAGTACCCGAGCTGGCGCTGGCTGTCCTCCGGCGCCGGGCCCGGCGCGTCGAACTCGTCGCGCAGCACCGGCACCGTGTTCTCGCTGAAGTCGCCGTAGCCGGACATCTCGAACACCGCTAGGCGCTCGTCACCGTCGTATCGCCGACCGAGCGCGGCGAGCAGCTCGCCGAAACGGTCGAGGTACACGTCGTTGTTCCAGTCGGGCACCACCACGGTGGCGCCGTCGCGGTCGAAGGTGCTGACCACACCCGGCATGCTGGCCAACCAGTCCGGCACCGCCACGATCTGCTGGCCGGCCTCGGCCTGTTCGCAGCACGAGTCCAACGAGCTGATGCGCAGGCTCACGCGCATGCCGCGCTTCTCGTACGTGTCGAGGGCCCTGTCGAGCAGGCTGAAGTCGTAGCGCTGGTCGTCGCTCGCGTCGGCGGGAAGCGTCGACGGATCGACCGGCTGCAGCGATCGCCACTGCAGCCGGATCGCGGCGTCTCGAGTCCCCGGCCACGCGGGATACGCGCCCTGCGCATCGTTCGCCTGGGGGAACAGACCGGTCAGGATGTTGTCGAACTGACCTCGCATCGGGTTGACCAGGTCAGGGGCCGAGTACGGCAGTGCGTCGGCGACCATCGGAGCGTCCGTGTCGGTGGAGCGGTCGAGCACCAGCACGGTGCCGACGACAGCCACCACGGCGACCAGGGCGATGCCGACGACCACCCGAGTGCGCATGGCCCGATTCTGTCAGGCACCGCCGCACGGCGCGGTGCCGTTCGGCGGGCCGGACGCACCGACGCCCGCGACGACTCCTTCCCCAAGGTGCGTCGCGGGCGTCGGTGCGAAGTGGCTCAGTAGATCGGAACCGCGATCGTGGAGCCGAGCTGCAGCGCCGAGGCGCTCGGCAGCGAGTTCAGTCGGACGATCTGGTCGACCGTGCTGCGGATGTCACCGTGGGGGTTGGCCTCGGCAGCGATCTGCCAGAGCGTGTGACCAGCGACGACGTGGACCATGCGCGTGGCCTGCGGCGCGCTCGTCTCGTTGGACGCGACACCGGCGGGGCCGAACGCGATGGCCAGCACCGCGATGGCGGCCAGTGCGGCGGCGAGGACGACGGCCTTGCCGCGGCGGGTCAGACGCAGGGCGGGTTCGAGGGCGATGGTGCTCATGGTGGCCTCCAGGGGGGGAAGTGAGGAGTGGTCTGGTGCGTTCGATCGACGCCGTTCGTGTCATCCGAAACGGGAACCCGATCTGGCGAACAAGCGTTCGATCGAACACGTGTACGACACTAGAGGCCAGGTCCGACAAAAGCCACCACCACTCGAACACATTCTCGAACGAGTCTTCTCGACGATGCGTCTTTGCCTGGCATCGCAGCACAAAAAATTTTCGACACGCACAGCGATCTGCCGGCGGCGCGTCGGCCCGTTAGCGTCGAAACATGAAGTCGACGATCGATCTGGTCAAGACCGCCTGGGGTCACGCCTCGCAACGCAACGCCCCGCTGCTGGCGGCCGGCGTGGCCTTCTACGTGTTCCTGTCCGTCTTCCCGGCGATGATCGCCGCCGTGCTGCTGTACGGACTCGTGGCCTCCCCCGAGACCGTCGCGCGGCAGTCGCAGCAGATCACCGACGCGCTGCCGTCCGACGCCGCATCGATCATCACGGGGCAGATGGACTCCCTGACCCAGTCCTCGAGCGGCTCGCTCGGCGTCGGGCTGCTGCTCTCGGTGGCACTGGCCACGTACAGCGCCTCCGGCGGCGTCGGCAACCTGCTGAAGGCACTGACCGTGATGTTCGGAGGCGACAACGACCGCAACTTCGTGAGCGCCAAGCTGCTGGCCCTCAAGCTGACCGCGGGGGGCGTCGCGTTCTTCGTGGTGATCGTGGCGCTGGTCGCCGCGGCCCCCGCGGTGTTCGACGTGCTCGACCTCCCCGGGTTCGCCCGGTTCGGCCTCGAGGTCGCCCGCTGGCTCGTGCTCCTGGCGGCGATCCTGGTGGCCATCACCGCGCTGTTCCACAGCGCCGACCACTCGGCCGACGACCGGCCGCGCCAGGACCGCCGCCTCAAGGTCGGCGTCGTCGTGGCCGGCGGACTGTGGCTGGTCGCGTCGCTCGGCTTCAGCCTGTACGTCGACAACTTCGGCAGCTACGGCGAGACCTACGGCGCCCTGGCCGGCGTGGTCGCCCTGCTGCTGTGGCTGTGGATCAGCATGTTCGCGCTGCTGCTCGGCGCGAGCGTGGAGGCCGTCAGCGAGGTCGGCTCGAGTGATCCGCCTGCCGCCTGACTACCTGACCAGCACGCCCACGGCGAACGCCAGGCCACCGACGGCCACCACGAGCGCGATCAGACCCGCGACGATCTCGCGGTGCGGTCGCGCGTGCCCCGGCAACCGCTGCTCGTCGAGGTCGACCTCGAAGTCCGGCAGGAGCAGCTGCAGGTCCGCGGTGGCCGCGTCCGACCTCGACTCGGCGACCAGCAATGCGCGGACGGCGCTCTCGACCCCCGACAGATCGGTGGCACTCGTGCGACCGACGCCCTGGACCTCCAGCGACCACGCGCTGCCGGACCGGGTGCCCACGACCAGATAGCTCATGGCCGAGAGCGTAGTGCAGACGCGATCCGCAGGTCCGACACGCCGAGTCGAACACCTGTTTGATTCGAGACTCGCCGAGGCTTATGGTCGAACACATGAGCGACGACACCTCTGACGCCACCCTCGCCGAGCTGCCCGACGGACCGCCCGACGAGACCGGTCTGACCGCACGGCAGCAGCGCGTGCTGATGTTCCTGCGCGAGGAGATCGAGCGGCGCGGCTACCCGCCCAGCATGCGCGAGATCGGTGCAGCGGTGGGCCTCACCAGCACGTCCTCGGTGGCGCACCAGCTGCGCACCCTCGAGGGGCTCGGCTACGTCAAGCGCGACCCGCACCGTCCCCGCGCTCTCGAGATCTTCCTGCCCGACGTGCTGGCCGCTCGGCGTTCGATGAGCAGCTCGGCGTCCGAGGACCCGGGCGCGCACGTCGACGAGACCGGCATCAACGACTCGGCGCCGGCGCCGGTCAACATCCCGATGGTGGGTCGCATCGCCGCAGGCGGGCCGATCCTGGCCGAGGAGCGCGTCGAGGAGGTCTTCCCGATGCCCAAGTCGCTCGTCGGAGACGGCACGCTGTTCATGCTCGAGGTCTCCGGAGACTCCATGATCGACGCCGCCATCTGCAGTGGTGACTACGTCGTCATCCGCCAGCAGCCGGTGGCCGAGAACGGCGAGATCGTCGCCGCCATGCTCGACGGCGAGGCCACGGTCAAGACCTTCCAGCGCAAGGACGGCAAGATCTGGCTGCTGCCGCACAACCCCGACTACTCCCCCATCGACGGCACGCACGCCACGATCCTGGGCAAGGTCACCGCAGTCGTCCGTCGCGTCTGAGGCACCCGGCGCAGCGGGCCTGACATGCTGGCTGCATGAGCATCCTGGTCACCGGCGGCGCCGGATACATCGGTTCCCACGTCGTGCGGGCCTTCCGGCTCGCCGGTCTCGAGTGCTGTGTTCTCGACGACTTCTCCAGCGGACACCGCGAGTTCGTCCCATCCGACGTCGAGCTGATCGATCGGTCGATCCTCGACACCACGCACGTCGCCAAGGCCATGACCGAGAACGCCGTCGAGGCCGTCGTGCACCTGGCCGGCTTCAAGTACGCCGGCGTCTCGGTGCACCGGCCGCTGCACACCTACGAGCAGAACGTGCAGGGCACCGTGAGCCTGCTGAAGGCCATGCAGGAGGCGCACGTCGAGGCGATCGTCTTCAGCTCCAGTGCCGCCACGTACGGCACCCCCGACGTCGACCTCGTCACCGAGCAGACCCCCACAGCACCGGAGTCACCGTACGGCGAGACCAAGCTGATCGGCGAGTGGCTGCTGCGCGACGCCGAGCGCGCCTACGGGCTGCGACACACGTCGCTGCGCTACTTCAACGTCGTCGGGTCCGCCGTGCCCGAGCTGTACGACACGAGCCCCCACAACCTGTTCCCGCTGGTGATCGAGGCACTGATGGAGGGGCGCACTCCGCGCATCAACGGTGACGACTACCCCACCCCCGACGGCACGTGCGTGCGCGACTACATCCACGTCGCCGACCTCGCCGACGCCCACGTCGTGGCCGCCCAGCAGCTGCTGGCCTCCCAGCACCTCGAGCCGGTCTACAACCTCGGCAGCGGCGACGGCGTCTCGGTCCGGCAGATCATGACCGCGGTGCGCGAGGCCACCGGCATCGACTTCGAGCCCGAGGTGGCCGAACGGCGTGCCGGGGACCCTGCTCGCATCGTGGCGGCCGGCGATCTCGCGGCACGTGACCTCGGTTGGCAGATGCGCCACACCATCGACCAGATGGTCGCCAGCGCCTGGCAGGCCCGCCAGGCCCACGCCTGACAGACCGCCCCGGGGTCAGCCGTTGAAGCGCAGCGTGCCCACGCTGTAGGTCTTGCCCGCCTTGACCTTGATGCTGTGGCGACCCGTGAAGCTGCGGCCGAGGCCGCGCCAGGAGTCGGAGTTGACCGAGATCGTGTAGGTACCGTCAGCCAGACCATAGATGCGGAAGTTGCCGCTGCCATCGGTCAACCCGGTGCGCAGCACGAGCGTGCCGCCGGAGTTCGACAGACGGACCAGCATCTCCTTGTTGGTGCGCCCGCCGGTGCGAGTGACCCGACCCGTGACCACCGCGCCCTTGCGCGGCGTGCTGGTGGCGACGGTCTTGCTCGTGGTGGCCGCATCGACCGAGAACGTGTTGATGGTGCCCGCGCTGATGGACTTGCAGTAGTCGCGGTACATCAGCGACTTCGCGCCCGAGACGTACGACGGCGAGGTCGGGTACCCGTGGGCTCGTGCAGTGGCCGAGGGCGCCTTGCCCCGCTTGACCACCTTCCAGCTCTCGGATCCTCGATCCGCACCTCTGAAGTACGCGCTGTTGTCCGGGTAGCGGCTGGAGTACCAGGCCGAGCAGCCGGTGCGCCGACCGGTCTCGAGCCAGTACGAGCCAGGCTGCAGCGTGTACGAGGTGCCGAACCCCTGCGCGACGATGGGTGAGTCCAGGACGGAGACGCCCGGGACGCGCTCACGAACGCGGATCAGCTTGTCGTGGGAGGTCATCCACGACGGCGTGGAACGACTGACGTTGATGGTGCTGGTGGGCTCGACCAAGGGGACGACGACGTTGATTCCCGCGGTGCGGGGCAGCACCAGCAGGTTGGCGCGACTGTAGGCGGAGTAGCCGATGGGGCCGTAGCAGCTGCCGTAACGCGTCGGCTGGCCAGCACTGTCGGGCTTGGCGGTCCACACCTCGGTGCCGCCGAGGCGGGCGCTGACCATGTAGCGGTTGTCGGCCGAGTCCGAGGCCGGCAGGAAGTCGACCCGATAGGCGCCGCCGGTGGTGCGGGTGTGGGCGAACACATTCGCGCAGCGTGCGATGTCCAGCTCGCCCATGGCGCGCGTGTCGGACCCGTAGTAGGCCGGCGGGGGTGCGGCGACGGAGACCTCGACGTTGGAGCGGTTGCGGTACACGCCATCACCGAGCGTGCCGGTGATGAAGCTGTACGCGAAGTCGACGGCGAAGTCCTTGTAGCGCGTGACCGAGACGCCCGACGCGTCGCGCAGGTACAGCGCGCCGCCGGTGTACGAGTCGGCCGCCGTGCCGCGCCACCACCAGGAGCGCTCGGCGCCCTGTGAGTCGACGCCGGAGATCTGCACGTAGTACGTCGCCGTGGCGTAGTTGTTGCTGTCGACCGGCACGTTGAAGCGGTAGGTGCCGTCCGACGCGACCTCGGTGTAGGCCTTCTGCACCGTGTTGCCGCCCCGGACCTTGGTGAACAGGCGGACGGCGAGCTTGCGCATCGGCTGGGATCCGGGCGAGCCGGTGACGGTTCCGGTGATCTGCTGCACGCCGCCGGGCAGCCGGGTCTCGACGCTGCGCAGGTAGGTGTGGTTGGCCTTCTTGTGCGTGGTCTCCTGGACCCGGATGGTCACGTCACCGACGCGGCTGATCTCACCGACCGCAGTGCCGTGGGTGTACGGGAACTTCGGCGAGGTCGGCTTCATGTAGACGGTCACGTACGCCGACGACTTCGCCTTGACCGCATAGCTGCTGGCCGTCGAGACGCCGTCGGCGAAGGAGATCTTGCCCTTGCAGGTGGTGGTCGCCGAGCAGGTGGCGAGCACGTTGGCTCGCCCGCCGGAGTCCAGGCCGATGTAGCGCGTGCTGACGGTCAGGTAGGCCGTCGCCGCCTGGGCGGGAGCGGCTGAGAGCACGCCAGAGGCGAGAGCGGCGATGGCCGCGAACGCGACCATCAGACGGCGTGTCACAAGGTGTCCCCGATGCAGTGGCGCGATGAAATCGGCTCAACCTAACAGATTTTCACCATCAGTGCAGGAAGAATCCCGGAGTTTCCCCGACGACGTCTCGACCGCTCGCCGCCGGGATCAGCCCTTGAAGGTGAGCGTGCCCGCGTTGACGTACTTGCCGGCCTTGACGGTGATCGTGTGCTTGCCGGTGAAGGACCGGCCGATGCCGCGCCAGGAGTCGGAGTTGACCGAGATGGTGTACGTGCCGGGACGCAGACCCGCGACGTAGAACTTGCCCTTGCTGTCGGTCAGGTCGGTGCGGATGACGTCGACACCGTTGTCGCGCGACACACGCACCATCATCTCCTTGTTGGTGCGGCCACCCGTGCGCTTGACCGTGCCGTACACGACGCCGCCACGCGTGGCGGAGCTGACGGGGACGTCACGATCGGCGGTGCCCATGCGGAACCAGCCGATGGTGCCGGCGCTCAAGGTCTTGCAGTAGTCGCGGTACATCCAGCCCTTGTAGCCCTTGCTGGGCGTGCGCTTGACGTATCCCATGTCGTAGGACTTGGAGTACTCCGCGGAGGCTCCCGCGACGGTCTTCCAGCGCTCGGCACCGCGATCGGCCCCGCTGAAGTAGGCGTTGTTGTTGGAGTACACGCTCTGGTACCAGGCCGAGCACGACGTGCGGCGGCCGGTCTCGACCCAGTACTCACCCTGCGGCACGCTAAAGGTCTTGCCGCTGGCGGTGGTGTAGCCGATTGCCACGATGGGCGAGTCGAGGATCGGGACGCCCGGGATCTTCTCGCGCAGCGAGATGAACCGGTCGGCGCTGACCTGGCCGGAGTAGTTGAAGGTGGTGGGCAACAGGTGCGCCGACTGCTGGGGCGGCGCGAGGTCGAGATCGACACCCTCCTTGGTCGAGTCGAGCGTGATCAGGTTGCTCGTGGTGGACGACGCGTAGCCGGTGATGTCGTAGCAGCTGCCGAACCGGCGATCGGGCTCGGCACTGCCGTTGCCTGCCCAGACCTCGTTGGCGCCGGATCGAGCGCCCACCATGTAGCGGTTGCTCTCGGTGCGGTTGGACGCCACCGGCAGGAAGTCCGCGTGGTAGTTGCCGTCGTCGTCGGTCTTGACCCGTGCGTACACGTTGGCGCAGCGAGGGATGTCCAGCTCTTGCAGAGCCTTGGTGTCCGACCCGTAGTCGCGGCCTGGAGGCGCGGCGATCGACACGTCGATGCCGGCCTTGCCGCCGCTGGCGCCGCCCACGTTGCCCTCGATGGACCCGACGGTGACGTCGGCGACGTAGTCGCTGGTGTCGGACATCGTGATCGTCGAGGCGTCGCGGCTGTAGCGGGGTGCCCCGTAGTAGTCGCCACTCAGGCCCATCCACCAGAACGTGCGAAACGCGCCCTGGGAGTCCTTGGCCTCGAACTTCAAGTAGTAGTACTTGGTCCACGGATCGTTGTTGCTGGTCATGGGGATGTCGAAGGAGTACGAGCCGGTGTAGCGACCGCCCGCAGCCGGCGTCATGGTGATCTCGCGGGTGCCACGCAGCTTCTCACCACCGCCGCGGATCTTCTCGAAGATGCGCGCCTTCACGTCGGTGAGCTGACCCGATCCGGCTGCTTCACCGGGAATCGAGGTGAGCGTGCCGCGCAGCTGCTGATCGGTGTTCTCCAGGCGGGTGTCGAGCGTGACCGGGATCTCGCGCGACGCCTTGCTCGGGCTCGTCTGCGACAGCAGCACCTTGACGCCGGTGACGCGGTAGATCTCACCGACCTGGCTGCCGACCTTCGTGTCGTCGCCGTCGGCCTTGGCCTGGTTGGCCACCGGATTGACCGGCGAGTCCCGGCGCATGGCCAGCGACACGAAGGCCGAGCTGCGGGCCTTGACCGCGTAGGCGACCTTGGTCGAGGACGGCTCGCCGACCACGCTGAGCGTGCCGCGGCAGGTGGAGCCGGACCAGCACTTCAGATACACCCGTGCCTTGCCATCGGTACCGATGCCGATGTTGGTGGTGACGATGCCGGCTGACGGTGAAGCAGCTTCGGCAGATGATGAGGTCAGGACCAAGGGCGTGGCGATCAGAGCCGCACCGCAGAGTAGGGCGATCAGTCGATGATGCATCGAGGGAGTCCGGTCTGTGGGCTGAAAGAAATCTGAGACAGACTATCAGGGGCTCACCGATCCACCACCCCGCCGATCAGGTCGCCGCGGCCTCGTCGAGACGCTGCAGAGCCTTGATCACCGTGTCGTGATCGGTGGTGCGCCACATGGGCGGCAGGGACGCGGCGAGGAAGCTGCCGTACCGGGCCGTGACAAGACGCGGGTCCAGGATCGCCACGACGCCGCGGTCGGTGTCGCGCCGGATGAGGCGGCCCGACCCCTGGGCCAGCAGCAGCGCCGCGTGCTGGGCCGCGACGGTCATGAAGCCGTTGCCGCCGCGCTTCTCGACCAGGCGTTGGCGCGCGCTCATCAGCGGGTCGTCGGGACGCGGGAAGGGCACGCGGTCGATGATCACCAGCTGGCAGGTGTCGCCCGGAAGGTCGACGCCCTGCCACAGGCTGAGGGTGCCGAACAGGCAGGTGGACGGGGTCTCGGCGAAGCGGCGCGCGAGCTCGGGCAGCTGGGCGTCGCCCTGGCACCAGATGTCGATGTCAGGCAGCCGCTCACGCACCTGCTCGGCGGCGGTCTCGGCAGCGCGACGCGACGAGAACAGTCCGAGCGTGCGTCCGCCGGCAGCCTCGATCAGTGCCGTGATCTCGGCGATCTGCGCCTCGGCCAGCCCGTCACGGCCCGGCGGTGGCAGGTGCTTGGCCACGTAGAGCATGCCCTGCTTGGCGTAGTCGAACGGCGACCCGACGTCGAGGCCGGTCCAGTCGTCTCCCCCGGGCGCGAGCCCCAACGACGCCGCCACCGGATCGAACCCGCCGCCGAGCATGAGGGTGGCGCTGGTCAGCACGACCGTCTTGGTGCCGAACAGTTTTTCGCGCAGTGCTCCCGAGACGTCGATGGGTGCGACGTGCAGCTGCTTGTTGCCACGGAAGTCGCTGAGCCACAGGACGTCGGTCTCGGCGCCGGCAGCCATGCGCTCGGCGACCACGCGGATGTCGTCGACCATCGCCTGGGCCTGCTGCCGACCGGCGTCGGGCTCGCCCTTGGCCTCGCCCGAGCTGGGCTTCAGCGCCGTGACGCAGGCACGGGCCGCATCGCGCACGAGCGCCAGTGCGCTGAGCAGCGCCTGTTCGGGGGCGTCGATTCGACCTTCCTCGGTGCGCGTCAGCACCTCGACCAGCGCGTCGGACGCGTCGGACAGGTCGTCGACCGCGTATCCGTCGGGAGCGTAGGAGCGGGCCCGGCGTGCGGCGCGTTCGACCATCTCCGCGCTGAGCTCGGAGGTGGACGCCTGGGTGACCCGGGCCGCGAGCTCGTGCGCCTCGTCGACGACGACGGCGTCGTACTCGGGCAGCATCGGGACCCCGTCGATGGCGTCGATGGCCAGCAGCGCGTGGTTGGTGACCACCACCTGAGCCTGCTGGGCGTCCTCACGGGCCAGCTCGGCGAAGCACTCGGCGGCATGGGCGCAGCGGCTGGCGCCGAGGCACTCACGGTGGTTGACGCTGACCTGGCGCCACGCCTGCTCCGAGTGCGCGGGGGCGGAGTCGCGATCGCCGACGTGTCCGCCCTCGGCCTGCTCCTCGGCCCATGCGCGCAGCTCGACAACCTCGCCGCCGAGCGTCCCTTCGGGAACCTCGATCAGGGTGCCCTGGTCGTCGGGCGCGCCTTCGCGGATGCGGTGCAGGCACGCGTAGTTGCCGCGCCCCTTGACCACCGCGTGGTGCGGCACGGTCTCGAGGGTGGCGCGCGCGGCCTCCTTCATCGCCGGGATGTCGCGCTCGACCAGCTGGTGCTGCAGGTTCAGCGTGGCCGTGGCCACGACGACGCGCTTGCCGTGCAGCAGGCTCGGCACCAGGTAGCCCAGCGACTTGCCGGTGCCGGTGCCGGCCTGCACGAGCAGGTGGGTCTCGTTCTCGAGGGCGTCGCGCACGGCCTCGGCCATCGCGATCTGCCCGGGACGGTCCTCGCCGCCGACCGCCTCGACCGCCGCGTGGAGCACCGTGGCAACGTCGACGGTCTCCTCAGGCATGCGCCGAGGCTATCCGGCCGAACCGGGTGAGGCTCCGACGCATCCACACGAGCGCGCCACGACACAGCGGCGCGGCTTGCGCTGGTCTCGCCTCGGTCGCTGGCGGCCCCCTTGGCGAGCGGGGCTGTTCGCCAGGGAGCGCAGCGACCGTGAGGGCGAAGCCCGAGGCGAACCACAGCCGAACGACTTGCGGTGGTCTCGCCTCGGTCGCTCGTTCCTCGCTTCCTCACGCTCCTCGCAGAGCTCGTCACTGGCGAGCGGGTTCCGTTCGCCAAGGAGCGCAGCGACCGTGAGGGCGAAGCCCGAGGCGAACCACAGCCGACAGACTTGCAGGGGTCTCGCCTCGGTCGCTCGTCGCTGGCGAGCAGGTTCTGTTCGCCAGGGAGCGCAGCGACCGTGAGGGCGAAGCCCGAGGCGAACCACAGCCGAACGACTTGCGGTGGTCTCGTCTGGCGAGCAGGTTGTTCGCCAGGGAGCGCAGCGACCGCGAGGCCGAAGGCCGAGGCGAACCACAGCCGGACAGCTTGCGTTGGCCTCGCCTCGGTCGCTGGCGCTCCCTCACGCTCCTCGCAGAGCTCGTCACTGGCGAGCAGGTTCTGTTCGCCAGGGAGCGCAGCGACCGTGAGGGCGAAGCCCGAGGCGAACCACAGCCGAACGACTTGCGTTGGCCTCGCCTCGGTCGCTGGCGCTCCCTCACGTTCCTCGCAGAGCTCGTCACTGGCGAGCAGTCTGTTCGCCAGGGAGCGCAGCGACCGTGAGGCCGAAGCCCGAGGCGAACCACAGCCGAACGACTTGCAGGGGTCTCGCCTCGGTCGCTGGCGCTCCCTCACAGTCGGCCGCAAGCGGCCTCCTTGGCGAACAGTGCGCAGGTCAGGTGGTGTAGGCGGCGAGGTCGTGGGCGAGGGCGCCGTCGACCAGGGCGACGACGTGGGTGCCGTCGGCCTCGTGCTCCAACGACTCGATGTCGCCGCGCTCGTGGATCTGGTTCAGCAGATCTCCCCGCTCGTACGGCAGCACCAGCTCGACGCGCTCTGACGGGCGTGGCAGGTCCGCCTCGATGGCATCGAGCAGCTCGTCGATGCCCTCCCCCGTGCGGGCACTGACCACCACGGCGTGCGGCTCGGCACTGAGCAGCTGCTTGATCGCCAGCGGATCAGCGGCGTCGGCCTTGTTGATCACGATGATCTCGGGGACGCCCAACGCGTCCACGTCGGCCAGCACCTCGCGCACGGCGGCGATCTGACCGGCCGGATCGGGGTGCGACCCGTCGACCACGTGCAGGATCAGGTCCGACTCGCCCACCTCCTCCAACGTCGACCGGAAGGCCTCGACCAGCTGGTGCGGCAGGTGGCGGACGAAACCGACGGTGTCGGACATCGTGTAGACGCGGCCGTCGGAGGTCTGCGTGCGCCGCGTGGTGGTGTCGAGGGTGGCGAACAGGGCGTCCTCGACCAGCACCCCGGCGTCGGTCAGCCGGTTGAGCAGGCTGGACTTGCCGGCGTTGGTGTAGCCGGCGATCGAGACCGAGGGAATGTCGTGTCGCTTGCGGTTGGCCTTCTTGGTCTCGCGGGTGGCGCTCAACGCCGCCAGCTCACGTCGGAGCTTGGCGATCTTGGCCTGGATGCGGCGGCGATCGGTCTCGAGCTTGGTCTCACCGGGGCCGCGGCCACCGATGCCCTCGCCGCCGGCCGCGCGGCCGCCGGCCTGCCGGGACAGGTTGCCGCCCCAGCCGCGCAGACGCTGGGTCTGGTACGTGAGCTGGGCCAGCTCGACCTGCGCCTTGCCCTCCTTGCTCTTGGCGTGCTGGGCGAAGATGTCGAGGATCAGCGCGGTGCGGTCCACGACCTTGACCTTGCACCGGTCCTCGAGGTTGCGCAGCTGGCTGGGTGCCAGCTCGCCGTCGCAGATGATCGTGTCGGCGCCCGTCGCCTCGACCGATGCCTTGAGGTCGTCGACCTTGCCGCTGCCGATGTAGGTGGCGGGGTCGGGCTTCTGCCGCCGCTGCATGAGCGCGTCGAGCACCTCCGAGCCGGCGGTCTCGGCCAGCAGCTTCAGCTCGGCCAGCGAGTTCTCGGCGTCCTCGGCACTTCCCTCGGTCCAGACGCCCACCAGCACGACGCGCTCGAGGCGCAGCTGGCGGTACTCGACCTCGGTGATGTCCTCGAGCTCGGTGCGCAGGTTGGCGACACGTCGCAGGGAGTTGCGCTCCTCCAGCTCCAGACCGTCCAGGTCTGTACTCACCCGAGCCACTCCATCTCGCCGCGCGCGACGATGGCAGCGGGCCCCTCGAGCAACAGGTGGTCGTCCTCGGCCCACGTGACGAACACGGTGCCGCCGGGAACGTCGACGCGGTACGACACCGGGCGTTCGGTGCGATCGACCACGGCGGAGGCGACGGCCACCGCGCAGGCGCCGGTTCCGCACGAGCGGGTCTCGCCGGACCCGCGCTCGTGGACCCGCATGGCCACGTGCTGCGGCGCGCGGTGCACCACGAACTCGATGTTGACGCCCTCGGGGTAGAGCGCGTGGTCATACTCGGGCTCGGTCAGCAGCGAGCCGGCGTCGTCGAGACGGTCGACGAACGCGACCGCGTGGGGGTTGCCGGTGTGCACCTCGTGGGCCTCCCAGGTGCGCCCCTCTGCCGTGACCTTGGAGGTGGTGCCGACGCGGGCGAGGCCCATGTCGACGACCACCTGCGCGTCGTCGACGGTGACCTGCTTGTCGCCGTCGCGAGTGCCGATCAGGAACGGGACGGACCCGTCGACCAGGCCCTCGTCGACGAGGTGCTTGGCGAACACGCGGATGCCGTTGCCGCACATCTCGCTGAGGCTGCCGTCGGCGTTGCGGTAGTCCATGAACCACTCGGCGTCCGACGTGGCGTCAATGGCGGTGCTGCGGATGACGCGCAGGACGCCGTCGGCGCCGATGCCGCGCCGACGGTCGCACAGATCCGCCACGAAGGCCGGAGCGAGGTCGCCGTGCACCGTGCCGTCGTGATCGGGCAGCAGCACGAAGTCGTTCTCCGTACCGTGTCCCTTCAACCACGAAAACGTCATGTCTGGCAGTCTACGCCGGTTCCGTTCACAGCAAATCCGATTCGATTCACAGCCAGGTGATGCGCGGATCGCCGTGGAAGAGCCGGTCCTGTCGGCGTGCGAACTTGCGCGTCGCCGCCACGGTCGCCGCCTTCGCCTCCGCCTCGGTGAGCCTGCCGTCGAGCTGGGCCAGGGCCTGGCTGTAGCCGATCGCCTTGGCGGCGGTCTCGCCGTGGTCGAGCCCCTGGTCGCGCAGCTCGCGGACCTCGTCGAGCAGCCCGGCCGCCCACATCGCCTCGACCCGGTCGACGATGCGCTCGTCGAGGGTCTGTCGTGGGACGTCAAGACCGATCATCGTCAGGTGCGAGTAGATGGACTCGTGCGGCGGCATGGTCGCGACGAACGGGGCACCGGTCAGCTCGATGACCTCCAGCGCCCGCACGATGCGGCGGCCGTTGGTGGGCAGGATCTGCTCGGCCGCCGCGGGATCACGCTCGGCGAGCACCGCGTGCAGGGCCTCTGCGCCCACCCGCTCGAGCTCGGCGGACCATTGCGCCCGCACGTCCGGGTCGGTGCCGGGGAACTCGAGCCGGTCGATGACGGCGCGCACGTACAGCGACGACCCGCCCGCCAGCACCGGCGTCACTCCTCGCGCCTGACAGTCGTCGATGGCTCGCCTCGCCTCGATCTGGAACTGCGCCACGCTGGCCGGTTCGGACACGTCGAGCACGTCGAGCAGGTGGTGGCGGACGCCGCCTCGCTCGGCCACCGGGATCTTCGCGGTGCCGATGTTCATGCCGCGGTACAGCTGCATGGCGTCGCCGTTGACCACCTCTCCCCCGAGGCCACGCGCCACGTCCACTGCCAGGTCGGACTTGCCCGACGCGGTGGGACCGACGACGACCACGACGTGGCGCACCGGAGACATGGGATCCAGTCTGGCAGGTGGTCGCGGGCACCCTGTGGTCCGAGGACATCGGCTCGCACCGGTCCGGTCATGGGGCGCGTGGGAGGATGTCCGGGTGACGTCGCACGAACCGCTGCCGCCGTATCCGCCGCAGCGGGTGTGGACGTTCCCGCCTCCGCCGTTGCCTCGCCGCTGGCGCTGGATCGCCCTTGCCGCGACGCTGGTCGCCACGGGGCTCGTCGCCGGACTGATCGTCACGACGGTCGCACTGGAGTCGACCGACGCGCCGGGGCTGATCGACAACGGTCAGGTGCTGGACACGATCTCCTCGGAGTGTGCGGCGATGACCGAACGCGTCGACAGCATTCCTGCCGGCTCGAGCCCGGCGGAGATGGTCAGGACCATCAGGGCTCAGAACCAGGCCGTCACGACGATGGTCGACACCATCGCGAGCCTGCCGCGCTCGGTGATCGATGAGGACCGGCCGACCGCTGCGTGGCTCCAGGACTGGCGCACGCTGGTGTCCGCCCGCGAGGCCTACGCGAACTCACTCGACGAGGACGGGACGCGTGCACGGCCGTTTCGCAGCCCTCGCTCCCCGGACGGCAGCCCCATCGCCCAGCGGATGGACGAGGCGTTGCTCGACCCGGTGTGCACCGTGCCCGAAGCCCTGATCGAACCCGGTCGGCGCAGTCTGTCGTCGATCTGACTGTCGTCGATCTGACTGGGCGTCGGACCCGGGCGCTACGCCTTCGCTGCAGCCTTGGCGGCCTTCTTGAAGTCGCGCACCTTCTGCAGCGACTCCGCGTCGACCACGTCGGCCACTGATCGGAAGCCCTTGCGGCCGTAGTCGCCGGTCACGGTCGTCCAGCCGCGAGGCTTGACGCCCAGCTGCTTGGCCAGCAGCGCAGTGAAGATCTTGGCCTTCTGCTCGCCGAACCCGGGCAGGGCGCGCACTCGGGCGAACAGCGCGTCGCCGGACTTGGCCTCGGTCCACAGTCGGGCCGTGTCGCCGTCGTACTCGCTGACGATGTGGCGGGCCAGCTCCTGCAGACGTCCGGCCATCGATCGTCCATAGCGGTGGATGGCCGGCGGGGTCGCGCAGAGGTCGGCGAAGGCCTCCGGCTCGGCCTCGGCGATCGTCGCCGGATCGAGCGTCCCGAACCGGTCGAGCACTTTCGCGGGGCCCGCGAAGGCCCGTTCCATGGGAAATTGTTGGTCCAACATCATGCCGGCGAGCAGCGCGAACGGGCTCGAGTTGAGCACCTCGTCAGCGTGGGGGTCCTGGGCGATCTGGATCGGCATGAGTTCATCCTGCCACCATGAACGGGTGACCGAGAGCGACGTCGATGCTTCCGCCACGATGTGGGCCAGAGCCGTCGGACGGCGGGACGGGACGGAGCCGGCGCCTGCGCACCGTTGACCACCGGCTCGGTGGCGACCACGAGACCACCGACCAGGCGCAGAGACCGACGTAGCACGCCCCTCCGATCTCAAGTCGGACGGAGCGGCCCCGGAGGGGCCGGAATCTGCATCGAGTCATGGTGCCGCGATTGCCCCCGCGGACGGCCGACCGGGGTTTACGATCAGCCATGACTTCGCCCGATGACCAGGGTCAGCAGCCCGGCCCGCCGGTCCAGGACCCGTACCAGCAGCCCGGCCCGCCGGTTCATGACCCGTACCAGCAGACCGGCTCGGGCCCGTACGTTCCACCCCCCGGCAACGCCGGACCCGCCCAGTACGGCCCGTACGGCCCGTACTGGGCCTACCCGCCGCGTCCGGCCAACGACAACCGTTGGGGCTGGATGGCGGCCGGGTTCGGCGTCGGCATCGCCATGACCGTCGTCGGCATGGCCGCTCTGTTCCTGTTCCTGCCCTTCGCCTTCGGATTCTCCGACTTCGAGGGTGATTTCGCCGACGACTACTACGTCGACCAGGGCAGCGTGAACCGTGCCATGGGGCCGGCGTGCGACGACCTGGAGGAGCTTGCCCGCACCGTCCAGCTCTTCGGCTCTCCCGCCTCGGGTGCTGACAGCGTCGCGCAGCTCGCGGACGGGGCTCGCAAGATCGCCGCGGCGATCGACGGTGCGGGGCCGAATGCCGACGCGCGGCTGTTGAGCGCTGACTGGAAGAGCGTCGCGACGGCTCTCGACGACTTCGCCGGACGCCTGCCCACCGATCCAGCGGCCAGGCTCGACCTGCCAGACGTCGAGGGGTCCTTGGTGTCGGATCGCATCTACTGGGGCAACGACACCTGTTACGTGCCCGCGTTGGTCACGGCGCTTGATCCCGACGCCTCGACCGATCCGTACGACTTCTGAGACCTCCCGACCCGCATCGCCGCGCTCGTCACCGGGGCGCCCTCAGACGGGTTCGACGACGGCCAGCAGGACAGCCGGCAAGGTGCTGCGCAGCAGGTCGAGGTCGAGGGGGCGGTCCAGCAGCAGGGCGTCGCGGAGCGCGTTGTCGTACGTGCCGACGAGGATCGCCGCCACGTGACCGGCCGGGACCGTCAGGCGCAGCTGCATGACCTCGAGGACCGAGACCAGGAACCGCTCGAAGTCGTCGCGTGCCTGGCGCCACGCCTCGACGACCTGGCGGCCCACCTCGTCGTGCCGCAGACCCCGCAGCTGGAACTCGGTGTGCACCTGCAGCCACTCCAGGTCCACCGGCTGCAGCAGCAGGAAACGGTCGAGCACGGCCGCGAACACCTCCAGGGTGTCGCGTCCGGCGACCGACTCGGCGTCGGCTGCCTCGCGCAGGCGCCCCATCATCAGCTCCTGCTCGCGGTCGAACAGCGCCAGCAGCAGGTCGTCCTTGCTGGAGAAGTTGGAGTAGAACGCGCCGCGGGTGTAGCCGGCCTGCTCGCAGATGTGCTCGACGGACGCGCCCTGGATGCCCTCTCGGGCCAGCACCGACCGGGCCGCCTCCAGCATGCGCTCGCGGGTCGCAGCTCGACGGCGCACACCCGGACGCTGCTCGGCGACCTGCTTCATCGGCGTCTCTCCTCGGGAACCGGCGCTCCGGAACGACTGTGACGCAGACACCATACTCGATGCATTGACGCATCCGATACACAAACGTATCGTCTGATCGTGTCGAACTCTCTCTACGCCCTCGGACGCTGGGCGTTCACCCACCCCGCTCGGGTGCTCGGTGTGTGGGCCATGATCCTCGTCATCACCGCGCTCGCCGCCGTGTCGCTCGGCCAGGGGACCAAGGACTCGTTCGAGATTCCCGGCACGGAGTCGCAGGAGACCGCCAACGGACTCGAGCGCACCTTTCCGGAGCTGGCCGGCGCCACGGCCTACCTCGTCGTGGTCGCCCCCGACGGTGAGTCGATCAGGACCGACCGGGCACGCACGCTGATCGACCAGGCGATGGACGAGATGAAGCAGGTGCGCGGTGTCACCGACGTCGTCTCCCCCTACGACGACATGGTGCCCATCGGCATCTCGGCCGACGGCACCGCCGCCCAGGTGCAGGTGCAGTTCGACCGCGACCTCACCGCCGTGACCGCCGGCGACCGCGCCGACCTCGTCGCGAGCGGAGAGGCGCTGAAGAAGGCCGGCTACACCGTCGCCTTCGGTGGCGACGTGTTCACCAGCACGGGACCGCAGCTGTCGATCACCGAGGTGATCGGCGTGATCATCGCGTTCATCGTGCTGTACCTGATGTTCCGCTCGCTGCGTGCCGCGGTGATGCCGATCGTCACCGCCGTGCTGGGGGTGCTGGTCACCACGGCCCTGACCATCGTCGCGACCGGGTACATGACGATCTCCTCGACCGCTCCCCTGCTGGCCCTGATGATCGGCCTGGCCGTGGGCATCGACTACGCACTCTTCATCGTGTCGCGCCACCGCGAGCTGCTGGCCGAGGGCGTCGAGCCGGACGAGGCCGCCGCCCGGTCGGTCGCCACCGCGGGATCCGCGGTCGTGTTCGCGGGTGCCACCGTCGTCATCGCGCTGCTCGGCCTGTCGATCGCCCGCATCCCGTTCCTGACCATCATGGGTGCGGTCGCCGCCCTGTCGGTGGTGGTGGCGGTGCTGGTGGCCCTGACGGTGCTGCCCGCCCTGCTCGGTCGAGCGGGCGCTCGACTCACCCCCGACGCCGCGCACCCGCCCGGCTCGTTCTCGCGCCGATGGGTCGCCGTGACCACCCGGGTGCCGCTGATCGCGATCAGCGTCGTCGTCGTCGGCCTCGCCGTGGCGGCCGTGCCGGCCAAGGACCTGCAGCTGGCGCTCCCCGACAACGGAACGGCTCCGCTCGGCAGCACCCAGCGCACCGCCTTCGACCTGGTCGACCAGCGCTTCGGCCCCGGCTTCAACGGGCCGTTGCTGATCAGCATCGACATCATCTCGACCACCGACCCGGTGGGCGTGGTCGACGACATCGCCGCCGACCTGCGGTCCATGAAGGGGGTCGCCGCCATCGGGCTGGCCACCCCGAACCGCAGCGCGGACACCGGCATCGTGCAGGTGATCCCCACCACCGGGCCGGCCGACGAGCGGACCGCCGACCTGGTGCGCGCCATCCGCGGCCGTGAGGGCGAGTGGGCCGCCCAGCACGGCGTGGACGTCGGAGTGACCGGCCTGACGGCCGGTGGCATCGACGTCTCGGACCGCTTGCAGTCCGCGCTGCTCCCGTTCGGCATGGTCGTGGTCGGGTTGTCGGTGCTGCTGCTGATGGCGGTCTTCCGCTCATTGGTGGTGCCGCTGAAGGCCACGCTGGGCTTCCTGCTGTCCACCGGCGCGTCGTTCGGAGCCGTGGTCGCGGTCTTCCAGTGGGGATGGCTGATGAACCTCGTCCACCTGGAGCAGACCGGTCCGCTCATCAGCTTCCTGCCGATCATCTTGATGGCCGTGCTGTTCGGCCTCTCGATGGACTACGAGGTCTTCCTCATGGCCCGCATGAAGGAGGAGTACGTGCGCTCCGGCGACCCGCATCGGGCCATCGCGGACGGGTTCGTCGGCAGCTCACGCGTGGTCACGGCCGCCGCGGTGATCATGCTCGCGGTCTTCGCCGCGTTCGTGCCCGAGGGCGACGCCAACATCAAGCCCATCGCGTTCGCCCTGGCCGTCGGCGTCTTCGTCGACGCCTTCTTGATCCGCATGTTGTTCGCGCCCGCCGTGATGGAGCTGTTCGGCCGTCGAGCCTGGCAGCTGCCAGCTCGGATCGACCGCCTGCTGCCGCGCGTGGACGTCGAGGGCGAGGGCCTGCACCGCCGCGTCGACCTGCAGGCCTGGCCGCGACCGGGCTCCACCGCCGCGATCACGGCCGCGGGTCTGACCGCCGACGGGCCGGACGGGCCGGTGTTCAACGACGTCAGCGTCGAGGTGCCCGCCGACGGATGGCTGATCGTGCACGGGCCGAGCGGGTCCGGCAAGACCGCTTTGCTGCTGACCCTGGCCGGTCGCATGGAGGTCCAGACCGGCCGCCTGCGCGTCAACGGTCGCCTGCTGCCCCAGGAGGCCTCCGCGGTGCGGCACTCCGTGGCCCTCGCCGAGGTGCCCGGCGTCAACGACCTCGAGGACAACCTCACCGTCGAGCAGCACGTGGCCGAACGACTGTCGATCCGCTCGTTCGGCCTGTGGGTCAGCCGCCGCCGGGTGACGCCGGTCGTCGCCGAGCTCAACCGGGCCCTGGACCTGGCCCACGCCGAGGCCGGTGTGCCCTTCGAGCCCGTTCCGGCGGACGCCCTCGTGTCGTCGCTGGACCGACTCGAGCGTGCCCTGCTCGGCGTCGTCCTGGCCCTGATCGAACGGCCTCGCATCGTCGTCCTCGACGACGCCGACGACCTGCGCGACCCTAGCCGGATCGACCTGCTGTGGTCGACGCTGGACCACCTGCTCGACGGTCGCGACATCGCCCTCGTGGCCGCCGTGCGCGCGGCCTCCGCCGCACCACCTCCCTCGCCGAGACTCCGCCTGCTGGAGCTCGACACCGCCCGCACCCTCTCCGAGCTGAGACTGTGATGATTCCCTCCCCCACCCTTCCCTGGTTCGAGCTCGCCCGGTTCCGGCGCAATCGCCTCACCCGCCTCGCCGTCCTCGCCGTCGTCGCCGTCCCGCTGTTCTACGGCGCCATGTACGTGTGGGCGAACATCAACCCCACCGGACGCCTCGACCACGTCAAGGCGGCGGTCGTCAATGCCGACCAGCTGGTCGAGACCACCGGCCCGGACGGCACGAAGCAGCCCGTCGCCGTGGGGCGACAGCTGGCCGGCAACCTGATCAGCGACGACTCGAAGGACAACTACGACTGGGTGCTGACCGACGCCTCCGACGCCCAACGGGGCCTGGGCGACGGCACGTACAAGGCCGTGCTGACGATTCCCGAGAACCTGTCCGCGGCAGCGACCTCGACCGCCGGCGACCCGGCGAACGCGATCCAGGGCCGGTTGGACCTGCAGACCAACGATGCCGTCAACTACATCAACGGCTCCATCGCCCAGACGATCCTGACCGCGGCACGCAGCGCCGTGAACGCACAGGTCACCGAGGCCTACCTCGACAACGTCTACCTGAGCTTCTCCGACCTCAAGGTGTCGCTCAGCGACGCCGCCGCCGGTGCAGGCAGCCTCGCCGACGGCGCCGACCAGCTCACCGACGGCGCCGACCAGCTGGCCGGCGGCGCCACCGACCTGGCCACCGGCACCCGGCGACTGGCCGACGGCGCCACCGCGCTGGACGCCGGCGCCAGCCAGCTGTCCGGGGGGTTGTCGCAGCTCGACTCACGCACGTCAGGGCTTCCCGGACAGACCCGCCAGCTCGCAGACGGCGCCCGGCAGGTGGCCGACGGGACCGGCCAGCTCAACGACACGGTGCAGACGGTGACCCAGGCGATCCTGGCCGCCACCGCCAACGCCGACACGACGGTCGACCAGCTCGCGCAGGCTCTCGACGACCTCGCCGACCAGTGCGAGGCAGCGCCTCCGGGAGCCGTCGACTGCGGGCTGCTACGAGCCGCCGCCAACCGGGCCGGAGACGTGAAGGACGGGATCGGCGGCGTGCGCGACCAGGCCGGTCAGATCAGCGCGGACACCCAGAAGCTCGCTGACGGCGCCCGGCAGGTGGCAGACGGCAACGCCCGTCTCGCCGACAGCGTGCCGGCACTCGTGGGTGCGATCGGCGACGCGTCGGACGGTGCGGACCAGCTCGCCGCCGGGACGGGGCGTCTCGCCTCGGGCGCGAGCGACGCCGCGTCGGGTGCGGACCAGCTGGCCACGGGAGGCTCCCGCCTCAGCGACGGCGCCGGCGATCTCGCCGCCGGAGCACTGAAGCTCGAGAACGGCCTGCGCGACGGCGCCGGGCAGGTGCCCGACTACGACGCGGACGAGCGCGACAGGCTCGCCACGACCGCTGCGACACCCATCGAGGAGGCCGCCGACCGGGTCAACGCCGTGGCGAGCTACGGCGAGGCCCTGGCGCCGTACTTCATCTCGCTGGCCCTGTGGGTGGGGGCGATGGCGATCTACCTGCTGCTGCGGCCGCTCTCGGACCGGGCGATCGCGTCCACGACAGGAAGCGTGCGCACCGCCCTGGCCGGGTACGCGCCGGGACTGCTCCTGGGGGTGGCCCAGGTCGCCCTGCTGCTGCTCGTCCTCCAGACGGCGTTGGGGGTCCACCCGGCTGACCAGGGACTGTTCATCGGCGTCGCCCTGGCCACCACCGTGGTGTTCGTGGCGATCAACCAGATGTTCGTGGCCCTGTTCGGTGGTGCGGGCCGGTTCGCCGCGCTGGTGTTCGTGAGCCTGCAGCTCACGTCGGCCGGCGGCACCTACCCGATCGAGACCTCGCCGCCGTTCTTCAACCTGCTGCACGGCCTGCTGCCGATGACCTACGCGGTCGACGGATTGCGCAAGTCCTTGGCCGGCAGCAGCGAGGGCGTGACCACCGATGTCCTCGTGCTCCTGCTGTTCGCCGCACTGGCCCTGGTCGTCACCGTGATCGCGGCGAGACGTCGCCAGAGCGTCACGATGACGCGCCTGCACCCGACCCTGCAGGTGTAGGCGCGAGCTCTCGCTGGCCGATCGGCACACGCGACGAGGCCCCGGTCACCGCGGTGTGTGGTGACCGGGGCCTGTCGGCACCTGGCTACGGACGAACAGCCGCACCCTGGATCGCCTGGCGCACGTCGGCCGGCAGGCCTGCGGCGGGAACCGCCTGGCGCTGCAGCGACGTCGACGGCGACGGGTCGGGCTGCGGGAGCGCCGCGCAGGTGGCGTCGGCCCGATCACCGTTCTTGCGGGCCGGCTTCTTGCCGGTCAGCAGGTAGTCGGCGATCTGGTCGTCGACGCACGCGTTGCCGTTGAGCGAGTTGGAGTGCGTCGTGCCGCCGGGTACCGCGATCAGGCGGGCACCGGGGTAGCGACTACGCACCTCGAGGCTGCCGGGGTACGGCGTGGCCGCGTCGAGCGTCTCGTTGATCATCAGCACGCTGGGCACCTTGTAGCCGTTGATCTTCTGCGGCTTGCCGACCTTGGCGGGCCAGTGACGGCACGGCTCGTTGAACCACGCGTTGCCCCAGGTCTCGAACGGGTCCTGCGCGTAGATGCGTGAGTTGTCGCGCTCCCACGTGGCCCAGCTCTTCGGCCACTTCGTGTCGGTGCACTCGGTGCCCAGGTAGACGGCGTACCCGTTGTCGTCACCGAATCCGCTGGCGTCCAGGAACGCCGACTCCACCGCGTTGATGTCGCCGTCGTTGATGTAGGCGGAGAACACGTCACCGAGGTCGGTCCAGGTCGACTGGTAGTAGCCGGCGTACAGGAACGCGTCGGTCCACTCGGCTCCGCCGATCTTGCCGCCGGAGGCGCGGCGCGGTGCCCGGGTCAGGTCCGCGAGCGTGTCGTACCAGAGCTTCTTGACCTTCGCCTTGGTGGCGCCCAGGTGGTAGACGTCGTCGTGCTCGGCCACCCAGCCGAACCAGATGTTGATGTTGCGGTCGAACGCGACGTCCTGGTCGAGGTTGTCGCGGTACCAGACACCCGTCGGGTCGACCGTTCCGTCGAAGACCATGCGGCGGACCTTGCCGGGGAACATGGAGCTGTACACCTGGCCGAGGTACGTGCCGTAGGAGAAGCCGTAGTAGTTGATCTGCTTCTCACCCAGCGCCTTGCGCAGGCTGTCCATGTCCTTCGCGTTGTCGATCGTGGTGAGGTGGTCGAGCAGCTTGTCCTTCCCGCCCTTGTACTTCGCCTTGCACGCGTCGGTGTAGTCGTTCGTGATCGTCATCCACGCCTTCTCGATCTTGCGCGTGGTGGGCACGTACGACGGACGGTTGTAGCCGGCGCCCGGGTAGTTCGGATCGCACGAGACCTGCGGCTCGCTGGAGCCGACGCCACGCGGGTCGAACCCGATCCAGTCGTAGTACTTGCCGGCACCCTTCGGCACGTACGAGCCGAGCACCGACAACGTCAGGCCCGAGCCGCCGGGTCCGCCGGGGTTGACCAGCATGACGCCCTGGTACTGGTCGTCGGGCACCGTGTGCTTGATCCGCGAGATCGCGATCTTGATGGTCTTGCCGGTCGGCTTGCTGTAGTCGAGCGGGACCGAGACCTTGGCGCACTCGGCGCCGCGCGCGTTGAGACCGGCGCTGGCGCAGGTGCCCCAGTCGATGCCGGTCTCGGGCGTGGTGGTCGGCTTGGTCCCACTGGCAGCGAAGGCCGCTGCCGGAAGGAGCCCCACGGCCAGCGAGATCGTCGCTGCCGCAGACAGAACTGTCTTGCGCATCTATCCCCCCAAAGGATGTGCGGACCGGTCGGCCCGCGTCGATCCAGAATCACCCAGATCGTTGCCCAACGCAACGGGTAGGGCGCAACGGCTGCGCGCGGCTCGCAGAATCAGGGTGCGCAGCTGGGCGCCGGCGGCAGCGGAGCAGGCGCCCCGAGGGTCGGCATGCCCAGGGTGACGGCACCGGGCGTGCCGACCTCGGTGCGCCCCTGACGCGACTCCCACGCGTCGCCGGCAGCGGTGCGCCGGTAGGACACGGGCGGCTGGTCGCTCACCAGGTGGTGCGGTGCCGCGTGCGTGACGACGACCTCGACCACGTCACCCGGCCGCACCGGGTGGTCGCCGGGCACGAAGTGCACGAGCCGGTTGTCCCGAGCACGCCCGGTCATGCGCTGCGTGGCGCCGTCCTTCTTGCCCTCGTGGTCGGCCACGAGCAGCTCGACGGTGCGCCCCAGCTGCAGCTGCGCCTGAGCGGTTCCCACCTCGTCGACGACCTCGATCAACCGCTCGTAGCGGTCCTGCACGACCTGCTTGGAGATCTGCTCCGGGAGGTCGGCGGCGGGAGTACCGGGGCGCTGCGAGTACTGGAAGGTGAAGGCGCTGGTGAACTGCGCCTCGCGCACGACCTCCATAGTCTCGGCGAAGTCCTCCTCGGTCTCGCCCGGGAAGCCGACGATGATGTCGGTGGTGATGGCCGCGTCGGGCATGGCCTCGCGGACCCGGTCGATGATGCCGAGGAACTTGGTGCGACGGTACGAGCGGCGCATGGCCTTCAGCACCCGGTCCGACCCTGACTGCAGCGGCATGTGCAGCTGAGGCATCACGTTCGGGGTCTCGGCCATCGCGGCGATGACGTCGTCGGTGAAGTCCTTGGGGTGCGGGCTGGTGAAACGCACCCGCTCGAGGCCCTCGATCTCGCCGCATGCGCGCAGCAGCTTGGCGAAAGCCTGCTTGTCGCCGAACTCGACGCCGTAGGCGTTGACGTTCTGGCCGAGCAGCGTGACCTCGACGACGCCGTCGGCGACCAGCGCCTCGATCTCGGCGAGGATCTCGCCGGGACGGCGATCCTTCTCCTTGCCGCGCAGGCTCGGCACGATGCAGAACGTGCAGGTGTTGTTGCAGCCGACACTGATCGACACCCAGGCAGCGAACACCGAGTCGCGCTTGGTGGGCAGCGTGGACGGGAAGACGTCGAGGGACTCCAGTATCTCGACCTGCGACTCCTCGGCGATCCGGGCACGCTCCAGCAGGACGGGCAGCGACCCGATGTTGTGGGTGCCGAAGACCACGTCGACGTACGGGGCCTTCTTCGTGATGGTGTCGCGGTCCTTCTGCGCCAGGCAGCCACCCACGGCGATCTGCATGCCGGGGTTCTTCTCCTTGACGCTGGCGATGTGGCCGAGGTTGCCGTACAGCTTGTTGTCGGCGTTCTCCCGGACGGCGCAGGTGTTGAACACGACCAGGTCGGGAGTGTCACCGTCGGCGGCCCGCACGTAGCCGTCGGTCTCCAGCAGCCCCGACAGCCGCTCGCTGTCGTGCACGTTCATCTGGCACCCGTAGGTGCGCACCTGGTAGGTCCTCGCCCGTGGCGACATCGTGGCAGTCATGACGGGCCAATCGTACGTGCGCCGACGTCAGGCTCCGGCTGCCAGGGCCTCGAGCACCTCCACCGCTCGGTCCGCGTCGGCGACCGGCACGAACAGGTGGTCGTGGAAGGCGCCGGCCACCACGTTGCAGCTGATCCCCGCCTCGGCGAGTGCTGCGCTGAACGCCGCCGTCAGGCCCACCGCCGCCAAGGCGCTGTGCACCTGCAACGTGATCCACGCTGCGACGAAGTCGGACGTCCACCCGCGTTCGGCCGCCTGCTCGACGGTGATGATCACGGTGGTGCCCTCGTCCTCGGTGAACGTCATGACGGGATCGAGCGTCGCCACGACGTCGGCGTCGACGGTGAGGAACACGTACTCCCCCGGCCTGCGGACCGGACGCATCGAGGCGATCATCTGCCCCAGATCGCTGACTGGCCCGTTCACAGGGACACCGACCGTTCGACCGACCGACGCCGGACGCCCGCGGCCGCACCGACCACGAGCACCACTGCGGCCACCGCCCAGACCCAGCCTGGAAGGTTGCCCACCGCTCGACTCACCTGGGTCTGGACCGCGATGAACGCGTCGACGACCGGATCGGACGGGTCGGCTCCGGCGAAGTTGGTGCGCACCTCGACCACGCCGTAGTACGCCACGTACAGGCCCAGCAGCACCATCACGGCGCCCCCGATGCGCCCGATGACCGGCATCAGCGAGCGGGCCCGTGTGACGGCTCCGGCGCTGGCCACCGCCGCCGAGACGGCCAGCACGCCCACCAGCACCGTCATGCCCGCCGCGTAGGCGGCGTACGACACGACACCCGCGACGAACGAGTCGCTGCGGAACGTCGAGAAGGTGACCGCCAGGAACGGACCGATGGTGCACGACAACGACGCGACCGCGTAGGCGATGCCGTACCCGAACATCGAGCGCAGCGACTCAGACGGGGCGGCCGACACCTTGGGCAGCAGGAAGCGCAGCTCGCGACCGGTGAGCATCACGACGCCGAGGACCGCAAGAGCCAGACCGATGACGATCGTGGCGAACGGCAGGTACTTCTGCACCGTCAACGAGATCGGAGCGATCGCGAGCGCGAACAGGCCGAACACCAGCAGGAAGCCGACCGCCATGACGGTTGTCGCGACGAGGGCCCGGACCACCGCAGCACCGCGCGACTGATCGCGGCCGCCGATCACGACGAGCGTCAGGTAGCCGGGCAGCATCGCGAAGCCGCACGGGTTCAGCGCCGCCACGAGTCCCGCCGCGAACGCCAGCGAGACGATCGACCAGTCCATCGGCAGTGCTCCCGGCGTCAGCTGGCCTCGAGGTCGGCGATCTTCGCGCCGAGCTCGGACGCCGACAGGCCGCCGGAGACGACCTCGACATCGCCGGACGCCGAGATGAAGGCGTACGACGGCTGCGAGGTGACGCCGAACTTGGCCCACACCGCAGCCTTGGTGTCAGCCAGGTTGGTGAAGTCCAGTCCGTACTTCGCGACGAACCCCTTCATCGCCGGCGCGGCGTCGAGTGCCGCGACGCCGAGGAAGGTGACGTCCGAGCTCTGGGCGGCCTTGGCGACCCCGGGCGCCTCGCCCTGACAGATGTGGCACCACGGTGCCCAGAACCACACGACGGCCGGCTTGCCGGCGAGGCTCGTGCCGTCGAACGGCTTGCCACTGGTGGTCGTGGACGTGAACCTCAGCTGGGCCGGCACCGTCACCGGAGCCGTCGTGGCTGCGGGCTCCAGGGTGCTGGCCTCAGTGGGCTGCGTGGTGGCCGCGGGCGTGGCGGCGGCCTGGTCGTCGCCAGCGGGTGCCTGTCCGCAGCCGGCCAGCACCAGCGCCGCGGTGGCGATGACGGCAGCGATCTGCGGGCGACACCTGGGGCCGTGCGGCATGGGCGATCCTGGGGGTTGGACGTGCGAATGCGACCCCTCGACCGTACCCCGGGTTCGCGCGCGACGTGAGGTCAGATCGGGCCCGATCACCTGCACGTGGAGGGTTACGTTTTGGTGACAGTGCATCTTCATCGAGCGCCTTCCCCACGCGTGACGTCGCCGACTGGCTAGGTTGAACCATGGCTGACTCACCCATGGTGTCCATGCACCAGGTCCAGAAGCACTTCGGCGCCCTGCACGTCCTCAAGGACATCGAGCTGGAGGTCGCGTCCGGCGAGGTCGTCGTGGTCATCGGACCCTCCGGTTCCGGCAAGTCCACCTTGTGCCGGGCCATCAACCGGCTCGAGACCATCGACTCCGGTGCGATCGCCATCGACGGCCAACCGCTGGCCTCGGAGGGCAAGGAGCTGGCCCAGCTGCGAGCCGACGTGGGCATGGTCTTCCAGTCGTTCAACCTGTTCGCCCACAAGACGATCCTAGAGAACGTGACCCTCGGCCCGATGAAGGTGCGCGGGCTCAGCAAGGCCGACGCCGAGAAGAAGGCCCACGAGCTGCTCACGCGAGTCGGCATCGACGCCCAGGCCGCCAAGTACCCCGCCCAGCTCTCCGGCGGCCAGCAGCAGCGCGTCGCGATCGCCCGCGCCCTGGCCATGGAGCCCAAGGTCATGCTCTTCGACGAGCCCACCTCCGCACTGGACCCCGAGATGATCAAGGAGGTCCTCGACACGATGGTCGACCTCGCCAAGGGCGGCATGACGATGATCGTCGTCACCCACGAGATGGGCTTCGCGCGCACCGCCGCCGATCGTGTGATCTTCATGGCCGACGGACAGATCGTCGAGGAGAACACGCCCGAGGAGTTCTTCACCAACCCCACGTCGGACCGCGCCAAGGACTTCCTCGGCAAGATCCTCAAGCACTGATCACCGTCCGCGACCCAGCCACCTGCACGACACATCTGTACGACCGATTGAGAGGAACATCATGAAGCGCACCAGATTCGCCGTCATCGCAGCCGCCGCCGCCCTCACCCTGGGGGCCTGCGGCAGCGCCGGCGTCGAGGACGCCAACCCGATCGACAACGACGTCGCCTCCGACGCCTCGGCGCAGTTCGAGGACGGCACCGCCATGAAGGCGCTCGCCGACGCAGGCACCGTCAAGATCGGCGTCAAGTTCGACCAGCCCGGCCTGGGCTTCAAGGCCGCCGGCCAGGACCAGCCCACCGGGTTCGACATCGAGATGGCCAAGATCGTGGCGGCCAAGCTCGGCATCGCACCCGACAAGATCCAGTGGGTCGAGACCATCTCGGACAACCGCGAGCCGTTCCTGCAGCAGGGCACCGTCGACTTCGTCTTCGCGTCCTACTCGATCACCGACGACCGCCGCAAGGTCGTCGGCCAGGCCGGACCGTACTTCCTGACCGGCCAGCAGCTGCTGGTCAAGAAGGGCAGCGGCATCACGAGCGTCGCCGACATCAAGGGCAAGGAGGTGTGCTCGGTCACCGGGTCCACCTCGCTCAAGAACGTCGAGGCCGAGGGCGCCAAGGCTCGCGGCTTCGAGACGTACTCGCAGTGCCGCGACCAGGTGCTCGACGGCGCCGTCGACTCGATGAGCACCGACGGCTCGATCCTGCTCGGCTACGCCGCTCTCAACCCCGACGAGCTCGAGGTCGTGGGCGAGCCCTTCTCCGAGGAGCGCATCGGCATGGGCTACTCGAAGGACAAGCCCGAGCTGTGCCAGTTCATGACCGACGCCATCAAGGAGGCCGAGGACGACGGCCGCTGGGCCAAGGCCTTCGAGGCCACCCTGGGCAAGTCGGGCGCCGAGACGCCCACCCCGCCCACGATGGACTCCTGCGCCTGAGCCGAGGCCACGACCGGGGCCGCCCGCGGCGGCCCCGGTCACCCCATCCACTCCCCCACCCCTGAAGGACGGTGACCGTCGGTGCAGGTGCTGATCGACAACTTCGACCGGCTGCTGGAAGCGTTCTGGTTGACGCTGCGGCTCGCGCTGGTCGCCGGAGCGCTCTCGCTGGTGTTCGGCACCATCCTCGCCGGCATGCGGGTGGGGCCGGTCAAGGTCCTCGACCGTGCCGCCGCCACCTACGTCACGGTCTTTCGCAACACCCCGTTGCTGGTCCTGCTGCTGCTCGTGGTGTTCGGTTTCCCGAAGCTGGACATCCAGCTGGGCTACTTCTGGATGAACATCCTGGCGCTGACCATGTACACCTCCACCTTCGTGTGCGAGGCGTTGCGGTCCGGCGTCAACTCCATTCCGCTCGGTCAGGCTGAGGCGGCCCGCTCGATCGGCCTCGGCTTCACCCAGAGCATGCGCCACGTGGTGCTGCCGCAGTCGTTCCGCGCCGTCGTCCCGCCTCTGGCCAACGTGATGATCGCCCTGACCAAGAACACCTCGCTGTGCTCGATCTTCGGCATGGCCGAGGGCACCGCGCTCGGCAAGGCGCTGATCAACGACAACGGCTCGCAGCTGCTCTGGATCTTCTTCGGCGTCGCCCTGGGCTACGTCGTGATCGTCGAGCTGATCTCAGCCGTGGCCGGCCTGCTCGAGCGACGCTGGAGGATCGCCTGATGCCCGCTTCCGTTCTCTTCGATGCCCCCGGCCCCAAGACGGTCGCCCGGCACCGCATCTACACCGTCGTCGCCTCCGTCGGGGTGCTCGCCGTCGTGGCACTCGTCGTCGCCCAGCTGGCCCGCAAGGGGCAGTTCGCGTACGCACTCTGGGAGCCCTTCGTCACCCCCAGCATCATCCAGCTGCTGCTCGAAGCTGCCGGCAAGACGTTGCAGGCGGCCGTGTTCGCCATCCTGGGCGCGCTCGCTCTCGGCGTGCTCCTGGGCGTCGGCAAGCTGTCCGATCACGCCGTCGTGCGCTGGCCGGCGTGGCTGTTCGTGGAGTTCTTCCGGGCCGTTCCGTTGCTGCTGGTCATCATCGCGACCTGGTTCTACATCGGCGCGCAGCCAGGAACCAACGCGTTCCTCGCTCTGGTTCTCGGGCTGATCCTCTACAACGGCGCCGTCTTCGCCGAGATCTTCCGTGCCGGCATCAACGCCGTGCCCAAGGGCCAGTCCGAGGCCGCGTACGCCCTCGGCATGCGCAAGACCATGGTCATGCGCATCATCTTGATCCCCCAGGCCGTCAAGGTGATGCTGCCGTCGCTGATCAGCCAGGCGATCGTCGCGCTGAAGGACACCAGTCTCGGCTACGCCGTGCTGGCCCCGGGCCTGACGTACGCGTCCAAGGAGATCTTCCGCACCTTCAACAACACGATCCAGACCGCGTTCGTGGTGGCACTGGTCTACATCGTGCTGAACCTGGTGCTGACCTGGCTCGCGACGCTGGCGCAGAAGAAGTTCGTGGGCGAGAAGGCCGCTGGCGACCCGCTTGCGGTCAACGCCGGGGCGGGCGCGCTGTAGGCACTACTTGCGGGGCACGACCCACAGGTTAATGGTGCCCTGCACCGTGACGGTGCCGTCGGAGGTGACGGCCCGTACCGAGACCGGCACGTCCGGGGCCGCAGCCCAGTTGGCGGCCGTGGTCTCGGCGATGCACGTCAGGTCGGTGGTCGACTTGGCCAGGTACTGCACCTCCATGCCCTTGGGCAGCCAGCGCATGTCCGGCGGGCAGGTGGCCTCGGCCAGCAGACCCATGGCCGCCTCGAGACCGTTGCAGGCCGCGATGGCGTGCACGGTGCCGATGTGGTTCTTGGTGGAGCGACGCTTGGGCACCACCACCTGACCCAGGTGCGGCTGCATCTGCTGCACCTGGATGTGCGCCGAGGCGAAGTAGGGCGCCTTCTGGGCGAACAGGACGGAGAACACCCGCTTGCCCTGCGGCAGCGCGGTCACCTTGTTGTACAGCTCGAGAGTCGACGGCATGGCCCGAGGTTACTGGAAAGTAACCTCAGATGGCGAACTCGCGGGAGTGAGCTCAGTCGAGCACGGCTGCCCGGATGCAGCAGACGTCGGGCAGGTTGGTGCGGATCTCGGCCCAGGTCCCCCCGGCGTCGTTGCTGGCCCAGATGGCGCCGTGCCGCGTACCGACGTACAACCCGGCCGGATCTGCGCGATCGGCGCTGAACGCATCGCGCAGCACCGCGGTCCAGGCCTCGGCCGGCAGCCCGGGACCGGTCTCGCGCCAGGTGCGTCCGTAGTCGTCGGAGCGCCACACGGCCGGCTTGCCCTCGGGAGGGAAGCGCTGGATGTCCGCCGACAGCGGGAACACGTACACCGTGCCCGGTGTGTGGGGGTGCGCCACGATCGGGAACCCGAACTCGGCCGGAAGGCCGTCCGAGATGGACGTCCAGGACCCGCCGGCGTCGTCGGTGCGGAACACCCCTCCGTGATTCTGGGCGTACATGACGTCGGAGTCGGCCGCATCGACGGCGACCTTGTGCACGCACTGTCCGAACTCGGGCGGTTCGCCGGGCATGAACGGCGCGCTGATGCCGGTGTTGGCCGGGTTCCACGACTCGCCGCCGTCGAGCGACCGGTAGACACCGCCGGTGGACATGGCCACGGTGACGGTCTGGGGGTCGGTGGGGTGGGGAACGATCGTGTGGATGGCCTGGCCGCCGAAACCGGCCTGCCACTGCGGCCGGTGCGGGTGATCCCACAGGCTGCGGACCAGCGAGAACGACCGGCCGCCGTCGTCGGAGCGGAACAGCGCCGACGGCTGGGTTCCAGCCCACACGACATCGGGGTCGCACGGCGAGGGTTGCAGCTGCCACACGCGTTCGACCGTGGCACCGGCGTCGTCAGGGAACCGCACCAGTGCGGGTGACTCGGTGTCGAAGGTGCGACCGGCGTCGACGGACCGGTAGACCGCCGGGCCGAACACCGGATGGCTGGAGCCGACGAGGACCGACCCGGACGGGTCGGCCGACACCGCGTAGACCTCCTCCATGGGGAACGCTGGTGGCTCCCACGTCCACGACGTACGCGCCGCGTCGGAACGCCCGACGAACAGCCCCTTGCGGGTCCCTGCCAGCACCACCGCTTCGGTCATGGGCTCCTCCTCAGGTCACGCTAGCGCCGTCGAGTGGCGCAATCCATAGCGCGAGTGGATCAGAGGCTGTCGAGGGCCTGCTGCTCAGCGCCCAGCTCCTCGCGGACGACCTGGAAGGCCAGCCCGGGCGCGTAGCCCTTGCGGGCCAGCATGCCGACGAGGCGCCGGGTCTTGACGTCGTCGGCGAGCGACGACATGGAGCGCAGCTTGCGCTGCACGAGCTGGTGGGCGGCCCGGACCTCGACCTCCGGGTCGAGGTCGTCGAGCGCCTCACGGGCGATCTGGTCGTCGACGCCCTTGTGACGCAGCTCCTGCGCAAGTGCCCGTGAGGACAGGCCCTTGCCGGCCTGTCGCTGCTGCACCCAGGACCTGGCGAACTCGGCATCGTCGACCAGGCCGGCTGCCTCGAACTTGTCGAGCACTGCGGTGGCGATCTGGGCAGACACTCCCTTGCGGGCCAGTGCCTGCTCCAGATCGCTGCGGCTGCGGGCGCAGGCTGCCAGCCGGTCGTACACGACCGTCCTGGCCACCTGCTCGGCCTCGACCGGGTCGGTGATCTCCTCGGCCTGCCGTTGCGCCCACGCCACGACGACTCAGAACTCGATGTCGGTGGGCGGCTCGAGGTCGGCGATGGCCGGATCGTCGGCCTCGGGCTCGACGGCACCGTGAATGCCGACCCCGAGGTGCTTCTTGATCCGCAGGTCGAGCTCTTCGGCGAGGTCGGGGTTGTCGCGCAGGAACTCGCGCGCCTTCTCCTTGCCCTGGCCCAGCTGGTCGCCCTCGTAGGTGTACCAGGCACCCGACTTGCGGACGAAGCCCGCGTCGACGCCGACGTCGATCAGGCTGCCCTCACGGCTGATGCCCTGGCCGTACATGATGTCGAACTCGGCCTGCTTGAACGGCGGCGCCAGCTTGTTCTTGACCACCTTGATGCGGGTGCGGTTGCCGACCATGTCGGTGCCGTCCTTGAGCGTCTCGATGCGGCGGACGTCGAGGCGCACGGAGGCGTAGAACTTCAGCGCCTTGCCGCCCGTGGTGGTCTCGGGCGAGCCGAACATGACGCCGATCTTCTCGCGCAGCTGGTTGATGAAGATGGCCGTGGTGCCCGAGCCGTTGATGGCGCCGGTCATCTTGCGCAGTGCCTGGCTCATCAGCCGGGCCTGCAGACCCACGTGGCTGTCGCCCATCTCGCCGTCGATCTCGGCGCGGGGCACGAGGGCCGCCACGGAGTCGATCACGATGATGTCCAGTGCACCGGAGCGGATCAGCATGTCGGCGATCTCGAGGGCCTGCTCACCGGAGTCGGGCTGGCTGATCAGCAGCGCGTCGGTGTCGACGCCCAGCTTGCGCGCGTAGTCGGGGTCGAGCGCGTGCTCGGCGTCGATGAACGCGGCCACGCCACCGGCCTTCTGCGCGTTGGCGACCGCGTGCAGGGCCACCGTGGTCTTGCCGGAGGACTCCGGACCGTAGATCTCGACGACGCGGCCACGCGGCAGCCCGCCGATGCCGAGCGCGACGTCCAGCGACATGGCACCGGTGGGGATGACCTCGATGGGGGCCTTGACCCGGTCACCCAGACGCATGACGGCGTTCTTGCCGTGCGCGCGGTCGATCTGCGCCATGGCGTTGTCGAGCGCCTTGTTCTTCTCGCCGCGGGCCTTCTCGGCAGCCTTGTCGAGCTTGTCGCTGGAGGCCCTGTCGCTGGAGGCCTTGTCGTTCAGTGCGCCGTTCTTGGGCGGGGCTTCGATGGGAGGCATCTGGGGTCCGTTCTCTTCGTGGGTGGCCGGTCATCTGCGACGCTAGAAGAACCCTCAGACATTGTTGGCCCTCGTCGAGCCGCCTGTGGATGTCGTTCTTCGCACGTCCAACCTGTGCACGAGACTATGCGAACGTCTGTTCGATGGCGCTGCGACACGCCGACCGAACCACGGCCGCCTGCGGTCGTGCGTGAGGGAGCGCCAGCGGAGCGTGAGTCGCGCCGCGGCACAGCCGCTCGGACGCGAGGCGTGATGAGGTCCTGCGCTCGTTCGAGCCGCGCGGCCCACCGCGCCTCGGTCGCTCGTTCCTCGCTCCCTCACCGTCGGCCGCGGGCGGCCTCCTTGGCGAGCAGCGGGGGGGCGTCAGGACTCGATCGAGCTGCTGGACGACGTGCCGGGATCGTCGGCGGGCGCGTCCGGGGCAGCGACGCCGAAGAAGGCGGCGCCGGCGAGGGTGAGCGTCCCCATGCCCATCGTGAGTCGACGGGTCAGGCCGGGCTCGATCCGGCGGGTCCGCGGGCGGTCGGCGGAATCTGCGCTGTCGGTCATGGCTCGAGCGTGACGCGACCGTCTGGCGACGTACTGAACGATCCCCAAGATCTGCCTGTGAGGTGGCCCTCAGCGCTCGCGGGCCGGCAGACCCAGGTGCGCATGCACGGCCCGCCAGACGATCTTGGGCAGCTCGCCGGCCTCGAGCGCCTCGGTGACGGTCCGGCTGCCCAACCCGCCGATGACCTGGGTGTCGGCCCACACGCGGGCGTACCCGGATCCCAGGTGCTGCTCCATGCGCAGCCAGAACTCAGAGTGCTTCATGCGGTGCCGTGCGGGCGCAGATCACGCAGCGGAGGCCTCGACCGCGCCGACCGGCGAGATGGACGAGACGCTGGCCAGCTGGGCGGCTTCCTCGACGGCGAGCAGGGCGCTGACGTCGAGCAGCACCTGCGACAGCGGGACCTCCAGTGCCCCGGCCAGGGCGGCGAGCAGCTGAGAGCTGGGCTCCTTCTGGCCGCGCTCGACCTCCGAGATGTACCCGAGGCTGACGCGGGCCTTGCCGGAGACGTCACGCAGCGTGAGACCTTGGGCGACCCGGCGCGCGCGGAGCACCTCACCGACGAGCTGACGCATCGTGGTCATCGGGGCTCCTTCAGTGGGCTCACGTACGACTCAACGCCGCACGACTCAGGTTTCTTCCCCCACCCTAGCGACCAGCAACGACAGCGCTGCAGCGACCGCGCCGTGGCGCACCTCGTGGCGTCCGCCGGGCAGGTGGACCAGGCGGGAGGTGCTTCCACCAGGTCCGGCCACGGCCACGTGCACGGTGCCGGGTCGATGGCCCTCGCTAGGGTCCGGGCCGGCGGCACCGGTGGTGGCCACCCCGTACGTCGCCCCGCAGGCGTCGCGGGCTCCCACGGCCATCGCCTCGGCCACGTCGGCGTCGATCGTGCCGCGCTCGGCCACGAGCTGCGGGTCGACACCGAGAAGCCCGGTCTTGACCTCCGGCACGTAGGCCACGACGCCGCCGCGCACCACGTCCGAGGCGCCGGGCACCGCGACCAGGGAGGCGCAGACCAGTCCCCCCGTCAGTGACTCGGCCGTGGCGACCGTGGCACCCACCGAACGCAGCAGGTCGACGACCTCGACCGCGAGCGGATCCGGCCCGGCGGTCATGTCCGGCCGGCGAGCGAGTCGCGCCGCAGCGCACGCGCATCGCGCACGTACTGCGCGCCGGTGACCATCGTGATGGCGACGGCACCCACCATCAAAAGGTGCGTGATCCAGCGGAGGACGTCCGAGGCGGTGTTGTCCCACAGCTCGAACGGCAGGATGTACCCCCCGAGCGCGAGTGCCTGCAGCGTCGTCTTGATGCGCCCACCCTGGCTGGCCGGCATGACGCCGTACTTCTTGACCACGAAGCGCATGGCGGTGATGCCCCACTCGCGCAGCAGCACCAGCACGGTGACCAGCCAGAACAGCCAGCCGAATCTCGCGTCGCTGAAGATGATGGCCAGCCCGACGAACGCCATCCCGGTGAGTGCCTTGTCGGCGATCGGGTCGGCCAGCTTGCCGAAGTTGGTGACCAGGTTGTGGCGGCGAGCGAGGTCACCGTCGATGCGGTCCGTGGCCATCAGGACGGCGAACGCGACCCACGCCCACACGCGCATCGAGATCGAGTCACCCCCGTCGGTCAGCAGCAGCACTCCGAACACCGGGACACCGGCGATCCGCAACACCGTCAACGCGTTGGCGATGTTGAGGTTGCTCGGCGCGGGTGCCGGGTCCATGAGGGCCTCTCGGGTCGAACCGGGGACGGTCGGGTGCCCTTCAGTATGAAGCAGCCTCGCTGCGTCGCGCCAACTCGACCTCGGCACGCGCCGGGGACACGGTGGTTCCGAGTCCGAGCGACACGGTGAGGTCACGATCGTCGTCCATGCCCCGCACACGGACCCGCGGCCCGTGCCGCAGACCGTCGCGACGCTCGACGGCGATGTCGCCCATCTCGCGCCAGAGGAAGCCCACCCACCCCGACGGGCCCAGCATGCGCACGCCGTGCAGGTCAGCCACGAACAGCGGCGTCCGGGGCTGCCGCAGCATGCTCGCGAACACCAGACCCAGGACGATCAGGGCTCCCGCGACGGCCCACAGGTACGGCCTGTCCCGGTCGGACGCGACGAACCCGTAGCCGCCCGCCAGCGCCCAGGACAGCAGCATCAGCAGCACGAACAGCCAGATCCGTCGGCGGATCTCGAACGGGCGGTCGAGCCCGGCTCGGTCCGCGCGATCTCGATTCCCCCCTTCACGATCGCCCACTGCACGATCGGCTGGCCCGTGATCATCAGGGGCGGTGTCGGGTGGCTGGGTCATGGTGCTCACCCGCTCTGGATACTCGCCAGCACCTGGTCGAGCTCGTCGGGCTTGATCAGCACGTCACGTGCCTTGGAACCCTCGCTCGGGCCGACCACACCGCGGCTCTCCATGATGTCCATGAGACGACCCGCCTTGGCGAAGCCGACGCGCAGCTTGCGCTGCAGCATGGAGGTCGAGCCGAACTGGGTGGTGACGACCAGCTCGACGGCCTGGATCACCAGGTCGAGATCGTCGCCGATGTCGTCGTCCAGCTCCCGCTTGGAGGTCTGCGGGGCCGTCACGTCCTCGCGGTACGTGGGCTGCAGCTGGTTCTTGCAGTGATCGACGATGGTGTGGATCTCGGCCTCGGTGATCCACGCACCCTGCATGCGCATGGACTTGTTGGCACCCATCGGCAGGAAGAGGCCGTCGCCCTGACCGACCAGCTTCTCGGCGCCGGGCTGGTCGAGGATGACGCGGCTGTCGGCCAGCGACGACGTGGCGAACGCCAACCGGCTGGGCACGTTGGCCTTGATCAGACCGGTCACCACGTCCACGCTCGGGCGCTGTGTCGCGAGCACCAGGTGGATGCCGGCGGCTCGCGCCAGCTGGGTGATGCGGACGATGGAGTCCTCGACGTCGCGCGGAGCCACCATCATCAGGTCGGCGAGCTCGTCGACCACCACGAGCAGGTACGGGTACGGGGCGAGCACGCGCTCGCTACCCGCCGGCAGGTTGACCTTGCCGGCACGCACTGCGGTGTTGAAGTCGTCGATGTGACGGAAGCCGAAGTTGGCGAGGTCGTCATAGCGCATGTCCATCTCGCGCACGACCCACTGCAGCGCCTCGGCGGCCTTCTTGGGGTTGGTGATGATCGGCGTGATCAGGTGCGGGACGCCCTCGTACGCGGTCAGCTCGACCCGCTTCGGGTCGACCATGATCATGCGCACCTCCTCGGGCGTCGAGCGCATGAGGATCGACGCGATCATCGAGTTGACGAACGAGCTCTTGCCCGAGCCCGTGGCACCGGCGACCAGCAGGTGCGGCATCTTGGCGAGGTTGGCCACGACGTAGCCGCCCTCGACGTCCTTGCCCAGCCCGATCACCATCGGGTGGTGGTCGCTGCGAGCCTTGGCCGACCGCAGCACGTCGCCGAGGCTGACCATCTCCTTGTCGACGTTCGGGATCTCCACGCCGATGGCGGACTTGCCCGGGATCGGGCTGAGGATGCGCACCTCGTTGGACGCCACGGCGTACGCGATGTTCTTGCTGAGGGCGGTGACCTTCTCGACCTTGACCGCAGGGCCGAGCTCGACCTCGTAGCGCGTGACCGTCGGGCCGCGGGTGTAGCCGGTGACCGACGCGTCGATCTGGAACTGCTCCAGCACCTCGGTGAGCCGATCGACGACCTCGTCGGAGGCCGAGGAACGAGCCTTGTGCGGCGTCCCCTCGCGCAGTGCCGTGCTGTCGGGCAACGTGTAGGTGACGTCACCGAGGCTCAGCTGCTCGACCCGTTGCGGGATGGGATCCATGGGCGGCAGCTCGGTCTCCGAGGTGTCCTCCCCCTCGGCCGCCGATCCTGCGACCGGGGCGACCGGCTTGCGCGGCTTGGGGGGCGCGACGGGAGCCTGCTCGTCGTCAGGTCCCTCGACCAGCGGGTTGTCGAACGGCTCGTCGGTGACGACGACCGTCTTGGGGTGCCGGCGGCGCACGGCGTCCTTGTCGGTCTTGTCGTCGGCCGGATCCGGCGTCTCGTCGTGGTGCCGGCCCAGTGCCAGGTCGCGCAGCTCGGCCAGACGGCCGGGAACTGCGTACACCGGCGTGCCGGTGATGATCAGGACGCCGAAGGCGACCACGAGCACCAGCAGGGGCGCCACGATGTACGGAGTCTTGAGCAGGTCGATGAGCACGGCCGAGAACAGGTAGCCGATGGCTCCTCCGGCCTCGCGCATCGCCGCTGTGTCCTGGTCGCTCGGACGGGGAACGCCGTGCGAGAGGTGCACCAGGCCGAGGACTCCCCCGGCCACCATCGTCCAACCGGTGATCTGACGGCCGACGGGACCGTTGGTGTCGGGATGGCGCAAGGTGCGCCAGGCGACGACCACGAGGACGAGCGGGACCGCCCACGCGAGCACACCCACGGTTCCTGCGGTCAGGCCCCGAATGGCGCCGGCGAACGCGCCGGACACGTTCCACCAGACCGCGCCGGCGACGATCAGGGCCAGGCCGAGGATCGCGAAGCCGACACCGTCACGGCGCTGCTCCGGATCGATGTCGCCGGCGCCTGAGCCGATGCTGCGCGCGATGCCGCCGATCAGGCCGGCGATGCCGAGCCAGAGCGCGGCCACGGCGCGCACCAGGCCCGCCACGATCGTGGGGATGAGGCCGGGACCGCTGCGGGCCGCGGGGCGACGAGCCGCAGGCCTGCGTGCCTGGGGCTTGCGCTTCGCAGCAGGCTTCTTGCGGGCCTGGCTGCCGGACGGCCGCTTGCGCGGCGGGGAAGACGTACGGGTCGCCATGTGCTGAAGGCTAATCCACGAGGTCAGGGTTGGCACGCACCCCACGCCGTGACGGGGGTGACGGGTGTGACAGGGGTGATCGAGCCTCAGGGGCCGCCAGTCGCCCTCGGCCCCTCAGGATGGAGCGTAGGTGGGCGACGCCGAACGCGAGCGGCCACGCGACACCACCAGCGACACCAGACGGGGGTCGGGAGCGCCGTCGAGGAGCGGCCGGGTCACCAGGTCGGCCCCGCACGCAGCCAGATGGTCGTGCGCCTCCCCCTCGGTCAACAGGTACGACGAGACGATGACCCGACCCGGCCGCGGCCCACCGGTACGGTGACCGTACGCCCGGGCGATGTCGAGCGCCTCGGGCAGCGGCGTGTCAGGGCCGCCGAGCAGGCCGACGTGCACCCGACCGCCCCACACGGCGCTGAGGTACCGGGCGGCCTTGCCGATGTCGGTGACCGCTCGCTGGGTCGAGACCGCGTCGGCGGCCAGCACGATGGCGTCGTCGGAACGTGCTCCGGTCTCGATGAGTCGCTGCACCCCGATCTCGGCCAGCACCCAGTCCGGACCCAGCGTGGGCGTGACGGTGACGTGCGAGTGGCCGGCGGCGGGCGCGACCACGGCCGACTCCACCAGCCCGTCCATGTGCAGCGTCAGCGGCACGACGGTGCGGGGCCCGGCCGTCTGGGTCAGCACCTCAGCGACCGACGGTTCCTCGACGTCGAGGAATGCGTCCTGAACCTGCAGGTCACCGGCCTCCCGTCGCACGGCGTTGACCAGCCGTGCGACACAGGCGCGTGCGCCGCTGGACTCCGACCCGCGGACCGCGAGGATCAGCGGACGGTTCACCGGGCCCCCTCGCCCGGCACCGGAGGACCCGAAACCCCCACGGTGCCGACGAGGGGCCCGGCGAGCCCGACGCGACGGGGTGGCGTTGCGCAAACCCCACCCTTGGAGAGCTGCTCCCCCGCAAGGCCGACCTGATCGTGCACCTGGCCCACCTCCCGGACGATTCAGCGGGAGCATCCCCGTCACGTTCCAGCCTGTGGTGGCGCTGTTTCGAGTCGGTTAACGGGTGAACGAAAGCGTGTTACATCTGTGGGCGAGCCGCCGCTCAGGCCTCGATGACCACCGGCAGGATCATCGGTCGGCGACGCAGACGCCGCCCGACGTACGAGCCGAGGACCCGCCGCACGACCTGCTGCAGCTGGCCGGTGTCGCGGGTGCCGTCGGCCATCGCCTGCTCGAGCGCCTGGACGATCTTGGGGTAGATCTCGTCGAAGGCCGACTCCTCCTCGGCGATGCCGCGGGCGTGGATCTCCGGCCCGCTGAGGATCTTTCCGTTGGTGGAGTCGATGACCACCACGACCGAGACGAACCCCTCCTCGCCGAGCATGCGGCGATCCTTGAGGTCGGTGTCGGTGACGTCGCCGACCGACGAGCCGTCGACGTACACGTAGCCGCAGTCGACCGCGCCCGTGATCGAGGCGTGGCCGTCGATCAGGTCGATGACGTAGCCGTCCTCGGCCAGCAGCACGTTGGGCACGCCCGTCTGGGTGGCCAGAGCGCCGTTGGCGTGCAGGTGACGGATCTCGCCGTGCACCGGCAGCACGTTCGACGGCTGCACGATGTTGTAGCAGTACAGCAGCTCACCGGCCGACGCGTGACCCGACACGTGCACCAGCGCGTTGCCCTTGTGCACGACGCGGGCGCCGAGCTTGGTGAGCCCGTCGATGACGCGGTAGATGGCGTTCTCGTTGCCCGGGATCAACGACGAGGCCATGAGGACGGTGTCGCCCGGTTCGAGGCTCACCTGCTGGTGGCTGTTGTTGGCCATGCGCGACAGCGCGGCCATCGGCTCACCCTGCGAACCGGTCGACATCAGCACCATCTTGTGCGGCGGCGCCGCGTCGATCTTGTCGACCACCACACCGTCGGGCACATGCAGGTAGCCGAGCTGCACGGGCGATCTGCATGTTGCGGACCATCGACCGGCCGACGTAGGCGACCTTGCGGCCGTGCTTCTCGGCCGCGTCGAGCACCGCCTGCACGCGGTGGATGTGCGAGGCGAAGGACGCGACGATGATGCGCTTGGTGCTGGTGGCGAACACGTTGTCGATGGCCGGGACGATGTTGCGCTCGGAGACGGTGAATCCCGGCACGTCGGCGTTGGTGGAGTCGGTGAGGAACAGGTCGACCCCGGCCTCGCCGAGGCGG